>CAWEOO010000001.1:0-364679 GCA_963810725.1 uncultured Chloroflexia bacterium
CCGCGGACCTCGCGCGGTTCCTGGCCGGCTACACGGCGGTCATGAACGCCGTGAGCATCGCGTTCCTGTTCGTGCTGGCGGGCCCGCTGCTCCGTCGCTTCGGCCTCAGGCTCGGCATCGCCGCCAATCCGCTCGTGCTCACCGTCCTCGCCGCCGCCATGCTCGTCGTGGACCTGGTCAGCGGTGGGACGTCGTTCGCGCTCCTCGCCACCGTGTCGGCCGCCCGCATCGCCGACATCGCGCTGACCGATGGCACGACCCGCACCTCGATCAACGCCACGTACCAGGTGCTGCCAGAGCGCGCCCGTCTGTCGGTACAGGCCGCGGTCGAGGGAATGGGCGTACCAGTCGCGATCGGGATCTGGGTGCGCTGATCCTCGTCCTCAACGCCCTCCCGTTCGCCCTCATCGCGACGATCGGTCTCACCGCGATCGTCTGCGCCGCCTGGACGTGGATCGGCATCCTCCTGTACCGCGAATACGGACCAGCGCTCGTGGGGGCACTCCAACGTCGACCTCTGCTGGTCCCGACGGCCGAGCTGGATTCGACACCCGCGGACGAGGCCGTCGCGCGCCGGTTGCTCGCAAGCCCGGACGGACGGTCCTCGCGGCTTGGTCTCGACCTGCTCACCGCGATGTCCTCGCCGGCTATCGCCATCGACTCCACGGACTCGCCGGCGACCCGCGGCCCGACATCCGGATGTCCGCGCTCGCCCGGCTGGCGGCCTCAGGCGACGAGTCTGCGCGCGGGCGGCTCGCCGAGGAGGTGCGCGCCGGCGCCGGCTCGACCGACGGCGCCGTCCGGTTGCGCGCCGCGAGCGCGCTCGAGGTGCTCGACTGGCCGACCGCGCCGCGGCCGCCGCTCTCCTGGAGGACGAGGACGTGGCCGTCCGTGCCGCCGCGCTCGACTCGGTCCAGGCCGCCGATCTGTTCGCGCTGGCACCCACGCTCGCAGCCCTCGGAGACGCTCGCTCGGCCGGACCCGCCGCGGGTGCGATCGGTCGACTCGGAGACGCCGTACTGCCGTCGATGGCCGACATGCTCGATGGCGCAGGATCGCCGGCCCCGCTGCTCGTGATGCGCCTCGTCCGGGCGGCCACCACCAGGTCCGTCGCGCGCGACCAGGTCCTCTACCGGCACGTCGGGCACCGGGATCGAGAACTCGGTCTGGCCGTCCTGGAGCGCCTCGTCGCGCCCGAACCTGCCCCGGACGAATCCGCGGCGGTGCTCGACGGGCTCCTGCACGAGGATGTTCGCCACGCCGGTCGGATCCTGGCCGCCATCGCCGCGATCGACGCGAGTGCTGACGACCGGCACGAGACCGACGGGCCATTGCTGAGGGCCCTCCGCGATGAGCTCGACCTGGTGTCCCAGCGCGTGAGGAGCGGCCGGCTCGCCCGACACGGATCCGCGCGACTCGGGCCCGCGATGGTCGAACTTGCTGCCGGCGGATCGAGCGGCGCCTTGGCGATGGAGGCGCTGGCGGTCCTGCTGAGCCCCGCTGATGGAGCAGGTAGTCCCCCTGCTCCACCCCGACCTCGACGATCACGGAGCGGCTGGATCAGCTGCCAGCACTGGCCGGCGGCGCTGCGCTGGACATCGTGGGGTGGCTGCAGGACCTCGTGGCGGACGCCGACGGCCAGTGGCGTTCGGCCTGGCTCCGCGCCTGCGCGATCCACGCCGCCAGTGCCCGTGGCGTCCTCGAGCGGGTTGACCTGGTGGCTGCTCGCGCGCTCGGCGACCCGGTCATCGACGAGGTGCTCAGCTCGGCGAACGCCGACGTGGGAGGAATCCCCTGGCTGGTGGGCCGCGACGCCTCCCGCGCCGGCGCGGACCGGCCCCGAGCCGCCTGAACACGGGACCCGCCCTATACTTCCCCGCGATGCAAGTCACGCGCACCCCAGCCCCCAAGTCGACCGTCCAGCTTCAGATCGAGCTGCCCCCCGAGCGTCTGGAACGCGCCATGAGCGACGCCGTGCGCGCCCTCGCGCGCCGCACGCGGGTGCCCGGCTTCCGACCCGGCAAGGCGCCACGACCCGTTCTGGAGCGCCATCTCGGCCCCGGCGTCGTGCTCGACGAGGCGGTCGACCACCTGATGCAGGACGCCTACCGCGAGGCGATCGTCCAGGAGGCCATCCTTCCCCTGAGCAACGCCGACGTGGAGGTGGTCCAGGCCGAGGAGGGCAAGCCGCTCATCTTCAAGGCGACCGTCCCGGTCCGGCCCGAGGTGACGCTCGGCGACTACCGCAACTTCAATTTCAAGCCCGAGATCGACGTCATCGACGATGCCCGCGTCGACCAGGTGATCGAGGAGCTACGCGACCAGAATGCGACGCTCGGCCCCGTCGAGGATCGCGGCGCCCAGGACGGCGACTATGCCGTCATCTCGTTCATCGGCACCAAGGACGGGGAGCCGTTCGAGGGCGGCACATCCGAGCGTATGCCGCTGATCATCGGCCAGGAGCGCCTGATCCCGGGCTTCGAGGCGAACCTCGTCGGCCTGAACGTCGGCGAGGCGACGGAGTTCGACATCACGTTCCCCGAGGACTACGGCGAGCCGGCGCTCGCGGGCCAAATCGCGCATTTCAGCGTCGAGCTCACGGAGCTCCGCGAGAAGATCCAGCCCGAGCTGGACGACGACTTCCTCGCGAGCCTCGGCTCGTTCGAGTCACTCGACGAGCTGAAGTCGGACATCCGCCGACGGCTGGAGGGCAACGCGCTCGACCGCGCCCGTCACGGGTTCGCGGACCGCATCATCGAATACGCCGTGGCCAATGCCACGGTCGAGCTCCCGGACGTGCTGGTCGACCAGGAGGTCGAGGTCATGCACGACGAGTTGAAGGCCTCGCTCGCGCGCCAGGGCATCACCGAAGAGGCCTACCTCAAGGCCGTCGAGAAGACGAGCGCCGACATCCACGCGGAATTCCGACCGAACGCCGAGCGGCGCGCCAAGACCCTGCTCGTGCTCTCGAAGGTCGCAGACGAAGAGGGCCTTGAGGTCACCGAGGCCGACGTCGACGCCGAGGTCGAGCTGGGCCGCCAACGCTATGCCGGCGACGAGCGGCTGACCGCGTATTTCGCCTCGGAGCGAGGGCGCGGGTTCATCCGCAGCACGCTGCGCCGGAGCCGGGTGATCGAGCGGATCGTCGACGCCTGGCTCGCGGACCACCCGGAGCATCCGGCGCTGCCGCACCTCGAGGAGGGGGCGGGCGCGGTCGAAGGGGACGCCGGGGGCCACGACCACGACCACGGGGCGCACGACCACGGGGCTCACGACCACGACCACGACCACGGCGAGGCTGCCGACACGGCCGAACCGCCTGCCACCGACCAACCCACCGATGTGCCGGCGCGGGCCGGCTGAACCCCAGACCAAGACAGCCTCGATAGCGGATCGCCCAGGAGACCCCGAATGCTCGTCCCGATGGTCATCGAAACCTCCAGCCGCGGGGAACGCGCCTACGACATCTACTCGCGGCTGCTGCGCGAACGCATCATCTTCCTGGGTGATGCGATCGAGGACCACCTCGCCAATCTCGTCATCGCCCAGCTCCTGTTCCTGGACTCCGAGGACCCGGAGAAGGACATCAGCCTGTACATCAACTCGCCCGGTGGCGTCGTGAACGCGGGCCTCGCGATCTACGACACGATGCAGTACCTGCGGGCCCCCGTCAGCACGATCTGCATCGGCATGGCCGCATCGATGGCGGCGGTCCTGCTGGCGGCCGGTCGCAAGGGCAAGCGCTACGCCCTGCCCAACAGCCGGATCATGATCCACCAGGGGTCGGGCGGGTTCCGCGGCAACGCCCCCGACGCGATGATCCAGATGAAGGAATGGGAATTCCTGGTCGAGCGCAACAACGAGATCCTCGCGCGCCACACCGGCCAGCCCCTCGAAAAGGTCAAGAAGGACACCGACCGGGACCTTTTCATGTCTCCCGAGGCGGCCAAGGACTATGGCATCATCGACGCGGTGTACTCGGAGCAGTGGGATTCGCTGACCGCGCAGCACCACGACGAGAAGGTCGCCGAGGAGGCCGTGGAGGAAACCGAGGCCACGCCGGCGCCCGAACCGAAGAAATCCAGCAAGAGCGAATAGACAGGGCAAGGGAGCCGAGCCGGCACGTGACCTCCACCAGCAGCAGCAGCAAGGGACCCAAGGTCCCCTACCGCTGTTCCTTCTGCGGCAAGAGCCAGGAACAGGTCCGCAAGCTCATCGCGGGTCAGGGCGTCTACATCTGCGACGAATGCATCAACCTGTGCCAGGAGATCATCGAGGAGGAGATGCTCGAGACGCCGCGCCCCAAGCAGGCGGCGTCGAAGCTCCCCAACCCGCACCAGATCAAGGACGCGCTCGACTCGTACGTCATCAGCCAGGACCGGGCCAAGAAGGTCCTGTCCGTGGCGGTCTACAACCACTACAAGCGGGTGAACGCCGGTCACCAGGTCGATGACGTCGAGCTCCAGAAGTCGAACGTCCTGCTCGTCGGTCCGACCGGCTCCGGCAAGACGCTGCTGGCGCAGACCCTGGCCCGGGTCCTGGACGTGCCGTTCTGCATCGCCGACGCGACGTCGCTGACCGAGGCGGGCTACGTCGGCGAGGATGTCGAGAACATCCTGCTGCGGCTCATCCAGGCGGCCGACTTCGACGTCGCCCGCGCCCAGCGCGGGATCATCTACATCGACGAGATCGACAAGATCGCGCGCAAGGCCGATAACCCGTCGATCACCCGCGACGTGTCCGGGGAGGGCGTCCAGCAGGCTCTGCTCAAGATCCTCGAGGGCACCGTCGCCAACGTCCCGCCGCAGGGCGGGCGCAAGCATCCGCACCAGGACTTCATCCAGATCGACACGACGAACGTGCTGTTCATCTGCGGCGGCGCGTTTGATGGCCTCGAGAAGATCGTCGAGGAGCGCGTCGGCAAGCGGGCCATCGGCTTCGGGTCGGAGACGCCGATGGGTGCGGTCGAGCGTGGCAAGGTGCTCGAGAAGCTGATGCCTGAGGACCTGCTCAAGTTCGGGCTGATCCCCGAGTTCATCGGACGGTTGCCGGTCATGGTCACCCTCACGGCGTTGAGCGCCGAGGACCTGGTCCGGGTGCTGACCGAGCCGAAGAACGCGGTCACGCGGCAGTTCCAGAAGTTCCTCTCGCTCGACAAGGTCGAGCTCGCGTTCACGCCGGGCGCCCTCAAGGCCGCGGCCGAGGTCGCGCTGGACCGCAAGACCGGGGCGCGGGCGCTGCGCTCGATCGTCGAGGAGTCGCTGCTCGAGGTGATGTACGACATCCCGGAGCGCACCGATATCCGCAAGTGCATCATCACCGAGGAGACCATCCGCGAGGGACGCCTCCCGCTCCTGCTCACCAAGACGGATGTCGACGAGGGCGTCGACGAGACGAACTACGAGGAATGGCTCGCGGAACGCGCCGAGAGCGCGTAGCGGCGGCTCAGGTCGGGCTCGATGGGCGTCGAAACGCCGCCCGATCCGGCGCTCGGACGGCGTTCCTGGTCAGGCCGGAGGGAGCGGCGGGGGTCCGCTAGTCGCCGTTGCCACGGCACGAGACGCGCGGGTTCCAGTCCTGATACGTCCCGGCGGGGTTCGGCTTCCACACCCACGCGTGGAGCTGGTAGAAGGACGGGATCCCGTAGCGGTTCGGCGACGGAACGAGCTTGAGAGAGCGTCCGAACAGGGACGGCGCGTCCGTGTTGCCGGCGTCTTCCCAGGCTTGCTGGAACACGACCCACTCGACGCCGACGAGGCGCTGGCCGCCGCCCGGCAGGGGCTCGTACATGATGGCCTCGGGCGCGGCCGGATCGAGCACGATGTCCCCGACGATCGCGCCGTTGACGTAGTGCTGCCCCATGGCCCCCAGTCCGGCCTCATCGGTGCAGACATAGAAGAGCCCGTACCCCGCGGCATCGGCCGCCGCGAAGTCGTGGAACCGCGCCGTCGCGGCGCGAACCGCCGCCAGCTCGTCGGACCGACCGACGGCCCCCACGGCGCCGGCCATCGCCGTCACGAGCAGGCCCACCGCCACCACGAGCCCGACGATCAAGCGTCGCATCACGCCACCTCCACGGAGACTTCGTAGACCTCAGCCGTCGGGTGACCGGCGCGCTCGTGGATGCGCATGACCGCCTCCTTGGACGGCCCTGTGGCGAGGCAGAAGACCTTGCCGCTCTCCGGATCGAGCCACGCACGTTCGAAATGCACTCCCTCGTCCTTCTCGATCGCGAGGTCCCGGTCGTGGGCCTCGCGCAACTGCGGGCCGGTCACGCCGACGAACCCCGAGTGGACGTCCATGAACTTCGCCATCTGTCGAGCCCTCCTGTCGTGCTATCCATCTGTGGACTGCGACAAACGTGGGGCCACCGCACCGGACGGTCATCGGTCATGTGACCGATGAGGCCGGGCGATCGTCTACCTACACTCGGGGCATGGACGACGGCCGACTCGGGATGGGTCGGCGGGCGGAGATCGCCGTCTGGGCATCGACCGGGGACGACCTCTCAAACGGGGCCAAGCGCCGTGCTACACTCCCGGCCTTCACGGCGATGACCGCAGAAGAGTAGCGTCGGGATGACCCGAAGCGAGCGCGGGATGGTGCGAGCCGCGCGGGATCGGCCCGGCGTGAATGTCGCTCGCGAGCCGTGACGCCTGACGCCCGATAGCGCGTCGCGAGGGTGCCGGAACCAGCCCGGGCGCGATGACCGCCACGGGACCGACACCGAACCAGCAGGTGGTACCACGACCCGTTCGTCCGCTGGACGAGCGGGGTTTCTGTTCTTCGGACGAGTTTCTCGGAGCCCCCAACCCATGACGGATCTGCCCAAGGCCTACACCCCGCGCGACGTCGAAGACGCGATCTACGAGCGCTGGCTCGCCGCGGACGTGTTCGCGCCCGACGGCGCGGGCTCGACCGCCGACCCGGACCTCCCACCCTTCACGATCATCCAGCCACCGCCCAACGTGACGGGCTCGTTGCACCTGGGTCACGCCCAGCGGACGACGGTCGAGGACCTGATGATCCGCCACGCCCGGATGCGCGGGCATCCGGCGTTGTTCCTGCCCGG
The DNA here is from genome assembly GCA_963810725.1 of uncultured Chloroflexia bacterium. Taxonomy (GTDB): domain Bacteria; phylum Chloroflexota; class Limnocylindria; order Limnocylindrales; family CSP1-4; genus SPCO01. The sequence continues at coordinate 7,073 of CAWEOO010000001.1, forward strand.
GCTCGATCACGCCAGCATCGCCGCGCAGTTCGTGCTCGACGCCATCCTTGCGAAGGAGGGCGAGAGCCGGCAGTCGCTCGGCCGGGAGCGCTATCTCGAGCGGATGGTCGCGTTCTCGGAGTCGACGAAGCACGAGATCCTCGCCCAGCAGCGGCGGGTCGGCTCGTCGGCCGACTGGGGGCGGCTGCGCTACACGATGGACGAGGGGTCGGCGAAGTCCGTACGGATCGCCTTCGAGCGGCTGTACCGCGACGGCCTGGCCTATCGCACGGAGGCGCTCGTCAACTGGTGCCCAGGGTGCCAGACCAGCGTCAGCGACCTGGAGGTGGTGCCAACGCCCGAGACCGGGACGCTGTGGCTCGTCCGCTACCACCTCGTCGACGAGGCGACCGGCGACCTCGATCCCGATCCCGACCGCTCCGTGGTCGTGGCGACCACCCGGCCCGAGACGATCCTCGGCGACACGGCGGTCGCCGTACACCCCGACGACGACCGCTACCGCGACCTCATCGGCCGGCGGTTGCGCATCCCGTTCGTGGACCGCGACGTGCCGATCATCGCGGACGAGGTCGTCGATCGCGCGTTCGGCACGGGCGCAGTGAAGATCACACCCGCCCACGACCAGGACGATCACGAGACCGGCAAGCGCCACGGTCTGCCCGCGCCGACGATCCTCGCCGACGACGCCACCGTCGCGAACACCGGGACGCCGTTCGACGGCCTCGACCGCTACGAGGCTCGCCGGCGGATCGTGACCGCCCTCACCGATCGCGGCGATCTCGTCGAGGAGCGGGTCCACGAGATGATCGTCGGGCGCTGCCAGCGCAGCGACGACGTCCTCGAGCCGCGGCTCAAGACGCAGTGGTTCATCCGGACCGCGCCGCTCGCGGCCCGTGCCCTGGACGCGACCCGGTCGGGCCGCACCAGGATCCTGCCCGAGCGGTTCGAGAAGACCTGGGAGCACTGGCTTACGAACATCCGCGACTGGAACGTGAGCCGCCAGCTGTGGTGGGGCCATCGCATCCCGGCGTGGTACTGCCCCGACGGGCACGTGACCGTGTCGTCCGACCCCGCCGGGCCGACCGTCTGCGAGGTGTGCGACCGTCCTGCGGACGAGCTCCGGCAGGACCCGGACATCTTCGACACCTGGTTCAGCTCGGGTCTGTGGCCGTTCTCGACGCTTGGCTGGCCAGACGAGACGCCCGACTACGAGCGCTACTACCCGACGTCGGTGATGGAGACCGGTTACGACATCATCTTCTTCTGGGTCGCCCGGATGGTGATGCTGGGCATGCATCTGACGGGCGCGGAGCCTTTCCACACGGTCTACCTGTCGGGCCTGATCCGTGACCCGGAAGGCAAGAAGATGTCCAAGACGAAGGGCAACGTCGTCGATCCGCTCGGCGTCATCGACGAGACCGGGGCCGACGCCTTGCGCTTTGCCCTGATCCACGGCGCCACGGCCGGACAGGACCAGCGATTCAGCTCGGCCAAGCTCGAGAACGCCCGGAATTTCGCCAACAAGCTGTGGAACGCGACGCGGTTCGTCGCCGGGGCCCGTCCCGCGTCCATCGCCGCGGAGGGTGAGCGCCGGTTGGCGGACCGGCGCCATCTCGGTCCGGCCGAGCGCTGGATCCTGTCGCGGGCCTCGGCCACGGTCGCGGCCGTGGACGCCGCGCTGGCGGACTACGCCTTCGGGGAGGTCACCCGGCTCCTGTACGACGCGATCTGGAATGAGTTCTGCGATTGGGGCGTGGAGCTCGCCAAGGTCCGGCTGGCCGACGAGTCGCTCCCCGACGAGACACGGGAAGCGACCTGGTCGGCGCTCGTCGAGGCGCTCGATACCTACCTGCGCCTGCTCCATCCGGTCATGCCGTTCGTGACCGAAGCGCTGTGGGCCGCGATCCCGCACCGGATGTCGGATCCTGGCCTCCTGATCGTCGCCCGCTGGCCCGCGCCCGCGGAGCGGGACGTCGAGACCGAGCGCCGGGTGTCGGCGCTGATCGGTCTGGTCGGCGACCTGCGCAACGCCCGGACGACGGCGCGGCTGCCCGCCGGGGAGTGGCTGGAGACGAGGGTCCACGTGCCGCCGGACCTCGGGTCGACGTTCGAAGCCCTCCGGCCCGCGCTCGAACGGATGGCCAGAGCGCGACCCCTCCACCGCGAGATCACGCCCGAGGCGCTCGACGCGGCCCGGTCCCCCGGCGATCTCATGGTGGTGGCCGGAGCGGGCGACATCGAGGCGACGATCCGGCCCGCGGCGCTCGATGAAAGCGCCGGCGCCCTGGAACGGGCGCGGCTGGAGCGGGAGCTGGCCGACGCCGAGGGCTGGCTGGCCGCCGCCCGGGAGCGCCTGGCCAACGAGGCGTTCATGACCAAGGCACCGCCCGCGGTCGTCGAGGGCGCGCGTGCCCGCGAGGCCGAGCTGGCCGAGCAGGTCGAGCGGTTGCGCGACGGCCTCACCGGCTGAGGTGCGCCTCAGACGGGCTGGTCGGCCACCTCGAACGTGGCGACCACCGGCAGGTGGTCTGACGCGTCGCCGGCCTCGGCGACGACCCGGCACTCGACGGCACGCAGGCCGCGGCTGAAGACGTGATCGATCGGGAGCGGGCCGCACGAGGCGCGCCGCGGATCGCCGGCGTCGATCCCGACTGCACTGAAGGCGTCGTCGAAGGCGCTCTCGAGTGAACGGAGGTCGGGCGCCCCGACGGCGGCGTTGAAGTCGCCGGTCACCACGAGCGGCGCGCCCAGGCCGACGCCGATCCGCGCCACCTCGTCCGCCTGCGCCCGCCGCTGGTCGGTCCCGGCGTAGGCGAGGTGGGCGGTGACGACCGCGAGATCGCCCCACGGGCCCGTGACCCGGCCGCCGACCGCACAGCGCGGCTCGCGGGTCCCGTACGGGGCCTCGGCGAACGGTACGCCGGCAAGGCGGTGGCCGCTGTCGGGCGGCTCGACCGGATCGTCGTCGCCGCCCAGCGGCAACCCGCGGGCGACGCCGTCATCGACCGGCGCCCGCGTGAGCAGGGCGTTGCCCCATGTCGCGGCCCCGATCGCCCCGCCATCCTCGGGCTCGATCAGGGCGAACGCGTGCACCGCCGCATAGCGGACGTGCCGGCCGGTGAGGCGCGCCAGTTCGAGCGGCTGGTCGAACAGCTCGCCGTGCGGCGTCAGGAGGGCGACCTCCTGCAGCGCGACCACGTCCGCATCCAGGTCGACGATCTGCTGCGCGATCCGCTCGAAGCGGTCACGCCGGACGTGGCGCCACCAGGCGGGCGGGAACGGCTCTCCCGGGCCGATGGCGGCCCGGATGTTCCAGGTAGCGACCCGGACGGACGGCAGAGCGGGGACCACCCCGCCTACTTGACGGACCCGGCCAGCAGTCCCTGGACGAAGTAACGCTGCAGGCTGAAGAACACGGCCAGGGGGACGGCCATCAGGATGAAGGCACCCGCGGCCAGCAAGTGCCACTCGGTGCCGTACTGGCTCAGCAGGTTCTGGATGGCCTTGGTCATCGGCCACGCCTTGCCGTCCTGGACGAACACGAGGGCCATCAGCAGGTCGTTCCAGACCCACAGGAACTGGAAGATCCCGTAGGCCGCGATGGCCGGCACCGACAGCGGCACGACGATCGTTCGGAAGATGCCGATCGTCGACGAGCCATCGATGCGCGCCGCCTCGATGAGGTCGCGCGGCAACGTGATGAAGAAGTTGCGTAACAGGAAGATCCCGAACGGCAGGGCAAACGCCGTATGGGTCAGCCAGATCGCCCCGTAGCTATTCAGCAGCCCGGTCGGGGCGAAGAGCTTGAGCAACGGGATGAACGCGACCTGGACCGGGATCATCAGCAGCGCCACGACGAGCAGGAAGAGCCCGTCGCGGAACGGGAAGTGCAGCCACGAGAAGGCGTAGGCGGCCATCGAGGCGAGCACCAGCGGGATGATCGTGGACGGCACGGCGATCAGCAGGGTGTTGAGGAAGGCCTGGAGCATGCCCTGCCCGCTCAGCACCTCGGCGTAATTGGAGAGGGTGTAGCGGAACTGCAGGAAGCTCTCCCACCAGCCCGTGACCTGGATGTCGCTGCGTGGCCGGAACGACGTCACGAACAGCCCGATCGTGGGAGCCAGCCAGATCAGGGCGATGATGCCCAGGGCGATGTGGATGGGGGTCTTGTTCAGGAACCGGACGATGCGCTCGCTGGTCGTCCGCTCACGAGCGGTCACCCGCGGCTCTGCGACAGCCGTCATCTACGTCACCCTCGAGCTGCGGAAGCGCCTGATGTTGTAGGCCATGATCGGGAGCAGCAGGATCAGCATGATCACCGCGACCGCGGCGCCCCGGCCGAACTGGCCGCCCGGGATGGACTCGTAGTACATCGTGAACGCGATGACCCGGCTCTTCACGCCCGGCCCGCCGTTCGTGAGCACGTAGATCAGGTCGAACAGCTTCACGACGTTGACGAGGAGCGTGACCGCCAGGACCGAGATCGGCAGGCTGACCATCGGGATGATGATCCCGAAGAAGACCTGTCGTTCGGTCGCCCCGTCGACCCGGGCCGCCTCGAGGATCTCGCTCGGGATGCTCTTCAGCGCCGCCGACAGGATGACCGTCGCGAACCCGACGGATCCCCACACGCCGGCCGCGATCAGGGCGGCGTTGACGAGGGACGGGTTGCCGAGCCACGAGATCCCGCGTTCGGTGAACGGGTCCAGGATCGCGTTGAGCAGGCCGATGTTGGTGTCCGGGGCGTAGACGAAGTTCCAGATGATCGCCAGCGCCGTGGCCGCGATCGCCATCGGCAGGAAGACCACGGCCTTGATGATCAATTCGTAGCGCACGCGCGACGCCAGGACGGCGACGACGAGGCCCAGGAAGATCACGAGGCTCGTGTAGGAGACGGCCCACAGCAGGTTGTTCCAGATGGCGCCCTCGGGCGGGAACACGCTGAGGTCGAGGAAGCTCTTGTCGCCGGTCAGCAGGTTGATGTAGTGGTTGAGGCCCACCCACTCGGTGAACTCGCCGCGCCGGCCGCGGTTGAAGCTGAGGGCGATCGTGTAGATCGTCGGGTAGACGAGGAAGATCGCCATCAGGAGCCCCGGGACCCCCAGGAAGAGCAGGGTCGTCTTGTCGTACCGACGCCCCTGCGGCTGCGGAGCCGCGCTCGGTGGGCCCGCGGGTGTGATGGTCCCGTCGTTGACGAGCTCGAGACCGGGGACTCCTGCCATGCCAGACCCTCCTCAGGCGAAGGATACAGAACGCGGGCGGCCGTGAGGCCGCCCGCGTTCAGGCTGTGACTAGATCGGCAACGCGATCACTCGGCGTCCCAGGCGGCCTTCACGCGCGTCTGGTAGTCCGCCCAATCGATGGTGTCGCCACCGATGGCCCGCTGGAGCAGGGCACCGAGACCCTCGCCGGCGATGCCGGCAGGCAGGAGATCGGCGCCGTCATAGCGGATCTGCGCCGCCTTCACGAGGGATTCGGCCTCACGGACGACGAGCTCGTTGGGATACGCGCTGGTCGGGACGCCCTTGTGGGGCGACACGATGGCGCCGGTCCCGGCCCAGACCTGGTTGGCCTCGGGCGTGATGATGTACTCGACGAACGCCTTGGCGCCATCGCTGTCGGTGAAGGCGCCGACGACGTCGCCACCGAACGTGGTCACGTCCTCGGTGTTGCCGAGCGTCGGGAAGGGGAACCAGTCGATGGTCTCGCCGATCACCAGGGCCGTGTTGGTCTGGCCGGTCGCGATGCCACCGACGAAGCCACCTTCATAGAAGACGGCCGCTTCAGGCTCGGGCTTGAATACCTGGGCGATCGCGTCGGTCCACGCACGGCCGACGGCCGCGTCGATACCACCGACGACGTACTTGTCGTTGATGACTTCGAGCATCGTGGTGACGGTGGTCTGGACCGACGGATCGGCCCAGTCGCCCTCGGCGCTGAAGAGCTTGTCGTAGGCATCGACGCCGGACTGGCGGATGTAGATGTTCTCGAACCAGTCGGTCAGGTTCCAGTCGTCCTTGGCGCCGAGCGCCATGGCTCCGGGCTTGTCCACGTTGGCGTCGAGCGCCGCCTTGAACTCATCCCAGGTGGCCGGATTGGTGGTGACGCCGTTCGCCGTGAAGAGGTCGGGGCGATACCACATCGTGCCCTTGTTGTTGTACTTGGCCGGTACGGCATACAGTTCGCCATCGACCGAACCCGCACCGAGGAAGCCCTCGGGATAGTTGGCCGAGAGCCCGGACGTATCGACGCCGAGGTCGGCCAGCTTCTTGAGCGAGCCATCCTTGGCGAATCGGCGCAGGAAGCCGATGCCCGGGATGATCCCGATGTCCGGCGGGTTGCCGCCGGTGATCCGCGACTGGAGCGTCGTGGAATAGGTCTGGCGGTCGGCCTCGTAATTGACCGCGACGCCGGTCTTGGCGGTGAAGTCGTCGAGGACGGCCTTGAAGGCCTCTTCCTCGCTGCCGCCCCACAGCGACAGGACGTTGATCGAGCCCGCGGGGCCCGGCTCGACGCTGGTCGCGGGACCGCTCGCCGGGGCGCTGGCTGCCGGCCCGCCGCTCGCGGGCGGCACGGTGGTCCCGCTGGGGCCGCAAGCGGATGCCACCAGGGCAGCCGCCAGGAACAATGCGGAGATTCGTAGGGATCGGGTCATCGACAAACTCCTTGGGGAACGGCCCGCGACCCGGAGATCGGGTGGGTCCATGACATGGCGCGACTTGCGGTCGGACGCGTGACCATTCTCGGTCTCCTCCTCGGCGCGAACCGCGTGACCGACGCCTCGCTTCACATCGAAGGTCGTCGGCCTGCCAACGGTCGCTACCGGCTCCTCCGCGGTCTCCCGCCACTTGGGTCGGGGCGACTGGAAAGGCCAATGGCAGGTTGCCATCACCGGCGAGCCTAGAGTCCGCCCGGAGGTTCTGTCAACGTTGCGGCCGCATTGCACTCGCGCTCCGCTGACGCGGCTCGCCGGCATGCGTCACGCCGTCGAGCGCAGGTGGATCGTGCGGATCTCCCACGGCCCGAGGGACAGGCGAAGCACACCGGGCTCGTGGTTTGCCAGCCCGCCCATCGGACGGCCCAGCAGGTCGGCGTCGCGGGCCTCGTCGAACGGGCCGCGCACCACGGCTTCGGTGGCGCTCGCCGTCTCCGCGACGATCCGCAGCTCCAGCCAGTCGCCGCGCCGGCGGAGCGCCGTCAGCACGACGCCATCACCTTCGATGGCCAGCCCGTGCCCATCGGCCCCGGACTCCGCCCCGCGATCTTCGAGGTGCGAGTCGGCGACCGGCCCGGTGCCGCGCGCGACGAGCGCGGGGTGCTGGTAGCGCTCGGCGGCGGCCACGACGCCCGCCGCGGCCCACGAGCCAGCGTGGGGCATGAGCGCGAAGCGCATCGATCGTTCGCCGATCAACTGCGCCCCGGGCACGGCCACCTCGGGACCCGCCGGGTCCTCGCGGAACGGGTTGGCATTGCGGCTGATCCAGCCGAACGATCGCAGGAGCGTCAGCGCGAGCTCGCGGCCGTCGACGACCTCGTACTCGACGATGTGATCGAGGAGGGCGCTGACCCTTTCGGTCTGCACGAACCCGCGGGCTGGAAACGTGGCCAGAGGCACCTCGCCGTGCCCGCCTTCGACCTCCAGCCCCCGGTCGACGACGGCGTACTGGCCCTCCGCGGAGCTGCCGGTCGCCATTGCCGGGAGCGGCACGTGGAAACGGACCCGGTGATCGCGTGACCGGTTCTCGAAGCTCACCTCTATGCGCACGAACGGCTCCCCGGCCCGGAGCTCGAGCGCCGTGGTGACGTCGGTCGGGAATGTCTTGGCCGTCCGAACCCGCTCCCGCGGGTCGCTTGCGACGGGCCAATCGAAGCTGCGCAGGATCGTCAGGCGGCCCCGCAGGGGTCCGGACGGACCCTCCTCGATGCTCACCTCCGTGGGCGCCTCGACGACGGCGTCGGGACTCGGCGGACCGTAGTTGTAGCTGTCCCCGAGGTCCCCGCCGTCGACGATCCGCCCGACCCCCTCGAGGGTCACGCCGCCGCCGGTCAGCCGGAAGGTGCCGTCGTCATCGACCTCGACCGTGACGAGGCCGTTGGTCAGCCGGCGTTCGCCCGCGACCACCGCGTCCGCCACCGGTTCCGGGTCGCGCCCGTCCGCCCCGCCTCCGGGGACCACCTCGATCGCGGCCCACCCGAGTGCGGGCATCGGCACCCTGGCCAGGATCCGGCGGCGCTCCGCAGCACGAACGATGAGCCGCCACGGGTCGTCCGGCCGCGCACGCACGGCCTCGTTGACCCGGCCCAGGAGCTCTTCGACATCCAGCTCGGGCGGGTCGGCGATGTCGTCGGCGAAGACCCGGACGGTCGGCGTCCCGGCGGGGTCGTCGGCATCGATGTCGACGGCGTTGATCTGGCGTCCGAACAGCTCGCGGCCGTGGCGCCGGCGGCGGAACAGCTCGGGGATCTCGGAACCATGCAGCTTGAGGTCGGCGACCATCGGGTCCGCCCGCCCGCATTCCTGGGACGGGAGGCGGCGCTCCCCGGAACGGAGCACGACGGACTCCCAGTCCGGCGGGACCGCCACGTCGAACTCCACGAAGTCCTCGCGGGCGGTGGGCGACGCGTTGACGGCCACCCAACTCCCGGTCGGGACCCGGTTCGCGATCTCGCCGAGCGTCCGGGACAGCACGCCCCGCCCGATCTGGTCCGCCTCCGCGAACCTGGTCAGGACCTGGGTGACGACCTCGTCATGGGAGCAGCCGCAGATCGAATCGTGCGCGGAGTTGTCGACGACCCGCCGCCAGGCCAGCTCCAGCTGGCGTCCGGGCCAGGCCGCCGCGTGCAAGGTGGTCAGCGGCTCGGCGTAACGCTCGAGGAGCCGCTCGGCGCGACCGCAGGCGATCTTCACGTCGACCCGCGCGGACGTGACGCTCATCAGCATGTTCGCGCGCGCCCCGGACCGAAGCTCACCGGTCCAGCGCGGTCGTCCGTCTGCGGGCGGTGCCTCGGTGTCCGAACGCGCGGCGTACTCGGCGAGCGTCTCCATCCGGACGACGACCGGTGAGTCGTCGGCGTTCAGGGCATCCACGAGGTCCGCGAGGCGGGGGGAGGGAACCGCGTGGTCGGTGCCGTACATCGCGAGGATCGAGCGCCGCCCGTAGAAGGACTCGTTCGCGTCCACGTGCTCGGCCAGCTTGGTCTTCAGGCGGTCCGGGACGTCGAACAGGTACGCGCCGTTGCCGTAGCCGCCGACGAGGTATTCGGCCTCGACCACGGAGCCGTCCGGCGACGCCCACTCGAACGTGTTGCGGTCGATGGCCGCGGGCACGCCGCGCCAGACGACGGCACGGTCGATCCCGGCGCGCCGCAGCATCTGGGGCATCTGCGCGATGTGCCCGAACATGTCCGGCAGGTAGCCCACGCGCATCGGACCACCGAGCTCCGTGGCGCGCGTCCAGCCGAGCTCCAGGTTGCGCACCATCGTCTCGCCCGAGACGAGGAACTCATCCATGAGGATCTGCCACGGCCCGATGGCCAGCCGGCCCTCGGCCACGAGCCGGCGAATGAGTGGCTCGGCCTCCGGTCGGACCTCGAGGTAGTCGTCCACCGTCGCGCACTGCCCGTCGAGCGTGAAGCGCAGCCGGCCGTCCGCTTCCATCCGTTCGAGCAGCTGGTCGACGAGATCGACGAGGCGCAGCCGGAACGTCTGGAACGGCTCGTACCACTCACGATCCCAGTGGGTGTGCGGGACCAGGTGGACGATCGTCGAGCCGGCCTCGGGGACGACCGCCGTCATGCGCCGGTCCCCGCCGCCCCCGCCGCCCCCGCCGACTCGGCCGACTCGGCCGGTTCGGCCGCCTCGCCGCCGATCTCGATCCCCCGATCCATGGCCAACCGCGCGACGATGCGCTGGCACGTGACGATGTCGGCACGGCCGTCCGCGATGCCCGATCGGGCCCGAGTGCCGTCGGTGATCATCGATGCGAAGGCGAGCAGCTCGCGCTCGAACGCTTCCTCGATCGAATCGAGCAGGACGCGCCGACTGGTCTCGCCGCCGCCGGTCGACACGACGAGGCCAGTCGGCTCTCGAAGCCGGTACGGCGACGGGAACGACAGCTCCACGGACCCGCGCTCGAAATGGAAGCGGACGTCTTCGCGGTAGGCGGGATAGTCGGGCAGGAAATGCCATCCGATCGAGAGACGAGCGTCATCCGCCAGGCGACCCGCGATGGCGACCGACGGTGGCCAGGCACCGTCCGGCCACACGTCGACACGATCGATGGCGACCGGGTTGCCGGCGACCGCCCGCACCACGGCGAGCTCGTGGACGACGCTGCCGAGCAGGATGCCGCTGTACAGCCGGCCAAGCTCTTGCGCGGCGGGGCCGAGCGCCTCGGCCTCGAGTTCGGCCGAGGCCTGGCGCGGCAACACGAGGGCACCGGCGTCGATGTCGTCGGGTGGCGGCAGCAGGTGCGCGTGGGCGAGCTGGCTCTCGCTCGTCGGATGGAGGACGGTCACCTCGACGGTTCGCAGCGCCCCCATCGGCTGGCCTGGATCGCGGGCGACCCGCACGGCCTCCTCCACGGCCGGGTCGAACAGCTTCATGTACCCGAGCATCAGCCGCTCGCCATCGTGATCCGCCCCTTCGATGACGGCCAGGCGATCGGCCTCCGCGCGGGTGACGGCCAGGGGCTTCTCGCAGAGCACGGGAAGCCCGCGCTCGAGGGCGGCCAGCGCGACCTCGCCGTGTGAGCCGGACGTCAGCACGATGAGGCCATCGAGCTCCACGCTCTCGAGCATCGTCGCGACATCCTCGTAGCGCCGCCCGACCGGGATCCGGTAGCGCTCGCCGAGGACCGTCGTGAGCGTCGCCGAGAGGTCACAGATGGCGGCCAGCTCAAAGGTCTCGGGGAGCCCGCGATCAGGGGCAGGTGGACGGCCTGGGCCACGGCTCCGAGGCCCGCGACGCCGACGCGCAGGGGGCGGCGCGGCGCCCGAAGGGGAGGGGACTGGGCCATGGCGACCGAGTATACGGGCGCACTCGAACTCGGCGGGTCGCGCTCGCCGGATCGCCTTGACCGCCGCCCGCGCGCTCCCGCAGACTCGCGGGGATGTCCGAGGTCCCGCCGCCCGCGTCGTCCCTCGCCCGCCACGGCACGGAGTGGTGGCGTGAGGGGATCGTCTACCAGGTCTATCCGCGCAGCTACGGCGACACGGATGGCAACGGCATCGGCGACCTGCCCGGCATCATCGAGCATCTCGATCACCTTGGACCAGACGGCCTGGGAATCGACGGCCTGTGGTTGTCGCCCATCTTCCCGAGCCCGGGTCTCGACGTGGGCTACGACGTCAGCGACCATGCGGCGGTCGATCCGGTCCTCGGGACGGAGGGGGATTTCGACCGTCTGGTCAGCGAGGCGCACGCCCGCGGCATCCGGGTGATCCTGGACCTCGTGATGAATCACACGAGCGACCAGCACGCGTGGTTCCAGGCGAGCCGGATGTCGCGCGAGGGGCCGTACGCCGACTACTACCTGTGGCGCGATCCCGCCGGGTGGGATCCCGACGGCACGCCGTTGCCACCCAATAACTGGCTGTCGTTCTTCGGCGGGCCCGCGTGGCAATACGAACCGGCCCGGGACCAGTTCTACCTGCACACGTTCCTCGTGGAGCAGCCCGAGGTGAACTGGCGCAACCCGGCGGTCGAGGCCGCGCAGCTCGCGATGGTCCGCGGCTGGCTCGATCGCGGCGTCGACGGCTTTCGACTCGATGTCTTCAACATCTTCCTGAAGGACCCGGGCCTGCGGTCCAATCCCGAGCTGGTCGACGTGCCCGCGGGCACCAGTGCCTGGGACCGGCAAGAGCACAGGTACGATCGCGATCAACCCGACTTTCCGGCGCTGATCGCCCGGTTCCGCGCGATCGTCGACGAGGTGCCGGGGCGGATGTCGGTCGGCGAGCTGTTCTACGGCGGTCCCGAGACCTCGGCGGGCCTTTCCACGGACCGGCACCTGGTGTTCGACTGGGAGCTGGTGCGTGCCCCGTGGTCGGCGGGGGCGTATCGGGACCTGCTCGACCGGCGCCAGGCGATCTTCGGTGACGACATCTGGCCCACGGTGGTGCTCTCCAACCACGATCAGTCGCGCCACGCCAGCCGCCTCTCGGCCTCGGCCGGGATCGACGACACCGACGCGGTCGCTCGCGCTGCCGCGGCGATCCTGCTGACGCTGCGGGGCACGCCGTTCCTCTACTACGGCGAGGAGATCGGGCTGCGCGACGTCGAGGTCCCGTTCGACGAGATCATCGATCCGCCGGCTCGGCGGGTCGAGGAAGGCTGGGTCTGGTGGAACCGCGATGGCTGCCGATCGCCGATGCCCTGGACCGGTGAGCCGGGTCACGGGTTCACGACCGGCCGCCCGTGGATCCGGTTCAACGACGACGCGGATAGCCGGAACGCGGCCGCCCAGTCGGCCGATCCCGACTCCGTGGTGGCGACCTATCGGCGGTTGATCGCGCTTCGGCAGGGTCGAGCCAGCCTGCGCCGGGGAGCGCTCCGCCGGCTGGACATCGGCGGGCCCGACATCCTGGCCTATGTTCGGGAATCGAACGGCGAGGCCACGCTCGTCGTGGCGAACTTCGCCCCGGGAGGCGCCACGGTCGCCCTCGGCTCCGCGGGCGACGGTCCGTGGCAGCCGATCGGCGGATCGCACCGGGAGCCGACTGCGCCGGATCCGGCGGGCTCGCTCGAGCTCCGCGGGCTCGAGGTGGTCATCCTCGCGCGCGGCTAGCGCGGGCGTCCTGTGCCCCGTGCCCTGCTACGATGAAGCCGATCCAGTCGACCCCCGGGGAGTCCATCCGTGCCGCTTGATTTCCTGAAGCGCAAGAACGCGACCGAGGCCGCCGCGTCGGCCGCCACGCCCGCCCCGATGGGCTCTGCGGTGATGCCCGAGGAGGTCGTCGCCCAGGAGTACCAGCTCAAGCTCTATTACGCGGGCAAGACCAGCGAAGGCGTCCGGATGCGGGCCGGGCAGCAGGCGATGACGGACCTGCCGTCGATGCTGGTCGGGCTGGCCAAGGCCGAGATCGAGGTCGTCGAGCCGCTGCCCATCGAGTTCAGCCAGGCCACGCCCACGATCTCGCGCCCGTCGGAAGCCATGCAGTGGCTCAACGCGCACCACGTCCACTCCCCGATCACCCGGCACGCCCTCGTGGTGCTCGAGTCGATCGATGCCATCGACCTCGCCTTCGACACGTTCGTCTGCTCGCTGCTCGACGGTGAAGTCGATACCAGTGGCTATCCCGAGTACAACGCGGTCCTGGGCGGCGTGGCCGCCCACTGGGACGAGGCGACCGGCGACATGATCGTGCGCGCGGTCGTCGGCTGGGGCGGTCGTGGTGTCCGCGGCGACACCGACCGGATCGGCGCCAAGCTCCTGGCCGGGATCCTCACGAACGTCCTCGCGAACCAGTACGCGATGGGTCTCACCGCGGTCGAGCGACCCATGCCGGCCGCCGGCCGCGGCGGGTTGGTCTGCGCGCATTGCGGGTTCGCGTCGGCCCACGAGCGGGCGTTCTACTGCCCGAAGTGCGGCATGCGCCTGCTTCGCGGCTGACCCAGAGGCCGGCCCCAGGGTGCCCCTGTACGACTATGTGTGCGCAGCCTGCGGCCGCCGCTTCGAAGTGATCCACGGGGTCCACGGCGATCCCCCGACGTCGTGCCCGCTGTGTGGCGAGGGCCCGGTCCGCAAGGCCATCAGCGCTGCCGCCGTCCACTACAAGGGCTCGGGCTGGGCGAAGAAGGAGCGGCGCACCGCTGTCAAAGCCGGCTCGTCCTCGGGCGGTGGCGGCGACGAGAGCGCGTCCGAGGGCGGTTCGTCCGGTTCCGAGGGCGGATCGTCCAAGGACTCGGGCTCGTCGGACACGGAAACCGGGTCGTCCCCGGTGGTACCGGCCGCGTCCGCGACGAGCGAGGCGTCCAAGGGCGCGTCCAAGTCGTCGAAGTCGGGGACGGCCACGAAGTCGGCCGACCGGGATCGCGACTAACCGATGCCGTCCGCCGCGGATTGGATCACCCTGGCGGAGGCGCAGGCCGTCCTGGCCGCCGCGAACGTGCACTTCACGACGTCGACGATCGGCGGCTGGGCCCGGGACGGGCGGCTCCAGAGCATCAAGCTCGGTGGTCGTCGCTACGTGCGCCGCGGTGAGATCCGCTCCCTGATCGCCGCGCCTCGACGCGTGCCAGTGGATGCCGTGCAGCCGGCCCTGTTCGAGGACCTGCGGGACTGACCCGCCGATCGATGGATCCGGCGGCGATCCTCGAGCGGTTCCTCGATCGGCCACGGGTCGCCGTGCTGCGGGCCGTGCTCGATGTCTACGGGCGCGCGCCGGGCGGGTTGCTGGCCAACGGACTGGCGTTCGCGGCATTGTTCGCCGCGTTCCCGGTCGCCCTCGTGACGCTGGGCGTGGCCGGCTTGCTCGTCGATGACCCGACCCTCCAGGCACGGCTGGCGCGCGCGATCGGGACGCTCCTGCCGCCGCTCCGCGATCTCGTCGACCAGGCCCTCCTGGCCCTGTCCGACGGCGCCGCGGTCACGTCGGCCGTTGGTGTGGTCGCCTTGATCTGGACCGTCAGCCAGTTTTACGTGACGCTCGACGTCGCCTTCGCGCGGGTGTTCGCGGATCGCCAGGAGCGCAATGTCTTCCGGCGCACGGCTCGCGGCTTCATCTCGGTCGCCGGGCTCGTCGGGGTCATCGTGGCGCTCATCGTGGGCGGCTCGCTGGCGGCGGCCGCCGAGGCGTTCCTGCCGTCATCGTCGCCGTCGCTGGCCGCCCTCGGCCGCGTGCTCCGCTCGGTGCCGGTGGTGGCCACGCTCGGCGTGGTCGTGATCGCCATCGTCTATCGAGTCGTGCCGCCACGGAGTCCATCATGGAGGGCGATCTGGCTGCCGGCCGTCGTGGCCGGCGTGGGGATCGTCGCCCTCAGCCAGCTGTTCCTGTTCGTGGCCCCGCGGCTGATCGGCGCGGCGCTCGTCGCCGGGTCCCTCGCGACGGCCTTCATCGCGCTGGCCTGGCTGTCGTTCACGTTCCAGGCGTTGCTGCTCGGCGCGGCGTGGGTCCGGGTGCGCGACGACCGCGAGGTCGCGGCGGAGCGTCCGTCAGCCCTGGCGGGTGCCGCAGCGCCGACAGAAGCGGGCGGTCGCGGAGAGTGACAGCCCGCAACTGACGCAGGGCTGGACGCCGCCCGCGGCTTTCGCCGGGTCGGCTGCCGTCGAAGCGACCTCGCGGGCCGACTCGGCCCAGAGCGCATCGATCCCGCCCGTGGGCTGGGCCGGGCGCCCCAGGAACGGGAGACCGGCTGCGGGCCGCTGCGACGGCCATTCGGGCTGGGCGGGCCACTGTGGTGCGGCGCTGGCGGCGATCGGTTCGGCGGGCGCGGCAGGCTCCGGCGTTTCGGGCAGCGCCGGCGCGGTCGGGGCGCCATCCGGGGCGATCGTCTGCCACGTGGGTTGCGCCACGACGTCCTGGATCGCGGCGGCCTCGGCGGCGGCTGCAGCGGCGGCTGCGACCCGGGCCGCCTCGGCCTCGGCGTCCGCTTCTGCCTGGACCCGCGCGGCTTCCGCCGCAGCTGCGGCCTCGTCCGCGAGCCTGGCGGCCTCGGCTGCCGCTGCGACCTCCGCCCGCCACCCGCGCGGCTTCCGCCGCGGCTGCGGCCTCGGCCTGGAGCCGGGCTGCCTCGGCCTTGGTGCTGGCCTCCGCTGCAAGTCGGGCCATTTCGGCGGCGGCGGCGGCCTCGGCCGCAACGCGGGCAGCTTCGGATTCGGCCGCCGCTGTGGCTTCCGCCGCTTCGGCCTCGGCCTTGAGCCGGGCGGCTTCCACCTCGGCTGCGGCGGCCGCCTGGGCGGCGGCGGCCTCGGCCTGACGCCGGGCGGCCTCCGCCTCCGCGGCCGCCTGGGCCTCGGCCTGCCGCCTCGCCTCGGCCGCTTCGAATTCGGCTCGTGCTGCGGCCTCCGCCTCGCGTCGGGCAGCTTCGGCTCGTGCAGCCGCTTCCTGCTCGGCGCGGAGCTGCGCGGCCTCCGCCTCGGCTGCCGCCGCGGCCTCTGCTTCGCGCCTGGCCTCGGCGGCCTCGAATTCGGCGAGCGCCTCGGCCTCTGCCTGTCGTCGTGCTGCCTCGGCTTCAGCGGCTGCCGCGGCTTCCGCTCGGCGCCTGGTTTCGGCGGCCTCGAACTCCGCGGCCGCCGCGGCTTCCGCTCGGCGCCTGGTCTCGGCGGCTTCCGCCTCGGCGATCGCAGCGTCCTCGGCGCGGCGCCGGGCTTCGGCTGCCTCCGCTTCGGCGAGTGCTGCGGCCTCTGCCTGGTGGCGAGCCTCGGCGGCCTCCAACTCGGCGCGCACTTCCGCCTCGTCCTGGAGTCGGGCGGCTTCGGCGGCGTCGGCGTCGGCTTCCGCCTGCGCCCGGGCGGCCTCGGCCGCGGCTTCCGCCTCGGCCTGGAGTCGGGCCGCCTCGAACTCGGCAGCCCGTTCGGCCTCGGCCTCGAGCCTGGCCGCCTCGGCGGCGGCAGCGGCCGCGGCGACCGCGATCTCGGCTTCGGCCAGGGCGGCTGCGTCGGCCTGGGCCTCGATCTCCGCCTGGAGACCGGCCTCGACATCCGGTTCGACCGTCTCCATCGGCGCCGGTGCCTCCGGCATGCCGAGCCCCGCGAGGCGGGCCATCACGTCGAACGCTTCGGGATCGTCCGTCTGCGTCGGCGCGGCTTCGAACGAGGGTGCCGGGCCGACGTCATCCCCCCCGGCGATGTCCGCGGTCGGCCAGGCCAGGGTGTCGAGCGGCGAGACCTCCTCGCGCGTGTCCTGGACGGCGGTATGGCCATTCGTGCCGCTGGCGGTCAGTGCCCCGCCGGAGATATCGATGTCCGGGAACGGGGCGGGCAGGATCTCCTGGCCGAGGTGCGGTGCGCAGGAGAGGCAGCGGCCCTCGGCGGTGTTCCAGCAGTTGCCGCAGGTGTACTGCCGGCACGACATGCAGAAGTTGAAGGTCTTGTGGAACGCGTCGAGCTGCTGGGACGTGGCCTCGCGATCGGTCTCGTTGCGCGCCGCGGCGAAGGCCTCGTCCATGGACGTGTCGTCGGACAGGACGAAGTTCTTGAGGCCGCGCGACACGGTCCGCAGGCCCTTGAGGCGGGCGACCCGAGGTGCCGCGGACTCGAACGTGTAGCGGGTGCCACAACGTTCGCAGAATGATTCGGTCAGGACTTCCGGCATGAGGACCCCGGGGGTAGGCGCTGGACGTGTTGAGCGGGCGCACCGGCTCCAACAGGGGCGAGAGTATACCGCAGGGACTTTCACGCCCCTGCGACGGGGGTACTTCCGGTGTGCTGCGGATGGTCCCGGTGCACTTGGCCCGGTCACAGGCGTGAACGGGCCCCTCTGCTAGACTCCGCGACCGATATGCCGCCGCTGGCCGCCATCGAGCGGTTCTTCGAACGCCTCTTCGAGCGTCCGTCCGCGCGACTGTTTCGCGCACGTCTCCAGCCGGTCCAGCTGCAGCGCCGGATCGAACGGGCCATGGAAGCCGAACGCCTGTCCTCGGCGGATCGCACGCTGGCCCCCAACCGATTCGTGATCCACCTCCATCCCGCCGACCTCGAAGGCTTTGGCGACATGACCGGATCGCTGGCGTCGGAGCTGGCCGACGGGGCGCTCGTCTTCGCTCGAAGCCGCAAGTACACCCTCGTGGACCGGCCGCGCGTCGACCTGCTGGCCGATACCACGGTGCAGCGGACCGACATCAAGGTCGTCGCCCGCTTCGCCGACCCGATCGCCGGACGCGAGCGCCGAGATCTTCCCGAGATCGAGCCGGACGCTGGCTCGGATGCCGACGGAGGCGCCGCCGATCATCCCGCCGGGGAAGGTGGCGGCGGCGGCCCCACCGACACGATGGTCTTCACGATCCCTCGGCCCAGCGCACCCGCCGCCCGACTCCGGGTCAGCCCCCCCGATGGCGTGGAGTTCCTGTGCGAATTCGACGGCTCGAGCCTGACCATCGGGCGCGGCCCGGACAACGACCTGGTCCTCGCCGATGGCCGCGTGTCTCGTCATCACGCTCGGGTCACCGGTCGACGAGGGACCCTCGTCTACACGGATCTCGGCAGCACGAACGGGTCGCGCGTCAACGGCGCGCCCGTCGGCGAGCTCGTCCTCGGGGCCGGCGACCGGATCGAGCTCGGCGACACGGTCCTCGTCGTCGAGGCCACCGGGGACGCGACCTGATGGACCCGTTCATCCTGGTGATCTGGGTCGTCCGGCTGCTGTTCCTGGCGCTCCTCTACCTGTTCCTCGCCCGGGTCGTCGGCTCGCTCCTGCGAGATCTGCGCGCGGCGGCGCGCGAGCCCGGCGCGTCGCCGGGCCGCCTGGTCGTCATCGAATCGCCGGCGGGCGAGCCGGAAGCCGGTCGGTCCTTCGACCTCGATGCGATCACGACCCTCGGGCGCGACGTGAACAACGCGATCGTCATCGACGACCCGTTCGCCTCCACCGAGCACGCGGTGCTCACCTTTCGGGGCCGCAGCTGGTACGTCGAGGACCTCGAGAGCACGAACGGCACCTATGTGAACGGCCGAGCGGTCGCCGGCGTATCGCCGCTGGGGTTCGGCGATGAGGTGTCGATCGGCCAGGTCCGCCTGCGTCTCGAACGAGCACGCGGCTCGTGACGGCGGCGCGCGACGGCGCCGAGCCGCGCGACCGCCCCGTGGCGAGCGACCGCCCCGAGCCGCGCGACCGCCGCGCGAGCCGAGCGACCGCCCCGGGCCGCGCGACCGCCCCGTGGCGCGCGACCGCTCACGACGGAACGACCTCCCGCGGATCCTCGGACCCATCCGGCCGCGGCCGCGCTGGACCGAGGCGCGCCTCCTTTCCCTCGCGGCGGTGGCGCTACTCGTCGGCAGTCTGTCCCTGCGCCTCGGCCTGGAGCGCGAGTTCGGCCTCGCCGACGCCGGAGGGCTCGCCATCTACCTCGGGGCCCTGGCCCTGGCCCACGTCGCGCAGGTGCTCGCGGGACGGCGCTCCGACCAGGTGCTGCTGCCCGTCGTCGGCCTGCTGGGCGGCATCTCGTTGCTCCTCATGCAGCGCCTGCCGCAGGGGCTGGTCACGCTGGGCGAGGGCGATTCGGCGCTCGGTCTTGGTCAGGTGCAGCTGATCTGGCTGGTCCTCGGGATCGCTGTCACGACCACGCTCGCGATCGTCGTGCGCTCGGATGCGTGGCTCCGACGCTACAAGTACACGTGGGCCGCGGTCGGCATCGCCCTGTTGCTGCTGACCTTCATCTTCGGGGCGGATGTCGCCGGCCAGCGGCTGACGCTCCGGCTGGGGCCGATCAGCGGTCAGCCATCGGAGCTGCTCAAGGTCATCCTCGTCATCTTCCTCGCGGGCTATCTCTCCGAGAACCGGCCCCTGCTGATCGAGCAGGACACGCGCCTGGGGCCGCTCCGGCTCCCGCCCTTGCCCTACCTCGCCCCGATGGTCGCGATGTGGGCCATCGCGCTCGGGATCGTCGTCGTCCAGCGCGATCTGGGGGCGGCGCTCCTGTTCTTCGCCGTGTTCCTCGCGCTGACCTACGCGGCGACCGGACGGATCAGCCTCGTGATCATCGGTCTGGTGCTGTTCCTGGCCGGCAGCGCGCTCATGGCGAACCTCTTCGAACACGTCCGCGACCGCATCGACATCTGGCTCGATCCGTTCGCCGACCCCCTGGGTGCCGGCTACCAGATCGTGCAGTCGCTCCACGCGTTCGCGCGGGGCGGGCTCCTGGGCACGGGTCTCGGGAACGGCCTGCCGATGGTCGGGGGCCGGCTGCCGATCCCGGAGATCCACACCGACTTCCCGCTCGCCGCGCTCGGCGAGGAGCTCGGCCTCGTCGGCGTGATCGCCATCCTCGGGCTGTACTTCGTGGTCATCCAGCGGGGGCTGCGGATCGGGGCGTCGGCGGCGGATGACTTCCGAGCGATCCTCGCCACCGGCCTGGCCCTGATCGTCGGCGTCCAGGCGTTCATCATCGCGGCCGGCAATCTCAAGGTCCTGCCCCTGACCGGGGTCACCTTGCCGTTCGTGAGCTACGGCGGCTCGTCGCTGCTGGCCAACGCCGTCGTGGTCGGGCTGCTCCTCGCCCTGTCGGACAAGGGCGTCGAGCCGCCGCCGCCGCCCAGCGACGCGACGGGCTGGCGCCGCCGTCTCCGCCGGAGGGCGGCCTGATGCTGGCGACGACCTCGCGACGACGACCGCTGGGACGCACGATCGTCCACGTGGCGCTGGCGCTGTCGGTCGCCTTCGGCACCCTGGCCGGGGCGGGCGGCTACTGGGCCGTGATCAAGGCTCCCGAACTCGTCCGCTCGCCGCTCGATCCGGCCGTCATCGCGGCGACGCGGACCGTGCCGCGCGGCATCATCCGCGACCGCGACGGCGAGACCCTGGCGCGCAATGAGGAGGATGCCAATGGGGAGCTGTACCGCGTCTACCGGAGCCCAGCCGTCAGCCAGGTCGTCGGCTACGCCTCGAGCCGGTATGGCCGCGCCGGCCTCGAGCTCGCCTTCGACGCAGAGCTGTCCGGGCTGGCCGGGGACCCCGTGTCGGACGCCCTGCGCAAGTTCGGGACCGACCCGTACGACCCCAAGGACCTGACCCTGTCGCTGTCGCTCGTGATGCAGCGCGCGGCCGTCCGGGCGCTCGGCAGCCGGAAGGGGGCGGTCGTGATGCTCGACCCGCGCAACGGCGAGGTCCTGGCGCTCGCCTCGACGCCCACCTATCCGGCGTCCGAGCTCACGAACCCGGACACGGCCGACCAGACCTTCAAGGCGCTCCAGGAGGCCGACGACCAGCCCCTGCTGCCGCGGGCGACGCTCGGCCGCTACGTGCCGGGATCGGTCTTCAAGATCGTCACCGCGATCGCCGGACTCGGCTCAGGCGCGATCACGCCGCGGACCACGTACGCGGAGCAGCCGGCGGCCGAGGAGGATGGCCTGCTGGTCAGCGGGTTCCGCATCCGGGACGGGCATCATTCGTTCACGGGCTCGGAGCGGCTGGACCTCGTCGGCGCGACCCAGGTCTCCTGCAACATCTGGTACGCGCTGACCGGCCTGGAGACCGGTGGCGCCGACCTCGTCGGATACGCCGGACGGCTCGGCTTCGGGAAACCTCTGCCGTTCGAGCTGCCGACGGCGATCTCCCAGGTGACGAACGGCAGTGGCGATGCGCCGGGTGGCTTCGTCGACGACGTGGAGCTGGCCAACGCCGCCTACGGCCAGGGCGAGACGTTCGTCACGCCGCTCCAGATGGCGCTCGTGGCCAGCACGGTCGCCAGCGGCGGGGAGCTGCTGCGCTCCCAGGCTCGTGACGGCCATCAGCGGCGAGCGGTGGCACCCACACGATCGGGCCCGAGACGGTCGCGCGGGTGATCGATGGCGGGGACGCGGCCGCGATCACCGAGGCGATGGTGGCCGCGGTCGAGACCGAGCGCGGCCAGCGCTACACCACCGGCGCGAAGATCCCGGGCGTCACGACGGCCGGGAAGTCCGGCACGGCCGAGCTCGGCGGGCGGGGCGAGCCGCATTCCTGGTTCATCGGCTTCGCGCCGGCGGAGGCGCCCCGGGTGGCCATCGCCGTCATCGTCGAGGAAGGCCGGGCGTGGCGCGGAGGTGGCGGCGCCAATGGCCGGCAACCTCATGGAGATGTGGCTGGACGCCTCCGAATGACCGACCCGACCGACCCGACCGACCCGACGGACCCGACCGATCCCGAGGCCGGGCGAGAGCGCCGCCCGCTGATCGAGCGCATCGGCATGGCCGCGATCGCGGTCGTCCTCGCGCCTGCTGTTCGGCGGCGTCGGGGTCGCCGCGTGGGCCGGCGGCGAGCCGTTCCTGGCGGTCATGGGCTGGATCGGCTGCCTGATGACGGCGTGGGTCGGTGGGTTGACCCTGTTCCGCGGCTGAGCCTGACCCAGCGGGAACCCGAATGACGCTTCCGACGTACTATCCCCCGACACCACAATCCCAGACCGTGGCCCGTCGCACCCTTGAAACGCCCGACTGACGGCAGTGGAGCACACTCGCCGCCCCCGTGAGAGAGGCTGATGACGAAGATCCAGGAAACCGGGGACAAGGTCCTCGCCAACGTCGAGCGCGTGATCGTCGGCAAGCACCACGAAGTGCGGCTCGCACTGGTCGCGCTCCTGTGTCGCGGCCACCTCCTCATCGAGGACGTGCCCGGCACCGGCAAGACGGTCCTCGCCAAGGCGATCGCCCGGAGTCTCGGCTGCATCGTTCCGGCGGATCCAGTTCACGCCGGACCTGCTCCCGTCGGACGTCTCGGGCCTCTCCATCTACAACCAGAAGACCCAGGAGTTCGAGTTCCGGCCGGGCCCCATCTTCAGCCAGGTGGTCCTCGCCGACGAGATCAATCGCGCGACCCCCAAGACCCAGTCGGCGCTCCTCGAATCGATGGAGGAGCGCCAGGCCACGATCGACGGCACGACCTACCCGATGCCCGATCCGTTCCTCGTCATCGCGACCCAGAACCCCATCGAGTACGAGGGCACGTTCGCCCTGCCCGAGGCGCAGCTCGACCGGTTCATGCTGCGCATCCAGCTGGGCTATCCGCAGCCGATCGAGGAGATCGTCATCCTCGACGAGCAGAAGCGGACCCACCCGCTCGACGATATCGAGGAGGTCCTCGGCGTGGAGGACCTGCGCACGCTGCAGGAGGCCGTGCGCGAGATCTACGTCGACTCGACGGTCGCCGACTACATCGTCCGCGTCGTCGGGGCCACGCGGAACCATCCCGACGTCTACCTCGGTGCCTCGCCGCGCGGCTCGATCGCGCTGTATCGCGCCGGGCAGGCGCTGGCCGGGCTGCTCGGGCGCGACTACGTGATCCCCGACGACATCAAGGCCCTGGCCGAGCCCGCGCTGGCCCACCGGCTGATCATCAAGACGAGCTCGTCGATCCACGACGTCCAGGCCGGCCAGGTCGTGCGCGAGATCCTCGACTCGACCGCGATCGATGGGATCCGCCCGATGGGTGGCGGCCCGACCGAGTTGCGCGCGTCCGCGGCCGGCAAGACCGCCCCGAGCGCATAGCGGCACCCAGGCGGACCCGAGCGGCGAGGGCGAGCGCGAATGCTTCGACGGTTGCAGGCGCTGGTCCTCGTCACGATCCTCGTCGTCGCCGCGTTCTCGACCGGCTAGGACGTTCCTCTTCTACCTGCTCTACCTGGGCATCCTCGTCGTCGGCGGCTCGTACGTCCTCGTCCGGCTGGGTCTCACCGATCTCGAGGCCGGCTATGCAGTCAGCCAGCTCCACGGCCACGTCGGGGACCGGATGCGCGTGACCTACACCCTGCGCAACGGCAGCCGCATCCCGAAGCCGTGGCTGGAGGTCCATAACCCGACGACGCTGCCCGGCGGCCTGCCCGGTCGACCGATCACCCTGGGGGCCATGGCCGAGCGCTCGTGGCTCATCCGGACGCCCCTCGCCCGGCGTGGGCACTTCCGCATCGAGCCCCTGCACATCCGGACCGGCGACCCGTTCGGGTTCTTCGAGGCGGCAGCCACGGTCGGCCAGGGCGTCAGTGTCGTCGTCTACCCACGACTCGAGCCGCTGCCGATGTGGAGGCTCCCGTCCGCGAGCCTCGAGGGCAGTCACGCCTCGCCGGAGCGGACCCTCCAGACGACTCCACTCGCCACGACCGTCCGGCCGTACGCCCCGGGCGACAGCATGAACCGCATCCATTGGAAGTCGACGGCCCGTCACGGCGAGATCCAGGTGAAGGAGTTCGACCTGGAGCAGACCGCCGACGCCTGGATCATCCTCGACCTCCAGCGCGGCATCCAGGCGGGCCGTGGCGAGGAATCCACGACAGAGGCCGCGATCCGGGCCGCGGCGTCGATCGCCGACAAGGCGATCGAAGAGAACCGCGCGGTCGGGATGACCGTGAACGCCGGCCGGACCGCGTACCTGCCGGCGGACCGTGGGGGACGCCAGCACCAGAAGGTGATGCAGCTGCTCGCCGCGGTCGAGGCCGACTCCGCCTCCCCACTGGTCGAGACCCTGATCGCATCGGTCGGCCGGCTGCGACGCGGGATGACCGCCGTCGATCATCACCGCCTCGCTCGATCCTTCCTGGGTCCGCCCGCTCGCGGCCCTGCGAACCCGCGGCGTCGCGTGCGTGGTCGTGACGGTGGATGCGGCGGCGTACGCGCGCACGGAGGCCAAGGCCCGAGCTGCGCTGACCGGCGATCAGGCCTTCGTGGACACCGAGGCCGCCGAGGCGGCCGCCAAGCGCTCGCGCGCGCTCCACCACGCGCTGGCGGAGTACGAGCTACCGGCCTTCAACGTCGTCCCGGGCCGAGAGCTCGGGGAGATCCTGGTCCGATGACATCCAGGTTCGTGCGGCCGGAACGGCGCTGGTCGCGGCTGGCCATCAAGCCTGCCCAGGGCTGGCTCGCGTTCGTGCTCGTCACCGCGATGTGCGCCTCGCTGGCGTGGTCCCTGGACGACGCCATCCTTGTGCTCGGGGACGGCGACGTGACGGATTTCCTGTTCTGGGCCGCCATCGGCGGGGTCGTCATCGGGGCCCTCGGCCCGACGGTCGGGTGGGGCCGCTGGACGACCCATCTCATCGGCGCCTGCTTCGCCGCGCTCCTGACACCGTTGCTCGTCGGCTGGGTGCTCATCCCCGCGGGCGCGGACCCGGGCACCCTGTTCCAGCGAACGACGCTGAGCGCCGTGACGGCCTGGATCGACCTCGTGGTCAATCGGGACCTCTCGACCTTCGAGTACGGCCATCACCTGCTCGTGCTCGGCCTGATCGTGTGGGCGTCGTCGCAGTTCGCGAGCTACGCCGCGTTCGGCCATCGCCGGCCGCTCAACGCGGTCGTCGCGATCGGGCTCCTGCTGCTCGGCAACATGCTGCTGACGACCCGGGACCAACTTCTCTTCCTCGTCATCTATTCGGTCGCCGCGCTCTTCCTGCTCGTTCGCTTCCACACCTTCGACGAGCAATCCGATTGGGTCCGCCGACGGATCGGCGACCCGTCCGCGATCTCCGGCCTGTATCTCCGCGGGGGCTCGATCTTCATCGCCATGGCGGTCCTCGGATCGCTCCTGCTCACCAATGTCGCCGCCTCGGCGCCGTTGCGGGGAGCCTGGACCGACATGGGCGGCCGACTCCTCGAATGGTCGCGCGCCCTCGAGCCCTTCCTGCCGTCGTCGGGGTCCGGCCGCTCGATCGGTCCGTCCTTCGGCCCGAACGCACGGATCACCGGCGCCTGGACGACGAACAACGACCCGTTCCTGACGATCGAGATCTCCCCCGAAGAGGCGGAGATCCCGTACCTGGCCGCCGCCGTCTACCACCAGTTCGACAAGACCGGCTGGCGCCGCAGCGAACCCGCGCCGCTGGCACGGGAGGCCGGTGCGGAGCTGCTCGGAACGACCGGCGACCAGGTGTCGCTCGATGGACGTCGGGCGCTGGTGATGACCATCACGCCCGAGTCGCCGCGTTCGGAGATCTTCACGCCGACGATGCCGTTCTCGGTGAACCAGGCCGCCGGCGTCATGCTGATCGGCGAAGAGGGCTACTTCGAGGGCGTGCGACGCGAGTCGTCCGATGCGCCGTACACCGTGACGGCGCTCGTCCCGGACACCGAGGCCAACGGCGGGCCGACCGAATCCGCGCTGCGCGCCGCGGGCACCGACTATCCGGCCGAGATCCTGGCCCTGTACGGCCCCGACACGATCACCGACGACGTGCTCGGCGTGTCGTCGCTCGCCCTGCTCTCGGAGATCCGCACCACCGCGGGCATCCGAGCGACCCCGTACGACCTCGCCGCCACGACCACCGAGCTCCTGCGCGACTCCGGACGGTTCGAGTACGACCCGGATGTGCGCGATCATGACTGCTCCGGCATCTCCAGCGTGGAGTGCTTCGCCAGGATCCAGCGCGGGTATTGCGAGTACTACGCCTCGACCATGGCCGTCCTGCTGCGCGAGATGGGCGTGCCGACGAGGTACATCCAGGGCTTCCTGCCGGGCGACGGCAAGCCCGGGTCCGGGAAGTCGGTCGTGCGCAATCGGGACTCCCACGCCTGGGTCCAGGTCTACTTCCCCGGTCACGGCTGGATCGACTTCGATCCCACCGCCACGGTGGCCCGGCTCGCGCCGCTGCCATCCGGCAAGCCGGTCGCGAGTGCGAGCCCCGGCGCGTCGCGCACCCCGGGGTTCGTACGGCCTGCAGAGACCCTGCCCCGGGACCAGCCGGGTGGTGGCGTCTTCCCCGGCACGACCAGGGGCCCGGGCGCGGCCGGCCCGTTGATCGCGGTGGCGGTCCTGCTCGCGGTCATCATCGCCGCGATGGCCGCGGTCGCCTGGCGCCGCGGACCGCGCGGGCCGGTATCGGCGGACGGGACGTACGGTGCCGTGACCCGGCTGGCGTCGCGGCTCGGATACGCGCCGCGACCGAACCAGACGGTCTACGAGTACGCGGGGGCGCTCGGCGACATCGTGCCCATGGTGCGGCCGGAGCTCGAGACCGTGGCGCATGCCAAGGTCGAGGTCGCCTACGGCGCCCGGGTCCTCAGCGACGACCGCATGCGCTCTCTGCGCGAGGCGCATCGACGCCTGCGGGTCGGCCTGCTCCGGTTGTTCGTACGCCGCTTGCGGCGCTCGCGCGGCCGCTAGTCTCGGCGCGGGACACCCCCGCAGCCCGCGGCGGGGGCGTTGGTGGCGTCCCCGAGCTAGAGGGCGCCGCTCCGGCTGCGCCGC
Source organism: uncultured Chloroflexia bacterium (assembly GCA_963810725.1). Lineage (GTDB taxonomy): Bacteria > Chloroflexota > Limnocylindria > Limnocylindrales > CSP1-4 > SPCO01. Next base: position 33,878 of record CAWEOO010000001.1, read on the forward strand.
TCTTGGGCATCCTGGGCCGCCTCGTCGAGCAGGGTCGAGAGGTGCCCGTTCAGGTTGTGCGCGCGCAGGACCGCGCGACCCGCCCGGAACTCGACGACGGTGATCGCGCCGAGGTCCATCGTCCACATCCAGAACCGCTCGAGCGGCAGGTCGAACAGGGTCAGCAGGCTGATCTTGAAGACACCGTCATGGGCGACCACGATCGACCAGGGCAGGTCCGCCGGCGCGTCGTCGCCGTAGCCGGCCACCTGGTTGCGGTCGGGGCTGCCGGGCGTGCCGCCCTCGGCGAGCGCGGTCAGCACGCTGCGCATGGCCGGCCGGACCCGCGCGGCGACCTGCGCGAGCGATTTGCCCCCGGGCGCCCACGCCGTCGTCGGCGTGCGGCGCCAGGCCGCCAGCGTGTCCGCGAAGCGTGCGCCGATCTCGTCGCGATGGAGACCCTCCCATTCGCCCTGGCCGATCTCGAGGAAGCCGGGTTCGGGTCGGGCCACGGGTGTCGGGATCAGGGCATTGGCCACGGCTTCGGCGGTCTGGGTCGTACGGCGCAAGGGGGAGTGGACGAGCTCGCGCAGCGGACCCTCGGGTAGCGGGAGAGCCGGCGCGTCGTGCGGGTGGGCGAGACGCTCCGCCACGAGCGCCGCCTGGCGCAGGCCGGTGGGGGAGAGGGGCGTCTCCGCCTGGCCCTGGAAGCGGCCCTCGACGATGAACTCGGATTCGCCGTGACGGACGAGGACCAGCGACGCGTCGAGGCCGTCGGGGATGAGGGGCACCGTGCCGTCGTCAGCCACGGTCAGTGGTCGCGCCCCAGGCGGATCGCCCACAGCTCCAGGACGGCATCCTGGGCGCGGATCGCGTCCTCCACGTCCGGCGGCACGTCATCGTCGAGGGCCAGGATCATCAGGGCGTCCTCGCGCGGGCGGACCCGGGCCAGGTGCATCGCGCTGATGTTCACGTCGGCCTCGCCGAGCATCGCGCCGATGCGCCCGACCATGCCCGGCTTGTCCGTGTGGCGGGTGATCAGCATCACGTCCGCGGGCTCCATGTCCAGGCGGTATTCGCCGAGGCCGGTGATCCGTGGCTCGCCGCCGGCCACCGTGCCCGCGACCTTGACCGGGCCCCCGCGACCCTCGCTCCAGACGGCGAGCTGGGACGCGAACGCGCCGGCATCCGATGTCTTGCGCTCGACCAGCGTGATCCCGCGGGCCTTGGCGAGTGCGCCCGCGTTGACGAGGTTGACCCGCTCGGTCGTGACGGTCTCGAGCAGGCCGCGCAGGACCGCCGCAGTGAGCGGCGAGCCGTCGTGCTCGGCCAGCTCGCCGGCGATCTCGAGCGTCAGGGTCTTCACGCCCCCGCGCGAGAACTGGGCGAAGAACCGGCCCAGGATCTCGGCCAGCGGGAGGTAGGGCCCGATCGCGCGGGCCGTCTCCGGGGTCAGCAGCGGCGCGTTGACCGCGTACCGGGCGCTCCGCCCGCCGAGGACCTCGAGCACCTGGCCGGCCACCTCTTCCGCAACGAGGACCTGGGCCTCGGCGGTGGACGCTCCCAGGTGCGGGGTCAGCAGCGTGTTCGGGGCGCTGAGCAGGGGCGACCCGACTGGTGGCTCCTCGTCGAACACATCGATGCCGGCACCGGCGAGGTGCCCGGATTCGAGCGCCTCCGCGACCGCCTTCTCGTCGACGATGCCGCCACGCGCGACGTTCAGCACGATCGCGCCGGGCTTGAGCTTGGCGATGGCGGCCCGGCCCAGCAGGCCCTTCGTCGCCCGCGTCAATGGCACGTGCACGGTCACGACGTCCGACCGAGCGAGCAGCGTGTCGAACTCGACGAGCTCGACCCCGTGGTTGGCCGCCTGCTCCGCGGTCACGTACGGGTCGCTGCCCAGGACGACCATCTCCATCGCCCTGGCCCGGCCGGCGATGGCCTGGCCGATCTTGCCGAGACCGACGATCCCGAGCGTCCGGCCACGGAGCTCCAGGCCGGTGAACGCCGAGCGCTTCCATTCGCCCCGCCGGACCGAGGCGTCCGCCGCAGCCGTCCGCCGGGCGACGCCGTAGAGCAGCGCCAGCGTGTGCTCGGCGGCGGCGATCGTGTTGCCGGTGGGGGCGTTGACGACCGTGATCCCGGCACGGGTTGCCGCGTCGAGGTCGACGTTGTCCACGCCGACGCCGGCGCGCCCGATGACGACCAGGCGGGACCCCGCGGAGATGAGCTCGGCGTCGACCCGGACCTGGCTGCGGACGATGAGCGCGTCGTAGTCGGGCAGGAGCCCGGCGAGCTGCTCCCGAGTACACCCGAGCCGTTCGTCGACTTCGTGCGCCGCGGCGAGGAGCTCGATGCCCTCACGCGCGATCGCCTCCGCGACGAGGACCCTCATCCGCCGGCCCGGGCGGCGGTCCCGGCCACGATCCCGTACGACTCGAGCGCCGCCACCTGCGCCGCCGCGACGGCCGCACCCGGACTGACGGTCCGGCCGCTGGCCAGTGCCGCGATTTCGAGCGTGCTCAGGGCCCCCAGGATCTCCTCTAGCGTCACCGAGCCGAGATGTCCCAGCCGGAAGATCCGGCCGGTCAGCTTGCCCTGGCCGCCGGCGAGGACGACGCCGCGTCGCTTGACCTCGGCGTTGAACGCCTTCCAGTCGAGGTCGTCAGGGACGTTGGCGGCCGTCACGGTCCGCGACGCGTGGCGCTGGTCCGCGAACAGCTCGAAGCCGAGGGCGAGGAGGCCGGCGCGAGCGGCCGCCGCGCAGGCCTCGTGACGCGCGAAGATGTTGTCGGCCCCTTCGGCCGCCATCAGGCGTAGTCCCTCGTCGACCTGGTAGACGACCGCGATGGCCGGCGTGAACGGGGTCTGGCCGTTCGTCGCGGCGTCGCGATGGGCCCGCAGGTCGAGGTAGAAGCGCGGCATGCGGGCGGTCTCCATCACCGCCCAGCCCCGCTTCGATGCGGCGATCATCGCGAGGCCCGGCGCGGCCATCCAGGCCTTCTGGGATCCGGTGACGACGAGATCGACGCCCCAGTCGTCCATCCGGAACGGCACCGCGCCGAGGCCGGACACGCTGTCGACGAGGATCAGGGCGTCCGGCGCCTCCTGGCGGATCGCCGCGGCGAGCTCCGCGATGGGGTTCATGACCCCGGTCGAGGTCTCGTTGTGAGTCAGCAGCACGGCCTTGGCGTCGGGCATCGAGCGCAGGCGCTCGCGGACCTCGTCGGCTGCCGCCGCGTAGCCCCACTCGGCATCGAGCTTGGTCACGTCCGCGCCGTAGACCGTCGCGATCTTGGCGAACCGGTCGCCGAACGAGCCGATGCTCACGCCCAGGACCCGGTCGCCGGGCGAGAGCGTGTTGACGACCGCGGCCTCGAGCCCGCCCGAGCCCGCGGACGAGATCATCGCGACATCCGAGGTCGTGCCGAAGTACGGCTTCATGCCCTCGAGGATGCGGCCGAGCATCGCCGCGAACTCCGGTCCGCGGTGGTTGATCATCTGGCGGGCGCCCGCCTCGCGGACCGTGGGGGGCAGGGCGGTGGGGCCCGGGATGCGCAGATTGGGCTCGAAACGGTCCACGGGACGCTCCTTGGCTGGGCGGGCGACGGTCGGCGGCTGGTGGAGGGAGGGGCGTGAGCGGCGGGCCCTGACCGGGATGGTGCCACGAACGGCGCCGTCCGGCTGGACGGCACGTTTCGGGCATCTGGCCGACACTGGCCCCGAGCACGGCCTCGCAACAAGGTGACGTCTCCGAACGTCAAGAACCGTGCCCCCTCCCGGAGTGATCCAAATCGTGACCCATCCCGAGCCCCGTGCCCGCCGCCGCTTGCGCCGCTTCGCCGTGGGCGTCGTGCTGCTGGCGATCGTGGGCGGGACCCTCGGGACGTTCCTGGTCGTGACCGATACGTTCGGGGCGGGGGAGGGCTGGCAATCGGTCCTGAACCGGGTCGACCGGTTCCTCGCGGGTCCGGTCCCGGACCGACCGACGCTCGGCACGGTCCGCATCACGGAACCGCCCGAGACCCCATCACCGACGCCGGAGATCACGCCCGTTCCGGCCACGCCGGCGCCGGGTGCCACGCCGACCCCGACGCCCGCCCCCACGCCGACCCCGACCCCCCGCCCCAAGCGCGTCGCCATGGACGTGGACATCGTCACGAACCACAAGGCGGTCTTCGCTACGCAGGCGCACAAGGATTGGTGCGCCCCGGCTGGCGTCCAGATGGTCCTCGCGGTCCTCGGGCTCGTGAATACCTCCGAGGCGACCCAGAACGAGATCGCGGGTCGCGTCCGCCGGTGGGAGTCGTACGACGACAGCCACAACGGCGACTGGGGCCCGGCGGCCATGGCGCTCGCGCTCAAGGCGTACGGCGCCCCGGGCTACGAGATCCGGGCGTTCGAGACGCGCAGCGGCGCCCTGCGGGACTCGGCGAAGGCGATCCAGGAGACGAACTCGCCGGTGATCCTGCTGGCGTGGCGCGGTGCCCACACCTGGGTCATGACGGGGTACCGCGCCGACGCCGATCCCGCGATCTTCAAGGACGCGGAGATGAAGGGTGCGTACATCCTGGACCCGTGGTATCCGCGGATCTCCTCCATCTGGGGGCGGTCCGATCCTCCCGGTACCTTCCAGGACGCCGCCGAGATGAAACGCAACTTCCTCGAATGGAAACGGCCCGAGGGCGCCTACCCCGATCGCGACGGGCTGTACATCACCGTCGCCCCGACGATCCCGGTCGAGGCCCGCTAGGCCGAGGTCCGTCGCCGCCGCCAGGGCCTCCGCCGGCATGCGCCGGATCCGTCGGGCGAGGACCGCGACAAGCAGCCCGCAGCGCGTGGCGCTTCCGACGGTGAACGCGAGCGGGATCGCGAGGACCTCGAGGCTGCCGGCCAGGATCAGGGCCGTCACGATCGTGACCACGAAGCCGACCACCGTCGCCCCGACCTGCCACAGGGTGTGGTGGGTCGCGTAGATCGCCCGGCTGAGCAGGTGCCCGAGACTCTCGAACGGCACCGACAGCGCGAACACCGCGAGCACCCCCGCCAGCCGGGTGACGTCGTCGGGGCCGAACTCGCCGCCCCCGAGCAGGATGTCGATGCCGAGCGGTCCCAGGACGATCAGTCCGATGGCCGCGCCGACGGTCAGCAGCCCGATCGTGATGCCGTTCCGGACGACGAGGGCCGTGAAGCCGCGCCGATCGTGTGCCGCGTAGCGCAGCGCCAGGGTCGGGAAGGTCGCCAGGGCGAACGTCACGCCGATGAGGCTCACCGGCAGGCTCTGGAAGTTGCGGGCCTGGTCGATCACCGTGACGCTGCCGACCGCCATCGTCGATGCCAGGTTCGTGAAGAAGATGAACGTCAGCGGATCGATCGGGCCGCCCCCGGTCTTGGGCAGCAGCAGGCGGAAGAACTCCCCGATGGCCGGAGTCCGCAGGTGCAGCCGGGGCCACGGCCGGAACGTCGTGCGCGAGATGCCGACCAGCCTGATGCCCAGGTGCATCGACGCCCCGAGGAGCGCACCGACCGCCGGCGCGAAGATGCCGATCGCATCGACCAACAGCACCGTGCCGATGACGATCCCGAGGTTGTAGAGCAGCGGAGCCGCCCCGTAGAAGAAGAACCGCCGCTCAGCCACGAGCACCTCGCCGAGGGCCATCGAGCCCGCGAAGAGCAGCTGGGTGAAGCACATGACCCGGAACAGGTCGATGTAGAGGGCGCGTTTCTCCGGTCCGAAGCCCGGTGCCGCCACGTCGGCGGTCAAGCGGGGCGACGATGAACAGCACGACCGAGACGACGCCCATGACGAGCACGGCCAGCGTCAGCACCGTCTGACCGAAGTCGTGCGCCGCCCGCTCGCCCTCGTCGCGCTTGAGGCCCGTGAAGATCGGGATGAACGGGGCCGCCAGCCCGCTGGCCACGATGACGCTGAACAGCAGCTCCGGGATCAGGAAGGCGGCCTTGAAGGCGTCGAGCTCGTCACCGATGCCGAACGACTGGCTGAGGATCCGCTCGCGGACGAGGCCCAGGAAGTAGCCGATGAACGTGAGCGTCGAGAGGAGGATCGCGCCACGGGGCACGAACCGGTGGAGCAGCTCCCAGGCGGCGGCGACGGGCGAACTCGCGGCACGGACGTCTCCCTCCGTCGCGGCTCGTGCCGCGCTCGTGGCCAGTGTGACGCTCCGGCGCGAGCGGGCTCGCGACGCGGACGCGTGCGAGGACGACGTTGGCAGGTGCTTGCAACGGCCGGCCGCCGAATGGGTCATCGCGCCGCAAACGCCGTGCGTGGTACAAGCAGCCGATGGACGGACGACTGCTGGGGGGCCGATACCGCCTGCTCGAAGCACACGCCATGGGGGGCATGGCCTCGGTCTGGCGCGCCCATGACGAGCGCACCGGCGAGGTCGTCGCGATCAAGCGCCTCCACCCGCACCTGGTCGAGGACGAGGGCGCCCGCGAGCGATTCCGCCGGGAAGCCGCGGCCATGGAGGCGATCCGCCACCCGAACGTCGTCGCGGTTCGTGACGCCGTCCTCGACGAGGACGAGCCGGCGCTCGTGATGGACTTCGTCGCGGGCCGCTCCGTCGCGGAGCTCGCGGCCGACGGGCATCGGTTCGACGAGGCCGAGGCACTGGCCATCGGCGCGGCCGTGGCCGATGGGCTGGCCGCGGTCCACGAACGCGGCATCGTCCACCGCGACCTCAAGCCCGCCAACGTGCTGATCGGTGACGACGGCGTCGCGCGCCTGTCCGACTTCGGGATCGCCGTCGGGCTGATGGATGCGACCGCCCTGACCGCCGACGACGGCGTGGTCGGCACCCTGCGCTACCTGGCTCCGGAGCGACTCGCCGGGACGACCGCGACACCTGCCACCGACGTCTGGGGTCTTGGCACGGTCCTGTACGAGATGCTGGCAGGCGTGGCCGCCTTCCCGGCGACGACCCTCCAGGCCCGGGTGGCCGCCGCATCGACGCCCGTGGCCCGTCCCGACGGCCTGGCCGACGCGACCTGGGCCGTCCTGGCGCGTGCCCTGGCCAGCGACCCCGGCGACCGTTACGCGGATGGGTCCGCCATGGCCATCGACCTTCATCGACTGCCGGGGGTGCCGGTCGCCGTCGAGGTCCCACCCGATCCGGCGGCGCCGACGGAGGTCATCGCGATCCCTGTGGCCGCTGCGGTCGCGGCTTCCGCCGCCCCCCTGGCGATCGAACCGCCACCCGTTATCGAACCGCCACCCGCGCCGGAACCGCAAATGGCATCCGTGCCACCTGCGCCGGTCCTGCAACGGCGGCCCTCGCGGAGTGCGCTCGCGATGGCTGGCGTCGTGGGCGCCCTGACCCTGGCCCTCGTCGTCGGGATGGCGACCGCAAGCTCGCCAAACGACCCAGCGAACGCCGCTGCAGGAGCGAGCGGAACCCCGGCCGCGACGACCGATCCCACGGCGAAGCCGACCCCCGCAGCCGAGGAAGCCGACGAGGAGGGCGATGGCAACGGCAAGGGGAAGGGCAACGGCAAAGGGCAAGGGCGGCGACTGAGGCCGACCTCGGCCGAAAACCGGCTCAGACCTGCGACGAGCCCGCCGGTCGGCGGGCTCGTCGGATAGCGGTCCGGCGCGTCAGCGGTTGGCGCTGACCTCGCCGCACATCCCGGGGCTGTCACACGTGGAGTGCCCCGTGACGGTGACCTTGCGGTTGCCGTTGCTGTCAGCGCTCAGGGTGAATTTCACCCAGGCGCTGTTGTTCGTCAGGTCCGATTCGACGTAGTTGCCGTCGGGGTTCGAAGTGGTCACCAAGTAGTAGTCGTTGGCGTTCGGGATGCCCGTGATATCGAGCTCCTGGCCGTCGGTCGCCTGGTGGTACTGGTCGACCCACCCGGCGGCGATGCCCTGGTAGCTCGTGTAGCAGTCCCAGAAGACCCTCTCGCTCGTGGGCGAATTGCCATCGAGTTTGTAGAGGTCGATCAGGCAGAACGAGGTCTTGTTCGATAGGCCGCCGACGACGGCGCCGGTCGGGCTCCCCTTGCGCACCTCGAACAGCGCGACGGCGCCGAGGTGCCAATGGTTGTGCGACGGATAGAACAGTCTCGGCGCTTGACAATGAATGGGTCGCACGCAATACTGAACCGTATGGTTCACTATTCACCGGTCGATCGGACGTTCGCCGCGCTGGCCGACCCCACCCGCCGAGCCGTGCTCGAGCGGCTGGGCCAGGGAAGCGCGACGATCAGCGAGCTTGCCGAACCGTTCGGCATGTCGCTGACCGGGATGAAGAAGCACGTCCGCATCCTCGAGGAGACCCAGCTCGTCGCCACCGTCAAGGTCGGTCGGACGCGGCTGTGCCACCTGGGGCCGCGGCGGCTTGACGACGTCCGCGACTGGGTCGAGATCTATCGGCAGATGGTGAACGAGCAACTGGATCGGTTCGGGGACCTCCTCGACCGCACGAAAGGAGACCCGCAGTGACCGTCGACCAGCAGGACCCCCACGCCGTCGTCCTCACCAAGCCGAGCGATCTCGAGTTCCGCGTCGAGCGCGTGTTCGACCATCCGATCGAGCGCGTCTGGGCCGCCTACACGGACCCCGACCCTCATCCCGCAGTGGTGGGGCCAGGGCACGACCGTGGACCGCTTCGACCTCCGAACCGGTGGCGGCTACCGGTTCGTCTCGAACGTCGGCACCGACAAGGAGAGCGCGTTCGTCGGCGACTTCCTCGAGATCGACCCGCCGGACCGTCTCATCCAGACGTTCGGGATGGAAGGTCCCTACGGCAAACCGATGACCCAGACGATCGAGCTCGAGCGGGTCGGTACCGGGACGCATCTCGCGATCACGTCTCGGTTCGACACGACCGAGGAGCGCGACGAGACCGTCAAGTACGCGCAGGGCGGCGCGAAGTGGGGCTGGAACCAGCTCGACGCGCTGCTCACGCGACTCGCGGCCTGACCCACGCGACAGAATCGCAGAAAGGACACCTGACATGAACGACACGAAGAAGACCACCAAGCGCACCACCACGAGGTCCGCGGCTCTTACGGACGAGGAACTGGCCGCCCTCAAGGAAACCGTCAAGGAGCGGAAGGCTGCCGCGCGCCGCGGCGCGGGCAAGGCCGACGGGGAAGCCGACGTGCTCGCAAAGATCGCCGAGATGCCGGATGCGGATCGCGTGATGGCCGAGCGGATCCACGCGATCGTCAAGGCCAGCGCGCCGGCCCTCTCGCCGAAGACCTGGTACGGGATGCCCGCGTATGCCAACCAGGACGGCAAGGTCATCTGCTTCTTCACGGCCGCCGATAAGTTCAAGTCGCGGTACGCGTCGTTCGGCTTCAACGATGACGCCACCCTCGACGAGGGCTCCATGTGGCCCACGGCCTGGGCCCTGACGAAGCTGACCGCCGCCGACGAGAAAAAGATCGGCGAGCTCGTCAAGAAGTCGGTGAGCTGAGCGCTGAGCTCCGGCTTGGCCTGCCCTGGGCGGGACGGCATGCGTGGGCGGGCTGGCCGCTCTGCTCGCCGTCTTGTCTCGACTCCTGCATCGGAGGCGTCGGCACCTACGGGTACAGGGTCTCCAGGGCTGCGAAGAGCGCCCAGAAGACTCGGGGAATGATGCGATCGAACTCAACCGCAGCGGCCGCGGCCCGCTCGAGGCCGTGGGCAGACTGGTTCCGTATCCCGTACGTGGCCGCCAGGTCGCGCTCTCGATCGGACAAGGCCTTGGGGTACGACGTGACGGCCTTGCCGTCAAGGATCTCGGCCAAGGTTCCATCGAAGTCCGCGTTGAAGCGGCCGTTCAGGTCCTTGAGGTCCTGTGTCGTGAAGCTCATTCCAGCCTGCGGGGCGTACCAGGCCGACAACGGCGCGAACGTCCAGTGGTGTCCGCTGGCTCTGCGGAACACGTCCTCGACGACCAGGCACAGCTCTAGGGCAATCTGGCTGAGAAGCAGCTCCGCGAAGTCGCTTCCTCGGATGCGAGCGGTCCGCGTCTCATCGAGCCGCGTCAGGCGAGCTATGACGTGCGCCATGGCCAGGAGTCCATCGAGCAACTCCGGATGGCGCGACAATCGTTGGCGCAGTCGCGAAGGTCATCGTCCGCTATTGGGGCTCGAATGCCGACGAGTGACGGACGCGACGCATGCGAGCGATGCTCGGCCGTCCTGACCGCAGCCATTGAGAAGCCGTCCGAGTCATCCACGACGCGAACTATTGGGGTCACGAGGACGTCCTCCCGCCGACGTTCGCCTACGTCGAGGAAGCGGACCGGATCGTCCGCTGCGAGATCGACACGCGCGAGCTGATGGCGGTCCTCACCGGGGACGGCGGACGCATCACGCTGCGGGCGCCGAAGTGACGCGGTGAGTCGCAGTTAAGCGCCGCCGCCTACCCTTCGCGACGGGCCGCGCTCCGCGCCCGGACGGCCGACCCCGCTCAGCCGTGTGAACGGATGGTCAGTCGCGGCCAGCACCAGTCCGGGGCGTCGCGGTCTCCTTCGCACTCGGCTTGAAACCGTTTAGCTTGGCGGTGTTCTTGCCCACGTAAGTGCGGCCCGCCTGCGTTCGCGCCCAGACCGCGACGACCGTCTTCTCGTGGTGCGAGTCGACCACCGGCTGCAGCTCGTTCGCGAGCGATACCGACTCACCGGCTTCGAGCTTTTTCGGCAGTACCTGCTCGCCCATCAGTGTCCGCGCATAGGCGAGCGTCCCTAACTCGCCGTTACGAAAGCGCACCCCGACGCTCGTGACGACCACCGGGATAACGCCGACGTTGCGGACTTCAATCCCGAACTTCGGATCACCCATGCTGCTCGATGAGACGAGCGTATGGATGGCGCCCTCGACCTCAACGCGCGGGTGACTGGCGCGCCATTGGAGCCAGGTCGTCAACAAGAGCGCGCAGAGGCTTACAAGTGCGGCAACCGCGCTGACGACGGCAGCCGTCGCGGAGGCTTGCTTAGGGCTCACGGACACAGCCTACTGCGGGCTCCACGCCGCCGAGGGTCGATCTTGGGCTTGTCCGGCGCAGCCCAGACTGGGGCGTCGCGGCTAGAACCCGGTGGTGGCCACCCAGCGACAGAACCGCTCGTCCCCCATCGACTCAAGAACACGTCCGAACTCGACGGTCAAGCCGAGTCGCATCGCAGCCTCGGACGCGTCGAGGATGACTGCCTCGTGCTCATGTGGCGTCGAGTCGCTCAGAGTCGACCGAGCCACGTGCATCAGCCTCGTTCGCATCGCTGGTTCCGCGTGCAGGACGAAACGGCCGTCCCGAACTAGCCGGCCATTTTGTTCCATATCGGGGTTTGTCGGGGCGAGCGCTGTGCCTACCGGTTCTCCGAGGATGGCCTGGCTCAGCTCGTTCAGCTCCATGAGGCCGTCGCCGACCTCCTGGCCGAGGGCGTTCGCGTCGTCGTCGGCGTAGCTCAACATCTGCGTCGGCGCGGGAACACCACGGGCAAGCCGCCACCTCAGCCGCTGGGTGAGGCGGGGTGTAGGGACGAGTTCGCCCGTGATCGCGTGACCGGCCCCGCCATGCTCAAGTCGGACCCACGTCGTGATTGCGTCGAAGTTCTGACCGTCCACGTCGACCCTGAGCCAGTAGTGGCCCGGCCGAAACTCCCCGGCGGCCTCCTCGTCCATGTCGTTGTGGTAGCCGCGTGCGTTGTCCTCGGAGAAGCGCTTCATCATCGAGTCAAGGTCGTGCGACTCACGCGCCTTGATGGTGACCTGGCGCTCAACGTCCGTCGGGAAGGCCACCTCGAACTTCTGCTTGGTGCCTGCCCATCGTCCAGCGAAACCGATGATCTTGCGGTCATCGTCGTAGAAGGTGAGATACGCCACGCAGCGCTTGGCGTCCGTATCGTCGCCGGGCTTCTTGGCCCTGTTGCGCACGCGGACATAGGCGAACGTCGCCGCACCGACGAGCTGGTTCTGGAAGTCCACGAGCATCTGGTCCTTGAAGTGGACCTTCTCGACGTAGATGTCGGGGGACCTGGCGTTCACGCGCCGAGCCAACCGATAGGCCCTCTGCCCGCCAGCGACGATGAGCCAAAGGGCGCCAGCGGCGATTGCGAGGATGCCCAGGACCATGACCGGGGTTCGGTATTCCACCGCGAGGAAGCTAGCGCCGGCGACAGCCAACACTCCCCCGAGGATGGATGCGATTGCGCCGTTGATGGTGCTCACACAGGAAGATTAGCCGCGCGGCACCTGCGAACCAACGCGACTGCGGCGCGGGGCGACGCGGCCTCTACCATCCTCGCGTGACGACACACGACGACCACGGCACGCTTCCCGCCCACGCCGAGCGGATGCTCTCGCGCGTCGAGGATCTCCACGGCATCAGCATCCACGGCTCGGCCGTGCATGCGAGGCCCTCCGCGGCCACAACCAGTCGGACCGCCCCGGGGTGTTCGACCACTACGGCAGCGAGATCGCGCTCCTCTACGTGATTACCCTTGCGGCCACCGAGCTAGACATCTTCATGCGGATGGCGCGTCGCCAGCCGAGGCTCGGACTCCGTGGTTTGGATGACATCGCGACCGAGGCCCGCGACGCGAGGCTGGCGGCGTCGCACTTCTGGTTCCTCGGCGGTGAGCCACAGATGCTCGACCGACTCGACACGGTCCACACGCCGGCGGGCGGGGATCCGAAATGGGGACGTCCGAGTCGGGACTGGCGGAAACTGCGCGACCGTGAGGTCCAGTACTACGCGGACCCGCTCGACCGCCTCGTCCGACTCCACCACGGGTGGTCGGAGATGTCGTCGGGACTCGTGTACACGTCGCCGTTCCAACGGAACGACGGTCGCCGTTAGAGTCGCGCACCTCGGCTCAGCCAGCGGAGGCGCGGCCCGCATCCCCAACATGCCGCCGCGGCATCAGCGACAAACGCCAAGTGGGAGGGGAGTCAGGCCCGTCGTCCACAGGGTCGTCCGCACCGTATCCACAGCTCTTCCACACGAGGAGGAGCGCGACTTGGAGCTAGAACATTCGTTCGCACACTACTTGACTCGTCGCAGTATCCTTCTCACTGAGACGCACGGCACCACGCCGTCGCGCGGTCATAGGGCGGAACGGAGTCGACAGTGGCAAGCACCCGGAAGGGATACCCGGCCATCCCCGCGAAGATCTGGCTGGCGCTCAGGGAGCGGTTCTACAACTCGCCGCCGAAGGGCGAGGTCACCACCACGTACCTCACCAACGCGCTCGGCCTCGGCAACAAGGTCGCCACGAACGCGCTGCCGTCGCTGAAGGCGGTCGGGCTCCTCGACGAGGACAACCGGCTGACGCCCCTCGCCGCGAAGTGGCGAGAGGACTCTACGTACGCCGAGGCGTGTCGGGAGATCATCGACAACCTGTACCCCCAGGCGCTCAAGGACGTGTCGCCTCCGGACGCGCCCGACCACGACGCGGCCCAGCGATGGTTCATGTCCGAGCTGAACAGCGGCGCACCTCGCGCTAACCAGCTCGCGGCGTTCTACGTGATGATCGCGAAGGGCGACATCTCGGCCGCGACCGACCGCGCGTCGCGGTCGCGAAGGAACGGCGCGAGCACCAACAAGGCGCTCGTCCCTACACGGCCGGCGCGCGTCACCGTCGCCGCGACGAGTGGGAAGGCGAACGCGACCATCACCGCGAGCCGCACCCGCGAGCGCGCGAACGATGGTGACGGAGGGAAGTCGTCGCGCATGCCCTCCGTGAGCATCGCCATCCAGGTCTACATCGACAAGGGCATGGACGCGGTCCAGATCGACAAGGTATTCGAGTCGATGGCGAGGCACCTCTATGACCGCGACTAGGAGCTACTCGGAGTCGGTGGTCGACCGCGTCCGTAGGATCACGACGGCCATCGAGGAGATCCAGTCGCGCCCGGTCGAGCTCGTCGCGCATGAGCAGGACGACATCGACTTCCTCTACGACCAAGTCGTTACGGATGCCGGACTGCGTACCGCGACCATCCGGTTGTTCCGGAACAAGCACTACGCTGACGCCGTTCGGCGCGGCTGCATGCACGTCAACAACCTCGTGAAGAAGAAGAGCGGGCTTACGTCGAAGGACGGCCCCGACCTGATGCACCACGCGTTCCGCGCTGATGCACCCGTGCTGAGGCTGAACGGGCTCGCGTCGCAGTCGGACCGCGACGAGCAGGACGGGTACCGCTACATCTTCGCGGGGATGATGACGGGCGTCCGCAACCCGCGGGCTCACGAGCCGGTTGAGGACAATCCGGAGGCAGCCCTCGAGATGCTGACGCTGGCGAACCACCTCGTCCGGATCGTCGCACGGGCGAAGCGCACGCGACGGCGGGCCGCGTAGGTCAGGCTCCCGACGCGTCCTTCTTCTGCGTGTCGGCGAGCTTCTTGCGGTTCTCCATATTCGGCCTCAACGCGTCGCACATCGAGGCCATCGGCGGGCTTGGCCGGTCCTTCCGCCTCGGCTTCTGCGCGCGCGCTCGCGCGCGAGCCTCCATGCGCGCGGCGATGTTGGCTTCCTGGCCCTGATCGTTCGGGAAGTAGTACCGGCTTCCGACCAATTCGTCGGGTAGGTACTGCTGCTCGATGTCGTCGCCCTCGTAGTCGTGGGGAACTGGTACCCGACGCCGATGCCGTGCTGCCTTCATCCGACGGTCACCCGCCGTACGCAAGTGCATCGGGACCGGCAGCGACCCGTGCTTCAGAACGTCCGCCATCGCGGCGAGGTACGCTCGGCCCACCGCGTCGACTTCGGAGACAACGTAATGAGGACTGTGGCCTGGGCCATCGCGTACTGCGCCTCGGGGAGACCGATATGGTCGAGCGCCTGGGCGGCGGCGACCGCGACCTGGAGCGCGCGTGGATCGGCGTTGCCGACGTCCTCGGACGCGCTGATGATCAGGCGGCGGACGATGAACCGGGGGTCCTCGCCCGCCGCGATCATCGCCGCCAGCCAGTAGAGCGCGGCGTCGGGATCGTTGCCGCGCAGGCTCTTGATGAACGCCGACACCGTGTCGTAGTGGCCGTCGCCGGCGCGGTCGTAGGCGAGGACGCGCTGCTGGGCGGCGGCTTCGACGTCTTCGAGCCGCGGCGTGACCTGCCCCTGCTTGTCGCGGATGCCCTCGCCCTCGGCCAGGGCGGTCGCCCCCTCGAGTACGTTCAGGGCCGCCCGCGCGTCGCCCCCGGCGAGCCCGACCAGATG
This sequence comes from uncultured Chloroflexia bacterium, assembly GCA_963810725.1. Classification (GTDB taxonomy): domain Bacteria; phylum Chloroflexota; class Limnocylindria; order Limnocylindrales; family CSP1-4; genus SPCO01. The sequence goes on from CAWEOO010000001.1 coordinate 49,021, forward strand.
ATCGAAGGCGTCCTGGGCGAGCGCGACGCCGCCCTCGGGCCCGAGCGCGCCGGCGAGGCCCCGTTCCTCGTCCTCGAGCGCGCGGCGGACGACCGTCGCGACGTCCTCGTCGCTGAGCGGTTCCAGGCGCCAGACCCGCATCCGCGACAGCAGCGCCGAGTTGACCTCGAAGTAGGGGTTCTCCGTCGTCGCGCCGACGAGCGTGATCGTGCCGTCCTCGACATGAGGCAGGAGGGCGTCCTGCTGGGCCTTGTTGAATCGATGGATCTCGTCGAGGAAGAGCACCGTGCGCGTGCCGTGGAGGGCGATCCGGTCCTGCGCCTCCGCGATCAGCGAGCGGACGTCGGCGACGCCGGCCATGACCGCGGAGACCGTCGAGAAATGGGCACCGATCTCGCCGGCCAGCAGCCGGGCGAGGCTGGTCTTGCCGGTCCCGGGCGGGCCCCAGAAGATGAGGCTCGCGAGGTGGCCCCGGGCGATGCTCCGCCGAAGCGGGCCGCGTTCGCCGACGAGGTGCGCCTGGCCGACGAACTCATCGAGGCTCCGCGGGACGCATCCGGGCGGCCAGCGGCTGGGCCTCAGGCGGTGGCTGGAACAGCGCCTCCGGGCGGGCGCCGGCGGGACGTCGGGCGGTGGGCATGACCCGCCGATGGTAGCGCGGTGGGCCGCCGCGACGGCCGGGAGTGGGCCGCGGGCACGGCCCGCCAGGTCAGCTCGTGCCGACGGGTCCGGCGCCGGTCGCCTGGGTCACGACCCAGATCGCGATCAACAGGATCAGGAGCGAACCGCCGATCAGGGCGATCCGCCGGATGTCGCGGATGACGTAGGCGTATTCCTCGGACGCTCGGACAGCGATCGAGCCAGAGCGGACGGGTGCCTCGCGTTCCGTGACGCGGCGTCCACGCGTCTGGCGGCGGGCCGCCTCCTCCGCGGAGCGCTCCGCGGCGACGAGACGCGCCTCGATCTCGGCCGCGCGCGCCTCCTCTTCTGCCGTCAGCGTCGGGGGGCGGGGCGTCGCGGTCGGGCTCGCGAGCGGCGGGCCGGCGAGCGGCGGGCGGGCCGCCGAGCCCGAGCGTTGGAGCGGGGCGCGCTGGCCGGGTCTGGTGGTGCCGCGTGCACGCTTGGCCATGGGTTCGAAGGGCCTCCGAGGCGGTCGGGTCGTGGGCGTGCGCTCGTACGCATCCGCCAGCGGCAGAGGATAGCACCCCGCCCCGCCGACGGCCGCCGGAGATGCGTGGCTAGTGAGGGGGCCCTGCTAGACTCGAACAAAGGTTCAAGGAGGCCCATCCCATCGACCTGAACGCCCTCGTTCAGCCCTATCTCGGCCCGATCGTCGTGGCGTTCGCCGTCGCGATCCTGTTGCTCCTCGTGCTCATCCTGCTGGTGGCGCGGCGGGTCGGTCGGGTGGGCGGCCGGCTGACCGGCATCACCCGCGGCGAGGAGGGCATGAGCCTGGAGGATGTGCTCGGTGCGCACCTCGAGAAGGTCCACGGCCTCGCGCGCGAGGTCGATCGACTGACGGCTCGAACCGGGGCGCTCGAGGCGGCCGGGCTGCGCGCGTTCTCGCGCGTCGGGCTCGTCCGCTACAACCCGTTCGAGGAGACGGGCGGGAACCAGAGCTTCGCCCTGGCCCTGCTCGACCTGGAGGGGAACGGCTGGGTCCTCTCGAGCCTGCATGCGCGCTCGGGCACGCGCGTGTACGCGAAGGCCATCCGCGGCGGCCGCTCGGATGCGGCGCTGTCGGAGGAAGAGACCGCCGCGATCCGCCAGGCCAGCGCCTGACAGCCTAGGTGTCACAGCGGTCGGCGATGGTGCGCACATGGCCCCCATCGCTGACCCGACGCCCGCCCGGATCCCCATCCCCGTGACCCGCCCCGTCGTCCGCGCCCGCCGACGTGGGCCGATGCCGCTCGAGCAGATCCCGGCCTGGCGGGAACTGGTGCCGGTGATGGCGCCGACCGCTCCGGGAGCGGCCGAGGGCCAGAGTGGCATGGAGGCGCTGCTCGGGGGCCTCAACCCGGACCAGCTCCGCGCGGTGACGCACGGGGAGGGGCCGCTGCTCGTCATCGCGGGGGCCGGTACCGGCAAGACCCAGGTCATCACGCGGCGGATCGCGTGGCTCATCGCGTCGCGCCGCGCGAAGCCGTCGGAGATCCTGGCGCTGACCTTCACGGACAAGGCCGCGGACGAGATGGCCGTCCGGGTGGACCAGCTCGTCCCGTATGGCTACACGGATACCTCGATCGCCACGTTCCACGCCTTCGGCGACCGGCTCATCCGCGAGTACGCCCTGGAGCTCGGGCTGGCGCCAGACGTTCGCGTTCTGTCCCGCGCGGAGGTCGTGATCTTCCTGCGCGAGCATCTGTACGAGTTCGAGCTCCAGGAGTACCGGCCGCTTGGCGACCCGACGCGGTTCCTGGGCGCCCTCGCGACGCTGTTCAGTCGGTGCAAGGACGAGGACATCACGCCATCGACCTACGCGGCATTCGCCGACCGGGTTGCGGCGGAGGCCGTGGCATTGGGTGACTCGAGCGAGGCCGGCGGGTCGGACGGGGAGGCGGCCGCGGCCCGTACGGAGGACGCCCGCCGGCAGCTGGAGCTGGCGCGGGCCTTCGGTCGCTACCAGGACCTGCTGGCGGCGAACGGCTTCATCGATTTCGGCGACCAGGTGGCGCTCGCCCTGCGGCTCGTCCGCGATTCGGCCGCGGCCCGGTCGGCTATCGCCGGCCGGTTCCGGTACGTCCTCGTCGACGAGTTCCAGGACACCAACCGGGCACAGGCGGAGCTCGTGTCGCTGCTCGCGGAGCCGCATCGCAACGTCACGGTCGTCGGCGACGACGACCAGGCGATCTATGCCTTCCGGGGCGCGGCGGTGGACAACATCCTGGATTTCGAGGCCCGCTACGGTGGCGCCCGGACCGTGGTGCTGCGACGGAACTATCGATCGCTCGGCCCGATCCTGGATGCGTCGTACCGTCTCGTCCGGTTCAACGACCCGGATCGGCTCGAGGTTCGGGCGGGGATCAGCAAGCGGCTGAAGGCAGAGAGGCGCGACCCGGCGGCAGCACCCGTCCGGCTCGAGGCGTTCGCGACCGGCTCGGAGGAGGCCGACTGGATCGGGTCGGACATCGCTCGCCGGATCGCCGTCGGAGCACGGCCGCGCGACCACGCGGTCCTCGTGCGCGCCAACGGCCATGCCGACCCGGTCCTCCGGGCGCTGAACGTCGCTGGCATCCCGTGGCGGTTCTCCGGCTCGTCGGGGCTGTACGCCCGCCCCGAGGTGCGCCTGCTCATGGCGTTCCTGCGGGCCGTCGCGGATCCGGAGTCCAGCGTGGATCTCTACGCGCTGGCGTCGTCGGAGGTCTACGGCCTGGGTGGCGAGGACCTGACCGCGATCGTGAACACCGCCCGTCGCCGCCATCGCTCGGTCTGGGCGACCATGGACGAGCTCGAGCGACAGCCGGGCATCCTTCGCGTTTCGCCGGCGACGCGGGGGGCGGTCCACCGGCTGGTCGAGGACGTGACCCGCTACACCGCGATGGCCCACGACCGGCCGGCGGGCGAGGTCCTCTATGCGTTCCTGCGCGACAGCGGGATGCTGGCCCGGCTGGCGCGGACCCCGACCACGGCTGCGGAGGAGGGCCTCGGCAACGTCGCCCGCTTCTTCGACATCATCCGCGCGCAGTCGGCGCTCCTGGCGGACGACCGGGCGATGTTCGTGGCCGGCCACCTGCAGACCCTGATCGAAGCCGGCGACGACCCGGCGACCGCCGATCTCGACCCGGACGCGGACGCGGTGGCCGTCCTGACCGTCCACAAGGCCAAGGGCCTCGAGTTCCCGGTCGTGTACCTGCCCGGGCTGGTGGCGGGCCGGTTCCCCGGCAACGGCCGCGGCGAGGCCTTGGCGCTGCCGGCGGGCCTCGGCCGTGGAGACCTGCCGACCGCGGAACGGTCGCTCGCCGAGGAACGGCGGCTGTGCTACGTGGCGATGACCCGCGCCCGCGACGAGCTGATCCTGTCGCACGCCGCGGACTACGGCGGTGCCCGCGCGCGACGAGTCTCGCCGTTCGTCCTGGAAGCGCTGGACCTGCCGGCTGCCGCGGCGACGCCGGGTGCCGGTCTCACGCCCGCGTCCGCGGAGGAGCGGCTCGCGTCCTTCGCGGCCGTGGATGCCCCGGTCGAGGCGGAACGCGGCCCGATCGACGAGCCACTCAGCCTGAGCTTCGGTCAGATCGATGCGTACCTGACCTGCCCGCTCAAGTACAAGTACGGCCATGTTCTGCGGGTCCCGACCGCCCCGCATCACGCCCTCGTGTACGGCGCGGCCATGCACAAGGTCGTCCAGATCTTCCATCACCGCCACGCGCGCGGGCACGTGATGTCGGAGGGGGAGCTCGACGAGGTCCTCGATTCGGCCTGGTCGAACGAGGGCTTCGTGAGCCGCGAGCACGAGGAGGCGCGGCTGGCCGGGGCCCGGCTCGCCCTGCGCCGGTTCCGTGAGGAGCAGCTCCTGCCCGGCGCCGTCATCCCGACCTACGTCGAACGCGAGTTCAGCTTCTCCCTGGGCGGTGATCGGGTGCGCGGACGATGGGACCGCGTCGACGTCGAGCCCGTGACCGGCGACGCTCCAGCGCCCGCGGCCTCCGAGACCGAGCCCTCCGCCGACCACGTCACCCCGACGCTCGGGATCCTGGGTCGCGAACACGTGACGATCACCGATTACAAATCATCCGACCTGCGCGATCCGGCCCGCGCTCGCCAGCGTGCGCGCGAATCGCTGCAGCTCCAGATCTACGCGATGGGTTACGAGGCGATGACCGGTCGCCTGCCGGACCAGCTCGCACTCCATTTCCTCGACTCGGGGCTGGTCGGGAAGGTGGACGTTGACCCGAAGCGGCTGGCGAAGGCCCGCGAGCGCATTGCGACGGCGGCGGCCGGCATCCGCGCTCGCGACTACGACGCGACGCCGGACGCGATGGCCTGCTCGTGGTGCCCGTTCCGCGACATCTGCCCTTCGAGCGTGGCCACCGCCCGATAGGTGGTTCGCCTAGGGTGACAGGCGGAACCCGACCCTCCATCGTGCCCGGTCCGGGCAGCATCCGCGCTCGCTCACCACACGGAGGGCACGATCGATCATGCGACTCGAGCGCGTCCTGCGGCCGTGGGCATGGGACGGGACCGACGTCCTAGACTCGCTGCGCATGGAATCCCGCGACCGGCTGGTCAACCTCGCGATCTTTGCTGCGGCCGGCGTCGTCTGGCTGCTCGTCGCGCTGATCGTGACGACCCGCGACCCCATCGCGGATCCCGTAGCCGGGTTCATCGGGGCCGCGCTCATCGGGCTCGCCGTCGGACTGACGACGACTCCTGTCGCATGGCTCCTCGTCTTCGGGCGTCACCGGCGGATCGCCTACCAGGGCGACTGGACCCGGGCGGCGCGCCGCGGCGGCTGGATCGGGCTGATCGTCGCGATCTTCATCGTCCTTCGGCTGCAGGGGGCGCTCGAGCTTCCGATCGCGCTCTTCATCCTGGCGCTCGCCGCCGTGGCGGAGGCGACGCTCTCGGCGGAACGCTGATACGACGGCGGGGCGACGCTACCATCGGCCGGCGGTGCTCCATTCGCCGCGCGACCCACTCGCCGGAGGACCTGTGCCCGACCTGACCGCGACTCGTCCCGCCGAGCCCCAGGTGGACCTGAAAACCCGCGTCGTCGCGGCCGTCCAAGCGGCCCGCGCCGAGATCGTCGGCCTGTCCCACCGGATCCACGCCAACCCGGAGCCGGCGTTCGAGGAGCACCAAGCGGCCGACCTGGATCGCCGAGGTCCTCCGCGAGCACGGGTTCGAGGTGGAGCACCCGGCGGGCAGCCTCGCGACGGCCATCCGGGCGACACGCCGCGGCGGCCGTGGCGGTCACGGCAGCGACGGCCCACGCATCGGGATCCTCGCCGAGTACGACGCCCTGCCCGGTCTCGGCCACGGCTGCGGCCACAACACGATGGCCGCGTCCGGTGTCGGCGCGGCGATCGCCCTGGCCGCCGTCGCGGACGAGCTGCCGGGCGAGATCGTGTTCCTCGGGACGCCGGCCGAGGAGCGGGGGAGCGGCAAGCAGATCATGATCGATGACGGGCTGTTCGCCGGCATCGATGCCGCGCTGCTCTATCACCCGTGCGACCGCAACCACGTCGAGAGCCACCCCTCGCGTCCGAGGACGTCGAGGTGGTCTTCACGGGCCTGCAGTCGCACGCCGCATCGGATCCGTGGAAGGGGCGGAACGCCCTCGATGCGCTGATCACGCTGTTCAGCTCGGTCGGCCTGTGGCGGCAGCAGCTCAAGCCGACGTCCCGCGTCCACGGGATCATCCGCGAGGGCGGCACGGCCGCCAACATCATCCCGGACCGCACGTCCGCCTGGTTCATGCTGCGCAGCGACGATCAGGCGTACTACGAGGAGATGAAGGCCCGCTTCATCCAGATGTGCGAGGCGGCCGCTCTAGCGACAGGGACGACGGTCGAGGTCACCGTGTCCGGCGGGGCGACGACGATGCGCAACAACCAAGTGCTCGCCGAGCGCTTCCGCGCGAACATGGCCGCCTACGGCATCGACGACATGGGCGACGACCCGAACGCCGGCAGCACCGACATGGCCAACGTCAGCTGGGTCTGCCCGACCATCCACCCCGACCTCGCGATCTGCGATGAGGGCGTGCCGGGTCACTCCATCCTGTTCCGCGACGCGGCCGCGACGCCGCGCGCGGACGAGACGACCCTCCTCGCGGCCACGCTCGTGGCCCAGACCGCGATCGAGCTGTTCTGTGATCCCGAGTTGGTCGAGGCGGCCTGGGCGGAGTTCCGCGCCATCCATTGACCGGCGGTTGTTCCGCGCATCGCGCAGAGCGGTGTCCAGTGGCAAGGCCACACGATCTGGCCCACGGGTCGTCGCCGTCTACCGGAGCCGGGGTGAGTGACATCCTAGCCGTCGCGAGTCACCTCACACGGACGGCACCACGTAACGAATGGCACCCCCAAGCGTCCCCGTTGCGAGCAAGAAGATGACGGGGCCGTGGGACAATCCGCGGACGGCCACCGATCTGATCCCCGAGGGACTGAGAGGGTTTAGCTGGTGCATCGTCGAACGCTGGTTGCCGCATTAGCCGGAATCACGATGGTGTTGGGCTGGGGCGCCCCCGCTCGAGCCGATTTCAGCGCCTTCGGGGGCCGGCCCGATAACAACTGGATCGTCCCGCCCGGAACGATCGACGAGCGCCTCTTCTCGCTGTTGGTTTGCCGCAAGACGGCCTACTCCGTTCCCCCCTCAAATGTCGTCTACGCCGAGGGAGGGACGTTCCTGGATGGCGAGACGGTGACCGCGACGATCTCCGACCCCAAGGTGTCCCGCCAGCCGGTCGGCACCGCCGACCTGGTCGGCGAGACCACGGTGACCGGCACGGTGTTCGAGGGGTGGGAGGTCTGGCTGGAAGGCGACGGGACCTCGGGCTGCTTCGAATTCTCGCCGGAAGTACGCGTCCGCTTCACGGCGGCGTCGGCGGCCGACCTGGGGTGCGATGACCGGCCGGGAGCCGAAGTCTGGGGCTACATCGAGGCGCACGTAGACTTCGTCGGCGACGCGGGCACGCTCGCTCAGACGACCGCGACCCTTCCCGACGGATCAGAATACGAGGCCATCCTCCCGGCCGGCGTGATCTGCCCGGGGAGTGCGCCGACCTCGACCCCGACCGATCCGCCCCCTGTCGCCGTCGGTGCGACGCCGCCGGCGACGGACGCAGCCCCGACCGAGGTCGAACTCGCTACGACGAACGGACCATGGTTGGGAGTCGCGCTCATCGCGGCGCTTGGTTTCCTCCTCCTCGGCCTGCTGGGTCGGTCCGATCGTACAGACCACCGACCCCGACGATGGCGCTAGGGTCGAGGGCTGCATGCCGGCGGCGACAGGCTCGCCCGTTGCTCCGGTCCGCATGAACTTCACCCGGACTAGAACGGCGAGAGTGTGGACCGTACCCGTGGATGGCCCGCTGCGCGCGACCTGATTCTCCCCGGCCAGGTGCTACCATCGAGCCCGGCGCGCCCCGCTGGACGCTCATCTCGAACCGGCGGCGCCCCCAGCGAGACGACTCCCTGACGCGGCCACATCCGCCGGCCCGCGCCCGTCTCCGGAGGAATCACGTGGCCGAGCGCCCCCACGACCTTGACGCCGAACCCGGCTTTGCCGCGGCCAACGGCTGGGACCAGCCGTTCGAGGCGTTCAGCGACTACGAGCTGCCCACCTACGTCGGGCCCACGACCTTCATGAACCTGCCGTGGATCACCGATCCCGCCGAGCTGCGCCGCCAGCAGGTCGATGTCGCGATCATCGGGGCGCCGTTCGACGACGCCGTCAGCCACCGACCGGGCGCTCGATTCGGCCCGCGCGCGATCCGTGAAGCGCAGTACACATCGGGCTCGATCAACTCGCTCCAGCTCGGGGTCGAGCCCTTCGAGGTCCTCAAGGTCGTCGATGCCGGCGACGCGAACATCGTGCCCGCCTGGATCGAGCGCGCCCATGCCTTCATCTACCGCAAGGTCCGCGAGGTGGCCGAGACCGGCGCCATACCGATCGTGCTCGGTGGCGACCATTCGATCACGTGGCCGAGCGCCACCGCCGTCGCCGAGGTGCGCCGGCCGGGCAGCATCGGGATCGTCCATTTCGACGCCCACGCCGATACCGCCAACGACGACTGGGGCGTGCTCGCCGGGCACGGCACGCCGATGCGCCGGCTGATCGAATCCGGCGCGGTTGCCGGGCGTAACTTCGTCCAGGTCGGCCTGCGCGGCTACTGGCCGCCGGTCGAAACCTTCGAGTGGATGAAGGAGCAGGGCCTGCGCTACCACTTCATGACCGAGATCGAGGAGCGCGGCGCGGAAGCCGTGGTCGCGCAGGCCATCGAGGAGGCCCTCGACGGGCCTGACTTCATCTACCTGAGCGTCGATATCGACGTCATCGATCCGGGCCTCGCCCCGGGAACGGGCACGCCCGAGCCCGGCGGCATGCTCACCCGCGAGGTGCTGCGGGCCATCCGCCAGATCGTGGGGGCCGTGGACCTCGTCGGGATGGACATCGTCGAGGTGTCGCCGCCCTACGACCACGCCGAGACGACCGCGATGGCCGCCAACCGGGTCGCGCTCGAGGCGATCAGCGCCCTCGCGCTTCGCCGGCGCGACGGAACGGGCGCCCGCTGGGAGCCGCCCGTGGAGCGCGCGACCCGCTAGCATCGGCGATCATGCTCGACCGGCCCGATCCCGCCACGGCGGCCGCCCTCGCCCGTCTGTACGACCTCGACCTGCAGGACGATCCCGGCGACCTCGACCTGTACCTGGCGCTCGCGGACCGTGCGGACGGCCCCGTGCTGGAGCTCGCGGCGGGGAGTGGTCGGCTGGCGGTCCCGCTGGCGTTGGCCGGACACCCGGTCACGGCCGTGGACATCGACCCCGCCATGCTGGACCGGGGGCGCAGCCAGCCGCGGCGACCGGCGTGCCGCCGGACCGCCTGGCCTTCGTCGAGGCGGACCTGCTCGGGCTGGAGCTGCCCGACGCGGGTCGCTACGCCTTCGCGTTCATCGCGCTGAACTCCATCATGCTGCTGGCCAGCCGCGATGCCCAGCGGGGCGCCTTCCGGGCCCTCGCCGCGCACCTCGCCCCGGGCGGCCTCGCCGCCGTCGACGCCTGGCTGCCCGACGCCGACGACCTCGCCCGCTTCGACGGCCGGATCATGCTCGAGTGGCCGCGGACCGACCCCGAGACCGGCGCGGTCGTGACGAAAGCCGGTTCCGCCCAGCACGACGCGGCGACGAACACGGTCAAGCTCACCGCCATCTACGAGGAGGGCCGCCAGGGAGAGCCCGCCCGTCGCTGGGTCCGGCACGACAAGCTCCGGCTCGTATCCGCGGACGAGCTCGCGGCGTTCGCCGAGGAGGCCGGGCTACGCGTCGAGATCGTGGCCGGCGGCTACGACCTCTCGCCGATCGGCCCGGGCTCGGAGCGGGCCGTCCTGGTCGCGGAGCGCCGCTGAAGGCGCAGACCGGGGCGCCACGGCTGGAGCTAGGCGGCCGGGGCACAGGCGACAAGCGCGTGGCCGAGATTGCCATCCGTGGGATCAGTCGGGCCCGGGTTGCCACTGCCAGTGACCGTTTCGTGACGAGCGTGCAGGGGCCATGCCCCACATCGCAGGAATCGGGCTTCACCCATGGTCGTTCGTGGAGGTGCGGTCACTGGTAGTGACGGGCGCGCGGCGGACGGTCGGCGTCGCCGAGCGCAGAGCGCTGACCCGACCCGCCCCGCGCCGCCGCGACCGCTCCGAACGGACTGCGTGGTATCGTCGAAACGCATGTCGAACCGCAGTGACCAGACCCGGCTGCTGATCGTCGAGGACGTCCCCCAGGTCGCCCAATACATCCGGGGACTCCTCAACGCCCAACAAACGGTCAAGGTCCTTGATGTCCTGACCGACGGCGGCAAGGCGCTCGCCCAGATCGGGGAGCTCCGCCCCGACGTCGTGCTCGTGGACCACCTGCTCCAGGGCCGCATCAAGGGCCCGCAGCTCGTGGCGCAGATCAACTCGGCGAACCTCAACATCCCGGTCATCGTGCTGACCGTGCCGCAGAACCCGGTCGATGTGGATCCCACCAACGGCATCCACGGCGTGCTGGCGATGCCGTTCTCCGGCTTCGACCTGATGAACCGGATCTCGGGCGTCCGCAAGGAGTTCGACGCGACCTCCTCGACCGAGTCGAATCGCGTCTTCTCGATCTTCGCGCCCAAGGGCGGCGTCGGGAAGACGACGATCGCGTTCAACATGGCCGTCGCGATGGGCCAACTCGGCCAGAAGACCGTGCTCATCGATGGCAGCGTCCAGTTCGGCGACCTGCGCTCGCTGCTCAAGGTCCCCCACGACGCCCCGTCGATCCTCGACCTGCCGACTGACCGGATCGCCGAGTCGGACCTGTCCGACGTCCTGTGGCGCGACCCGTCGGGGATCGACATCCTCCTCGCGCCACCGCGCATCGAGATGGCCGAGATGATCACGCCACGCGACCTCGAGAAGATCCTTTCGCTCCTGCGCCGCGTCTACAGCTCGATCGTGATCGACATGTCGAGCCAGATCAACGACATCAACCTGGCCTTCCTCGACGCCGCCGACACGATCGTCGAGATCGTCACCTATGACTCCACGACGATCCACAACACGATCGCGATGGCCGATACGTTCCGCTCCATCGGCTACCCGGCGTCGAAGGTCCGCTACCTGATCAACCGCGCCGACAGCGCCGGCGGCATCTCGGCCGACGACCTGAACAAGGCCCTCGGGCGCGTCCCCGAGCACAGCGTCGTGTCCGACGGCCAACTCGTCGTCCGCTCGAACAACGAGGGCGTGCCGTTCGTCCTGGCCGACCCCAACGCTGCCGTGAGCCAGGACATCGCGCGGGTCGCCACCGAGCTCATGGGCGCGGCGCGCACCGCCGTCGGCGCCGGGCGTCAATAGGCCGTCGTGTCCGACCCGCGACCGATCGGTGTCTTCGATTCCGGGGTCGGCGGTCTCACGGTCCTGCGCGAGATCGTCCGGCGCTCCCCGCACGAATCGACCATCTACCTCGGTGACAACGCGCGCGCACCGTACGGGGTCAGGCCCGATGAGCAGGTCCTGACCTTCTCGACCCAATCGCTCGACGCGCTCGTGGAGCGCGATGTGAAGGCCCTCGTGGTGGCCTGCAACACGTCCACGGCGGTCGGCATCGCGGCGTTCCGACGGCGGTATGACCTGCCGGTCCTGGGCGTCATCCGCCCGGGTGCCTCCGCGGCGGCCCTGGCGACCCGCAACCGCCGCGTCGGGGTCATCGCCACGCCGGCCACGATCCGTTCGCATGCGTACTTCAACGCGATCAAGGACGAGAACCCCGCCGTCGAGGTCTACGAGCACGCGACCCCTGACCTTGTCCCGATGGTGGAGGCTGGCGAGCTGTCCGGCCCCACCGCGGAGGCGACCGTGGCGGCGAGCCTCGCCCCGCTGCTCGGCGAGCGCGACGCGGACGGCGAGTCCATCTTCCCGCGCCCGGCCGGCGCGACGATCGATACGCTTCTGCTTGGCTGCACCCACTACCCGCTGCTGGGCCCGATCATCGCGGCCATCGCCGGCGAGGGCGTGGCGATCGTCGAATTCGGCCACTGCCACGGCGTCCGCCCTGGCCGAGCTGCTCAGCGTCAATGGCCTCGAGAGCCCCGGCGACGGACCCGCGACCCATCGCCAGCTGACGACCGGGGACGCCGCGCGCTTCGGGCAACTCGCCGGTCGCCTGTTCGGGACGGATTTTCCGGACGTCGAGTCGGTCGAGCTCGGGGTGCTGGCCGGATGACGAGACGCGAACGCCGCCAGTCCTGGCGCGACGACCGCGCGTGGCAGGCGGGGATCCTGATCGGGTCGGCGCTGGGTGCGGCCGCGACTGTCGTCGGCCGGCGCATGGAGCGCACGGCGCGCGAGGGCCTCGTCGACTGGCCGGCCGTCGAGCGGTTCGCGATCGGGCGCCTGGAGCGGGCACCAGGCACGCTGAGCACCGAAGAGCTCCACTCGGTCGAGCCGGCCTACGCGGAGGCGATGGCGCGCATCGTGCCCGCGCTCTCGAGCGCGCTCGGAACGGAGCTGCCGGGCGTCGTCGAACGATCCGGCGTGGTCGATCGGGCGGGCTGGGTCCGCGCCAACACGGCGTCATTCGCCTCGCTCATCGGCAAGCTCGAGAAGGACCTGCTCGACCAGGTCGTCCCGCCCGGCGGAGGCCTTGCCAAGGCGACGATGGCGCTCGCGAACCGCTGGATCACGACGCGCCAGCTGGGCCTGTTGCTCGGCTTCCTGGGCCGGCGGGTGCTCGGCCAGTACGACATTGCGCTCCTGTCGGCGGAAGCGGCGCCCGGGCGGCTGCTGTTCGTCGAGGAGAACATCCGCGAGACCGCGCGGGCGCTGGGCGTGCCGGTCGGGCCGTTCCGGACCTGGATCGCGCTGCACGAGACGACCCACGCCTTCGAGTTCGAGGCGCATCCCTGGCTTCGGCCCTACCTCGCGTCCCGCCTCGAGCGGCAGCTGGCGCTGTTCGGCGGCGATGTCCGGGGGGTCGGGCGCGAGGCCATGCGCGGCCTGGGACGCGCCCTGCGCGGCGAGGGCGACGGTCAGCACTGGATGGAGCGCCTCATGGGCGACGAGCAGCGTCGCCTGTTCCGCGAGACGCAGGCCGTCATGAGCCTGCTCGAGGGGTTCAGCGACTACGTGATGGACGAGGTCGGTCGAGACCTCGTCCCCGGTGTCGAGCAGATCAGCGCCCGGTTCCACGAGCGGCGCACCCGGCGCACGCCGTTCGAGCGGGCGATGCTCCGGCTGACCGGCATGGACCTCAAGCTTGAGCAATACAAGACGGGCGAGATCTTCGTCCGGGCCATCGCCGATGCCCGCGGGAAGGCAGCGCTGGCGCGGCTCTGGGAGGGACCCGACACGCTGCCGCGCGACGGCGAGATCGAGCAGCCCGGGCGTTGGATCGCGCGGATCCTCGACGGCGTGCCAACGTCGGCAGCGGCCGCCGACCCGTCATGACGAGCGCGGGACCCGGCCGCGGTCCGGGCGGGGCGCCCGCGGCGATCGCGCTGAGTCCCATCCTGTCGGCACGCTACCGCTCGCGCGACCTGGAGCGGATCCGTGCCGCCGCGCCGGGTGCCCGGCTCGTGACGGTGTCGGTCGAGGGGCTGGCGGACGGCCCGCTCGATGACGTCGAGGTCATGCTCCGCGGCTGGCTCAGCTCGGACGCCTTCGATCGGCTGCTGGTCCGGGCGCCACGACTCGCGTGGGTGCACTCCGCGACATCGGGCGTCGAGGGCGCCCTGACGCGGACCGCCCTGGAGCGCGGGGTCGTCGTGACCAACGCGCGCGGCGTCTTCAGCCGCCCCATCGCGGAGTACGTGCTGATGATGATCCTGTCCGTCAGCCGCCGACTGCCGCAACTCCTCGAGCTCCAGCAGGAGCGGACCTGGCAACCGCTCGAAGGCGCGGAGCTGCGTGACGTGACGGTCGGCATCGTCGGGCTGGGCTCGATCGGTCGGGCGGTCGGGGCGCTGGCGACCGCGTTCGGGTGCCGGGTCGTGGCGGTTCGCCGGTCGGGAAGGCAGGGCGGCGCCGGAGCGCCGGGGACGGACAGTGCGCAGGACTCCGCCGCCGCCGAGGACGCCAGCGTCGCCCACGGTGCCCGCGACGAGCGCTCGTTCGGGGAGGCCATGCTTGATCGCGTCGGTGGGCCCGAGACGTTGCCGGAGCTCCTGGGCGAGTCGGATTTCATCGTCCTGGCGGCCCCGCTCACACCCGAGACCGACTCGATGATCAACGACGAGACGCTGGCCATGGTCAAACCCGGTGCGTGGCTGATCAACGTGGCGCGGGGCCGCCTCATCGACGAGCGCGCGCTGCTCCGCGCCCTCCGCGAAGGCCCGCTCGGTGGCGCGGTGCTCGACACGTTCCGCGACGAGCCGCTGCCGCCGACCTCGCCGTTCTACGACCTGGACAACGTCATCGTGACGCCGCACACCGCGTGGTCGAGCGGCCGCGTGCTGGATCGCAGCGTGGAGCTGTTCTGCGACAACCTCCGGCGGTTCGCGGCGGGTGAGCCGCTGCTCAACGTGGTGGATCCGGCGGCGGGCTACTAGCCGGGCCAGGTTCGCGGCCGGTCTGCCGCGCTCCGGGCCGCCGACCGCTACGATCGGGCCCATGCAGATCGCCATCGTCGGTCTTGTCGGGTCCGGCAAGACGACCGTCTTCAACACCCTGACCCGCGGTCACGCCGAGACCGGCGGCTATGGCGGGGTCACGCTCAATGTCGGCGTCGTCAAGGTGCCCGACCAGCGGCTCGACCGGCTGGCCGAGATCTTCAAGCCCAAGAAGATCGTCCAGGCCGACGTCACCTACGCGGACCTGCCGGCCCCGCCGGCCTCGTCGGAGGGCCGGGTCGGAACGGAGGAGCTGCCGGCCGACCACCTCGCGCGGCTGCGCGACTCCGATGCGCTGCTCCACGTGGTCCGCGCGTTCGAGGATCCGGCCAACCCGCATCCGGCGGGCAGCGTCGATCCCGCGCGCGATCTCGAGCAGCTCGATCTCGAGTTCACGCTCGCCGACCTCGCCATGACCGAACGCCGCCTCGAGCGGCTCAAGGGCAGCGGCCAGCACGGGACCCAGGCCGAACGGGAGGCGGCGGGGCGCGAGGAGGTGGTGCTGCGCCGGATCCACGAGGGCCTCGAAGCCGGCACGCCCATCCGCGACCTGGGCCTCGACGCCGACGATGCGAAGGCCATCCGGGGGTTCCGCTTCCTGACCGAGAAGCCCGTGTTGGTGCTGCTCAATGTCGGCGAGGCCGACCTCGCGACGGCGCCGTCCCTCGTGGATCGGATCGCGAGCGGCTACCCACACGAGCACGCCATGGTCGATGCGCTGTCGGCCAAGATCGAGATGGAACTCGGTGAGCTCGAACCCGACGAGGCGGCGACCTTCATGGAGGAGCTCGGCATCGCCGGGTCGAGCCTCGATCGCGTCATCGCGCTGTCGTATCGGTTGCTCGGGCTCGTCTCGTTCCTGACCGCTGGCCCCGACGAAGTCCGGGCCTGGCCGGTCCCGGACGGCTCCACGGCCGTGGATGCCGCCGGCGCGATCCACACCGACCTCGCCCGCGGCTTCATCCGGGCCGAGACCGTCGCGTACGAGGACCTGCTCAAGCTGGGCTCGATGGGCGAGGCCAAGAAGGCCGGTCGATTGCGCTCGGAAGGGAAGACTTACCGGGTCAAGGACGGCGACGTGTTGGAGATCCTGTTCAGCCGCTGAGCTGATGGTCGCCCGAGCGCGACCGGCCCGGGTCGCGGTGAACCCGTGCGATCGCGCGACGGCCACTTTCTGCCAGATCGTCATCCTGTGTCGCTTGGGCGTCCTGGTGGGCCAATTCGCTCCCGATTCGGGCGCCGGTCGCCGCGCCCCAAGCGTGGCTCCAAGGTGTAGCGACCTGGCGCGGGCCTAATGGCTCGCCCAAGCGTCACCACACGCTGATATGGCAGGAAACTCAGGGCTTCGGGCACCGCAACACCGGGCGCGCTGCCAAATGTGCAAGGCATGCACGTTGGCGCGGATCGGTCAGCGCCGCCGGGCGGCCGAATCAGCAATTCGTGCGGGCGGTCGGGTCTAGCGAGCTTCGAATCGACCCCGAACCCACCTCCACGGGACTGATTGACCTCCGAACGTGCATGGGGTGCACCTTTGGCAGGAACATGGGGCCGCTCGGCTTCGCGTACATCTGGATCGCCCGGCTGACCCGAACGTGAGTGCCGCAGCCCGTCAGTTCGTCCGGCTCTTGTCGTCGAGGTCTAGCTCGGCCAGCAGGGTCCGGTAGTCGCCACGCGGCTCCGCATCGTCGTCGTCGTCATCGTCGTCGTCGTCGTCATCGTCGCGGTAGGCTGCGTCGAGGTCGGCCAGGAAGTTGCCGGCGTCCTCGGTGGAGACGTTGACGGCCGCGACGAGGCGCTCGTCGTTCACGAAGACGAAGCCGTGGTCTCGCTCCAGGACGGCGGCGATCGCCTCGATCAGGGTGTCCTCGGAGTACTCGCGCAGGTCGACGCGGATGCGCTGAACGAGCTCGAAGAACTCCTGGGGCTCCCATTCGGATTCGCTGACGACGAGGACGTCCGAGTAGACCTCGTCATCACCCTCGTGGAGTTCATAGAAGAACACGGCTCGAATCGATCCTCGCTGGCTGGGTCCGGCAGTATACGCGGGGGAGGTGGGATGACTCGACCCGGCATCGAGGTCGTGCACGTCGGCTCGGCCTGTCGCGACATCGCGCCGGAGGACCCGCGCGGCTGGCGCATCGGTGGGGGCGTCATGTACGCCGCGCTCACGACGGCGCGACTCGGGCTGCGGACCGCGGCAGTCGTCGGCGTCGACGACGACGCGGCCGGCGCGGCGGAACTGTCGATGCTGGGCGACGCCGGCGTCGAGATCCTGCGGGTGCCGCTGCCGGAAGGCCCGATCTACCACAACGTGGAGACGCCAGCCGGGCGCGTCCAGACCTGTGTCCAGACTGGGGTGCCGTTGCCGCTCGCGACCGTGCCGCCGGACTGGATGGCGGCGCCCGGCTGGTCGGTGGTCCCGGTGGCCGGCGAGGTTCGCGACGACTGGGCGGCGGTCATCCCCGTGGACGCGCACGTGGCCGTCGCGTGGCAGGGGTTCCTGCGCGACCTGCGGGCCGGCGAGCACGTCCGCCAGCTGGCGCCGCGTCCCTCGCCGATCCTCCGGCGCGCCGATCTCGTCGGCGTCAGCCGCCACGACGTCGCGCGGGACGTGCCGCTGGCGGCGCTAGAGCGCCTGCTCCGGCCCGGAGCCGACCTGCTGATCACGGAGGGCGACGCTGGGGGCCTCCTGATCCGGCTGGGCACGGACGAACCGGCAGAACTGCTCCGGTACCGATCGCCCGCCAGCGGCCAGGAGGTCGATCCGACCGGCGCCGGCGACACATTCCTCGCCGCGCTCCATGCCTCCGGCCTGCGAACGGCGGGGGAGGGGGCTCCCACGGCGGACCTGCGGCGGGCGATCCGCGACGGGTTGGACCTGCGCTTCGCGGCCGCGGCGGGATCGCTTGTCGTGGAGGACTGGGGGCTCGCCGGTGTCCCGGGATCGGCGGCGGTCGCCGCCCGGCTCGACCGCGACGCCATGCCAGGCACGGTCGTCGCGATCCCGCCGGAGGATGCCGGCCGCTTCTGGTCGGAGGGACCGCCGGCGGCCTGAGGGCCGGCGCAGGGCGAGGCGCTCGCGGCGGTGGGGATCGGCGGCCCGGGCCTGAGCGGCGCCGCCGCGCCAGACGGGGTTGGCGCCGCCGCATGGCGGACCCCGCGGACGGCGCGGATCCCGCGGACCCGGTGTCAGACCGAGCGGGTGCCGCCCCCGGAGGCGGCCCGCTGGAACCCCGCGCCACGAGCCGCACCGGCAGCATCGGTCCCCGACCTCGCCCGGCTCGCCGGCTCCCCGCCGTTCAGCATCGCGGCGTCGTCCGAGAGCCGCTCGACCAGTCGTTCGACCGCCCATCGACCGAGTTCGCCGATGGCCTGGGCGATCGTGGTCAGTGGTGGGTCGGTGTACGCCGCGATCGCGACGTCGTCGAACCCGACGACGCTGATGTCGCCCGGGACCGTCCGCCCTGACGCGCGGATCGCGCGCATGGCCCCGATCGCCATCAGGTCGTTGTAGGCGATCACCCCAGTCGTGTCGGGTGCGTCGGCCAAGCAGCCGGCCGAGCGCCGCCTCGCCGCCGCCGACGTCAGGTTCCCCGACGACGATGCGGGACGGCACCCGGGTCGAGGCCCCGTTCCCCGAGGGCCGTTCGCACGCCCGCGACCCGGGCCGGGGCGTCGGCATTGCGCGCGCCCGCCGTGAGCACCCCGATCTGCCGATGCCCGAGGTCCAGCAGGTGCGCAGCGGCCTGGCGCCCACCGTCCACGTTGTCCGAGGCGATCGACGGGTGCGGCAACCCCGGCGCCACCGTATTGACGAGGACGACCGGCAGCGGCGGCTCAACCAGCCACTCCCCGTGGCGGGCGCCCAGGCCGCTGACGGCGATCACGACCCCGTCAACCCGCCGATCGACCAGCAGATCCAGGTACGCCGCCTCACGGTCCGGGTCGTCGGTGGCGTTGCACAGCAAGAGAGCGAAACCGTGCTCGCGCGCGACGTCCTCGACGGCCCGCACGAGCTGCGGGAAGAATGGGTTCTCGATGTCCGTGATGATCAGCCCGAGGGTCTGGGTGGTTCGCAGCTTCAACGAGCGGGCGACGCCGGACGGCCGGTAGCCCAGCTCGCGCGCCGCATCGAGCACGCGCGCCCGCGTATCGGCCCGCGCGCCGCCGAGGCCCGCCAGGACGCGGCTGACCGTCGCCGTCGAGACCCCCGCGCGGCGCGCGACGTCGCCGATGGTCGCCGTCACGTGAAGGGGTTCGCGCGCCCCCCGCTCAGTGCGTCACCGGCGGACGCTGGGCCGGCGGACGGCGGTCGGCCTGCGCCAGGGCGGCCAGCTCGCGGGACAGCTCGTGGAGCTCGTCGCCGCCGCCCATCTCGCTGTGCAGTTGGTCGGCGTCGATCTCGCCGCGCTTGAAGCTGCCGCCGATCCGGCCGCGGGAGAGGATCGTGAACGTGTCGCCGATCGGCAGCGCGTGCTGGACGTTGTGGGTGATGAAGATCACGCCGAGGCCGCGGTTGCGGGCCGCGATGATGTGGCGCAGCACGAACGCCGACTGTTTGACGCCGAGCGCCGACGTCGGCTCGTCGAGGATGAGGACGCGGGCCCCGAAGTACTCGGCACGGGCGATGGCCAGGGTCTGGCGCTCGCCGCCCGACAGCGTGCCGACCGCCTGGTCGGTGTCACGGATGTCGATGCCGATGCGCTTCATCTCCTCGTGGGCGATACCGGCCGCCTTCGCCATGTCGAAGCGC
The DNA here is from genome assembly GCA_963810725.1 of uncultured Chloroflexia bacterium. Taxonomy (GTDB): domain Bacteria; phylum Chloroflexota; class Limnocylindria; order Limnocylindrales; family CSP1-4; genus SPCO01. The sequence continues at coordinate 68,557 of CAWEOO010000001.1, forward strand.
TTCAGCGGCCCGACACCGACGGTGGGCTCGTTGCCCAGGAAGAAGTTCCTCGTCACGCTCATGAGCGGCATGATCGCGAGGTCCTGGTAGACCGTCGCGACGCCGGCATCGAGCGCATCGCGCGGCGAGCTGAACTCGACTGGCTCGCCGTCCACGGCGAGGGTGCCCTTGTCGGGCACGTGGACCCCGGACAGCGTCTTGATCAGCGTGGACTTTCCGGCGCCGTTGTCGCCGAGCAGGCAAGCGATCTCGCCCGCGCGGACGATGAGCGAGACGCCCTCGATCGCGACGACCGCGCCGAAGTACTTCGAGACCTCGCGCGCCTCGAGGAGCGGCCGACGTTCGCCCGGCGCGACCGGGGTCGTGGCCGCGCCGGTGTCGATGGCAGGGGCGGGGGCCGGAGTCGGTGCATCCATCGGTCGACCCTCCTACAGCCCGGCGAACCGGCGCCGGATCCAGTTGTTGAGGACGACGGCGACCAGCAGCAGGGTGCCGATCGCGATCTTGTACCAGTCGGCGTTGATGTCGGCGAAGACGATGCCCTGGCGGGCCATGCCGAGCGACAGGGCGCCGAGCGCGGTTCCCGCCACCGAGCCGTAGCCGCCGGTCAGCAGCGAGCCACCGATGACCGCGGTCGTGATGGCGTCGAGCTCGATCCCGCGACCGCGCAGGATGTCGGCCGAGAAGAACGTCATGCTCTGGATCGTGGCGAGGATCGACGCCGAGAACGCCGTCAGCGCGAAGAGCGAGACCTTGACCCGGGCCACCGGGACACCCAGGTTGCGTGCCGCGGTCGCCGAGCCGCCGGCGCCCGCGATCCAGTTGCCGAAGCGCGTCCGGCCCAGGATGTACGTGCCGAGGATGGCGATGAGCAGCCACCACAGGATCGAGACCTTGAAGGCCGCCCCACCACCGATCGGGAGGCTCCAGTTGAAGAAGCCGGCGATGGGGTCGGCCGCGACGACCGCGCGATCGATCGGGATGTAGGTGATGTTGGTGACGACCGACGTCAGCACCGCGGAGAAGCCGCTGATGATGAACAGCGTCGCGAGCGTCACGATGAACGACGGCAGCCCGGTGCGCACGACGATGAGGCCGTTGAGTACGCCGAGCAACGTCGTCGCGGCCATCGACATCAGGATCGACAGCCACAGCGGCAGGCCCCAGATCGTGGTGCCGATGCCGATCACGATCCCGGCAAAACCGACCAGCGAGCCGACCGAGAGATCGAACTCACCCGCGATCATCAGCAGCGCCACGGCGGTGCCGATGATCCCGACCTGCGCCGCGACATCGAGGTAATTGAGCGTTCCGGACGGGGCGATGAACGCGAGGTTGCCCTTCGCGAGGCTGATGGCCGCGAACACGAGCCACACGAAGACCACGATGATCAGCGCGCCGGCCGCGGGACGCGCCAGGATCCGTTGACTGAGCGAGAGCCGTCGGAGTCGGTCGGATCCGGGGGCTCGTCCCGTCTCGGCCGTCGTGGTCGCCATCGTTCCCTCCGAGAACCGTGTCGGGAGGGACCGACGCTGGTGCCGGTCCCTCCCAGGTGCCGGATCTCGCCGGCACGTCGAGCGCTACGTCAGCGGAGGCCCTTCGCCGCGAGGGCGATGACATCCGCGGCGTTGTCCTTGGTCACGAACCCGGGACCGGTCATGATCAGACCGGTTCCGTCGCCGGTCGGCAGGTTCCGCGTCTCCGCGTAGTTCGTGAGGATCACGATCGGCAGGTACCCCTGGAGGAACTGCTGCTGATCGATGGCGAAGTCCATCTTCCCGTCCTTGATCGCCGTCAGCACGTCGGCGCTGAGGTCGAAGGTCGCGAGATGGATCGGCTTGCCGGACGCGGTGACCGCGGCGAGCGCGGGTCCGGCGACGGACGGGCCGAGGGTCAGGATGCCGTCGACGGTGGCGTCGGACGAGAGCTTGGCCTCGATCGTGGCCTGCATACCGGCCGGGTCGGAGATGTTGCCCGTCAGGACCTCGCCCTCCTCGCTGCCGGTCAGGCCCATGAAGAACCCGTTGCAGCGCAGGGTCAGTGCCTGGTTGCCGACTTCCTGGTTGAAGCAGACCGCGTTCTTGACGCCGGCCGCCTTGAACCGCTCACCGGCGCCGAGGCCGGCTTCGTACTCGGTCTGCCCGACGTGGGCGAGGATGCCGAGGTCCCGGAAGACGTCGGAGCCCGAATTCATCGAGACGACCGGGATCCCGGCCGCGATGGCCTTCTCGATCGCCGGGCTGAGGGCGTCCGGGTTCGGGATGGACACGACGAGCCCGCTCGGCTTCTTGGCGACCGCGGCGTCGATCAGGGCGGACATGCCGGGCATGTCGCTCTCGGCGCCCGGAGCGCTGTAGGTCGCGGTCACGCCCATGTCCGCGCCACCGGCCTTGACGCCGTTGCGCACGACGCCCCAGAACCCGTCCTGGGCCTGGCCGTGCGTGACGATCTCGATCTTGATATCGCTGCGCTTGACGAGCGCACCGTCGAGGCCCCCGGCCGCGGCGCCGCTGCCCGTCGGGGTACCGGCCTGGCAGGCCCCGACGATCATCGCCCCGAGGGCGAGCGCCGCGAGCATCCTGGTTCGCAGATTCATGCCGTTCGTTCTCCTCCGCTATCCGTGGCATACGCCACGGGCCCTCGTGTCCCGCCCGGCGGGCAGGTCCGATGGATCGATGCCTGGACGCGGCCTCCGGCGGCCGCCATGGACACCTCCTTCCACCCGGCCCCTCAGCCGGGGATCTCCGCGAGTCGCACGGGGCGATGTTCGTGGAGCGAGCGATCGGCCGCTTCGGCGACGCGCAAGGCAGCGACGCCGTCCTGGGCCGTGCATGGACTGGGGACTTCGCCACGGGCGACCGCGACGAAGGCGACGAATTCGGCAGCATAGGCCGACTCGAAGCGCATGAGGAAGTCCTTCCACGCCGGCCCGGCCGGTGGGGGAACGCCGGGTTCCACGGATCGCATCGGCGTCTGCGGCCCGAGACCGACGCTCGACGGAATCGCCCGAGCCGAACAGCTCGGCCCGGATGTCGTAGCCCAGCGGATCGTGGCGGGCGCAGGTCAGCACGGTCAGTGCGCCGCCCGACAGGCGCAGGGTGGCGACCGCCGTATCGACGTCGCCGTACTTCGCGAAGACCGGGAACCCCAGCACGCCGCCGTCGGCATAGACCTCCTCGACCTCCTGGCCGCTCAGCCAGCGAAGGATATCGAAGTCGTGGATGGAAAAATCGCGGAACAGGCCGCCTGATTGCGGGATGTACGCCTCGTGCGGCGGGGCCGGGTCGTGCCCCGCCAGGCGGACGGCGTACAGCGTGCCGAGCTCGCCGCTCTCGACGAGGCGGCGGGCCTCGCGATAGCCGGGATCGAAACGGCGCTGGAAGCCGAGCTGGAAGGGGATCCCGCTGCGCTCGATCTCGGCGGCGACGGCGATCGTGTCCTCGAGGGTCGGCCGCCAGCGGCTTCTCGCAGAACGTCGGCTTGCCGGCCGCGATCGAGGCGCGCACGAGCTCGGCATGGGCGGAGGTGGCGGCGGCGATGACCACGGCGTCGGCCGTCGCGATCGTGTCGGCGATGGACGTCGCCGCCGTGATGCCGGTCTCGGCGGCGACCTCGGCGGCGCGCGGCGGTATCGGCGTCGGCGAGCAGGACCTCGTCGATGCCGGGGGTGTCGCGCAGCAGGCGGGCGTGGAGCCGGCCGATCCGACCCGCGCCGAGCAAGCCGACCCTCATCTCGATGCCTCCGGTGTCGCGGCGGCAGGCGCCGGCGGTGCGCTGTCCCCGCCTCGGGCCGCTGGCCGAGACGACGAAGGGCCGCCCCGAGCACCCGTCGACCGATCGCCGCGCTCTCCGACGGCGGACCCCAGCAGCTGTCCTGCTCGACCATCATCCAGCCGCGATAGCCGCGCTCGATCAGCGCGTCGAGGACGCCATCGAGGTCGAGCACGCCGGCTCCGAGCTCCGTGAAGAGGCGGGCGCGGATCGCGTCGCCGAACCCCGCAACCGACCCGTCGCGCAGGCCGGCGAGGACGTCGGCGTTCACGTCCTTGAGATGAACGTGGGTCACGCGCTCCCCGTAGGTCCGCAGGGCGTGCACGGGATCGCCGCCACCGACCGTGAAATGCCCGACGTCCAGGCACAACGGGACGAGCTCCGGATCGGTCAGAGCAGTCAGCCGTTCCACCTCCTCGGGCGTCTCCACGAACGTGCCGGCGTGGGGGTGGAAGGCCATGCGGCGGCCGGCGTCACGGGTCGCCCGGCCGAGGTCGTGGAGCAGGTCGGCCAGCTTCTGCCAGCCAGCATCCGTCAGGACGGGCGTCCCGGGAGCCGACGCCCGGCCGGCCGTCCGCTCGCGGTCCGGGGACCCGTCGAGGGCCACGCACAGGACTTCGCCGTCGCCGTCCACGAGGATGTCGAGCCGATCGTGAGCATCGGCGGCTGCAGCGTCGGTCGGGCCGTCCACGGTCGCCGACAGCGAGGCGTAGACCTCGGCTAGCCGAAGGACGCGTCGGGCGAGCGCGGCCTGCAGCTCCGCGCCGGGGGGAACCCGAGGCCGTGCTGCGTGCCCTCGTACCCGGTCCGGGCGATCTCGTCGAGGAGCGTCGCGGCGTCCGTCCCGAGCCGCAGCTCCACGAGGTCGACGTTGTTCCACAGGATCGGCACGGTGCCGATCGAGGCGTGGGGCAGGGCGTCGCCGGGGCGGCGCAGCGTCCGGCGCAGGTCGGGTGCCACCGGGGCGAGCTGGGTCATCGGTGCTGCTCCTCGGCCACGCCCTCGCGCCACTTGTCGTGCAGGTCCGGGCGATACGCCGGGCTCGGGGCGTCCCACCAACCGGTCTTGTCGGGTCCGGCGGCCACGAGATCGCGATCGACCTTGACGTGGACCAGCGACGGACCGCCCGATGCCAGCGCCCGCCCCACGGCAGGCGCGACCTCGGCCGGGTCGTCGACCCGCTCGGCGTGCAGCCCGAACGCCCGGCCCACGGCCGCGAAGTCCGGCGAGTAGACCGAGCCGTCCGGGGTGATGAAGTCGGTCCAGGCGGCCCGTCCGAAGAACGTCTCCTGGCCGCCCTTGATGCTGATCCAGCCCGAGTTGTCGAGGACCACGGCACAGACCGGGGTGCCGGCAAGGACCGCCGTCTGGAGCTCCTGCATCGATTGGAGGAAGCTGCCGTCGCCGCTGATCGAGACGACCTGGCGCTCCGGGTGGGCCAGCTGGGCCCCGATCGCGGCCGGCAGCTCGAAGCCCATCGTGGAGAAGCCGCCCGAGGTCAGGTGGGTCCGCGGCGCCCGGGTCACCCAGCGCTGCTTGACCATGCCCTGGGGCAGCCCCGCGCCGGTCACGACGATCGCGTCGTCGCGGGTCGCGGCCTGGATCTCGCGAACGGCCCGCGCCATCGTCATCGGGGTGGCGTCGGAGCCCGACTTGACCTCGACCCGCTCGAACCATTCGCGCTTGCGCCGCTGGATCTCCTCGAAATACGGGGTCTCGCGGTAGACCGCCGGACCGCCGCCCGGACCGAGCGCCTCGAGGAGATCGGCGAGCCCCGCCTGGGCGTCCCCGACCAGCGGCACCTCGACCGGATAGTTCTTGCCGATCTCACGCGGGTCGATGTCGAGCTGGATGAGCCGCGTCGGCGGGATGGAGAACGTGACCCCGGCCCGGTACGACGAGGCGGACCAGTCGGTGAACCGGCAGCCGACCGACAGGAGGACGTCCGCCGAGACCGCGAGCTCGTTGCCGCACGACGAGGCAGTGTCGCCGATCGTCAGCGCGGCGAGCTCGTGGGTCTCGTCGATCGCGCCCTTGCCGTTCCAGGTCGTCACGACCGGCGCCCCGAGCCGCTCGGCCAGGGCGCAGGATCGCCGGCGCCGGCGTCCGCCCCGATCGCCCCGCCGCCGGCCACGATGACCGGCCGGCTGGCACCGGCCAGGAGCTTCGCGGCCCGCTCGACGTCGTCGGCCGCCGGACGGACGCGGCCACGCGCCTCGCGCTGCTCGGGCACCGGGAGGCTGACCTCGGCCGCCTCGGCCAGGACGTCCATCGGCAGGTCGAGCAGGATCGGGCCCGGCCGCCCGGACAGCATCTGGTTCCAGGCGCGGTGGAGGACGAAGGGGAGCTCGTCGACCCGCGACGGCTGCCACCACTCCTTCACGACGGGCTCGAAGATGCGCGGGTTGTCCGCGACGTGCCGCCGGTCGAGCTCCTGGAGCAGCCCGGCCCCGCGCATGTACGTGTGCGCCGAGCCCGTGAGCAGCGCGACCGCGGTCGAATCGACGTACGCCGTGGCCATGCCGACGACCGTGTTCGTGGCCCCTGGGCCGATGCTCGTGAAGGCCAGGATCGGTCGCCCGGTCGCGCGGTAGAAGCCATCGGCGAGGTGCACGGCCGACTGCTCGTGCATGACCTGGATCGTCCGGATCTCGTCCCGGCGGTCGAGGAGGGCGTCAGTGACGGCCCAGCTGCCGTGACCCGGGATGCCGGCGACGACGGGCACGCCCTGGCGCACGAGATACTCGACGACGATCTGCGCACCAGACAGCCGACGACGCGCGGACGACTCGGTCAACGCCCCTCCTTGCGCATTCCGCGTAATCGATTACCCTGAGGTGCCGGAACGATAGCACGGCGTACCCTTGTGTCAACGGCGATGGCGCCGAGCTGCAACGCGGGCGCCGGCCGAGGCGGGGCCCGGACGCCGGGACAGGAGGGCGATGGAGGCGATGGAAACGCGCACGGCGGACCGCCGGCCACCGCTGGCGGACACCCCGCTCGGACGGACGATCGCGACGACCGCGACCGACATCTGGAACGACTCGTGCGCGGTCGATGAGCTCGAGTACGCGATCTCCTACGGCGCGGTGGGCGCCACCGCGAACCCGACGATCGTGAGCGACGTGTGGAAGGCGGACCCGGGCCGCTGGCGCGGACGCGTCCGCGAGCTGGCCCGCGAACGCCCGACGCGACCGAGATCGACCTCGCCTGGGCCGTGGTCGAGGAGATGTCGCTCGAGGCGGCGCCGCTGCTGCTGCCGGCCTTCGAGGAGCACGGCGGGCGGCAGGGTCGCCTGTCGATGCAGACGGACCCGACGCTCTTCCGCTCGCACGACCGGATGCTCGCCCAGGGCGTGCACTTCGACGGTCTCGCGCCGAACATCATCGTCAAGTTCCCGGCGACCTCGGTCGGCGTGGCGGTCATGGAGGAGGCGACCTACCGCGGCGTGAGCGTCAACGCCACGGTCTCGTTCAGCGTCGCGCAGGCCGTCGCTGCCGCCGAGGCCGTGGAGCGGGGCCTGCGCCGGCGCGAGGCGGAGGGCCTGCCGATCGACCGGATGGGGCCGGTCATCACGCTGATGATGGGCCGCCTCGAGGACTGGTTGCGGGTCCAGACCGAACGCGACGGCATCGTCGCCGACCCGACGCCCTGCCGTGGTCAGGGGTGGCCGTCTTCAAGCGCGCGGCTGCCGAGTTCGCCGCGCGCGGCTTCCGGGCGCGGCCGCTCGGTGCCGCGATCCGGCACCAGCTGCACTGGTCGGAGCTGATCGGCGGTGACGTGGTCATCACGATGCCCGCGTCGTGGCAGCGGCGCTTCAACGCGTCGTCGGTCGAGGTCCGGCCGCGGATGGACGAGCCGGTCGACCCGCCGATCGTCGACGAGCTCCGCCGCCACTTCCCGGACTTCGTGCGGGCCTACGAGCCCGACGGGCTGTCGACCGCGGAGTTCGATACGTTCGGGCCGACGGCGCGGACGCTGCGCGCGTTCATCGGGTCGTATCACGAGCTGCTGCACCAGGTGGGTGACGCGCTGGTCCCGAACCCGGACCTCAAGCCCGCGCAGTGACCGACCTCTACCGGCCCGTCGGGGTCGCTCGCCGCCGACGGCTGGTCGGTCGTGCTGACGCCCGGAGACCGCCGGCTGGCAGTTCTGCGGGCTGCGGGCGGCGACCCTGCCTCCCGGGCGGCCAGATCGCGTTCGCGACGCGGTTCGGACGAGGTCGCCGTGCTGCCGCTCGAGGGCGCCTACGAGGTCACGCGTCGACGAGGCAGCGATTTCCCTTGGCCGGCCGACCGAGCGTCTGGTCGGGTCCGAGCGATTTCGTCTACGCGCCGCCGGGCTGCCAGATCGAGGTCGCGAGCCAGGCGGGCGGGCGGTTCGCGGTCGCCACCGCTCGCGCCGAACGCCGGTTCCCGGTCCGCTACGTCGAGGCGCCGGCGATCGGGATCGAGCTCCGGGGTGCCGGTGCGAGCTCGCGTGAGGTGCGCAACTTCGCCCGGCCGGACCGGTTCGATGCGGACCGGCTCATCGCGGTCGAGGTCCTCTCGCCGGGCGGAAACTGGGGGTCGTACCCGCCGCACAAGCACGATGAGATCCGCGACGGACGAGACCGAGCTCGAGGAGATCTACTACTACGTCGTGACGGACGGGCCGGCCGGACCGGGCCTTGCGTACCAGCACGTCTACGGCACGCCCGAGCGGCCGATCGACCTCCTGACCACCGTCGGGACGGACGACACCGTGCTCGTCCCGCATGGCTGGCACGGACCGACGATGGCCGCGCCCGGGTACGACCTCTACTACCTCAACGTGATGGCGGGTCCCGGCGAGCGGGCGTGGAGGGCCTGCGACGACCCGTCGCACGCCTGGGTCCGCGAGACGTGGGCCGGACAGGCCATGGATCCCCGGGTGCCGTTCAGGCGAGACGGCTGAGCGACGGTTCCGTGGGGCGCGGCGTGCCGGAACGTGCGGCGAGACGACGCCGGAGGCGCCCGAGTCGATGGGCCAGGGCCACCTCGAGCCCGGGCTCCGGCATCCCCAGCTGCCGCCGGCGGTCGGCCGCGGCGATCGCGCGGAGCGTCGCGTCGAGGGCCCCGGCCGGGTCGCCCAGGCGGTGTTCGCGCAGCTTGGCGAGCTCGATCCAGCCGACGATCGCGGTTCGGCCGGGGCCTGCCGCGACCCCGGTCCAGGCCTCGGCCGCCTCCGGATAGCGTCCGAGCCGCCGGAGCAGGTGCGCGCGGTCGAGCGCGATGCGCTGGGCGTCCCAGGTCGCGGCGAACGCCGCCGTCCGGTGCCAGCGCGAGGGTCCGCGATCGCGTGGTCGTGGCGGGCCGCCGAAGTCCGCGCGGACGGTCGGCGACCACCATGGGACGTCCGCCCGTGGCGGGGCGACGGGCATCGGCGGCGGCGCGACGGGCGGCGGGACCTCGACGGCCGTCGCGACCGGGGCATCGGCGCGCGCGAGGACCTCTTCGAGACAGGCCAGCGCCTCCTCCGGCCGACGGGCCCGCGCGAAGGCCCGGGCGAGACCCGCCACGTCCCCGATCGGCGCGGTCTGCCGCGCCTCGGGCGAGGTGTAGCCGGCGTCGAGCAGCGCGATCAGGCGGGCCAGCGAGCGGACGTCTTCGTCGTTGTGACGGACGACCGCGGCCAGCGGTTCGGCTGGCCCGCCACGCAGGAACCCGAGGTAGCGCCCCGGGATCTCCCAGCCGTCGACGTCGTCGTGCCGCTCGACCCCGAGCAGCGACCGCTCCACCGTCTGCAGCCGCGCATCGTCCATCCGATGCCGGAACAGGCGCCGGACGATCGGCAGGAGGTCGAGGTGACCGTCATGCACGGGCGCCGGGCGGCGGGCCATCCGGTAGCGCGCCACGAGCAGCGGCCAATCGAAGCCGCGGCCGTTGTACGTCACGAGCCACGCGTCGGCGGGCACGTGCCGGGCCAGCTCGTCCAGCAGCGCCCGCTCGTCGGCGTGGTCAGGGAGCAGCAGCTGGACCTGCCGGAAGCGGTCGCCCGCCCACCACCCAAGACCGATGAGGAAGGCCACGGTCCCGGCCGCCGTCGCGAGCCCGGTGGTCTCCGTGTCGAGGCAGACCAGCGGACGGTCGGCGGGTGGCTGCCCGGGCAGGCCGGCCAGCCGCTGCCGATCCACCTCGATGGCGACGGAGCGACCCTCCACGCGCACGAAGCGGCCGCCCGGCGCCGACACGATCTCCCCGTCGAGCGTCGTGGCAAGCCGCTCGGCCAGATCCGACGATGGGATCGGCGCGTGGGGGAGGGCGTCGGTCTCATGGCTCGGGGCGACGCGGACCGCGGCGCGGAAGCGTTCCAGGCGCCGGGCCAGGTCGGAGGAGCGGTCGTCGACCGTCGGGGTGGTCACGCGGGCGTGGCCAGGACGCGTGTCCCCGCGTCCGCGCCGAGCTCGCCGAGCAGGCGCAGGGCGAGCGCGCGGGCGTCCACGTTGGGCTCGAGGCGCGGACCCGTGCAGGCCGGGCAGCCGCCGTCGCACCCGCATCCGGCGATGAGCGCCGCGGCCCCGTCCAGCAGCTCGTCGTGCCGGTCCCACAGCCGCGGCGCCAGCCCGATGCCGCCCGGGACCGCCTCGTACAGGTAGATCGTCGGCTCCTCCGCGTGGGGTGAGCGGACCTGCGTGACGAGCCCGAGGTCGCGCGGGTCCACCATCAGCAGGACCGCGGCGATCGTCTGGATCGCCCGGCCGGCCCCGAGCAGGGCGACATCGAGCTCGTCCCGACGCCAGTGATCGCGCACGCGCTCCGCCGTCAGCCAGTAGGCCGTGGTCTGGAGCTCCAGCTCGGGCAGGTCGATGGGGCCCCAGCCGACGTTCTCGTCCGTCAGGAACTTGAGCTTCTTGAACAGGGTCACGAGGCTCGCGACCATGACCTCGCCGTGGATCCGCCGGCCCCCGGTCGAGGGCGCCTCGGCGAAGATCTCGAGCGGCTTGAGGGTGACCGCCCGGTTGGCGTAGGTGTAGTGGTCCACGTCGATCTTGTGGACGTAGGCCTTGCGCTCGTGCCACTCGAGCCGGTCCACGTAGTACTGGACCGAGTCGTGGATGTAGATCGCCCGCTCGTGGACGAGGACCTGGGCGCTGAACAGATCGACCTCGCCGAGGACCCGTGGTCGGTCCGGCGTCGTGTCGATGATCACGACATTCTCCGGTGCGGCGGTCCGCAACGAGATCTCCGACGCGGGGAAGTTCTCGCTGGACCAGTACCAGCGGCCGTCGGCGGCCTGGCGGACATGGCGCTCCTCGGCGAGGAAGGCGAGCAGGTCGTCCGCCGGACCCGGACCGAATACCTCGCCCGGCTCGAACGGCAGCTCGAAGGTCGCCGCGCGCAGATGCGCCAACAGGACGTGCAGGTTGTCCGGGTCCAGGCGCGCCTCCTCCGGCGTGCCCTCGAGCAGGAATTCCGGATGGTGGATGACGTACTGATCGACCGGTGCGCCGGACGCCACGAGCACCGCGACACTCGTCCCCTGCCGCCGGCCGGCCCGACCGAACTGCTGCCACGTCGCCGCCACGGAGCCCGGGTAGCCGGCCAGGATCGACACATCCAGGCGCCCGATGTCGACGCCGAGTTCCAGCGCATTCGTGGAGACCACGCCGAGGATCTCGCCGTCGCGCAGACCGTGCTCGATGGCCCGGCGTTCCGTGGGCAGGTAGCCGCCGCGGTAGCCCCGGACGCGGCTGCGCGGGCCGTAGCTCTCGCGCAGCGACTCGCGTAGACCAGTCAGCAGCAGCTCCACCGCGACCCGCGACCGACCGAACACGATCGTCTGTCGTCCGGCCCGCAGGAAGGGGAGGGCCCAGCGCTGCGCCAGCGTCACCGCCGACCCTCGTGCGCCACTTGCGGGCTCCAGGACCGGCGGGTCCACCAGCAGGACGTGGCGCTCCCCGGCGGGCGCCCCGTTGCGGTCCACCAGCCGTGCCGATCGCCCGGTGAGCATCGTGGCGAGCTCGCCCGGGTTCCCGATCGTCGCCGAGCAGCAGACGATGACCGGCTTGCTGCCATAATGCGCGCAGATCCGCAGGAGCCGGCGCAGGACGTTGGCGACGTGACCGCCGAATACGCCGCGGTACGTATGGAGCTCGTCGATGACGATGAGCTGGAGCTGCTCGAACAGCTGGAACCACTTCGTGTGGTGCGGCAGGATGGCCGAGTGGAGCATGTCCGGGTTGGTCACGACGACCTGGCCCGCGGCGCGGACAGCCGACCGGATCGGAGCCGGTGTGTCGCCGTCGTACGTGGACGTGATGATCGACAGGCCGGCCGCCGCCGAGAGCTCCCCGAACTCCGTCACCTGGTCCTGGCCGAGCGCCTTGGTCGGGAACAGGAACAGCGCGCGGGCGGCCGGATCCTCGGCGATGGCCTGGAGGGCTGGCAGGGCGTAACACAGCGTCTTGCCGGACGCGGTCGGGGTGACGACGACGACGTCCTCGCCGGCGTGCACGGCATCGATCGCCTCCGCCTGGTGCGAGTACAGCTGCTCGATCCCGCGCCCGGCCAGGCCGGCCACGATGCGCGGATCCAGCCATGGTGGCATCGGCGCGTAGACCGCCGCACGGGGCGGCAGGACGGCGTGGTGTACCACCCCGCGGGCCATGGATGGCTCTTCGAGCAGCCCGTCCAGGACGGACGTCGGATCGGCGGGGGCGTAGAGGCGCATCATCGGGCTCCCCGGTCACGACCGAACAGATGTTCGGTATCAGCGGCAGTCTACGCCCACCCTCGCGCGTTCGTTTGACAGGTTGGCTGTCACGGGAGCGCGGTTGACACCCCGAGCTGCACGTACTACGCTCGCCGCCATGTCTCGCCGCTCGAGTCTCGAAGCCGACGACGCCCCCGACCTGGACGAGGGCGCGTCCGACCGCGGGAACGGCGCCACGACCGCTCCGGACCTGGCCGCCCTGCCGATCGCCGGCATCACTCGCCGTCGCGTCGCGATCCTCGCTTGCGCGATGCTCGCAGCCTGGATCGTCATCGCCTTCGCGCGTCAGGTCGGCGAGGCGTCGGCCGCGACGGCCCGGGCCGACGACATCGCCTCGGCCAACGCCGCGCTCCGGATCGAGGTCGGGGCCCTCGAGCGTGAGCTCGATCTCATCGCCCGCCAGCGCTACATCGAGCAGCAGGGTCGCGCCTATGGCCTTGGTGGTCCGCGCGAGATCGCCTTCGCGCTAGAGTTGGGCGCGCCGGCCCTGCCCGACGATGCGCCGGGCTCGGCTGCCCTCCGGATCGGCGCCCGGAGCGGAGCCGTCGCTCCGATCGAGCGCTGGCTCACGGTGTTGTTCGGCCCGTCCGACTGACCGGCGGCACGATCGGGCGCGCACCCGGCCCGCGGGTCGCTATCCTGTCCTCCCGACGCGCTCGCGCCGGACGAGGGAGGCCGCGGCGCCGATGATCGACATCCCGGTCGAGGACTTCGTCTTCATCGTCTGCACGCTCGTGGGCGGCGGGCTCCTGCTGATCACCGTCCTCGTCGACGACATCCTGGGCGCCATCTTCGACTTCGACATCGGCGGCGTGAGCCTCATGCCGTTGTTGCTGTCGTTCGTGTCGATGTTCGGCGTCGGCGGGCTGTTCGCGACGCAGGTCCTCGACGTCCACGGCGGCCAGGCGGCCGCGTGGGGCGGCGGCTTCGGCATCGTCGGCCTCGGCATCGCCTACTTCATCTTCAGCGCGCTCCGCCGGGCCGAGGCGCCCGCGCCATTCTCGACGCGTGACCTGATCGGGCACGACGCCTACGTCCAGACCGGCATCCCGGCGGGTCGCTACGGCAGCGTGCTCATCAAGGCCGAGGGCCAGACGCATGAGTTCAGCGCCACGGCGCCGATCGACATCCCGGCCGGCACCGTCGCCCGCGTGACCGGCGTCGGCGGCACCGGGCTCATCGTGGAACTGGCATCGCCGCCCGCACCAGCGTCGGCGCAAGAGGGAGGGACCGATGCTTGACGGCGTGTTCGATTTCATCGGCGGGGGTGTGATCCCGATCTTCGCGATCATCGTCATCGTCGTCCTGATCATCAGTTACATCGGGAGCCGCTATAAGGTCGCCGGGGCGAACGAGGCGCTCATCGTCAGCGGGCAGCGCGACCAGGGCCCAGACGGACGGCGCAACCTCAAGGTCGTTCGCGGTGGCGGCGTGATCGTCCTGCCGCTCATCCACAAGGTCGGCAAGCTCAAGCTGACGGCGCGCCAGATCAACGTGAACCTCGCTGACGCGGTCACCCGCCAGGGCATCAAGGTCGCCGTCCAGGGCGTGGCGACCTTCAAGATCGGGGCCGACGACGAATCGATCCGCAACGCCGCCGAGCGCTTCCTGGAGTCGCAGGAAGAGGCCGTCGACTCGATCGTGAAGAACGTCCTCGAGGGCTCGCTTCGATCGATCGTCGGCACCCTGACCGTCGAGGAGCTCAACCTCGACCGGATGAAGTTCCAACAGGCCGTCCAGGATGCGGCGAAGGGCGACCTCGCGACGTCCGGCCTCCAGATCGACTCGTTCACGATCCAGGCGATCCGCGACGAATCCGGGTACATGGAACTGATCGGCCAGCAGGAGACGGCTCGTCGCGAGCGCGATGCGCGCATGGCGAAGGCGTCGGCCGACCAGGAGGCCGCCGTCCGCGAGGCCGAGGCCGAGCAGGTCAAGATCAACGCCTCCCGGGACGTGGCCCTGCGCCGAGCGGAGACGGAGACCCAGACCGCGGCCGCGCAGGCCCGCGCCGCGCAGGCCGGGCCGCTGGCCGAGGCCGAGGCGACCCAGGAGGTCACCCGCAAGCAGACCGAGCTCGCCCAGCTCGAAGCCGCCCGCAAGGAGCAGGAGCTCGTGGCGACCACTGTGCGCCCGGCCGAGGCCGACGCGGCGGCCCAGATCCGTCGCGCCGAGGGCGCCAAGGGAGCGGCCATCGCCCAGGCCCAGGGCGATGCGGAGCGGGTGAAGCTCGCCGGCGAGGCGCAGGCCCGCGTGGTGGAGGTGACTGCGGAGGCGACCGCCAAGCAGACGACCCTCGAGGGCAACGCCGAGGCTGGCATCGTCCTGTCCAAGGGCGAGGCGGAGGCCAAGGCCCTCGCCCTGCGCGCCGAGGCGTACCGCCAGTTCAACGAGGCGGCCATCATCCAGACCGTCCTCTCGCAGCTGCCGGACATCGTCCGGGCCGCCGCCGAACCGATGGGCAACATCGACCACCTGACGGTGCTCTCGAACGACGGTGCCTCCGACATGGTCAAGAACGTGACCCGGACCGTCACCGAGGCCGGCGCGACGGTCAAGGGCCTGACCGGGATCGACATCCCGGCCATCCTCGGCCAGGCGATGGGCGGCTCCGGGAGCGGCGGACCGTCGTCATCGGGCGGGTCGGGTGGATCGAAGACGCGCCCACCGAGCGCACCGAAGGGCGGTTCCGGGGGCACCACGTCGGCGAGCGGCGGCGCCGCGTCGGCCACCCGCGGCGCCGCATCCGCCGGTCTGTCGACCGCTCCAGCATCCCCGCCGGCATCGAGCGCAGCTCCGTCGGCAGCCTCGGCGACTCCCGCCGCGGCCGGCGGACCGCCACGCTTCACGACGCCCGAATCGGTCGATGCGGCGATCGCCGACGCCGAGCGCGCGGTTCGTGCGGCCTCGACGCCACCAACGCCACGGAGCGACACGGCGGCCGGCCCGGCCCGACCGGCTCGTGGGACGACCCCCACGGCCGCCGCCGGGCCCGCCTCGGCCGGCATCACCCGGGAGACCACGGTCGACGACGCCGCCACCCGTCTGGCGGCAGATCTCCGAGCCGTGCCCGGCATCGAGCGCTTCGCCGCGGTCCGTCTTGGCGAGCTCGAGCGGGTCGGCCCTCGCCCGTTGCGGACGATGTGGCGGATCGCGCGCGAGCAACTGGATGAGCGCTACGGCCAGCTGACGATCGGCGAGCTGATCGAGCGCTACGCCGGTGGGCGCGGCCCGACGGCCTGATCCGCGACGGACAGGACGGCTGGCAGGGCATGACCGAGGGCGGTCCCGAGTACGCGCGGCTCCTCGCGGAGAATCAGCGCTACATCGACGCGTTCGACCGGTCGGCACTGACCGCGGCGCCACTCACCGGCCTCGCGATCCTCGCCTGCATGGATGCCCGCCTCGACGTCGAGGAGACCCTCGGGCTGCGGACGGGTGACGCCCACATCATCCGCAACGCCGGCGGGCTCGTGACCGACGACGTCATCCGCTCGCTGATCGTGAGCCAGCAGCTCCTCGGCACGAACGAGATCGTCGTGATCCAGCACACGGGCTGCGGGCTCCACGACGTCGACGAGGATGCCCTGCGGGAACGCGTCGCGGCCGCGGTCGGGGTGACGGCGGAGGACGTCGCGATCGAGTTCGGCGGGTTCTCTGATCTCGCGTCGAGTGTGCGGACGCAGGTCGCGCTCCTGCGTGAGCACCAGCTCCTGCGCCGCGTGCCCGTCCATGGGCTCGTCTTCGACGTCCTGACCGGGCGGCTGCACGAGGTCGCCTGAGCACAAGCGGGATCGTCCGCCACGCGATGCCGCTGCAAGGCCGCCAGCCGGCCTTGCGACACGTCGTCGCCGCCGGCCCGCGTACGCTGGGCGGCACGTGCGTCGAGGAGTACCCAGAACTCATGAAATGGAAGCGGAACACCGGCTTCGGCCGGATCGAGGATCGTCGGGGCCAGAGCGGGGGCGGCGGGGGCCTCGGTGGCGCGCTCGGCGGCGGCGGGGGCGGCGGGATCCCCATCCCGATCCCCGGCGGCAAGGCCGGCGGCGGCATCGGCAGCATCATCATCGCGATCGTCCTGTTCATCCTGTTCAGCGGGGTGCTGGGTGGCGGCGGTGAGATCCCGGGCATGGGCGGACTCGGCGGCGGCGCGGTCCAGCCGGGTGGGACGCTCAAGCCCCAGAGCGACGCCGATCAGCAACTCGCCTACATCGTCGAGTCGATCGAGCTGTTCTGGGCGGAGGAGTTCCGCGCGTCGGGCAAGGACTACCCCGAGACGAAGCTCGTCCTGTTCGAGGGTGGGACGCAGTCGGCGTGCGGGCCTGCGTCGTCCGCAACCGGGCCGTTCTACTGCCCGGCCGACCAGAAGGTCTACCTGGACCAGGGTTTCTTCGATGAGCTCGAGAGCCGGTTCGGCGCGAAGGGCGGCGACTTCGCCGTCGCGTACGTCGTCGCGCACGAGTACGGCCATCACATCCAGACGGTCCTCGGGATCGCACAGAAGGTCGAGGAGCTGGCTCAGCAGGACCCGACCCGGAAGAACGACCTGTCCGTCCGGATGGAGCTCCAGGCGGACTGCCTGGCCGGGGTGTGGGCCCATTCCGCCGCCTCCGATATCCAGCCCGGCGACATCGAGGAGGCCATCAGCGCCGCCCAGGCGGTCGGCGACGACCGGATCCAGCAATCGACCACCGGCCGGATCGACCCAGAATCGTGGACCCACGGCTCGGCCGAGCAGCGTGTCCAGTGGTTCACGACGGGCTACCGGAGCGGCAACTCGGACGACTGCGACACGTTCGCCGCGTAACGACCGGACTTCCGCCTCTTCTCCTATCGACGCGGGTGTCGTAGGCTCCCACTCCTGACGCGGGATCGGCCCGCGTCCCAGGGGGTGAGCAACCCGATGGCCGTCACACGTCCGTTCGCGCCGGCGGTCCGCGCCCTGCACGTCGTTCGACCCGGGCGAACGGCTCGTGGAATTCGTCATCGGCACGCTGCTGGGCGTCCTCCTCGTCGTGATCGCGCTGGTCGCCTTCCGCCACGCATACGTCGATCGGATCCTGCCGGGCGTCGGGGCCGGCGGGGTCGACATCGGCGGCCTGACGCGGACCGAGGCTCGCGCCACGCTCGCCTCCGCGCTCGGCCGGCTCGAAGATGGCGTCGTCACCGTCCACTCGGGAACCGGGTGGGCCTCGATCCCGTACAGCCTCGTCGACCGGTCGGTCGATTACGACGGCATGCTGGATCGCGCGGCGGCGGTCGGCCGTGACGGCACGCGCTTCGAGGAGGCGATCGCCGGTCTGCGGCAGATGATGCTCGAGCCGGTCTCGATGCCGACGGTCATCGGCTTCGACGGGGAGCGTCTCGCGGCGGAGCTCGAGGCGTTCGCCGATCGCGGCTATCGCCAGCCGGTTGATGCCGGCGTCATCTCGACCCGAGAGCGCCTCACTCGGTCGGCGGCCGTCGATGGCGTCAAGGTTGACACGAGCAAGGTCGCACCGGCCATCACGGCGGCGCTGCTCGATCCGGCGACACCGGCCTCATTCGAGCTCACGGCGGACGCCGTCCCGGTGCCGCCAGCCATCAGCGACGCGGACGCGATCCGTGCCTTCAACGTCGCCGAGCGGATCGCCACGAAGCTCGTCCTCACGCACGGCAAGCAGAAATGGGCGATCCGGCCAGCCCGGATCCGCATGTGGATCACGTTCACCGGCCAGGGTGCGAGCTATGCGCCCAAGGTCGATCCGACCGGTGTGCCCGCCGTGGTCAAGCGGTTCGCGCCGGACCTGCACCGCGCCCCGACGGAGGCCCGCTACCTGCGGGTGCGCTCCGGCGGGGTCTTCGGGGTCACGGCGTCGCGGCTCGGGCGCGCGCTCGACATCGAGTCCACCGCCAGCCGCGTCGTGGCGGCGCTCGCCGTTCGGCTCGAGGGGTCGGCAGCGGACAAGCCGGTCAAGGTCAAGACCATGGAGGTCGCCCCGAAGCTCTCGACGGACGAGGCGACCAGGAAGGCCCCGCTGGTGCTCCTGATGGGCAGCTGGACGACCCGCTACGTCCCGAGCGCCCACAACGGGTTCGCCGCCAACATCTCGATCCCCGCCCACCGGCTCGATGGGGTCGTCGTGCAACCTGGCGCGCTGTTCGACTTCTGGGGTCGGATCGGCGAGGTCAGCTTCCGGACCGGCTACCGCCTCGGCGGGGCCATCGTGGGGGGTCACTCAGTCGAGGGCAAGGCGTTGGCTGGCGGCATCTGCGCCACGTCGACGACGCTGTTCAATGCCGCCGCGCGAGCCGGTCTCCAGATCGTGACTCGCTCACCGCACTG
The DNA here is from genome assembly GCA_963810725.1 of uncultured Chloroflexia bacterium. Lineage (GTDB taxonomy): Bacteria > Chloroflexota > Limnocylindria > Limnocylindrales > CSP1-4 > SPCO01. The sequence continues at coordinate 87,386 of CAWEOO010000001.1, forward strand.
GTATTACATCCCGCGCTATCCGCTCGGGCTGGACGCCACGGTCTCGGGATCGCAGTCGATGCGCTTCCGAAACGACACGAAGCACCCCGTCCTCATCAAGGCCTTCGCGTCGCCGGGCACGGTCCGCTTCGAGATGTGGAGCGTCCCCAACGGCAGGACGGTCGCCTGGAGCCGGCCGAGCGTCAGCAACGTCGTCCAGGGCTATGACAGCGAGCGGAAGACGTCGGCGCTCAAACGCGGCGAGCGCGAACGCATCGAGTGGCCCGTCGACGGTAAGGACGTGTCGGTCACGCGGACGGTCCGCAATGCCGCTGGGACCGTGATCCACCGGGACGTGTTCGTCTCGCACTACCACCGGATGGTCGGCGTGACGCTGGTGGGCACGGGCTGACGCCGCCCCAGGCGGGGGTTCACGTGAGGGCGCGCCAGCGCCTCGCCAGAGGAGGAGAGACCATGCCGATGTACCTGACGCGCTTCAGCTACACGCCTGAGACCTGGGCGCGGCTCATCAAGAAGCCCGAGGATCGACGGGTTGCCGCCCAGCAATACATCGAATCGGTCGGCGGCAAGCTGCACGGCTTCTGGTACGCCTTCGGCGACCACGACGCGTACAACCTCTGGGAGGCGCCCGACAACGTGTCGATGGCAGCGGTCGCAGTGGCGATCGGTGCGGGCGGAGCGCTGAGCTCGTTCCAGACGACAGTGCTGTTGACCGTCGACGAGACCCTGACGGCACTCGAAAAGGCCCAGTCGATCAAGTACAAGGCGCCCGGCAAGTAGACCGAGCAAACGCTGAAAGACGACTCGATCGGCGGACGAGACGCTGCGATGACACCCATGCGGCAGGATGTGGTGTCATCGCGCTCGTGAGCGGTGGGCATCGGAAGGTGGTACCCGATGAGCACATCGACGCTCCCTCTCGGAATCAGTCCGCTGGCCGGGCGCCGGTCCGCTGTCTGGCTGATGGCCGCTTCCTTGATCGTGCTCGCGATGGCATTCGGTTTCGGCGCCCTCAACGGCCTGCTGCCGAGCCTCGCGACGTCCAACGGGACGTTCGTCCGTCTCGCCGTCGCCGGGGTTGCCGCGCTGGTGGCCGCGGGGATGGTCCTCGCAGATGTCTTCGGTGAAGCCTACGCAGGGGCGCTCTGGCTGGCCGGCCCGCGGATCCCTGGCATCGCCGTGCTCGCCGTCGTCCTCGTCTACCTCGCCCCGGCGGAGCCGGCCCTGGGCGGGGCGGCGGCGGTCGCGATCGGGACGTATCTGGCGGGCGTGGCCTGGCTGATCCTTGGCGTAACGTTCCGGTTCACCGCCCGAGCGAACACGGCCCATCCGCGTCCGTACGGCGACCTGGTGGAGCGCATCGCGGAGCTGCGCGACCGGGCGACCGGGCTGAAGGCGTCGCCCGACAAGGACGAGATCCTGGGCCAGCTTGACCGGGCGAACCGACTGCTCCACCGGTCGACCGATCCGCTCGTCCCGCGCGAAGGCGTGGACTGGGCCGCCGGAACGGCCTACTACGTGGTGTGGCGGGCCGTGCACGCCGCGGAGGAGGCGCTCCTGGAGTACGGAGCCGATGACGCCGCCATCGGGGACGCGCTCCATGACGACCTCCGGCTCGCGAATTCGACCATCGACAACAGCATGGTCCTGCGGCGATCCCTCCGGAATGCCGTGGTCGAGATCGATCCCGATGCGCCGAGCCGCTACTTTCCGAACCTCGAGGGCGTGCCCGACGCGACCCCGCGCAGCAAGCGGCGGCCGCGGGCCGCACGAGCGGCCCTTCGCGAGGTCCGCTACGCGATCAACGAGTACCGCGACGTGACTCGCGACGGTCTGGCGCAGGCGCGCAACCGCCTCCTGCGCACGATCCTCGTTGCCGGTGTCGTCGCCTATCTCGTCATCGCGACCGCCCTGCTCGCGGGCGTCAGTCAGACGAGCCTGCAGTCGGCCGTGGCCTTCTTCCTGATCGGGGCGCTCGTCGGCCTGTTCAACCGGCTCAGGATCGAGGCGAGCTCGAACCGGGCCATCGACGACTTCGGCCTGTTCGAGGCGCGACTGCTCCATACGCCGCTCATCTCGGGCCTGGCGGGGGTCGGGGGCGTGTTCCTCGTCGCGGCGGCCCCGATCGCGACCGGCATCATGGGGCAGGACACGAGCGCCGCGAAGCTGCCGCAGATGACCGAGGTCTTCGACGTGGGCAAGAACCAGTTCGGGCTGCTGGTCGCGGCCCTGTCGGGGCTGACGCCGAGCTCGATCATCGGCAGCCTGCAGATGCAGACCGACCGGCTCAAGCGCGACCTGTCGTCCAGTTCGGCGGTTTCGTCGGACAACCGGCGACAGGAGCCGAGCGGGTGAGCGCCCCCTGATTGGCCACTCGTCGGCGTCTTCGATAGAATTCGCCGTCGTGGCGGAGTAGCTCAGTGGTAGAGCAGGGGACTCATAAGCCCTTGGTCGGTGGTTCGAATCCGCCCTCCGCTACCAACCACGACATCCTACGACCCGGAGCCTGAGGGTCGTTTCGTTTTCTTCACGCTCGGCCGCGTGGCCATCCGTGTTCGCCATCCGTCCGTAGGGTTGTCGATGGCGGGACATCCGTCAGGGGGCCCCATTCGGGTCCGACGCTATACTCGCAACACGGAGCGAACGCTCGATCGTCCGCCCGACTCACCCGGAGGCTCCCCTCTTGAACCCGAAGTTCTTCCGGAACGGCATCGTGATGCTGGTCCTTGTCGTTGGGACAGCCGCGCTGCTGTTCACCTGGATCACGTCGAGCACGACGCCCGTCACCACCGGCTATTCCAAATTTCTCGGCGATGTCGCGGCCGGTGAGGTCGCAGAGGTCACCCAACAGGGCACGACCCTGACGGTCAAGAAGACCGGCGCGGCCACCCAGACGTACACCGTTACGGTCCCGACCATCCTGACCGACGTCTATGGCGACATGCAGAAAGCGGCCGAGGCGACGGGCAAGCCCCTGAACCCAGACATCTTCAAGGCGACTCCCGCCCCGGACACGGGTTGGGTCGGGCTGTTGCTGACCGCGGTGCTGCCGCTGCTCATCATCGGCGGCTTCATCTTCTTCATGATGAGACAGGCGCAGGGCACCAATAACCAGGCCCTCAGCTTCGGCAAGAGCCGGGCGCGCATGTTCCTCGGCAACAAGACCGTCGTCACGTTCGCGGACGTGGCCGGCGTCGACGAGGCCAAGACCGAGCTCCAGGAGGTCGTCGAGTTCCTGAAGTTCCCCGAGAAGTTCAACTCCCTCGGCGCGCGCATCCCCCGTGGGGTGCTCCTCGTCGGGCCTCCCGGCACCGGCAAGACCCTGATGGCCCGCGCCGTCGCGGGGGAAGCCGGCGTGCCGTTCTTCAGCATCTCCGGCTCGGAGTTCGTCGAGATGTTCGTCGGCGTCGGGGCCAGCCGTGTCCGCGACCTGTTCGACCAGGCCAAGCGCAACTCCCCGTGCATCGTCTTCGTCGACGAGATCGACGCGGTCGGCCGCCAGCGTGGCGCCGGTCTCGGCGGCTCGCACGACGAGCGAGAGCAGACCCTCAACCAGATCCTGGTCGAGATGGACGGCTTCGACACGAACACGAACGTGATCGTCGTCGCCGCCACGAACCGGCCGGACGTCCTCGACCCGGCGCTCCTGCGCCCGGGCCGCTTCGACCGCCAGGTCATCCTCGACCGCCCCGATATCCGGGGCCGGACCGAGATCCTGCGCGTCCACACCAAGGGCAAGCCGCTCGACAAGGGCGTCGATGTCGAAGGCGTCGCGCGCCAGTCGCCGGGCTTCTCCGGCGCCGACCTCGCGAACCTCGTCAACGAGGCCGCCATCCTGTCGGCGCGCCGCAACAAGAAGGTCATCGGCATGTCCGAGTTCCAGGAGGCCCTGGAGCGGATCATCGCCGGCCCAGAGCGCAAGTCGCGGGTGATCTCGGACGCGGAGAAGGCGATCATCGCCTACCACGAGGGTGGTCACGCCGTCGTCCAGCGGATCCTGCCCAAGTGCGACCCGGTCGCGAAGGTCACGATCATCAGCCGCGGCATGGCCCTCGGCTACACCATGGCGCTCCCGCGCGAAGACCGCTATCTCCAGTCCAAGACCGAGTTCGAGGACAAGATCGCGGGCCTGCTCGCCGGTAACGTCGCGGAGCGGATGATCTTCGGTGACACGACGACGGGCGCCAGCAACGACATCGAGAAGGCGACCGACCTCGCCCGGCGCATGGTCACCGAGTTCGGCATGAGCGACAAGCTCGGCCCGCTGTCCTTCGGGAAGCGCGACGAGCTGGTCTTCCTCGGCCGCGAGATCGGCGAGCAGCGCAACTACAGCGACGACGTCGCGCGCGTCATCGACGAAGAGGTCCGCGCGATCATCGACAAGGCCTACGAGCGGGCGACGGAGGTCCTCACGACCCACCGCGACCGGCTCGTCGCCCTCGCCGAGAAGCTGGTCGCCGAGGAGACCGTCGACTCCGACGGGTTCGAGGCCCTGTTCTCGGACATGCCACCCAAGGACGACGGCCACGGCAGCCCCGCGGTCGTTGGCCCAGGGCAGCCCATCCCGGAGCCGAACCCCCAGCCGGCCTGACCCGCCGACCCAGACCGCATATCTCGAACCCGAGCGAGCCGGATCACCGGCTCGCTCGTTCAATTCCGACCCCGGCCGCCACGCCGGGACGCCTTCGATAGACTCTGGCGATGCCAGACCGAACCGCCACACCCCTCTCCGTCGACCAGCACCTGGACGAGACCCGCGACGCCCGGCTGGAGAGCTACAAGGACTTCCTGCGCATCCCCAGCATCTCGGCGCTGCCAGAACACGCTCCGGACGTCCGACGCGCCGCTGAGTGGCTGGCCGACACGCTGCGCGGCGCCGGCCTGGAGCATGTCGCCGTCGAGGAGACGAGCCTCCACCCGCTCGTCTACGCCGACTGGGTCCACGCCGAGGGCGCGCCGACGGCGCTCATCTACGGCCACTACGACGTCCAGCCGGTCGATCCCCTCGACCTGTGGACCTCACCCCCGTTCGAGCCCGTGGTCGTGGACGGCCGGATGCTCGCGCGCGGCGCGGCAGACGACAAGGGCCAGGTCCATGCGCACGCCATGGCGGCGGCCGCGATCCTCGCGACGCGCGGCCGATTACCGATCAACGTCAAGTACGTCTTCGAGGGCGCGGAAGAGAGCGGCTCCGAGGGACTCGAGGCGTGGCTCGCGGCCAATCGAGACCGGCTGGCGGCCGACGTCGCGATCATCAGCGACACGGGCTTCTTCGAGGGCAACATCCCGGCGATCACCGTCAGCCTGCGCGGCCTGATGTACGCCCAGATCGACGTCGTGGGCTCGGCCGTGGACCTGCACTCGGGCAGCTATGGCGGGGCGGTCCAGAACCCGGCCAACGCGCTCGCGGGGATCATCGCCGCCCTGAAAGGCCCGGATGGGCGGATCCGCATCCCGGGGTTCTACGACGCGGTCGTGGCCCTCACCGACGAGGAGCAGGCGTCGATCGCCGACCTCCCGTTCGACGAGGAGGCGTATCGGCAGGTCAGCCGCATCGAGGGCCTGGTCGGGGAGGTCGGCTATTCCACGCTCGAGCGGCGTGCGACGCGCCCGACGCTCGATGTGAACGGCCTGTGGGGCGGCTTCATCGGTTCCGGCACCAAGACGATCATCCCGGCCCACGCACACGCCAAGTTGAGCTGCCGGCTCGTGACCGCCCAGGAGCCGGCCGACATCTTCGAGAAATTCCGCGATTTCGTGCTGGAGATCGCGCCACCCGGGGTCAAGGTCACCGTCCAGTATCTCGGCGGGGGGCGGCCCAGCGTGACGCCCATCGACCACCCGGTGACGCAGGCCGCCGCACGGGCGCTCGAGGCGACGTTCGGTCGGGCGCCCGTCTTCATCCGCGAGGGCGGTTCCATCCCGGTCTCGGCCAGCTTCGAATCGACCCTGGGCCTGCCGGTCGTCCTCCTGGGCTTCTCCCAGCCGCACGAGAACGCCCACGCACCCGACGAGTGGATGTCGCTGGCCAACTACGAGGGTGCCATCCGGGCCATCGTGCGCACGTGCGACGAGATCGCGAACATGCCACGGTAGGACCCCGGAATAGCACTTCCGGGTAGGGGAATCGAGGTCGCGCTGGTGTACGCTACTGCGGCCGAACCGCGCCATCGAACCCATGCCTCCGGGGAGGACACCACCGCGTGACCACCAAGACTGACGCCACCTTCGTCCCGTCGGAGACGGCTGGCTGGCACCTCGACACCGATCACGGCAGCATGACGCCGCGATCCGCCCTCGACGTCCTGGGCGATCTCAACGAACGTGTCACGACCGGACACCTCGCCGAGTACCAGCCGGTCCCGCTCGGCTTCACGCCGCTCGACAAGACGATCGGTCTCGGCCTGCGCGCCGGGGAGCTGATGCTGATCGGTGGCGCCCAGGGCACGGGCAAGACGACGATGGCCCTGCAGATGGCTCGCAACATCGCATCGGGCGGTCAAGCGAACGTCCTCTACCTGTGCTTCGAGCACGACGAGGCGTATCTCATGAACCGGCTCATCTCGATGGAGTCGGCGTTGGCCCACCTGCCGCACAAGACCGGTGCGATCAAGATCCAGGATGTCCGCAAGGAGATCCTCGGGACATGGATGGCCGAAGGGGGCCCCGCACCGCAGCTCGCCAATAACCCGCGGCTGCGCCCGTCGCTCGACCGGATCGCCCGCTATGGCCAGAACCTGTACCTCCTGCGTGGGTCGCAGACGGCCAGCACGATCGACAACATCCGCAAGCTCGTCGAGCAGCACCGCCAGCTGTCCGGAGAGCGTCGGCTCGTCGTCTTCGTGGACTACATGCAGAAGGTGCCGCAGATCCCGGAGCCCGAAAACGAGTCGGAGAAGGTCACCTACATCGTCAACGGCCTCAAGGACATCGCGCTGTCCGAGGAAGTGCCGATGGTGGCCATCGTCGCCGCGGACAAGGAAGGCCTCAAGGCCTCGCGCCTGCGCAACTTCCACCTGCGCGGCTCGTCGGCGATCAACTACGAAGCCGACATCATCCTGATCATGAACGAGAAGTACCACATCGTCGCCAAGGTGAACATCGAGTTCAACCCGTACCAGGCGCAGCGCTTCCGCGACTGGGTGATCCTCTCGGTCGAGAAGAACCGTGGCGGCCAGGACAACGTGGACCTCGAGTTCGAGAAGCACTTCGAGTTCTCCTGCTTCGATCCGAACGGTCGCACCGTGCAAGAGAAACTCATCGAGGAACGCCTCTACAACGATTGACGGCGGCGCCGGATCGGGCGCCATCGCGTCGTTGTCGGCTCCGCGCGCTCACTCACGCACCTTGGGGTGCGCTCGCTCCGTGCTCACCTCGGCCTAGCGCTGACACCCGCTGCGACGCCGCCTGTTCCGTGTCGGATCGGGCGCCATCGCGTCGTTGTCGGCTCCGCGCGGTCGGAGGGCCGCAGGCTAGTTCCTGTCAAATGCTCGTGTGGCGCGTTCGGCACGGGAATCGTGTCAGATGTCCCAACCGTGCCCGTTTTGGCAGGGTCCTGGGCCTGATCGCGAGTGGTTCGTGCTTGGCTCCGGTGCTGGGTGCCCGCTTGACCTTGACGAGTGCCCGCGTGGTGTTCATCTGGCAGGGATGGCGACTCGCGGATGGCGGCCTACACTGGCTCCATGCACAGCCCCGGCCCCTTTCCGGATGTCGTCGAGATCGTCGTCGAGATCCCGCGTGGCTCGCGCAACAAGTACGAATTCGACGAGGAGGTCGGCGTCTTCCGGCTGGATCGGGTGCTGAGCAGCGCGGTCTTCTACAACTTCGATTACGGCTTCATCGAGGGGACCCGCGCGGGCGATGGCGACCACACCGACGCACTCCTCGTCATCGACGAACCGACCTTCACCGGCTGCCACGTGTGGGCGCGGCCGATCGGCGGGCTCGAGATGCGCGACGAGAAGGGCTTTGACTTCAAGGTCCTGTGCGTGGCGCTCGGTGACGCCCACCAACAGCACATCGAGCGGCTCGAGCAGGTCCGCCCGCATCGCCTCGTCGAGATCGAGCAGTTCTTCAACACCTACAAGGCGCTCGAGGACAAGGCGGTCGACGTCGTCGGATGGCGCGACCAGGAGGCGGCCCTGCAGGTCCTCCGCGACGACCGGGCGACCTGGCTGCGCGAGGTCGAGTCCCGAGCTGGGGCGCGGCCCGAGGGCGCCGTCGAGCGGCCTTGAGCCCGCGCCGCGAACGCTGGGGCGACCCGTATGCCGGCATGGCCGGCCGGCGCCTCTTCGTGGCGGCGGCACTCCCCGAGGACGCCGCCGAGACTGTCCGATCGATCGTGGACGACATTCGGGCCGAGCCCCTGCCGGACGGCGCCCGTGATGTCCGCTGGGTCCGGCTCGATGGCCTGCACCTGACCCTGCGCTTCCTCGGTCCGACCGCCGAGGACCGCGTCGAGCCGACAGCGGCAGTGGTCCGGGCAGTCGCGTCCGCGGCGGAAGGCCCGATCGACCTGGAGCTCGGCCTCGCCGGGACGTTTCCGCCACAGGGACGACCGCGGGCCTTGTGGATCGGGATCGTCGCCGGCGCCGAGGCGCTGACCAGGCTGTCCGTGGACTTGAACACGGCCCTGGCCGACGCCGGCTGGGAGCGCGACGATCGCCCGTTCCGTGCCCACCTCACCCTGGCCCGGTCAGATGGCGTCCCCGCGGGAACTCTTGTCGCCGGTCGACTGGCAGCCGTCATGGCCGACCGGCGGATCGCGGCCCGCGTGGATTCCATCGGCCTCTTCGAGAGCGTCACGGGCGGCGGACCCGCTCGATACGTGCCTGTCACGTCCGTCCGACTCGGGGCGGAACCGGACGAGACGGCTGGCGTGTACCATCAACGCATCCCGGGAGCGCACTGAACGGGGCAAGGAGGAGAGTCGTATCGCCGTGACATCAGGTCAGCGCGTCCGACTCATCCTCAGCCTCGGTGTCCTGAATCTCGTGCTCGCGACGATCGCCCTCGGCATCGGCGGCGTGGAGCTCCAGCAGCAGGCCGCGAATTCCCGAAATCCCACGGATATCGCGGCGATCCCGACCCCCGCCCCGACGCCGGGGACCACAGAGCCGGCCGGGACGCCTCCGACGTCACCGCCCGCTGGACAGCCGTCTGTCGAGCCGTCGCCGAGCGAGTCCGCGCCGCCGAGCGCAACGCCATCGATCGAACCCAGCCCCTCGGCGTCCGCGACCGGCCCCCTCCCGACGGCGCTCGCTGTGGCGACCGCCTCCCCGGCGCAACCCATCTCGCCGGCCGTCACGCCGGCCCCGACGCCCGTCGTGACCCCGGCACCGACGCCGCAGGCGACCGCGGCGCCGACCCCGCGCGTTACCCCGGCGCCGACGCCGCGCGTCACCCCGGCACCGACTCCCCGGCCGGCCACGTCGACCCCCAAGCCCAAGCCGAAGCCGCCGAAGGTCGCGAAGAGCAAGACCCCGTGCCCAGCCGCGGGGGCGGGCCCACCCGGCAAGAACAAGGGCAGCGGTACGACGGATCGGCCGTGCTCGGGCGGCAAGAGCAGCAAGTCCGATAGCGGCGTGATCCTGATCCTGCCGATGCTGGCCGGGACCGCCGCCTGGTCCACCCGGCCCGAGCGGTTGCGCCGCCGCCTCCGCGGGCGCTAGGCTCCCGTCCCGGCCGTCACGCCGGTTCATAGCGGGAGGTTCCCATGGCGCCCTCGGATCCTCGGCAGACGAAGTTCATCCTCGACAAATCCCGGATCCCGCGTGCCTGGTACAACATCGCCGCCGACCTGCCGGTGCCGCCGCTGCCACCCCTCCACCCGGGGACCGGGCAGCCGATCGGGCCAGACGACCTGGCCCCGCTGTTCCCCATGGCGCTCATCGGCCAGGAAGTGTCGTCCGAGCGCGACATCGAGATCCCCGAGCCGGTCCGGGATGCCTACCGCCTCTACCGGCCGAGCCCGCTCTATCGAGCCCATCGGCTCGAGCGCGCGCTCGATACGCCGGCCCACATCTATTACAAGTACGAGGGCGTGAGCCCGGCCGGCAGCCACAAGCCGAACACGGCCATCCCGCAGGCGTTCTTCAATCAGCAGGAGGGCGTCAAGCGCCTCGCCACGGAAACCGGTGCCGGACAGTGGGGGAGTGCCCTGGCGTTCGCCGGGGCGCTGTTCGGCCTCGAGGTCAAGGTCTACATGGTCCGCGCGAGCTATGACCAGAAGCCGTACCGCCGGATCCTCATGGAGACCTACGGCGCGGAGGTCGTCGCGAGCCCGTCGCTGACCACCAACTACGGTCGGTCGGTCCTGGGGGCGACCCCGGACAACCCGGGATCGCTGGGCATCGCCATCAGCGAGGCCGTCGAAGACGCGGCGTCACGAGACGACACGAAGTACTCCCTGGGATCCGTGCTCAACCACGTGCTCCTCCACCAGACCGTGATCGGGCAGGAGGCGATCGAGCAGATGGGCATGGCCGGTGAATCGCCGGACATCATCATCGGCTGCACGGGTGGCGGCTCGAACTTCGCCGGCCTGACCTTCCCGTTCCTGGGACGCAACTTCCGCGATGGCGCAACGCACCGGGTCATCGCCGTGGAGCCGGAGGCGGCACCGAGCCTGACCCGCGGCGTGTACGCCTACGACTTCGGCGATACCGGGAAGCTGACGCCGCTCGTGAAGATGCACACGCTCGGCTCCGATTTCATCCCGGAACCGATCCACGCGGGAGGATTGCGCTACCACGGCATGGCGCCGCTGGTCAGCCTGCTCAAGGAGCACGACTACATCGAGGCGCGCAGCGTCCACCAACGCGCGAGCTTCGAGGCGGGGGTCACCTTCGCCCGCGCCGAGGGCATCCTGCCGGCGCCCGAGCCGAGCCACGCGATCCGGGTCGCGATCGACGAGGCCAACGCGGCCAAGGAGGCCGGCGAGGCGCGGGTCATCCTGTTCAACCTGTGCGGCCACGGTCATTTCGACCTGTCCGCCTACGAGCGCTATCTGGACGGCTCCCTGGAGGACTACGAGTACCCGGCCGAAAAGGTCGAGGCCGCGCTGGCCGCCCTCCCCGGCGTCGGCTGAGACGGCGGGCTGATGCCGCGACTTGCCTGCTGGAAGTGCGGGCGCCAGCTCTACACGGTCTCGCCTCTCGAGTCGCTCTTCGCCGAGGAGCGACGCTGTCCGCGCTGCGGCGCGAACCTCAACCCCGAGCGGCGTGAGACCGAGCGGCGAGGGACCACACGCCGGGTCAACTCGCCGGACGATCCGGGGCCGCCCGACGAGGACGAGCGCCGGATCGCCGAGCGACGCGAGGACCGGGTCCAGCGCCGGCGGCGACCGGGTTAAGCGGACCCCGGAGGCAGCGGAGCAGCGTCAGTAGAGGCGGTCGTCGCCGCGCGGCGGTTCGATGATCCGGTTGCGCAGGCCGACCGTCACGGCCTCGAGCTTCGAGTGCACGTGCAGCTTCATCATGATGTTCTGGACGTGGGTTCGAAGGGTGTTCCGGGAGATGAACAGGCGCTCGCAGATGTCCGGCGTCGCGAGCCCCTCCGCCAGGGCCTGGAGCACCTGCAGCTCGCGGGCCGTGAGCGCCTCGATGGGCGGCCGCTCGGGCAGCCGATCGCGGGCGGTCGCCACGCGCTGGGCGATGCCGATGATCACCGAACGGGGCAGGAGCGTCTCGCCGGCGCGGGCGCTGCGGACGGTGGCGACGACGTCGTCGACCGCGCGATCCTTCGTGAGGTAGCCATCCGCGCCGGCCTGGATCGATTCGAGGACGGTCTCGTCGTCGTTCACGGCGGTCAGCATCACGACCCGCGCGCTCGGCCAGCGCGCCTTGATCGCCCGGGTCGCCTCGGCGCCGGTGCCGTCCGGCAGGCGGTAGTCCATCAGCACGACGTCCATCCGCTCACGAGCGAGCGTCTTGGCGTCGGCGACGCTGCCACCGATCCCGACGACCTCGATGTCCGGCTCGGCGGCAAGGATCCGGGCCAGGGAGTCGGTCAGCAGCTGATGGTCGTCCACGAGCAACACCCGGATGGGCCTGGCGTCGGCGGTCAAGCGGCACCCCGTGGCTTCGGAGCTGGAGGACGCGTCGAACCCGCTGCGCGCGCTCCCGGTGGCGATGGTAGCACTGCCGCACTGCGCATCGGGGAGCCGGCTGCGATACTCGCGGGCATGCGGATCGGCCTGCTCGGACTGGGGCTCATCGGCGGTTCCGTGGTCCGTGCCCTGCGCTCGTCGCCCTCGTCAGCGCCGTTGGGGACGTGGTCGGTCGTGGCCTGGACACCGACCGGCCGCGGTCCGGCGGCTGCCCTCGCGGACGGCGTCATCGACCGGGTCGCGGCTTCGCCCGAAGAGGCGCTCGATGGCGCGGACCTCGTCGTCCTGGCCGGTCCGGCTCCGGATTGCCTTGCTCAGCTCGATGACCTGGCCGGCCCGTGGCGTCAGGTCCTCACACCCGATGCCGTCGTCACCGACGTGGCCAGCACGAAGGAGGCCATCGTCCTGCGCGCGACCGCGCTCGGCTTGCGCTTCGTCGGCGGCCACCCGATGGCCGGTCGCGAGAGCAGCGGCTACGCCGCGTCCAGGGGCGACCTGTTCGTCGATCGCCCGTGGGTCGTGGTACCCACGTCGGACGCCGCGGCCGTCGAGCGCGTCGAGCGCCTCGCCCGGGCGTGTGGCGCGCGACCCGTCCGGCTCGGGGCGGCGGAGCACGACCGGGCCGTGGCCGGCATCAGCCACCTGCCGCTGGTCGTCGCTGCGGCCCTCGTCGAGGCCGTCGCCGGGAACGCCACGGCTGGCCCGTTCGCCGATTGGCCGACCGCGTCGACCCTCGCGGCGACCGGCTGGCGAGACACGACGCGGCTCGCTCGCGGCGACGCCACGATGGGTGCCGGCATCGTCGCCACGAACGCCCCGGCCCTCGCCGCGCGGGTGCGTGACCTGATGACCGCGCTCGAGGGCTGGCTGGCGGAACTCGAACGGCCCGGCGGGCCCGATGCCGGCGAGATCGCGGACCGCCTGCGATCCGCGCGCGAACGACTCGACGCGATGCCCCGGTGAGCGGCGAGCAGGTCCTCGTGGTCGCCCGCGATCGGTGCCCCGATGGCGCGGGCTGGCTCGGGTTGCGCACCGAGGGTCTGACCGCGTTCCTGGAGGTCGTCGCCCACGACGGCCGGTTCGCCCCACGCGACGCCATGGAGCAGGACCCCACGCACAAGCAGATCATCCCGTACCTCGTCCTGCGCGACGGCGATCGCTATTTCCTGATGCGCCGCACGCGCGCCGGTGCCGACCAGCGCCTGCACGACCGCTGGTCGATCGGGGTCGGTGGGCATCTCAACCCCGGCGACGATGGGCTGCTCGGCGGCCTCCGTCGGGAATGGCGCGAGGAGCTCGACGCCGACTTCGAGCCGGCGTTCGAGCCGCTCGCGCTGCTCAACGACGACACCACTGATGTGGGGGCGGTGCACCTGGGTGTCGTCTTCGTGGCAGACGCTGCTGGTCGGCCCGTGACCGTCCGGGAGCGGGACAAGCTGACCGGCTCGTTCGCCAGCGCCGCTGAGGTGGCGGCCGTGGCCGACGATCTCGAGACATGGAGTCGGCTCGTGTTCGACGCCATCGAGCAAGGGGCCGCCGCGGGCGTTTCCGGCGTACGATGATGCAGAAGGGAACGATGAGCCGCCGCGTCTTCAGGTTCCTCTACGGGCTGCCCCTCGCACTGGGGATCCTCGCGCTGTCAGTCGGCGCCATCCGGGGAGCTGGCGATGGGCCGGTCGTCGTCCTGACCGCGACCGGTGTCGTCGACAACGTGATGGCCGGCTACATCGCCGAAGGCGTCGGCCGGGCGACGGACGATGGCGCGTCGGCCGTTGTCATCCGCCTCAACACACCGGGCGGCGGTCTTGAAGCGACCTATAGCATCGTCGGGACCCTGCTCGAGGCAAACGTGCCGACGATCGTCTGGGTCGCGCCGGCCGGCGGCCGGGCGGCGAGTGCCGGCACCTTCATCACGCTCGCCTCGCACGTCGCACTGATGGCGCCCGGCACGAACATCGGCGCCGCGTCACCGGTCCTGGCCGGCGGCGGCGACATCCCCGAGACGCTTCGGGACAAGGTCTTCAACGACACGATCGCGAAAGCGCGCTCGATCGCCGAGGAGCGTGGCCGCAACGTCGAGTGGGCGGTCTCGACGGTCGAGGACGCCGCCTCGTCAGCCGCCAGCGAGGCGGTCGAGGTCGGCGCTGTCGACGGCATCGCCGGGACGCTCGAGGAGGTCCTCGCCTTCGCCCACGGCCGCGACGTCCGTATCGGCGGGGAGACCGTGACGCTCGACCTCGCGGACAAGTCGACCGACCAGCTCGACATGAACCCGTTCCAGTCCTTCCTCCACCTGCTGTCGGACCCCAATATCGCAGCGCTTCTGTTCAGCGTCGGCTCGCTCGGGCTGATCTACGAGCTGATGAGCCCGAACTTCGTGACCGGGATCATGGGCGGGATGGCGATCATCCTCGCCTTCATCGGGTCGGACAGCCTGCCGCTGAATGCTGCCGGGCTGCTGCTCATCGGGCTCGCGATGATCCTTTTCATCCTGGAGTGGAATGTGATCAGCCACGGCCTCTTGACCGTGGCTGCCCTCATCTGCTTCGCCCTGGGTTTGTCGGCGCTCTATACCGCGCCCGGCGATCCGTTCGGGCCGATCGTCGGCGTCGCCACGCCCCTCATCGCGTTCATGACGGCGACCTTCGGGATCATCATGGCCCTCGTCACCATCGCCGCGATCCGGACCCGCAAGATGGCGATGCCCGGCCTGGCCGGGATCGAGGTGGGCCGTGGGATGCATGGGGTCGTGAAGCGGCCGCTGGAGCCGCTCGGCTCCGTTCACATCGCCGGAGAGGAATGGACCGCCCGATCCGTGGACGACCGACCGATCGCCCGCGGCACGCCGGTCAAGGTTGTCGCGGTGGACGGTCTGACGGTGCTCGTCGAATCCGATCCCCAGCCGTCACGGGCCTGAGGGCCTATCGGAGGACCAATGGAGATCCCTGTCGCAGCGGTCGCCGCCGCCTTCCTGCTGGTCGTCCTGCTGGTGATCGTCTGGCTCTCGATCCGGGTGGTCCAGCAGTACGAGAAGATGGTCGTCTTCCGGCTCGGTCGCACGAATGAGTCGATGGTGCGCGAGCCGGGCCTGCGGTTCCTCGTTCCGATCATCGATCGACCCGTCAAGGTCGACGTCCGCGAACAGTTCATCGAGGTCCCGAGCCAGACGACGATCACCAGGGACAACGCCCCGATCAACGTCGATTTTCTGATCTACTGGCGCATCAGCGATCCGCTCAAGAGCGTGGTCAACGTCGTCAACTTCCCGGGCGCCCTCCAGGGCGTAGCCACGACGACGCTGCGGGCCGTCATCGGCGACATCCTGCTCGACGAGGTGCTCTCGAAGCGCGAGCAGATCAACGAGGTCCTGCGGGTCAAGCTCGACGAGGTGACCGAGCGCTGGGGCGGCAAGGTCACGACGGTCGAGATCCGCGAGATCACGCCACCGGTCGCGGTCCAGGACGCGATGAACCGCCAGCTTTCCGCTGAGCGCACCAGGCGAGCCGTCATCACCGAGTCGGAGGGTTCGCGCCAGGCAGCCATCAACGTGGCCGAGGGCCAGAAACAGGCCGAGATCCTGCGGGCGGAGGGCGATCGGCAGTCGGCGATCCTGCGCGCCGAGGGCTTCGGGCAGGCACTGTCGCGGATCTACGAGGCCGCTGCGGTGGTCGACCAGAAGACCATGTCGCTCCAATACCTCGAGGCGCTCAAGGCCCTCGGCGCAAGCCCAGCGACGAAGTTCGTCATCCCGTTCGAATTCACGCGCCTGTTGGAGCCCTTCCTCGACTTCGTCCAACCCACGGCCGAGGTCGGGAGCAGCGGTGCGCGGCCCACTACGACCGCGCGGTCCGACGCGCCGGCGCCGCCCCAGGCGCCGCCAGCCCTGCCACCGGCCGGACCCGGCACCGACATGACCGCAGGGTGATCCGCCGGATCGTTACCGCTGCGGCGGTGGGGGGACGGTGATGCGCCCGGTCATCGCAACGGGCGTCGCGGCCGCACTCTCGGGGGTGGCGCTGCGCGCCGTCTCGCGCCGCGCCGTGGACCGTTTGCTGCACGCGCCGCGAACCGGTCCGGGGGAGGAGGCACTCGGCCCAGCGCTCGACGAGCTCGGCGGGGAGGTCGTCAGGCTGCGCGCCCGCGACGGTCTGCGTCTGGCCGCGCGCTGGCTACCCGCCCAGGACGCCGACGAAGGGATGGACCAGCGATCCGCACGAGGCGATCCTGCTGCTGCACGGCTACTCGGGCTCCATCGCGCCCGATCTCCTCGAGTACGCGCCGTTCCTGCGCCGGACCGCCGGCGTCCTCGGACTGGATTTTCGCGGGCATGGCGGATCGGACGATGGACCCTCCACCTTCGGGCTCCTCGAGACCGAGGACATCGCCGGCGCGCTCGCCTGGTTCGGCGAGCGGGGGATCACCCACGTGGCGATGCTCGGGACGTCGATGGGCGGCATCGCGGCCATTGCGGCGGTGGCGGTCCTGGGCGACGGCTCGCTGGCGGCCGCAGACGGCGATCCGACCGCGCCGCGCGGTGTGGACCCGGCCCCACGTCCCGTCATCGTCGGGGTCGTCGCCGACTCGACCGCGCCGGAGCTCGAGATCCCGGTCGGGACCCGCGTGCGCGGTCCGGCCGGGCGATTCCTCGCGGGCCGGCTGTTCGATGGCGCGGCGCGCGTGTTGGGCGCAGATCCCCGGGCGACCGAGCCGGCACGCGTCATCGGCCTCCTCGAGACCGTGCCGCTCCTGCTCATCCACGGCGAAGCCGACACCACGGTGCCGATCGCGGAGGGTCGGCGGCTGGCCGCCCTCGCGGGACCGGCGGCCGAGCATTGGGTCGTCCCGGGCGCCGGCCACAGCGGGAGTCATGCCGTGGCGGGCGACGACTATGAGCGGCGAGTCACGGACTTCCTGCGTCTTGCGTTCCGCCGTGGTCGCGGCGACGATGTCGGTTCGGCAGGGTCCAGCCCTATAATCGCGGCGCCGGGGAGCCCTCCCGGTACCCCGAGCGCCCGCGCACCCGCCGTGGAGGACTGATGGCCGCAAAGATCCTCGTCGTCGATGACGACCCGAATGTCCAGCGCCTGCTGCAGTACACGCTCAAGCAGGAGGGCTATGACGTCGTCATCGCCGGGGACGGCGCGGAAGGCTTCCGCCTGTGGGGCGCGGAGGAGCCCGATCTCATCCTGCTGGACGTCATGCTGCCCAAGCTCGACGGCTACCAGGTCGCGGCCAAGATCCGCAGTGAAGAGGGCGGCTCCTCGCACGTCCCCATCATCATGCTCACGGCGGAGCGCGAGGTTGAGCAGAAGGTCCGCGGGCTGCGGGCCGGCGCGGACGACTACCTCATCAAGCCCTTCCATCCGGCCGAACTGCTGGCCCGGATCAAGAGCCTGCTCGCCCGGTTCGCGCCGCGCGACGCGCTGCTCGCGCGACCGCCCATGGGCCGGATCCTCGCCTTCTACGGCGCGAAGGGCGGCGTCGGTACCACGACCATCTCGATCAACGCCGCCATCGCGCTGCATCGCGAGCTCGGTCGCAAGGTCTGCCTGGTCGATGGCAACCTGCAGTTCGGGGATCACCGCGTGTTCCTGGACCTCGGGCTCGATCGCAAGAGCATCGTCGACGTCGTGACCGCGCCATCGATGGACGCCGACTTCATCCGCCAGGTCCTGGTCAAGCACGACTCGGGCGTGGACCTGCTGCTGGCGCCGCCCTCGCCCGAGACCGCCGAATTGGTCCGCCCGGAGCACCTGCCGATCATCACCGAGCACCTGACGACGATGTACGACTACATCGTCGTGGACGTCGACAAGCGCCTCGACGACGTGAACCTGGGCGTGTTCGAGGTGGCCGAGACGGTCTTCGTCGTGATGACGGCCGACCTGTCGTGCCTCAAGAACGTCCGCCTCATCCTCGAGACGATGAATCACCTCGGCTATCCCGCGAGCAAGGTCCAGCTCGTGCTCAACCGCTCGAATGCGTTCACCGGGATCAATGTCAAGAACGCTGAGGGCGCCCTGAAGCGGACGATCGACCACCAGGTCGTGAACGAGTACCGCGGGGCGATCAGTGCCCTCAACTCCGGGGCGCCGTTCATGTTCACGAAGGCCGATTTGCCGCTCGGAGCGTCGCTTGTTGCACTTCGCCCGCGCCGTGGACAAGCCGAACGGCCGCCGAGACGGTCGCCGCGCGCTGAATCGTGGCGCCGGTGAGCGACCCGTCAGCGCCAGATAAGGGCGGGGTGAGCCGGCGCCGCTAGGGTGGCGCCATGTTGGCTGTCGTCCCGTCCGCCACGCTCCATGGCCTCGACGGCCGGCTGATCCGGGTCGAGGTGGACGTGGCCCCGGGCTTGCCGGGCTTCACGATCGTCGGGCTCGCGGATACGGCCGTCCAGGAGGCTCGCGAGCGGGTCCGCGGCGCGATCCGCAACGCCGGTTTCGTCTTTCCGCCGCGCCGCATCACGGTCAATCTCGCGCCGGCGGAGCTGCGCAAGACCGGGGCGTCCCTGGACCTCGCGATGGCGATCGGCATCCTCCTCGGCTCAGAGCAGGTCCGCGCGGACCGTGCGGCGGTCGCGCTGATCGGCGAGCTAGGGCTGGGCGGCGAGGTGCGCCCGGTCCCGGGCATCCTGCCGATGGTCGCCGCGATCGCACGGCAACGGGTGCGCCGCGTCGTCGTGGCCGCCTCGGCCGTCGACGAGGCCCGACTCGTGGACGGCGTCGACGTCGTCGGCGTGGCGACCCTGGCGGAGGCGTCGGTGGCCGTCCGCGGACGGCGGTCGCGCCGGGCGCTGGTCGCGATGCCGCGCGTCACGATCTCGGATCCGGGCCCGGGCGCGGAGGCCGTGCCCGGGGCACGGTCGGCGCGGTGGTCGCCGGCCCGACCGTGCCGGACCTGGCCGAGGTGCGCGGCCAGCTCGAGGCGCGGCGGGCCCTGGAGATCGCCCTGGCCGGCGGCCACGGGATGCTCATGATCGGTCCGCCCGGGGTCGGCAAGACGCTGCTGGCGCGGACGATCCCCGGGCTGCTGCCACCGCTCGACGACGCGGCGGCGCTGTCCGTCTCGATCGTGGCCTCGGCCGCCGGGGAGGGGCCGGTCCGCGAGCTCCACCGCCGGCCGCCGTTTCGGTCGCCGCATCACACGCTGTCCTACGCGGCCATGGTGGGTGGCGGCCCGAACATCACGCCCGGCGAGATCACCCGCGCGGACCTCGGGGTCCTGTTCCTGGACGAGCTCGCCGAGTTCGATCGCGATGTCCTCGAGGCGCTGCGACAGCCGCTCGAGGAGGGGCGCGTCGTGATCGCGCGGGCCGGTCGCTCGATGACCTACCCGTCCCGCTTCCAGCTGGTCGCGGCGATGAACCCGTGCCCGTGCGGGTTCGCGGGCTCGTTGCCGGAAGGGCGCTGCCGGTGCACGCCCGGTGAGGTCGACCGGTACGAGCGTCGGGTCTCCGGCCCGCTCCGGGATCGGATCGACCTGTGGGTCACGATGCCGCGGATGTCGGCCACGGCCATCGTCGCCACGCGTGACCCGGAGGGATCGGCTGCGGTCGGCGCTCGCGTCGCGGCGGCCCGGGCGCGCGAGCGTGCTCGATCGCGGGGGCCTCAATGGCCGGCTGCGTGGACGGGCGCTCCGTCGGGCCTGCCGGCTGTCGCCACTGGCGGCCGCCCGGGTCGTCGCCTTGGCGGAGGACGAGTTGGCGTCGGGTCGTGGCACGGAACGGCTGCTTCGGGTCGCGCGCACGATCGCCGACCTGGACGGTTCGATGAGCGTGGAGCCGGTCCATCTCGATGAAGCCGCGTGGTACCGCTCGCCGGCGACGCGCGCCGCTGAGGCGTTGGCGTCCTGATGCTCGGAGTCGGGACGGGAGGACCGGCGCGGGCCTCGGTGGGTCCCGATGCCGGCCGTGCGGGCGCTGGCCGCGCCCGCGAGCGCTCGCGGACGAACGACAACGGATGGGCGACTGCGGCCGAGACCGATCCCTATGCGGCGCGAACGTGACGCATGGACGGCGCTGGCCAGTGCCCACGGCCTCGGATCCGATCGGCTTCGCGGCCCTGCTCGCCGAGTTCGGGACCGGGCGCGCGATCATGGAGGTCGCCGCCGGGCCGTCCGGCGTGGAGCGGCTGATGGCGACGCGATCCAGTCCACGCCGATCGGGGCGACCATGACCCCGATCCATGCCAGCGTGGCCCGCGCGATCGTCTCGGCCGTGGAGAACGCCGACCAGATCGTGTCGCGCGTGCGATGCGCTCGGGGTTCGCGTCGTGACCGTCGAGGAGCCGGCCTACCCGGTCCGGTTGGCGTCGATCGCCATGCCGCCGCACGTCCTCTTCGTGACCGGCGACCCGGCGAGCGCTGTCTCGGGAGCGGGCGGTCGCGATCGTCGGGACGCGTCGCGCGACGACGGCCGGCCGCACGACCGCCGGCCGGATCGCCACGGCCATGGTCGCCGCCGACGCCACGGTCGTGTCGGGCCTGGCCTTCGGGATCGATGGCGCGGCGCACGAGGCAACGGTCCGAGCCGGCGGGACGACGGTGGCGGTCATCGGTGGCGGGCACGCCGTCGTCGCGCCCAGGTAGCCACGCGCGGCTGGCCGAGGCGATCATCGCCGGAGGGGGCGCGGTCGTGTCCGAGCTCGCGCCCGACGTCGCAACCCAGTCGCGGCACCTTTCCCCGACGCAACCGGATCATCAGCGGGTTGAGCGACGCAACGGTCGTCGTGGAGGCTCCCGCGCGCAGCGGCGCGCTCATCACCGCGTCGTGGGCGCTGGAGCAGGGCCGGCCGTGCTATCTCGTGCCCGGCCCGCTCGACGCGCCGTCGTCGGCCGGCTGCCTCGCGTTCCTGCGCGAATGGGAGCACGAGGCCCACCTCGTGGCGGGCATCCCGCAGCTCATCGCGGACCTTGGCTTCGCAGGGCCGATCCCCGGCATGCGCGACGCGGTCGCCGCGGCAACGCATCAGTCGCTCGGGAAGGTCGAGGGGGCGATCGCGGCGCAGCTCGTGGCGCGGGCCACGTCACCGTCGACGAGCTGGTCGCGGTCACCGATCTGCCGGTCGCGTCGGTCCTGACCGCCCTCGCCCTGCTCGAGCGGCGGGGCCTCGCGGTGGGCGTCCACGGGCGGTATCGACCGGCCGGTCCGCTCCTGGGCGAGCGCGTTCGGATCCGCCTCCGATGAGCGAGTGGGTGCGGGCGGGTTGCCCGGCCGAGGGGATCAGTGCTACCCTCGGTCACGCGTCACGCCCCCCAACGAGACGTAGCGGCCGTGCGGATGTCTCCCCGCCGCTCCCCACTGACCCAGTCAGGGATCTGTATTGCGGAAGCTCATCATCGCGATCCTCGCCGTCCCGGTGCTGGCCGTCATCTACGCTGCCACCGCCCTTCGGCGACCGGGGATCATGCGCGCGACCGCGGCACTCGGTCTCGGCGCTGCGATCGGCCTGGGCGTTGTCGCCTTCGTCCGGCCCACCCTCACGACCGCCACCCCGCCGACCGATATCGTGCCGCTCACGGCGGCCGCATTCCGCACCTCCGTCGGGACCGACGTGGAGCTCCAGGCAGCCGCGACCATCGGTTTTTCGACGCCGATGGAACGCGCGTCGGTCGAGGCGGCGCTCGATATCGAGCCGCCGACCGCGGTCGAGCTGCGCTGGAATGACGACGACACGGCGGTGGCCATCGTGCCGGTCAGCCACTGGGCGGTGGATACCTTCCACACGATCACGGTCCAGTCGGGCGCACTGGCCGGCACCGGACGGCCGCTCACGAAGCCCGTGCGGGCGGCCTTCCTGACGCGCGGGCCGACGACCGCGGTCCTCGCCGCGACGGACAAGCTCGCCAAGCGGGTCGCGCTCGACACGGCGTTCTCGATCGGATTCGATCGCGCGGTGGATCCCAGCGAGCGTGGCACGTGCCGTGCGCCTCGAGCCCGCGGCCAAGGGCAAGGTCACGGTCGAGTCGGACGTCGACGGGCTGCCGCGCTACGTCTTCACGCCGCGCAAGGCCCTCAAGGCGAATACCCGATACACGCTCATCGTCGAGGGCGTCCGCGACCGCGACGGCGTCCCCGTGGCGCGCATCGCCATGGCGGTCAGGACCGCCGTGGCTCCCGAGGTCGTCCGGTTCCGGCCCAGGGCGCGAACGCAGGACGTGGCGCGCCCGACGGACATCTCGGTGCGGTTCAGCGCAGCCGATGGACCGCGCTGTCCACCAGGAAGGCCTTCAAGGTCGCTCGTGGACGGCAAGGCGATCAAGGGCAAGATCACATTCGGCGACAACGACACCGTCCTGGTCTTCGATCCGGCCCGCAATTTCGCGTACGACACGCGGGTGGTCGCGAGCGTGTCCCGATCCGCCGCGCAGCGCCGACGGCGTCGCGCTCCGCGCCGCCAAGCGGATCGCCTTCAGGACCGAGCTGAAGCCGGTGGCGAGAGTCAAGCGCGACCAGCGTCCCGCATCTCGAGCGGCGGATCATCTGGCGGCTCCACCGGCGGCGGCAGCTGGGCGTCGGTCGAGCGCTACTACATGGGCCTGATGAACTGCACGCGGACGGGTGGCTGGGTCACCTCCGGCGGCAACTGCAGCAGCCCCGGCGGTCGAAACGTCGCCCCCCTCAAGCTCGATGCCGGCATCAGCAGCAAGGTCGCCCGGCCGTACGCCAAGAAGCTCGCGGTCTCGGGCGACTGCAGCCACTTCAGCGGCGGCAACCCCGGCGATCGCCTGCGCCGGGCCGGCTACACGAGCTACCGCTGGGCGGAGAACCTGGGCTGCCGCTCCGGTAACCCCAGCGAGCGCGGTCCTGGGCAGCCACCTGTTCTTCCAGAGCGAGAAGTCCTACAACGGCGGCCACTACGTGAACATGATGAACAGCAAGTACGACCGCGCCGGGATCGGCGTGTGGGTCTCCGGCGGGCGCGTCCGGCTGGTCGTCGACTTCTACCACCCCTAGACGGGACCATCGGGCCACTCCAAAAGGGCGTTGCCGCGGCCCACCATGGGCCCATGATCCGAAACGTCGTCCTTCACCTCAACAACGAGCAGCCGGTCATCGTCGACCTGTTCGAGCTGCCGACGGCCGTCGACCTGGGCGTGCGCTGCACGAACATGAAGACGCTCGACGGCAAGCGCCCGGTCTTCATCGACGACATCAGACGCCGTGTTCTTCTTCCCGTACCTCCACGTGCGGTTCGTCGAGATCCCGCCGCGCTCGCTCGTCGGCACGGAGCTCGAGGTCGCGGTCGAGGTCGCCGTTCCCGTCACCGTGCCCGAAACGGCCGAGCGACGAGGACGCCGACGGCAACCTCGAGATCGACGAGGACTTCCTCCGGCGCATCCGCGAGGTCTAAAACCTCGGTCCGATGGCCCGAGGGCTACCCGCGCCCTTCGGGCGCGAGTGCCCGAGCCCGTCGAGCGGCGCTACGAGTGAGCTAAGGGTCCGCGAAGGACCCGGTGCTACACTCCCGGCCGTGTCAAAGAACCTCGTCATCGTCGAATCACCGGCCAAGGCGCGCACCATCGAGCGGTACCTGGGGTCCGATTACCGGGTCCTGGCGTCCTACGGCCATGTCCGCGACCTGCCCGAGAACCCGGGCAAGGGCAAGTTCGGCGTGGACGTCGACCACGAGTTCGAACCCGAGTACGTCATCAACGACGACCGCCGCAAGCAGGTCAACGAGATCGAGAAGGCGGCCAAGGGCTCGGACCTCGTGTTCCTCGCGACGGACCTCGACCGCGAGGGCGAGGCGATCGCCTGGCACGTCGCGGAGGCCGCCCACGTCCCGGCGGCCAAGACGCGCCGCGTGACGTTCAGCGAGATCACCGAATCGGCGATCCTCGAGGCGTTCGCCCATCCGCGCGACATCGACCAGAACCTCGTCGACGCCCAGCAGACCCGCCGCATCGTCGACCGGCTGGTCGGCTACACGCTCAGCCCGCTGCTGTCGCGCAAGGTTCGCGGCGGCCTCTCGGCCGGCCGCGTGCAGTCGGTGGCGGTCCGCCTCGTCGTGGAGCGCGAGCGCGAGATCGACGCGTTCACGGCCCGCGAGTACTGGACGATCGAGGCCATCCTCGCGACGGCCGCCGGTGACACGTTCGCCGGCCGAGCTCGTCCGCGTCGACGGCGAGGCGCTGGACGTCCCCGACGAGGCGACCGCCGATCGCCATGTGGCCGCGCTGCGCGAGCGCGAAGCCCGTCGTCCGCAAGATCGGCGTGCGCACCCAGAAGCGATCGCCGGCCCCGCCGTTCACGACCTCCACGCTCCAGCAGGAGGCGAGCCGGAAGCTGTCCTTCAGCCCGAAGCGGACGATGTCCATCGCCCAGCGCCTGTACGAGGGCGCCGACACGGGTGGCGGGCTCATCACCTACATGCGGACGGACTCGACGGCCATCGCCGGGATCGCCATGGGCGAGGCTCGCGAGGTCATCGCCGACCGCTACGGCGAGCCGTTCACGATGCCCAAGGGCCGCGTCTACAAGACGAAGTCGAAAGGCGCCCAGGAGGCGCACGAGTCGATCCGGCCGACGTCGTTCCGGCGCCACCCGGACTCCCTGGAGGGCGTGCTCAAGCCCGAGGAGCTCCGGCTGTACCGGCTGATCTGGCAGCGCGCACTCGCCTCGCAGATGGCGCCCAAGGAGCTCGAGACCACGACCGTGGAGCTGGCCGACGGGCCGTACGAGCTGCGCGCCAGCTCGACGAAGACGTTGTTCGAGGGCTTCGCCCGTGTCTACACGGAGGGCCGCGACGACGACGCCGCGGAGGACGAGGAGGGGAGCGGCCGTCTACCGGCACTGGCCGAAGGCGACGTCACGAGCGTCCGCGAGGTCAGCCCGACCCAGCACTTCACCGAACCGCCGCCGCGCTTCACGGAGGCGACGCTGATCAAGGCGCTCGAGGAGCACGGGATCGGACGGCCATCGACCTACGCCGCCACGATCTCGACGATCGTCGACCGCGGCTACGTGCGGGTCGAGGAACGCCGCCTCTGGCCAGAGCCCGTCGCCGGGATCGTCACGGACCTGCTCGTCGAGCATTTCGGCGACTACGTGGACGTCGAGTTCACGGCGCGCATGGAGGAGGAGCTCGACGAGATCGCCCGTGGCGAACGGGCGTGGGTGCCCCTGCTCCGGGCGTTCTACGCCCCGCTGCGCGACCGCGTGGCCGAGAAGCGCAAGGAGCTCAAGCGCAGCGACTTCACGACGGAGGCGACCGACGAGGTCTGCTCCGAGGGCCATCCGATGGTCATCCGGCTTGGGCGCAACGGCCGGTTCCTGGCCTGCTCGCTCTACCCGGAACACAAGGAATCACGGCCGCTCCCCGGGGACGAGCTGCCGCCCCAGGAGGGCTCAGGCGAGGTCTGTCCCAAGTGCGGTGAGGGCACGCTGGTCGGCAAGACCGGGCGGTTCGGGCCGTTCCTCGGGTGCTCGCGCTACCCGGAGTGCGACTACATCAAGAAGGAGGGGCCGCCGCCACCGGACCCGCTGCCGTTCGAGGTGATCTGCCCCAAGAACAAGGACGGCATCCTCGTGCCGCGTCGCGCGCGGCGGACCGGCAACGTCTTCTGGGGGTGCTCCAAGTACCCCAAGTGCGACTTCACGACGAACCACGAACCGCTCGGCGGGCTGCACGACACGGACGATGGCCCGCTCGCGCGCAAGGGCGATGCCGCGATCTGCCTCATCTGCGGTTCGACCAGCGAGGCCACGCCCGACTCCGTCGTGCCGGGCGAACAGTATCCGGGCGGCCCGGCGGATCCCGCGGCCCTCGCGAGACCAGCCCGCGGCGGCGGCCGGTCGGGTGGCCCCCGCGCCGGCGGCCGGACCCGCACGACGCGTGGCGGCGCCCGCGGCACGTCCCGACGGACGGCCCCGACCGAACCGGCCGCCGAAGCGTGAGCTCGGTCGCGGGCGATCCTGCGACCCATCCGGCGCTCGAGCGGTTCCTCCGCTCGCTCGCGGCCCGCGATGCCTCCCCGCACACGATCCGTGCGTACGCGACCGGCGTGGGGGCGTACCTCGCCTGGCTCGGCGAGCGTGGCGTGGACTGGACGCGTCCCGCCCGCTCCGACCTGCGCGCCTACCTCGCCCGCCTCGGGACCACGGCGGCGCGGACGACCGTGGCGCAACGGCTCGCGGCGATCCGCTCGTTCCACCGCTGGGCGGCCCGGGAGGGGCTGGCCGCGGGTGATCCATGGGGGGCCATCGCGACGCCCCGCCTGCCGCGGCGCCTGCCCCGCGTTCTCGAGGTGGACCAGGTCGACCGGTTGCTGGCCGCCGTGGATGCCGAGCTGACCGACGCCGAGGCCGCCAACCCGGATCGGATCGCCGTGGCGATCGCGCTGGCGCTGCGCGACCGGGCGCTCGTCGAGACGGCGTACGCGGCAGGCCTGCGCATCAGCGAGCTCGCGGCAGCCGACCTCGGCGCGCTGGACCTGCGGCGCGGCGAGATCCGGGTGATCGGGAAGGGCCGCAAGGAACGCATCGGCCTGCTGGGGCGGCCGGCCCTCGCGGCCCTCGGCACGTACCTGGACCATGGCCGGCCGATCTTGCTCGACCGGGGAGGAGCGGCCGGCCACGACCCCACCCCGACCGAGGTCTTCCTCAACCACCTCGGCGCGCCACTCGGCGTTCGCGGGCTGCGCTACCGGCTCGACCGCCTGTGCCGGCTCGCCGGCCTGCCCCTGGGGGTATCGCCCCATACCCTGCGGCACTCGTTCGCGACGCACCTGCTCGACGGTGGCGCGGATCTGCGCGTCGTCCAGGAGCTGCTCGGCCACGAGAACCTCGCCACGACCCAGATCTACACGCACGTGTCGCCCGGTCGGCTCGCCACCGCCTACCGCGACGCCCATCCGCGCGCCCGTCGGCCGGAGGCGCCGTGAGCGCGGCCCGCACCCTGGCCCGGGCCGGGCTGATCGTGTCGGGCGCGTTCCTCGTTTCGCGCGTGCTCGGCTGGCTGCGCCTGGTCGTCATCGGGAACGCGTTCGACGCCAGCGCCACCGCGGAGCTCGACGCGTTCTTCGCGGCGTTCCGGATCCCGGACCTGATGTTCCAGCTCGTGGCGGCCGGAGCGCTGTCGTCCGCGCTGATCCCCGTCCTCTCGACCGTCATCGCCACCGACGGCGAGCGGCGCGCGTGGCGGGTCGTCTCGACCGTGACGAACCTCATGCTCGTCGGCCTGATCGTCCTCGGGCTCATCGTCCTCGTGGGCGCCGACGTGATCGTGCCGTCGTTCACCGGTGGGTTCGACCCAGCGACCATGGCCCGCACGATCGAGCTGACGCGGATCATGGTCCTGAGCCCGATCTTCCTGGCCCTGGGCTCGGTGGCGACGAGCGTGCTCAACGCCCGCGGCCGGTTTGCCGCCGCCGCGGTCGCCCCGAGCGTCTACAACCTCGCGATCATCGCGGCGGCATTCACGCTGGCGCCATCGATGGGGGCGACCGGCCTCGCCATCGGCGTCGTCTTCGGGTCCGTGGGCCACCTGCTCGTCCAGCTCTCGCCGCTGCGCGCGATCGGCTTTTCCTACCGACCCGTCATCGACCTCGCCGATGCCGCCGCCCGGCAGGCCCTCCGCCTGATGGGACCGCGGGCCATCGGCCTCGGAGCCAGCCAGATCACGTTCCTCGTGATGACGGCGCTGTCCACCGGCCTCGGCATCGGGGCCGTGACGGCCTTCACCATCGCGTTCACCCTGCTCCAGATCCCCGTCGGGGTCATCGGCGTGCCGCTCGGGGTCGTGCTCTTCCCCTCGCTCTCGCGCGAGGTCGCGACCGGCAATCACACGGAATTCGTCTCGCTCGTGACGCGTGCGCTGCGGTTCCTGACGGTCGTGATGCTGCCGATCGCGGTCCTGACCGCCATCCTGCGCGTCGAAGGGGTCGCGTTGCTGTTCGGTCGGTTCGACCGCGCCGCGATCGAGCTGACTGCCGCAACCCTGCTCGCGTTCCTCGTCGGCCTCGTCGCGCATGCGCTCATCGCGGTGCTCGCCCGGGCGTTCTACGCGCTCCATGACACCCGCACGCCGGTCGCCGCGGCCGTCGTCGCCGTGCTGATCAATACGACCCTCGCCGTCATGCTGGTCGGGCCGGTCGGACTGCCCGGGCTCGCCTTGGCCATCGCCCTCGCCGCCTGGCTCGAGGCCGTGATCCTGACCGTGGCGCTGCGCCGGCGGGTCGGCCAGTTCGGGTTCGCGGCCGTCTCCTGGCTCGGGCTGCGGACCGTCCTCGCCAGCGCGCTTGCCGGCGTGGCGGGCCTGATCGCCCACGGACGGGTCGGTCCGGCGCTCGCCCCGGATCCCGGCGCCGGCGGGTTCGCCAACGTGCCCGGCCTGATCGGCGTCCTCGTGGTCGTCACGGTCGTGTACGGCGCCGTCTTCGTCCTCGGGGCGATCGCCTTGCGGATCGAAGAGCTGCGTTCTATCTTCGGGATCATGGTCGACGCGCTTCGCCGCCCGCGCCGGTCGTGACGGCCGCGCCCGCCGACCCCCGCGCTGACTCGGCCGATTGGGACGCCTTCGTCGAGGCGAGCGATCCCGGCTCCTACCTCCAGCTGAGCGGCTGGGCCCGCGTCAAAGCCGTCAACGGCTGGTCCGCCCACGTGCTCCGCACGGGCGACGCCATCGGCGCGCAGGTCCTGGTGCGGCGCCCGCGCCCCCTGCCGTGGGCGTTCGCGTACGCGCCCCGTGGCCCGGTGGCGCGGACGTGGTCGTCCGACGAGATCGGCGCCTTCACCGAGCAAGCGCGGACCGAGCTCCCGCTGGCTGCCGGCCGCGTGTCGCACCTTCGGATCGACCCCGAGATCGAACTCGACGGACCGTACGACCCCGAGGGATCCCTGCGCCGGGCCCTGCGCGTGGCGGGCTGGCGGCCGGCCCCGCCCATCCAGCCGGCCTCGACCCGGGTCATCGACCTGCGCCCGGACGAGGACGCGTTGCTGGGCGACCTTCGCAAGAAATGGCGCCAGTACGTGAACAAGGCGAAGGCCGCCGGCGTGGTCGTCGTGGACGCCGAAGGCGATCGCCTGGGCGAGTTCTATCGGATCTACCGAGATACGGCGGACCGGGCGGGCTTCCTCATCCGGACGGAGCGGGCCTACCGCGACGTGTGGGAGGCCTATCGACCGGCCGGGCGGGCCAGGCTGCTGTTCGCCCAGTCGGCTGACGGCGAACCGCTCGCCACGCTGTTCCTGGTGCGCTGCGGGCCGCGGGTCGTGGAGCCGTACGGCGGCATGACCCAGGCCGGCGCCGAGAGCCGCGCCAACTACCTGCTGAAGTGGGAAGCGATCCGATCCTCCCGTGAACAGGGCGCCACGAGCTACGACCTGTGGGGCCTCGCGACGGGGGGCATCGCCCACTTCAAGACGGGGTTCGGGGGCCGCGAGGTGCGCTACATCGGCGCGTGGGACCTCGTCCTCGACCCGTTCGGGCGCACGGTCTACGAGGGCGCCGTCCGAGCCCGTGTCTGGTGGTCGCGGCGGCGGCACGGCCTGGGCGGCGGCGGGAGCGCGTCGGCCTTCGGGGCCGCGGAGTGAACGTCAGTGAGGCCGCCCCGGCGACCCCGGAAGAGGGAGCCGACTGGGATCGGCGCACCGTGGAGGCCCCGGGCGGCCATGTGTACCAGTCCGTGGCCTGGGCGGACCACCGGGGAGCATCCGGCTGGCGGCCGCGCTTCCTGCGCTTCGACGACGGCTTCGCGGTGCTCGCGCTGGAACGCTCGTGGCCGTTCGTGGGCGGCTCCAGCGCGTACCTGCCGCGCGGACCGATCGCCGCCGGGGAGGCCGCGGAGGTCACCGCGGGGCGTCTGGCGGCGGTCACCGACTACCTCGCGGGCCAGGGCGTGGACGTGGTGGCAAGCGATGCCGAGATTCCCGCCGTTACCGGCTACGGGGAACGGATCCGCAACGCGGGCTTCCAGCCGATCCCGGAGATCCAGCCGTCGCGCCACCGGATCTCGCTGCCGCTTCCCCCGGACGCGACCGACGACGACATCCGCGCCGGGTTCGGCAAGTCGACGCGCCAGCGCATCAACGGCGCGGAACGCGCTGGCCTGCGGGTGGCACGCTACGACACGGCCGGCTGGACGGACGATGCAGCGCTGTTCGATCGGCCCACGCGTCCGCTCAGGGAGGCCCTGCACGGCTTCTACTCGATGCTCGAGTCGACGGGTGGCCGGCGCGGCTTCGGGTTCGGCCCACGGGCCGCGTTCGTGCCGTGGTGGGAGCTGGCCCACGACCGCGGCCTGCTGGCGTATCTCGAGGTGAACGACGACGCGGGGCGGTCCATCGGCGGGTTGATCCTGTACCGCCACGGGCAGCGCCTCACGACGGTCCACTCCGCGGATCGCACCGGCGCGCGCAGCGATCACCCGGGCCTGATGCATCTGCTGCGCTGGCGCGCCATCCAGCTGGCGATGCGCGAACGCTGCACCGAGATGGACCTGGGTGGGGTCGACATCGGTCCGTACCACCGCGAGCCGGTCGACGGGGAGCCGATGTTCGGGCTCTACGAACATAAACGGTCGTTCGGGGCGCACTGGGTCGAGATGACCGGCGCCCATGAGCGCGTGATCCGGCCGTGGCGCTATCGCGCGGGACGGGCCGCGGCGCGTGTTGCGAGGCTCGTACGTCGATGACGGGCGCCATGGCATGAGCGATCGCGCACGCCCGGCGACCCGCCCGGCAATTCGTCACGACCCGGCCCGCACGGGGACCCGCCCGGACCTCGCCGGCTCGGCGAGCTCATCGCGCGTCTGACCGCCGAGGGTCGCCTGCGCGGGACGCGCCTGGACGGCCGGCCCGCCGGCAGCGCCGCGCTCGCCGAGGTCGTCGTGTCCTCGGTGACCCACGATTCGCAAATCGTCGCGGACGGCGCGCTGTTCGTGGCCGTGCCCGGCGAGCACGTCGACGGCCACGACTTCGCGGCGGCGGCCGTCGCCCGAGGGGCGGCGGCCCTGATCGTCGAGCGGCCACTCCCCGAGGTCGCCGCCGCGCAACTCGTCGTCGACGCGGCCCGGCCGGCCCTCGCCAGCGCGGCGGCCTGGTGGTACGGCGATCCGTCGCACCAGCTCACGGTCGTCGGCATCACGGGCACGGACGGCAAGACGACGACGGCGTACCTCGCCGTGGCCGCCCTCGAGGCCGCCGGCCGCCGGACGGGGATGATCGGCACGATCGCCACCCGGATCGGCGGTCGGACGGAAGACCACGAGGCCCACGCCACGACCCCCGAAGCGCCCGAGCTCCAGGCGACGCTCCGGGCCATGGTCGATGCCGGCGATGACGTCGCCGTCATCGAGACGACCTCACACGGGCTCGCCCTCCATCGCGTCGCGAGCGTCGCCTACGACATCGCGATCCTCACGAACCTCACTCACGAGCACCTCGAGCTCCACGGCACGTGGGAGGCCTACCGCGACGCGAAGCTGTCGCTGTTCGATCGGCTGCGCGCGACCCGGCAGGTGCGAAAGCCGCACCCGGTCGAAGCGGCGGCCATCGTCAACATCGACGACCCCTCCGCGGGGGCCTTCATCGGGACCGCCCGCGACGCCGGTGCCCGCGTCGTCACGTACGGCACGGAGACGGCAGCGGACATCCGCGCGACCCGCATCAGCGAGGATGCCGGCCGTCTCCGCGCGGACATCGAGGGACCCGCCGGCGAGGCGACCCTGGAGCTCCGGCTCGCCGGCCGCTTCAACGTCCACAACGCGCTCGCGGTGGTCGCGCTCGGCGAGGTCCTCGGCCTGGATCCGGTCGCCGTGCGTGAGGGTCTCGCCACACTCGAAGGCGTCCCGGGCCGGATGGAGCGGATCGAGGCCGGCCAGCCGTTCGGCGTCGTGGTCGACTTCGCCCACAGCCCGGCGTCGCTCCAGACCGTGCTCGACCTCCTGGCCCCGGCCGCAGCGGCCCGTGGCGGCGGCCTGATCGCGGTCTTCGGATCGGCGGGTGAACGTGACACCGCCAAGCGGCCGCAGATGGGCCGCATCGCCGGCGAACGCGCCCGGCTCGTGATCGTGACGGACGAGGATCCACGCGGGGAGGACCGCGAGGCCATCCTCGACGACATCGCCCGCGGCGCGGAAGCGGCCGGCCGCCGGCGCGGGGGGGACCTGCAACTCATCGCCGACCGCCGGACGGCCATCGCCACCGCATTCGAGAACGCCCGCCCGGGCGACATCGTGCTGCTGACGGGCAAGGGGCACGAACGATCGATCATCGGTCCGCACGGCGAGCAGCCGTGGGATGAGCGCGCGACCGCCCTCGAACTCCTGGCCGACCTCGGGTACCGGGCCTGACCCGGGACGACCGGCGGACCTGAGGACGCGGGACCCGCTGCTATCCTTTCGGGCCATGGCCGCCACCTCGCCACGCTCCAAGACCAGCCGGAAGCCGGCCGTCGTCGAAAAGACGCCGGTCAAGCCGCCCGCGGCCGAGACGCCTGCCGCGGCGGTCGTCGAGAAGCCCGCGCGAGTCAAGTCGGCGAAGCGGCGCGGGCCGCGCCGATCGCAGGTCCTGTCGCGCACGACGGCCGGCGGTGAGGTCGACCTCGAGGCTCTCCGCACGTCGCTCAAGGACTCGATCGCCCAGCATCACCCCACGGCCGACCTCAAGGCGGTCGATGGCGCCTTCGACCTGGCGGTCGAGGCCCATGCCAGCCAGCGGCGGGCCACGGGCGAGATCTACGTCACTCACCCGATCGCGTCGGCCCAGATCCTCGCGGAGCTCGGCATCGATCCCATCGCCGTCCAGGCCGCGCTCCTGCACGACGTGCCCGAGGACACCGAGTACAGCCTGACCGACATCGAGGAGCGCTTCGGGGGCGAGGTCGCCCAGCTCGTCGATGGCGTCACGAAGCTGTCGCGCTTCAGCACGCACAGCCACGAGCAGCAGCAGGCCGAGAACATCCGCAAGATGCTCCTGGCGATGGCCCAGGACATCCGGGTCGTGCTGATCAAGCTCGCCGACCGGCTCCATAACATGCGCACGCTGTACGGCCTGCCGTCCGACAAGCAGCAGCGCATCGCGCGCCAGACCATGGAGATCTACGCGCCGCTGGCCGAGCGCCTCGGCATCTGGCAGATCAAGTGGGAGCTCGAGGACCTCGCGTTCAAGGCGCTCGAGCCCGAACGCTTCCGCGAGCTGGCCAAGCTCCTCGACACCCGGCGCAAGGGTCGCGAGACCTACATCGACCGCGCGATCGCCGAGCTCAAGCCGAAGCTCGAGGCCGCCGGCATCGAGGCCGACGTCCAGGGCCGACCCAAGCACATCTACAGCATCTGGAAGAAGATGCAGCGCAAGAGCGCGGAGTTCGGCGAGATCTACGACGTCTACGCCATCCGCCTGCTCGTCGAGGACGTGCGCGACTGTTACGCGGCCCTCGGCATCGTGCACAGCATCTGGCGACCGATCCCCGGCCAGTTCGACGACTACATCGCCGTTCCCAAGAACAACCTGTACCAGTCGCTCCACACGGCGGTCATCGCCATCGACGGCAAGCCGCTCGAGATCCAGATCCGGACCCTCCAGATGCACCAAGTGTCCGAGGTCGGCATCGCCGCCCACTGGCGCTACAAGGAAGGCACGAAGTCCGACCGCGAGTACGACGCCAAGCTCGCCTGGCTGCGCCAGCTCATGGACTGGCAGCGGGACGTGTCCGAGTCGGACGCGACCGAGTTCGTCGAGGGCATCAAGCTCGACATCTTCCAGGACCAGGTCTTCGTGTTCACGCC
Organism: uncultured Chloroflexia bacterium; assembly: GCA_963810725.1. GTDB lineage: Bacteria > Chloroflexota > Limnocylindria > Limnocylindrales > CSP1-4 > SPCO01. The sequence continues at coordinate 121,221 of CAWEOO010000001.1, forward strand.
CAAGGGCGACATCAAGGACCTGCCGGCGGGCGCCACCCCGCTCGACTTCGCGTACCGCATCCACACCGACGTCGGGCACCGCACGATCGGCGCGAAGGTCAACAACCGGCTCGTCCCGCTCGACTATCGACTCAAGAACGGCGACATCGTCGAGATCGTCACGACGAAGGGCGAGCACGGCCCGTCGCGCGACTGGCTGAACGTCGTGCGTACCAGCCATGCCCGCGAAAAGATCCGCCAATGGTTCAAGCGCAAGGACCGCGACGAGAACATCGTCCACGGCAAGGAATCGCTGGAGCGCGAGCTGCGCCGCCTCGCCCGCACCACGATCGGGGCCGTCGGGCACGACAAGATCGGCGAGGTGGCGCGTCAGTTCAACTACGACACGGCAGACGACTTCTACGCGGCGATCGGGTATGGGGCCGTGGGTGCGCAGACCGTGGTCATGCGCCTGGGCGTGGTCGATGACGGCCAGAGCCAGCTCCCGACCGTGGCCCCGCCGCAGCAGGTCGCCCGCAGCGGTGGCGTCCGGGTCAAGGGCGTCGGCGACCTGCTCGTTCGGTTCGCGAAGTGTTGTTCACCGATCCCGGGTGACCCGATCGTCGGGTTCATCACCCGCGGCAAGGGCGTGACGGTCCATCTCCAGTCGTGTCCCACGGTCGTCAACGAGCGTGAGGTCAGCCGGCTCATCGACGTCGAGTGGGAGGCCGAGGCGACCCAGACCTACCCGATCGCGATCCGCGTCGAGGCCTACGACCGAACGGGGCTGCTGAGCGACATCACCCAGGTCGTGGCGGAGAACAAGGTCAACATCGTGGCCGCCTCGGTCGGGGTGACCTCGGACCACACGGCCGTGGTGACCGCCACGCTCCAGGTCCACTCGGTGTCGCAGCTCGCCCGGGTCATGGGCCGCATCGAGAACCTCAAGGACGTGATCAACGTCCAGCGTGACCTGGGCTGACGCCCGCCAGGGCCGCTACTGGGCGGTCCCTCTGACGGATCCTGTCAGCTTGCCTCCCGCCGGCGCCGCGACGACGCAGTTGATCTGCCGATCGCCCTTGGCCCACGACCCGTCGGTCGGGGTGATCAGGAACATGTCCAACGTCGATGCATCGAAGGAGATGCCGACGTAGGCCGCGAAGGCATCCGTGCACGGGGTCTGGGCGAAGGCGTTCAGCGCCGGCTGCCCAGGGTAGGTTCCGCCATCGCCCGTGTAGGGGAGTGACGCGACGACCTCGTTGTCGTGGGCGACGGCGCAGTCCACGGGGCGGGTCGTGTCGATCGTCAGCTCGGCGCCGTCCTGGACGTCGTTCAGGCACGTGCCGGTCGTGAGGGTGGGGACAGGTGCGATCGCGAACGCGATTCCGAGGTAGAGGGCAAGCGCCACAGCGGTCGTGCCCAGCATCGTCGCCACCTTGATCGGCCAGCTCATCGGGCCGCGGGCGACCCGTGCGTTGACCGCGGCCGCAGCAAGCCCGAACAAGGCGCCGATCAGGCCGCCGATGAGCCCGAGCGCGAGCGGGACGAACATCAGGACGATGAGAAAGCGCGGAACCGGGGGCTCGAGCCGCGTCTCGACGCCGTTGACGACCGCCTTGAGGCCGGTCCATTGGCCCGTCAGGCCAAGCTCGGTGATCGACCCGTCGGCAAGTGGGATGTCATAGCTCAGCGTGCGGCCCTTGCGTCGCTTGGCCGGCTGACCGTCGACGAGGACGCTCAGATTGCCGAGCGCCGGGCGGCGGATCGTGATCGCCGGTTCGGTCGTTCCGGGGATGAGGAACGGGATGTCCAATGGTCTTCCTTCCCTATCGACGGCCGCTTCGTCTACTTCCGACGTACCAACAGTACGACCCTCGCGTCGCGCGCGGGCGTCCTGACCGGCGACGCCCGTTCTGCACAACACTTGACCGTCCGCGGGACTTAGCTAGACTTGGTCCATGGCAACCGAGATCGTGAATGTCCACGCAGCCAAGACCAATCTTTCGCGGCTCCTCGAACGGGCTGAGGCCGGCGAGGAGATCGTCATCGGTCGCGCTGGCAAGCCGATCGCGAAGCTCGTGCCCTACCGCGCCGAGCGGCCGAAACGCGTGTTCGGGGCCCTCCGTGGCCAGATTCGAGTCATCGGGGACTTCGATGATCTCGACGCCGAGATCGAGCGCGAATTCGAGGCCAGCATCGCCGAACCACTCGAGCCGTGAACCTGCTGCTCGACACGCACGCCGTCATCTGGTTCCTCGAGGGCAACGCGAGGTTGCGTCCGGAAGCGCGCGAAGCGATCGAATCGGCGGAGGCCGCCTACGTGAGTTCCGCCACGATCTGGGAGATGGCCACCAAGGTCGCGCGCGGCCGCCTCGAGGCGCCCCGCGACTTTCCCGAGCGCCTGCTCGATCTCGGCATGCTGCAACTGCCTCTCGAGTGGGAGCACGCTCGGGTCGCCGGAGGGCTGCCACTGCACCACCGCGACCCGTTCGATCGGATGCTGGTCGCCCAAGCGATCGTCGAACGGCTGACGATCGTGACCCGCGACGAAGCCATCGGGCGCTATCCGGTTCCCGTGCTGCCAGCCTGACGCCCTAGACTCCGCATCGATGGCGACCTTCAAGGCCCCGCGGGGCACGCGCGACCTCCTGCCTCCCGAAACGGCCGCCTGGACGCGCCTGGAGCGGCTGGCCGCAGATCTGGCCGTCCGCTACGGCTACGGCCGCATCGAGACCCCGCTGTTCGAGCAGACCGCCGTCTTCGAGCGTGGCGTCGGCGAGGTCACCGACATCGTCGAGAAGGAGCTGTTCCGGATCGTGCCCCGCACCGAGGAGGCGGAATCCTGGGCGCTCCGCCCGGAACCCACGGCCGGGATCGCGCGGGCCTACGTCCAGCACGGGCTGCAGACATGGCCGCAACCGGTGAAGGTCTACGAGATCGGCCCGATGTTCCGGTACGACCGCCCGCAGGCGGGCCGCTACCGGCAGTTCTGGCAGTTCGACGTCGAGGCGATCGGCGATCCCGGGCCGGCCATCGACGCCGAGATCATCGAGCTCGGGACGCAGTTCTACGCGGACGCCGGGCTGACCGGGGTCGAGGTGCTCCTCAACTCGATCGGGGATGCGGCCTGCCGGCCGGCGTACGTGGCCGAGCTGACCGACTACTTCCGTGCGCACGTCGCCGAGCTGCCGCCGCTCGAGCGCGACCGGCTCGAGCGCAACGTCCTGCGTCTGCTCGACTCGAACGACCCAGCGATGGCGGCCGTCAAGGCCGGTGCGCCGCATATCACCGACCGGCTGTGCACCCCGTGCGCCGAGCACTTCGCGAGCGTCCGCGCACATCTCGATGCGCTGGGAGTCCCGTACCGGCTGGAGCCCGGGCTCGTGCGCGGCCTCGACTACTACACCCGGACCGCGTTCGAGTTCTACATCTCGGGCCGAGAAGGCCAGCAGCAGGCGCTCGGCGGTGGTGGCCGCTACGACGGCCTCGTAGAGCTGCTGGGTGGCCGCCCGACGCCCGGCATCGGGTTCGGCGTCGGGCTGGACCGCCTGCTGCTGGCGCTCGGCGAGCAGGGCGGGGACGTCGCGGCCGAGGCGCCCCCGACGGTCGTCGTCGTCGGCGCCGATCCCGACGACACGGTCGCGCGGTTGCGGATCGCCACAGACCTGCGCGCCGCCGGGGTGACGGCGCGCGCCGAGCTCGGACGCCGCAAGCTCGGCAAGCAACTCGAATCGGCGGCCAAGGAGCACGCCCACTTCGCGGTCATCGTCGGCGACGAGCTGGCAGACGGCGACGTCCAGCTTCGGGACCTGCCGGCAGGGACGCAGAAGGTCGTCCCAGTGGCCGACGTGGGGCGCGAGATCGCACGGGCTCATGCCGCCCATCGGCACGGGAGCTGATCGGCCCGACGACGCCGCCGCGCCGCCAACACCGGACCGAATACCATGACCCGGCCATGACCGACCCGACGCCGAGCCTCGCCACGCCCTATCGCACCCATACCGCCGGTCAGCTGCGCGCCAGCGACGCCGGCACCGAGGCGCGGCTCGCGGGCTGGGTCCATCGCCGGCGCGACCATGGACCGCTCATCTTCCTGGACCTGCGCGACCGCCACGGGATCACCCAGGTCGTCGTGGACAAGGCCGATGCACCGGAGGCCCACGCGACGGCGAGCCGGGTCCGGAGCGAATTCGTCGTCGCGGCCCGCGGAACGGTCGCGAAGCGTCAGCCGGGCACCGAGAACCCGCGGCTCCCGACCGGCGATATCGAGCTCCAGACGACCGAGTTCGAGATCCTGTCCGAGGCGAAGACCACGCCCTTCTACATCAACGAGCCAGACGCACCCGTCGATGAGGGCCTGCGGCTGAAGTACCGCTACCTCGACATCCGCCGCCAGCCCATGGCCGACCGACTCCTGCTGCGCAGCCGGATGGTCCAGGCCATCCGCGAGGTCCACCACGCCAACGGCTTCGTGGAGGTCGAGACGCCGACGCTCATCAAGAGCACCCCGGAAGGCGCCCGGGACTTCATCGTGCCGAGCCGGCTCCAGCCAGGCAGCGTGTACGCGCTCCCGCAGAGCCCGCAGCAGCTCAAGCAGCTGTTGATGGTGGCCGGCATGGACCGCTACTTCCAGATCGCCCGCTGCTACCGCGACGAGGACCTGCGCGGCGACCGGCAGCCGGAATTCAGCCAGCTCGACCTCGAGATGAGCTTCGTCGACGAGGAGGCCGTGATGGGCTTCGTCGAGCGGATGGCGATCGAGGTCTCCGGGGCGACCACCCCCGACCGCCCGCTCCAGCAGGTCCCGTTCCCGCGCTTCACCTACGACGAGGTCATCGGACGGTTCGGCAGCGACAAGCCGGACGTGCGGTTCGCGATGGAGCTCATCGACCTGGCACCGGCGCTGACGCCGGCATCGGGCTTCAAGGTCTTCGACGAGGCGCTGTCCGCGGGCGGGCGGGTCAAGGCCATCGTCGCGCCCGGCATGGCGGGGATCACGCGCCGCGAGATCGACGAGCTGACCGAGCGCGCCCGGCGGTTCGGAGCCAAGGGCCTGGCCTACCTCGCCCTCGAGGCGGGCGGCGAGGTGAAGAGCCCAATCGCGAAGTTCCTGACAGATGAGAGCCAGCGCGCGATCGTCGAGACCAGCGGGGCGGGGGAGGGCGACCTGATCCTGATCGTCGCCGACGCGGCGGCGATCACCGCGGACGTGCTGGGCCGCCTGCGGGCGGAGCTGGGCGAACGGCTCGGTCTCGCCGACCCGAGCGTCCTCGCCTACGTGTGGGTCAACCGATTCCCGATGTACAAATGGGATGCGGAGCTCGGGCGCTGGGACGCTACCCATAACCCGTTCAGCGGCGTCGTCCCTGAGGACGAGGCGCTGCTCGTGACCGCGTCCGGCGACCCGGCCAAGCCCGCACCCGACGACCCCGCCGGGCGCGCTCGCGCCCTGCAGTACGACCTCGTGCTCAACGGCTGGGAGCTCGGCGGCGGTTCCGTGCGGATCCATCGACGCGACCTGCTGGAACGGAGCTTCCTGCTCCAGGGCCAGACGCTCGAGGGGATGCGCGACAAGTTCGGGGCCGTCCTCGACGCCTTCGAATACGGCGCCCCGCCGCACGGCGGGATCGCGCTCGGCATCGACCGCTGGGCGGCGCTCCTCTCGCGCCAGACGAACATCCGCGAGGTCATGGCCTTCCCCAAGACCCAGTCCGGCAGCGACCCGATGCTCGAGGCCCCCTCGGCCCCCGAGCCGAAGCAGCTCGAGGAGCTCGGACTGCGGTTCGTGGGCCTGCCGCCGAAGCCCGCTGCCGAAGGCTGATCGTGGCGGGCGACCGGACGGGCGAGGTCGACGACTGACCGCCGGCGCGGCGGCCGACCTCGGGATTCCGGCGCTCGACGCGATCGCGCGCCGGCCGCGGCTGGCCGCCCTGATCGGGGCGATGTGCATCGCGTTCTCGGGCATCTTCTACCGCTACGCGGACGTGTCGCCCTCGACCGGCACGGTGTACCGGGCGGTGTTCGGGCTCCCGTTGCTCCTGCTCGTGGCGTGGGCCGAGTGGCGTCGCTACGGACCGCTGCCGGGACGCGCGCGCCGTCTCGCCGCCATCGCCGGCATCTTCTTCGCCGGCGACCTGATGTTCTGGCACCACGCCATCGAATACGTCGGGGCGGGGCTGGCGACGGTCCTGGGCAACCTCCAGGTCCTGGTCGTGGGCGTCGTCGCGTGGCTGGTCTTCGGGGAGCGGCCATCGCGGGCGACCCTCATCGCGGTCCCCGTCGTGCTCGTCGGGGTCGTGCTGATCTCCGGGGTCGTGGGATCTGGGGCGTATGGCGCGAACCCGGCCCTCGGGGTCGTGCTCGGCGTCGCGACCGCGTTGTGCTACTCCGGGTACCTCCTGCTGATCCGGATGGGGGGCCGCGACCCGCGACGACCGGCGGGGCCGGTCGCCATCGCCACGATCGGCACGGCCCTGGTGTCGGGCTCGGTCGGGCTGGTCATGGGCGACCTGGACCTGGCGCCGCCGCTGGCCAGCCTCGGCTGGCTCGCGCTCCTCGGCGTGACGTCGCAGTCGATCGGCTATCTCTGCATCTCGCTGGCCCTGCCACGCCTGCCGGCGGTCGTCACGTCGATCATCCTGCTCGTGCAGCCGCCGCTGACGGTGCTGCTGAGCGTGCTGCTGCTCGACGAGCGGCCGTCGGTCGCCCAGCTGGCCGGCGTGGCGCTGGTCATCGGCGGGATCGCGGTCGCCACGGTCCCGCTCGCCAGGCTCCGGGACGGGTTACGCAGTCGCGACGAAACCGTCGGGGCCATCGAGTAAGGTCGGCCCGTGAGCGAACCGTTGCCAGGAACGCCGCCAGACGCTGGCGCCGTGCCGCCCGACGAGCCGGTCTGCCTGCGCTTGGTAGGGCCGCGTCAGTCCAGGTCGACGGCCGTGTCGTCGGCAGCCTGCGGGAACGGCGCGAGGCCACGCCCCTCGCCGGGGACGTCCTCGTCGACGCCGTCCTCCTCGACCCCGTCGCCCCACTCGTGGGTGTGGCCGGCCGGCGGATCGGGCGGGCCGTCGTAGGGGGGCAGGTCGGCGAACGCGGTTTCGGCGTCGTGGACGACGCCCGGATCGCCGACTTCGACGATGCGTGACGGGGCGGCCGCGACGAGCTCATCGATCACGTCCGGCGGCATCCGATCCGGCCCCTACGCCACGCAGGGCGTCCAGATGCGCGACCGGGACGAGCACCGGCCAGCCCGGTGTCCCGTCCCAGGCCGGTCGCAGGATCATCCCGGCGTCGGTGCCGTGCGCTTCGATGAGGGAGGTCACGGTCTCCGGACCGACCCAGGTCATGCGGGCGGGCCAGACCAGCACCGCGCTCGTCTCGCGGACCTCGGCCAGCGCGAGCTCCGCGCCGCGCACCATCTGGCCGGCCGGGCCGTGTTCGGCCGCGGCCGGCGAGCCGTAGACCGCCTCGCTGCCGACCAGCGCCGCGGCGACCGCCCCGTCGTCGTCGGGCGACACGACCACGACCGGCAGCGCACCACCGGACCAGGCGATGTCCACGAGCCGCCGGACGCGTGGCTGGCCCAGCGTGTCGGCGACGGCGTTCTGGGCGCTGGCGGACAGGATCACGGCGGCGACGGTCATGAGGCCATCGATGCTAGCAGGCGTTCCGTGGGACAATCGGCCGTCCCCACCATCGTCCGGAGTCCCGCCCCACCGTGCCCGATACCCTCACCGCGAGCGCCGCCGCCGGCGCGCCGGCCAGCCGCCAGGACCTGCGCAACGTGGCCATCGTCGCCCACGTCGATCACGGCAAGACCACGCTCGTGGACGCGATGCTGCGCCAGACCGGCGCGTTCCGCTCCAACCAGGCCGTCGTGGACCGGGTCATGGATTCGGGCGACCTCGAGCGCGAGAAGGGCATCACGATCCTCGCCAAGCAGACGACGATCGACTACGCCGACATCCGCCTCAACATCGTCGACACGCCCGGGCACGCCGACTTCGGCGGCGAGGTCGAGCGCTCGCTGCTCATGGTCGATTCGGTGCTGCTGCTCGTGGACGCGGCCGAGGGCCCGCTGCCGCAGACGCGCTACGTCCTGCAGAAGGCGATGGCCCGCCGGCTCCCGGTGATCGTGGCGATCAACAAGATCGACCGGGGCGACGCGCGCCCGGGCGAGGTCCTCGACGCGGTCTACGAGCTGTTCATGGACCTGGGCGCCGACGAGGACCAGATCGACTTCCCGGTCCTGTACACGAATGCCAAGGCGGGCACGGCCACGACCTCGCTCGACGACCCGGGCGAGGACCTCCGTCCGCTGTTCGACGTGCTCATCGACATCACGCCGGCGCCGACCTACACGCCCGATCATCCGCTCCAGCTCCTCGTCACGAACCTGAGTGCCAACGACTACGTCGGGCGGATGGCGGTCGGGCGGATCTGGAACGGCCACATCCGGGTCGGCCAGCGTCTCACCATCGTGCGCGAGGAGGCCGACGACACCGCCGGGACGGTGGAGCCGGGCCGGACGGTCACGCTCAACGGGGTCGTGACGAGCCTCCAGACCGCGCACGGCATCGACCGCATCGACATCACCGAGGCGGGCCCCGGCGACATCGTCAGCGTGGCGGGGCTGCCCGGAGGTGACGATCGGCGACACGCTGACCGATCCCGCCGACCCGCGCCCGCTGCCGCGGCTCGACGTTGACGCGCCGACGTTGCGGATGACGTTCGGCGTCAACACGTCGCCGCTCGCCGGCCGCGAGGGCAAGTACGTCACGAGTCGCCAGATCAAGGCCCGCCTGGACAAGGAGGTCCTCGGCAACGTCTCGATCGAGGTGCGGCCCGCCGAATCGGCCGAGGCGTTCGAGGTCCGCGGCCGCGGCGAGCTCCAGCTCGCGGTCCTCATCGAGCAGATGCGCCGGGAGGGCTTCGAGCTCACCGCGTCGCGCCCGGAGGTCCTGCTGCGGACCGTCGATGGCGACATCCAGGAGCCCTACGAGCGCGTGACGATCGACATCCCGCCCGACTACATCGGCGAGATCCAGGGCGCCATGGCCGGCCGCAAGGGTCGCCTCGACCAGATGAGCACCGATGCCGACGGCCGGGTCCGGATGGAGTACGTGCTGCCGGTGCGCGGGCTCGATCGGCTACCGCGGCCAGCTGCTGACCGACACGCGCGGCACGGCGCTCCTCCACCAGATCGGCGAGGGCTACGGGCCGTGGGCGGGCGACGTGACCCACCGCACGAACGGCGTGCTCGTCAGCGACCGAGCCGGCACGCAGCAACTCGTACGGCCTGTTCAACCTCGAGCAGCGGGCCGAGCTGTTCATCGGCGCCGGCGTCGAGGTCTACGAGGGGATGATCGTCGGCGAGAACAGCCGATCGGGCGACATGGACGTCAACCCGACCAAGGAGAAGAAGCTCACGAACATCCGGACCCACTCCCACGACGAGTCGCTGCGCCTGACGCCGCCGCGACCGATCACCCTCGAGAGCGCGCTGGAATTCATCTCCGGCGACGAGCTCGTCGAGGTGACGCCGCTGTCGATCCGGCTGCGCAAGCGTGCCCTGTCACAGCACGACCGGCGGCGCGAGGTGGGCCGCGCCGAGGACCTTCGGCGCGCCGCAGAACGCGAAGAGGCGCCAACCGGCTGACGGAGCGCGGGCTCCACCGGCCGAGCGCCGGGCTTGCCCGACCGTGTACCGTGAAGCGGTGCCGAAGCGCCACACGGGCCCGGGGGCCGTCCGACGCCTTCTCGTTTGCCGCATCCCTCGCCCTGATCGCTCTGGCCCCGGCGTGGGCGACGCCCCCGGCCGCGGCCGCGGCCGACCGCCTGCCCAACCTCGAGCGGCCCGGCCGTCGGAATTCCGCATCGTCAACTCGAACGGGCGCCGGCTGCTGCGGTTCACGAGCATCCTCGTCAACGTCGGGGCGGGACCCATGGAGGTGCTCGGCCGCCGGTCGACCAGCTCGTCCCGCGTGGACGGTCCGACAGGTCATCGACAACGACGCCGGCGGCGAGCGGCGGGTCGACACGGACGCCACGCTGCGCTACGCCGGCGACGGCCACAACCACTGGCACGTCGAGCAGATGATGGTCTACCACCTGTGGTCGAGCCGAGCGACGCGCTCCGATCGCAAGGTGGGGTTCTGCTTCTTCGACACGACCCTCTGGGACCCGAGCCTCCCGCGCTCGCCGAGCAGTCGCTACTACCGCGAATCGTGGTGCGGCGGACGGACGGCGCTCACGTCCCGCACCGGGATCTCGGTCGGCTGGGCGGACACGTATCGCTACAGCCTCGCCGTACCAGTGGATCGACATCACCGGGCTGCCGGGTGGCACGTACACGGTCCGCGCCATGCCCGATCCGCACGACTGGTTCCTCGAGACCGATGAAACCGACGGCTGCGGCTGGACCAAGGTGAAGTTCGGCTCGAGCGGCTCGTCGGTCTCGGTGGTCGGCTCCGGTCGCGGCTGCATCACCGATTGGGACAGCACGACCTTCGAGCCGCAGATCGCCTGGGCGTACGAGAACGGCATCACGGGCGGCTGCGACCTCGATATGTTCTGCCCCGGTAACCCGGTGACCCGTCGTCAGATGGCGATGTTCATCGACCGGGCCATCGAGCCGCCGCTCCCCCCGACCGACCAGGACTTCTTCGACGACGACGACGGCATGACCGGCGAGGGGAGCATCAATCGCATGGCCGCGGCCGGCATCACGGGCGGCTGCGGGGAGCGGCGCTACTGCCCGGGTCGGTCCGTGACCCGCGAGGAGATGGCCGCCTTCCTCGTCCGGGCGCTCCAGCTCCCGCCGCCCGTCGAGCCCGACCATTTCGTCGACGACGACAGTTCGCCGTTCGAGGCCAACATCGACAGCCTGTTCGAGGCCGGGATCACCACCGGCTGCAGCACCGACCACTTCTGCCCACCGATCCAACGTCACCCGCGGCCAGATGGCCGCCTTTCTGTATCGCGCCTTCACCGACTAGCACCGGAGGTCCAGCCCATGACGTCACGACCGCGCCGTCGATCCGCCGTTTCCACCATCGTCGCCGCGATCCTGGCCCTGGCCGCGATCCTGCCCGCGGCGGTGCCGGTGGCCGCGCGCGACCCGCAGACCGCCGTCCTGCCGACCGCGCGCCCGAGGCGATCGAGCCCACCGCCCTGAGCTCCGGGCAGCTGCGGATCCTGCGGGTGACCGGGGGCCTGAGCAGCCCGCTCGGCGTCACCCACGCCGGTGACGGCTCGGGCCGGTTGTTCGTCGTCCAGCGCGGCGGGAGGGTCCGCGTCGTCAAGGGTGGGACGCTGCAGGCGGGGAATTTCCTCAACGCCGACTCGCTCACGACCGGCAGCGGGGAGCGGGGCCTGCTCGGGCTGGCGTTCCACCCGAACTTCGCGAGCAACGGGTACGTGTACATCTACTACACCCGCGCGAGCGACGGCGACATCATGCGTCAGCCGGCTCACCGCGAACGCGAGTCGCACGTTCGCCGATCTGTCGACCGAGCATCGCTGCTGCGCATCGATCACCCACGCACGAATCACAACGGCGGCGCGCTGGCATTCGGGCCGGACGGCTACCTGTACATCGGCATCGGCGACGGTGGCGGCGGCAACGACCCCGACAACAACGGCCAGGACAAGGACACTCTCCTCGGCAAGATCCTGCGGATCGACGTCAACGGGACCGGGTCCGGCCCGTACGAACAACTACGCGATCCCGTCGGACAACCCGTTCGTCGGGCCAGACCGGCGCCGACTCGGAGATCTGGGCGTACGGCCTGCGCAATCCGTGGCGGATCAGCTTCGACCGCTCGACCGGCAACCTGTTCATCGGCGACGTCGGCCAGGACCGCTACGAGGAGGTCAACCGCGAGTCGAACGCGCAGCGCCGGGCGGGCGCAACTACGGCTGGGACATCATGGAGGGCAAGCACTGCCGGGTGTCGGGCTGCACGCCGCCCGGCGAACGACGTGCTGCCGGTCGCCGAGTACACCCATTCGCTCGGCTGCTCGATCACCGGCGGCTACGTCTATCGCGGGTCGCACCGCGACCTGCAGGGCCAGTACGTGTTCGGCGACTTCTGCAGCGGCCGCATCTGGACGATGCCGAACGCCGGCAGCTGGCGATCACCGATCCGGCGCGACACGAGCCTCAGCATCAGCTCCTTCGGCGAGAGCGAGTCCGGCGAGCTGTACGTCACCGACCTCAACGGCGTCCTGTATCGGGTCATCGCGCCCGAGTTCAGCGACATCGCGAGCTCCACGTTCCTCGACAGCATCCACTGGCTCTACTACGAGGGCATCACCGTCGGCTGCGGCGGGGGCAGGTTCTGCCCGACGGCCGCGGTCACGCGCGAGCAGATGGCGATCTTCCTCGTCCGCGCCTTCGACCACCCCTCGACCACCACGGACTACTTCACCGACGACGAAGGTCGATCCGGCGAGAGCTCGATCAACGCGCTTGCGTGCGGCCGGGATCACGAGCGGGTGCGGCAGTCCCACGCTGTTCTGCCCGACGCGCCGGGTCACCCGCGCCGAGATGGCGATCTTCCTCGACAAGGAGCTGAACCTGCCGCCGACCGCCACCGACTTCTTCGACGACGACGACGGCAAGACCGGCGAAGGATCGATCAACCGTCTGGCCGCCGCCAAGATCACCGGCGGCTGCGGCACACGACGGTTCTGCCCGACGAGCAGCGTCACCCGCGGGCAGATGGCGGCCTTCCTGCTGCGGGCCGAACGCCTACGCCAACCCGTAGTCGAACGACCGGGGCCGGGGTGTCCGTGGGCGGACACCCCGGTTTCCCGACGTACAATCCGCCCATGGCGATCTATCTCGACCACGCGGCGACGACCCCGCTCCGGCGCGAGGTCCTCGACGCGATGCTGCCGTACCTGACGGAGTCGTTCGGCAATCCGTCGTCGGCCCACGCGTTCGGGCGCACGGCGCGCGCGGCGCTGGACGAGGCGCACGAGCGGGTCGCGACGCGCCTCCACGCCGAGCCACGCGAGATCGTCTTCACGTCCGGCGGCACGGAGGCGAACAACCTCGCGCTCAAGGGCGCGGCCTGGGCCGGCAAGGCGCACGGCCACCGGATCGTGACCTCCGCCGTCGAGCACCACGCCGTCGGCCACACGCTCCGCCATCTCGAGAAGTTCGGCTTCGAGGTCGTGGAGCTGCCGGTCGACCGCTACGGGCGCGTGGATCCGGACCAGCTCGAGGCGGCCCTCACCGACCGCACGATCCTGGTCTCGATCATGCTCGCCAACAACGAGGTCGGCACGATCCAGCCGATCGCCGACATCGCGAAGGCCGTCCGGGGCCGCAAGGGCGTGCTCCTGCACGTCGATGCCGTCCAGGCGGCCCCCTACGTCGACCTGGACGTCGAGCGCCATGGACGTCGACCTGGTGTCGCTCGGCGCGCACAAGTTCGAAGGGCCCAAGGGCGTCGGCGCCCTGTACGTCCGCCACGGCACCCACATCCTCGCCCAGCAGCAGGGCGGCGAGCAGGAACGTCATCGGAGGGCGGGCACGGAGAACGTGGCGGGCGCGGTCGGCCTGGCCGCCGCCTACGAGCTGTCCTGTTCCGAACGGTCCGAGACCGTCGGCCGCCTGCGCCGCCAGCGCGACCGGCTGGCCAAGGCGATCCTCGCGACGCCCGGGACGGAGACGACCGGTCACCCCAAGCAGCGGCTGCCCGGGCTCCTCTCGATCATCGCGCGCGACACGGACGGGGTGTCGGTATCGATGTCGCTCGATCTCGAGGGCATCGCCTGCTCGGTGGGCTCCGCGTGCACGACCGGCTCGACCGAGGTGAGCCACGTGCTGACGGCGATGGGCTACCCGGAAGAGGAGGCGCGCGGGGCGCTGCGGCTGTCCCTGGGCCGGACGACCACCGACGAGGAGATCGAGACGGCCTCCGAGGTCGTGCCGCGTGTGCTGGCGTCGATGCGCCTGGGCACCGCCGCCGTCGCCGCCGATCCGCTGGGACAGCGAGTCGGCGTATGAGCCGGATCCTCGTGGCGATGTCGGGCGGGGTCGACTCGTCCGTCGCCGCGGCGCTCCTCCATGCGCAGGGCCACGAGGTCGTCGGCGTGTGGATGCGTCTCCACGACGTCGCCGACACGTACTCGGAGTTCAAGAAGAGCTGCTGCTCGCTCGATGCGGCCGATGACGCCCGGCGCGTCGCCGGCCCAGCTCGGTATCCCGTTCTACGTCATGAACCTGGAGCGCGAGTTCGACGCCGGGGTGCTCGCCCCGTTCCTCGACGCCTACCTCGACGGTCGGACGCCCAGCCCGTGCGTCGACTGCAACACGTACGTGAAGTTCGGGGCGCTGCTGGGCCGCGCCCGCCACCTGTACGACTGCGAGGCCGTGGCGACCGGCCACTACGCCCGCCGGGTCGTGGGCGATGACGGGCGGCCGCGGCTGCTGCGGGCGCGTGACGAGGACAAGGACCAGACCTACTTCCTGTATGGCCTGCGCGCCGACCAGCTGGAGCACGCGCGCTTCCCGCTCGGGGAGCTGACCAAGCCCGAGGTGCGCGCGGTCGCGCGGTCGCTGGACCTCGTCACGGCGGACAAGCCCGAGAGCCAGGAGATCTGCTTCGTGCCGGGCGGTGACTACCGCGACGCCCTGCGCGAGCGAGCCGGGTGGCGTCCGGAGGCGGGGCCGCTGCTCGACGCCGACGGAACGCGCGTCGGCGAGCACGGCGGTTCGGCCGGCTACACCGTGGGCCAGCGCAAGGGCCTGGGCGTCGCCCTGGGCGAGCCGCGCTACGTCTCGCGCATCGATCCGCGCTCCAACACGATCCAGCTCGGGCGTCGCGAGGACCTCGAGACGAGCGAGTTCACGATCGAGCGCGCCTCGTTCGTAGCGCCCGACGTGCCGGCCTCGCCGTTCCGGGCCGCCGTTCGGATCCGCCACCGCGCGACGCTGATCCCCGCGACCGTTCGATCGCTGGGCGACAAGCGCTGGGCCATCGCGACGGACGCGCCGGTGTGGGCCGCGGCACCCGGTCAGGCGGCCGTCCTGTACGACGGCGACGAAGTCCTCGGCGGCGGCCGCATCGAGGCTCCGGAGCGAGTCGCGACAGCCGCGACGGCCTCGCCCGACCGCGCCGGGCTGCTCACTCCGGCGTGAGCCTGGAGCCCTCGCTCGTCCTGTCCGTGCTGATCGGCATCTTCCACACCGCCCTGTCCGTGGCCATCCGCGGCACCGCGGGCGGTCGCCTGCCAGTGCTCCTCGGGGCGGCCATCCTTGGCGCGTGGGCAGGTGACGCGATCTTCGGCCGGCTCGGGATCGACCTCCTCACGATCGGCGACTATCAGCTGCTCGGTGCGTCGATCGTGGCGTGGGTCGGCATCGGGCTCGTGTCGGTGGTCGCCGTGCTCGGCCCGACGGGCCAGCGGCAGGCATGACCGACGAGCAACAGCGCGCCAGGTTCCTGCGCGGCCTGACGCTCGGGGCGCTGATCGGCGCGATCATCGCGGGTTCCCGGATCTGGGGGCGCCTGCGATCGGGAGACCGATGACGGCTCGCCGCATCGTGACTCGCTGAGGGTCGAAACAAAGACTCGGACCGAACGTTATGGCGGGTATGGAACCCGCGCCCTCGGTGCAGACGGCAGACGGCCTCGAGCCAGGCCCGGCGGCCGTGGGCGCGGACGCCGCCGTGTCGATGGCGTATCGCGACCACCACGCGGCGCTGTTCGCGTTCCTGCGCCGAGCGACCCGCGACGAAGCCGCGGCCGAGGATCTGCTCCAGGAAACGTTCATCCGGCTACTGACCGTCGTCCGCGAGGGGCGGCCACCGGAACAGGTCGGGGCGTGGCTGTACCGCGTCGCGTCGAACCTGGTGATCAGCCGGGGACGGCGCGCCACGACGGCGCTTCGCTGGCTCACGCACCACGGCCCGGAAGAACACCGGCGCACGACGACCGAGTCGCCGGAGGGCCGGGTGCTGCAGCACGAGCACACCAGGGAGCTCGAGGCGGCGGTCGCGTTCCTGCCTCCGGACGCCCGGGTGGCGATCCTGCTGTCCGGCCAGGGCTTCAGCGGAGCCGAGATCGCATCGGCGATCGGGCGGACCGAGGCCGCCACGAGGACGCTGCTCTGCCGCAGCCGGACGCAGATCCGTGCTCGCATGGCCAAGCAGGAGGCGGACCGATGACCGACCATCGCCGATTCCTGGACCTGGTGGCCGCCTCGATCGACTTCGAGCTCACCGCCGCGGAGCACGGTGACCTCGCTCACCACCTGGCGACCTGCCGAGCCTGCCGGCATGAGGCGGACGGCTTCCGGCAGGACGCAGCCGCGATCGCCGCGTTCCCGCAGGCCCGGCTGGCGCCGGAAGCCGCTGCCGCGGTCATCGAGCGGGTCCTGCGCCGACCGGCACGGACGCGCCTCGTGGGGAGGCTCGTCCTCGCGGCGCTGGTCGCTTTGCTCGCCGTGGCGGCGGCCGCCGTCGGGGCAGGACTCATCCGCGAATGGCGCGATGGCCTGCTCGTCGTTTCGCCGCCACTGCCCTCCCGGGAGGTGGCGTCGCCTCCGATGGTCCGTCGCCGGAGCCGTCGCCGACGGCATCCGTGCCCCCGTCCCCGGCGCCGTCGCCCTCCAGCGCCTCGGCCCCGACCTGGACCGTGTCGTCGGGTGCAGGCGTCGATCTGCTGCCCGAGCAGCCCTATGCCGTCGCCGCGGGGCCAGACCTGATGGTCGCCGTAGGTGGCCTCGGCTGCACGGTCGATTCGGACGGCAACGGCGGTTGCTGGGCCCAGACGGCGAGGTCTGTGGACGGTGTCACGTGGACGAAGATCCCATCGACCGATGCCACCGAGGTGGGAGGGCCGGTCGCCGAGGGCCCTCAGACCGGCATGAACGACATCGCCGGGGGCGCCGATGGATTCGTCGCGATCGGCTATGCAGCGGTCGGTGGTGGCGGTGGTTTACGGGCGGCGGTATGGCACACGACCGATGGAACCGAGTGGGACCGGGTCGCCGACGTCCCCGCATTCGACAACGCTCGCCCGGTTAGCGTCGCGCGGACGGCACGCGGTTGGATCATCGGAGGAGCGGTGTTCGAGTCCGACGGACCTCGCGCCGCCCTTTGGTCCTCGACCGACGGTCGTGCCTGGGAGCGAATCCCCGACGGTCCGGGCATGGCCATCGGTGGGTACTTGCCTACGAACACCGAACCCCTGGCCGGCGGTATCCGGGACTTGGCCGTCCGCGGCGACACGGTCGTCGCGGTCGGGTCCTCATGTGACGCCCAGGGGTCCGGCTGCGTACCAGCCGTGTGGACGTCCGTGGATGGCCGATCGTGGGACCGCGAGCCCGATGTCCCCGACGCGCCCGGCGATCTAGTCTTGGTCGCGTCGATCGATTCGGGCTTCGTGGCGGCCCGATGGGATTGCTCATCGGACCCATGCTCGAGTGCGATCATCAGTTCACCTGACGGAGCGGCGTGGCGGGAAATATCCACGGACGGGTTCCCGGAGCGTGCCGAACCGCGAGCCGTTGCGAACGTGGAGGGCACGATCGCTCTCGCCGCAGTCGAGGCCGGGCGGCTCAAGATCCTTGCGTCGGTGGACGGCACCTCATGGTCGACCGTCCGCGAGGTGACGTCGCAGACCTCCGACGGTTCTTCACCGGATCCCAACCTCGTCAATGTGTACGGCCTGGGCATGGCGACCCGCCCGGACGGATCGGCGACCATCGTCGGATGGACCTCCATTCAGGGTTACCAGGCACCCGGCACCGAAGAATCGTTCCACTTTGAGATCAAGAGGCAGTAGAGAAGGCGGCGGGTCCCGACCCCTTGGCGTCAGGCCAGCTGGACGGCGATCGAGAACGTCGTCTTGTACGTGTCGCCGTCCTGCGTGACGGCCAGGAGCGTCGCTCCGCCGCTCTCGTTGAAGATCGAATCGCTGGCGTTCGACTGGTCCTGCGGACCCTTCGACGCGTAGACACCCGATGCGTAAACCTGCTGGCTCAGCTCGTCGTCGAAGAAGAGCTGTGACGTGAACTCGAACCCCGCTTCCGCATCCGGGTCCGTGCGGACCTTGAAATGGATGTGGACCGCGCGGCCCTGGTACCAGCCCGGGTAGATGGTCGTGAACGACGCGGCGCCATTCGCGTCGGTCCGCTGGAAGCCGCGCAGGAAGTCGGTGCCGGTGCTGCCCTGCACCCCGGAGTAGACCCCGAGCGCGTCGCAATGCCAGACGTCGACGATGGCGCCTTCGAGCGGCAGGCATCCGTCCCCATCGACCTGCGAAACGAGCCACCCGAGCTCGAGCGGGGCGCCATCCGCGAGCACGCCGTCCGCGGTGTTCGGCCGGATATCCGACCGCTCTAGGTTCACGTCGACGTAGTACGGCCCCTCCGTCAGCTCCGGGACGACGACGCACGACGGCAGCGCGCCCGTGGTGGCTGCCGCGGACGAAGCGACCGCGCTCGCTGTGGGTGTCGCAGTCGGGGTGGCCGCCGCGCTCGACGCGCTCGCGCTAGCGCCGGCGGAGGCGCTGCTCGAACCGGCTGGCGCACAGGCGGCGACGGCCAGGGCCACACCGCCGGTAGCGAAGAGGGCCAGCACCTCGCGTCGGCTGAGGATCCGCCCGATCAGGCGGTCGTCGTCGTCGAGGTCGTCAAGTGGCAGGACCGGCGTGGGGTTCATCGCGTCGTCTCCAGGGGGTCGTTCGGGAGCACCTTCGTTGCGGAGCCTGAGAGCCCTCTGAGACGCCGGTGAGACGTCAGCCCGACACGATCACCCGAGCGAGCGCTGGTTGGCCGACGCCCGGGCGCGGGGATCGTCGGCCAACAGGGATCGGGATCAGCGCGGGGTCGCGGCCTCCGCCGTCTCGGACTCCTCGACGAGGTCGAACTCGGTCCATGCGCAGCTCGGGCACGTCCAGTTCTGGAACGCTCCCGCATCGGCGGCTTCGGCCGCGGACGACCAGGTCTGACGGGCGTCGACGCTGCCGCATTGCTCACATTTCCGGACGAAGGCCATGACGTCTCCTTGTGCTGCGGATCGCACACGAAGACCGTCGCCGATTCGGGCTGCCCGTCGCATCAGCGGGGGCGAAGCCCGGATAGCGGATGCATAACAGAGATGGCCCGGTCCGGTTCGGTACCATTGCGGCCGATGTCGACCCCACCCGTCACCCGCGATCCCCGGATCACGTCCCTGCCGTCCGGGGAGATCCGGCAGCGCTTCATCGAGTTCTTCGCGGAGCGGGGCCACACCATCGTGCCCAGCGCCAGCCTCGTACCGGGCGGCGATCAAACGCTCCTGTTCACGAACTCCGGGATGGTCCAGTTCAAGGACGTCCTGACGGGCGCGGAGAAGCGGAGCTACACGCGGGCGGTCGACTTCCAGCGGGTCCTGCGCGTCGCCGGCAAGCACAACGACTTCGAGGAGGTCGGGCGCACACCGCGCCACCACACGCTCTTCGAGATGCTCGGCAACTGGAGCTTCGGCGACTATTTCAAGCGCGAGGCGATCCAGTACGCGTGGGACTTCCTGACACGCGATCTCGGGATCCCCGGCGAGCGGCTGGCGGCCACGACCTACACGACCGACGACATCGCGTACGACGTCTGGCGCGACGAGATCGGCCTGCCCGAGGAGCGACTCGTGCGCTGGGGCGATTTCCCGCGCGGCGACGAGAAGAACTGGTGGCGGATGGCCGATATCGGTCCGTGCGGGCCGTGTAGCGAGATCCATTTCGATCGTGGCGCCCACCTGTCGGAAGGCCCGCATTGTGTGCCGGACCACAGCGAGCAGTGCCCGCGCTGGCTCGAGATCTGGAATCTCGTGTTCATGGAGTTCGACCTCCAGCCCGATGGCTCGCTCGTCCCGCTGCCGGCACCGGGCGTGGACACCGGCATGGGTCTGGAGCGACTGGCGAGCGTGCTCCAGCAGGTCCCGACCAACTACGACACCGACCTGTTCACGCCTATCCACGCCCGGATGCGGGAGCTGCTCGGGCACGACCCGGACGACTTCGAACAGGAGCGCTTCAGCTACCAGGTCATCGCCGATCACTCGCGGGCCGTCACGTTCCTCATCGCTGACGACGTCCTTCCTGGCAATGAGGGGAGGGGTTATGTCCTGCGTCGCATCCTGCGTCGAGCCGTCCGCCACGGCCGTCTGCTCGGTCGGCGCGAGCCGTTCATGGCCGAGACCGCGGCCGTCGTGATCGACACGATGGCGGAGGCATTTCCGCACCTCGCGGAGAAGCGGGAGACGATCCTGGCCACGATCCTGCGCGAGGAAGCCCAGTTCGCCCGGACGCTCGATGCCGGCTCGAAGTTGCTCGACGAGGCCATCCGCGACGCGTCCGATGGCGCGACGCCCGAGCGCGTCATCGGACGCCGGCCGGAGGCGCTGGCGACGGATGCGCCGGTGCTCGACGGCGACGTCGCGTTCCGGCTCCACGACACGTTCGGCTTCCCCGTCGACCTGACCGTGGAGCTCGCCGCCGAATACGGATTCACCGTGGACCTCGCCGGGTTCCAGGAGGCCCTCGCGGAGCAGCGGGAGCGCAGCCGGTCGGGCAAAAAGGCCGACCTCGCGCGCCACGCCGAGCTGACCTCGCTGTACAGCGCGATCCAGGGGCGCCACGGCGACACCGAGTTCCTGGGCTACGACAGCACGACCGCCGAGGGTCGCGTCGTGGCGATCGTGCGCGACGGCGTCGAGTTCGACGAGCTCACCGGCCACGGGGCGGCGGAGGTCGTGCTCGATCGGACGCCGTTCTACGCGGAGGGTGGCGGGCAGGTCGGCGACCAGGGCACGATCCGTGAGGCGGGCGGCGGCAGCGAGCTGTTCAGCGTGACGGACACGCAGCGGCCGGTCGGCGGGCTGATCGTGCAGCGCGGCACCCTGCACGGTCGGCTGCGCGTCGGCGAGACCGTCGAGGCGGTCGTCGATGCCGAGCGGCGCGCCCACACGATGCGCAACCACACCGGCACGCACCTGCTCCACCGGGCCCTGCGCAACGTGGTCGGCGAGGGGGCCCGGCAGGCCGGGTCTCTGGTCACGCCCGACAACCTGCGCTTCGACTACCCGTTCGATCGGGCGCTGACCGACGAGGAGAAACGCGCCATCGAGGACGAGGTTCGCCGCATCGTCCGCGATGATCGCCCGGTGACCATCGAGTTCATGCCGATGGCCGACGCCATCGAGCGGGGCGCCGACGCGTTCTTCGACGAGAAGTACGGCGAGACGGTCCGGACCATCCGGGTCCAGGACTACAGCTTCGAGCTGTGCGGCGGGACCCACTGCCGGGCCACGGGCCAGATCGGCGCGTTCCAGATCACCGGCGAGCGGAGCATCGGCTCCGGCATGCGCCGCATCGAGGCGGTCACCGGGGCCGCGGCGGACCGGCTGGCGCGCGAGCGCAGCGAGACCCTGGACCGCGTCGCCAAGGCCGTCGGCGCGCAGACGGTCGACGCCGTCGAGGATCGCGTCGCCTCGCTCCAGGAGGAACTCCGGGAGGCCAAGCGCCGGCTCAAGTCGGGCGCGGGGGCGGGCCTGCCACAGCCGGCCGCGCTCGCGGCCGCGGCGGCGGAGGTCGCTCCGGGCGTCCGCCTGGTCGCCGCAGCGATCCCGTACGAATCGATGGATGCCCTGAAGGCGGCGGCCAAGGCGGTCCGCCACGAGCTGTCGTCGGGGGTGATCGCCCTGGTCCTCGACGCCGAGGCCCCGGGGGTCTTCGTGACTGTGTCCGACGACCTCGTGGAGCGCGGGATCTCCGCCGGCGACCTCGTCAAGGCGGCGGCGGGTCCCCTCGGGGCGAAGGGTGGCGGCCGTCCCCAGATGGCGCAGGGGATGGGCACCGACCGCTCGGGCGTCGCCGACGCGCTGGCTGCGATCCGGGACGCGATCATCACGCGCATCGACGCGGAGGGCTGATGGCCTTCTGGCGCAAGATCTGGCAACGCGACGAGGCGGAGAGTCTCGCCGTGTGCACGGCGCTCGATATCGGCACCGAGTTCGCCAAGGCCCTCGTGTTCGAGATCGACGATTCCGGCCTGGGCACGGTCCGCGGCGTCGGTCGCAAACGGCAGGGCCTCGCCCACATGCAGTCGGGCACGGTCGCGGACATCGCCGCCGTGGTCGACAACTGCGCGGTCGCCCTGCAGGAGGCCGAGGAGATGGCCGGCTTCCGGCCGAGCCAGGTCGTGATCGGCATCGCCGGGGAGCTGGTCAAGGGCTTCACCACGACGCACAGCCAGGAACGCAAGAAGCCCGACCAGCCGATCAGCGAGAACGAACTCCAGAAGCTCATCGACTCCGTCCAGCGCGAGGCGCTCCGCGAGGCGGAGCGAGCGATCACGTGGGAGACGGGCCTGCCCCACGTCGACGTGCGGCTCGTCCACGCGGCCGTGACGGGCGCCTCCATCGACGGGTACGCGCTCACGAACCCGGTCGGCTTCCAGGGCCGGCACGTCAAGATCGGGATCTTCAACGCGTTCGCGCCCCTCGTGCACCTCGGGGCGCTGCAGAGCGTCGCATCGCAGCTCGACTTGGAGCTGCTCGAGATCGTCGCGGAGCCATATGCCGTCGCTCGGGTCCTCGGAACGGAGCAGGTCCGCCAGGCCGGCGCCCTGTTCGTCGATGTCGGCGGCGGCACGACCGACGTCGCGCTCGTGCGCCAGGGCGGCATCGAGGGGACGCGGATGTTCGCGCTCGGTGGGCGGGCATTCACGAAGTCGCTCGCCGATCGCCTCGACCTGCCGTTCCCTCGAGCCGAGGCGCTCAAGGTCGATTACGCGCGCGGGTTGCCGGTCGAATCGCGCGACGAGGTCGCCGGCATCATCGGCGACGACGTTCGGGTCTGGGCGGCCGGCGTCGAGCTCGTGATGGAGGAGCTGTCGGGCGGTGACCTCCTGCCGTCGCGGATCTACCTGTGCGGCGGCGGGTCGCGTCTGCCCGAGGTCCAGTCGGCGCTCGCCGCCGAGACCTTCTGGAAGCCGATGCCGTTCGCCCGCCCGCCGGAGGTCACGGTGATGGCGCCGGACCAGATCGAGACCGTGATCGACGCGACCGCGTTGCTCGTGGACCAGCAGGACGTCACGCCGCTTGGTCTGGCCTACCAGGCGATCGAGCTGCAGACGTCCGAGGACGCGCTCGATGTCGCCTTGCGGCGGGTCCTGCGCGCGATGCGGGTCTGACGGTGGCCGGCCGCGTCATCTATCTCGACATCGACGACGAGATCACGTCGGCGGCGGCCCGCATCCGGGCGGCGGAGGGGAGCCGCGTGGCGGTGGTGCTGCCCTACGGTTCGCGCGTCGCGACGTCACGCATCAACTTCCGGCTCCTGGCGCGAGATGCGCTGACCAGCGGCAAGCGACTCTCCATCGTCGCCGGCGATGGGGCGACCCGGGCCCTGGCCGCGTCGGCCGGGCTGCCGATCTTCGCGACGGTCGGCGAATATGAGTCGTCTCTGGAGGGTGAGAGCCCCGGCGCCGATGCTGGGACGTCGCCGGCGCCGGCCCAAGCGGGCGACCCGGGCCGCGTCGAGCCTGAGGTTGGGGCCACGCCGCACGGCGAAGCAGAGAACGCAGAGTCGGCCCTGGTCAGCGAGACGGTGGCGACGCCTCGATCGAAGTCGCGCGGTGGACGGGCCAGGCCTGCCGTGGCGCCGGCTGAGGCTGGACCCGAGGCGGCGGCTGCGACGACGGGCGCCGCGATCGCCGCGGCCGGTGCGACGGCGGCGGGTATCGGCGCCACCGGGGGTGCCGGCGCGGCCGCGGATACCAATGCGACGGCCCGGGCCACCGGCGCCCCGCCGACCCAGGGCCGCGCAGGGCGGCCAACGACACCGCCAGCCGCTGATCAGAAGCGAGCCGCCCGCCCGCCGGCCGCGATCCCGGCGGCTCGGGTCGTCGCCGACACGCCGGCCGTCGAGCGGGCCCGGCCGGCGGCCCGAGCGGAGCCCGCCGGTCGTGCGTTCCGCCCGCCGATCGGGCGGACGCCGATCGTCATCGTTCTGGCCGTGGTTGCGCTCGCCCTCGTCGTCGGGGGTGCAGCCGCCTACCTGTACCTCCCCACCGCCACGGCGGTGATCTCGCCGCGCGAGGCGACCATCGGCCCGGAATTGCTCCGGATCGTGGCCAGCACGACCGCCACGGCGCCCGATCCGAACGCCTCGCCTCCCGTCGTGCCGGCCCAGCTGCTCACGGTCGAGGTCGAGGCGAGCGACGCGTTTCCCGCCACGGGCAAGCGTACGGAAGAGGAGGAGGCGACGGGAAGCGTCCGGTTCGACAACCTCGATTTCACCAGCTCGAATTCGATTCCCAAAGGGAGCGTCGTCAGCACAGACTCCGGCATCCGGTTCCGCACGGACAAGGCCGTGACAGTCAAGTCCGCGGAGCTCGTCGGGCTCACAGTTGTTCCTTCGCACGCGACGGTCAGCGTCACGGCCGTTGATGCTGGCCCCGATGGCAATGTGCCGCCCAACAGCATCAAGAACGTCCCGCGAGGCGAGGAGCCATTCACCCTCAAGGTGACCAATCCGGAGGCCACGACCGGCGGCAAGCGGACCGAGTTCCCGCGCGTGCAACAGAAAGATGTCGACGCCGCGGTCGTGGCCCTGACCGAGCGGCTCACAACGGCCTTCGACGAGCGACTGGACGACCCGGATCTCCCCGGCGACACCGCCACGGTCTTCCCGGAGACGAAGACCCTCGGCGCGCCGGCCTTCGGCGTCGACCCGGAGAGCCTCGTGGGCCAGGAGGTCGAGACCTTCGAGCTCACGGCGACGGCCTCCGGGACCGTGGTCGCCGTGGACACGACGCCGGTGCAGGCCGTCGCCGAGGCGCGGATCGCCGCGAGTGTCGATCCGGGCTACGCCCTCATCGATCGCTCGGGGCAGGTCGTCCCGGCACCCGCCGAGATCTCGAATGGGGTCATCACCTTCCCGGTCGTGGTCACGGCACGCCAGGTGCTCGTCCTCGATCCCGACGCCATCGAGCGCGAGATCATGGGCCAGCCGCTGGCGGGGGCACGCGAGATCCTCGCGCGGTACGGCGACGCCGAACTGACCGTCTGGCCGGATTGGGTCGGCACGATCCCGACGATCGAGTCCCGGGTGGAGGTCTCGACCACCGAGCCAGCCGACCTGGAGACCCCGACATTCGAACCCGAGGCGTCGCCATGACACGGGCCCTCGGCATCGACCTCGGGCAGCGGCGCATCGGCGTCGCGATCGCCGACGGCCCGGGAGCCGGGGCGCGCCCGCTGACCACTCTCCGACGCGGGCGCCACGTCCAGCTGGACGTTGACGCCCTCCTCGCCCTGATCGACGCGCACGAGATCTCGGAGCTGGTCGTCGGCCTACCGATCGATGCGGCCGGGCACGAAGGACCGCAGGCGGACCTGACGAGGACCTGGGTCGAGGACATCCGCGCCCGGTTGAGCGACCGTGTGACGATCACCCTGCACGATGAACGCCTGAGCAGTCACGTCGCGGAGACCAGGCTCGGTCCGATGAAGCGCGGCCGCTCCGGCGGCCCACCCTCGCGTCACCAGCGCGACGAGTACCGGGCGCGTGTCGACCGCGAAGCGGCCGCCGTCATCCTGCAAGATGCGCTCGACACCCGGGAGACCGGATCGGTGCCGACCCCCCAGCCCCCGACACGGGAGACCCCCAGATGACGATCCGCTCCGGCGGACGACCGCGCGATCGACGCCAGCCCCACGGCCGGAGGTTCGATCCCGACGCCTACGCGACGGACTACGTGCCCGAGGC
Organism: uncultured Chloroflexia bacterium; assembly: GCA_963810725.1. Taxonomy (GTDB): domain Bacteria; phylum Chloroflexota; class Limnocylindria; order Limnocylindrales; family CSP1-4; genus SPCO01. The sequence goes on from CAWEOO010000001.1 coordinate 146,965, forward strand.
CTACGAGCCGTCCCGGCGGGGAAGCAACGGGGATGGGGGCGGTCGGCGCGGTGGACGCGGCGGCAGCGGTCTCGGTGGCGTCGTCAAGTTCCTCCTGTTCGCCCTGGTTCTGGGGGCGCTCGTGCTGCTGATCCTGCTGACCGCCTTGCGGCCGCTCGTCAACAACGCGATCCTCAGCTGGGCCGCCGACAGCCCGGCCGCGCTCAACTTCCCGTTCGTCGCCGATCTCGTGCGGCAGGACCTCGGCGACGTCCCTGACGGAACCCGTGTCCGACGACCCCGAGCAGGTGGAATTCCTGGTCAACGAGGGCGACACGGCGTCGACCATCGCGACCCGTCTCGCGAGCGACGGGCTCATCCGGGACCCTCGCGCCTTCGTCTTCATCGCGAGCGACCAGGAGCTGACCGGCGCGCTCCAGCAGGGGACGTTCGTGCTGCGTCGCAACATGACGCCGGAGCAACTGGTCACGGCCCTCCTTGCCCCGCCAGAGATCCCCTACGTGCAGCTCGCGCTGCGGACCAGCCTCCGGCTCGAGCAGATCACGGCCAAGCTCCAGACCCTGCCGGACCTGGAGATGGACCCTCGCGAGTTCTACGAGCTCGCGAAGGAACCGCCTGCGGCCCTGCTCGCGGATTACCCGTGGCTGGAACGCGTGCTCCGTGACATCCCGGACGGGACCACCCCATCGCTCGAGGGATTCCTGTGGCCGGGAACCTACAATCTTCTGCCCGACACCACGCCCGAGGAGCTCATCCGGCGCATGCTCGACGGCTTCATCGCGGCTGTCGGCGAGCCCAAGCTGACCGTCCCGCAGGACCGCGGCCTGACCTTCTACCAGGTCCTGACGCTCGCCTCGATCGTCGAGCGCGAGGCGGTCCTGCCCGAGGAGAAGCCGCTGATCGCCGGCGTGTATCAGAACCGGATCGACGGCATCCCGGGGATCAAGAACAAGATCCTCAACGCCGACCCGACGGTGATCTACGGGTTCGACACCGTGCAACTCTCCGAGCGCGACTTCGAGACGTGGAAGGATTACACCTTCTGGAACGTGCCCGACGGGGTCGGGATGAAGGACATCGTCCTGCCGGATGGGTTGCTGGGATTCCAGACCTACACGCAGCCGGGTCTCATCCCGGCGCCGATCGTGACCCCGACCCTCGCGTCCATCGATGCTGCGCTCCATCCCGACACGGCCGACAAGTTCATCTACTTCCTGGCCGTCAAGGACGCCAAGGGCGCGCATGTCTTCGCGAAGGACATCGACGAACACAACAAGAACCGGCGCGAGCAGGGCTACGACTGATGGCGGGGTCGCGGGCCGGTTGGCCGGATCCCGCGGACTTCGCGCCGCCACCCGATGCGGCCCAGCGCGACGCCTGGTCCGAGGCCGACCGAGTGGCGCGCCCGGCGCGCCTCGGGCGCCTGCGCGCGCGGTTCGCCGAGGCAGGGATCGATGCCTACTTCGGCGTCCGTCGCGAGCACATGCGCTACCTGACCGGGTTCACGCTCGGCGGAGGGTGAGGAGAAGAGCGCCGGCAACTCCGGGCAGTTCCTCGTCGGGGGTGACGAGGTCGTGATCCTGGCCGATTCGCGCTACACGATCCAGGCCCGTCGACAGGCGCCCGGATGCGCGCCTGTTCGAGGCCTACGGCAACCTGCCCGACCGCTGGTCGGAGCTCGTCGGATCGGTCGGGGCTGCGGCGGGTCGGCGTAGAGGCTGGGTTCGTGTCGCATGCGGCCTGGGAGCGGCTGGCCGCGGCGGCGCCGGGCATCGAGCTCGTGCCGATCGAGGGCTGGGTGGAGGCCGATCGGGCCATCAAGGAGCCCGCCGAGCTGGAACGGGTCGCCGCGGCCTGCGCCGTCGCCGACCGGGCGCTCGCCGCGCTCCTGCCCGAGATCCGCGCCGGCGTCACGGAGGCGGAGCTCGCGCTTCCGCCTGGAATGGCTGATGCGGACCGGCGGCGCGGAGGCGCTCGCGTTCGATGTCGCCTGCCTGTCCGGGCCGGAGGCGGCGTTGCCGCACGGCGCCCCGGGCGACCGGCCGATGCTGGACGGGTCGGTGCTGCTGTTCGACTTCGGGGCCCAGGTCGAGGGCTATCGGAGCGACATGACCCGCACGTTGTTCGTGAGCGAGCCGTCAGCGCGCGACCAGGCCGTCTACGAGCTCGTAGCCCGTGCCCAGTCGTCGGCCATCGGCGCGGTCGAGGCCGCCGTGCGCGGGGGAGGGGAGCTGCCCAGCGGCCGGGCGGTCGACGCGGTCGCTCGGCGATCATCGCGGACGCCGGGCACGGCGATCAGTTCGGTCACAGCACCGGGCACGGGATCGGCCTGGCGACCCACGAGGCCCCGTCGCTCGGCAAGAGCGCGGCCGAACAGCCGCTCCCGAGCCCGACGGTCTTCTCCGTCGAGCCCGGGGTCTATCTCGATGGGCGAGATGGGCGTCCGCATCGAGGACCTCATCGCCGTCGATGCGGCCGCCGGCCGCGTGGAGCGCCTGACGCGGTTCCCGAGCGAGGTGCTAGTCGTCGGTTGATGGCGCGGACCCGCTGGGTCGAGCCGCGGACCGTCGTCCCGCCGCGCGTCGGAGATGGCGACCCCGGCGTGCGATGATGCGGCCTGCGCTCGCGCCGTACGAGGGGTGATGGCCGTGGAGGTCGGGTTCGGGATGTTCGACTGGTTCATGCCGCTCATGGCGGCAACCCTGCTGATCCCGCTGATCATCACCGGTCTCGTGGTCGGCTTGGTCGTCTGGGCGATCCGTCGCAACAGCGCGCCACGCGAGGACCCAGCGGTTGCGGAGCTCAAGGGCCGGCTCGCCCGCTGTGAGATCGACACGGCCGAGTACGAGGTCCGACTGCGGTCCCTGATCCGCGACCGCGGATGACCGCCGCCCGAGCGATCGTCTCGGGCGTGATCGCCGCGCTGGCCATTGCCGCCTGTGACGTGTTCCCGAGCGGGCCCGTCGCACCCATCGGCGGCGCGCAGGTGGTGTGCCAGGGTGTGCCACTGGAAGCGTGCCGGGCGGCGGCCGGGACCGTCACGTCGGCCAAGGTCGCCGCCCGGGTGCTCGTGCGCTGCACGCAACCCGTCTGCACGGAGGCTGCCGGCGAGGCCGAGGTCACGCTCCATTTCGTCGACGGGACGTCCGAGACCAGCGGGTACGGCTGGGCGTCGGCGGGCGAGCCCGCACGAGCCCCAGAGGGCCTACAAGAACCACCGGTTCCCGATGGTTCCTGATCGGGTCGGGGCCGAGCGGTCGTCGGCTAGAATGGGCGCTCGACCACAAGCACCCCGTCCCGTCGGCGCATGCCCGGCGGTCGCCCCAGGAGCCCCCACCACATGATCAGCACCGGCGAACTCAAGAAGGGCGTCGCGATCGAGCTCGACGGCGAGCTCTGGCAGATCCTCGACTACCACCACATCAAGATGGGTCGAGGGTCGGCGCAGGTCCGCATCACCCTCCGCAACATCAAGCGCGGCCAGACCGTGGAGCGCTCGTTCCAGGCCGGGACGAAATGGCCGCGCGCCTCGATGGAGAAGCGGCCGGTCCAGTTCCTCTACCGCGACGACCGCGACTACCACTTCATGGACAACGACACCTACGACCAGTTCGTCCTCACGGCCGATCAGCTGGGCGAGACCGCGCCGTACCTCAAGGACGGGATGACGCTCGATCGCACGAGCTACCAGGGCGAGACGATCGGGGTCGAGGTGCCGGTGACCGTGGACCTCGCGGTGGTCGAGACCGAGCCCGGCTTCGCCGGCGACACCCAGTCCGGTGCGCGCAAGCCCGCGACGACCGAGACCGGGCTGATCGTCCAGGTCCCGATCTTCGTCGAGCCCGGCGACACGATCCGCGTCGACACGCGGACCGGGGAGTATCAGACGCGGCTCTGATGTCGAGAGACAGCGACCCGCCGGACTGGGCCCTGCCGGGGTGGGACGCGGTCTCCGACGACGACGCTCCGACGGGCGCGACCCGGGACGGCGTCCGCGCCACGGTCCGAGCCCGAGCCCGGCCAGGCGCCGCGGGCGCCGCGCCGGGGCCGCGGCCGCGCCCGGCACCTTCGGGCTGCGGATCCTCGGCGTCAGCGAGGTCACCCGCGCCGTCCGCGGCGCGATCCGCCAGGACCCGCGGCTGGTCGACCTGTGGGTGGAGGGCGAGATCGGACGCGTGACGGTGTCGTCCGCCGGGCACGCCTATTTCGCGCTCAAGGACGAGCGCAACCAGCTCCAATGCGTGTGGTTCCGCGACGACCGCGTGCGCAGCGCGTTCCAGGCCCAGGCCGGGCTGCGCGTCGTGGTCCACGGCCGGATCGACCTGTACGAGCCACCGGCGCGATGCAGCTGTACGTCGAATTCGATCCAGCCGGCGGGGTTCGGGGACCTCGCGCTCAAGTTCGAGGCGCTCAAGGAACGGCTCGCGGCGGAGGGACTGTTCGACACGGCCCGCAAGCGAACCCTGCCGGTCGCGCCCCGCGACGATCGCCGTCATCACGAGCCCGTCTGGCGCGGTCTGGCGCGACATCAGCCACGTGCTGGCCCGCCGCTGGCCGCTCGTCCAGGTCGTGCTGGTCGCGGCCAGGGTGCAAGGGGAGGGGGCCCCGGCGAGCCTGGTGACCGCCTTCCGCCGCGTCGAGCGCTACGCCGCGATGTGCCGCGAGGAGGGCCGCGACCAGGACGCGCCCGCGGTGACGATCCTCGCCCGGGGCGGCGGTTCGCTCGAGGACCTGTGGGCCTTCAACGATGAGCGGGTCGTGCGCGCCGTGGTGGCCCACCCGATGCCGGTGGTGTGCGGCGTGGGCCACGAGGTCGATGTGACCCTGGCCGATTTCGCGGCCGACGTCCGCGCGCCCACCCCGTCGGCCGCCGCCGAGATCGTCGTGCCCGACCGGCTCGAGATGGCCGGCGCGCTGCGGCGGGCCGCCGATCGGCTCGGAGCGGCCACGGAACGGCGTCTCGCCACGGCCGCGCGCGAGCTCGCCGTGGAGCGCCGGGCCCTGGACCGGGTCAGTCCGGCCGCCCGCCTTGCCGCCGCCCGCGAGCAGGTCGGCCTCCTGTTCGACCGCGCGACGCGCGCCGTCGAGGCCCGGCCTCGCCCGGGAGCGCTTCCGCCTCGACGCCGCGGCGATCGCCCTGCCGCGGCACACGGCCGCGCGGTTGACGACGGCGAGGGTGGCGCTGGAGGCCGCCGCGGTCGCGTTGCCCCGCCAGTCGGCCATCCGGGTCGCCCTCGCCCGGTCATCGCTCGATACGGCGGCCACGGCGCTCGCCGTCCTGGGTCCCTCGGCGACGCTCGAACGCGGCTACGCCATCGTCCGGCGGGAACCGGACGGCCTGATCGTCCGCGACCCGGGCGAGGCCGCACCCGGCACGGGGCTGCGCATCCGGGTCGCCCGGGGAGACATCGCGGCGACCGTCGACGATGCCACGAGCCGGAGACCCGTTGATCGGCGAGCTGCTCGTCTTCGTCGTCGTCGTGGCGGTGGTCGCCATCGCGGGGGTCGTGGTCGGTATGCTGGTCGCCCCGCGCCTGGGCCGCCTGAGCGAACGGATCGCCGAACCCAAGGATGAGGATGCCGGTGACGGAACCGACTGAGGCCGCGCCGCCGATCGCCGACCTGACGTTCGACGACGCCCTGGCCGAGCTCCAGCGGACGATCGCCGAGCTCGAGACCGGCGGGCTGCCGCTCGAACGGACGCTCGCCCTCCACGAGCGCGGCGCCGCCCTGCTGGAACGGTGCGAGACGTTGCTGCGCAGCGCGGAGCTCCGGATGCGCCAGCTGGTGGCCAAGCCCGGTGGCCTCGAGACCGTCGAGGTGGACGCGGACCGGACGGTCGACGAGGGCTGACGAGGGCTGCCGGGCCCGGACGCGCAGCTCAGGCCTCGGCGGGCTGGATGTTGTGGTTGAACCGGAAGACGTTGTCCGGGTCGTACCGACGCTTCACCTGACGCAGCCGCGCGTACCGCTCGGGGCCGAAGCCTGCGCGGACCCGCTCGATCGGTCTCATCGGCCGGCGCGTAATTGCCGTACCCCGCCCCAGTCAGCGACGCGGGTCGCAGGGCGTCGGCCGTGCGCCGCACCCACGCGATCTGGGTGGCGTCGTCGGAAAGGGTCCTCCCAGACTCCCAGGGCGCTGACGTTCCAGCGCGCCTCCCGCTGCCCGAACGCCGCCCCATCGGCCGGCTCGATGCGGGCCTGCCCGCCGATGGCTTCGATCAGCAGGAACGAGTGGGCGCCGGGACCGTCGCTCATCGCCCCGACCACCGCCTCGATCGCCGACGGCTCGAGGTCGCGCACGAAATGGCCTTTCCAGTAATGGCGCAGGCCGAACGGGAGGACGCCGGTCATGGCCTGGATCTCGGGGTAGGACATGGGCACGAACCCGCCAGCGAGGCCGGGCACCGCGCGTAAGGGAGCGACCGCGGCGTCGGCGTCGGCCAGCGAGCCCTGGTAGACGGCGGCCGGCCCGGATGTATGTCGGCGGTCCCGAAGGCGTGCCGTCCGCGAGTGGCGGGTTTTCGGTCGTGGGGCCGACGACGAACAGGTTGAGCTCCGGCGGCGCCTCGCGGGCCACCTCCGCGGCGACCCGCAGCATCTCGGCCGCGTGATCGAGATGGGTCGTGAACCGGCCCGCGTGCAGGGGTCCGAGCGGATGCAGGGCGAACTCGAACTCGGTGACGACGCCGAAGTTCCCGCCGCCACCGCGGAGGGCCCAGAGCAGCTCCGCGTCGCCGCCCTCGCCAGCGACCACCACGCCGACCGTCCGCCGTCACCACGACCGCGCGAACCAGGTTGTCGCAGGTGAACCCGGCCGTGCCCATCAGGTAGCCGATGCCGCCGGTCAGCGTGAGCCCGCCGATGCCGGTGTCCACGAATGTCCCGCCCGTCGTGGCGAGACCGTGCGGCGTCGTGGCGCGATCCACGTCCTCCCACAGGCGCCCCGCCGCCGGCCCGGGCGCGGCGCCGGTCCGCATCGACCGTCACCGAGCGCATCTCGCGCAGGTCGACGACCAGGGCACCGTCGGCCATCGCGTGGCCCGCGACCCCGTGCCCACCGCCGCGGACCGCGATCGGCAGACCCGCCGCCCTGGCTGCGCTCGACCGCGGCGACGACGTCATCGGTCGAGCGGCACTGTGACGATGACCGCCGGCCGCCGGTCGATCGTGCCGTTGAAGGTCTGGCGGGCCGCGTCGTAGCCCTCGTCGTCGGGACGGACGGACCGCGCCGCTGACCCGGTCCAAACCGGAGAGCTTGTCCATCAGCGTCATCGGGTCTCCTCTGCGCCACCGAAAACCTGCTCCGAGTGAGGTATCAACTACGGATCATTTCGGGCGCTGCGAACCTTCGCGGCCGTCGGGCCGGAGCCGCAGTAGACTCCCGCGGGTATAGCACAGGAGCGTTCCGGACTTTGTCCATCCTCTCCGACCTCCAGGGTCCCGCCGATCTGCGTGGCCTGTCCGAGGTCCAGCTGACCCAGCTCGCCGCCGAGATCCGCGACACGATCATCCGCACGGTCGCCGAGACCGGCGGTCACCTCGGCTCGTCGCTTGGCGTGGTCGAGCTCACGATCGCGCTCCACCGACTGCTGGAGTCGCCGCGCGACCGGATCGTCTGGGACACGGGCCACCAGGCCTACCCGCACAAGCTCCTGACCGGCCGACTGCGCCCGGTTCGCGACGCTGCGCTCGCTCGACGGCGTCGGTGGCTTCCCGCGCCGGAGCGAATCGCCGCACGACGTCTTCGATGGCGGTCACGCCGGAACCGGGCTGTCGATCGCCGAGGGGCTGGCGGAGGCGCGGGACCTGCGCCACGGATGGAGCGGATCGCGGTCGTCGTCGGGGACGCGGCGCTGATGAGCGGCCTGTCGCTCGAGGCGCTCAACGACATCGGCCAGCGCCAGACGCAGATGCTGATCGTGGTCAACGACAACGAGATGTCGATCAGCCCGACCGTCGGCGCGTTCTCCAAGTACCTCTCGCAGATCAAGCTGTCGAGCGCCTGGCGCCAGAGCAAGAGCGCGTACGACCGGACGGTCGAGCGGCGTGCCGGTGCTCGGTCCGCACATCCTCGAGCTATCGAAGCGGCTGCGGGCGTCCGTGGTGCGGTTCGCCCAGCCGGGCCAGCTGTTCGAGGACCTCGGGCTCACCTACATCGGCGTCGTGCCGGGGCACGACCTCCGGGCGTTGATCGAGACGCTCGGGGCCGCGCTCGCGCTGCCGGGGCCCACGATCGTCCACGTGCGCACGCAGAAGGGCCGCGGGTTCCGACCGGCGATCGAGGACCAGGTCAGCTTCCACGGCGCCGCGCTGCCGCCGATCGCGCTCACGCCGGCGGCCGACGCGTACGACGGATCGAAGGCGAAGCCGAAGGTCGGCGCCCGGATGGCGAGCGCGGCCGCGACCGCGACGGGCGCCCCGCCGGCGATGCCGACCGAGATCGATGGCCGACGACGCCGCGGCACCGACCCGCGAGCCGGCCGCCCCGAAGAAGCACCCCAACTACACCGCCGTGTTCGCGGCGGAGCTGATCGAGCTCGCCCGGACGGATCGGCGCATCGTCGGCATCACGGCCGGGATGCCGACCGGAACGGGCATGTCGAAGTTCGCCGAGGTCTTCCCCGATCGGGTGTTCGACGTCGGGATCGCCGAGCAGCACGCCGTCACGCTGGCGACCGGGCTCGCGATGGGTGGCATGCGCCCGGTCGTGGCGTTGTATTCCACGTTCCTCCAGCGCGCGTTCGACCAGACCGTCCACGACGTCTGCCAGAACGACCAGCCGGTCCTGCTCGCGGTCGACCGCTCCGGGCTCGTCGGCGAGGACGGGACGAGCCACCAGGGCATGTTCGTGTTGCCGGCGCAGCGCCAGCTCCCGAACCTCGTGATCGCGTCACCGAAGGACGAGCAGGAACTGCGGTCGCTGCTGCGGACGGCCCTCGCGCAGGATCGACCGTTCGCCCTGCACTACCCGCGCGATCCGGGCTTCGGCCTGGATCCGGTGGAGCCCGCGGTCCTGGCGGTCGGGCAGGGCGAGACGCTGCGCGAGGGCCGGGACCTCTTGTTCGTCGGGTTCGGCCCGATCGTGGCCCGGGTCGTGGAGGCCGCCTCGACGCTCGAGGCGGACGGCTGGTCGGTCGGCGTCATCAATGCCCGCTTCGCCAAGCCGCTCGATCGGCAGCTCATCCTGGATGCCGCCCGCGGGAAGCGCCTCGTGGTGACGTTCGAGGAGAGCGTCGTGACCGGCGGCTTCGGCAGCGGCGTGCTGGAGCTGTTCGAGGAGGCGCGCCTGGCCGATCCGTCCTACCGCGACGTTCCGGTGCGGGTCGTGGGCATCCCGGGGGACCGGTTCGTGGACCACGGTTCCGTGGCGGACCTCCGCCGCGTCCTGCGGCTCGATGCCCCCGGCCTGGCGGACCAGGTGCGCGAGGCGTTGACCGCGATGCAGGCGACCCCCGGCCGTTCCGGCTCCGAGGTTCCCGCCGGCTGACGGTCGCGAGCCGCCGCCGCGGCCCTCGACCCGCTGGCGTCGTCTCCCACGCGACGCCGAGGCTCCCATGCGCCCAATCCGCGGCCCTCGACCCGCTGGCGTCGTCTCCCACGCGACGCCGAGGCTCCCAAGCGCCCGATCCGCGGCCCTCGACCCGCTGGCGTCGTCTCCCACGCCACGCCGAGGCTCCCAAGCGCCCGATCCGCGGCCCTCGACCCGCTGACGTCGTCTCCCACGCGATGGGACCTATCGGCCGATGGCCACGCCGCGAGGCGGATGCGCGAGGACCGTCCCGTTGCCGTTCTCAAGCCTGATCCACAGGATTCCGGCTCCGGGCCACGGGGCAGACGGCGTCGTGAGCGCGGCGAAGACATCGGCCGCAGGGGCCGGGTATGCCGCGGCCAGCGTCGCTTCGAAGCGCCGGGCGATCTCGCGCGTCGCCTCAGTGGATCGAAGCAACAGGAGTCGGGAAACCTCGCGATCGCCTCTACCTTCATCCGCAAGGCGCGAGGCCAGCCCATCCGACTTCTCGGCGCTCCAGCGGACTTGCTGCTCCAGCCGCCGGATCTCGGATTGCGATTCGCTCGCGATCGTCGTCGGACTGGAACGGTCATCCAGTACAAGGTCGATGACGCCGCGGGCGGGCAAGACGACTGAGACCTCAGGTGTCGGTTCCCATCGGGGATCGAGAACGCGGAGGAGAGCCTCGATCATCGGCGCCTGGAATCGGTCATGAAGACGCGGGCCCGTGCCGGCGAAGTACCGAATGCTCAGGTCCGCCCCCAACGCCACGCCGATCTTCGTGAGCACCTCGAGGCTTGGGCGGACGTCCGCTGCCTCGATCCTGGCCAGATGCGATGGATGAATTCCGGTGACGGCGCTCAATTCCCGGAGTGACACGCCGGCATCCAGCCGAAGGCGACGGACTTCATCACCGGTCCTGGTCGACTGGCTGCGGAGACGCCGAGTCGTCTCCTGTGTCACGCGCGTCTTGCTGATCATCTGGCAATTGAACTCCGGCGCCCTTACCTGCGACTCAATTGGCCGTCGCGTGGCAGACGACGCCGGAGGGTCGAGGGGCGCCGGCCGAGCTCCTCGCGGTCTTGCCGTCGCGTGGCAGACGACGCCGGCGGGTCGAGGGGCGCCGGCCGAGCTCCTCGCGGTCTTGCCGTCGCGTGGCAGACGACGCCGGACCGCGGTCGAGGCGCGCCGGCCGAGCTCCTCGCGGTCTTGCCGTCGCGTGGCAGACGACGCCACCGGGTCGAGGCGCGCCGGCCGAGCTCCTCGCGGTCTTGCCGTCGCGTGGCAGACGACGCCACCGGGTCGAGGCGCGCCGGCCGAGGTCTTCGGGACCGTGGTGTCGCGTGACAGACGACGCCACGCGCGTTGACGCGCCCACGCGCTTTGACGCCCCGAGGGCACCTTCGAGCGGGCCGTTGAGCCCGGGGAGAGCGGGCTGTGCCACGATACGGACGTGACCCCGGACCCCGTCGCCCGACCCAACGCCCGGAGGGGGCGCGTGCGGCTCGATCAGCTGCTCGTCGAGCGCGGCCTGGTCGAGACGCGCAGCCGCGCCCAGGCGCTCGTGCTCGCCGGCAAGGTGCGGGTCGGGGACGGCGACTCGGCGCGTCTGGACCACAAACCGGGCGACGCGCTCGATCCCGCGACCGCGATCGAGGTCGCCCGCCCGGAGCCGTACGTCAGCCGCGGCGGGCACAAGCTCGCGGCGGCCCTCGACGCCTTCGAGATCGACCCCGCTGGGCTGACCGCGCTGGACGTGGGCGCATCGACCGGTGGCTTCACCGACGTCCTGCTGCAGCGCGGCGCGCGGCACGTCTACGCGCTCGACGTCGGTCGCGGCCAGCTCGCCGAGCGGCTCCGTCGCGACGAGCGGGTGACCTCGATGGAGCGGACGAACGCGCGCACCCTGACCGGCGCGACCTTCCCCGAGCCCATCGACATCGCGGTCGTCGACGTGTCGTTCATCTCGCTCGACAAGGTGCTCGGGCCGGTCAGCGCGACGCTGGCACCCCGCGCGCCGATCGTCGCCCTCGTCAAGCCGCAGTTCGAGGCGGGCAAGGGCCGCACGGATCACGGTGTCGTGCGCGACCCCGCGGTCCACCGCGAGGTCCTCGAGCGGATCGTCACCGTGGCCGCGGAGCACGGCCTCGGGACGCGCGCGCTCATCGCCTCGCCGATCCTCGGGCCAGAGGGCAACCGGGAATTCCTCGTCCACCTCGCACCGGGTCCCGGCTGTGCCGAGATCGGCGAGCGCATCGCCGAGGCCACGGAGCCGGACCGCCCATGACCGTCGCGCGTATCGGGTTCGCCTACAACCCGACCCAGGAGGCCACCGCGGAGCTCGCCGACCGCGCCGCGGGCTGGTGCCGGATGCGCGGGATCGCGGAGTGGCAAGCCCACGCCGGCGACACGGAGACGCTCCTGCGCGAGCTTCCGACCACCGACGCGCTCATCGTGCTCGGCGGCGATGGCACGTTCCTGCGCGCGGCCCGCGCGGTGGCCGAGGTCGACGTTCCGATCCTCGGCATCAACCTCGGCAAGGTCGGCTTCCTCTCGAAGGCCGAGGCGAGCGACCTCGAGACGGTGCTCGAGCGCATCGCCGCCGGCGAGTTCACCTTCGACGAGCGGATGGTCATCGAAGGCCACATCCTGCGCGGCGGCGAGGACGGGGCAGGGGAGACGGACCTGCACGTCGCCCTGAACGACATCGTCGTCGCGCGGGGATCCCTCGCGCGGGTGTGCCGGCTCGACGTCTCGATCGACGACACGCATCTCGCGACGTTCATCGCGGACGGCCTCATCGTCGCGAGCCCGACCGGCTCGACCGGCTACTCGTTCTCCGCCGGCGGGCCGATCCTCGACCCGGTCAGCCGGAACCTCATCGTCACCCCGATCGCGGCGTACCTATCGGCCTTCCGGTCGGTCGTCGTGAGCCCGGAGCAGGTCGTCCGCTGCCGGGTGGTCGACGCGCACGAGGCGCTGGTGTCCGTGGACGGTCGCGAGGACCTGCAGATCGCCGTGGGGGACGTGGTCGAGGTCCGTGCCCTGGAACGGCCGATCCGGCTCCTCCACCCGCGCGGCGCCCTCTCGTTCTGGGACCTGCTCCGCCACAAGGTGGAGCTGCTGCCGTCGTGAGCGACGACGCCGCGGCGCCCGGCCGCCTGCTCGAGCTCACGGTCTCCGACCTGGCCCTCATCGACCGCTTGCGGCTCGCCTTCGACGCGGGCCTCAACGTCATCACCGGCGAGACCGGGGCCGGGAAGAGCCTGCTGATCGATGCGCTCGGTCTGGCGATGGGCGCCCGTGCCGACACGGGCCTGGTACGCCACGGCGCCGAGGCCGCCCGTGTCGAGGCGCTGTTCGATCGATTTCCGGAGCCGCTGATCGCGGTCCGGGACGTGGCCGCGAGTGGCCGGTCGACGGCCCGCCTCGACGACGCCGCCGTAACCGCGGCACGCCTGGCGGACGAGGTCGGTGCCCTCGTCGAGGTCCACGGCCAGAACGATCAGGGCCGCCTGCTCGACGAGCGCTGGCAGCGCGATCTGCTCGACGGGTTTGGCGGCCACGAGGAGCTTCGGGGGGCGATGGCCGGCACCGTGGAGCGCTGGCGCGAGAACCGGGCCGCGCTCGACGCGGCCGCCCTCGACCCACGGGAGGTGGCCCGCCGCCTGGACCTGCTCGAACACGAGGCAGCCGAGATCTCCGGTGCCGGGCTTCGCCCTGGCGAGGCGGACGAGATCCGTGGCCGCCTGACGGCTGCCCAGCATGGCGAGGCGATCGCCCGGGGAGCGGCTTCCCTGCGCGAAGCGCTGACCCAAGAGGGCGCCGGCGCCCGGGACACCGCCGCAGTCGCGCTCCAGGAAGCGCGTGGGCTGGCCCGCCTCGACCCGCGCTTCGAGCCGCTCGCGGAGCGACTCGCCGGCCTGGAGGCGGAGCTGACCGACGTGGCCGAAGAGGCGCGCCGGCTGTCCGAGAGCGTCGACCACGACCCGCGCGCCGTCGCCGAGCTCGATGCGCGACTCGGGGTCATCCACGGGCTCATCCGCCGCTATGGCGACGACGAGGCGGCGGTGATCGCCCACGGGGAGGAGGCCGCGCTCGAGGCGGAACGGCTGCGCGGCCTCGACGAAGAGCGTTTGCGACGGCAACGGGAGGACGCCGAGCGACTGGCCGAGGTCGCGGCCGCCGCGGTCGCTTTGTCCACGGCGCGCCGGGCCACGGCGAACGGCCTCGGGTCGGCGGTGGGGGAGGTCCTCGAGGAGCTCGGCTTCCCGGTCGGCGTCTTCGAGGTCGCGGTCGGCCGCCGTCCCGCGGGCCCGGGCGAGGCAGCCGTCGAGGTCGATGGCGACGCCGTCGCGTTCGATACGACCGGGGTCGACCAGGTCGTCTATCGCCTGGCGCCGAATCCCGGCGAGCCGGCGCGGGCGCTGGCCAGGATCGCCTCGGGCGGCGAGCTGTCGCGGGTGGCCCTGGCCATCAAGCGCGTCCTCGCGGAGGCCGACGAGACGCCCACGCTGGTCTTCGACGAGGTGGACAGCGGCATCGGCGGTCGCAGCGCCGACCCGGTCGGGCGGAGCCTGTGGGGGCTCGCCCGTCGCCACCAGGTGCTGTGCGTCACGCACCTGCCGCAGATCGCGGCCCACGCCGACGCGCACTACCGCATCGCCAAGCGCGAGCGGGAGGGCCGCACCGTGACCGAAGTCGAGCGCCTCGACCGCGAGGGCCGGATCGTGGAGCTCGCGGCGATGCTCGGCGGCGGTCCGGGCGATCCGGCGTCCCTGGCCTCCGCGCGCGAGCTGCTCGACCGGGCCGAGGCGTGGCGGGGCGGGGGAGCGGCCGTCGGCTCGGCAGGCGCCGACCGGACGGCGTGACCACCGCGTCCCTCGATCGGGTCGTGGAGGACTACCTCGCGTACCTCCATGTCGAGCGGGGCCTCGCACCCGCGACGATCCGGGCGTACCGCGGCGACCTCACGGACTTCGGCAGGTCGCTCGGCGAAGACGGGGAATGGGCCCGCTCGCCCGACGCCGCCGTTCGCTATCTCGCGGCCCGCACGCAGCGCGGCCGGCGGGGTGAGACGGGCCTCGCCCCGACCAGCCTCCGACGACGCGCGGCCGCGCTGAAGGGCTTCTACCGGTTCGCCTTCGGCGAGGGCCTCATCGACGTCGACGTCGCGACCCACCTCGACCTGCCGCGCCAGAGCCGGCGCCTGCCCGACACGCTCGATGTCGGGGAGGTGGAGCGGTTGCTCGATGCCGCGTCGGAGGGTGGCGTGCGCGACCGGGCGCTGCTCGAGCTGCTCTACGCCGCCGGTCTGCGGGTGAGCGAGGCCATCGGTCTCGATCGCGAGGACCTGTCGCTCGACGGCGCGTTCGTGCGGGTCATCGGCAAGGGCGACAAGGAGCGCCTCGTGCCGATCGGCGAGGTGGCGCTCGACTGTCTCGTCGCGTGGCTCGAGGGGCCGCGGACCGCCCTCCTGGAGCGCCATCACGTGGCGCCCGTCCGCGGCGGACCGCTGTTTCTCGGCGACCGCGGCGGGCGTCTCGCTCGGCAGTCCGCCTGGGCCGCCGTGACCGGCGCGGCCCGGCGCGCGGGCCTGACCGGCCGCGTGAGCCCGCACACGCTGCGGCATTCGTTCGCGACGCACCTGCTCGAGGGCGGGGCCGACCTGCGGGTCGTCCAGGAGTTGCTCGGTCATGCGAGTATCTCCACGACCCAGCTGTACACGCATCTGACCGGGGAGCGGATCCGGGACGTCTATCGCCGGGCCCATCCGCGGGCCTGATCGCAGGAGGGACACGGGGCATGAGCTACGCCGACGGACTGCTCTCGAGCGGGGAGCGGATCGCCCACCGCGAGAAGCAGCACTGGTTCGTGTTCGTGTGGGGCGCGAAGCTGGCGGTCGGTGCCATCATCCTCGGCCTCATCCTGTTGATCCTCAGCCAGAACGTCGGGCCGGACCAGCGCACGATCGTGGGGGTCGCCGTCGCCATCCTGATCCTTGGTGGGCTCGGGGTCCTCGGCTGGCACATCCTGCGCTACCTGAACCAGGAATACGTGCTGACGAACCGCCGCGTCCTGCAGGTCGCCGGTGTCCTCAACAAGACCTCCACGGACAGCTCGCTCGAGAAGATCAACGACGCGCGGCTCTCGCAGTCGCTGTTCGGGCGGATCTTCGGCTTCGGCGACCTCGACATCCTCACCGCGGCCGAGACGGGCGTCGAGCGCTTCCGGATGATCCGCAACCCGGTCGGCTTCAAGAAGGCGATGCTCGACGCCAAGCACGAGTACGAACGCGATGTCGCGGGAACCGGGTTCGCCCCGAGCCCGCCGCTGCGCACCGAGCCCAGCCCGCCACGCCCGATCGCCGCGCCCGCCGCGGGCAGCATCGGCGACGAAACGGTGTCCGCCGGCACCGCCGGGCGCCCGCCGAACGCGGCCCTGAGCTCGGACGAGCTGACCCGAACGCTGTCGAGCCTCGCTGACCTGCGCGATCGGGGCGCGATCAGCCCCGAGGAGTTCGAACGCAAGAAGGCGGACCTGCTCAGCCGGCTCTAACGGCCGATCCGGCCTCCACGCGTTCCGCGCGGATACGATAGGCAGCACCCGTACGAAAGGTCCCTGTGTCCGAACAATTCATCGCGAGCGTCATCGTCGTTGCGATCATGCTGCTGATC
The DNA here is from genome assembly GCA_963810725.1 of uncultured Chloroflexia bacterium. Lineage (GTDB taxonomy): Bacteria > Chloroflexota > Limnocylindria > Limnocylindrales > CSP1-4 > SPCO01. Next base: position 163,153 of record CAWEOO010000001.1, read on the forward strand.
GGGTTCCCAGTTCACGAGTTCGCACATGCGCTGGCGGCATACCGGCTCGGCGACGGCACCGCCAAATTGCTCGGGCGATTGACGCTCAATCCAGTAGCCCACTTCGATCCACTTGGCGGCATCCTGCTCGCGGTCAGCTTCATCGGCGCCGGATTCGGGTTTGGGTGGGCGAAGCCGACTCCCATCAATCCGGCCAATCTCGCCGGCGGTCGGCGCGGTGAGGCGATCGTGGCCGCGGCAGGTCCGCTGTCGAACCTCGTCCTCGCGGCGGCAGCAGCGCTACCCCTGCGGTACCTCCTGGCGACCCCGGACCTCGCCGCTCAGGTGCCGTTCCTGGTCATCCAGATCCTCTACCTGTTCGTGTACATCAACCTCTTGCTCATGATCTTCAACCTGCTGCCGATCCCACCGCTTGATGGCTCGAAGGTGTTGTTCGCCTTCCTTCCCCCTCGGCTGTCCTGGCAGTGGCGCCCCATCCTCGAGCAGTACGGATTCATCCTCATCCTTCTGATCTTCTTCCTTCCGCCCGACAATTCCATCGGGAGCCGGATCTTCGTTCCGATCATCGATGCGTTCTTCAGCCTCCTGGTGGGCACCTAAGGTCCGCCAGTTCCGTACGCACGTGCGGGCCTCGGTCGGGCCGGCGGAGCGCACTGGACTGGGGGCCTGGCTCACCGAACCGCAGCTGGCCTTGTTCGATGGCATGCACGTCGCAGACCGGCGGCACGGCCTCGACGTCGTCGCGACGCTCCGGGCGGAGGGCGTGACCGAGCCCGAGGTGCTGCTCGCCGGGCTGCTGCACGATGCCGGCAAGGGGCCGACCGGGATCTGGCCGCGGGTCGCGTATTCGCTCGGTCAGCGATACGGGAGCTGGGTGTGGCGGGTCGCGGGCGTGCTGCCGCCGTTCGGGGACGCCCTCGCGCGGCTGCGCGACCACCCCGCGGTGTCCGCGTCGCTGGCGCGGGCGGCGGGGTGCTCGCCACGGACCGTCGAACTGATCCGGCACCAGGACGCGCCCGTCGATCCCGACGCGGGCCGCCTCCTGCAACTCGCGGACGAGGCCAACTGATGGTCGAGGGCACGGGATGATGAACCGCGCGCGACTGGGGGTCGCGTTCTCGATGTGGAAGAGCCCTCTGCGGACTCCTTCGGGCCTCGGCCGTGACTCATGGTCGCGTTCATGGGCGCACCGAGCCTCCGCAGGGTCCACGGGTCGGAACACGCGCCTGCCAGTCGCGGTGGGACCGTGACCGGCCCGGAGGCGGGGTGCCCGTGATGGCTGCAGCGTCCGCAGGGTCACCCCGATCCTCCGAGTCGGTGTCGCCGGCGATCAGCTTCGGCGACGGGCGCCGGCCCGAGACCGCCACCCAGGTCCAGATCGCCCAGTTCGACGGCCCGCTCGCCCTCCTGCTGTCGCTCATCGAGGCTCGCCAGCTCGACGTCCTGACGGTCCCGCTCGGCGGACTCGCCGACGCGTACCTCGACGCGCTCGCCGGCCTCGAATCGGACCGGCTCGGGCACGTGAGCGCCTTCGTGGCCGTGGCCTCCCAGCTGATCCTCATCAAGAGCCGCGCGATGCTCCCGCGCCAGACGGCGGCAGACCCCACCGCGATCGCCGACGAGGGACCCGACCCAGAGGCCGAGCTGCGAGCCCGGCTCATCCTCTATCGCGCCTACCGCGACGCCGGCCAGCGCCTGGCCGATGGCGCGCTCCGAACGATCGGCCTCTTCCGGCGCGAGCCGGGCGCCGCCCGTGCCGCGGGCCTGGCCGGGGCGCGGCCCGCGGACGCACCGCCGCTGGATCCGGCCCTGCTCGTCGGCGCGGTGTCGCACCTGGCGACGATCGTCTTCCCCGCCGTGGCACCCGCCGAGGTCATGGAGCGCACGATCACGCTCACGGAGCGAGCCTCGATCATCCGCGCGGCCCTGCGTGGCGCGCGGGTCGTCGTCCTGCAGGAGCTTCTCGCGGGTGTCCGCGACCGGGTGGTCATCGCCGTCACCTTCCTGGCGATGCTGGAGCTGATGAAGCGCCGGGAGATCGTCGTGGAACAGGCCGAGCCGTGGGGTCCGATCGTGGCCCGCGCCACCACGGCCGAGGAGCGCGCGGCGGCCGGACTCGCGCCGACGACCTACGCCGAGGACGCGCCTCTCGACGAGTCACTGGAGTCGTTCGCGTGACCGACGAGACGCTCGAGGACGCGAGCTCGGACGGCGCCGAGCCCCTGGACGGTCCGGAACCGCTCGACGCCGCGGCAGCGGACGCGGATGCGGAGGCCGGCGCGGCCACCGACCGGCCGCCGATCGAGCTCACCGAATCCGCCCTCGAGGCGCTTCTCTTCGTCGCCGAACGCCCATTGAGCCGCCGCGAGATCGCGGCGCTCGCCGGCACGGACCGCGCCACCGTGGATGAACGCCTGGGTGACCTCGAGGTCGCTCTGCGCGACCGCGGCCGCGGCCTGCGCCTGCTCATCGACGGCGACCGCGTCGAGCTGGCCACGGCCCCGGAAGCCGGCGCGCTCGTCGCGCGCTATGTTGGGGCGGACGCGGTGCGCCTCTCCCCAGCGTCGCTCGAGACGCTGGCGATCGTGGCCTACCGGCAGCCCGTCACGAAGGCGGCGATCGAGCGGATCCGCGGCGTCGACTCGGATTACACGGTCCGGACCCTGCTGCATCGCCGCCTCCTCGTGGAGCTGGGCCGGTCGAGTGCGCCCGGCCGGCCGTTCCTGTACGGCACCGGCTTCGAATTCCTCGAGCGCTTCGGGCTCACGAGCGTCGAGGAGCTGCCACCGCTCGACGGCGACGTCGCCGCGCGCCTGGCGGAGGAGGGCGGCGAGCCGATGACCGAACCACTGTTCGAGACGCCGGCCGACGGCCGCCACGACCCCACCGGTCCAGCGGACGCCGCCGAAGCCCCGGTCGGCAGGGAAAATCACCGAGCCGACCCCTGATGGCAACCGAGCGGCTCCAGAAGGTGCTCGCCGCCGCCGGCGTCGCGTCGCGCCGGGCCGCCGAATCGATGATCGCCTCAGGACGCGTGACCGTCGACGGCAAGCGAGCGACCGTCGGCTCGCAGGTCGACCCGGATCGCGTCGTGATCGCGGTCGACGGTCATATCATCGGCAGCGCCGCGGCGATGACCCACCTGCTGCTCCACAAGCCGGCTGGCGTCACCTCTACGACCCAGGACCGCCACGCCGCCCAGACCGTGCTCGAGTTCATCCCGACCGCGCTCGTCCCGGACGGGGCCAGGCTCTACCCCGTCGGTCGCCTCGACCAGGACTCCGAAGGGATGCTGCTGCTGACGAACGACGGCGACTGGGCCGACCGGGTGCTGCATCCGCGGCACGGCGTCGAGCGCGAATACGCGATCGCCCTCGGGGCGCCGCTGACCAACGACCAGGCCGACGCGCTCCAGGCCGGGATCCCGCTCACCGAGGGCCTGGCGACGCTTGGCGCCCTCCGGCCGATGACCGCCATCGAGGCGCAGCGGCTGGGCGAGCTCCTCCGCCCAAGTCCCTCGCCGGAGCTCACCTGGTACCGCGCGACCCTGACCCAGGGCTGGAAGCGCCAGCTGCGCCGGATGTTCGGCGCCGTCGGGGCGCCGATCCAGCGCCTCGTGCGCGTCCGGATCGGCCCCGTCCGCATCGACGGCCTGCGCAGCGGCGTCGTCCGCCAGCTCAAAGCGCCGGAGATCCGCGGCCTCGGTGCAGGCGCCGGGACGTCCCGCGCGGCGACGGGCGGCGGGCGTCCACGGCCCGGGTCGCGCGAGGCACCTGGACCCCGTGCGGGCCCCCGACCCCGTGGAGCCCCCCGGCCGGGCGAAGCCGCCCGACCGCGTGAGGGCCCCCGACCGCGTGAAGCCCCCCGACCGCGTGACGCTCGCTGATGGGACTGGTCGTGGCCCTTGACGGGCCGGGCTCATCTGGCAAGAGCAGCGTCGGGGCGGCCGCCGCGCGCGAAGTCGGCTACCGCTTCTGCGACACGGGCCTGCTGTATCGCGCCGTAACGTGGCTGGCCGAGTCCCGGGGCGTGTCGGTCGACGACCCGGAGGGCCTCGTCGGGCTGGTCGATGACGTCCAACTGGCGAGCGATGCCGACGGGCGCCTCGCCGGCGTGCTCGTCGATGGGATCGATCACACCGCCGACGTTCGCGCCCCGGCAGTCGACTCGGCCGTGTCCGCCGTCTCCGCGGTCCCGGAGGTCCGCGCCGCCTTGCTCCAGCGCCAGCGCGACCTCGCCCGGGACGGTGGGATCGTGATGGCCGGGCGCGACATCGGGACCATCGTGCTGCCCGACGCCGACCTCAAGGTCTACCTTGACGCGTCGGTCACCGAGCGGGCCAGGCGCCGCGCGGAGGAGCGCGGCCTCGATCCGGACGGCCCGCGGGCCGCTGCGATCCTCGAGGCCCTTCGCCGCCGCGACCACCTGGATGCCACCCGCGAGATCGCTCCGCTCCGCATCGCGCCCGATGCCCGGATCATCACGACGGACGGCAACGAGTTCGAGGAGACCGTGACCGCGGTGGTCAACGCGATCCGGGATGCCGAGGCGCGGCACGCCCCGGAGCCCCACGCGACCGGTGACGCGCCGTGACCGACGCACCCGACTCCACGCCGACCGGCCCGACCCCGCTCGACAGCTCGATCACGCCGATGATCGCGGCGCTCTCGTTCGGTGCACGGCTCTTTTCACGGGCGATGACCCGCGTGTCGGTCGAAGGGGCGCTTGACGAGATTCCCCGTCAAGGTCCGGTCATCATCGCGGCGAATCACGCGTCCAACCTCGACGCGGTCGTGCTCGGCTCGTTTCTCATCCCGAAGATCGGGCGGCGCTTCCAATGGCTCGGCAAGAAGGAGCTGTTCGCATGGCCGGTCGTCGGGTACATCGCCAGCCACGGGGGCGTGCACCCGGTCGACCGTTCGAGGGCGGACGTCGAGGCGTACCGGCTGGCCAAGCGGATCCTCGACGAGGGCCACGTGCTGTTCGTCTTCCCCGAAGGCACGCGCAGCCCCGACGGTGCGCTGCAGGAAGCCCGCGACGGGGTCGCCTCGCTGGCCCTGCGAAGCGGGGCGCCGATCGTGCCGGTCGGGATCGCCGGTTCCGACCGCGTGTGGCCTCGGGGGCAGCGGCTGCCACGGCCCGGCGGGCGGGTGACGGTCCGTGTCGGTTCTCCGTTCCGCCTCGCTGACGTGCTCCCGCCCGACGTCGAGAAGGGGGACGCCAAGGCCCAGGCGACGGACGTGATCATGCGCCGCATCGCCGCCCTGCTCCCCGAAGGCCAGCGAGGCGTCTACGGGGGCTGAACGGGGCCCCGTGCGATAATCGACACGTGGGAATCGTCCAGGAAGTCCGGATCGCGAAGCGCACCGGGTTCTGCTACGGGGTACGAGAAGCGATCGACAAGGCCAAGGAGGCCTCGGCCGCCGGCAAGGCGACGCATACCCTCGGACAGGTCGTCCACAACGAAGGCGTCGTCCGCGACCTCCAGGATCTCGGCATCCAGACGGTCGAGACCCTCGACGACGTCGACCACGGAGCCGCGGTCGTCATCCGCGCCCACGGCGTGCGGCCGGACGTCATGGAGCGGGCCGAATCGCGCGGTCTCGAGGTCATCGACGGCACCTGCACCTGGGTCATCCAGGAGCACCGCGAGCTGACGAAGCTCGTCGAGGAGGGCTACACGATCGTCCTGCTCGGGACCCCCAAGCACGCCGAGGTCGTCGGCATGCTGGGGTTCGCGCCGGACGCGATCGTCGTCGACGAGGAAGAGGAATGGGAGGCCGCCATCCCGCGCAAGAAGCGGATGGCGCTCATCAGCCAGTCGACCCAGCCGCCCTGGAAGTTCGAGAAGCTTGCCGCGTTCATGGTCGGGCGCGCCCACGAGCTCAAGATCGTCAATACGGTCTGCCCGGTCACGATCCGCCGACAGCAGGACACGATGGAGGCGGCGAAGGACGTCGACCTCATGGTCGTCGTCGGTGGGCGGTCGAGCGCCAACACCAAGGAGCTGACCCGCCTGTGCGAGATCGCCGGCACGCCGGCCATCCAGGTCGAGGGTGTCCGGGACCTGACCGACCCCGAGGTCTTCGCTTCGGCCCGCGTCGTCGGGGTCACCGGCGGGACGTCGACGCCGATCGAGGACCTGCGCGACGTCGCCGAGCACATCCTCGAGATGGCGGGCACGCCCGATGTCGCAGGGCCGGGCCGCCGAGCTCGCCGGGCGCCGCCCTGGCCGTGGCCGCCACGCCGGCCGGACGAACGACCTCCCTCCCGAGCACCGCGCGACCCGCCTCCGGCGCAGCGTGATCCTCGGACCGATGGCTCGCAGTGGCGTCGCCTCGGGCCTCGGAGCGCCGCGCGTCAGTATCGTGACCCGCCGTACGCAGACAGCCACGACGACACGGCTCGGCGGGGCGCTCCCGGTCGTCGCCATCGTGGGCCGTCCGAACGTCGGCAAGAGCACGCTCTTCAACCGCGTCCTCGGGTCGCGCACGGCGATCGTCGAGGACCGCGCCCGGACGACCCGTGACCGGCTGTACGGCGACACGGAATGGAACGGCCGGCGGTTCGTGCTCGTTGACACCGGCGGCCTCGAGCTCGACCCGAACGACCCGATCGAGGCGCGCGTCCAGGAACAGGCCCGCCTGGCCATCGCCGAGGCCGACGTCATCGTCTTCGTGGTCGACGCCGTCACCGGGCTGACGCCGGCCGACAGCGAGGCGGCCGAGCTGCTCCGCCGGGCGCCCGCTCCTGTCCTCGTGGCCGTGAACAAGGCGGACAACGAGAAGCGCGAGCTCGAGGGGATGGAGTTCTACGCGCTGGGCTGGGAGGAGACCTACCCGATCTCCGCGTCGCACGGACGCGGCACCGGCGACCTGCTCGATGCGATCGTCTGGGCCCTGCCGCCGGAGACCCCGCAGGAGACCGCGCGCAAGGCCCGCGAGGCCGAGGCGGAGGCCTGGTCCGACGAGGTCGCGGCTGGACGGCTCGAACCGTTCGTGGTCCACGGAGCCCGAGGAGGGCGACCGCGCCGACGGCGACGACGGCACCGAGACCGACGGCCTCGATGACACCGAGGCGGCTCGCTGGGACGCGGCGATCGCCGCCGAGGCCGAGACGGGACCCGCCTCGATCGCGTTCGTCGGCCGCCCCAACGTCGGCAAGTCGAGCCTGCTCAACGCGCTGCTCGGCGAGGAGCGGGCGATCGTGTCCGAAACTCCGGGAACGACCCGCGACGCGATCGACACGCGGCTCGCCTGGGGGCGCAGCGAGATCATCCTCATCGACACGGCGGGCATCAAGCGGCGCGGCAAGGTCGCCTCGGGTCCGGCCGCCGAGCGTTACTCCACGCTCCGCGCGCTGAGCGCGCTGTCCCGCGCCGACGTCGCGGTCCTCGTCGTGGACGCCGTCGAGGGCCTGACCGCGCAGGACGCCCACGTCGCGGGCTACGCCGTCGAGGAGGGGAAGGGCCTCGTCGTCGCCGTCAACAAGTGGGACCTCGTGGCCGACAAGACCGATCGGACCTTCGACCAGTACATCGAGTGGATCCGCAACGAGGTGCCGTTCCTCGACTTCGCGCCGATCGTCTCGATCAGCGCCAAGACCGGCCAGCGGGTCGGGCGGGTCCTGGAGGCCGCCGTCGACATCTGGGCGGAGCGACGCCGGCGCATCCCGACCGGCGAGCTCAACCGCGTCCTGATGGCCGCCCTCGAACGGACGCCGCCGCCACCGGTCCGCGGCCGGCGGCCGAAGATCTTCTACGCGACGCAGGCCGCGATCGGCCCGCCGACCTTCGTGTTCTTCGCCTCGGACGCGTCGCTCATCCACTTCTCGTACCGGCGCTACCTCGAGAACCGGCTGCGCGAGACGTTCGGTTTCGATGGGACGCCGATCCGCCTGGTGTTCCGCGACCGGGCGTCGGTCAAGCTGCCGCGCCGCAAGAAGAGCCGCTCGGCGCAGGTCAAGCCCGTCCGCCGGGCGAGCGCCAAGACCCGCCGGTCGCGCTGATGGCCGGTCCGCGCGTCGCGGTCGTGGGAGCGGGTGCGTGGGGCACGACCCTGGCCTCGATCGTCGGGAAGCGCGAGCCCGTCCTCTTGGTGTGCCACCGCGAGGAGCTGGCGGAGGAGATCAACCGCACGCAGCGCAATCCGTGGCGGCTGCCGGATGTCGAGCTCCCGGAGGCGCTCGTCGCGTCCTCGGACCCCGCGGACCTGGCCTCGGCCGTGGACCTGGTGATCTTCGCGACGCCCTCGCCGCACCTGCGTGCGGTCGCGGCCAAGGTGGGGCCGCACATCCCGGCCGGCGCCGACGTGCTCTCGGTCGTCAAGGGACTCGAGGGCGGCACGCTCATGCGGATGAGCGAGGTCATCGCCGAGGCCGGGGGGATCGCGCCGGACCGCGTGGCCGCCCTGTCCGGGCCGAACCTGGCCGCCGAGATCGCCCGCGGCCTGCCCGCCTCGGCGGTCGTGGCCGCCGACGACCCCGAGCTCGCGAGCCGCATCGCGGAGCGGCTGGGCCGCCGCGAGTTCCGGCTCTACGTGAACCGCGACATCCTGGGCGTGGAGCTGTGCGGCGCCCTCAAGAACATCGTCGCGATCGCGGCGGGCGCCGCCGATGGCCTCGGGTTCGGCGACAACGGCAAGGCCGGGCTGATGACCCGCGGCCTCGCCGAGATGATGCGCCTGGGTTCGGCGGCCGGGGCGAATCCACTCACGTTCGCGGGGCTCGCGGGCATCGGCGACGTCATCGCCACGTGCGGGTCGACGCTATCGCGCAACCACCGTCTGGGCGAGGAGCTGGCCCGCGGCCGTCCGTGGTCGGAGATCGAGGCGACGTTGCCCGGTACGGCCGAGGGCGCCTACACGGTCGAGGCGGCACTCGCACTGGCGGAGCGCCTGGATGTCGAGATGCCGATCGCGCAGGAGGTCCACGCCGCCCTGTTCGAGGGCAAGAGCGTCCAGCGCTGCCTGATCGACCTGCTGGCGCGCGAATTGAAGGACGAGCTCGGCGGGCTGGGCTAGCCGGGGAGGGGTGCTAGACTGCGGCTCCGTCGGGGCGTGGCGCAGTCTGGTAGCGCACCAGTCTGGGGGACTGGTGGTCGTCGGTTCAAATCCGGCCGCCCCGACCATTTCCCCCACACAAACAAGCACTCCGAGGGCGGAGTGCGTCCGATCGCGGTTGAAGCTGGTTCAGGGTCGCAACAGGTGGTCGCTGCGCGCGTCTCATCGATCGGAGGGTCTTGTGATCGTTCCTTCCGCCGCGAGACTGGTGCCCATCGTGTTCCTGGTCGCGGCGTGTGCAAACACGCCGCCCGTCGTGCCGGTCGCGAGTCCGGCCGCGACACCGGCCCGGATCGGATCCGCGGCGCCCCCGCCTTCGCCGCACCCGCCATCGCGCGGCTCGGACCCGGTCCCGACCGCCTCGTCGGTGAAGCGGTGGCCCTTCATCGGCGTCGCCAGCGAGCCGGTCTTCGGGCCGGACGGGACGGTCTACCTCCTGACCAGCGTGGGAGAGGGACAGGTCGGGGACGAGCAGAGCCTTGTTGCCCTCGATGCGGCCGGGCATGTTCGGGCGGGCTGGCCGATCGATACACCCGAGGGTTCCGGCTTCAAGACGCCGGTCGCGGGTCCGGGTGGGTCCGTCTACGTGGAGGAATGCGGCACCGCGGCGGTTGGTTGTCGAGTGCACCGGCTCGGGACCGATGGCCAGGAGCCGCCCGGCTGGCCGTTCGAGGTCCCGCCGTCGGTGATGTGTCCGATGAGCGACGCCTGTGTGTCTCGACTGGTCCTGGGATCACAGGACACCGTCCATCTGATGAGCTGGCATAAGGCCAATCGTCAGACGCAGATCCTCGCGATCGATCCGACGGGCCGGGTCAAGCCCGGCTGGCCCGTCGCGCTCGACGACGCGTACGGGTGGTTTTCCGCTCCGCACCTCGGTTCCGATGGAACCCTCTTCATCGAAACGAAGCCAGGTGCCGACGACGGCCCGTCTGCGCTCTGGGCGCTCGCACCCGACGGGAGCCGACGTCCTGGCTGGCCGATATCGATCGCCGACTTCGGGGGTTGGCGTCCCGGACCTAACGGGACGATCGTGACCGTGACGTACGAACCACTGCTCGATCCCGCGCAGGGAGGACTCGAGGCCGACGCGAGTCGGACCGTCTTTTCTGTTGTCGGCCCCGATGGACGGACGCTACCTGGCTGGCCCCGTGGGTCGAAGGGATACGCGACCCGGCCGGTCGTCGACTCCGACGGGACGATCTCCTACCTCTCGGCAACAGACAAGGTCTATGCCCACGACGGGGCAGGCGAGGTCAAGGCCGGGTGGCCGGTTGCAATGCCTCATGACAGTCGAATCTATGGCCCGTATCGAGGATCCGAAGGGACGGTGTACTTCCTCGCCACCGAGGTCGTCGCGATCTTTCCGGATGGCACCGGGTGGCGCTACCGTCCGGCGGGCCCACTGACCTGGCCGTGCTCCGATCAGGACTGCCCCCCATTCGCTGCAGCGCCCGCGTTCGGGTCCGGTGGCGTGGTCTACGTCGCCGTGAATCACGACGACTCGGTCGAGATCGTGGCCCTGGACCATCGAGGGCAACCAATCCGGGGATGGCCGTATCGATTGCGTGTGGACGCCCCGAATCTTGACGTGCCTTCGCTGACCGTCTCGCCTGATGGCCGGTTGTACGTCCGGCGCGGCACCACCATCGTTGCCCTTGATGCGGACGGGCGTCTCTCCGAATAACGGCACCATAGATTTCGGCCGAACTCCGGGTCACAATCGTTGATACGGATCGACCGTGGACCAGCCCGTCGATGGCCTGACCGTCTCCTGTGCCGGTCTCGATGGCGGCCATGACCTCAGGGCTGATCGGTCAGTGCCGCGATCCGGTCACGAAGCGCGACGATGGTCTTGATCTCGTCGCCGAACTCATAGATCCCGTTCGGCAACACGTAGGTCCCATCGAGCACCTTTTGGTGCCCCGAGCCGACGGCAGCGATATACATAGCGATGGCGGGATCGCCGACCATGCCCGCGTCCATTTCGGCCGTGACCCAATCCGCCTCACTGGTGAACCACGAGACGAAGTCGGCGTCGAGGTCCTCGCCGGTGATATCCGAAAGGAGGGCCAGGTCGTCGATCGCAGCCACGATGTGGGCGACCTGCTCCACGGACGTGCCCGCCGGGCCTCCGGGCGGCGTTGACGCCGTCGTCGCCGGAGGCGTCATCGGGGCCCCCGGCGAAACCGCCGACGAGCCGGCGGATGGCATCCCGTCGCCGCTGCAACCAAGCATGACGACGGACACCACCAGCGCGAGCGATCCTCGCATCGGCCGTCCCTCCAAACGGGCAACCGCCTCCGACGTCGAAATCGGGCCTCTATCATGGCACCGGTGTCCACGCATGGAAGGGGAGGACGATGACGCAGCCACCCGACGACCTGGAGCGGAGGCCCGACGGTTCGGGTCCCGACGATGCTGTCGCGCCGGAGGACCAGCCGACCATCGCCTGGACGCCGCCGGAGTCGCCTGCCGAGCCGGCTTCGGGCGAAGGGCTGCCGCCGGACGAGGGGCCGCCGCCCGACGCGCCCACAGGTGATGTGCCCCCCGGCGACCTGCCGGCGGAGGACGTGCCCCCAGGCGAAGTGCCCCTGACCGAGTGGACCCCGACCCAGCCGGCGCCGCTGGATGTGCCGGCACCGACGCCACCCACCAGCCCGATCATCAGCGCGAGCCCGTCGGTCCCGACCGACGCCGCGGGTTCCGGCTCGGCGCCCGCGATGCCCGCCGCCCCGCTGGTTGGCTGGGAGACGCCCGCCCCGGCCGGCGCGGCCCCAGGTCGCGAGGGCTACGTGATCGCGGGCATGGGCGCCCGGCTCGTGGCGTACTTCATCGACAGCCTCATCGTCTCGATCATCCCGACGATCCTGACGTTCCTCGTCGTCGACTACTCGGGTCTGATCCAGCAGTCCATCGATGCCGCGCGGGAGGGCGCGACCGCCGGGCAGACCACGTTCACCATCACGGTCACACCGGAGCTGGTCCTCGTCACGCTGATCTCGCTGGCCCTCCAGTACCTGTACTTCGTCGGCTTCTGGACCAGCGGCGGTCGGGCGACACCCGGGATGCGCGGATTGAAGATGCAGGTCGTGGAGGCCGCGACCGGGGGAACGCTGTCGATCGCGTCTGCGACCAAGCGCTTCGTCGCCCTTGGATCACCGCTGGCCCTCCTGATCCTCATCCCGGCCCTCCAGTCTGCCGCCGGAGTCGCCCAGTTCGCACTCTCGCTCTTCCTGTTCTTCACCGCGATCACCAACGATCGACGGCAGGGCCTCCACGACAAGTGGGCGAACTCGCTGGTGATCCGCTCCACGACCAGCGGCGACGGCGCCGTGGTCATCGGGTGCCTGATGCTCATCGTGATCGTGGTCGGCTTCGCGATCGTCCTGTTCGGGACGGTGCTCGCGACGATGGGCCCGTATCTCGAGGAATTGATCCGCGAGGCGGAGCAGACCACCTGAGCGAGGAAGATCCGCGCCTCGGCGCCGACCAGCGCGACGGCCTGACCGATATCGATCCGGCGGCCTTTCGGGCTGCCGCCCACGAGGTGGTCGATGTCATGGCCGACTACCTCGACTCGATCGAGGCGCGGCCGGTCTTCCCGCCGGTCGAGCCCGGGTCGTTGCGTCCGCTGTTTCCGCCCACTCCGCCGGAGGCACCTGAGCCCCTGGCAGCCATCCTCGACGACTACCGCCGCCTCATCGAGCCGAACGCCACGCACTGGCAGCATCCTGGCTTCCTCGCCTATTTCGCGACGACGGCCTCCGGTCCGGGGATCCTGGGCGAGATGCTGACCGCGGCGCTGGGCCAGAACGCGATGCTGTGGCGGACCTCGCCGATCGGCACCGAGCTCGAGCAAGTCGTCGTCGACTGGCTGCGCCAGGCACTTGGCCTGCCGGCGGCCTTCGATGGCCTGCTGACGGACACGGCCTCGACGTCGTCCCTGATCGCCCTCGCCGCCGCGCGGCAGGCCGCCGGCCTCGACGTTGCGGCGGCGGGCCTTGCCGGGCGTCCGGACGTGCCCGCGCTCCGCGTGTACGCCTCGACCGAGGCGCACAGCTCGATCGAGAAGGCGTGCATGACGCTCGGGCTGGGCCGCGGTTCGCTGGTGCGCGTCCTGGTCGACGATCGGTATGCGATGCGGCCGGATGCGCTCGCGGCGTCGATCGCCGGCGACCGTGCAGCCGGCCATCTCCCGATCGCCGTGGTCGCGACGCTCGGGACGACCTCATCGACCGCCATCGACCCGGTCGCGGAGCTGGCCGACATCGCGAGGCGCGAGGGGCTGTGGCTCCACGTCGATTCCGCCTACGCGGGCGTCGTGGCGATGCTCCCGGCGCGGCGCGGGCCGTTCGCCGGCTGGGAACGGGCGGATTCGATCGTCGTAAACCCGCACAAGTGGCTGTTCACGCCGCTCGATGCGTCGCTGCTGCTGACGCCGCGCATGGCCGACCTCCGGGCAGCGTTCAGCCTCGTCCCCGAGTACCTCCGCACGCTCGACCGGGAGGCGCCCGTCCGCGACTACAACGAATACCAGCCCCAGCTTGGCCGGCGGTTCCGGGCATTGAAGCTGTGGATCCAACTGCGCTGGTTCGGGCTCGAGGGCATCCGGCGGCGGATCGAGCGCCATCTCGATCTCGCCCAGGCGTTCGCCGCCTGGGTCGACGAGGATCCGGATTGGGAGCGTCTGGCGCCCGTTCCGTTCTCGACCGTGTGCTTCCGCTGGAACCCGCGCCGCGGCGCGACCGACGAGGAGCTCGACTCGCGCAACGCCGCGATCATGGACGCGGTGAACCGCGGGGGCGAGGTCTTCCTGTCGCATACCCGCCTCGCGGGACGGTTCACGATCAGGCTGGCGATCGGGAACATCCGAACCGAGGAGCGGCACGTGGAGCGGGCCTGGGCCCTGCTGCGCGAGGCGGCCGTCGAGTGAGCCCGAGCCTCACGCCGCACGACGTCCGGTTCTTCGCCACGCCGGGCGAGTTGCGCGACTGGTTCGACGCCAATCACGAGACGGCGGACGAGCTGTGGCTCGGCTACTACCGCAAGTCCACGGGTCGACCGAGCGTCGACTGGTCGCAGGCCGTGGACGAGGCGCTGTGCGTCGGCTGGATCGACGGCGTGCGCCGGAGCGTCGATGCGACCTCGTTCGTCCAGCGCTTCACGCCGCGCCGCAAAGGGAGCACCTGGAGCGCGATCAACGTCGCGAAGGTCGCGGCGCTGACGGCGGAAGGCCGGATGCGGCCGGCGGGGCTCGCGGCGTTCGAGGCGCGCACGGACGCGAACACGGCCATCTACTCCTACGAGCGGGCGGCAGCTGCGTTCACGCCCGAGGAAGAGGCGCGCCTCCAGGCGAGTCCCGCTGCCTGGGCGGACTGGGCAGCGCGGCCACCCTCCTACCGGCGGGCCGTGACGCACTGGGTGACCAGCGCGAAGCAGGCGGCCACGCGGGCGCGACGCCTGGACGCGCTGATCACCGATTCAGCGGCCGGTCAAAAGGTGGGACCGATGCGCTGGTCGCGCGACACTTGATGGCGAGCGGACCCCGGCGAGGTCGCCGAGGTCCGGCTCTTGCGCGGTCAGTGGCCGCGGCGCTCTTGGACCCCCTGCGTGGTCGTCGTCCCCGAATTCCCCCCGGTCGGTCCGAACGGGAGATAGACGGCCGAGATGGTCCACTCTGCGGCCGCGATCGTTCTCTGGCGATGGGCTCAGGGTCGGATTCATCGACGCCGCAAGGACGTAGGTGTGCGTCACGCCGGACGGGACATTGAAGATGTAGGAGATCGAAGTCGATGCCTCGTACCAGGCCGGCTCGGCGTCGTGCGCTGGAGCGGGCGTGTTCTGGATGACCTGGAACATGGCGGGCGACTGTTCTCCGGTGTCCGCATTGACCAACGACACCCCCAATTCGCACGGGCAGATGCCGCCTTCGTCCGTGTAGGCCGACACATTGGCAGTGACCAGGACGAACGCTGTGCCGCCCGGAGCCCCGCCGTGTTGCAGATCGATGGCGCCAAGGGCGCCATCCTCGAAGGCTGCCCAGTCGTCGGCAAACCCGGTCGCGCCCCAATCGCCGGCAGCGCGGCCGAGGCCCCGGTTCAGGAATGCCGCCATCTGACCGCGCGTCACATTCGCGCCCGGGCAGAACCTCGTGGACGTACACCCGGTCGTGAGGCGCGCCCCGTACAGCCGTGAGATCGACGTATGGAAGGTATGCGACGTCGGCACGTCGGTGAACTGGTGGCTCGCACTGACCATCACTGGCAGTGCCAGCATCAACGCGACGATGCCGATGCGCGTCAGCTTCCTGGCCAGCCTGGGCCGCGCCGTCGCTCGCGTCCACCATGCGCTGCTGCCAACCGAGCCCACCGCATCGACTTGCGCCTTGAGGCCCTCCAGTTCGGCCCGAATGGCCTGGATCTCCTCGGTTCCGCCAGGTTGCATCTCGCCCTCCTTGTCCGTTCTTCCGGGGGTGTCGACACGATACTCGCGGGCCGTCGTCGCAGGGCGTCGTTCCCGGTGTCGGTGACGGTGCTCGCGGTAGACTCGGGCCACCAGTCCGGAGTCGATGTAGGAGAGCCGTCCCATGGCCGTCGAGGTCCCCATCACCGACTACCCGATGTTCATCGATGGCGCGTCCGTGACCTCGTCGAGCGGTCGCTGGATCGAGGTCCGCAGCCCGGCCACCGGCGAGATCGTCGGGCGCGTTCCCGACGGCACCGAGGCCGACGTCGACCGAGCGGTCGCCGCCGCCCGCGCCGCGTTCCGCGACGGTCGCTGGCACCGGATGGCGCTGGGCGACCGCGTCGCCGTCATGAACCGGCTCGGCGACCTGCTGGACCGCGACGCCGACGACCTGGCCCGGCTCGAGACGCTCCAGACCGGAACCGCCTACAAGCTCCGGCGGGACAGCGACTTCGCCTTCGCCAGCGACAACCTGCGCTTCTTCGCGACGCAGATCCGCAACCTCGAGGGCAAGGCCGCGTACGAGTACACGGGCACCCACACGAGCTTCGTCCGGCGCGAGCCGATCGGGGTGGTCGGGCAGGTCAGTCCGTGGAACTACCCGCTCTGGATGGCGATCTGGAAGATCGGCCCGGCGCTGGCGGCGGGCAACTCGGTCGTCCTCAAGCCCGCGTCGGCGACGCCGCTGACGACCGTCCGGCTGGCCGCGCTGGCCAAGGAGGCGGGCGTGCCGGACGGCGTGTTCAACGTCGTGACGGGACGCGGTGAGGTGGTCGGGGCCGCCCTCGCGGCGCACCTGGACGTCGACATGATCTCGCTGACCGGCGATACCGAGACGGGCAAGCGGATCCAGGCCCTCGCGGCCGGCAACCTGAAGCGCGTCCACCTGGAACTCGGCGGCAAGGCGCCGTTCATCGTCTGCGCCGACGCCGACATCGAGGCCGCCGCCCGCGGCGCGACGGCGGGCGCGCTCATCAACGGTGGCCAGGACTGCACCGCGGCCACGCGCGCCTACGTCCATCGCGACGTGTACGACGCGTTCCTCACCCGCACCGCGGAGCTGTTCGACGCCGTGCGGGTCGGCGATCCGTTCGAACCGGCGACCGACCTCGGCACGCTCATCAGCGATACCCAGGTCGCGCGCGTGGCCGGATTCGTCGAGCGGGCCGTCGCGGCGGGCGCCCGGATCGTGGCCGGCGGGTTCGCTCCGGAGGTCCCGGGTCTACCAGATGGCGCGTTCTACCGACCGACCATCGTGGCCGACTGCACCCAGGACAGCGAGATCGTCCAGGACGAGGTGTTCGGCCCGGTCCTCGCGGTCCTGCCGTTCGACACGCTCGATGAGGCGCTCGAGAACGCCAACGACACGCGCTACGGCCTCGCGGCCAGCATCTGGACGACGAATGTGTTCACGGCCATGGAGGCGGCGCGGGCCCTGAACTTCGGGCACGTGCAGGTGAACGACCACCTCATGGTCACGTCCGAGATGCCGCACGGCGGGTTCAAACAGTCCGGTTCAGGCAAGGACATGTCGAGCTATTCCTTCGAGGAATACACACAGGTCAAGCACGTCATGCTCGAGCTGACCGGTGAGCCCGAGAAAGGCTGGCACTACACGATCTTCGGCAACAAGCCGGCCGAGTAGCCGACTCGCACGCACGAAACGGCCCCCGGGCGTCAGGACCTACGCCGCGGGCAAAGCAAACGGGACGAACATGCGACGGCGCGGCTCTATGCTCGTTGCCCGTTCGTGAGGTAAGGCGATGGGCAAGCGATTACGGCGTCTAAGTCGCGGAGTGACACAACTGCCCGGCCGCATTCTGGCGGCCGCGGGATGGCCGACCGCAGCCGGGGTTGGTGTCACGGCGACAGGCGGCCTTGACGAGCTTGAGGCAAGGCGAAGGCGAGAACGCGAGACCTGGCGTCAGGGCGTGGACGAGGACGAGGACGATCAGCGTAGTTCTACCTGAAACGGAACCGTCTACGCCTCGGTAGAACGGCCTCTCACACGTACCGAATGCCGCGCGCGTATCCGAAGCACAGATGGCCGCCAGTGCGCTTCAGGCCGCCCGTAGCATGGTCGCGCGGGGTGGTCGGTGAAGCCGCGGCGGCGAGGCCGTCAACGGCCCCCGGCTCCGCGCGCTCCGCCCCACCTGCGGACCGTGGTGCCGGCGAGCACCATTTTCGCGTGCGTCCGGACGCCCTGCTCGGCCACAATGGGCCAGACTGGGATCTGTCAGCGTCCCATTTTTTGGAGGAGGGGTCATGAGAAGGGTATTGGCGTTAGGCCTGACCGTCGGTCTGTTGCTGGGCTTGTCAGCGGTGCCGGCGTTGGCACAGCTGCCGCCGCATCCCCACGTTCTCGTGCTCGGACTCGAGCTCGATGAGAACGGGGAGCCGATCGGGCTCAGAAAGTGCGTCGACCTCGCCGCAAACGAGCCGCTTCCGCTGAACGCCCAGCACCAGCACGTCCACTTCGGCACAGCTGGTCAAGCGCTCTTCACGCACGCCGGGCACGTCGTTGTCCCGACCGCCCCATTCCCGGGGGTTCCGTGGACCGACTGCGAGTCGCTGATCGCGTTCTTCTTCGGCGACTGAGCAACCGACCCTAGGGAACAGGGCCGTCGGCCTTTCGGGTTAAGTCGCCACGGCTAGTACTGTCCAACGCTCGCCCGCTCCGCGTCCGAATGACGATCCCGGCTCGCCGGCCAGCTCGAGCCCGAGCGACGGGCGACGGAACTTCGACGTGCGTTCGACACGGCCGTACGCGTGGGGCCGTTGCCCGAGTTGGCATCCGTAGGCATCAACATGTGGGGCTTTCACAACATCAACACACGATTTTCGGCGACAAGCCGGCCGAGTAGGGACCTCCTGAGCACGAGACTCGTTTCCCGTCCGTCGCCCGCCAACCGGCGCGCCTTCGTTCGGCGAGTGACGCGCCTCCAGCCTGTGCCCGATCTCCCGGGCGTGCGCCTTCATCTCGCGGACGACGTCGCCGTCGCGGTGCACCTCACCGCCGAGGAGCTCGGTGAGTCGGACCCGGGCCTGCCGTTCTGGGCGTTCGCGTGGGCCGGTGGACTCGGGATCGCCCGCTACCTTGCCGAGCATCCGGAGGAGGTGGCCGGCCGCCGCGTCCTCGACCTCGCGACCGGATCGGGCCTGTGCGCCATCGCCGCCGCGCGAGCGGGGGCCGGTTCGGCGCACGCGGTCGACATCGATCCGCTCTCCGAGGCCGCGGTCGCGCTCAACGCCCGGGTCAACCGGGTCCACATCGGGTTCACTCGGGGCGACCCCCTCAGCGCGCCGCCACCCGATTGCGACGTGATCCTCGCGGGCGACGTCTGCTACGAGCAGACGATGGGTGGTCGAATGATCGATTGGCTCGGGATCGCGGCCGCGCGGGGCACGCGCGTGCTCGTCGGAGACCCGGGACGGAAGTACTTGCCGCCGGGGCTGCAGCGACTGGCGACCTACCGGGTGCGAACCACCCTTGAGCTCGAGAACGCGGCGGTGAAGGAGACGCACGTCTACACCATCGCGGAATCTGCGAGCCGGCCGAGCAGCCTCACGCAGCAATAGGGCATCTCACCTACATCCACCAGCCGACGCGAGCACGTCAGATTCCACGACACGATCCGCCATCCCCCCAGCGGCGGATCATTCCCGGCGGCAGGGGCGTGGAAGCAACGACGCACCCCTCGCAGCCAATGACGCGCCCGGAGTCGGCTTCTCGGGGGAAGCCCTCCGGGCGTCGTCATGTCCAGGTTCGCCGCCGGAGCGGCTTACTGGATCGGGGCCTCGGCAACCTGTCGCCCGAGGGAATCGATCCCAAAGACCTTCGTGCCCGGCGGCCATTCGCCGGGCCACCAGGCGAGATACCAGCCATTCTTCAGCGACGCCGTCACCTGCGGCTGGCCCGGCATCACGATGACGACCCCGGCGATCCCGGCACCGGCTCGTCCGGTTGTGTTGCTGGCTTCACTGGACCCGTACCCGCCGATGTACTCCAGTTCGAACGCCTGGAGGGGGAGCCACTCCTGACCGCGAAAACCCGTCCCGCCGCCGCCGCCCGCCTCCACGCCCCCCGTCCCGTCGATCGTCATGCCGGCGCAGCTCGCCTCCTCGCCGTTCGGCCCGGCGTACTGGACCTCGACGCGTCCGGCACCGCGCGCATCGATGACCATCAGCTGAGTCTGTTGCGGAAACTCGGGGAGCGAGCCGCGGCAGGTGCGGTCGACCGCCGCGACGACCGGACCGGGCAGGACGAACGGGACGGGTTGCCACGGCCCGACGATTCGGCCGGGCGCGGCCTGGGGCTCGGCTTGGCGGTCCGACCCACAGGCCAGGGACACGAACAGCATCGCGGCGAAGAGGGCGACCGGCCTTGTCACGGCCGTGAGTGTACCTGCGGCGGTAGCGCGGTCACCCAGGCCAAGAGCGCTGATGCTCAAGCCCGCGAGTGCCCGGCCTGGCGCCTCTCACCGAACGTCGGCATCGTGATTGACGAAACAAGCCAGCCGCCCGAACGTCCATCGGACGACACGTCTGCGCACGACGCTGCAAAGAGGATCTGAGTGCTCCGTCCGACCGTCAGCCCGACTGCCCGAATGATGGCCGTGGCGGCCCTCGCCCTCATCTTTATCGTGGCCGCGGCAGTCGGCGCGTACGCGCACTGGATCCTGTGGCACCCGATGGACGGCGTGATGGTCGTCCTCGCGGCCGGGGTCGCGCTGCTCGCTGCCGGTGTCATGGCGATCGCCTTGAGGGGCGGGGCCCGTCGCCTGGCCGTCTTGCCGCTCGTCGTGGGCGTGGGCCTCACGGCGGGTCAGGGCCTCGGCCCATCGCGCCCGGATCTGCAGCACGACGTTGGCACGATGACGGTGACGCTCGAGCGGCCGAGGTCCACGACCAGCGTCGCGGGTCCGGCGACATGCGAGACAGTCGAGAGTGGCTCGGAACTCCAGGTGGAAGCCGCCTCCCGGCTCGATCTCCGCGAGGACGACCCGACCATTCCGGCCGACGTCGATCAGCGCGAGTTCGTCACGATCGGCCTCAGCGTCGGAGATCGGTGGCGCGACACTGCGATCCACCGATCGGACGACGTCGATCTCGACGTCATCGTCGGCGGGGTCACAGAAGAGGTGCGCGAGGTGCGCCTCGGCGCCGACGACACTTCCCTCATGGAACTCGAGTGGACAAACGACGGTGGCAGCCTGCGGTTCGATCGCCTCGTCGTCGACCGTTCGGATGTCGCCGCCACAGGTGACCCGATCGACCTCGCGGGCACGATCACCTGGACCTGCCGCCTCGCAGAGCCGACACAGGCCGAGATCGAGTTCGCCGAGGAGGCGTGCGCGGACTCGACCTTCAGTCGCTGTCGGGATGACCTGCTGTTGACGATGCGACAAGCACCAGGCTCGCTGGTCGCGATCTGTGATCACGCCGATGGCGAAGGCGAGGTCGTGCCTCTCGAGCAGGCGAGCGATGCGGCAAGCCTGGTGCTCGGCCGACAACGAAGCCGGTTCAGGCCGAGTGGTCGATGTCGTTCGTCTGCCATAGCCGCTTTGCAGCAAAACGGGAGGCGGAGACCGGGCCGCCACGCGAGCATCGAGCACCGGGAGACCCGGCCATCGATAATGACGCCATGCCGCCGATCACCGAGCTGACCCGCATCGAGCCCGTTCTCCTCGAGAAGCTCGAGCGCCAGGGCACCTTCACCACTGGCCTCCTGTTGGAGCGGTCCGAGACGGCGACCCGCCGCCAGTACCTCGCCGACCAGCTCGACGCGACGACCAATGATGTCGCCGCCTGGCGGGACGAGGCACTGATGCTCAACCTCGCGAGTTTCGGGCCGGACGATCACCAGCTCCTGATCCAGGCTGGCATCGAAGGCCTACGCGACATGCTTGACCTGCCCGCCGACCTCTTCCGAGCCCGGATCCAGCAGGCGGCGGTCGAGCTGAACGAGGAGCCGCCGACCGACGCCACGATCGCCGGCTGGTGGGAGCAGGCTCGTACGCTCGAGGACGAGTAGCCGGTCCCGCCTCGCGGCGTTCACGTTGGAACGGACTACGATGACCCGGTGCGTACCTTCCGCGGCGGGGCCGCGAACACGTTGATCGGCCTCGCGACGGGGCTCGCGATCGTGGCCGTGGCGCTGCCGCTCTTCCTCAACCCGCTGTGGGTCGCCTTCGAGCAGGGCCGGGCCGAGGCGACGGCTTGGACCGGCTTCTCGGAACCCGAGCTGCGCGCCGCCACGGATTCCATCCTCGCCGACCTGGTCCTTGGCCCGCCCGACTTCGATGTCGCCGTCAACGGCGTGCCAGTCCTCAATGAGCGCGAACGTGGTCACATGCGGGACGTGCGCGGGGTGTTCATCGGATTCTTCGCCATCGCGGCCGTCCTCGCCGCTGCGGCACTGGTGATCAACGCCCGGCGACACGGGACCGCGCGGGCGCACAGCTGGCGCGCCGTCCAAGGCGGGGCGCTCGCGCTGATCGCCGTGCTGATCCTGGGCGGCATCGTGTCGTTCGTCGCGTTCGACACCCTCTTCGAGACGTTCCATCGCATCTTCTTTTCAGGCGGCTCCTACACCTTCGATCCAGCCACGGAGCGGCTGGTGCAGCTCTTCCCGTTCCGCTTCTGGCAGGAGACCGCGATCGTGGTCGGGGCGGTCTGCATCGCCCTGGCGGCCATCGTGGCCGCTGTCGCCCATGAGATCGCCTCCGACGTCGACGCGGTCGTCAACGAGGCTGATGGCGAGCCGGCCGATGGGGCGACGACCTCGCTGAGTGCGACCGGATCCTCCCGATGAATGCCCTGCCCATCGCGCGCCTGTTCGGCTTCGAGATCCGCGTCCACGTCTCGTGGGCGATCATCCTCGCGGTCATCGGGGTGACGGCCGCAACCCAGGCCACGCTCATCGCTCCCGAGATCGGCACGACGGGCGGCTGGATCATCGGGGCCGTGGTCGCGGCCGCGTTCCTGCTCTCGGCCCTCGCCCACGAGCTCGGGCACGCGCTCGCGGCCCGCCACGTCGGGCTGCCGGGCGGCCCGGTCATCATCTACTTCTTCGGCGGCGCGGCCACGTCGCGACTCGAGACGACCCGACCGCGCGACGAGGTCCTTGTGGCGGTCGCCGGTCCGATCGTCAGCCTGGTGGCCGGTGCCGGCCTCATGGTGATCGCCCTTGGCGGGGAGCTCGCCGCGAGCGGGGCGCCCTTCGTGATCGGGCGCGTCGCGCTGGTCATCGGTGTCATGAACCTCCTGCTCGGCGGGGTCAATCTGCTGCCGGCCTTCCCGCTCGATGGCGGCCGCATCGTCCGCGGCCTGGCGTGGGCCCGAACGGGCGATTCGTCGCGGGCCCTGAGCATCGCGGCCTCGTCCGGGCGGTACCTCGGGATCCTGTTCGCGACCGCCGGGATCGTCGGCATCCTCATCGTCGATTCGCTCGACGGGCTGATGCTCGCAGTGTGCGGCTGGTTCATCGTCTCGAGCGCCAGCGCGATCGAACGCAGCGCCGCTGTGGACGTGATGCTCGAAGGCATCAGCGTGGCCGATGTGATGGACCACGACGTCTCCGGCATCCCGCCTGGCCTGACCCTGGATACGTTCGCCGCTCAGATCCTCGACGGATCCTCACAGCCGTCGGTCCCGGTCGTGCGTGGCCTAGACCTGCTCGGGATGGTCGGCGCGAAGCAGGTCCGGCGCATCCGACGCGACCGCTGGCCGAACACCCGCGCTGAGGACCTGATGATCAGCGGCGACGCCCTGCCGAGCGTCGGGCCGGAGACCTCGCTACGCGACGCGCTCGATCAATTCCATCGCAGCGGGCTCGATGGCCTGCCGGTCCTCGAGGCGGGCGCCCTGACCGGGATCGTGACGCGCCGAGCCGTCATCAAGGCGCTCGCCGAAGCCGGCCGCGACCGCCTGCGGACCGGAGGCGCCCCAGCCTCGTGAGCGCCGACTCGCTCCTCAGCGTCGAGGAGGCTCGCGACGCGGTGTTCGCGACGATCGCCGGCCCGACGCCGGCCGAGGTGGCCTGGCTCATGGAGGCCCGCGGCCGGGTGGTCGCCGAGCCCGTCACGAGCCCGATCGCGTTGCCGCCCTGGGACAACTCCGCGATGGACGGCTACGCCATCCGAGCCGCCGACGTCGAGAGGGCGACCGAGGACGGACCCACCCGTCTCGACGTGATCGGCGAGGTCCGTGCGGGCCAGGCGCCCGACATCACGGTCCGCCGCGGGACGGCCGTGCGGATCGCCACCGGTGCCCCCGTGCCACCGGGTGCAGACGCCGTGGTGCCGGTCGAGGGCACCACGCCACTGGACGCCGCTGGCACGCCCGCCGGCCCCAGGGGTCGGGACGCCACCGGCCCGTTGCCCGCCGCGATCCTCGTCCACACGGCGTCCCCGGTCGGTGGCTCCATCCGGCGGGCCGGGAGCGATCTCGGTACGGGAACGCAGATCCTCGCCGCCGGCACCGTCCTCACGCCGGCCGCGATCGGCCTGGCGGCAGGGGTCGGGCTCGATCGAGCTCCAGGTCCATCGCCGTCCGATCGTCGGGATCCTCACGACGGGCGACGAGGTGCGGGCGCCCGGCCGGGAACTGGGTACTGCCGGCATCCCGGACGCCAACGGTCCGGGCCTGGTGGCGCTCGTGGAGGCGGCCGGTGGAGATCCGCGCGTTCTGGGCATCGCCAGGGACCAACTGGACGACGTCAAGGGCCGGATCTGCGCCGGCCTCCTCGAGGGCGCGGAGGCGCTGATCGTGTCTGGGGGCGTCTCGGTGGGGCCGTACGACGTCGTCAGGGCCGCGTTCGAGGCATTCGGGACGGTGGACCTGTGGCGGGTCGCCGTCCAGCCCGGGAAGCCGTTCGCGTTCGGGACCGGCCGCGCACCCGGCGACGACGGGACGGGCGACCGACCGCCGACCCTGATGTTCGGGCTGCCCGGCAATCCCGTCTCGACCTTCGTGACGTTCGAGCTGTTCGTCCGGCCCGCCATCCGCCGCCTCGGCGGCCACCGCGACGACGACTTGTTCCGACCGATCGACCGAGCCGTCCTCGCCGATCCCGTCTCGAAGAGCAGTGGCCGGCGGGCGTTCGTCCGCGTCACGGTGGAGCGCGACGGGACGGGCACACCGCAGCGTGACGATCACGGCCGCGTGCGTGCGAGCCTGGCCGGCGGCGCCGGCGGGCAGGGGAGCCACGTCCTGTCGGCGCTCGCGACGGCCGATGCGCTCGCCGTCATCCCCGAAGTCGGACGATGCGCTCCCAGCGGGGTCCGACGTCGCCATCTGGTGGCTCGATCGGGCCTGACGCCCTCCCGGGCGGTGGTCATGCCCGCTATCCTCGGGTCGTGATGGACCCCAAGGCCGGCCGGTCGCTCGCCCCACGCTCGGAGCGGCGCCGCCTCACCCACGTCGATCGGGGCGGCCGGCCGCGCATGGTCGACGTGTCGGCCAAGCCCATCACCGCGCGACGGGCCGTCGCGGAGGCGACGGTCTCGATGTCGGCGGAGACGCTCAGCCTCGTCATCGATGGCGGCGGGCCCAAGGGTGACGTGCTCGGCGTGGCGGAGCTCGCCGGGGTCATGGGCGGCAAGAAGACGAGTGAGCTCATCCCCCTCTGCCACCCGTTGGCGCTGACCGACCTCCAGGTCTCGATCACGCCGGAGCGGGCCGGCGGCCTGCTGCGGATCCGGGCCGAGGCCGCAACGACCGGCCAGACCGGCGTGGAGATGGAGGCCATGACGGCCGCGTCGGTGGCCGCGCTGACCGTGTACGACATGGTCAAGGGCGTCGAGCGCGGCGTCACGATCAGTGCCGTTCGGCTCATCGCCAAGAGCGGCGGCAAGAGCGGCGACTGGGTGCGCCACGACCCGCCTGGGTCGGGGTCGGGGGCGGATGGGCCGGCGACGCCTGCCTATCAGCCGGGGGCGCGGGCGGCCGGCCGGATCGCCAAGCCGCCGCGAGGGGGAGGCCGTGGAGGCAGGCGGACGGGATGAAACGGGCCGTGGTGATCACCGCGAGCGACAAGGTCAGCGAAGGGGTCCGCGAGGACACCTCCGGGGTCGGGGTGGGGGAGCGACTCGAGGCTCTGGGCTACACCGTCCAGCGCGCGGTCCTGCCGGATGAGCAGGAGATGCTGACCGAAGTCCTGCGCACCACCGCCGAGACGCACGACCTCATCGTCACGACCGGGGGCACCGGACTGACGCCACGCGACGTGACGCCACAGGCCACGAAGGCCGCGATCGACTACGAGGTGCCGGGTATCGCCGAGGCCATGCGCGCGGCGGGCCGCCTCAGCACGCCGTACGCGGACCTGTCGCGCAGCGTCGTCGGGGTCATCGGCCGGACGCTCGTGGTCAACCTGCCCGGCAGCCCGCGGGGAGCCATGGAGTCGCTGGCGGCCATCGAAGGCGTGCTCGACCACGCCGTCGAAACGCTGGCGGGACCACACGACCACGACGAAGGCCAGGACCCGACCGCGTGACGCTCTTCGGCCCGTTCGCCGAGGTCCCGTTCTACCCGCTCGTGTTCCCGCTGTTCTGGGGCGCGGTCGTCTTCTTCTGTCTCGCGATGGCCCGGCACCTGCGGGTGTTCGCCGCGGTCCGTGCGGAGGGCCCGAGCCCCTTCGCCGACGTCCCGCGCCGGTTCGTTGGGCTCATCCGCTATGCGTTCATCCAGACCAAGATGTTCAAGGATGTCCGGGCCGGCCTGATGCACGCCGGCATCTTCTGGGGCTTCGTGCTGCTGACGATCGGGACCGCCAACGTCGTCACCGGCGGGATCATCGAGGAGATCCTCTCGCTCCCGTTCGACGGGCTCCTGTGGACGCTCGTCAGCGCGATGCAGAACGTCGTCGCGGTCCTCGTGCTGCTGTCGATCGGCTGGGCCTTCTTCCGGCGGCTCGTGACGAAGCCGCGGCGCCTGACGTTCAACCGTGACGCGCTCGTCATCCTGGGCATGATCGGCGGGGTCGTGGCGACGGAGCTCCTCGCGGAGGCGTTCGAGTTCGCGGCCCATGGCGATGAGCCTGGGGCGTTCGTGTCCGCGGCGCTGGCCGGGCCATTGCGCGCGTCGTTCTCGCCCGAAACGCTCCAGACGCTGTTCGCGGTCCTGTGGTGGGCGCACATCGGGCTCGTGGCGGCCTTCCTGTGCTACCTGCCGTTCTCGAAGCACCTGCACATCGCCACGAGCTTCCCGAACATCTGGTTCCGCAAGCTCGCCCCGCGCGGGGAGCTGCCGAAGATGGATCTCGAGGACGAGAACGCCACGTTCGGCCTCAAGACCCTGCAGGATCTCGGCTGGAAGGATCTGCTCGACGGCTTCACCTGCACCGAATGCGGGCGCTGCCAGGAAGCCTGCCCGGCCCACGCCACCGGGAAGCCGCTCAATCCCAAGACCTTCATCATGGGCATCCGCGACATGTCGGTCGACGCGGAGGCGGGGCTCAACCTCATCCCGAACTCCCCCATCGTGCGCGAGACGTACGGGCTGGACGATGCGCGGCCCGCGGCGGCCGCCCTGGCCGAGCCGATCGTCGACACCGCCATCCCCTACGACGCGGTCTGGGACTGCGTCACGTGCGGCGCCTGCGTCGAGGCGTGCCCCGTGCTCATCGAGCACGTCGACAAGATCGTCGGGCTGCGCCGCAACCTGGTCCTCGAGGACTCGCGCTTCCCGCAGGAGCTGACGCACGGCCTTCCGGGCGATGGAGGGCCAGGGCAACCCGTGGGGCCAGCCGGCCTCGACGCGGCTCGACTGGACGAAGCCGCTGCCATTCGAGGTGCGGACCGTGGCGGCGGTATCGGCGGCCGGCGAGCTGGACGGGCTCGAGGTCCTGTACTGGGTCGGCTGCGCGGCGGCGTTCGATCCGCGTAACCAGAAGGTCGCCCAAGCGGTCGCGACGTGCCTGCATGCCGCGGGCGTCTCGTTTGCCGTGCTCGGGCAGGAGGAGTCGTGCACCGGCGACCCCGCCCGGCGGATGGGCAACGACTACGTCTTCCAGATGCTGGCGGGGGCCGCCGTCGACACGCTCAACCGCTACCGGATGGGGGAGCGGACGATCGTGACCGCCTGCCCGCACTGCTTCAACACGATCGGCAACGAGTACGGCCAGCTGGGCGGCGAGTTCCGGATCGTGCACCACAGCCAGTTCCTGGCGGAGCTCGTGGCAGTCCGGGCGGCCTCGCGACCCTGCCGGAGGACGCCACGTCGGAGACCGGCGACCACCGGCCGGGCAGCGTGACGGTCCACGACTCGTGCTACCTCGCCCGCTACAACGGCGTGACGATGGCGCCCCGCGACGTGCTCGGCGCGGCCGGCGCCGACATCGTCGAGATGGAAAAGTCGTTCGAGAACACGTTCTGCTGTGGCGCCGGGCGGCGGGCGGATGTGGATGGAGGAGACGCGCGGCACGCGGATCAACGCCGAGCGGACCCGCCAGGTGCTGGAAACCGGTGCCTCGACGGTCGCGACGGCCTGTCCGTTCTGCATGGTCATGCTCTCGGATGGTCTCGCCGCCGCGGAGGGCGGCGCCGGCGAAGGAGTGGCCGCGCTCGACGTCAGCGAGGTGCTGGCGGCGCGGCTGGCGAGTGTGCCGGAGGACCGCCGCCTGCCCGTCGTGTAGGTGCGCCTGGGCGCGGCGCAACCGTCAGAGCGTCGCGAGGTTGGAGACGCCGCCCGTGAATCCCGCGACCACGGCGGCGACCGTCACCACGGCGGCCAGGCTCAGGCTCTGCTCGGCGCGTCGGGTGTCCGGCCAGGAGGACCACGATCGAGCCGACGAGCAGCACGAGTGCGAGCTTCGCGACGACGACCAGCACCATGCCCCAATCGGCGAAGCCCTGCGCCACGATCGGGTTGACTTCCGCCGCGATGCCGTGACGGCCGACCATCAGCGAGAACGTGCCGAGATCGAAGAACTGGGCCGCGAACAACGCGGCCAGCCGGAAGCGCACGACCCCGACCCGGACCGGACGGATCACATGGCTGGCGCGCCGGCGCATCGACACTCCCGGAGTGCGACGGGCCGGGTTCGCCAGTAGCTCGGCTCGGTCTCAGGCGGCCATGTTCGATAGACCGAGCGTCAGATGCTGCCCGCTGGCGCCATCATGCTCCGCGACGGTGGATCGCGCCATCGCGCCGCGGACCCGGCACGCTGCGAGGGCGTTACAGCCAGGCGCGAGCTTCCGGCGCGAGCCCCTAGCCCGGCAGCCGCTTCCCGCAGTTGGAGCAGGTGTCGTCGGTCACGAGGTTGCCCATCCCGCACGAGGGACAGCGTTTCATCCCCTCCGTGGCGACGGCAAAGGGCGTTTCACGGGTCGCTTCCTCGGTCGTGACGCGATCGCGGCGCAGGATGAGCACCACCGCGGCGATGCCCAGGGCGGCAACGAGGACGAGGGCCAGGATCTGGGTGGTCTGGTCCATGGTCAGTCTCCCGCCAACTGGAGCCGTGCCCCCGGGCCCGGCTCGCCGACGTCGCGTAAGCCTACGACGCCCTAGGGGCCCAGCGCCGGTCCGGTGCGCGGTACGATGCCTTCGGTGACCACCGCGAACCGCGCCACCGGGCCGTTCCGCCTCACGGAAGAGCACGAGATGCTCCGCGACGCCGTCCGCGTGCTCGCGGACGAGCAGGTGGCCCCCCGCGCGGCCGACATCGACCGGACCGCCGAGTTCCCCGAGGACCTTCGGCGGCTGCTGGCCGACCACGACATCCTCGCGCTCCCGTTCCCGGAAGAACACGGCGGCATCGGCGGGGAGTTGCTGAGCGTCTGTCTCGCCGTCGAGCAGCTCAGCCGGGCGTGCGCCACGACCGGCCTGATCCTCGCTGTCCAGGAGCTGGGCTCGCTCCCGATCACCCTGGCGGGCACGGACGAGCAGAAAGCCAAGTGGTTCCCGAAGCTGGCCAGCGGCGAGCACCTCATCGCGTTCGCCCTGACCGAGGCCGAAGCCGGTTCGGACGTCGCCGCGACAAGGACGCGGGCCGTGCGCGACGGTGACGACTACGTCATCGATGGCGCCAAGCGGTTCATCAGCCACGGCTCGGTCGCCGATCTCATCGTCGTCTTCGCCGCCACGGCCCCCGAGGCGGACCGCCATCGACGCCTGTCGGCGTTCGTCGTCGAGGTCCCGACGGATGGGTTCGCCGTCACGCGGATCGAGCACAAGATGGGCCTGCGCGGCAGCCCGACCGCCGAGCTCGCCTTCGACAAGGTCCGCGTGCCCGCGGCGAACCTCCTCGGCGAGGAAGGCGACGGCTTCGATATCGCGATGCGCACGCTCGACCGCAGCCGGCCGGGGATCGCGGCACAGGCCGTCGGCATCGCGCAGGGCGCCCTCGAGGTCGCGACCGCGTACGCCAGGGACCGCAAGCAGTTCGGCCAGCGGATCGGCGACTTCCAGATGATCGGCGCGATGCTGGCCGACATGGACGCCGGAACCGAGGCCGCGCGCCAGCTGCTGTACAAGGCCTGCGTGGAGATCGACGCTGGTGCCGCGGACGCCAGTCGATGGTCGGCCGTGTGTAAACTCGTGGCCGGTGACAACGCCATGCGGGTCACGACCGACGCCGTCCAGGTCCTGGGCGGTTATGGCTATATCGATGAGTTCCCGGTCGAGCGGATGATGCGCGACGCGAAGATCACCCAGCTGTACGAGGGGACGCAGCAGATCCAACGCCTGGTCATCGCACGGGCACTGCTCGGCAAGAGCGGCTGACCGGGGCGGGGAGGTCCAACAGCTCGTGCGCATCGTCGTCCTCACCAAACCGGTTCCTGACCCGGCGTCGGGTGGCGAACGCATCGGCGCCGACGGGCGCCTGGACCGGACTAACAGCCCGGCCGTCGTCAATGGCAATGACGAGTACGTCCTCGAGAAGGCGCTCAAGCTCGTCGAGGCGGCCGGCGAGGGTGAGGTGATCCTCCTCACCATGGCGCCGGCGACCGCGCCCGAGACGATGCGCAAGGCGCTGGCCATGGGGGCGACGCGCGGCGTACTCGTGACCGATCCGGCCATCGGCGGCTCATGCACGGTCGCCACGACCCGGATCCTGGCGGCCGCGCTCAAGACCCTCGAATTCGATCTCGTGCTCGCCGGCGTCGACACGTCGGACGGTGGCGCCGGGGTGGTGGCACCCGGCGTCGCGGCCCTGGCCGGGCTGCCGTACCTGTCCTACGCCGCGACGATCGAGCCGGACGCGGCTGCCGGCAAGGTCCGCGTCAACCGCATCACGCCATCGGGCTACGACGTGCTGGAGGCGCCGATGCCGGCCCTCATCAGCGGAACCCAGGCCCTTGGCGAGCCGCGCTACCCCTCGCTCAAGGGGATCATGGCCGCCCGCAACAAGGAGATCGCCACGCTGACCCTGGCCGACCTCGGGATCGATCCGGCGACCGTCGGCACGGCTGGCGCGACGACGACGGTCGTCGGCACGCGCGCACCCGAGCCACGCGCGGCGACCCGCGTGATCCGCGAGGAACCCGACGAGGCGGCCCGCCAGGTCGTGACCCTCCTGGCCGAGCGGCGGCTCATCTGATGGCCGGCATCTGGGTCCATGGCGAGATCACCGGCGATGGCTCGCTGGCGAAGCTCTCGACGGAGGTCGCGACGCTGGCCCGTGCCCTCGCCACGGAGAGCGGCGGTGCCGAGGTCACGGGCGTCGTCATCGGCGCGGACCCGGCGGCCGCGGCCGGGGAGCTGGCCCGCTATGTGCCACGGGTCCTAGCGGTCACCGAGCCCGCGACCGCGGAGCACGCCGCCGGCACGATCGTGGCCCAGCGGCTCGCGGCACTCGTCGAGGACCACGACCCGGACGTGATCCTGGCCGGCGCCGGTCCCGAGGGCCGCGATCTTGCCGGGGCCCTCTCCGCGCTGACGGGCCGCGGCGTGCTGGCCAACGCGATCGCGCTGCGGGGCTCGCCGGACGGCCCCATCGCGACCCACAGCGTGTTCGGCGGGAAGCTCGTCACCGAGAGCGCCCTGACCGGCGGGCGCGGCATCGTCACCGTCCGCCCCAACACGGTGACCGCGGAAGCGGCCGGCAGCCCCGGCAAGGTCGAGACGGCCGCCCCGACCGGGGAGCTGGCTCAGCCCGCGGTGCCGGTCGTCGACCGCATCGAGGCCGAGGGCGCCGCAGCATCCATCGACGACGCCCGGATCATCGTGGCCGGCGGTCGCGGTGTCGGCGGCCCGGACGGCTTCGGGCTCATCGAGGACCTCGCCGCCGCCCTGGGCGGCGCGGTGGGCGCCACGAGGGCCGCCGTCGATTCGGGCTGGATCCCGTATAGCCAGCAGATCGGCCAGACCGGCAAGATCGTCAAGCCACAGCTGTACCTTGCGATGGGCATCAGCGGCGCGATCCAGCACAAGGTCGGCATGCAGACCGCCTCGACGATCATCGCGGTCAATCGCGACCCGGATGCCCCGATCGCCGACTTCGCCGACATGCTCGTCGTCGGCGACCTCG
This sequence comes from uncultured Chloroflexia bacterium, assembly GCA_963810725.1. Lineage (GTDB taxonomy): Bacteria > Chloroflexota > Limnocylindria > Limnocylindrales > CSP1-4 > SPCO01. Next base: position 195,154 of record CAWEOO010000001.1, read on the forward strand.
TCGCCGTCGGCCAGGCACTCCTCGCGCAGCTGCGCGAACGGTCGGGCTGAGCCAGCGGCCCGGGGACGCGACAGGTGACCGAGCTCGCCATCCTGCTGCCGCTCGCGGCATTCCTCATCCTGGCGATGGGCTTCGCGATCGTCCTGCGTCGGGCCGGCCGGATCGTGGCGCGAACCCGCGAGGTCGAGAGCTTCCGTTCGACCGTCCGTGAGCTCGCCGCTCGCATCGACCAGTCACTCGAAGGCGCCTCCGGGCGCATCGATGCCGTCCGTCGCCAGCAGCTGGCCGCCGGCACGATCGGCGCGACCATCGAGGCCGCGACCGACGCGATCGCCCGCTACACCGAGGAAGCGCGGGCCTTGCACGGCCCGCCGCCGGCCGAGGCGATCCGCGACGAGCTGGTCTCCGAGCTGGAGCGCGCCGACCGCGCTCTCGCGATGGTCGACCACGGCGCGACGATCCTCGCCGAGACCGTGCGCCGCGGCCGCGAGCTGGAGGCCCACACGTCGATCAAGCGCGGCTACCTGAACCTGGTCCACGCCCGCGAGGCGATCACCCGCCTGGCGACCCGCGCCGCAGCGCTCGAGGCGACCGTTGCGCCGGCGTCGTCGGAGCAGCCTGCGACCCTGCAGCAACCGCGTCTCTGACCACACCATGTAGTGGTATCCTCGTCGCACACCACAAGTGGTAGTGGTGCGGAGCGACAGGAGAGCGATGCGCTGCCCCCAATGCGGCGAGCGGGACACCCGCGTCGTCGACTCGCGCGATCTCGACGATTCCGCCACCATCCGGCGCCGCCGCGAATGCAACGCCTGCGCCATGCGTTTCACGACCTACGAGCGGATCGAGGCCGCCCGGCTGGTGGTCATCAAGCGTGACGGCACACGCCAGGAGTTCGATCGCGACCGGCTGGTCACCGGGCTGCGCAAGGCACTGACGCGCCGCCCGGTGCCCGACGGTGCCGCCGAGGCGGCGGCCGAGGCGATCGAGGCGGAACTGCGCGCCGCCGGGGTCACGGAGATCCCGTCGTCGCGGGTCGGCGCGCTCGCGATGGAGGCGCTCCGCGGCATCGACCAGATCGCCTACATCCGGTTCGCCAGCGTGTACCAGAGCTTCGAGGATCTCGAGGATCTCAAGCGCGAGGTCGACACGCTCTACAACGAGAAGGGCAACGGGGGCGGCGCCAAGTGAGCGTCCTGTCCGACCGCGACATCCGGGCCGCGCTCGAGGCGGGGGCCGTAAAGATCGAGCCCTACGACGCCGAAGACCTCCAGCCCTCTTCGGTCGATCTGCACCTCGACCGCTCGTTCCGGGTCTTCCGCAACAACCGCTACCCCTTCATCGATGTACGCGCGCCACAGCCGGACCTGACCGAGCTGCTGACGATCGAGGACGACGAGCCGTTCATCCTGCATCCGGGCGAATTCGTCCTCGGCCAGACGCTCGAGTGGGTTGAGCTCCCCAACGATCTGGTCGCACGCCTGGAAGGCCGGTCGTCGCTCGGCCGGTTGGGGCTGCTCATCCATTCGACGGCGGGGTATGTCGATCCGGGCTGGAAGGGCAACCTGACGCTCGAGCTTTCGAACGTCGCGAACCTGCCCATTGCGCTCTATTCCGGGATGCGGATCGGCCAGATCTCGTTCTTCCAAATGACCTCAGAGGTCGAGCGGCCATACGGCTCGCCCGGGCTACGGTCGCGCTACCAGGGCCAGAAGGAGCCGACCGCGTCGGCGTTCCACCGGGACTTCGTGAAGGACTGATCCCGTGGCGCTGAACGAGTCGGTGGCGTGGCGGACCGAGCTGGGCGGGGGCACGCGCGTGGCACTCGTGCAGGCCGGGACCTTTCGGTCGGATGCGGGCACGCTCTTCGGGCCGGTCCCGCGCGTGCTGTGGGGCGGGCTCGTGGTCGACGAGATCGATCACGAGCACCGGCTCCTCCAGGCACTGAACTGCCTGCTGGTCGAGACGCCGGCCGGACGTGCCCTCATCGAGACCGGGATCGGCGAACGCGTCGACGACAAAACGAGGGCACAGCGCGTCTATGAGGGGTTGCCGGTCGTGCCGGCGCTCGAGGCGGCCGGCTTCCAACCCGACACCGTCGACGTCGTCGCCATGAGCCACCTCCATTTCGACCACGCCGGTGGCCTGCTGCGTGCTGACGGATCGCGCGCCTTCCCACGGGCCACGATCGTCGCGCAGAAGGCGGAGTGGGAGGTCGCCCTCGGTGATAACCCGCGCCTCGTCGCTTCGTACGTGCAACCGGAGCTGCGGCTCGTCCACGACTGGGGCGCCGAGGGCTGGGCGGACGGCGAGCGCGAGATCCTGCCGGGCGTGACGGTCGTGCCGACCGGCGGGCACTCCACGGGTCACCAGGCCGTAATCGTCCGCGGCACGGGCAATGGCGCCGGGAGCGTGGCGTTCTTTGGCGACCTGTTCATGCGCCCGTGGGGCGCCAACCCGCGCTGGGTTACGGCGTTCGACGACTTCCCGCTCGATTCGGTGCTGCGCAAGCTCGAGCTGTTCGCCCAGGCCGTCGACGAGGGCTGGCTCATCGTCCTCTCGCACGAATCGAAGCGCCCCGTCGGCCACCTGGCGCGCGACCGAGACCGGTTCCGGTTCGAGCCGGTCTGAGGGCTACCGGCCGGCGGCCTCGGCGGCGGCGCCCAGCTGCGGGTCGTGCTCCCGCTTGTGGCCGTACATCTGGTAGACGACGAGGTCGTCGAGCGAGTATTCCGCCCCATACCAGGGGATCGTCCCGACTTCGCGCCACCGTTCCGGCGTGATCGCCTTCGCGTGGCTTATGACCCGATCGTGCGCGTCGAGGAACTCCTGGGTGACCTGCTCGATCGTCCAGTCCTTGCGGATCGCGGCCTGGTCGTCGTTGAACGTCGCTGGGTCCGCGGTCAGCAGGTCGGAGACGAGCGGCGCGTCGACGAACGTGGCGAGGATGTCGGCAAAGCGGACCTCGAACGCGCCGAGGTGCCCGAGCAGGTCCTTCGCCGTCCAGACGCCGAGCGCGATCCGCTCCCAGTCTTCGGCTCGGTAGCGCGCGACCGTGGCCAGGACGGTCCTCTGCCCGTACATGAGGACATCGACTGCATTCATTTGGTCACCTCGCCGGGAGCTTCACCGGCCATGTTCCTTGTCATGTATTCACCACGTGAGTCATATACGCGAGATTCGATGTCGGAGCGTCATGCCAGTATCGAATCAGTGCTTACCAGTCGCCCTGTGGCCGTATGCCAAGGATTTGCGGCTCTCGGCCCGGCCTTCGGTCGGGGTCGGGTGATACCACTCACCCCGTGCATGCATGACAAGGATCGTGGCAAGGCATTGTCCTACGTCGGCCCGGGCTGCGAGGGCACGGCGCCCAGCATCGATTCGATCAGGGCGGACGCCCCGGCCTCGTCGACCGGGCCGTTGAGGACGAGTTGGATCACGCCGTTCGTGTCGATGAAGAACTGGGTCGGCAACGCAAACACGCGATACGTCCGCAGGATGTGCCCGGAGCCGTCGAAGCCGATCGTGTAATCGAGCTCGTAGCGGTCGGCGTACGCGCCGACGTCGGTCGGTGTCGTCTCCTGGACGCTGACCCCGACGATCGCGAGCCCCTTGTCGCGGTACTGCTCGTCGAGCGAGCGCAAGATCGGGGTCTCCTGCTGGCAGGGCGGGCACCACGACGCCCAGAAATTGAGCCAGACGACCTTGCCGCGCAGGGCGTCGAGCCGGATGGGCCGGCCGTCGAGGTCGGTCAGCTGGTAGGTGGTGCCATCGACGAGGGCCGTAGCGAGCTCCGGGGCGCTCTCACCCGCGCGCAGGCCCTGCGCCGGCGCCTCGCCGATGATGAACGGGGTGGCTTGTGGGTTGACGATGTTCGGCCCGATCGACGTGTTGCCAAGCGGGGTCGTGATCGCGACGCCGACGATCGCCACGACTGCGATCGCCACGGCGGCCAGCAGCAATTGGCGGCCGCTGAACGGCCCGATCAGGCCGTGCCGCTCGCGCTGGTGGGTGAACCCGGGTCGCTCCTCGGTCACGGACGGCTCAGATGGCCGTGAGGAACGTGAAGTAGCGCGGCATCAGCGAAAGCCAGTCGAAGACCATGGCCACGCCGATCAGCACCACGAGCAGGCCGCCGATGAGCGACACGAGAAGGCCGTGGCGCACGAGCGGGCGCAGCAGCCCCGGGGCGCGGTCGTAGGCGAGCGCGATCGCGATGAACGGCAGGCCGAGGCCCACGCAATACGCGATCAGCAGGACCGCGCCCTGGGCGACCGTGCCCGACGTGACGGCGAGGGTCAGGATCCCGCTCAGGATGATGCCGATGCAGGGCGTCCAACCGATGGCGAAGATCGCGCCGAGCCCGAACGACGCGAGCCAGCCGCCACGGGTCCCGATGAGCCGACCTCCGAGTCGGTCGCCGAGGCTCGGTCCGCGGCCGGCGCCGACCGGTGAGCCGAGGGCGATCGAGCCGGTGGACGTGGCGAGGCTCCCGGCCGCGCCGGCATCGAGCGGGCGCCAGGTACGCTCGAGCGCCCCGATGCGCAGGATGCCGGCGAGGTTGAGGCCGAGCACGATCAGGATCACGCCGCCGATCACGCGCAGCGTCGGGATGTAGGCGGAGAGCCCGGACGCGGCGTAGGTGGCCGTCACGCCCAGGAGGGTGAACACGGTCCCGAAGCCGGCGACGTAGGCGAGCGCGTGGCGGACCGCCAGCCATCGGTTGGGGGCGGCGGTGTCGTTGGCTCGGCCCGCGACCGCGATCGCCGACAGCTGGCCCAGGTACGCGGGCACGAGCGGCAGGACGCACGGCGACAGGAAGCTGATGACGCCGGCCGCGAGCGCGAGGAGGATCGTGAGGTCGGTGCCGCCTGTCATGCGGTGGTTCGGGCGGCTGGCTCGGCGTCGAGGACGTCGGCCAGGAGGCCACGCAGCTTCGCCAGGCTCGTGATGGTCTCGAGCCGCCGACCACCGAGCTCGACGACCGGGATCGAGGCGAAGAGCGCGCGCTCGAGGGCGGGATCGGACTCGATGTCGACTTCTCGGAGGGCGGGTGTCGGCAGGGCGTTCGCGCGCCGTTCGTCGAGGAGCGCTCGGAGGAGGCCGCGAGCGTCGTCGCAGAGGCCGCAATCGGCGCGACCGTACAGGATCAGGTCGGGGAGGGGAGGGGCGGACATCGCGCTCGGATTGTACGTGCGGCCGGCGTCCAGCCCCGGTCACGGAGATGACCGCCGTAGGGAGGCACGGCGGTCATGGCCTTGTGACGCCGGTGCCCGGAGGTGGGTTCCTGCGGTGGGCGACGTCGTCCGCCCTACGCCCCCGTACCGAGGTTCATGCCATATGTGCACCCGGTGCACCTTCGGCGCTCTCGGAGGGCTCGAGACCGCGGATTCGCCCCGCTCCGGACCCTTTCCTCGCACGACCGGGCCGAGCGCTCCCGGTTCACTGGTCTCGAATCACCGCCAAGGTGCGAGTGGTGCACTTTTGGCAGGCTTTCTAAGACGAGATCGTCATCGAGTCGGACATCGGTCCTCCCGCGGCTGCCCCTACCAATGTGTCGGTGCACCGACGACGATGGGATCGAGCGGGCGGCCAAAGCGACATGCGCTGATGTCGAAGTCGGGCTCCTGGCCGGCGATCAGCTGACTGAGGACGCGTCCCGTCACCGGGCCCGCCGTGTTCCCGAACGTGTGACCGGCGCCGACGAACAGCCCGGGCGCCACCTCGTCGATGACCGGCGCCTGGTCGGAGGTGAAGGGGAGGAGGCCGGCCCATGTCCGGGTGATCGGCACATCCCGCAGCGACGGGAAGTCGGCCGTGAGCCCGTCAGCGATCTGGGCCAGCCCGGCCAGGGTCGGGTGCGCGTCGAGGTCACCCGGGTAATCGGTCGCACATCCGACGCTCAGCTCGCCGGACGCGCGCTGCACGAGGAGTGGCAGCAGCACGAGGCCATCGCGATCCTGGCCCGGCGTCGTGAACGTAGCCGGGTCCCATGACGGCAGGTCGCGGAACAGCGCGTATTGCTTGGTGGCGTTCGGGCCGAACACGAGCGGCTCGATCCAGAACGGCTGCGGGCCGGTCATCGCGACTTGCAGGCGCTCGCCACCGATCGGGACGTCCACACCGACGTCGGCCAGCAGCGCGGTGCTCCACGCGCCCGTGGCGACGACGATGGCGTCGCCGCTGAAACGGCCGCTGTCGGTCTCGACGGCCTCGACCCGGTCGCCGGAGACGACGAGGCGCTCGACCGTGACGCCCTCGCGGATCGTCGCTCCCTCGGCCCTCGCGCCACGGGCGAAGGCGTCGACGACGGTGGACGTCACGATCTGCGCGTCGTCGCTGCAGTAGCTCGCCCCGAGGACGTCCTCGCGGATGGGAGGCACGAGGCGACGCACCTCCGCCCCGTCGATCAGCGTCATGTCGAGCCCGTCGCGCCTCCGCGCGGCGACGAACTCCTCGAAGACGGCGCCTTGTTCGGGGGTCGTGAAGTACATCAGCCCGCCACTCGGCCGGAATTCGAAGCCTCCCGGCAATTCGGCCAGGAGCTGCGGATACAGGTTCCGACCGGCGCGCGCGATGTCGAGCGCGAAGCCAGCTGTTCGGCAATGGAGCCACAGGAAACCGACATTGCGGCCGGATGCGCCGTATCCGACCGTCTGCTGTTCGAGCAGGGTTACATTCATGCCGTCGCGTGCGCAGTAATACGCCGTGGCGCAGCCGACGATCCCGCCGCCGACGACGATCACCTCCGTGCTCATCCGGGCATCCTACGTGAGCATCACGCGAGCGTGGGCACCGGCAACCGGGGTCTCGGCGGTACGATGTCGGCCGCGCCCCCGTAGCTCAGTGGATAGAGCGGCACCGTCCTAAGGTGCGCGTCGGCGGTTCGAATCCGTCCGGGGGCGCCACACCCGCGCAGTCCTGATCGATAGGACATGATGATGCGACGAACTGTCAGGGCCGCGCTGACGTTTGGGGCGCTGCTCCTACTCGCCTCCGTTGGTCCCGTCTCGGCGGAGTGCTTTCCTCCACCAGAGCAGTTCCCGCCGATGCGCTATGCATTCACGGCTACCGTCGTTGACTACACCTACCGAAGCGGGTCGAGTACGCCGGAACGCAGTTGGCAGCTCGACATGGAGATCGAGCGGACATACCGGGGACAGCTGCCGGTTCGACTGACGGCCTCTGGGTGGGAAGCCGGCTGCGATTTCAACGGGGTCGAAGTGCGTGCCGGCGAACGCCTATTCATTGCCGCGGAAGACGTGGAGGTGAGCGACCCTCGGCTGATCAGGGGCAGGATCTTGATCTGGCGAGGGGTCGGTGGCGGGCTCTGGGAGTTCTACGCAGACGCGCTCCACGACGGCGCTTTGGGATATCCGGCCGCTGCGCTGCGTGCCGATACGACCGAGGAGATCCTCGCCGTCCTCGGAGATCTGCGCGCGCCGGACACGGCCACGGCCGCAACGACGATTGCAGGCGGACGCGCCTCAGCGGCACCGCTGCTCGTCGCGCTGTTCGTACTGGCGTTCGTTACCGCTTTGGTCTGGCTCGGACCAACTCGCAGACCAGCTGAACAGCGGCCCCGAGCGGTAGGAGTCGAGCACAACCTACTTCGCTGAGGCTCCCAAAGCAGGTCGTCCCGCCGGGGTGCCGCGACCCGGAGTCCGTCCGGGGGCGCCAAAACCAGTACGGAGTCCGGCGAGGCGAAGAACGGCATCGCCTCGGGCGGCAGCATGTCCCAGGTCGTGCATCCTTCCCGTCACGATCGGAGAGTCCGCATGTCCGTTCAGCCGCAGATCCGGCTTGTTCCCGCAACGGTGACGCTGTTGAACGCGTTGAACGAGGACCGCGCGCTGTTCTCCGAGCTGATGGCCTCACCCGTGCCGGACGGTTGGCCCGAGTTCCCAGAAGCCATCGGCTTCACGCTGGAGCATCTCCAGAACGCGCCGGAGGCAGATCAAGCGTGGTCGATGCAGTTCTTCGTCGACCCTGCGACGGGGCGCCTGCTCGGCTCGGGTGGCTTCGCCGCCCGGCCGGTCAACCGCACTGTCGAGATCGGTTACGAAGTCGCCCCTGAGTTCCGGGGTCGTGGGTTCGGCACCGCCGCTGCCCGGGCTCTGGTCGAGCGTGCTGTCGCCAGCGGCGAGGTCGATCACGTCATCGCGCCCCCGCGGCCCGGTCCGAACGCGTCGACGGGCGTGCTCGTGTCGTTGGGCTTCGAGCACGTCGCCGACCAGGAGGACCTTGAGGTTGGCACGGTCTGGGAGTGGAGATGGACTCGACATCTGGTCGAGTAGGCGGCTTGAGCTAAAGAGCGATACCTCCCAATCCAACGGCGCGCGACTTGGGTGCGACGTCAGCGGGAATGTGCTGGGGGCGATTCTGAGCGCATGAGGTTGGACGTAGATCTCGCCTACGGACCGCCCGATGCCTGAATGCCTCGGACACGGCCATCAGGTTCGATCCGCACCACCATCTGGCCTTCGTCGGTCGGTCGTCCTTCGCGCAGCGTGAATTGGATGAGACCCCAACGACGCATGAAGTCAGGGACCTGATCCACGCCGCCTGCGACATGGACCGTGACCCAGTACTCACCGTCGCTCACGAAAACCTCACCGACCCGGTAGTCGAGCCCATCCCAATCCGCGGTCCGCAGGACCTCTTGGTAGGCGTCGACATCTCCGATGAGGGCTTCTCGAATCCCCGGGTACAACAACGACCAGCCGCCATCGTCAGCTCCGGTGCTGGCCTTGACGAACCAGTCCTCGACCATCTGGTGGGCCTCGTCGGGCGAGCCTCCGATGTCCTCCTCCGAGTCGAATCCCAACGGGGCACACCCCAGCACGAGGGTAAGAGAGATGGCGGCCGCGACGATGCCGCGGCCGCCACGCATCACGTGGGTCAGGCTTCCCATCCCGCAAGTGTCCAATACAGGTCATTCATGACCACGTCATCGGCGTTCTTGTGAGTCCCCAGGATCACAGGTTAGGAATCAAATCCCCGGTTCGCCTCATGGCTCTGCTTCGCGAGCGTCGACGCCGCGGCTGGTCAGCGTCATTCGGCGTCGATCCGGGATAGCGCGTCAAGGATCGCCACGATGACCTCCGTAGTCGAGGCCGCCGGGAGGTCGATCCGGGCCGTCGCGGCCTGCGTCAGCATCGGGTTGTAGTCGCCGGCATGGCCGGCAAGTGCGCGAAAGTCGGTGCGGACGAGGACCACCGGTTTCTTCGTGCCGAACGCGTAGCCGACCTCCCAGGCCGCACCCGAGTCCGGATCCGGCCCATCCATGATCGCGACCAGACCGTCCGCCCAGTCGATCCGGCCCACATCGATCGCGAAGATGCTGGGGCCATCCTTGTCGGGCCCCTTCTCCTGCGGCAGGAAGACCTCGTGCCCGGCCGCGCGAAGGGCTGCCGCCACCTCCGCATTCCAGGCGCGCTCGGGGGTGCTGAACAACGGCCCGGAGAAATAGAGCTTCATCACGCGAGTATCGCGGAGCCCGCCTTTAGCCGGCCTGGCTGAACGCCGGGTTCTTGTGCATGCGGTCGGTGAGGGAAGTCAGCTCGCTCGAGCGCCGGTTGATCCACGGGAAGGCCTGCCAGCTCTCGCCGGCTCAGTCGCGATGTTCGATCATGGCCCCGACTGTATCGCCGTGGTCCTTCACGTGACAACCGGGCCCCCGCCCCGCGACGTGTACCGGGCAGAGGTCGCCGATATCCCTCCGGACGGTCCCTCGCCTCGCGCCGACTACACTCTTGCGCGGCCCGTAGGACGTCGCAGCGCAATCAGAGGTAGCCCGTGCACTATCACTCGGATCGCGCGTCTTGACGCTCGCAGCCAGGTCGACCCGACCGGGATCCATAGGGTGAATCCCAATCGGGTAGCCTCGGTCCGCCGACTGCTGGCGGACCTCGGACGGTCCGAGTCCAGGGGCGACGCGCTGCTCCGCGTGCGGACGCGAGTGCGCTCGATATTCCGCCGATTGACGGGTCCAGCCTCCGACCGGGACACGACGAAGGCGATTGCCGGGACCCAGCGACCGGACGCCTCGACGGCCAAGGCGGTGGCCCGTCAGCGCGCTAGGGCGGCACTGACCGAGGCGATTGCGCAGGGCAAACCGCTCGAGCGCGCCGTGATCCGAAGCGTGGCGACCCTGGCCGACGCAACGGAGTGGAGCTACGCCTGGGCGGCCGCGGAGGGCGCGGGGCACATGGCGGGTGGGGGCGCGGCGTCGGCGATGGGTCATGCGCTGCTGCTGCATCGCCGCGGGCAGTTCGCAAGGGCGTGGACGAGGATCTGCGATCTCGACGACGAGGCCCTGTCGGCATGGATCCCGGTCGAATCTGTCGACGCGACCTTCGCCGACGGGAGCGTCGACGCCCGCCAGCGCGCGCTCGCCATCGGCGCCCGGACGGACCGAATGGACGCCAGCACCCTGGTCGACCTCGCCGGTCGATTCCTCGCCTTCGGCGAGCGTGAGCGCGCCGCCGCGCTCGTGGCGGAGCTGCGTGCAAGGACCCCTATTGACCTCGACGATTCCAGGCGCGGTTCGTTGACCCGGATCGAGCGCTGGCTCGACCGGCGACCCATCTCCGTCCCGACCGGTTCGATCCCCGTGGCGGTGATGGACTACCAGGCGCAGGACGACGCATCGAGCTCGGGGACGCTCGACGACCACATCCAGAGCCTGTCCCTGATGGCCCACCTCGCGCGGCTGAGCAACGTGAGGTTTTCCGGCGACGACGGGCTCGGAGATCTGGCGACCGAGCTGCAGGCCGGCGTTCAACCAGAACTTCGCGCACCCAACGCGACGGGGTCGATTCACCTGGTCCCGGTCGATCGCGACTTCAGCAGCGTCAGCGACGTGCCCGAGGGGACCTGGATGGTCGCCTTCGGGGACCACATGCACCCGCTGTACGACCTTCGATACGACTTCCCGTACCACCCGAATATCCGGCCGTTCTTCATCTCGTTCCACGTCGAACGGGTCGAGATGCTCACCGACGATGCCCGGGACTACCTTCGCCGGTATGGGCCGGTCGGTTGCCGGGACTGGAACACGGTCTTCCTGCTGCTGAGCGCGGGTATCGACGCGTTCTTCAGCGGCTGTCTGACCACGACCGTCGACGCGATCTTCCCCGCGCGCGAGGTCGCCTACCGCGGCAAGGGAGCGGTCGGGCTGATCGACAGTCCGTTAAAGGCCGCACGCGGTGCGCGGAACGTGCGCCAGTACACCCACCAGGTTGACGACAACCGTCCGCGATCGCTGACGGACGGCCTTCGCGGCGCGAGCGCCACGCTCGCCCGTTACCAGCGGGACCTCGATCGAGCGGTGACCGGCGACCTGCTCGCCTACCTCCCGCTCGTCGCCCTCGGCGTCCCCGTCGAGTTCCAGACTGATAGCCCCGGCGACGCTCGCGTCGCCGGCCTCACCGGCCTGGGTCCCGGCGACGCCCGGCTGACAGAGATGCAGGACGGGATCCGCGCCCTGATCTCCAGGACGTTCGAGAGGATCCTGGCAGGGGCCGACGAGCGCGAGGTCTACGACGTCTGGCGCGACCTCACCCGAGACCGGGTCGCCGAGGCGAAAGCCCGCTTCCAGGGTCCTGTCGTCGATCCACCGAAAACCATCGACGTGGCCGCCGCCATCGCCTCGGCTCGCGACGGCATCCGACGGTTCGGGCCGCATGACACGGTCGATCCGGCGAGGGTCGCGAACATCGTCCTGTGCTTCGATCAGAACCTGACGTCCCAGGCACCCGTCCTGATCGAATCGATGTTGGCGAACGCATCCGGGCCGATTCGCCTGTGGGTTCTCGGCCGCGGCCTGAGCCGCGCATACGAGGACTGGCTGGCCGCCGCGTTTCCATCGCTCCCGATGACGTTCGTGCCGTGTGATGCCATCGCCTACCACTCCGCGGGTCGCCCCCGACGGCTTCCGGCCCGGATCACGATCTCGACGCTCGACCGGCTGATCCTGCCGCAGCTGCTCGATGACGTTGACCGCGTCGTCTACGTTGACATCGACACGCTCGTGCTCGGTGACATCTGCCGCCTCGCGGCGATGGACCTCGGCGGCCGACCGATCGCCGCCCGGGACTCCAACGTCAGCGAGGCCAGCGAGTGGCACCGCGCACCACGCCGGGTCGCCGAGGAGCCGGCGACGGAGCTGCGAAGACGCATGGGCCTGACACATGGGTTCGGGCACGCCGCGCTGAATGCCGGGGTCCTCGTGCTCGACCTGGACCGCCTGCGTCGCGACGACTTCAGTAGCACGTACCTGCCGTGGGTCGAGCGCTACGGCCTGCACGACCAGGACATCATGCTGGCGTACGCGGGGCCGGACCGCGCCATGCTCGAGCCACGCTGGAACGCGATGCCGGTCCTCGAGGACGTCGACGACCCGAGCCTCATCCATTGGGCGTCGTTCGGGAAGCCGTGGGACCCGGAGCTGACGTACGGACGAGACCTGTGGCAGGGCTACGCCGCGACGCTGCATGCGCGCGCCGGTGTGCCGCCGACGACCGGCGAGGGCTCGACTGGAACGTAGAGGCGCGCGCCCGTCAGTGGTGCCCGTGGACGACCGCGTGTCCGCGGCCACGGGCGATGAGCCAGCGATTGACCGGGTACGCGGCCACGCCGGCGACGGCCAGGGCGACCGCCAGGCTGCCCCAGAACAGGCCACTCGTGATCCCTGCGTCCATCGCGCCCGGGATGACCAGCAGGATCGCGTTGTCCACGATCTCCATGACCGTGATCGACAGCGTGTCCGCGGCGAACGCCAGCCTCAGCGCGGATCGCACGGCCATTCCGGAACTCAGCAGCGGGCGGAGCGTGAGCCCATACCCGAACACGAACGCCAGCACGATGGCGAGCGCGATCGCGGGTGCGTCGTGCCAGCCGAGTTGCGTGGCGATGACGAGCCCCAGCACCTCACCGATGCCGCAGCCCGTGAGGCAATGGACGGTCGCGGAAAAGGCGAGTCGGTTCAGCGAAGGCATCGTGTGGTCCATGGAGGCAACGTATCGAACCCGTCAAGGCGGAGCCCGCGCACCCGTCGTAGGATTTCGGCACTACGTAGCCCGGAGTGACCCAGGTGTTCTTCGATCCCCTCTACATCGGCCTGATCATCGTGACCGTGCTGATCTCCGGCGCGGCCCAGCTGTACATCCGCTCGACGTATGGGCGCTGGAGCCGAGTCCCCAACGGTGCCCGCCTGAGCGGCGCGCAGATCGCCGATTTCCTGCGCGAGCGCGCCACGTTCGGTGACAAGCCGGGACATGTGGCCATCACGGCCCTCAAGGTGGTGCCCGGCAACCTGTCCGACCATTTCGATCCACGAGACCGCTCGCTCGGGCTGTCGCAGGCCGTTGCCGAGCAACCGACGGTCGCGGCGATGGCGATCGCGGCCCACGAGGTCGGTCATGCCCAGCAGCACGCCGAGGGCAGCACGCTGATGCAGCTCCGGAGTCTCCTCGTCCCGGCCGCCAGCTTCGGCCCGAACGTGGCCTACATCCTGATCTTCGCGGGCCTCATCTTCCAGGTGACGGGGCTCGTCACGCTCGGCATCCTGTTCTTCGGGATCGCCGTGCTGTTCTCGGTCCTGACCCTCCCCGTCGAGATCGACGCGAGCCGCCGGGCGCTGGCGATGCTCGATTCGACCGGGATCATCACGACACCCGAAGAGAGGCGCGGCGCGCAGTCGATGCTCACGGCTGCGGCCCTGACCTACCTCGCCGCGGCGGTCACCTCGGTGCTGACGCTGCTCTACTACCTGACCCTGGCGCGGCGGAGCAATTGACCGGCTCGTGACGCGCACCCACATCCCGGAGGCCGTGCTCACGGCCGCGCACGATCGAGCGCGCGCCCGCGCGGCGCGCGATTGGCCCCTCGCCGATCGGCTGCGCGGCGAGATCGAGGCGGCCGGCTGGGTCATCGTGGATCGCGGCACCGACTTCGCGCTCTCGCCCGCCGCGCCGCCCGATGTCGACGAGGGCGCCCGAGTCCGCTACGGCGCGTCGCGCAACGTGCCGGCGCGCTTCGAGGATCCGGCAGTCGGTCTCGCCACCGTCGTCCTGATCGCCACCGACTGGCCGGGGATCTCGAGCGCGCGCTCGCCGGGCTGCGTGCCCATGCTCCGGCCGGGACATCGGTGGTGGTCGTCGCCGACGGCCCGTCCGACGAGCAGGCGGCAGTGCTGGAGTCGATCGGGCCCCCTGACGGGAGCGGCGGCGACCTCCCCGTCGAGATCGTGTGGACCTCGGAGCGGCTCGGCCATGCGGCGGCGACGAACATCGGGATCCGCCGCGTCGAGGCGCCCGTGGTCGTCCTGCTCGACACCAGCCTCGAGCCGACCGGCGACTTCGTGACGCCCCTGGTTCGCGCCCTGGACGACGAGCAGGTCGCGATCGTCGGTGGCTGGGGGATCACCTCGACCGACCTGCGTACCTTCGAGGACGCGCCGGCCGGCGACGTCGACGCGATCGAGGGCTACGTCCAGGCATTCCGGCGCGCGGACGCGGCCGCATACGGCCCGCTCGACGAGCGATTCCGGTTCTACCGGAACCTCGATATCTGGTGGAGCCTCGTGCTGCGCGACGGCGCCGAGGACGAAGAGACCCCGCGCCGGGCGGTCCGCATCGATGGATTGCCGCTCGAGCGGCATGAGCACCGCGGCTGGACGAGCCTCCCCGACGACGAACGGGACCGCCAGTCGAAGCGGAACTTCTACCGGATCATCGACCGGTTCGGATCGCGCGGGGACTTGCTGGTGGCGAATCGCGTCGATCCGCCATGGAGGACATGACCTTGGCCGATCCGTACGTGCCCCTCATCGTGATCGGGATCGTCGTCATCATCGTCTTCCTCGGCGGCAAGTTGAGGACGGGCACGGAGGCTGGCGACGAGCCGACTTCGGGCGCCGAGCTGATCGAGCGGCTGCAGGCCACGCTCGGGATCGCCATCGTCGTCGAGTCGGTGGAGTCGAACGAGGTCGCTGATCCGAGCGGATCCGCGAAGGCCGTCACCATCCGGGCGACGTTCATGTCCGGGCGCCACACCACGACCGGGGCTGTGAGCGGCCCGACGGAATCGGATGCCTGGGCGGCGCTCGCAAAGGCCGCCATCGCCTGGCGCAACTCCGACTTCCAGCACGTCCCGATGTGGTGGGGCGCCTGACCGTTGAGCTCGTCCGGCATGAGCGGCGCCGAGGTCCTCCGCGTCCTCGATGGGCTCAAGGCCGTCGGGATACGAGCCGGGATCAGCGGCGGCTGGGGGGTCGATGCGTTGCTGCGCCGGGAGACACGACCACATGGCGATCTCGACCTTGGCGTCGGCGCCGAGGATGTGGATCGTGCGATCGACGCCTTGAGGTCGCTTGGATATGCCATGACTCTGGACGAACGGCCCGCGCGGGTCGTGCTGGAGAGCGCCCTCGGTCGAGTGGATCTCCACCCGATCGTCTGGGATGCGTCTGGCGCCGGCGTGCAGACCGGCCTCGCGGGCGAGCAATTCGATTACCCGACGGGCAGTCTCGACGCCGAGGGTCTGATTGCCGGTCGGATCGTCCGCTGCGCGACCCCCGACCTGCAGCTGGCGTTCCACGCCCACTACGAACCCCGCGACCACGATCGCCGGGACATGGCCGCCCTCGCCAGCGAATTCGGGCTGTCGCTGCCGCTCGCGTACCTCGACTGACAAATTCGCTGGGGTCGTCTGCGCATCGGCGGGACGGTAGCCCCCGGTCGATGCGCGATGATGACGGCCATGACGAACGCTCGATCGCCTCTGAGAAGGGCCGTTGCGCCCCTCGTGACGTTGGTCGTGCTGGTCGTCGTCTTCGCGCCAGTCCTGCTGTTTGGGGAATCGCCCGGCCCGCTCGGACTCCTCTTTATCGGGGCGGGCCTGCTCGGCGGTGGCCTGGTCCTGAGCCGCGTGGGCGGCGCCGACGTGCGCACCATCGGGAGGATCCTCGCCGTCGTGGGCCTGGTGCTGTCGATCGCGGCCCTCGTCGTTCTGGTGCTGGTCCTCGGGGGGCTCGGCCGGCCGTTCTGAACCTGGCCGGACCTGGTTCCGGGTCAGCGGCGACGCAGCGTCGAGCCGCCGGGACCGTCCTCGACGTCCCAGCCGCGATCGCCGAGCTCCTGGCGGAGGGCATCGGCGCGCGCGTAGTCCCGGGCGGCTCGAGCCTCGTCCCGGGCGACCTGGAGTGCGCTGACGTCGGCCGGCACGTCTGCACCGCCCCGGCTTTCGGCCGCCTGCGCGTCCCAGACGTGGTGGAGGTCGAGCCCCAGGACCGCGTCGGCGTCCAGCACGAGCCAGCGACGCTCGTCCGGTGGCAGGTCGGCGCGGAGCATCTCGCGGACGCGCGCCAGAGCGCCCGGAAGGTCGAGGTCGTCGTCAAGCGCCGCCACGAACCGGTCATGCAGCTCGCGCCCGGCGGGGGACAGGGGAGCGGTGGGTTCGTGGGCCCGGTCCTCGACGACGTACCCGGCCGCGTCGCCGAACCCGGCGATCCCCGACGCCGACCCCGCGGGTCGGTCGCCCGCGGCACCCGCCGACAGCACCGCGGGCGCGACCCACGCGCCATCCTCAGGCGGCGGTCCCAGCGCTGCGAGCCTGGCCCGGAGCGAGGCCAGCGCCGGCCGCGGCCGCGTCGAGCGAGTCGTCCGAGTAGTTGAGCTTCCGTCCGTACCGCGACGTCAGGGTCAGGTAGCGGAACGCCAGCGGGTCGAGGCCGCGCTCGGCGAGCTCCGTCACGCGCTGGAAGTTGCCGGCGGATTTGGCCATCTTCCGTCCGGCCATCAGGAGGTGCTCGCCGTGGACCCATATGGTCGCGGGCGGGCCGCCGACGAGCGGCGCCGACTGCGCGATCTCGTCCTCGTGGTGGGGAAAGACGTTATCGATGCCACCGGTGTGCAGGTCGAATCGATCGCCCAGGTAGCGCCGCGCCATCGCCGAGCATTCCAGGTGCCAGCCGGGATACCCCTCGCCCCACCGATCTGTCGGCCACTTGAGCGCGCGCCCCTCGCCGGCGGCCTTCCACAGCGCGAAGTCGGCCGGATCGCGCTTGTCCGGCTCCACGTCGCCGCGGTGACCGGCCCGCAGGTCGTCGAGCGAGTTGCCGGACAACCGGCCGTACCCGGGGAATGACGACACCGAGTAGTAGACGTTGCCCTCGGGCGACCGGTAGGCGTGGCCGGCGTCCTCGAGCGCCTCGGCGAGCGCGAGCATCTCCGGGATGTGCTCGGTCGCGCGCGGGAAGACGTGCGCGGGCAGGACATTTACGAGCGCTTCGTCGGCATGGAACGCGGCCTCGTAGGCGTCGGCGATCTCGGTGGTTGACTTCTGCTCGAGGCCGGCCGCAACGAGCATCCGGTCCTCGCCGCGGTCGAAGCGCTCGTCGCGCAGGTGCCCGACATCGGTGATGTTCTTGACGTGGAGCACCTCGAGCCCGTGATAGACGAGGGTCCGCCGGATCAGGTCCGCCAGGAGGTAGGAGCGCAGGTTGCCGACATGGGCGTACCGGTACACGGTCGGGCCGCAGGTGTACATCCGGACGCGCCCGGCTTCGAGCGGCACCACCGGCTCGACGCCCCGGGTCAGGGTGTTGCGGAGGCGCAGGGTCACCCGGACATCGTAGCCCCGGACCGCCGCGGGCCAGCCGCCTGCCCGAGGTCCCGGATTTCACGGCGATGATTCCTCGGCATTCAGACGGGAACGGCCCTAACGACGGTGGACCTGAGTCGTTATCGCAGCAGAGGCCCCGCGGTCAAGCATCGTTCCCCCGGCGGTGTGGTCTGCGGGGCCTCATCTCGTTCCCGGCGTCCCCGCGGCAGGCTCCACGGGGTATCACCCGTATACTCCGGCCGATGCTGCGCCGGTCCGTCCTGCTCGTCCGGCCCTGCTCGCCGGCGCGTTGCTCGCCGGTGCCTGCTCCCAGGCCCCGGCGGCGGAGAGCGATGGCACCGCAAGGATCGCCCTTGGCCTCCCGACGAGCCTGGACCCGGCCGCCACCGGTGACGCGGGCAGCGCCGCCTTCATCGCCCAGTTCTTCGAGACGCTGACGACCTTCGACGAGACCCTCGAACTGCGGCCGGCCCTCGCCGAGTCGTGGCGGATCGAGGACGGCGGGCGCAGGGTCATCTTCCATCTTCGGCCCGGGCTCACCTTCAGCGACGGCTCCCCGTTACGGGCTGCCGACGTGGTTCGCAGCTGGCTGCGGATCATCGATCCGGCCGCGCCGTCCCCGCTGGCGACGTTGATGCTCGATGTCGAGGGAGCGCTGGGCTACATCCAGGGCAATGGCAACGCGGACGAGGTCGGCCTGACCGCCGACGAGGCGGCCAATGACGTGATCGTCGATCTCGTGCGGCCCGCAGCCGAGTTCGTCACGGTCGTCGCGAGCCCCACGTTCGGGATCGTGCCGCCGGGCGTCGGCAGCGACGCCGGGGCGCTGCTCGCGGGCGATTCCTTCGTCGTCAGCGGTGGGTACCACCTCGCCGAGGTGACCGAGGACGCGATGGTCCTGCGCGCCAACCCGGCGTACTGGGCCGGACCGCCGGCCATCGGCGAGATCACCGTCGTCACCGACATCGGAGGCGCCAGCGGCGTCGATGCCTTCGAGGAAGGCGAGATCGATTACATCGGCATCTCCGAGTTCGATGCGTCGTGGATCGCCTACGACCCGGTCCTTGGTCCGCAACTGCGCGAGGTACCGTCGCTCTCGACGGACTTCTACGGGTTCGACACGAGCCGGCCGCCGTTCGACGACGTGAATGTCCGGCGAGCCTTCGCGGCGGCCGTCGACTGGCGCCGGATCGCCGTCCTTGCGGTCTCCAACCCGGACGCCGTCGCGACGTCCATGGTCCCGCCCGGCATCCCGGATCGGAGCGATCGCGACGTCCTGCCCGATCACGACCCGGAATCCGCCCGGGCGCTGCTCGCCGATGCGGGATTCCCGGGCGGCCGGGGCTTCCCGGAGGTCACGCTCCTGACCGGCGGCTCGCCGTACGATCAGGCCGTCGTCAGCGAGATCAAGCGCGAGCTCGGCGTGACGCTGAACGCCGAGGTCATGGACTTCGGCACGTACTTCGACCGATTGGACAACGATCCACCGCAGATGTGGCAGCTGTCGTGGGTCGCGGACTACCCCGGCCGCAACGACTTCCTCGGCGTGCTGCTCGCGACCGGGTCCACGAACAACTACGGCCGCTGGAGCTCCGATGAGTTCGACGCCGCGATCCTCGAAGCGGGCGCGACCACGGACGAGGCCGCGGCGGCGGCCGCCTACGACCGGGCCGAGGACGTCGTCCAGCGCGACGCGCCGGTCATCCCGATCACCTACGGCTCGGGCTGGGCCCTGGCCCGGGACGGGCTGCTGGGCGCCGGCCAGAACGGCCTGGGGGCGCTGCGCTTCGCCGGACTGGCGTGGGGCCAGCCGTGACGGCGTGGCGTCTCGCGAACGCGACCGAGGCGCGGGTGCGAGTGGCTCGCTGGATGCTCGTCGCCGCGTTCGCCGCGCTGACCGCCGCCGCCGCGCTCGCCGGTCCCGCCGTGACGCCGGCCCGGGCCGCCGAACCGGACTTCGGAACGCCCACCATCGAGGGCACGTTCGGGCAGGGCCTGGAGCTCACCCAGCCCGTCACGCTCGATGAGACGCCCGCCCGCGTCGAGGTTCTGCTCACCTTCGCCGACGCGTCGCCGCTCGTCGTGGAGCTGCCCCCGCCCACCTCGACCGGCGCGACCACCCTGCGCCACCAGGTCAGCGTCGCCGCCGACGGCCACCTCCTGCCCAACACCCCGGTTTCTGCGCGATGGCGGATCACGCCGGAAGACGGCGATCCCGTGCTGGGCCCGAAGATCGCCACCCTCTACGCCGACGAGCGCTTCGACTGGAAGACGGTTCGTGGCGACTTCGTGACTGTCCACTGGTACGAAGGCGATACCGCGTTCGGCGAACGGTCGATGCGGGTCGGCGACGACGCGGTCAAGAAGACTGCGGATCTTCTCGGCGTCACCGAAGACGAGCCCATCGACTTCTTCATCTACGCCGATCAGGATGCGTTCTACGACGCCCTCGGGCCGGGAACTCGCGAGAACGTTGGCGGCCAGGCGAACGCCGAGATCCGCACGCTGTTCGCGCTGGTCGGGGCGTCGGATGTCGGCTGGGACGAGATCGTCGTGCGCCACGAGCTCGTCCATCTCGTCTTCGACACCGCCGTCCAGAACCCGTACCACTTCCCGCCGCGCTGGCTGAACGAGGGCCTGGCGGTCTACCTGAGCCAGGGCTACGACGCCGGCGATCGCGCGGCGGTCGAGAGCGCGGCCCGCGGCGGCACGCTGATCCCGCTCGACGGGCTGGTCGGCCAGTTCCCGACCGGCGACGGGTTCTTCCTCGCGTATGCCGAGAGCGTCAGCGCGGTCGACTACTTCATCCGGACCCACGACCAGGATGCGCTCGTCGACCTCATCGGCTCGTACGCGGACGGCCTGACCGACAACGAGGCGTTCGAGGCCGCGATCGGGCAGGACGTGGCGGAGTTCAACGCCGCGTGGCTCGCCGACCTGGGTGCGGTCGTGCCCGCGAAGCACGGGCCGCAGCCGGCCCCGCCGGGTCCGCGGCCATCCGCCTGGGGAGCACCGGGCGAGATCCCGGGCGCCACGACCAGGCCCGGCGCCCCGGCGCCCATCGGCAGCCCCGATCCCGGGTGAGTCGGGACCGGCATCGATCTGATCCGCGGGGACTCTACGCTGCTCCTTGCCCTCGTCGCGGGCGTCGTCTTCCTCGCGGTCGGCCTCCTCGTGTTGTCGCGCTCCCGGCGCGGCCGGCCGGGCGCGGTGCCGTGACCGTCGCAGCGCGTCTGCGGGCCATCCCGAGCTGGCAGGTCACGCTCGGGGTCGCCCTCCTGGGTCTCGGGTTCCTGGTGGCGGCCCAGCTCGCGGCGGAGGGGCCGCGCGTCCGGTACACGACCCAGGAACGCTCCCCGCTCGTCGAGACGGCGACCGACCTCCAGGCGGACCAGGAGGCGCTCAAGGCGTCGCTGCTCGACCTGCGGACGAGGATCCAGGCCGCGGAGCAGGTCGGGCGAGGGATCGGCGGCCCTGGTCGAAGGGCTCAACGACGAGCTCCAGGCCGCGCGGATCGCGGCGGGCCTGATCCCGCTGACCGGCTCCGGGATCGTGCTCCAGATCGAGGACTCGCTCGAGCCCGCCGATCCCGAGGGCAACACCGAGGACCTGCTGGTCGGGGCCCGTGACCTGCGCACGATCGTCGAGGAGCTGTGGGCCGCTGGCGCCGAGGCCGATCGCGGTCAACGGCGAGCGGATGACGCCGACGACCGCGGTCATCGATATCGGTCCGTCGATCCTCGTCAACTCCGCATACCTGGCCGGCCCGTACCAGGTGACGGCCATCGGGCCGGACGACCTGTATGCCGCGGCTGAGCGCGTCGCCGGGCTTCGTCGACTTCATCCGGGCGCGGGCCGAGGCGTGGGGTCTGCGGGTCTCGATCGCGGAGCCCGAAATCGGTCGACATGCCGGCGTTCGCCGGCACGGTGACGCTGCGCTACGCCCGGCCGCAGCCGTCGCCGCAAGCGGCGTCGACCCGGACGGCTGACGCGATGCACCAACGCAGGAATCAGCTGACGATCGCGGCCGTGACCTTCATCCTCGGGTTGCTGGTCATCGTGCAGCTGCGGACCCAGGCGAGCGGCTCGGCGTTCGCCGGCCTGTCGTCGCAGGAGCTGACGGTGCTCGTCGCGAACCTGAACGATGGCAACGACCGTCTGCGCGGCGAGATCGGCGACGCTCGAGCGGGAGCTCGCGACCCTCACGACCAACACGCAACGTGGCGAGGTCTCGGTCGACGAGCTGCGCGCCGACCTGCGCCGCGTGCGCCTGTACGCGGGCATCGATCCGGCGACGCGGCCCGGGCGTCGTCATCACGATCCGCGGCCCGATCGACGGCAGCGGCGTCGAGGACCTCGTCAATGAGCTGCGCAACGCCGGCGCGGAGGCGATGGCGGTCGAGTCCGTCCGGCTCGTGCCCGGGGTCGTCACCGTCGGCGCCGCGGGGGCCGTCACGGTCGACGGCGTCCCGCTCGACGACCCGTTCGAGCTCCTGGCGATCGGCGCGCCCGGACAAGCTCACGGGCTCGCTGACCCGATCGGGCGGCATCATCGCGCAGCTCGCGGCGACCCTGCCCGACGTCGTCGTGGAGGTCACGCCCGCTCGAACGCGTCGACGTCCCGGCGACGGAGCGCGAACTGGTCCCGGGGCACGGCCGTCCGCGGCTCTGATAGCCTGTCCGCCGTGCCGGTGCGACCCGTCCTGACCCTGCTGCTCGGCGACGTCCTGCGGCTTCGCCGGACCCACCCGTGCGGGGGCGATACCTGGCTCGTGGACCGGCTCGGGGCCGACATCGGGTTGCGCTGCCAGACCTGTGGCCGGCACGTCCTGCTGGAGCGGGCGACGCCTCGAACATCGCTTCGTCGAGTTCGTGCGGCGCGGCGACCCGGCGCTGAACGCCGCGGTCGCCGGCCGCCGGAGCCGCGGGCCGCGGCCGAAACACCCTCGGACGAGGGCCGATGACCGGGACCGGGGACCGGTCGACGCCGGCGTGGTCGCGCCGGAGTCGCCCGAAGCCAGCGACTCGGAGGGCGCGCTGGCGGTCTTCCGCAACGCCTCGTTCCTGCGTCTCTGGCTGTCGCAGGCGGCGACCCAGATCGGCGGCAACATGGTGCTGTTCGGCCTGACGGTCATCGTGTCGTCGACGCAGCCGAACACCGCGGTCAGCCTGCTCATCCTGTCGTTCCTGGTGCCGGCCGTGCTGTTCTCGGCGGTGGCCGGCGTCTACGTCGACCGGGTCGATCGGCGGCTCGTCCTCATCGCCACGAACATCCTGCGTGGCTTCGCGATCGTCGGCCTGTTCCTCGTCGGCGACCACTTCCTGCTGATCCTGCTGCTGAACATCTTCGTCTCGACCGTGACGGTGTTCTTCGCGCCCGCGGAGGCGGCGATGATCCCCGAGGTCGTGCCGCGCCACCAGCTGCTGGCCGCGAACGGCGTCTTCACGATCACCCTGAACGCCGCGTTCGCCATCGGGTTCGCGCTGCTCGGTCCGCTCGTCGATCAACGTCTTCGGCCCGCAGGCGGTCATCATCATCGTCGCGGCCCTCTACTTCCTGGCCGCGGTCTTCTGCTTCACGCTGCCGCCCTCACCGCCGCCGGCCCGGGCCGCGACCGATACGGGCGCCCACCCGGTCGGCGCGACGCAGGAGGCGATCCGGTCCACCGTCGCGCAGCTGCGCGAGGGCCTCGATTTCATCTGGTCCAACCGCTCGATCGGCTGGTCGCTGCTCTATCTGGGGATCACCGCGTCGCTGATCGGCGTGCTCGGCGTGCTCGGTCCGGACTTCGCGGAGACGGCGCTCGGCCTCAAGCCCAAGGACTTCGCCGTGATCGTGCTGCCGCTCGGCGGCGGCATCGTGATGGGCATCCTGCTGCTCAACGCGTACGGCAAGTTCCTCCCGCGCCGGCGGGTCATCGAGGGTGGCCTGATCACGCTCGGGATCATGCTGGCGCTGCTCTCGATCGCGGGGCCGATCAGCCGGCTACTGCAGAGCGCCGATGACGCGAGCAGCCTGCTCGACCTCTCGGCGCTGACGTCGCTGCTGGCGATCGTCGTGGTCATCGCGTTCGTCGCCGGTCTGGCCTACGGCTGCGTGGCGATCCCGGCCCAGACCCAGCTGCAGGAGGACCTGCCCGAGGAGGTGCGGGGTCGGGTGTTCGGCGTCCTGAACATGCTCGTCTCGGTGTCGAGCTTCCTGCCGATCATCATCGTCGGCCCGATCTCGGACCTGATCGGGACGGGCACGGTCATGCTCGTGGTGGGCGTGGGTGTCCTCGCCACCGGCGTCGCCAGCGTCTTCCTGCGCGACCCGAACCTGGGCATCGCCGGCGCGAGCGCCGACCCGCATTTCGAGGACCCGCTCGCGGCCGCCCTGGGCGCCGACCGCCCGAAGTGGCGCGAGGACGCGGATGCTCCGCAGAGCCGGCTGCCACCGCCGATCGAACCGGTCGCCATCGCCGATCCGATCCGACGAAGCACCAGGACGGACCGTCGAGATGAAACTCGGCGCTGCCGACGCCACCGGCCGAGGCCGCCGACCCTGCCGATCGGGCCGATCCGCCGAGGCCGCCGACCCGATCGCACCGACGGATCCGGCCGACCGCCGACCGCCGCGTCCGCCATGGCCCGCGTCGCGATCGTGTTCACGGGCGGGACGATCAGCATGGGCTTCGATTCCGACGCGGGCGGCAATGTGCCCGCGCTCGACGGCGCGGCGATCCTGGCCCGGACGCCGGGGCTCGAGGCGATCGCCGACATCGTCCCGATCGAACGCGGGCTGACGCCCGCGAGCCATTTCACGTTCGAGGATGTGCTCGACATCGCCGTGGTCGTGCAGGGGGCGCTCGGACGACCCCGCGATCGACGGCGTCGTGGTCGTCCAGGGCACCGATACGATCGAGGAGACGAGCTTCGCCTGGGATCTCGTGCTTCGCTCGGCGAAGCCGGTCGTCGTGACCGGTGCGATGCGGGCGCCGCACGAGGCAGACTTCGACGGGCCGGCCAACCTGCGCGATGCGGTCGCGCGCGGCCGCCTCGCGCCGAGCTGCGCGGTGCGGGCGTGGTCGTCGTGACCTCGCCGGCACGATGGAGCCGGCCGACGACGTCACGAAGCTGCACACGACCGCCTTCACACGTTCGGTCACCCAACGGCGGGACGCTGGGTCGTGTGGTCGGACGGCCGGGCCGTGGTGGAGCGGCCGCGCGGGCCGCGCCGCCGGGTCGCCCGCGGCCGACGGCCGTGGCGCGGGTCCACCTGCTGACGGCTGGGATCGGCGTCGGACGGGTCGCTGCTGGATGCCGCGGTGGCGCGCCGGCGCCGACGGGATCGTCGTCGCCGCGACCGGGGCGGGGAACACGCGCCGGGCTGCTGGCCGCCGCCGAACGGGCGATGGCCGCGGGCGTGGTGGTCGCGCTGGCGTCGCGTTGCCCGGCGGGCGCTGTCTCGACCGGCGTACGCGTTCCCGGGCGGCGGCGCGACGTGGGTCCGCGCCGGCGCGCTCCGGGTCGGGCACCTGTGCGCGATCAAGGCGCGGGTCGCGCTGGCGCTCGGGCTGGGAGCCGGCCTGTCGCGACGGCCTCGCGGGCTTGCTCGCGGACCGCCCGACCGCGTCGGAACCGGTGCCGCCGGAGCCGCCCGACCGCTAGGCTGACCGGCCATGCCCCTCGAGACCCTCGATCACCGGCCGCATCGCGACCCTGTCGGGCGACAAGGGCTTCGGCTGGGTCGAGGCCATCGGGATCCGCGACGGTCGCGTCGCGTTCGCCGGCTCCGAGGTGTTCCTCGAGACGCGGGCCGACCCGTTCACGCAGACGCATCCGCCTGGAACCGGACCAGGTCGCGATCCCCGGGCTGACCGACGCGCACCTCCATCTCGCCCAGGCCGCCATCGCGACGCGGCAGGTCGATCTCACGGACGCCCGCACGCTCGAGGAGGGGCTCGCGCGCCTCCGCGCGGCCCACGACGCCCTCCCGCCGGACGCCTGGCTGGAGGGCCACGGCTGGGACAGCGATCGATGGGGCGGCTGGCCGACCGCCGACCAACTGGAGACGGCGGCACCCGGCCGGCGCGCGGCGCTGTGGGCCCACGACCACCACGCGCTGTGGGCCAGCCACGCCGCCCTTGCCACGGCCACCCTCGGTGGCGGACGACCCGCCGGGCGGCGTCATCCGTCGCGCGCCGGACGGAACGCCGGAGGGCGTGCTGTACGAGTCCGCGACGCGCCTCGTCACGATCCACGTCCCGCCGCCGACCCCGGACGACCTCGCGGCGGCGATCGTCGAGGTCGGCGAGGAGCTCGTGTCGCTCGGGGTCGTCGCCTGCCACGACCCGGGCGGCGTCGCCCCGGACCCGGATCTCGCCTATTCGTTCCCGGCCTACGCGCGCCTCGCGGAGTCCGGTCGGCTGCCGCTGCGGGTGCACGCGTGCCTGCGGGACGATTCCCTCTCGGCCGCTATTGAACGGGGCTACCGAAGCGGCGATGGTGCTTGGCGGCGACCCGGCCGGCCGCGCGAAGGTCGGCTGGCAGAAGTGCTTCGCCGACGGCTCCCTCGGGTCGCGGACGGCCGCGCTCCTGGCCGACATCGAGCCCGAGGCCGACCGGCCGCTCCCGCCCGACCGCCGCCGCGGCGTCTGGATGACCGAGCCCGAAGAGCTCGCCGAGCTCGTGGCCCGCGCAGCCGCCGGCGGCATCGCCACGCCAGATCCATGCGATCGGCGATGCCGCGGTCCGGGCGGCGCTCGACGTGCTCACGCCCGGCGCGAAGACGGCGCCGCTGATGCCACGGATCGAGCACGTCCAGATGCTGCACCCCGACGATCGCGGCCGATTCGCGGCGGCCGGCATCGCCGCCAGCGTCCAGCCGGTCCATCTCGGCTGCGATGCGGCCCAGGCGCGCAAGCTGTGGGGCGACCGCGCCGAGGCGACTGCCTACACGTGGAAGTCGATCGCCGACACGGGCGCCGTCATGCCGTTCGGGACGGATGCGCCGGTCGAGTCGTACGACCCGTGGCCGGGCCTCGCGCTCGCCGTGCGCCGCGAGGACCCACGCTGGCCGGCGGGCACGCCGATCTATCGCCGAGGAGCAGTCCCTCACCCTGGACCGAGCGATCCGGGCCGCATGCATCGACCCCGCCGTCTCTGCGCGCGAAACCGACCGCGGCCGGCTGACCGTCGGCCAGCGAGCCGACGTCGTGGTCATCCCGGCTGCGGCGATCGACGAGCCGGTCACGCCCGGCGGCCCGCTGTCGACCGCGCGCCCCACGATGGTCCTGCTCGACGGCGAGGTCGTCTTCGAGGTCTGATCGGGGCGGGTGCTACGGACGACGAAGAATGAGTCACTGGGGCCTCGACACCGCCCATACCGTGTGAACGTCCGGGCTGACCGGACGGCGAAACGGCGGAAGCGATGTGGATCCCGATCTGATCGGACGGGCGCAACGGGGCGACGAAGAGGCGTTCGCGAGCCTCGCCGTCGCCGCGGGCGACCGACTCCACGCGGTGGCGCACAGGATCCTGCGCGACACCGACCTTGCCGAGGACGCGACGCAGCAGGCGCTGCTCGCCATCTGGCGGGACCTTCCGCAGCTCCGCGACCCGGCGCGCTTTGACGCCTGGTCGTACCGGCTCCTCGTGCGCGCCTGCTACAGCGAGGGACGCCGGACCCGCCAATGGGCGCCGAACGTCCGCCTCCTCCCGGCCGACGAGCCGAGGGTGGCGGATGGCACGAGCTCGGTCGTCGATCGCGACCAGCTCGAGCGCGGTTTCCGCCGGCTTTCCATCGATCACCGCGCGGTAGTGGTGCTCCACCACTACCTCGACCTGCCGCTCGACGAGGTCGCCGACGTGCTCGGCGTCCCCGCCGGGACGGTCCGATCCCGACTACATCACGCGATGCGCGGCCTGCGCGCGGCCCTCGAGGCCGACGCCCGACCGACGCCGCAGGAGGCTGCCCGATGAGCACCGATCGCGACGTCACTCGCATCGTTCGGTCGTGGTTGGAGGATGGCGCACCGCGCTCCCGGACCGCGTCCTGGACAACGTGCTCGACCAGCTCCCCGCGACCCCACAGCGCCGTGCCTGGTGGCCGGCGCGGAGGTTCAGCGAAATGAACAGCGCCTTGAAACTCGCCGATCGCAGCGGCGGCTGTCGTGGTCGTTGCCATCGTCGGATCAACCTTCTTTCCGAGGAAGGGTGGGATCGGCGGCTCAGAGCGTCGCCGAGCGCGACGCCAACGCCCACCGTTCGGACGCGGCCACGCCGAGCGCATCAGCTGTGGCGCTCTCGGACGGGCTGTCTGACGCCGGGCACGTACGTGATGGTGCCGTGCTCCGCGCCGCCTGCACGATCGACGGACGACTCCGATTCACCTCACGATCGACGTCCCGAGCGGGTGGTCCGGAGTCGCCCCAGGCGGCCGTCTGGATCGACGAAAACGCCGCCTCCGGTGGAGCGGCCGTCGGCGTCGGCTTCGGCGCCGACCTGCCGCGCGACCCATGCGTGACGGAGGACCTGATCGACACGGGAAGCACCGTCGATGGGTTCGCAGAACGCGATCGCGCACACCGGGTGCTCGACGCCACGGATCCCGTCGACGTCAGCCTCGATGGCTACTCCGGGAAATACATCGACCTGCAACTACCGGCAGACCTTTCCACATGCAAGGAATTCCGCCCCTGGGAGCCGGGCATCTACGCTCAGGGCCCCGACCACCAATGGCATCTCTGGATCCTCGACGTCGATGGCTACCCGAGTCGTGGTCGAGTCCATGGACTATCCGGGAACCTCGGCGCAGCGTCGAGCGGAGCTGCAGGCGATGGTGGAGTCCATCCAGATCGAACCCTGACAGCACCCGGGTCGAGTGGCGTCCGCCGCTCGACCCGCTAAGGTCTTGCGGCGACGTCGAGTCCTTGATGATGCTCCCTGGTCGCTCGAGCTCGCGCAACGCGTCGGCGTAGAGGCCGTCGAAGATGCGCGAGGTCGACGGGAAGGCGTGGATCGCCGCGGCCAGCGTCTCCATCGGGACGTGCGCCTGGATGGCGACGACGCACTCGTGGATCGCGGCCGACGCGTCCGGGCACGCGACCGCGGCGCCCACGAGCTCGCGCGTCGCGCGATCGACCACGATCGTCACGTGGCCCAGCGTCGCCTCGACGCCGTAGCCGCGGGTGCTCATTGGCGAAATCGGCGACGAGCTCGAAGGCGTCCGTGCCGGCCTCCCGGGCCGCCTCGAGCGTCACGCCGACGAAGGCCGCCTCGGGATCCGTGTAGGTCGCGCGCGGGAGCGCGCGGTAGTCGGGCGTTACGTCTTCGCCGAGGGCCATCCGCACGGCGAGGCCACCCTGGTAGTGCGCCTGGTGCGTGTGCAGCTCCGGCCCGGCGGCGTCGCCGGCGACCCACAGGCCGTCCGCCACCCGAAGCCGGCCGTCGCGCGGGAACGGCGGCGTCCGACCCGACGTGTCCAGGCCGTAATGCTCCAGCCCGAGGTCGTCGAGCGGCACCTGCCGGCCGACGGCCATGAGGATCGCGTGGCCCTCGACGGTCGATCCGTCGTCGAGCTCGATCACGTGCGCGCCGTCGCGCCCCGCCCCGGCCCGCGCCTTGCACGGCCCGGATGCCGGTCCGCACGGTCACGCCGTCCGCCTCGAGCGTCCGGCGGATGACGTCGGAGTTGCGCGGATGGTCGGTCGGGGCGAGGCGCGGGCCGGACTGGACGATCGTCGTGGGCACCCCGAAGCGCTGGTAGACCTGGGCGAGCTCGCAGCCCGTCGGGCCGCCACCGAGGACCAGCAGGCTTCGTGGCAGCTCCCGGGTCAGCGTCGCCTCCTCGTTGGTCCACGGCTTCGTGGCCTCGAGACCCGGCATCTCGACGCGCTTCGAGAGCGAGCCGACGGCGACGACCACGTGGTTGGCGGTCAGGTCGTGGTCCTGGCCGTCGTGGCTGATCCGGACGACGCCGCGGTCGATGATGCGAGCCTCACCGCGGTAGACCGTGGCGCCCGCCTTCTCGAGCGCTTCTGCGTGGCCCGTGTCGTCCGGCTCCGCGGCGTCGGTCGGGCGGTTGACCATGTAGTCGCGACGGACCGACGCGCGCGGCCATTCGTAGGCCGTCGGGTTCTCGTGATGCTCGTATGCGCTGTGCAGCAGCGACTTGGACGGGATGCAGCCGACGTGCGGGCAACTGCCACCGAACCAGCGCTTGTCCGCGATCGCGACCGTGGCGCCCAGCTCGCGCGCCTTGTTCGCAGCCGCCTCACCGGCGGTGCCGGCGCCGATCACAACGAAGTCGAACGACGTGCTCATCCGGGTCAGTCTGCCTCCGTCGTCCGCGCCGCGCGTTGCCGGCGCGCCTCGTAGGCGAGGATCGCGGCCGTCACGGAGACGTTGAGGCTGTCGGCGACGCCGAGCATGGGCAGATGGACCGCCTCGATATCCGGGCCGAGCCAGGCGTCCGTGAGACCGCCCGCCTCGGCACCCAGGACGATCGCCACGGAACCGGTGAGATCCAGCTCCGTATAGGCCGCGGCGGCATCCACCCGCGTCGCGACGATCCGGATGCGCTGATCGCGCAGCCAGCGCAGGACGTCGTCGGTCGGGGCGGCAGCCATCGGGACGGTGAAGATCGTGCCGGCGCTCGCTCGAATGACGTTCGGGTTGGCGAGGTCCGTGCCCGGTGAGGCGGCGATGACCGCGTCGACGCCGGCGCCGTCGGCGGTGCGCAGGATCGCACCGAGGTTGCCGGGCTTCTCGACGCCGTCGACGACGACCACCAGCGGGTCGGCCGGGAGCGCCAGATCGCCGAGGCCGAGCGATGGCGCGCGCACCACCGCGATAAGGCCCTCGGCACGGTCGCCGAACGCCAGCTTGCCGAACGCGGCTTCCGTCGTGGTCGTGACCGCTACCTCGCGCGACCGAAGGCCGTCGAGAGCGGCCCGGGCGTCCTCGCCTGCAACCAGCGGCTCGCACACGAAGGCCTCCACGACTTCGACGCCGGCCTCGAGCGCCCGCCGCAGCTCGCGGGCCCCATCGACGAGGGTCAGGCCGCTCCGGTCCCGTTCCCGCCGATCGCGCAGACGCACGGCGGCCTTGATGCGGGGATTGGACGGACTCGCGAGCGCCGGATCGGACATCGTCGTCATCTTGCGCCGTCCCAGCGTGCGAAGACACCAAGCGCCAGGCTCGCGCCGGACGTCGCGTCGAGGCGCAGGTCGCCGGTCTCGATCTCAGAGGCCCCGCGGCGAAGCGCGAGGCCGAGGCGGCCGGCGAGCCGGTCCTCTCCGACGTGCTCGGTGTGGGCCGTCAGCAAGAGGAACCCGTCGGGCGTGAGGACCGCCCGGCAATCGCCGAGCAGCGGGTCGAGGTCGGTGTCGAGCCGCCAGGGTCGGCCGGACGCCCCGTGCCCGTACGTCGGCGGGTCGAGCACGATCCCGTCGTAGCGGCTACCGCGCCGGCGCTCGCGGGCGACGAAGGCCCGGGCGTCATCGACCAGCCAGCGGATGGGGGCGTCATCGAGGCCGTTCAAGGCGGCGTTTCGCCGCGCCCAGGCCACGGCCGGACGGGCGGCATCCACATGCGCCACCGCAGCCCCAGCCGCGGCCACGGCGAGCGTCACCAGACCGGTGTAGGCGAAAAGATGCAGGACCCGGACGGGTGGGGCGTCGACGGGAGCCGTGGCGCCCCGGAGCTCGACCCGTTCGCGGAGCCACGGCAGCATCGCCGCGTGCTCAGGGAAGCAGCCCACCTGTCCGGCGTCGGTCGGTCGAAGCCCCAGGTCCACGCCACCGATCGTGGCTGGCCAGCCATCACTCGCCCGCGCGAGCGCCGGTCCCGACCAGCCGGCGTCGCGGTCGAACCGGAGGCCGGCATCGGCCCAGCGCTCGGGCGCCCGCCGTTCGCCATACGCGCCGCCGTGGGGCCGGTCCGCGACGTGCTCGCCGAAGCGTTCCAGGCGCGCGCCCCCGCCGGCGTCGATGAGCTCGTAGTCGTCCACGGGCGCATCATCCCCGAAACCGCGGGTCATCGGCCGTCGTACCGAATCCGAGAGGGGACTAGCCGAGCGATACCGAGAAGGAGACCGCTTCATGCGTCGATCCGTCATCGCGTGCGCGATCATCGTCGCGGGGCTGCTGGCAGCCTGCACGGCGCCGTCGGGCGGGGGAGCCGCTTCCCAAGGCGCGCCGGCACCGGCAGCGTCCGTGCCCGCTCCGAGCGCGGTCGCGCCGCCGGCCTACTAGATCCCGGGTCTCGGTCGGGCCGGAAGGTCAGCCTCGCGCGAGGTTGTCGCGCTCGAGGCCGCGTTCATCTCGCTCATCCGCGGTCCGGTCGCGCTGGCCGGCCGCGGCATCGCGATCGCGGCCCGTGCGGGAGCGCTCGATGCGGCCTCGCTGGCGGGCGGCGGAGACGCTCGCCCTGGCGTCCTTGGCGTCCTTGTGGTCCTGCGCCTCCGTCGGGGTCGGATCGACCACGGCCTCGTACAGCCGGTCGGCGGTTTCCTGTTCGCGATCCGATGCCGCCTGGTCGAGGCCGGCGAGCTCCTGGTCCGTGTCCGACGCACGCTGGTCGGCGCCCGAGATCTGCTGGTCGGCGTTGGCTGCCGTCTGGTCGGCATCGGCTAGGGTCTGCTCGGAGCGCGGCTCGCCCGGGACGTCGACCTGCCGGGCCACGATCTCGGAATCTCGCGTTTCGCTGTCCATCAGCTCCCCTTGGGCGAGGGCGCACAACGCCCACAGCCTTGAGCGTGTCGGCCGTGGGCGACTTCCGTGAGGATGAAAACACCCGGTGGTTCTCGCCGGCCCCGTCGTTGTCGGCTCGAGCCAGCCTCTGGTAGCATTCCCGAGCCGCTGGCCCAGGAACGCCAAAGGTCGCGAGTCTTGTCGCGGGACGTGGAACACCCCGTGAGCCAACGAGATCCGAGGACGTGACGGGATCGGACCGGCGACGTGGGCGGCTAGCTCAGCTGGTTAGAGCACTTGCTTGACATGCAAGAGGTCACTGGTTCGAGTCCAGTGTCGCCCACCACCACATCGAGATCGATAGAGCGTCGAGCGGGACGCGCCGTCCGAACCGGACGATCCACAGAGAGCCGGGCCCCATGGCTGCAAGGCCCGGCGGTCGATACCAGGACGGCACCACCCGTGAGCGATCGGTGAACCGATCCGGGCGTCGCCCGTTAGCGCGACACACGAGCGCACCGCCGCGACAGGCGTCGGTGAAGGCCGGTGGGACCGCGGGAGCAGACCTCTCGTCCAGCCAGGGGACGAGGGGTTTCGTGATTCCTAAGGAGAAACGGACATGAGCGACGAAGACCAGGTACAGGCGCAGGACGGCGACGACGAGGTGCTCGACGCGCCCGAACGGCGCGACGCCGACGAGCTCATGGACCACGGCGCGGCCGGCGAGCTCGGGCCGATGCGCCACAGCGCCGCCCACGTGCTGGCAGAAGCCGTCCTGGACCTCTTTCCCGGCACGAAGCTTGGCATCGGCCCCGTCATCGACGACGGGTTCTACTACGACTTCCTGCTGCCGCGTCCGCTGACGCCCGAGGACCTGCCGGCCATCGAGGCGCGCATGCGCGAAAGCATCGCCGCCGACCACCCGTTCGAGCTGAGCGAGGAGACCCCCGAGGCCGCCCGTGCCGCCCTCGTCGAACTCGACCAGCCGTTCAAGGTCGAGATCGTGGACGACCTGGCGGCCGCCGCCGAGCGCGACGGCACGCCGATGCCGCCCACGACCTTCTACCGGCAGGGCCCGTTCATCGACCTGTGTCGCGGCCCGCACGTGGCCAGCACCGGCAAGATCGGCCCGTTCAAGCTCCTCGGCACGGCCGGGGCGTACTGGCGCGGCGACGAGAAGCGGCCGATGCTCCAGCGCGTCTACGGCACGGCCTGGGCGACCCAGGAGGAGCTCGACCTGTACCTCGAGCGCCGGGCCGAGGCCAAGAAACGCGACCACCGCCGGCTCGGCGTCGCGCTCGACCTGTACTCGTTCCACGACGTCTCGCCGGGCGCGGCGTTCTGGCACCCCAAGGGCCAGCGCATCTGGCGCACGCTCGAGACCGCGATGCGCGAGTTGCAGGAACGGCGCGGCTACCAGGAGGTCTCGACGCCGATCGTGGTGTCCGAGAAGCTCTGGCGCAAGTCCGGTCACTGGGATCTGTACCGGGACAACATGTTCCTGATCGAGTCCGAGAACCAGACCTTCAGCCTCAAGCCGATGAACTGCCCGGAGTCGACCTACATCTATCGATCGCACCTGCGCTCGTATCGCGACCTGCCGCTGCGCTTCAGCGAGTTCGGGCGGTTGCATCGCAATGAGCGATCGGGCACGTTGTCGGGCCTGACCCGCGTGCGGCAGTTCATCCAGGACGACGCGCACCTCTACGTCCGACCCGATCAGCTGACCGACGAGATCGTGGCACTGCTCGGCGAGGTTCAGGAGTCCTACGGCTGGTTCGGGCTGACGCCTCGGTTCAGCTTCGCGACGAAGCCCGACAAGGCGATCGGCGATCCGGCGCTCTGGGAGCGCGCCGAGCAACTGACCCGGGAGGCGTTCGCCGCGGCCGATATCAGCTACGAGCTGAAGCCCAAGGACGGCACGTTCTATGCGCCCAAGATCGACATCTACATCGACGACGCGCTCGGCCGCGAGTGGCAGATGGCCACGATCCAGATCGACCTGACGATGCTGCCCGAGCGCTTCGACCTCACCTACATCGACGAGGCCGGGCAGCCGCAGCGGCCGATCGCCATCCATCGCGCCATCTACGGGTCGCTGGAGCGGTTCATCGGCATCCTCGTCGAACACTTCGCGGGCGCATTCCCGCTCTGGCTCGCTCCGGTCCAGGCCGTGGTCATCCCGATCGCCGATCGGCACATCGAAGCGGCCGAGGAATTCGCGGGCGTGCTCCGCTCGCGAGGCCTGCGCGTCGAGGTCGACGGCTCGTCAAATCGCATGCAGTACAAGATCCGGACGGCCCAGGAGCAGAAGGTGCCGTACATGGTCGTGCTCGGCGACCGCGAGATCGAGGCACGCACCGCCTCGCCGCGGACCAGGGCAGGGGAGCAGCAGGAACCCCAGCCGTGGGACGCGTTCGCGGACCGGCTGGCCGAGGAATCGAGGGCCCGCACGATCGCGTAGGGCCGCCGCTGCGGTGCGGCGTCACCCGGAGTGACGCCATCTGATCGAATGAGCGTGGGTCCCGGCCAGAATTCGATGAGATCCGCCGGAAGTCGCATCCGGCCACGCTCGTTCATCCCGAATCGGGCACAGCAGGTGACATGGCCGCGGCTGGCCAACCGCTCCGCGTACATTTCGCTAGTGCTGGCATCGTCGGGCTCGATCTCGCGGACGCTCGTCGTCATCGACGTGGCGGTCAAGGTCGCGACCGTCGGCCTCCTGGCCTGGGCGGTCCTCAACCCGGACCTGCCGCAGTTCACCGGCAAGGCGTTCACCGGTCGGGCGCTGGCGTATCCGGTCGCGCTGCTCCGTCCTGCCGCTCGGCTGGTGGCTGTTCGGGCGGTCGCGCCTGGCCTTTCCGGTCGTGGCCGACATCCTGCTCGGCCTGCCGTTCCTCGATCGACGTCGCCGGGAACGCCCTCGACCTCTACGACACGATCGAATGGTGGGACGACGCGAACCACCTCGTGAACTGGGCGCTCCACACCTCCGCCGTGGCGCTGCTGCTGCGGGCGGGCGGCTGGGGCTACTGGACGCGCGTCGCGCTGGCGTTCGGCTGGGCCGTGACGTCCGCCGTGCTCTGGGAATTGGCGGAGTTCGTGACGTTCGTGCCGAACTCCCCGGAGGCCGCGACCGCCTACGCCGACACGCTCCTCGACCTCGCCCTGGGCATGGTCGGTGGCGCGATCGCCGCGCTCATGGTCAGCCGTCTGGGGCCGGCCGATGGCTAAATCCGCGGAGATCGATGGAGACTCCCACCGGATATCGCCACGGGCGATCCAATACCGATCCGAACCCCGCGACACCGGCTTGGGTACGCCGTTCAAGCACCGCTGATCGCCCCGGGTGATATCCGGGCCAACGGGGCCGCTGCGGCGGCGGAATACAACGCGCTCGACGCCTCGGCAACGCTTAGCATCGCGCAGGGTGATATCCGGGGGAAATGGCCTGCGGAGGCCCGTGATCCAGGGGAATCGCCGCGCCTCCAGATCGGCCGTCGTCGCGGGCCCGTTCGTTGTCGCGTTCAGAACCTGTGTGCTATCCTGCCGGCTCGCCCGGTAGGGGGACGTATGCCCCCATGCCGGTCGAATGGACCAGCAGCAAACAAGGGGTGAACCATCAGTCGAGACCTGCGCGTAAACCAGATGATCCGGATCCCACAGGTTCGGGTGGTCGATGAAGAGGGTGCTCAGCTGGGCGTCATGCCCACGCCGCAGGCCCTCGAGATGGCGCAGGAACGGGGATACGACCTCGTCGAGGTCGCCCCGATGGCGCAGCCCCCGGTGGTCAAGTTCCTCGACTTCGGCCAGTACAAATACGAACTGACGAAGCGGGAGAAGGAAGCCAAGCGCAAGCAGCGCTCGGTCACCTTCAAGGAAGTCCGCCTGTCGCCGAAGATCGGCGTCGGCGACTTCGATACGAAGGTCCACCGCGCGATCGAGTTCCTCGAAGATGGTGATCGGATCAAGGTGACCGTCCGCTTCCGCGGCCGGGAGCTGACCCACCCGGAGATCGGGCGGAACCTGATCACCAGGTTCGTGGATCGAGTCAAGGATCACGGAGTCGCGGAACGGACGCCGTTGCTCGAAGGCAAGTCGATGCACATCACGATGGCATCGACCCACAAGCCCAAGAGCCACGACGCCCCGGACCGCAAGCACGCGGTCGACGAGGTCCCCGCCGACGCCCTGGCCATCCCGGCCGAGGCGGAGGAGGGAGCCGAGGCGGCCACGGTCCCGGCCGCGGCCGAGGCCGCAGCACCGGCCAAGGCACCGGCCCGGCCCGCACCGGCGGCCCCGGACGCGGCTCCGGCACCGGCCAAGGCCACCGACGCAGCCCCAGCCAAGCCCCCGACCGACGACGGGGCACCGAAGACGAAACCAGCGGCGACACCGGCCCCCGCGGCGAGCGCGGCCCCGGCACCCGCCGCGACGAGAAGCGAACCGAAGCCGGCGCCGGAGCCGGTTCGAACAGGAGAGTGAGCCCACCGTGCCGAAGATGAAGACCCACAAGGCGGCCCAGAAGCGCATCGGCGTGACCGGCTCCGGTAAGTTCATCCGGGTCAAGGCATGGCGCGGCCACCACCTCGAGATCAAGTCGTCTCGACGCACGCGTCGCTACGCCGGCAAGGCCCTGATCCCGACTCCCCACGCGAAGCAGGTCCGCCGCCTGCTGCCGTACCTCTAGGAGCCCGAACACCGCCATGGCACGAGTCAAGCGAGGCGTCACCTCCCACAAGCGCCACAAGCGCCTGCTCAAGGCGGCCGAAGGCCGCAAGGGCACCAAGTCGAAGCTGATCAAGCCGGCCCGCGAGGCCCTGCTGCACGCGCTCGCCTACGCGACCCGCGACCGCAAGCAGCGCAAGCGCCAGATGCGCGAGCTGTGGATCGTCCGCATCAACGCGGCCGCGCGCCAGAACGGGCTGACCTACGGCCAGTTCATCGCCGGGCTCAAGAAGGCCCAGATCGAGATCGACCGCAAGATCCTGGCCGACCTCGCGGTCCGCGACAGCGGCACGTTCGGTCGCATCGTCGAGCTGGCCAAGAGCGACATAGGTCTGTCTGGCGGGTTCGACGCGTCTGCGACCCAGCCCTCCGAGGTCTGAGGCGAAGCTCCGCGAGCCATCAGCCCGAGGATTCGACGCTCCAGCGAGCCATCAGCCCGAGGATTCCGTGGACCTCGCCGACCTGACCCGCGACCTCGAGGCCCTCCAGGGAGAGGCATTGGCCGCGGTCGCGGCCGCCGGGGACGTCGTCGCGCTCGAGGCGCTCGAGCTCGATGTCCTCGGCAAGAAGGGCCGCCTGACCGGGGTCCTGCGCGGGATCGGCGCCCTGCCGCCCGACGAGCGACCGCAGGTCGGCGCCATCGCGAACAGCGTCCGCACGGCCATCGAGCGCGCGCTCGCGGAGCGCGGGACCGACCTGCGCGGGTCGGAGCTGACGCGCCCGGCTGACCGCGGAGGCCGTCGACGTCACGACGCCCGGCCGCCCGATCCGGCGCGGCAGCCGCCACCCGATCAACGAGACGATCTCGGAGATCGCGGAGATCTTCGGGCAGTTCGGCTTCGTCGTGTACGAAGGCCCCGAGATCGAGGACGACGTCCGCAACTTCCAGATGCTCAACATCCCGCCCGACCACCCGGCGCGCGACCTGTGGGACACGCTCTACGTCGACGTGGAGGGCCACCTGCTGCGGACCCACACCTCGCCCGGCCAGATCCGCGTCATGCACGAGGAACGCCCGCCGATCCGCGCCCTGCTGCCGGGCCGCTGCTTCCGCTACGAGGCGATCGACGCCAGCCACGCCTCGGAGTTCTTCCAGGTCGAGGGCCTCATGGTCGACGAGGGCACGACCATGGCCGACCTCAAGGGCCTCCTCGACCAGTTCGCCAAGGCGATGTACGGAGCGGACAAGCGGACCCGCTTCCGACCGGGCTACTACCCGTTCACGGAGCCGTCCGTGGCCTTCGATGTCGAGTGCGTGGTCTGCGGCGGATCCGGATGCCCGGCCTGCTCGCGCACCGGCTGGATGACGATCCTGGGGGCCGGGATGGTCCACCCGGTCGTGCTCCAGTACGGCGGCCTCGATCCCGAGCGCTATCAGGGATTTGCCTTCGGGATGGGCGTGGAGCGCATCGCCAACCTCCGCCACAGCGTCGGTGACCTGCGCCTGTACATGGAGAACGACCTGCGCTTCCTGGAGCAATTCCGTTGAGAGAAACCTCGGGCCAATGGCGTCGCGGAGCTCCGCCTTGTACCTCGGTGCGCGTGCCGCAGCAGCCGGTTGAGGGTGGCCGTTCATGAGAGTGCCGCTTTCCTGGCTCCGTGACTACGTCGATATCCAGTTGTCCCCGGAGCAGCTTGCTGAGCGGCTGACGCTGCTCGGGATGGAGGTCAAGGGCCTCGAGCGCTGGGGTGCGGACTGGGAGAACGTGATCGTCGGCGAGTTGCTCACCGTGGAGAAGCATCCGCGGGCCGACCGGCTCTCGCTGACGACCGTCACGCTCGGCAGCGGCGAGCCGCTCGAGATCGTGTGCGGCGCGACCAACATCGCCGTGGGCCAGCGCATCCCGGTGGCCCTGCCCGGCGCGGTCCTGCCGGGCGACCGCAGGATCGAGCGCACAGAGAAGATGGGCGTCACGAGCAACGGCATGCTCTGCTCCGGCGACGAGCTGCGGCTGACCGCCGACGCGGACGGGATCCTCATCCTCCCGCCGGAGACGCCGCTCGGCATGCCACTGGTGGACCTGTTCGGCGACGTCGTGCTCGATGTCGACGTCAAGCCGAACCGCGGCGACGCCCTGTCGATCGTCGGCCTCGCCCGCGAGGTGGCCGCAGTGACCGGGGCGGAGGTCCGTTTTCCCGAGACCGATCCGCCGGAGGAAGGCGACCCCATCGAGGGGCGCCTGGCCGTCGAGGTCCAGGAGCCATCGCTGTGTCCCCGGTTCGTGGCGCGCGCGGTCAGTGGCGTCACCGTCGGGCCGTCGCCGGACCACGTCCAGATGCGCCTGATCGCGGCCGGCCAGCGACCGGTCAGCAACGTGGTCGACGTCAGCAACTACGTGATGCTCGAGCTCGGCAAGCCGATCCACACCTTCGACGCGACGGCGGTCCACGACGGCCGCATCATCGTCCGCCTCGCGCGCGACGGCGAGCGGCTCGAGACGCTCGATCACGTCGACCGCGAGCTCGATCCCGAAACGCTGCTCATCGCCGACCCGGCCGGGCCCCTGGCCATCGCCGGCGTCATGGGCGGAGCGACGTCCGAGGTCTCGGCCGCCACGACCGACGTCATCGTGGAATCGGCGATCTTCGACCCGGTCAGCATCCGGCGCACCGCCTTCCGATACGCGCTCCGTTCGGAGGCGAGCCTCCGGTTCGAGAAGGGCCAGGAACATCGACTCGCGCGGCTCGGGGCGGATCGGAGTGCGCGGCTCATCAACGAATGGGCTGGCGGCTCCGTGGCGAAGGGGGCGATCGATACGAACCCTGTGGAGCCACCGCCGGCGCGAGTCCCCTTCCGACCGGCACGGATCGGCCGGTTGCTGGGCGTCGACGTCCCGACCGATGAGCAGCGCGCCCTGCTGTCCCGCGTCGGCGTGGCCACCGAGCCGGCGTCCGCTGGGACGAACGTCGTCGTGGCCGGCGGCCACGACCCGATCGAGGTGGGCGCCGCGGAGACGGAGGCGCTCATCGCGATCGTCCCGTCCTGGCGCCGCGACCTCGTCATCGAGGCGGATGTCGCCGAGGAGGTCGCGCGCGTGCGTGGCTACGAGCTGACCCCGGACATCCTCCCGGACACGCCCATGCCGCCCTACCGCCCGTCCCCGTTGCGCGTCCGCGACCTCGTGCGCGAGATCCTCGCCGGGGCCGGGTTGTCGGAGGCCGTGTCGTTCGCGCTGGTGTCGCCAGCCATGGTCGAGCGTTTCCCGGCCGTCGATGACCCGGCCGTCATCGGGGAGGGCGCTGCCGGCGGGCGAACCGTGACGGTGACGAACCCGCTGTCGAGCCAGCACTCGGTCATGCGCCAGCGGCTGCTCGGCAGCCTCCTGGAGGTGGCCGCCACGAACCTCCGCCAGGGCCGGCCAGGCGTGGCGATCTTCGAGATCGGCAAGGGCTACGGAGCCAGGGACGACGGCGAGGGCACGCACGAATGGTGGCGGCTCGGCTTCGTCCTGACCGGTCCGGCCGAGATCCCGGCGTGGAACCGTCCAGCCCGGCCCTACGACCTCGATGACGGCAAGGGCCTGATCGATCTCGTGGCCCGCTCGTTGGGGATGGCCCCGCCAGTCTACTCGTCGCTCACCGACGATCCGACCCTCCATCCCGGTCGCGCGGCCCGGGCGGTGGCGTCCGACGGCCTTGCCGGGCGCGTCGGGGAGCTGCATCCCGCCCTGATCGACGAGCTCGGGCTCCGGGCGGAGCAGGTCGTCGTGGCGGAGCTCGCCGTGGCCGGCCTGTCCGGCGGCCAGCCTGCCGTGCCCCTCGGGCGAACCCCGTCGCGGCATCCCGTCGTGGAACGCGACCTGGCGGTCGTCGTCGCCGAGGACCGGCCGGCGGGCGAGGTCGAGGCCGCCATCCGCCGCCACGCCGGTCCGTTGCTGGCGTCGGTCGAGCTGTTCGACATCTACCGCGGCCGGCCGCTCGCCGACGACCGACGCAGTCTCGCGTTCCGGCTCGTCTTCGCCGCCGCGGACCGCACGCTCACCGAGGACGAAGTCGATGGGGCCGTTGCGGCCGTGACCGAGGGCCTGGCCAGCGACGTGGACGGCCACCTCCGCACCTGAGCCTGCACCGGGACGCCACCGGAGCGCACCGGACCACCCCGTTCGCCCACGACCTTCGTCCCGGTTGCTACGCGTCGTGAGCCGCTGCTACCCTTGCGCCGCCCCGGACCGGCCGGTACGGGCGAATCGGTATGTTCCAAGGAGGGACGGTTGGACTTCGGGGAGTTCCTCGGCGGGTTCGGCACGACCGACCTGCTGCTCGTCCTCTATTTCATGGGCTTCTTCGTGCTCGGGTTCGCGCAGGGCGCCATCCGCCGGATGATCGGCATCGGCGCGATCATGTTCTCGTTCCTGCTCGCGGCCAACCTCTACGAGCCACTGGGCTCGTTCCTGGGAAGCAACTGGGCGCAGTTCTCCCGGCAATACGCCTACATGGTCGGCTTCGGCACGGTCTTCATCGCCGCGGTCATCGCGTTCGCGCTCGTCGCGCAGGGGTTCTACAAGCCGCAGCCACTGTTCGCCAAGGCACGCTGGGCGGACGAGGTCATCGGCGGCGTGCTCGGCATCGTCGAGGCCGGGATCGTCCTGGGCGCGGTGACCATCATCCTGGGCTCGTTCTTCCTGGTCCCGGGCATCGCCCAGGACCCGCAGGAGCTGCTCGGACTGCGCGAGCTCTGGACCTTCCTCGAGGGATCCAGGATCGTGGACTTCTTCCAGTCGACGTTGATCCCGGGCTTCTTCGCGGTGTTCGACCTGTTCATCCCCGACTCCATCCAGGTCTACTACGCGACCACGCCGGCCTGAGCGTCGTCGATCGAGACAGGCTGGCCGGGCGACCCGAGGAGGTCGCGCCGCGACTGCTCGGGGCGCGCCTGGTCCGTGACGACGAGACCGGGCGGCGCGAGGGGCGCATCGTCGAGGCCGAGGCGTACGGAGGGCCGGAGGACCGCGCCTCGCATGCCCGCTTCGCGTCGACGGCTCGCAACCACGTCATGGCCGGGCCGCCCGGGATCGCCTACGTGTACCTTGTCTACGGGATGTACGACTGTCTGAACGTGGTCACCGAGGCGTCCGGCCGGGCGTCCGCAGTCCTCATCCGCGCCGTCGAACCGCTGGTCGGGATCGAGCGCATGCGAGCCGATCGTCTTGCCTCGGACCGCCGCCGTCGCGCCGGCCGGACCGAGGCCGGCGCCATGGCCGCGCGACGCCGCCTGGACCGCGTTCCGGACCATCGCCTGGCCAGCGGCCCGGGCCTCGTCGGAGCCGCCTTCGGCATCGACACGGCGTGGACGGGCATCGACCTGTGCGATCCGTCCAGTCCGCTCCGCCTGGAACTCGATCCCGCCGATCGCGGCCGCGACCGTGACGCCCGAACGGCTCGCCGTGCGGCCCCCGGGTCGGGGTCGCCTACGCCGGCGAAGCCTGGGCGGCCCGGGCCTGGCGCTTCGCCATCGCCGGTCACCGCTCCGTATCGGGGCACGTCCGCGGCCCGCGCCCCAACGGCCGGCAGCCGGCTACGCCCGCGACCGACTGATGGACGCTCGCTCCCAGGACCTGCTCGAGTTCCCGCTCGTCCGTGAGCGGCTCGCCGCTGCCACGTCGTTTCCGCCGTCGCGCCGGCTGGCGGAGGCGCTCCAGCCCGCCGCGGACCCGGTGATCGTGGCGCGCCAGCTCGACGAGACCGATCAGACCCGATCGCTCCTCGAGGACCGTCCCGGCATCGGCATCGGGGCGGCCCACGACATCGGTCCCTCGATCGAGCGGGCGGCGCGCGGCGGCCGCCTGGATCCGGCCCAGTTCCTGGAGATCGCCGAGACGCTCGATGCGACCGCGCGGCTCGCCACGTCCCTCGCGGAGGAGCGGCGACCCTTGCTGCGCGACCTCGGGCGCGAGCTGCACGGCCTGCCCGCCATCCGGAGCACGCTCGCACGCAGCTTCGACCCGGTCGGCGAGATGCTCGACACGGCCTCGCCCAGGCTCGGCGGCCTGCGCGCCGCGGTCCGGGTGGCCTACGACCGGCTGCGCCGCCGCCTGGATGCGCTCGTCGGCGCCGAGCTCGGGAACTCGCTCCAGGAACCGATCGTGACGCTGCGCAACGGCCGCTACGTCGTGCCGGTCAAGGCCGAGGCACGCGCCCGGGTCAAGGGCATCGTCCACGACTCGTCGGGCAGCGGCCAGACCCTGTTCATCGAGCCGCTCGTCGCGGTCGAGCTCGGGAATGCGTGGCGCGAGGCCCAGATCGCCGAGGGGGACGAGATCGCGCGGATCCTCGACGAGCTGTCGGCGCTCGTCGCGGCCAATGCGGCCGCGCTCCGCGAGACCCTCGACGCGCTCGCGCGGTTCGACCTGTGGGCGGCCAAGGCGGGCCTCGCCGCCGACATGGATGGCACCCGCGCCGAAACGGCCGACCGACCCGACGTCGTCCTGCTCTCCGCGCGCCACCCGGGCCTGACCGGCACGGTCATCCCGATCGACATCCGGATCGGCGACGGCTACACCGCGCTCGTCGTGACCGGTCCGAACACCGGCGGCAAGACCGTCACCCTGCGGACGCTCGGCCTGCTCAGCCTGATGCACCAGTCGGGGCTGCACATCCCGGCCGCCGCCGGCAGCCGCCTTCCGGTGTGGCGGGACGTCTTCGCCGACATCGGCGATGAGCAGTCCGTGGCGCAGTCGCTGTCCACCTTCTCGGGCCACCTGCGGCGCATCACGACGATCGTCGCCGAGGCCGGCGAGGGCACGCTCGTGCTGCTCGACGAGCTCGGTGCGGGCACGGATCCCACGGAGGGCTCGGCCCTGGCGCAGGCCCTCCTCGACCATTTCATCCGGGCCGGGGCCATCGTCGCGGCCACCACCCACTACGCCGAGCTCAAGGCCTACGCCCACACGACCCCGGGCGCGCGCAACGCCGCCGTGGAGTTCGACATCGAGACGCTGTCACCGACCTATCGCCTCACGATCGGCCTGCCCGGCGGGAGCCAGGCGTTCGCGATCGCGGAGCGGCTGGGACTGCCCGAGGCCATCGTGGAGGACGCCCGGTCGCGCCTGACCGAGGCACAGCGCTCGTTCGAAGCCACGCTCGCCGCCATCAAGGCGACGGAAGGGGAGACGAGCGAGGCCCTCGACCGCGCCCTCGCCGCCGAGTCCCGGGCCTCGGAGGCGCTACGGATCGCGGCCGAGGAGCGCCGGCGCGCCCGGAGCGAGCGGGACGAGCACGTCCGGGCCGCCCGCCTGGAGGCGGATCGTGTCGTGGAGGACCTGCGGACCGAGCTCGAGGAGACGCGCCGGGCGCTCGAGCGGGAGACGGTGACGGCCGGCACCCTCGACGCGGCCGTCAGCCGGGCCGAGGCCATCGCCGCCCGCCTCCCGGCGGTCGAGGCGGGCGCGGAACCCGTGTTGTCGCCGGCGGAGCCCCGGCACTGGCGGGTCGGTGACCGGGCGCGCAGCGGATCCGGTGGCTGGGAGGGCCGCATCGCGGCGATCGACAAGGGCGGCCGGCGCGCGACGCTCGAAGCGGGCGGGATGCGCGTCCTCGTGGACCTCGACGACCTGGAGCCCGCGCTGGGCCAGCCGTCGCCGTCATCCGAGACCGCGGCCGGCGGCGCGGCAACGAACGCCACGGCGCTGCGGCTCGATCGGGCGCGCAGCGTGGCGTCGTCGTTGGACCTGCGTGGCGCGCGCGTCGAGGAGGCGCTCGAGGCGCTCAGTCGCTACCTGGACGATGCGAGCCTGGCCGGACTCGGCAACGTCACGGTGGTCCACGGGATGGG
This sequence comes from uncultured Chloroflexia bacterium, assembly GCA_963810725.1. Taxonomy (GTDB): domain Bacteria; phylum Chloroflexota; class Limnocylindria; order Limnocylindrales; family CSP1-4; genus SPCO01. The sequence continues at coordinate 239,956 of CAWEOO010000001.1, forward strand.
CACCGGGGCGCTGCGCGATGCCGTGCGCGAGGCGGTCGCGGCGCACCCACTGGTCCGGTCGGCCCGCCCTGGGGAGCGCGGCGAGGGCGGCGACGGGGCGACGATCGTCAGCCTCTGACGAGCGTCGTGGTCATCCCCCTGGCGGCTTCGGGGTCTTGTTCGGTCGCGTGACCCCGCCACCGGGGTTGGTCGGCTCCGGCGTCACGCACGGGACGCTGGGCGGGGCGCTGGCCAGCGGATCGCAGATGGTCGGTGGTGGCGGGGCGAGCGGACACTTCGTCCGTGGTGCGAACGGCGCCCCCCACGAGCGGCCGAATGGATGGAACTGGTTGTTGTAGAAGTACGCCGTGGCGGTGCCTTCAGGGCCACCCCGGCGTCCTGGGCCCCGGGCGGCGCGGGCCGCCCAGTTGCGGTTGGCCTTCTGCCAGACGGGGTAGTTGCTCTCGACTTCGCGTAGGTCGAAGAAGCCGCGCTCCACCTTGGGCCCGACGCATCCCTCCCGCCACAGCAGGCCCGACGCGTCATCGACGGTCAGCGAGACGCGGATGGTCTCGCGCTCGGTCGGCACGGTGCCCGGCAGGAAGAGTTCCTTGACCGTCTTCTTCGTGAACGGACCGGGCTTCAGGCCGGTGAACGCGTCCACGGTCGCGGTATCGAGACCGGCCGGTGCGCGGAACTTGGAGATGCCGTACTTCTGGCTTACCTCTTCGAGCAGCGCCGACCACAGCGGCGCGGACGAATCGAGCGACAGGCTGCCCTTGTTCGGCTCGTTGTTGCTGTTGCCCATCCAGACGCCGGCCGCGAGCGCCGGGCGGTCCTTGTCCTTGGGCGGCGCCAGGTACCCATAGGCATGCACGTCGCGGTTGTCGCTCGTCGTGCCGGTCTTGTACGCGGCCGGGCGGCGGACGCCCTTGCGATAGATGGCGAACTCGCCCCAGTACGGGTTGACGCTCGGCACGGTGTTCCCGGCCAGGATGTCGGTGATGATGTAGGCGGACTGCGGGCTGATGACCTCGACGCCTTCGGGCTTCTGGTCGTCGAGGGGCCAGATCTGCTTCCCCTTCTCGTCGACCACCTTCAGGATCATCTGGCGCGGCATCTTGACGCCACCGTTGGCGATCGTGCCGTAGGCGCTGACCATGTCGATCGGGTGCGTCTCGAGCGTGCCGATGCCCATCGACAGGACCGGATCTGCCGTGTCCGGGTAGCGCAGCCCGAAGTCCTGGGTGCGCTCGAAGGTGTGATCGAGGCCCTGCATGATCGTGGCCTTGATGGCCGGGATGTTGAGGGAGAACTGCAGGGCGCTGCGCAGGCGGACCGGGCCGCGCTCGAGCTTGTCGGCCTGGGTCGGGGTGAACTTGCGGCCGAAGTCCGTCACGACATCCATGAACATCGTGCTTGCCGTGAGGACCTCGTCCTCGATGCCGATGGCGTAGTCGATCGGCTTGATCGCCGATCCGGGTTGGCGCCAGCCGCGGCTCAGGACGTCGAACTGGGGCTGGAACTTCTTGGTGCCCTTGGCCGTGTAGCTCGCGCTGCCGGCATAGGACAGCACCTCGCCGGTCCGGTAGTCGATGATGGCGGCCGCCGCGTTGTGGAGGTTGCGGCCCTTGAGGTTGAGGATCCAGCCCCATTCCCTGTCCGGGATGTCCTTGGCGCTCGAGGATCTTGCGCGTGTTCTTCGACTGCGGGGCTCGGGCCGCGACATAGACCCACTTGTCGGTGATCTTCTGCATGTCCCAGTCGAGCGTCGTCGTGACTCGGTAGCCGCCGGTGTCGACCTCGGTGCAGTCCTCCGGGGTGTCCGGGCAGACGATGCCGACGAGCGCCTCGCGGACCTGCCACACGAAATGGGGTGCCCGCCAGGTGGCGGAGATCTGTCCTGTGATCACCACCGGCTCGTGTTTCGCCTCCTCGTACTCGGCGGCCCGATGCTCGTGCCGGTCAACGGACTGCGCGTGCGCATGAGGTCCAGGATGTAGTTGCGGCGCTGCACGATCTCACTCGAATCGGGGACGACGAGCTGGACATCCTTGCAGTCGACGATGTCGGCCTCGGCGGCCTCGGCACCTGCGGCGACATCGTCGAGGCAGACCTCCTCGGCGTTGCGGACGAGATCGAACCTCGTCGGCGACTGCGGGATCGCGGCCAGGATCGCGAACTCGGCCAGGGTCAGGTCCGCCAGCTTCTTGCCGAAATAGCCCTTCGCCGCGGCCTTCACCCCGTACGTCGAGTTGCCGTAGAAGTTGTTGTTCAGGTACGCGGTGATGATCTCCTGCTTGCCCGTGTCACCCGGGTAGGCCTCGGTCAGGCGGATCGACTGGATGATCTCGCGGATCTTGCGCTCGTAGGTGGAGTCCGCGAATGCCTCGGCGGGCAGGAGTCGGTTGCGCACGAGCTGCTGCGTGATCGTGGACGCGCCGCGGGGCCGGCCGGAGATGGTGTCGAGCCCGGCGCTGACGATGCCGATCGGGTCGAAACCGGCGTTGACCCAGAAATCCTTGTCCTCGATCGCGGTCGTCGCGTCGAGCATCTCGCCCGGGATGTCGTCGAACTCGACGAGCTCTCGGCGCAGGCGTGCCGAGGCGGGCGAGCTCGACCTTGTTCGTCCGGTCGGTCACGATCGTCTGCTGCTCGAAATCGAGGCTTGGTCAGGGCTTCCTTGGGGTCGGGCAGGCCGGCTGCGTAATAGTTGTACGCGGCGACCGTGAACAGCGCACCCGCCCCGGCAAGCAGCAGGCTGACGAGGAGGATGATGATCGGGATGGCGATGAGGATGCGACGGAGGGCGGACCCGCGCTTGACGGGCCGGCGGCCCTGGGCGCGTCTGTGACGCTGCCGCCGCGCACGGGTGGTCTGCATCTAAGTCCGCACGATAGCATAGGGTCCGTGAACGGACGTTCGTACTTGGGTCACCGCTCAGGGACGACCTGGGTCGCCGCCTGTGACGCCCGACGGCGCTTCGGGCGCGGGGCGAAGGCCTGCTCGAGGAGCTGGACTGGCGGGGGATCCTGCACGCCACGACGCCCGGCCTGCCGGCACGGCTCGCGACCGGCGAGCCGATCAGCGGGTACATCGGCTTCGATCCGACCGCCGATTCGCTCCACGTCGGGCATCTCGTGCCGATCTTCGGGCTGCTCCGGCTGCAGCGCCACGGCGGGCGGCCCGTCGCGGTCGTCGGCGGCGGGACCGGGATGATCGGCGACCCGTCGGGGCGGTCGTCGGAGCGCAACCTGCTCGACCGCGAGACGCTCGAGGCCAACCTCGCCGCGATCCGGGCGCAGCTGGAGCGGTTCCTGGACTTCGCCCCGGGGGCCGGCGCGGCGCAGATGGTCAACAACCTCGACTGGCTGGGTCGCTGTCCCTGATCGACTTCCTGCGCGACACGGGCAAGCACTTCACGGTCCCGTACATGCTCGCGAAGGAGTCCGTCCAGGTGCGCCTGGAGCGCGGCCTGTCGTTCACCGAGTTCAGCTACATGCTGCTGCAGGCGTACGACTTCGCGCACCTCCATCGGGAGCTCGGCGTTGAGCTGCAGATGGGCGGCGCCGACCAGTGGGGCAACATCACCGCGGGCCTCGAGCTGATCCGCCGGACCAGCGGGGCAGGGGAGGGATCCCATCCCGCGCACGGGCTGGCGTACAACCTGCTGCTGTCGCCGTCGGGGACGAAGTTCGGGAAGAGCGACACCGGGGACTCCGTGTGGCTCGATCCGCAGCGGACCACGCCATACGCGTTCTACCAGTACTGGCTGAACACGGACGACCGTGATGTCGGCACGTACCTGCGCTGGTTCACCGAGCTCGGGCGCGCGGAGATCGAGGCGCTCGAGGCCGAGGCGCGTGCCCGGCCCGATGCCCGCGCGGCGCAACGGGCGCTCGCGCGCGACATCACGGCGCGGGCGCACGGCGAGGCGGCCGCGACCGAGGCGATCCGGGATTCGGAGGCGATGTTCTCGGGTGGCCCGATCGAGGACCCTGAGGTGCTGAGGTCGCTGTTCGAGTCGACCGGTGGGTTCACGTTCGATCCGTGCGACGCTGGCGGGCGGTGCGGCCGCGTTCCTGGCCGACGCCGGTGTCTTCGCCTCGCGCGGCGAGGCGCGCCGTTCCATCGCGGGCGGAGGCGTGACGATCAACGGGACGCGGGTGTCGGACCCGGCGCTCGTTCCGGAGCCCATCGCCGGGGAGTGGCTCGAGGTCCGGATCGGCAAGCGCCGCCGGGAGATCGGTCGCCGGGCGGGCTGACCGGGGAGCTCGGCGCGGTGGCGTTGGGCGGGCGGGCTGGACGGCGGCGGGCTGACCCGGAACTTGCGGCCGTGGCGGCGGCGCGCGGTTGCCGTGGAAGTGCGCTGCCACCGTCTTCTGCGCGGGTAGCGACGGCACACCGGCTGGCGGATAACCGTCAGGGAGGCATCCCCGCGGCGAGAGCCGACGCCTGCTGGCGCGTCACTGGTCGCACCCGATCGGGAGCTTCGCGGGCCTTCCGCCCGCCGGTTCGAAGTCATCCGGTGGTTGAAGTGCCGGTTGGAGCGGTCGGAGCGCACTCCCCGGGGCTACCGGCCGCGGAGCCGTGCCGCGACGTGGGTCCGGTCCAGCCGCGCCACCGATGGAGGCTATGGCTATCGCGCGTGGCGTGCTCCGAAGCGTGCCGATGACCGCGGCCGGCGGCAGTTCTCGTTCCGCGAGCAGCACGAGCGCATGGTAGAGCAGGTCTGCGGCCTCACCGGCGAGCGCTGTCGCGGGTCGCCGGCGGTGGCGGCGGTCGGCGTCGTCTTTGGCGGCGAGTAGCAGCTCCGTGGCTTCTTCGGTGACCTTGCGGCCGACCGCGTCGACGCCGCCGTCGAGCAGGCTCGAGGTGTAGGAGCCCGAAGGGCGCTCGGCGGCGCGCGCCGCGATCGTGGACCAGAGGGTCTCGAGCCAGGCGAAGCCCTGGGTGGCACCGTCGGCAGGCGCTGCGAGCGATTCAGCGGCCGCGGCGGCCTGGCGTCGGCCGCGGCGTCGGCGGGATCGAAGCACGAGCGGGTGCCGCGGTGGCACGTCGGGCCGACCGGGTCGGCGGTCACCAGCAGGGCGTCGCCGTCGCAGTCGACCGCGAGATCGACGAGGCGCAGGACGTTGCCGCTCGACTCGCCCTTGCGCCAGAGTCGATCGCGCGAGCGCGAGTGGAAATGGACCTCACCCGTCTCGACCGTGGCGGTCGAGGGCCTCGGCGTCCATCCAGGCGAGCATGAGCACGCGACCGTCGGCCGCGTCCTGGACGATCGCGGGCACGAGGCCGTCGGTGCCGAAGCGGACCTCGGGAGCGGGCGCGGGCGTCGAGCGGCGATCCGACGCATGCTCGGGCGTGGCGGAGCCGCGGTGCCCGCGCCGGCCGCAGCCACCTCGCTCATGCCGCGACCTCCGGCACGATGGCGCACCGGCAATCCTGCCGCCGCCATCGCCGCCTTGACCGACGCGATCGAGTGGATGCGGCGATGGAAGATCGACGCGGCGAGCACGGCGTCGGCACCGCCATCGCGCACCGCGGCGACGAAGTCGGCGGGCCCGGCCGCGCCGCCGGAGGCGATGACCGGCACGGACACGCGCCCCGTGATCGCGCGCAGCAGGTCCGTGTCGAAGCCCGCGCCGGTCCCGTCGCGATCGATGGAGGTGACCAGCAGCTCGCCGGCGCCCAGCTCGACGACGCGCTCGGCCCAGGCCACCGCGTCCAGGTCGCGTGGCTTCGCGGCCGCCCTTGACGACGACCTCCCACGCCGGGTCGCGCCTCGGGCCGAGTCGCCGGCGCGCATCGATCGCCACGACGACCGCCTGGCTCCCGAAGCGCGCGGCACACCGGCCGATCAGCGCCGGGTCAGCAACGGCCGCGGTGTTGAGCGAGACCTTGTCGGCGCCCGCGCGCAGGACGTCGCGCATCTCGTCACTCGATCGCACGCCGCCACCGACCGTCAGCGGGATGAACGCGCGGCGCGCCGTGCGCTCGACGATGTCGAGGAGCGTGCCACGGCGCTCCGGGGCGGCCGAGATGTCGAGGAAGACGAGCTCGTCCGCCCCCTCGCGCGCATAGCGCTCGGCGAGCTCCGGCGGGTCGCCCTCGTCGACGAGATCGACGAAGCGGGTGCCCTTGACGACCCGGCCGTCGGCCACGTCCAGGCACGGGATGACGCGGCGGCGCAGCATCAGGCGGCCACCTCGGCCGGGGCCGCGGCTCGCGGCGCGGACGAGCCCGACGAAGTTCGCGAGCAGCCGCAGCCCGTCCGTGCCGCTTCGTTCCGGGTGGAACTGGACGCCGAGCAGACGGCCCACGGCGACCGCGGACACGAACGGAGCGGCCGTGCTCGGTCCGGGCGAGGACGACGTCCTCGGCCGACGGCGCGGGCACGCCCGCGTACGAGTGGACGAAATACAGGTCCGCGCCGTCGGCGATGCCGTCGAACACCGGGTGCTCCCGGGTGCGGACCACCTGGTTCCAGCCGATGTGCGGCAGCGTCGGGGCGTCCACGAGCCGCGACGTCCGGCCGGGCAGCACGCCGAGGGTCATGGCGCCGTCCTCGTCGCTGCCCTCGAACAGCAGCTGGAGCCCGAGGCAGATCCCGAGGAACGGGCGATCGGCCGCGATCCAGGCGCGGATCGGCTCGGCGAGGCCGCGTCGCTCCAGGCGCTCCATGGCCGGCGCGGCGGCGCCCACGCCGGGCACGACGAGGGCGTCGGCGGTCGCGAGCGGCGCCGGCGTCGCGCGCGACCGTCACCTCGGCGCCCACGCTCGTCAGCGCCTGCTCGATGCTCACGAGGTTGCCGGCGCCGTAGTCGACGACCGCGATCCGCGGCCGCCGGGCCTCGTCGCTCATCCGAGCGAGCCCTTCGTCGAGGCGACGCCCTCCCGTCGCGGATCCGGCTCGCACGCGGCGCGCAGAGCCCGCGCCAGCGACTTGAACGCCGCCTCGGCCAGGTGGTGGTCGTTGCGGCCGGTGCCCCGCAGGTGGAGGGTGGTCCCCGACGTCTGCGCGAACGATTCGAGGGCGTGCTCGATCAGCTGGAGCGGCAAGCGCTCCGACCCGCTCGCCACGGAATGGCAGGTCGATGACCGCGTACGGGCGGCCCGCCGACATCGACGACGGCCGTGGCCAGCGCCTCGTCCATGGGCACGCTCGCCTCGCCGAACCGATGGATGCCGGCGCGATCGCCGAGCGCCTCCGCGAACGCGACTCCGAGCACGAGCGCGACGTCCTCGACGGTGTGGTGCTCGTCGACCGCGAGGTCGCCGTCGGCCGAGATCGCCAGGTCGAACAGCCCGTGGTGGCCGAACGAGCCCAGCAGGTGGTCGTAGAAGCCGATGCCCGTCGCGATCGACGGTGTGGCCGGCGCCGTCGAGGCCGAGCGTGACGGTGACCTCGGTCTCGCGGGTCGTCCGCGCGACCGAGACGCGCCGGCCCTCCCGGGCGCCCGACCGTGTACTCGCCCGGCGTCGTCATGCGGATCGCCTCCTCGGTGAGCTCGCGGGCGGCCTCGATCAGCCGGTCGTTCTCGTCGGCGGCTCGCACGGTCAGGCGCAGGTGATCGGCGAGCGGATGGCCGGCGGGGAAGGTCCGGGGCACGAGCGCCGTGGCGCAGGAGACCCTCGGCGATGGCGGCGGCCCGCTCGGTCGTCCCGAGCCCGACGAGCACGAAGTTCGTGACCGATGGGCCGACGGTCCAGCCCAGCTCCGCGAGCGCCGCCCGCAGCCGCTCGCGCTCGCCGACGACGCGCGCGACGTTGGCGGCGGCCGCCGTCGGGATCGAGGAGCGCCTCCGTCACGACCGTGACCGACACCGTCGAGACCGAGCCCGGTGGCCGGAACGGGTTCGAGCCGGGCGATGACCTCCGGCCGGGCGATCCCGAACCCGACCCGCAGGCCGGCCAGGCCGTAGGCCTTGCTCGCGGTCCGGACGACGATCAGGTTCGGATGGCGATCGCGCAGGCCAACGAGTGAGCGGTCGACGAATTCGGCGTAGGCCTCGTCCAGGACGACGATGGCCGGCGTCGCGGCCGTCGGTGGCGGCGTCCTCGGCGAGGCCCGCGAGCAGCGCTTCGATCGCGCCGTCCGGCTCCGGGAGCGCCGTCGGATTGTTCGGGCTGCACAGCCACACGACGGCGGCCTGGCGGGCGGCCCCGCGTACCGCCGCGACATCCATGGCGTAGCCGTCCGCGGCACCGAGCCGCGGGACGGCGTCCACCCGCGCCCCGCGCTGCTCGGTGATCACCCGATACATGGCGTAGCTGGGCGTCGGGATGACGGCGACCGCGCCCGGCGGCAGGTAGACCTTGCCCACGATGTCGAGGATCTCGTCTGCACCCGCCCCGACGATGACCTCGTCGGTGCCGACGCCGTAGCGGTCGGCCGCGGCCGCGATGAGCCGTCGATAGTCGGACGGCGGCGTACTCCGACAGCGGCGTCTCGAAGCGGCCCTCCGCGAGGACGCGAGCGGCGAGATCCGGCGGTGCGGGCGAGGTGTTCAGGTCGAAGCGGACGATCCGGTCGATCGGCACGCCGAAGCGCGCCGAGACCTCCTCGTCGGTCGCTTCCCAGCTGTACGACGCCGGGGCGGTCGGCGAGGTGAACGTGACGGGCGTCGGGCTCATCGGTCGGCCGCCTCGGGGTCGTCGGCGGCAGCGGACGGTTCGAAGCGACGGGTCGACGGCGTCGCGGTGGGCGAGCAGGCCCTCCGCCTCCGCCAGGGTCGTGATGGTCTCGGCGATCGACGCGAGGCCGTCGCGGGTGATCCGCTGGACCTGCACGAACTTGCCGTAGCTCTCGACGGCGAGTCCGCCCGAGGACCGCGCGAGGCCCCCGGTCGGGAGCACGTGGTTGGCTCCGGTCGCGTAGTCGCCCGCCGACTCCGGCGCCCACGGGCCCGACGAACAGCGATCCGGCGTTGCGCAGCCGGTCGACGGTCGCCTCGAGGGGCTCGACGTCGACCGAGAGATGCTCGGGCGCGTAGTCGTTGACGAACGCGACGGCGGCATCGAGATCCGGGGCCAGCACGATCCGGCCGTGCTCGGCGAGCGACTGGGCAAGGATGTCGTGCCGGAGCGCGGTCGTGAGTAGGACCGCCCGACCTCGCGCTCCACGGCGTCGGCGAAGGCCGCGTCGGTCGTCACGAGGATCGCCGGGGAGTCGGGGCCATGCTCGGCCTGGGTCAGCAGGTCCAGGGCCACGCGGCCTGCATCCGCGGGGGGCGCCGCGAGGACGAGGCCCTCGGACGGGCCGGCGGGCAGGTCGATGCCGACGTCGCCACAGACCTCGATCTTGGCGGCCGTCACCCAGGCGTTGCCCGGACCGACGATCCGGTCGACCGGCTCCAGGCCGGCGGCCGGCAGGCCGTACGCGAGGGCCCCGACCGCCTGGGCGCCACCGGCGACGACGAAGGCATCGACGTCGAGGAGGCCGGCGACCCCGAGCAGGACGGGGTTTGTGACGCCATCCCGGTCGGCCGGGCTGGCGACGACGACGCGATCGACACCGGCGACGCGGGCCGGGACCACGGTCATGAGCAGGGTGCTCGGATAGGGCGCCGAGCCGCCCGGGACGTAGGCGCCGACGCTGGCCAGCGGGTTCCAGCGGCGCTCGATCTCGATGCCGGGGGCGATCTCGGTGCGCTGACGAGGTTGGTCGTTGCGTCTCGGCGAATCGGGTGACGTGGTCGATCGCCTGGTCGAGGGCACGGCGCGTCCGCGGGCCGAGGCCGTCGCGGGCGGCACGTAGCTCGGTCGCGTCCAGGACGAGCCGCCCGTCGGTGCGGCCGCCGCCGACCCGGGCGTTGGCGTCCCGGACCGCGGCGTCGCCCCGCTCGCGGACGTCGGCGAGGGTCTCGCGGGCGCTGTCGCGCACCGCGGGATCGGGGACGGCGCCGCGCCGGACGAGGGCGCGACGGTGCGTGACGGCGACGGGCACGCCGGCGGCCACGTCGGCGAGATCGAGGCGTTGGAGGCGGAAGGGCGGGTCGACGGCCCGCGCGACGCGCGCAGGCGCGGGAACGGGCACCGTCACGGGACGATCTTCTCGATCGGGAGGACGAGGATGCCGGACGCGCCCGAGGCCTTGAGCCTGGGCAGGAGGCCCCACACGTCGTCCGCGCCGACGACCGAATGGATCGCGATCATCCCCTCGTGCGCGAGCGGGATGACCGTAGGGGACTCCAGGGCCGGCAGCAGCGCCTCGAGGTCGGGCAGGCAGGCCGCGGGTGCGTTCATCATCAGGTACTTGCGCCCGCGGGCGGCGATGACCGCGCTGATCATCGTGTCGATGGCGTCGAGGTCCGCCGCGGCGCTCGCGATCGGCGGTCGGATTGGCGACGAGGACCGCCTCCGACTCGAGGACGTCGCCGATCTGGCGCAGGCCGTTCATCACGAGCGTGGAGCCGGTCGAGACGAGATCGACGATGGCCTCGGCAAGGCCGAGGCGGGGCGCGACCTCGACGGCGCCCGAGATCGGGATGATGTCGACCGGGATGCCCTGGGTCTCGAAGAAGCGACGGGCCGTGTTGGGGTGGGCGGTGGCGACGCGCAGGCCGCGCAGGTCTTCGACGGTCCGGTACGGCGTGTCGTTGGGAACGGCGGCGGCCAGGCGGCAGCGCCCGTACCCGAGCTCGCGGATCCGTGGCAGCTCGGCGCCGGTCTCCGAGAGGAGGTCGATGCCGGTGATGCCGAGGTCCGCCACGCCGTCGCCGACGAACTCGATGACGTCGTTCGTGCGGACGAACAGGATGTCGAGGTCGTGGTTCTGGACGCGGGCCACGAGGCTGCGGTCGTGCTCGTCGAACACGAGTCCGGCATCGTGAAGGAGCCGAAGGGTGGGTTCGACCATCCGCCCCTTGTTCGGGACGGCGAGCCGGAGGCGCTCCCTCATCGCTCGGCTGCGGTGGGGTAGGGGTCGGTGCCGGATCGCGAGGCGTGGTCGAGCTTGTCGAGCATCGCCCGGTAGCCGCCTTCGCCGTGGTTGAGCCAGGACGCGATGCGCGTGATCGTGGCCGTGCTGGCGCCCGTCGTGCGCGAGATCTCGGCGTAATGCATGCCGGCATCGAGCAGGCGCGCGACGGCCCAGCGCTGGGCCATGTCGTGGAGCTCCTTGAGCGTGCACAGGTCGCGGAAGAAGTGCTCCGCTTCCTCGGGCGTCTCGAGCCGGAGGATCGCGTGGAGCAGCGCATCCGTGTCGGGGGTTCGCCAGTCCTGGGCCATTGCCCGTGGTACCTCGCTAGCGTGCTAACGTAGTAGCGTGCTAAAACGCTACCATGGTGATGCGGACGTGACAAGCCCCTTCGAGATCCTCCCCGCGATCGACCTGCGCGGTGGCCGGGTCGTACGGCTTGAGCAGGGCGACTTCGAACGCGCGACCACGTTCTCGGACGACCCCGTCGCCGTCGCCAGCGCGTTCGTGGATGCCGGCGCACGGTGGCTGCACGTCGTGGACCTCGACGGCGCACGGACCGGGGAACCGGCACACACGGCGGTGATCCGCGACGTCGTCGCCGCCGTCGGCGGTCGCGCTGCCGTGGAGGTGGCGGGTGGCCTTCGCACCGAGGCGTCGGTGGCGGCCGTCCTCGCAGGGGGAGCCGCGCGGGCCGTCGTCGGGACCGCCGCCCTGCGCGATCCGGCTTTCGCCGGCCGCCTCGTCACGGCCCACGGGCCCCAGCGGATCGCCGTGGCGCTCGACGTCCGGGACGGCCTTGCCCTCGGGGAGGGATGGCGGGCTGGAGCCGCCGGGATGCGCGCGGAAGAGGCGCTCGCGACCCTCGCGGGCCAGGGCATCACGACGTTCGAAGCCACCGCCATCGAGCGGGATGGTCTGCTCGGAGGGCCCGACCTGGACCTGTTGGGACGGCTCGTCGGACTCGGCCAGGGCGACGTGATCGCCTCCGGCGGCATCGCCTCCCTGGTGGACATCCGGGCAGTCCGGGCACTCGGCTGCGCCGGTGCGATCGTGGGTCGCGCGCTCTACGAGGGCCGGATCGACCTCGCTCAGGCCATCAGCGGCTGAGTCGGTGGCGGGCGTCTCGACATGACGGATGCGCCGACCAGCGCCGCGATCGGCTGCAGCGGGCCGCACGTGCCGATGATCCAGTAGAACCAGGCGACCTCGGGCACCAATTCACCCGCGAAGAGCGTGCCGCCGAACAGCAGCACGAAGAACTCGCCGACCCACGCCGCCAGGATCGCGAGCACAGCGCCGCGCCGGCCGAAGACCGTCGCGAGGTACGGCGCGGCCACGAACCCGACGATCGCCGCGAAGAGGGCCTGACTCCCGTAGATGAGCGGCCAGGCGTCCTCCAACGCCCGCAGCGGGCCCCGGAACGACGCAGTTCCTCCGAACGCGAGCCACGAGACCGCCACGGTCCCGCCGAGGACCACGGTGAGTGCCACGACGATCGCGACCGTACGGAGCGGGTTCGGCCGTTCGTTCATGTCCCGGAGACGCCGCCCGTCGTGACCGCGTGACGCCTAGCGCGCTCCGTGTGCGCCAGCTCCGTCCGTCGTCTTGCGATGCTCCTCGATGACCTTCTCCGCGACGTGACCGGGCACGTCCTCGTAATGGTCGAGGACCGCTGTGAACGAGCCACGACCGTGCGCCAGTGACCGCAGCTCGGTCGCGTACGAGAACAGCTCCGCCTGGGGCACGTGCGCCGTGATGATCTGGTCGCCCCCGTCGGTGTCCATGCCGAGGACCCGGCCGCGCTTGCCGTTCAGGTCGCGGTTGACCTCGCCCATGTACTGCTCGGGGACTCGGATCTCGACGGCCATGATCGGCTCGAGCAGCGCCGGATGGGCCTGCTGCACGCCGTCCTTGAGCGCCATCGAGGCGGCGATCTTGAATGACAGCTCATTCGAATCGACCGGGTGGAACGACCCGTCGAAGAGCGTGGCCTTGAAGTCCGACAGGGGATAGCCGGCCAGCACGCCCTCGGCCGCCGCCTCGCGCACGCCCTTCTCCACGCCCGCGAAGAAACCCTTGGGCACCGACCCGCCGACGACCTTCTCCGCGAACTCGATGCCGGCGCCGGGGTTCGGCTCCAGTTCCAGCCACACGTCCCCGAACATCCCGTGCCCGCCGGTCTGCTTCTTGTAGCGGCCGTGGACCTTGGTCGTGCCGCGGATCGTCTCCCGGTACGGCACCTTCGGCGTGTGGGTCGTGATCGCGGCCCCGAACTTGCGCTTGAGCCGCTCGATGATCACCGCGGTGTGGGCCTCGCCCATGGTCCGGAGCACCTGCTCGCCCGTATCGGATCGCTCCAGGCGGGCGGTCGGCTCCTCTTCCAGCATCCGGGCAAGGGCCGGCCCCATCTTGTCCAGGTCCTGCTTGGACACCGGTTCGATGGCGACGAGCAGCGACGGGGCCGGGAACTCGAGCGGCGGCAGCTGCAACGGCCGCTCCTTCGTGGCGAGCGTGTCCCCGGTCTCGGTCACGGCCAGCTTCGCCACGGCCCCGATCTCGCCCGCCTTGAGCTCGCCGATGGCCTCCTGGTCCTTGCCGTGCAACAGCAGGAGCTGGCCGATGCGCTCGTCCTGGTCGCGGGTCGTGTTCCAGACGTGTGCCTGGGAACGCAGCGTCCCCGAGAGGACCCGCAGGTAGGTCAGCCGGCCGACGAACGGGTCGGCGGTCGTCTTGAACACCCGAACGAGCAGGGGCCCGTCCTCGTCGGCCGGGATCTCGACCTCGGCGCCGCCCTTGTCGAGCGCCTGGACCGGGGCCTCGTCGGCCGGGGAGGGGAGGTACCGAACGATCGCGTCGAGCAGCGCCCGCAAGCCGATGCCCTTCGCCGCCGAGCCGACGAGGACCGGCGCGAGGATGCTTTCCTTGACGCCCTTGCGCAGGCAGGCCTCGAGCTCGGGGTCGGAGACCTCCTCGCCGTCGAGGTACTTGACGAGCACGTCGTCGTCGGCCTCGGCGGCCGCTGCCAGGAGCTGGTCGCGGCGCTTCGCGACCTCGTCAGCGAGCTCGTCGGGGATGGGGATCTCGACTTCGTCCGAGCCGTTCCACTTGTACGCCTTACGGTGGACGAGATCGATATGGCCGTCGAAGGAGTCGGCCGCGCCGATGGCGATCTGCAGGGGCGCGATCTTGTCGCCGAAGGCTTCCCGCAGGGCATCGAGCGCCGCCGTCGGATCGGCGTTCTCTCGATCGGATTTGTTGATGAAGAAGCACGCCGCGGTCCCGGTCCTGCGTCCGAGGGCGACCGCCTGCTCGAGTCCGGCGCCGACGCCCGCGGATGCGTCCATGACGATGAGCGCGCCGTCCGCGGCCGCGAATCCTTCGATCATGTCGGCGGCGAAATCGGGGTAGCCGGGCGTATCCACGAGCGAGATCCGGGTGCCGTCGTGCTCGAACGTCCCGACCGCCAGGCTCAACGACTCGCGCCGCTTCTGCTCTTCGGGCTCGAAGTCGAGGTGGGCGCTGCCGTCGTCGACGCGACCGAGCCGGGGGATGGCCCCGGCGTTGAACAGCAGCTGCTCGGCGAGCGTCGTCTTGCCGCCGCCGGCGTGGCCGGCCAGGACGACGCTTCGAAGGTGGGGCAGGTCGACGCTCTTCATCGTCATCGGGCCAGACGTTCCTCCTGTGGAAGGGTGCGACCGGGGGCCGGGAGCGAGCGGGGTCCGGCCATGATAGTCGGCCACACCCCGGACCGCGATGTCAGGTCATCGCGTCGCGCGCGGAGGTCAGCGTCGCGCCCGCGAATGGCGCCGGATCAGTCGAACAGCGTCTCGCCGACGAACCCGCCCGCCGAAGCCCCGGGCGGCACGGCGAAGACGGCCGACCCGACGTGGCGGATGAAGTCGTTGAGCAGGTCCGTCGCAAGCGCCCGCTGGATGGCGATGAATTGGCTCGGGGATCGCTGGTAGGCGATGAACAGGAGCCCGCCATCCAGGCGACCATCGGCCTTGGTGCCATCGAGATAGTTGTAGCTGCGACGAAGGATCCGGATCCCGCCATGGTTCGACGGGTGAGCCAGCCGGACGTGAGCCGCCAGATCGATCGCGACCGCGCCGTCGATCTGCGCCTCGAAATCGGGGCTGCTGAACTCGTCCCCACCGCTCAGCGGGGCGCCGCTGGCCTTCGAGCGACCGAAGGTGGTCTCCTGCACGCCCAGCGGCTCGCGATCCCAATCCTCGATCAGCATCTCGATCTTCCGAACCACGAGGTAGGTGCCGCCGCCAAGCCAGCTGGGCACGCTCTCCGGCGGCAGCCAGACGTGCTGGTCGAGCACGGCCGGATGCGCGTCCTGGATGTTGTTCGTTCCGTCCTTGAAGCCCAGGAGGTTGCGCCGCGTCTGCTGTGCGGCGCTCGTATCGGACGCTCGCCCGAAGCCCATCTGCGACCAGCGGATCGCCGCGCGCTCGAACGCGATCCGCGTGAGGTTCCGTACGGCGTGGAGGGCAACCTGGGGATCGTCGGCACAGACCTGGACACCCAGGTCACCGTCGCTGCCGGCCGCCGTCAAGGCATCGCCGCTGAACGGTGGCAGCCGTTCCAGCTCCGGTGGTCGCGCCGCCGCGATGCCGTAGGGGTCGGCGCCGTCACGCTCGAACAGCCCCGGACCGAAACCGAAGGTTACGGTCAGACGGCTCGCGGTCAGGCCCAGGGCTTCCCCTGTGTCTTCCGGAGGCGCGTCCGGATCGCCCCCGAGGGCGCCTGCGGTGCCGATCGGCAGCCCCTCGGTCATCCGCGCCGCCGCAGACGACCAGTCGCGCAGCAGGCTCACGAGGTCGCGTCGATTCGTCCCCTCCAGCATGTCGAATGCCGCGAAATGAAGGTGGTCCTGGGCCGGTGTGGTCACTCCCGCCTGCTGCGCACCGAAGAACGAATGGACGGTCGGGGTCGTCGCCTCCGAAGGGCCGGGTCCGGGCGCCTCGGGGGGCGGTGGGGTGAACAGCGGACCGGCGAGCCGGCCGACGACGAGCCCCGCCGTCCCCGCGGCGGCCGCCCCGAGCACGGCACGCCGCGACACCCCGGGGCGCGCGACAACAGGATCGGCGGGGTGGCGGCCCTGGTCTTCTGGTTCGGTCATGAGCGATCGTCATCGTAACCGCCTGACCGGGGGCGGCTGCCCGTC
The DNA here is from genome assembly GCA_963810725.1 of uncultured Chloroflexia bacterium. Taxonomy (GTDB): domain Bacteria; phylum Chloroflexota; class Limnocylindria; order Limnocylindrales; family CSP1-4; genus SPCO01. The sequence continues at coordinate 256,035 of CAWEOO010000001.1, forward strand.
GCTTATACTCCGCCCGCGATGTCAGGTCACTCCAAATGGTCCACGATCAAGCGCGCGAAGGGCATCACCGACGCCAAGCGCGGCGCCCTGTTCACGAAGGTCGCGCGCGAGATCAGCGTGGCGGCTCGACAGGGCGGCGGCGACCCTGACGCGAACTACCGGCTCCGCCTCGCGATCGAGAAGGCGCGCTCGGTGAATATGCCGTCCGACAACATCAAGCGGACGATCGACAAGGCGACCGGCGGCGGCGAGGCCGACCAGTACGAGGAGATCGTCTACGAGGGCTACGGCCCGGGCGGCGTCGCGGTCCTCGTCGAGGCGCAGACCGACAACCGCAACCGGACCGCGGCGGAGGTCCGCTCGATGTTCGCGAAGTCCGGTGGCCAGCTGGCGGGGTCAGGTGCCGTCGCGTGGCAGTTCGAGCCGCGTGGCTTGATCACCGTGCCCCGTGCCGGGCTGGATGCCGACGAGGTCGCGCTGTCCGCGATCGACGCTGGAGCCGAGGACGTCGACACCGACGACGAAGCGGCGATCGAGGTCTATACGGCCCCTGCCGAGCTCGAGGCCGTTCGCGCGGCGCTCGAGGGCGCCGGCGTCCCGGTCGACTCGGCCGAGGCCACGATGGTCGCGAAGCAGACGGTCGAGCTGGACGTCGCCAAGGCGCGCCAGGCCCTCCGGCTCGTGGAGTCGCTCGAGGACCTCGAGGACGTGTCGCGCGTGACCGCCAACTTCGACATCCCCGAGGAAGTCTTCGCCGAGGTCGCCGGGTGATCGTCCTGGGCATCGACCCAGGGACTGCGGCGCTGGGCTTCGGGATCGTCGAGGCGACGCGTGGCCGCGTGCGCGAGGTGGATCACGGATGCCTCGTGACCTCTCCCGACTCGTCGTTGCCCGAGCGGTTACTGGCCATCCACGCCTGCGTCGACGAGCTCATCGCGCTCCATCGGCCACAGCTGGTGGCGGTCGAGCGGCTGTTCTTCTCGAAGAACGTGCAGACGGCCTTCGCGGTCGGCCAGGCGCGCGGGGTCGTGCTGCTGGCCGCGGCCCAGCACGAGGTGCCAGTTCGCGAGGCGACCCCGAACGAGGTCAAATCGGCGATCGCGGGCTACGGGGCGGCCGACAAGGAGCAGGTCCAGCGCATGGTCCAGGTCGTCCTCGCGATGGCCGAACGGCCGCGGCCGGACGACGCGGCGGATGCCCTGGCGATCGCGGTCTGGGCGGCCAATACGGAGAGCTCCGGGGTCGGGGCGGCCACCGCGGCCGTCATGGATCGCTCGGCCGTGGCGCCCATCACGCGTGGCGGGTCGGGCTACGAGCGCGCGGTACGCGAGGCGATCGCCCGGGAGAAGTCCGAGGCGCTCGCCACCAAGCGCAACGCCTCCTAGGCCGCCCGGGTGATCGCGTCGGTCGAGGGGGTCGTCGGGGCGATCACGGCCAATTCGCTGGTCATCGAGGTCGGTGGCATCGGGTTTCGCGTGTTCGCGGCGCCGGCGATCATCGCTTCGGCCGTGGCGGGTGGCCGTCTGAAGCTGCACACGTACCACCTCGTCCGCGAGGACCAGCAGGCGTTGTACGGGTTCCGGACCGCGGAGGAGCTCGGGTTCTTCAACCTGCTGCTGACCGTGAACAGCGTGGGGCCCAAGGTCGCGCTCGCCATCGTTGGGTCGCGGCCCATCGCCGACCTCCAGCTCGCGATCATGACCGCCGACCAGGCGGTGCTTGTGTCGATCCCGGGGATCGGAAAGAAGCTAGCCGAGCGGATCATCTTCGAGCTCAAGGAGAAGGTGGCGGCGGCCGGGGTCGCCGCCCTGGGTCCATCCGGTCCGGGCGGCGCCGCCGGGGAGGGCGAGATCGTGGCTGCGCTGCAGGCGCTGGGCTACTCGTTGGCTGAGGCGCGCGAGGCGTCCAGGACGGCTCTGGCGGACGTCGGCGTGGGAAGCAACCTCGAGGAACGGGTCAAGGCCGCACTTCGGAGCCTGTTGCGCGACTGACCGCCGATCACTCGACGGGTATGGCTTCCCACAGGGTTCGAACCTCGGGGTCGGTCAGCTCGTAGCCGTACCACAGCACGCGCCCGCCGTCGACGACGAGGCCCGTCCCTTCGTAGAGCAGGTCCGGACCGCCTTCGATGAACTGCCAAGCTCGGCCATCGCTGGTCCACAGCATCCGGTCGGGGCCCTCCACCTCAGGGGTGGCCGTGACGAGGAATCCGCTTCCGTACGAGACGACCTGGTTCGGGTAGAACCGCGATCGCTCGAAGAGGTCGGGTACCACTGCTCGTTGCCACATGGCTCCATCAGCGGACCACCACGCTCGGCTGATCGACGGGTAGGTCTGGTAGGAACCGAGCCCGATCGCAACGTAGCCGGTGTCATTCGCCGCCGCCCGCGCGATGAAGGTGTCGGCCGCGTCCTCGAACGCTCCCTCCGTCCATTCGGTTCCATCCAGGCTCAGATACATCCACGACCGTCCCGGTCCGTCCTGACCCTCCTGGGTCACGGGGGCGAGTACGCCTGCCGGTCCGACGGTCAATCCAGCGCCTTCGGCGGCGGCGTGGAGTGGCAGTTCGGTGGTCCAGTCGGCACCGTCCGGCGAACTCTGGATCCCGCCCCCGTACTCCGTCAGCATGAGCCAACGCTCGCCGATCCTCGCGAAGCTCTCCGGATGCGACGCGCCGTCCATCCATATCTCCCACGCCTTCCCGTCGTCGCTCCGCCAGACCACCTGTTCCGCGCTCTCGGGGCCCAGGATGCGCCAAGCGATGACGATCAACCGCCCACCGACCAGCGCCATCGACAGCGGGATCTGCCCGTCGAACGGTCGGCGGACGAGCGTGCGCCAGGTGAGTCCGTCATCAGATCCCAGGACCGAGAACTCATCCCTCTCGTCGGCTCGATCGGGTCCGAGAGCGATGAACCTCCCGCGATACTGGAGGACGCTCTGATAGGCGAGCCCGGGCAGGACATGGCGTCGCCAACCGAATGCGGGCGGGGCGATCGATGGGGCGAGATCGGGTGTCGGGTCGGGGCTCGATCGTGTGACAAGTCGGGGGCCGGATCGGCGGAACCGGGGGCGCTGGGTCCGATCGATGTCGTGGGTGCCTCGACCGACGAGCTCGGATCGAGCGTTGATCCGCTCGGTACCGTGCACGCCATGACAAGGCTCATGACCGCGAGCAGCAGCATTCGGGAGAACGACCTGGGTCGAGGATGCGATCGGACTCGGAGCATCCTGCTGAGACGCGTTGTCAGGTGGCTATGTGGTTCCGTCGAGTCCCTGGATCGGACCCGCTACGGCCGGCGGCCCGCCAGCGCGTCTTCGTGCAGGCCGCGCGGGTCGATCGCGGCCCGGCCTTCGCGGGCAGCGAGCTCGGCCAGCGTCTCCTTGTCGAGGATGTCGAGCATGGCGTCGCGGACGTCGATCATGACGTCGCGCAGCGGGCAGGTCGCCTCGTCCGGACAGGAGCAGCGCCCGTAGTAGCGCAGCGAGACACAGGGGAGTGGCGCCAGCGCCCCGTCCAGCAGCCGCACGACCCGCCCGATCGAGACGTCGGAGGCGTCAGCGGCCATCGCATACCCGCCGTGCGACCCGAGCGTCGTCCGCACGATCCCACCGTGCTTGAGGGTCGCCATGATCTGCTCGAGAAACTTCGTCGGGAGGTTGTTGCGCTGCGCCAGCGCGCCCAGCGCGACCGGCCCGGCGCCATCGTGTCGGACGAGGTCGACCAGCGCGCGGAGGCCGTATTCGGAGCGGCGCGACAGGCGCATGGGCGGCATGGTAGCCCCGAATGCCTAGTCGCGTGGAGGGCTTTCCGGCCGTTCGAACATCCGTGCGAAATGGCGGCGTCCTGTGCTACCATCACGCGCGATGGTCGACGACGTTTCACGGGTCCTGTCCAGCGACATCGAGGACGAGGCGGATCTCGTCATCGAGGGCTCGCTTCGGCCACGGTCGCTCGCGGAATACATCGGCCAGGGGGAGGTCAAGGCCAACCTGTCGGTGCTGCTGCAGGCGGCGAAGGGCAGGGGAGAGGCGGCCGACCACATCCTGCTGTACGGCCCGCCGGGCCTCGGCAAGACGACGCTTGCGACGATCGTCGCGCGCGAGCTCGGGGTCAACGTGCGCTACACCTCCGGCCCGGCGATCGAGCGGGCCGGCGACCTCGCCGCGATCCTGACCTCGCTCGACGAGCGGGACGTCCTGTTCATCGACGAGGTCCACCGGCTCAACCGGGCGGTCGAGGAGATCCTCTATCCCGCGATGGAGGACTACGCGCTCGACGTCATGATCGGAAAGGGGCCGTCGGCCCGGTCACTCCGGCTCAGCCTCAAGCCCTTCACGATCGTCGGCGCCACGACCCGGGCGGGCCGCATCAGCTCCCCGTTGCGTGACCGGTTCGGGGCCACCTACCGGCTCGATTTCTACTCGGACGAGGAGCTGGCGTCGATCGTCCATCGCTCGGCGGAGATCCTGGGCGTCACGATCGACGCAGCCGCGGTCGCGGCGATCGCCCGGCGCGGGCGAGGCACGCCACGGATCGTCAACCGGCTGCTCAAGCGGGTCCGCGACAACGCCGAGGTCCACGGCGATGGCCGAGTGGACGAAGCGACCGCGCGCTCGGCGATGCGGATGATGGAGATCGACGACGAGGGGCTCGATTCGGCGGATCGCAAGCTGCTCGCCGCCATCGTCCAGAAGTTCGCCTCGGGGCCGGTCGGGGTCGCGGCGCTGGCCGCCGTCCTTTCGGAGGAGACGGACACGATCGAGGACGTCCACGAGCCGTTCCTGCTGCGCCTCGGGTTCATCGACCGGACGCCGCAGGGCCGCATCGCGACGGACCTTGGCCGCGCCCACCTGTCGGGACTCGGGTACGAGATCCCACCGCCGCGCCGCTCGGATCCGGACATGGTCGGGCTGTGGGACGACGGGTCGAGCCGGGAGTGACCGACACGGCAACCGTCTTCCAGGGCCGAGGCGGCCCGCTACGCGGTCGAGGTCCCGGCTCCCGCGGATGGGTCGACGCGCGCCAGGGCGGCCGCCTGACGCTGCCCCGCGGCGAGGTCGAGACGCCACAGTTCATGCCGGTCGGGACGAACGCGACGGTCAAGGCGCTGACCCCGGACGACCTCCGCGACGCGGGCGCTTCGATCATCCTCAGCAACACCTACCACCTCTACCTGCGGCCCGGCCACGAGCGGATCGCGCGCCTCGGCGGCCTGCACCGGTTCATGGACTGGGACCGGCCCATCCTGACCGACTCGGGTGGGTTCCAGGTCGTCTCGCTCGGTGACCTCCGCGTCGTCGACGAGGACGGCGTGACGTTCCGCTCACACCTCGACGGGTCGATCCACCGCTTCACGCCGGAGCACGCGACGGCCGTGCAGGAGGCGCTCGGCTCCGACATCGCGGTCGCCTTCGACCAGCCGGTCTACCCGAGCTCGCCGCGGGCCGTGGTGGCCGACGCGACCGCGCGCACGCATCGCTGGGCGGAGCGGTCGCTGGCCGCGCACACGCGTGGGGACCAGGCGATGTTCGGGATCGTCCAGGGTGGGCTGGATCCCGAGCTGCGCGAGGCCTCGACCCGGTTCATCGCCGCGCTCCCGTTCGATGGCATCTGCATCGGTGGACTCGCCGGCGACGAGACGCCGGAACAGCGCGACGCGGCGCTCGATGTCGCGGTCCCGTTGCTGGCGGACGACCCGCGGCCGCGCTACCTGATGGGCCTCGGTTCGCCGGCCGACCTGCTCGAGGCCGTCCATCGCGGGGTCGACCTGTTCGACAGCGTGCTCCCGGCGCGGGTGGCACGCAACGGCCAGCTGTGGATCCCCGGCGGTCGGCTGAACCTGCGCAACCGCGCCCACCTCGACGATCCGGCGCCGGTCCAGGATGACTGTCCATGCCTGTTGTGCCGGCGTTATTCGCGTGCCTATCTGGCCCATCTGTTCCGGGCCAAGGAGCTCCTGGCATACCGGCTTGCGACTTGTCACAACCTGACCTTCACCCTAGACTTCATGGCCAGGATCCGAGCCTCGATCCGGGCCGGAACGTTCCCCGCCGATATGACCGATCTCCGCTCGCGCGCGGGCCGGGTAAGTGGTGGTGAAGTCGCGGAGCAGTCCGCGTGAAGGATCGGTCGGTACGCTGCATGACAACCCGGAGGCGAAGCGATGGGCTCGCGAGATCGACCCGGCAAAGAGCTCAAGAAGAAGAAAAAGGCCAAGTTGGCCGAACCGGGCGGCCTCGCGCCGCTCTCGGAATCACCGCAGAACGTCGAGGTGATCCGGAAGCCGCGCAAGGAGAAGCCAGTCGTCGTCGAGGACGACACGGAAGAAGGCTGATCGACGGGACGCGCCATCGTGGCCGCTCCGCTGACCGATCGAGCCGATCGATGAGGAGCGTGACGAACGGATGGCGATGACGGACGAGCGAACGGCGGAGCGGGCGCTCGCGGAGCGGGGCAAGGCAGTGGATGCCGCCCTCTCGGCGATCGAGAAGCAGTTCGGGCGCGGCGCGATCATGAAGCTCGGCTCGGCCGAGCGGCAGGCGGTCGATTCGATCCCGACGGGGTCCATCGCGCTCGATCTGGCGCTGGGCGTCGGGGGCATCCCGCGCGGGCGGATCACGGAGATCTTCGGCCCGGAGTCGTCGGGCAAGACCACGGTTTGCCAGCACGTGCTCGCGGAGGCCCAGGCCCGTGGCGGCGTCGTCGCCTTCATCGACGTGGAGCACGCGCTCGATCCGGCCTACGCCCGCGCCTGCGGCGTCAACGTGGATGAGCTGCTCGTCTCCCAGCCGGACACCGGCGAGCAGGCGCTCGAGATCACCGAGACCCTGATCCGCTCCGGCGGCATCGATTGCGTCGTCGTGGACTCCGTCGCGGCGCTCGTGCCGCGGGCGGAGATCGAAGGCGAGATGGGCGATTCGTTCGTCGGCATCCAGGCCCGGTTGATGAGCCAGGCCCTGCGCAAGCTGACAGGCGCGGTCTCGCGCTCGAATACGGCCCTCGTGTTCACGAACCAGCTGCGCGAGAAGATCGGCGTCATGTTCGGCAATCCGGAGGTCACGCCCGGTGGTCGCGCACTGAAGTTCTACGCCTCGGTCCGGCTCGACATCCGTCGCGTGGAGACGATCAAGACCGGCACCGAATTGGTGGGCAACCGGGCGCGCGTGAAGGTCGTGAAGAACAAGGTCGCCGCGCCGTTCCGTGTCGCCGAGTTCGACATCATGTACGGCGAGGGCATCTCCAAGGAAGGTGGCCTGCTTGACGTCGGCGTCGCGATGGACGTCGTGTCCAAGACCGGCGCCTGGTTCAACTTCGGGGAGACGCGACTCGGCCAGGGCCGCGAGGCGTCCAAGGACTTCCTCAAGACCAGCCCCGACATCGCCGCGGAGATCGATCGCCAGATCCGCGGCAAGATCACCGAGGTCGCGATCCCCGTCGAGGGCATCGAAGAGGCCCAGTAGGAGGACCCGCCAGGATGGACCCGGGTACGATCCTGAAGGTGGTGCATGCCGTGCTCGGCGTCTGGATCATCGCGGGGCTCGTCGGACGTTGGGTGACGCTCCGGCAGGCCGCGCGGCGCCACGGACATCGCCGCCGTCCATACCCTGCTGCGCCTGAGCGATCGCTTCGAGTGGATGGCGATCAGGATCCCGCCCATCGTCCTGGTGCTCGGCATGGCAACCGCCATCGCGCAGGGTCGTCCGTTCCTCGGCCCGTTCCAGGGCGCGCCGGTCGACTGGTTGTTCGTATCGATCGTGATCTACCTGTCCGTCATCCCGGTGATCCCACTCGTCTTCCTTCCGCGCGGCAAAGTCTTCGCCGCAGCGCTCGAAGAGGCGACCGCCGTCAGGTCGCGTCACGGACGCCTTAACCGCGGGGTTCCGTGATCGCGTCGTCTTTGCTGCCCATCGTCTACGAGCTCGGGGTGATCGTCGTGGTGTTCGTGCTCATGATCACGAAGCCGTTCTAGGTGCCGGGGCGGGTGGCCGGGACGAGGGCGCGAAAGGAGTCGTTCGCCGAGCGACGCGAGCGGCGGGCCGCGATCGATGACCCGGCCGTCGTGCTCGAGGCCGCAGCGCGCTTCCTCGAGGTGCGGTCCCGATCCGTGTCCGAGGTGCGGCGGCGGCTCGGTGGCGCGGGGTATCGGGCGGAGCTCGTGGATGGCGCGATCGGGAGGATGACCGAGCTTGGGATGCTCGACGACGAGGCGTTCGCGCGGATCTGGGTGGAGTCGCGCGACCGGGCGCGGCCGCGCGGGGAACGGGCGATCCGGGAGGAGCTGCGCCTGAAGGGGATCGATCGGGAGACCGTCGACCTCGTGCTCGGGGAGCGCCGCGATCGCGCGATCGCCGCGGCGCGAGGCCGGTGGCGGGGAGGACGACGGCAAGCCCGCCAGCGCGGACCGGACCGCCGCCGAACGGCTCCTCGCCAAGAACGCGCGGGCCCTGGCCCGGGTCGCGGATCCGCGCCAGCGTCGCCAGCGCGCCTACGCGCTCCTCGCGCGCCACGGCTTCGATCCGGAGACGTGTCGCGAGGTGGCGGCGACCCTGGCGGAGGCCGCGGAGGACGTCTCCGACTAGCCCGGGCGGTGGCCGCCGGCATCCTGTTGTCACCCGTCACCAGCGCAACCCCACCCTGTGCAACCCCACCTCCCCGGTCCGACCGATCTCGGGCCAGCCGTCCGGTGTGGTTCTAGACCATGGTCAGGGGACCGCGATCAGTAACGGCCCTCGATACTCACCAGAGGGTCGTGTGGCCCATCGGCGTATGCCGGCGCAATCATCTTTTCAGCCGGGGCGAGAGGTAGTGCATCGAATGAAGAAGCGACGATCGACATGGCTTGGCGCGAGCGGCGCCCTGTTCCTGATCCTGTCCCTGAGCGGCGTGGCCGCCGGAGCGACGCCGCCGGACGCGGTGCCCGACGTGGTCGTTGATACGACCGCCACCTTCGAGGACATCGACGGCAACGGGATCGACGACGATTGCCAGGACGTCGCCGCCGTCATCGATGAAGACGCTGCTGCGGCCGCCCTCCTCGCCCTGGACGCGAACGCCGATGGCGACATCTCGACCACCGAAGCCGCGCACAGCGACTACATCGGCGGGAAGAACTGCAACCACGGCGGCTACGTGAGCTGGATCGCCCATCAGGAAGTCACCTGTGTGGACGAGCCCGTCACCGAGCCCGTCACCGAGCCCGCGGTCGAGCTGATCGTCGCCGAGCCCGAGGACGAGCCCGAAGCCGATGCATGCGCCGACGCCGATGTCGCAAAGACCGAGAAGGCAGTCGCCGCCGCGCTCCGTGCGGTGTTGAAGGCCGAGCGAAAGGCAGCGCACGACACCGCCAAGGCCGAGCGAAGCGCGGCTCGCGACGCCGCCAAGGCCGAGCGAACCGCGGCTCGCGATGCCGCGAAGGCCGAGCGCGCAGCGGCGCGTGCGGCAGCCAAGGCCGAGCGAGCGGCTGCCAAGGCGGCCCGTAAGGGCAACTGACCTTTCGGGTCAAACACCCACGTTTCAACGGAGCGGCGTCGCGAAAGCGGCGCCGCTTCTTCGTGTCCGCCTGTCGTTTCCCACGCGACGCCACGGCCCCGAGGCGGCCGGATCGACGTCCTCGGCCCGCTCGTGTCGTTTCCCACGCGACGCCGGGCCCGATGCGCCGCGCCCTCGCGCGCGAATGTTGCGTTAGCGCAACCGTCCGGTAACCCTCGGTTGACCCTCTGAAGCGTCGGCCGTAGGCTACGTGCATCGTTCCCGGGACGCCGGTATGGCACTTCCCGGACGGAAACCGGCCGATCACGTCACACCGGAAGGGGCCCCTGGACCGTCGAGCTGACGGCGCGGGGCCGGGCCTGACCCCATTATTGGGTCCGGTCACCTCCCCAGACGCGATCGTGCCAACGCACACGTGACGCGTCCGGCCGCATAACCCGGTCCGGATGGGAGGACTGTCGATGGACACCACGACGCTCGTGGCGGTGGCCCTTGTGGCCGCCGTCGGCGGAGCCGTTCTCGGCGCATTGGCCCGCAGCATGTGGGCATCCCAGGGGATGAAGGCGGCGCAGGCCGAGGCGCGCCGGATCGAAGCGGAAGCCCGTGCCCGCCAGAAGGAGCTCATCCTCGAGGCAAAGGACGAGAAGCTGCGCCTCGGGCGGGAGGCGGAGGAAGAAGCTCGAGCCCGTCGCGGCGAGCTCGCGGCGCAGGAGCGCCGACTCGTGCAGCGTGACGAGCAGCTCGATCAGCGAGCGGAGATGGTCGAAGCACGCGACCGCAAGCTCATCGACCGCGAACGCGAGCTCGAAAAGTCCAAGGAAGAGCTCACTCGGGCGGTCGGCGAGCAGATCGTTGCCCTCGAACGCGTCTCGGGGATGTCCGCCGAGGACGCCAAGTCGATGCTCCTCGAAGCCGTGCGCGCCGAGGCGGAGCACGACGCCGTGAAGCTCGGCCGCGCGATCGAGCGCGCTGCCCGCGAGGAGGCCCAGGACAAGGCCCGCGACATCGTCCTGACCGCGATGCAGCGCGTGGCCGCGGACCACACGGCCGAGCACACAGTGTCGGTCGTGCATCTCCCGTCCGACGAGATGAAGGGTCGCATCATCGGCCGCGAGGGCCGCAACATCCGGGCCCTCGAGCAGGCCACCGGCGTCGACCTGATCATCGACGACACGCCCGAGACCGTGATCCTGTCCGGCTTCGACCCCGTCCGCCGCGAGGTCGCGCGAATCGCGCTCACCAAGCTCATCGCCGACGGCCGGATCCACCCCGGCCGCATCGAGGAGGTCGTGGCCAAGGCGCGTGCCGAGGTCGACATCATCATGCGCCAGGCCGGCGAGGCGGCCGCCTACGAAGCGGGCGTCCCGGGGCTGCCCGCCGAGATCATCAAGCTGCTGGGCCGGCTCAAGTACCGCACGAGCTACGGCCAGAATGTGCTGCGGCACTCGGTCGAGACGAGCAACCTCGCCTCGGTCATCGCGGCCGAGATCGGGGCGGACGTCCAGATCGCCAAGATGGGTGGTCTGCTCCACGACATCGGCAAGGCGGTCGACCACGAGGTCGAAGGTCCGCACGCGGCTATCGGTGCCCAGATCGCCCAGCGGCACAACCTGCCGTTCAAGGTCATCAACGGCATCGCCGCGCACCACCAGGAGGTCGAGTACGCCTGCCTGGAGGCGCCGATCGTCCAGGTCGCCGATGCGATCAGCGCGTCCCGCCCGGGCGCCCGCGGCGAGTCGATGGACACCTACGTCAAGCGCCTCGAGGATCTCCAGGCCATCGCCGAGAGCTTCGGCGGCGTCGAGCGTTCGTTCGCCGTCCAGGCCGGCCGCGAGGTCCGCATCCTCGTGCGCCCGGAGGAGATCGACGATCTCACCGCCACGCGACTGGCCCGCGACATCGTCAAGAAGATCGAGGAGCAGCTGACGTACCCCGGTCAGATCAAGGTCACGGTCATCCGCGAGACGCGGGCCGTGGAATACGCGAAGTAAGGGGCAGCCGCATGCGCACGATGCGTCGACTGATCGCTCTCATCCTTGTCTACACGCTTGCCGCGACGCTCGCGGCGCTGCCCGTGGCGGCATCGAGCACGGCCGAGCGGGGTTCGTCGTCGGCGTTCTGCGATCCGGGTGTGTCCGCGGCGCCGGTCGCTGGTCGCGACGTGAAAGTGCGCGAACCGGATCTTGGACAGGTCCACGCGGACATGCCGGCATCGGCGAAGGGCAAGGCCGGCGCGAACTTCTCCGCCACCGTGCCGACCTATATCCACGTGATCACGGACGGAGGGGTCGGCAATCTCACGGCGAAGCAGATCGCCGATCAGATCGCCGTTCTCGACAAGACGTTCGGTGGTCGGGAGGGCGGGTACCGGACGCAGTTCGATTTCATACTCACGGGGGTCACCCGGACCGACAACACCGCCTGGTATTGGGCCGCCCCCGGCGGGGTCAACGAGAACACGATGAAACAGACGCTGCGTCAAGGCGGCAACGATGCGCTGAATATCTACACGACCAGTGGCGGCGGCTACCTCGGCTGGGCCTACCTGCCCGACATCCTGACGAAGCCCGGTCAGACGCATCTCGACGGCGTGGTGATGAGTTGGGAGACCGTCCCGGGCGCTTCGACCACCTATGCCGGGAAGTACGACCTCGGCGAGACGGCTACCCACGAGGTCGGGCACTGGCTCAACCTCGAACACACCTTCTACGGCGGCTGCAACGCGAAGGGCGACTTCGTGGATGACACGCCGGCGCAGAAGGTGGCGACGTTCGGCTGCCCCGAGGGCCAGGACAGCTGCAGGGCGCCCGGGCTCGATCCGATCCACAACTACATGGATTACTCATTCGACTCCTGTTACACGGAGTTCACGGCCGGGCAGGCGCAGCGGATGCACGATGCGTGGCTGTTCTACCGGGCGCCCTAGGTGAGGGACTCGTGCTGATCGGGGGCACGACGTAGACGGTCCGCCTCCGACGACGCCCTCGCAGATCGGCCTGACACGCCTGGGCAATCCGGCCAATGGCGATAGACCGCGCCCAGCCGGGGCGTGCCGCGTCCTGATGATCGGTGACCTGATCGGCAAGCCGGGTCGTCACGCGATCGAGCAGGTGTTGCCGGGGCTACGCGAGGCGCGCGGCATCGACTTCGTGACGGCCAACGGCGAGAACGTCGCCGGCGGCATGGGCCTCACGCCATCGCTCGCTGACGCGATCCTGGCGGCCGGCGTGGATGTCATCACGAGCGGCAACCACATCTGGGACAAGCGCGAGATCTACCCGTACCTGGATTCGACGGACCGGGTGCTCCGACCGCACAACTACGGGTCCCACGAGGTGCCGGGGCGGGGTTTCGGCGTGTACGACGCCCTGGACGGGTCGCACGTCGCGGTCATCAATCTCCAGGGCCGCACGTTCATGCAGCCGATCGAGAATCCGTTCACGGACGCCGACGCGCTCCTGGACGAATCCTCGTCGCCGGAGCCGCTGCCGCCGATCCGTCTGGTCGATTTCCATTGCGAGCTCACGTCCGAGAAGAACGCACTGGGGTTGTACCTCGACGGACGGGTGAGCGTCGTCGTGGGCACGCACACGCACATCGTCACGGGCGACGAGCGGATCCTGCCGGGGGGGACGGCGTATCAGACGGACCTTGGCATGACGGGGCCGGTGTGGAGCGTCATCGGGTTCGATCCGGCGACGGTGTTGCCGCGGTTCATCAATGCGTTGCCGACGCGGTTCGAGGTGGGGAGCGGGCCGGTGGTGTTCAACGCGTGCGCAGATCGATATCGATCCGGCGACGGGTCGGGCGCTGGCGATCGAGCGGATCCAGCAGCTGGTCGAGGTCTAGGCGGTCGGGGAGCAAGGGGTCCTGTCACCGGGCGAATGCCGGGCGGCTCCGCCCGCCGCGGCTTCGCCGCTAGCCTGCTCCGCGCCCGGATTCCGCCCGGTGCCACCCCTCCACGGCCCTCGTCATACCATCGCCCACCGCGGTCCGACTCAGATTCAACCGGATATCGCCCCGGGCGATCATAAGAAGCAGTGACGCGGCATCCCAGCGCATCCGATGGCGACTAAGGCACGCATATCGCGCCGGGCGATATTTGGCGCCGATCTGAGGCCGATCCAGCCGACAGTGGGGGCGAAAGCCATTGGGCGCGAACTTACCATCGCCGGTGGTGATATTTGGGAGGCGTGCCGTCCGGCGATGCCCCTGAGCATGAAACGTAACTCGCGGGTCGCATTGGGTCCTGTTGCCTGACGCCTCTTCCCTGAGGGTCCCGAGTCACCTTCAATGGTTGCTGGCGATGGTCCTGCCCGTCACCTTCCTCCAACGAGGTACGTCTCGATGGATTCCCGGAGTCGGTGGGCGTGGGGTGATGTGGGTACCAGCAGTTCGCCGCTGTCGATCAGTTCGAGGGCGCGGTGAGGGTCGTGGAACTGGTCGAGGAGGGCGAGGCCATCGGTGAGGACGACTGCGGTCAGGTCGCGCAGGTTCTCGTTGAGGTTGGAGCCGTCGTCGCGCATGTACCAAATGTCGGCGCGGTCGTGGACCTTAGGGTCGATGAGCCGCTTCAGCGCGTCGCGGTGGAGGCGGAACGAGGACAGCGTCCGGTTGTCCCGGCGTTCGCTGAATGGACGGAACCAAGGTTGCGCAAGCGTCTTCTCCATGGCCACGCGGAACGGATCGCAATGCCAGTAGTGCGGCCGGAGGCGGCCGTCGCGGAGCGGGATCCCATCGTCTCGCTCGAGGAACCGCGGATACGTAGCGACGTACACCGATAGGGACAGGGGAGGGCAGCCAGTAGCCTCCGCGTTCTGGCCGACAGCCTGTAGCTCCACCACGTCGATATCGTCGCCTGCGTACCGCCAGGCGACCCGCTCGGTGCGCTCGGTAAAGCCGTGCGCCTTCAGGGCAGGCCAGAGCGTCGCCCGCAGGCGGCGATTCAGATCCCTGCTCTCGATCGTCACGCCTCGAGGGTACTGCGTCACCGGCCTTGGTAGGCTCGCATGGATGAGCGATCAGGCACCGACCCGTCGACCGCGCCGGCACGATCCGATGCTCCGTGATGGCGCGGTCGTGCCGCCTGGGCCCTCGACGGTCGACCTGCATGCGCACTCGACGCGGTCGGACGGGGTGCTTGCGCCCCTGGCGCTCGTCGAGGCTGTGGCCGCCGCCGGCGTGCGCACGTTCTCGCTCACGGATCACGACACGTTGGCTGGACATCGGGAGCTGGCAAGCACGGATCTCCCCGACGGCTTGACGCTGATTCCTGGGGTCGAGATCAATGCGCTCGTCACTCGGGATCTGGGGTTGTGGGAGGGGGAGCTGCACATCCTGGGGTTCGGCATGGATCCTGGGGACGAGGCGTTCGAGGCGGCGCTTGTCGCGCAGCGGGGGGCGCGGCGGACGCGGTTCGATCGGACGGTCCAGCTTCTCCGGGAGCTCGGGATGCCGATCGATGCGCAGGTGGCGGCCCTCGAGGTCGGTGCGGACGACGCGCTGGGTCGGCCGACGATCGCGCGGGCACTCATCGCCGCTGGGTTCGCCAGCAGCGTAGAGGACGCCTTCAGCCGGATCATCGGGCATGGGGCGCCGGGATATGTGCGGCGAGAGGGTCTCGGGCCGGAGGCGGCGATCGCGGTCATCTCGGCGGCCGGTGGTATCCCCGTCCTGGCGCATTTCCGCGAGGCGCCGACCCGGCTCGACGTGATGCGAGAGCTCATGGCCGCCGGGCTGCGTGGGCTGGAGGTGTACTACCGGACCTACGACGCGGCCACGGTCGAAGCCGTCGGGGCGGTCGCGCGCGACCTCGGGCTCATCGCGACCGGCGGCAGCGACTATCACGGCGACCTCGGCACCTACGCCGAGGCGCATGCCTCGCTGTGGGTCCCGCCGGAGGTCGGCGACGGGCTGCTTCGGGCGATCGCCGGGTAGTTCAGCCCGGCGGTTCCGCCTCGTCCCGGACGCGGTAGGTCGGTCGCAGCTCGACCGTAGCGGTCTTCCTTCGCCGGCGCAGGTTGAGCGCCTCGACGAACACGCTGAACGCCATCGCCGCGTAGATGTAGGCCTTGTCGATGTGCAGCCCGAACCCGTCCGCGATGAGCGTGACGCCGATCAGCAGCAGGAACGACAGCGCCAGGATCTTGACCGACGGGTGGTCGTGGACGAACTTCGAGAGCGGACCGGAGGCGAACAGCATCACGCCGACGGCGAAGACGACGGCCACGATCATGATCACGACCTCGTCGACCATGCCGACCGCCGTGAGCACGGAATCGAGCGAGAAGACGATGTCCAGCAGCACGATCTGCACGAGCACGCCGCGCAAGGATGCCGTGCCGGCACCCGCTTCAAGGTGCTCCTCTTCGCCTTCGAGCGCCTCGTGGATCTCGCTCGTGGCCTTCCACAGCAGGAAGACACCGCCGCCGATGAGGATCACGTCGCGCCACGAGAATTCGTTCTCGAACAGGGTGATCAGCGGCTGGGTCAGGCCGATGATCCAGGAGATCGTCAGCAGCAACAGGATCCGCATCGCCATGGCCAGCCCGAGGCCGATGAGGCGGGCCTGATCGCGTTGGTGCGCCGGAAGCCGCTGGACGAGGATCGAGATGAAGATGACGTTGTCGATGCCGAGGACGATCTCGAGCACGGTCAGCGTCAGCAGGGCGACCCAGGTCTCGGGGGAGGTGAACAGGGTGATGAGGTCCATGCCCTCTGAGGATAGCGGGCGAACCGGCGCGCCGGGCGTACCATGGCGCGGCTGTGAGTGACACCCGCCTATCGCCGCGTTCGCTGCCGGTCCTCGACGTCGTGCTGCCGCGCGTGTCGACGGCCCGCGCGGCCCCGCGGATGCCCGAGGCGCCGGCCGACGAGCGCCTCGGCGAATACGTGCCGGATCTCGCCGCGCTGCCGCGGTTCCACGTCTGGACGCTCGGCTGCCAGATGAACCGCAGCGACTCGGAGGAGATGGCCGGTCGACTGCTCTCGGCGGGCTGCGCCGAGGCGTCGTCGATGGAGACGGCAGATCTCGTGATCATCAACACCTGCGCGATCCGCGAAGGAGCCGAGCAGAAGGTCATCGGCCGGCAGGGGCACCTGGCACGGCTGAAAGCGGCCAACCCCGGGCTGCGGGTCGTGCTGACGGGCTGTTCCGTTCGCGAGCCGGATCGGGGCGGGCTGCGACGTCGATACCCGGCGGTCGACCTGTTCCTTCGACCGGATGAGGAGCCGGAGCTCGTGGATCGGCTGGGGCTGGCCTCGGCGCAAGGTGCGATCGGCTCGATCGGCTCGGTCGGCTCCGTCGGGGCCACCACCACGGTCGGGCGCGCGGTCGTCGGCGTCGCCGACGGCCTTTCGGCGACCCGTGCGCGCGCCATCGGGGAGGGGACCGTCGCCCGCGGTTCCACGATCAGCGCCTGGCTCCCGATCATCTACGGTTGCGACAAGACCTGCACCTACTGCATCGTGCCGTTCAGCCGCGGGCCGGAACGCAGCCGCCCGTTCGACGAGATCGTGGACGAGGCGCGGTCCCTCGCGGCCGCCGGCTATCGCGAGGTCACCCTGCTCGGCCAGAACGTGAACTCGTACGGGCACGACCTGCAGCCCGAGCCACGCTTCGCGCACATCGACCCGCATCGGTGGGCCGGCCGCCGCCTGGACCTGCACGGCCGCCCGGACCTCGCCGAGCTCATCCGCGCGATCGACGGCCTGCGCACGTCCGACGGTCGTCCGGCCATTCCGCGGCTGCGCTTCGTGACCTCGCATCCGTGGGACCTGTCCGACCGCCTCATCGCCGCCCTGGCGGACTGCCCGAGCGTCTGCGAGCACCTCCACCTGCCCGTCCAGTCGGGCGACGACGACGTGCTCCGCCGCATGGGCCGCCAGTACACGATCGAGCACTACGGGGAGCGGCTCGCGCGCATCCGGGACGCGGTGCCCGGGATCACGATCTCGACCGACGTCATCGTCGGCTTCTGTGGCGAGGCCGAGGAACAGTTCGAGCGGACGCTGGAGCTGCTCGAACGCGTGCGCTACGACCAGGTCTTCGCCGCGGCCTACTCGCCGCGACCGGGCACGCCGGCGACGCATCTCGAGGACGACGTCCCACCCGACACGAAGCGCCGCCGGCTCAACGAGCTGCTGGCAGTCCAGGAGCGCATCGGCCTGGAGCGGAACGAGGCCTGGCTGGGGCAAACCGTCGACGTGCTCGTCGACACGCTCACGCCGCCCCGAGCCCACGCCCACGAGGATGACGCCGCTGCCCACGACGACCCTTCGGGCGAGGCGCCCCGACTGTCCGGCCGAACCCGTGGCAACAAGCTCGTCCACCTCATCGGAGCCCCAGAACTCGTCGGCCGTGAGGTCACCGTCCGCATCGACCATGCCGGCCCATATGCCCTCCGCGGCCAGCGCGTGCCGGTCCACGATGCGGTGATGCGTTGACATCGGGAAGAGGGCACCATTACCGTGAGCCGACTCCGGTGGCATCGTTGCGCTGAGGACGGCCGGAGCGAGGGGTCGTAACGAACGGCGACTGATCGGTCGCGTGGTCGAGGAGGAATGAGCACCATGGACTTCTCTCGCCTGGATCGGGTCCGCCGATCAGCCACACCACTTGAGCTCGACGTGGTCGAGGCCTACGCGAACGGCCGGATCACGCGCCGCCAGTTCATCCAGCGGGCGACCGTCATCGGCCTGTCGCTCCCCGCGATCGGCGCGGTCATCGCCGCCTGCGGTCCGGGCACCGGCCAGCGTCGCGCCGACGCGGCTGGCTCGCAGCCCGGCACAAGCGAGCCAGCCAGCGCGCCCGCCAGCGTCGCCGGTGGCGGCACGATCCGCGGTCGCCACCAGCGCCCGGTCGGCATCGACCCGGTCGCGATGCAGGACCTCGGCGGCTACGGCATCGTCGCCCAGTCGATGGAGTTCCTGTGCACGCTCAACACGGATGGCTCGGACATCGACATGGGCCTGGCCACCGAGTGGACCACGAACGAGACGGCTCGGTCTGGACCTTCAAGCTCCGAACGGGCGTCAAGTGGCAGGACGGGACCGACTTCACGTCGGCCGACGTCGTGGCCACGATGGAGCGTCTCGTTGCCGCCGGAAACTCCGGCCTGAAGGGGGTCATCGACGCCGGGTCGGCGCAGGTCGCGACCGACGACATCACGGTGACGTTCACGCTCGTCGAGCGCGAACGGCAACTTCCCGTACCTCGTCTCGATCTACAACGCCCAGACGGTCATCACGCCGGCGGACTACGAGCCGGCACGACGCTCGACGCGAAGCCGAACGGGACCGGCGCCTGGAAGCTCGTGAAGCTACAACCAGTCAGACCGGGCGCGACGTTCGAGCGGAACCCGACGTGGTGGGGCGGGACCACCCCGCTCGACTGGCACCGAGTTCATCTTCTTCGACGCGATCGGCCCCGATGATCACCGCCTACCAGGGCGACCAGGTCGACGCGATCGTCCAGTTCGACGTCCTGTCGGGCGCGGCGCTGTTCGACGACCCGAATTCAGCGTCATCGCGACGCCGGCCGCCCTCCACCGCCAGATCTGGATGCGCGTCGACACGGGCGCGTTCTAGGAAAGCGGGTCCGCCAGGCGCTGGCGCTGTCTCAGACCGCGACGCGATGATCCAGCAGCTGTTCAAGGGTCGCGCCGAGCTCGGCAACGACCACGTCATCGGCCGGGCTACCCGTACTTCGATGTCAGCGTGGCCCAGCGGACGCAGAACATCGAGCAGGCCAAGCCGCTGCTCGCGGACGCCGGCGCGGCCGACGATCACGGCCGTCCTCCATGCCGGCCAGCTGCAGGAGATCCCCGATCTCGCCACGCTGCTCAAGAGCCAGGCCGCCGAGGCGGGCATCACCCTCGAACGTCGAGGTCGAGAGCCTTGACACGTTCTATGGCGCCCAGTGGTGCCCCGCGGAGCCCGGCGGACCCGCCGTGCTCCGGCGCGGCCGAGCTCGGGATCGTGGACTACGGCCATCGAGCGACGCCGGACGTCTACCTCAACGCGGCCCTCAAGACCAAGGGCATCTGGAACTCGTCCCAGTACATGTCGCCGGCCGTTCGACGCGGTCGTTCACGGAGTTCCAGGCGGCCATCGGCGGTCGACGCCCAGAAGGCCGCGTGCACCAAGATCGAGACGATCCTCAACGAAGAGGTTCCGGTCGCCCTGCCGTACTTGTACAACTACCTCGCCGGCAACTCCAAGAAGTTCACTGGGGTCTTCTCGAGCGCGCTCGGCCAGATGTCCTTCTCGACAACGTCACAGGTCGGCTGACCCGTCACGCATGAGGGGGAGGGAGCGCTGCGCCGCATCGCCTCCCGTCCATCGAACCGAAATCGAAGATCACGAGGCGACGCATAGTCGATGGCACGCTTGCATCGCTGCGCAGGCTGCTGCTCTCGCTGCTCACGCTTGTGGCTGCTCGCCACGATCGTGTTCATCATCACGAATATCCTGCCCAACGACATCGGGCGGACCATCGCCGGCCCATTCGCGCCGCAGGAGACGCGTCGACGCGATCAATGAGCGGCTCGGCACGAACGACCCGCTCATCGAGCGCTACGCGCGCGCGATCGAGGGGCCTGTCACGCTGGATTCGGGCGATTTCGTTCGCACGAACCGCAAGCCCGTCCTGCCGCTGCTCCTCGACGCGATCGGGCGGTCGGCGCAAGCTGGCCGGCGCTGGCGCTCGCGCATGACGATCCCCATCGCGATCATGGCTGGGCTGTTCGCCGCGTCGGCGTCGAGGACAGCCCTCCGACCGGGCCATCGTGCTGCTCGGCCTGACCTTCTCGTCCATCCCGGAGTTCGTGATCGGCACGATCCTCGTCGTGGTGGTCGGCGTCCAGTTGGGCTGTTGCCGGTGCTGGCGACGCCCACCGCGCAATGCCGAGCCCGCTCGACCTAGATCGGTACCTGCTCATGCCCGCGCTCGCGATGGCGATCGTCTATTTCGGGTACATCGCGCGGATGACCCGTGCCGGGACGATCGAGGTCCTCCAGTCGGACTACACCCGAACGGCCACGATGAAGGGCCTGACGACCGCCCAGACGATGCGCCGCCACGTCCTGCGCAACGCGCTCGATCCCGACCGTCGCCGTCATCGCGGTGCAGATCGGATATCTGTTCGGCGGGATCATCGGCGTGGAGCGGATCTTCAACTACCCCGGCATGGGCCAGACGATGCTGTTCGCCGCGCAACGCAAGGACATCCCGATCCTGACGGCGGGCGTCATCATCATCGGGGTGGTCTACATGGTCGCGACGCTCATCGCCGACCTGATCATCGCCTGGATGAACCCGCGCATCCGCCTGGACGCGGAACGCTGATGGCGCTCCCGTCGCGTGACGCCCCCGCCGGCTGCGCCGATCGCGGCCACCCCCGTCTCCGAGCGCTCCCAGGCTCGCCGTGAGACTCGCGCCAGCTGTTCCGCGGCGCCCGGCGTTCACTCATCGGGATCTCGTGATTTCGGACTGGGTCGTCACGGCCATCCTCGGCGAGCGCATCACGCCATACGACCCGTTCAACGACTTCGCTGCCAACCATCAGCCCCCGGGCTCAGCGCACCTGTTCGGCACCGACCGGCTGGGTCGCGACGTCCTGTCACGGGTCATGGTCGGTTCCCGCGACGTGCTGATCGTCGCGCCCCTGGCGGCACTCGTCGGGGTCGGCGCCGGCACGCTGCTCGGGCTGATCATGGGCTTTTACCGTGGCATCGTCGACGACATCCTGAGCCGGCTCGTCGAGGCATTCCTGGCGCTGCCGGTCATCCTCGTTGCGCTGCTGACGCTCGTCGTGCTCGGTTCGTCGTCGCTCGTCGTCGTCGCCGTGGTGGGGATCCTGTTCACGCCGATCGTGGCCCGGACCGTGCGATCGGCCGTGCTGTCGGAGCGGCAGCTGGACTACGTCACGGCGGCCAAGCTCCGCGGGGAGTCGGGCCTGTTCATCCTGTCGCGCGAGATCTTCCCGAACGTCCTCGGCCCGATCGTGGTCGAGCTGACGGTCCGCTTCGGCTACGCGATCTTCACGGTCGCCACGCTGTCGTTCCTCGGCGTCGGGCATCCAGCCGCCTTCGCCGGACTGGGGCCTGTCGGTCAGCGAGGAATACACGAACATGATCTCTGGCGAGTGGTGGCCGACGCTGTTCCCCGCGCTCGCCATCGCCAGCACGGTCATCGCCATCAATCTCATCGCAGACTCCCTCCAGTCGGTGCTGAACGAATGACCCTCGAGCACCGCCGCCCCGCCGCCGCCCGGCCGCCGCGCCGGCCGCCGCCCTGAGGGTCGAGGACCTGTCGCTGGCGTATGTCGTGCGCGGGCATCCCGCGCCCGGTCCTGCGCGGCGTGTCGTTCGAGGTGCGGCCCGGCGAGTCGTACGGCCTGGTGGGGGAGTCGGGCTGCGGCAAGTCGACGACGGCCTACGCCGCGGTTCGCTACCTGCCGCGCAACGCGGTGATCACCGGCGGCCGCATCCTCGTCGCCGGCGACGACGTCACGAAGATGAACGACGAGAGCTGCGCCGGTTCCGGATGCGCCACGCATCGATGGTCTACCAGGATCCGGGCGCGCGCGCTCAACCCGACGACCAAGGTCGGACCGCAGGTCGTCGAGGCGTTCACGGTCCTGGGTCAGAGCGCGGAGCAGGCGCGCGAGAGCGCGCTGGCCTCGATGCGACGCGTCCAGATCGCCGACCCCGAGCGGGTGTTCCAGCGCTACCCGCACCAGCTGTCGGGCGGGATGCAGCAGCGCGTCGTCATCGCGATCGCCCTGGCGTCCGATCCGCAAGCTGCTGGTCCTCGACGAACCGACGACCGGCCTCGACGCCACGGTCGAGGCGAGCGTGCTCGATCTCGTCCGCACGCTCGTCGCCGACACCGACGCTGCGGTCCTGCTGATCGCCCACAACCTCGGCGTCATCCGGACGATGTGCGACCGGGTCGGCGTGATGTACGCCGGCAAGATCGTGGAGGAAGGCAACGCGGTCCAGGTCTTCGAGCGTCCGCAGCACCCGTACACGGTCGGGCTGCTCCAGTCGCTGCCGCGCCACGGGATCCGCAAGTCCGAGCGGCCGCTGACGACGATCCCGGGCACGCTGCCGCAGATCGGCACGCCGCTCCCGACGTGCGTGTACGTCGATCGCTGCCCGCTCGCGACCGACCTGTGCCGCGAGGTCGTACCACCGGTCGTGGACGTCGGCAACGGCCAGTGGACGCGTTGCCATCACTGGGAGCGCATCGGCGAGCTCAAGCCGCCGCCGCCGGGCGTCGGCCAGGCTGTCGTGCCGCAGGGCGACCTGACGCTCGACCTCGACCAACGTATCCAAGACGTTCCGCTCGTGCGGGCACGACATCCCGGCGCTCGTCGGGGTCGAACCTCCAGCTCCACGACGGCGAGACCCTCGGCCTCGTCGGCGAGTCCGGGTCCGGCAAGTCGACCCTCGCCAAGACGATCCTCGGCATCGAGAGCCCCGATGCGGGCGGCACCATGGAGCTCGACGACCACGCGCTCGCGGCGCAGTCGACCGAACCGGCCGACCGCGGACAAGCGATCGATCCAGATGGTCTTCCAGAACCCCGATTCGGCGCTCAACCGCGGCTGGACCGCGCGGCACATCCTTGCCCGCTCGGTCGAGAAGCTGACCGGTCTCAAGCGGCAAGGCCGTGAGCGAGCGGGTCGACAAGCTGGCCGAGGGCCTGCGGCTGACCCAGCGCCACCTCGACCTCAAGCCGCGGCAGCTGTCGGGCGGGCTGAAGCAGCGCGTGGCGATCGCCCGCGCGTTCGCCGGCGACCCGCAGATCGTCGTGGCCGACGAGCCCACGAGCGCGCTCGACGTCTCGGTCCAGGCCGCGATCCTCAACGTGCTCTCCGAGCTGCAGGCCAAGAGCCGGACGAGCTACCTGCTGATCTCGCACGACCTCGGCGTCGTCCGCTACCTGGCCGATCGGATCGCCGTGATGTACCTCGGGCGGATCATGGAGGTCGGCGACTCCGAATCCGTGTTCCGCGGCCCGAACCATCCGTACACGGAGGCCCTGCTGTCCGCGGTCCCGAGCATCGACGGCGAGGAGCGCGTCGCGGATCCGGCTCGGAGGGCGAGGTGCCGAGCCCGGCCAACCCGCCGTCGGGCTGCGTCTTCCACACGCGCTGCCCGCGCGTGATCCCGGGCCTGTGCGAGGTGACCGAGCCGCCCTGCTCGAGGTGGAGCCTGGCCACATGATGAGCTGCCACATCCCGCTCGAGGAGCTGCGCCGGCTGCAGCGAAAGGATCTGGTCGCGAGCGACGGTGCGCCCGTGGCGCCCGCCACCCCAGCCGCGCCCGCCGCCCCGAGCGCCGACGGCGAGGCCCCGCGACCGCTCCCCCGAACTAGCGGGCGAAGGTCTCGAGCAGCATCGAGACGAACTTCGGTGCGTCGGCGTCGAAGGCGACGACGGCGTTCGGTGCCGTCCCGAACCGGCCATGTCGGTCGATGACCGTCCGCCCGATCGTGAGCTCGCCGCGCGTCTCGACCTCGACGTGGGCAGGCTGCGCCGGTGATCACAGTCGGGTCCACGAGGTAGGCGATGCACAGCGCGTCGTGGACCGGCGCGCTGTTGGCGGTCTCCATGGGCTGAAGGTCGTCGTAGGCCACGATCCGCCTCTCGATGAATGCCGCGGCGGCGTCGCCGGCCGGCGTCCCGAGCGCACGCAGCCGGCGGCAGTCATCGAGCGACACAAGGGCCCGGTGCGTGGCATCCAGCGGCACGAGCACGAGGTTCTGCAGGCCCGCGCCGAGCACCACGGCCGCCGCCTCCGGGTCGACCCAGATGTTGAACTCGGCCGACGGCGTGGTGTTCCCGATCTCGTGGGCGCCGCCCATGATCACGGTCTGGGGGATCCGGTCCACGATCCGCGGCTCGAGCCTGATGGCGGTGGCGATGTTCGTGAGCGGCCCGACGGGGACGAGCGTGATCGGATCGGTCGCCGCCAGGTAGGTCTCGACCAGGAACTCCACCGCCCGCGTCGACTGCTTGCTCGATCGTGGGGCTGGGATAGGCAGCTCGAGCCCGTGCATGCTGCCCTTCTTGTGCAGATCTCCCGCGGCACGGGGAAGTCGTCCCGCACCATCGGCGTCGCGGCGCCCTCGTAGACCGGCGTGTCCAGCCCGAGCAGGTCGAACACGCGCAGCGTGTTGTCGGTGCAGTGGACGACCGGGTTGTTGCCGTTCACGGTCGTGGCCGCCACGAGCTCGAGATCCGGATGCAGCGCCGCGAGCATCAGGGCGACGGCGTCGTCCGTGCCCGTGTCGACGTCGAGGATCAGCTTCTTGCGCGCGCCCACCGGCGCGCCTAGACGTCCGAGTCGGGGAAGCTCGCCTTGCGCTGGTCCATCCAGGCCACCAACTCCTCGTGGACCGCCTCGTCAAGGCGCGGCTCCTCGTACTCGGCGAGCCGGCGCTTCCAGGCGGCGTTGGCCCGCTGGGCCGCATCGTGCCCGCCGTTGAGCTCCCACTGCTCGAAGCTGTTGTTGTCCGACAGCTCCGAGCGCCAGAACGCGTTCTCGAAGTTGGCGAGCGTGTGCGGCGAGCCCAGGAAATGCTGGCCCGGGCCACCGTCGAGCATCGCCTGCAGGGCGAGGCCGTTCTCGGACAGGTCGACGCCGCCGAGATACGCCCCCGCCATCGAGGCCTGGTCCTCGTCGAGCATGAACTTCTCGTAGCCGATGGCCAGCCCGCCCTCCAGCCAGCCCGCCGTGTGCAGGTTGAAGTTCACGCCGGCCTGCATCGTGGCCATGAAGCTGATGGCGCTCTCGTAGGCGGCCTGGTAGTCGGGCAGCTTGGAGGCCGTGAAGTTGCCGCCGCTGCGGAACGGCACGCCAAGCCGCCGCGCCAGCGCCGCCAGCACGAACAGCACGAGCTGGGGCTCCGGCGTGCCGAACGTCGGCGCGCCCGTTTGCATCGACATCGACGAGGCGAACGAGCCGAAGATGACCGGCGCCCCGGGCCGGACGATCTGGCAGAACGCCATGCCGGCCAGCGCCTCCGCGAGGGTCTGGGTCGCGGAGGCCGCCACGGTGACCGGGGCCATCGCCCCGCCCAGGATGAACGGGGTGATCAGCATGATCTGGTTGTTCTCGGCGTAGACCTTGGCCGAGCCCAGCATGTTGAAGTCCCACGACATCGGGGAGTTGGCGTTGGCGAGACCCATGATCACGTGCTCGGTCTCGAGCGTCTCGGGCCCGAAGGCGATCTTCGCCATGTCGACCGAGTCCTGCGCGCGGCTCGGATGCGTGACCGAGCCCATGAACGCCTTGTCCGTGTAGCGGATGTGGCTGTAGACCATCTCGAAATGGCGCTTGTTGACCGGCAGGTCCGTGGGCTCGCACAACGTCCCGCCACCGTGGTGGAGGGTCGTGCTCGTGTAGGTCAGCTTCACGAAGTTGCGGAAGTCCTCGATCGTGGCGTAGCGCCGGCCGTCGTCGAGGTTGTGGATGAACGGCGAGCCGTAGGTCGGCACGAGGACCATGTGCGGGTCGCCGATGACGACGCTGCGCTCCGGGTTACGGGCACGCTGCGTGAAGCTGGTGGGAGCCGTGGCCTGGACCAGGGAGCGGCACATCCCGCGCTCGAAGCGAACCCGCGAACCCTGCACGTCGGCGCCGGCGCCGCGGAAGATCTCGACCGCCTCCGGGAAGTTGACGACTTCGATGCCGACTTCCTGGAGGAGGGTGTCGGCGTTGTGCTCGATGGCCTCGAGGCCCTCGGCGGAGACCACCTCGACCGGTGGCAGCTGGCGGGTCAGATAGGGCAGGTGCTCCATCGTCCGCGCCAGGCGCTCGGCCTGCCGAGCCGTCCGGCCGCGACGGCCCGTCCTGGGTTCGGGGGCTTGGGTGGTGGTCATCGGCGTCACCTTACATCGCGCTCCGGGCGTGGGTCGCGCTCGCAGGGCTCAGAGCCGGAGCGCAAGCTCGCGTCCCTCGTAGAACGCGAGGCTGGCGCGGCGGGGCGCGACGCAGTCGCCGATCTCGTGGAACGGGACGCCGGCGGCGGTCAGCTCGCCCGCCAGCGACGTCTCCGCGACGGGCGTCTCGGCGATGACCAGCGTGTCCGCCGGCAGCTGCTCCACGGCGCCAGTGAGCGTCGACCTCATGTCGGCTCCGCCAGCATCCCAGGCGAGCACCACGGTGTTAGGCCGCATGATGCCGCCGGCCTTCGTGAACCGGCCGCGCAGCGGTACGTCCGCGGCGCTGTGGAAGAGACCGCCACCGACGACCGCGGCCGACGTGACAACCGTGACCTCGTGACCGGCCTCGGCCAGGAATAGCGCGGTCCCCAGCCCGCGCCAGTCCCCGAGGTCGTCGAGGAGGACGACGCGGGCACCCAGTTCCGCCCGACCATCGAGCACCTCGTGGATCGAGACGGCGTCTGGGCGTTCGGCACCGGGCAGGCGGTCGACCAACGGGAGGGCCCGCTGGAAGCCGGTTCGTGCCGGTCGCGCGCCCGTCGCGAGGACGACATCGTCGGCGCCCACGGCGGCCACGTCGGCGGCGGTGGCGGCGGTCGCGAGCGCGACCTCGACGCCGAGCGCGTCAAGGCGCCGCTGGTACCACGCCAGCAGGTCCCCGATCTGGTCGCGCGACGGTTGCCGGCCGGCGAGCCGGAACTGCCCGCCGAGCTCTGAGTCTCGTTCCAGGAGCGTCACTTGGTGGCCGCGCTCGGCCGCGACCCGGGCGGCTTCGAGGCCCGCCGGCCCGCCGCCGACCACGAACACGCGCCGCGGCCTCGCGGCGGGCGTGAATCGATCGCCGCCCCACTCGAACTCGCGCCCGGCGGACGGGTTGACCAGGCACGAGATCCAGTAGTCGCGGGAGCGCCGGCCCCAGCACAGCTGGTTGCACGAGATGCACGGTCGGACGTCCTCGGCCCGGTCGGCGCGGGCCTTGGCGACCAGGTGCGGATCGGCGATCTGGCCGCGCACGATGCTCACTAGGTCGGCGTCCCCGCGCGCCAACACGGCCTCCGCTGCCTCTGGCGTGCGGATGTGGCTTTCGGCCTGCACGAGGGCGTGGGTGACGCGGTATTTGAGCTCGGCGGCGAACGGGACGCCGAGCTGCGGCTCAAACAGCGACACCGGGATGATGGGGTAGAAGTCGAAGTACGAGCCCGTGCCGCACGTGACGTAGTCCATCGCGCCTCGGGAGTCGTGCCACTCCACGATGTCGGCGAGCTGGCTCATGGACAGCGTCGCGTCGGAGCGTTCGTCCATGCTCACCGCCAGCCCGATGATGAAGTCGTTGCCGCAGGCCAGGCGGATGCGGTCCAGGATCGTGGCCGAGAAGCGCATCCGGCGCTCGAAGGAGCCGCCCCATGCGTCCTTGCGGCGGTTCGACCACGGCGTCCAGAACTGGTCGATGAGCGCGTGATAGGCGGCGAAGACCTCGACCCCGTCGAAGCCGGCGTCCTGGGCGCGCCGCGCGCTGGCGACGAAGCCGTTGATGACCTCGTGGATCTCGGTCTCGGTCATCGCGTGGCTGCCGTCCGCGTCGTGATAGGAGGGCAGGCCGGACGGCGACCAGTTCGGCGCGAACGAGTTGTCCGCGTCCCCGTGCTGCCCGACGTGGTACAGCTGCTGGATCATCACCACGTCCGGGTTCGCCGCGCGGCAGGCGTCGGTCAGACGACGGAAGTGCGGGACGACGGCGTCGTCACCGTGGCGGAAGTTGCCCCGGGTCAGGACCGCGGTCCGGTGGACCGGAACCGGCTCCACGACGATCATCCCGGCGCCGCCCAGCGCCCGCTCCCGGTAGTAGCCGATGTGCCGATCGCCGGGCACCCCACCCTCGGCCATGTTCGCGGTGTGCGCCCCGAAGGTGATCCGACTGGTCAGGGTCTTGTGGCGCAGCGCGACCGGCTCGAACACGTGCGGGAAGGGCATCGCTCGTGCAGTATGGCCAGATGGCCGACGCCCCACCGCTCGTCGTCGTCGCCGGCGCGACCGCGACCGGCAAGACCGAGCTCGGGATCCGGCTCGCCGAGGCGTTCATCGGGGAGGGCCGGCCCGCGACGGTCATCTCGGCCGATTCCCGGCAGGTCTTCCGCGGTCTCGACATCGGGACGGCCAAGGTGCGCACCGCGGACCGGGCGCGCGTCCCGCACGAGGGCCTGGACCTGGTGGACCCACCGGAACGGTTCGCGCTGGCCGATTTCGTGGTGCACGCGCGTGCGGTGCTGGCCGCGGTGGCCGCGCGCGACGGCGTCGCCCTGCTCGTGGGTGGCACCGGGCTGTATCTGCGGGCGGTCGCGCGCGGCCTGGATCTCGAAGCCCTGCCCGACGACCCCGAGCTGCGGCAGCGCTTGGAAACCGAGCTCGCCGCCGCAGGGCTGTCGGCGCTGGTGGACCGACTCGTCGCCCTTGCGCCGACGCTCGCTGCCCAGACCGACACGGCCAACCCCCGCCGCGTCCTGCGCGCGCTCGAGATCGCCGAGCTCCGCGGCGACGGCCCGAGACCCGCTCCGCGCGGTTACGACGGCCCTGTCACCTGGATCGGGCTGACGGTCGACCGCGCCGAGCACGAGCGCCGGATCGCCGCTCGCGCCCGCAGCCAGTTCGACGACGGGCTCATCGAGGAGGCCGTCGCCCTGCGCGAGCGCTACGACCCGGGCCTGCCCGCCTTCTCCGCCATCGGCTACCACGAAGCGTGGGATGTGGCCGACGGCCGCGCCACGCTCGACGAAGCCGTCGCGGCCGACACGCAACGCAACATCGCCTTCGCGAAGCGCCAGCGGACATGGTTCCGCAGCGAGCCGGACATCGCGTGGCTCGATGCCACCGAGACGGACCCCTTCGATCGAGCCGCCCGGCCTCGCCCGCCGCGCGAACGGGCTGAGTCGCTCGGCGAGGGACCGCCATGGCGGCGAGATGTCAGCGACAGGCATCGGTCACAGATCCTCATGGCCGATTGCTTCGTAGGGCAGATATCGCGCGTTCTGAGCATGCGAACACGCAGGGCTGTGCGAAGTGCGTGCCTGGGGGTGTCGTCGGGAGCGTGTCGTGCACGGCTGTGCGGAAGATGCGTGTCTGGGGCTGACGGTGGGCGAGGTCAGGGCTCGTAACGTAGCCGGTCAGCCGTCGGCGAGCTCCGTCTCGTCGATGACCTCTTCGATCCCGTCCACCGCCTCGATGACGGCGACGATCATGTCGCTGTCGTCGACATCGTCGACGATCCCGCGAACGACGACGGTCGAGCCGCGCGTCCCGATGACGAGACGGTCCGCGAGGCCGGCTGTGGAGGCGTCGGCCTCCAGCGCGTCACGGATGCGCGCCGTCAGGTCGAGCTCACCCGGATCGTCCATCGCCCCGGCGATCTCGATGCCCTCTGGATCCTCGGCGTCGACCCGGAAGGGAGGATCTGAGGGTGGGACGTAGGCAAGCCCTTCCTCGGTCGCCACGTCGGGGTCGTCGGTCTCGCCCTCGCGCAGGTCGTCAAGCGCCAGTCCATCGAGGCTCTCGACGTCGCCCTCCTCGGCCTCCGGGTCAGGGGCAAGCTCGCCGCGATCCAGCTCGGTCTGCGTCGGCTCGCGGCGCTGCTCGATCTCGTCGGGCTCCAGGACCGCATCCTGGTCGATGGGCATCGCCTCGCCCTGCAGGCTCGCGATCTCCTCGATGTCCGCCATATCGTCAGGATCGGCCTGGGGCGGTGTCTCAGATCGCGGTTCGGACATGCGGGCTACCTCGTCGGGATGCCAGCGTACCGCGAGAGGCCACCCGCCGGCTCGATCGCCCCGGCACGCTATCCTGCACGCGCATGACCAACCGCCTCATCGACCTCGAAGTGCCCGTCGAGAAGGCCTTCCTCGTGGCCGTCGACACCGGCTCCGAGGATGGCTGGACCGCCCAGGAATCCCTCTCGGAGCTCGCCAACCTCGCGACCACGGCGGGGGCCGAGGTCGTGGGCGCGGAATGGCAGAACCGCCGCCACGTCGACCCGAACTGGTACATCGGCAAGGGCAAGGCCGAGGAGCTCGCGGCGGCCAAGCGCGAGACCGGGTTCGACCTCCTCATCACCGACGACGAGCTGTCGCCGGCCCAGCAGCGCGCGCTCGAGGACCTGTTGCGCGTCAAGGTCATCGATCGAAGCCGCCTGATCCTCGACATCTTCGCCCTGCACGCCCAGACCCACGAGGGCCGCCTGCAGGTCGAGCTCGCCCAGCTCGAATACCAGCTGCCGCGGCTGACGAAGCTGTGGACCCACCTGTCGCGAACCCAGGGCGGGATCGGGTCGCGGGGACCCGGCGAGAGCCAGCTCGAGACCGACCGCCGCATCATCCGGACACGGATCTCGAAGATGAAGGAGCGCGTCGAGCAGGTCCGCCAGCAGCGCTCGACCGCGGCGCGCGGCCGCGACCGCCGTCTGTGGCCGACGGTCGGCATCGTCGGCTACACGAACGCCGGCAAGTCGACGCTGCTCAACACGCTCGTCGGCTCGGAGGTCGCCAAGGCCGAGGACAAGCTGTTCGCGACGCTCGACCCGACGAGCCGCCAGGTGCGGCTCGGCGAAGGCCAGACCGCGATCGTGACCGACACCGTCGGGTTCATCCACAAGCTGCCGCACCAGCTGGTCGAAGCGTTCCGGGCGACCCTCGAGGAGGTCAACCGGGCGGACGTACTCGTCGAGGTCGTCGACGCGTCGGATCCGCACGTCCTGGAGCACCGGGCGACCGTGCAGGTCGTCCTCGACGAGCTCGGGGCAGGGGACAAGCCGCGGCTGCTCGCGTACAACAAGGCCGACCTCGTGGAGCGCGCCGCCCTCGACGGGAGCGCGGTCGCGCCGGCGGTCGCGGGATCCGTGCTGGTCTCGGCCCTCACCGGGTTCGGGATGGACACGCTCCGTGCCGAGATCGCGGCGTTGCTCGGCACGTTGTGGGTCGATATCGACGCCGCCGTGCCCTACACGGCGGGCGAGCTGCTGGCCCGGGTTCGCGAGCGCGGGACCGTGGAGCTCGAGTACGGCGAGCGCGACGTCCGGATCGTCGGTCGCGTGGCGCCGGCGCTCGCCAGCGAGCTGGAGGCGGCATCGGAGCGCTGGGCCCAGGCCGCCACCGACGCCACGAACGGCACGGGGCCGGCGGCCGCCGCCGGGTAGGCGGGTCGCGGCCCGGGCCGGGTGTCCGCCGTGTACGGCCCGCTCCGGGCAGGCCCCCGGTCGTTGCGCCCGCCACGCCCGGTACCATCCGCGATGATGTCCATCCCGCGCTCGGAACGGCAGTTGTCGCTGGCTTTCGTCGTCGCCTCGGCGGCCGTCTTCGTCGTCGCCCTGGCGCTCGTCCCGCCGTTCCCGGTGACGTTCGACGAGGCGAGGTACCTCGGCGTCGGGTACAGCATGATCGAGGGGCAGGGGCCGCAGACCGTGTTCGGCGGCTACTTCCTGCCACACGCGCCGGTGTGGTCGACCGTCGTCGTCGCCCCCGCGGTCGCGCTCGGGATCGATCCGCTGGTCGTGGGTCGCCTGCTGAACGCGCTGAGCGGCGTCGGGCTGATCTCGCTGAGCGCCGCGCTCGGCTGGCGCATCCGGCCGGCCGCCGGCGCCCTCGCCGCGATCGCCCTCCTGGCGACGACCTACATCCACGAGCTGACCCGGACGTCGCGCCTGGACATCCCGTCCGCCACCCTCGCGGTCGCCTACCTGGCCTTGGGACTCGTCGCCGTCCGGCGGGGCTCGACGCCCTCCGCCATCGCCGCGGGACTGCTCTTCGGCGTGGCGTTCCTGGTCAAGGAGATCGCGCTGCCCCTCGCGCCGGTGCCGATCCTTGCCGCCGTGCTCCACCGCCAGCCGTGGCGATCCATCCTGAACACCGCCGGCTGGCTGGCGCTGAGCGCGACGGTGGCGGTCGCCCCCTGGTTCATCTTCGTCGCTGGGGTCACAGACCGCGTCTACCGGCTGGGAACGCCGGGTTGGACCCTGGCGCCGATCGGCATCGCCCTGCTCGTGGTCGGGCTTGCCGGCGTGATCGGCAGCCGGGTCGAGGCGCCGAAGACGATGGCCACGAGCGTGGCGGGCCGGCTGGAAGGTCGCGGTCGCACCTGGCTCGTCTCCGGGTTCACGGTCCTGTGGGTGATCGGCTTGACGCTGGTCTTCACGGGCACGCTGACGACCCGCGGCACCGGACTGATCGACGTCCCCCAGATCGCCCGGTACGTGAGGGAGTGGTACCCGATGCTCGTGACGAGCGGGATCGGGGCGATTGGCCTGGTGCTGTCGATCGTGGCGCGGCGGGATCCCGCGCTGGGCCGGCGGGAGGCCCTCGAGGACCTGTGGCTGGCGACCATCTGTGGCTTGCCGCTCGTGATCCTCGTCATCGGCGTGGGCGAGGCCCCGCGCAACTACCTGGCCCAGCTCGCCATCGGCGCCGGGATCGCGGCCGCTGGCTGGCTCTGGTCGTTCGAGTTGGCGATTCGACGGCGACCCACGCTCACCATCCTGGCCGTGGGCGCGATCTTCGGCCCGATCCTTGGCCTGGCCCTGGCCGACGTCGTCGGGGTCCGGGTCCGGGTCGGCGCGATCGGCGGCCTGGTCGGCGGCGTCCTCGTCGCGGGCGCCATCGCCGTCGCCCTCCGGGCGGGGCGGCTGGGTCCGCGCACCGACCCGCCCTGGCGCGAGCGGGCGCTCGCCGGACTGCTGACGGTCAGCCTCGTCGGCGCGACGGCGCTCCTCGCCTACACCATCGAGCCGGGACGGCCGGCGTCGACGCGAGAGGTGGCCATCGACACGGTCGTGGCCTGGGTACGCGTGCACGTGGAGCCCGGCTCGACGATCGCGTTCGGGTCCTACCTCAGCTTCGAGATGGCGCTGCCGTTGCGGACGACTTCACGCTGCGCCAGGTCCGCCACGTGCTCGTGGTCGCGGACGTCGACGCCCCGGACGGTGTGATCCAGTTCGGCCGGCCGCCCGTCGACGATTGGGTGGCGATCGACATCGCCCCGAAGAACGTGAACGAATTCCAGGCATTCTCGGCGAGCCTGCTCATCGGGCAGCTGCGGCAGAGCGGCGCCAGGTACTGGGTGTACTCCACGGGCACCTCGACCGCGGCGCCCACGATCATCCCGGCCCTCGACGGCGCCGCCGGATTCGAGCAGGTCGCGCACCTGACCTTCGAGCGACCGCGCGGCGCGCCGATCGAGACCTACGTCTACCGGCTGGATCCCGCCCGCCTGGCGCTCGATGCCGACCGCATCCACATCGCCCCCGACGCCCTCGAGCGGATGGTGAGCTTCATCGAGACCGAGGACGCCGCGCCGCTCGCAAGCCGGCTCGCGCCCCAGGTCGAAGCCGATCCCGCCACGCCGGCGAGCGATGCGCTCATGGATCGCCTGCGCTCGATCGCGGCGGCGGGAGGCGATCGGTGATCTCGGTGAGGTCGTACGGCCGGAACTTGCCAGCAGACGTATATGAGCGGTCAAGGAGCAGGGGCAGGTCGGCGTCGAAGTAGCGGTCGAAGACCAGTCGGAACGTGTTGACCGAGCTGAGGGTCGGCGACGGATCCGGCGAGCCAGCGCCGGGCAGGTACATGGCATTGAGGATGCCGAACTTGATCTCGAGCTCGTCCGTCGAGGCCGTCGCCCAGTCGAAGGCGACCGTGTTGCGAGCGTACTCGCGCGGGTAGGGACCCTCGTCCGCCTGCAGGATGATGATCGGCCGCTCGGATTCCGGACGCGCCAGCAAGCGGTCGAGCAGGGCTTCGATCCGCGCGTGCAGGTAGGTCAATTGCTCTCCATAGGCGAGCGCCTGCCGCCGCCCCACGTCCTGCTCGTCGGTCACGAAGGAGCCGTCGCGCGCGAACGTGTACGGCGGGTGCGGGAGCATCAGGTGTGCGTAGACGAACGACGGGCCTGGATCGTCCGCGACGTCGTCGAGCGTGTCGAGCTGGAAGCGCCCGGCCTCGTAGTGCCGCTCCCGGGCCGGCGCCGCCAGGCTGATGCCCAGACGATGGGCCGCCGCCGGGATCGCGGACATGTCGTACAGCGAGGCGACGAAGTCGGACGGGCCGCCGGGTGGCAGGTTGCGATCGGCGATCCGGCTCGTCTTGGTCGGCCCGTAATACGACCCGACATGGACGTACTGGTAGCCGCGCTCGCGCAGGAACCGCCCGACGGCATGATCGGACATGCCGCTCGAAGACGGGTCCGTGATCGTCGGACGCCGGGTCCTGGGCGGCCACGAGGTCGTCGAGGTAGTCGAGGTTCAGCGTCGCCGCCAGGGACAGCGAGGTCTTCACGTAGTTGGCGTGGCTGTCGGTCACGATCTGGAAGCCGCGGGCCCGCAGCCGGTCGAGGAACGGCCCATCGTCGATCTCGTACTGCAGCTCGAGCGAGCTCGCGGAGCCGTACCGATCGAAGACCAGGAACCAGATGTCGCGGCCCGGACCGCCGCTGCCGCCGATCGACGCGGTCTCGGCCGTGTTCCGGCCGGCCCGCGCGATCTCGGCGGGCACGATCGTGACGAGGGCGAACACGACCAGGACCGCCGTCACGATGTTGAGCGCGCGGGTCACGCTCGCCAACCGCAGGTCGCGGATCCGGACAGCGACGATGAGCACGAGCACCAGGAAGACGGCCCAGCCGATCTGCAGGAAGCCCGCCTTGACGCCGAACGGACCGAGCACGCCGGCCAGGTGGCCGTACAGCAGCAGCGCCGCGACCAGGGCGGACACGACCAGGGCGGCGCGGCGACCGTCACCAAACACCGGGGCACCCACCAGCAGCAGCGTTAGCGCCGCGCCAACGATGACGACGAGTGGCGCGAGCAGGTCTGACGGCTCCAGCTCCCCGATGTTCTGCCCGTAGAGGAAGAGGACCGGGTAGGCGGCGAGCAGCAGGGGATGCAGCGGCAGTGGCCGGCCACGCCAGGCAGCGCGGAGCCGGTGTGGGATCGACCCCGTCGCGGGTCGGGCCGCGCTGACGTAGGCCATGCTATCGTTGGTCATCAGAGGATTATCGGGCCGTTAACCATCACGGGAGTGATCCACCAACATGCCTGAACTCGCGTACATCGACCCGGGCACCGGCAGCCTCATCATCCAGACCGCGATCGCGGCCGCCATCGCCGTGCCGCTCTTCTTCCGGCACCAGATCGGCCGGTTCCTGAGCGTGGTGCGTCGCCGGAGCACGCCGGACACGCCTTCCGCGTCCGTGGATGACGGCACCCGGAGTCGCTGACCCGGCGAGCCCGCACCCAGCGCCTGCCCCGGGAGCCGGGGCCGCCGAGCGGGACGCCGGCTCGTTCCGCGACCCGAGCGGCTTCATCTTCTGGCAGGACGGCCAGCCCTACCGCCAGATCCAGCAGCGCTTCGCCGCGGAGTGGGACGCCTTCGAGGCGAGCCCACTCAAGGGGCGGCTCATCGACGGGGCCCTGCTCATCCCGTACGAGACCGTCCCGATCGAGCGGGCCCAGGGCCCGGGCGCCCACGCCGTCATCCGGCCCGTGCGCATCGAGTTCATCAGCTATCCCTACGAGTGGACGTTCGGCGAGCTGCGTGACGCCGCGCTGCTGACGCTCGACGCCCAGCTGGCGGCGATGGCCGAAGGCTGGCAGCTCAAGGACGCGTCCGCCTACAACGTCCAGTTCCGGGATGCCAAGCCCATCCTGATCGACTCGCTCTCGTTCGAGCCGCTCGAGGAGGGGGCGCCGTGGGTGGCCTACCGCCAGTTCTGCGAGCATTTCCTGGCCCCACTGGCGCTCATCGCCCGGCGGGACGTGCGTCTCGCGAGCCTGCTCCGGGTGGACCCGGACGGGATCCCACTGGACCTCGCCAGCAGCCTGCTCCCGTGGCGGACCCGGCTCGACTTCGGCCTGCTATCGCACGTTCACCTCCACGCGCGCGCCCAGCGGCGGTACGCCGGCAACGAGAGCGACGCCGAGGTCTCCGCGGCACGCGGCGCCAGGATCAGCCGGCAGCGGCT
Organism: uncultured Chloroflexia bacterium; assembly: GCA_963810725.1. Classification (GTDB taxonomy): domain Bacteria; phylum Chloroflexota; class Limnocylindria; order Limnocylindrales; family CSP1-4; genus SPCO01. The sequence continues at coordinate 292,479 of CAWEOO010000001.1, forward strand.
CGAGGGCCTCATCCGGAACCTGCGCGGGACGGTCGAGAAGCTGCGCTGGGAGCCGGCGGGCACGGAATGGTCCGACTACGCCGACCACACGAGCTACGGCGACGCGGCGACCGCCGACAAATCTCGTCTCGTCGAGACGTTCGTCGGGGAGGCCCAGGGTGCGCGGCTGTGGGATCTCGGCGCCAACACCGGTCGCTACAGCCGCATCGCGGCCGACGCCGGGAAACGGGTGCTCTCGTTCGATATCGACCCGGCGGCCGCGGAGCGCAACTACCGCCAGCTTCGCGGCGAGGGCCGGGCGGACATCCTGCCGCTCATCCTCGACATCGCCAACCCGAGCCCCGGCATCGGCTGGGCCGGTCGCGAGCGGCGCTCGCTGCTCGACCGCGCCGATCCCGACATCGTGCTCGCCCTGGCCCTCGTCCACCACGTCGCGATCTCGCGCAACGTGCCGCTGCCGATGGTGCTCGGGCTGTTCGCCGATCTTGCCCCGTGGGCGATCGTCGAGTTCGTGCCCAAGGAGGACCGCATGGTCCAGCGGCTGCTGGCCACGCGTCGCGATGTCTTCCCCGAGTACACCCTCGACGGGTTCCGGGCGGCGGCGAGCGAGCGTTTCGAGGTCATCCGGGAAGAGCCCATCGAGGACAGCGTGCGGGTCCTGTTCCTGCTGCGACGCCGCTGACCATCCGCGCCCGGCTGTGGACGGCCTGTGGACAGCACCTCGAAATGCAAGGCAACGGCAAGGAAAGTCGTGGATAACACGATTGTCGCGGGGACCCGGGCGCGGGTAAGGTAGGTCTTGCCTGAAGGGGCAGCGAACATCTAGTGATCTGACCTGTGTTTACATGGGTTGGAGCATCTAGTGATCGAGGTTCCTTCGGGCGTTTTGTTGTGTCCGGCCCAACCGATCGCTCGCCGCCGGCAGGCGCGTGGCACCATGGCGCGCATGCTGATCCAGCCGGCCTCCAGGGACTGCCCAGGCGTAAGTCCGGCCGCAACGTTCTGTGGACGGTGTGTGGACCGGTCCGGAACCAGATCGCAAACTCGTGGATAAACCCCCTTCCCAAGGCCTGGGTGCAGCCGGTACATTTCGTCTTGCTCGAAGGGGCGCCAGACCGCAAGTGAAGGTGCCGGTGCTTGCATCGGTACAGTCAACTACGGACCGGCCGTTCCTTCGGGCGTTTTCATGTCCTGCGGGCCCCGTGCGGTGATCACGCCGCCGGAGCTCGAGCCCGCGGCCATCCGCGCCGCGCACGAGCGGATCGATCCGGCCTTCGTCCACTCCCCGCAGTACGTCCACGAGGGCTTGTCCGCTCGCCTCGGCGCCCTGGTCGTGGTCAAGGTCGAGACCGTCAACCCGATCCGCTCGTTCAAGGGCCGCGGCACGTGGGTGGCGATGACGGCCCTGGTGGGGGAGGGGACCGTCGGACCGGAACGGGCCGTCGTGTGCGTGTCCGCCGGCAACTTCGGCCAGGGCGTCGCGTTCGCGGCGCGGGCGATGGGTGTCCAGGCCGTCGTGTTCTGCTCGACCCGGGCCAACCGCGCCAAGGTCGCCCGCATGCGCGCCCTTGGTGCCACGGTCATCGAGGCCGGCGACGACTTCGACGACGCCCGCGGCACCTCCGAGGCGTACGCGACCGACCATGACGCCGCGCTCCTGGTCGACGGGGATGACATCCGGATCTCGACCGGCGCGGCGACGCTCGCGGTCGAGGTCACCGATGGCGTCGCGGCCGGGATCCTGCCCATGCCCACGATCGCGGCCGTGCCGGTCGGCAACGGGGCGCTGATCAACGGCGTCGGGTCCTGGCTGCGGCACGCCGCCCCCGACTGCCGCGTGCTGGGCGTGCAGGCCGAGGCCGCGGCGGCGATGACGCTGTCCTGGCGGGCCGGTCACGCGATCGACACGGACACGGCCGCCACGTACGCCGACGGCATCGCGTCGCGGGTCGCCATTCCGAGCGCGGTCGAGCTCCTGCGTGGGAGAGTCGACGACATGATCACCGTCTCGGAGGCAGCGCTCCGCGAGCCGCGCAGGCCGAGCTGACCGAGGAGCTCGGCATCACCGTCGAGGGTGCCGCCGCGGCTTCCTGGGCCGGCTTGCTGGCGGGCGAGCGGCCGGCAGGCCCCGTGCTCGTCATCGTCACGGGCAGCAACGCCTGAACGGCTCGATGGGGGAGGGGTAGCCGTGGGAGCCACGCGCCGCTACCTCCCCAGCGACCCCGGGGACCTCGCCCGCTCGGCGGTCCCCCTCGGGCTGCTCGTGCTGGCCGCGGCCGTGCCTGCCCTGCGGCTCGCGATCCTCGTCGGGCTCACCGCGGGCGCCGCGATCGCGGTCGTTCGCGACGCGCCGGTGCGCTGGGCCTGGGCGGCCGCCCTACCCGTGGCGCTGAGCCTGATGTGGGGCGGCCTGCCGGCGCCGGTGGCGGCCGTCGACGGCTCCGACTGCGCGAACCCGGCGTCGCCCGTCGCGACGTGGCGTGCCCTCGAGGCGCTGGTCGTCCTGGCCGCCCTCGCCGCGCTCGCGCGTCATCCTCAAGGCCACGCCGGGATCGCTGTCGCTGCGCTGGCCGGCCCGTCGCTGGGTCCGCTGGGCGGTCGCTCGGGTTCCTCGTGTCGGGGCCCGTGGCGCTGCTCGCCGGCCCGTACCTCGCCCGGCCGTTCTTCGGCGACGTCGGGTATGAGCTGGTCGCCGCGGCGCTCGTGCCCGCGCTCGTGTTCGCGGCCGCGAACGGGGTCATGGAGGAGCTCATCTATCGCGGCGCGCTGCTGGGCTGGTCGGCCAGGGTGATGGGGATCGGCCCGGCGGTCGTCGGGCAGGCGATCGTGTTCGGCGTGGCGCACTCGGGCTCGGACGTGATCGGGCTGCAGCTGCCGTTGATGCTGGCGCTGGGCGTGGGCGGGCTCGTCGCCGGGGTGATCGCCGTGCGAACCCGCTCCCTGTTGATCCCGATGGCGGTCCACATCGGGCTCGACATCCCGATCTACTTCGCGTTCGCCTGCGGGACGTGAAACCGCGGGCCGCCCGATGGGTCGGCCCGCGGTCCCTGGGATTCCCGGGGGAGGAGCTCAGCGCACGGCGACCCGGAGGTTGCCGTACCGGAACGAATCCGGGAACCCGCCGATCTGGACGTAGTACGTCGTCCCGGCGACGGTGTCGAAGGTCACGGCGGCCTGGAGCGTCCGGCCGATCGGGTCGATGGGCACATCGTCGACGCAGGCATCCGGAACGGGGTCGTACCCGCCCGAGCCATCCGCCGTGTAGACCGCGATGACGGTGTCGTAGTCGCTGCCGGCCGTATCGATGGTCACGGGCTCGCCGGTGCCGACGATCCGGTACCAGACGGTGTGCCCGACCGGCAGCTCGAAGACCTCCCCTTCCTCTTCGAACGTCAGGCACTCGAACGGCTCTTCGAACTCGGTCGAGGCGCCCTTGGTCTGGACCGATGTCCGATCGCCGGCCTCGAGCAGCTTCGCGCCACTCGGCAGGTCGTTGGCCGGGACCTTGCCACCGGGTTTGGGACCCTGCGGGAAGGCGCCGATCTCCTTGGTCCGCGCGTCGACGCCGACGCAGGCGCCGAGGTCGAACGTGATGTCGCCGATGGTCACGGTTCCTTCGAGGTCCAGCGTGACCCCACGTGCGACGAACCGGAAGTTGGCGCTCTTGAGGAGGTACTCGAACGGCTCGCCGGTCCCGACGATCTCGAGGTGGATCGTTCCGCCGTCGGCCACGGGCTCGCCGGTCTGGAAGTCGAAGACGTCGAAGGAGGCGTCGAGCACCCCGTCGATCACGGTGGCTTCGCCCGACCCGCCGATCTCGATCGACCCGTCGGCGGAGAACGCGCTGACGTCGAAGAAGGCATCGCCCTCATTGAGGGTCGCGAACAGGAAGCCGGTGTCCCCGTCGGCGTTGGCCAGCTCGCAGCCCACATCCCGGTTGGTGGAGTGGAAGGCGATCGAATTCGGGTTCGTCTGGAACACGGTCGTCGTCGACTCGTCGGCGAAACACGTCTCGAGGGAGAACGTCGAGCCACCGATGGTGAGGGTGCCGCTCGGGTCCATGGGCTGGCTGACGCCGCTGAACCGGAACTGCTGGTTGCCGTTGTGGAACTGATCGTCGAAGTCGAACGGATCGCCCGACGGCGTGAGCGTCGCCGAGAACGTGGCGGATCCAGCCGGATCGCCGCTCAGGTCGCGCAGCGGGATCGAGCCCGCGAGGACCGTGCCATCCCAGGCGATGTCGGGCGGCTGCTCGAAGTCGGACGTCAGCGCCGGCGGGCCGATGGGCTCGCTGGTCGTCCAGTAGTCGAGGAAGGCGCTGGGGCCGAACTCGCTGGACACGCCCGCCTGGAAGAAGGTGAAGCCGCCGCCGCTCGTGGCCGCCAGGCCTTCACAGAAGATGCTGACGGTGTGCTCGGTGAACCTCGTCACGGGCCGTGCCAGCGCGGAGGCCGGCAACGCCGCGACGATCGCCAGCGCGGCCACGATGGTCAGGAACCGTTTCATCCGTGTCCTCCCCAAGGCCCGGGCGCGGCTCGAAGCCGGCCACACGGGCGCTGCTCCCTCCGGGCACGTCGCGCTGGGGGTCCACGGTCGTGCCTTGTCGCGCAGTCTAGGCGCGTTCGCCGTGGATGCAATACGGATTCTGCGCGAATTTCGGATGTGGTCCGACCGAGCGACGCGGTTTCCGTCGCCTCATGACATCATCGTGGCCATGACCCAGCAGTTCGCGCGCATCCCGTCGGACGCTGGGGCCGTCGTTCGCGAGGTCCGCGGCTTCGGCGGCGTGCCGTGGGCTCGCCTGTTCGGCTACCTCCGGCCGCACTGGCGTCCGTTCGTCATCGCGCTGGTCGGGCTCATCGTGTCGTCGGCGGTCGGGCTCGCGTTCCCATTGATCATCGCGGGGATCACGACGGCCGTCGTCGCCGGCGGCGACGCGGGTGGGCTCGACCGGCTCATCCTGATGCTCATCGTCCTGTTCGGCGTCCAGGCGGTCGGCGGGTTCGTGCAAACCTACTTGCTGGGCGTCGTGGGGGAGCGGGTCGTGGCCCAGCTCCGCGGCGAGCTCTTCGGGCGGTTGATCACGCTGTCGCTCGACTTCCATGCCAGCCGCCGGGTCGGGGAGCTGATCTCGCGCCTGTCGAGCGACGTGACGCTCGTGCGCACGATGCTGACCCAGACCGTGACAAGCCTGCTGTCGTCGGTCATCGGGCTCGTGGGCTCTGTGGTGATCCTGTTCACGCTGAGCCCGACGCTCCTGCTCGTCATCCTGCTGCTGGCGCCGGCGCTGATCGCGGTGGCGATCGTCTTCGGCCGACCGCTGGAGCGGGTCAGCACCCAGGTCCAGGACACGATCGCCCGCAGCACGACCACCGCGGAAGAGGCGCTGTCGGGGATCCGCGTCGTGAAGAGCTACGTCCGCGAGGACTGGGAGCTCGATCGGTACGACGCCGACCTGCGCACGGTCGTGGCGACCGGCTCGCGGCTGGCGTTGTGGCGGGCCGGGTTCGGGGCGCTCATGGGCCTGCTGGGGTTCGGCGCCATCGCCGCGCTGCTGTGGTACACCGGCCACCAGGTGATCGATGGGACGCTCGGCATCGGGACCCTGACCGGGTTCCTGCTGTACGGCGTGTCCATCGGGGCGAGCCTCGGGTCCCTCGCGAGCCTGTACGGGCAGTTCCGGGAGGGGACCGGGGCCATCGCGCGCGTGTTCGAGATCATCGACGAGCGGCCCACCATCCTCGATTCACCCGACGCACGGCCGATCGGGCGCGTCGCCGGCCGGATCGAGCTCGACGACGTGTCATTCGAGTACCTCCCGGGCCGGCCGGTCGTGCGCGACGTGTCCCTGACGGTCCCGGCAGGGGAGACCCTCGCCCTGGTCGGGCCGTCCGGCTCGGGCAAGACGACGCTCGTCGGCCTGATCCCGCGCCTGTGGGAGGTCGCGGCGGGCACGATCCGGGTGGACGGCATCGACATCCGCGACGTGACCGTCGCCAGCCTGCGCGGCCAGATCGGGCTCGTGGCGCAGGAGGCGACCCTGTTCGGCGGGACGGTCCGCGAGAACATCCTGTATGGGCGCCTGGACGCGACCGACGACGAGATGATCGCTGCGTCCGTGGCCGCGAATGCCCACGACTTCATCAGCGTGCTGCCCGACGGCTACGACACGATCGTCGGCGACCGCGGCATGCGGCTGTCGGGCGGGCAGCGCCAGCGGGTGGCGATCGCGCGGGCGATCCTCAAGGACCCGCCGATCCTGCTGCTCGACGAGGCGACGAGCTCACTCGACAACGAGTCCGAGCGGCTGGTCCAGGAGGCGCTGGACCGGCTCAAGGTGGGCCGCACGACGATCATCGTGGCCCACCGACTTTCGACGATCCGCGCGGCGGACCGGATCGCGGTGCTCGAGGATGGCTCGGTCGTGGAACTGGGGACCCAGGACGAGCTCCTCGCACGGGACGGGCTCTACGCGCGCCTGCACCGGACGCAGTTCGCGGACCGTCATGACGTGGTACCCGTCGAGGCCTGACCGAGCGCCCCCCGGATCGGCTCGATCAGGGCTTCCATCCGCGGCGATGGATCCACGCCGAGTTCGTCGCTGGCCAGTCGTCGATAGATGCGGTACTGGCGCACCGCCTCGATCGCGTTCCCTTCCCGCAGGTGCGCCGCGATCAGGAGTCGGTGGGCGCTTTCTCGGAACGGCTCTGCCTCGACCACGGTCAGCCCGAGCTCGATGGCCCGCGCGCATTCGTCGTCCCGCAGGGAGCGCTCAGCCGCCCGTTCGAGGGCGTGCAACCGTAGCTGGCGATAGCGCTCACGCTCAGGCACGAGCCACGGGTCGTCCCAGCCGGGGAGGATCTCGGCGGCACCCGCCAGGTCCGCGGTGGCCGGGGCTGCCGGTTCGGTGGCATCGGCGTTCGGGTCGTCGGGCGCGAGGATCAGGCGTGCGACCGCACTCAGCTCCAGGACGTCCACCCGAACACCCGGCGCGATCGCCAGCCGGTCCGTCCGGCGCTCGACGAGGCGGCTCTGGAGGTGACCGAGGCGCCACAGCGTCGAGCGCAGGTTGCCATCGGCTCGATCCTGCGTCGTGTCCGCCCACAGGGCGCCGCCGAGCCGATAGCGGCCGACCGGGCCGCGGGCCAGGGCCAGGAACGCGAGGAACCGCTGGACGCCGTGCGGGAGCGTGACCGCTCCGCGCTCCCACAGCTCGAACTCGCCGATGAGCTGAAGCCGCGGCCCGTCCCGCCGCGGGTCGTCCCGCCTCGTCATCGGGTCGCTGTTCAGGATCCCCAGCCGCTCGACATCGGCCATCGTCGACGCCCCCCAGCGAAGGTCCGAGCATACGCCCAGGCCGTGCGGTGGCTGTCAGGACCGGACGCACGATCGCGGCCGCGAACCTCGCGGTGACGCGGTCGCAACGGCGCGGTGACGCGCCATGGCGCAGGCTCGGGCCCGAAGCCGAGGCGCGTGCGATCGAGCGAGAGGGGGCCGCGGGATGGCCAAGAGCGACAAGCCGCGCAAGGGCGGCGACCGCAAGCGGGACAAGGCGCGCGACGATCGCTACGGCGAGTACAAACCAGCCGACCGAGAGGGGGCCGCGCCAAGGACCGCGGAGCAACTGCTCGGTGGAGCGACGTCCGCCCACGAGATCGGGTACGGCCGGCGTCCCGCGAGAGGCCACGGCTACGAACTCCGCGGCCTGGGCTACATCCCGCTGTCGCGGTTGCACGAGGGCCGGTTCGGGAGGATGTTCCGGCTCGCCCCGTTCGTACCGACCGACGCGCGGATCGCCCAGATCGCGGCGCTCATGGTCGAGCCGGGACCGCCGGCGAATCTCGACAACCCCAAGATCCCGGCGGGCTACACGTACCTCGGGCAGTTCATCGACCACGACATCACGTTCGATCCCGTGTCCAGCCTGACCCGCCAGAACGACCCGGACGCGTTGACCAACTTCCGCACGCCGCGCTTCGATCTCGACTCCGTCTATGGGCGCGGGCCGGCCGACGATCCGTTCCTGTACGACCGCAACACCGGCCGCGACAAGCTCCTGGTGGGGCGCAACCCCGAGGGCACCGACGACGACCTGCCGAGGAACCCGGGTGCGCTCCAGGAGACGGCCCTGATCGGCGATCCGCGCAATGACGAGAACATCTTCGTCAGCCAGCTGCAGCTGACGATGATCAAGTTCCACAACAAGGTCATCGATCTCGTCCTCGGCGACCCGACCCTCAAGACCGGCAGCGAGACGGACTTCGAGGCGGCCCAGCGCATCGTCCGCTGGCACTACCAGTGGATCGTCGTGCACGACTTCGTCCGGCGGTCGGTCGGCGACGCGATGTTGAAGACGGTCTTCGACGAGACCGGGCCATTTCCAAAGGTCCGTCGCGAGTTCTACCAATGGAAGAACGAGCCCTACATGCCGGTCGAGTTCTCCGTCGCGGCCTACCGCTTCGGGCACTCGCAGATCCGCGGCGGCTACAAGCTCAACACGACCGTGCCGCCGCTGCCGGTGTTCACGGCGGGCTCGATCCTCGCCGATCGCCTCGGAAGTTTCGGTGGATTCCGGAACCTGCCCGGGCAGTGGACGATCGAGTGGGCGCGCTTCTTCGAGGTCGACGGGGTCGGCAAGAACGCCCGCCAGCAGACCAGGCTGATCGACAGCCTGCTGGCGAAGGCGCTGGTGACGTTGCCGCCCGAGATCGGCGGCGACCAGCCATCGCTCATCGAGCGGAACCTGACCCGCGGCGCGCGGCTACTCCTGCCGTCCGGGCAGGATGTCGCGCTGCACATGGGGCTCCCGGTGTTGACCGATGCCCAGCTGGCGCTGCCTGGCGGTGGGCCGGCGCCGCTCTGGTACTACGTGCTCCGCGAGGCCGCCGTCAAGGCCGGGGGTCAGAACCTCGGCCCGGTCGGCGGGCGGATCGTCGCCGAGGTGCTGCTCGGCCTGCTCGAGAAGGACCCGTCGTCCTACCTGCGCAACAAGCCGACCTGGAAGCCGTTCCTGCCATCGGCCAAGAAGGGTGATTTCACGATGCCGGACCTGATCAAGTTCACCGGACACGGCTTGGCGGCCACCTGAGGCGCGCCGGCGGGGGAGGGGTTTCAGGGCGGCGCGACGCCGGTCGCGGCGTCGCACAATGGGGGCGATGTCGTTCGACCTCGAGCGGTTCGTGGCCGCCCAGGAGGGTGTCTACGAGGGCGTCCTGCGCGAACTCCGCGCGGGCCGCAAGACCGGGCACTGGATCTGGTTCATCTTTCCGCAGCTGGCCGGGCTCGGGCGCAGCGAGATGTCCCGGTTCTACGGCATCGCGTCGATCGACGAGGCGCGCGCCTACCTCGAGCATCCGGTCCTGGGCGCTCGACTGCGCGAATGCGTCGGGGCCATCCTGGCGACGTCGGGCACGACGGCCGAGGGGATGTTCGGCTCGCTCGATGCCATGAAGGTCCGCTCGTCGATGACGCTGTTCCATCGCGCCGCGCCCGGACGAGGCGCTGTTCGTGGCGTCCTGGAGCGGTTCTACGGGGGCGTGGCAGACGCAAGCGACCGACGCGGCGCTCCTCGATCGCTTGACGGCCGGGAGTGTGTTGTAGTATGCAACAACGATGCTGACCGTTCCCGAAGCCGCGCGCCGCACCGGACGCAATCCGGAGACGATCCGTCGTTGGATCCGCGAGGGGAAGCTCCCCGCGCACAAGGTCGGGACGCAGCATGTCATCGAGGAGGAGGACCTCGCTGAGATCCTCGGGGCGTTCAAAGACACGAGTGCGCTGCCGCCCGAGTGGCAGCGGACCTTCTGGGGCGGCCCGATGCCGGACGTCGTCTCCGCCGTCCGACGGTCTCGCGCGGGACACTGACGTGCTGCTGGTGGTGGATGCCAGCGTGATCGTCCAGGTCAGCCTCGCCGGCGGTGCGCTGCGGCCCCTCGAGTCACACGAGCTGATCGCGCCGTCGCTGCTGGCCTCGGAGGTCACCTCGATCCTGTGCGAGATGGCGTATCGGGACGAGGTGCCACCTGACCACGCCCGCACCGCGGTGGCGAGACTGATGGGCCTGCCGATCCGCTACGAGCGCCCAGACGGGCTTCCAGAGAGGGCCTGGGACTCGCGCGATCGCTTGGCTGGGCCAAGATCGTACGACGCCGAGTACCTCGCCCTCGCCCTCATCAATGACGCGCCGCTGTTCACGATCGACGAACGCATGCGGCGCGGGGCAGGCCATGTCGTGCCGATGCCGAGTCCCGCTGACCTCGCGACTTGATCGACATACTTCAGGAGGCCGTTCTGCCGGGCAGACTACTTCCGATAAGGTGAGTTATGTCCGGTTAGGTAGGACCGATGAAAAAAGCGAATGCCCGCAGTCGATCGTCAGGCTCGAGCTGGGAGATCGCACTAGCAAAGACTTGCGCAGCCTCAGCCTCAGATCGGGCCTGCCGCAGCGCATCGGCAAGTATCAACGCGGATTTGCGGAAGAGGGTCCGGGCATTGCGGAAGACTGCGGCGTTCCGTCCTCCCGCGAGGATGCTGGGGGCAACAGAGGGGCTCAGGTCGAATGTAGTCCACCCGGTCACGACTACGGCCGCAATCCGTCGGCAATCTCCCGAATGCGAAGCGCCAATGGCGGCGGCGGCTGTCCACGTTCCCACGAGGCTTGCGTCTCTGGCAAACGCTTCGGTAATGGCCGTCTGGTACAACTCCAGTGCCTTGGCTGGCTGGCGCCATGTTGAGGGGCGCGACAGGACAACCGCTGCCGACGAACCAGTCCAGCCCTCGGCGCTAGCAGCGACCGTGAATTGGTCGGCGTGATGGCGATGTCGGCGTATCGCTGGCCGAGCATCCGTGCCTTCGCGCTTTCGTAAGACACGGCGTCGAAGTCTGCCGCTCGCACGAGCCGCCTCCAGCAAACCATCGGTGGAGAACGCAGTACGCCCTCGGTCCTTGCCAGGATACGAACAGCTCTTCGTACTCCAAAGCGGGATCCCCATCTGCTTGGCGAGGCGCACGAAGCTCAGAGAAGTTCGATGGGGGGGTGTGAGTCTCCTCATCCGACGACGGGGTTGGTGCCCGGACAACTGACGCTTTGGCGCGCTCCAGCGCGGCGTCCGCTTGATCGCGCCAGGACTCGGCTTCCTGCACCGTGACTTCGACCAGTGAGGGTCGATCCGATGCAATATCCCAGCCCAACGATGTCGTTGAGATGACGCGAAGCGCGTCGCTGGCCATGAATGCGTCGTCCAAGGTCGCGGGCGTCACGAACACCATGAGAAGAGGCCAATCAGGCCCGTAGCCTCTGCTTCAGCTTGCCCGCCTACCAGAAGTCCCGAGTTATCGATGACCACGGGGCCGTCGATGGATGATTGTGCCAACTGCTGATCGGCGAGGCGCTCTACATCACCCATCTCGCCGGCCGCAATGCATCCCGCGGCCCTCTTGACCAGGCCCTCCCCCACCCTACGATGGGCCGCGGCGGCAAGAAGCGCGTACGGCACTCCCCGTCTCGGACCCTCTGGGCAAACTCTTCGACCATTGGGGCTCCAGGCCGAAGAGTTTCCTCAAGATGAGCAACGAGATTGTTCATGTCAGTGACGTCGATCCTGTACAGGATCTTGCTCTCCGGGAATGTTTCAAGAACTTTGGCCAACCCCGCCATCCGCTTGCTGATTTCCGGCGCGGGCTCATCTGAGCCGATAGTTCCAGCACCGCCATATAGGCAGATGCGCTCACTCGCTCTGACCCTCGATGTGAATCGGCGATATCCAGAACCATCGATATGGCTGCATCGGATGAATGGCCAGTACGCACGAGCTGGATTGCGAGTAATGCCTCGTCCTCCGTTCGCGGCCTAAGCTGGTCACGTCGAAGGGCTGTTCGCGCCTCCTCGAGATTCCGAAGGTTGAATTGGGCGACGACGTACGCCCACTTGATGTCGTCGTCGTGGAAGCCATTCTCAGCCGCCGAAGTTGCCTGCGAGGCAACGGCTGGCCAATCCCGCAGACGTCCGCTTAGTTCGACAATCGTCCGACGCAACCTATGTGCAAGGGCACTCTTCGGCGGCACGAGCGACAGCGCCTTTTCGGCGTCGACACGGGCTTCGCCGTACCGTCCCAGCGTCCCAAGGATCGTTGCGCTCTGCAGCAGAAATGCCGGCTGGCCAAACCAATCTGCCGATCCCGAAGCGTTTGACTGCTCCGTCGCTGTCGCCCGATTGGACTTGGAAAGTCGTCAATAACGCACGGGGTCTGGCGGATCCCTGGCCGTAGGCGTTGAAGAGCGGATTTGAACAGGCCGCGAGCCGCTTCGAGGTGGCCGTGATCATCGCAACGGCCTCTTGGTCCTGGATCGCCGTAAGGTTCGGGAGGGGCCACGCCCAGCCCGCCAAGCGAAGTGAGGATCGAGCGTTGTCGTCCTCAGGAGCACGCGAAAGCGCGTCCGTTAGCGCTTCGACCATGAACGGAGTCGGTTGACCCTCGGCGAGTGCGCAGTCCACTGATCTCAACAGACGGTCGACTAGATCTGATGTGTTCGGCTAGCCGACGCGCCTTTTCAAAATCGCCGATGACAATGGCAGCCTGCGCCGCCAAAATACGTATCTCCTTTCGCTCCTCAGCCTCACGGGGCAGAGCCTCGCCGTCCGGCATGGCCTCGGCGACACGCAGGGCGAAGGGTCCGTCCCGGGACCTTGAGAAGGCGGCCAGTGAGGCTATGGCTATACCGGCTGCGCTATCCCCTCCCCATGGCCGCCGAATGTCACGAACGCGAACCCCCAGCTTTTCTGAGCCGCTTGAAGGTCGTACATGGCTGCGGCTCCAACTGAGCCACGCTCCGTTCTGGCGATCAACATGCGCCCCGTCAGGAGCGCGAGGCCCCCGGTGACACCGGCACTTGGGGCAGTGTCCAGGGATAGTCAGGACGACGTCGATCGCGTCATCAAGCCTTCCAATTCCGCGAGTGCTTGGACATGCAGAAGATCAATCAGAGGGTCTTGAAATGCGATTGCCTGAGCCGCGGCAATGACGGCCTCGTATTCCTCAACGATCGTGGAATTGATGACGCGCGCACAACTGCATCCGACCCGGAACCCGGGGACTTGCCAGAGACAATTTGCACTGCTCTGCCGCGGCCGCATCATCGCCCGACATGGAGTATGCGAGACCTGCACGGGCGCGCCAGCGGGCGGATGTTCGAAATCAACCACAGCCGCGCGCTCGAATGCTTCGCCGGCGTCACCGTGCAAGGCGTGCACAACGGCATACTCCGCGACAGCCACCCAAATCCATGGATCCTTCACGTCGCGGGCATCGAGCCTGAACCATATCAATCCCCTCGTCAGGGTGGACGGTCGTGACCGGCTTTAAGCAGCGATACGAGGCTTTGCACCGTATCGGAGTCCCTCGCGGTCTCTCCTCCAGAGCGACTCGACTTGGCGGCGGAATACCGTCCAGGTCCTGCGGGGCAGTTGGTGGATGGTCCGTTAGGGAATCGGCCGGCTCGATTGTTTCTGAAGTAGCGAGATTGCAAATCGGGCGGCGTTCGCTGCAGCGCGGCTGCCACTCGGCATCAGAAGCAGTGGACTTGTCCGAAATCATGTCCAGATTCCGCGAACGGCGATAGCCTGCCCGTGGCCTGTCCGCAACGCCGCCGCGTATATGCCGGCGCTTTCCATGTCCACGGCGGCGGCGTCGTTGTAGTGCTTCTTGATGAGCTTGTAATCCTGAGAGTCCATGGAAGTCAACAACCGGTCCCCCGCCGCGATAGGTTTGACTCAACCTTCGGCGTAGGTTCCGTTTCGGTCCAGGCTGTTGCCTGACTTGGCGCGCGACCTGCTCCAACGGAAAGGGCGTTGGAAGACAACGGGTCGAGCGAGGAATTCCTCATCGGCCTTTCCCACTCGCGTACTCATAGACGCGATTCGGGACAGCCACGCTTCCGTGGGGAACATCATCCTCGAAGATTTCCTGCCACGCCTACGAACATGATAAGTCGGGCTGGATCTCTTTAATGGCGATCGCAGCTTGAATCGCGGTCTGATAGGTCGCCCTCACCTAAGTTCGGCCACGGCAACTGTCCAGTCGATGTGTATGCCGAGGATCCTGCCGACGGCATATGGCACCCATGAGGCAGCCGAGTGGTCGTAATCGACGTCCTCGAGCAACCGTTGTACGGCCTGGGAACTCAGGGCGAGAGCCGTGAGGACGGCGACCGTGCGGACAGGCTTGGAGTTCGGTGATCTGAGGTCACTCATCAGCAAGACTCGCAGTCACGAGCGCTTGGCGTGGTAGCCCGCGCGGGGCGAGGCGCGAGGAAGCGACCTGCCGTTCTCCCGGCGAGAAAAGCTGTTCGAACTCTGGCCGCAGAACCAGCGCCTCCATGGTCAGGTCGAGTCGCTTCTCCTCGGTCAACCGGGCAAAGCCGTCGTCGTTCCTTCGGCCTGTAGGAGTTGGTGGGCATACGCCAATCCACCGTGGTTTCGGACGCCTCGCAGGAATCGCTTGCCCAATACCCGCGCTCGAATGAACCGTCGGCTCGCTGTCTTCGAGTCGCCTGGCCGGCCAGCTTGAAGATGTCCAGCGTCTGGTCGTCAAGCTCCTCTCCAGCGGTGAGGCCATGGCGTAGCCGGACCACGCCCTCGGGCCGCCGCGCTTTCCGTCGATCGCTCGTGCCCGCTTGGGGTCGAGACGGGCCGAACGCGTCGGCGATATCTCGGACGACGGGAGCGCTGACCGTCTCGGGATCTGTCGAGGACAACGCGCGGACCACCGCCAGGCGGTCGCTCGGGCGTTCGGCGACCCGCTCAAGGACTCGGACGGCGAACGCCCCAAGCGGGTTCCGCCATCCACTGACTCATGGTCGGGATCACGGCGGTGCCGTACTCGGCGATCGGGTTCCGCAACTTGATGCGGTCCTCACGGGTGGCCCTTCGAGCGGCCTCGAGAAGTTTGTCGAGCCCGGCCACCGTTCTGTCGACGTCCACCCCGCCCCCTTCCCCTTGTGTCGCCATTCGGGTTGACATGTAGTCGACTATTGCGACCGGCATGTCACAAGCGTCGCGCCATAAGCGGGGGACCTATGCTTCTCAAAGACGGCCGACGACAAGGCGCCCGACATCCAGGCGCTCGAGGCGCTGCTCCGGCGACCCGATGTCGACGCTCGGACGCGCCGAGCAGATCGAGGACGAGATCTGGGCGATCCGGCTCGGCGCCAAGGCCGAAGCTGACGCGGCCTACCAGCTCGACTTCGACCTTCGCGACAGCAAGCACTGGGCGGTCATCCACGACCTCCGCATCGACCTGGACGGGCGGGTCGCGCAGATCGATCACCTCGTCATCAGTCGGATGCTCGAGGTATTCGTGTGCGAGAGCAAGTCATACACGGGTGGCGTCAAGGTCAACGAGCACGGCGAGTGGTCGACCTACCGCGACCGGCGGCCGATCGGCATCCCCTCCCCCGTCGAGCAGAACCGGCGGCACATCAAGGTGCTCGAGGAGGTCATCAAGCTTGGTCATGTCGAGCTGCCGCGTCGGTTAGTCGCGCTCAAGCCGACCTACAAGAACATCGTGCTGGTGTCAGCAAGCGGTCTCATCACCCGCCCGAGGAAGAAGCTACCCGACCTCGACTCGGTCGTGAAAGTCGACCAGTTTCGGACGTACCTACTGAACCGCGACTTCCCGGACCGACAGATGCTCAAGCTTGTCGGCTCGGACACGCTCGAGGCGTTCGGTCGGCAGCTCGTCGCGCTTCACTCGCCGGCGCGTTTCGACTGGGGAGCTCGCTTCGGACTCGCAGTCAACACGTCCCCCGTGGTCGCGGACGCAGCGCCTGTTCGGCGCCCGTGGCTGGTGAAATACGACGGACCGTGCTCGACCTGCGGGAAGTTGCTGGCCAAAGGCACGCCTGCGGTGTGGCATCGGGCAGAGGGGCGGATGGTGTGCCTGGACTGCGACAAGACTCGATGACGGCCACCGGAACATGCTTGGGCCTCGACTTGCGGCCACGGCCGCTGAACCGCCTCCGGAACCCCTCCGCCCTCCCCGCGATCCCTTCGAGCAATGGGACAAGGAGTTGTTCCATCGAGGAGCTCGGTCGAGGATCCGCCCGTGCCGATCGGGCCGTCGGTTTGCCGCCTGCTGCCGTTGGGCCACCCGCTGTGGGTGGCCCAACCGCTTTCGAGGCGCACCAAATCCTCGCTGAAGCATCTCTGGAGCTAGTCGATCCGCGTTCCGGGGACCAGAATCTCGAATGTCGTCAGCCAGATCTCAGCGCCGCCGTACGGGAACGATGCGGCCGTCCAGTCCTTTCGCCACTTCCCGATCTGAAGTCCGCCCTCGTGGAAGGAGCGCGCCGCATAGAGCGGCTGGAGCGGATCCTCGGTCCCGACGTGCACGGCCACGTTCTCCATCCCGGGGCGGAACCACTCCCACACTCCGGTCGAGCCGTCGCTCAGCCGACCTGTCCAAACCTCGTAGTCATCGACCCACAGCTCCTGCCCGCCGTAGGAGATAGCGGCCGCCTTCCAGTCGGCCCGATATTTCCCCGGGTGATCGCCGCTCGGCAGCCGCGCCCGGGCGACGTATAGCGGTGTGCCGTCGGGCTCGTGCCCCGCCTCGTTGGCATTGGCCGGTAGGCGTCCCCCACCGCGGACGAATCGCGCCGATGCTGTCATGTCCGTGCCCTCCGTTCGAAATCCGAGGAGGACATGGTCGCGCGCACCTGTCTTTGCGGCGTCGCGCTCCGCACCTTCGCGGCGCTCCGACGGCGCGAAGAAGAGAAGGTGCAATCAGCGCCAGCCGAGATCGGGGGCCACGTACCGCAGGATGCTCTCGATGGCGTGGGCGTTGTACTCGACCCCGAGCTGGTTGGGGACGGTCAGCAGCAGCGTGTCGGCGGCCTGGATGGCCGTGTCCCCGGCCAGCTCCTTGACGAGGACGTCGGGCTCCGCGGCGTAGGAACGCCCGAAGATCGCCTTCGTCTGGGCGTCGATGTAGCCGACCTTGTCCGTCTCCTGGTTACCGCGACCGAAGTACGCCCGATCCCGATCGTCGACCAGCGCGAAGATGCTCCGACTCACCGACACCCGCGGTTCGCGCGGGTGCCCCGCGGCCGTCCATGCCTCCCGGAACAGGCGGATCTGCTCGGCCTGGAGCTCGTGGAACGGCACGCCGGCGTCCTCGGTCAGCAGGGTCGACGACATCAGGTTCATCCCCTGCTGGCCCGTCCATTGGGCGGTCGCTCGGGATCCCGCGCCCCACCAGATCCGGTCCCGCAGGCCCGGCGAATGCGGCTCGAGGCGGAGCAGTCCGGGCGGGTTCGGGAACATCGGCGTGGGGTTCGGCTGGGCAAACCCGACCCCGGAAAGGGCCTGCAGGAACACCTCCGCGTGGTCGCGCGCCATGTCCGCATCGGTCTTGCCTTCCGCGGGCGCGTAGCCGAAGTAGCGGAAGCCGTCGATGACCTGCTCGGGCGAGCCTCGGCTGATCCCGAGCTGCAGCCGACCACCGGCGATGAGGTCGGCGGCACCGGCATCCTCGACCATGTACAGCGGGTTCTCGTAGCGCATGTCGATCACGGCCGTGCCGATCTCGATCCGCTTCGTCCGCGCCCCGATGGCCGCCAGGAGCGGGAACGGCGACGCGAGCTGCTGCGCGAAGTGGTGGACGCGGAAGTAGGCGCCGTCGGCCCCCAGATCCTCGACCGCTTCCGCGAGCTCGATCGACTGAAGGAGCGCGTCCGATGCCGAGCGCACCTGGGAGTACGGCGAATCGGACCAGTGTCCGAACGAGAGAAATCCGATCTTCTTCAAGGCCGAGCCGGGAGCTCCTGGACCGCCCAGCCATTGCCGTCCGGATCGCTGAAGAACACGAATCGGCCCCACGGGAAGTCCTGGAGGTCGCTCGCCTCGACGCCACGCTCGAGAAGCTCCGCTCGTGCGGCTGCAGCGTCCTTGACGACCAGTTGGAGGCCACCGACTGAGCCCGGCGGCTTGTCCGTGAGCCCGGTCCCGATCGCGATCGAGCAGGCCGACCCGACGGGCGTCAGCTGAACGAAGCGGAGCTGATCGCTCATCTTGTGGTCCTGATCGAGATTGAAGCCGACCTTGTCGGTGTAGAACGCGATCGCCCGGTCGACGTCCGACACTGGCACCGAAACGAGCTCGAGCTTCCAGTCCATGACCGATCCTCCGCTCCGACGTTTGCGCAAGCCGTTCGATGACGTGGCAAGGGGCCCGGCGCGCGCTGGGACCGATCGATTCTAGCGGGGCACCTCGTGATGCCTTTCGCTGGGCATGGGCCTCAGCCTGTCCGGCTCGCCGCATTCGCTCGAGCTCGCGGCGGAGTCGCTTGCTCGGCCGGCCCTCCCCACGGACCGCCTTGATGCCGGGCGCGATCTCCGGATCACCGGGGGTGGGCTGTTGTCGACATAGCACGTGGCGGCGGCCGGCGCACCGACGCGCGTTTCGATCGGCCGCACGACCTCGACGATCCGCTCACGTTCGGCGATCAGGGCATGCACCACGTCGCCGGCACGGATCTTCGTCGATGGCTTGGCCGGGTTGCCGTTGACGCGGACGTGCCCGCCATCGCAAAGCTGGGTGGCCATGGGCCGGGTCTTGACGAGGCGCACCGCGCACAGCCAGCGATCGATGCGTGTTTCGTCTGACATCGTTCGCTCTAGCGCAGCCTCCTCCGTGTCGGCTTCGATCATGGCGCCTCCGGCCATCCGATGAGTTTCGACCCGGTCGGCAGTCAAATGAGTCGACGACCATTCCCCGCAGGAGCAACGGCATGAGCCAACTCATCATCGACTTCATCACGTCGCTGGACGGCTACGCGTCCGCGGAGGGCTGGCCGGGATGGTGGGGCCTGGAAAGCCCCGAGTACCTCGCCTGGCTCGACGAGCGGCCTGATCGCGGCTACACGGTCCTGATGGGAGCGAACACGTACCGGCTCATGTCCGGCTTCGCCAGCTCCCCCGACACGCCGGCCGAGGAGGCCGACGCCATGGCCGACCTCACGCGACAGCGGAAGGTCGTGTTTTCCTCAACGTTGGAGACCCCGTTGGCCTGGGCCAACACCGAGGTGGTTCGCGGCGATGCCGTCGAGGCGGTGGCCGAGATGAAGCGAAACGGCACCAACATGAGCACGCTCGGCAGCCTGACGCTGTGCCGGTCGCTCCTCCAAGCCGGCCTGGTGGATCTGTTCCGGGTCGGCGTCTTTCCCGTCATCACCGGGAAGACCGGGCGCGAGCGGATCTACGACGGCTACCCCGACGTGATGCTCGACATGGTCACCAGCCGGACATTCGACAATCGGATCCAGCTGCTCGAGTACGTGCCTCGGTTGCTCGACGGGCCGCCTGGCGCGGACGCCCGTTCATGACGGAGCCCGAGCTGTTCACTGCCGACCCGAGCGCGCGATGCGACCATGGACTGGCGCAGGCCGCGGCCCTGCCCGGGTTCGGGAAGCGATGAGCGCCCCCGACCTCGATCACCGTCACGCCGGTCCACGTTGCCGACTTGCACGTCGAGGGTGAGCTGATGCCGGTCTACGTGCACGTCATCGACCATCCGGAAGGGCGCGTGCTGGTCGACACGGGCATGACGGAGCTGCATCCGTTGCTGGCCGACATGGACCCCCTCCTCCAGCCGCTGAGCGAGCAGGACTTCGACCTCGCCGGCATCGACATCGTCGTCAACACGCACCTGCACGCCGATCACTGCGGCGGCAACCGCCTCTTCGCCGGCAAGCCGATCTACGTCCAGCGTCGGGAGCTCGACGACGCGCGCAGCGAGGACGACTACACCATCCGCGAATGGGTCGATGCGCCCGGCGTGCGGTACGTCCCGGTCGACGGCGAGCTCGAGCTGCTTCCCGGGGTCCGACTCGTTCCGGCGCCGGGCCACACACCCGGCACGCAGGTGGTCGTCGTCGAGACTGGCGGGCGTCCGATCGTCATCGGCGGCGACATGGCGGTCTGGTTCGGCGAGCTCGACGAGCCGAGCACCGAAGGCCAGCTGCTGGTGCGTGCGCTCGACCCCGAGCTGGTCTGGCTCGCGCACGCGCACGAGCCATGGCGACCCGGCACCGTCTAAGGCATCGTCGCGCCGAGCGATTGCGGTAGCCTCTCCGGCATGACCCTCGGATTCGGACTGCTCAGCGCCCAGCTCCGACCCGGCGAGACGGACTGGACGCGTGCCTATGACGACACGGTGCGCCTGGCGGTCGAGGCCGAACGGCTCGGCTTCAGCCTCGGTCTGGACGACGGAGCACCACTTCGTCGACGACGGCTACATGCCCTCGCTCCTCGTCGTCAGCGCGGCCCTCGCCCAGGCAACGTCACGGATCGAGATCGGCACCGGCGTCATCCTCGCGCCGATGCATCACCCGCTGCGCCTGGCGGAGGACGCGGCCACGGTCCAGCTGCTGAGCCACGGGCGGCTCGTGCTCGGGCTGGGACTCGGGTGGTCGGAGGTCGAGTACGCCGGGCTGGGCGCCGACATGCGTCGTCGCGGCGCGGCGATGGAGGAGACCCTTCGGATCCTGCCGCAGGCCTGGAGCGGGGAGCCGTTCACCCACCAGGGATCGCGTGTATCAGCTCCCGACCCTCGCGGTTCGTCCGACACCCTCGACCCGCATCCCGATCCTCATCGGCGGCGGCGCGGAGCCGGCCATCCGCCGCGCCGCGCGCCTCGCTGACGGCATCTTCTCGAACGCGCCGGCGGAGAAGTTCGGCGAGCAGGTCGGGTGGGTGCTCGACGAGCTCGACAAGGCCGGGCGCGACCCGGCCACCTTCCGGTTCATCCACTACTCGATCCTGCTACCCGGCGCGTCCCGGGCCGACGCGCTCGCCCGCTACCGCGACGCCGTCTGGGGACTGAACTGGAAGTACTCGGACATGGAGGCGTCAGCGACCCGACCGCTCCCGGCCGCGTCCCCTCCCCCGTTCGAAGGCGACGACGAGAGGCTCCTTTCGCGCCGGACCGCGCACGCCGGCACGCCCGACGAGCTCGTCGAAACGCTCCTCAAGGTCCGGCGCCAGGTGCCCGTGCCAGTCGAGTTCGTTGCGCGCAGCCACCTGCCGCTGCTCGAGTACGAGGCGCAGGTCGAGGTCATGCAGCAGCTCGCCGAGGGGGTCGCGCCGCACGTCTGATCCGACGGGACCGGATCGCGTCGTGGCATCCTCCGCTGATGACCCGATACCTCGTCCTCCTGCGCGGGATCAACGTCGGCGGCCGGAACAAGGTGTCCATGGCGGCATTGCGCGAGCTCCTCGAGTCGCACGGCCACACCAAGGTCTCCACGTACATCGCCAGCGGCAACGTGATCCTGAGCTCCGACCGCACGGCGGCCGCAATCAAGCGTGAGCTCGAAGAAGCGCTCCCCAAAACGTTCAAGCTCGACAGCGAGCTGATCGCGGTCCTCGTCCTGACGCGAGCGCAGCTCCGAGCCGTCGTCCGGAAGCGGCCGAAGGGCTTCGGCGACAAGCCGGACACGTACCACAGCGACGCGGTCTTCCTCATGGGCATCGACGCGCCGACCGCGATGAAGGTCTTCGACCCGCGGCCCGGCGTCGACGAGGTGTGGCCGGGCACCGGCGTGATCTACTCGCAGCGGCTCAGCGCGCAACGGACGAAGAGCCGCCTCAGCAAGATCGTGGGCACGCCGGCCTACAAGTCGATGACGATCCGCAGCTGGGCGACGACGATGGCCCTTCTCGAGCGCATGGAGGCGCCCGAGGCCGACGCCTGACCGCGGCCTACGGTTTCCCGACGAAGATGCTCGGGATCTCCGGCCACGTCGCGACGATGGGTTCGGGCGCACCGACTGCCGGCAGGCTGGTGTTCGCGCCTGGTCGAAGCCAGGCCACTCGAAACCCGAAAGCGCCTGCGCCGGCGGCGTCCCAGCCATTTGCCGTCACGAAGCCGATCCGATCTGCGGGGAGTCCGGTCGCGTCGACTGCCATCTGGTACACCATCGGGTGTGGCTTGAACTGCCGGGCCACGTCAACCGAAAGATAGTGGTCCATCGGCGGGAGCCGGCCGTTCACACGAGAGAGCGCAGTCGATGAGGCATTCGTGAGGATGCCGGTGGCAATCCCCCCGGCCCTGAGCTCCTGGACAACCAGGCTGGCGTGGTCGACGAGCGGCAGCTCGACGAAGGCGTCGGCAAGCTCGCTGAGCACGGACTCGTTGGCGGACTCCCCGACGCCGAACTCCTGAAGAGTCGTCCGAAGGGCATCGAGCGTGACGACGTCGAAGTCGGCCCATCGATCCATGGCGGTGCGCAGCCACGATGCCTCGAGCTGCCGCGCGCGCCATCGGGCGGCGATCTCCGCGCCGCGGCCGGGCGCAAGTCGGTCGCAGGCGTCGTCCAGCGGCGCCAGGGACACGAGGGTGCCGAAGAGGTCGAAGAAGACTGCGCCGACTGGTCGGGCGGCCGTCACGTCACGATGCCGGCACGCATCTCCTCGACGGCGCGGCGCGCCTCGTCGACCGAGCCCTCGTCTTCGATCGTGCTGATGTCGCCCGGGTCGCGGTCGAGCGCCACGGCCTTGAGGACGCGCCGCATGATCTTGCCGCTGCGCGTCTTGGGCAGCATCGCCACCACGGAGAGATGCCCGATGACCGCGACGGGCCCGAGCTCGCGGCGGACGGTCTGGAGCAGCTCCTTGTGGAGCTCATCGGACGGTTCGTGTCCCGCTTTGAGGGCGACGAAAGCGGCAATCACCTCGCCCCGGAGATCGTCGGGGATCCCGGTGACCCCTGCCTCCGCGACGGCGGGGTGGCGCAGGAACGCGGTTTCGACCTCGATCGTGCCGAGCCGGTGGCCGGCTGTCTTGATGATCTCGTCCGCCCGACCGGCGAACCAGACATACCCGTCGGCGTCGATATGCGCCGCGTCACCGACGTAGTAGCCACCGGGGATCTTGTCCCAGTAATCGGCGACGTAGCGCTCCGGCTCGCCCCACAACGTCGCGATCAGCCCTGGGAAGGGCTGCTTGATGCGCATGATCCCCTTCTCCCCCGCCCCGACGGGCTGGCCATCCTGATCGACGACGTCGGCCTCGATGCCGGGCAGGGCGATCCCCGCGGATCCGGGCTTGATGGGGAGGAGCGAATAGCCATACGGATTGCCGAAGATCGGCCCGCCCGTCTCGGTCTGCCACATGTGGTCGATGACCGGAACGCGATCCTCGAAGACGGTTTGCTGCAGCCACTCCCAGGCGGGGGCGTTCAAGACTTCGCCGGCACAGAACACGCGCTCCAGGCGACCCAGATCATGCCGCCTGGGGACCGCCTCCCCGTAGCGCATCAACAGCCGGACGGCCGTCGGCGAGGTGAAGACCCCGGTGACACCCTCGCGCTCGATGATCGACCACGGCGCGTCGGCGTCGGGGTGGTCCAAGGCACCTTCGTAGGCGATCGTCGTCGCGCCCGCCATCAAGGGCGCGTAGACGATGTAGCTGTGGCCGACCACCCAGCCGATGTCCGACGTCGACCACCACGTCTCGCCGGCGCGAAGCCCAAAAACCCAGTCGCCCATCGAGGCGATGTGGACGGCATAGCCGCCATGGCTGTGGACGGCGAGCTTCGGCTTCGCGGTCGTACCCGAGGTTGCCAGGATGAACGCCGCGTCCTCCGCCATGGTGTCCTCGACGGCGCCCGAATGGCCATCTGCGGCCGCGACGAGGTCGTCCCATGCCACCTCACCGCCGCGCGGCGGACGGGACGTGTCGCTCCTCCTCAGGACGACGACGTGCTCGACCTCGCTCGGCCCCGCGTCGATCGCGTCGTCAACGATCGACAGGAGGTCGACGTCCTTGCCCTTGCGGTAGGTCACGTCGGTCGTCAAAACGAGACGCGAGCCACTCGCCCGAATGCGATCGCCCAGCGCGCCCGACCCGAAGCCGGCGAAGACCACGCAGTGGATCGCCCCGATCCGGACCGTCGCCAGCATCGCGACGATCGCCTCGCCCGACGTCGGCATGTAGATCGTCACTCGGTCGCCCTTGCCGATTCCGAGGCCGCGAAGGCCGGCGGCGACCCGCTCGACCTCGGCGAGGAGCTCTGCATAGGTGAGCACCCTCCGGCGACCGCGCTCGTCCAGCGCGATCAGTGCCGGAACGTCACCTCGACCAGCCGCGACGTGGCGATCGAGCGCGTTGACGGACAGGTTCGTCCGGCCGCCGGCAAACCAGGTGAAGCTCGAACCGTCGCGAAGCTCGAGGGCCCGTTCCGGCTGCCGCGTCCAATCGAGACGCCTCGCGGCCTCGAGCCAGAACGCTTCGGGGTCGCTGAGCGAGCGCTGGTACAGGTCATCGTAGTGCCGTCGGGCCTCGTCGGGCGTGGCGTCCGTCATGGGGTAGCCGGTGCCACGTTGGGGTTCACGTGGAACACGTTGTCGGGGTCCCATTCGCGCTTCAGGGCGGCGAGGCGGGCGAGCTTGGCGTCGCCGTAGATCCGGCGGGACTCGTCGGGGCCGACGTCGGAGTTGCCGTTCGCGTAGGCGCCAAGGGCGCGGTCTGGTTCGACCACCGCCAGTGCCTGGCGGCACCAGTCGGCCATCGCCTCGTCGAGCGCCGGGTCGGTCCAGTTCGCGTCGGTGCTCACGTCGAAGGCCGACGCTCGACCGGCATACGCCGTCGCATCTTCGGGGACACGGCCGATCGCTGCCCCCAGGGCGGTGACCGAGAAGGTCCCCTCCCCCGGCGCGGTCGCCACGAGCTCGACCACCTTGTCGAGGGCTTCACGACGGACGTCGTTCGCGTTGTGGCTCTTGATGAACGATCGACTGCCCCAGGCGAATGCAAGGTCGTGCGCGGTCTGGGCATCGAGGTACCGCGCGCTCCCGATCGTCGTCGTCACCGGCGTCGGGCCGGCGCGAAGCCCAGCGGTGTCGCGCTCGACGTCGTTGGCGGAGCCGCTGTGGTTCCAGGCCAGGTACGTGATCGGCTTGCCGACGAGGTCGCCCGGGTATCCGGCGTCCGGCCCCGCGCGATCGATGCCGAAGATCATCGACACTGTGTCGGGGGCGCCCGCCGCGTAGTCGCGGAAGACGGTCCACACGTCCTGGACCTGCGTCGCCGGGAAGGCCAGGACACCCCGGTGGAGATCGGGCCCGAATGGCTGGAGCCGGAACTCGAAGGCGGTCGCGATCCCGAAGTTCCAACCCGCGCCGCGCAGGCCCCAGAAGAGTTCGGGCTCGGCGGTTTCGGTCGCGCGGACGAGGCGGCCGTCGGCGGTGACGATCTCGACGGCGACCAGGTTGTCGATCGTCAGCCCGAAGTTGCGCTGCAGGCGGCCGACCCCGCCGCCGAGTGTCAACCCGGCGACGCCGGTGTGGCCGACGACGCCGGTCGGACAGACGAGACCGTGGGCCTGGGCGGCGACGTCGAGCTCGCCCAGGAGCGCGCCGCCGTTGGATCGGGCGATCCGGGTTGCCGGGTCGACGTCGACCCCGCGCATGTCCGAGAGGTCGATGACGAAACAGCCGTCGGCGCCCTTGAGTCCCGCAGCGCTGTGACCGCCGGACTTGACGACGATCTCGAGATCGTGCTCGCGAGCGAACCTGACGGCGGCGGCGACCTTCTCCGCCGTTGTGGGCCGAACGATGACGGCAGGCCGTCGATCGTGGATCGAGTTCCAGAGCCGGCGCGCATCGTCGTACGCGGCGTCCCTGGGGGTGACGACCTCGCCGCAAGCTCGGCGCAACTGATCGAGGTGGTGCGGAGCGAGAGCGGAAGTTGCGTCTACCATCGGTCCCCCGTCGGGCAGGTTTCGTGGTTGGCTCGGGACGCAGTATGGCGCCGCGGGTCACCCGGTTGCGGGTCCATCGATCAGCCTCGCCACCTCGGCCAGGTCGTTACCCAGCTGGTGATCGCGCCCGGGCAGCAGGTGCAGGTGCGCATGCGGGATCTCGCGGGCATACAGGTCGGCATGCGCCGGCGGGGCCGTGTCGTCATCGAGCCCATGGATCACGTGAACAGGCACCCCGCGAGGCAGCCGCGATCCGAGGTGACTCGACACCTCGAACTCCTCGTCGGGCCAGCCACCTTCCCCCACGAACGGGGCGGCGATCAGCACGACCGCCCCCAGCTCCACGTCCGGCGCCTGCTCGGCGAGCGTTTGGATGAGGATCGTCCCGCCCACCGAGTGGCCAACGACGACCGCACCGTCCTCCAGGGTCGCCATCGCGCCCACGACCGCCGGACCCCACGTCGCGTAACTCGGATCGTCCTCGGCGGGCATCCGCGGGTACAAGATCTCCCACCCGGCACCGAGCTCCCGCCGCAGGCTGGCGACCAGCTTGTCGTCCCAGTCGTCGTGCGTGCCTGCACCGGCGCCCTGGATGAAGAGCACCTGTCGAGGACCCTCGAGGCGGCGCATTGCATCGTTCACGTGAATCTGCCGGGGCGCCTCGGGCCGCTGTACCGGTCGTATCGGGCCAGATAGCCCAGCCTGCCGGCGATGGGGGCCAGGATCGCGGACAAGGGGCCGACGAACCAGCTGAGGGGCGGAGGCGGCGTCACCTCACGTCGGTAGGCACGGGCGAGGACCATCATCTGGAGCGGGTTCGGCATGCCCTTCGCGTTCACCTTGCCGTCGGCGGCCAGGCCGAACATCGTCTCGAAGACGGTCTCCATGTCCAGCGCGGGTCGGAGCTGGATCAGCGTCGCCGCCTCCTCGGTGCTGGGGTTCCACCAGTTGTGCGGCACGCCGGCCGGAACGACCGCTACCTCGCCCGGCTGGTAGAGGCGCTTGGACCGGCCGACCTGGATCATCACCGGCGCCCCACCGATCTCGAAGCGCTCCTCGGCGTACGGGTGGACGTGGGCCGTCGCGATGAAGCCACCTGGCGCCATCCGGAGGATGAACTCGAGGACCTCTCCGCCGGTGTCGGCCGCTCGCTTGGTGAAGACGAGTCGCTCCCCGGTGATCGGGTGGATCAGCGGGTTCTCTTCGGTTCCGATTCGGGGAGTGTCGCCAGTCGTGACGGTCGGCGAGCTCATGTGTGCACCTTATACGGACGTCAGGGCGCATACACCTCGACCGCCGCCGTCCGAACTCCTCCGATCGAGGCGACGGCCAGGATCCGCCCGTCGGTGAGCTGGACCAGCAGCGGAGCCCGAGGGGTCGCGAGCGAGGCGGTCGGTGACCAAGCGCCTGCGCTGGGATCGTACCGTTCGCTCGACGCCGTGAGGGCGCCTGGGCCGAACCCACCGGCCACGAGGACGCTCCCATCGGCAAGCAGCTCGGCGTCGATGGCGCGCCGTGGGGAGCCGAGGGATCCGGGTAGCAACGGTCCCGGGACGCGTTCAGGGGAACGGGTCGACGTCCTGGTCCCACGGGCGGTCCAGCGGGCCGCGGATCACGCCCGTGACGGCGTCGATGAGGACCCCGTGGATCCGCGGCGGCTCCGTTTCGTACCACGGCATGACGCCGATCTCCCACAGGTCGCGCTCGGGGTCATACCAGGCGATCTCCGCGCGTCCGTTGGCGATGGCCTGCGTCTCGACGTAGGCGGCGAAGTCGGGGTCGGACAGGGCGGCGTCGATGGCCTGCGCCGGCGACAACCGATCGGCCGCCGCGTCGCTCTCGATCCATGCGTCTAGTTCGAGCTCAATGGCTTGGTCGGTAATGTCGCTCGGCTCCTTGCCTCGCCAGTAGAAGGCCGCGCCGCCGCGGATCGTCGCTGGACCGGCGGGTGGGAGCGCTCGAATTCAGTGCGGTGAACCCGGACCACCAGTGTGTGGCACGGAGGGTCTCGCCCGGCTCGATCGTCTCGTAGATCCCGATGTCCGCGCAGCCGGCTGGCCCGGAGTGCAGGCGCTCCTTGCGGACGAACGCCAGCCACCCGTGGGGATCCGGGTCTGCAACGATGTGTCCGCCGAGGGCGTACGTCTTGAACATCCCTGCGTGCTCCTCATGTTCCACGCCCATCGGCCAAGCGACCTTCGAGACGGCATGCACGTGGACCGGGTTGGCACAGCCGTCGTGGAACCAGGTGACATCCGTCCGGCCTTCATTCGTGACCCGGACCTTGACCCAGCCGGGCTCACCGGCCCGAAGGGGGTTGCGCTGGAGCTCCAACTCGACGCGGATGTCGTCGCGCTCCTCGACCGCGACGCGCGCCAGGTCGGGCGGCGGCGTCAGGCGCGGAGACGGGGGCGTCGAGGGTGCTGGCGTCGACGGTTCAGCGCTCGCGGGCGTCGAGCTCGAAGGCGCATCAGGGGACGACGATTGCGTGGGTGAACCGGCCGGGGACGGAGGCCCGCGGTCTTCGACCGAGGCAGACGGTGCAGCGGAGCCGACCGGCACCGCACAGGCGATGGCGACGGTGGCGATCAGCGCGATGCACGCGGTGGTTCGCATGCCACGTCCTCTTGCGTGCGGCAGTCCCTCTCCGGACGCCGCCGGGCGAGTCGTTGTGACGGGCGAGAGGATGCCAATTCAGCAGCCGTTCCGCATGCCGTGGCAGCCACGAAAAGGCTCACCTTCCGAGGACTCGATCGATTCCCGCGAGCACGAGTTCGAGTTTCGGCATCGGGAGTCGACCCGCCCGCTCGGTCAAGCTCGACTTGTCCAGCGTGACGATCTGCGAGACGTTGGCGACGGAGTCGCGCGGCAAGCCAGTGGCCCGCGTCGTCAATCGGACGTTTCCGGGGGCGTTCGCCCATCGGAGGTTGCTCGTGAGCGAGACGGCGACCACGGTTCCCAACGCGCTCCGATTGAAGTCATCGCTTTGGACGACCACGACCGGTCGGCGAAAGCCGGGTTCGGAACCGGCGGGTTCCCCGATGTCAGCCCACCACACGTCCCCCTGAGAGATCACCACTCGGATGACGAGAGCGTGCGGCGGGCTGCGGCGGTCGCGAATGTGTCGGGCTCCGCCCCGACCTCGGCGACGACACGATCGAGCGCATCGACGACCTCATCGGGAGCGTGCCGTGCAACGTACTCACGAACGGCGGCGCTGTACACGTCGCTGCGCGATCGACCCTCGCGGCGCGCGAGTCGCTCGGCCCGCTCGAAGACATCCTGCGGCACGGAAACGGCAATCTTCATACCCCGAGTATAACTCGGCACTGTCAAGCAAATCCGCGGGCTGGAAAGGCGAGCATTCCTGGGCTTGTTCGCAGCGCTCGGATCGATCGCCATACCTGATCGGCCCATTGCATGTCGTCTGCCGTCACGGTGGCGACCAGCACACGCCGTCGACTGCGACGATCCCGGAAATGGCTCGATCCGATACTACCTAGGAGTATTGACAACTTGGTTGACAACACAACCGGTTTCGGCTAACGTACGGTGTACGCGGGCGTGTCAAGACTTGACACGCCAGCACATGTGTCCGGCACCTGGCGGGGCCGGCATGCGAGCCGAACTCCCATGGCGGATGGGGTCGGCCACCACCCGAACCATCAGCGGGCGAAGGCGCATCGCCATGCGCGGTCGCTCGCACCACGGAGCAGCCTTGATCCAGTTCCCTGACAACAGCCAAGAGCATGACACTGAGGCGGAAGGTCCTGTCGTGGCCGCTGACGAGCTCGAGCAGATCGAGCTCGAGGCGGTCGTCGAGGCCGTCCCGCCCGTACCCAGGACCAAGGTCGATCCCGAGGCTGACGCCGATGCGGAGGCGGACGACGCTGCCCTCGACGTGGAGGATTCGACGCG
Organism: uncultured Chloroflexia bacterium; assembly: GCA_963810725.1. Taxonomy (GTDB): domain Bacteria; phylum Chloroflexota; class Limnocylindria; order Limnocylindrales; family CSP1-4; genus SPCO01. The sequence goes on from CAWEOO010000001.1 coordinate 322,153, forward strand.
CCTCTACCTCCGCGAGATCGCGCGCGTGCCGCTGCTGACAGCTGAAGAGGAGGTCGTTCTGGCCAAGGCCATCGAGCTCGGAGTCCGCATCCGGACCGAGCCCTGGACGGCCATCCTCGACCTGCACGAGTGGACGCTGCACGACACGGAGGCCACCGCGCGCGCCAAGCATCCGGTGTACGCCCTGCCATCTGGCGCAGAGGCTCATCGCATCGTGCGCAGCGCGCTGGCCGACGAGTCGGCCGGGGACCTGCTTACCTCGGCCCCGCGCTTCGGGTTCACGGAGGCGATCGACTCGGCTCAGGGAAGCCCGGCGGCCGAGCTCCTGGAGCGAGCCCGTGCCCTGCGCGCCGTCTACAACGAGCGGCTCGATGCGGACGCGTTCCTCGCGCTGCTCGATTGGGCGCACGCGGTCGGTCGCCATCCGGCACTCCGCGAGGAGAAGACCGTCAAGGCGATGCTCGATTGGGCCCGCGACGAGGTCGCGATCCTGGCGCTCCGTCGCTGGGTCGAGGCCGGTCGCGACGACGACATCCTCGCGACGCTCGGCTACCCAGCCGAGGGCGATGACGAGCCTACCGGCACCCTCATCGACCAGGCGAAGGCCGCTCGGGATCACATGATCTCGGCCAACCTGCGACTCGTGGTCGCCAACGCCAAGAAGTACATGAACCGCGGCCTTGGCTTCCTGGACCTCATCCAGGAAGGCAACGCCGGACTGATGCGTGCCGTGGACAAGTTCGAATGGCAGCGCGGCTTCAAGTTCTCGACCTATGCCACGTGGTGGATCCGTCAGGCGCTCCAGCGCGGCATCGCGGATCAGTCGCGGACCATCCGCGTCCCGGTTCACATGGTCGAGACCATGCAGCGCGTGACCCGGACGACCCGCGAATTGACGGTCCAGCTCGGGCGCGAGCCCACGGCTGCCGAGATCGCGGCGACCCTGTCCGAGGATCCGCGCTGGATCATCACACCCGAACGCGTCGAAGAGGTGAAGCGCTACGGTCGGACGCCGATCTCGCTGGAGACCCCGATCGGCGAGGAAGGCGACACCGAGCTTGGATCTCTCATCGAGGACGAGAGCGCGGTGTCGCCGGTCGATGCCGCCACGAACCAGTTGCTCAGGGAGCAGCTCGACCGGGTCCTCGACAGCCTCGACGGCCGTGAGGAGCATGTCCTCCGGTTGCGGTTCGGCCTCGACGACGGGCGTCCGCGGACCCTCGAGGAAGTCGGACAGGAGTTCGGCCTGACGCGTGAGCGGATCCGGCAGATCGAGTCCCACGCGCTACGGAAGCTGCGGCACCCGTCTCGCAGCCGCAAACTTCGCGAATACGCCGCGGAGTAGTCGCGGACGGATCTGCGAGCATTCGGCCGAGCCGTACACGCAGGGTTGTTGACATCGCGTTAACCCTTGGCTAGCCGCCGCACGGTTCACTCCCTCCGACAGGAACGTTGGAGGAGCAAGATGTCGAAGTTCGCGCGCGGGGTGGTTTCGGTCGCCGTGTCTCTGGCGGTCATGGCGGGAGCGGGCGGCGCCGTGGCGGCCGACCCGGGCGTCGCACTCGTCGGCAAGGGGCTCATCCCCGGCACGGTCCTGGACAAGTCGGGCTTGTCGGGTGACATCTGCCAGGCGAGCAATCGCGGCGAACTGCGTCCCCGCCTCGATCTTCGGCGGATATGGCTCGGCCATCGCATACACCGGGCACGACGACGTCTACATCGGGACCCCGGATCGCGGCCCGTTCGACGGGCTGACCGATGTTCCCTACCCTGACCGGGTCGACTTCCTGCACATCACGACGGACATCGACGCCCCGTTCCCGAACATCACGACGACGCTGCTCGACACCCGCTTGCTGCGCGACGAGGACGGTCAGCGCCTGTTGGGCTCGGCCGGCGCCTTCGACGAGCGGTTCGATCCCGAAGGCGTCCGGGTCGGCCCCGGACGGCACTTTCTACGTCTCGGACGAGTACGGGCCATACATCATCCAGTTCGATCGCCAGGGCAACCTGTTGCGGCGCCTCGAGATCCCGGCCCACTTCGCGATCGAGACGCCGAGCGCCGTCCCGAACGAGGAGCTACTCGGCAACGACTCCGGCCGCCAGGCCAACCGCGGCATGGAGGGTCTCGCGATCAGCCCGGACGGCTCGACGCTGTTCGGCATCATGCAGAACGCGCTGCTCCAGGACCACGCCCTGGCCCCCGGCACGACCGACCGGATCAGCGTCAACACGCGCATCCTCAAGGTCGATCTCGCGACCGGCGAGACCGCCGAGTACGTCAATGTCCTCGATGCGTCCAACCGCGGCCAGGGCGTCAGCGAGATCCTGGCCATCAACGACCATGAGTTCCTCGTCCTCGAGCGGGATAATCGGTCGTTCCTGCAGACGCCGCCGCAGGCGCCCACGCGCAAGACGATCTACCAGGTCTCGATCGGCGCGACGACCACCGACGTCTCCGACATCGAGGGCCTGCCGGCCGGCGCCCTGCCCGCCGACATCGTTCCGGTGACGAAGAGCCTGTTTATCAACCTGCTCGACGCCTCGTACGGTCTGGCGCCGACGATCGCGGAGAAGCTCGAAGGACTGGCCTGGGGTCCGGATGTGGCCGACGGCCGGCACCTGCTGTACGTCGCGAGTGATAACGATCTGACCCCGAGCCTCGCAACGCAGCTCTACGCATTCGCGATCGACGCCTCGCGCCTGGACTACCAGCCGCAGGTGTTGCCCGGTCCCCTCTTCCCGCCCGGCCAGGTCAAGAAGCTGACACAGTAATTCGGGCGGCGCCGCGGCCGAGCACGCGCACACCTCGCACGTCAGCCCAGGCGCCAGAACTGGCCGGTGAGCCCGAGTCGCTGCAGGATGGCCTGGTTTCGCTCGCGGGTGTGCGGGCGCCAGTCAGGATCGAGGCGGTCGCCCCACCATGCATACGCGAGCTCGACGAGCTTGAGTACCGGGATGACGGCACCTGGGGCTCGCCCCGCCAGCCAGGCGTTGACGTGGCCTTCCGACCGGAAGAGCAGCATCGAGCCTCACGTGTAGCCGATATCGTCCCACCACGACGCGGCCGGCACGAGGACGTGGAAGACCAGATCGGTATCGTCCGGAAGGCCGTCGCGGACGACGACGTCGACCGGGTCGTGGCAATCGGAACACTCGGTGTGGATCGTGCTGTCTGATCTGAGTGCGGCACCGATCCCGAACGCATCCCAGGCGCAGTTGGCGAACCACGATCGTCCGGCGGCCTCCACGCGGAATGGCGTGGGCTGCGAAGCGAACGGATTGGCCATCCGGATCTCGCCTGCGTCATCGAGTACCAGCGCGTGCAAATCGTGGAGTCGCTGCCAGCCCTCGCGCACCGTCGCCTCGGTCGCGCCGGTCTGGGCCGCCATCTCGGCGGGGCTGGGCGCCCGACCCAGCTCTACGAAGCGTCGATAGGTCGCGTTGCGCAGGTCGATGTCGGCTGGGTCCACGGAGCGACCGTACGGGATGGGTCTTGAGTCGGTCAACACGCGATCGACGCGAGTTCTCGCCATCGGTCGTCACACGGAGCGGTTGGCCGGGGCGGGGTACGCTCGGAGCGATGGTGGATCCTCAAGCTCAGTCTCGAGCGCGCGCCGGCGACGGTTCCTGCTCGCGAGCGCGACCGCCGCCCTGATCGTTGTGGGCGTCGCGCTCGCCGGCGAGGTCCTGCTGTCCCGCACGACTCCGGCGGTCGACCGGCCGGTCCTGGCCGGGAGGCAGCTGTGGGGAGCCTGCGCCGCCGGCTTCTACGCGCGCTTCGATGCCACCGTCGTCCTGACCTCGTCCGCCCAGTGCGCCGCGGAGGGCATGACGGCCTGGGATCCGGACGGTCGCACCGTGCGGGGCGTGTTCGGCCCAGCCGCCCTGCTCGAGCCGTGCCCGCACTCGGGACACACGTGCCGCCCGTCCGACATGAACTACCTCGTCGTGGCTCCGGACCGCATCCCGTGGGGCCGTCTCAACCTCGTGGACATGAGTGAGGGCGGCATGCGCGTCATCAAGCCGGGCACGACGCCGCTGTCCTGCGGGGACATCGAGATCGGTGACGCGGTCGAGATCAGCGGGCGCGACATCTACCGCGCCGGCACGGTGGCGGAGACCGGCGAGTACCTCCACGACCCCGTCGCCGACGGCGACTACTTCCCGTGCATCGTCGCCGCGGCCGATATCGAGGTCGGCACCGGTGATTCGGGCGGTGCGGTGCTCGTCCGCGGACCGCCGGCTGGCGCGACGAGTCGGAGCTTCGGCGGGATCCTCGGCTTCACGCCCCTGGCCGAGGGCCTGGAGGCGCTCGGCCTGGAGTTGTGCACGACGCCGGACTGCGGGCTGACACCACCGTAGCCACGCCTCGGTGCGCTTCCGCTATCGTCGTCCGACTGAGGCAACATAGATCTGCGAACGGCGGCAGTCGCCGTCATGAAGGGGGATGCACATGAACCTCGGCGCGTTTCCGGTCAGTCTCCTCGGCCTCTGACCGGGCTGCCCATGGCGGGGATCGTCATCCGGAACTTCGCGGACGCCGAGGAGCGGGTAGCTTTCGATCGCGGCCACCTGGACCTTGTGACCGCCAGCTCGATCGCCCTGGGCCGTGAGGTCCTCGAGCCAGGCTGGCGCTGGTCAGTGCATGTCAAGCCGAGCGCAGGGACGGAGCGTTGCGAGTTCCACCACGTGTCGATCATCCTTGAGGGCCGGGTCGGCTACGAGTCCCGTGATGGGGAGCTGGCCGAGGCCGGCCCGGGCGACGTGACCGATGTCGCGCCCGGACACGATTCGTGGGTCATCGGCGACGTGCCCGCGGTCCTGATCGACGTTCAGGGCGTCCGCGGTTGGGCGAAGGCACCGGACGTCGGCGACAGGTTCCTGACGACCCTCCTGTTCACGGACATCGTCGGGTCGACGGAGATGGCCGAGCGACTCGGTGACCTCGCCTGGAAACAGCTGCTCAACGGTCACGACGATGCCGTTCGCGGACTGTTCGAGATGTATCGCGGGCGGAAAGCGGGCACGACCGGCGACGGCTTCGTCGCGACCTTCGATGGACCCGGGCAGGCTATCCGCTGCGCCCTCGCGATCTCAGCCGCGTCGAGCGGGCTGGGCGTGCAAGACCGGGTCGGCGTCCATACGGGCGAGGTGGAGATGGCCGACCACGAGCTGCGCGGCGTGGCGGTCCATCTGGCGGCTCGGATCATGAACGCCGCCGGGCCGGGCGAGGTGTTCGTATCGGCGACAGCGAGGGAGCTAGCAAGCGGAGCCGGGCTCGACTTCGATGATCGAGGCAGCCATGAGCTCAAGGGGTTCGCGGGTGCGCACCGGCTGTTCCAAGCCCGGGGACGGTCGAGCCTAGCGGTCCGGTCGGTCCGTGCGCCTCGAGGGCGTAGATCGTTCGCGCGCCGGTGAGGCCCTTGAGCTCGTGGTCGCCGCGGCTGACGAACGCGAGGCCCGATCCGTCGAGCAGGTCGCGGGTCGTCGAGCTGACGAGGACCTCGCCCGGGCCGGCGAGGGCCGAGACTCGGGCCGCGGCGTGCACGGCCAGCCCACGCGCCTGTCCGCCCGCGATGACGACCTCGCCCGTGTGCAGCCCCGCCCGGATCTCGAGGTCCAGGTCGGCGACCGCGCGCGATCATCGACCGCGCGCACTGGACGGCGCGGACCGCGCCATCGAACAGGGCCAGGAAGCCGTCGCCGGTCGTCCCGACCTCTCGTCCGCGGTATCGATCCAGTTGCGCCCGCATCGCCTGGTTGTGCTGGAGCAGCAGGCTCCTCCAGCGAACATCGCCGATCTGGCTCAGACGGGCCGTGGAATCGATGATGTCGGTGAACAGGATCGTGGCCAGAACGCTCTCGTTCTCGTCGGGAATGGCCCCGTAGATGGCCGCGCTCGCGAACTCGACCGAGTCGAAGGTCTCGTCCCCCACGACCCAGGCGTCGTGTCCCGGCGGGATCTCGAAGGCGTCGCCGGCGCGGATCTCAAGTGCACTGCCGTCGTCCATGACCACGTGCAGCGACCCGGACAGGACGTAGCCGACGTGGCGGTTCAGGCACGAGGCGGTCTTGACGGCGGGCGCCACGTCCTTCGACCAGCGCCAGCCGGGCTCCCAGGACAAGCGGGCGACATACGTCTCATCGAGGTTGACGACATCGACGTGCCCGAACGGAAACGTCCGGACAACGTCCGGCGCCGAGATGGCCTTGCGCTGCAGACGAGGCATGTGCGCATCATCGCACCAGGTCGGGCCGCGGCAATGGTCGGGTCAGCGAATACTGCAAACGGCGTTTGACGGGAACCTCGCTGGACGCGAGCATGTCCCGATGCACCGAGCACTCGCGGGGCTTCTCGCCATGTCCGTCGCCGTCTTCACCCTGGCGTCGCCGTCGGCGGCGGAGGCCAAGGGCGGGCCGCGACCCTACGTCGACGGGATCGACGTGAGCTACCACCAGGGCCTGATCGATTGGGCGCGGGTCGCGACGGCCGGCAAGGGCTTCGCGTTCGTTCGGGCGACCGCGGGCACGCTGACCGCAGATACGGCCTATTGGGCGAACCACTCGGGGGCGCGGGCGGCTGGCGTCGCGGTCGGGTCGTACCACTTCGCCAACCCGGATACGGCGTTCAACGACGCCGCCAACGAAGCGAGCTGGTTCCTTCGGAACTCGGCGATCGCGTCCGGCGACCTCGTCCCCGTGCTCGACTTCGAGACGGCGAACGGCCTCGACCCGGCCTCGCTGACGGCCTGGGCGCAGACCTGGCTCTCGCAGGTCACCGCGGCGACCGGCGTGCGACCGATCATCTACACGAACCCGAGGTTCTGGTCGACCCACATGGCCGACACAGACTGGTTCGCGAGGAACGGCTATTCCGTCCTCTGGATCGCGCACTGGACGAAAGCCAAGCAGCCCGCCGTTCCGGCCGGCGAATGGGGCGGCAACGGCTGGTCGTTCTGGCAGCACTCGAGCACGGGCACCGTGCCCGGGATCAACGGCCCGGTGGATCTCGATCGATTCAACGGGTCTTCCCTGCCGGCGTCGTTGTTCGTGCCCTGACCCACCGGCGTCGTCCGGTGCGTCGAGTGGCGGTGGCTCGCCACCACTCCCCCATCGAGTAGGCTCGGGCCGTGTCCACCCTCGAGCCCCCCGCCCCGGCGCTGACACCCGAGCTTCGGCGCGGGATCGAGCGCTGGTTCGCGAGACGAGGGGTTCCCCAGCTGATCGAGGGCTACAGCTCGGAGAAGGCCATGGATTCGCGGGCGGCCCCGTTGATCTCGCTGTGGCTCATCGTCGGCACGATCAAGGACTGGGGCACCCGGCCCGACTGGCCGTTGGCCTCGAACCTCATCGGGATCGCCACCACGATCGCCTGGATGGCCCTGGTCTGGACCGTGGTCAGCCGGATCCGGCGCCGGCCGGTCGCGATCCGGCCGTCGACCTTCGACATCTTCGATATCGCGACGATCGCGCTCCTCCCCGCCCTGCCGGCAGCCCTCATCGACCAGAACATCTTCGAGGCCGTCGCGGCGACGCTCGGTGCTCTGACGGGCATCGGCCTGATCTACGTCGTTATCGGCTTCGGCCTCGCCGAGATCGGCCTGTGGGCGTTCGAGCGGCTGTGGCTCCAGTTGGTCCACCTGGTCGAGCTCGTGGCACGAACGCTGCCGTTGCTCGTGATCCTCGTCGTCTTCCTGCTGTTCGGTGCCGAGATCTGGCAGGTTGCCCACGCGATGAACGCCATCGAGCTCGCACTGGTCCTGCTGTTCCTGCTCCTCATGGCCTCGCTCTTCGTCGTCATGGCGTTCCAGCGGGAGTTCAGCCGGCTCAGTCGCGAGCTCCGTCGCGAATCGATCCTGGAGACCGCCGCGACGACGCCGGTTGCACCGCTCGTGGGCGCCGCGAGCCCCGCCCTTGATGGCCTGCCGCGGCTGACGTGGCTGCACCGCAGCAACCTGACCCTGCTCGTGGTCGTACCGCAGCTGCTCCAGGTCGCGGCGGTCGCATTGATCGTGATGGCCTTCCTGGTGGTCTTCGCGGTGCTGGCCATCCCGGGCGACGTCCAGGCCGGCTGGATCGGGAGGGCACCTCGCGTACTCCTCGAGTTCTCGATGGCGAGCGAACCGCGGACCATCTCAGCCGAGCTGCTCGTGGTCAGCGCTGTGCTCGGCGGCATCGTCGGCCTGTACTTCAGTGGGCTGGCCATCTCCGACCCGACGTACCGCTCCGAGCAGTTCGATCGAGACGTCGACGGCGTCCGGGAATTGCTGGCGGCCCGCGCCGTCTACCTCGACGCCATCCAGCAGAGTCCGGAGTGAAGTCGGGAGCCGCCCGCCACGGACTCGGCTGAAACGCATGTGCGCGACACGCCCGGGAGCTCACGGGCCCAGGACCAGCACCTCGATCGGCTTCGACTTGCCTTTCAGCTCCAGCGAACGCTGCTCCAGGCCGTTCGGGAGGACGCCGGCCTTCGCCGCCGCCTCGACCGGCACGAGGATCTCGCCCGCGGCTGCGACCGAGCTGAGGCGGGCGGTCGTGTTGACCGAATCGCCCATCGCCGTCATCTCCGCGTCCATCCCTTTGCCCACGGATCCAACATAGGCGACCGCCGTGTTCACGCCGATGCCGATCGGCAGCCACGGATCCTCCTCTCGGCCGTGCCCGGTCTCGCGCAGGAGGCGGCGCGCCGCGTTGATGGCGTGCTCACCGTGGGATTCGGTCGCCAAGGCAGGGATGAACAGGCCGATCACCTCGTCACCAACGAACTTGTCGACCATCGCGCCCTCGTCGACCAGGATCGAGGTCGCGGTGTCGAAGAATCGACCCATCAGCCTGGTGAATTCGCGCGGTGACATCTCCTCTGCCAGCGATGTCGACCCTCGGACGTCGGCGAACAGGAGCGAACACTCGATCTCCGCACCACCGTGGCTCGAACGCAGCGCGTGGAAGCATCCCGTGCAATATTTCGGGTTCTTCGACCACCGAGCGTGGCCGAAGAACGGCATGACCAGACCGCCCAGGCCGGAGAACGGCGCGGCGCACATCTTGCATCTCGGGTTACTGGGGATCCGATTTCGGAGCCGCCGCTTCCAGCGGACGTCGGTTCCCTCCGTCAGCTGCCGCCGCCAGAGTTCCTCGTGCGGACCCCCACGTGCATCCGGATCGAGGTCCGTCATTCGTCACCTCGCGCGTGCGCTCAGTGTGGCATGCACACCGGTCGCTACAAGCGAAGAAGGGATGAACGGGTTGACCCGCCCCGGCACGCGCCTCAGGGCCCGTCGAACTCCCAGCGCGTCGGCTTCGGGAGGTCGCCCGGATCGGACTGTTCCATGCCCAACATCCCGGGCAGGCCGAACACCTTCGATGGGACCATCCGGTAGATCGAGTACGGCGGCGGACCGGCCGTCGGGGCGTTGGGGCCGTAGACCTGCTCGCCGCGCGCCTCCAGCGGCCAGTTGTTGCTGGCGAGCATCTCGGCGACCCGCTTGACCGCGGCCTCGTCGTCGAGCGGCTTGGCGTGCCCCTCCACGATGAGGTCCAGCGACGGGAGGGTCGTATTCCCCGTGGCGACCACGCATCGCCCATCCGCGGCGAGATTGCGCCCTTTGCGGGTCCCCTCGTTGACGACGAAGTGGAACGCGTCATCGATCCAGAAGGCGATGATCGGCATCAGGTGCGGGCGGCCATCCGGTCGAACGGTGGCGAGCCAGCTCGTCTGGCCCGGCGCGGGGTTGGCGAGGCGTTCTCGCGCGAGTGCCCACGGGGTCGTGTCGGGCTGGTCGTCGAGCAAGGGCTCTTCGTGCACGGGTGCGCGTTCGGTCGTCATGGAGGTCCTCCCGGCCCGCGAGGGCCTGTGACTTGGATGGCTACCCTAGCCCCGCTCGGCCAGCGACGCTCAATCCTGAGATTTGGTAGGCGTTTCGACAGCGACCAACGGAACCAGCACGACCGTGGCCGCCACGATGGCGATGACGATCACGAATGGCCTGATCAGCATCCTCACGACGTACGGCGCGCTCCGCCCTCCGCGAGGAAGGCGCAGGCGTCCTCCGGGAATCGGGCGCCGCGGCCGTGACCGGCCCTTGGGTACTCGATGTGGCGCACGTTCGGAAGGCCTGCGACGAGCTCGCGCACGAGGTCGGGTGGATAGGCCAGGTCTCGGCCACCCGAGATCACCAGCGTCGGACAGCGGATCCCGCCCAGGGCCTTTGTCGCGTCGTGCGTGTCGTCGGCGTCCGCGTCGAGCCGCAGCACGCGCAGGTCCGATGGCCGCCCGGCGAGGTGCGGACCCAGCAGCCAGGCAACCGCGCTGGCGACGCGCGCATGCTCCGGGACGACCCAGGGTGCCATCAGCGCGAAGCCGGACCGCCATCGACCGGCCAGGAAGTGGTCGACCGCGCGGCGTTGGACCGCCGCCACGTCGGCCGGCAAGCGATGGCCGGTGTACGCGAGCACGAGGCGGTCGACGAGCTCGGGGTGCCGGCTGGCCAGCCATTGGGGGCATAGCCGCCGCCGGTGGAGAGGCCCGTGACTCCGACCGCACTCCCCCAGTGCTCGCGGATGACGGCGGCGTAGTCATCGGCGATGTCGGCCGTCGAGCTGCCGGGTGGGAGGTCGGCCCGGCGACCGACATCGATGACCGTCAGGCCGTGCCGCTCGATCGGCTCGAGCCAGCGCTTCCACGACCGGCGGATCGCGGCGGGCTTGGCCGGTTCCGCGGTGAACGAGAGGCCCGGGATGGACAGCACGAGTCGCGAGCCGGTGCCGATCCGCGCGTACGGGTGCCCGGATGGAAACACGCCAGTCTCGATGAGGTCGTCGCTCGGCGCCATGCGCGGACCCTACGACATCGACTGGTTCATCGGCGGCGCGAACGAGTAGAACCGACCGAACACTAGGGATTTCCGTGATTTCGTCCGTCGCCTGTGCCATCGACGATGCCCTCGTTGGTGGCGCTCATCGTGAAGCCCACCCAGGAACGAACGAAGGAAGCAGATCCATGACCATCACCTATGCACCGGCGGTGACCCCGTCGCCGGACCTTGCCGCGATCAAGCAGCGCCAGCAGGCCACCTGGGCGAGCGGCGACTATCACCGGATCGCGACTCAGATCCAGATCGTGTCGGAGCTCCTGATCGAGGCGCTCGACCCGCATTCGACCGAGCGGCTCCTTGACGTCGCGACCGGCAGCGGCAACGCTGCGATCGCCGCGGCCCGGCGCGGCCTTGCGGTCACCGGCATCGACTACGTCCCGGCCCTGCTGGATCGGGCGCGTCGGCGCGCCGATGCCGAGGGCGTGGCCGCGGAGTTCATCGACGGCGACGCCGAGGCGTTGCCGTTCGCAGACGGCAGCTTCGATGTCGTGAGCTCCGTGTTCGGGGTGATGTTCGCGCCCGACCACGAACGCACGGCGAGTGAGCTCGTGCGCGTCACCCGGCCCGGTGGACGGATCGGTCTCGTCGCGCACACGCCCGAGGGCTTCATCGGGCAGCTGTTCAAGACGAACGGCCGGCACGTGCCGCCACCGGCCGGGCTGCGTTCGCCCATCCAGTGGGGCACGGAGGAGCGGCTGCACGAGCTGTTCGGCGACGCGATCGCCGAGATCCGCTTCGAGCGGCGCCACTACGTCTTCCGCGATCGCTCACCGTCGGCGTATGTCGACTACTGGCGTGAGTATTACGGCCCGATCCTGAAGGCCTTCGAGACGGTGGGCGACGGCGGCGAAGGGGCGCTCCGGACCGACCTGCTCGACCTCATCGCCCGGTTCAACACCGCTGACGACGGCACGATGGTCGTGCCGAGCGAGTACCTCGAGGCGGTCATCGTCACGCGGTAGCGCAGCTGAGCCATCCCTCCATTCGGGGGATGGCTCATTCCTGCTTCCCGGGCTTGCCTTCTACTCCCCGCGGCGGTGCGTTGCGGCCAGCGTTCCGAGCGCCTGCGCGTCCAGCGCATCCGCGGGCACGCTCGCCACGCGGCCCGGCGTGCGCGCCCACAGCGTGGCCGTCCGCGTGCCGTTCACCAGGGCGGCCCGCTCCCCCACCACCGCGCCCGGGCCGATCTCGGCGACCTGGGCGTCGTCGACCTCGACCACGAAGATCCCATCGAGGATCAGGTAGACCTCCGTGCCGGCCTCGCCCTGGCGTACAAGATTCTCGCCCTCGGCGATCGTCCGGATCGACGGCTTCGCGCCGCCGCTCATGATCGCGCTCGACAGCGACCGCTCGAGGGCCGACTCGACCGCGGCGACGACCGCGGGCGAGTCCTGCTCGCCCCACGGCGTCCGATCACCGAACGAGTGGTTGAACCACTTCCCGAAGTCGATCACCCCGGACTTCTCGACGAGTTGTCCCTCGCGGTCGTAGATCCAGTGGCGGGGGAACGGACTCGCGCCGATCAGCTCGTGGCTGGAGCGTGCCGTCGGCGTTGATCGTCAGGGCGAGCGTCGTCCAAGCGATCGACGGCCAGAACTGGACGAAGGGCTTGTGCGGCACAGGCCGAGGCGTCGGGAGGCCCATCCGGCCACCGACCGTCTGCACGAAGCGGGCGGACGACGCGCCGACCTCCGGCTCTGCCTGGATATCGGGCAGGTGGACCGCCGGGAAGCGGAGCGCCGCCGGCCCGACTCGGACGGTCGTCGCGCCGATATGGCCCTTGCCGAGATGGCCGGCGTTCAGGATCCGGCCATCCTCGACGTCGATGAACGCGCGCAGCTCGTTCGCCTCGCGGAAGCGGTCGCTCGTGCGGAGCTCCTCGAGATCTTCGAGCCGATCGGGCGGCGGTTCGTCGTAGTGGGTCACGCCGAGCTCGAACGGCACCTTGGACGGGCCGGTGATGGCCTCGGACGGGATCCAGGACACCGCGGTGACGGACGACTCGAAGCGCTGCGTGGCCAACGGGATCCTCCTTGTGCGTCTGACTGGATGTGCGATCCATCTTTGGGCCGTGGCCAGAGTGTGGGGGCCAGCCGTTGACCACAATAGGGCCTTCGCGTTACGACGGCTCGATCTCCCGCGCCCGCTGGGGTCATGCGCGGCGCTTGCCGCCCGGCTACTTCTGTTTGGCGCGCTTCGCCTTCTGCTGCTTGGGCTTCGGCGGCTTCGCGGCAGCCTCGGTGACCTGGCGAAACACCTTGGCCATGCCGGGCCGCAGCAAGGCTCGCCGCTCCGCCTCCATGTCGCGGTCGCGACGTCGAGCTCGGGCGGCCTCGCTGGCGGGCAGCTCCTCGTCGGTCATGCCGCTACTCTGCCCGGTATGACGACGAGACGCGTGGCTTGGCGGCGATCCGATGAGGTCGAGACCGACGAACACTGCACCCTGACGCTCCGCGACACCGGACTGTCGCTCGTCGGCACGGTCCTTGGGGCCGAGGGCGGCCTGCCCGTCCGGATCGAGTACCGCGTCCTCACCGACCGCGCCGGATTGACGACAGCCGTCCATGTCCGCGACCTCCGCGGCTTCGAGACGCGGACGATCGCCCTGGAACGCAACGCCAAGGGCAGCTGGACGGTCGACGGCGCGGCTGCGCGGGGGCTCAAGGGATGCACCGACATCGATCTCGGCTGCAGCCCGTCCACGAACACGCTGCCGATCCGACGCCTGGGACTCGCGACCGGGACGTCGCAGACGATCCAGGCCGCGTGGGTCAGGTTCCCCGAGCTCACCGTGATCAAGGCGGCCCAGACCTACACCCGCCTCGACGAGTTCACGTACCACTACGCGAGCGGCACGTTCGAGGCCGATCTGACCGTCGACGACGACGGCCTCGTGGCCGAGTACGCGGCGTGGCGAGCGAACCGGCTTCGCCTTCGGTCCCGACGACACGGCACCGCTCGACGCAAGGGACTAAGCGGCCGGCGGCACCGCAGGTCAATCGGCCAGGAGTGTCTCGATCACGGCCCGGGTCAGCGGTCGGTCGATGAACTCGCGGACCCAGGCTTCGTTGTCGGCCCGTTCGGCGTCCGTCGTGGCCGCCAGCCAGCGTCGGCAGCCCTCCTCGAGGATGTGCGAGAGCTGGGCGATCGGCATCGCGAAGTCGGTCGGGCCTTCGACGCGGCCGGGGCCGCCCGCGTCGGCGTACGCCGCGCGGATGACGTTCGCCCGGAAGGGATCCACGGTGCAGTACTCGACGAGGACCAGGGCGAGCTCCCCGGACGGGTCGGCCAGACCGGCATTGTCGAAATCGAAGACGCACAGGCCGCCGTCGCGCGTGCGCCGGACGTTGTCGGCCCACAGGTCGCGGTGACAGGTCCGCAGGTCGCGCGGCGGACGGCCGAGGTACCCCTCAATGGCGACGAGCTCGGGGACGAGCGCATCGAGCTCCTCGGCGAACGGAGCGCGACGAGCGCGGAGCGCGCTGACGAGCTCGGACCATCGAGCCGCCCCGACCGGTTCCTTATACCAGGGGTCCAGGCCGATCGCGCCGGCGAATTCTACGCGGTGGAGGCCGGCAACCAAGACCCCAAGGGCAACCGGATCAAGGCCGGTGTCCGGGGCGTGCAGGTCCATCCAGGCGTGGAGCCGCACCCGCACGCCGCCGCAGTCGGCGACGACCTCGCCCGCTCGCGTCCGCCGCACCGCCGGCGTCGGAACACCAGCGGCGAGGGCGGTCGCCTGGAACGCGGCTCCCTCGAGCAGCTCGGCGAGCTCCTCGTCAGTAACGTCGCCGACCTGCTTGGCCGCCCAGCCTCCGTTCTCCGTGTCGAGCCGCCAGATCGAGCCGAGCCGTCCGCTCGCGACGGGTCCGTCCGAGAGCCGTCCCCACGACCCGAGATCAAAGGCCGCGAGAATCGCCTCGACATGCTTGTCGTTGAGCGGGATCGTCACGATGGATGCATCGGCCTCGCTGCGAAGATGGAACCTTCGACGTGCTGTTCGAGAGACTGAGTAGTCGAACGCGGCAGATGTCCGCGCCGAGCTGGGTGGGCCATGGACCGCGAGATCGTGATCCAGGCGCGAGAGGGCGATCATGACGCCTTCGCGCGGCTGGCCGCGGCTTCGATCGGACGGCTCAATGCCATCGCCAGGCTCATCCTCCACGACTACGCCGCGGCCGAAGACGCCGTGCAGGAGGCGCTCGTCGACGCGTGGCGAGACCTCCGTAGCCTGCGGGACCCTGATCGCTTCGATGCCTGGCTGACGCGGATCGTCGTCCGCGCCTGCCAGGACGCCCGCCGGCGTGGCCAACGTCGAGGCCTGATGGAGCTGCAATTCGATGCACCCGTCGGGTTCTCGTTCGATGACACCGCAGACGACGGTCGCGAACGCGGACAGGCTCGAGCGCGGGCTTCGCCGCCTGACCATCGATCAGCGAACCGTCCTCGTCCTCGCCTTCTACCTCGACCTCCCTCTCGCCGACGCGGCCGCGATCCTCGGGATCCCGATCGGGACGATGAAGTCGCGGCTCAATCGCTCGCTCGCCGCCATGCGTGCGGCGATCGAGGCCGACGAGCGTCAGCCGAACCGATCTGCGGAGCTGCCGGCATGAACGAACAGCACGATCTCGAACAGGAGCTCCGCGTCCATCTGAATACCCGCGCCGACCGCACGGTCCTCGACGGACAACTCGATGCGGTCGTCGCTCGAACGGCCTCGATCCGGCAGCGACCGGGTTGGCTGGCCGACCTGAGGAGCACCTTCATGACCACAACGACTGTTCTTGCCCGGCCCACGGTCCCTCGGCTCGCCTGGGCGCTTGTCCTGATCGGCCTGCTGATCGTGCTCGCCGTGGGCGCCCTGATCGCTAGCGGCGGTCCGCAAGCGCCTCCGCCATTCAACGGCATGATCGCGTTCGGCCGGATGGATCCGGCCCAAGGCGACACCGTCCCCTACGTCATCAACCCCGACGGGACGCACGAGCGCCAGCTCCGTCCCGAGGTCCATGAGGCCGCCTTCTGGTCCCCGAATGGCGACCAGATCGGGTTCATCGACGGCCTGATCAATGCCGACGGCACCGGCTTCAAGGCATTCGGCAGCATGGATGGGCCGCTGTTCTTGCCGTGCTGGGATTGGTCCCCGGACGGCGCCCGCTGTCTCGCCGAAGGCTGGAATGACACCGACCCGAGCCAGAACGGGCTGTACCTGGTGTCGGCATCCGACCGCACGAATCCAGTCCAGCTCACGCATCACCGCGACGTGCCGGGAGTGTTCTCACGAGACGGGTCGCTGGTCGCGTTCAACCGCGACGACCACCTCTGGGTGATCCGTATCGATGGAACCGGGGAGCATCAGGTCGGTAACCTGACGATCGGCGGCGTAGGGTCCTTCGCCACCGACGATCGTTCGATCCTCGTGACCAGTAACGAATCGCTCTACCGTGTCGACGTCGCCACGGGCACGGCGACGCCGATCCGGATCCAGGGCCAACCGGGTACCCGGATCTGGGGCGGGTCCTTTTCTCCCGACGGATCTCGGATCCTGTTGCGTCTCCCGCAGGGCGACGAACGCCGACCTCTTCACGATGCGGACCGACGGGTCCGACCTGTTTCGCCTCACGACGACCCCGGTCGATGAGCGGTCCACGGACTGGGGCATCCATCCGCTCGACAAGTAACCGCGCGACGGACGAACGACGAGGCCCCGCCACAGGACGGGGCCTCGTTGATGGGCCGCGTGAGGCCCTACGATCCCGTGTCGAGGTGGATGTCGAGGGTGACCGTCTTGTCGGCGACGACCTTGACGGTGCCGCGGCCAAGCTCGCGAATGGGGTCGTCGCCAGTGCTGTCCACCACGATGATCGTCCAGGTGCCGATCTGGCACGGCAGCTCGTAGCGACCGTTGACGTTGACACCGAATCCCATGTCGCCACCACCGCAAGAGCCCACGTCGGCGCTCTCCCAATCCAGGCCTAGGGCCCGCCCAGCCAGGTCGCCCATCCCGGTCACGCGACCAGTCACGGTGCCCCAGGGAAGTAGGGCGACGCCGGTCCCATCGGACTCGACGCGCAGCTGATGACCGAGGTCGTAGTGCGCCTCGATGATGGCGACCGCGTCGGGGTTGGCGCTGGAGATGTCGACGGTGACCTGACTCGTCTGGATGTCGACGCCGACACTCTGGAACGCCGCCGGGATCTCTGTCACCCAGTCTGCTTGCCAGTCCGCGGAGATCTGATCCTGGAGGACTCGCAGGTGCGACTCTGCGAAGCGGACCTGCCCGACGGCGACTCGAGCGTCGGGCCCTACTGCCCTGCGAATGGCGCCGGCGTGCTCGGCGAGGTGGTCCGTCCAGAGTGATACCACGCCGGCATGACTCGCCTCGTCGATGTACAGCCCGCCGAATTCGTCGCCGTGAGCGCCCGCGTACCGCTGGATGATCGGGACGAGGTCCATCAATTCAGCGTGCCGGCGCTGAAAGTCCTCGAACTCCTCCGGGTAGACCGGGACGCCATAGGCGTCGCTCGAGGCCCGCGGGTCCTTGGCAACAGCCTTGATGTACTCGAGGTCGGACCGCAGTCCGTACCCGCGACGAAGGCGGATGGCGTCGGCCAGGCTCCGGATCCATGTTGGCGGGGAGCTCGTCGTTGGGAGGCCACGGCGGGGGCGTCATCGGTGCGGACGGAAGCGCGCTGACCGGCGCTTCCGGAATGGCAGACGCCATCGGTGCGGTCGATGGTGGTCCGGGCGAGTCCGACGGTCGTGCGGCGACGCTGCAGCCAACGGCCAGCGATGCGGTGAGCGCTGCGAGTAGGAGCCTCCGGGCCATCCCCTGCTCTCCCTGCGATGCCCGGTCTGACGCCCTCAGTCCCGTCCGCGTGACGGGTACAGCCGATGGAGTGCCATTGGGGTCGTCTGCCATGATGCGTTCGTGAGCATCGCGACCCTCGCCGCCCTCATCTTCGCGCTCGTGGCCGGTGGGGTCGTTGCGTTCCAGCTCGCGCTGGCCCTCGGAGCGCCGTTGGGCGCGTACGCGATGGGTGGCGCCTTTCCCGGCCGCTTCCCTCCCCCGCTCCGGTTCGCGGCCGTCGTCCAGGCCGTCGTGATCGGGCTCCTCGCGGTCGTCGTGCTGTCGGCCGCGGGGCTTGTCCTGCCGGACCTCGCGGTCGCCATCCCGTGGCTTGTCTGGGTCCCCGTGGCCGTTTCAGCCGTGGCCGTCGTGCTGAACTCGATCAGCCGTAGCGCGGGCGAACGCCGGATCTGGGTGCCGGTCGCGATGCTCCTCTTGGTCTCCGGCCTGATCGTGGCGCTGAACTAGCAGGACTCACCGGTCGCACGGGACGTCGCAGTAGGTCACCGAACGCACCGACGCATCGAAGGGGTCGATGAAGGCGATCGCCCAGTGGCGCGGCACCCCCACCTCGCGGAAGAGGTCGAGGTCCCAGGACGGGCCGGCCGGCACGATGCCCTCGCCGTTCGGTGAACTCGTCAGGAACAGGTTGGCGTTGCTCCATGTAGCGCGAGGCTGCTCGGCGAGCCAGCGTGCGTACTTCCGATCGGCCAGGATCGAATCGATCACCTCTCCGGTGCTTGCCAATGCGGGTCCGCTGCCGACGATCTCCAGCGTGCCGGTCACCTCGAGCTGCTTGTACATCGCCACCCAGGATCCGGGCGGGCCGGTGTCGTCAGGCGGACGCGACGGTGGACCGTTCTGTTGGTCGAAGCCGACGGTCACGGTGAACGGCACCGTGCCGGCGAGCGCAGCGACACCGGGCACGATCTCGGCCTTCCATGGCATCGATGTGGTCACAGACCCCCGGGCTCAAGGAGCGCCTGGAACACCTGGCCCTCGTCCCGACAGGGTCGGGCGAGAACGTCGAGGCTCACGGGTTGCAGCGCGGGAACGCCGCCCGGGCCATAGGCCTCGGTCAGGACGTAGTCCTTGAATACCTGGGCGATACCCGCCCACTGTTTTCCGACTGGCTCGAGGGGCAACGCGGCAGATACGCGGACGGAAGCGGCTCCGCCGCACCATGGGACCGAATAGTCGATGGGCTCCGTGCCGCCGTTGTGGAACGTGGCGGTGAACTCGACCACCTCGCCCGGCGCGATGGTCGTGCGATCGAGCATGACCGTCAGTGATAATCCCATCGGCACGGGCGACCAGGGGCCTGGCCCCTCCGTCGACCGTCGGCGAAGGCGCGAGCGATGTCGCCGGCGACGCGGCCGAGCGCCAGCCGTGGCGAGGGAGTCGGTCGAGATCGGTGCACTGCTGAGCTGGGCCGTGCCGACCGAGCAGCCGGCAAGGACCGCGGTGATCGCCAGGACCGCGGCGGTTCGACCGGCGGATCTCGTGCTCATGTGCCGCAGTCTACGCAGTCGTCCATCCGAGGACTGCCACCTGATGGTCCGCCGGCGCGGTCGAAACCCGCCGCGGCGGCGGCCGTTCAGCGGACCGCCGCCTCCAGGAGTGACAGCGTGCGAGCGTCGGCGTCCACCTCGGCCCGGATCCCGAGTGGCAGCGGGACGTTGGGCGGGTCATGGCCGATGTCGACGTTGCCGAGCACCGGGATGTCCCGATCACCCAGCACCTCGAGGACGACCTCGCGAAGGTCGTCCGGTCCGCCCTCGGTGGGCTCGACCGTGCTCGTGGGGCCGACGACCATGCCCGCGATCCGATCGAGCACGCCCGCGTACCGCAGCACCTGCAGGTCGTTCCAGACCCCCGCGGATGACGTGAACGCCTCCTCCCAGAAGAGGATCGCGCCGTCGAATCGCTCGGGGCGCAGCGCGTACGGGGTCGCCTGGATCCGTACCAGGCGGTTGAGCATGCCGCCGATCAGTGGACCCTGCGCGCGGCCCGTTCGCCAGGACTCCCAGTGACCGGCTTGCGGCAGACCGCCTGGCGCATCGACGCCGGTCAGGACCCGGAGGTAGATGTCGGCGAGTTGCTGTCTGGCGGGCCTGCGTCGGCCTCATGCCAGTCGCCGAACCCATGCGTGACGAGGTCGCCATGGATGGTCACGAGGCCGGTTCGCGCATGCAGCGCCAGCTGCAGCGTCGGACACGTCGCTGAACCCCAGCACCGGCTTGGGGTCCGCACGCGACAGCGTCCAGGTCGATCAGGTCGAGGTAGCTCCACGTGAACCGGCCACCGGTCAGCGCGAAGATCGCCCGGACCTCCGGATCCCGCAGCAGCCGGTTGAACTCGTCGGCAACCTCCTGAGGCGTCGGCGGCCGCCCACCACCAGCGCCGGTCCACGTCGACGAGCGGCGAAACGGTGACGGCGAAGCCCATCTGCTCGATCGCCTCGACGCCGTGCTCGAGGAGCGACGTCTCACTCTCGTCCAGCCCGCCGGACAGGGCCGCTACGGCAACTCGATCGCCGGCCCGGAGTGCCTTCGGACGCAGGATCGCGGTCATGCTGAGCCTCCTATGCCGTTTCCCCCAGTAACCCATAGACCGCGTTCGGGGCGATGACTCATCGGTCACCGACCTCCCCGGCGTGGGCGATGTGCTCGAACTGCCGCCACAAGATGACGACGAGCAACGCCGAGCCCACGAATCCGAACCAGAACGGCGCCGCGATCCCAAAGGTCCGTGCCAGCACGCCGCCGATCGGCGTGCCGATGACCAGTCCGCCCACGAGCGCGACGCGGTAGACGCCACTGACGCGACCCAGCAGCTCGTCCGGAACGGCGCGCTGGCGCACGACGGTGGATGTCGTGCCCCAGACGAACGCGTGCGCTCCGAACACCACCATGGTCAGCAGCGCGATGGCCGCTGATGTCGTCACGGCCAGCACCAGGTGCGTCGCCGTCTCGATCAGGAGACCGACGCGCATGATGTCGCCCAGCGAGAACCGCCGCTCCAGGCGTCCGTACGAGGCGACCCCGAGGATGCCACCGACGGCCACCGCCGTCGAGAGGAAGCCGAATCCGACTTCATCGAGGCCCAGCTGCTCCGTGGCATACAGCACGAGCACCGACCACGCCGCCCCGTACGTGACGTTGAAGGTGAAGATCGTCAGCGCCAGCGTGCGCATCGGTGGATGCGCCGCAAGCCAGCGGACGCCCTCGACCATGTCGGCTCGCAGGCTGGACGGGCCGAGGACCTCGGTTCTCGCGCTCGTGACGACGCGCGTGATCATGAGCGCGCCAAGCGCGAAGCAGGCGGCATTCGTCGCGAATGGCAGCGCCATGCCTACCGCGAACAGGAACGCGCCGATGGGTGGGGCCACCAGCTGGTTCGTGAGCAGGAACGCGCCCTGCATCCGCGCGTTGGCGATGCCGAGGTCCTCGCGGGCCACCAGACCCGGGATCAACGTGCCGCTCGCGGCGTCCGCGAAGGTCTCGGCCGTGCCCAGGACGAACAACGCGGCCAGGACGATGACGATGTTGACCGTCCCGCTGACGATCGTGGCGACGAGCACCACGAGGACGATGGCGCGACCCAGGTCCACGACGACGACCATCCGCCGTCGATCGACCCGGTCGGCGATGGCGCCGCCGATGACGCCGAAGATCAGGACGGGCAGGTACTGGCTGAGCAGCGCCATCGAGACGAGAAACGGATCCCGGGTCTGGGAGGCGACGAGGAGCGGGCCGGCCGAGTAGGCGATGCCGTCGCCGACGTTGTTGATGAGCGTTGCCGACAGGAGCCAGCGGAAGCTCCGTCCGAGCCTCGCCGGCACGACGATCTCAAGGGCTCGAGTCACGGGGGATCGCACCGGCGGCAGGATACCAATCGCCGATCGCGTCGCGCCCATCGGTCGAACGACCCATGGCGTGTCGCTGAGTCCCGATGTCGGACCGTCGGTCGTTCACCCGATGACGTGGGCGGACGGCAAGTCGACCATTCGACGAAGCGATCGTTGATCGCCATTCCGGAGGCAGAGGAAGGGTGGGGACATGAGCACGCAACTCCTGCACGTGATCAGCACCCCGAGAGGACTCGCATCCAACACCGGGCGGGTCTCGAGCGCCCTGCTGGAGGCCATCCTCGAGCAGGACGACGGCGTCAACGTGACCACCCTCGACCTGTTCAAGGCCGACCTGCCGTCGGTCGCCGGACGGAACATCGAGTCGAAATACAAGTTGATGACCGGCCAGGCGCTCGACGACGAAGCCTCGCGGCACTCGTGGCGTGAGATCGAGCGGACGATCGAGCAGTTCCTCGCCGCAGACGTCTACGTCCTGACGGTTCCGATGTGGAACTTCGGGATCCCGTACGTGCTGAAGTACTACATCGACGCGATCGTCCAGCCCGGGTATCTGTTCCGGTACGACCCGGACGGGTCCGTCGAGGGGCTCGTGCACGGCAAGAAGATGATTTGCGTGACGTCGCGCGGGAGCGACTACTCGAGCGAGGTCATGCGAAGTTACGACTTCGTCGAGATCTATCTCCGGACGATCCTCGGCTTCGTGGGCATCACTGACATCCACTTTTTCAACGTCCAGCCGATGGACATCTCACGGGACCTGCGGATGGCCGCCCAACGAGCCGCGATCGGGGAAGTGCGGGAGTACGCGGCGAGCGGCCTCTGGCGACCCGCCGACGAGGGCGTGCTGGCGCAGGCCGCGTCGTAGGCCTGGGTCGCCCAGCGCGAGGCCTGCCAGCCGGCGGGCCTCCCGCGTGCTGGGCCGACGTGCGCAGGTCGATCGCGGGTCGTCACACTGGCACGGATGCCCGCAGCCCTGGTGACGGTCCGCGCGGTCCTTCGCCTGCCGGCGTTGCGGCGGCTCATCCCCGCGTTCCTCGCCTTCAGCGTCGCGGAATGGGCGTCCTGGATCGGTCTCGTCGTGTACGCCTACTCGCGTGGTGGGCCGGTCGAGGCCGGCATCGTGGCCGGGTTCGTGTTCCTCCCGTCGGTCTTCGTGGCGCCCGCGGCATCGATATTCGGCGATCGGCGCCCACGAGCCCAGGTCCTGGCCTGTGCGTACGCGATCCTGTCACTCGCCATGGCTGGTGCCGCGCTGGCCATGGCGGTCGCCCCGTCCATCGTCGCGTACTCCATGGCGATGCTTGCCGCGACCAGCATCACCCTCGTCCGGCCGGCCCATGCGGCGCTCCTGCCGGAGGTGGCCGAGGCGCCCGAGTCGCTGGCGGTGGCGAACGCCGCGTCCGGGACCGTGGAGGGCCTGGGTGCGCTGATCGGCCCGCTCCTCGCCGGGCTGCTCATCGGCGTCGGCGATGCCGCCGCGGTGTACGCGGTCCTGGCCATGCTCACCCTGCTGTCGTTCCTGGCCGTGCTGCCGCTGGCCCGCGCGGCCCGGCCCTTGGCCGTACGCGCGTCGGTGCGGCGCAACGAGCGGTTGTTCACGGAGCTTGGCGCCGGGCTGCGGACGGTGCTCCAGGATCGCCGGCTCCTCGCCGTCATGGCGATCCTCAGCGGGGCGATCGCGCTCCTCGGCGCCTTCAACGTCCTGCTGACCGTCATCGCCATCGACCTGCTCGGCGGCGACGAGAGCACGGTCGGGTACGTCGCCGCCGTGGCCGGGTTCGGTTCGGTGCTGGGTGCCGGCGTCACCGGCCTCGTGATGGGCCGCGAGCGCCTCGCGGCGGCCTATGTCGGCGCCGGCGCCCTGTTCGCGGTGGCCGTTGCCGCGATCGGCTTCGGTCCGGGCTCGATCGTGGTCCTGGCGTGCGTCGTAGCCTCGGGCTTCGGCTGGGCGTTCGTGTACGTCGAGGCGCTGACGCTGGCGCAGCGGCTGGCCGGTGACGACGTCATGAGCCGGGTCTTCGGGGTCATGGAGTCCACGATGATGGCGTCGCAATCGATCGGGGCGCTGGCCGTCCCGCTGCTCATCGTGGCGCTCGGACCCATGGCCGCCATCGTCGCGTGCGGGTTGATGTTCGGTCTTGTCGTGGCGATCGCGGGCCCGACCCTGATCCGCGCCGATCGGCTCGTCCCCGGCCGCGTTCGACATCTGCGGGCCATGCGCGGCGTGCCGATGTTCGGGCCGCTCGCGGCGACCGTCCTGGAACGGCTGGTCACGAGCTCGACGACGATCCAGGTCGAGGCGGGTCGGAAGATCGTGACGGCCGGCGAGGTCGGCGACCGCTTCTACGTGATCCTGGCCGGTGAGGTCCAGGTCGCGACGCCCGGCGGTGCGCGCGCGGCTCGCCGCTGGCAGCGCGTTCGGGGAGATCGCCCTCCTGCGCGACGTGCCGCGGACGG
Source organism: uncultured Chloroflexia bacterium (assembly GCA_963810725.1). Lineage (GTDB taxonomy): Bacteria > Chloroflexota > Limnocylindria > Limnocylindrales > CSP1-4 > SPCO01. The sequence continues at coordinate 346,208 of CAWEOO010000001.1, forward strand.
CCACGGTGACCGCGCTGTCGCCGACCGAGCTCCTGGCGCTGGACCGGGGGGCGTTCCTCGAGGCCCTGACCGGTCAGCCGCGGAGCCGGGCCCTCGCCGACGCCGAGTCGGATCGACGGCTCGAGGCCGATGCCGCCGGCCATGGAGCCGGTTCGCAGTAGCGATTTCGTAACGGCGAGCCGGTATCGTGCGATCTACCGGGGTCAAGGACGTGTCTAGAGGGAACCTCGTGCGGTCGATCGCTCGTTCGGTGCATCTCGCGCTCGCCTGGTTGCTCGTTGCCGGGCTCGTGGTCCAGATCTTCCTCGCCGGGCTCGGGGTCTTTCGAAGTGCGACGTCGTTCGCGACGCACCGTGACTTCGGGTACCTGCTCGAGGCCTTGCCATTCTTCCTGCTGATCGTCGGACTGGTCGCCCGGCTGGGTCGTCGTCCGGCCCTCCTGGCGGCAGGGATCTTCGGACTGTTCCTGCTGCAGTCGGTCTTCGTCGTCCTGCGCAGCGATGCGCCCGAGATCGCTGCACTCCACCCGGTCAATGGCTTTCTGATCACGTTCCTGGCGATCGTGCTCGCGCGCGATGCCTGGATCGCGCGGGGTGCCGGCGCCGTCGAGTCGACCGCGACGACCTGACCTTGATCAGGTTTCTCTACGGCGTCGGGATGGAGAACTGGTTCCGCCAATAGTCGGTCACGAAGACCTGCTTCGGGTCGTATTTCTGTCGCAGGGCCAGGAAGTCGTCCAACTGTGGGTAGACGGTCTCGTAGTAGGCCTTCCCATACGTGGCCGGCGGCGGGAGGAACTTGCCCCAATGCGGTCGGAAGGGCAGCTTGGCGGCCCGGAGCAGGTCCCAGAACTGCTGGTAGAACTGCTGCGGCGTCGAGTCGCCGTTGCGGCCGAACCAGAAGAGGTCGACCCGGATGACGTCCTCCCCGTACGCCGGACTCATCCAGAACTCGCTCGCCTTCGTGCCGTAGAGCTCGCAGGCATAGGTCCCGGTGGCCGCGTAGCCGCCGGCCTTGTAGTGGGTGTCCAGGGCGGTCATCACATCGACCGTGCGGTCGATCGGGATCCAGAGCTCGGTGAACTCGGTCGGCATCAGCAGGTCGGAGATCTGGTCGTCCATCGGCAGACCCGTGTCGCCGTAGTCCTGGAACTGCTGGGGGCCCGGCTTCACTTTCGCGGCGTCGTCGATGAGGAAGATGCCGTTCATGATCAGCGGCGACCACTTGGCCTCGAAGGTGGCCTCGTCGTCGAAGATCGCCTCGAAGAGCGCCTGTCCCAGCTCACTCGTGACGCGGTTGCCGAGGAGCGAGAAGTACAGGTCCACGCCGAACTGCTGCACCTCGCTGTCCATGGCCGTCTGGAGGATCTTCTTGAGACCCTCCGGGCCCTCCTTGACGATGGCCGCGAGGGTGCGCTTGATGAACTCCGTCATGTCGGGCGGGAGGGTGTCGCGGTACTGCTCGAACAGGGCGAAGACCTTCGGAGCGTTCGCGATGAGGGCGAGCGCGAGCTTGGGCACCAGCGCCGACCACAGCTCGGGTGGGTAGGACTTCGGGTTCTCGTCGGGGTCGCCGAGCTCGCGGTACGGGTTCGGGACGAAGCCGCCCGTCAGGTCCGAGCGTGCCGCCCGCCAGGTCACGAGCTTCTCGACGCCGGATTGCGGCCACCACATGATCCGGCAGTAGTCCTCGGCCGTCAGGTAGGCCTGGAGGCCGGTGGGGCCCGACGCGAACGGCTTGAAGGCGGCGTTGTCGATGTCGCTCGTCGACTCCGTACCGACGATCGCGAAACGGGCGTTCGGCTTGAGGACCACGCTGGTGATGACGCCGAACAGGCCCATGCTCACGCCGAACGCCGCGAAGTCGCCTGCCATGTCCGGCTCGACGACGTGCTGCTGGCCCGTGCCGTCGACGAACTCGATCGCCTCGATGGCATCCTCGAAGCTGTATTTGAGCGAGCCGCCCGACGATCCGGTCGAGAGGAAGCCACCCACGCTCTGGTGGGTGATGCCGCCAAGATCGGGCACCGACAAGGGGGTCGTCTGGGTCGCCAGCCAGTCGAGCAGCCCGTCCGTCGCGGGCACGTTCTCATCAGGGTCACCGCCGAGTCGCCGTCCGCCGCCGACCCGGACCGTCGGGACCGCCGGGTTGACGAATCCGACATCCTGGAAGTCCTGGCCGAGGATCAGCGTCGTCCCCGACGCATCGGCGAGGATCGCGTCGCGGACCGAGTGCATGGCGCCACGAACGCGAACCGTCGTGCCGTTCGTGGCTGCGGTCTGGATCGCGTTCGTCAGCTGATCCATCGTGTCGACGGTGGTGAAGGTCGGGTCGGCCAGCGACCGCTCGCGAATGGTCACGCCCCGGCCCGCCAGCTGGCGATGATCTCGTGCATGATCGTTGCCCCTCCTGCTGTCGTTTCGGCATCGCCGGTCTGACGGCCGATGTCCTCCTGGATGCGCGCCTCGTCGTAACGGGCGCCGCTCGCCTGTGCGGCGGTGAGGCCCTTTGCCCACCACGACCGGGCGCTCGACTGGTCGCCCTGGAGCCAGCGCTGGTTGCCCATCACCCTGGCCGCGTTCGGGAACCCGGCACGGAACGCCTTCGCGTGCTTGAGCGCCAGCTCGGCGGTGCGCTGGGCCTCGGCCAGGTCCGCCTCGCGCATGCCGACGCCGGCCGTGGCCACGGCGCGCGCCTGAAGCGCGTCCGCGAGGCCCGCCCGGGGCGCGGCCGCTTCGTAGTTCCGCAAGGCATGCGCGTCGAGCACGCTGATGGCCTCCCGGTAGAGATCGATGGACTCGTCGATGCGGCCCTGAAGCAGCCGGCAGGCAGCGAGGTCTGCCGTCGCCTCGGCGATCGAGCGCATACGACGGGATCGGGCCGGTAGATGGCCAGAGCAGCCTCGACCTGCTCGGCGGCGGCATCCACATCCCCTGACACACGAGCCGCGAACGCGAGGCCCTGATTGCCCCAGCCGCGCAGCATCGCATCGCCGGTCTCCTCGCCGGCACGGAGGACCTTCGTCGCGTCCGTCCGCATCGCGGCGAGGGCACCCTGGTATCGCTCGACATGCATCGCCCCACCAACCCCGCCGCCCCAGTTGTGGATCTGCCCGGCGGCTGCGTACCAGCGCCCCGACTCGTGCGCCGCATCGTAGGCATCCGCGAGTCTGCCCGCGTAGATGTGATGCCAGGCCAGGCCGGTCGCGTGATCGGCGCGCGCGACCGGATGGTCGAGTTCCTCGGCCATCGACCGGGTCCACGCGTGGTAGCGGGCGGCGGTCCCAGGCTGGCCGAGGATGTCGAACATGATCCCGACACCCATGGCGCTACGAACGACATACGGCGCGCCAGCGCCCTGCTCGGCGACGTTGAGCCCCAGGAGCACATCCAGGGTGAGCTGCTCCTGGTCGCGGTGGAGGTCCATCCAGCCCATCAGGTAGTAGAGCCGGCAGCGCTCCTCGAGGACCCGGTCGACTGGCCCCGGCCGGTACGAACCCAACCGGCGGCCCAGCGGGTGCCGCAGCATCTGGCGGGCGAGTTCGGTGACGATCTGGCGGCGCAGCTTCGGTCGAGTCGGATACGGCGCGCCAAGCAGGTCGAGCGCGCGGGTGAAATGGTCGAGGGCGGTATCGAAGTCGCCGCGGCCGAAGACGGCCTCCCCGACCTTGCGCTCGAGCACGGCCCGGTCGAACGGGTCCCATCGATCGCCATAGGCCCTGGCGTACGCATCGATGGCCTGGCGGTAGCGCGCCAGCGCCTCGGCGTCGCCGGCCATCCGGCCGGCCTGGTCGCCGGCGCGGAACAGGTAGTGCTGAGCGCGCTCCCACTCCTCCGCGGCCGTGAAGTGATGCGCGAGGATGCCGGCGAACTCGTCGAGGCGGTCGGGGAAGAGCGTTTCGATGGCGGTCGCGACCTCCAGGTGGAGCTTGCGACGGCGCTCGACCAGGATGCTGTCGTACGTCGCCTCCTGGACGAGCGCATGGGTGAACAGGAACTCGAGCTCGGGCTGGCGCCGTCGCTCCCGGATGAGCTCGAGCTGCTGCAGGCCGGCGAGGTGCACGTCCAGCGCCTTGCCGGCGTCATCGAGGGCATCGAGGACGCGATACAGGAAGTTCCGCCCGATCACGCTCGCGACCTTGAGGACCTGCTTGACGTCGTCGTCCAGCCGATCGACGCGGGCGACGATGACGCCCTGGATGGTTCCGGGGATGCTGAGCTCCTCGAGCCGATCGGTCGTGCGCCAGCCGCCGGTGGCCTCGTCACGCACGACGGCGCCGGAGGTGATCAGCGAGCGGACGACCTCCTCGGCGAAGTACGGGTTCCCCTCGGCCCGGCTGATGACCCGGCGGCGGAGGTCTTCCGCGGCAGGCCCGTCGAGCAGATGGCGGACGAGGGCGCTGCCGGCGTCATCGCCGAGGGGTCGGAGACGGATCTCGTGATAGCGGTCGGCATAGCCTGCGGCGGCCGCCTGCCCCAACTCGGCGGCGGCGGTGCTGCGGTCCGGTCGCGACGTGCCGATGAGGATGAGGGGCACCGTCGCGGTCAGTGGTAGCAGGTGCCCGATGAGCTCGGTCGTGGACGCGTCGGCCCAGTGGAGGTCCTCGAAGACGAGGGCGACGGGTCGATCCTGCGCCAGCCGTTCGACGAGGCGGCGTGCCGCGCGGAAGATCTGGAGGCCCATCGCCTGGCCGTCGAGGAAGCGCACCCGGTCCTCGAGGGCGGGCTCGACCGGCAGTCCGAGCATGACCGCGAGGTACGGCAACAGGTCATCGAGGTCATCGTCGAAGACCGCTTCCAGCCGGGTGCGGAGGGCCGCGTAGGTCTCAGTGGCCGGCGTCTCTTCCGTGACACCAAGCCAGCGCCGGAGCAGGTCCAGGAACGGCCAGTAGCTGAGCGTCTGGCCGAATGAGAGGGCGCGTCCCTCGAGCCACAGGACGTCCTCGCCCTCCGCGCGGTGCGCTTCGTCGAGAAGGCGCGATTTGCCGAGACCGGGTTCGCCGATGATGGCCATGATCGCGCCGCGGCCGGTGTCCCTGGCGTCGCGGATGACCCCGTGGATCGTCGCCAGCTCGGCGTCCCGGCCCACGAGCGGCGACCGGACCGCGAGACCACGACCCGTGCCGTCGCTGGGGCGGCGGGCCGTGGCCGTTCGGTACACGGCGACAGCGACCGAACGCCCCTTGACCTTGCGCTCGCCGAGCGATTCCCAGTCGAAGGCGTCGGGGACGAGATCGCGGGTGGCGGCCGTGACAAAGACCCAGCCGGGCTCGGCGAGACCCTGGATCCGCGAGGCCAGGTTCGTGGTGTCGCCGACGGCGGTGTAGTCCATCCGCAGGTTGTCGCCGATCTTGCCCACGACGACCGGACCGGTGTTCATCCCGATCCGCAGACGCAGGTCTGCGCCGTGGAACTCCGGCCCGTGGTCGGCGATGGCCCGCTGGATGCCGATGGCGGCCAGCACCGCACGTCGCGCGTGATCCTCGTGGGCCACCGGCGCACCGAAGAGGGCCATCAGGCCGTCGCCGAGGAACTGGTTGACGGTGCCCTCGTAGCGGTGGACCTCGGCCAAGGCGAGCTCGAAGAAATGCTCCAGGACCTGGTGCATCGCGTCGGCACCGATCCGCTCGGCGATCGTCGTGGAGCTGGCAAGGTCGCAGAAGAGGACAGTCACCTGCTTCCGCTCGCCCTCGAGCGCCGACCGCGAGCCGATGATCATCTTGGCGAGGTGCGGTGGCGTGTACGAGTCCGGCGACGCCGCGTCCCGCCCGAGGGGCGCGCCGCATGACCCGCAGAAGCGCTGGGCGATGGGGTTCTCCGCCTGACAGGTCGCGCAGCGGAGGTGCTCGCTCGTAGTCACGCCGACCGCGCCGGGTCGTGCGCGCCGGGTCGACCGCTCAGTCCCGCCACGATGCCCAAGTTCGAGACGCCTGGGTCGACACGGCTCTCCTCATTCGCCGATGTGGGTGTCCGGGGAGTGTAGTACCCGGGTGCGACGCCGCTGTCGTGGTGGTGGCGCACGCCCGGCCCGCGATCCGAGAACGGGGTCCGAGACACAACGAGGCCCCGTCCTGCGACGGAGCCTCGTTCCCGGATAGAAGCGGTCGAGCCTTAGAAGGCCGCCGCCCAGGCCGCTGCGGTGTCGGCGTCGTAGTCGAGCGTGTAGCCGCACGCGTTGATGTTCGAGCCGGCCGCGGTCACGAGGTAGCGGCCACCGACCTCGAAGTCGGGCATCTCGCCGAGGAGCGCGACGTCGGTGTCGGGCGCGGTCAGCGTGATGCTGCCATCGGCGCCCTTCCAGCCCTCGTTCACGTCGAACGTGACCTGGTCGCCGTCGACGGCGGTCACCGTGCCGTCAAAGACGATGTCGAAGGTCGGCAGGGTCGCGGGGTCGTACATGAGGCACGAGGCCATCCCGCCACCGGCGGCCGGGTTCTCCGACGGGGTCGGATTCGCGGCGATCGGGCCGCCGCCGGGCGCCGGGGCTCCCAGGTTGGATCCGAACGCGATGGCGAGGGCGAATGCCCCCGCGAGGACGAGCCCGCCGAGCAGGGCGAAGGGGCGGCGGTTTGGCGCGGCGGTGGAGGTGTGCTGGATGTCGGTCACGATGTGCTCCTGGATCCTCGCCGATACGCGGGCGAGACTCGCGTCGGGCACGTCGTCCGCACGGACGGGGTCGGCAGCGCGGAGTCGGTCGATCGGATCGCGTCCGGTCGGCATGCTCACTTCCCTGCTCCTTTCCATGCGGCACGCTCTGTGCCCTTCACTTGAGCCTCTGTCCGGCTTGGATCGAGATATTTCAGGTCATCGTCCTGCGTGACGCGGGCGAGGGCGTCGGCGAAGCGTGCCCGGGCTCGAAGGAGGCGGATGGCAACCGCGTTCGGCGTGATCCCGAGCACCGCCGCGATCTGCTGGTTCCCGAGCTCCTCCCATGCGACGAGGCGCAGGAGCTCCTGGTCGGCGGGCGAGAGCGAGGCCAGCGCGGCGAAAGCGGGTCCGTCGCGGTCCTCGCCGGCGCGCATCGGGGTCGCGACGTCCTCCACGCGCAGCAGCGCCGCGAGTCGCTCGCGCCGGCCGTTGCCCCGGCGATGGTTGGCGAGGACGCGCCGGGCGACGGCGTAGAGCCACGGCAGCGGCTCCTCAGCCGGGACGGCGGCGATCTTGCGCCAGGCGATCGTGAACGTCTCGGCGGCGACGTCTTCGGCGTCGGCGAGCGTCTGGGTTCGGCGCATCGCGTAGGCGAGGACGTGCCGCTGATGCTCGGTGAAGAGCGCGTCGAAGCGGGCGAGCGGAGAGGTGGTCACCGCCCCCGGACGAGCTCGAGCGCGTCTCAGTTCCCGACACGCGCACCCGGCGTGATCGCATGTGAACGAACCACGCGCCCGGCGGTGGAGCCGGGCGCGTGATGGTCGATACGAGGTGTCCTGCGCTATGACGCCAGGGCCACCTCCTGTCGGCTGTGGCGGGCCGGCTCACCGGCCTCGTAGCCCAGCCGGCCTCGGGTCGCCACCAGGATCGGCCGCCGCGAGGACGGCGAAGGCGGCATAGACCCAGACCGGGTTGACGTCCGGTGCCAACATCGGGAGGAAACCCGTTCCGGTGGCAACCCCCAGGCCGGCGTGGTAGAGACCGACGAGCGGGAGGCTGCGGCCCGACGAGTTGTACAGCCATGTGAGCACGAGCCGGACCGAGATCGGCAGCACGAAGAGCGCCACCAGGTAGAACGGGATCTGCTCGACCGGCACGCGGCCCTCGGTCACACCTCCCGCGACGAACACGAGTGGCAGGTGGATGATCGCCTGCAGCCAGGTCGTGACGATGCTGGCACGGACGGGCCCCATGCGCGGCTGCAACCGCCGGAGGACGAAGCCGGTCCACGCCGTCTCTTCCCACCAGTTGACGAGCACGAAGGCGACGATCGCGCCCACGATCACTGTGGCAAGGATCCCCGGGTTCGTGACGAGCGCCACGACCGGCTCCACGCCGGCCAGGGCGATAGCCGCGGCAAATGCCGACGCCGGGAGGAGCAGGAGCGCGACGGCGTACCAGCCGATGTGGACCCGGAAGTGCAGGAGCTTGCGGCGCAGGTCCCGGACGCCGGCGCGCCCATCGACCAGCGCCGTGGTGATGAACGCCGCGACCGCCAGCGAGATGGCCGACAGCAGGATGAATGGCGCCATGCCGGGCAGCTCGAGAGCGATGATCCCGAGTCCGGTGGACGACAGCAGCGGGATGGCGAAGATGGCCGCGCTGGCGCCGTACGCGACGCTGAGAAAGACGGCGATCGGATGTCGTCGTGCGATGGATCTCATCGAAGTGACCCTTTCGTTCGTTCTGGTTCCGCGGGGCGGATCGGGCGATCCGCATGACTCCTTCAGCCTGCGATCGCCATGGTCAGACGTCGTCCATCTGCGGTCTCGAACGTCTCCGCGACGTTCATCGATGGTCGCCAAGCACGACCGATACCTGAGGATGAGAAGCCGCTCATCCTCTGGATGGATGGCCGCGGTCGCCGCTGCGAGGTACCGTTCGGCTCGACGACCAAACCCGCGCGCAACGAGGCGTCGATGACCTCACCTGCCGGCTTCCGCGCCATGAGTCGGATCGCGCGTGCCGCGTCGGCCAACGCGCTCCTCGTCGACACGGCGGTGGCGCTGACCCTCGCCGCGCTCTCGCTGGTCGCGTTTGCCTCTGGCGCACGTGATCTCGGTCCGACCGGGGCCCTCACGGCGGTCCTGCTGCTGCTCGAGAGCCTGCCGCTGATCCTGCGCCGGCGATACCCGCTGGCGGTCGTGCTCGTCGTCCTCGGCGCCACGATCTTCCACATCGCGATCACGCCCGAGGGGCAGGATCTCAGTGCCGGGCTCGGACTGCTCGTCGCCATCTACACCGCCGGCGAGCGGCTCGATCGACCCACGTCGCTCGCGCTGGTGGCGCTCACGGGCGCGACCGTTGCGGCCCAGTTCATCGGCCGAGGCGGGCTGCCCCAGGGCCTCCAGAGCCTTATCCAGACCGAGCTCATCCTCGCGGTGGCCTGGCTGGTCGGTGACGTATCGCGCGTCCGCGCGCTCTACACGCAGACCCTGGAGGTGCAGACCCAGCTCCTGCAGCGTGAACGCGAGGAGCGGGCGCGACGGGCCGTCCTCGAGGAGCGCGAGCGGATCGCGCGAGAGCTCCATGACGTGGTCGCCCATCACGTCAGCGTCATCGTGATCCAGGCGGGGGGCGCGATGCGCTCCATGGAACGGCGCCCGGTCGAAGCGCGCACGGCGCTCGAGGCGATCGAGTCGACCGGTCGCCAGGCCCTGACCGAGATGCGCCGTTTCCTGGGCATGCTCGGTGAGGGCGAGATGCAGGAACCCATGCCGGGCCTCGACCGCCTGGACGACCTGCTCGATCACGTCCGGTCTGCCGGGAAACCGGTCGAGCTGACCGTGCACGGTCGATCGCGACCACTCGACCCCGGCCTGGAGCTGTCGGCCTATCGGATCATCCAGGAGGGGCTGACCAACTCCCTCAAACACGCCGGCGGCGGTCGTGCCCGGGTCACGGTGCGCTTCCAGCCGAACGAGCTCGAGATCTCGATCGAGGACGAGCGCGAGCCAGGAACGTCGGCTGGGGTCGAGCCCGTCCACGACGGGCGTGGGCTGGTCGGGATGCGCGAGCGCGTGGCGATGTTCCGGGGCACCTTGGCAGCGCAGCCGACGGCGACCGGATTCCGGGTGACGGCTCGGCTGCCGGTCGACGACGCCGGGCCCGCGGTATGAGCATCCGGGTACTGCTGGTCGATGACCAGCAGCTTGTTCGCACCGGGTTTCGCATGATCCTCGCCGACGAGGAGGGCATCGAGGTCGTCGGCGAGGCGGCGAACGGGCGCGAAGCGGTCGAGGCGGCCGCGGCGTTGCATCCCGATGTCGTCGTGATGGACCTGCGCATGCCCGAGATGGACGGTCTCGAGGCCACTCGGCGACTCGTGGGCGACCAGGCAGAGGCCGGGCCACGCATCCTGATCCTGACGACGTTCGATGCCGACGATCACGTCGTGGAGGCCCTCCGAGCCGGTGCCAGCGGGTTCCTCCTGAAGGACGTGCCACCGGCCGAGTTCGCGAAGGCGATCCGGATCATCGCGTCGGGCGAGGCCCTGCTCGCGCCCTCGGTCACGCGTCGCCTGCTGGGACGATTCGCCCAGCTGTCCGTGCCGGCGGACGAGACCCATGCGCAGCGTATCCGCGAGCTGACGGAGCGCGAGCACGAGGTCCTCGAGCTGGTCGCCATGGGACTCTCCAACCGCGAGATCGCCGAGCGACTGACGCTCGCGGAGCCAACCGTGAAGACGCATGTGTCGCACATGCTCATCAAACTCGACCTGCGCGACCGGACCCAGCTCGTCGTGCTCGCGTACGAGGCCGGGCTCGTGCGTCCCGGCGGTAGGCTCGGCGCCGCAGCCCGGCCGAGGCGATCGATGGCTAGGATCGGATCGGTGGATGGCCTGGCGCGGAATCTCGTGGGCCACCGCCCTGACGTTGACGCTGCCCCTCATCGGGCTGGGCCTGCTCCTCGCGCGGCCAGACCTCGACGTCGAATGGCACCACGAGCCGAGCCATTTCTGGCTCGTCCTGCTGGCGGCGGCCGTGAACGCCGCGCTGGCCTACGCCACGAACCTCGCGGCGGGACGGCATCGCGACGCTCGTGTCGTGTTGATCTCGCTCGCGTTCCTGTCCAGCGCGGGGTTCCTGGGCCTGCACGCTCTCGCGACGCCGGGCGTCCTGCTGGCGGAGTCGAACGTCGGATTCACCACGGCCACGCCGGTCGGGCTCATCATCGCGGCAGTGTTCGCGGCGGCGTCGACCAGTCCGTTGGCCGGGCCGCGCGCCCAGACGGTCCTGCGGCTGCGACCGGTGCTGCTCGGTGGGCTGCTGCTGCTGATGGCCGTCTGGGCGGTCGTCTCGATCGCGCGGCTGCCGCCCTTGAACGGGCCGCCCGCGGCGTTCGAGGGGACGGGCGTGTTGAGCCTCCTGTCGGCGGTCGCGGTCGTGCTGTACGCCTATGCGGCGTGGCGCTCGATCCAGCTCTACCGGCGGCGTGGGGGCGCCGTCACCCTGAGCATGGCCGTGGCGTGCGTCTTGCTGGCCGAGGCGATGATCGCGGTGTCACTGAGCCGCAACTGGCATGCGAGCTGGTGGGAGTGGCATGTGCTCCTGCTCGCGGCGTTCGCCGCGATCGCCCTGGGTGCCCGCCGGGAATACCAGCGCGGCCGCTCCCTCACCGCGGCGTTCGGGGGCCTGTATCTGGAGGCCACGCTCGCCCGGGTCGACCGCTGGTTCGCGTCGGCGGTGACCTCCGTGGCGTCCGCGGATGTGCGCGGTGAGTCGGCCGAACGCGTGCTCGTCCGACCTGCGGCGCGAGGGCGCATCCGAGGACGAGCTCGCCCTCCTGTCCGAGACGGCCCGTGAGGTCCGGCGTCTCGACGCGGCATTTCGGCCCGTACCTGCCCGTCGGTCGTGACGCAGGGCATCCGGGAGGTCGCGCCCGATGTCGGGCGCCTCGGCGGACAGGAGCGCGAGGTGAGCGTCGTGTTCGCCGACCTCGCGGGGTTCACGACCTTCAGCGAGACCCGGTCCCCGACCGAGGTGATCGGCATGCTCAATGAGTACTGGGGGGCGGTCGTCCCGGTCATCGATGCGGCCGGCGGGGTCATCGAGCATTTCGCCGGCGACGGGGTCATGGCCATGTTCAACGCCGGGGCGGACCAGCCAGATCACGCCGTGCGAGCCGCCCGGACCGCCCTGGCCGTCGTTGCTGCCGGGCGGCCGGTCGCCGCGAGGCATCCGGACTGGCCGATCTTCCGCGTCGGCGTCAACACCGGGCCGGCGGTGGTCGGCAACGTCGGCTCCGACGCTCGGCGGAGCTTCGCGGTGATCGGGGATGCGATCAACACCGCGGCACGGCTCATGGCGGCCGGGGAACCGGGACAGGTCGTGGTCGGCAAGGCGACCTGGAATGCGCTCGGGGACGACCGAGCCGGCGAGCCGCTCGGAGCGGTTCGGTTGAAGGGCAAGAGCGCTCCGGTCGAAGCGTGGCGGTTGCACGACCCCAGCCTGACGCCCGGGGTAGATGATCGGGCGACCACGGGGAATGGCAGGTGAGGAGACCAGGCATGCGTGAGGTCCGGGGATCCCCTCGCGGACCGGTCGCCAAGGTACTGATCGGGGTCGTCGCCCTGACCCCGCTGCTGCTCGGGTGTGGCGATCGCCCGGCGTCCGACGCGCCGACGGCGCCGACGACGTCCGCGTGCGCCCAGTCCGATCGTCATGGACGACTTCGAATCCGGCGCGCTGACGGGTTGGAGAACGGTGGCCGGCGGCTCCGGAGGCTGGATCGTCGAAACCGGCGGCGGGCAGGCGCCGGATTCCGCATCGCCCGATTCAGACGCCGTCGCTCTCGCCGACCCGCCACAGGGCGCGTTCGCAGCCGTGACCGAAGGGGACGGCCCCGGTACCCGAATCGTCTATCGGGACGTGAGGCTTGATGGTCAATTCCACCTCCACATGACCGTGTTCTACGGCAGCATGGCTCCGTTCAGCAGCCCTGAGACCCTGGCTCACGACGCGCCGCAGGCGAACCAGCAGTACCGGATCGATCTCATCGATCCCGTCGCGCCGATCGACTCGCTGGCGCGCGACGATGTGCTGATCAACGTCTTCCACACCTCCTTGCGCGATCCGACGGGCGGTCGACCGACGGAGGTGAGCGTCGACGTATCGCCCCTGGCCGGCCAAACCGTGCGCCTCCGCCTCGCCGCAACCGACAATCAGGGGCCTCTTCGCGTCGGTGTCGACAACATCTGGTTCGAATCGATCGGCGGCGGGCATGAGCGCGATCCAGCTGCCCGACACCCAGGAAGCGACGAGCGCCGTCGACCTCGTGCTGCACCGGATGAGCGAGGCGGCGGCGTTGGCGGCAATGTCGACGCATGCCGAGGAGCGCGCGGGTGACGATGCGTTTGCCGGCGCCGTGCTCGTCGCCCGTCACGAGAAGGTCCTGCTCCAGGACGCCTGGGGCTTGGCCGATCGGGAGGCCGGCACAGCGAACACGCCGGATACCCAATTCCGGATCGGCTCGATGAACAAGATGTTCACGTCGGTCGCGACCTTGCAACTCGTCGAGGCGGGCAAGCTGGCGCTTGATGACCCCATCGGCAAGCACCTGCCCGACTATCCGAACAAGGACGTGGCCTCGAAGGTGACGGTGCGGCACCTCCTCACCCATACCGGCGGCACCGGCGACATCTTCGGTCCGCAGTTCGACCGGAACCGTCTGTCGCTGCGCGACCACAGCGATTACGTCGAGTTGCTCGGAGCTCGGGGCCCCCGCTTCGAACCCGGTGCGCGATTCGAGTATTCGAACTACGGCTTCGTCCTGCTCGGTGCGCTCATCGAGGCCGTGAGCGGCACGTCGTACTACGAGTACGTTCGCGACCACGTGTACGAGCCGGCCGGCATGGCCTCCACGGACTCCCTGCCGGAATCGGAAGACGTCCCGAACCGTGCGGCCGGATACATGCAGCGCTCCTTCGGTTCCGGTCCGTGGGTGCCCAACACCGACACCCTCCCGTGGAGGGGCATGTCCGCGGGCGGCGGGTACTCCACGGTCGGAGACCTCTCACGGTTCGCCGAGGCGTTGGGCGCGGGTCGGCTGATCAGCGAATCCATGCTCGCCGAGGCGACCCGCCCGCAATCGCAAGAGCCGTACGGGTATGGCTTCTCGATGCAGGGAGAGGGGCCGTTGTTCAGCTATGGCCACGGCGGTGGAGCACCTGGCCAGAACGGCGAACTCCGAATGTTCCCGGAGCTCGGCTACGTCGTGGTGATCCTCAGCAACCTGGACCCGCCAGCGGCCAGCGAGCTCGCGGAGTACTTCACCGTTCGAATGCCGGATCAGTGATCGGGGCCAGCGGGCCGCTGGAACGGAACGACCCACGGCGGGTGCCGTGGGTCGTCGAGGTTGGGCGTCGGGACGATGGACCGGATGCGAGCGGGCCCATCCGGCGTCAGCTGGGTTGGCCCCACAGCGTCGGGTTGCCGGGCGTGTCCTGGTTGCCGAACCAGGCGAAGTCCTGCGAGCGCGCGTGTGTCGCCGGATCGGCCGTAGATGCCGATGGACACATGGAACCCGGGCAGGGTCGCTCGGTAGTTGGCGATGCCTTCGTCGTTGATGAAGCAGCCGTCCCGGTGCGGGAGGATCCCCTCCCCCGGCGTGTAGGCGCCCTCACCCTCACCGTCGCAGCAGCCACCGGAGTCCAGGCCACGCCCTCGCGCCTTCATGCTGGGAAGGTAGGCGTCGAGCATGTCGGCATCGTTCTCGAAGAGATAGAAGCCGATCCGGAAGACGGCGCTGTCGGGCGAGGCGCATTCGATGCCGGCGATGGCGCTGCCCGGCATCTCGTCACTGCCGCCCGCTGGCGCGCAATCGGTCACCCCGCGCAGCACGCCATCGAGCAGGTACCGCTCGGCGACCGTGAAGTCCTCCGGATGTTCCGCCGGTGGTTCGGGGCTGGCCGGGGGTGGCGCCGAGGCGTCGGGTCGAGGGGTCGGGGCCGGCGGCGAGACACTCGGTTCCGGCCGAGGGACCCACCGGCGTTCCCCGAAGGCGCCGGTGAGGGATGATTCGGCGGCGGCACCACAGGCCGCCACGGCGAGCGCGGCGACCAGCGAGGCCGCCAGGAGGAATCTGGACATCGTGAGGACTCCGAATGCGTTGGCGGATCGATCGCCGCCATGCGCACAAGACGCGCGGCACCACCGATGACGCTCGGCCGAATGTCCGAAGTCGGGCGGCGAAACGTACGCAATCAGGCGGAGCAGCCGCTCGTTCTGTCCTTTCCGCCTAAGGGGGGCCTCAGCCAGGACCACCTTTCGAGCGACCGGTGGGGCGGCGCGATCGAGCGGGTTTCGATGCCGCCTTCGTCTTCGTGGCCGCGGCGACCTCCTTCTTGGTCGCTGGCTCGTAGCCGGATGCATACATGACCCGATCGTAGGGATTGCGGGACCTGGCGCCGTCCGGCGGCGGCACCGTCGCCCCGCCCCCAGGACCGGCGGCCGCCATCAGCGGCGGTGCCGCAGCGCCCTGCTTCTTCTCGACCTTGGCCGCCGGCGGCGTCCGATCGGGAACGGCGGGTTCGGCCTCTGACCCGGCCGTGGCGGCGCTTGGCTTGCCGCCGCGCGGATACGGGACGACCTGGTCGATCCGCTGCCGCGCGAGCATGCGCAGGATGATCGCCGTCATCGTGTCGGGGTCGTCATCGAATTCGCCGTGGCCGTTCGCGCGCGAGCGACTCGTCGGATCCGCCTCGTCGTTCGGCCCGATGATGACGTTCTTGCTGCCGATGGCGTCGAGGACCGTGCTCATCGTGCCGTCGGGTCGCCGGATCCGTTCGTTCAGGCTGTTCCGCAGGCCGAGCATCGGCGCTTCCATCGCCGTGGGGCTGTCCGGCACTTCCAGGGACCGGGCGACGAAATACAGCAGCGACTTGCGGTAGACGGCGATCGGCCCGCCGGGACACTGATCGTTCTGCTCCGCCCCATCGGTCAGGTCGTACGTCGCGAAGCGCTTCAGTCCCTTGCCGACTTCTGGCAGGACCTTCTGGTTGAACTCCTTGATCGTGATGGCGCCGCCCATCAGCTGCATCGATTCGACCGTGAACTTGGACCTGACGAGCTGTCGCAAGGTCTCCGCGAGGAGCACCGAACCGGCGCTGTGGCCGACGAGGTGGATGCGGAGCTCGCCCTTGTGGGCGTCGCGATAGACCTTCAGGCGCTCGATGAGGAGCGAAACGCCGGGCTGCGGGCCGGGAACCTTGGCGCCCCAGTCGATCTTGCCGGAGGGCAGGTCGGCGGACGCCAGTCGGGCGTTCGTCTTCATCTCCTCCCACAGGGGACGGAAGGTGCGCCCCAGGCCCTCCAGGGTCCGGTCGAGCCGCTCCCAGATCCCGTCCAACGGGCCGCCGAACGGGGTGAGCTCTCTGAGCTTGCCCAGGAGGAAGGAGAAGATCGTGTCGGGGGCGCCCGCCTCCCAGGCGATGTGGACCGGGTAGACGCGGTTCTCGAGCCACCACGTGATCATCCGGTCGGCCGTCCGGATGCCGCCGCTCTCGTCGACGAGACCACCGTGCGCGTAAAGGACGATGTCCCGCTTCTTGGCGACGCCCTGGCTCAGCCAGGCGTCATGTTGCCGGCCCATCTCGGTCACCAGATCGTCGATCTGGCACGGGCTGCTCGACACCTTGCCGCTGCCCGACAGCCGGCCACCGATCGTCACGTTGACGAGGTACTTGGGCAGCCGTTGCAGGTTCGGCCCGACGGTGCTGATGACGCCGTCCCGCGTCGGGATCGTCCACTGCCGCGGCCGGGCGAACAGGGTCTGGGGCACGCCCGGACGGGCGACCCATGCGTCGTAGGCGTTCTCGAGCCAGTCCTCGTAGCGCAGCGTGGCGTAGCCGTCCTTGCCCCAGGTCGTCCCCCACGAGTTCTGCACGAGGAAGCCGACCTCGTTGTAGCCGGCGAGCAGGAAGGCATGCCCGCCCATCGGCTGGTTGTCGGGCGTCCTGTCGATGACCCAGAGCGGTTTCCTGGACTTGGGGTCCTTCGTATCGAGATACGGCTTCGGCTCCGTCCAGCCATCGTGGACGGCCGCCGAGACCGCGACCGCGTTGAGCTCCGTGATGGCCGACTGGAGGTCATCGATCCGCTGGACGTTCACGCGGTAGTACGCACCTAACGGCACTTCGCGTGCCTCGCGCATGAAGTCAGGGTCGTCAAGGTCGGGGTCGGAGACGCCGAACGGCCACGTCTCGCTTCGGCACACGCCATGCTTCGACCAGCCCTTGAAGGCGCCGCGGAGTGACGAGCCCACGTCCTCGTTGCCCGGGAATTCGTCGTATCGGCGAGCCAGCGCGTAGAGCATGTACGGGCTCACGATGCGGGTCGACTTGCGTGGCGCGCCGCTCGCGGGACGTCTCGTTGGCTCCGTCGAGAGGACGGTGCTGATCAACGACGCCACGGCATGACCCGTGCACGAGTTGCCCTCCTGGGAAAGGATTGGCTCGTTGGCCCGCTGGTCCATGAAGGCGGGCAGCACCTGCAACCGGGGTCGGTAGACGAGGTCGTTGGAATCGAACGGGTCCGGCAGGGCGTCCGTGGCGAATGGTTGCTTGACGCCGGCGATCTTGACTTCGGAGGGAGTGTTGGTCTTGACCATGCGATTCGCGCCTCCGTCCCCTGAAAGGTTGGTGGCGCAGGAATAGCAGACGCGCGTCGCGGCACCGTCACGCGATGGTGTGAGCCGAGACGGCCGCGTGGGACACTGCCGAGACGTGTCGACCAGGAGCCAAGTGTGACCATCATCCCGTCGGGTCAGGCCACGAACCCGTCAACGCCCTCGGTCGGCCGGGTACGAACTCAGATCGTCGTCATCGCGATCGGCGCATGCGGCTTCGCGGCGGGCGCCGTCGCGGGTGCATATCTGAACTGGTTCTGGTGGGAGATCGGGTATCGCCTGAACGTGACCATCCTCGCAGTCGCGCTCCTGGTCACGGGCTGCATCCTGTCGTTGATCCGTCGCAGAGTCACACGGGGCATCGGGCTTGCCTCGATGGCCGTCGGTTTCGGGCTCCTGGCCGGCCAGCTGATCGGTCCTGGGCGCGAGCCACTCATCGAACAACCGGGCGGGACGATGACACTCCGCCTCGAGTCGCCGGTCGTCGTCGTGATGACCGGGTCGGCGGATTGCCAGAACGTCGCAAGCCAGACCGAGTTCATGGTGCTGGGGGCTCCGGATCAGCTGCCTGGGGAGCGCAGCCTGCCCGACAGCATCGTCGTGCAATCGGGCGATCGATGGGCGTACCCGCGCGACAACTCACGGCCCGATCGGGTGCGCCTGGAGCTCGGAGTGACTACGCGGCTTGACCCGGCGACCGGCAAGGTATCGTCGCGGATCGGGATGGAGGCCACGGAGGCTTCGACGCTGGAGTCGACGTTCCGCAACGAGGGCGGTTCGATCAGCTTCGCCGACCTTGTGGCCGTGGAAGGACCGGCGTTCACGGGAGAGTCGATCGACCTCGCCGGCACCCTCGAATGGACCTGCGGCGCGCCCGTCCCCTGAGGGTAGCGCTTGCCTGCGGCAGCCGGCGGAAATGGACGACGGGATGGCCGTCACCGTCACGATCCGGGCGTGACGATGACCTTGCCTGCCGCATGGCCATCATCGACCCAGCGGAGGGCATCGACGATCTGGCTCAACGGGAAGGCCCGGTCGATGCGCGGCGTGATCGAAGCCTGCGGCCATGAGTTCCATCAGGGTCGCCACGTCGTCGCGGTTGAACGGCTTCCACCAGAGCATCAGACCGGTCCACTTGTCACTGAACACCGAGACGAGTGGCCCGATCGTCATCCCCGCCAGGATCGGGAACGCCGACC
>CAWEOO010000002.1:0-7517 GCA_963810725.1 uncultured Chloroflexia bacterium
ACGCCGATCCGACTCGGTGACGTTGCCCAAGGGCAGGACCGGTTGGAGAATGGAGCAGTCATGACGCGACCCGTCGTCCTGTTCGCGATCCTCGCCGGTGTTGTCGCCGCAACCGTCGCGGTCGTCCGACACCGAGGCGCGGCCCCGGGCCACCACGTCCCGGGCGGCATCCTCATCGGTCAGCCGGGCGTTTACGACAAGCTGACCGGCATCCTGATGGGCTCACTCATCCGCGGCATCGCCGCTGATGTGGCTGCCGGAAGCCCGGCGGGCACCCGCGTGCTCGACGTCGGCTGCGGGCCTGGCCACCTCTCGATCAGGCTGGCCGACCTGGGCCTCGAGGTGACCGGCCTCGACCTGGACCCCGCGATGATCGAGCGCGCCCAGGCCCACGCGACTGGGGCCGACGGCATCAACCGACCGTCATTCGTCGTCGGTGACGCCTCGGCGCTGCCATTTCCGGATGCCTCGTTCGATGTCGCCGTGAGCACATTCTCCGTCCATCACTGGGCCGAACCGGCGGCGGGCCTCGCCGAAATCGGACGCGTCCTGCGGCCCGGCGGGCGAGCGCTGATCTGGGACGTCAAGCCCGATGGGATCCCGCTCCCCATCGGGCCAAGACATGCGGAAATTCCGAACCCGCTCGCGCTTGTCGACGGCACATCGCTGCGGCCGGTTGGGGCGACGCCGTGGCATTGGCCGTGGCGGTTCACATTGGCCCGACGGATCGAGCTGGTCCGCGGCCGCGATGCGGTGCGGGAGACGTAATCGAACACCTGCTGCCGATCATGGCGCCGGCCGGGGGCGCATAACGATGCCGTTCCTGGCGCCGCCCCCGATTCCTGGCGCCGTGACTACTCCAGCCGGAGTCTGAGCGTCCCGGCCGAGCCGCCGAACCCGCCGGCCTGTATGTAGTACGTCTGTCCGGCGATCGTCGCAACCGTCACCTGCGACTGGAGCGAGCCCTCACCCGTGTCCGGGTCGAACACGTCGTCGACGCACCCGACCTGCTCGAACGAGCCGCCGTCCAGGACGTACACCCCGATGATCGTGTCGAAGTCGCTGCCGGCCGAGTCGACCGTCACCTCAGCGCCGGTACCTGCGAAGGTCCACCAGGCGGTATGCGCGAACGGCAGCTCCTCCACACCCCCGTCGAAGTCGACGGTGCACGCCTCCTCGGCGTCGAGCGCCGTGCCACCCGTTCTCACCTCGACCGTGTCGCCGATCCCGAGTGGGAGGGCCCCAGCAGGCGCATCGTTCTTGAGTTTCGGGCCACTCACCTTGCCGACAATCTCCGAGACGCGGACGTCACTGGCGTCACAGCTCGAGTCGTCCATCGGCAGCGTCGTGGACACCCTGCCGGCGTCGATGGTCAGACTGCCGTCGACCGCAAGCACCCACCCGGTGGCGCTGAACTTGACATTGCCGGACTGGTCGCGGAACGAGATTCGCTCGTCCGTTCGAGTCAGCGTGGCCGATGCCGACGCCGTTCCCGCCGGGTCGCCGCTGTCGCTTTCGACGACGTCGTAGTCGGCGACGAACGAGGTCGCCGAGAGGACGGGCTCTGCGAACCCGGAGAATTCGTTCCGACGGTCGACGATGAAGAGGTCGCTGAATGTCCCGAAGCGATCGCTGGCTGCGAACAACTCGACAAACCCGCCGTCCAGCTGCCATGAGCAGTTCAGGTTGATCTGCTGGTCGTGCGCGACAAACGACGTCGGGTTCGTGCTGGTGAGCGTGTATGTATCGATCCCCGCCAAACACGAACCGAGCGCGAACGTTGGATCGGGGCCGTGAGCCACGTTCACCGTCAGCGTCCCGGCAACTGACAACGGCTGGAAGACGCCTTCGATGTGGAATGTCCCGTTGCCGCTGTCGTCGGTGAACTCGTATGGCTCGGCCGGCCCGGATGGCGCGAATGTGGCATTCAGCGTGGCCGTACCCGCAGGATCGCCGCCCGGCTCCACGAGAGCGACCGAGCCGGACCCGCCGGTCGGGGTGAGCACGATCGAGCTCGTGTCGCCGAACAGGTCCGGCTCTCCGGACTGGCTGCCGCTCCAGATCGCGAGATCCGTAAACGAGCCGAAGGTGTCGCTCGTCTCCGCGAACAGGAAGAGATGGGCGTTGCCCGCGGTCACGTCCTCGCAAAAGAGATTGACCCGCGTGTCGCTCTCTCTGATGATCGACCCGGCCTGCGCCGACGCCGGCAGGACCAGGGCGAGCAAGACTGCCAAGGCGAACAGGGCTCGGATCCGACGCATGCGTTTCCCCTCCATGTCCCGCTTGGAGCAGCCGCTGCGGCGCACCCCATCGCTCCTCGGGTTCGATGGATCATGCGCCGTCCTCGTTCGCTTGGGAATACCAATGTCCGAACGTTGACAGTCTGGTCACCGTCGACGGGACAAAGAGAGACGGAGCGGTCCGAGGGCCGCTCCGTCCGTTGATGAGCCGTCCCGGCTACTTGACCGAGACGAGGATCAGGTCCTCGACTTCGGGATCGACGGACACGTCGTCCACCCCGTCGAGGCCGTCGAGCACCAGCGTGTCGAGCTCGGGATCCGCGTGGCTGACTCGCACGGTGGCGGCAAGTCCGGTGACTTCCGCGGTAGCACCGAGCGCGGACGCGCGGATCGTGTCGTTGCCGTTCGTGCCCAGCACCGTGACCGTGTCCGCGACGAGATCGGACGCCGGTCCGCCCGGCGTGGCTGCGAGGTCGACGTCGACGCGACGAAGGTCCGTCCCTGCAACGTCACCGACGGTGATCGCGTCCGTCCCGCGCAGGGCGCGGACATCGATGATCTCGACGTCGTCGAGATCCATCACGATGGTGCCCTGGACGCGCGTGAACCGGACGCGGCCGCCGTTTGCGTTCGCCGCCATGACGTCGATTCCGTCAGCCCCGTTGAACAACATCGTGTCCGAGCCGGCGCCGCCTTCGAAGCGGTCGGATCCGTCACCCGGATCCCAGATGAAGACGTCGTCACCGCTGCCCAGGAATGCAGTGTCCGCACCGCCGTTGCCATCCGCGACGTCGTTGCCGCGACCGCCGTCGAAGGTTTCGGCGCCGCTCCCACCGAGGAGCGTGTCATCGCCGTTCCCGCCCGCGATGGTGGTCGCTTCCGTGGTCGTGAAGGCGCCATTGACCTGGTCGATCCGGACGACGTCGTCCCCGCTCCCCGCGTCGACGGCGATGGCGCGGAACGTCGTGACGTCGAAGGATTGCTCCGCCGACCCGTCGTCGCCGACGTCAATGACGAGCTGATCCGAGCCGAGCGAGCTGAGGCGCAGCGCGATACGCTCCGGGCTTGACGCGCCCGTGATCTGGAGGGTGCCGTCGACGATTTCGGCAGCGAGTTTGGGAGCGGCCGCCCTGGTGGCGCCGGTTCCCGCGAGGAGCGCGAGCACCAGTGCCCCTGTAAGAGCGCCGGCGCCGACGCCGATCAGCGCCCGCGTCGTCACTCCGGCGCGTGCGCGTGTTGTGGTCCGAAACATTCGTGATCTCCTGCGGCCTCCCAGCCGGCCAGATGTGGTTCTGGCGCCGAGCGGGATGACTCTGCCCGGGCAATACGGAGACGACGGCGTTCCCGGTTTCGGAAAAGGCGTGTCAACTCGCCGACAGCGAGACCGCTGTGGCCCGCCTTCAGCGCGCGGCGATCACTCGGGCAGTTCGAGGCCTGCCAGGAGCTTCCGCAGAAGCGCTTCCATCGAGGCGAGTTCGGTTGCGTCGAAGCGTGCCAGCAGCTGCTGGTCGCTCAGGGTCAACGCACGAACTGCCGCGTCCACGGCTTCCATGCCTTCGTCGGTGAGCTCGACGATGACGCCGCGACGATCGTGTGGATCCGGCAGCCGCCGCACGAGACTGCGTCGCTCAAGTCGATCGGTGCGGCTGGTAATGCCGGCGGAGGACATCATCAGCCCTCGCCCGAGGCGGCTCGGCGAAAGGCGATGGGGCGGTCCCGCGATGCGCAGGGCGCTTAGCATCCCGACCTCACCGCGGCTCAGCCCGAACCGGCCGAAGACCTCGTCCTGGCGGCGTGCGAGCAGGGGACCGATGCGGCTCAGCCGGGCCGTCACCTCGAGGGGTTGCATCTCGATATCCGGGCGCGCTGCCCCCCAGCCTCCGAGCACGCGATCGGTCACGTCGTTAGACATGACGGGATGGTACCTGAAAAAAAGTCTTGACGTAAGTATCTCACTTGCAAGATAGTTACACAAAAGTATCAAGGGGGGAACTTGGTGAAGACCGAGGCATCCCAGACGTCCGAGACTGCGACCGACGCGTCCTTGCTCGCGCGGGTCACGGAAGGATCCGCCGAGGCGCTCGCCTCGCTTTACGACCGCCACGCACGCGTCGTCCATGCGGTTGCTGCGCGAACGACCGGCGACCGTACGGTCGCCGCGGACGTCGTCCAGGAGACCTTCCTCGCATTGTGGGATCGGGCGGAGCTGTTCGATCCGAACCGCGGGTCCCTGCGAGGATGGCTGTTGGCGATTGCCCGCAATCGGGCCATCGATCATGTCCGGCGCGCCAGCCGCCACGACAGGGCACTTGCGTTCTCCACCCTTGCAACCGCCGATAACGACGACGGCTCGCTCGCGGAATGGCTCACGAGCTCGGGTGCACCGGTCGCGATGGGCGTGCCCGATCCGGATCCGGAGACGACGGTGGTCGGCATCGAGGCCCGTGGATCGATGGCCGAAGCGATCGCGTCCCTCGGTCCACTCGAGCGCTCGGTCATTACCCTCGCGTATGGATCGGACCTCTCGCAGGTCGAGATTGCCGCCCGGTTAGGCTGGCCACTCGGCACGGTGAAGACGAGGACCAGGCGTGCGCTCAAGCACCTCCGTGAGGGCATGGCCTCGCCGTCAACCCGTGAGGACGGGATCCGCAATGCCACGTCAGGCGTGGGGACGAACGTGCAGTCGACGCGGAAGCCGGCGACGGCAATCGGGTCGACTGCCTGCGGAGCCTGAAGAGGGGTTAGATCACGATCTCGTCGGAGGCGTCCTGGCGGGCACCTACCGAGACGGGTTCGCCCTCCATCTCGCCGACGGACTCGCCGGGGCGCGTCCGCGTGCGGCGCATGTTGATCTCGATGACATCGTGGGCGAGGAAGAGCTCGAGCGCCCAGTCGAGCGCGACCCGGATTCGCCGCTCGAGGCTGGGCAGCTGAAGCAGGTAGTAGGACCGCCACATGAACCAGGCGATGAAGCCCGAGACCTTGATGCCCTTGACTTCACCCACGCCCCGGAACCGGCCGAGCGACACGAGCATGCCCTGCTGGCTGTAGTCGAACCGGGTCGGCAGGCGTCCGTCCATCACCGCCAGGACGTTGCGCGCCGCGTGCGGACCCTCCCGGACCGCGTGCTGGGCCGTTGCCGGCCACGGCCGGCCGGTGCCCGGGTCGATGATCGATGCGCAATCACCCAGCGCCCACACCCGTTCGAGCCCTGGCACGGCGAACGTCTCGTCCGGCAGGACCCAGCCGCGCGCGTCGAGCGCGCCATCGACGCCTGCAAGACCCGCCAGGGCCGGGTTCGGTGCGTTGCCGACCGTGCTGATCACGGTCGCGGTCGCGATGACCTTGCCGTCGTCGAGCTCGACCAGATCGGGCTCGACGCGGGCCAGGCGCCGACCGAGGATCACCCGCACCCCGGCGCCAACCAGCTTCTTCGTCGCGTACCGGCCGAGGCGATCGCCGAACTCCGGCAGGACGTACGCCCGGCTGTGGACGAGGACGACATTCGGCTTCGGGAGGCTGGCGAAGGTTCGATGCGCGGTCCGCAACAGGTCCTCGAGCTCGGCGGCAACTTCGACGCCGGTGGATCCCCCGCCCACGACGACGAACGTGAGGAGCGCGTCGCGGCGAGCCGAGTCAGGCTCGTTGGCCGCTTCCTCGAGCTGGGCAAGGGCGCGGTTGCGGAGGTAGAACGCGTCGCCGAGTGTCCGCACGCCGATCGCGTGCTCGGCCATGCCGGGAACTGCCCGGAAGTCGGTGACGCTCCCGAGCGCCACGACGAGCGCGTCGTACGCGACGCTGAAGACCTCGCCGCTCTGCCGGCGCCGCACCGAGACACGTTTGTTGATGACGTCGATCTCGTCGACGTAGCCGACCTCGACGTCGATCCCATTCAGCAACCGTCGCAGCGGGACGACCACATGCGTGGTCTCGATCGCGCCCGAGATGATGTCGGCGAGGAGCGGCTGGAAGACGAAGTAGTTGTCGCGGTTGATCAGCGTGACCGTGACGCCCTCGTCCTGCGGGCCGGCGGCCAGCCGATGCTCCCGACGCAACTGCTTCGACAGTTCCCGGGCCGTCGATACGCCGGCGAAGCCGCCGCCGAGGACCACGATTCGTTCGCCCATCTCGGGCCTAGCATGCCACCGACCGGAATGGGTCGACTGCGGTTCGAGGCGCGAGCGGTGCCTCAGACGTTCGCTGGATCCGGCTCCGGCGCGTAGAACTCGTTGGTGTTCGCCACTGCCCGCGCCACCGCTTCGGGGTCGGCGCCGAAGGCCCGGTTCGCTTCGCCCCAGGCCTTGCTGCTCCGCCTGTAGAAGTCGCGTCCTTCATCGGACAGCTGCCATGCCGTGGGATCACCCACCGATCCGCCCTGGAGATGGAGCGCCAGGCCGAGCAGGCCTCCTTCCCAGCCCACGCCGACGGCGCCCGGCCCGTACTCGGCCCACATCTCCTCGGGCACGATGGCGTTGTGCGCGAGCACGAGCGTCGTCTGCTGGTCACCGGCCGGAGCGAGCTGCAGCTCGACCTCCGAGATGTCGCTCGGACTGGAAACCACGCCGTACACCCACGTGACCTTCAACCGGTTGGGACGGGCGCATTCGATGA
Organism: uncultured Chloroflexia bacterium; assembly: GCA_963810725.1. GTDB lineage: Bacteria > Chloroflexota > Limnocylindria > Limnocylindrales > CSP1-4 > SPCO01. The sequence goes on from CAWEOO010000002.1 coordinate 6,852, forward strand.
TCTCGCCCCCGGCGTTGCCCTCGAACTGGTAGCTGCCACCGAGGCGGTAGTCGCCGCTGATCGGTAGGAACCACCGGCCGATCCGCTCCGGATTCGTCAGGGCGTCCCAGACATCATCGATGGGAGCGTCGTAGGTGCGCTGCAGCCGGACTTGGCGTCCATCGCCGGCGGCGGTGCGGCCGTCGCGGACTTCACGGTGAACGGCGTCGATTTCTCGAACGATGTCGATCATGGGGTGGTCTCCTTCTGACTGTCGGAGGCGGCGGCCTGGGTCTGGATGCGGCGTTCGCGCTTGCCCCGGGCGAGCTCTGTCTCGAGTGAATCGAGGCGCTGGCCCCAGAACGCCCGGAAGTGGGCGAGCCAGTCATCGAGCTCGCGGAACGGCGCGGCGTCGACGGCGTAGAGCCGGCGCGTGCCCTCGGGCCGGACGTTCGCGAACCCGCTGTCCCGCAGGACCTTGAGGTGTTGGGACACGGCCGGCTGCGAGATCCCGAACTCGGCCTGGACGACGGCGGTGATTGCCCCCGAGGTCAGCTCGCCATCCGCGAGCAGCTCGAAATCCGCCGCCGGACCGGGTCACCGAGGACGTCGAACACATGCATGATCGACATACTACAAGTGCTGACTTATATAAGTCAACCACGCAGTAAATCAGTCTCGACCTCG
>CAWEOO010000003.1:0-440925 GCA_963810725.1 uncultured Chloroflexia bacterium
GAGGAGCCGCAGGTCCCCAACTACCGGACCGGCCGCCGCGGCTCGAAGCTACGAGCCGGGACTGTGCCTGGCCATCGAGCCGATGTTCACGCTCGGCGACTACCGGGCGCACGTGCTCGCCGACGACTGGACGGTCTCGACGATCGACGGCTCCCTCGCGGCTCACTTCGAGCATTCGATCGCCATTACGGAGGGAGGCCCGGAAATCCTCACGGCTGTCTGATGCGCGACGTCAACGTCGAATTGACTTCGTGTTTGCCGAGAGTGGCGACTTTTGATACGCTACGCGTTCGTGTGTCGGCCCGCCTTGGGCCGACACTGTCCGTGAGAAAGGGACGCACGTAAGCCTGTGGCCAAAAAGGGACGCGATCGAAGTCGAAGGGACGGTGATCGAACCCCTCCCCAACACGATGTTCGCGGTCGAACTGGAGAACGGCCACCGCGTGCTCGCCCATATCAGCGGCAAACTCCGGATGAATTTCATCCGGATCCTGCCCGGAGACCGGGTCCGCGTCGAGCTGTCGCCGTACGACCTGACCCGCGGCCGGATCACCTACCGACTCAAGTGATCGACATCACCACACGAACACGATCGAGGATCCGTTGAAAGTCAGAGCTTCCGTCAAGGCGCGCTGCGACAACTGCAAGGTCATCCGTCGCCACGGCACCGTGATGGTCATCTGCACCAATCCCAAGCACAAGCAACGGCAGGGGTAACAGATGGCACGCATCGCCGGCGTCGATATCCCGCGTGAGAAGCGCGTCGAGATCGCCCTCACGTATGTCTTCGGGATCGGTCTGCCCACCAGCCAGAAGATCCTCGCCCAGACCAACATCAATCCGGACACCCGTGTCCGCGATCTCACCGAGGAGCAGGTCAACCGCCTGCGCGAGCTGATCGACCGGCGCTACAAGGTGGAGGGCGACCTCCGCCGCGAGACGGCGCTCAACATCAAGCGCCTCATCGAGATCGGCTCGTATCGCGGCCTCCGCCACCGGCGCAACCTGCCGGTCCGCGGCCAACGCACCAAGACCAACGCTCGCCAGCGGCGCGGACCGAAGAAGACGGTCGGCGTGCGGCGCAAGAAGTGACGAGGGACTGACCAGGCATGGCGGAACGCAAGCGAGCGGTCAAGACGCGTCGGCGTGAGAAGAAGAACGTCCCCCAGGGGCACGTTCATATCCAGGCCACGTTCAACAACACGATCATCACGATCACCGACCTCAACGGCGCGGTCATCAGCTGGGGCTCGGCCGGGGTGGCCGGGTTCAAGGGATCGCGCAAGAGCACGCCGTACGCGGCGGCGCTGTCGGCCGACGGCGCGGCGAAGCGTGCGATGGAGCACGGCATGCGCCAGGTCGAGGTCTACGTGAAGGGCCCCGGTGCCGGTCGCGAGCAGGCCATCCGCTCGCTCCAGGCCGCCGGGCTCGAAGTCAGCGCCATCACCGACGTCACGCCCATCCCGCACAACGGTTGTCGCCCGCCCAAGCGACGCCGCGTCTAGGCCCGAGGACCAATGGCTCGCTACACCGAATCCGTCTGTCGCATCTGCCGCCGCGAGGGCGCCAAGCTCTTCCTGAAGGGCTCGCGTTGCTATACCAAGAAATGCGCCTTCGAGCGCCGTCCCACCCCGCCCGGCCAGCACGGCGTCCGCCGCCGCAAGGTCGGCGAATACGGCCTGCAGCTGCGCGAGAAGCAGAAGGTCCGCAAGACCTACGGCCTGCTCGAGCGCCAGTTCCGCAACTACTTCATCGCCGCGGAGAACCGCCCGGGCGTGACCGGCGAGAACCTGCTCCGCTCGCTCGAGTTGCGCTTCGATAACGTCGTCTACCGCTCCGGCTTCGCGCCCTCTCGGGCGGCCGCGCGCCAGCTCGTCAACCACGGCCACTTCGCCGTGAACGGCGTCCCGACCGACATCTCGTCGTACCAGCTGAAGCCTGGCGACAAGTTCGAGGTCCGGGAGAACCGCCGCGAACGCGAGCCGTTCAAGGTCGCGAAGGAGACCCTCCGCAATCACCAGGCGCCGGAGTGGCTGACCATCGACGCCACGAAGCTGTCCGGCTCCATCGTCACCCCGCCCAGCCGCGACCAGATGCCGCTCGATCTCAACGAGCAGCTCGTGGTCGAGTACTACTCGAGGTAACCAACTACTCATGATCGAACTCGAGAATCCGCAGATCGAGCCTGTCGAGGAAGCCGGCACGTACGCCAAGTACGAGGCAGGCCCGCTCCAGGCCGGCTACGGCGTGACCCTCGGAAACGCGCTCCGGCGCGTCCTCCTGTCCTCGCTCGAGGGCGCCGCGGTCACGAGCATCCAGATCCGCGACGTGTACCAGGAGTTCTCGACGATCCCCGGCGTCAAGGAAGACGTCACGCAGATCGTCCTGAACGTCAAGAAGCTCCGGCTCAAGAGCTTCGCCTCCCACCCCGTCCAGCTGCGCCTCATCAAGAGTGGCGCGGGCGCGGTGACGGCGGCGGATGTCGCCGAGTCGGCCGACGTCGAGATCATCAACCCCGAGCTCGTGCTCATGACGCTCGATACGGACGACGTGACGATCGAGATGGACCTGACGGTCGAGCGCGGCGTCGGGTACCTCGGCGCGGAGCGCGCGGAGGCCCTGCCGATCGGCGTCATCGCGGTCGATGCGATCTTCACGCCGGTGCGCAAGGTCAACTACTGGATCGAGAGCATGCGCGTCGGTCAGATGACCAACTTCGACAAGCTCACGATCGAGATCGAGACCGACGGCACGATCACGCCGGAGGAGGCCCTCAGCCGGTCCGCCGAGATCCTCGTGAACCAGTTCCGCCCGTTCGTGACGATCGGCATGGCCGCGGTCCCGCAGGCCGTCGCAACCGGCATCGCCGCGCTGCCGCCGAACATGCTCGACATGCCCATCGAGGAGCTCGACCTCCCGATGCGCGCCTACAACTCGCTCAAGCGCAACAACATCGTCAAGGTTGGGCAGCTGCTCCAGCTCAAGGACGACGAGCTGCTGCGGATGCGCAACTTCGGCAAGAAGTCGCTCGACGAGATGAAGGAGCGCCTGCGCATGCGGGGCTTCATCGTCCCCGAGACGGAGTCCGACGGCCTCGATGACCTCGACGGTGACGAGCCGTTCGAAGACGAGCCCGAGGCCTGACCCGTGGCGCATCGGATCGGTGGGCGCAAGCTCAGCCGCAAGCAGGGACCGCGCCTGAGCCTGTACAAGAACCTGGCCGTGTCGGTCATCCGCTACGAGCGCGTCAAGACCACCGAGGCGAAGGCCAAGGAGATCTCGGGTCGCGTCGAGAAGATCATCACGCTGGCCAAGCGCGGGGACCTCTCGGCACGCCGCGCGGTCGTCGCGCAATTCCCCAACGAGCCGCTCGTCGTGAACAAGTTGTTCGATGAGATCGCGCCCAAGTACGCCGACCGCACATCCGGGTTCACCCGGATCGTGAAGATCGGTCAGCGCCGCGGCGACGCCGCCGAAATCGTCCAGATCGAACTGGTCTAACAATCGATGCCCGAGAGGGCGTCCCCGCGGCGCTTCCGCGCCAGGGTCGAATACGATGGTACGGACTTCTTCGGCTTCCAGGTCAATCCTGGGAAACGGACGGTCCAAGGGGTTCTCGAAGACGCGTTGATGCGCCTCGGAAACGGGGAGCACCGCCGGGTCGACGGGGCCGGACGCACGGACGCCGGGGTGCATGCCACGGGGCAGGTGATCGCCTTCTCGTGGGATGGACACCAGACGGCGACGGAGCTGGGCAAGGCGCTCGAACGAGTGCTCCCGGCCGATGTCGCGGTCCACGGGCTGCGCCGGGCACCGGCCGGGTTCAAGCCCCGCTTCGCGGCGCGGTACCGGGAGTACCGCTACACCGTCTGGAACGGGCCGCCAAGCCCGCTTCGCGAGCGCACGGCGCTCGGGGTGCGGGTCCCGCTCGACACCGCCGCGATGGCGCTGGCCGGGTCGGTCTTCATCGGCCGGCACGACTTTGGGGCCTTCGGGGCGTCGGACCGCTCACCGGTCCGGACCGTCACGACGGTTCGGGTCCGGCGGCAGGGCCGGCTCGTGACGATCGACGTCGGGGCCGACTCGTTCCTGAGGGGACAGGTCCGGCGCATGGTGGCCGTCCTCGTGGAGGTCGGCCTTGGAAAGATGGATGACACCGCGGTCCGATCGGCACTCGCCGATGCGGAACCGGCCTTCAAAGGGACAGCGGTCCCGGCGAAGGGCCTGTGCCTCCGGCGCGTCGCCTTCGGGCGGCGGACCGGGAGCGACATGAACGGAGAACACGAGGAACGATGAACGCGAAGACCTACACGGTCCGGGAGAGCGAGATCGAGCGACGCTGGTTCGTCGTGGACGCGACGGACGAGACCCTCGGCCGCCTCGCTTCGCGCATCGCGCCGGTCCTCGAGGGCAAGCACAAGCCCACCTATACGCCCAATCTCGACTCGGGCGACCACGTGATCGTGCTCAACGCGGGCCGGATCGCCGTGACCAGCGACAAGCTCGAGAGCAAGGTCTACGCCCGCCACAGCGGCTACCCCGGGGGCTTCAAGGAGGAGACCCTGGGTCATCTCCTGGACCGCCGGCCGGAGGAAGTCATCCGCCGCGCCGTCAAGGGCATGCTGCCGCACACCCGCCTCGGCGCGCAGCAGCTGCGCAAGCTGAAGATCTACGCCGGATCGGATCACCCCCATCAGGCTCAGCAGCCTGAGCCGCTCGCCTGACGAGGAGCAACGAAATCATGTCCATCCCCGCCTTCTACTCCGGGACCGGCCGCCGCAAGACGGCGATCGCTCGCGTCCGGCTGTTGCCGGGCGAGGGTGAGATCGTGATCAACGGCCGATCGCTCGATGAACACTTCGGCAACGCGGTCAACGAGGCCGAGGTCCGCATGCCGTTCCGGGTGACCGGGACCGAGGGCCGCTTCAATGTCATGGTCAAGGTCGAAGGTGGCGGCGTCACCGGCCAGGCCGGCGCGATCCGCCACGGCATCGCCCGCGCGCTGCTCGAGGTCGACGACGCGGCCAACCGCGTGCCCCTGCGCCAGGCAGGTCTGCTGACCCGCGATCCGCGCATGAAAGAGCGAAAGAAGTACGGCCTCAAGCGGGCGAGAAAAGCGCCGCAGTACACGAAGCGCTAACCACGGGCCACCTCGGCCTCGCCCCATGACGACCTCCGTTTCGCTACGCGGTCGCGACCTGCTTGAGCGTCGCTGACCTGAGTGCGGCGGAGGTCGATCAGGTCTTCGGCACGGCCAAGGCCCTCAAGACGGAGTTCCGCGCGACCCGTCGCCACGCTGCGCCCCCGCTCAATGGGCGGACGCTCGCGATGTTGTTCCAGAAGCCGTCGCTGCGGACGCGCGTCACGTTCGAGGCGGGCATGGCCCAGCTCGGCGGTGTGGCGATCTACCTGCCCGAGGACGCCGTCATGGGCGCCCGCGAAGCGGTCCGCGACGTCGCCCGCAACCTGGAGCGTTTCGTCGACGGGATCGTCGCCCGCACCGGGCCGCACGCGGTCGTGGTCGAGCTCGCGGCCCAGGCCGGCATCCCGGTCATCAACGGCCTGACCCTGCGTGAGCATCCGTGCCAGGCGCTGGCCGACGTCTTCACGATCCGGGAGCACCTGGGCCGTCTCGAGGGGGCCGTCATCACGTTCGTCGGCGACGGCAACAACGTCTATCACTCCCTGGCGCTGCTCGGTGCCGCCTACGGGATGGAGGTGCGGCTCGCCCATCCGGTCGGCTACGCCCCCAACGAGTCGATCGTGGCGCGGGCAGAGGCACTCGCCGCCGCTTCGGGCGGCAGGCTCGTGTTCGGACGCGACCCGATCGAGCTGGTCGAGGGTGCGGACGTGGTCTACACCGACGCATGGACGTCGATGGGCCAGGAAGCCGAGGCGGAGGAGCGCCGCGACGCCTTCGCGGCGTACCGCGTCGATGACGACCTGATGGCGGCGGCCGGCCCGGATGCCGTCGCGATGCACTGCCTGCCGGCGCATCGCGGCGACGAGATCACGTCGTCGGTGATGGACGGACCACGGAGCCTGATCTTCGAGCAGTCCGAGAACCGGCTCCACGTCCAGAAGGCGTTGCTCGTAGAGTTGCTGGCATGAGTAGCGACGCGCTGTACGAGCGCTACAAGGACGCGCTCCGCCGCGGGCACGTCGCGGCCCTGCGCGGCCGCCAGGATGCGGCCCTCTCGGCCTACGGCGAGGCGGCCAAGCTCGCGCCCGACCGGCCGCTGCCGCTCGTCAGCATCGGGAACGTCCTGGCCGGGATCGGGAAGCGCACCGAAGCCCTCGCCGCGTTCGATGCGGCCCTCGAGCGAGCGCCAGCCGACGAGGCGGCCCTGCGTGGCCGAGCCGACGCCCTGGTCGCGACCGGCGATCGCGCCGGAGCCGCCGAGGCCCTCGATCGACTGGCCGCCGCGCTCGACGCGAGCGGTCGCACGTCGGACGCGCTGGATACCGCTCGCCGGGCTCTCGAGCTCGCCGAATCGCGCAGCCGACGTGACGGTGTCAAGGCGCTGGTCGCCCGGCTGACCCAGAGCGGAGCCGCCAGCGACCCGAGCGTGAGCGAGACCCTGTCGCGCGCCCTGGGCATCCTCGAGGACCGCGTCCTGGGCCGGGGCCGGCACGATGGCGAGGGAGCGGACGCCGCCGCCGCTGTCGTCGAACCCATCGAACCCGTCGAGCCCATCGAACCGGTCGAGCCCATCGAACCGGTCGAGCCCGAGCCGCCCCCGCCGCCTCCCTTCGAGCCCGTCGCTGCCATGGCCGCCGTCGAGGACGCGGCAGCCGCCGGCGACGCCATCGCGACCCGCGAGCTCGCCCTGGCAGCCGCGACCGGCCATCGGGCCGCCGGCCAGCTCCACGCCGCGATCGACGTGTGCTACCTCGCGCTGGCGACCAGCCCCGCCGATCCGGGCCTGCACCTCAACCTGGCGGAGCTGTATCTCGACCTTGGCTGGCGGACGATCGCGGCGGACAAGCTCGTTCTCCTCGCCCGCCTCGCGGAGCTCGACGACGACACGGCGACGCGGGCCCGGCTGTGCGCGGTGGTGGCCGACCGGCTGGCGGACGATCCGCGCCTCGTTTCGCTCTGCGCCTGACGCCCGACCCGGCCCCGCCAGCCTCGGCTGGAACGGGGAGCGATGCTACACTCGGGCGACGATGACGGAGCTCCTCGGATCGATCCTCGAGCAGGTTCGCCTGACCACGCTGGTCGACATCGGGATCACCGCCCTCCTCATCTACTGGCTGTTCAGTCTGATCCGCGGGACACGCGCGGTCCGCCTCCTCCTCGGGGTGAGCGTCCTGTTCGTCGTGTATGTCCTGGCGGTCGCCTTCGGGCTCGAGCTGCTCACCCGGATCCTGCAGGGCGGCGCGGTCGTCGGCCTGTTCGCCCTCGTGGTCATCTTCCAACCGGAGATCCGCCGCGGACTGGAGCGGATCGGCCGCGTCGGGTCGCTCGGCTGGATGCTGTCACCCGCCGATTCCCGGGCGGTGGACCACGTCGCGGACGAGGTGGCCAGGGCCGCCGCCGACCTGAGCGCCGATGGCCATGGGGCGCTGATCGTGCTCGAGCGTGAGACGGGTCTCGAGGACGCGGCGGAGAGCGGCGTCATGATCCACGCCGACGTGTCGGCCGACCTCATCCGCACCCTCTTCGCGCCGCGCACGCCGCTCCACGACGGCGCGGTCATCATCCGCGGCGAGACGATCCTCGCCGCCGGTGCGCTCCTTCCGCTGTCCGAGACGAGCGTCCACGCCGAGCGCTTCGGCACCCGTCATCGGGCGGCCCTCGGTATCGCCGAGCAGACCGACGCGGTGGTCATCGTCGTCTCCGAGGAGAATGGTCAGATCAGCCTCGTGGAGCGCTCGCGCATCGTGCGCAACCTGAACGAGGCCCACCTGGCGCGCTCGATCCGGCATCTGCTCGACCCGAACCATGGGCGCCGCCGAGGCGCGTTCGGGTGGCGGCCCGCGCGGGAGCCGACCACACCCTCGGCCGCACGGGCTCCGCGGTGACCCGAGTCATCCGGGTCATCGTCCACAACTGGCCCCTGAAGCTCGCCGCGATCGGCCTCGCGACCCTGCTCTATGGCGGCTTCGTGTTCGCCGAGAACACGCAATCGTTCCCAGGGTCCATCCCGGTCGAGGTCCGAGGCCAGCCAGACGACACGGTTCGGCTCACGGTCGTCGAACCGGTCACGAATGTCCGATACCTGTCGCCGTCGGGGGCGCGCCCGATCACCTCGACGTTCTTGGCGTGGATCGACATCAGCGGCATCGAGCCCGGCAGCGGCCCCCAGAGCGTGCCCATCACGGTGGAATCGATCGACGATCGCATCACCGTGGTCGATAAGGACCCCGATCGCATGACGATCAACCTCGACAAGCTCGTCAAGCGCACGGTCCCGGTGCGCGTCGCCCAGCTCGCCCCGCCGGACGGCCTAGAGCTGGGTGCCACGACCGTCGACCCGCTTCAGGCGGTGATCACGGGACCGGCGTCGGTCCTGGATCTCGTCGTGGAGGCCCGGGCGAACGTTCAGATCCAGCCGACGGGCATCAACGTCGACCAGGACGTGCGTCTCGTGCCCGTCGACGCCCTCGGCGACGCGGTCAGCCAGGTCAATGTGGATCCCGCCACGGCGCGCGTGACGATCCCGGTGTTCTCGGATCGCGACTCGAAGATCCTCCCGATCAGCCCGCTGATCACGGGCGACCCGGCGCCCGGGTTCCTGGTCGTCGCCGCGACAGTGTCACCGCAGGTCGTCACGGTCGAGGGGGACATCGACGAGCTCGAGCCGCTCGTCAGGGTCGACACGGCCCCGGTCTCGATCGTCGGGCTGTCGTCGACCGAGACCTTCGAGACGACCCTGGTGCTTCCGACCGGTGTCGTGGCCCTCGATGTCGAAGCCGTCCGCGTCACCATCACCCTCCGCCCGGTGGCCGAGACCCGGACATTCGAGGTCGGCCTTGACCTCATCGGTGCGCGCCCGGATCGGCGTTACACGACATCGACCGATCGCGTGCTCATCACGCTGGGCGGCTCGGTCGCCGACCTCGATCGGCTGGACGGGGCGAGGCTCCTCGCACTCCTCGACGTGGCGGATCTCGAGCCCGGCACGACCTCGGTGGCCGTCACGACCGACCTGCCCGCAGGCCTCGCGCTCGTCAGCGCGAGCCCGGACCAGGTCGCCGTCACCGTATCGATCCCGCCCTCGCCGTCGCCGGCGGCCGGCGGCACCTCCGCGTCGCCATCCACCAGTCCGGGCGGCTGAGGGCGCATGTCCCGACTCTTCGGTACCGACGGCATCCGCGGTGTCGCCAACGTCGATCTCAAGCCGCCCATGGCCTATGCGCTCGGCCGGGCGACCGCGAAGCGCCTGGCCGGCCCGGGCGGCAGCATCGTGGTGGGCCAGGACACCCGGCGCTCGGGCGACATGTTCGTCGCGGCGATCACGGCGGGCGCCACGAGCCTCGGCGTGGACGTCCATGGCGTTGGAGTCGTGCCGACCCCGGCACTCGCCTTCCTCGCGCGGAGCGGGCCGTATCAGGCCGGCATCATGGTCTCGGCCTCGCACAACCCGGCCGACGACAACGGCCTCAAGGTGCTCGACGCCGACGGCCTCAAGCTCGACGACGCCATCGAGGAGGAGCTCGAGGCGCTCATCTGGCGCGAGGGCGAGCTCGGCGGCGTGGGCAACGCGGAGCTGGGCCGGTCGGTGGACGCGAGCCACGAGGTCGAGGCCTACCGCACGCATCGGGTGGGTCTCGCCGAGTCCATCGACGCGTCGGGCCTGCACATCGTGCTCGACGGGGCGAACGGCTCCGGCGGCGCCCTGGGCCCCGGCATCCTCGTGGCGACCGGGGCGCGGGTCGACGCGATCCACGTCGAGCCCGACGGCGTCAACATCAACGTCGACAGCGGCGCCACCGCACCCGCGTCGCTGGCCCTGGCCGTCAAGGAGCGCGGCGCCGACGTCGGGTTCGCGCTCGACGGCGATGCCGACCGCCTGATCGCGGTCGACGGGGCCGGTCGCGTGGTCGATGGCGACCAGGTCCTGGGCATCCTCGCCCTGGAGCGTCTCCGGCGCGACGCGCTGCCCGGCGGGCTCGTCGTCTCGATCCTGTCCAACGGCGGCCTGCAGCGCGCCGTCGAGGCGGCCGGTGGCGAGGTCGTGCGCACCCCCGTCGGCGACAAGTACATCCTCGACGGCATGCAGGTCTCCGGAGCGACGCTGGGCGGCGAGAAGTCCGGTCACGTCATCGTGCTGGAGCACACGACCTCGGGCGACGGGATCGTCACGGCCCTCGAGGTCCTGCGGGTGATGACCACGCACGGGACGTCGCTGGCGGACCTCGCGGCGGCCATCCCGCTGCTTCCGCAGCAGCAACGCGCGATCAAGGCCCGCCACAAGGACCAGTGGGAGGGCGATGCGGCGCTTCGCCGGGCGATCGCCGACGCCTCGATGCGTCTCGGCGACGCCGGTCGCGTCCTCGTCCGGCCATCCGGCACGGAACCCGCGCTGCGGGTGATGGTCGAGGGTCACGACGAGGCCCTGGTGTCCGAGCTGGCCGACGCGCTCGCGGCCCTCGCGGAGGAGCGACTAAACTAATTCACGGTGCCCGACCGAAGGTGTCACCCGAAGGAGGACCTGACGTCATGTGCGGCATCGTTGGATATACCGGGCCCCGCGAGGCCGGCCCCATCCTCATGGCCGGGCTCAAGCGCCTGGAGTACCGCGGCTACGATTCCGCCGGTATCGCGCTCGTCGACGACGGCGGCGACCTGTTCGTCGAGAAGAAGGCCGGCAAGCTCGCCAACCTCGAGGTCGCGATCGCGGACCGGACACCGCACGCGGCGCTGGGCCTCGCCCACACCCGCTGGGCCACGCACGGCCGTCCCAACGACCTCAACGCCCATCCCCACCAGGACTGCACGGGCGAGATCACGGTCATCCACAACGGGATCATCGAGAACTTCCGCGAGCTGCGCGATGGCCTGGCCGCGCGCGGCCACAAGCTGACCTCGGAGACCGACACGGAGGCCCTCGCCCACATGGTCGAGGAGGCCTACACCGGTGACCTCGCCGAAGCCGTGCGCGCCGCGCTCCGCCTGGCCGAGGGTGCCTACGCCATCGCCGTCATGCACCGTGGCGAGGGCGACCGGCTGGTCGGTGCTCGCAAGGACGTGCCGCTCGTCGTAGGCCTGGCCGATGGGGAGGGCTTCCTCGCCAGCGATGTCGCCGCGATCCTCGCCCACACGGACCAGGTGATCTTCCTCGAGGACGGCGACGTGGCCGACCTGCGGCCGTGGGGCGTCACGATCACGAACGTGGACGGCACCGAGGTCCAGCGCGAGGTCACGACCATCGACTGGACGCCCGAGGCCGCCGAGAAGGGCGGCTACGAGCATTTCATGCTCAAGGAGATCCACGAGCAGCCCGAGACGCTGCGCCAGACGATCGCCGGACGCGTGACCCGCGAGGACCACATCTGGCTCGAGGAGTTCGAGGGCTTCGACGAGACGATCCGCACCATCGACCGGGTCGAGCTGATCGCCTGCGGGACCGCCTATTACGCGGCGCTCGTCGGGGCGACGGCCATCCAGGATTGGGTCGGCATCCCGGCCCGTGCCACGGTCGGCTCGGAGTTCCGCTACAACCCGCCGCCCATCGACGGCCGGACGCTCGTGATCTCCGTGACCCAGTCCGGCGAGACCGCCGACACCATCGCCCCGACGAGGCTCGCCCGCGAACGCGGCGCGCCGGTCATCGCCGTCACGAACACCGTCGGCAGCGCGATCACCCGCGAGGCGGACCGTGTCCTCTTCCTCCAGGCCGGGCCGGAGATCGCCGTCGCCGCATCCAAGACGTTCGTCGCTCAGGTCACGACGCTCGTGATCCTGGCCGCCGCGATCGCGAAGACGCGCGGCACCCTGGGCGCGGAACAGGAGCTGGAGCTCGGGGCGGCCCTGCATGCGCTGCCCGCCGGAGCGGCCCGCGCGCTCGAGAACGCGTCGGGCATCGCCGATCTGGCGCGGCGCTACGTGAACTCGCGCGGCTTCATGTTCGTGGGGCGCGGGTACACGTACCCGACCGCGCTCGAGGGCGCGCTCAAGCTCAAGGAGGTCAGCTACGTCCACGCCGAGGGCTACGCCGCGGGCGAGATGAAGCACGGGCCGATCTCGTTGCTCGACGCGGAGTGCCCGCTCGTGGCCGTGGCGACCCGCTCGTCGGTATACGAGAAGCTCGCGTCGAACGTGATGGAGGGCCGCGCGCGGGACGCGCGCGTCATCGCCGTCGCGACCGAGGGCGACACCCAGATCGAGCGCTTCGCCGACGACATCTGCTGGGTGCCGGACACGCACGAGGCTCTGAGCCCGGTGCTCGCGATCATCCCGCTCCAGCTGTTCGCCTACCACGTGGCGATCGCCCGGGGCACGGACGTCGACCAGCCACGCAACCTCGCGAAATCGGTCACGGTCGAGTAGAGATCGGCAGGTGGACGTCCCGGACGGCACGACGGAGCTGGGCATCGACATCATCAAGGTCGACCGCATCCGGGCGTCCCTGGAGCGGTTCGGGGAACGCTTCACCAAGCGCGTGCTGACCCCCGGCGAACAGCGCTACGTCCGCGGCCGGCCCGAGACGATGGCGGGTCGCTGGGCGGCCAAGGAGGCCGTCTCGAAGGTGCTCGGCCTCGGGGTCCGTGGCATCGGCTGGCGCGACATCGAGATCGAGCGGCTGCCGACCGGGCAGCCCTCCGTCCGCCTCCACGGGCGAGCCGCCGCCCGGGCCGCGCAGCTCGGGATGGGCCGCATCGCCGTCTCGATCACCCACGAGTCCGATTACGCGGTGGCGATCGCCTACGGCCTGCGCACCGAGGGCGGCCGCTACCTCTTCCCGCCCGACATCGAGGATCGGCTCGACGATCGAGAGCGCCGGATCCTGGCGCGCATCGAGCGCCTGCGCGTCGCGGCGGAGGTCGGCGGGGCGGGCGCGCTGGCGTCGGACGCGCCACGCCCCGATGACGCGGACGGAATCGAGGACGGCCGTGCCTGACCGACCGCCGGTCGGCTTCGGCCGGCGCACGACCGATGCGGAGGGCGTTCCGCTGCGATGCCGCGCCGCCCGGACGGCCGTGGCCGAGCGGCGCGACGCGCCTCGACGACGAGCTGGCCGCCACGCTGCTGCCGGAGCGGCCGCGTCCGTGGCCACAAGGGCTCATTCGGCAAGCTGCTCGTGATCGCGGGCTCCCTCGACTACGCCGGGGCAGCTCTGCTCGTGTGCCAGGCCGCCGGTCGTGGTGGCGCCGGCCTCGTCACGCTGGCCGTCCCCGAGTCGCTCCAGCCGCTCTTCGCCGCCAAGGTCGTCGAAGCCACGACCATGGGCCTGCCCGAGGACGACGTCGAGGAGGTCGACCCGGAGCCCGCCCTGGCCCGCATCCTCGACCACGAGCACGACGCGATCGTGCTGGGGCCGGGGCTGAGACCCGGTCTCGCGACCGCCGAGCTGGTCCGCGAGCTGATCGTGCCGCCCGGCGAGGAGCCGCCGCCGATCGTCCTGGACGCCGAGGCGCTCCGCTCGCTGGCCACGATGGACGGCTGGTGGAGCGGCGAGCGGCGGCCCGCCGTCCTCACGCCCCACGCCGGGGAGTTCGAGCGGCTGCGCGCCGGGAGTGGCGTCGAGCACGGCACCGACGGCGACCTGATCGATGACGACGATGCCCGGGTCGCCGCGGCTCGTGACGCCGCCGCCGCGTGGCACCAGGTCGTCGTCCTCAAGGGCGCCCGGACCATCATCGCCTCGCCGGACGGCGAGGTCGCCGTGGCCCCGTTCGAGAACCCGGCGCTCGCGACTGGCGGGACGGGCGACGTGCTGGCCGGTGTGATCGGTGCACTGCTCGCCCAGGGGCTCACGCCATTCGCGGCCGCGCGGCTCGGGGTGTACCTGCACGGCGCCGCCGGTGACTGGGTCCGTGACCGGTACGGCGACGCTGGCCTGCTGGCCTCGGACCTGCCGGACGGTCTCGCCATCGCCCGCAAGCGACTCGCCGGGGCCGCGGAGCGGCGGGCGAGCACCCGGCGACTGGGCTTCGGTTCACGTGCGCCCTTGGCCGCCGCGGCCGCCGAGTCGACGCCAGCGGACGCGGATCCCAGCGCCCGCGCGTGAGCTCGATCGAGACCCGTCTCTCGGCGGCCGGCCTGCCGCCGCTCCCTCGCCTCGCCTGGTTGGAGATCGACCTCGATGCGCTGCGAGGGAACCTGGCGGCGCTGCGCTCCCTGGCTGGCGACGGCGTCCCCGTCCACCCGGTGGTCAAGGCCGATGCCTATGGACATGGGGCCGTGCCGGTGGCGCTGGCGCTCGAGGCGGCCGGTGCGGACGGCTTCTGCGTCGCGGCCATGGACGAAGCGTTGGCCCTGCGAGCCGGCGGGGTCCAGGCGCCGATCCGGGTGTTCTACCCGATCCCGGTCGCGTTCGCCTCGGTCGCCGCCCGCGAGCGCGTGAGGGTGTCCGCCGGCGACCCGCAGCAGCTGGCGGAGTTGCTCGCCGCGGCGGATGGCGCGGACGGCCAGGCCGCGGTCGAGGCCGACGCCGGCGCCCGCACCGGCGCGGGCGCCCGCGAGCCGCTCGAGATCGAGCTCGAGGTCGAGACGGGCTTTGGTCGCGGGGGCTTCGCGTCCGACGCGCTCGTGGCCGCAGCCCAGGCGGTCGCGGGCGCCCGACACGCCCGCCTTGGGGGCCTCTGGACGCATCTCCAGGCGAGCGAGGACCCGGATCGCACGCGCGCGCAGCTGGACCGGTTCGACGCGGCGACGACGCTCCTGCGGGCGGCCGGCCTGCCGGTGCCGCCTCGACACGTCGCGGCCAGTGGCGGCCTGTTCACCGGCGTCGCCAGCCTCGACGGTGTGCGGCCGGGGCTGGCGGTCTACGGCATCGTCCCGGACGAGCTCGCGGGTCAGACGCTCCCCTCCGCTGTCAGCACGGCGATCGGCGCCCTCAGGCCGGTCATGTCGCTCCACGCCCGCCCCGTCCGGGTCGCCGATCTGCCGGCCGGTCACGGCATCAGCTACGGACCGACCTTCACGACGACCCGGCCCAGCCGCATCGCCACGCTCCCGCTCGGCTACGGGGATGGGTTCGCGCGTGCCTTCTCGAACCGGGCCGAGACCCTCGTCCGCGGCGTTCGGGCGCCGCTGGTCGGGAACGTCGCGATGGACGCGATCATGATCGACGTCACCGACGTCCCCGGACCCCCGGTCACCCCTTACGACGAGTTCGTGCTCCTGGGCCGCCAGGTTGACCAGCGGATCAGCGTGGAGGACCTGGCGCGAACACGCACCACGAACACCTGGGAAGTCGTGACCCAGATGGCTGGCCGGTTGCCCCGGGTGTACCATGCCGCGGCTGGGCCGGTCGGTCTGCGGACGCTCTCCGAGCGATAAGGGATGGCACGAACCTTGGCACGGATCGAACTCTGGAACGGCGATATCTGCGAGCTCGAGGTCGACGCGATCGTCAACCCCGCGAACCTGTCGCTGTGGATGGCGACCGGGGTCGGCGGGGCCCTCAAGCGCGCCGGCGGCGACGAGATCGAGTTCGCGGCCGTCCGCCAGGCCCCCGTCCCCCTCGGCGAATCGATCGTGACCACGGCCGGCGCCCTGGCGGCCCGCGCGGTCATCCACGCGGTCTCGCTGGACCGCGTCCGGCGCACGAGCGGCCCGACCATCGAAGCGGCGGTCCGCAGCGCCATGGCCCGCGCCCGCGAGATCAATGCCACGAGCGTCGCGTTCCCCGCGCTCGGGACCGGCGTCGGGGGCTTTCCGCTCGATGAGGCGGCCCGGATCACGGTCGACACCGTGCGGGACGAGCTGGAGCGATCCCCGGAGATCGAGCATGTGATCTTCGCCCTGCGCGGCGCCGCCGCGTACGAGGCGTTCGGTGCGGCCATGTCACCGGCCCTCGCGCCGGCATCGCCGGCAAGCCGGTCCGAAGGGGCGGCCTCATGAACCTCGAGTTCGAGCCCAACGAGGAACAACGCGACGAGCTCATCGAGACGGTCGCGCGCGAGATCCAGCTGCGCGGGCTGACGTCCTCGGCCGTGCACTTCCTCGAGGCCAGCCGGCCGTATCGAGCCCTCGGCGCGAACGCGATGCTCTTCTTCGATCCCGTGCTCCGCGGCGTGTTCGGCGGGGAGCTGGCCTCCGCCAGCGAGATCATGGCCGACGAGACCGGCATCGAGCTGCTGATCGCGCGGCTCGAGGAGCTCGACGAAGAGCTCGCCTGGGACGCCTGAGCACCCTCGTTCCGGGCGGTCCGGGTAGCATCTGGCGGTGAGTTCCGATCCGCATGCCTTCCTGACCATCGACCATGGCGCCGCCACCGCGTCGATCGCGCTGATCGGCCGGGTCTCGGGCACGTGGCGCCTCATCGGCAGCCTCGCACTCCCGGCCGGGGCCGCCGTGGACGTCGCGGTCGAGCTGCTCGTCGGGCGTGTCCGGGCCGCGGACCCGGAGCTCGCGTCGGCGCTCGGCGTGACCGATATCGGCAGCGACGCCCTGCCGCGCTTCGAGGTTCGTAGCCGGCCACCCCGCCGGCTGGCGGTCGTGGCGGGTGCCGAGCGGACGCTGGCCGGGCTCATGGCGACCGCCGGTCGCAGCGGCTGGCGGCCGACCGGAGCGAGCGCCGAGACCACGGATCCGCTCGTCATGTCGCGGCTCCTGCTCGATCACGACATCGACGCCATCCTCGTCGGCGCCAGCGACCCGCCGCGCGCCGACGAACGCAGCGCGATCCGCGAGCTGGCAGCGCTCGTCTCGGCCGTGGCGGTCCGCCGGCCGGCGGTGCCGATCGTCCTGTCGGGCGGGATGTCGGAGACCCTCGACGATTTCGGAGACGTGTCGACCCGCTCTGGGCCGATCGTGCTGGCCCCGGCGGCGGTGGAGGCGGCGCCGGGGCGTGCCCGGCGGTC
Organism: uncultured Chloroflexia bacterium; assembly: GCA_963810725.1. Classification (GTDB taxonomy): domain Bacteria; phylum Chloroflexota; class Limnocylindria; order Limnocylindrales; family CSP1-4; genus SPCO01. The sequence goes on from CAWEOO010000003.1 coordinate 16,981, forward strand.
GCTGCCGATGATGACACCGCTCGCCGCAGGCCCGGACGATGCCACGGGCAAGCGTGATCCCCTCAGCGAGCTGCTGCTCGAAATGGCCATGCCGTCGGACGATCCGCGACGCGCGATCGGGCCTGCCACACAGGCCCTGGCCGACGTCCTGCACCGCCGCGTCGAGACGATCATCCTGGGGCATGACGCGGGGGTCCGGGCCGCGGCCGAGCCAGCGGTCGGGGGCGTGAGCCGGGAGGTGCGCCTCGCGGTCGTCCCCGCCGCGGCCGTGGCTCCGGACGAGCCCGACGACACCATCGTGGATGGCGTGCTCCTGTGGTCCACCGTGCCGTCGGACCGCCACCGCATCCGGGATCGGATGCGCGAGCTGCGGATCGCGCCGTGGGCCGACGCGGCGGGCGACGGGGCGGCGCTTCGGATGGCCGCGGCGCGGGCCGCGCTCGTTCGGCTCGCCGCGGCTACGACGGACTTCGAGGCGGCGCCGCCCGACCTGGTCGTGTGCGGCGGCGGGGTGTGGTCGGCGGTCCCGGCCCCGACCGTGGCCCTCGCCCATGTCGACGTGCTGCGGCGATCCGGGGCCAGCCAGTACGCGTTCGACCACGCCCGGCTTATGGGCACGCTCGGGGCCATCCCGGACGAGTCGGAACGGCTTACGGTCATGGGCGACCTCGTCGATGACCTGCTGGCGCCGCTCGGGAGCGTGGTGATCCCGTCCGGTCTGCGCTCCGGCCGGTCCGCGGGGAGCGTGCTCGTCCACGCCGGCGGCGGCGTGAGCGAGCTGGATCTCGTGCCCGGCAGCCTGGAGCTCGTCGATCTGCCGCCGGGCGAGACGGCGGTGGCCGAGTTCCGCTTCCGCGACCGAATCAAGCTCGGCGCACGCGGCCGGCACTTCGCGGTCGACGTGGCCGGGGGACTCGGCGGCCTCCTCGTCGACTTGCGCGACGTCCCGCTGCGGCTCCCTGATCGTGCCGACCGGCGGCGCGACCTCCTGGCGGCCTGGCAGGCCGCGCTCTGGCAGGGGTTCGACACGTGACCGCCCCGCCCGCGCTCGAGGGGTCGGTGGCGGCCGATCTGGGCCTGGTCAGCGCCCGCCGGCTCATCGAGGCACCCGCCGAGATCACCTTCCCCCTCGCGCCGGGTGATCGAGCCCTCGTGGCGGCGGGGGAGAGTGTCGTCGCGGGAGCGCCGATCGCCGAGCGCATCCGCGACCCGTTGCTCCTCGACCGCATCATCCCATCGAGCGCGGACCCCAGGCCGGGCGCCAGGACGAACGAGGGGGAGCTGCTGTTCCTGTGGCGGGATCACTGGCGCGTCGCGGGCGGTGAGGTCACCGAGACGTTTGACAGCCCGGTGACCGGCATCGTCCGCGAGGTCCGTCCGGGCTCGGCCATCGTCATCCAGGCGCGTGGTCGGGGGCTCAAGGCCATCGTGGCCCTGGGCGGCCCGAGCCGCGGGCGCCTGCACATCGCGGCGGGGAGCGATGGCGAGCTGCGCTCCGGGGGCCTCGACGTCGGGCTCGCCGGGACGATCCTCGTCGTCGGGTCCCGGATCGATGCCGAGACCCTCACCCGAGCTCGGGCGATGGGCGTGCGCGGCATCGTGGTCGGCGGCCTCGCGAGCAAGGAGCGGCGCGACTTCACAGCATCGGAGCGGCGCCAGCGAGCGGCGCTGCATCGCCTGGCACCGTACGCGGTCCTCGTGCTGGAGGGCGCGACCCGCCGGCCCCTGCCGAGCCCGGTGATGGACGTGCTCGAGGCGCTCGCCGGGCACGAGGTGGCGATCGTCGGCGACCCGCCGATGCTCGTGTTCGAGAGCGAGGTGGACGTGCCGACACCCCCGGCCGACTTCGTGCGGGTCCGTGGTGGCCCGCTCGGCGGTCGCGACGGGATCTGGGCCGGGTTGGTCGGGCCGCGCCGGTTCGCCGGCGGGGTCCATCTCGAGGCGGGCTCCGTGCGGTTCGCCGACGGTTCGGTCACCGCGGTGCCGCTCGGTGATCTCGAGCGGTTCGTCTGACGGCGATGACCTCGTCGACGGTCGCGAGCCGCGTGGTCGAGGCTGCGGATCCCGCCGCCACGAGCGCGTTGGGCCGCGCCATGGGGGCCGTGGCGCAGGCCGGTGACCTGGTCTGCCTGTGGGGCGACCTCGGGGCGGGCAAGACCCACCTCGCCAAGGCGTTCGCCGCGGGTCTCGGCGTGACCGAGACGGTCACCTCGCCGAGCTTCATCCTCATGGCCGAGTACCGCGGCCGGCTGCCGCTGTTCCACATCGACCCGTATCGCCTGGCCTCGGCGGAAGACGCGCTCGCCGGCGGCCTCATCGATGAGCGCCAGCGCGAGGGCGTCACACTCGTGGAATGGCCAGAGCGCCTGGGCGACGCGCTGCCCGCCGCGCGCCTGGACGTCCGTATCGAGGGAACGGGGGACGACCGCCGCTCGATCACGCTCGTGGCTGGCTCGGACGACTACCGGCGCTACCTGGACGTCGCGGCGTGACCCACGACGGGCGCCGGCGGGCGATCCTCGCCATCGACACGTCAACCAGCCAGGTCGTGATCGCCACGGGGACGCCCGACGGCGTGGCCGACGGGATGTCGACCTGGACGGCGGGGTATCGGCACGGCGAGACACTGCTGCCCTCGATCGGGCGGTTCCTGGGTGAGCAGAACATCCGCAAGTCGCGATTGGTCGGGATCGTCGTCGGGACCGGTCCCGGGGCGTTCACCGGGCTGCGGGTCGGCATCGCGACGGCCAAGGGCCTGGCCCACGGGCTCGGGATCCCGCTGGTGGGGGTATCGACCGCGGAGGCGCTGATCGAGGCGGTCGAGGCGGCGGACGCCGCCGTGGCGGTGGCTGAAGGCCTCGAGGGCGACGTTGCCCCGATCGTCCTGCTGCTGCCGGCCGGGCCGCGCGACCGGTTGGTGGTCCGGGCCGGTTCGGCGCCCGTGCCGCTGCCCGCCGGGGAGGAGCCGGACCTCGCCCCGGGCGAACGGCTCGTGGCCGTGGACCTGGCCGGGCGTGCTCCCGAGGATGCGCTCGCGCGCGGCGAGACGGCGCGGGCGGGGCTGGGCCAGGCGTTGCTGCGCGCCGGGGCGGCCAAGCTGGCCGCGATCGCCGCGGCGGCAGGCACGGCTTCCGGGACGCGCGGCGACACACCCGCCGTCGGCGCCTCCGACGGCCCCCGCTCGGAGCTCGAGACCCTCGTCCCCGACTACGTCACCCTCCCGCGCGGCGTCCGCGCGACCGGCGGGGCCGTCGAATGGTCGCGCGACCCCCGGTGAGGGTGGTCATCGAGCCGATGCGGCTCGACGACCTCCCCGCCATCCACGCGATCGAGCAGGCGAGCTTCACCTCGCCCTGGCCGCCGCATGCCTACCAGAGCGAGCTCGAAAGCAACCGGCTCGCCCACTACCTCGTCGCCCGCATCGGCGACTCGATCGTGGCCTACGGCGGGATGTGGCTGATGGTCGATGAAGCGCACATCACGACGTTCGCGGTCCATCCCGCCTGGCGCCGCCAGCGGATCGGGGAACGGCTGCTGTTGGCCTTCCTCGACGTCGCGATGGAGCGGCGCGCCCATGAGGCGACGCTCGAGGTCCGCCTGTCCAATCTCCCCGCCCGCAAGCTGTACGAGAAGTACGGTTTCCGGCCGGTCGGCCTCCGCCCGCGCTACTACAGCGACGACAACGAGGACGCGCTGATCATGACCACGGAACCGCTCGACGAGCCGCTCATGCGCGCCCGCATCGAGCGCCTGCGTGCCGTGCTCGACGAGGCCCCGGCCCCGACCGACCCGCGCGAGCGTCCGATCCCGGCTCCTGAGGACACCGCGTGAGCGGACCGCTCCTGCTGTCCGTCGAGTCGTCGTGCGACGAGACCGGCATCGCGCTCATCGAAGGTGGCCGGCGCATCCTCTCGAACGTGGTCGCGTCGCAGGTCGCGCTCCACGCCCCGACCGGCGGGATCGTGCCGGAGGTCGCGGCGCGGGCTCACTTGCGCTGGATCGTGCCCACGCTCGACGAGGCGTGGGAGGGCGCAGGCGTGACGTGGGACGACATCGACGGCGTTGCGGTCACGTATGGGCCGGGGCTCGCCGGATCGCTGCTCGTGGGCATCAACTTCGCGAAGGCCCTCGCCTGGGTGCACGACAAGCCGCTCGTCGGGGTCAATCACCTGGAGGGGCACGTGTACGCGGCGTGGCTGCTCGACCCGGGCGAGGACGAGGCCACGAAGCCCGCGCCGGAGTTCCCGCTCGTCGCGCTGGTCGTGTCGGGCGGCCACACGTTCCTCGCCGAGATGCGCGATCACCTGACGTACCGGTTGCTTGGGACGACCGTGGACGATGCCGCGGGCGAGGCGTTCGACAAGGTCGGGCGGCTGTTGGGGCTCGGCTACCCGGGCGGGCCGGCGATCCAGAAGGCCGCCGAGGACGCTGTGCGCCGTGACGTCGTGTTCCCGCGGGCCTGGATGGGCGATACGTACGATCTGAGCTTCTCGGGTCTGAAGACCGCGGCGCGACGGATCGTGGCCGACGCCCGGGCTGAGGAAGGGCTGCCCGCCGACGACCCCGCCGCGACGCTCTCTGCCGCCACGACTGCGGAGCTCGCGTGGGGGTTCCAGGATTCGGTCGTCGACGTGCTCGCCACGAAGGCAGCCCGGGCGGCCCGGGCGATCGGCGCCCGCTCGATCGTGCTGGGCGGCGGCGTGGCGGCGAATGCCCCGCTCCGCGAGCGGCTGGCGAGTGAGGCGGAGGCCCTGGGGCTGCCGCTGATCGTGCCTCGACCTGGCCTGTGCACCGACAACGGGGCGATGATCGGCGCCGCCGGCGCCCGCCGGTTCGAGGCCGGTGAGCGCGCGGGCCTGGACCTCGACGCCCGGCCGTCGCTACCACTGGCGAAGCGGTGACGATCGACCCCGCCGAGGTCCGATCCACGCTGCGCGCCGCCGGCCTGCGCGCCCGCCACGCGCTGTCGCAGAACTTCTTGGCCGACGCCGACGTGCTCTCGCAGATCCTCGAGACGGCGGACCCGGAGCCCGGCGGGCGCGTGTTGGAGATCGGGCCGGGTCTTGGGCTCCTGACTGCGGGCCTGCTCGATGCCGGCGCAACGGTCACGGCGGTCGAGCTCGACCGGGGGCTCGCCACATTCCTGCGCGAGCGCTTCGAGCCGGGGCTCGAGGAAGGCCGTCTCCAGCTCATCGAGGGCGACGCGCTCGACCAGGACCTCGTCCGCCTCGTCGAGCCGCCCTACGACGTCGTCGCGAACCTGCCGTACCACATCACGAGCCCGATCCTGCACGCGCTGCTGGGCACGCCACCGCGGCCACGGCGGCTCGTGCTCATGGTCCAGCGCGAGGTGGCGGAACGGATCGCGGCGCCGCCCGGGAAGATGAGCTACCTCTCGGTGTTCGTGCAGTACCACGCCCGGGTCCGCGTCGCCTTCCGGGTGCCGCCGGAGGCGTTCGAGCCGGAGCCCGCCGTCGCATCGGCGGTCATCGTGGTCGAGCCGTTCGACGCGGACGATCGACTCTCCGCCGAGGAGGAAGACCAGCTGTGGCGGCTGGTCCAGGCCGCGTTCCGCGAGCGACGGAAGATGCTCCACAACGTGCTGGCCCGGCAGCTCCCCTTCGACTCGGCGCGCGTGGCCGCGGCCCTCGAGACGGCCGGCATCGCCGCGGACCGGCGTCCCCAGACCGTGGCCGTGGGGGAGTGGCTGGCACTCAAGGACGCGCTGGGACCGATCGGCGCGGACTGGCGCGGCCGCAAGTCCGGTGATGGGTAGCCCGGCCGTGCCTGATCCGCACCTGACGCCCGTCATCCGGCTCGCCCCGGCCAAGTTGAACCTCACCCTGGCCGTCGTGGGCCGGCGTGAGGACGGGTTCCACGACCTGCACTCGGTGTTCGTGCCGCTCGCCCTCTCCGACCGGCTGGGCCTGGCCCCAGCCCGGGTGGCCGCCGGCGAGGACACGCTGCACGTGACGGGGTTCGACGCCGGGCCGATCGAGGCCAATCTCGTGCTGCGCGCGATCGCGGCGGCCCGGGCCGCGGTGGGGGAGGGACCCGGCCGCCCGGCCACGCCGGCGCTGGCCGCCCGGCTCGAGAAGCACATCCCGGTCGCGGCCGGGCTCGGTGGCGGCTCATCGGACGCGGCCGCGGCCTTCGATGGCGCGCTCGAGGCGTGGGGCGCCGAGCTCGACCACGAGCGCCGCGTCCAGGCGGCGGCCTCGATCGGCTCCGACGTGCCGTTCTTCCTGCACGGCGTGCCGTCGCTGGTCGAGGGCCGTGGCGAGCGCCTGACGCCGCTCAAGGGCGTGCACGGGCACCCGGGGATCCTGCTCGTGAGGCCATCGATCCCCGTCCGGACGCCGGACGTGTTCTCGGTCTTCGACGGGATCCGCGGCGGGTCGGGCGACGGGTCGATCCGGATGTCGTCGGCGCACCTCGCGCAGGAGCTCGGGAACGGCCTGTCCGCCACCGACCTGATCGCCCGGGCCGGCGTGCTGGCCTCCGCCAACGACCTCCTGCCGGCCGCGCTCCTCGTTGCGCCTGGACTCGTGGGCGTGAAGCGCGCCCTCACGCGGACGCTGGCTCGGGCGGTCGGGATGACCGGCTCGGGCCCGACCCTGTGGACGCTCTATCCTTCGCTCGCGGAGGCGCAAGCGAGCCGCCGAGGTCGTCGCGGCGGCCGTCGCGGCCGGCACGATCCCGTCGATCGGCGACGGACCGCCATCGATCATCGCCACGACCATCCGGACCGGACACGAGGAGCCCACGCCATGACCCGCCAGGCCGTCTCGACCAACGGCGCGCCCGCCGCCATCGGCCCGTACAGCCAGGGCATCGCGAGCGGCGACCTCGTGTTCTGCTCCGGCCAGCTCGGCCTCGATCCCGCCACGGGCGAGCTGGTCGAGGGCGGCGTGGAAGCCCAGGCCGAACGCGCCCTGCGCAACCTCGGCGCCGTACTCGACGCCGCCGGCGTCGGCATGGCCGACATCGTCAAGACCACGCTCTTCCTCGCGAACATCGACGACTTCGCCGCGGTCAACGCCGTCTACGCCAAGTTCATGCCCGAGCCGCCGCCGGCCCGCTCGACGTTCGCGGTCGGTGCCCTCCCGAAGGGCGGCCTCATCGAGATCGAAGCCATCGCACGGCGGTCATAACGACCGCCTCCAGACTCGGTTGCTGCTCGATCGTCCGAAATCCGCCGCGTAGCGCGTTACCGAAGCAGAGGGATGAACCTCACCCGACGCTGACGGAGATTCGATGGAAGACGCGGCAAGGCTGGCAACCGAGCGGGATGTTCCGGCCGGGGAGCGGGACGAGGAGCTCGCCCTCGCGGCGCGGTCCGATCCGGCGGCCTTCGGCATCCTCTACGCGCGCCACCGGCTCGCCGTCTTCCGATACTTGCGGACTCGGACGAGCAGCGAGGACCAGGCCGCCGAGCTGACCGCGGTCGCGTTCGAGCGGGCGCTCACCGCGATGCCCCGCTATCGCCCGGCTGGCGGCGGGTTCCTCGCCTGGCTGCTCCGGATCGCCCGGAACGCGGCCATCGATGCCGGCCGTCGTGCGTCGGCCATCCCGCTCGATGTCGACCTCCCGGACGACCGCCACGCCAACACGCCCGAGGCGGCGCTCCTCGCCAGCGAGACGCGCGCCACCCTCGTGGCGGCCATCAACCGCCTGCCCGAGGTGCAGCGGGAGGCCATCGCCCTCCGCTACGCCGCCCGGCTGACCGCGCGCGAGATCGGCGAAGTCCTGGGCAAGACCGACCAGGCCACCCAGAAGCTCATCAGCCGAGCCCTCGAGACCATCAGGGAGTCCTACCGTGTCGACCGCTGACGCTCGAATCCGCAACGCCGCCCCGAGCGACCGGCTCGAGGCCGATCTTCTCGCCCTCTTTGCCGTCCAACCCCAGGACGGCGTCCTCGATCGACTCGACGAGCGGATCGACCTCACGCTTCGGGCCTGGAAGCCGTCCACCGGCCGTCGGCTCCGCGTGGGCCGTCGGGCCGGGTTGATCGGGCTGCTGGCGGCCACGTTCGTCCTCGGTGGCGCCACCGGCAGCCTCCAGAGCCTCTATTTCATGCTGGCCGGCCCATTCGACGTGCCATGGCATCGCGGTGAGGAGATCGGCCTGTCGCAAACGGTCGACGGCTACACCGTGACGATCGACCGTGCCTACGCGGATGCGGCTCGACTGGCCCTCGCGATTTCGGTCGTGGACGAGCGGGAGCGACCGGGAACGACGCAGATCATGGCGTTCTCCGCGGTCGTGACCGACCAGGACGGTGAATACGAGTCCGGTGGCGGCGCCACGTCGAGGCCGGACGGCGCGTTCGCGGCCGTCAACGTCGCCTGGAAGCAGCCGGCGGTGCTGCCCCTTCCGTCCGGACCGCGCCAGCTGCACGTCGTCCTGCCGTTCATCATGGTCCGTGACGACTCGACGCCGCCCCCGGACACGGAGTCAGATGAGACCGATTGGGATCCATGGCACCAGGTGGCAGGTCCCTGGACGTTCGACTTCGAGCTGACCGTGGACGGGGGCACGACGGTCACCCCAGACGCGGTCGCCGAGATCGACGGCGTCCGGGTCAGCATGCCGCGCCTGATCGCTGCCTCCAACATCGTCAGGGTCGAGATGCGGATCGACGGCGATCTCCCACCCGGCGATTGGTCACCCATCGGTGAGGTCAGTCACGGCGGCAAGGTCCTGCCCTTCGTCGTCGGCGACCTCGACGCCGGGCCCGACGGGATGCTCGCGTTCATGACCGACGGCGGCGTGGCGAACGCCTCCGGCGAATGGACCGTGACGATCAAGGAGCTGATCAGCGGGAGCAGCGAGGAGCGGCTCACCGGCCCGTGGGTGCTGGAGTTCAGCGCTCCGTAGTCGATCAGGCGGAGCGGAGCTCCTTCTCCCAGTGCTCCCACGCCAGCTCGACCGCCATGCCCGCCCGCTCGTAGAGCCTGGTCGCGCCGGTCGGGCTCTCCGAGTCCACGGTCAGCCTCGCTCGTGCGAGGCCACGCCGTCGGAACTCGTCGAAGGCGACGTGCAGTAGCGCCAGGCCAACGCCGCGGCCGCGCCAGGTTCGCCGCACGCCGAGCTCCTCGACCGAGCCCGCCTCGGCATCGGCGGCCAGCCCGGCCCGCCCGACAAGGACCCCGGCGATCTCGGCGCCCTCACGGGCGACCAGGACGATGTGCGACGCCGAGCGATCGACGACCCGGTTCACCCAGTCCTCGAACCCACCCATGCCCATGCCCCAATGGTCTCGAAACGCTTCTTCAAGGGCGTCATACGCCGGTCGCGAGTCTCGCTCGGGCTCGAACGGCGCGAGATCGATACCTGACGGGAGGCTTGCCTCCGGTCCGCCGCCGCCCAGCTCGATCGCCATCCGCCACCAGGTCCGGACGGGCTCGTATCCGAGGTCCCGAAACAGCACAGCGGCGGCCTCGTTCTGGACGAACCGTGGCGTCCGCACGGTGAAGCGCCCGGTCGCCGCTTCGAGCGGGATCTTGCGTTGAGCGTGCTCCTCGGCGAGCGAGGTGATGTAGGTCCCGAGCCCGCGTCCCGTCGCCTCCGGACGGACCAGGCCGATCGCCAGAACGGTCGACACCGGCGAGCCGTTCGGGTGCAGCAGGAATCCGGCATCGAGGCGACCGGCCGCGTCCAGGACGAGCGCGGCGTCGTTCGCGAGGTCGAACCCGGGCGCCGCGAGGTCGGCCCTCATATCGGCCGCATCCGTCCAGGCGACACCCACCTCGTCGAGCGTGACGGCGTTGAACAGCTCGGCCAGGAACCCGGCGTCCTCCAGCGTGGCGGCCCGAACGGTGTAACCGGCGGTGGATCGACGTGCATCCACGCATGCTGTCACGAACGCGGTCGCCCAGCCATTGATCGTCACGGCGCGGCCCGGGAGTGCTGCGCTTGACGGTCCCGGCGGGCCGCCCATACCATCCGGCTTCCATCTGATGACACTCCTCTTCCGCCCGTCGGGCACCGCATGCAGCGCGGGCGACCACCGCCCCGCGCACGCCCGGCGCCGCGCATGAACCCTCCAAGTCCCGAGCCCATGCCTGGGCAAGCCAGCCGAACCACCGCCGTGGTCCTCGCGGCGGGTCTGGGCACGCGCATGAAGTCGGCGCTCCCCAAGGTGCTGCACCCGCTGTGCGGGCGGCCGATGCTGGCGTACGTCCTGGATGCATGGCGCGAAGCAGCGGCCGCCGGTGGCGCCAACTCCATGCGCCCCGTGATCGTCTACTCGCCGGCCGTCGAGGCGATCCGCGAGGTCTTCGCGGACCGCGCCGAGTTCGCCCTCCAGGATGAGCCCCGCGGCACCGGCGACGCGGTCCGAGCCGCGATGTCCGCCATCCCCGACGACGCGACCGAGATCCTCATCCTCTCCGGCGACGTCCCGCTTGATTTCGGCCACCGACCTCGAGGCGATCCTCGAGGCAAGACGCCAGGACGACGCCGCGATCGCGCTGGCCACGGTCTTCGCCGCCGACCCGGCCGAGCTCGGGCGCATCGTCCGCAGCGAATTCGGCATCGTGGAGGCCATCGTCGAGTTCAAGGACGCCGACGAGGACCAGCTCGCGAACAACGAGATCAATTCGGGGCTGTACGCCTTCGATGCCGCCTGGCTTCGCCGTCGCATCGAGTCGCTGGAGCCGTCGCCCACGACCGGCGAGCTGTACCTGACCGAGCTCGTTCGCCTCGCCCGCGAGGACGGTCGACTGGTCACGGCCGTCGCCTTCGAGGACGACGGTCGATTCGATGGCATCAACGACCGCTCTCAGCTCGCCGCCGCCGAGTGGAACCTGCGCGTCCGCCGCAACGAGGAGCACATGCGCGACGGCGTCACGATGCGCGACCCGTCCACGGTCTACCTCGACTGGGACGTGACGCTCGCGCCGGACGTCACCCTGGAGCCGAACGTGATCCTGCGCGGCGGGACGTCGGTCGGGGAGGGGACCGTGATCGGCGCGGGCAGCCAGATCGTCGACAGCCAGATCGGCGCGCGGCGCGTTCGTCTGGGCGTCGATCATCGAGTCCTCGACGATCGAGGACGAGGCCAAGGTCGGGCCGCTCAGCCACGTGCGCGGCGGCAGCGTGATCGGCAAGGGTGCCTATGTCGGCAATTACGCCGAGCTCAAGAACTCGCGCCTCGGCGCCGGATCGAAGCAGGGCCACATGAGCTACCTCGGCGACACCGAGGTCGGCGAGCGCGCCAATATCGGTGCCGGCTCGATCACCGCCAACTACGACGGCACGACCAAGCACCCCACGACGATCGGCGACGGCGCCTTCATCGGCGTCGACACGATGATCGTCGCGCCGCGCGCCATCGGGAAGGGCGCCCGAACGGGCGCCGGGGCCGTCGTCACGACGGACGTGCCGGCCGGCAAGCTGGCGGTCGGCGTGCCCGCCACGGATCCGCGAGCCCCGGCGAAACCCGCGCGGACGGACGCAGCCACCGGCGCGGCCCCGGCGCCGCAACCCGGGCGCGGACGCCCCATCGGAACCCGCTCCGGGTGATGCGTCCTCGTGAGCGGCCCCCTCTTCGAGCTCGCGCTCGTCGTCGTTCTCGTGCTGCTCAACGGCATCTTCTCCGCGACCGAGATCGCCCTCGTCACGATCCGGCGCAGCCGCATCCAGCAGCTGATCGACGAGGGTCACAACGCCGCCGTCCGCGTCCAGCATCTCAAGGCGAACCCCGGCCGGTTCCTCGCCGTCATCCAGATCGGGATCAACTTCCTGGGCTTCCTCGCGTCCGCGTTCGCGGCGGTCAGCCTGGTGGACGACGTCGCGCTGTCCCTCCCGAGCATCGGGCCGTTGGCGGGGGCCGCGACCGCCAGAGCCGTCTCGCTGGTCGTCGTCACGATCCTGCTGACCCTGTTCACGATCGTGTTCGGCGAGCTCGTGCCCAAGCAGATCGGCCTCGCCCACGCCGAGCGTGTCGCCATGTCAACGGCTCGGTTCATGGAGTTCCTCGGGTCGGTGTTCGGGCCGCTCGTGACGATCCTCACCTGGGTCACGCGGCGGATCAGCCGGCTGTTCGGCGCCGACGTGGCCGCCGACGAGCGGATCAGCTCCGAGGAGCTGCGCCTGATCATCGAGCAGGGTGGCGAGCAGGGCATCCTCGAGGCCGAGGAAGAGCAGATGATCCACGCGGTCATCGAGCTCGGCGACCAGCGCGTCCACGAGGTGATGGTCCCGCGCATCGCGATGGTCACGCTCACGACCTCGGTGACGATGGAGGAGGCGCTCGACACGATCATCGAACAGGGCCACTCGCGCATCCCGGTGTACGAGGACACGATCGACGAGATCGTCGGCATCCTCTACGCGAAGGACCTGTTGCCATTCCTGCGCCCTGGCGGGCCGCCCCCGCCGCCGTTGCGATCGATCCTTCGCACGCCGGTGTTCGTGCCCGAATCGATGACGGTCGACGACCTGCTCCACGAGCTCCAGCGACGCAAGGTGCACCTGGCGATCGTGCTCGACGAATACGGCGGCACGGCCGGCCTCGTGACCATCGAGGACCTGATCGAGGAGATCGTCGGCGAGATCCAGGACGAGTACGACGTCGAGGAGCCGATGATCGTGAAGCTGTCCGACGACGAGGCCCGCGTCGACGGGCGGGCCGCCGTCGATGACATGGCCGAGCTGTTCGAGATGCAGGTCCCGCTCGAAGACGAAGACGAGTACGACACGGTCGGCGGCCTGATCTATCACCGAATCGGCGGCGTGCCGAAGCCCGGCGACCAGGTGACGGTGGATGGGCTGACGCTGACGGTCGAGACGACCGATGGCCGCCGAGTCGGAAAGGTGCTGGTCGTCCGAACGCGGGACGAGGGCGTCTCGGACGACGAGGCGGACCGATAGCGTCGTTGCAGGAGGACGTCCCACCGGTCGGGCACCCCTTGCGGTTCACGGTGATCGCCCACGCGGACCGGGCGGTCCTTGGGCCACTCTCTGCTGAGCGTCTGGATGCGCTCGTCGCGCGCACACCGCTGGGGCGCGGCGATCACGTGCTCGAGCTCGGTTGCGGCAAGGGCGACCTGCTGGTTCGACTGCTGACCCGCTGGCCCGAATCGACCGCCGAGGGCTTCGATCGCAATCCGTGGTTTCTCGCTGCGGCCCGGGTGCGCGCGGCAGCCGCCGGTGTCGAGCACCGCGTGTCGCTCGTCGAGACGGACGCGCCGGGAGCCCTTGTCGCCGATCGAGGCGTGGCGATGAGCGTGGCGATGGGCGCGAGCGGGATCCTGGGAGATCACGCGGCGACCGTCGCCGGCCTGGCGCGCGCCACCCGACCGGGCGGGATCGTGATGTTCGGGGACGGCGTGTGGGTCCGCGAACCGTCCTCCGCCGGCATGGCGACGTTCGGCATCACCCGGGACGAGCTGCCGGACGGGCCCGAGGGCTTCGCCGTACTCGGGGTGGAGGCCGGCCTCGAGGTCCTCGAGGTGGACGTCGTCGACGACGCCGAGTGGGACGCGTACGAGGACGCCTACGCCGGTGCCATCGAACGCTGGATCGCCGCAAACCCGGACGATCCCGATGCTGGCCCCTTCGCCGAGCGTGCCCGGCTGTTCCGCTCGTCGTACGCCGAGTGGCGGCGGGACGCGTTCGGCTTCGCGGTGGCTCGCTACTGGGTGCCGGCCTAAGTCGAGACGCGGGCGGGCCCGTTCCCTCCGCCACCGGTCAGACCTGTAGTGTCCGGGTGTGTCACTCACGGTGACCGTTCCGCGACGACCGCGCACGAGTGCTGCCCAAAATCGCACGGATCGGCGGTCACCCACGCGGATTCGTTCGGATCCCGCCACTGGTGGTGACGGGTCGCCCGCGGCTCGCCGCTAGGCTGAGATCACCCCGACGATGATCTCTTGGAGGCGTGCTCGGGCCGCCGGTTGGACCACGCCCGCGGCGTCGAGCTCGGCCAGGGCCTCGTCCCGGTAGCGGCGGGCCTGGTCGCGGGTGTAGTCGCGGGCGCCGACGCGCTCGAGGATCGTCACGATCTCGGTCAGCTCGGCCGGCGTGGGATCCGCCTTTGCGTACAGCTCCAGCAAGCGGGCTCGGTCCTCGGGACCGGCGTGCTCGACCGCGTAGATGACCGGCAGGGTCTTCTTCTTGTGCGCCACGTCGGACGGCTGTTTGCCGGTCGCCTGCTCGGCGCCCCAGATGCCCAGGAGGTCGTCGTTGATCTGGAACGCGAGCCCCAGCGCCCAGCCGAACGAGCGATAGCGCGTGATGACCGCCTCGTCGTCGGTCGCGAGCAGCGCGCCGGCCTCGATCGCGCCGGCGATCAGCGCCGCCGTCTTGCGCCCGATCATGTCGAGATAGCCGTCGACCGACATCAGCTCGTCCGATTCACTCGTCGCGATGTCGATGTACTGGCCCTCGCACAGCGCGAGGCATGTCTCGTCGTACAGGCGCATCAGCCGCAGGACCTTGGCATCGGAGAAGCCGAGGTCGGTCAGTCGATGCAGGGCGATGCGCGACAGGCTGAACAGGGTGTCGCCGGCGTTGATGGCCTGCGGCACGCCGTGCTTGGTCCACAACGTCGCTCGGTGTCGGCGCTCGCGGTCGCCGTCCTCGATGTCGTCGTGGACGAGGCTGAAGTTGTGCCCGAGCTCGACCGCCGCGGCGCCCGGCAGGGCCTTGCGATGGTCGCCCGCGATCGACGCATACGCGAGCAGGCCGAGGAGGGGGCGGATGCGCTTGCCGCCGTTCGCGCCGGACCCATCGAGCGCAAGGTGGTAGCGGACCATCTCGTACAGGCCGTGGGTCGAAGGATCGCGGTCCTGGACCAGCCGGACGATCTCGCCTTCGGTGTCGGCGATGAGCTCGGCGAGGTCCAGATCGGGGAGCGTCGTGGTCATCGTGGCGCCAGTGTACACGAAACGTGTTCGCTGGCGGTAGCCTGTTGGGAGGGTGCGTGGGCCGCGCGCGCTCGGCCGCGGCCCACGCGAAGTCGACGCCGGCGCGGGGGACGCGTCCGCACCGGCGTCTACCCGAGGTACGTTCCAGATGCCGCGTTGGATGAGGGGCTGTCGCGTGGCAGACGACGCCAGCGGGTCGAGGCGGGCGGATCGAGCTCCTCGACCCCGTGTTGTCGCGTGGCAGACGACACTACCGGGCGGGCGCGGGCCAGCCACCCGTCGGCGAGCCCCGTGCTACCGTCGCTGGCGAGATGCCCGCACCCCGCCGCTACACGACCGAGGCCATCGTGCTCTCACGCTTCGACCTGGGGGAGGCGGACCGGGTCCTGACGCTCATCACGCCCGCCGGCGGCAAGCTCAAGGCGATCGCCAAGGGCGTGCGGCGCACGACGTCGCGGCTCGGTGGCAGCCTGGAGCCCTTCGCGGAGCTGACCGTGTCGCTCGCCCGCGGCCGCACGTTCGAGGTCGTCACCCAGGTCAGCGTCGGGCACGCCTGGCTGAACCTGCGCGACTCCCTGGAGAGTGCCGCCACCGCCTGGTATCTCGCCGAGCTCGCGGACCGCAGCCTCGAGGAACGCCACGCCGCCGAACCGCTGTACGCCCTCCTGCGCCGCGCCTACGAGCTGCTGGACGCGGGCATGGCGCCCGGTCGGGTCGCGCGCTGGTACGAGATGCACCTGCTCGACGAGCTCGGCATGCGGCCCGGAGGTCGATCGCTGCGTCGAGTGCGACCGCATGCTCGAGGCGGAGGAGCGCTTCCGCTGGGTGCCGCCGCTCGGCGGCGTCATCTGCCAGCGCTGTCCCGGGCCGCCGCACGAGCGGACCGGCCTCTCGCTGGAGGGCCTGAAGCTGCTGAAGGCGTATCAGCGCCTGGACATCGAGGCACTCGCCGAGCTCCGCCTGGCCGCCACGGTCGAGCGCGAGGTCGAGACGGCCCTGCGCGACTTCGTCGGCCAAGCCCTGGAGCGCCAGGCCCGATCGCTCGCCTTCCTCGACGAGGTCCGCCTGCCGGCGGATTCGCACGGACGGACAAGCGGCCCAAGCAGTCCGGTCCCCGCCCCTAGATGAGCGGCGCGATCAGCGCCGCGGCCCGCGCCGCCCCGTCGGTCTCGACCGGGCGGTATTCGACCCGGCGGTCGATCTCCGCGGCGATGGCCTCGGCGATGACCTCTGGGGACGACGCCGCGTACTCCATGTAGCGCCCCGCGCCGTAGCGGTCCAGGCGATGCCGGACGTGGCGGTTCTGCTCGAAATGGTCGCGCAGCGGGAAATACAGGAACGGCCGACGCGCGGCCGCCAGCTCCATGGTGGTGGTCAGCCCACCCTGGACGACGGCCAGGTCGCAGGCCGCGAGGTGCCGGTACAGGTCCGGGACGAAGGCCCGCACCTCCACGCCGGCCGCGGCGCCCAGCGAGGCCGGATCGATCCGCGGTCCGGCCACGGCGATCATGCGCAGGCCGTTGACGCGGCGCGCGGCATCGGGATAGCTCGCGATGACCCGCCGCAGGAGCGACTCGCCGACCCCGGAGCCGCCGACCGTGACGATCACGACCCGCTCGTCGGGCTGGTATCCCAGCTCGCGCCGCAGCTCCTCACGCCCCTCGATGAGCGGCGTCGGGTCGAACCCGGTCACGTAGCCGCTGAAGTCGTAATGGCGCTCGGTCCAGTCGCGGATAGGCCCGAGCCCCGGCCCGAAGTCGTCGGGCACGATGTCGTCGGGTTCGCCGACGAAGATCGCGCGGTCACGGACCCGCGGGAAGCGCTCGACCTGCTCGATCATCTCGGCGTTGTAGTCGGCCGTCAGGAACGCCTCGCGATCGCCGCCCGACGGCATCGGCAGCCAACCGACGAAATCGGTCATCCACGCGAACGCCGTCCGCTTCAGCTCCGGGTTCTCGTGGAGGAAATAGTCGACGTCCCAGGCCTCGTCGCCGATGACGAGGTCGTACTCACCGCCCTCGATGGCGTCGTGGAAGACCATGAAGTTCGCGACCAGGATCTCGTCCATGCGCCGGATCGCCTGGAACGCGTTGAGGTCGTGTTCGGACGATTCGGCCGTGATGTGGGCGGACTCCGACGCGAGCTCGGCGCTCAGCGGGTGAATGCGCTCCGCGTGTGCCTCGAGCACGTTCGTGACCGGGCTCTGGGCGAGCCAGTCGATCTCGACGTCCGGGCGCAGCTTCCGGAGCTCAGCGGCGATGGCCACGTCGCGCTGCGCATGGCCCAGCCCGATGGGGGAGGAGATGTACAGCGCCCGACGCCGGCGGCTGAGCGCGCGCGTCCACGTCCGAGGCGTCGTTTCGACGGCGCCCATCAGGTCGTCCTTCGACCGAAACCTGGGTGGATGGCCCCGACGAAGTCGCGAATCAGCAGGTTCGTCAGGACCGGGTCACGAGCGTCCGGGATATGGCCGCCACCCTCCACGACGAACAGCCGTGCATGAGGGATCGCCTCGGCGAGGGCGATGCCCGGCCCGGCTCCGGTGATGGCGTCGTGTTCCCCGACGACCACCAGGACTGGACAGCGGACCCGGGCCGACAGCCCGAGCGTCTCCTCGGGACTCAGGCCGTTGGCGTGGTGGCCCACGATCAGGGACTCGGCCCCGATCTCGTGCCCCCAGCCGACGCAGTCCTCGATCTGTTTCGTGGAGTGCGGTTCCGTGAAGCAGTTCGAGAAGAAGAACTGGAGGAAGTCGTCGTAGCCGCGGCGCCATGCGTGAGCGTTGTACTTGGCCCACCCCGCATCGGTGTCCAACACCTCATCGAACGGGTACACCACCCGGCTCGGCAGGCGCTCGCCGATCGGCAGGCTGGGGCCCAGCGCGACGAAGCCGTCAACTCGATCGGGGTGCTCGGCCGCGACGAGGAGCCCGCGGTGCGCCCCGAGCGACAGCGTGACCAGGGTCGCCCGGTCCGTGGCCGTGGCATCCATGACCGCGACGATGTCCGCGGCCATCTCGCGCTCGTCGTACGCCTCGGGCGTGGTCGGGCGGTCCGACTTGCCGTTGCCGCGCGGGTCGAACGTCACGACCCGACCATGGCGAGCGAAGTACGGGATCTGCGCCTTCCAGAGTCGTGAATGGACGATGTGCCACGTGGGGACGAACAGGATCGTCGGCTCGCCCTCGCCATAGACCTCGTAGGCGACCCTGACCCCGTCACGCTCGACGAAGCCCTCGACCTCCGGGTAGCGGGCGCGCATCTGCTCGCGCGGGCCGGTCGGTCCGTCCGTCCGCGCCGAAGCGCACCTGGGTCGCCATCGTCGTCACCGTTGCACCCCGGTCGGGTCGGTCTCGGGGCCTTGCTGCGCGAAGCGCCGCAGCAGCACGCCGACCTTGCGCAGGGCAGAGCGCATCGGCAGCGTCGACTCGGTGACGCCGAGCAGGATCAGCTCCTCGGCGCCCAGGAACGGGCGTGCCCATCAGGGCCGCGATCTCGTCCGGGGTGAAGCCGCCGAGGTCGACGCCGCGCTCCTCCTCGCGCCGAGCGACCTCCGCCAGGACGCGGTACCACCCGCCGGCGATCTCGCGGACCGCGGCCGCCACTTCCGGGTCGGACCAGCCGGCGGCGATCATCTCCTGGAGGATCCGGACGTAGCCGGATCGAGGTCGGTGTCGAGGAAATCACAGGCGCGCTCCCAGCGGACCCACAGCGGTTCGGGCGCGTCGAACATCTCGCGCTGGCGCTCCAGCAGGCGCTCGGTCTCGGCCCGAGGACCGCCAGGATGAGCTGGCGCTTCGAGCCGAAGTGGTAGTGGATCTGGCTGAGCGGGACCTCGGCGGCATCCGCCACGCGGCGGGTCGAGAGGTTGGCGTAGCCGTCGGCGAGCAGGCAGCTCCGGGCCGCGGCGACGATCGCGCCGCGGGTGTCCGCGGTCGCCTGCTCTCGGCGCTCGGCTCGGGTGCCGCCTCGGTGGGTGCTTCGCGTCCAGCACGCGCCGAGCATACGACCCGGCGCTCACGCGGCGACCGCGTACACGGCGGCGAGGACGAGCACGACACCGAGCGGGCGGGTCAGCCGGCGACCCTGCGGCAGGTTCTTCTCGATGGCGGTCAACCCGCCGAGCACCAGCATCGCGGTCAGGCTGCTGATCCCGACGCCGAACATGACCAGCATCAGCGACCAGCAGCAACCGACACAGAACGCCCCGTGGGCGAGGCCCATCGCCAGCGCCTCGCGGCGCTCGGACACGCCGCGCCAGCGGTTCAGCACGAAGCCCAGCGGGCTGCGGCACTCGTCGAGGCAGCGGTCGCGCAACGGGCTGAACTGCCACAGACCGGCGCCGAGCAGGGTGGCGGCCAGGATCAGCTGCGGATGCGCCGCGAGCCAGGGGAGGGCATCGACCGCCGCGTGGACGCCCCGGTCGGCGGCCCACGCGGCGAACCCGAAGCCCGCCCCAGACGAGGAGGTAGCCCAGGAGCAGCAGGGCGACCAGCCGGGCCGGGCTGCGCGCGCCGCCCGACGAGCGCCGCGAACGTGACCACGAGGGGCACGCTGCTCGGCAGCATCATCGCGACGATCATCAGCGTCCAGCCGAGCGTGAACGCCGCGGCACCGACCGCCACCGAGGTGCTGACGCCGCCGACGCCCTCGTGGTGCAGGTAGTGCCCGTACGGCGAGCCCTCCCACAGCCAGAGCGCGACCCAGGCCAAGCCCGGCGATCGCGCACGAGCGACCCGGTCAGGATCGCCCGATCCCGACCGGGAGCGCGGAGGTGCGCGGGAGCGAACATCGGCGGCAGCCGTTCGGCGCGTCAGGCGGCGAAGCGGAAGTGGCCCTGGAGGGCGTTGTGGCCCTGGAGGTCCACGCTCGGGATGCCGTGGCCGCTCCCGTCCTTCGTGAACTGGCTCGCCTTGCTCGCGAACACCGGCGAGCCCGGGATCGTGCTGAACACCGTCTCGGCCAGGGTGGTCGGGTTGCCCGTGGCGCCCATGAACGGCGCCATCTCGGCCTCGACCCGCGTCCCGATCTTGAGCTTGCCCTTGCCGCCATCGACGGTGAAGGCGATCGGGGCGCGTTCGACGGCCACGACCTCACCGATCAGGCCCGCGAGGTCGGCGATCGCGCCACCGAGCTGTCCGGTGAAGAGCTGGAGCAGCACGCCTTCCTGCTCGGCGGTCGCGCGCTCGTCGACGAAGACGACGGCCTTCCAGGACTTCGGGATGAGGATGTTCTTGGGGATGTGGGCCGAGACCGCCATCGTCAGCCCATCGACGTTGACGCCCTCGATCGAGCCCTTCTCGATGCCCCAGGCGATGACGGTGTCGCAGGTCTTGAAGTCGGGGTCCTCGCCGACCCAGCACGGGCAGAGCACGTTGCAGGTGCAGACCTCCAGCAGTCGCCCCTCGATCTCGTACGCCATCTCGCACCTCCCCAGCGCCCCGGCTCCCGGGCCTATTCGGTCAATCGACCGATATCGGTCGAACGACCGAACAATACCGCAGGTCGGCCGGCTGTCAAGCCCCGTTCTGCTGGAAATCGGCCACGCTCTGCTAGCATCGGCTCCCCAGTCCTCGCGTCCGGCCATGCCAGGTCCGGATGCCCTTTCGGAGGCTCCTTCCTGTGACCCTTCCCACGACCGACCCGAGCGAGGTCGCGTCCGACGACGTCGCGCCCGCCGTCGCGGAACTCGACACGATCGTCTCGCTCTCGAAGCGCCGCGGCTTCATCTTCCCGTCCTCGGAGATCTACGGCGGCATCAATGCCGTCTGGGACTACGGCCCCCTCGGGGTCGAGCTCAAGAACAACGTCAAGCGCGCCTGGTGGCGCTCGATGGTCCAGGAGCGCGACGACATCGTCGGGCTCGATGCCGGGATCCTCATGCACCCGCAGGTGTGGGTGACGTCCGGGCACGTCGGCTCGTTCAGCGATCCGCTGGTCGAGTGCCAGACCGACCATCGGCGGTTCCGGCTGGACGAGCTGCCAGGGGCCGAGAAGCTGTCGGCGACCGACCTGGCGGACCCGGGGATCGTCGAGCGCCTTGGGCTCAAGTGCCCCGTGGACGGCGGGCCGCTCTCGGCGCCCCGACGGTTCAACCTCATGTTCAAGACGTTCATGGGTCCGGTCGAGGAGGACGCGTCGGTCATCTACCTGCGCCCCGAGACCGCCCAGGGCTCGTACGTCAACTTCAAGAACGTCCAGCAGTCGAGCCGCAAGAAGCTGCCGTTCGGGATCGCCCAGATCGGGAAGTCGTTCCGCAACGAGATCTCGCCGGGCAACTTCGTGTTCCGGATGCGCGAGTTCGAGCAGATGGAGATGCAGTACTTCGTCCGGCCGGAGGCCGAGGCGGCCGCCGCCTTCGAAGAGTGGCTGCCGGCGCGCCGGGCCTGGTACGAGCGCTTCGGCGTCACGCCGTCACGACTGCGCCTGCGCGAGCACGCGCCCGACGAGCTAGCGCACTACGCGAAGAAGGCGGTCGATGTCGAATATCGGTTCCCGTTCGGGTGGAAGGAGCTCGAGGGCGTCCACAACCGCGGGGATTTCGACCTGTCGCGCCATTCGGAAGCGAGCGGCGAGTCGCTCGAGTACTTCGACCAGGCGACGAACGAGCACGTGATCCCGTGGGTGGTCGAGACCGCGGCGGGCGCGGACCGGGCCGCCTTCACGTTCCTCATCGATGCGTACCGGGAGGAGGAGGTCCGCGGCGAGCAGCGCGTGTCCCTCGCGCTCCATCCGGACCTCGCGCCGTACAAGGTCGCAGTGCTGCCGCTGCTCAAGAAGCGGCCCGAGATCGTGGCGCTCTGCCACGCGATCAAGACCGACCTGCAGCGCCACACGATGGCGGTCTACGACGACACGGCCGCGATCGGCAAGCTGTACCGCCGCCAGGACGAGATCGGCACGCCGTGGTGCATCACGGTGGACGTCGATTCGCTCGACGACAACGCGGTCACCGTGCGGGATCGCGACACGATGACCCAGGAGCGCATCCCGGTCGAGGGCGTGACCCGGCTGATCCTCGATCGACTGGACGCGGCGCGGGCGAAGTGACCCCGGCCGACGGGCTGCCTCGCGCCGACGAGCTCGCCCGGGCCGCCGGCGCGTGGCTCGACGGACTCGACGCCGGCCAACGCGCGAACGCGCGACGTTCCCGTTCGCGAGCCCGGAGCGCTTCGTCTGGGACTATCGGCCGGGTGAGCGCGGCGGCCTCGCGCTCGCCGACATGCGCCCGGACCAGCGCTCGGCGGCAATGGCCGTCGTGCGGCGCCGCGATCAGCGCAGCGGGGGGCGGACGAGGTGGCCGCGATCATCGCGCTCGAAGACGATCCTCGGGGAGCTCGAGCGGGCGACCGGCCGGGAGCGGGCACACGACGCGACCCCGAGCGGTACTGGTTCGCGGTCTTCGGCGACCCGGCGGCGGCGGGCGCGCCGTGGTCATGGCGCGTCGGCGGGCACCACGTGGCGATCCAGCTGACCGTCGCCGACGGCCGCATCGTGGGCAGCGCGCCGTCGTTCCTCGGCGCCAATCCGGCCGTCGTGCCGGGCGGGCCGAGCGCCGGCGCGCGGGCGCTCACCGGCGAGGAGACCCTGGCGCGGGCGCTCGTGGCGGGCCTGTCCCCGGAGCAGCGGGCGATCGCGATCGTCGATCCTGTGGCGCCGCCCGACATCCTGAGCGGGAATGGCGCCCGCGCCGACGCTGACCGGCGATCCCGCACGGGATCCGCCACGACGACCTGGCGCCGGCCCAGCAGGAAGGCCTGGAGGGCCTCATCCGGCACTACCTCGGGCGGGCACGGGACGAGGTCGCCGCCGCGGACTGGGAGCGGATCGCGAACGCGGGCCTCGCCGCGATCACGTTCGCCTGGGCCGGTCCCCTGGAGCCGGGTCGTGGCCACTACTACGCGGTCCGCGGCCCGAGCTTCCTCGTCGAGTACGACAACACGCAGAACGGCGCCAACCACATCCACGCGGTGTGGCGCGACCTCACCAACGACTGGGGCGAGGACGCCCTCGCCGACCACTACCGCCAGGGCCACGCGGCGGCCGGCTGAGGAACAGGGCTCGGCAGCCGACAGTCAGACCGGGTGGAGCTCGAAGACGCGTCGATCCACGGCCGCTTCCTCAGGCCGCCGGACATCGACCCCATCGACGAAGCGGATGAACGTGACGCCGAACGGGATGCTGCGCGCGAGCGGGCCAAGGATGTCGCGGAAGAACGCTACGCGCTCGCTCGGTCCAGCTCGGTGGCCCGGACCTCTTCCTCGCGGCCTCGACACTTGATCGTCGCGTGGCCGGCAGCGCGCAGGTTGCGCACCCAATGGACGTCGCCCCACGGGGCCCAGACCCAACGCGACCGCCGACCTCGATGACCGCCATCGGCGTGGTGCGCGGCAGGCCGCTCTTCCGGCCGCGGATCGTGACGAGCCGGTTGAAGCCCAGCGGAACGCCGGCGGCCAACAGGACCTTCAGGATCGGGCTGAAGAGCTTGACCTGCAGTGGAACGCGGCGACCGTCTTGCGCAGTCATGACGGTCATCTGCGGTGGCTCCTTGCGACGACGGTAGGACTCGGGTCGTTACAACGGATGACCCGCCGGAAGCGCGCGAACGTGACCGCTGCCTGACGAAGGCGACCCTCAGCCGGCGACCACGGTGAGATCCAGCTCGGCGAGCCGGTCCGGATCCGCCAGGATGTCGATGGCGACGATCCGCCCGCCCCTGACCGTCAGGGCCACGACCGCGAACGGGCTCCCGTCGGGCGACCAGGCGACGCCGCCGGGGATCCCGTTCACGAGGACCCGCGTCGCCGTTTCGGCGAACCGGCGGAAGCGTCATCGCCCCCTCGGCAACGGCCTGCGCGCCGCGGAGCGAGCGAGACCAGCTCCGGACGCGCCTCGCCGCCGTCGGAGCGCAACACGACGTCCGGGTCGAGGACGGCGAGGAGGCGTTCGAAGTCGCCTTCGCGCGCCGCCGCCAGGAAGGCGTCGACGACGGCCCATTGGCCATCGAGATCGACGTCGGGCACCGGCGCACCCTGGACGCGGCGACGGGCCCGGCTCGCGAGCTGCCTCGCCGCCGTCGGCGTTCGGCCGACGATCGGCGCGATCTCGTCGAACGGCACGGCGAACACGTCATGCAGCACGAAGGCGACCCGTTCGGCCGGCGCGAGGGCGTCGAGGACGACGAGCATCGCGAGCCCGACCGAATCGCCCAGCAGGGCTTCCTGTTCGGGATCCATGCCCGCCTCCGGGCTCACGATCGGGATCCGGGACGTGCGTCTCGAGGGACGCCTCGCGGCGCGTCTTGCGCGATCGCAGCATGTTGAGGCAGACCCGCGCGACGACCGTCGTCAGCCAGGCCCGCAGGTTGTCGACGTCGCTCGTGTCGGTGCGGCTCAGCCGGATCCAGGCCTCCTGGACGGCGTCGTCCGCCTCGGTCACGGAGCCGAGCATCCGGATAGGCGACGCCGCGCAGGTGGGAGCGGTTGGCCTCGAAGCGCTCGGCGAGCCAGTCCTGGTCGTCCATGCGTCACGTTCCTGCGGTTGGTCGGGGGTCATGTCGTTGACCCGCCAGCCCGCGTGCATGTGACCGGACCGCGGATCTACTGGTCGGCGTTCGCCTCGGCGGCATCGATCGCCGCGGCCAGGTCCGCACCCGCCGCGCCGCGCGGCTCCTTGCCCTTGGGCCAGTAGAGCTCCTTCTTGACCGCCTCCTCGGGCAACCCGAGCTCCAGGAGCGTCTGCTCCGCGGACAGGATCATGTCCGGGTTGCCGCACAGGTACGCGATCGTGTCGCCGGGATCGAGCCCGAGCTCGTCCATGACCGGCGCCACGATCGATCTCGACGCGGCCCGGTCCGCCCGGCCCAGCTCGGCGTTCGAGCGGGTCGTTCGGTCGAGAGACCGTCGGCACGAACGTGACCGGGTACTCGCCGGACGCCTCCCAGCCCTCGACGAGCTCGCGATAGCCCAGGTCGCGCGCGTGGGAGACGCCGTTCATGAAGATCGCCCGCCGCGGCCGGCCCGGCCGCGAGGGCGTCGCGCATCATCGAGACGAACGGCGCATTGCCCGTCCCCGAGGAGACGAACAGGTGCGTTCGGTCGTCGTCCGGCTCGAGCAGGAACTTGCCCTTGGGACCGATCATCCGCATCCGGTGGCCGACGGGCAGGTCCCACAGGATCGGCGTGAACGTGCCGCCCTGACGACGAGCCGCAGGTAGAACTCGTAGCCCGTGTCGCCCGCGACGCCCGGCGCGGACGCGACCGAGTACGGCCGCTGCACGATCTTGCCGTCGACGAACACGCCGATCGTCATGTACTGGCCGGGCTCGAACGGGCGTCGGCTCCTCGTCGAAGCGCACCCAGAAATAGGCGAGGCTCTCGTGCTGGTCCACGCGCTGGACGAGGGTCGCGTTGTAGCGCTCGTCGTCAGGCGCGATCACGCCCGTCGGGGCGTCGCTTGGCAGGGCAGGCGTGGCGGCCAGGTCGGTCACGGCGATGATGGTACCCGGCCGCGGCGCAATGAAGCGGGCGGGTCGCAACGACCCGCCCGCCCCCATGGATCCGGGAGCGATCAGCCGCCGCCATCGGTCGAATGACCGATGACATCCGACGATCCGGACCTACACTGCCCAGCACGATGACCACGCTCGCGACCGTCCAATGCCCGATCCTGGTCGGCCGTGACCCGCTGCTTCGGATGCTGGACGAGGCCATCGACGGGGCAACGGATGGACACGGTCGCACGGTCCTCGTCGCGGGCGAGGCCGGGATCGGCAAGACCCGGCTGGTCCAGGCGGCGATCCGTCGGGCGACCGCCGGCGGGTTCCGCTACGCCGGTGGCGACCTCGCCCCGCAGGACGCCGACGTGCCGCTCGCCGTCCTCCGCGACCTGTTCCGGACGATGCGCTACGACCCGGATCTGGCGGACCTGGGCGAGGAGTTGCTGGCCCGCTGCGATCATGCAGCGGCGGTCGGCGAGGCGTATAGCCGAACGCTCGTGCTGGATCTCGTCGACCGGATGCGGGCGCGGATCGATCGACCGACGCTGCTCAAGTTCGAAGATCTGCAGTGGGCGGACGACATCAGCCTCGAGGCGATCGCCGAGCTGGCGCGCTTCAGCGACACGCTGCCGCTCCTGGTCGTGGGCGTCTACCGCCGCGACGAGACGCCGCCCGGTACCCCGCTCCGCGACTGGCGCGCTCGATTGCTCACCCAGCGACAGGCCGGCGAGATCCGTCTGGAGCGTCTGTCGCTGGAGGACACCGGCACGATGACGACCCTCCTCCTCGCCACCGGGCTGCCGGCCCCGCGCGACCTCGTCCAGGCGGTGTTCCAGCGGTCGGATGGGTTGCCGCTCCACGTCGAGGAGCTCATCGCCGCCGCTCGCCTCGCCGGCCCGGTCGATGCCGCGGCGGTCCACGCGACGGATGTGCCCGACACCATCGAGGACGCCGTTCGGGCTCGTGTGGCCCGACGCTCGGCCGATGCGCTGGCGGTCGCCCAGGCGAGCGCCGTGATCGGACGGTGCTTCGAGCCAACGGTCCTGGCCGGCGTGCTGGACCGCCCGGTGGCCGATCTCGAGGACGCCCTGCAGGAGCTGGTCGACCACGGCTTCCTGTACGAATTCAGCATGATCGATGTGGGCTACTACGACTTCCGCCACCAGCTGCTGCGCGAGACCATGTACCGCACGATCGCCGAGCCTGACCGACGTCGATATCACGCCAGGGCGGGAGAGTTCGGGGCGACCATGGTGGGCGCGTCCGAGGTCCACGCGTCGCTCCACTACGAACTGGCGGGCCTTCCGGAGCTCGCCTATCACGCGGCACGGGCGAGTGGCGACGAGGCTGCCCGCCTGTCAGCGCACCGCGAGGCCTTCGAACTGCTGCGTCGGGCCGTCCACAACCTCCCGGACGACATCCCGGACTTCGAGCGTGCGGAGCTGCTCCACGCCTACGCCGGTGAGGCCTGCGCCATCGAGGAGAACGGGGTCGCCGAGGAGATGGCCTGGGCGGCCCGCGCCAGGTATCAGGCAGCCGGCCGACCGGATCTGGCCACGCTCGCCTTGGCCACGGTCCAATCCCTGTGGCGACGGATGGGCAGGCCGCTCAGCGAACGTCGCGCGCTGATCCATCAGGCGGAGGCAGAGGCGTCCAGCCTCGCACCGGACCCCGACCACGACATGATCGCCCGCGAACTGGCCTTCGACCGATTGGTGATCGAGGTTGACGCGAACGAGCTGAACGCCGCTCGCAGGACCGGTCGTCCGTTGCTCAAGGCCCACGAGGGCGCGGGTGACGTCGCCTCGGCAGGGGGCGTCGCTACGCGCCTGGCCATGGTGGACGTCCTTGCCGGCGATCCGGATGGTGGTCTCGCGTCGATGGCGCGCATCGCCGACGAGGCGCGACGGAACGGTGCTGAGGAGGAAGGGGTGACGGCGTTCCGCGACACCGCCGTCATGGCGACGCGCGTCATGGCCTACGGTCGGGCAGAGGCCAGCCTCGCCGAGGGACTGGCGTACGCGGACTCGATCCAGCAGTCGCACTGCGCCCACATCATGGCGGCGCTGACGGCCGAGACGGCGTGGGCCGCCGGGCGTTGGGACGCGGCGATCCTGGCAGGCGAACAGGCGATGGCCGATCGGGGTTGTCTGCGGGCACCGAACATGGCGCGCTGGGGGCTCGGGTATATCGCGTTCGGGCGCGGCGAGTACGACCGAGCGCGTGACCTGCTCCGCGCGGCCCTGCGCTTCGGCGACGAGAGCGAGATGATCGAGTGGCGGCTTCCGCCGTCGTGGGGTCTCGCCGAGACCGCGTTGCTCGCGGGCGCCCCCGGCGAGGCGGTCGATCGCTGCGAGGCGGCCCTGGCACTCTGCGTCTCATCCGGCGAGCGCGCTCTGCTGGCCATGTTCGTCGTCACGGGCGTACGCGCGTACCTGGCCACCGGCCGACCCGGTGAGGCCGAACGCTGGCTCGCGCGCTGTGCGGCGCACCTGGCGGCCACCCCAGCGCTCGGGCGAGCCGCCCTCGACCATGGCGCGGGGCTGCTGGCGCTCGCCACGGGCTCGACGGGGACCGCCCGGACGTCGCTCGAGGCGGCCGCCGCGGGCTGGGAGCGCCACGGTCGACTGTGGGAGGGCCTGTGGGCGCGACTGGACCTCGCGACCGCGCACATCCGTGCGAGCCGGTTCGCGGCCGCGGTGGCCATCGCGGCCGAGGTCCGCGAGACGGCCGGCCGCTTGCCGAGCCCGAGCCTGCTGGCCCGCGCGGACGAGCTCCTGCGCCAGGCCCGCGGCCGCATCGCGGTCGACGAGCCGTGGCGACCATTGACCGCTCGCGAGTTCGAGGTCGCGCGGCTGATCTCGGAGGGCCTGACCAACGGCGAGATCGCCGACTCGCTCGGCATCGCGCCAAAGACCGCGAGCTCACACGTGGAGCACATCCTCGCGAAGCTCGGCGCGTCACGCCGGGCCGAGATCGCGACATGGGCAAGCAACGTGGATCGGGCGACCGCCGACCGACCGGCGTTTCACTGAGCCCGCGCGAGCCGGCCCTGAGCCGGACCGATGCGCGCCTACGGCGTCCGCGTCGTCGGCGGCTCGAGACGTGGGGTCGGTCGGATCCCCCTGAGCGCCACGAGCGACGCCCGAAGCCATGTCTTTCGTCGGGGCCTCGCCTGAGGACGTCCGGACCGCGACGGTACAATCGCGACAAACGACTGACCCTCGCCGCGGGCTGTACGTCCGCCGCCCCCCGGAGGCCCGCCCAGATGACGACGACAACGCCCCCGACCGCGACCGCGGATCGTCCGCACAAAGCCGCCAAGCGCTACATCTACGCTTGGGGCGACGGTCAAGCCGACGGCGATTCGTCGATGCGCGACCTGCTCGGCGGCAAGGGCGCGGGCCTCGCCGAGATGACCAAGGCGGGACTGCCGACCCCGCCCGGCTTCACCATCACGACCGAGGCCTGCAACGACTACTTCGCCAACGGCGAGAAGCTCCCGGACGGCCTCTGGGAGGACGTCCTCGAGGCGGTGAAGCAGGTCGAGGCGAGCACCGGCAAGGGCTTCGGCGACGCCGCCAACCCGCTCCTCGTGAGCGTCCGCTCCGGGGCGAAATTCTCGATGCCCGGGATGATGGACACGGTCCTGAACCTGGGGCTCAACGAGGCGACCCTGCACGGGCTGATCAAGCTCACCGGCAACGAGCGCTTCGGTTGGGACGCCTATCGCCGTTTCATCCAGATGTTCGGCCGGATCGTCATGGAAGTCAGCGGCGAGCGCTTCGACCATGCGCTCGAGGAGGCCAAGACCGAGCACGGCGCGGCGCAGGACACCGACCTCGACGCCGCCGGCGCTCCAGGCCCTCGTCACGGAGTTCAAGGCGATCGTCAAGGCCGACACGGGTCGCGACTTCCCCGAGGACCCCAACGAGCAGCTCGACCTCGCGATCAAGGCCGTCTTCGCGTCGTGGTTCGGCAAGCGCGCCGCGGACTACCGCAAGAACCAGAACATCCCGCACGACCTGGGCACGGCCGTCAACGTCGTGACGATGGTCTTCGGCAACATGGGCGACGACTCCGGCACGGGCGTGGCGTTCACGCGCGACCCGAACACCGGCGAGAAGGTGCTGTTCGGCGAGTACCTGACCAACGCCCAGGGCGAGGACGTCGTGGCCGGCATCCGGACCGCCCCCAAGATCGCCGAGATGCAGACCGAGATGCCCGAGGTCTACGCCGAATTCCAGCGCATCGGCCAGCAGCTCGAGGCGCACTACCGCGACGTCCAGGACCTCGAGTTCACGATCGAGCGCGGCCGCCTGTACATGCTCCAGACCCGCAGCGCCAAGCGGACCGCGGCCGCCGCCGTGCGGATCGCGGCCGACATGGTCGACGAGGGCACGATCACCAAGGAAGAAGCGATCGCCCGGATCGAGCCCGCCCACGTCGACCAACTGCTGCGCGACCAGTTCGACCCAGGCGCGCTGGCCAAGGCGCCGCGCATCGCCAAGGGCCTCAACGCTTCGCCGGGGGCGGCCGTCGGGCGGGCCGTGTTCAGCGCGGACACGGCGGTCGAATGGGTCGAGCGCGGCGAGAAGGTCGTCCTCGTCCGGATCGAGACGTCGCCCGACGACTTCCACGGCATGGCCGTCGCCCAGGGCATCCTGACCGCCCGCGGCGGCGCGACCTCCCACGCCGCCGTCGTCGCCCGCCAGATCGGCAAGCCGTGCGTCGCCGGCTGCGCGGAGCTCGTCATCGACTACGCGAACAAGACCGCCCGTTCGAACCTGTCCGATGTCAGCTTCAAGGAAGGCGACGAGATCAGCC
Source organism: uncultured Chloroflexia bacterium (assembly GCA_963810725.1). GTDB lineage: Bacteria > Chloroflexota > Limnocylindria > Limnocylindrales > CSP1-4 > SPCO01. Next base: position 47,182 of record CAWEOO010000003.1, read on the forward strand.
TCGACGGCGCCACCGGCCAGGTCTACCTCGGTGCCATCCCGACGGTCAGCGCCCGGTTCGAGGACCAGCCCGAGCTCCAGAAGATCCTCGGCTGGGCCGACGGCATCCGCCGCATGGGCGTGTGGACCAACGCCGACAAGCCCGAAGAGGCCGCCCAGGCGCGCGGCTACGGCGCAGAGGGCATCGGCCTGTGCCGCACCGAGCACATGTTCCGCGAAGGCGAGCGGCTCGAGATCGTGCGAGACGCGATCCTCGTGGCGAGCGTCGCGACGCGGGCCAAGACGCGGCGCGACGCCGGCGAGACGCTCAGTGCCGACGAGCGAGGAGGCGGTCGAGCGCTTCGACACCGCGATGGGGGAGCTCGAGGCGCTCCAGCAGGGCGACTTCGAGGGCATCTTCAAGGCGATGGACGGCCTGCCGGTCGTCATCCGCCTGCTCGACCCGCCGCTCCACGAGTTCCTGCCCAACCTCGAGGAGCAGCTCGTCAAGGTCACCAGGGCCGAGGCCACCGGTGGCGCGTCGGAGGAGGACCGCGAGCTCCTCGCCACGATCAAGTCGCTGCACGAGCAGAACCCGATGCTCGGCCTGCGCGGCTGCCGCCTGGGCCTGATGTTCCCGGACTTCGTGAAGATCCAGACCCGGGCGATCCTGAACGCCCAGATCGCGGTCAAGAAGGCCGGTGGCAACCCGATCGCCAAGATCATGATCCCGCTCGTCGGCCACGCCAACGAGCTGAAGCGCACGAAGGAGCTGCTCGAGGCCGAGGCCAAGGCCGTCGAGGCCAAGGCCGGCGTCGAGGTCGACTACAAGTTCGGCACGATGATCGAGGTGCCGCGCGGCGCCCTGACCGCCGACGAGATCGCCAAGGACGCCGCGTTCTTCAGCTTCGGCACGAACGACCTGACCCAGATGACGTTCGGCTACAGCCGCGACGACGCCGAGGGCGGCTTCCTGCTCAAGTACATCGAGGACGGGATCCTGCCGGTCAACCCGTTCCAGACCCTCGACGACGCGGTCGCCGGGCTCATGAAGGTCGCGGTCGACAAGGGCCGCGCGACGCGGCCCGACATCGAGCTCGGGATCTGCGGCGAGCACGGCGGCGACCCGGCCTCGATCTTCAAATGCGAGGCGATGGGCCTCGATTACGTGTCGTGCTCGCCGTTCCGCGTCCCGGTCGCCCGCCTGGCCGCCGCCCAGGCCGTGCTCATCAACGCGGCCGAACGGGACAAGTAGCCGGGCGGCGGAGCCACGCTGTGCAGCCGTCAGCGCGCACGCTTTCTGTACAGCCGAGCGTGGCGGCGCGCTCAGGATGCGGCGATTCGCGATCTGAGCGATGGGCCACGCTCATCTGTGCCAATTCCGTGCCTCACACTGACCTGACCATCGATCATGAATTGCGTGCCGCGCCCTAGAGTCGAGTCATGACGGAGCGACCGCCCTCGCGGAGAGAACGCCACCGCGTCGTGATCGTGGGCGGCGGGTTCGGCGGGCTGTACGCGGCGCGCAGCCTCGGGCACGACCCGGAGGTCGCGGTCACGCTCGTCGACCGGCGCAACTTCCACCTGTTCCAGCCGATGCTCTACCAGGTCGCGACCGGCGCGCTGTCGCCGGGGGAGATCGCGCAGCCGCTGCGCTCGGTGCTGCGCAGGCAGCGCAACACGACGGTGATCCTGGGCGAGGCGGTCGACCTGGACGTCGAGGGCCGGCGGGTGATCCTGTCCGACGGCGGACCGCATCGAGTACGACTCCCTGATCGTCGCGACCGGCGCCGCATCACACGTACTTCGGGCACGACGAGTGGAAGGCCGTGGCGCCCGGGCTCAAGACCCTCGAGGACGCCCTGGAGATCCGCAAGCGCATCCTCATCGCGTTCGAGGCCGCGGAACGGGAAGCCGATCCGGACCGCCGGCGCGAGTGGATGACGTTCGTGATCGTCGGCGGCGGGCCGACGGGCGTCGAGCTCGCGGGCTCGATCGCCGAGATCGCCCGCGACACGCTGCGCCGCGACTTCCGGGCGATCAACCCGGCCGGACGCCACGATCCTCCTGGTCGAGGCGATGGACCGGGTCCTGCCGCCCTACCCGCCGGATCGATCCGCGTCGGCGCGGCGCCAGCTCGAGCGGCTCGGGGTCACGGTCCGCACGGGCACCCGCGTCACGGCCATCGACGAGCGGTCGGTGCGCGTCGTGGACAGCCAGGCCGGCGAAGGTGCGCCCGAGGAGGTCATCCCGGCCCACACGGTGCTGTGGGCGGCGGGCGTGCTCGCGTCGTCGTTCGCCCGTCGCGTCGCCGAGGCGACCGGCGCCGAGACGGACCGCAACGGCCGGGTCATCGTCGGAGCCGGACCTGACCGTGCCCGGCCACCCGGAGATCTTCGTCGTCGGCGATGCGGCCGTGCAGCCGTGGAAGGAAGGGCAGCCCACGCCGGGCGTCGCCCAGGGCGGGATCCAGGGCGGGTCCTACGCGGCCGGCGTCATCCGGCGCCGGGTGCTCGATCGGCCGCACGAGCCGTTCCGCTACCGCAACAAGGGCGATGTCGCGGTCATCGGCCGGCTGGCCGGCGTGACGAACATCCCGTGGCTGGGGCCGTTCGGGCGGCAGGGCGGCTTCACGGCCTGGCTGCTGTGGCTCGGCATCCACATCGCGTACCTGATCGGGTTCGCGAACCGGATCGTCGTGATCGTCCGCTGGGCGGGCAGCTTCCTGACCCACGGCCGCGGCACGCGGCTGATCACGGGCGAGTCGCTGCTGCCCCCGATCGAGGAGCCCGAACCCCCGGTCATCGCCGACGCCGAAGACGAGGTGGCGATCGAGACGGCCACCGAGCCGAAGCCGCCCGCGGCGTCCGTCGTCTCCGGCGGCTAGCCGAACTCGATGACCTGGCGGGTGTACTCGCCGCGGCGCATCGCGGCGAAGGCGTCCTCGACGTCGTCGAGGCGGATGCGGCGATCGATCAGGCGCTCGACCGGCAGGCGGCCGTCCAGGGTCCACGCCGCGTAGCGCGGGAAGTCGATGGCGGGCTCCGCGAAGCCGTAGTTCGAGCCGAGGATGCGGCGCGAGCCGTCGACGAAGGGATAGACCTCGAACGCGGCGCGGGCACCGAGCGGGGTCATGCCGACCAGGACCGCGGTCCCGCCGAGCGGCAGCGCCGCGATCGCGAGCTCGGCGGTGTCGGTCCGGCCGATCGCCTCGAACACGAAGTCGGGGCCGCCGTCGGTCAGGTCGCGGAGCGCCTCGATCGTGGCGGCGGCGTCGTCGCCGGCGAGGAGCGTGTCGGTGGCGCCGACGGCGCGGGCCGCCTCGAGCTTGGCCGCGACCCGATCGATGGCCACGATCCGCGACGCGCCGGCGACGACCGCGCCCATGACGCACGAGAGGCCGACACCACCCGAGCCCGATGACGGCGACCGAGGCACCGGCCGGCACGGCCGCGGTCTTGAGCACGGCCCCGACGCCGGTCGTGACGCAGCAGCCGATGAGGGCCGCGACGCCGGGTCCGTGCCCTCGGGGAGCGGGATCGCGGCCGCGGCCGGGACGACGACCGCCTCGGCCATGGTCGCGATGGCGCAATAGGCCCGGACCGGGGTACCGGCACGGCTGAATGGCGCCGTCCCGTCCAGGAGCGCGTGCCGGTACGACGGGGAGTCGGGGCAGGCCCAGATGTGGCCCCGCCGGCACGATCGGCACACCCCGCACGGGATGAGCCACGACAGCGCCACGAGCTCGCCGACCCGCGGCGAGCGTCACGCCCGGCCCGACCGCCTCGACGATGCCCGCGCCCTCGTGGCCCATCACGATCGGGGTCGGGCGGTCCCACTCGCCGTCGCGGACGTGCAGGTCGGAGTGGCAGACGCCCGGACGCCAGCATCCGCACGCGGACCTCGCCGGCGCGCGGCTCGATCGAGCTCGAGGTCGGCGATCACGACCGGCTCGCCGACGGCCTCCAGGACGGCGCCACGCGACCGACGTTCCGGCCACGGCTCAGGTCTCCGCCCGCTGCCGGCGCTCGTCGACGCGGGCCGGCAGTGTAGGGCACGTACTCCGGCCGCCACATGGCGGCCTCGACCTCGGTCTCCGGATCGAACGGCCCGCGCTCGGCGGCCGCCGACAGCCCGGCGGCCACGGCCTCGCGGGCGACGACGACGGCGATCCGCCGGGCCGTCGTGCGCAGCGAGGCGACCGGCGGATAGAGCGCCCCGGTCGCCAGCCGCTCGTCGGTCACCTCGGCCGCGAGCTCGTGGGCGGCGAGCAGGAACATCCGGTCCGTCACGGCCCGCGACTCGGCCACGATGGCGCCCGAGCCCCACGCCCGGGAAGATGAAGACGTTGTTCGCCTGGCCGACCTCGCGGAGCCGGCCGTCGACCTCGACCGCCTCGAACGGCGAGCCGGTGGCCACGATCGCGCGACCACCGGTCCAGGCGAGGACCTCGGCCGGGGTGGCCTCCGCGACCGAGGTCGGGTTGCTCAACGGCAGCACGATCGGGCGCTCGCCCGGATCGAGCGCATCGGCCATCGCGCGCACGACGGTCTCGCTGAACGTGCCGGCCACCCCGGTCGTGCCCACGAGGATCGTCGGCCGCCGCGCCCGGATGGTCTCGACGAGGTCCGGCGTCGCGCCCGGCCGCCGCCGCCACGGCAAGCTCCGATTTCGAAGCATCGAGATCGGCGCGGCCGGCGTGCACGAGCCCCTTCGTGTCGACCAGCGCGATCGCCTCGCGCACGACCGTCGTCCGGCACGCCGGCCTCGCAGCATCGCGAGCCGCAGCAGCCGCCCGATGCCGATCCCGGCCGCGCCCGCCCCCACCAGCACGATCCGCGCTCTCGGCCAGCGAGCGACCCGGTCGCGCGAAGCCCCGCCAGCACGCCCGCCAGGACGACCGCGGCCGTCCCCGAGATGTCGTCGTTGAACGAGGGCACGCGGTCCTGGTAGCGGTCGATCAGGCGCAGCGCGTTGTGCTGCTTGAAGTCCTCGAACTGGATCAGGCAGCCGGGCCAGACCTCCTCGACGCCGGTGACGAACGCCTCGACGAGCGCGTCGTACTCGGCGCCACGCAGCCGCGGCGCCCGATAGCCCAGGTACAGCGGGTCGTCGAGCAGCCACGGGTTGTCGGTCCCGACGTCGAGCGACACGGGCAGCGTCAGCGACGGATGGATGCCGCAGGCCGCCGTGTACAGCGCGAGCTTGCCGATCGGGATGGCCATGCCGCCGGCGCCCTGGTCGCCCAGGCCCAGGATCCGCTCGTTGTCGGTCACGACGACCAGGCGCACGTCCTCGAACGGGCCCTGGCGCAGGAGCTCCGGGATGCGGTCGACGTCGGCCGGGGTGATCCACGTGCCACGGGTCCGCCGGATGATGTGGCTGAACTCCTGGGTCGCCCGCCCGACCGTCGGCGTGTAGACGATCGGCAGGAACTCCTCCAGGTGGTCGGCGAGCAGCCGGTAGAACAGCGTCGCGTTGCGGTCCTGGAGCGCGGCGAGGCCGATGTACTGCTCGAGCGGGTCGGTCTTGACGCGCAGGTGCTCGAGCTCGAGCTCGACCTGCTCCTCGATCGTCAGCACGCGAGCCGGGAGGAGGCCGCGCAGCCGGAACGCCTCGCGTTCGTCGACCGGGAACGCGAGGTCCTTCGTGAGCAGCCGGCTGCCGAGGAGGGCCGCGCCGGCCACCGCGATGCGCGCCGGCCGCCCGGCCGCGATGTCGTCGAACGGGGAGGGCAGCGGCTTCACGGCCCAAGTATGGTTCGCGCCATGGAGCCCCTGCCGCCCGGTTTCCGCTGGCCCGACGGGATCCGGGCCGCGGCGTTGTTCGGCTTCGACCTCGACGCCGAGGCGGTGATGCTCGTCGACCACCCCGAGATCGCCGACTACCTCGACGTCATCGCCCACCAGCGCTACGGCCCGCGCGTCGCGGTGCCGCGGCTGCTGCGGATGCTCGATCGGGTCGGGCTGCGGACGACGTTCTTCATCCCGGGCTGGGTCGCCGAGACGTGGCCGGACGTCGCCCGTTCCGTGCGCGACGCGGGCCACGAGATCGGCCATCACGGGTACCTGCACGAGAGCGTGCGCGGCGTCGACGAGGCGACCGAGGAGGGCTACCTGCTGCGCGGCCTCGAGGCGCTCGACACGGTGCTCGGCGTGCGGCCGATCGGCTATCGAGCCGCCGTCCTGGGACATGAACTTCGGGACGCCGGCCCTGCTGGCGAAGCACGGGTTCCGCTACGACTCGGCGCTCATGGACTCGGACCACCCGTACCGGCTGGCGGCAGGCGGACCCGCGGGCGGACCCGACGGCCGCGACCCTGATCGAGCTCCCCGTCCACTGGAGCCTCGACGACTGGAACCGCTGGAACTACGTCCCGGGCTACGCGTCCTCGCCGATCCTGCGCCCGAGCGACGTCGAGGCCGACTGGACCGAGGAGCTCGAGGCGATCGTCGAGGTCGGTGGCCTCTTCAATCTCACGATGCACCCGTTCATCTCGGGCCGGCCGTCACGCGCCGCCGCCATCGAGCGCCTGATCGAGCGCGCCCGCTCCATCGACGGCCTGTGGATCGCGGCCGGCGACGAGATCGCGGCCTGGGTGGAGACCCTGGACCTGCCGCCGGTCACACCACGCGCGCCCCGAGGTGCCGGACCGAGGGTAGCCGTGGGGCCTTGGCGCCGAACCGGCGCGCCCCGCGCAACCCTGGTGCCAAAACGCACCATCACGCGGATTCGTGACGCCGCGGGCACACCCGCGGTGTAGTCTGCCGGCTGCCTGTCACGCACGCCTCGGTTCGCGCGTCCTCGCGAGGGGAGCCGGGGCGATCGGGACGCGACCGCTGCGATGGTCGCGACCGATGAGAGTGGCCGCCGGTGAGGGCCGGCGGCATGGAGGGGTTCGGGATGACTCGTCATGGTCTCGCTGGCGGCCGTTGTCGCCCTGTTCCTGGTGGTCGCCCAAGTGGCCACCGTCGCGGCGGCCCCCGGGCAAGGGAGCGCAGGCGAACGAGCCGGCTCGGCGGCCCCGATCGACAAGGAGCCTGCAGCGCGACCTGAAAGCCGGGACCGCGACGAAGATCGTCGTCGAGTTCGACGCCAAGGCGAACCTGAATGCCGCCAAGAAGATCAAGGAACGGATCCCAGCGGGCAACGCCGTCGTCAAGGCCCTCAAGACGACGGCCGATGCCGCCCAGAAGACCGCCATCGCGACCGTGGCCAAGACCAAGGGCGCGACGGCGACCTCGCACTGGCTGGTCAACGTCCTCGTCGTCGAGGGCGACGCCAAGACCCTCGACAAGGTCGCCAAGCAGGTGGCCAAGCTGCAAGGGCGTCACCAGCGTCCGCGGCCCCGCGCCTCTACCCGCTCGTCAAGCCGGTCGAGACCAGCGTCGCGATCCTCGCCGCTCGCGGGCAACCCGGAGTGGGGCGTCGAGAAGATCCGCGCCGACGAGGCCTGGGCCGACGGCGTCCTCGGCCAGGGCATCGTCGTCGCCAACGTCGACACCGGCGTCGAATTCGACCACCCCGCCCTCGATCGAGCAGTACCGCGGCAACCTCGGCGGCGGCAGACTTCGACCACGACTACAACTGGTGGGACCCGACCGGGATCTGCGGCGACGAGCCGTGCGACAACGCCGGCCACGGCACGCACACGATGGGCACGATGGTCGGCGGCGACGGCCCCGGGCCATTCACGCCCGACATCGGCGTGGCCCCGGGCGCCAAGTGGATGGCGGCCAAGGGCTGCGAGGACTTCTTCTGCACCGACACGTCCCTCCTGTCGGCCGGCGAGTTCATCCTCAAGCCGACGGACCTCGACGGCGAGAACCCCGAAGCCCCTAATGCGCCCCGACATCGTCAACAACTCCTGGGGCAGCGGCCCGGGCGACACGTTCTATCTCGAGATCGTCCAGGCCTGGCGCGCCGCCGGGGATCTTCCCGGTCTTCGCGTCCGGCAACCCCGGCCCGTTCTGCGGCGAGGGCGGCTCGCCCGGCGACTTCCTCGAGTCGTTCAGCGCCGGCGCCACCGACATCAACGACGACATCGCCGAGTTCTCCGGCCGCGGCCCGTCCGTGTTCGGCAAGGTCAACCCGGATGTCTCCGCCCCGGGCGTCAACGTCGTCTCGAGCGTCCCGGGTGGCGGGTACGAGGCCTTCGACGGCACCTCGATGGCGACCCCGCACGTCGCGGGCGCCCTCGCGCTGATGCTGTCCGCGGAGCCCGCCCTGCGTGGTGACTTCGTGGCCGCGACCGACGCGCTGCGCGCGACCGCCGTCGATCGCATCGACGACAGCTGCGGAGGCGACGAGGACGGCGACCCGAACAACGTCTACGGCGACGGCCGGATCGACGCCAAGGCCGCGGTGGACCTCGTCGCCACCGGCGGGACCCTCGCCGGCACGGTCACGGACGCCGCGACCGACCGACCCGATCGCCGGCGCGCGAAGGTCACCGCGGACGACGGCGACCGCCAGTTCTCGGCGATCACCGACGCGAACGGCGACTACGACCTGTTCCTCGCCGCCGGCACGTACGACGTGACCACGGCGGCGTTCGGGTATGCCCCGGACTGGCGTCGCGGGCGTCGTGATCGTCACCGACGAGACGACCGACCTGGACTTCTGCGGCTCGTCGCTCCTGCCGCGCTTCACATCAGCGGCATCGTCCGCGCCGGCCGAGGACGGCTCGCCCGATCGAAGGGCGCAAGCGTCGTCGGCGCTCGGCACGCCGGTCCCGCCCGCACGTCACGAACGCCGGCGGCGACTACACCATGGACGCTGCCCATCGGCACGTACTGCCATCCGCGGCACCGCCGGCGGCTGCACGGAATGGCGAGGTCGAGATCGTCGGCTCGATCGAGGACGAGGTCGTCGACCAGGACATCACCCTGGACTTCGCCCTCGGGCGAAAGCTCGATGACTTCGGTCATGGCTGCCGTCCGATCGCGCTCGATTGGGTCGACGCGACCGGCCGACACGCGCTGTACGGCGACGACTGGGTCGGGCGCCTGCGCCTGCCCTTCAGCTTCACCTTCTACGGCGAGACGTACGACCAGGTCTTCCTTTCGGACAACGGCTACATCAACTTCCTCGGTCCGGACCTGGGCAACTCCTTCCCGCTCTCGATCCCGTCTGAGGCTCCGCCCAACGCGGCGATCTACGCGCTGTGGAACGACCTGTATCTCGACGAAGGCAGCTCGATCGCCTACGCCACCGTCGGTGCCGCGGGTGCCCGTGCCTTCGTCCTCGAGTACGACAACGTCCGGCGTTCGCGGGGCGACGGCACCCGTCGACTTCGAGATCAAGATCCACGAGGGCGGCGAGACCGTCGACCTGCTCTTCGGCAACAACCCGGCCAACCCGGGTGACGGTCGCGGCGCGACCATCGGCATCGAGGATGCCGCCGGCACCGATGCGCTCGAATTCCAGTCAAGGCGACGCCGATGCTCGGGCCGAACAGCGCCTATCGAATTCGAGATGATGCCGGTGGCCACGGTCCACGGCACGCGTGACGGACGCCAACGACGGCGAGCCGATCGCCGGTGCCACCGTCGCGGCGGCCCCAGGCCTGCAGCAAACCACCACGGACGCCGATGGCACGTACGTCCTGCGGGTCTATCCGGGCGACTACCAGGTCACCGTCTCGAAGGCCGGCTACGTCTCCGAGACGACCCCGCTCAGTCTCACGGACGGCGAGGACGTGACGCTTGATGCGGCACTCGACGCCGGGGTCCCGGTGGTCGAGCCGCTCACCCTCGAGGCGACCCTCGAGTTCGGTGCGGATCCGGTGACCCAGAACGTGACCCTGTCGAACACCGGCTCGGCCCCGTTCGACTGGGAGACCAAGGAGCGTAGCCTTGGCTCGACCCCGATCGTGATCCCGGCCGGCACCGCCGGCAAGGGGACCCTGGCCGGTAAGGCCGGCACCTCGCACACGCCGTCCGGTGCCACCAGCCCCAAGCGGGCGACGCCGCATATCGACGACCTACCCGTGCTCGTCCTCATGGACTTCCTGCCGTGGGAAAGCGATGCCCTGCTGCAGGTCCTCGACGCGAACGGGGTCGCCTTCGACGTCGCCGAGTCGTCGCAGATGGCGACGATCGACCTCAACGCCTACAACTTCGTGATCATCTCGAACGACCAGCCCCAGGAGTTCTACGACGCCTACGTCGCGAACTTCGAGCGGTTCAACTCCTACGTCCTGGGCGGTGGATTCCTGTGGGTCGAGGCCGCGTCGCAGGGCTGGAACTTCGGTGACTTCAGTGGGGCTCCGTTGCCCGGCGGCGTGACGGTCGGCGATTTCGCGCCCGACGAGTTCAACGACGTCGCGGCACCCGACCATGAGCTGATGGTCGGGGTCCCAAATCCCTTCTTCGGGGATTTCGCGAGCCATACCATCTTCGAGAATGTCCCGTCCGACGCGACGATCATCGCGACGAGATCGTCCGGCGGCGAACCCACCCTCATCGAGTACGACCACGGTGGCGGCCACGTCGTGGCCTTCGCCCAGACCCTGGAATTCGCGTGGATGGCCGAACAGGACGGCGCCATCATCCTCGAGAACGCTGTCCCCTACGCCGTCAACTTCTTCCGCGACCTCAGTTGGCTGTCCGAGAACCCGTCGACCGGGACGCTCGGGATCGGCGCGAGTACCGAGGTGGCGATCACGATCGGTGATCCGAGCCTCGCCCCCGGCGAGTACCGCGGACAGGTCGTCTTCAAGACGACCGCGCCCAAGCCGCGCCAGGTGGCCGTGGACGTGACCCTGACCGTCGAGCTGCCCGAATTGTGGGGCGGCCTCGCCGGGACGGTCACCGACGCGCACAGCGAAGAGCCGCTCGGCGGCGTCGACGTGACGGTCGCATAGCGAGTGGACGGCGCACCGTTCGACGCTGACCGCGACGACCGCGGGCGACGGCACGTACTCGCTCATCGGCCCTGAGGGCAACTGGCCCATCACGTTCAGCAAGACCGGCTACGTGTCCGTCGACAGCGACGCCACCATCGTGCGTGGCGTCACGACCGGCGGCAACGACGCGGCCCTCCATCGCAGCCAGCCGCACGCCACCTTCGAAGGCGGCCCGTTCGAATTCGTCCTGACCGAAGGGCGAACGGGGACGGGCACCGTGACGGTCGCCAACCCGGGTGGCCACACCGACCTCGAGATCGAGGTCGGCGAGGTCGACCTCGGCGGGCCGTCATCGGGCGCCGCCGTGGCCGGCTCGACCAACCGGGTCAACTGCCCGCCGGGGCGGACCCGCAACGCCAGGACGACCCGCGGCCTCGGTGCCCTGGCGGCCGGGCGCGCGGTACCCCGTGCGATCGCCGCCGAGGGCGACGTGCTCGCTTCGTGGCCGACCGAGCATGGGCGTGCCGTGGGGCGTCACCTACGACGGTGGGGTCTGGCTCTCCGATCCGGAGGCCCTCATCGATGCCCACTTCACCACCGCCGGTGAGCGCACCGGGGAGTTCAGTGTCGCGGACATCTTCGGTGTCTGGGGCGCGGACATGGCGTTCGACACCGAACGCAACCTCATCTGGCAGGTCAATGTCGGCGGCGACAACGGGATCTACGGGCTCGATCCGGCCGATGGCTCGGTCGAGCAGGTGATCACCGGGTCGCCGTGGGACGACATCAGCCAGCGTGGGCTCGCCTACGATCCGAACGCCGACGTGTTCTACATCGGCGGCTGGAACGAAGGCATCGTCTACAAGGTCGCCGGTCCGTCCCATCCGACGCCCGGTGAGACCCTCAACGAATGCAGCCCACCCGACCAGGGCATCTCCGGGCTCGCCTGGAATGGCTCGTTCGGGATGCTCTGGGAGTCGACCAACTCCGAAACCGACACGATCTGGCTGCATCGATCCGATGACCTGCGAGGCCAGCGCCGCGCATCCCGCATCCCGACGGCGGTGGCGGCAACGGCGCCGGACTCGAGCTCGATGCCGTCGGCAACCTGTGGACGGTGGGACAGGGCTCGGGCAATGCCTATCTGATCGAATCCGGCCTGCCGAACTTCAGCGACGTGCCGTGGCTGACCGTCGACCCGACCGCCGCCACGATCGCGCCCGACGGGTCGATCGATATCGACGATCACGGTCGATTCGACGGGTCTGGAGCCCGGTGTCTACCGGGCGCTCGTCGTCCTCCTGTCCAACGATCCGGACAATTCGATGTTCCAGGTCCCGGTCACGCTCGTCGTGCCGACGTACCAGCAGGGCATCGATGCCGGTGGTGGAGCGTCAACGAACTCCAACGGCGACGTCTTTGCCGCCGATCGGGCGTACGGCCCCGGCCCGTACGGCTATCTCGGGTCGAGCTCCACCCGGAGCACGTCCGCGGGCATCGCCGGGACCGAGGACGACGGCCTGTACCAGGACTCGCGCGTCGGGATGACGAACTACCGGTTCGCCGTGCCGGACGGCATGTATCAAGTCGACCTGCTCTTCGCCGAGATCGACAACGTCAAGGCCGGCGCCCGCAAGTTCGATGTGAGCATCGAAGGCGACGTCGTCCTGTCCGGTCTCGACATCATGGCCGCCGCCGGCGGCAAGAACATCGCCCTGGATCGATCGTTCGTCGTGAACGTCGCCGACGGGCTGCTGGATATCTCCTTCGCCTCCCAGCGGGGCGACAAGGCGACCATCAACGCGATCCTCGTGACGGGCCTGCCGGAGGGCGCGCCCGGGACGTAGGTTCCGTGGGCCCGCGCTCCGCGCGGGCGAAGCATCGGATCGCATGAGCCGGCGGCGCCTACCAGGCCCGCCGGCTCAGCCTTGTCCCGGGGCGCCTCTTGCCTTGTGCCCCGCGCCCGTGCCCGGCGAACGCGCCCGGCGCCCCGCGCCCGCGCCCGCGCCCGTGCCCGCGCCCGCGCCCGGCGACCGCGCCCGCGCCCGAGCCCGGCCCGCGAACCGCGCGATGCACAAATTTCGCCTGTCGGAGCGACATGTTCTGGCTGATGCACGTCTGCTGCATCAAGGCCCAGCCGATCGTTGACGGCGCCCAGGCGTGTCACCACCAGTGGCGAGCACCCAACGAACGAGCAGGGCTCGGGCGCGGAATCGACAGAAGTCTGGGTCAGTCGCGGTGGTTCATGGCCGATCCGTCACTGAGGGTGACGGCGGACCTGCCTGGGCCGCCCGATCCGCCCCGGGCCGCCCGATCCGCGGCCCGCCCGATCCGCCCCGGGGCCGCCCCGATCCCGCCCCGGGCCGGCCGCGCAGCGCGCCTTTCCGGCATCCGCGACACAGGGCTGATGCCGCTGAGGTGCATCACTGAGAAGATGTCGAGTCGGCGGCGACATTTTGTGCATCAGCGGGGGTGTGGGGTTGGGACTTGGCCCCGATCGGCCCGACGGGCTCGCGATCAGCGAGCGGGCAGGACTCGGACCGTGCCGACCATGCCGTAGGCCTCGTGGCCGGGCAGGTGGCAGATGAAGCGGTACTCCCCGGGGTCCTGGAACGTGACGGTGGTCGTCTCGGGTCGTGCCGGCCGGGACGGAGACCTCGGTCGGGCGGGTCCCGTGGGAGGGTTCCGTGCCGGTCCGGTGGCGCTCGTGGAACGCGTCGTCGCCGACGAGCCACTCGTGGTCGATGGGGTCGGCATTGACCAGCACGAACGTGAACGGGACGCCGGCCGTGGCGACCACTTCGGTCGTGGTGAACGCCGAGTACCGCATCCGGATCTCGGCATGGCCGTCATCCAGCCCCGGAGCCTTGACCCAGGCGGCCGCGATGCCGGCGAGCCCGAGCGACAGGGCGATGCCGCCGAGCAGGGCGAGCCGCCCCGGCCGGCGGCCCGGCCGACGGCGCGAGGGTCGGGTGCCGGCCGTCATCCCCACGGCGGCCGGACTCCACGACCTGGTTCATGCGGGATGCATGCCGCCAGCCCGACGGTCGACGCGTGACCAGCAGCGATGAGCGCACCGAGCGAGCCGACGACGAACATCATCGTCCCGAGCCAGCGAAGCATCGCCGGCCCCGTCGGGTCGTTGGCGCCCGGCAGGTCGAGCCCGGCGGCGACACGGGACGGCGCTTCGGCACCGGAGGCGTCGATCGCCAGGTCATACCCGAACTGGGCGGCCTCGCCGTCGAGCGCGACCTTGGACAGCCACGCGTGCTGCGGGCACCCACTCCATGCCGCGGTCGGACCGAAGGTCGGCCAGGAGCGACTCGGAAGCGGGCTGGCTGTAGTCGAGCGACATGCCGTTGAAGCCGTCCGGGGCGGGCAGCATCGCGGGCTTCAGGTCGTTGAGGAGGTACACGTCGGCCTCGACGACTTCCGTCCCGCCCTTGCCGAGCGCCAGGATGCGCAGCGGCACCCAGGGGTTCTCGGTCGGGATCGTGATGTGGACCGGCGTGCCGTCGCCGACGTTCTGGCCACGAGCCGCGGCCGCTTCGCCATCGAACGCGGCGGCCAGGAAGATCTGGCTGCGGGCCGCGTAGAACTCGAGGACCTCGGGCGCATCCGGCGGGAGGCGGAAGCCGTGGTCCTTGGCCCAGACGCCGACCTCGTCGGCGCCGCCGCGCAGGACCGTGATGTCGAGCGCGTCGATCGTGACTTCCATGAGGACCTCGGCCGATCGGCGCGAGCGGCCGCGGCCGAGAAGAGGCCGACGCTGCGAGCTCCTGGCGGTCCGTCTCGATGCGCAGCCGCTGGAGCGTCCAGTCGCCGCCCTTCTCGACACTCGTCGGTACCCCGGGGAGTGGCGTGAGACTGCCGAAGGCGCCACCGCCACCGGCGAACTCGAACGAGGTGATGTAGTGCTCCACCCCGTCGTGGTATCCGGCGAACGTCGTCGTCCGGAGGAGGTTGACGGCCCCGTTGGGACCGATGAGCCCGCCGCAGGCCAGAGCGGGGGCCGCAGTCACCGCGACCAGGAGGAGCCCGGCGATCAGGGCGCCACCGGCTCGGTTGATCGAACGCATGTCGATCCTCCTGTGGGTCCGGCCGGTGCCGTGGTTCGGGCCGGTCCGTTGGGGGTAGAGACTGCCGGGCGGCGCGAGATGTTCCGTGGCACGCTCAGCGAACGGGTCCCGGTGCCACGTGGCACCATCGCGCCATGGCCGGCACGGAACGGGGAGCTGACACTCCCCGCATGCTCCATCGACTCGCGCCCCTGGGTCTCGCCGCGCTCCTCGCGCTCTCGGCGGCCGTCTCGGCCCCCGCAGCGGCCACCCGCCGCCGCGGCCGACTTCCCGCCGAAGCGACTCCAAGTACCACACCTACGCCGAGATGGTCGCGGAGCTCAACAAGGCCGTCGCCGACCACCCGGCGATCGTCCAGCGCTTCTCGATCGGCAAGAGCCACCAGGGCCGCGACATCTGGGCCGCCAAGATCTCCGACAACGTCGGGACCGACGAAACCGAACCCGAGCTCCTCTTCGATGGCCTCCACCACGCCCGCGAGCACCTGACCGTCGAGCAGACGCCTCGCGATCCTGCGCTGGCTGACCGACGGCTACGGCACGAGCGAGCGCAGTCACGAAGATCGTCGACAGCCGCGAGATCTTCATCGTCTTCATGGTCAACCCCGACGGCGGCGAGTACGACCTGACCGGCTCCCCGTATCGAGCCTGGCGCAAGAACCGCCAGCCCAACGCCGGCAGCTCGTACGTCGGCACCGACCTCAACCGCAACTACGACTATCGATGGGGCTGCTGCGGCGGCTCATCGGGAACTCGAAGTCCGCGCTGACGTATCGCGGCCCGAAGGCGTTCTCGGCGCCCGAGACGCGGGCCATGCGCGACTTCATCAAGAGCCGCGTCATCGGCGGTCGTCAGCAGATCCGGGCGGCCATCACGTTCCACACGGCGGGCGAGGAGATCCTCTGGCCGTACGGCTACACCCAGACCGACGTCCCGTCCGACATGACCGCCGACGACCACGCCGCGCTCTGGTGGCGCTCGGCATCAAGATGGCCAGCCAGAACGGCTACACGCCCAAGCAGTCGAGCAGCCTGTACGTCACCGACGGCGACGAGATCGACTACGCCTACGGCCGCCATCGGATCTTCATGTACACCTTCGAGCTGTATCCGAGCCACGCGCAGGTCAGCTCGACCGCCCGCTTCTACCCGCCCGACGAGCAGATCGCCCCGCAGACCGATCGCAACAAGGACGCCATCCTCTACCTGATGGAGCAGGCCGGCTGCCTGTACGCGCTCGTCGGCAAGGCGCACGACCCACTGCGGCCCGTTCAACGAGGACTTCGAGATCGCGCGTGGCTGGACGGTCGACCCGCTCGGCACGGACACGGTCAGCGCTGGCGCCTGGCAGCGGGCCGATCCGGCGACGACCAGGTACCAGGCTCGGGACGGTCCGGTCGGGTTCGATGGCGCTGGTGACCGGCGCGGCGGCCGGGTCGTCGGCGAATTCGTACGACCTCGACGGCGGGCCCGACCACGGTCCGCTCGCCCGCAGATCAAGCTGCCCGCGACCGTGGGCAACCTGGTGTTCCGGTACTACCTGGCCCACGCCTCGAATTCGATCGTCGTCGGACGTGTTCCGCGCGTACGTCGAGACCGCGGACGGGACGCGCACGCTGGTCCGCGAGGAGCGCGGCGCCGCGAACACGGACCGGCCGGCATGGACGCTCGCCACGATCCCGATGACGCCGTGGGCCGGGCAGAAGGTGCGGATCGTGTTCCTGGCGCAGGACCGGGGAACGGCCTCGACCGTCGAGGCGGCCGTGGACGACGTCCGGATCACGCGACCGACGACCTAGGGTTCCTCGCCGCGTCAGCGGCAGGCTGGCACGGAACGTGGTGCCGGCACTCCCCGTGGCCTCGACCTCGAGCGTGCCGCCGTGCGCGGCCACGAGGTGGCGCGCGATCGCGAGGCCCAACCCCGAACCGCCCGATCCCGCGCCCTTCACGAATCGATCGAACACGTGGGGGAGCACGTCCGGATCGATACCCGAGCCCGAATCCGCGACCCGCAGCACGAGCCGATCGCCCGTCACCTCGCCGCGGATCGCGACCGTGCCGCCGGCCGGCGTGTGCCGGATCGCGTTCGCGACGAGATTGGCGAGCACCTCCCGGAGCCGCACCGGATCCACGTCGAGGATCGGCAGGTCCTCCCCGACCTCGGCCGTGACGGTCACCCCGGCCGTACCCGCCGCGCCCTCGAACGACCGCACGACCTCGGCGATCAGCACGTCCGGGTCGGTCGGTTCCCGATGCAGCGTGAGCGTGCCGGCCTCCGACAGTGCCACCGTCCGGAGGTCGTCGATGAGCCGCTCCATGACCCGCGTCTCGTCCAGGATGGCGGCCAGATGGCGCCTCGTCGACCGGGTGGACGCCATCGATCATCGCCTCGAGATTGCCGGAGATCACGCTCAGCGGCGTCCGCAGCTCGTGGCTCACGTCGGCGAGCAGCGAGCGACGCTGCTGCTCATCGACCTCGAGCCGCTCGACCATCGTGTCGAAGCCGCGCACGAGCTGGCGGACCGGAGCGCAGGCCGCGCTCGGGGACGTCGACCCGGACCGAGTAGTCGCCATCCTCGACCCGCCGCGTCGCGTCGACGAGCGCATCGAGCGTCCGGGCGCTCCGTCGCAGGCCGCCGGCCAGGCCGGCGAGCATGGCCACGACCAGGATCCCGACGATGACCACCGGGACCGGCCCGACCGCCCCGAGGACTGACGACAGGATCGTGACCCCGACCGTGACGAACGAGATGAGGACGACCAGGAACACCAGGGCGAACAGGCAGCCGAACCCGCGCCAGCGGTTTCGACGCCACGGGGGCCGCCCACCCGGCCCCCACGGTGGACCGCCGTAGGCCCACGGCCCGCCGGGGCCGGCCCCAGCCTCGACCGCCATCGGCGCGCCGCCGCGCCGCCCAGCGCTCCCACCGCTCGCGGCGTGGGTCGGCGCCCGTGCGTTCGCCTCGCTCCCACCATTCGCGATCCGCGTCGGAGCGTGGTACGTCGCCTCGTTCGCCCGGGTCGCCGCCCTCGCCGCCCTCCGCCGGCCTCCCAGGTCGGTCGCCCCGCTCCAATCGCCCGCCGCCCGGCCCGCCCTCGGTCGGGCTCACGCGTCGGTCGCCCGGTCGTCGGCGAGTCGATAGCCCACCCCGTAGACCGTCAGCACGTAGCGCGGCTGGCGCGGCTCGGGCTCGAGCTTGCGGCGCAGGTTCTTGACGTGCGAGTCGATCGCGCGCTCGTAGCTCTCGAACGCGATCCCGTGGAGCGCATCGAGCAGCTGCGACCGCGTGAAGATGCGGCCCGGCTGGCGGGCGAGGGTCGCGAGGAGCGTGAATTCGGTCGGGGTGAGGTCGACGGTCCGGCCGGCCACCTCGGTCCGCATCCGCGGCACGTCCAGGGTCAGGTCGCCGACCGTGATGACGTCGCCGGCCCCGACCGGGCGATCGGCACGTCGCAGGACCGCCCGCACCCGCGCGACGAGCTCGCGCGGCGAGAACGGCTTGGTGAGGTAGTCGTCGGCACCGAGCTCGAGGCCGAGCAGCTTGTCGAGCTCGTCGTCCCTCGCCGTGAGCATCACGATCGGGAGCGCCGCAGTGCGCTCGCCGGTGCGGAGCTGGCGGGTGACGTCGAGGCCGTCGAGCCCCGGCAGGCCGAGATCGAGGACCACGAGGTCCGGGTTCCTGGTGCGCGCGAGCGCCAGGGCCGAGGGGCCGTCGGCCGCCGTCAGCACGGCGAAACCCGCGTGCTCGAGGTAGTCGCGGGCCAGGTCGACGATCCGCGACTCGTCGTCGACGACGAGGATGGTCTTGGAGGTGGTCATCGGTCGCATCCTACGCGGACGTTGCCGGCAGTCCGGCAGGCCGCCAAGCCCCGCGGCCCGCGCTGATGCACAAATCCCGGCCGCGGGAACGACCGCTTGTTGGGTGATGCACCTCTGCGGCATCACCGCGGCAGGGCTTGGCGAGACGCACGCGGGCCGATCGGCCTGTGGCACCCGGGCATCGGCGCGCGGTCGTGGGGACCAACCCCCGCGCTCCGACGCCTGTGATGCCGCTGACGTGCATCAGCCAGTAACCCCTTGGTCGGCGGCGGATCTTGTGCATCACGGGCGCGGGTCCGCGGGGCGGGAAAGTCGGGCGGGCCGGGCGGACGCGGAGGCTCCGGACCCGGGATGCCGGATCCGGAGCCTTGCCTGGGGTGGCCAGGTCGCCACGGTGGCCCGGTCAGACGACGGAGCCGCCGCCCGTGGGGCCGCCCGCAGAGGAGGAGCCTCCGGCCGGCGACTCGCCCGACTGTTCGCGGTGCCAGGCCTCGTGGCGGTCGCGGGCAGCGCGCTCCCAGGGGTGCTCGCCGTGCTCGCCTTTGCCGCTATAGCCCCAGCCGCCTCGGCCGCCGGGTCCGCCCCAGCCGCCGGGTCCGCCCCAGCCGCGCGACCGCCACCGAACGCGGCGCGGATCAGCCCGAACAGCAGGAACAGGAAGAACAGCCCGAACAGGAACCCGAAGATGCTGAAGCCGGGACCGCCGTGCCAGCCCCAACCGGGGCCGTAGCCGTAGCCATACCCGTAACCGGGAACGACGGGGGTGACGACCGTGCCCGCGGGCGCGCTCGCGGCGGCCGTGGTGACTGCCACCTGGACGCCGGCCTGATAGGCGACGTTGGCGACGACGCTCCCGCCGACGACGACCGCCGCGAGGATCAGGAAGGCGATGAAGAACTGACGCATGACGCGTGACTCCTTGGTGTTGTCGGCCGCCCGACGTGGGTGGCCTTCGTGGTTCGCATGCTCGCGTTCGAATGTGGAGCCGCGATGGAGCCGGTCGGGATGACTCGGGCGGTCAGGCGGTCGATGGGTCGCGCCGGGCCGCCGTGCCGCCGCCTGCGGGTCCCGGTACTCCCGTTTGGTGCGCGATGACAACGGAGACAGCGCCTGAGACGCGTGGCCGACAGATTTCGCCTTGCACCCGGGGGCTACCCTGTCGGGCACGATGACCCCCAGCGTCATCGCGAAACCCGGGAGGAAGCGTCTCGATGCATCGATCCAAGTCCGCAGCCGCGGCTGCCCTGCTCACGGTCCTGGCCCTGCTGCCGCTGGCCGCGGCGCCGGTCGCCGCCGGCGACCCATCGGCCGCGGCGAAGGCCGAGCACCAGCGGATCATCAACTACTGGACCGCGGAGCGGATCGCGAGCGCCAAGCCGCGCGACTTCGTCCGGACCAACGAGGGCAAGTTCGTGCCCAAGGCCAAGCCGGGTGGCGGCGGCGGCACCGGCGCGTCGTGGACCGGCGGCGGACCCGTCGTCCAGCGCACCGGCAAGGTCCTCTTCACGATGGACGGCGGCAACTGGGTCTGCTCGGCGTCCGCCATCACCGACGGCTCGCGGGACCCACTCCCTGATCCTGACCGCCGGGCCATTGCGCCTACGACGAGGTCAACGAGGCGTTCGCGACGAACTGGACCTACGTGCCCTCGTACGACACGGCGCCGACGTTCAGCTGCGGCCGAACGCCTACGGCTGCTGGACGGCCACCATCCAAGTGGCGGCGGACTCGTCGTCCACAGCGGCTACGCGACCGCGGGCGGGTTCAACACCCAGGCCACGATCCACGACTTCGCGATCGCGATCGTCGCGGCCGGGACCAGGGGCACCCAGCTCGACGCCCTCGGGACGTACGGAATCGCCTATCCGGCGATCTCGACCGGCGGGACCGTCCACGCCTTCGGCTACCCGGCCGCGGGTCAAGTACCACGGCAATGACCTGACCTACTGCACCGGCCCGACGTTCAACGACCAGTACAACGGCAACCAGACCTGGGGCATCGCCTGCAACATGACCGGCGGCTCGTCCGGCGGTCCGTGGCTCGGCGGCTTCACCGAGGCCGCGGGCACCGCGACGTCGCTGAACTCGTACGGCTACAGCGGGATCCGGCAACATGTACGGCCCCAAGTTCAACTCGGACACCCAGGCCGTCTTCAACCGGGCCAACACCTCGACCGGGAACTCGATCGTCCAGTAGTGACCGACCAGCCCGAGGAACCGAAGCTGCCGGCTTGCCCTCTCTGCGGGAACCGCACGTTCCAGCAGGAAGAGGGCAAGTTCGACAGCGCCTGGGGCCTGACCGCCCATCGGGTCCGGATGCTCATCTGCGAGCGCTGCCAGTACGTGATGTCCTTCTACGAGGGCAACACGATCTGGGACTTCGACTGACCGTTTTGTTATGCCGCTGTAATGCGGCAGTCGGCGTCGATATGGGCGGTTCCGAGGCAGTTCGCCGTACCGTGGCCTAGTTCGATCTGGCACGTGCCCGCCACTCGTTCCTCTTGCCGCGCACACCTCCGGCGGGCGCTCTATCCTGATCGACAAGACCGCGCGCCGGCGGGCGCCCGGGCATCAGCCACACGCGCCGTGGTCGATACGGAATGAGGCGACAACGTCGGAGCAATATCCGATTGCCGCTCCGGTCCTGGGGGGCCGAAGCCGTATCGATAAGAGGCGAACGTGCCGGCTGGTGGGGCGCCCGCCGGAAGCGCACTCGCAAACCCCGCATATCCCCAGAGACGATCGGCCGGCTCGCCCCCGAGGGCCGGCTGATCGTTACTTCCGGACCAAGACGCGGCCAGCCAGGGACGCTGGAGGCCATCATGTCGCTCGCCCGCCGGCTCACACTCCTCCCCGTTCTGTGCCTGGGCCTGTCCGTGCGTCCTGGCGCCCGCCGCCGCGGCCGTCCAGCCCGCCGACCCCGACCTGCCCGCCACGCATCGACCTGCCCGACGGCTTCCAGCCCGAGGGCATCGAGTCCGACGCCGCCGGGCAACCTGTACGTCGGGTCGCTGCGGGACGGCGACATCTGGACCGTCAACGTGCTGACCGGCGAGGAGCGCCTCCTCGTCGATAACGCGGCGGACGCCGGGCTCGTGTCGGTCGGGCCTGCATCTCGACGAGCTCGGGGCGGCTGTGGGTCGCCGGCGGGCCGACGCAGCAGGTCCGCGTGTACGACGTCGCGACCGGGGAGCTGCTCGAGACCTACCCGTTCCCGACGGCCGGCTTCATCAACGACCTCGACATCAGTCGCAATGCCGTCTACGCCACCGACTCGGTGAACCAGCAGCTGCTCGTGATCCCGCTGGGAGGACGGCGGCGCGCTGCCCGATCCGATCGGCCGCCACGACCATGGCGCTCACCGGCGACCTCTCGTACTCGGCCGGCTTCAACGCGAACGGCATCGCCGCCCGCGGCGGCTGGCTCGTGCTCGTCCAGTCGAACGAGGGCCTGCTGTTCAAGGTGAACCCGCGCACCGGCGAGACGACCCAGATCGACACCGGCGGCTACTCCGTCGCCATGGGCGACGGGCTCGTGCTGAGCGGGAAGACGCTGTACGTCGTGCGCAACTTCGCGAACACCGTGGCCGTGCTGACGATGCGCGCCGGCCTGACCGAGGCGGAGCTCGTCGGGGAGTTCACGTCGGAGGACTTCGAGCTCGACATCCCGACCACCGGGACGCTCACGCAGGGCGCCCTGTGGGTCGTGAACGCCCGGTTCAGCACGACGCCGACGCTCGACACGCCGTACTGGATCACGCGGCTGCCGACGCAGCCGTAGCGGACGGGGTACGCCTGCCGGGTCTCGCCACCACGATAGGCCTGACCATCTCGATCAGGGGAGCTCGGCTGTTCGTCGCCCCGACGGCGCCGCGCCGCATGGCCTCCCGGTCGTATCCCGGCTAGACGCCGCCGTGTAGATGACGACCGGCGTGTCGATGTTCCGGGCCCGCATCCCCTCGAGGAGTGTGTAGCCGGCGCGTCGATCGTTCGGGCGCGACATGTCCGTGATCACGAACGCGTACTTGCCCGGGTTGACGTCCAGTTCAGTGAGTCCTTCGTCGGTCGTGCGCTTGGTCACGAACTCGACGCCGAGCAGCTTCTCCATCCATTCCATTTCGCTGGCGTTGTTCTCGGGCTGGTCATCGACCCACAGGCCGTGGATGGCGCCGGGGCGCCGGTCGCATCGCGGGTCTCGCGCGCCTCGCGCCCAACGGCCGCCGCGGTCGTGGTGGCTTCGAGGGCCTGCTTCTCACCGCGCTGGACGCCGCGCTGCTCGGCGGCCGCGATGTTGGCCCGGGCGTCCGACTCGACGAAGAGCGATGCCAGGTTGAGCCGCGTCCGAGAGATAGGACAGGAAGAAGCCGATCAGGACCGCGAACACGACCTCGCCGATCGCGAAGATGTTGGCCCCGGGGAAGCCGCCGAGCCCGGGCGCCAGGAACGTGCCCAGATCGTTCAGGCCGCCCGGCGCGTTGGCGAGCTGGGTCAGCCCGACGCCGACGAGGATCTTGGTCAGCCAATCGGGAGACCTGCTCGAGGCTGGTGTTGCCCGCGTAGGGGCGGCGTGGTCAGTGGCCGCGATCGGCGTTGATGGTGGCGCCCGCCGTGTCGGTCTGTGGGGCGGGGGAGGGGCGCGCGTCCTGGAGCAGTCTCGGAATCCCGAAGATGAAACCCACCAGGCCACCGGTCACCAGTGCGGCAGCGACCACGGCCAGCCCGACGCCGGCCACGGACGCGGCGGCGCCGGGGTGGCTGCCTGGAGGCCGAAGAGCACCGGCATCGCCAGGGAGACGATCAGGCCGAGACCAGGAGCCGGCGGGCGTTCTTGAACGCGGAGAACTCGCCGGCGTTCTGGACTGGTGGCCGTCGGTTCAGCATGACGCGTGCGCGCCTCCTCGCGGTTTGAGGCCATGGCGGTAGGGTCCGTATCCTACGGATGCGGCGTTTGCGGGCGTTGGGCGTGGGTCGTGAACGGCCGGTTCAGAACGACGCCGGAGCTCGGCCCATCCTGAATACGAGGCTGCCGACGCATCCGTAGGTCGAGTACGTATTCTGGTGTCGAGGTTCACCGGGAAACATGTTTCGAATGGTTTGAGTCCGTCCGGCGGCGCCAATTCCAGAACGATGGGTTAGCCGACCCATTTGTCGGAGCAACGACCGTTGTCGAACCTTCGGTGGCCAAAGCGGCATTCGAACATTCGGGCGCCTAAGGAGCACTTTCCCAGCCGCGAGACGCTGCCCGATCAAGATGGGAGCTTCGGTGGGCGCTGGGACCTGAGCCGACCGGCGCTCGACGTCGCCTCGGTTCTCGGTACAGTTGTGCCTCGGACGGCGCAAGCGTCCCACATTAGACCGTCGGGGAACTGTGGCCACGAGGGAAAGCAAGTCGAAGGATTCTGGTAATCGGCCACTTGAGGCGGTCCTTTGGGACACAGCCGACAAGATGCGCGGCAATCTCGAGGCGTCCGAGTACAAGCATGTCGTCCTCGGCCTCGTCTTCCTCAAATACATCTCGGATGCCTTTGAACAGCGCCACACTTTCCTTGAGCGTGCGACCACGGACCCTGGCAGCGACTACTTCATCCCGGACCCTCTCGGCGTCACCTCGTGTCCGAGTCGCGTGATGAGTACACGTCGGAAGCAGTGTTCTGGGTGCCTGCGGCGGCGCGCTGGTCATTCCTCCAGTCCAAGGCGAAGCAGCCCGAGATCGGCGTCCTCATCGATGCGGCGATGGACGCCATCGAACGCGAAAACCCGTCCTCTGAAGGCGTCCTGCCGAACATACGCTCGCGCTGACATCGACAAGCGACTGCTAGGCGAGCTAGTCGATCTCATCGGTTCGATCGGCTTCACGCATGTGGACCACGGCTCAGACGATGTCCTGGGGCGCGTCTACGAGTACTTCCTCGGTAAGTTCGCCAAGCTCGAAGGTCGAGAAGGCGCGGGGCGTTCTACACGCCTCGGTCCGTTGTTCGCCTCCTCGTCGAGATGCTCAGCCGTTCAAGGGAGGGTCTACGATCCCTGTTGCGGATCCGGTGGCATGTTCGTCCAGTCCGCAGAGTTCGTGGCGGCGCACGGCGGCACGACGTCGACGTCTCCGTCTATGGCCAGGAATTCGACAGCCACGACGTGGCGGCTCGGCCAAGATGAACCTCGCCATCCGCGGGATCGAGGCGAATCTCGGAGACCGCGCGGCGGACAGCTTCCATCGCAGATCTCCACCCCGACCTCCGTGCGGACTTCATCCTGGCGAATCCCCCATTCAACCTGGACGACTGGTTCACGAGGCACTGCGGACGACCCGCGATGGAAGTACGGCGTCCCCCGGCTAGCAACGGCAACTTCGCCTGGGTTCAACACTTCATCAGCCACCTCGCCCCGAACGGCGTCGCCGGGTTCGTTCTTGCAAACGGGAGCCTGTCGTCCAATACCGGGGGAGAAGGAGACATACGGCGCAGGCTAGGTCGAGGCCGATATCGTTGATTGCATCGTTGCGCTGCCCGACAAGCTCTTCTTCAACACAGCAATCCCAGTGAGTCTCTGGTTCGTCGCGAAGAGCCGTGCCGGCATAGGTTTCGCCATCGGGACGGACGAGGTCTCTTCATCGATGCCCGCAAGATCGGGCAGATGTCACCAGAACTCTGAGGGACTTCGGCGCGGATGACAGGCTCTCGATTTGCCGGCGACTTACCTAGCCTGGCGTGACCGGACCGGCCGACCCTACAAGGACGTCGCGGGTACTGCCGGTCGGCGAGTTCAGGAGATCGCGGCCATGACTTCGTGCTATATCCAGGCCGTTACGTTGGCGCCGAGAAGTCGCGGTCACGGAGACGGACGGCTCGACCTAAGGTCAGCGTCTACGGTACTCGACACTGTTCGCAGAATTCACGAATCGGACCTGATACGAAAGGCATCTAGCGACTCAAATCCTGAGGGGCCGAGCGAAATGCGCCTGGCTGCGCGGGATGCGCTCTCGCGACGTCGGTCCACCACAGAGGGGCTAAGACTCCCAAGAAGCTCGGCGGCACCGGAACCGTCAGGCCCGTGCTCGGCAATCATAAGGACGTCACTGGTCACATTCGACAATGTCGCCCATAGCGGCCCGTATGAAAGCGATGGCCGAGCGGTGCATCGAGGGGGTCTTGCTGACTTCAGGGCGCCCCCGGCGAGTCCTACTGGCCTCGACACGAGCCTGATTCGTCCGCGACTTCGACTACGGGAAAACCCGGTGGCCTACTACGATGCGATACCTCGACTATCTCCTGAAGTACGGCTCAGGTACGTGTTCAGATACTCGGTAGGTGCAACCGAACGACTATTTCCGAAGTGTCATGGCTGAGCCTGCCAGGTCGGCTCGAGCAGCGCACCATCTCGGGGAACATTCGCGGATCGATTGACGAATGATCGACTCAAGTCGACGAATAAGTCGGTCAGCCGAGATGATCGCAGCCGCATTGGGGGCTTCTTTGGGCTCGGGCCGTCTAGTCCCTCTTCGAGACTTGGCCATGTTGATCGCGACACAGCAAATCCGCCGACCTAGGCGAGCACTCGTCGACCGCTACAGCATCCCTGCCTTTGATAACGGGTCGTGGCCCGTGCTGAGTCGCGCCACCACGATTCTGAGCGGAAAGTTCGCGGTGACGCAGCCGTCGATCCTGATTCTCGACTCAATCCAAGGATCCGTCGCGTTGGCCGGTCGCTCCGAACAGCCCTGGGCTGGCCTCCACGGAGTCTTGGTCCTTCGGCCCGTAGCTCCCTTGAGTCTCGCCAGTTGTGGCTTGCCGTGATTCTCAGGATGGATTTGAGCTCAGCTGGCGAGACTCGCGGGTGGGACGTCGGTGTAGCCATCAGCGCGTCCGACCCGACGACGCGCTCGATGTAGTTATCCCGGACCCGAGAAGAGGGCCAGCGGGAGTGGTTGCACAAGGCGAGACCCTTCTCGAGTGACTCCTGAATCGGCGGCTGGAAATCCAGACACTCCCTGGATCTTCAGCGGCAACTCATTCCCGACCTTGTTTCGGGGCGACTGCGAGTTCGAGATGCCCGCGGAAACGTCAGGGCTGGCGTATGAGCGGCATGACTGAAGGTGTGCGTCGAGGAGGCGTGCCTCGATTACTTTCGTGCCATCGGTTACCACGTTCTCTATGGACCCGACCTCGGGCCCGGTGCCGTCGGGCAAGAGAGGATGGCCTGGGACCAGGTGGTGCTGGTCGGTCGACTTCGTGCCGCGATCGAGCGGATCAACCGAGGCTTCCCCCCGACGCAGTCGCATCGGTGGTCGCGACTGTGCTTCGGCCCGAGTCGCAGAACGCGACCGCTGAGAATTTGCGCCTACATCGCCTGATGACCCAGGGCGTGGCGGTCGAGTACCGGGAACGCCTCCGGCGCCATCCGACACACGCTTGGCTTGGTTGGTCGACTTCGACTCGCCCGCGAGCAACGACTGGGTCGTCGTCAACCAGTACACGGTCGTCGAGGCGGCAAGACCCGGCGGCCCGACGTCGTCGTCTTCGTGAACGGCCTGCCGCTCGGGCTCATCGAACTCAAGAACCCCGGCGACGAGAACGCGACGCTCAAGGGCGCGTGGAACCAGGTGCAGACCTACCGCAGCGACATCCCGTCGATCTTCACCCCCAACGCAGTCTGCGTCGCCTCGGACGGGCTCGGCGCGGTCATGGGCTCGTTCTCGGCGGGCTTCGAGCACTACGCGCCATGGAAGACGATCGACGGTCGCGAGGTGGTCACCGACAAGCCGCAGCTCGAAGTCCTGATCCGCGGCGCGTTCGAGCCGGCGCGATTCCTGGATCTCATTCGCAACTTCGTCGTCTTCAGCGACGAACCGAGCGGCCTCGTCAAGCGCGTCGCGAAGTACCACCAGTACTGGGCGGTCAACGCCGCAGTCGAGTCGACGATCGAGGCGTCCGGACCCGGACGGCGACCGGCGCGGCGGCGTGGTGTGGCACACGCAGGGCTCCGGCAAGAGCTTCGAGATGCTCTGCTACGCGGCGAAGATCATGCGCGCGCCGGAGATGGGCAACCCGACGCTGGTGCTCATCACCGACCGCAACGACCTCGACGACCAGCTC
This sequence comes from uncultured Chloroflexia bacterium, assembly GCA_963810725.1. Taxonomy (GTDB): domain Bacteria; phylum Chloroflexota; class Limnocylindria; order Limnocylindrales; family CSP1-4; genus SPCO01. The sequence continues at coordinate 74,994 of CAWEOO010000003.1, forward strand.
TTCGGCGAGGTGTTCGCCCCGGCGCGCATCCTGCCCGAGCAGCCGAAGCAGGCCGGGAGCCGCGCCGACATGCGCCAGCTCCTCGACCGCGTCTCGGGCGGGATCATCTTCACCACGATCCAGAAGTTCGCGCCGGAGGAGCGGGGCGACGTGCACCCGCTTCTGACCGATCGGCGCAACGTCATCGTGATCGCGGACGAGGCGCACCGCAGCCAGTACGACTTCCTCGACGGCTTCGCCCGACACCTGCGCGATGCGCTGCCCAACGCGACCTACCTGGGTTTCACCGGCACGCCGATCGAGTCGACCGACCGTAGTACCCGCCAGGTGTTCGGTGACTACATCGACGTCTACGACCTGACCCGGGCCGTCGAGGACGGCGCGACGGTCCGGATCTACTACGAGTCGCGGCTCGCCAAGGTGTCGCTGCCCGAGGAGGCACGGGCCGAGGTCGACGCCGGGCTGGCGGCTCTGACGGAGACCCAGGAGGTCAGCGAGGCGGAGGCGACGCGAGCGCGCTCGCGCTGGGGCCGGCTCGAGGCGATCGTCGGGACCGAGCGAGCGGCTCGATCTCATCGCCGCCGACATCGTCGATCACTGGGAGAAGCGCCGCGACGGGCTCATCGGCAAGGCGATGGTCGTCGCCATGAGCCGACGCATCGCCGTCGAGCTCTTCGAACGGATCGTCGCCCTTCGACCCGAGTGGCACGACGCTGATCCCGCGAAGGGCCTGATCAAGGTCGTCATGACCGGGTCGGCGATGGACCCGCCTGCGTTCCAGCCGCACCTCATGACCCGCGAGAACCAGCGGCTGGTCAAGGCACGGGCCAAGGATCCCGACGACGCGCTCGAGATCGTCATCGTCCGCGACATGTGGCTGACCGGGTTTCGACGCGCCCGTCGATGCACACCATGTACGTCGACAAGCCGATGCAGGGCGCCGGGCTGATGCAGGCGATCGCCCGCGTCAACCGCACGTTCCGTGACAAGCCCGGCGGGCTCATCGTCGACTACATCGGCGTCGCCCAGAAGCTGCGCGAGGCGCTGGCCGACTACTCACCGACCGACCAGGAGCAGGCGGGCGTGCCGATCGAGCAGGTCGTCGACGTCATGCTCGAGAAGCACGACGTCATCGTCGGGATCCTGCACGGGCACGCGTGGTCGTCCGACCCGGCGCTCCCGCCCGGTGGGCGCATGGCTCAGCTCGCGAGCGCACTGAACTTCGTTCTCGCCGACGACGACCGCAAGGCGCGCTTCCTCGATCAGACGCTTCGCTTTGCTCAAGGCCTTTGCGCTCGCCGGTGCCCGCGAGGAGGCGCTCGCGATCCGCGACGACGTCCGCTTCTTCGCCGACATCCGGGCCGCCATCCTGAAGCTCGACTAGCCAGGGTTCTCCCGATACGGGTGGTCGGGCGGGGACCGAAGCGCTGGACACGGCGATCGAACAGCTCGTCTCCGCGGCGGTCGCGGCCGACGAGGTAATCGACGTCTACGCCGCCGCGGGGATGGAGCGGCCTGACCTGTCGATCCTGTCGGACGACGTTCCTCGAGGGGCTCACCAAGTCCGAGCGGCCGAACCTCCAGGCCGAACTCCTCAAGAAGCTCATCAACGACAAGATCCGCTCGCTTCGGAAGTCCAACATCGTCGAGGCGCGACGCTTCTCCGACATGCTCGACGAGGCGATTCGCCGCTACCAGAACCGGACCCTCTCGACCGCCGAGATCATCGCGGAGCTTGTCGAGCTGGCGAAGGCAATGCGCGACGCCGCAGATCGCGGCGAGACGCTCGGCCTACGAGACGATGAGCTGGCCTTCTACGACGCCGATCCACGAGAACGAGTCGGCGGTCCTCGAACTCGGTGATGACGCTTCTGAAGACCATTGCCCGCGAGCTGGTCGTCGCCGTCCAGGAGTCAGCCACGATCGACTGGAACCTCAAGGAGACCGTCCGCGCGGCGATACGGGCAAAGATCCGGCGACTCCTCAACAAGTACGGCTACCCGCCGGACGCTCAAGAGCGAGCGGTCCAACTGGTCATCGAGCAAGCCGAGTTGCTCGCTCGCGCGGCCTAGATCAGACACGCAGCCGGGCGCTGGCTGCCTGCCAGTCGGTCAGATGCGCACACTTGTGTTCGTATGGTGTTTATGTTACTGTTCACACCAACGTGCCGCTAGGGTCCCAGTCGATGAGCCCTCAACTCCAACTGCTTCCGCCCACGCCGCCACCAGTCGGTCTCTACATTCGCCCTGCATGGAATGACCATGTTGTGCTCCAACAGGTGCTCGTCGAGGGTCATGCACCGACTGGCTTCGTCTTTGATGCGCGCTTCGGCGTTCGCCACCGTGACCTCTGGGAAGCAACTACGGACGCACGACTCGATGCCGTCCTCGACCCAGGGACGCAGGAGCTGTGGAGTCCAGCTGGGAGAGCACTCGGTGGCCTGAAGGACCTGCCTTGGGCGTCTGTAGCGGATGAGGGGGAGCCCGGACTTCGCGGCGAGGGTGGTCGTCAGTTGGTTGGGCGGATGGCCCAGTACGTCACGGACCATGGTTTCGGCGCGGTCATCAGCCCGACGCATTACCTGCGCGGCCCAACCGATCCCAACTTGGGAGTCGATGTTCATCTTGCCCGCCAGCTTCGCGACAATCTCAACGCCCGCGGACGGAGCGACGTAAGGATCTACTACCGTATCGCGACTGCTGCCTCAACGATCGGGGATGCGTCGTCCCGTGGGGCTTTGCTGCGAGCATTAAATGGCTTGGATGTGGACGCGGTTTGGCTCTGCCTCCATCCATTTGGAACGTCGACCGCAGGGCCGCACGCCCTGCGCCGGTACATCGATATTTGTTTTGACCTGGCCAGTCTGAACGTACCGCTCGTTGCCGAACGCACTGGGACGGTCGGCCTCGCCCTGCTCGCGTTCAATGTCGTTGGCGGTATCGAATGCGGGGTGACCCTCGGCGAACAATTCAACGCCGCTCGCTTGCTTCGATTGGCACCATTGAACGGCACGCCGTTCAGCAACCCGGGCATGGTCTACCTCGCGGCACTCGACACATTCGTGACTCGCCGCGACGGTCGCGACTTCCTGGCGCGGCGCGCGACAAAAGCGGCTGTCGGCTGTCGAGATGCGATGTGTTGTCGGCGAGGACCCGAGGACATGGTCCGGGACCCCCGTCGCCATGGCGTCATACAACGCATCAGGGAAGCAGACGAGGCTGGCGCGACGCCGGCCCATCGACGTCCCGAGCGGTACCTCGAGCACGTCACGAACGCGGGAAACCTAGCATTACGCCTATCAGCAGCCCATCCAAGTCTCGAGCCCGCTCGGAGGCGCCTTGACTCGTGGCGCGGGACCCTATCGTCCCTACCTGCCGATCAAGTTCGGCGCGATGCGCCGTTGCCTGCTGTAGGGCGTCGACGCCACGCTGCCGATGCCAACCGCCTGCGCCCCATCGCCGCCCCCGATCAGTCATAACGGAGAACTCATGCCCGGAGCCGTCGCCATTCGCCTCAGTTCGATCCAAGAGAAGGCAAGCATCTCCGCCAGCGAGGTGGCCGACCTCCTCGGCACCACGTCCCAGACGGTGTCTCGCTGGCGGCGGAACAGGGTTCAGCCGGAGCAAGACCGACTTCGCCTCCTACTCGACCTCGACTGGCTCGCCTCTCAACTTGCCGACTTCTACGCGCCCGACGAAGCGCGACTCTGGCTATTCGCTCGCCATCCCCTACTTGATAGCGACCGACCGTTCGACCGCATCAAGAGTGGACGCATGGAGGACGTCCTAGCGTTGATTGACCAGCTCCGGTCAGGCGCTGTGGTGTAGTGCTCAACGGTGGCCTTCCTGCCGGATCCGCGCACAGCCGAGACTCTCGCGCGGCTGCCCGAAGGTCAATACGAAGGCGACGTCTGGAAACACACGCTGCCGGGCCAAGATCAACCGCGGCCAACTCTCGGGGCGCCCGATGGAATCCACCAGACACACCGGCCGTCTACGTCGCGTTCGAGCAGGGGACGGCTCTCGCCGAAGGGCAGTTCCTGGTTGGCCTGCAACCACAAGCCATGAAGGGCACGCGGCACATCCATTGAGGGACCGTCAAGTTATCGCGAGTGTTGGACCTCCGAGATAGGGCCACTCTTCAAGCGCTCGGTCTGTCTGACGCGGACCTTCGCTCGACTGATCACACCGCGTGTCGACGGGTCGGCGGGACCGCAGAGTGGCTTGGGGTTGAAGCCTTGATCGTTTCATCTGCGCGCCATGACGGCGCGAACCTCGTAATCTTCGAACGGCGGACCGCCGCCGATTTCGAACTTCAAATCATCGAGTCCACACCACTCATCAGCCCAGCCAGCAAATGAACGCGAACACAGAAATCCACTGAACAGCACCGCCGCGTTGAGCTGGGCCAGCGCGGACAGCCCGCTGCCTGCCCGCGAGCCTAGACGGCCACTACGGTTGGTCGGAAGATCTCGTCTAGGCGCAGGACGGTCGCGACGGCCCAGTTCACCAGCTCAACGTTGGTCGCGTCGGCCGACTCGATCGCGTCTCTTGTCGCTGATATCCGTGACGCTCTCCGGTTGTCAAGCCGGTCCCATTTCAGGGGTGAACCGAACGCGGACTCGATCGACTCACGCCTTTCATAGAGAGCGTCGAACAGCACCTTGACGTCAGCGGGCGTCTTGCCATCGAGATACAACTCGACGCGGAAGGGCCGGTTATTGGCAAAACTCCAGCTGTACGCAACATTCGCGGCCACGGTCTTGGGCCGGGGTCCGGACATTGCAAGCCAGTTGTCCAACCCGACCCGCGACACACCCGTAAAGCCGGGTCGCTGCTCCTTGAGACGCGCGAGGGCGGCCTCGAAGAAGGCCTTGTGCGCGAGTCCCCGCTCGGACGGCGGAGCCGAAGAGGTGGCTGCGCTCTTGGCGCCCTTCGCCCATTCATTCGGCTGTGCGACGAGCTTGAAGTTGGGGGCCGGGAGGGAGTCGCCGATGGCGACGAGCTCGAGCTCCACGCCGAACACGTCAAATCCTTCGGCGGTGTTCTCGTTTAGCCAGTCGATTGCGCGACGATGCTCGTCTCTGAATTTGGGCGAGATCCAGACTGACGATCGAGGCGTCCGTGCCAGCGGCATAGGTCATGAGCTGGCCAAAATGACTGTGGTCGGTCTGTTCGAGCTGGTTCTCGATGATGATTCGCCGGTCCATGCCGACGACGGTGCCAGCGAGGTCCACCGAGAAAGCACCCACTGGTACCTCGACTTCGGCATTGATCTCAATTCCTAGGGCTTCGCCCAAGGCTTCGATGTTGTCCGCCATCCATCTGGTGAAGTCATGGGCCTCATGTTTCCAGACGGATCGCGGATCCATCCTTGTGAGCTTGCCGAGAATCGGACCAGTGGTCATGCGGCTCCCTCGAACCTCGCTCGAAACGCTAGACGTCGCGGACCGAGTCTATCGGTCAGGTGGCCGCCGTGGCAGCTGTGACCTCGCTCAGCGATTCACCGCGGCACGGCGATGCCCCAGGCCATCGAGGATCAGGTCGAGCCCGAACGCGAACTCCACGTCGTCGTCGCAGCGGCCGAGGACGCCCTCGTGGCTGACCGACATCGCCAGCTCGGTGACGCGGGGGTAGCGGGTCGCCATCGCCGGGCCGAGGAGCTCGGCCACGTCGGGGGAGGGGTCCGCCCGGCCGGAGTCGTCGAAGAGGTCCTGGTTGAAGCCGAAGATCCGGCTGTCGAGGACGTGCAGGGCGTGATGGGCCAGGTCGAGCGAGAAGCCGCCGTCGCGGAGGATCGCCAGGACCGACTCGATGTAGCCGATGACGGCGATGCCGCCGGTGCCTCGTTCCTCGAACACGCGCCGGGCCCAGGGGTGGCGCAGCATGACCGCCCGGGCCGCCATCACCTGCTCGCGTAGCGCGGTCTTCCAGTCGCCGGCGGCGGCCGGCCGTTCGATCTCGGCGACGATCAGCTCGATGATCCCGTCGAACAGGTCGTCCTTGCTCCGGACGTGGCGGTAGAGCGCCATGGCGTCGACCCCGAGCTCCTGGCCGAGCTTGCGCATGCTCAGCGCCTCGAGGCCGTTGCGATCGGCGAGCTCGATGGCGACGCGGAGGACGCGGTCGCGGTGGAGCGGCGCTCGGCGTTCGGGGCTGTCGGTGGTGGGGGTGACCAAGGTCGCGCGGTTCCTCCGTGGTGGCGCACCGGTGGGGCTTGACGAGTGTACGGTCCGGCGCTATGTTTACGGCGTAGTCTACACCGTAGACCACATGAGAGCCGAAGGAGATCGCGCCGTGACCGAAGCAACCGCCGCCAAGCCGACCGTCGTTCCGCGCTGGCTCGTTCGCACGATCTGGATCCTGCACCGCGCTGCCTACTCGATCACCGGTGGCCGGTTCGGCCTGCGGCCGACGCACGAGAAGCAGTGGGGGATGCTCCGACTGACCTCGGTCGGGCGCAAGACCGGCAAGAAGCGGGTCGCGATCGTGGGCTACATCGTCGATGGGCCGAACATCGTCGTCCCGGCCATGAACGGCTGGGCCGACCCGAGCCGGCGTGGTGGCTCAACCTCCAGGCGGATCCGAACGCCTCCATCGAGCTGCCCGACGGCCGGCGCGAGGTGACGGCTCGCGCCGCAGCCGGCGAGGAGCGCGACCGGCTGTGGGCCCGCTTCCTTGCCCTGGAGAGCTCGGCCTACACCGATGCGAGCGCCGCCCTCCGGTCCCGCGAGACGGCGCTCGTGGTGCTGGAGCCGCGGGGAATGTGCCACGCCGGAGCGCTGATCGTGGCCGGACGCGGCACTGGCAGTCTCCAATGTAGGCTGTCGCCATCGCCGCCTCCTATCCCCGCGGCACCGCCACCAGGAGATGTCATGGCTCGCCAGATCGTCTTCGCGGCCAAGGCCGCGAAGCCTCCGGCCACCTACAGTCAGGCCGTCAAGGCGGCAGGGCTCGTATTCGTCTCCGGCACGGCGCCGACGGATCCGTCAACCGGCCAGATCGCGGGCACGACCATCCAGGAACAGACACGGAAGTGCCTGGAGAACATCGCTGCGATCCTCGAGGAGGCGGGCAGTTCGATGGACAAGATCGTCAGTGCCACGATCGTGCTCGCGGACGAGGACGACTTCGGCGGCATGAACGAGGAGTGGCTGCGCTGGTTCCCGTCGGATCCCCCGGCGCGCCAGGGCGCGAAGCTTCCCGCGAGGATCCCAGGCCTCAAGGTGTCGATCGCGGCGATCGCGGAGGCCTGACCCAAGGCCATGCAAGCCGGCCAGTTCCTCCGCAACGCTCGCCGCTTCCTCAGCCGGCCCGCCAGGGTCTGGGGTCCGACCGCAGGAGCGAGTAGATCAGGAGGTCCTGGTTGCGACCGGCGTTGAAGAACGCGCCGCGAGCGGTGCCTTCGAGGGTGAAGCCGCACTTCTCCGCGATCCGTCTGGAGGCGGCGTTCTCAGGAACGATGTCGAGTTGGATCCGGTGCTGCTTCTTGGCACCGAACAGGTAGTCGACGACGAGCTGCACGGCCTCCGTGGTGTAGCCGCGGCCGGCGAAGCGATCGTCGTATAGCTGGTAGGACAGCTCGAACGCGTCCCAGTAGTTGACCGGCTTGAAGAACTCGATGTGGCCGGCGATCTCGCCCTCGCCCGAGATCATCAGCAGCATCCCTTCCTCGCGCTGCCAGAATCCGTGTTCGCTGAACGCGCGCTTGAACGCCGACTCGGATTGCACGCCGAGTGGGAAGAACGCCCCGCGGTTGCGGATGTCGACGTGGGCCGCGTAGACGGCGTCCACGTCGGCCGCGCGGATCGGTCGAAGCGTGAGCTGCTCACCGTGGAGCATCGACGTGACTCCTTGATGCGGCTCGATGGAAGGACGACGAGGATACCTCGGCAGCGTCCTCCGGCCGCCATCACCTGCTCGCGTGATTTGACGATATACGGTTAGACAGGTATACAGGAACCATGAAAGCCACCATCGAAGTCCCCGACGCACTCTATCGACGTGTCAAGGCGCGTGCGGCCCTCGAAGGTCGGTCGATCCGCGACGTGTCGATCGCACTCTTCGAGGTGTGGCTCGCAGAGGTGCAGGCAGGCCCAGGCGGGGTCGAAGAGGCTGAGCGGCCGGCCGCCGCGGCCGCCTGGTTGCAGCGCTGGGACGCGCTCGGCGCCAGGATCGACGCGTCGGCGGTGGACGGACGAAGCACGAGGGAGATCCTCCTCACCGATCGGCGTCGTTGATCACGATCGACGCGTCCGTGCTCGTCGCGGCGGGGGCGCCCGAAGATCCCGCCGGTGCTGACGCCGCCGCGTTCATCGAAGCCGCGCTCACCGACGGCCTCGCCATCCACCAACCGACGCTCACGCTGGTCGAGGTGGGAGCTGCCATCGCCGGCCGGACAGGCGACAGCGATCTGGCGAGCGAGGCGGGTGCCGCCCTGCTCTCGATGCCCGGTCTCGTCCTCCATCCGCTCGACCTCGAGGCGGCCGCCGACAGTGCGGCGATCGCGGCGCGACTCCGCCTGCGCGGCGCTGGTGCGATCTACGTCGCCACGGCAGTGCGTTCGGCGGCCGCGCTGGTCACGCTCGACGACGAACTGTTGACGCGAACGAGTCCCCTTGTCGATGCCGTCACCCCAACGGCGTGGCTTGCGCGCAGACGCTAGGGGAGCAGGCGAAATACAAAGCCGCAGTTTGCCTGTGACAGCCAAGGTGTCCTAACCCGGCGCGATGGTGTCCTCCAGATCCGCGACCGACCGGGGTGCGCGGGCCGACGAGGACACCGCCGTGATCGCCGCCTACCGTTCGCTCATCGAACGCCCGAGGAGCCCCGTGGGCCGGAGCTGCTCGTCGAAGTGCGCGTACACCTCGCGCCGCGAGGCCCTGTCTCTGTCGCGCCACGGCCGCCACCAGGACGGAACGCTGCAGGCCTACCACTGCCCTCACTGTGACTTCTGGCACCTCGGCCACCGACGCGCGCGGCGGGTCCATCGGCGCTGATCGGACCGCGATCGCCTCTCGACGGCGATACTTCGGGCTGCCCATGGATCCCCTGACCCAGCACCTCCAGACCATGCTCGGCCCGGAGGCGTCGTTTCGTGACGGGCAGCGCGAGGCGATCGAGGTCGTCGCCCAGGACGGTCGCCGCGCGCTCGTCGTCCAGCGCACGGGCTGGGGCAAGAGCCTCGTCTACTGGATCGCCACGCGCGTTCGCCGCGACGATGGCCACGGGCCTACCCTGATCATCAGCCCGCTGCTCGCGCTGATGCGCAACCAGATCGCGATGGCGGGTCGCCTCGGACTCAGAGCCGCGACCATCAATTCGGGTAACGTCGACGAATGGAACGCGGTCCATGAGGGCCTCGCGGCCGACGCGATCGATGTCCTGCTCATCTCGCCGGAGCGACTGGCCAACGAGCGCTTCACGACCGAGGTCTTGCCGAGCATCCAGGGCTCGATCGGCCTGTTCGTCGTCGACGAGGCGCATTGCATCTCCGATTGGGGCCACGACTTCCGGCCGGATTACCGGCGGATCGGCCGTATCCTCCGGGCCCTCGACCCGCGCGTGCCGGTCCTGGCGACGACGGCAACCGCCAACGATCGCGTGGTCGAGGACGTCGCCGAACAGCTAGGCCGCGGCGCGACGGTCCTCCGCGGCCCGCTCGCGCGCCACTCCCTCCAGCTCGATGCGATCGTCCTCGAGAACCAGGCGGAGCGCCTCGCCTGGCTGGCCGAGCGGCTTCCGCTCATGCCGGGTAGCGGCATCGTCTACTGCCTGACGGTCGCAGACACCCAGCGCGTGGCCACGTACCTGCGCTCAGGCGGTATCGATGCCCGTTCATACAACGCCGACCTCTCGACCGGGGAGCGCGAGTCGCTCGAGGACGCCCTCGTCGCGAACGAGATGAAGGCCCTGGTCGCGACGGTCGCGCTCGGAATGGGCTTCGACAAGCCGGATCTCGGTTTCGTCGTCCACTACCAGCGGCCTGGCTCCGCGATCGCCTACTACCAGCAGGTGGGCCGTGCCGGTCGCGCGGTCACGCACGCGTACGGCGTCGTGCTTTCGGGCCGCGAGGACGACGACATCGCCGAGTTCTTCATGGACACGGCGTTCCCGCCGACGGTCAACATGCACGAGATCCTCGTCGTGCTCGAAGGGGTGGACTCGATGTCGCTCGGCGGGCTCGAAAAGACAGTCAACCTCAAGCGCGGTCGGCTGACGCAGGCGCTCAAGCTCCTCGAGCTCGATGGCGCCGTCGCGCGCGACGGCAGCCGCTATCTGCGGACGCCCAATCCCTGGTCGCAGGACGAGGAGCGAATCGCGCGGGTCATCGCGGCTCGCCGTACGGAGCTCGAGCAGATGCAGGCGTACATGCGCCACGAGGGCTGCCTCATGGCGTTCCTGGTCCGCCTGCTCGACGACCCCGACCCGGCGCCGTGCGGTCGCTGCGCGAACTGCACGGGGGAGGGGCTGCCACGGACCGTTGACGACGAGCTGGTCCGTGCTGCCGTCTCGTTCCTGCGACGCGACCTTCGCCCGATCAAGCCTCGACTGCAGTGGGCGGCGGACGCCGTGGAAGGGCTGTCCGGCCGGATCACGCCGCCGAACGAGGCTGGGATGGCCCTGTGCGTGTACGGCGATGCCGGATGGGGAAGGGATGTGCAGCGCGGCAAGTCTGTCGACGGGGCGTTCAGTCGGGAGCTCGTTGACGCCTCCGCGCGGGCGATCCGGGACCGGTGGGACCCGGCGCCGGCGCCCACGTGGGTCACGGCATTGCCGACGTCTTCGAGGCGCGGCCTGGTCGACGCGTTCGCCCGTTCTCTTGCGGACCGGCTTGGCCTACCCTACGTCGAAGCCCTGACCGTCCTCGATGGCGCCGAACCGCAGAAGGCGATGCAGAACAGCTCGCAACAGCTCCGCAACGCGCACCGCAAGCTCGGCATCGATGGCCCGGCCGTCCGCCCCGGCCCGGTCCTGATCGTGGACGACATCGTCGACTCGGGCTGGACGCTCACAGTCGCGGGCTGGCTCCTGCGTACGCACGGGAGCGGGCAGGTGCACCCGTTTGCACTCGCGGTGGCCAGTGCGCGCGATGGCTGACCGATGATCGACTTCGAGACGCTGGCGCTCGATGCCCCGGCGATCATCCTGCTGTGCACGAGCGTCGGGGCGGAGCGGGCCCCCGGGGTGAAGCCACTCGGGCCGGTCACGTGGTCGCGCCTGGACGAGGCCTTGCGGCGCCAGTCATTTCAGGGCCCGCGCAACCTGATCGGGCTGGCCGCGGACGAGATCGCGCGGTCGCTCGGGGTCGAGGAGGAGGTCGCGGCCGGGTACGTCCGACTGCTCAGCCGGAGTGGCCAGCTGGCGTTCGAGCTCGATCGACTCCGGTCCCGTGGGATCTGGGTCGTGACCATCGTCGACGATGCGTACCCGGCGGTCCTGCGCAATCGACTCGAGTCGGGGGCGCCGCCCGTGCTGTTCGGGAGCGGGCCGGCAGCGATTGCTGACAAGTGGTGGGGTGGCGATCGTGGGATCGCGGGAGGCCGATGACCTGGCCGTGGCATTCACCGAGCGCCTGGCGGCCGCCGTGGCGGCTGGAGGGTCGGCGGTCGTATCGGGCGGTGCGCGGGGCATCGATGTGACCGCCATGCGCGCGGCCTTCGCCGCCGGGGGCTCTGTGGTCGGGGTGGTGCCGGAGGGAGTCGAGCGCCGGCTCCGGGAAGCCTCGACACGCACCGCGGTGGCTGCCGGCGAGGCCGTGCTCGTGTCGCCGTATCACCCGGCGGCGGCCTTCAGCGCCGGTGCCGCGATGGGCCGCAACAAGCTCGATCTACGCCCTGTCGGACGTGGCGGTCGTGGTCAGCAGCGCCGACGGCTCGGGCGGCACCTGGACCGGCGCGGTCGAGGCGCTCCGCGGTGGCTGGGTGCCGGTGCTGGTGCGAGACGAGCCGGGCGCACCAGCTGGCAACCGGGCGCTGATCGCCCAGGGCGCGACCCCGATCGGTCCCGAGGACCTCGATGGCCCGGTGACATCAGCCGGCCTTCGCGAACTGGCCGGGCCGAAGTCGAGCGCGGCCGAGACCGCGGGCCCGTACGGCCAAGCCAGTCTGTTCGACTAGCGCCGCAAGCAGCGCCCTCGACGCCTCGCGGTAGACTGGTTGCGCACTGAACGACATCGGGCCCGAGTGGACGCGAGGGCCTTCGTGCCGTCGGGCGCGTCGGAAGCCAGCTCCTCCGCGAGGCCTTGCCGATGGCCGAGGGACCGACACCTCCAGGAACCGGGACGCCGCCACCCAGCGGGCGGTGGTGCGCGGCGCGGCGCGGCCCGCGACCTGACGCCCGCGCCCGCCTGACCCGTCTCGCTCCCGTCGGCGTCGGCGCGGCCGTGACCCTGGCCGCGGTCCTCCTGGTCAGCCTCCTCTCCCCGAAGGCGCCCGCCCTCACCCAGCAGAACGTCGACGACGCCATCGCCAGCGCCCTCGCCTCGCAGACGCCGCCGCCGGCCTTCTCGCAGGTCGTGTACCAGCGGGTCCAGCCGTCGCTCGTGCTCATCCAGACCGAGGGCGACACCGACCCCGCCACGACCGACGAGAGACGACGACGGTCTCGGCAGCGGCGTCGTCGTCAGCCTGGCCGGCGACATCCTCACCAGCCTCCACGTCGTCGACGGCGCGACCGCCATCGAGCTCACGTTCGCCGACGGCTCGACGTCGCCCGGCGAGATCGTCGGGGAGCAGCCGGAGAACGACATCGCCGTGCTCCGCGCCCTGGAACCGCCGCCGACCATCGTCCCCGCCACGCTCGGCAACCCGGGCGCCGTCACGCAGGGGAGCGAGGCCTATGCCCTCGGCTCGCCGTTCGGGCTGCACGGCTCGGTCTCGGCGGGCGTCATCTCCGGGCTCGATCGCTCGTTCACGATGCCGGGCTCCGGGCAGACGCTGACCGGCCTCTTCCAGATCGATGCCGCGGTCAACCCGGGCAACAGCGGCGGCGCCCTGGTCGATCGCGACGGCCGGCTCATCGGCATCGTCACCGCCCTCGTCAATCCCACCCAGGACGACGTGTTCATCGGGATCGGCCTGGCCGTCCCCATCGATGTCGCCGGCGGTGCCGCCGGCCTGCTGCCGTACTAGCCGCACCAAGGGAGAGCGAGCGTGGATCAACACGACGGTCAGGATCGAGCCGCCCCCATGGAGCGGCTGCTGTACGAGGTCAAGAAGGTCATCGTCGGCCAGGACCACCTCCTGGAACGGCTCGTCATCGCGCTGCTGTGCCGCGGCCACATCCTCGTGGAGGGCGTGCCGGGTCTCGCCAAGACGATGGCCATCAAGACCGTGGCGGACACGATCGGCGGCGAGTTCAAGCGCATCCAGTTCACGCCGGACCTCGTCCCGGCCGACCTCGTCGGCACGCGCATCTACAACCAGAAGACCGGCGAGTTCGGGACGTCGCTGGGGCCGGTGTTCACGAACCTGCTGCTCGCCGACGAGATCAACCGGGCGCCGGCCAAGGTCCAGAGCGCGCTCCTCGAGGTGATGCAGGAGCGGCAGGTCACGATCGGCCGCGAGACGCACAAGGTCCCGGACCCCTTCCTCGTGCTCGCGACGCAGAACCCGATCGAGACCGAAGGCACGTACGCGCTCCCGGAAGCGCAGATCGACCGATTCATGATGAAGGTCGTCGTGGGCTACCCGAGCGAGACCGAGGAGTTCGTCATCGTCGACCGGATGACCGGCGTCATCCCGAGCGCCCACCAGGTGCTGACGACCGAGGGGCTCCTGGAGATGCAGCGGGCGGCCGACGGGGTCTTCGTCGACCCGGCCCTCAAGTCGTACGCGGTCCAGCTCGTGGCGGCGACGCGGACGCCCGGCAAGCACGACCTGGCCGACCTGCGGCGCTTCATCCAGTTCGGGGCGAGCCCGCGGGCCTCGATCAACCTCATCCTGACGGCTCGGGCGCTCGCGTTCGTGCGCGGGCGCGACTACGCGCTGCCGGAGGACGTGCTCGACATGGCGCTCGACGTGCTGCGCCATCGGCTCGTGCTGTCGTTCGAGGCGCTGTCGGAGGACGTCTCGAGCGACCGCATCCTGAACACGATCATCGATCGGGTGCCCGTCCCGGTCGTCCCGTTGCGATCCGATGACCGCGTCCGCGTCGGCGCCTGAGCGCGTCCTCCAGCGCCTCGACTGGACGGTCGTCCGCCGGCTGGACGGCCTGCTCCAGGGCGACTACCGGAGCCTGTTCCGGGGCAACGGCGTCGACTTCGCCGACCTGCGCGAGTACGAGTACGGCGACGACATCCGCCACATCGACTGGAACGTCACGGCGCGGATGGACACGCCGTACGTCCGCGAGTTCCTCGAGGATCGCGAGATCACGGCCTGGTTCCTGCTGGACCTGAGCCCGTCGGTCGACTTCGGGTCGGTCGAGGCCGAGCGGTTGAAGCGGAGCGTGCTGGTGGACGCCGTGACGACGCTGGCCCGGGTGCTGACGCGGCACGGGAACAAGGTGGGCGCGGTCTTCTACGGGTCGCAGGTCGAGCGGACGATCCCGGCGCGGGGTGGGCGGGTGCAGGTGCTGCGGCTCATCAACGACCTGCAGGCGCATCCGCGGCAGGCGTCGGCGCCGTTCACGGATCTCGGGGTGCTGCTCGACGCCGGCCGGCGCTGGATCAAGGGTCGCTCGCTGGTGTTCGTGATCTCGGACTTCATCAGCGCCCCGGGCTGGGAGCGGGCGCTCGCAGGGGCTGACGCGGAAGCACGAGGTCATCGCGATCCGGCTGTACGACCGGCGGGAGCGCGAGCTGCCCGATGTCGGGCCGATGCTCATGGACGACGCCGAGACCGGCGAGCAGCTCTACATCGACACGCACGACCCCGAAGTTCCGGCGGCGGTTCGAGGCGGCGCGCGACGCGCGCGAGGCGGAGCTGGCGGCCGCGTTCCGGCGCGCCGGGGTGGACGCCGTTCGCGCTCGCGACCGATGAGGACCTGGTCGGGGCGATCGTCCGGATGGCGGCGCGCCGGAAGCGGTCGAAGCGGTAGCCCGTGTCGTTCATCTGGCCACCGCTCCTGCTGCTCCTCCTGGCGGTCCCGGTCGGGGTGCTGCTGTACCTGTCGCGGGAGCGGCGGCGGGCGGAGCGGGTGGCGCGGTTCGGCTGGGGCGGGGCAGGGCGAGGCGGTCGGCGGTCGCGCGCCGGCCGACCGCCGACCGTGGACCCGCCGCATCCCGGCGGTCCTCACCGTCCTCGGCGTCACGATCCTCGTCTTCTCGCTCGCCCGGCCGCAGAGCGTCATCGGCGTCCCGCGCCTCGAGGGCACGGTCATCCTCGCGTTCGACGTCTCGGGCAGCATGGCGGCCACCGACGTCGCCCCGACCCGGATGGAGGCGGCCAAGACCGCGGCGCTCGCGTTCATCGAGGGCCAGCCGACGCTCCGTGCGCATCGGGACCGTGGTCTTCAGCGACACGGGCTTCTCGACGCAGACCCCGACCGCCGACCGCGCCGAGCTCGTGGCCGCGATCGAGCGCCTCGGGCCGGAGCGCGGCACGTCCCTGGGCCGCGGCATCCTGGCGGCCCTCCAGGTCATCGAGAAGGACCTCGACCCGTCGAAGACCGACTACTACCAGAACGCCTCCGCCCCGCCGCGGCCGGAACCGACCCCGGTCCCGGCCGGGCGTCTACGAGCCGGCGGTGATCGTGCTGCTGACCGATGGCGAGAACACCGTCGACGCGGGCCCGTTCGAGGCGGCTCAGGCCGCCAAGGACCGCGGCGTGCGCATCCACACGGTCGGGATCGGCAGCGCGGCCGGGACCACGCTCGAGGTCGAGGGGTTCCTGGTCCACACCCAGCTCGACGAGGCGGCGCTCCAGGACATCGCGGCACCTCACCGACGGGACGTACCACGCGGCGGCTGACGGGGAGGACCTCGCGTCGATGTACGACGACATCGGCAGCCGGCTCGTGGTCCGCACCGAGCCGTTCGAGCTGACGTCGCTCCTCGCGGCGCTCGGGTTCGCGCTGCTCCTGGTCGGCGGCGTCGCGTCGCTGCGCTGGTTCGGGCGGATGCCATGACGTTCCTGTGGCCGACCCTGCTCGTGCTCCTGGCCGTGCTGCCGGTCCTCGTCGCCATCCGCATCTGGGGCCTGCGTCGGCGGCGAAGCGGCGTGCGGTTCTCGAGCCTGTCGCTCGTCCGCGTCGCCGCCCCGGGGTCGTCCTGGATCCGTCGCCACCTGCCGTTCGCGCTGTTCGTGCTCGGGCTCGGGAGTCTCGTGCTCGCGATGGCCCGGCCGGCGGCGATCGTCCCGGTGGCGTCGAGCCGGACGACGGTCGTGCTCGCGATGGACGTGTCGCGGAGCATGTGCGCGACCGACATCCCGCCGAACCGGCTCGTCGCCGCGGAGGAGGCCGCCTCGTCCTTCGTCGAGAACCAGGACAGCGGCACGCAGATCGGGATCGTCGCGTTCGCCGGGTTCGCCGAGATCGTCCAGGTGCCGACGAACGACGAGGAGGTGCTGCTCGACGTCATCGCCTCGCTCGCGACCGGGCGGCGCACGGCGGTCGGCAGCGCGATCCTCGAGGCGATCGATGCCATCGCCGAGATCGACCCATCGATCGCGGCGAGCATCGACGAGATCGATCCGGGCGCGAGCGCGCCGCCGAGCGTGCCCGGAAGGCGCCTATGCGCCGGCGATCATCGTCCTGCTCACCGACGGCGCCAGCAATGCCGGCCCGGAGCCGGTCGAGGCCGCGCAGCAGGCGGCCGCTCGCGGACATGCGGGTCTTCACGATCGGGTTCGGGACGGAGGATCCCGGCGGCCGGCCGCCGCGCTGCGGGGCGCAGTACATCGGCAACGAGCCCGGCGACAACGGCGCGCAAGGGTTCGACCCGGGGTTCGGCGGCGGCGGATTCGGCGGGGGTGGCGGCGGGCTCCGCCGGGCGATCGACGAGGAGACGCTGATGGCCGTCGCCGAGGCGACCGGTGGCGAGTACTACCTGGCCGAGAACGCCGACCAACTCAACGAGGTCTTCGCCAGCTCCCGACGGACCTGATCGTGGCCCACGAGGTCGTCGAGATCAGCGTCGCCTTCACCGCGGTCGCGGTGGTCCTGATCGGCCTCGCGATCCTGCTCGGGCAGGCCTGGCGGCCGTTGCCGTAGTCGGCCACGATTGGTTCGCGGATCGCCGCGTTCCTGCCAGTTGGTGTCATGAATAGGGTCGACCGTGGACACCTGGCGCGGCGATCGAACCACGAGAGGACCAACATGACGGTTGTGGACCGGCTACTCGGCGTGACCGACGAGATCAGGGTCGTTCCTGCCAACGAGGCGCGCTGGGAGGATCTGCAGGCGGTATTCGGCATCCGTGGCGATCCGCATCGATGCCAGTGCCAGCGATACAAGATGCATCCAGGGGAGTCGTGGGCGTCCGAGGGCGTCGACGAGCTGGCCTTCCGGCTCCGACAACAGAGTGCTTTCGGGGACGCGGAGGCCGCCGCGACGAGCGGCCTCGTCGCCTACCTCGACGGTGAGCCCGTCGGCTGGTGCGCGGTCGAGCCGCGCAGCCACTACCCGCGGCTGCTGCTCAAGACCCGCGTCCCGTGGGAGGGTCGATCCGAGGACAAGACCGACGACGGCGTCTGGGCCGTGACCTGCTTCGTGACCCGCGTGGGATACCGCCGGCTCGGCGTCAGCCGCGCGCTCGCGCGCGCCGCGATCGACTCGCTCGGAAACGTGGTGCCCGCGCCATCGAGGGCTACCCGATGACCACGCAGGATCCCGAGAAGGCCTGGATCCTGGGAGAGCTGCACGTCGGCAGCCGCAGCGCGTTCGCCGACGCCGGCTTCACCGAGGTCAGCCACCCCAGCCCGAGACGGGTCGTGATGCGGATCGATTTCTAGCCCCCGCGCTTCTACTACCGTACGGGGCAAATCGCTCCGGCGGCCATACGGACAAGGGAGGAACATCTCAAATGGCGAGTGCACCGATCATCCTGGTCCCCGGGTTCTGGCTCGGCGCGTGGGCGTGGGACGAGGTCGCGGAGAAGCTCGATGCCGACGGCCACGACGTCACGGCGCTGACCTGCCCGGCCTCGAGTCGAAGGACGCGGACCGGTCCGCGATCACCTTCGGGGACCACGTCGACGCGATCAACGAGGCACTCGAAGCTGCCGGGCGGCCGGCCGTGCTCGCCGTCCACAGCGCGTCCGGGTTCAGCGGCTACGCGGCGAGCGACCAGGTGCCGGAGCGGATCGCGGCGATGGTCTACGTCGATACCGCGCCCGGGAAGCCGCCGCTCGACCCGGAGTTCAGCCGATGCCGAGAAGCCGCTCGATCTGGGCATCGAGGTCGAAGAGGAGGAGAACCTCACCGGCCTGAGCGAGGAGCAGAAGGCGACGTTCCGCGAGCGGGCCGTGCCGGTCCCGGGCGCCATGCTTCGCGAGGCCATACAAGTTCACGAACGATGCCCGGCGGGACATCCCGTCGACGATCATCGCGACCGGCTACTCGGCCGAGGACTACCAGAAATACGCGAAGGAGCACCCCGAATGGGCGTTCCTCGCCGGCATCCCGGAGCTGCGCAACGTCACCTGGGTCGACCTGCCGACCAGCCACTGGCCGATGTGGTCGAAACCGACGGAGCTCGCGAAGATCATCGGCGACGTCGCGACGGCCGCCGGGGACGCCCGGTGACCGACAGCCTGCTCAAGGACGCGATGGCCCATCACGTCTGGGCGACCGAACAGCTCATCGACGCGTGCGCCGCGCTGACGCCGGAGCAACTCGGGACGCCGGTGCCCGGGACGTATGGCTCCATCATCGCCACGCTGGGACACCTCGTCTCGTCCGACGGCTGGTATCTGTCCTTCTTGCGCGAGGGGGTCTCCCAGTTCGACGACGAGACGGAGTTCAGCCTCGACGAGCTTCGGTCGGCGATCACGAGCAACGGCACCGCCTGGATGGAGCTGCTCGCCGAAGGCCTCGACCCCGACACGGACATCCCGGAGATCGACGACGGCATGGAGGTCCACTCACCGATCGGCGTCCGACTCGCGCAGGTCGTCCACCACGGCACCGATCACCGCAGCCAGGTCTGCACGGCGCTCACGAGCCTCGGCGTCGCGCCACCGGTCATCGACGTCTGGGCGTACGCCCGTGCGACCGGTCGCGAGACGGCCGTGCCCGCCCCGGGGTCGTAGTTCGGGCTACGCCACGAGCCGCTTGTACCTGATCCGGTGCGGCTGGTCGGCGGCCGTGCCCAGCTCCTTGTGGCGGAACGCCTCGTAGTCGCTGACGTTGCCCTCGAAGAAGCGGACCTGGCTGTCGCCCTCGAAGGCGAGGATGTGGGTCGCGATGCGGTCCAGGAACCAGCGGTCGTGGCTGATGACGACGACGCAGCCCGGGAAGGACTCCAGGCCGGCCTCCAGCGCCCGCAGCGTGTCGACGTCGAGGTCGTTCGTGGGCTCGTCCAGCAGCAGCGTGTTGCCGCCGGACTGGAGCAGCTTGGCCAGGTGGACCCGGTTCCGCTCGCCGCCCGACAGCTGGCCGACCAGCTTCTGCTGATCCGTGCCGCGGAAGTTGAACGACGACACGTACGCCCGAGCCGGGAGCTCGCGCGTCCCGACCTTGATGATCTCGGCGCCCTGGGTGATCTCCTGGAACACCGTCTTGTCGGCGGCCAGGTCGTCGCGGCTCTGGTCGACGTAGCTCAGCTGCACGGTGTCGCCGATCTCGATCGACCCGGCGTCCGGCGCCTCCTGGCCGACGAGCATCCGGAACAGGGTCGTCTTGCCGGCGCCGTTGGGCCCGATGATCCCGACGATGCCCGGCCCGCGGCAGCGAGAACGTCAGGTCCTCGATGAGCAGCCGGTCGCCGTAGCCCTTGCGCAGGTCCGGCGACCTCGATGACCTGGTCGCCGAGGCGCGGCCCGGGCGGGATCGCGATCTCGAGCTCCCGCGTCGTGGCCTTGGCGTCGTTCGCCTCGGCGAGCAGCCGCTCGTAGGCCGACAGGCGGGCCTTGCCCTTCGCCTGGCGCGCCTTCGCGCCCATCCGCACCCACTCGAGCTCGCGCGCGAGCGTGCGCTGGCGCGCGTCGGCCGTCTTGTTCTCGCGGGCCAGGCGCTCGAGCTTCTGCTCGAGCCAGCTCGAGTAGTTGCCGCTGAACGGGATGCCCGCGGCCGCGATCGAGCTCGAGGATCCACTTCGCGACGTTGTCGAGGAAGTAGCGGTCGTGGGTGATCGCGACGACGGTGCCCGCGTACTCGTCGAGGAAGCGCTCGAGCCATTCGACCGACTCGGCGTCGAGGTGGTTGGTCGGCTCGTCGAGCAGCAGCAGGTCGGGGTGCTGGAGCAGCAGCCGGGCGAGCGCCACGCGGCGCTTCTCGCCGCCGGACAGGGTCGTGACGTCGGCGTCGTCGGGCGGGCAGCGCAGGGCGTCCATCGCGATGTCGACGTTGCGCTCGACGTTCCAGGCGTCGGCGGCGTTGATCTTGTCCTCGAGCGCGCTCTGCTCCTTGCCGATCGCGTCGTAGTCGGCGTCGGGGTCGGACCACTTGGCCATCACGGCGTTGTACTGATCGATCAGGCCCTGGACCTCGCCGACGCCGTCGAGGACGTTGCCCTTGACGTCCTTGCTCGGGTCGAGCTGGGGCTCCTGGCTCAGGTAGCCGACCGTGAAGCCCGGCGTGAGCCGCGCCTCGCCGGTGAACCCGTCGTCGAGCCCGGCCATGATCTTGAGCAGGCTCGACTTGCCGGCGCCGTTCGGCCCGATGACGCCGATCTTGGCGCCCGGGTAGAACGAGATCGAGATGTCCTCGAGCACGGTCCGATCGGGCGGGTAGTGCCGGGCGAGCTTGTACGCGGTGTAGATGAATTCGGCTGGCATGGTCGGTAAGGGTAGCCGGAGTGGAGGGTCAGGCTGGTTGCGGGCGCCAGTGAGCAGGGACCGTCGCCGAGGAGCGACCATCCACATCGGTCTCGATCGCCCCGTCCCGGGCCGCCTCGATCATCGACCAGGTGATGGACGTCAGCGGGATCTTGATCCGCTTGATCCAGCCCGTGCCGCTCCGACTCCCATGGCTGAGATAGAGGAAGCGCGCCGTCGGCGGGCCGTGCGTATAGGCGCCCAGGAAGTTCGGTTCGGATCCGTCACCGCGGTCCGACGCCTTGACGTCGCATTCGAACACCATCGAATCCGTGATGTCGTCGTGCCTGGGCGGAGGGCTCCGGACTTGTCCTGCAGGCCAAAGCTCGTGCCCGGGCCGCGTCGGCGGGTTCGTGACGACGATCCGGAGGCGCACCTCGGTCGACTCCGATTCGGCAGCCATGGTGCGGCAAGGTTAGCGGGCCCACCGTTGTCGGTGATACCTGACAGCCGGCGTCATGGATTTCAGAGGCGTAGCCGACGACCCAGTGCAGCCTTACTCGACGATCCGCTCGATACCGAGGTAGCCCTGCTCGATCTCGGCGTTCATTTGCTCGATGTTGGGCGCCGGCGCTCGGAATCGCATCGCCGCTCGGATGACGGCGAGCTTGCGTTCGATGTCCGGGCGTGCCCGACCCTGCTGAGCCTTTCGTAGGCGCTCTCGCTTGGTCATGGAGCTGACACTAGCTGATTCGTCCTCGTCGGTCGATCGAGGCCCGTTGCTGTTATGAACTTGAATCTTGGCAGTCGGCGTCGGCTTGGGCATGCTTCCGCCGCGACGTTTGGCACGACGGGCGCGTTTGGGGGCGTCTGCGCCAGGCGACGTTGAGAGGGTCGTAATCCGGGCATGGACGTCGTGACGCTGCTGGTCGCTGCTGCCTTCTACGTACTGTTCGCGGTCTCGATCCGACGGTACCTGCAGCATCGCGGTCAACTGGAACTCGCCGTCGTCCTCGTGTTCACGAGCACGGCGGCACTGTTCGCCGTGAGCATGCTCAACGGGCTCTTCCCCGCGATCGCGCCGTTCTCCGGCCCCATCGCCGTGACGCTGCTCGTCGCGCAGCCGGCCCTCATGGTCGGGTTGGTCGGGCTCATCGTCCGGCTGCCGCGCTGGGCCGGGCCGGCCGCCGCCGCGGGCTTCGTCCTGTCGGTGGCGGCGTACTACTTGACCAACCGCGGCGTCGTCGGGGTCCTGCTCCTGGTCGGCTACTTCGCCCTGACGGAGATCGCCGCCGCGATCGTGCTCATCCGGGAGGGCCGCCGGCGGCAGGGGTTCCCGCGGGTCCGGCTCACGATCGCCGGGACGGCATCGGTCCTGTTCGGCCTGTCGATCTTCATCTCGGGCCTCGCGACGGCGGCGCGCGGGGGAGGGGGCACGCCCGCCGACCCGACGGTCCAGGCGCTCTCGCGGAGCCTCGCGCTCATCGCTGGGCTGGGCTATCTCGCCGCCTTCGTCCCGCCCCGTTGGCTGCGCGACATCGGTCACCGGGCGCTCGCCTTCGACCTCATGCGCTCCATCGCGTCGTCGCCGACCGGCACCGAGCAGCGCGTCCTGTGGGGCGCCCTCGCATCGGCGGCCGGCAGCATCCTCGGCACGCCCCGGATCCGGATCATGGACGGCGATGACGTGCTCGCGCACGACATGAACCCCGAGACGGCCGAAGCGCCGAGCGAAGAGGACACCGGCCCGCCCGCGCTCGAGGTCCCGATCACCCTCGACGGTCGGAACGTCGCCACCCTTACGGCGGACCTCGGCGGTCGGCAGCTGTTCCTGGAGGACGATGTCGCGCTGATCGAACTTCTGGGCTCGCTGACCGCGCGCGCCGTCGAGCGAGAACGAGCGGTCGCGACACTGACCCACGCGGCCCGGGCCGTCGACGAGGCGGAGGCCGTCCGGGCGAGCGAAGGCCGATTCCGCGGCCTCCTCGAAGCGGAGCCGAACGCGATCATGATCGTCGACGCCGACGGCCTGATCCGCTGGTGCACGAAGATCGCCGCCGATTTGTTCCAGCTGTCCGACATGGAGCTCGTCGGACGCCGACTGGACGAGGTCGTGGCCCCGGCCACGAGCGCTCGAAGCTCGACCGGTTCGAACTCGGCGGTCCTCCGCTACGAGGCCGCCGGCCGCCGGAGCGATGGCGAGTCGTTCCCCGCGGAAGTCGCGCGGACGCCCTTCACGTTCGACGGCGAGCCGTCCCACCTGGTCGTGGTGACCGACGTGACCTGGCGTCAGGAAGCAGATGCCATGCGCGACCGGTTCATCGACGTGCTGTCGCACGAGCTGCGCACCCCGGTGACCGCGATCTTCGGTGGCACGCAGGTGCTGATGAGTCGCGACGGGACGCTCGACACGGCGACGAAGAACGAGCTTCTGGCCGATGTCGGCGGAGAAGCCGATCGACTCCAGCGGATGATCGAGAACCTGCTGATCCTGGCGCGCGTCGAACGCGGCGCCGACGTGCTGGAGGTGAGCCCGGTCCTGCTCCATCGCCTGCTGCCCGAGGTCATCGGGCGGGAGGTGTCGATGTGGCCCGCGCTGACGCTCCACTCCGAGATCCCCATGTCGATCCCGCTCGTCTCCGGCGACGAGGCGTCGATCGCGCTCGTCATCCGGAACCTCCTCTCGAACGCCGCGAAGTACGCCGGGCCGGACGCGAACGTCCGGGTCACGGTCGCGGCGGACGGGTCGGATGAGGTCACCGTTCGCGTGGAAGACGATGGACCTGGCATCGCGGCGGCAGAGGTCGACCGACTGTTCGACCTCTATTTCCGCTCCGACGCATCGGACTCGGCGCCGGGCTCCGGCATCGGCCTGTTCGTCTGCCGCCAGCTCGTGGTGGCCATGGGCGGGCGGATCTGGGCGAAGCTGGGCGAGGCCGGTGGCGCGGAGTTCGGCTTCAGCCTGCCGCTGTGGCAGGAGGATCCCCTGGACGAGGCCCCAGGGTTGCCGAGCAGCGCGTGGGGCCCGCTCGACCACGTGGATATCAGCCCGCAGACGGCCTGACGGCGCGCTCGACCGCGCTCATGTCCTTGTCCCGGGCGCGCTGCCGCCCCCGGCCGATGCGTCTCAGTCCGGGCGGTCGTCTACCCTTGCGACGACCAGTTGCAGGGAGCGATGACCATGAAGTTGACCGCCTCGCTGATGCTGACCGTGGACGGCGTGTACCAGGGTCCCGGTGGCCCGGACGAGGACCGGCGCGACGGGTTCGACCGAGGCGGTTGGACGGCGGCACACGCCGACGAGGAGAGCGGGCGCTTCCTGACCTCGTGGTTCGAGCGCGCGGATGCGTTGCTGCTCGGACGCCGGACCTGGGAGATCTTCGAGCGGTACTGGCCGCATCACGACGGCGGCGATCCGGTCTCGCACGGCATCAACGTCCTGCCCAAGTACGTGCCGTCGAGCACGCTCAAGGATCCGGGCTGGAACACCCACGTGATCGAGGGCGATGTCGAAGCGGCGGTGCGCGAGCTCAAGGCGAAGCCCGGGCGCGAGCTCCAGCTCCACGGCAGCGGGGTCTTGCTCCGCTGGCTGCTCGAGCGTGACCTCGTTGACGAGCTCAACCTGCGGATCTCTCCCGTCGTGGTCGGCGACGGGCATCGGCTGTTTCCGGAGCACGGCCAGACGCACGACCTGGAGTTGGTCGAGTCGCGCTCGACGCCGTCCGGCGTGATGCTCCAGACCTATCGACCGTCCGGGCGGGCGACGTTCCGCAACGCCGACGAGTGACTTAAAACCCGAAGCCTGAGGCGAAACCTACGATGACGAGCGACGACCACGAGCACCATCATCACGATCACGAGCACGTGCCGGTCGAGTACAAGGACGCCGTCGAAGGGTTCCGCCTCGACAAGGACGAATTCTTCAAGACGATGCCCGGCAGCCCCATCCCGGAATTGGAGCGGGAGGCGTTCGAGGGGCTGCCGTACTACCCGGTTGACGAGTCGATGGTGTTCGAGGGCCTTCCGCTCGAGCCGTACGCCGGCGACGAGCCGTCGAACTTCCAGATCCCGACGTCCGACGGGAAGGTTCGCCCAGCGCATCGGGCGGGCGTGCTGGGCTTCGAGCTCGATGGCGCGCGGCGCCAGCTGACGGCGTACACGTTCGACGGGGGCGACGGCGTGGCCCTGTTCGTGCCGTTCCTGGACCAGACGAGCGGCACCGAGACGTACGGCGCCGGGCGCTACCTCGATCTCGAACCCGAGGACGACGGGACCTATACGCTCGACTTCAACCTCGCGTACCACCCGTCCTGCGTGTACGACATGAAGTTCTCGTGCCCGTTGACGCCGGCCGAGAACCGGCTGCCGGTCCGGATCGAAGCAGGGGAGCGGCTCACGCCGGGCTGATCGTGCCCTGCGTGATGCTGCGCGCGACCATTCGGCCCGCTCGATGGGACATTGAGCCGTCCGGCGTGCGCCCCACGACCCTATCGGCGATCGAGCCATCTCTGGAGCCCGGATTCGGCCCCGTCGTTCCCAGCTACGTGCTTGGCACGCACAAACAAGCAACGACGACTCGTCTGGGAGCCTTCGTTCGTCGATAGGTGCGCCACACGCACATCGGGGGTCTGGGCGAACGGAATCTCCTCCGGGGCCCCGCGGCCTGTACCATCCGCCCCGTGCAGAGGGGCCAGATCCTGACCGTCATCCGGGCGGTGTCCGTGGTGCTCGTCCTCGCGGCGATCGTCGCCCAGGCGGCCGAGCTCGCGAACCACGCCCTCCTTGATCCGACCAGGTTCTTCGCGTACTTCACGATCCAGAGCAATCTCGTCGGCGTGGCCGCCTTCGCATTGCTCCTGCTGGGGCGCCGCGCCGCCCGGTCGCGTGGCCTCGAGCTTCTTCGCGGCGCCGCGGCCGTCTATCTGACCGTCACCTTCTTCGTCGTGATCTTCCTGCTCTCGGGCATCGATGTCGGCCTCCAGCTCGGCTGGGTCGACTTCGTGCTCCACAAGCTGTTCCCGGTGGTCGTCGTGCTGGACTGGATCGTCGACCCTCCGACCGTGCGCCTCTCCTCGCGAGATGCGATCACGTGGCTCGTCTACCCGCTCATCTGGACCGGGCTGACGCTGCTCCGCGGCGCCGCCGACGGATGGTACCCATACCCGTTCCTCGATCCGGCCAACGGCGGCTATGGGCAGGTGGCCGTGACGGCCGTCGCGGTCACGATCGGGTTCTTCGTGATCTCGCTCGCCATGATCGCGGTCGGCAACTGGCGTCGCGAGCGGGCCGCCGCCTAGGTCGCGCGCTCGTACTCCAGCAGGACCCCACCCGACGAGAAGGTCCGCGTCCCCGTCAGTCGGAGCCGCAACGGCTCGTTGAGTGAGCCGAACATCGGATTTGCCCTTCCCGAGCGCCGTCGGCATGATGAGGAACCGGTAGTCGTCGATCAGGCCGGCCTCGCTGAGCGTCGCGAACAGGTCCGCGCCCCGCCGACCCCGATCGGCGGGCCGTCGCCGGCCTTCATCGCGCGGACCGCCTCGACGACGTCGCCCTCGACGAGCGAGGCGTTGGGTCGAAGGTCGGGATGGCCGCGCGAGACGACGTGCTTGGGCGTCTCGCGCCAGAAGGTCGCGAACTCGCGCTCGACGTCGGGCGTCGCCGGGTCGTCGAGGTCGAGCTCGTCCCAGTAGTCCATCACGCCATACATGACTCGGCCGATGACCAGATCGCCGGTATCGCGCATCAGCTCGTTGGCGAAGCGGTGCACATCCTCGGCGGGCTCGACGTCGGCGAGCCCGCCCTCCGCATCGGCGTACATGCCATCGGTCGTGAGGTTGATGTAGAAACCGACCCGTCGGGTCATGCGATGCCCGCCTTCTTGTCGAGGACCTGGAGCAGGTCGTGGGCGGCGAGCTCGATCGACTTGTGGCGCCACTCGGCCGCGCGGAAGTGGCACGCGATGATCGCGGATCGATGCACTCGCCTGAAGTCGCCGGTCACGAACGCGTAGCGCCCCTTGGTCTCGTCAGTGGCGTCGTCGGTCAGCCCGAGGTGCCACGCGGCGTAGTCGTCCCAGGAGTGCTTGGCGAGATAGGCGTTCTCGTCGTCGGTGCTCGGCTGGACGTCGCCCCAGTCGCTGTCGAGCACGTACTGGCGGGCCTCGATGAGCTTGCGGATGTTGGCGACGGCGTGCTTGTTGAGCGTGTAGCTGGCCATGCGACCAGTATCGGTGCTCCGCGCGAAGGCAGCCGAGCCGTATCGTTGTGTTGCCTCCGAGCACTAACAGGACTTTCGTCCTACACCGACCGGGCCAGTACTCCCCGTACTATCTGGCGCAACAGCACTCGCAAGGAGTACGGGGAATGCACCGAACCATCCGAGCCGCGCTCGCGGCGCTCGCCCTCACCGCGGCCATCGCCACGCCGGCCCTGGCCGCCAAGCCACTCGTCGAAACGTTCGAGGAGAGCGGCACGTTTCTCGATCCCGTGCGGGACCGTGACCCTCATCGAGGAGTACCAGCCAGTCGGTCGTCGTGACGACCTGGCTCGATGCGAACGGCGACGTGACGCGCGGCGCATGCCCGCCTTCGCTTCGACGGCACCATCACGGCCCCCGGATCGACCCTCCAGCTGTCGGACGTCGGGACGTTCACGGGCTTCATCGACTTCGGTCCGACGGCCCGACCGAGCGCCAGGTCGGCCTGGTCTACAAGTTCAGCGCGCCGGGCCTGGGCGTGGTCGCCCACGACGTCGGCGTGATCACGTTCCTTCCCGGACGGGTCGGTCGAGACCGAGGGACCGCACGACGTGTGGGACAACGGCCTCGAGCCGCTGATCTGCCCGTTGTTCGAGTAACGCGATCGGCCGCATGGAAGAACCGGACCTGCCCGAGAGTCTCGACACGCTCCAGGAAGGGTATCTGAGCCTCTGCCGCATGCTTGGCCCCGAAAGCGGTGTGGCCTGGGGACAGGAACCCGACATCGCGTGGGCCATGACTCCGCTCCCGCTCGGTGGGTTCAACCGGATCACCTGCATCCGCCTCGACGCCGACCGGGCGGACGACCGGATCCGCGAGATGGCGGATCGATACCGATCGGCCGGGGTCCGACCCACGTGGTGGATCGACCCCCGGTCGACGCCGGCGGACCTCGGCGAGCGACTGGAGACGCAGGGTCTCGTCTCGGAAGCCGTGCCGGCGATGCGGATCGATTCGACGGCTGTTCCCGACCTTGCGTTGCCGGACGGGGTCACGCTTTCGTGGGCCGTTGACCCCGAGCTGCTCCGAGCGGCAATGCATCTCATCGCCGCGGGGTTCGGCATGCCCGAGGCACTCGGAGGCGCGCTCGCAGACCTGATGGCGCCCATCGCTCGACCTGGTTCACCGGTCCGAACGGTCATCGCTCGACTGGACGGCACGCCGGTCGCCGCTGGCCAGGGGATTCTCGTCGGCGGGGGCGTCGCCATGTTCAACGTGACTACCCTGGCATCGGCGCGAGGTAACGGGATCGGCGCAACCGTCACGCTCGCCTTGTTACGCGACGCGATCGGGCTTGGCGCTCGGTTCGGAGTCCTCGAATCGTCCGCGATGGGCCATTCCGTCTATCGTCGCCTCGGGTTTCGCGACGTCGCGTCCCTCCAGGTCTACGGTTCGCCCGAGTTCGTAGCTCAGTAGCCGGCCGGCGCCTCGGGCCAGGGCTTCTGGTACTCCACGCGATCGAATTCCTCCTGCGCCGACGACAGATCCTTGGCCCAGCGGCCGATGATCGAGTCCGCGTCCTCGCAGTCCTCGCCGACCAGCCGCTTGTTCAGCCGCTCGAGATGGTCGAGGTTGATGTCGACGTGGCCAGCCTCGTGGTCGCGGATGAACTCGACGATCTCGCGCCACCACGCGAGCAGCCGCTTGGGCACGCGCTTGGGGGCGACCCAGCGCGGCATGTGGACGGCGAACTTGCCCCGGATCGTCGATTTCGCGATCGTGCAGTTGCCGTTGGTCACGCGTTGGTCGATGGCGTCTTCGATATCGGGGAACGAGGTGACGGTGCAGGCGGCGGGCCGTGCGTCACCCTCGTGCCACTCGTAGTTGATCGCCCCGCATGACTGCACGCCACCGTCCGCCAGGCTCGCTCCGAGTTCGGCGACGGTGTCGCCTTCGATCTCGAAATAGACGACCTCGGCACCGTTGACCTTGACGCTGATCCTCGGCAGGTTGGCGAGACCGCCGGCGGTGTTCGGCGGTCCCTCGACGTCGGGCAGGGGATCGTCGCGGACGGCGACTGCTTCGCGACGCCCGCTCAGCTCGTAGGCCGCCGTCTGCGGCAGGCACCCGGCGGCCGAGCCGACCGGCGTTGGCTCGAGGTCCAGGTCGAGGGAGCCTCGCATCTCCGTGGTCTCGACCGCCGAGCCTGAGGCCCGGACCGTGGACAGCCACAGCCGCATGATCGAGGTGACCTTCGCGCCACCACGGATGGCATCGCCGTCTTCGTCGAGGCACGGCCCCTCGTTCTCCGCCCGGGCCGCCGAGACGTAGCGGTTCCCATCGCGCTCCAGGTTCGCGATCGTGACCGGCTGGCTCCGGCCGAGCGGCGTCATCCGGACCTCGATCGATGGGCACGGCTCGTCGTCGCAATCGGGCTTGACGAGGTAGGCCTCCTCGTCGAAGGCAGCACCCGGGATCAGCTCGGATCGATGTTCGATCGAGAGGATCTTGCGAACGCGCCAGACACCGCCGACCGGGCCGAGCTCCGCGACCGGCGGCTCGGTGGCGACCGGGGTCGGAGCGGGGCGGGGGGTGCCGGCTGCGGCGGCGCTCGCGCTGGACGGGGCGACCGAGGCCGAGGGCGCGTTCGGGGCGGGCGACGGTGCGGGGGCGCCCTGGCAGCCGACGGCGATCACGAGGGTCAGCGCGAGGCCGAGATGGGCGGTCGCGGCGCGGCGCCTCATCGATCGCGCGAAGCTGTCCCGTGCGTCGGCCGAGTGCCGCGTCCCCCAGCGCATCGCCGCATCCTACCCTGACGCCGTCGAGGTGCAGCACGCAAGGAAGCTCTCTCGGACGAGGAACCGGTGTGCATCGGCACCGGCCTCCGGGCCACTAGCACCGGGGGCGTAGAATCAGATCGACTCCCGACCCGCCCACGAGTCGAGCCCAGCTTGCTTCCTCGGACGGGCCGAGCGTGCCAGGAGGACCGCTCATGCAGGCATTTCTCGTGGAGTTGACGAACAAGCCGGGCGCGCTCGCGGACGTGGCCGAGGCGCTCGCCGCGAAGGGCATCAACATCGAGGCCATCAGCGGCACCGCGTGCGGCGACTCGGGCCGCGCCGCGATCATGACCAGCGACGAGGCGACGACCCGCAGCCGCGCTCGATGCGGCCGGGCACAAGTACACGGTCATGGACGCCACCGACACCGCCATGCGCCACGAGGTCGGGCACCCTGGCCAAGGCCGCTCGGCGCCTGGCCGCCGAGGGGATCAATATCGAAGCCATCATGCCGATCGGCATGGAAGGCGACGAGGTCCACGTCGCATTCGTGACCAGCGATGCGGCCAAGGCCCGCCAGGTCCTGAGCAGCGCTGGGATGGCGTCCCGCTAGCGAGCTATTCCCTAGGCACTCTTGAAGGGCGGCGCTGGGGCGCCGCCCTTCGATTCTCGGTGGCTCAGCGTTCTCCTGCGAGATAGGCGTGCCACAGCAGCCGCGCGGCCACGGCCCGCCAGGGTCGCCACGCCTCGGCGACCGCGGCTTGCTCAGGTCCGGTCGGCAGGGTCGCCATGCCCCTGGCCCGCCGCATCGCGCCCGCGAGCGCGAGGTCGCCGGTCGGCCAGACGTCGGGACGGCGCAGGGCCATCAGGAGGTAGATGTCCGCGCTCCAGCGCCCGATGCCGACCACGCTCGTGAGCATCGTCCGCGCGTCCTCGTCGCCCGCCGTCGGCCACCGCATCGAGGTCCAGCCGGCCATCGAGCACGTCGCGCGCGAGCCCGACGAGGTAGCGCGACTTCTGCCGGGTCTGCCCGGCCGCGCGCAGGCCTTCCTCCCCGGTGGCGACGATCGCGGCTGGCTCGACCACGCCGGTAGCTCGCACCAGCCGTCCGAACGCCGCTTCCGCTGACGCCAGCGAGACCTGCTGCTCCAGGATGATGCGGACGAGGGTCTCGAAACCTGGTTCGCGGCCCCACAGCGGCGGGGGTCCGTGACGCTCGGCGATGCCGGCAAGGTCAGGGTCGATCGCAGCCAGCTCCCGGACCGCGACGGTCAGCCCCGCCTCGTCGAGGGCGCGCGACGGGTGGGTTGCGGGCTGGATGACGGCCACTCGATCAGCGCCGCGCGAGCGAATCGGCGAGCTCGTGCAGGTTCTCGACCACGGTCGCCGCGCCGGCGCCGCGCAGGGCGGCCGCATCGACCGCGGCCCCGGCCGTGACGCCGATCGGGATCATCGCCGCGGCGACGGCCGCGACCATATCCCAGGTCGAGTCGCCGATGTACCAGCAGCGGGTGGGTTCGACGCCGACCTCCCTTGCCGCGAGGAGCAGCAGATCCGGCTCGGGCTTGGCGTGCTCGACGTGGCTCGCGTCGACGATCGTCGGTTCGTCGTCGAGGCCGAGCGCCGCGACGGACTTCACGACCTGTTCCTTCCTGCTTGACGTGGCGATCGCCCACGGCAGGCCGCGGGCCTCGATCGCCTCGACGAGCTCACGGACACCGGGGAGCGGGCGAGGGGAGTGGTTCAGCTGCTCGTAGATCTCGCCGGACCGCTTGTCGATCGTCTCGGCGCGTTCCTCGTCGAGCGTCGTGCCAGCGAGTGCGGCGATCTCGCGGGCGAGCCGCTTGCCGTCGACGCCGATGAGGGGCGCGAGGCGCTCGTGCGTGGTGGCGAGCCCCGCCTCCTCGAGCGCGTGGAGCCACGCATCGATGCGGGTTTCGACCGTATCCACCAGCGTCCCGTCGAGGTCGAACAGCACGGCGAGCGGGATGGGTACATCGGACGCGTGGATGGGATCGGCGGGCATCCCCCTACGGTAGCCGGTCGAAGCCACGCTGACGCCCGGACCGAACCCGGCCCGGGCGTCCCAAGATGGCCGGAGTCGGCTACCGGATGCGCTGGACCGAGCAGAAGAAGAGCCGGACCGGATCGTCGGCGATCGTCAGCCAGCCGGCGGCGTCGTAGGCCTCGACCTGCTCGGCGCTGGTGAGCTGCACGGGCGTGACGTTCCAGGTGACCGCGTAGACGGCCCATCGCCCGCCGTTGAAGTCGGTGTCGCCGGGCTTGGCCTCGGCCACGTTGCGCAGCCCGTTGCCGAGCGCGTAGATGCGGTCGTAGGTGTGCTCGGGGGCGCCGGTGCCGGAGAAGTCGGTCGGTGTCCCGACGGTGGCGTAGATCGAGCCATCGACGTAGAACCCAGGCGACGGCGGTCCGCCCGCAGCGACCGGAGCGGCGGCGATCGAAAGCACGAGGCCGATCGCGGCCAGGGCGGAAAGGAAACGACGCATGGCGTCCTCCACGGCCAGTCGGGCGGCCATCCCAACCCCGTTCGGGGATGTGGGCCACCCTGACCGTCGACGGTTACGCCTCGACGGCGGTTCGGTGACAGTCGCATGACGGAGAAGGCCCGACGGACCGGGAGGTCGGCGGCTTCTCCGCCAAATGTTCGTCCCGGGAGCATTAGGCGGACTGCCGGCCAGAATCGGGTGGAACGACGAGTTGCCGGCCAGACTGGCAAGCGTGCGCGACGCACGATTCGTGGCGCAGGCTCGGGAAAGGGCTGGCGCAGGCCGGAGAATCCGACCTAACGTTCCACACGACGAGCATTTGGCGGTGTTCCTCGGTCTCGGGCACGTCCCGCCTAGGCCGAAGTTGCCCCCCTTTTGGTCGGCCCGAACCGCCACGCGGACCACAGCCCCACGAAGAACACCGCGACGCCCACGATCCCGATGACCAGCGAGGCCGACACCCGGTCCGCCAGGGGCCCGGCGATGAGCGTCGGCGCGAGGCTGGCCGCGCTCACGATCGACGCCAGCACCCCGAACACGCGCCCGCGCACCTGCGAGGGCATCGATTCGAGCAGCGCGGTCTGCGCCGACACCGACACGACCGCGTAGGCCGCGCCCGCGCACAGCGCCGACCGCGACCACGAACGGCAGCACGGAAACGCCAAATCCGCCGAGCACGCCGCCGAGCCAGCCGGCCAGGGCCAGCGACGCCGTCAAGAGCCCGAGCACGATGTGCCCGCCCTCCGCGGCCCGCCGATGCGACACGTAGCGCCCGAACCGGCGCAGCGCCGAACACCCCGATCACGACGCCGATCCCCAGCGGCACGACGATGATGGCGAGCTGGTTCGGCTCGAGCCCGACCGTCGATCGCGAGTCCCGGCCCGAGCACGCCCAGGACCCCGGCGACGGACGCGCCCGCCGCCTGGTGCAGGATCGGCCGGAGGACCTCGCGATCGTGCCGGATGACCCGGATGCCCTCCCGGAGCTCGTGGATCGGCCGCAGCACGGCCTCGCGTCCCGACTCGTTCGCATCCCGGTTCGGTGGCGCGCTCGGCAGCCCGATGCAGGCGACGGTGGCGGCGACGTACAGGGCGGTCACGACCGCCAGCACGGCCGACGGTCCGGCGACCGTCACGAGCAGCGGGCCCAGGAACGCGAACCCCACCGCGAACGATCGCCTGCAGGGTCAGGTTGAAGATGCCCATCGCGGTCTGGAGCTGGGCCCGCGGCACGACGCGCGGGATCATCGATCCCTCCGCCGGGGTGAGCGCCACGCTCGTGAGGCTGACCCCGAGGTTGAGCGCGAGCAGCATCGGCACGTTCGCGCCGGCCACCGCGAGCCCCGCCGTGAGGAGGGCGCGCGCGATGTTCGGGCCAACGAGCGCCCAGCGCAGGTCCAGTCGATCGACGACGACCCCGGCGAACGGCGACAGCACGATCTGCGGCAGCACGAACGAGGCGACGAGCGCCCCGACCGCCGTATTCGACCGGGTCGTGTCGAAGATGAGCACCGTGAGCGCGTAGAGCGCCATGTTGCCGCCGACCTGGGTGGCGGCCTGGATGAACCACAGCCGCGCGAAGATCGGGTCCCGCAGGATCGAGCGCGTGGCCACTCCGTCCGTCATGCCGCGAACCTTACGGTGCGACGCGGCCGCCGGCGCGGTGCCCCCAGCGCGGCGCGGCGCCGGGCACTGCCCGGCCCGGCCCGGCCCGGCGCGACGCCGGCCATCGGTGCCGGGAGACCGCGCGATATCCTCCGCCCGATGATCCTGCGCATCGTCCTGGGCCGTCTCCCGTCGGGCACCGACGCCAACGCGCTCCTCGAACTGCGGGGCCGGCTGGCTCGTGCGGCTCGGGACGTGCCCGGACTCGACAGCCTCATCGTCGGAGCGCGGCAAGCGCTGCTGTCGAAAGCGGATGGCGATGTCCCGGTCGAAGCGGCCATCGTGACGGTCTGGCGCGACGTGGACTCGATGGCGCGAGCGACCGGATCGACGAGCAGGACCGGTTCCTCGGCACATCGGTTGCGCCTGCCGCTCGGATCGACCGGGCGGTCCATTACGAGATCGTCGGGCGAACGTTCGCGGCGTTGCCGCCCGAGACGACGGCCTACCTGCGCATCGTGACGGTGCGCGCGCGACCGAACGAGGAGGCCCGGCTCATCGAGACGCTGCGCGAGTCGGCTCCCGCAGCTCGTCGACTCGGGCTCGTCGCGTCGCACCTGGGCGGCGGGTCGTCGGCGGCGAGTTCGAGGCGGTGACGGTCGGGGTCTGGCCGGACGAGGACGACGCTCCTGGCGGCCACGGGTGGCGGGCCAGAGCGGCCGCTGTTCGAGCAGGAGCTCGCGGACTGGTCCGACCGGCTGCAGCTCGAGACATACGACGGGATCGAGATCGCACCGAGGCTGCCCGACGGCCAGCGGGCCCCCGATCTTCATCCTGGACGACCAGTTGCGGATCGTGGACGTCACCGCCACCGCGGCGGCGGCGCTCGGCCGGGAGCCGGACGACCTGGTCGGGCGATCGCTGCAGCGAGCTGTCGCAGACGGACCCCGACGAGTTCGCCCGGAACATCGAGGCGCTGCGGCAGCTGCGGCGGGGTCGCTGGGCGAGGCCACAGTGGCACGTGCCCGAGTCCGGGCGAGGTGTTCCTGCGTTACGTGGCCTGCAAGGACGTGCCGATCCCCGGGCGGCACACCGTCCTCGTCCACCGCTGGAACGAGCCCGCCCCGACGGACGCCGACCTGGATGCCGCCCTCGACGTGGCCTTCCCGCTCAAGACGGGCAGGCGACGAGCCTGAGGGCCTCGCCCGGCCGCCCGGACGCAACATGAAGAAGCCCCTCCCGAAGGAGGGGCTTCTGACGTGGAGGCGGCTGATCAGCGGTTCTGCTGGACCGGTCGGTTCTGGTTGACCGGCTGCTGGTCCTTGTCGAGCGGGCTCGTGCCGCTGGGCTGGGCCGGATCGGTCTGGTCGCCCTGCTGCATAGTCGCGCTGCGCGCGATCGTTCCAGGCACCCTCCGACGCCGTCGTCGGGTCGCCCTGCTTCCAGCTGTCCTGGCCCTGGGTCATCCCTGGTCCTTGTTCAGGCCTTGGCCCTGATACTGGCCCTGGCCCTTGCCCTGGCTGCCCTGGCCCTGGTACTCGTTCTTGGCCCCTTGACCCTGATCCGAACCGGTCTGGCCATGGGTTCCGACCTGGCTCGACTCGCGCGGCATGCTGCCGGTGGTCTGCTTGGTCTGGTCCTTGTTCTTGCCCACGTTCGTACCTCCATCGGTTCCTCGGGGGGTCGGCCCGAGTGTTGCTCGGCGCACGGGAACAGCCGACTCAACCCCGTCCGAGGACGGCTTGCGGGAACCTTGCGCGACGCTGCCACGTACTTCCGTCCCTCGAACCCACGTTCGAGCGGCCGCTACACTGGCCGACCATGACCGACCCCACCTCCTGCCGTCTGGGTCATCGTCCCGACCTACGACGAGGCGGAGAACATCCGCCCGATCACCGCCGCGATCCTCGAGTCGCTGCCCGCCGCGACCATCCTCGTCGTCGACGACGGCTCGCCCGACGGCACCGGCCGGATCGCCGACGAGCTGGCCGCCGCGGATCCGCGGATCCGGGTGCGGCATCGAACCGCCAAGCAGGGTCTGGGGCGTGCCTACCTCGATGGTTTCGGCGTCGCGCTCGACGGGGGCGCCACGGTCGTGCGTCCAGATGGACGCCGACTTCAGCCACGACCCGGCCGTCCTTCCGGCGCTCGTCGCGCCGATCGAGGCCGGCGAGGCCGATCTCGTCATCGGTTCGCGCTACACGAAGGGCGGCGGCGTCGTCGATTGGGGCATCGGCCGGCGGCTGATCTCCCGCGGCGGCTCGCTCTTCGCCCGGATCGTGCTGGGCCTGCGCCCGAGCGACCTGACCGGTGGGTTCAAGGCGTGGCGTTCGACTCGACGCTGGCCGCGGTCCCGTTCGATGGCGTCCACGCCGGTGGCTACGTCTTCCAGATCGAGATGACGTACCGCGCCAGCCGGGCCGGCGCCCGCATCCGGGAGGTGCCGATCACCTTCCGCGACCGGCGGGTCGGCCAGAGCAAGATGTCGCGGCGGATCGTCGTCGAGGCGCTCGTCGTGGTCGTTCAGCTGCGGCTCGATGAACTGGTCGGCTGGGTCGGGCGGCGACGGCGCGCGAAATGACGGACGGGCCGGAGCCGGGGCCGGCACCGGGGCCGCTGGGCCGCGCGGAGGCATCGGCGAGGGGCCTCGGCGAGGGGGCGGCCGAGGACGCTGCCGCCCGGCGTGCGCGTGGTCATGGACGTCCGGTCGCTGCAGGAGCCGGCCCGCGCGCCACGGACCGCGGCGTATCTCGACGGCCTGCTGAGCGGCTTCGACGCGGACCCGCGCCCGGGCGAGTCGTTCGCGTTCCTGCTCGCCTCGGACGAGGATGACCCGACGACGCGCTTCGAACACCTCGAGGTCGTCGGCCGGCGCCTGCTGCCGCCGACCCGGCTGCTCCGCCAGGCGGCGCTGACCGTCGACCCGTTCGTCCTGCGCGGTGCCTCGGTCGGCGCGGCGTGGCGGGCGGACCGGAGGCGGGGCGGCGGGCGCCGTGTATCACGCGGCGGGCAACGCCGTGCCGATCGCGTCGGGCCTGCCGACGGTGGTGACGCTCCTGGATCTCGCGCCGTGGGAGCTGCCCGAGGCCTTCCAGCGCGGGACCGCGTCGCGCTTCGGCCAGCGGTTGCGTGCCCGGTTGCTGCGCGACGCCGCGGCGGTCCTCGTCGGCACCGAGGCGGTCGCGAAGTCCGCCCGTCGGCTCCTGCACCTGCGGCGCGACCGGATCCATGTCGTGCCGCTCGCGCCGCGACCGGCGTACGCGGCCGTCCTCGAGCACGCGCTCGGGCGCCGCGAGACCGCCCGGGCCGCCGCCGATCGACTCGGTCTCGGCGATCGATACCTCGTCTATCACGGTCGCCACGACATCCGGCAGGACGGTGCCACGTTGATGGCCGCGCTCGCCTCGCTCGACGTCGACCGCATCGGCCGGCCGGACTGGCGGAAGCGGCGGACTGGCCACCGCGGCTCCTCGTCGTGGACGCCACGCCCGACGATCGCGCGGCGCTCGCCCGGATCGCCGCCCGCCACGGCGCCGCCAATCAGCTCGTGTACGCCCCGATCCTGCCGGCGGACGACACGGCGGCGATCGTCGCCGCGGCCCGGGCGGTCGTGCTGCCCGTCGTGTCGGAGGCGAGCGGGCTCATCGCCATCGATTCCCTCGCGGCCGGGGTCCCGGTCATCGCCTCGGCGGTCGGGGCGTTGCCGGAGATCGTGGGCTCGGCCGGCATCCTCGTCGAACCACGCGATCGGGAGCGGCTGGCGGTGGCGATGGCGACCGCCTGGAGCGACGAGCCGGTCCGAGCCGGGATCGCGGCCGCGGCGCGGTCGCGGGGGACGGCGCCGCCGGTGGGCCGCGATCGTGGGTGGACGTCGCGAACGAGGTCCGGGCGATCTACGCGACCGTCGCGCGCTAGCTCGGCGAGGCGCTCGCGGCCGGGAGTGGCGCTGGTCCCGGGCGAGGCGCTCGCGCCGGGCTCCGGGTTCGCGGCCGGGACCTTGCCGTCCTTGATGACGACCTTCGATCCCTTGGGCAGGACCTGGACGAAGGTCTGACCGACCGTGAGCGTGACCGGCTCCCCGGCGGCGTCGTAGAACCGGGTGGGCTTGGTCATGCCGGTCTTGCGCCACGTGCCCTTGATCGTGTGGCCGTTCGTGGCGATCCAGGCCGTCCCCGAGCCGACCACGTCGGCCTCGAGCCGGTGCTTGTTGCTGCCGTCGTTCAGGGGCCCGAAGGACATCAGCAT
This sequence comes from uncultured Chloroflexia bacterium, assembly GCA_963810725.1. GTDB lineage: Bacteria > Chloroflexota > Limnocylindria > Limnocylindrales > CSP1-4 > SPCO01. The sequence continues at coordinate 113,186 of CAWEOO010000003.1, forward strand.
CACGACGACGTTCTTGGGCGCCACCTGTTTGCCGTCGGCGCGATCGATCTGCTTCTTCGACCCGCTGACCGATCGCTTGTAGGTGTTCGTCTTGCGGTCGTAGCGATAGGTGATGTCGTTCCAGGCGTAGGACACCGAGATCCGGCCGCCGTTCGGCCGATCGGCCGGCGAGGCGTCGGGTCCGAAGCGCCACGCGGCCTTGTATGGCGCGTCCTTCGCCCCGATGCGCTTGGCCAGCTTCCGCAGCTCCTTGCCCGTCGTGTAGACGTTGTGCGGCGCAAAGCGATCCGTCGAGCGGTGGTAGTAGATGTTGCCCCAGCGGAACTCGTCGGCGTTGTAGACCAGCTGGCCGTTGCCCTGATTGCGCAGCGTCTGTAGCGCCTGCGGCGACCCACCCGAGTGGCCGTACATCGCCTCCCATTCGGCCGCCCACGCGATGTAGTACTGGCGCGCGCTGCGCACCGGTCCGACGGCGCCCGGGACCTCGTCCTGGAAGATCAGCATGTAGCGCGGGATGCCACCCTCGGCGGGCGCGTGCCAGACGACGGACGCGGCGTTGAACCCGGACTGCGGCCGCGCGTCGGGGTGGTCGTCGATCATGATCGCGATGCGCGTGCCGCTTCGCGACGGCCGCCGAAACGTAGCGGCCGGTCAGGGGCGCCCGGCTGAGCGGTTTCGGTGTCGGCCTCGGCGTCGGCGTCGGCGTCGGGACGCGGCGTCGGTGAGGGGCTCGGCGTCGGGGACGGGCTCGGCGTCGGCGAGGGGCTCGGCGACGCGTCCGCCGCGAGCGACGGGGAAGGGCTCGGCGACGGCGCGGCGCCGGCCGCGAGCACGCCAAGGCCGGCTCCGGCCAACAGGGCGAGCGCGAGCCCGCCGATGACGATGATCGTGCCCATCCCGGATGGACGACGTTGCATGGATCCCCTCATCTGCCGACTGACTCCACATCAGGTCGACCGCGCGCAGGATAGCGGACGGACGCGCGCGATGCGATGTGGCGGTACGCTGGCGGTTCGCCGCCGGAAACGCATCGCGCACGGACGCCCGCAGCACGGAGGGGAACCGATGACCACCGAACCGACCACGCCCAAGGTCACCCCAGCGCGGGTGAAGACGTCCGAAGCGATCACGCCGCCCGAGACGCTCAAGGCCGACCGGGTCGAGATCTCGCAGGGCGGTGCCGACCACGTCGAAGCGACCTCGGTCTCGATCAACGCAGGGCGGCATCGGCACGGCCGACGCGACCACCATCGACGTGCACCAGGGCGGCATCCAGCGCGCGACCGCGACGGACATCGCCGTGAGCCAGGGTGGGATCGTCCTGGCGCAAGGAAACCGCGTGACGCTCGAGATGGGTGGCGTCGGGGCGGCCGTCGGCGACGAGGTGCGGGTCACCCAGTCGATGGCCGGCTTCGTGGCCTCGCGCGGCGACGCGACCGTGGACCAGAGCCTCGTCAACACGCTCATCGCCGACCGGGTCACGATGCGCCAGCCGAGCGCGGTCCTGGTGCTCATCGCCCGGCAGGTGGACGGGACCGTCACGCCGCTGCTCGACTGGCGTGGCGCGATCGCCGCCGGGGCGGCGGCCGGGCTCGTCCTCGGGGTGTTCCGGGCCATCCGCCGCTGACGACTGCGCCGTCGGCCGGCGCGCCGGCCAGCCTTACGGCGTGGTCTCGATCGTCGCGTCGAACTCCGCCGGCCGGCGCCGGCGCATCGAAGGTCAGGCGCAGCACGTGGCCGACGCCGCCCAGGGAGTCGCCTTCGCAGGCCGGCCGGAACATCCGCAGGGTCCGTCCGTCGGCGTTGATCACGAGCTCGTGGCGCGTGTCGCACGTGCCGCCGGACCAGGTGAGGACGACGGTCGCTGGATCGGCCGGGTCGTTCTCGACTCGGACCAGGTCCTGCTCGACGTCCACGCCGTCGCCCGGGTCGCCCGAGATCGCGTCGGTCATCGTGGACTGATTCGTCGATGATGTCGATGAACGCGTCGTCCCCGACGTGCTCGATCAGGTCCACGCGGAGCGTCGCGGGCCCGTGACGGCGCCTCGAGACGGCGTGACCGAGGGCGACGGGCTCACGACCGGCGGCACGACCGCCGGGTCCCGATCGAACCAGCCGCCGATGGCCGCCCCGGCCACCGCGGCAGCGAGCAACAGGCCGACGGCCGCCACGAGCGGCAGCGGCTGAGCCAGCCGGCCGAGTCCGAACCCGCCACTCCCCATCGGGTCGCGGCGGAGTGCAGCGAGGGGATCGCGACGGCGCGGGTGTGTCCGGGCATGCGCGAGGGCGGCCTCGATCGTCCGCTCCGGCACTGCGACCCTGGGTGTCCTGGAACCACGCGGCGATCCGCCGGTCCTGCTCGTTGGGGATGGTCATGCCGAGCGCTCCTTCCCTTGGTCGGCGCGGGCGTGGGCTTCGAGCGTCGCGCGGAGGGCCTGGCTCGCGTAGTGGAGGCGGGAGCCGGCGGTCCCGACGGGGATGCCGAGCACGTCGGCGATCTCCGGTGACGACAGGCCGGCGTAGTGGTGGAGGGTCAGGATCGCGCGCTGTTCCGGCTTGAGCTGCCGGAAGCCACGCTCGACCTCGTCCCGATCGGCGACCGAGCCGAAGTCGTCGGGCGCTCGGGACGCGTCGGCGTCGGCGGGGAGCAGCCGGACGAGCGCTCCGCCGCCGGGACCCCGGCGCTCGCGCTTCGCGGCGGCGATGCTGGCCCGCGCGATCAGTCGATAGCGTCCACGCGTCGAAGCGCTCGGGGTCGCGCAGCCTCGGAAGCTCATCCCAGATCGTCACGAGGGTCTGCTGCACGGCGTCCTCCGCGAGGTGGTGGTCGCGCAGGATCCGGTGGGCGATCGCGAACAGGCGGTTGGCCGACAGGCGGACCAGGCCCTCGAAGGCCTCCTGGTCGCCGCGCGCGGCCCGTTCCACCAGATCTCGTTGCACGATCGGTCGTCTCCTGCTGGGTCGTTCGCCGAGTATGGGGAGGTCGCCGCCCGTTTCCTTCAAAGATTCGCCCTACCGCGAGTTCGTGCACGCCACGCTCCTATCGACGAACGAAGGCTCCGAACGCATCGGATCTGGGGCCGCTCGTTGACCCGAGCGTGCGTCGTATGCACATCCAGAGAACGAACTGGCTCTTTCGCAGGCTCGTTCGCTGATAGGCGCATCCGGTGCACGAGCGAAACTGGACGGCCGGACACTGCAGATTCTCAGGACCGTCTCAGGCTTCGGGGCTGTACTGGTCGTCATGGACAGCTTCGACCGCACCCCCGATCCCGCCTCAGGCAGCACCCCGCGTTCGTGGTCAACCACTCACACCGATCCGGCCGTCCTCCCCGGCCGGATCGTCAGCGGCGACGCTCGTCGGTGAGCCCATCGCGACCCCCGTTGGAACGGCGACCTCCTCCCGTCCGTTCCGTGGCCGATGGCTCGCCGGCGTCCTCGCCGTATCCATGCTGTCCGCGGTCGTGGGGTCGTTCGGGACGGTCGGAGCTGCTCACCGGCCTGGGGGCCACGGGCACGGGGCCGGCACGAGCGCCACGAACACGAGCGCATCGACCACGCCGGCCAGCGTCTCGTCCGCGGACGCGGTCGTCGCCGTCGCCGAATCGGCCAGCCCGGCCGTCGTGACGATCACCGTGGACTCGGCCGGCGAAGCCGGGTATGGACCGTTCTCGGTGCCATCGACCGGCGTCGGATCGGGCTTCGTCTTCGATGCGTCGGGTCTCATCCTCACGAACCATCACGTCATCGAGGGCAGCGACAAGATCACCGTCACGTTCAAGGACGGCTCGGAGCTGGCCGGGACGGTCGTCGCCAGCGATAGCACGCACGACCTCGCGGTCGTCAAGGTCGACCCGACCGACGTCCCTTGCCCACGATCCCGATCGGCGACGCTTCGACCCTGAAGGTCGGCCAGCAGGTGATCGCCATCGGCAGCCCGCTCGGCACGTTCACCGAATCGGTCACGTCGGGGATCCTGTCGGCGACGGGCCGGACGATCGAGGTCGGGTCCGCCGAACAGCCGCCAGACGACGCACGATGACCGGCCTCCTCCAGACGGACGCGTCCATCAACCCCGGCAACAGCGGTGGCCCGCTGCTCGATGACAGCGGGAGCGGTCATCGGTGTCAACTCCGCGGCCGCCCAGAGCGCGCAGGGCATCGGGTTCGCCGTCCCGATCGATGTGGCCGCCGACATCATGGCCCAGGCTCGAGCGAAGGTCGGGACCGCCTAGGCCAGGCCTCGGCCGCCAGCGCCTCAGCCCGGCCAAATCCCGAATTCGCGGCATACTTGGCGACCGTCATGGTCATCCCCGCCTTGCCATCCCTCCGCCGACCCCTCGCGCTGCTCCTCTTCGCGGCCATCGTGGCCGCTCGGCTGCACGCCGGACGGCGGGGGCGCGACGCCCACGTCGGACGGCGACGACGGCGGTGGCACGGACCGGGGAGCCGGCACCGACCGCGGGCGCATCGGCGACCGCGACCGGGGAGCCGGCACCGTCGGACGACGGCGCTACGGCCGGCGAGCCGCGAGCCGAGCGCGACCGCCGAGCCGAGCACCGACACCGACACCGACCGCACCCGAGGCCGCGCGAGGCCGAGCGCAAGCCCTTCGCGATGAACCTCTTCCGCAAGGGCGACTTCGTGGCCCAGTACAACTTCGAGTTGTGCGTCGGCGCGAGCCTGCAGATGGCGCTCAACATGGCCACGGACGACTCCCGAACCTCCCGAACCGATCAGCAGCGGCTCTGGGAGATGGCCCGCGACACGAGCTTCAGCCCGTTCGGCGGTGCGAATCCGCGCGGCTGGACGGCCACGCTCAACGAGCTCGGCATCGGACCGTACGAGCTCGTCTCGATCCCGACGTTCGAGGGCGCCCTGGATGTCGCCGCCGAGGCTATCCGGGCCACCAAGCGACCCGGTCGGCCTCGTCATGTGGCGTGGCCGGCACGCCTGGGTGATGAGCGGCTTCGAAGTCGACCGCCGACCCGCGCGACCTTCGACGATTTCGAGGTCACGGGCATCCGCGTCCTCGACCCGCTCTATCCCCACGGCAGCTCCGTCTGGGGCCGGAGTCCCAAGCCGAACACGCCTCGTCTCGCCCGAGACGCTCGCCAGGCAGTTCGTCCTGCGCGACAGCACGCGCGTGAACCTTGGCGTGCCGCCCGGCTACCTGCTCGTCCTGCCGGTCTCACCCGGGGCCTGACCGACCGACCGCTCGACCCGCGGTGCTCGACTGCAACACCGTCGTCACGCCGCGCCGCCGTGTCACGACGGTCGGCGCATCCCCGCAGTCGATACGTTGTGGCCGACCCCCAGGCAACCCACGACAGCGACGGCAAGGGGAGGAGCCCACATGAGCGAGGCCAAGTACGGCGACGAATTCATCACGCACGAGTTCGACGAGGCGATCGCGATCCAGCAAGCGATCGTGGACGGAGCCGAGAAGCTGAGCACCGCGCACTCGCGCGCCAAGTCAAAGACGCTGATCAAGACGGTGCTCCGCGACGACACGCGGTTCCTCAAGGAGCTCCGGCGGCTCGGAAAGAAGCACGATGCGACCGGCAAGGCCGAGGGTGTCGCGCTCGCCCTGAAGGAACTGATGGATGAAACGGCGCAGAGTGCCGCCGAAGCGCCGAGCGAGTCGTACGAGGCGCATGCCGTGCTCATCAACCTGAAGCGGAAGCAGCAGGACTCGGCTGCCGCGATGATCAAGATCGCGCGCGAGCAGAAGGACACGGACCTGCGCGATGCGGCGACCGAGTTCGGCAAGTCGACCAAGGCGAGTGCGCAGGAGCTGGCTGACGACCTGGCGCTCTTCGCGGTCGAGATCGCGACGATGCGACCGACCCGGGCGCGTGCTTGATCCGATCGGCCCCGCGCGCTAACGTCCCCATCCGCTGATCGACGGCCCCTTCCGGAACGGGAGGGGCCGCTCGTTTCTGGGACTCGATGACGTCATCGGGGGCAGCGGCTACCGTTGCCCGATGACGAGGACCTTGGTGTCGGGCACGCTCCTGGCGTCGCTCGCGCGCTCGACGTGAGCGCCGGTCCGGCGCGAGCTCTGCTCGCTGGCACCCTTGCGGTTCTCCTCGCCGCCTGCGGCACGGTGGCCCCGACCGGTAGTGGAGCCGCCGTGACCCAGCCCGTCGTCCCGTCCGCCACGGTCCGCCCCACGATCGTGCCGATCCCCGGTCACGAGGTCTACGGCTTCGTCCCGTACTGGGAGATGGATTCGATTCGATCGTCGACCACGTCGGCGCGACCGATCTCACGACGCTCGGCCTCTTCTCCGTCACGCATCGTCGCGACGGGGAGCTCGATGACGACCAGAATGGCTATCGCCGGATCGCGGGCGACATCGGGCGGCGGATCGCCCGCGCCGCGCACGACCGAGGCACGCGCGTCGAGCTCGTGTACACGAGCTTCGGTCCTGACAAGAACCGGCAGTTCTACACGGAGCCCGAGGCCCAGAGCGCGCTGGATCGAGGTCCTCGTCGATCTCGTCGACGAGCTCGAGCTCGATGGCGTAAACGTCGACGTCGAGCGTCTCCCGGCGGAGCACCTGCTCGACTACGGGGCATTCGTCGGTCGTCTTCGTGACGCATTGCGCGCGCGGCTGCCCGGACGCGCAGGTCTCGGTCGCGACCCAGGCGAACGAGCTCGGCGCGGCGATGGCCGCCGCCGCGGCTTCGGCTGGCGCGGACCGGATCTTCCTTATGGGCTATGACTACCACTGGGCCGGGTCCGAACCCGGGCGCCTCGGCGCCGATCGATCGGCTCGACGGGGAGCCGCGCGATCTCGTCTGGTCGCTGGACCTGTACGCCGGCCTCGGCGTGCCGGTCGACCGGACGATCCTGGGCCTGCCGCTGTACGGCATGACGTGGCCGGTCATCGGGCCGGGCGTGGGGCGCCGTCGACCGGGCGCGGGGACAACTGGGTGCCGCGCTGGAACCTCGAGACCTTTGCGGATCCGTCGATTTCGAGCCGATGCTCGAGCCGGTCCAGAGCGTGGAGTTCTATCCGTAGCCGATCGCAGGGGCGGCGTGCGTCGCCGACGGGCGCCGGGGCGTCGGCCGGCGGTGGGCTGGCCGGGGGCACCACGTCGAGCGGCAGATGCCGCAGCGAGCCTGCCCGCCATCGCTGCCAGAGCCCGGCTGGAACGCCGTGTACTACGACTCGCCCCGGAGCCTCACGCCGAAGCTCGCTCCTCGCCGACGAACGAGGCCTGGCCGGCGCCGGCTTCTGGGCGATCGGCTACGAGCGTGGCGTGCCCGGCTATACCGAGCTGATCTCCACGTTCCGCGCCGGCGATCTCCAGGCGCCGTGAGCCGTCCAGCGACGCACCAGAACGCTGACGGCGCGACAGCTCAACCGGGCCACACTCGGCCGCCAGTTGCTGCTGGAGCGCGCGAAGCTCGACGTCGTAGCGGCCACCGAACGGATCGGTGGACTCCAGGCGCAGGAGCCGGCGTCGCCGCACATCGGGCTCTGGACGCGCCTGGCGGGGTTCGAGCCGGCCGATCTCGATCGGGCGCTCGCGGAGCGATCGGTCGTGAAGGGCACGCTCATGCGCTCGACGCTCCACATCGTCAGCGCCGCGGACTACCTCCACCTGTGGCCGGCGATCGTTCCCAGCTGGTCGGCGGCAGCCGCCGTCAGGACCGCGCGACGCCACCGAATGCCGAAGCGCCTGGCCGCGCTGCAGAGCGAGTGGCGGAGGCATTCACCGCGGAGCCACGCGGCCTCGGCGAGCTGCGCGAACACCTTGGCGAGACGGATGGCATGGCGCCGGATGAGGTCCTGTGGTGGATCCGCCGGAGCGTCGCATTCGCCCACGCGCCGTCGGATGTGCCGTGGTCGTTCGGTCGCCGGCCGCGGCCTGGTCCATGCGCTGACCCTGGCTCGGCGCCGAAGGGTGGCCCGCCGACGGATGAGGTCGTCCGGACGCCTGGTCCGTCGGTACCTCGGGGCGTTCGGGCCGGCGACGGCCGCGGATGTCGCGCGATGGTCGGGGCTGGCCGTCGGCTACGGTGCGGCCAGGGATCGCGGCGCTCGAAGGGGCCGGGGAGCTGCGCCGCTTCAGCGACGAGCGTGGTCGCGAACTGCTCGACCTCGAGGGCGCGCCGCTCCCCGACGCGGACACGCCCGGCGCCGCCTCGGCTCCTGCCGATGTGGGACTCGACGCTGCTGGCCTTCGCCGACGGACGCAGGCTGATCAGCGATGCGGATCGGCGCGTGGTCATCGCCCGGAACGGCGACACGTTGCCGACCTTCACGGTCGATGGGGTCGTCGCCGGCCTGTGGTGGGCGGCGGCGGCGCCGGGCGGCCGGACCCGCATCGTCATCGAGCCCTTCCGACCGCCGCTCCGCCGCGGCGGACAGCGGGCGCTCGAGGCGGAAGGTGGAGCGGCTGGCCGCCATCGTCGCGCCCCTCGAACCGGCCGTGTATGCGCGCTACCAGCGCTGGCGCCCCCGTCCGCGCGCTTGACCGGAGCGTGCTCAGGGTCGGCCCGCCAGGGGGACGACCGCGATATGTCAGCACCCGACTCCCGATTGCAACCCGGCTGCAAGGTCGCCCCACCGCGGGTCGAGGCCGATGTCGAGCCGCCTGACTAGGCTGGGAGGAACGCCGTCGCCCGGGCCCGATCCCAGCCCGTGTGCGCGGCAGGAGGAACCTCGATGGATACTTCGCGCATCTCGTGGCGCGTTTTCGCGCTTGTCTCTGCATTGGTCCTGGCGATCAGCGCGTGCGGTACCAACGATGGGGCGGCTCCGGCGCGCCCGCCACGCAAGGGCCGGCGGCTACCGACGCAGGCGCATCGGGCGCGCCGGCTGGCTCGGCCGCCGCCGTGAGCGGCGAGGTCACCGTCTGGGCGATGGGCAATGAAGGCACCAAGCTCGGGGTGATGGCCGACAAGTTCATGGCGGCCAACCCGGACGTGAAGGTCAGCGTGACCCCGGTCGACTGGGGCCAGGCGGTCGCGAAGCTGCAGACCGCGATCGGTGGCGGCGAGACGCCGGACGTGAGCCAGATGGGCACCGACATGATGGGCCAGTTCGTCGAGACGGGCGCCCTCGAGCCGGTGGCCGGCCGACATCGACCCGGGCGGGTTCTTCGAGAGCGCCTGGCAGACGAACGTCGTCGACGGCCAGGCCTATGGCGTCCCGTGGTACGTCGAGACGCGCGTCCTCTACTACCGGACCGACATGGCCGAGAAGGCCGGGATCACGGCCGCGCCGACCACCTGGGACGAGCTCAAGGCGATGGCCAAGGGCATGCAGGCCGAGGGTGGCGCCGAGTACGGCATCGCGCTCGGGACGAAGAACGGCGCAGGAGTACCTGCCGTTCGTCTGGTCGAACGGCGGTGACGTCATCGGCGCGGACGGCGCGTTCGCGCTCGATTCCCCGCAGGCGGTCGAGGCCCTGACGTTCTACGACTCGTTCTTCGAAGAAGGGCTCACGCCGAAGTCCGTGCCCGAGGGCTTCGATATCACGCCGGCCTTCGTCGCCGGCAGCCACCCGATGTTCTTCTCGGGCCCGTGGCACGTCGGCCTGATCACCGAAGCCGGCGGCGCCGACATCGAAGGCAAATGGGCCGATCGTCCCGATGCCCAAGAAGGTGACCGGTACCTCGTTCGTGGGCGGCAGCAACCTCGTCGTCTTCAAGGACAGCCCGAACAAGGACGCGGCCTGGGCATTCGTCAAGTTCATGGCCGATCCCGCGAACCAGGTGGCCTGGTACGAGGAGGCCACCGTGCTCCCAGCCGTGCAGAGTGCGTGGGACGACCCGGCCCTCGCCGATGACGCGAACGTCGCGGTCTTCGGCGACACAGCTCCAGGACACGAAGGCTCCGCCGGCCATCCCGACCTGGAACGAGGTCGTGACCGCGATCAACGACAATCTGAGAACGGTCACGACCGGGGACGTCGCTCCCGCGGACGGGGCGAAAGCGATGGAGGAGGAAGCCACCGCGATCGGCACGGGCCAGTAGTCATGGCCCAACGCGCTGACCCGGTCGGGCCACCACGCTCGACCGGGTCGGTCCGCGAACCCGCGGCCGCCCCGGCGCTCACCGGCGCCATGGGCGCCGTGAGCAGGCGCCGCGAACCGCGGGTCAGCCTGCGCCAGCACCTCACCGGTTGGGGCTTCGCCCTGCCGTTCGTGCTCATCTTCCTGGTCTTCATGGCCGGGCCGCTGCTCGCGTCGCTGGTGCTGAGCCTGACCGACTTCGGCCTGCGCGACCTGCGCAACCCGCTCGGGACGAACTTCATCGGGCTCGAGAATTACGTCGAGCTCCTCGGCGACACCACGTTCCACAAGGCCCTCGTGAATACGGCCTACTTCGTGGTCGTCGGCGTGCCCCTGACCCTCGGGATCGGGCTGGCCGTGGCACTGGCCCTGGACCGCGGGATCCGCCGGTTCCGGACCGTGTACCGGGTGGGCTACTACCTGCCGGTGGTCACGAGCATCGTGGCGGATCGCCGTCGTCTGGCGATTCGTGCTCAACCCCGACTACGGGCTGCTCAACATGACGCTCGGCGCGATCGGGGTCGAAGGCCCGAACTGGCTCGGTCGATGAGGTCCTCGCCATGCCGTCCCTCATCGTGATGGCGGCCTGGCGCAACCTCGGCTTCGCGATGGTCCTGTTCCTCGCCGGCTTGCAGACGATCCCGGTCCAGCTGTACGAGGCCGCCTCCATCGACGGCGCCGGGCGCTGGGCCGCGTTCCGGTCGGTCACGTTGCCGCTCCTCCGGCCGACCCTGCTGTTCGCCGTGGTCATCACCACGATCGGGTACCTCCAGGTCTTCGAGGAGCCGTTCGTCATGACCGACGGCGGCCCACTCGACGCGACCCTGTCGATCTCGATGTTCATGTACGAGGAGGGGTTCGAATTCTTCCACCAGGGCTACGCCGCGGCCATCGCGTGGGTCCTGTTCCTGCTCGTGGCGCTCATCGCGGTCGTCCAGTTCCGCACGTTGCGGTCGCAGACATGACGGAGGCGCGCGCATGACCGCACTCGCTCGACCGGCACCGCAACGTGCGGCCGGCGCACCGCCGCGCAGCCGCGCGTCGATCGTCCTGTATGTCCTGCTCACCTTGGGGCTCGTCCTCATGATCGCCCCGTTCGTCTGGATGGTCCTGGGCTCGTTCAAGGCGCAGGGGGAGTTCCTGCGCCTGCCACCGACATGGCTGCCCGAGGCAGCCCACGTTCAACAACTATCCAGCGCCTCATCGACCAACTGGACATGCCGCGCTTCTTCTTCAACTCGATCGTCGTCGCGGTCGCCGTGACGATCGGGAATCTGGTGTTCTCCCCGATGCTTGGCTACGCCCTGGCCAAGCTCCAGTTCGGCGGCAAGGGCGTGCTGTTGGGGCTCGTCCTGGCGACGTTGATGCTGCCAGGGGCGGCCATCCTCGTGCCCCAATTCGTGCTGATGAGCGCCCTCGGGCTCGTGAACACCTACCCGGCGCTGATCCTGCCGTTCCTGGCCGGACCGTTCGGCGTGTTCCTGACTCGCCAGTTCTTCTCCGGTCTGCCGGACGAGCTGCTCGAGGCGGCCCGCATGGACGGTGCCAGCGAGTTCCGCATCTTCTGGACCATCGCGATGCCGCTCGCCGGACCGGTCCTCGCGACGCTGGGCATCCTGACGTTCCTGGGCACGTGGAACTCGTTCATCTACCCGCTGGTGATGGCCCAGGAGCCCGAGATGTACACGCTGCCGGTGGCCCTGGCGACGTTCGCCACGGGCCAGTACCAGGCCGACCACGGGATGCTCATGGCCGGCGCCTGGTCCTCGTCCTGCCCATCCTCATCATCTTCGTGGTGCTCCAGCGCTGGATCACCGAAGGCATCGCGACGACCGGTCTCAAGGGCTGACGTCGACGGCGGCCCGAGCGGCCGCCAACCAGGAGGTACCGACCATGCGCCAGCCCCGACTCCATCCGCTCCTCGCCGCCGTTTCAGCGCTGGTCATCGCGGCCGCTGCCTTTCCGGCAGCCGCGGCAGCCGCAGCTCCGGGCTGAGCGCCGCCCAGCGCGCGACCCTCCTCGGGTATGCCGAGGACACCTGGGCGTCGTTCGTGGCCATGACCGATGCGGAGACCGGCCTGCCCGCCGACAGCCTGGCCGCCGACGGCACGCCGGAGCATCCAGACGTCGACGACGAACATCGGCGCGTACATGTGGAGCACGGTCGTCGCGGAACGCCTCGGCTTCATCACGCACGCCGAGGCGGTGGCCCGCCTGGAGACGACCCTCGGCTCGCTCGAGACGATGGAGCGGCATGAGCCGAGCGGCCAGTACTTCAACTGGTACGACCACACGAACGGCGAGGTCCTCACCGTCTGGCCGCCGAACGGCGACCCGGTGGTGCCGATCCTCTCGTCAGTGGACAACGGTTGGCTGGCGACCGGGATCCGCGTCGTGGCCAACGCCATCCCCGAGCTGTCCGGGCGCGCCGGCGCGCTCTTCGACAGCATGGACTTCGGCTTCTACTACCGGCCGGAGCGGCAACCTGATCGCGTTCCACTTCACGCCCGAGCACGGGTCAGTTCACCGTGCTGCTACGACACGATCGTGAGCGAGAGCCGCATCGCGAGCTACATCGGCATCGGCAAGGGCGAGATCCCGGCCAAGGAGTACTTCGGCGCGTGGCGGACGTTCCCCGAAACGTGCGACTGGAGCTGGCCCGAGACCAAGCCGATCGGCTTCCGCACGACATATCTCGGCGTCAACGTGTTCGAGGGCGCCTACCCGTACGAGGACTTCCGGGTCGTTCCGGGCTGGGGCGGGAGCATGTTCGAGGCGCTGATGCCGGCGCTTGTTCGTCCCGGAGGAGAAATGGGGCCCGCGGAGCTGGGCGGTCAATCACCCGCTCACGGTCGCCGCCCAGATCCACCACGGCCTCGTCGAAGCGGAGTACGGCTACTGGGGGTTCTCGCCCGCGAACATCCCCGAAGGCGGCTACACCGAGTATGGCGTCGACGCCATCGGGATGGACCCGACAGGGTACAAGTCGAACAACGACAACACCTACGTCGACCGCGGTTTCGCCGGCTGCCCCGGCCGCGAGCCGCAGCCTGACCCACCGCCGTCCGCGTACACGGACGGCGTCGTCACCCCGCACGCCGCATTCCTGGCCCTGCGCTGGGCGCCGGACGCGCGTGATGGAGAACCTGGCCAACCTCGAGGCGGACTTCGACATCTACGAGCGAGTGGGGGTTCCGCGACTCGGTCAACGTCGATACGGGCGTCGTCTCCGGCGCATACCTGTCGCTCGACCAGGGCATCATCATGGCCGCGATCGGCAACGCCCTCGCGGACGACGTCCTGCGCGAATCGTTCGCGACCAAGGACTTCCGCAAGGTCCTCCAGCCGGTGATCGGCATGGAGACGTTCAACGCCGGTCCGCGGAGCCGCCGCCGAAGCCGTACCTCCGCCCGTGCGATCGACGGGGCCGAGCGCCTCGGGGAGCCTCGTCGGCTCGGATCGCCTGGTTCGAGACGTTCGGCGCCTCGACCGAGCGCGACCGGCCGGCACCGGACGTCGACCCTGCCGCCGCCGACCGAGGTCCGCGCCGAGCGTGGCCGCGGCCAGGTGACGGTGTCGTGGTCACCGGTCGAGGGCGCCGTCGGCTACCTCGTCCATCGCGGTCCCGGCCGAGCGGCGACCTCGCGCCGATCGACCACAAGGGCGGTGACGTCCTCGCCGTTCCCCACGGGCCGTACGTCGATACGACCCTGGGCGTCGAGGGCGACAACGTCTATGCCGTGGCCAGCCTTTCCAGCATCGATGCGCCCGTCGGGCCGGTGTCGGCGGCCGTCAGCCCCGTGCCGGCCGAACGACCTGGGCGAGGTGAGCGTGTCAGGTCGATGCCGCGCGCTCGACGGGCCCGGTCCAGCGGCCGTGGCGGCCGATGATCGGCTCCGAGCACCTCGCGCTGCTGTTGCGTGGCGAGGGACCGGGCGGGCTGAACGTGGGCGAGGACCTCGCGCCGGCGTTCCGCATCGTCCGCGACGAGCTCGGCGTCGAGGCGGTCCGGGCGCACGCCATCCTCCACGACGTCCTCGGCGTGTATCGCGAAGGCGCGGACGGCGCGCCCCGGTACGACTTCGACAAGGTCGACCTCGTCATCGATCGGCTCCTGGCGACGGGCCTGCGCCCGCTCGTGGAGCTGTCGTTCATGCCGAAGGCCCTCGCCGCCGACCCCGAGCCGAGAGTCTTCGACTACATCGGGCTCATCTCGCCGCCACGCGACCTGGATCGCTGGGCGGACCTCGTGGAGGCCCTCGTTCGGCACCTCGTCGCGCGGCACGGCCTCGACGAGGTCATCCGCTGGGGCTTCGAGGTCTGGAACGAGGCGAACATCAAGGTCTTCTGGGCCGGTCGCCAGAGCGACTATTTCGACCTGTACGACGCGGCCGCGCGGGCCGTAAAGGCGGTCGACGAACGGTTGCTCGTCGGCGGACCGTCGACGGCGGCCGCCGGCTGGGTCGACGACCTCCTCCACCATGCCGCCGAGACCGGGGTACCGGTCGACTTCGTGACCACCCATACCTACGGCGCGCCGCCGCTCGATCTTCGACCGATCCTCGAGCGATACGGCCGCCCGGACATCCCGATCTGGTGGACCGAATGGGGCGTCAGCCCGACCCACGGCGGGCCGGTGAACGACAGCGTGTGGGGCGCCCCGCTCGTCGCCCGGGGCATGCGCTCGGCGGCCGGTCGGGTCGATGCGCTGGCCTACTGGGTCGCATCGGACCAGTTCGTCGAGCTCGGCGTGCCCGAGCAGCTGTTCCATGGCGGGTTCGGTCTGCTCACGATCGGCGGGCTGCGCAAGCCGCGGTTCTGGGCGATCGCGGTCCTCGAACGGCTGGGCGAGGCCGAGTTGGCCTGCCGGGTCACCGGGGACGGCGGCGGCAGCCTTGTCGAGGCGTGGGCGAGCCGGGACCCGAACGGGGAGGGAGAGCGCGTCGCCGTCGCGATCTGGAATGGCTCGCTCGACCAGACGAAGACCCAGGGCGACGACGGCCTCTGCGCCGCGTGACGCTCGACATCACGGGACTGTCGGCGGGTGACTACCGCGTCGAGCACCATCGGGTCGACGATGCGCACTCGAACATCGTTCGTCACGTGGGAGGCCATCGGCGGCGGCGTCTGGCCCACGACGGACCAATGGGCGCGGCTACGGGCGGCGGACCACCTCGACGTCGCTCGGGCCGGAGGAGCCAGTCAGCGTCGGCGCGGACGGGGTGGCACGCCTGGCGTTCGACCTGCCCATGCCGGCGATCTCGTTCGTAGAGCTTCGCGCCGCGCACTGACAGGCGATCGACAGCGAACGCGATCACCCTTTTCATTCGATCATCTCGGATGACACGCGGGAGGCATCGACCGGCTGGGTGAACACGATCATCAGGGTGCGCGGGACGCCGATCATCAGACAACCACCGAAGTCGCCCTCCGTGCTGATCGTGAAGCCGGTGCCGTCGAGCGTGTGCCCGTACGTGACGAGCACTAGTCGATCACACGCCCCGCCCACCCAGTGGAGGTACAGCGCATCGTTGCGTCCGACGGACCTGGCTGACGCCCTCCTCGATCACTGCCGGGTCGACGACCGCCAGGGCATGGATCCGTCCCGTCTGATCAGTCATCTGCAAGGGAAGCGCCGGGAGCTGCGCCGTCGGCGGAAACCCGCCATCGATCGTACGCGAGCGGGGCTGGCTGCCCGAGGAGCAGCCCAAAAGCCCGGTCGTCACGAGCAAGAGGGTCACCACCCACCACATCCTCGACCTGTCCCGCATCGGGGGAGTATCGACTGTTGGCGGCCAGCCAACGTATCCGAGCCCGCGTCATCTCCGGGGCGTTGTGACGACCTCGACGTCGTCAGTCGTTGGCTCCCAGCCCGCGACCGGGTCCGAAATCGCCTGGAGCTCAGCCTTCGGGCCGGAATCGATGGCTGCGGGCCAACACGATGCGCCGGCAGGCCGCTTGGCGCGATTGCGACCACAATGGGTCGATGCCGAAATCCGCGAAGGGCAAGACTGCTAGCTCGACCGACACGCCACGGACCGATTCGCCATCCAGTCCGGAGCCGACCCTCCGAGCCGCCCGCTTCCCCGGACGGCTTCGTCGACTTCGGTCTCGACGACCGACTGCTCGCCACCGTCGCCGAGCTGGGCTACGAGGAGCCGACGCCGATCCAGCGCGAGGCGATCCCGCTACTGCTCGACGGCCGGGACATCCTGGCCGAGGCGCCCACCGGCACGGGCAAGACCGCGGCCTTCGCCCTGCCGATCCTGCAGCGCATCACGATCGGCGCCGCCGGCCCCAACAGCACGAGCGCCTTGGTCGTCGTCCCGACCCGCGAGCTCGCGATGCAGGTCGCCGAGGCGTTCCACGTGTACGGCAAGTCGCTCGGTGCTCGCGTCGTGCCGGTGTACGGCGGCCAGCCGATCGGCCAGCAACTGCGCGGCCTCCGCCGCGGCGTCGACGTCGTCGTCGCGACCCCGGGTCGAGCGGTCGACCATCTCAAGCGCGGCAGCCTGAGCTTCGATGCCGCGCGCATCGTCGTGCTCGACGAGGCGGACGAGATGCTCGACATGGGCTTCGCCGAGGACCTCGACACGATCCTGTCGGCCACGCCCGCGGACCGCCAGACAGCGCTCTTCTCGGCGACGATCTCGCCGACCATCACGCGGATCGCCAAGCGCCACCTGCGCGAGCCGGCCCGGATCACGGTCCACGCCGAGAAGGCGACCGGCGACGGGGTCGCGCGCGTCCGCCAGACCGCCTACGTCGTACGGCGGGTCGACAAGCTGCCGGCGCTGTGCCGCATCCTCGACGTCGAGGATCCCGCTTCCACGCTCGTGTTCGCCCGGACGCGTGGCGAGGTCGACGATCTGGCCGAGGCGCTGAGCAGCCGGGGGCATGACGCTGGTGCGCTGCACGGCGGCCTGGCCCAGGAAGCCCGCGACCGGATCATGGGGCGATTCCGCGACGGCTCGCTGGACGTGCTGGTCGCCACGGACGTCGCCGCGCGCGGTCTCGACATCGAGCACGTCAGCCACGTCGTGAACTTCGACGTGCCATCCGACCCCGATGCCTATGTGCATCGCATCGGCCGAACCGGCCGGGCCGGACGCGAGGGCGTGGCGATCACCCTGGTCGAGCCGCGCGAGCATCGCTTGCTGCGCAACATCGAGTCGGCCACGAGGTCGAAGCTCCAGATCGCGCGGCTACCGACGGTGGCCGACCTGCGGGAGCGCCGGCTCGAGCTGGTGCGCGCGAACCTGCGCGACGCGCTCGAAACGGGCGGGCACGACCGATTCCGGGGCGTGGTGGAGCCGCTCACCGAGGAGTTCGACGTCGTGGATATCGCCCTCGCGGCGGTCAGCCTGATCGAAGGTGCGGAGGTCCGCGACGAGGACGAGGTGGAGCTCGCCCAGGCGTCGCTGCAGCAACCCGGTCCGGGCCCGGGCCCGGCACGCGGGCCGGGCGGTTCCGGCGGTCCGCGGCGCGGCGGCGTGCCGGCGTTCCCGCGCGGTGGTCCGGACGGTGGCGGGTTCCGCGCTCCGGGTCGGCCGGGCGGCCCTCTCGGGCGACGCGGACCGGGTGGTCCCGGTGGCCCCGGCGGCCCCGGCGATCGAGGCGGCGGAGGCGGCCGAGGCGGCCCCGGGGACCGCTCTCCGCGCGGCCCCGAAGCGGACGGCTGGGAGCAGCTCTGGATCGGTGGCGGCCGGCGGGCCGGCCTGCGACCCGGCGACCTCGTCGGCGCCATCGCGAACGAAGCGGGCGTGCCTGGCTCAGTGGTCGGGGCGATCCAGCTGTTCGACGACTTCGCGCTCGTCGACGTACAGGGCGGGGTCGCCGATGCGATCGAGCACGCGCTCCGCAATGCGACGATCCGCGGTCAGAAACTCCCCGTCCGTCGAGAGCGCGCGCCGAGCCGCCGCTGAGGCCGCTCGACACCACGAGGGTGGGCGGGCGTCACTCCCAGTGGCGCTCTGGCAACAACCGAGCATGGATCGAGGCCAATACAGCCAGATCTGCCGACGATCCATGCACGTTCGTCCGGATCGTGTCACCGGCAGTGACCAGAGGGTTGAGACGACGCTGCGCCGCAGGTGCGCCCCAACTGCGGGCACGGTGGCAGGATCGTCACCCGGGGACGACTATGGCCGGTCGGCGGCCCGGTTGTGGCGAGATCGACACGGGACGACGGTTACGTCCGCGATTTGGACCGAAATCGGCCGAAGACGCGCCTCTCATCTGCCATAAGCGTCCTCCGATGTCGATCCTGCCGCGGTTCGGTAGAGGGTCAGGCCTGCTCCAGGGCATTTCGGGTCCGGCAAGACCGCGATTGCCGCGGTTCCGGGGGCTGGCCGTTCCTCAGGGGTCAGCGGCCCAGCAGCTGGTCGACCGGCGCGAAGTCGTCGCTGAGGAGCACGGCATCGCCGATGAACGCGGCCACCTCGGCCGGATCGGCCAGGATCGCCGGTCGACGCGCCCTCGCCCCAGGTCTCGATGCGGGCCGTGACCGCGGCCACGTCCAGCGGCTCGGCGCTCGCGACGAGCACCACGTTCCCGCCGCTCTGACCGGCGAGGGTCGACCGCCCGCTGATGACGGCGACGTGCTCGAACAGGCGCCCCGCGGTCGCGGCCTCGGCCCGCACGAATCCGAGCGGCGGGTAGTCGATCAGGTTCATGACGTACATCCCGCCGGGTCGCAGCACCCGTCCGATCTGCTCGAGGAATTCGGTCGTGGTGAGATGCCACGGCACCGCCAGCCCGCCGAACGCGTCGCCGACGACGAGGTCGACACTGTCAGCTGGAAGGCGCTCGATCGACAGCCGCGCATCGCCGACCATCACCCGGATCGCGTCGCTGGGCACGAAGCCGAGCTGTTCCTGGGCGACCGCGAGCACCCGCGGATCGAGCTCCAGGACGGTCTGCGACGCCACGGGTCGGGTCGCTTCCAGGTAGCGCGGGAACGTGAACCCGCCACCACCGACATGAAGCACGTCGACGGGCCGACCCAACCCGTCCAGGTACGGCCCGACGGCATCCGCGAACCGGCGCTCGTACCCGAACACGAGGTTGGTCGGGTCGGCCAGGTCGACATAGGCGTGTGAGAGCCGGTCCAGGACGAGCACCCGGCCGTCCGCATCGGCGGGATCGACCTGGATGGCGATGCAGTAGTAGGCGCTCTCGGTATCGCACGGCGAGGGGCTGGCGAGGGCGAGCCCGCCCATCGCGACCGCGGCCAGTGCCAGGACCCCGGTCCGTGGCCCGCCGCCACGCCCAAGCGCCGCAGTCAGCACGAGCCCAACCAGCACGAGCACGCCACCGACGGCGACGATGAGCACGCGGGTCGGCACGAGCCCGAGCAGCACGAACCCGGTCAGGAACGTGCCCGTGATGGCACCCACGGTGCCGATCGCCGAGAGTCGCCCCACGATCGAGCCGCTCGTCGCGAGGTCGGTCAGCGTCGCCCGGACGATCATCGGACCCACCGCGGACAGGATCGCCGCGGGCAGCACGAACCCCACCGTCGCGAGGATCACGATCGCGAGGAAGCCCTCGCCCAGGTCCGCCTCGCCGAGGGCCGCCACGATCGGTACCGCCGCGATGGCCGCCGCGCCGCCGAGCACGAACGACGGCCCGAGCAGTCGCTCGGGTCCGAGGGCGTCCGCGGCCCGACCGCCGATCCACGCCCCGAGCGCGATCCCCGCCAGGATCGCGCCGATGATGCCGGTATAGGTCGTGAGCGACACGCCGACGTATGGGGCCAGGAGCCGGCCCGCCGCGATCTCGAGGACCAGCACGCAGGCGGCCGCGAGGAACGTGAGGGCCGCCGCGATCGGCCAGGGGAGGCGGCGTCCGCGGTGGTCGGCGGCACCCTCCCCGGCGTACCCGGCGTACCCGGCGTACCCGGCGGCCCTGGCGCCCCGGCCCCGGCGTCCCTGGCGGCCCCGGCGTCCCTGGCGACCCCGGCGTCCCCGGCCCGCCGCGGCTCAGACAAGCGGGGCGACCTCCCGGGCAAACTGGTCCGCGCGACCCGCGACTGCCTCGCGGTCGGTGGCATCGCGCGACGCGCCCGCGCGGAAGTTCGGCAGGCACAGCCCGTAGTCCATGGTGCGATGCTACCGGGCCAACGCCGTCGATGCGGCATTGACGTATGCGAAGGTACCTTCCTATAGTGGCTCATGCGCCGCAAGCCCGGGTCGATCGTGAGCCTCGAGCGCGACATCCTCGAAGCCGCCACGACGCTGCGGGCCCGTGGACTCGCCGAGGCGCACGGCTTCCTCCTCGCCAAGACGATGGCGGATGGCGCAGAGGCGAAGCGGCTCACGGCCTACGGGACGCTGTACAAGGCGCTCGATCGACTGGAGCGCTCCGGCCACCTCGAGAGCCGCTGGGAGGCGCCCGACTATGCCGCCGAGGCGGCTCGTCCGCGCCGGCGCTTCTATCGCATCACCGCCGTCGGGGAGCGGGCCCTCGCGGACGCCCGCGCGGCCGACCCGCAGGCGGCCCGCCGCACCGCACCGGCCGGAGCCCGGGTGAGCTAGGTGATGACCTCGCGCCTGCTGGGGCGACGAGGCGACGGCTCGGCCGCGGTCCGCGGCTGGGTCGGGTTCTACACGCTCGGTCTGCCGCGACCGATGCGGGCGCGGCGCCAGGCGGAAGTCGCAGGCGACCTGGCGGACGAGACCTTGGATGCGATCCGGCACGGTGACCGTAGCATCCTGTTCCGACAACGGCTGGTCCGGCTGCTGATGGGGATTCCGGCCGACCTGGCCTGGCGTTTCGTCGATGCGCCGGCGGCCGCTCGCCAGCTGTACGGTCCGGCGCCGTGGGTCCCGCTGACCCGCTGGACGCTCGCCCTGACGGGCGTGGTCGCCATGCTCGCCGGCGGAGGCCTGGCCATCGTCACCCTGCCGGCCTTGGCCGGCCAGGTGCGACCCGACCTGTGGCCAGGCTGGGGTCCGGTCGGGTTCGCGATCGGCAGTGCGGTCGTCCTCGTCGGCGTGCTCGCATCCGTGTTCTGGCCCCGACTCGGCGCGCTCCTCATCGTGCCCGGCGCCCTGGTCGGTATCGTCGCGGCCCCTTGGCTGTGGGGGAGCTGGCTGCTGGCCGTGATCGCCGGTGCGGCACGGGCATACCAGGCCGACGAGGCGCTTCGATGAGCCTCCTCGAACGGGTCGATCAGACCATCCGCCGCAGCGGGGCCTGGCGCTCGTTGTTCCGGCAGCCCTACCCGCGCGACGAGCGCTCGCGCGCGTACGCGGTCATGAACAACGTGTTCCTGCACATCCACCCGGTGCGCGTCCGCCAGCACGCGGTCAAGTTCGCCTACACGTTCTGCCTGGGCGGCTTGACGTTCTTCCTGTTCTTGATCCTGACGATCACCGGCGTGTACCTGATGCTGTTCTATGTTCCCAGCGCGCAGCTCGCCTACAGCAACATCCTGGAGATCCAGAGCCAGGTCACGTTCGGTCTCCTGACCCGCAACATCCACCGGTGGGGCGCCCACCTGATGGTCTTCTTCGTGTTCCTGCACATGATGCGGGTCTTCTACCACGGCGCCTACAAGCCGCCGCGCGAGTTCAACTGGGTGGTCGGTGTCGTGCTCCTGTTCCTGACCATCATGCTGAGCTTCTCGGGCTACCTGCTGCCGTGGGACCAGATCGCCTTCTGGGCCATCACGATCGGCACCAACTTCGGGTCGTACTTCCCGATCGTCGCCACGCCGGTCAACCGGCTCCTGCTCGGCGGCGTGGAGGTCGGCCAGAACACGCTGCTGCGCTTCTACGTGCTCCACATCATGATCCTGCCGCTCCTCACGGCGGTCTTCCTCGCCGTCCACTTCTGGCGCATCCGCAAGGACGGCGGGATCTCCGGCCCGCTATACGACCCATCGCCGCGTTGTCGCGTCCGCGCGCTCGCTCACGCACTTCAGGTGCGCTCGCTCACGTGCTCAGCTCCGCCTTGCGCTGAGTCGCCCTATCGGGCCGGAGGGCTGATCTCGGACCGCTCTGAGCGCAACCGGACCGATGGCGGATTCGGCTGGTGGCTCCCGGGCGCGACCGTCAGATCGCGCCCGGTCGATGTCCTAGTTGATGGTCACCTGCAGCCGGCCACTGGACCCGCCGAAGCCGCCCACCTGCACGTAGTACGTCACCCCTTCGACCGTATCCACCGTGATCCTCGCCTGGAGGCTGAAATCGGGCTCGAACACGTCATCGACGCAGCCCACCTGCTCGAACGACCCGGGTGAACCCGTGTAGACCCCCGCGATCGTGTCGAAGTTGCTGCCGACCGTGTCGACGGTCACCGGGCCGCCGGTCCCGACGAACGTCCACCAGGCGGTGTATTCGATGGGGAACGGGAAGGAATTGCCGGTATCGGGATCGATGAACGCACAGGGCTCCTCAGGTGCCTGCGCGTTGCCACCGGTCACGAGCCGATACGTCCGCCCGAGGTCGGCCGCGATCGCTTCGTCGGGTGTGTCGTTCGCCAACGGCCCGGGCTTCGGGCCGCTGGGCCGGACATCGTGCACGAACACGTGTTCTCGCGACGCGACGCAGTGCTCGTCATCCATCGGCAGCGTCTGGTCGCCGCCCGGCGTGCTGACGTCAAGGGTGCCGCTCACCGCGAGGCGTTCGCTGGTGAACTTCGCCCGGTTCGGGCCGGTGCCGTCCATCGTCCGAGTGATCTCGCCGGTCGGCTCGAGGGTCGCGGATGCGGCGCCGGTGCCGACCGCGATATCGCCATCGGGCTGCAGGAACAGCTCGAAGGTCGCGCCCAACGCCGTGTCGGACAAGGACGTGGATTTGGAGAAGCCGGCATATTCGCCGCTCGAGTCCGACATGAACAGGTCGCTGAAGGCTCCAAAGGCGTCGCCGCTCGCGAACAGGCCGACGAACCCATCGGCCGTCTCCCAGGTGCACGACACGTTGATGCTGTCGAAGCGCTGGATGAAAGCCGAAGGGTTGGTCGTGAAGAAGGTCAGGTCCTGGACCGAAGCAAAGCAACTTGCCAGGTCAAAGGCCTCTGCGCCCGGCACGGTCAGCGTCCCGCTGACGAGCATCGGCTGATCGGTGCCCTCGACATCCGTCCAGCGGTTCCCGTCACGGAATTGTTCGTCCACCAGCAGTGGCTCGCCATCCGGAGTCAACGTCGCCTCGAGGCTGGCCGTGCCGGCCGGGGAGCCCGTGTCGACGTCCACGAGCTCGAACGTCGCGGAGATGTTCGTATCGGTCGCCTCCACCTCGGCGCCGATCGCCACGGACGTCGGGTCGTCGCTGAATGGCTCGGCGGGCGCCTCCCAGAACGCGAGCTCACCGAAGCTTCCGAACTCGGAGCTATCGACCGCGAACGTGCTGACAAAGCCGTCGTCGTTCGAAAGGTCGCACCCGATGACGACGGCGTGCTCGATGACGTGCTGCGCCGGTGCCGCGGTCACCGCCGCCGGCATGGCGATCATGAGCAGGGACGCGACCGTCCCGATGACGAGTGACCGACGCATGATCTCCTCCTCCACGGATCGCAGAGATACGTGGCCGGGACCATACAACGCGGATGTTGCCCTGCCGTCTCGTGCCGGTGTCGCCTGCCCTCGTCGGGGTGCTCAGCGGATCGTCAGTTCGCGCCGCGGCGTGATCGCTGCGCGGTTCGGACCGCTGCGTGACTCGACGATGGCGGATTCCCACCGGTACGTGCCCACGGTGATCACCCTGGCGACATAGCGCAGCCAGACCGTCCCTTCGTTCGGGCTCCTCATGGCGCAGAAGGTCACGCGTTGAGCGGCCTGCTCCTCGGGATAGGTGCGATCTCGCTGGCGCTCGCCCGTCTCCGGATCCATCCAGTCCTCGAGGACCCCCACCGGGACGAGGCCGGACGGCACCATATCCGTCACGCGATGGCAGCCGATCGCAGCCTGCGGACCGAACGAGACCTTGAAGTCCACGGCCACGAGGTCACGCGCTCGAACGGTCCCGGCGGGGCTGACCCGGCGCTCGATGGTGACATCCGGGTCCTTCTCGAGGGTCGTGGCGTCCACGGGTTCGCGCCAACTCGTCGTCACGCCGACCGCACCTTCGACGGGCTCGATGGACACGTTCGCCAGCTGACGCCTTCGTGAGACTGACGCGGAAATCCTCGCCCGGTCCGAGCTCCACGACCCGACGCTCGCCGTCGGACACGTACGCGAAGCTGGCGGACGCGGCGGGCCGATGCTCCAGCGTCCAGCGGCTGTACCCCACGCTGTGCAACTCGTGCGGTGCCTCGACGCTCGGGTTCGCCTCCACATACGCCTGGTATCGCGACGCGACCGGGTCGCCCGTCGAAGCCATGAGCATCGCCATGAGCCCCGTGGCCGCGGTGATATCCGCGGCATCGTCGCCGACACGCAGCCGCGCGTGACCGTCGACCGCCTCGCCGAACTCGTCGACGAGCGAGGTGATGACCGACCTGGCGGTGGTGGCATCACCCAGGCTAGCGGCGCCCAGACCGGCCATGAGCCGCTCGCGGACGGTCAACTCCGGGTCGGCGACCGCTGCCCGGATCCTCCGGGAGCACGGGTGCGCCCACACCCGCGAGGCCTGCGAGCGCGTAGATGCGCCGCTCCCGCGTCGCCTTGGCGTCCTCGGCGACCGCCCGGAAGAAGCTGGTCAGTCGCCATGGGTCGAACCGGTCGGGCGCCACGACCGCCGCGAGCGCAGACACTTCGAGATCGCTGCTCGCATAGGGCAGGATCGCGATCCCACCGTCGTCGGTCTGGTACTGGTCCGCGTCGAACGTCGGGGAGTCCGCTTCCTTGCCAGCGGACGGGAATCGCTGCGCCATCAGCGTCCTGGCGAGGTCCGCCGCGAGGGCTCGCTCAAGGCGGGCGCTCCCGCCAGCGGCAAGCTCCACTAGGCGCGGGAGTTCCTGCCCGGCCCCCGCATCCGAAACGATGATCTCCGTCATGCCTTCGCCGCCTTCGATGACCGTCGGGCCGGACACCGCCACATAACTCGTCCGGGTTCGCGTCAGGCGCGACGGCACGACCGCGAAGGAGCGCGTCAGGCGATCGGTCTGCTTCGAGGCGCCGCTTCCCGTCGTGGCCGTGATCGTGATCGAATGCGTGCCCAGCTTGAGATCCGGCAAGGGGACGGTCACCGCCTTGAATGCGTCGGCCCGCAGGCCGGATGCGTGGAGCCCCAGGCTCTCGGCGTCGACCGCAAAGGTCACCCGGTCGTCAGCGTCGAGGGCGGTGCCGAACCCTCGGATCTGGATGGCCGGTCGATCCGCCAGGAGATACTCGGGTGCGATCGCGGCGTCGATGAAGAAGGGTAGCCCGACCGGGATGAGGGTCGATCCCCCGCCCGCTTCCAGGCCGGCCCCGATGGCCGATGCACCCACGCGCCACGAAGTCAGGTCATCCGACAGTCGGAAGGTCACCGACGCACGCCCGTCGGCACCGGTCTCCACGGCCTGGAACAGGACGGTGTCCCGGAACTCGTCGTCACCGCCGCCTCCGCCGGTGTCGCCGCCTTCGCCACGGTTGCCTGGCCCTCGATGCGAGAGGTACGTCGCCCGGATGCCGGCATCCACCGAGGCGTATAGCTCACGGAGCGGATCGTCGACGCTGGCGGCGCCGATTTCGAAGAGCTTCTCGTCGACGGCGCGCAGGACGACCGTGGCAGGAATGGGGTCCCCCGTTGCGTTACGCGTCCGGACGGCGAGGGTCACCTCGTCGCGGGGAGCGTAGCGGGCCTTGTCCGGCTGCACGTCCACGGTGATCGCTCGGTCCGAGGAGCGGAAGCGCGCCTGGAACCGGCCGGCATCCACGTACCCCGTGCCCGTGAACCGGACCGCGCCGATCTCGACGTTCGGCGGTCCCCATGATGGGAAATCGGTCACGAACCGCGCCGATCTCGCCACCGTGACGTCCCGGAGGCCGCGCTGGGCCACGTAGAACAGGCGCCGGTCGTCTTCGGGGGTGCCGCTGGCCCCAGGCTCTCGCATCGTCAGGTCGACCTCGTCGCCGATCCCGAACTCGGTCGGATCGTCCTGATCGGCGCTCAGTCCGAGGAAGGCTGACGCGTGCGGCTCGCCGAAGTCGTGTTCGACGCTCGCGTGGGTCGTCCGCCTGGCGACGTGGCCGTCGGGATCCGAGAGCGTGAGTTGGACCCGGTAATCGTGGCCCTTGCCGGACGCCGGGATGGACCCGCTGAACCGGCCGCGATCGTCCGTGCTGATCCGGATCGTCCCGGCGGCCCGCTCCCGCTGCTCGTACTCGTACAAGGGGACGACGCGCTTCTCGATGAAGTCGTACGTCGTGCCGACCTGCCTGCGCACCGGGATGATCTCGGTGAACCTGGCTGTCACGGTCCGGCTCCTGACCGGCGCACCGCGTGGGTCGAGGTCCCAGATCGAGGCGCCCGCAGCCAGCTCGCGCTCCAAACGGTCGCGATCGACGACGTTGACGGCGCCCGACATCCTGACCCGGCCGCCGCGGATCTCCGAGTCCGCGGTGACGGTCCACATGCTCGGGAACACCATGAAATCGTGACTCGCGCCGTTGATCTCCCCCTCCTCGGCTCGAGCGGGTCGTACGGACACCGTCTGGTGCTCGGGATCCTGCAAGTCCTGGTCATCTGACAGGCGGGCCGTCTTCCGGATGGTGGCGGACCCGGACGCGTTGGTCGTCGCGCTTCCTTCGACGAGCCCATCCATCCGCAGCGGGACGCCGGGGACCGGGGTGCCCTCGAAGAAGCTGGCCGTCGCCGTGACCCGGATCCGATCGCCGACGATGTAGATGCGGCGACCCGTGGCGACATCCAGTCGGTAGGCGGGTTTGAGGATCCGCCCGACCTGGACATGGCGTCGGGTGACCACCGCACCATCGATGACGAGCTCGAGCCGATAACTGCCCTCCGGGACGTCACGCAGCGCAAGGGACCCGGTGAACGCCCCGGTCGGCCTCGTTGCCCCCGTGATCTGGGCAATGGGGGCGATCGCCCCGTCGGATCCGTCGGCCGAGCTGAGTCGGATCGTGACGCTTGCGGGGACTTCGCCGGTATCGCGATCGCGGACGACGCCCCAGGCGTTGATCGCGTCCGTCGGTCGATAGCGGTCGCGATCGCTATGGAGGAGCTGCCAGAACCGTGGGTGTCCTTCGAACCCGGGCCAGAAGCTATCGATGCCGAAGCCCCCATCGGGGGTTCGCGCACCGGTCGCCGGGACGAAGGCCGATCGCCGGCCATCGCCGATGACGACCACCGGCTCGCAATCCTTCAGACACGCTCGACCTTGGTCCGCCTTGAGTGATGCCGGGGTGGCGGTCACGAGGGTGCCGTTCCCGCCGGTGCGGCCAAGCGACGCGCCATCCACGGACACGGTCGCATCGGCGATCGGGTCTCCCGTGGCGAGATCGTTGGCCCACACCAGGGTGTCGGTATCGGACACGAGCAGGTAGCTCGCGATATCCGTGACCTGCAGGATGGCCTGGGCCGGGTGCTTCTTCGATGGGTACTGCACGAGATACCAGCCGGCCGGGAGGCGTTCCGGCAGGCGCGTCCACACCGTCCCCTGGTGATCCTCGACGTGCGCATCGAGCTTGACGACTCGGCGCAGGCCCTTGGTCGGGACCTGGGGGCCGGTGCTCCACTGGCTCCAGCTCGGGGTCGCGCGAAGGCGGCGGAACGATTCGATGGCCTTCGCCCGATCGGACAGCCGGTAGACCTCCAGCGGCACGCTGTCGATCTCGTCGCTACCGTCCCAGTCGAACGCCCAAAGCGAGATGATCGGCCGGTCGGCGGTCGCCGAATTCGAACAGGTCGTTCGCGAACCGGAAGGTCGTCTCGCGCGGGGCCGCATCGTTCGCGGGCGCGGTTTCGAACTGGAATCGGACATCCTCCTCGAGGATCTCGCCGGTCGCGGCGACCTGCACGCCACGACGCACCGTGACGGTGTAGATCCTGGCCGGGGACAGGCGCTTCGCCGGAACGAACGCGAGGACGCGACCGTGCACCTCGAAGCGGCCTTCGATCTTGGGCTCGATCGACACGTGTGCCGCGGCGTCGACCACGCCATCCTGGTCGAAGGTGATCTCGATGCCCGTGTCGCGCGGCACGCCCGTTACCTCGTTGCCGGGGACCGTCGAGATGACCCGCAAGGGCTGCCGTGCCTGGAAGGCCCAGGAATCGAGGGTCTGTCCGTCCGAGCCAGCCAGCGTGAAGCGGTACACCGCGCCCGGCGTCAGCGGCTCGACCGGGGTGAGGCGGACGCGGCCGTCCGCTTCAGGCGTCGCGGTCAGGGTCAGCGGCGGCTGAACGCTGACCCGTTCGGCAAGCTCGGCCGGCGATGTCCCGTCGAGGCTGCCAAGGAGGAAGCTGTTCTCGAGCTCGATCATGCCGTCGCGGGCGTGCTCGGCCGTCAGCTCGGCCACGGGATCCCACCTGGTGGCGAGCACGTCGTTCGGGACGCCCGTGGGGCCTGGCCCTCCCGGGTCACCCGAATTCGGCGGCGCCGAACTGCCTGGCCCCGCCGAAGGGGCGCCCGATGGATCGACGACGGCGATCCCGCCGTCGGAGGGGATGGCGCGCCAGGCGAGCGTCCCGCCCACGACCGCGACGATGACCGCGGCCGCGGCGACGAGAGCCGCCCGGTCACGGAATTGATCGGGCAGCCGGAGCACCGTCGACCGCGCTGGAACCGGGGACGGGAACGGGGCGCGTCCGCTCACATCTGGCCTCGCGGCGGCACCGACGATCCGAGCGCGCAGGTCGCTGGGTGCGTCTTCGCGGCCGAGTTCGACCAGGGCGACGGCATCAGTGCGTAGGCCTTCGTCGATGGCCCGGCATTCGCCGCACGATGCGAGATGGGCCGTGAGGGTTTCGGCGTCCGCCAGCGACAGCTCGAAGTCGACGGTGCTGGCGGCGAGCTCGAGGGCGCGTTCGTGATCGTTCATGGCAGGGCCTGCATCGAGCCGAGCCGCTCGCGGAGCTGGAGCCGAGTACGGCACATCAGGGCCCTCGTCGCGATCGCGCTGCGGCCGATGGCCTCGGCGATCTCGAGCCCGTTGAAACCATTCGCGGCCATGAGGAGGGCGGTCCGCGCATCCGGTCCGATCTCGGCGAGGACGGCGTCGATGTCCTGCTTACGCTCGTGCTCGAGGAATTCCGGCTCGGGGCCGGCCTCGACCCCGCGGGCCACCAGCGCACCGAGCTGCTTCTGCGCCACGGCGGCGCGTCGTGCCCGTGAGACGACGAGATTCGCGATCACGCGGTACAGCCAGGCGCGGATGTTCGTCGGCTCGCGCCCCGCGTCGATCTCGACGATCAGGCGGACGAACGCCTCGTGGACGAGGTCTTCTGCCGCTTCGCGGTCTCGGCTGGAGCGGAGCGCGAAGCTGAACAGTTCCCGCTGATGCGCGTCGTAGAGCGCGGCGACCAGGTCCCCGGTCTGCCCGGCGGCATCGACGCCGGCACTCCCGAGGACGTGCAGGTCATCCATCGTCACGAGGGCCATGCTGTGGCTCACGCCGCGTGTGACGCCGCGACCGCTCGGATGTTGCGCTGCCCTTGTCCATTGCCTGGCCCCTCGACGGGTGATGGCTCGGGCCGGGTGGCTCGATCAAAGCAGGCGACGCTTCATCGGTGCCGTTGTTGCAGTCTTGCAGGCAGGTGTCGGCCAGTTGTCAGGCCACCGCTTCAGCCGCGGCGCCACGGAGGTCCGCCGTCGCTACTCCAGGTCCTGGAGCAGCTCCGCGAGCATCAGCGCGTTCGTCGCGCCGTAATTGGCGTAGCAGTTGTTGAACAGGACGTGGGTCTGCTTCGCCTGGCCGGCGGCTTCGCGGACGCGCGGCACCCACTCCTCGAGCTCGTCCTCGTCGTACAGGTAGCGGAAGCGCTCGACGGTCTTGATGCCGGGCTTCTCCCACGTCTCGGTGCGGCGGCCATGGAAGCGCACGACCGCGAGCTCCGGTGACGTGGCGGCGACGATGGCCGGCACGCTCGACTTGAAGCCCTGCGGTCCATCGACCATGACGAGCGGGATCTCGCGGTCGCCCAGGAACTTGAGCGTGCGCTCGATGTTCTTGTCGTTGAACCACGACGCGCTGCGGAATTCGACGGCCGGCGTCATCCCGACGTTCCGCAATCGGTCAACCGATTCCTCGATCGTGTCGCGGTTCTCCGACGAGGTGAAGAACCAGCGCGGGTACTGGAGCAGGATCGAGCCGAGCTGGCCGGCTTCCTGCAGCGGCTCGAGGCCGTCGGCGAACCACGCCCACACGTCGTCCTTGAGGGCGTCGGGCAGGTCCTTGGCGTAGATCCGGGCCTTCTCGGCGACCTCGCCCGGCAGGGCCTCGCGCAGGTCCTTGGGGAGGCGCTTCGTCTCGGTCGGCTGACCGGTCATCAGGGCGTGGGCCTTGATGTCGAAGGTGAAGTCGGGCGGCGTGCGCTCGACCCACAGCTCCGAGGTGCGCCGGACGGGCAGCGAGTAGTAGGTCGCGTCGACCTCGACCAGCGGGAAGCGCGACGCGTAGAACTGGAGCCGCTCCTCGGCGGAGTCGGCGCCGCTCGGGTAGAAGACGCCCGACGCGGTCATCGTCGGGTCGGTCCACGACGCCGTGCCGATCCGGATCGCGCCGCCGCCCTTGATCGTCGAACGGGTTCGCGGCCACGTCCGGTGCCCCATCGAAGGTCGCGGCCGCGGCGTCCGGCCCCGGGTCGTGGACGTTGTCCGTCATGCCCGCAGGGTACCGAAGTCGCGCCGCGAGCGCGCGTACGATAGGCAGCGTGGACGACACCGAGCCGCGCGATCGACCTCCACCTCGAGCTCGCCGACGACGAGGAGCTCGCCGAGCTGGAGCGGGCGCTGCTCAAGGCCCGCGCGACCGAGCTCGGCGAGGTCCGTCGCCGCGACATCCGGCTCACCGCCGGCTACGGCGACGCGACGACCCGCGACGTGCTCGACGACGAGAGCCGGCGGGCGCGGATCCGCCACGACGTCCTCGGCAAGGTCCTCGACGCGCTCGGGGCCGCGCGGGGCGAGCGGCGACCCTGACGGTCGTCAGCCGTGACGCGGCTCCTTGCGCGACCGCCGCCCGGGCCCGGCGTCCGGGCAGGAGCAGCGACGATGCGGCCACGCCGATGGCGACGACCGCCAGGATGCCGAACCCGGTCGAGATGCCGGCCGGGGTGACCGTTCCGCCCAGCACCGCGCCCGCCAGCGTGGCGCCGAGCGCCCCGCCGATGTATCGCCCGGTGATATAGGTTCCCGCCGCCATCCCGACCCGCTCCGGACTCGATCATCTCGAGCGCCGCCGTCTGCCGCGGCGAGCCCGCCATCCCCATCCCGAACCCGACGAGGGCCAGCAGGAGGCCGAGCGCCAGCGTGGACGACTCCGGTGCGACCAGCCAGAGCGCGGCGAGCCCCACGACGCTCGGCGACCGTGCCGATGACCGCCGGCTGACGACGCCCGACGACGTCCGACCGTCGGCCGCCGATCGGCGCCGCGATGGCGCCAAGGGCCGAGATGCCGAGCAGCACGAAGCCGCTCGTCTGGGCATCGCCGCCCTGGAGCCGCTCGACGAGGAGCGGCACGAGCACGAGCGTGGCATGGAGGATCACCGTGGTCGCCGAAGACGCCGACCACCGCCGCCGCGAACGAGCGCGAGGCGAAGAGCCGCGGATCGACGGCGGGGTGCTCCGTTCGTAGCTCGACGAGGACGAACAGGAGCGAGGAGGACGGCGCCGCGAGGATCGCCGCGATCTCCGGCCCGCCGCCCTCCAGCCCGCGAAGGCCGAGCAAGCAGCGAGACGAGGAACGCCGCGAGGACGCCCAGGCCGGGCAGGTCGATCGGGCGCGGCACGACCGGTCGCTGCGGTCGCGGCTCCGACTGGCCGGGGCCGGACGACCGCTCCGACCGCGACCGCGGCAAAGATCGCGACCGGCACGGCGACCACGAACAACGATCGCCAGCCCAGGCCCGCGACCAGCAAGCCACCGATGAACGGCCCGACCGCCGCGCTCGTCGAGACGAGCATGTCGAAGAGCCCGAACGCCGACCCGCGCCGATCCGGCGGCGCCATCGAGCGAAGCAACGCGACCGAGCTCGTGGACACGAACGCCCCGCTCACCGCCTGGAAGACCCGCGCCAGCGCGAGGACCTCGAAGGAGGTGGCCGTGGCCGCAAGCGCGGACGCAAGCGCGAACGCCGCAACGCCGAGGAGGAAGAGCCGCCGGTGACCGAACCGATCGCCAAGGCTGCCGCTCGCCGGCAACGCGATCGCGACCGCGCCCAGGTACAGCGTCACGAGCGAGGCGACGGTGGCCGCGCCAACGTCGAATTCGTCCATCACGCTCGGCAGGGCGACCGCGAGCATCGTCGAGTTGAGCGGGACCAGGATCGCCCCCGAGGCGAGGCCGAGCATGGCGCCGGTCATCAGGCGGCTCGGGCCTCCGGCCGGAGTCGTGGCCGGCTCGCCCGCTTCGTCCTCGGCCGCCGCCGCGGCCTCCTCGCTCACGACAGTCGAACGAAGCCGGTCGTCCCGTCCAGCTCGAGCATCTGCCCGTCGGCGATCCGCGTCGTCGCGTCGCCAGTGCCGACCACCGCCGGCAGGGCGAACTCGCGGGCGACGACCGCCGCGTGGCAGAGTACGCCGCCAGTGTTGGTCACGAGCCCGCCGGCGATCGTGAACAGGGGCACCCACGATGGGTTCGACGACGGCGCGACGATGATGTCGCCCGGGCCGGACGCGCTCGAAGTCCTCGGGGCCTAGCACGACCCGAGCAGGGCCGCTGGCGATCCCGGCCGAGGCGCCGGTGCCGCGCACGATCGCATCGTCTTCCTTGGCGAACCGCTCCCCGCCGAAGCGCCCGGACGGGCTCGGCGTCGGTCGGCTTCCCGATCTTGGACGGCGGGGTGACGGCCCGCCAGTGCTCATGCTCGGCCCTCCGCTCCGCGACGATGTCGCGACGGTCCTGCGGGCGAGCGAAGGAGCCCCGGCACCTCGGCCCGGCGCAGGTACAGCACGTCGTGCGGTCGCTCGATGACGCCCATCGCGGGCGAGCCGGGCACCCACGCGCATCACGAAGGTCCGCAGGCGCGCCTGGGCCATCCGGTCGATCCAGTAGTTGTGGGTCTCCGTGATCGGGCCGATCTTGCGGGCCAGGCCAAGCAGTCGTTCGAATTCGGCGAGCCGCTCCGGTTGGTCGGCGAGCCGGTCGCGGACGCCCTCGGCCAAGGTCTCGGCCTCGCCGGCGAGGCGGGCGGCGCGCTCCGTGGCCGGTTCGACGGCCCGTTCGAGCCGCTTGCCGACTTCGGCGAGGAGCATCGCCGGTTCCTCGCCCCAGGACGCGAGCGCGAGGTCGTCGAACCCCTGGCCGAGGTGCCCGTGCTCCTCGAGGAAGCGACGCAGCTCCGACACGAACGCGTCCGCCGCCCGGGAGCGTCGCCAGCGCCTCGAGGGAAGGTGCCGGTCGCGCCGCGACCGCTGCGGCGAGCTCCGGCGATGCGCCCGCCAGCTCGGTCGAGGCGCCCAAGGCCGGCGTCCACGCCCACCAACTCGTGGATCGTGCCCTGGATCAGCTTGAGGGCCTCGCCGGGATGCGGCTTCTCGATGACCGACTCGTACAGGTCGGCGAGGTCGTCCATGACCTGGTACGGGCCGGTGATCGCGTAGAAATGGATGGCCCAGGCGCGCTGGGCCCGTTCCCACGCCAGCTCCCAGGCCTCGACCAGCTGCTCGGCCGGCAGCTCCTCGACCTCGATCGCGGCGATCTCGGCGTACAGCCGCTGCAGCTCGGGAACGGCGCGCTCCCAGTAATCGACCGCGAGCGGCGTGTGCTGGCGGCAAGGCGGCCATGTACTGCTCGACGACCGCCTCGTGCTCCGACTCCGGACCGAGCGGCATCCACGAGAGGTACCAATAGCCGTTGACGATCAGGGCCCGCATGCTGATCGGCACGTCGAGCCGCTCGTAGCGGTAACCGAACCCGTTCCCGATGAGCGCCACGTAGTCCTGCGAGAGCGGCACGAGATAGAACGGCGAGTGCATCTCGTCACGACGCCACGAGCGCTCGACATCGCTCGGGTCCGACCACGCGATCGGGAAGTCCTCG
The DNA here is from genome assembly GCA_963810725.1 of uncultured Chloroflexia bacterium. Taxonomy (GTDB): domain Bacteria; phylum Chloroflexota; class Limnocylindria; order Limnocylindrales; family CSP1-4; genus SPCO01. Next base: position 147,308 of record CAWEOO010000003.1, read on the forward strand.
GGAGCTGGACGCGTTCATGCTCGGACTCGTGCTCCTCTCGGGCTCGGACCGGAAGAGTCGCGACAGTCTAGCAACGGGGCGTCCGCGTGCGGCATGCCGCGTGTCCCTGTGCGCCGGCGCATGATGGGCGCAGCAGGGCCAGAGCTACGAGGAAACGAACGAGTTGCTGAGGCCGACGATCCACGAGGCGTTGAACGCCTGGCGCGCAGCGGAGCGACGCTGGGAAGCGACGCCACCGGCCGATCCCGGCTACCGAAGCGCCGCGATCGCGGTGATCGCCGCCTGGCTGACGTACCACGCGCCCACCGAGGAGTCCGAGCCCGGCAGCTTCGTGCTGGTGGCCGACGAGGAGCATCGTTACGTCGCCGTCAGCGACGGGGTAAAGGCCGCCCTCGGGTACGAGCCAGCCGAACTCCTCGGCAAGAGCATCGAGGACATCGCGCCACCCGATCTGGCGGCAAGGACCCCGGCGCAATGGCAGCAGTTCCTGTCGGACGGCCGCCAGGACGGGGAGTTCCGGCTTCTGGCATCCGATGGACGCGAAGTCCCATTGCGCTTCCAGGCCCGCGCCCATTATCCGATCGCGGGATACCACTTGTCGCGCCTCCGGACCCGCGCCAGCGCCGGTATCCTGACGGGAGCATCCCTTCATGCGAGCGGGGGACCGCGCACGATGACCCGGAACCTGCTGCTGGTCGGAACGTCCAAGGGCGCCTTCATCCTCGACGGCGACGCCTCGCGGACGTCATGGTCCCTGCGCGGCCCGCTCTGCAATGGCTGGCCGATCCACGACCTGTCCGTCGACCCGGCCGATGGCGCCATCCTCGCCGCCGGGGGTTCGGCCTGGTACGGGCCGGCGGTCTTCCGGAGCGAGGATCTCGGGGAGACCTGGACCCATTCGTCCGAGGGGCTGACCTACGGCGACGACGGTCCGAAGATCCCGACGATCTGGAACGTCACCGGCGCTCACGGCTCGATCTGGGCGGGCGCCGAGCCCGCCGGCCTGTTCCGGAGCGACGACCGCGGCCGGACCTGGTCGCACGTCTCGGGCCTGCGCGACCACCCGAGCCGTCCGGGCTGGGAGCCGGGCGCGGGCGGCCTCATCTGCCACACGATCGTCCCCCATCCGAGCGACCCTGAGCGGATGTGGGTCGCGATCAGCGCGGTCGGGACCTTCGCCACCGAGGATGGCGGCGCGACCTGGGAGGCTCGAAATCGCGGCGTCGCCGCCTGCTTCGAGCCCGACCCGTACCCCGAGACCGGGCAGTGCGTGCACAAGCTCGTCATGGCGGCGGGCGAGCCCGACATCGTTCTACCAGCAGAACCATTGCGGCGTCTATCGCTCGGCCGATGCCGGTCGAAGCTGGGATGACGTCAGCGCGGGGCTGGTGTCGGAGTTCGGGTTCGTCATGGGAGCGCATCCGCGCGACCCAGCCACGGTTGGGTGATCCCGCTCACGCATCCCGAGGAGGGCCGCCTCTCGCCCGGCGGCGCGCTGGCGGTCTGGCGCACCCGCGACCGCGGCGACACCTGGGAGCGCCACGGCGAGGGCTGCCCCAGAAGGACACGTTCGTGGGCGTGCTACGCGAGGCGCTCGCGGTCGACCGACAGCGACCCGGCTGGCGTCTACTTCGGGACGAGCACCGGACAGCTCTACGGCTCGCATCGACGAAGGCGTCAGCTGGTCCCTCGTCGCGGACCATCTCCCGCCCATCTGGGGCGTCGAGGCGGTCGTCCTCGACTGACGATGGCGACGATCATCCTGCCGCGCTCCCTGATCGCTCTGTTCCCGGCGGCACCGCGACGCTGCGACGTCGACGCGGCGACCGTCGCCGAGGCGATCGACCGGTTGGACGAGCTGGCGCCCGGGATGCGCAACCGCATCGTCGACGCCGGGCCGGCGATCCGCGAGCACATCAAGCTCTTCGTCGACCAGGTGCCCGCGAACCTCGGGACCCCGTTGCGCCCCGACTCGACGCTCCACGTGATCCCGGCGGTCTCGGGAGGCTAGGCGACGGGTCGCTCCGACTGATACTCGCGCGGGTGGTCCGAGCGGTCCTTGTCCAGCGTCGCGCTGATCGTCTCGAACGTGCTTCTCGACGCTGTTGCCGTTCTCCTTCGCCGCGCGTTCGACGTCCTCAAAGGTGATGTTCGACTCGCCCATCTCTCGATGCGCGTCCATGCAGCCGCAGGTCAGACACATGACGTGGGTCTCCTCGTTCGACGGTCGCGTCGGATCGGGTCCGCCGCGAAGGCCATGTTCGATCCTGACGGGGCGACCGTTGCAAACGCATCAGCGTTCGTGCGGTCAGGGCTCGACGATGGTCGTCGTGTAGCGCACCGTGCTGTCAGCGGCGATGGCCACGATCGTCGCGGAGTGGCGATTCCCCTCGGGCTCGATCGCGAGGGCATAGGCGCCGCCATTCGGGTTGACGGCAAGCGCCCAGAACGTGGAACCCGCGCGGCGGAGCCCGACCGGCCAACCGTCACGGATCCGGCCATCGGGTCGGATCGCCACGACGCTCCCGCCAGCCGATGAACTCGCGGCTTCGTGGATCAGGTACAGAACGTCGTGGCTGTCGATGCCTATCGGGGTGCGATTCGAGCCGCAGCCGGTGTCTTCCGCTTCGCATCGATCGATGAATTGGATCCCGAGCTTGGATCGATACGGCCAACCAGACAGCGACGTGCCGGCCGCGTCGAGACCCATGATCGTCGTGCCGATACCCTCAGTGCTGACGATGAAGGTCGAGCCGTCGGACGCGACGATCGGCGCTCCTGGGTAGGGGTCGCCTGCGCCATCCCACGTGAGGCTGGAGACGATGTCGAGATCGTCGGAGCCGACATGCTGACCGCCGTCGGGGCTGATCACCACGGTCCGGGACGGGCGTTCATATGGCGGGCTCACCGCAAGGTGCAGACGGCCACGCGGATCGAACGCGACCTCGGAAGCGCTGCCATCGATGGTGATCGGCCAGCCGTCACGGACGCCGTGTTCGTCGAACGCCACGAGCGTGGTCGTCACCGACTACCCGAGTCTCCGACCAGACGCGGGTGCTGACGACCCCCAACCCGCGGGGGCCGATCGCAAACGCGTTGTCACAGCAGGCGAACGGGATGTCGACGCCCGATCGCATGGAACCGTCGGCTTCGACGACGTCCATGATGGACGTACTCCGGCGCGTCCGCCTCAGGAGCATCACCCTGGTCCGGCCTCGACAGCACGACCAGGGCATCGCCGACCATCACGCCGGTGAAGGCCTCCGAGACATTGCCCGGCCAGCCTGGGAGGGGATCTCCGTCACGATCGAACGCGTGCGCTTGAGAGATCAACGCGCCGAGCCCATCGATGGCTTCGGATCGGTGGCACAGGATGCGCACGGAGCCGTCGGGAGCCGCGAGCAACAGGTCGCAGAAATCGTTCCCGGGGACCACGATGGGCCATCCCGCGCGTGACCGGCCATTTCGATCCAGGAGCGTCAGGACTTCGCCGGCCGCGGTCGGGACCGCCACATAGAGCTCACCCTCCACGCCGGCGGCCATCAGGATGTCGCCGCCGATCTGCCGCCCCGATCCCTTGACGGGGAGCAGGTCCTTGCGCGGGGTCGGGTCGGGCCCTGCCGGATCGCTCGCCGGCGGCGAGGCCTCGACGGAGGGTGCCGCGGCCGCGGCTCGCAGCTGGGCGTCGCCGAGGTCGCCCGCGGCGTCGCCGACGGACTCGCGGTCGGGGCCACGCCGAGCGGAATCGTTTGGATCCGGGTCCGCGGTCAGCCGCACGAGCGCACCGAGCGCGAGACCGGCAACGATCGCCCCGGCGCCGATGGCCGCCAGCACGCGGCCGCGGGGCAGCCGCCGAGGCGGGGGCGCGGTTCGGCGCGGCGGTGGCAGGTCCATGACCGTGAAACGTTCGAAGCGCGGCTCTGTTTCGGGCGGGCGGCTGTCGGCGATTCGACACGACCGCGAACCTGCCGGTCCGGCGCCGTGCGGGCGCCGGACCGGGTCGAACAGCGGAGGGGCTTAGAGCCCGAGCTGGTCTGCGAATGCGCTGGCCATGACGCCATAGCCGGCGGCGTTCGCATGGTTGTTCGGGCCCAAGCGGCGCGGGTGCGCAGATCCACGTCCACATGCAGATCCGGGCGACGTTGAGCGGGACGTCCCCGGCTCCCGGCAGCGGCACAAGGGTCGTGAAATCGGTCGTCGAGAAGGCGCCCTCGACATCCGCCACCGAAGCGCCGCCTGCCAGGAAGATCCCGCGCAGGAGCTGGTTGATCGGCACGATCCCCTGGAAGGTCGAGACCTGGGCGAACTGCTGGCCCTCGGGCCCGGTCAACCAGGCGCCCAGGAACGGGTTGTAGAGCGTCATCCCGACGATCGGGACGTCGGGGCCGGCCGCTTCGCGCAGCGCAGCCAGGATCGTCGGGAGGTTGGCCTGCATCGACGCAACACCGGCGGGCACGCACGACAGGTCGGCACAGGTGAAGTCGTTCGCGCCGATGTCGATGGTGACGAAGGCGACGAACTGCCGATGCGCCTCCAGGAAGGCCACGGCCTCGTCCAGCTGAGACCCGTGGTCGTAGGTGCAGATCCCCCCGTCGATCATCGTCACCGTCGTTTCGCCCGGACACCCGAGCTTGACCAGGGACAACTTCGGGGACTGGGCACGAGCGATCGCCAGGAGCTGCTCGGCATAGCCCTCACTGGTGCGGAAGAGGTCGTCTGGGTCTCCGATCGGCTGGACGCTCGAGGCGAGCGAATCACCGACCGACACGTAGTACTTCTTCGCACGCTCGCCACTGGCGCCCGGCGCGGCCAGCGCCGGGGTGATGACAGCGACGCTCAACAGGAGCGCGCCGAGGACCGGGTACAACCGTCTCATCGTCGTTTCCCTCTCCCGGGATGTCGGCACCGAGCGGTGTCACGGACCCGGGTGTAGCCCTACGACGCGTGGGGCGGCATTCCATTAGGGGTATCCGGGCAGGTTGTCGGCCAGCCGACGTCCGGTCCGTCGGTCACTCGCCCCGCCGTCGATCTGTCGACATTCGTCCATGGCCGTGAGACCGAATGACCATCGAGACGGCTGGCGGGCGGGACGACACTCCTGGCACGACCACCGACAGGTCCCGGTGGGCGATACCGACAACGAGGCCCATGACGATGCTTGCACCCGCCCCCTCCACTGCGATCCGCCGCCGCGCCAGCGCAGTCATCGCCGGCGCTTTGCTGCTTCTGCTGGTAGCCCAGCCCGTCCTGGCGCGTCGAGTGGGGTCCCGCGATCCGATTGTCCTCGCAGGACAATTACCGACCGCGCATCTTCCGCACCGGTCCCACCAGCGCGCTGACGGTGTACCAGCGCGGTTCCTATGCCTACGCTCGTCGGAGCGTGGACAGCGGGCAGACGTGGTCGGCGCCCGTGCAGATCGCGTCCAAGATCCGCCTCAACTTCTCGGCGGCCGCCTACGGCTAAAAGGTCGATATCGCCTACGTCCGCCAGATCGCGACAGCGACCGGCGGCACCTCCAACCGGCTCTACTATCGGCGGAGCCTCGATGGTGGCGCGACCTGGGGGGACTCGCGAGCCATGACCTCGAGCTCGTCGAACATCGTCGACCAGGCCGTCGCCCGCCACTCGAGCGGGCGGGTGTCGATCGCGTGGACCGGCTACTCGACGGGCCGTCTGTACCTGCGGACCAGCAGCGACGGCGGAGCCACGTTCTCGGCGGCCCGCTACATCGGCAAGACCGCGAATTGGGAACCCGGCGTCCACCCGATGTACTACTCCGAGCCCACGATCGCGATCGGCACCGGCGTCACCTACATCGCCTACCTGTCCGATACCAACACGATGTCGGTTCGGCGCACGAAGGACAACGGTATGACGTGGTCGACTCCCACGAAGATCAGCTCCTCCACGGACGCGCCCTTCGAGCTGGTGGCGACCGGCAGCCACGCACTTCTCGGTTACACCTCGACGGCATCGGGAACGATGCAGGCGTCCTATCGCCTGACGACGGACAAGGGTTCGACCTGGTCTGCCAGGAAGGCGCTGTCTGCCAGCACGAACGGTCGCTTCAGCGCGCGACCGCAATTCACCCTCAGGAGCGGGGTCCTGGCCGTCGTCTTCAAGCACGGGACGCCGGGCGAATCGCCGATCTGGTACCGCCAGAGCACCGACTTCGGGCTGACCTGGTCGCCGCTCTCACGGGTCAGCCAGACTCATGTGGAGGACTCCGATCCGGAGCCCGCCGGCGTGGCCATCCTGGACGCGGTCAAGCTCGCGGGCTACAACGAGAACCGCAGCGAGGGCAGCGAAGGCCTCTGGATCCGCCGAGGTCAGTGACCCAAGCGCATTAGGGCGCGCCGGTGATCCGGCGCGCTCGAACCACGACGTCAGCCGGCCTGCGCCGGAACGCATCACCCGTTTCCGTCCCAGGCGTCCTCTATCAGTCGATGACGCCGGAGGATGCGTGGAAACTGGACGCGTGGCCGACTTCGCCGCGGTGAAATCTCGATCTCGGGAGCGTGCCCTGGAGGCCTTGCACGAGCACGGCCCGATGCTGCTCGCCGCCGCTCGCGTGATCACCCTCGATGACGACGAGGCCAAGGACCTCGTCCAGACGACCTTCGAGATCGCTCTGCGCAGGATCGACACGTTGCGCGAGCCGGCGGCGATTTGCGCGTGGCTCCTGAGGATCGAGACCCGCGAGGCCTTCCGGGTCGTCCGTCGACTTCGTCGCGTCGTCCGCCTCGACGGCTACGTCGCGGAGCTTGCGTCGCCTGGATCGGATCTGGCGGCGCGGGCGGACATGCGGCAGGCACTCATGACGCTTCCGGTGCGGACTCGGGCAGCCGTCGCGCTGCACCACCTGGCCGGGCTGTCGGTCCGAGAAACCGCCGATGCGCTCGGCGTGACCGAGAACACGATCAAGACGCAGCTGAAGACCGGGCTGGCACGGCTCAGGGAGGTACTCGACGATGGTTGATCGAGCGTCCGACGCCGCGATCGAGTCCCGCCTGAACGAGTTCCTCGCCGCGGAACGTCGTCGAGCCGAGGCCGACTTTCCGCAGATGCTGCTTCCGACGCCGGGTCGACGCCGCGACGCCGCCCCGCTCGGGCTCGCGGCGCTGGCGGCGGTCGTCTTCGCGGCGGTCCTGCTGGTCCGCCCCTGGGGCGACCGGCTGCCCGTGACGCCCGGCGGAGAACCGCTCGGCGCCGACGGGATCCCGCTCTCGATCGGTGGGCAGCCGGTGCTCCGTGGCGAGGCGATCGACGACCGCTTTGCGGAGGGCACCGCGTTCCTGGCGGGCGGCTACCTCGTGCTCCATCCGACGCCCTGCGATCTCGCCTCGCCCACGCACAGCCCGGCGCCGAGCGCTGGGTGCGCCGAGGACTGGCGACTGGAGGACGTCGCGGCTGGACACTCCGTCCGCGTCACGATCGCTGACGACGGCGCGACCTTCGTGCGGACCTCGGGCGCCGCGTCCGTCTTCCGAGTCCAGCCGGTCGAGGATGGGGCGCTCGGCGCCGGGGTCCGAGGACGGGTGCTGCTCATCGAAGCGACCGTCTGGCGCCAGCCGACCAAGGGCCGGATCCCGGAGCGGGCCAGTCCGCCGGAGGGTGGCGAGATCAACCTCGCCCTCGTGCCGGACTTCGTCGGCGTGTGGGGAGGCCCGACCGGCGAGACCATCGCGGGGTATGTGCCCAAGGATCTGTTACTCAACCCGCGCTCCGAACCCGGCGGCACGCCCGAGAACCCGCCGCAGGATGTCCCGATGCCGGTCTACGGGGAGGACCTCACGACGCTCGTCGGTCACATGGTGGCGGGCGTCGGGTTCGTTCCCCTTGGAGCGTCACCCAACCCGCCCGGAGCCTTCGGCTCGCCGTCAGCCGCGCCATCCGGCGACCCCTGGGGCCCACTGGCGGTCACGGCGACGAATGCCGGCATGGACGCCAGGAACGAGGGCACGCTTGTGCTAACCGAGCAGTGCGCATTCTTGGAGCGAGCGGGTGAGCGCGAACTGCTGGTGTGGCCGGCGAACCAGACGAGCTGGTCTCCCGCAACCGCAGAGATCTCGTTCCGGCGCTCGGACGGTCAGGTCGTGGCGATGCGCCACGGGCAACGGATCGTCATCGGCGGAGGAGGGTCTAGCCGAGCTGAGGATGGGCTCGCTGGAGAGGAGTGGGCGAGCCGGATCGACTGGCTCGTTGTGCCGGATCCCAGCTGCCTCGTCGATGTTCGGTTCCTCGTTTCTGACGTCCTGCCGGAGTGACCGAGCCGCTCACAGGCGGCACCGAGATACACCCCTGGGGTATTGACAGAAGGGTTGACAGATCAGCCTCCAAAGGGGCACAATATGCACCTACAGGGCTTGTCAAGACTTGACAGGCCCACAGGTGTGTTCGGGTCCTGGCGAGAGGGCCCGGCACGAGATCTGAACGGCGCCGACTGGTCCTCGGCGCGAAGGAGTGGATTTGTCGGTCGGCGTCACTGCCGAGGTCAAGAGCAAGCTGTCGGTCGTCGATGTCGTCGGCGAATCGGTCACGCTGAAGAAGGCTGGCACTACCTACAAGGGCCTCTGCCCGTTCCACGGTGAGAAGACACCGTCGTTCGTCGTCACCCCCGCACGCGAGTCGTGGCATTGCTTCGGCTGCGGCCTGGGCGGCGACATCTTCAGCTTCGTCATGCAGCGCGACAGCGCGACGTTCCCGGAGGCGCTCCGCACGCTGGCCGCCCGCGCCGGCGTCGAGATCGACGAGCGGACGAAGCGCGAGGACGCCCGCCGCGCCCGGTTGCGCCATGTCCTCGAGACCGGCGTCGCCTTCTACCACGCCGTCCTGACCGGCTCGAAGGCCGGCGAGAGCGCGCTCGACTATCTCAAGGGCCGCGGCTTCACGGACGCGACGATCGAGACCCATCAGCTGGGCTGGGCGCCCAACGGCTGGGACCAGATGGCCCGCCAGCTCCAGGCCAAGCGCGACATCCGGCCGGAGGAGCTCGTCGAGGTCGGCCTCGCCAGCCCCAGCCAGCGCGGCCGCGGCGTGATCGACAAGTTCCGTGCCCGCGTCCTCTTTCCGATCCGGGACACGAGCGGGCACGCGGTCGGGCTCGGTGGCCGGCTGCTGGAAGGGGAGGGGCCCAAGTACCTCAACTCCCCGGCGACGCCGCTGTTCGACAAGAGCCGGACGCTGTACCTCATCGACAAGGCCAAGGGGCCGATCCGCAAGAGCGGCCAGGCCGTGATCGTGGAGGGCTACACGGACGCGCTGATGGCGCACCAGGCGGGCTTCGAGAACGTCGTCGCGAGCCTGGGGACCGCGCTCACCCCGAACCAGATCGGCCTGCTGACCCGCTACGCCAACCGGATCGCGCTCGCCTACGACGTCGATGCCGCCGGCGAGAAGGCGGGCACGCTCGGCGTGACCGCGCTCGCCTCGCTCATCGGCCAGCTCCAGGGCGACGTGTCGGGCGTCAAGCTCGAGGACGTGCGCGTCGTGCGCCTGCCCGACGGCAAGGACCCCGACGAGGTCGTCCGCGAGGACCCGGCCGCGTGGGAGCAAGGAGTCGCCAAAGCCAAGCCGCTGGTCGAGTACCTCATCGGCCACCATGCCGGCCGCTTCGACCTCAAGACGAGCACCGGCCGGATCGGCTTCGTGGAGGCCGTGATGCCGGCCATCCGCGACATCGCCGATCCGCTCCGGCGCGACGAGGCGCTCCAGCAGGTCCGCCACGAGTCCGGCGTGGAGGAGCGCGTGCTGCGTCAGGTCCTGGACCGCCGCATCGCCGCGACCGTGGGCCAGGGTTCGCAGCGCGGTGGGGAAGCCGCGAGCCGCATCACCGCCGACGCCGTTCTGGCATCGCCGGACGCGCTGCCCATCGGCGACATCCTGCGCGCGGTGACCCCGGTCGAGGCGGAGTTGCTTCGGCTGCTGCTGCTCGTTCCGGACCAGCAGTTGCGCGTGACCGACGAGCTCGGCCCCGACCAGCTGCCGAGCACGCTCGCACGCGAGCTGTATCGAGCGATGGTCCTCCAACGCGCGCCCGACGATCAGGGCATCCGCCCGCCGTTCGATGGCGCCGCGCTGCTACTCGCCGTCGACGACGAAACGGCCTCGCTCGCCCGCGCGTTGTACGCGAAGACAGGCCCGGATGCGCGGACGCTCGAGCCGCGCAAGCTCGCCTACGAGATCACGCGCCTGTTGCTGGAGCTCGAGGATGACCAGTTGCGCGAGCGCAGTGACTACAACGAAGCCGCCCAGGCGGAGGCCGAGCGAGCCGGTGACACCGACTCGATGGAACGCCTGCTCCTGGAGCGTCGCCAGATCAACGAAGCCCGCCGGTCGCTCGACCGGCGCCGCGAAGACACCCGACTGCTTGCCCGGCCCAGCGTGGCCGTGCACGCCTGAAATCCAGTCCCCAAGGAGGAACCCATGCCCGCCGATCCGCTCGATAAGCAACTCGTAGAGGCCGTCCTGTCCCGACCGCGCCGCGCCAAGGCCGATCTCGAGGAGGCCAAGATGGCCGGCCTGCGCCCGGCGCGCGGTGGTGGCACGGCCGTCGCCGCCGCCGACGACGACGATGACGATGACGACGAGGATCTCGACCTCGGGCCGGAGGCCCCCGCCCCGGACGCCGACGCCGAGGTGAACGTCGAGGTCGTCGCCGAAGACGGCTCGCTCGACCCGGCCGCCAAGCTCCCGCTCGAAGGGCCGACCAAGCTCGACCCGAAGGAAGTCGAGGAGCCGACGGCCGAGGACCTCGAGGCCATCAGCGCCGACATGATCGGCATCGACGACCCGGTCCGGATGTACCTCAAGGAGATCGGCAAGGTCGCCCTGCTGACCGCCGAGGAAGAGGTCGTCCTGGCCAAGGCCATCGAGCTCGGCGAGCAGCTCGTCGACGAGCCGTGGAAGGGCATCGCGTCGCTGCACGAGTGGACACTTCACGACACCGAGCGCAAGACGCGGACCCAGAAGCCCCAGCATCGCCTGCCGTACGGCGACGAGGCGCACGCCCTCGTCCGGACCGCGATCTCGGCCAAGGCCGCCAAGGACCTCCTGGTGCCGTCGCCCGACTTCCACCTCATCAAGGCCGGCCGCGATGCCCAGTCGGACGGCACCAAGGAGCTGCTCAAGCAGGCCAAGAAGCTCGTCCACACGTACAACGAGCAGTCGACCCCGGACAACTTCATCACGCTGCTGGACTGGGGGTTCATGGCCGTCCACAACGGCGATCTCGACTCGCGCGACAACGTCGGCCTGCGGGCGATCTGGGACTGGACCCGCGAGGGCGTGGCCTTCCCGGCGCTCGAGCGCTACATCATGGCCGGCAACGAGGCCGAGCTCCTCAAGAAGATGGGCTATGACCCCGAGGTCCCGGCCAACACGAAGCTGCGCGACCGCAAGGGCGTCATCGTCGGCATCGGGCGCGACGCGCGCGAGCAGCTGACGTCGGCGAACCTGCGGCTGGTCGTGTCGATCGCGAAGAAGTACATCGGGCGCGGCATGTCGTTCCTGGACCTCATCCAGGAAGGCAACATCGGCCTGATCCGGGCGGTCGAGAAGTTCGACTACGAGAAGGGCTTCAAGTTCTCCACGTACGCCACGTGGTGGATCCGCCAGGCCATCACCCGGGCTATCGCCGACCAGGCGCGCACGATCCGCATCCCGGTCCACATGGTCGAGACGATCAACCGGCTCATTCGCGTCTCGCGTGGCCTGCTCCAGGAGCTGGGTCGCGAGCCGACGGTCGAGGAGATCGCCGAGGCGATGTCCAAGGGCCAGGAGGTCCAGGTCACGCCGGAGAAGGTCCGCGAGATCATCAAGGTCTCGCAGGAGCCGGTCTCCCTGGAGACGCCGATCGGTGAGGAGGAGGACTCGCACCTCGGCGACTTCATCGAGGACCGCGGGGCCTTGGCTCCGGCCGAGGCGGCCTCGCACCAGCTGCTCAAGGAGCAGGTCGAAGCGGTGCTCGACTCCCTCACCGGGCGCGAGCGGCGCGTGCTCCAGCTCCGGTTCGGGCTTGAAGACGGTCGGGCACGGACGCTCGAGGAAGTCGGCAAGGAGTTCAACGTCACCCGCGAGCGGATTCGCCAGATCGAGGCGAAGGCGCTGCGCAAGCTGCGCCACCCGTCCCGGTCGCGCAAGCTCAAGGACTACCTGGAGTAGCGAGAACTGAGCACGCTGGCAGCGGTTCTGGCATCATTCGACCGCGCGATGCGGGCGACCCCCGGCGGATAACCAGGGGCCGCCCCGATCGCAGCCTATCGAGGAGGCAGCGAACGTGGCCGAGTCTAGCGAGACGCAGGGTCGCCGTCAGGAACGCGGCGACGGCACGATCTACACCACGGCGGACGGCCGGCTCCGGGCCGCCCTGACCGTCCCCCATCCCCTCACCGGCGAGCCCGTCCGGCGCTACCTGTCGGCGCGCTCGGACCGCGAGATCCGGCGCAAGCTGCGCGCCGCGAAGAGCGAGGCCGCCGCGATCGGGCGCACCCCGACGATCGCCCGCTGGTGCGAACGGTGGCTGGCGACGGTCACGCAGCGCGTCCGGCCGGCGACCCTGTCGAACTACCGGACGGCCGTCCGCCAGCACATCGTGCCGGCGCTCGGCCGCGTCGAGCTCGGCCGCCTGTTGCCGTCCGACGTCGAGGCGATGACCGGCGCGATGATCGACGCCGGCCGCCGGCCGTCGACGGCCGCGCTCACCCGCCGCATCCTGGTCATCGCCCTGTCCGACGCCGCCCGCGACGGCCTGGTGGCGCGCAACGTCGCCCGCCTGGCCCATCCCCCGCGGACGACGCCGCCCGTCCGGCGCGCCCTGACCGCGGCCGAGGTCCGGCGCTTCGTGGCCGCCATCGAGGGCGAGCCGCTGGGGCCCCTGGCGATGCTGGCGATCGCGACCGGCCTGCGCCGCGGCGAGCTGCTCGCCCTGCGCTGGTCCGACGTCGACGGCGCGATGCTGACGGTCGCCCGGGCGCTCGCCAGGAGCGCTCGAGGCGGCTACGTCGTGGCCGAGCCGAAGTCGCGCCGGGCCCACCGCACCATCGCCCTGCCCGCGCTCGCCCAGGACGCGCTGGCCCGCCAGCGGCTCGCCCAGGACGCCGAGCGCGCGGCCGCGGGCTCGGCCTGGCAGGATCGCGACGGCCTGATCTTCGCCGACCCGATCGGCCGCGCCTGGCATCCCGAGACGATCACCACCGCCTACCGGGCGCTCGTCGAGCGGAGCGGGATCGGCCACCTTCGGCTGCACGACCTGCGCCACACCGCGGCGACCCTGGCGCTGTCGGCCGGCGTGCCGGTCCGCGACGTGTCGGACGCGCTCGGCCACGCGGGCCCGTCGATCACCCTCGACATCTACGGCCAGACGGTGGCCGAGGGGCCGCGCCGCGTCGCAGACGCGATGGACCGGACGCTCGGCGCCGAATAGGCGCTTGACAACGGATAGAACGCTTGTACGCTTTTGCCGACGCGCTACGGCCTCGGGTATCCGAGTCCCCAGCGGACGGGTAACACCCGGCCAGGCCGGCGAGCGCGGCGACCACCGCCGGGGTCAACAGACCCGGCAGCAAAGCGGGATCGTCCGCCGGTAGACCGGCGATCGGGGCGCCCTCCAGGGGCGCGGCGGATCCAGCAGGCCCGGTCAGCGACTGGTCGCTGCGTGCTCGCACGCGGGCGGACCGTGGAGTCGCTCGTCTATGCCGCACATCCTCGACCCTGACCGGGCGCGATTGCTGGCGTATCGCTCCGCCGCGGTGCGACGCGCCAAGGCGCGCCGACGACGCGCCGACCATCTCGACCGGCGAGCGACGCTGCTGTCGCGACAGGCCGCCGATCTGCGCGCCGCGGCGGATCGTGACGTGCGCGACGCGCCGGCGCTGCCGTGAGCGATCGCCTGGCGGCCGCCCTCGCCGAGCTCGTCGAGGCGATCCGCGAAGAGGCCCGGGCCGACGTCGTCGACGCGAACGCGCCCGACCGCCTGCTGTCGGTCGCGGAGGCACGGGCGACGTTGAACATCGGCCACGCCCTGATCTACGACCTGATCGGCTCGGGGCGGCTCCGATCGATCCGCGTCGGGCGCCGGCGGCTGATCCCCGCGACGGCCCTGGCCGACTACATCGCGGGCCTGGCGGCGTGAGCGGGATGCGGATCCGCCAGGTCAAGCCGGGCTTCTTCAAGGACGCCAGGATGGCCGAGCTCAGCCCGGAGGAACGGCTCTTCTACATCGGGCTCTGGATGCTCGCCGACGACGCCGGCTACCTTCGCTGGGACCCGGCCGAGGCGGCGCTCGAGCTCTACGGCTACGACCCGCGCGACCAGCGCGAGCGTGCTGTCACCGATCACCTGGCCGTCCTGATCGCGGCCGGGCGCGTGACCAACCTCGAGTGTGGCCACCTCTTCGTGCCGACGTTCACCACACACCAGCGCCTGGCCGGCCCGACGAGCCGCGTCCTGACCTACGAGCGCGAGCATCTGAAGTGCTACGCCCCGCGCATTCCCGCGGGGGTCCGCGATGACCCGACAAGCCCCGACCCGGTCAGGTCAGGAACGGGCAACGGTGCGGGGACGGGACGGTTCGTTTCGGAACCGGTCAGCGCGCCTGCGCCCGCGCCAGGCGACGCGGACGCGCGATCGCTGAAGGAGAAGGTCGGCTGGCAACCCGGCACGTCGGTCGTCGCCGAGCTCGGGCCGATCTGCAACAGGACGCCGAGCTGCGGAAAGCCGATGACCGGCCACCGTCCCGGGACCGATCGGTGGGTCTGCACCAACGCGCCGGCGCACGCGCCGGCCACTCGAGCCGGACAGATGGTCGCGGCCGGGAGCTAGGGAGGGTACCAATGAGGTTCTTTCGCACCGATGAGCCGCCCGTCGATCCGTCGCCGGCGGCCGCATCCGACGACCCCGACGACCCGCCCAGCGAGCCGGCGGATCCTGTCGCCCCGGTCCCCTCGGCGATCACGACCGAGGGCCGGCTCCTCGAGAAGGGATGGCAGCCGCCAACCGACACGATGCTCTCGAACGTGCTCCGGCGCGAGGCCCTGCGGACGGCCGTCGAGCGGCTCAAGCCTGGTCGACGCCAGGGCCTCAACCAGGTGGCCGCGGCGATCGCGACGGGCGACTCCGGCGCGATCGAGGCCGCGATCACCAACCACGTCATCGGCACCTGGCTCGACCTGAATTGTCAGCGCGACACCGGCGACCTGATCGTGTGGCTCGCGCAACTCGAGAACGCCCTCCGGCGCGAGGTCAACCAGCTCGCCGAGGCGACGCTCGCCAGCCTCGACGCCCTGGCTGCCGACCCCGATGCGCGCTACCTGCGCGAGCTCGCCCAAGGGTCGCTCGACCGTCAGACGCGATCGATCGGCCCGGGCGGCCGGGCGATGCCGCCCCTCGATCCGCCGCCGGCGGGGTTCATGCAGCTCATGGTCCCGCGCTGATGGCACACCCCGTGGCGATCGCCGAGTGGCCTCGGTCTGAGTCGGCCGCTGTACCCTCCGCAGCGGCCGGCTCGATCGCCGCGGTCGGGATCCTGGCGGTCACGCAGCCGACCGTCGACGGCCGACCGGCCTGGCCGATCGAGTGGATCCACGACGTCATCCGGCGCTTCGTCCCGGGGCTCATCCCGATCGTGGCCGGTCACAACGAGCCGGACGTGCCCGCGACCGTCGTCGGGCATCTGTCGTCGCTCGAGGCAGTGCCCGAGGGCCTGCGCTTCGGTGCCCTCGTCACGATGGCCGCGGCGGAGCGCCTGCAGGCGCGCGGCGGCTACGCGGCCGTCTCCAGCGAGCGTCGCGTCGCGATCGCGGGCCCGCACACCGTCACCCTGGACCTGGCCGTGGCGCCCTCGAGCCCGCTCGTCGCGATCGCGATCCTCGACGACGACGAGCGGCCGGCCAACCCGTCGTCCTGGATCCGCGTCCGATGACCGAGGGGCTGATCGAGGGCGTCGTCCTCACGTTCGGGACCGTCGCCACCGTGCGTGACAGCCCGGACGGCCCGACCTACCGCGAGCTCATCCACCCGACCGCGCTGCGCGGCTTCGATCCGACCCGGGTGCTCCTCACGTTCGGGAACGGCACCCGGGCCAGGGCGGTCGGCCGGGGCGTGGCGGCCGAGCTCTCCGACCGGGAGCTCGCGATGACGTTCCGGGTCGCCTCGACGCTGGCCGGCGAGGAGGCGATGGTGCTCGCCCGCGACGGGATCCTGGGCGACTTCGGCGTCGGTTTCCAGCCGATCGCGGAGCGCACGCGCAGCGACCGGGTCATCGAGCGCCTGGCGATCGACATCGACCGGGTCGCCCTGGTCGAGCGCGGCGCCTTTGCCGGCACGGGCGTTCGAGTCGCCCGGGCCGCGGCCCAGGACGAGGTCGATCGGCTCGAGCGGGCGGTCGCGATCGATCACGCCCGGGCGATCCACGACGCCGAGGTCTTTCGTCGGCGTCTCAGCCAATTCCTGCACGCACAGCCGTGACCAGGACCACGCGACCAGGAGGATCCGATGTCTGATGACGCGATCAAGGAAGCCGCCGACAACGCCCGCGAGCTGACCGAGCTGCGGCGACAGCCGACCGTGGGCCTCAACCGGCCACCGGAGGACGTGCTCGGGCGCCCGCTCCCGGACGATCCGGCCGCGGCGCGCGAGCAGCGCCTCGACGCGGTCGCGCTCCGCGACCAGCGCATCGCGGTCGACGTCGCGCGCACCCAGCGCGGCCTGCCGACGAAGTACGCGACGAAGTGACGGAGGGGGCCGTTTTTTCTGACCCCTCCTGGCGTAGCCGCCAGCGGCTGCGCGCATCGAACGGTGCCCGATTTGGTCTATTTGCGTCGAGACGCAACTAGTCTGTGCGGGTCTGCACGGACCCAACCCCGACAAGTGAAGAGAGGAGCAACCAACCATGGGTGAGTCACTGGTCCAGGTCACCGAGGGCAGCGGCAAGAAGCTGCACACCTACAGCCGGGCCATCGGCGCGAACACCGTCGAGGACGAGATCGTCATCCCGGGCGAGCCGTACCTGGCGTCCTACGTCATCGCCTTCGCCGGCGTGGGCACCGCCACCCTCGACTCGCACATCGTCCAGATCATGGCCGGCGCGTCGCTCAACGTTCGCATCCGGCGGATCCGCATCCAGCAGCTGGCCCTTGCCAGCGCGGTCATGAGCCAGCCGTTCCTCATCCATCGTCTGACCACGGCGGGCACCGGCGGCGCGTCGCTCACGCCGCGACCCTACGACCCGAGCGATGCGGCGGCAGGCGCCACGGCCCAGACGCTGCCGAGCGCCAAGGGCACTGAAGGCGTGTTCCTGCATCGCTTCACCATGGGTCTCGTGGCCGCTCACCCCGCGACCGCCTTCTACGAATGGACGCAGCTCGCCGAACGCGAAGCCTCTCGTGATCCCGGCCGGCGTCACCAACGGGATCTGCATCAAGAACGGGCTGGCCACGACCGGCGCTTCACTGTACCGGCGTCATCGAGTTCGACGAGACGAGCTTCTGACCCGAACAGCCGTTCGCATTTCGGAGCGACAGGTGCCAATATCCGTCGTCGGTGGTGATGGTCGACGATCCCTCGAGCCGGTGCCGACGATCAGGTGGGGACCTGGCCGTCCGCCCGGCTCGGGGTGGATGCCGCGATGCATGACGCCCGACGAGCTCGCCGCCTGGCGCCAGGCAGCGGCCGCGCCGGCTCTCCGAGCCCTCGGGGCACCCGGACGCCCGTGCATCGACTGCCCGGCCGGCTGGGCCCGCCTGCAGGCCCGCCAGGGCCTGTGCAACGGCGTCCCGGGTCTCGTGCCCGCCGCGCTGCATCCGTCGCGCCCACCGGCGACCGCGACGCGTCGCGTAGGTCCGCCACGACGCGTCGCGCGGCGATCGACGAGTCGTCAGTGCGCCTGGTGCGGCGTCGCGATCGCCGCCGGCGAGCGGCAAGGTTCGCGCGTCTGCTCGGCCCGCTGCTACATGGCCGATTGGCGCCGGTCGCGGCGGCTCAGGATGCCCGTCCAAGCCCCGTAGGCCGCCCAAACGGTCGCCAAGGGCCGATCACCCAGCGCGGTGCCCGTCGCAGCTCCTCGGATGGTTGCAACCCGGCGTCGGGCGACCCAGGACCCGGCGCTATGGCCGACATTCGGGCAGGTTGATGGAGTACTTCCCCTTGCGCTTCAGGGTGCCCCCTGGCGCACGCTCCTGGTCACCCGGTCGCGAGCCCCGCGGCCCCACGAGAACGAGGTACCTGACCGATGCTGACAGCTGACGGGATCCGGCGAGATCTCTCCGAGGCGTTCCATGGCAACCACGGCGCCGGCTGCGAGTGCTGCGCGCCGTTCGCGGGCGGACGATCCGCGCTGGAGCTCGAGCTGCTGAAAGAGGCTCGCTACGCGGTCATGCGGTACGAGCGTGAGACGGCCGGCGACGGCCCGACCGAGCCCGAGCTCGACGCCCTGGCCGAGGCCGCGGCGATCGACGCCCTGATGGCCGCTCGCTACGCGATCACCGAGCGCGCGGTGCGCGGCCTCGCGCCGGGCGCGCGACGGGAGCCGATCGTCGCCCCCTTCGATCCGGCCACGGAGCGGGTCGCCTGCCAGGCCGAGACGTTCGACGGATCCCATCGCCGCCAGTGCACGCGCCCGGCGTCGTTTACCCGCGACGGCCTGCTCGTCTGCAAGCAGCACGTCCGCCTCGAGCGGCTCCGCCTGGCGACGCCCGCCGGCTACGATTGAGTCCATGGCCTCCGGCTCGGCGTTCACGCGGATCCGGGACGACCCGCTCGCGGCGTTCGTCCTGGATCACGCCTCGCTCCTCATCACGGCCGCGTCGACCGCGCTCGTGGCCATCCGCGCCATGGCTGTGGCCGGGTTCCAACCTGAGACGGCCGTAGCGCTGCTGTCGAGCGGCGGTCTCACCGGCCTGGTGCTCGCCACGATCGAGACCGCGCTGCCGATGGTGGCGCCCGCGATCGCCATTCTGCTGTGGACCGAGTCCGCGCGGTTCCGAGGGTCTCCCTGGCTGTCGATCGTCTGGGGCGTGTCGCTCCCGATCGCCCTGGTCGTATCGTTGGGGGCGTCGATCGGTTACCTGCTGCTCGGGATCGCTGCGCCCGTCGGCGTGTCCCTGATCATTGCTCGTCGGCGTGGCGACCCTACCTTGACACCGGTGGGACTCGCGCTCCTCCTGACCCCCGCGATCGCGCTCGCGCTGATCCCCAGCGGCCGACCATGGTTCCCGCCCGAGCGCATCACGATCGGGGCCGAGACCTTCACCGGCTACGTCCTCGACGAGTCGGCCGGCTGGACGCGGGTGCTCGTCGACAACCCTCGCTACGTCCGCATCGCGGCGTCCGGATCGATCACCGCCCGGGCGTCGTGCGTCACCCAGACCGATCCGCTCTGGACGCCGATCGGCGGCCTCGCCCGTCGCTCCGGCCTGCCCCCGTGTTGAGCGTGGCAGCGGTTCTGGCAGCGTCCGGCGTCGGTCGGCCCTGGTCTGTTGTCACGCTCGACGTCGCGCATCGGCGCTCAGCGCATCCCCCGGCGGACGGTGCCGGACACGGAGGGGCCTACCTGGAGTAGTCGCAAGGCGGTTCCTCGGCGTCGTACACTGGCGACGGCGCGCTCCCGCGCCTGACTGCCAGACCGAGCCCCCACGCGGCGCGGCGATGCGGCGGTAAAGGGGATCCGGATCCTCGGGACGAACCGGTCGACCATCCGACCGGCCGACGACGTGGCGGCGTGGGCGCGTGCGTCGGCGGCCGTGACGGAGAACTGACCGATGACCACCGACAAGGCCTTCAAGCGGGTCGTGCGCGCGCGCATGGCCAAGACCGGCGAGCGATATGCCGCCGCCCGACGGACGCTGATCGTGGGGACCGCGGACGGACATCACGCGGAGCCGACGGCCGACGCCGCCACCCCGAGCGGCTACCGGATGCGCGGTGGCCTCCACCCGGAGACGGCGGCGCTGGCGAACGTCCTGGCGAACCAGGGTGTTGTCTCGGGCCTGACGGGCGAGCCGTTGACCGAGGCCGCGATCCTCGGCATCGGCGGGGGCCTGGGCGCCGGCTACATCCTCTGGGAGTTCAAGAGCCACGGCGGGCCGGTGCTCACCCTCGGATTCCGGAATCGGTGGCAATACCCGTCGATCCCCGGCTGGACCGGCAAGACGCTCGATCGGCTCGGCGTCGAGCCCGACATGCACGAGACCGGCGGCGCGAAAGGGGCTCGCGAGGCGCTCGATGCACGCCTGGACGCCGGCATGCCCGTCATCGCCTTGATCGACCTCCAGTCGATCGGGACCTGGGGACAACCCGAGGCGATGTCGGGGCACTTCGGTCTGGTCGTCGTCGTCTTCGGACGTGACGCCGATGGCGTACCTCGTGGACGACCGTGGCCGGAGCCCATTCCGAGTGTCACCGGCCGTGATGGCCGCCGCGCGCGGACGGATCGGCTCGTTCAAGCACCGGATCGTCGGGCTGCGAACGACGCCCGGACCGATCCCGGCCGACCGGCTTCGGGCGGCGATGCGCGCGGGTCTCCAGGACCAGGTGGATCACCTGCGATCCCCATCCGACTCCTTCTCGCTCCCGGCCTGGCGCAAGTGGGGCCGTCTGATGACCGATCAGCGGAACGCGAAGGCGTGGCCGCGGGTCTTCGCCGACGGTCACGGCCTGTTCGGCTCGCTGTCGGCCCTTCACGAAAGCGTCGACGGCCAGGTCGGGCCATAGGGCGGGCACTTGCGGGAGCTGTACGCCGCATCACTCGACGAAGCGGCCGTCGCGCTCGACAACCCTGCGCTCGGTGACGCGGCGCGGGCGTGGCGGGGCGTCGCCGACCGATGGGAGGAGCTGGCCGACGCGGCCGTACCGCCCGATCTCGACGGTGCAGCCCAGGCGGTCGAGGCGGTCGAGACCCTTCACGAGGCGGTGATGGCCGGCGAAGGGGGTCGGTCGCGCGTGGGCGCGGCCGCGGAGACCGCGTGGGCGATCCGGGATCGCTACGCCGAAGCCTTCCCCCTGTCACCGGACCGCATCGCGGCGATCCTCGAGGACTCGGCGACCGGCTCGGCGCGATCTACCGGGCTGAGGTCGACGCGCTCGAGGTGACCGCTCAGGCCATCGGCAGATGAGGTCTTCACTGCGGCTTCGCAGGGCCCACCGCTCGGGGGTCAGGCCGATCGGGCCGGCCTCGACGAGTCGGTCTGACCCGGGAGTCCCGTCGACTGGCGCCAATCGACCGGTCATCCAGTCGTGGTACCAGGGCGCCCACGTCCGGGCGCCGCCGTCGTGGTACTCGGCGTATGACCGGCGGTGCGGTGGCTCGTCGGCGGGCCGCACGGATGTGAACGCCCCCGCATCGTGGAGCGGCGGGAGCTCGGTCTCGGAGACGCCCAGCGTCCGGTAGACCGCCTCGACCTGGTGCAGCCACTCGTGGACGTAGCCCTGCTCGGGGTCGGGATCGGTCAGGAGGGTCCGCCAGTGGTCGGTCGAGATGGACGAGAACCCGGCACCGAACGTCGCATCGGACGGTCCGATGCTGCATCCCCAGCCACACTGGGGCACGGCCGGATCGCTCGGCCACAGTGCGTAGACGGAGTCGTAGGTCGCACCCGTCCCGGCGACCTCCTCGAGCTCGGGGCGGACCTCGCGGGGTCCGACCCACCAGCGGCCCCCGCCGCTCGATGACAGCGACCGGATCGAGCGGCGCACCTCGACGACATCGAACGGCTCGAGCGCTGCGAGGCCGTCACTCCAGGCGTGGACGGTCGCCGGCAGGCGCTCGACGACGTCCATCACGGCCGCCCGTTCGTCGCGGGTCATGACCCGGCGGGCGCGGCTGCGCTGCAGCCCAGATCCGTACCGGGCGTCCAGGACCGGAAAGAGCAGCACCAGGGTCCGCCACGACTGGGTCATGACCCCGAGCGTACCCGGCGCTTCGACCGGCTGCTAGCATCGTCCGCCATGAACACCAAGCGGCTCGCGACCGCCGACCCGGGGCAGCTGATCGGCACGGATTGGCTGGCCGATCACCTCGAGGACCCCGACCTGCGCCTCGTCCACGTCTCGCCGAATCGGCGCGTCTACAACAAGCGACACATCCCAGGCGCCGTGTACAGCGACATCCATCGCGAGATCGCCCTGCGCGGCACGGCTCCGGAGACCGGCGACGCGGAGCGAGAATGGCTGGTCCCCACGCCCGGGCAGACCGCGGCGGTGCTGCGCCGCTGGCGCGTCGGCGAGGGGGACCGGATCGTCTTCTACGACGACGTCGGGCTCAATCGTCAGGCCATCCGCGGCTACTGGCTGCTCAGCCTGTACCGGTTCCCGAAGGACCGGCTGCACATCCTCGACGGCGGGATCGAAGCCTGGCGGCGGGCGGGCCACGCCACCTCGACCGAGGTCCCCGCGACCGATCCGGCGGACGCAGAGCGGACCCCGGTCACGCTGGGGGAGCGCGACGACTCGATCATCGCGACCTACGACGAGGTCCTGGCCTGGAGCAGGGAATCGAGCCAGGGTTCCGACGCGCCGACGAGGCTCCTCGACGTCCGGACCGCCGGCGAATGGGTCGGCACGGACCTTCGAGCCCGGCGCGGCGGCCACATCCCGGGCGCCCGCAACCGCCTGTTCTCGGACCTGCTGACGGACGAGGGGACCTTCCGCGCGGTCGACGAGATGCTCTCGATCATCCGCTCGAGCGGCGTCGAGCCGGCGGAGATCCGTGCCACGTACTGCCAGGGCGGGGTGCGCGCCGCCCTGGTCTGGTTCGTGCTCCACGAGCTGGCCGGCTTCGAGGACGTCCGGAGCTACGCGGGCTCATGGGAGGAGTGGGGCAACCGGCCGGACAGCCCGATCGAGGCGCCCTGAGCGGCTGCCGATCCTGATGCATCGCGAGCTGCGAACACTTCCCGAGCGATCGACGGCGATCATTC
Source organism: uncultured Chloroflexia bacterium (assembly GCA_963810725.1). Classification (GTDB taxonomy): domain Bacteria; phylum Chloroflexota; class Limnocylindria; order Limnocylindrales; family CSP1-4; genus SPCO01. The sequence goes on from CAWEOO010000003.1 coordinate 170,219, forward strand.
GCGCGTTCGGTCCCGTCATCCAGCGTTCGTCGGTGCGTGGCGCTCTCGTGGCCGCGGCCGTGGCGGTCGCGTGGATCTACCTGCGACCCGAGGTCGGGCCGATCCCGGAGCCCCTGGTCGGGGCACCAGTCGCGGGCGCGGTGGCGACCGCCGTGGCGTTCCTGCTGGTCCCGCGGCGAGTCCATCGGGCGTTCGAGGCGTTTTCCTGGCTCGGTCGCCTGGAGCTTGACCGATTCCAGGAACGAAGCGGCGGGCCCACGCCCGCGAACGCCGAGCAGATCGATCTGTGGTTGGCCGCCCATCCGCCGGCACCAGCTGTTGTCTTGCCGCGGGTCGAGCTGTTGGCCTTCGCCGGTCGATACGACGACGCGCGCCGGGAGCTGGCGACGCTCGAACCCTCGCCGGAGACGGCCTTCGAACGAGCCTCGTTGATCCAGTACATCGACTGGCTCGAGACGGGAGCGCCAGGGGTGGACGACCTTCGATCGGCGGCCGAGAAGGTTCGTCAAGGAGGCGAGGCACGGCGAGCCGCGGACGTGACGGTCGCCCTGGCCGAAGCGCGGGAGCGGGCCACTCGGGACGACCCTGAGTGGTTTGCCCCCCTCGAGGCCGTTCGGGCTCGCCTTGGGCTCGCACCGCGACGCGTCGTCCTGCGTGACACCTGGGCCAAGGCCGGTGTCGCGTTCACGCTCGTCGGGTTCATCGCGGGGATGGTCGCGTCGCTGCTCCGCTTCCTGCTGTGAGGTATCCTTCCGACCGGCCGCGCGACGCGGCCCCGTGGGCACGCTGCCCGCGACACGTTCCGGCGTAGCTCAGTGGTAGAGCGGGCGGCTGTTAACCGCTTGGTCGTAGGTTCGAGTCCTACCGCCGGAGCCAGACCTCCCCTCATCGATCGCCTGGACGCGTCGCGCCTCAGTCGGTGAATGCGATCGAGGCCGCCAGTTCCGCGACGATCGCTTCCATGGCTGGATCGGGATGCGGCGACAGCGTGGTGAAATAGTAGCCGCGCCCAGCGTGCACCAGGGTGCGCCCGACGATGTGCTTGCCGGCACAGGTCTGCTCCAGGATCCCGGCGGATTCGCCCGCGAACGTGCCGGACCGCGGGGTGCCCGGACAATCGGGGGGCAGCCCGGCCGCGACGTGCGTCTCGAAGTCGGACCGCCATTCGTCCGCAGTCGTTTCGGTCGGGATCGCCATCGAGTTCATGACGAGGAACGAGCCGAAGCCCGCCGGGGCGATCGCGTCCTCGCCCGGAACCTCACCGCCGGGGGTGAACTCTGCGAGGGATTCCCACGATCCGTCGTACTCGTGAACGATCCAGTCGGGTGGGACCTCGACGCGGTACCCGTGTCGAGTGGACTCGAACACGCGCGCGGATGGCGACGCGGAGGGGGAGTCGGACGGCGTCGCGGAGGGCGCCGCCGCCTCTGACGGAGCGGTCGACGGCTGCCGGATCGTCGGCGAAGGCGCCGGCACCGACGTCGAAGTCGCCGGTGCGCTGACGCCCACACACGCCACAAGCCCGACGGCCATGGCGACGACGCCGAATCCCCGAAGCCGGCGGCTCATGGGTTCGCCCTGAGCCAGATGCCGGACCGGCTGGGTGCGACCGCCTCGTCGATGGCGCCGAGGACCGCGGCGTGGAGCGCGTCGAGGTCGACCTGGTCGCGGGCTTGGTTCGCGAGCGCCTGCACGACGCGGTCGGCGTCGACGCGGGCTCGGTTGAAGCGGCGGTCGACCGTGGCCTGGACGCGGCGCCTGAGCGGCTGGAACAGGCCCGCGACGAGGAGGGTCGAGGCGGCCGTCGTGAATGTCTCGCCGCCAGTGACGTTCGCCAGCAGCGCCTGGAGGACCAGGTTGGTCGCGACAAAGGCAGCGGCGAGGACGGCGGTGACCGTCGCATATGCCACCGTCCGGCCGATAAGGCGGTCGATGTCGTACAGCCGATAGCGCAGGATCGCCATGCCGATGGCGACCGGAACGAAGCCGAGGGCGATCGTCATCACGACGTAGCACGCGATGCCGATGGGCTGGGGCAGCGTCGCCGCCCCGGTGAGGCCCAGGGCGGCGAGTCCCATCGCGGATCCGAACCACTTGAGCTGCTGGCGCTCGATCGACGTCCCGCGACGGAATCGCACGAAGGCGGCGAGGGCGGCCAGCAGGAGGCACGGCAGGAGGACGAACCCGGACAGGTCCAGCAGCGTCCGCGCGACCTCTGCCAGCGCTGGGATGCCGGTCGGGTTCTCGATCGCGGAGTCGACAAGGTCGAGCGGTCCCGGTTTCAGGATCGCCCCAAGCGCCAGGCCCACGATCGCAGCGAGGGCGAGCACGAGCACGAGCATCCATCGACGCGACATCAGGCGGCCGTCGGGGAAGAGCAATGGCGGGACGATCAGGGCCAGCGCCAGCATCGGCATGAAGAGCCAGCTCAGCCAGGCACCGACGGTGGTGCCGGGCAACGCGCCACCGGCGCGAATCACGCTGATGAAGCTCCAGGACTGGCCCACCAGGCTCACGGCCAAGCCGATGCCCACGACCCACAGTAGCCAGCCGACGATGTTGTCCGGCCGGCGAACGACGATCACGGCACCCATGACCGCCCATGTCGAGACGACCGCCGGGTACGCGAACAGCGCCCAGCCGTCTCGTTCTCCGACGAGCGGGAGCAGCGGGAGCGCGGCCACCATGAGCGCGGGCAAGCCGAGCGCGAGCGCCCACACCAGCGTCCGGATCGGGCGCGACAGCCGGCGTGCCCCCGAGGCAGGAGTATTCACCTCAGGCCGAAAGGCGGTCATGGCAACGGATGATGCGCGCGGAACGTTCCCGAAACGTTACGGATTTGCCGGCACGTCCGGCGCAGGAGTCAGGCGGCCGCGCTCGGCCTCGACCTGGGGGCGAGCCGTGCCTCGAGTGCCGGGAGCGGCTCCGGCCGCCCGAAGTGGTAGCCCTGACCGAGCGGGCACCCGAGCTCCAGGAGCCGCTTGGCCGTGGCAGCATCCTCGATGCCCTCCGCGACGACCGAGACGTGGAGCGCCGCTCCGAGACTGATGATCGCCTCGACCACGGCCGCGTCGACGCCGCCGTCGAGCATCGTCGCAACGAACGAACGATCGATCTTGAGCCCATCGATCGGCAGGGATCGCAGGTTGCCGAGCGACGAGAAGCCCGTTCCGAAGTCGTCGAAGGCCACCCCGCATCCCGCGTCGCGGAGCCTCCGGAGATAGCCCAGGCCTTCCTCGCCGCAATCGAGCACGAGGCTCTCCGTGATCTCGATGTCGAGAACGTCATGCGGCAAACCGGCGTCCCGCAACGCTCCGAGCACGTCGTCCACGATGCGGGGATCGCGCAGCTGGCGGGGCGAGAGATTCACGGCCAGGCGCAGGTTCTCCGCGTCGCCACCGTTCTGCCGCAGGGCGGCCAGGTCCAGGCACGCCCGCCGGAGGACCCAACGACCGAGGGGCAGGATCAGGCCGGTCTCCTCGGCGGTCGGGATGAAGGTGGCCGGGGGCACGTCACCCCGCACGGGGTGCGACCAGCGCGCCAACGCTTCGACGGCAACGATGCTGCCATCGCGGAGGTCGACGATCGGCTGGTACGCCAGGGTGAGGCGTTCGTGCTCGACCGCCTCGCGAAGCGTCGATTCGAGCTCTTGGCGGGCGGCCACCTCGGCCTGCATCGACGGCTCGAAGAGCGCATACGATCCGCGACCGCTGACCTTGGCGCGGTACATCGCGACGTCGGCGTCGCGCAGCAGGTGGTCGACCGTGCCCTCGCCGCTGCCCGCCAGGACGACCCCGATGCTGCAGCGGATCGTGATCTCGCGATTGTCGAGCCGGAAGGGGCTGTCGAAGGCCGTCAGGACCCGCTCGGCCAGGACGACGACGTCGCTCGGTGCGTCGATATCGTCCACGAGGATCGCGAACTCGTCGCCGCCCAACCGCGCGATGGTGTCCTCGGGGCGCAGGACGGTATGGAGGCGCCCGGCGATGGCGATGAGGAGCCCGTCCCCGACGTTATGGCCGAGGCTGTCGTTGACGGTCTTGAACCGATCGAGGTCGAGGAACAACAGCGCGACCGACCGGCGCCCCTTGGAGCGGCGTTGGAGCGCATGCTCGACTCGGTCCTTGAACAGGGCTCGATTGGCCAGGCCGGTGAGGTCGTCATGGAACGCCTGCTGGATGAGTCGTTCCTCGAGCTCCCGACGGATCGTGACGTCGGTGAGGGTGCCGGACATCCCGGCGAACTCGCCGTCCTCGTCGAGGATGCGCTGGGCATGCGCTTCGACCCAGATGTCCGTGCCGTGCTTGCCGACCACGCGCAATTCGTGTCGGTAATCCTCCAGCTTGCCCTGCACGATGGAACGCGCCAGGTCGACGTGGGCCTCGCGGTCGTCGGGGTGGATGAACTCCGTGATGGGGCGGCCGATCGCGTCGGCGACCGGGTAACCAGTCAGCTCCTCCCATGCCTGGTTGAGCAACGCCCAACGCCCGGCGCTGTCGACGCGGAAGATCACCTCACGGACGGCCTCGACGACCGTCCGGTAGCGTGCCTCGCTGTCGCGCAGCGCTTCGCTCGAAGTCTGCGCACGTGTCACCGCGTGCTCGAGTCGACGGCGGTGCCGGAACAAGACGAGACCGACCAGGCCGACGACCGCGGCCAGTGCCCCGACGCGCAGGAGCGCGGCGAATTCCGCAGGCAGGTCGGGACTCGCCGGCGTGAGCTCGATGATGACGGAGGTGATCACCGCGACGATCCAGGCGGCGATCAGGGCGCCCTTGAGCCGGCGACCGTTCAGGAAGGAGAGGGCGAAGGCCACGGCCATGATCGGCGCCGCCGCCAGGGCCGGGACCGGAGGCGGAATGGGAGCCGAGGCGAGGACCGCCACGAGCACCGACGCGACCAGCAGCATCACCGCCCGCTCCGAACGCCCGGCGAGGAGCTGTCGCCGGGCGTGGATGAGGGCCACGGCGAGCGCGGTCATGACGACGGCTCCAGCGGCCGACGCCATGTCGCCGGTCTCGAGCACCAGGCCGACTCCCGCCACGGCGAAGATCAGGACGATGGCGGCCATGGCCACGGCCAGACGGGCGAGTTCGCGGGTTTCGTCGGCGGGAAGCGGGCGTTCGGCGGGCGGGGTCGGTTGGGCTTCAGCGGCATCCACGAACGTGGGGCTCTGGGCCGAACCTGACGGGATGGACGGGACAGACAAACGGGGACTCCGTTGCGCCATGCGCGCGGCGCGGATACGACCTTGACGCCTCAGGGTCGGTCCCCGAAGGCGATCACGTCCGTCCCCCGGTAGTCAGGGCATTCGAGGCGGAAATCGGCTCGCTCCGGCACGCACCGGCCCTCGTCGGCCGTGCTCAAGGCCCGCCGGCGGGGCTTCGTGCCCGCGTCGGCCTCAGGAAGTCAACTGACAGGCCTCATTCCAGGTCTCGATGGCGCGGTTCGTGCGCTCCCAGCCCAGGATCCCGATCGTGGCCGTCCCGAGGGCGAAATGGCGGCCCGCGTCTGCCGGCAGGTGGATCCAGCGCGCAGCCATGACTCGCAACAGGTGCCCGTGCGCGAACAACAGCACATCGCCATCCCCGCCCGGGTCGAGGCAACGCTCGATCACGCGGTCAGCCCGCACCCCGACCTGTTCGACCGTTTCGCCGCCGCGCCAGGGCCCGGTCCAGACACTCCAGTCCGGGATCTCTTCGCGGATGTCGGCCGTCGTCCGACCCTCGAACGCGCCGTAGTCCCATTCGCCAAGGTCGGGCTCGATGACGGCGTCCGCGAACCCGGCCAGACGGGCCGTCTCGGCGGCCCGCGAACGCGGGCTCGTGAGGACGAGCGGGAACCGGTGGCCGGCGAGGCGGTGGGCGAGGGCCCCGGCTTGTTGCCGCCCGATGTCGGTGAGGGGGATGTCGGTGCGACCGGTGTGACGCCCGGACTTCGACCACTCGGTCTCGCCGTGGCGGACCAGCCAGATCTGGCGTTCCGGGGCCCCATCGCTCACAGCGAGGCCTCCGGACGGACGCTTTCCTGGGGTGTGGCGGCAAAGAACTCGCGCGGGGTCCACCCGAAGACCCAGGCGAGCGGCAGCGTCGGGATCGTCGAGATCCTCGTGTTGTAGCGATAAACCTGGTCGTTGTAGAGCTCCCGACGGTCGGCGATCATCGCCTCGAGTCGCTCGATCTCGTCCTGGAGGTCGAGGACGTTCTGCTGGGACTTCACCGCGGGATACGCCTCGACGACCGCGAACAGCGAGCGGACGGCGGCCGAGGTCGCCTCGGCGTGGAGGGCCTGGGTCGGGATCGGCTCGGTCGGGGAGTATGCCGCCCGGGCTCGGGTCACCTCGGTCAGGACTTCCTGTTCGAAGGCCATCGCTCCGCGGACGGCGGCGACGAGCGCCGGCAGTTGATCGTGCCGCTGCTTGAGCGCGACATCGATGTTGGACCAGGCCTTGTCGATGCGCTGCCGTAGTGCCATGACAGCGTTGTAGCTTGCTACCACGATGAAGAGGAGGATGGCGAGCAGCAGCCCGACCGCGAACGCAGCCGCCAAGTTTTCCGGCGTCATGACCCGAATCCGCCGCTCAGCACGAGGGCAAGCCCAAGCGCGGATCCGATGGCCAACACGGCTCCGAGCAATCCGATGACGAACAAGTCCTGGTTCCGATCGGCCGCCACCCCGGGCAGCCCGTGGGCGATGAGCAGAGGCACGTCAGGCGCGCTGGCGAGGACCAAGGTGTGGGGCCCGATCGTGAAGCGCCGCTCGATGCGCGCGGCGTCCTCGGCGCTGCCCATGGGGAGGGCATCGGCATCGGCGTCCAGCTCGGGCGGTCGCACGGGCCGCCCGATGCCGAACCCCGGGATCGCCGCGTTGCCCCAGGCCTCCTCTGGATCGTCCGCGAGGAGTCCGGCCGCGCGAGCCTCGGCGAGATCGGCCGCGACCTCCGGGTCGTCGGTGGCCAGACCAGAGCCGCTGGCCGCGTCGGCCTCCGTCGGATCCGCGAGATCCGAGAACGGGACGGCCCGGCCGATGACCGTGACCACGTCGCCCGGGGCCAGACGTGCCTCGCGAAAGCGCCGCCGCCGCCGCGCCGCGCCGCCGGCGAACCCGCCGAGCAGGGAGCCGTCACCCAGGTCGTCGTCTGCCATACCCGCCGCTGGTCGCACCGTCAACAGGGCCGCGATCGCGGCCTCGCGGTCGATCTCGGCCGGCGCCACGGCACTGCCCGTCCGCATCGACAATCCGGCCGGTTCCTCGCCGAACGTGCCGGTCCCATCGTCGAAGCGGACCGGCGCGTCCCAGCGAGCCCCGCGCGGGAACACCCGCACGTCACCCGACTCGTCGACGACCCGGAACCCGACTGCCCGCTCCTCCACGACGTCGTCCGGGTCGCCGATATCGTCGTCGCCGCTCTCGATCGTCGAGCGGTAGTACACGCACGGCGCGCTCTGCAGGGGCGAGATCAGCAAGACCTCCGCCGTCTCGATCCGGCCGCTCACCCGGACCTCACCGGCGGCCAACGTCGCGATCCGCGACGTGCCGGTATCGCTGATGCGGACGGCCGTCCGGTAACCACCCATCCCGCGGGCGAGCAGCCACAGACCCGCGAGGACCCCCGCGCTGAGCAACGCCGCGAACTGGACCTCCGACCCCTCCATACAGGCATCCTACGGAACCGGTCGGCGCCGGGTCAGGTCGTTGGGCGTCCGGGCCGGATCGACAGGACCAGGAGCGTCACCCCGAGGACGACGGACGCGATCGGCCACAGCCGCCCGAAGTCGAACCCGGGAATCGCCTCGCGAGCCAGGAACAGCCCCCCGATGACGATCAGCACCAGCCCCGCGGCGATCGGTCCGCGCCCGGTCACGAGCAGCCCTCCTCGGGATCCAGGCGGAACGATCCGACGTTCGCCTCGATCTGCAACTCGATCCGCGTCACGGCCGTGTCGTAGCCCGGGGTCTCCCACGTGTCGCCGACCTGGATCAGCCCGGCCGATCCGAAATCGTAAGAGGACAGGACGTTCTCGTCCGTATGCAGGCGCAGGGCCACGCCCGGCGGCGCGCACAGCTTGATGCTGCCCGCGTTCGCCTCGATCGTGCCGGAGGTGGACACGGACGGTAGATACAGCCCCAGCGAACCGGCGTTCAGGCTCGCCTCGATCCCGCCGACCTCCACGGCGTCACGCAGGATCACCGTGGCCTGGCCGGCGTTGAGCTCCACGTCGACGACGCCGAGTCGGGCCTCCTGCAGGTCGGCGACCAGCGAGCCGGCGTCGACACTCAGGAAGAGGTCGAGATGCGGCGCCGTCGGCAGGCTGACCTCCCAGCGATCGCGTTCGCCGACGAATCGCCCGATGTCGCCGTCGGGTGGCGCGATCGAGAGGGTCTGCCCGTCGGCCTCGATGCGTGGTCCCCCGCCGGTGTCATCGACGCCCTGGACCGTCCACGTCTGCCCGGGCGACATAGCGACGTCGACGGTGCCGCACGACACCTCGATGTTCGCCGAGGCGTCTCCTTCGAACGAGCCCGTGACCGGCCGGAACGGCGTCCCGCCGCTATCCGCGCCCGAGCCGCATACGCCCGATTGGAGGTCGCCGATCCCGCCGAAGCCGTTCGTCAGGATGCCTGCAGCGAGCAGACCGAACGTACCCGACACGATCAGCCCGCCGACCAGCTCGAGCGGCGTCCGGGTGAAGATGAGGCCCAGCCCGATGCCGACCAGGATCAGCGGCCAGAACGACCACCAGCGATCGAGCACGGCCTGATCGAGCAGGCCCGTCTGGACCGCCAGGGGCAACCCGCCCGCGACGATGAAGAAGACGCCCCAGCCCGCAAGGTCCCGGTGGATCCGCACCGCCGCACGATACCGCGCCGACCCGCCGGGTGCCGGACGTGATCTTCGGACAACGGCCCTGTGCTAGCCTCGATGCTCCGTCCGGACCCAGCCGGTCGTACCGGGAGGACAGCATGCGTCTGAGCGATTGGCGGACTCGAGCGCCTCACAAGGACGCGCTGACACTCAAGGTGCTGGCCGTCATCGATCCGGTCCTGGCGGCACTCGGTGCCGAGCCGGACCCGCGGACCTGGATCGTCTGGGGCGAGGATCCCGGGGTCCGCTACGTGATGCTCGTCCCCACCGACGCGGGCCTCCTGCAGGTGCTCGTTCGCGTCAACGCGCCGGGGGAAGGCCCTCGGGCGTCGGCCAAAGTGATCCGCTGGGCGCGGCTCCAGGTGGGCGAGCTCGGGTTGGAGATGGTGAGTGGCCATCGCCTGCTCGGCTTCCAGGTGGAGAGCCACATCCTGCGTGGTACGGACGACGATGGCGACGCCCTGGCCTCGTTCGCGCTGGAGCTGTTCGCCCGGATCGACGGACGGCCGTTCACGCCTCGCGCCGTGAAGCGCGGTCGATCCGCCAAGGCCGGCGGCGGCTCGACCGCCGTGGCGAAGTCGGCAGCGCGCAAGCCCGCCGGCGCGTCGGGCAAGGCCGGGAGTTCGCCGGCCAAGGCCGACGGCGCATCTCGAAAACCCGGGGCGGCGCCGCCGCCGCCGGCCGCAGGACGGTCCGGCTCTTGAGCGCCGCGCCACGCCCGATCCCGGTCAAGCCGCCCCTGCACCCGTTCCGGCGGACCCTCCGCTACTGGATGTCCCGGCTCGCCGTGGGCGCCGTTTGCCGCGCCTGGCTGCAATTCGAGGAGGAGGGCTTCGATCGGCTCCCGGACGGACCCGCCATCTACTGCTTCAACCACCTGTCATGGTCCGATCCATTCGTATTGATGGGCACCCTCCCGATGCGGCCGCGACTGTCGTTCTTCGGCCCCAAGGAGGAGGACATGGGCGTGGGCGGGCGGAACCGGCTCATGGCCTGGACGGGAACGTCCATCCCGTACAAGCCAGGCAAGAACGACCTGCTCGAAGCGACCCGCAAGGTCAGCGCGGTCATCGGCGCCGGTGGCGTCGTGGCGATCGCGGGGGAGGGGAGGATCGGCGCGATCGAGTCGGCCGTCCTGCCGCTCAATGAGGGGGCCGCGTACTTCGCCCTGCGATCACGCGTCCCGCTCGTCCCGATCGCCATCAACGGCACCAGCTGGCTGCGCTTTGGCGGCCGCGTCCGCGTTCGGGTCGGGGAGCCCATCGTCGGGTCCGGACGCCCCGACCGAGCGAACATCGCCGCGATGACCGCGGCGGCCCAGGCGTCGCTCGAGGCCCTCGTCGCGGACGCCCGGCAACCTGCCCGGAGCGGCCGTTCCGGAGCGTGGCTCTCGGAGCGCTTCAACGACTGGCCGGAGGGATCCCGCGAGGCCGCCCTGGCCGCCCAGACCGCCGACGCCAGCGAGCCGCAGACGCTCGCCACGGCCGGCGGTTAGCCGGGCGCGTCTGGCATACTCCGCGCGCAGGATCCCCACAGGAGCGAGCGTGGCTTCGACCGGCCTATCCGCCGACCCCACCGAGTACCGAGCCCGTCTCGGCGAGCAGAGCGACGAGCAGATCGACCTCTGGGCGCAGGAGATGATGCGCGATGTCGCCAAGCGTCGCGGCGTACTGCGGGTGCTCGACGACCTGCGCCGGTCGGCCCGGCTCAGCGAGCGTGATATCGAACGGGTGTTCGCATCCGGCAACGGGCCGCCGGCCGTGATCGGGCGCGACGCTCAGGGCCGCCAGATGATGCCGGCGGTGACGCTCTTCGCACTCGTGCCGGGGATCCGTGCCGACGCCCCCGACGCCCGTCAGCGCCTCATCGACTACCTGGTCGAGAACTTCCACGAGCTCGTCTACGTCTGACGGGTCACTCGGCCGCACCGCGGCCGCGGCCGTCGTCCGCCTGGTCCATCCCTTCCCTTCGCTCCTCGACGGGATCGTCGTCGCTACTGTCGCCACCGCCGCCGGGGCGGAGTCGGTCCGGGCGCTGGGCCTCGGCGTGTCGATGACCGCCCTCCAGGTCTCCATCGGAGCGCTCAACGACATCCAGGATGCCCCCGACGATGCCGGTCGCAAGCCCGGCAAGCCGATCCCGGCCGGGCTCGTGAGCGTGCCGGCGGCCTGGGCCGTCGTGGGCGGGGGAGCGCTGGTCGGCGTCGCGCTCGGGGCCGTGGTCGACATCCGGGTCGGGGCGCTCGCGCTCGCCGTGCTCCTCATCGGGTATGGCTACGACCTCGTGGCCAAGGGCACGGCCTGGTCGTGGCTCCCGTTTGCCGTCGGCATCCCGCTGCTGCCCGTCTACGGCTGGCTCGGCGCGGCCGGAGACCTCCCGTCCTTCTTCCTCGTGCTCGTCCCGATGGCGGTCCTGGCCGGTGCCGCCCTCGCGATCGCCAATGCCCGGGCCGACCTGGAGCGGGATGTGGCGGCGGGCACGGCCTCGGTGGCGACCCGGCTCGGGCTCGAGGGATCGTGGCGAGCGCATGCCGCGCTGTGGTTGCTGACCCTGATCGTGGGCCTGGGCTGGCTCGCGTTCCGTGGAGTGGGACTCCTCCAGATCGCCCCGGTGGTCCCCGCCGCTGGCCTCATCGGGGCGGCCATCCTCTGGTCACGCGATCGCCGAGCGGCCGGTCGTGAGCGCGCGTGGCAGTTCGAGGCGGTCGGCGGCGGGCTGGCCCTGCTCGCGTGGCTGCCGGCCGCGCTCGGATGACGCCTCCGCGTGATGGCTCCGCCGCCGCGGCGACGGGTACCCGGCGGCCCTAACGCGGCACTTTCCGACTTCGTTATCGTTGGTGCGCGGGGCGAGATCGAGTAGGGCCGGACGGCCCGCCCCGTGAACGGAGGTCCCCCATCGTGCATCGAATCACTCGCAACCTTCGCGGCCTGCTGGTCGCACTCGCCACGCTCGCGCTCTCGGCCGGCGTGGTGCTCGCAGCCAGGCCCGCTTCGGTGGCAGCGCCTGCGGCTGCCGCCGGGGACGGACTCACGCGGGCGTCCGAGGCAGCGGGCAAGATCGTGCCCGTCGAGCCCGACGCCGCGGCCGTGCCCGAGGCCGACGAGGATGAGGAGGGCGACGACAGCGCCCCGGATGCCGACGAGGCAGGCGAGCGGCCGCAGAACCACGGCTGGTTCGTGTCGCAGGCCGCGACCGGGGCGACCCCAGCGAGCGCTGACAATCACGGCGCGTACGTCTCCGAGATCGCTCGCGGTGATGAGGGCAAGCCTGAGGCCGCAACGGCCGCCGACGAGCGCGGATCGGCGGCGTCGGAGGCCGCCAAGGCCCGCAAGGCCGACAAGGCCGCGAACGGCGGAAACGACTAGGGACACTCGAGGTCCTCGACCCCCAAGCGACGAAGCCGGCGCCATGGCGCCGGCTTCGTTATGTCTGCGTCGGTCGTCGGTCAGTCCCGGGTATCGCCCGTCCGGACGATGGCGATCGCGTTCTCGAGGCGGAGCTTCGCGATGGTCAGGTACTTCGCGAGGTTGGCCCGGTCGACCTCGGTGATCGAGGCGACGGCGTCCGGTGATCGGAGGACGCCGACGAGCAGGTCGAGCGCGTCGGCCAGGGAGTGCTTGGCGTTCACGAGCGAATCGTCGGTCAGCTCCGCGGCGGGTCGCGGTTCTGTCTCGGGGATGGCGGCGTCCTCGAGCTCGAATTCGCCATCGTCATGGGCGGCGTCATCGATCCCGATGTCGTCCACGACGCGCGCCGGCCGAGAGCGGCGACCCTCGATCTTGTCGCGCAGCTTGATGAGCGTCAGCTCGCCGCGCGCGACCTGATCGGCCAGCCGGCGTCGCTTCTTCGGGTCGTCGACCTTCATCAGTTCGTAGGCGTGGGACAGGGTGTCTTTGCGCAAGGACACCAGCTCGCGAATCTCCGGTGGCGCGTCTGCCAGGCGAAGCCGGTTCTCGAGGTAGCCCTTGTCCTTGCCGAGCTTGTCGGCGAGCTTGCGGATGCTGTAGCCGTGCTCGCGGACCATCCGGTCGTACATCGCCGCCTCGTCGAGTGGCGAGATGTCCTCGCGCTGGAGGTTTTCGATGATCGAGATCTCGAGGGCCGTGTCGTCGTCGATCTCTTCGATCAGGGCGGGGATCGTCTCGAGGCCCGCCTGCTTCGAGGCCCGCCAGCGGCGCTCGCCGGCGACGAGCTGGTAGCGGTTCGGGCCCATGGGCCGAACGAGGATCGGCTGTAGCACGCCGTGCTCGCGGATGGAGGCGGTCAGCTCGTCGAGCGTCTCCTGGTTGAACGCGAGACGCGGCTGCTGCGGGTTGGAGTCGATGCGATCGACCGGGACGATCCGGACCCCGACGCTGCGCGTCGGTGAGTCGTTCGACAGCAGGCTGACGATGGCAGGGGAGAGCTCACGCTCCTCCGAAAGGCGACGGGCGGCCGTCGCCCGGAAATCAGGACGCGCCAAGTTCGACCACCTCCCGTGCGAGGTCGCGGTATGTTCGCGCGGCGTCGCTGCCACCGGCGTAGGTCGTGATCGGGCGTCCGACCAGCGGCGCCTCGCCGAGCTTCACGGTGTTTCGGACGATGCTGGTGAAGACGTGATGATCGCCGACCACGCGCAGCTCATCGAGCATGTCGCGAGCGAGGTTGGTGCGGCCGTCGTAGAACGTGGGCAACAGCCCGAGGATGCGCAGGTCGCGGTTGAGCTTGAGCCGGATCGCGTTGATGACCTTGACGAGGTTGGTCAGGCCCTTCATCGCGTAGTACTGGGTCTGGACCGGGATGATCACGCCGTTGGCGGCCACGAGGCCATTGACGGTCAGCAGCCCGAGGTTCGGGGGACAGTCGATGAGGACGTAGTCGTAGTCGTCGGTCTGCCCGTCGATGGCGTCGCGCAGGATCTGCTCGCGCCCGAGAGCGGTGAACAGCTCCCCCTCGGTCGAGGCGAGGTCGATGTGCGCCGGAGCGACGTCGATGCCCGCGCTTTCGGTCGCGCGAATCACTTCGGCGAGCGTCGATCGTCCGTCGGCGAGCACGTCGGCCATCGAGCGTTCGACGGTATTGAGGTTGATCCCGAGTCCAGCCGTGAGGTTGGCCTGGGGGTCCATGTCGATGCAGAGGATGCGCAGGCCTTCCTCGGCGAGGGCCCCGGCGAGGTTGATCGCCGTCGTCGTCTTCCCGACGCCGCCCTTCTGGTTGGCGATCGCGATCACATTGGTCACCAGGACATCACCTCGAATCATCGACCGGGCTCGGCGTGCCGTGCAGAGCGGCTGGGGGCGGGGATGTGGTCATGCTACCGCAGCCCACCCGCTTGCGGACAGGCTGGTTATCCACACGGATCGAGAGTTGTTCACCATTTCGGTGGATAACTGGGACCGTATGATGGCCACTGTCCTTGCACAAAGACGACCTTTGGCAGCGGGAGGATCGGCATTGCCGACGAATGAAGAGCGAGCCGCGCGGCTCGATGCGATGCGCGCAGAGTCGATGCTCGGCGGCGGACAGGAACGCATCGATCAGCAACATAAGCGCGGAAAGCTGACGGCGCGCGAACGGCTGGACCTGCTTCTCGACGCCGATTCGTTCGTCGAACTGGATGCGTTCGTCACGAACCGGAACCCCGAGGCCGAGACCGCGTTTCTTGGCGATGGCGTGGTCACCGGGCACGGCACCATCGACGGTCGGCTCGTCTTCGTGTTCAGCCAGGACTTCACCGTGTTCGGTGGATCGTTGTCGGAGGCGTACGCGGAAAAGATCTGCAAGGTCATGGATCTCGCGATGAAGGTCGGGGCGCCGATCGTCGGTCTCAACGATTCGGGTGGCGCCCGCATCCAGGAGGGCGTGGTATCCCTCGGCGGCTACGCCGACATCTTCCTGCGCAACACGCTGGCGTCGGGCGTCGTGCCGCAGCTGTCGCTCGTCATGGGCCCTTGTGCCGGTGGCGCCGTGTACTCGCCGGCGATCACCGACTTCACGATCATGGTCGAGGGGACGAGCTACATGTTCGTCACCGGACCGAACGTCGTGAAGGCGGTCACGCACGAGGACGTCGACGCCGAGACGCTGGGCGGTGCGACGACCCACACGACGCGCAGCGGCGTCGCCCACATCGCAGCGCATGACGAGGCGGAGGCACTCGCGGTCGCGCGGCGGATCCTGGGCCACCTCCCGCAGAACAACCTCGGCGAGGCGCCGCGCGGTTCCGCGACCGACCCCGTCGAGCGACGCGATGGCGAGCTGGATCGGATCGTCCCCGACGACCCGAGCAAGCCCTACGACATGCACCGTGTGATCGAACTCGTGATCGACGACGGCGCGTTCCTCGAGATCCAGCCCGGCTGGGCACCGAACATCCTGACCGGGTTCGCGCGGCTTGGCGGGCGCAGCGTCGGGATCGTCGCCCAGCAACCGGCGGTGCTGGCGGGGGCCCTGGACATCGACGCCTCCACGAAGGCGGCGCGCTTCGTTCGGACCTGCGACTGCTTCAATGTGCCGCTCGTGACTCTGGTCGATGTGCCGGGTTTCATGCCGGGTGTCGACCAGGAGCACGGCGGGATCATCCGCCACGGCGCGAAGCTGTTGTACGCGTACTGCGAAGCGACGGTGCCGAAGCTGACCGTCATCACGCGCAAAGCCTACGGCGGCGCGTACGACGTCATGTCCAGCAAGCATGTGCGCGGTGATATCAACCTCGCCTGGCCGACCGCGGAGATCGCGGTGATGGGCGCGGAGGGCGCGGTCAACATCCTGCATCGCGACACGATCGCGTCCGCTGCCGATCCGGCCACCGAGCGCGCGCGGCTGGTCGCCGACTACGAGGAGCGATTCGCCAACCCGTATGCCGCCGCGGCCCGTGGCTATGTGGACGACGTGATCCGGCCATCCGACACGCGGCCGCGACTCATCGCCGCGCTGGAGATGCTTGCCGACAAGCGGGACACGAATCCGCCCAAGAAGCACGGCAACATCCCGCTGTGACCGCGCCCTCGCGGACGGCGTCCGACGCCGCGTCTTTGCGCAAAGACGGTGGCCGGCCATTCGCCCGGATCCTGATCGCGAATCGCGGGGAGATCGCCCTGCGCATCATGCGGACCTGTCGCGATCTCGGCATCGAAACGGTGGCCGTCTACTCCGACGCCGACGCGGATGCGTCCCACGTCCAGTCGGCCGATCTCGCCGTCCGGCTCGGCCCGGCGCCGGCGTCGGAGAGCTACCTGCGCTTGGACGCGATCGTCGAGGCGGCCATGGCCACGGGTGCCGAGGCGATCCACCCAGGCTACGGATTCCTGTCCGAGCGGGCAGCGTTCGCGCGGGCGGTGATCCATGCCGGTCTCGCCTTCATCGGACCGAGTCCCGATGCCATCGATGCCCTCGGCGACAAGCTGACCGCCCGCCGAACCGCGATGGCGGCCGGCGTCCCGGTGGTGCCGGGGACGTTCGAGGCTGCGGCCGTGGACCGCCCCGACGAGGCGGCGGCCGTCGTCGCGGCGGCGGAGGCCGTCGGTTTCCCGTTGCTCGTGAAGGCGTCGGCCGGCGGTGGTGGCCGCGGCATGCGTCACGTCGCGTCGCCCTCGGACTTGCCGGCCGCCCTGGCGGCAGGATCGGCGGAGGCGTTGGCCGCATTCGGTGATGGCGCGGTGTACCTGGAACGCGAGGTGCGTCCAGCCCGGCACATCGAGGTGCAACTCCTGGGCGATGCGGACGGCACGATCGTGGCGCTGGGGGAGCGGGACTGCTCGATCCAGCGGCGGCACCAGAAGCTCGTCGAGGAATCGCCGGCGCCGGGCCTGACGCCCGATGAGCGAGCAGAGCTGCACGACCTCGCGATCCGGGCCGCACGCGCCGCCCGGCTGCACAACGCCGCGACGGCGGAGTTCCTGTTCGACACCGACCGGCGGTTCTGGTTCCTCGAGGTCAACGCGCGGCTGCAGGTCGAACACGGCGTCACGGAGCTCGTCACGGATCTCGATATCGTCGCGGAACAACTGTGGATCGCGGCGGGGGCGCCGCTGCCCGAGGCCGTTCTGGCTGCGGGTGCCGCCGCGTTGGCACCGACCCGCCATGCGATCGAGATCCGGCTCGCCGCCGAAGATCCGTCGCGTGCTTTCGCGCCGTCGCCGGGCCGGGTGGGGGAGTGGCGGATGCCATCGGGGCCTGGGGTTCGCATGGATACGGCCATCCGCGCCGGGGAGCGGGTGCCGCCGGACTACGATCCGTTGATCGCCAAGATCATGACCGTCGGCCCGGACCGGGTTACTGCCATCGACCGGATGCGGCGGGCGCTCGACGAGGTCGCGGTGACCGGCATCCAGACGACGCTGCCGTTCGACCGGGCGTTGCTGCGCGATCCGGCGTTCGGCCTGGGTGAGGTTTCCACGGACTGGGTCGAGACGCACTGGGACGGCGACGCGAGTCGGCGAGAGGCGCTGGCCGTGGCGGTGCAGGTGGCGGCGGGAGCCGCGGACCCGGGCGGTCCCGGAGATGGGTCGTCCGGCGGGACGGCCCGACACCTGGGCGTCTTTGCGCAAAGACGCGGGTGCCGCGGCGTGGCGAAACGCCGGCCGCGCGACGGCCATCGATCGATGGCCGCGGTGAGCGGCAGGGCGGACTCCCGACCCAGGCGCGTCTCGACGGCTCCGGCGACCGCCCATCCAGGCGATGAGCCGGTGACCGTCGACTCGCCGTCGAGCGCGGCCCTCGGACCGAATGGGGTGGTCGGACTGGTCGGCGCCCTCGATCGCGACGGCCGCCGTCTGGTCGAGGTCGTCGTCGACGGCTGGCGATTCGAACTCCTCGTGGAGGATGAGGCCAGGGCCGACCTGCGCGAGCGTGCCTCGCGGGACCGCACAGCAGCCGGTTCCGCTGGTGGACCGCTCGAGATCCGTGCCATCATCCCGGGCAGGATCGTGTCCGTGGCCGTCGCGCCCGGTGACACGGTCGAGGCCGGTCAGACGCTGCTCGCCGTGGAGGCCATGAAGATGCAGAACGAGCTGCGGGCGCCACGGGCGGGGACAGTGACGCATGTGCCGGTCGGCACCGGCTCCACGGTGGAGCTCGGCGATGTCCTCGTGGTGCTCGCGTGACCCCGCCACACGACCGGCCGCCGCGCCCGGTGGGGGAGGGCAAGGACCCGGCCCGGGAACGGTGGCGCCAGACGCTCCGGGCCAAGGCCGCGGAGGCTGCGCCGGAACGGCGCGCCCGCTTCGAGACTTCGTCCGGCCTCGAGATCCGCGACCTGTACACCGCCGCCGATCTGGCCGGGATGGACGAGAATCGCGATCTCGGCCGCCCAGGCGAGTACCCATTCGCGCGCGGCGTCCAGCCGACCATGTACCGCAGCCGCTTTTGGACGATGCGTCAGTACGCCGGGTTCGCGACGGCCGAGGAGACGAACCGCCGCTTCCGCTACCTCCTGGACCACGGCCAGACCGGCCTGTCGGTCGCGTTCGACCTCCCGACCCAGATGGGCTACGACTCCGACGCCCCGGCGGCAGAGGGCGAGGTCGGCCGGGTCGGGGTGCCCATCAGCAGCCTGGCCGACATGGCGGTGCTGGTCGACGGCCTGCCCCTGGGCGAGGTCAGCACCTCGATGACGATCAACGCGACCGCACCCATCCTGCTCGCGCTGTACGTGGCGGCCGCCGAGGCCCAGGGCGTGGCTCGCGAGCGGATCTCGGGCACGACCCAGAACGACATCCTCAAGGAGTACATCGCCCGGGGGACCTACATCTTTCCGCCGCGCCCGTCGATGCGCCTCGTGACCGACGTCTTCGAGTTCTGCGCCCGCGAGCTGCCTCGCTGGAACACGATCTCCATCAGCGGCTACCACATGCGCGAGGCCGGGGCGACAGCCGCTCAGGAGCTCGCGTTCACCCTGGCCGACGCCATCGCCTACGTCGAGGCGGCCGTTGACCGAGGGCTCGACGTCGACGACTTCGCCGGGCGCCTGTCCTTCTTCTTCGCGGCCTGGTCGGAGCTGTTCGAGGAGGTCGCCAAGTTCCGGGTGGCCCGCCGCATGTGGGCGACGATCATGCGCGAGCGGTTCGGGGCGACGAACCCCAAGTCGCTGCTGTGCCGGTTCCACGTCCAGACCGCCGGGTCCAGCCTGACCGCCCAGTCGATCGACAACAACGTGGTGCGCACCACGGTCCAGGCGCTGGCCGCGATCCTGGGCGGAGCGCAAAGCCTGCACACGAACTCCCGCGACGAGGCGCTCGCTCTCCCGACCGAGGAGGCCGCCCGGCTGGCCCTGCGAACGCAGCAGATCCTGGCCTACGAGGCGGGGGTGACCGAGACGCCCGATCCCCTGGCCGGCTCCTATTACGTGGAGAGCCTTACGAACGAGCTCGAGGCCGCCGCCTGGGCCTACCTCGATGAGATCGAGTCGTTGGGTGGGACGCTCGCGGCCATCGAGCGCGGCTTCCAGCAGCGCGAGATCCAGGAGGCGGCCTACCGCGTCCAGCGTGCGGTCGACAGCGGCGACCAGGTCGTCGTCGGCGTGAACAAGTTCCGCGACGACGAGGTCGCCACGCCACCGACCCAGCGGATCGATCCAGAAGGGGAGCGCCGCCAGATCGAACGCGTCCGGAAGGTCCGGGCGGAGCGTTCCGCCGAGGCGTGGGGCTCGGCCATGGACGAGCTCGAGCGGGTCGCGCTGGCGGACGGCAATCTGATGCCGGCGATCCTCGCGGCGGTCCGTGTCTACGCCACGGTCGGGGAGATCAGCGACCGGCTTCGGGTGACATGGGGCGAGCACCGCGAACTCATCACGGTCTGACCCCGAACGGGATCCGCCAGCGCGGCCGCCACCGACCCGCCGCGTCCTGGCACCACAGCTCGAGGCGCTGGGCTCGGCGGACGAATGGCGCGACGCGGGCGGCGGCGTCTTCGATGGCCCCGAGCGGCGCGACCTCGGACTCGACCAGCGTCAGGTGCGGGATGACGGTCTCGAAGGTCCCGCCGTAGGGCGGGTGGTCCGGCCAGCGCTCGGCGACCGCCGCGGTCAGCGCCGCGAACGGTTCGGCGGGCTCTGGTTCGATCCAGACGAGGTCCGCGAAGCGGCGCACCCGCTCGAAGCGGACGTTGCATGCCGGTACGCTCGCGGCGACGGCGGCGAGCGTCGCGCGGTCGGCCGAGCCGAGCGACTCGCATGGCAGAAAGGGGTACAGGATCGTGACATGCGGCCCGGCGCCAGCGAGGGCCGCCCGGTCCCAGCGTCGGCGAAGGTCGTCCAGGGCCGGCGGCACGGCGAACGGCACCACCAGCCCGCTGGCCACGGGCCATGGGATCGACCCGGGAACATCCGTCTCCGGCATCGACGACAGGGTACGCTCCGTCCGTGAGGAATCGACCGATGGACGACGGGGCTCGCGCGACGATCCGCGTTGCGGCCATCGCCGTGCCCGGCTGGCGCACGTTCCCGGGGACCAGGCCGTGAGCGCGGGTCGGCCACTCCCGCTCCGCATCCGGTCGCTCGGCAAGATCCACCATGTCGCGCTGATCGTCGCCTCGATCGAGGCGGCGCTGGGGCTGTGGCGGGACCAGCTGGGCCTCGAGGTCGAGACGATCATGGACATCGAGCACGACCGCGTGCGCATCGCGTTCCTGTCCGTCGGGGAATCGAAGGTCGAACTCGTCCAGCCCACGGACGACACCACCGGTGTCGCGCGGTTCCTCGCCTCGAAGGGGGAGGGGTTCCACCACGTGTGCTTCGAGGTGCCCAACCTGACCGAGACGCTGCTGCGCCTGGAGATGGATGGCCTCGAACTCATCGACACCGCACCCCGGCGGGGGGCGGAGGGGCCGGTCGCGTTCATCCACCCGCGCTCGTGCCACGGTGTCCTGGTCGAGCTCATCGAGGCGCCCGGCGGGCCGGGCTGGACGGCGCTCGGGTTCGCCTGAGCTATCCTCGGGCGGCACCCAACACCGACACCGCAACTCGACCTGGAGGAGCCCCGATGATCGTTTCCACGACCCCGACCCTCGAAGGACGCCCGATCGCCGAATACAAGGGCCTGGTGACCGGCGAGGCGATCCTTGGCGCGAACATCTTCAAGGACCTGTTCGCCGGGATCCGCGACATCGTCGGCGGGCGCTCCGGCGCGTACGAGCAGGAGCTCAACAAGGCCCGCACCATCGCGGTCGAGGAGATGACGGCCGCAGCGTCTGCGCTGGGCGCCGACGCGATCGTGGGCGTGGACCTCGATTACGAGACCGTCGGCCAGGGCGGCTCGATGCTCATGGTCACCGCGTCCGGCACGGCCGTTAAGCTCGGGTAACCCCGCGCCGCGGCGTCCTCCGTACTCGGGGCTGAAACTCAGTCGCGGAACGCGCGCGAGTTCTTTGTCCGCTCTTCCTTCGAGGGCTTCGGCTCGCGTCCGGGTCGCGGCGGTCGCGGCGCCGTGCCGGGAGCCATCGGAGGCGGGGGCTCGACCGGCCCGCGCGCTCGGGCCGCTGCGACCGCGGTCGTGAAGGCCTTGGCGGCATCGGGTGCGAGGCTGCCCAGCCATGCGGCCTCGATCTCCTTGACCCGGATCGTCTCGGCGGCTCGTCGTTCGCGCTCGGCGCGAGAGTGCTTGGTCATCGTCGGTCCTCGATCATTCGTGGGTGCCGGACGGGCGGAGGTCTTCCGTCCGTGGAAAGCTCGAACGGGAAGTGTACGCCCGTTCAGCCCGCCGCCGGCTTCGTCGCGCGCAGGGAGAACGCCAGCGGCAGCTCTCCGGCCCCGGGCGGCAGCACGAAGCGGCCAGTCCCCGGCGCGCTCTCCACGAGGAAGTCGGTGGCCCACTCGAGGTACGAGAGCTCCTCGAGCGACTCGATCCGCAGTCCGGCGTCGATGAGGGCGGTGACGACCTCGCCGAGGCCGTGGTCCCAGCCATGCTCCTTCTGCTCCCCGACATCGGCATCGGGGTTCGCGTAGGAACCCTTCACGTCGAACACGAGCGGATCGCGGTGTTCCCAGTACGGATAGAGCGGCCGCAGCTCCCCGGGCGCGACGCCGTCGGTCTCGAACACCTGCAGGACCGGATGGGCCTCGGTGATGAAGAACGTCCCGCCGGGCGCCAGGAAGTGCGCCACGACCCGAGCCCAGCCGCGGATGTCCGGTAGCCAGCCGAGCACTCCGCGCGAGGTATAGACGACTTCGAACTCGCCCGCGAGATGTTCGGGCAGGTCGTACAGGTTTGATTCGACGAAGCGGGCGTCCTCGATCCCGATGTCGGCCGCGAGCTCGCGCGCGAGACGGATAGCCGCCGGCGAGAAATCGGCGCCCGTCACCCGCGCCCCGAGCCGAGCCCACGACAGCGTGTCGATACCGAAGTGGCACTGGAGATGCAGGAGCGTCTTGCCGCGGACGTCGCCGACCGCGGCGATCTCGTCGTCCCGGAGGCGCACGCCTCCGGCGCGGAATCCATCGAGGTCGTAGAAGTCGCCCTCCGCGTGGACCGCCGTCCAGGCATCCCAGAGCCGCCGGTTCGCCTCGTACGAGTCGGCGTGGTCGCCCTGGGCAGTCACCCGGCCGACTCAGCCGCCTCGGCCGCCGGGCTCGCCACGCGCTCGTCGGCAAAGTTGAACATGTCCAGCTCGCCTGGCGAGTGCCCGGCGGCGGTCAGGAGCACAGCCGCCTCGGAGCGATGCTGGGTGCCATGGTTCACGACGTGCGCCAGCATCTGCCAGACGGCGATCGCCCCGTGGACGTACGCGAGCATCGCATCGTCGATGCCTTCCAGGAACGCGTCGAAGTCGACCCACTCCCGCTCCCAACGTTCGCGGAGCTCGGCAAGCGACGGCAGCGGCTCGTCTTCGGGAGCCGGCGGCTCTCCCGGCGACTGCGAGATGCCGTGGCGCCAGCGCTGGTGCGCGCCGAGCTGGTGGACGAGGATCCCGCCAAGCCCGCGTTCGTCGATCACGTTCTCCGCGGACCAGGTGGCGTCATCGATGCCAACGGCCGCATCGAGGACCCGCTGGGTGCTCCAGCGGTCGTAGTCGAACAGGAAGCGAATCTCGGACTGCTGCAACGGTCCTCCTTGGTCAGCCGCGGTAGCCGGCGTCGCGCAGGAGAGCCGGCAACTCGGTCGGGGAGCCGGCGACACGGAAACCCGCCGCCTCGAGTGCCTCGACCTTGGATGCCGCGGTCCCCGCGCCACCGCTGATGATCGCCCCGGCGTGGCCCATGCGCTTGCCCTCCGGGGCGGTCCGCCCGGCGATGAACGCGACCTTGGGGACGTCGCGCAGGTGCTCCCCGGCCCAGGCCGCGGCCACCTCCTCGGCTGCGCCCCCGATCTCGCCGATGAGCACGATCGCGTCCGTCTCGTCGTCCGCCGCGAACAGTTGCAGCACGTCGAGGAAGGTCGTGCCGATGATCGGGTCGCCACCGATCCCGACGCACGTCGACTGGCCGAGCCCAGCATCCGTCATCGCCTGGACGGCTTCGTAGGTGAGGGTGCCCGACCGGCTCACGACGCCGACCCGGCCCTCGCGATGGATGGCGCCGGGGATGATCCCGACCTTGGCCCGGCCGGGCGAGGTCGCCCCTGGGCAGTTGGGGCCGATGAGGCGGGCGCCATGCGCCCGTACGACCTCGACGGCCGGGATCATGTCGAGCGCCGGGATCCCCTCGGTGATGCAGAAGATCGTGGCGATACCGCTGTTCGCCGCCTCCATGATCGCGTCCGGCGCTCCGGCGGCCGGGACGAAGATCAGGGACGTGTTGGCTCCGGTCTCGCGGACGGCCTCGGCGACGGTGTCGAAGACGGGGACCGCACCATCGAGGGCGGTCTGGCCGCCCTTGCCCGGGGTCACGCCCGCGACGACCTTCGTGCCGTAGTCGCGAGACGCACCCGCGTGGAACCCGCCCTCGCGCCCGGTGATGCCCTGCACGACGAGGAGGGTCTCGCGGCCGACGAGGATGCTCATGCGGGGGTCCCGGCGCGACGGGACGCCTCGACCGCCTTGGCCGCCGCCTCATCCAGCGAGGAGGCGGTCTGGAACTGCGCTTCCTCGAGCAGGGTGGCGGCTTCGGCCGCGTTGGTCCCCACGATCCGGACGACCATCGGCACGTCCCGGGTCTGCTGGGCGCGCGCCTCGATCAGGCCGCGGGCCACCTCGTCGCCGCGGGTGATGCCACCGAAGATGTTGACGAGGATCGCATTGACCTTCGGGTCGGTCAGGATGAGGCGCATCGCCGCCGCGACCTTGTCCGCCCGGGCGCCGCCGCCGATGTCGAGGAAGTTCGCCGGTTCACCGCCAGCCCGCTTGACGAGATCCATCGTCGCCATGGCCAAACCAGCGCCGTTGACCATGCAGCCGATCGTGCCGTCGAGCTTGATGAACGTCAGGCCGGCCTCGCGGGCCTCCTTGTCCTCGGGCGCTTCCTCGTCGGGATCGCGCAGGTCTTCAAGGCCGGGATGCCGATCCAGGGCGGAGTCGTCGAGGGTCACCTTGGCATCGAGACAGACGAGTCGCTCGATGGCGGCCCCGTTGGCATCCGTCTCCCGGACGATCGCCAGCGGATTGATCTCGACGAGATCGGCGTCGTATGCCTTCATCGTGGTCACCAGCCCCTTGGCGATCACGACGGCCGCTTTCAGGTGGGCGCCCAGGCCCATCGCAAAAGCCAGCTCGCGCGCCTGGAAATCCTGGAGGCCCAGGAGCGGGTGGGCGTGCCGGCGGATGATCGCGCCGGGGTTCGATGCGGCGACCTGCTCGATCTCGACGCCGCCCTCCGCGGAGCCCATCAGGAGGATCCCCCGCTCCGCGCGGTCGAGGACGGCCGCGAGGTAGAACTCCTTGACGATGTCGGCGGCCGGCCCGATGAGGACCTTCCTCACGGTCATGCCCTTGATGTCCATGCCGAGGATCGCCTCGGCCACCGTCTCCGCCTCGTCCGGCGAGCCCGCGAGCTTCACGCCGCCCGCCTTGCCCCGCCCACCGACCAGGACCTGGGCCTTGATGACGACCTTGTCGGCGCCGTCGGCGAGGAGCCGTTCTGCCGCGATGCGTGCCTCGGCTGCGGTGTGGGCGACCGCCCAGGCTGGGACCGGCAGGCCCTGGGCGACGAGCAGCCCTTTGGCGTCGGCTTCGTGCAGTTTCACGCGCGGCAGGCTCCGGTGGCGGGGGAGGTGTCGGGGACCGCGATGGTACCGCGTCGGCCCCGCCACGACTGCGCCACGAGCCGTCCGTGACCAGACGCCGGCCCGATCCGTGGCCCCTCGCCGGCCGAATTCGGAACGGAACGGGGATGCGGCCTCGCCATACTGATTGAGCGTGGCCAGATGGGTCGCGCCACCGCCGAGGGGCGTGATGCAGCGAGACCTCGTGGAGCGAGCGCGGAAGGGCGATCATGACGCCTTCGCCGAGCTGGCAGGCGCCGCGATCTCCCGACTGGACGCGGCCGCCTGGCTCATCCTCCGCGATCCCGATCAGGCCAAGGACGCCGTGCAGAACACGCTCGTCCGGGCCTGGCGCGACCTGCCGACGCTGCGGGATCCGGACCTCTTCGACGCCTGGGTCCATCGGATGCTCGTCAACGCCTGCATCGATGAGGCCCGACGGCTTCGGCGCCATCGCGTCGATGTCGAGCTCACGAACCTTCACGCGCCCGCCGTCGCCGGCATCGAGTCGGCCGTCGCGGATCGCGACCAGATCGAGCGCGGGTTCCTGCGCCTCGAGCCGGACGCGCGGGCGCTCATCGTCTTGCACCACTACTTCGACCTGCCGTTGCCGGAGGTCGCCACGACGCTAGGGATCCCGCTCGGGACGGCGAAGTCTCGCCTGCACCGAGCGCTCCAGGTCATGCGGGCGGCGCTCGACGCCGATGCCCGCTACCGACCGGAAGCCACGGAGGGTCGTCTGGCATGACGACGAACGACGTCTTCGGACGCAACCTCTCCACCTGGCTTCACGAGGACGCCGAGCACCACGTGCCCGACCACCTCGCGGAGGTCCTGCAGCGGACCGCGGCGACCCGCCAGCGACCGGCATGGTCGAGCCTCGAAAGGTGGCTCCCCGTGGACACGACCCTCCGACCGCGCCTGATCATGCTGCCGCGCCACCGCCGACTCGTGCTCGTCGCGAGCCTGATCCTCATCCTGCGGCCTTGGCGACATCGCCGTCGGCTCCTATCGATCGCGAGTGCCCGAGCCGTTCGGGTTGGCGCGCAACGGCCTGATCGTCACCAGCCGCGATGGCGACCTCTACGTGATCGATCGGGCGACGACGCGAGCCCCAGCTGATCGTGCGGCGGTACCGGCTTCGACTTCGGGCCGATCTTTTCGCGGGACGGGACGGAGGATGGTCTTCCTCCGCTCCGACGGGCCGTTGCCGTCGACGGGGCCCGCGATCCTGACGCTGGTCGTCGCCAACGCGGACGGCACACAGCCCAGGGCCCTGACGCCGCCGACCACGGCCCTGGACTGGTTCGATTGGTCGCCGGACGGGGCCTCGATCGCCTACATGTCAAGGGGAGGGCTCTACGTCGTCGACGTCGACGTCGACGCGGCGCAACCACGGCAGGTGAAGGACACCGGGACGATGCACTTCCCGACGTGGCTGCCGCCCGACGGCAAGGACATCGTCTACCGGCTGGAAATCGGCGAGCCCCGGGATCTACGCCATCGCGGCCGATGGCACAGGCGAGCGACGCCTGCTGTCGACGACCCCTGCCAACAACGAATTCGACTACCAGGGGATCGCCGTCTCGCCGGACGGTTCGCACGTCACCTTCACGCGCTGGTCCGAAGCCGGCCTCCCGCGCGTCTACGCGCTGAACGTCGCGACCGGAAAGGACACCGTCTTCCCGATGTCGGAAGGGGTTGGTCAGCGCGGGACGGCGACCTATTCTCCCGACGGAAGGCTGGTGGCCTATGCCCGGATCTTTGTAGTGGGGGCTTCCAGCTGGTCGTCGCCGATGCCGACGGGTCGGGCAACGAACGAACGATCGGTCAAAGGAAGCCCGGGCCGGCGGGCGGAACCGACGTGGACGCCTCGTGGGCATTCACCCCCGACGGCACCGCGCTGATGGTCCGCTACGGAGACGACGCCGCAGGCAGGACCCACCTCATGCCGATCGATGGATCGGCGCCGACCGACTTGGGTTCGGGCGAATTCGAGTTCGTGGACATCCAACGCCTCGCGCCCTGACGACCGCCCGGGCAGCGCACGGCCGGCCGCCCTTCCTGGCGGCCGGCCGCGCCACGCCCGCCGCGGCTACAATCGGGCCATGGCCCACCGTGTGACCCTGATCCCCGGCGACGGCATCGGTCCGGAGCTGGCGGAGGCGACATGCCGCGTCCTCGACGCGACCGGGATCGCCTTCGAATGGGAGCCCGTCGTGGCCGGCGAGGCCGCGATCGCCGAGCACGGCGCGCCGCTCCCTGAAGGGGTCCTTGAGTCGATCAAGCGGAACAAGGTGGCGCTCAAGGGCCCGATCACGACCCCGGTCGGCGGCGGCTTCCGGAGCGTCAACGTCGCCCTCCGACAGGCGCTGAACCTGTACGCCAACCTGCGGCCGGCGCGCTCGATGGTCGGGGTCGAGTCCCGCTACCAGGACGTCGATCTGATCATCGTCCGCGAGAACACCGAGGACCTCTACGCCGGCATCGAGCACATGGTCGGCCGCGACGCCGCGGAGAGCATCAAGATCATCACGCGTGAGGCGTCCGAGCGGATCGCCCGTTTCGCCTTCGACTACGCGGTCGCCAACGGCCGGCGCAAGGTCACGGCCGTGCACAAGGCCAACATCATGAAGCTGTCCGACGGCCTGTTCCTGGAGAGCTGCCGGACGGTCGCCGCCGACTTCGACGGCAAGGTCGAATTCGAGGACCGCATCGTCGACAACATGTGCATGCAGCTCGTCCAGAAGCCCGAGCTGTACGACGTGCTCGTGCTGCCGAACCTGTACGGCGACATCGTCAGCGATCTCGCCGCCGGGCTCGTCGGCGGGCTGGGGGTGGCGCCGGGCGCGAACATCGGCACCGAGGCAGCAGTCTTCGAGCCGGTCCACGGCTCAGCGCCCAAGTACGCCGGGCTCGACAAGGCCAACCCGACCGCCCTGATCCTGTCGGGCGCGTTGATGCTGCGCCACCTGGGCTACCCCGACGAGGCGGATCGGCTCGAGACCGCCGTTCGCGACGTCATCGCCGAGGGGAAGTCCACCACGTCCGATCTGGGCGGCACGGCCGGGACGGCCGCCTTCGCCGACGCCGTCATCGAGCGACTGGCCGGCGTGGGCTCGGCCCGATGACCGGGCTGCCTGCCAGCCTCCGGGCCCCGCACAAGCCGCGCGGGACGGCCCCGAACGGCCTCGGTGCCACGCGGCGCGGCGACCGCTGGTGGGTCGCCCCCACGGTCCAGGGCGTCCTGTTCACGGTCTGCGCGACGTATCTCTTCATCAGCGGCATCTTGCTGACACCCCTCCTCGGAACGCCCTACAAGATCGACGGGCTCCTGTCGCCGCTCTTCTCCCCGGAGATCGCCCCGGATTGGCTCCCGTCGTGGGTCAGTCCCGGGCTCTTCATCC
The DNA here is from genome assembly GCA_963810725.1 of uncultured Chloroflexia bacterium. Taxonomy (GTDB): domain Bacteria; phylum Chloroflexota; class Limnocylindria; order Limnocylindrales; family CSP1-4; genus SPCO01. Next base: position 198,600 of record CAWEOO010000003.1, read on the forward strand.
TGTGGGTCCCGCTCGGCTTCCGGGCCACCTGCTACTACTACCGCAAGGCCTACTACCGCTTCTACTTCGCCGATCCGCCCGGCTGCGCCGTCGGGGAGCCCAGGGTCCACGACCGCTACGCGATGGAGACGGCGTTCCCGTTCATCCTCCAGAACCTACATCGCTACTTCCTGTACCTCGCGTTCATCCCGCTCTTCTTCCTGTGGCTCGACGCCGGCCTGGCGGTCGTCCACGGCGGCGCGATCACGGTCGGGGTCGGCGTGGTGATCCTGTTCGTGAATGCGTTCCTCCTGACCGGCTATTCGCTGTCCTGCCACTCGCTCCGGCACCTCGTCGGCGGGCGGCTCGACTGCTTCTCGTGCTCGCGCCGGGCGAAGATGCGCTACACCCTCTGGCAGCGGCTGACGTCGCTCAACCTGCGCCACATGTCGTGGGCCTGGGCGAGCCTCATCTCCGTCACGCTGGCCGACGTGTACGTGCGGCTGGCGGCCACCGGCGTGATCGACGATCCCACCCTCATCCGACTCTAGGCGCGCGACGACGCCGATGATCGAACCGACCCGTCCACAGACGCGCCCGCACGACGTCCTCGTGATCGGGGCGGGCGGGGCCGGACTCCGGGCAGCGATCGCAGCGAAGGATGCCGGTGCGGACGTCGGGCTGGTGTGCAAGTCGCTGCTCGGCAAGGCGCACACGGTGATGGCCGAGGGCGGCGTCGCCGCGGCGCTGGCGCATGTCGCGCCCTCCGACTCGTGGCAGGTCCATTTCCGGGACACGATGGTCGGCGGCAAGCAGCTGAACCACCCGCGCATGGCCCAGCTGCACGCGCAGGAAGCGCCCGACCGCGTGCGCGAGCTCGAGTATTGGGGTGCGGTATTCGACCGCACGACGGACGGCCGCATCCTGCAACGGCCGTTCGGCGGCCACTCGCACCCGCGCCTCGCCCATGTCGGTGACCGGACCGGCCTCGAGATGATCCGGACGCTCCAGGACCGCGCGGTGGCTGCGGGCATCGAGGTCTACATGGAGTGCACCGTCACCCGGCTGATCACCGGCCCGGCCGGCGTGACCGGCGCGTTCGGGTACTGGCGGACGACCGGCCGGCCGATCGCCTTCCCCGTCCAAGGCCGTGGTGCTCGCCACGGGGGGCATCGGCAAGGCCTACGAGGTCACCTCGAACTCGTGGGAGTACAGCGGCGACGGCGACGCGATGGCCTACGCCGCCGGCGCCGAACTGATCGACATGGAGTTCGTCCAGTTCCACCCGACCGGCATGGTCTGGCCACCGGGCGTGCGCGGCCTGCTCGTCACGGAGGCCGTGCGCGGCGAGGGCGGGATCCTGCGCAACGCGCAGGGGGAGCGGTTCATGTGGCGCTACCTGCCCGAGGAGCGCCGTCACGAGTACGCCGCGACGGACGAGGAAGCCGGCCGCTGGGTCACGGCGCAGTCCCAGGGCAAGGAGACCGACGCTCGGCGGCCACCCGAGCTGTCGACCCGGGACAACGTCTCGCGCGCCATCTACACCGAGGTGAAGGAAGGTCGCGGGACACCGCACGGCGGAGTCTTCCTCGACATCAGCTACCTGCCCGCGGAGCACGTCAAGCGCAAGCTGCCCTCGATGTACGAGCAGTTCAAGGAGCTTGCCGACGTCGACATCACGACGGGTCCGATGGAGGTCGGACCGACCACCCATTACGTCATGGGCGGCATCCGGGTCGAACCGGACACCGGCGCAACGACCGTTGCCGGCCTCTACGCCGCGGGTGAGGTGTCGGGCGGCATGCACGGTGCGAACCGCCTCGGTGGCAATTCGCTGTCCGACCTGCTGGTCTTCGGCGCCCGGGCGGGCGTCGGAGCGGCGGCGCACGCGACGACCCGAGATGGCGACTCGCATCTCGACCCGGTCCAGGTCCAGGCCGCGGCGCGGGATCTGGCCGCCCCGCTCGAACGGACGGAGGGTGAGGATCCGTACGCCATCCAGCGCGACCTGCAGGCGATGATGCAGCGCCTCGTCGGCATCTTCCGAACCGAGGACGACCTCAAGGAGGCGATCCGCGAGCTCGGCGAGCTGCGTCGACGTTGGGCCGAGATCCGGGTGACCGGCGGGCGCGCCTTCAACCCCGGCTGGGACCTCGTCTTCGAGCTCGGCAACCTGCTGACGGTGTCCGAGGCGATCACCCGCAGCGCCCTCCAACGGCGGGAGAGCCGCGGGGCGCACAGCCGGCTCGACTACCCTGAACTCGACGACGCGACGTGGGGTCGCCTCAACAGCGTCGTCGCACGGGGTCCCGACGGCACGATGACCATCGACACCAGCCCACTCCCGAACATGCCCGACGAGCTGCGCGGCCTGCTCGCCGGCGACCACTGACGACGGAGGCACGCATGCCGGACGCACATCTCCGGGTCTTCCGCGGCAGTCCCGGGGGGGACAGCCACTTCGACGAGTTCGACGTGCCCGTCGAGGAGGGGATGGTCGTCCTCGATGCCCTGCACTGGATCCAGGGCCACGAGGCGCCTGACCTCGCGGTCCGCTGGAACTGCAAGGCGGCGAAGTGCGGCTCGTGCGGCGCCGAGGTGGACGGCCGACCGTCGCTGACCTGCAAGACCCGGCTGTCGGACTTCGATCTCGACGAGCCGATCACGGTCGAGCCGATGCGGGCGTTCCCGCTGATCAAGGATCTCGTCACTGACGTCTCGTGGAATTACGAGGTCAACAAGACGATCCAGCCGTTCACGCCGCCCGACGACGTGCCGCAGGAGGACTGGCGCTGGCAGCAGCAGGACATCAATCGGGTCCAGGAATACCGCAAGTGCATCGAGTGTTTCCTCTGTCAGGACGTCTGCCATGTCCTGCGCAACCACGAGACGGACAAGCCGTTCATGGGACCGCGCTTCCTCGTGCGCGCGGCCGGGCTGGAGATGCATCCGATCGACCAGGCGGACCGGCGGGAGTACCTCAAGGACAGCGGTGGGATCGGCTACTGCAACATCACCAAGTGCTGCACGGAGGTCTGTCCCGAGCACATCAAGATCACCGATAACGCGATCATCCCGCTCAAGGAACGCGTCGCCGACGCCTACTACGACCCGTTGACGTGGGCCTGGCGGAAGCTCCGCGGCGGCGATGCCGGGTCCGGCTCCAGGGTCGAGCTCCCGGTCCTGCATCCACGGGGCGCTCCGGACCAGGCCCCTGAATGACCGAGCCGATGTTCCCGGAGCCGCCGTCGGCCTCCGAGGAACGGGGCTCGGCCGCCCCGTCGCGCCGCGGCTTCCTCATCCGCACCGACGGCGCTGCCCGTGGCAACCCGGGGCCCGCGTCCGCCGGGGCCGCGCTCTACGACCTCAGCCGCCACGACGCCCGTGACCCGCGTGCCGCCCCGGACGCTTCGATCTCCGACTACCTCGGGATCCAGACCAACAACGTGGCCGAATACACGGGCACCGTCCGAGCGCTCGAACTGGCCCGCGAGCTCGGTGCGTCCGAGGTCCACCTGCTGCTCGACTCCAAGCTCATCGTGGAGCAGCTCGCGGGTCGATGGCGGGTGAAGGACGCCAAGCTCATCCCGCTGTGGGCGCGTGCCCGACAGACGCTCGCGGGCTTCGAGCGCTGGTCCGCAGCGCACGTGCCGCGGGCCCAGAACTCCGTTGCGGATGCTCTGGCGAACGAGGCGATCGACCGGGCGAACATGGGTGGGCCGGCCTCGGTGGTTCGCCGACCGCGGTGAATGCCCTGGGAGCCGCCGCCTTTCACGGCCTGGCTCTCCTCGCGATGCTTGCCCACCTCGCGATCGTCGGGCTCGTGGCGGTGTTCGCGCTCTACATCGAGTCTTTCCGCAGCACGGAGCCCTTGACGGTCCTGGCTAAGGGCCTGATCGTCGTGGTCTGGTGCGGGCTCGGTCTGGTCGGGATCAAGGCCTGGCGGGAGCGGCGCTGGGCCGTGGTGCTCGTTCCGCTCCTCTCCTTGGTCCTGATCCTCGTGCTGATCCAGATCGGCATCGCCGATGTCCATGTGCGGTTCTGAGCTGAGCGGTTCCGGAGGTCGGTCCGTTTCGGGGTAGAATCACCTGTCAGCGAGGCGGTCGGATGGTCGCGCGGAACCGTCGGAGCGATCCGGCGTGTCTCGTGAGGAAAGTCCGAGCTCCGCAGCGCAGGGTGGCGGGTAACGCCCGTCCGTCGTGAGACGAGGAACAGTGCCACAGTGACGATGCCGCCGACCGGCTTTCGGGTCGGCCGGCGGAGTGAAACGCGGCAAACTCCACCCGGAGCAAGGCCGAATAGGAGGGCGCAACCCGTGCCGGGCGACCGGTTCGGGGGAGAGGTGCGCTGCCCAGCCCTCGGGTAGGCCGCAAGAGCCGTCGGGTGACCGGCGGCCACAGATGGATGGCCATCCCCGACGCGCGCTTCGGCACGCGGAGGGACAGAACTCGGCTTACAGACCGCCTCGCTGACATCGCTGCGCATCGTGCGGGGAACGAGCCTCGATCGGTCCCGGTGGGAACGCCGACGTCGAGACATAGGGTGCGGGACTTGCCCGCCACGATGGACACGTCCTGGCGACCTCGGGAGGAGCATCTGATGATCAGACTGACAGTGCTGGTGGCGCTCCTGCTGGCGGGCTGCACGGCGGTTCCGGGCGGGGCGCCTTCGCCGGCCACGCCGGCCGCCACCGCCCCATCTGCCACGCCAACGGCCGACCGATCGACCCCGGAACCGACCGCCTCTCCGAGCGCGACGACCGTGACCAGCACGGCCTACACGGCCGATGACGACGAGATCGCCAAACTGATCCGAGCCGGCGCGGCTGAGGCGATCCCCGATCTCAAGCTCCTGAACGACATGGACCCGGGCAAGCTCGAGGACCAATTCCTGCCCCTCGGCGATTGGATCACGAGCCAGAAGGCCGGCGTCGCCGCCTACACCGCAAGCAGCTGCACGATGGCCGCCGTCGAACAGTTCGTCGACGGCATCGACCAATACGACGCCATCCGCAAGCAGTTCCTGGCCTGGAGGGACTGGGGCGCGCACGGACATGCGTTCCCGGTCGCGGCCCCCGGTCAGGCAGTCATCGCGTTCGAACAGGCGCTGGTCGAGCTCGAGGCATACTGCCCCGCCTGAGGCGGGCTTCCTGGTCTTCGCGGCGGGTCGTCAGTCCTCGTCGGGACGGAAGATGTGGGGCGCGATGCAGGAGTTGCAGATCGGCGTGGCCGAGTCGAGATCGCCCAGCGGGATCGGGAATTTCCGGTCGGGGAAGAGGCACTCCACGTCGTAGACGCGCTCGGCGCTGACTTCGACATCGATCAGGCGGCGGAACGTGCAGCGCTTGATCCGATGCGGCGCCATGTGATAGGCGGCGTCGGGTTGCGGTGCGATGACAGGGAGCGGCAGCGCCATGGTGGGGGGTCCAGGGCCTCTTCACAGCATCGATCTGACGGGCCGATCGACTCAGGCGCCGGACAGTAGCACCGCCAGATGTGTCACGGCAAGGTGCGAAAGGTACTATCCTGCCGCCGATCGACCGTCCGTTAGTGGGAGAGGGTGTGGCCGACGACCCCGGGAGCGTGCCAGCTTCGCGTCAACGTCGACGCCGCCATTCCGAAAACGAAGCCGCTCCAGGCAGCCCATCGGCCGAGCCGAAAGACGCCGCGACGCCGGTCCAGCCGAACGCCGAACCGGCATCGGCGCGACGTAACCCCGCTACCCACCTTCGTCCACGCTCCACACGACGCCGTCGCCGGCCCGGCGGCTGACGAGCGGCCCGCCCTGGCCCGTCCCGCGCCAAGCCCGGTGGATCAGGGCTGGCTCCCGATGCTGGACGGTCGCTCGGACGACCCTGAGATCTGCCCGTTCCTGCGGGCGGCTGCCGATGACGCCGAGCGTCTCGTAGCGCCGATCGAGAAACCGGATCCGGCGAACCGCTGCGCCGCGCTGCGCGAGGCGGTGCCCCAATCGCTGCGGCAGCAGGAGCTCGTCTGCCTGGCCTCCGGGCACATCAACTGCCCGCGCTACCTGCGCGGCGCCGTGGTCATCGCCGAAGCGCCCGCCGCCCCGGTTCGCGCCGGCCGCGCCGTGAGCCCGGCCGTGATCGGCTCGGTCCTGGTCCTGGTCATGGCGGCGAGCGCGTCGCTTGCATTCGTGATGGCGCGGGGCGGCTTGGAGCTGCCCGTGGCGGTCCGCGCTTCGCCGAGCGCGTCCCAGGGCGCCGTGGCCCAGGCCTCGGCGACCCCGGCACCGACGACCGCGCCGACCCCGATCCCGACGGCCACGCCGTCATCCGCCCCCACGCCGTCTCCGTCGCCGACCCCGCCGCCGACGCCGACGCCCACCGCCACGCCGACGGCCAAGGCGACCGCCCGACCGGCTCCCACCTCCGATCGGTATGCGGTGCTGCGGGCGTGCCCTGATACGCCACGGTGCTGGATCTATCGGGTGCGGGCGGGCGACAACATCTACAGCATCGCGAACTGGTTCGGCATCTCCGAAGCCAGCATCTACGATCGCAACCCGTTCGTCCGTAACGGTCTCCGTCCCGGCCAGGACCTGCGGCTGCCGCCGCCGACGCGCTAGCGCCTCGCCCCGGCGCGGACGGGCACCTGTCGCGTGCCACGCGACACCGATCGGTCGAGGAATCCTGGCGGACCGCCTCGGGGTCTGGCTATCGCCTGCCACGCGACACCGATCGGTCGAGGAGTCCTGGCGGACCGCCTCGGGGGTCTGGCTATCGCCTGCCACGCGACACCGATCGGTCGAGAATTTGCAGTCCGGGACTCGCCGCGTACCTGTTGCCTGACATGCGACACGACTAAGGCGAGGCGGGTCCAACAAGACCGTGAAGGCCGCGGCGTTGCCTGGCAGTCACCCGCCGCGGCAGAGCCCACCCCGAACCGTGATTTTTGTGCATTGACGTGGCGGTTCAGGGCGCTACTATGCAGGGAAGTGGTCCAAAGTGGTGGGAAGTGGGGAACACGAAGGCACTCGACCCACACCCACGGGACCAGGCCCCGCCAGTCCGAGGAGCCCATCAGGGTGTTCACCGGCGAGTACCGGCACACGGTGGACGACAAGGGACGGATCGCCGTCCCTGCAAAGTTCCGCGTCCAGCTGGGCGCCGGAGCCGTCGTCTCGCGCTGGCTCGACGCGTGTCTGGCCATCCACACGCAGGCCGGCTGGGACGAGCTCGCGGCCAAGGTCGCGGCGCTGCCCATCACCAACGAGAACTCGCGCCGCTTCCAGCGGTTCGTGTTCGCGGGCGCGGCGGAAGTCGAGCTCGATCGGCAGGGGCGGATCCTCTTGCCGGCATTCCTGCGCGAGCAGATCGATCTCGCCAATGAGGCGGTCGTCGTCGGCTCACGCGATCACGCGGAGATCTGGGCGCCGGCCACGTGGGAGACCTACGGCCGGCAGCTCGATGACCCGCAGGAGCTGGCCCAGGCCTTCGAAGGGCTTGGCATCTAGCTCGCATTCATGCGCTTCCAGGGTCCGCTCGGGATCCGATCGTCGAGAGGTGGAGGAAAGATGGAGGCTAAGCACATTCCGGTGCTGGCAGACGAGGTCATGTCGATGCTCGCGCCTGCCCCGGGAAGCCTCCAGATCGATGCCACCCTCGGCGGCGGTGGGCACACCGAGCGGATCCTGGAGGCGACCGACCCTGATGGTCGCCTCCTCGGTATCGACGCCGATGGGGCGGCCATCGCCAACGTGGACGGTCGCCTCCGCTCCCAATTCGGAGATCGCCTGGTCCTGCGCCAGGCCAACTTCCGAGAACTCGGGACGATCGCCCGTGAGGCGGGTTTCGAACAGGTCGATGGCGCGCTGTTCGACCTGGGGCTCTCGAGCGACCAGCTCGCCGACACCGCTCGGGGCTTCGGCTTTCGGGCCGGTGGACCCCTGGATATGCGTTTCGACACGCGCCGCGGCGTCCCCGCCAGCGAGCTGCTCGCGTCGCTTGACAGCAACGAGCTGACCGCCCTCTTTCGACGCTACGGCGAGGAGCCCAAAGCCGGCCGCGTCGCCCGCGCCATCGTCGAGACCCGGCGCACGGCCCCGATCGCCACCGCCGAGGAGCTGGCCGCGCTCGTGGAGCGCGTCCTGCCGCCGAACCCGCGCCAGCCACGCCGGACCCACCCGGCCACCCGCGTCTTCCAGGCGCTGCGGATCGCGGTCAACGAGGAGCTCGATGCCCTGGAGGCTGGGCTTTCGGCCGCGCTCGACCTGCTCCGCCCCGGTGGCCGCCTCGTCGTCCTCAGCTACCACTCCCTGGAGGACCGCATCGTCAAGCGCTTCCTCGCCGCCGAGCGGCGGGGCTGCGTCTGTCCCCCCGAGATCCCGGTCTGCGTCTGCGGCCGGAACCCCCGACTGCGTCTCCTGACGCGCCCGTCGCTGACCCCGACGGCCGAGGAGATCGCGGCCAATCCGCGTGCCCGCAGCGCTCGGATGCGGGCGGCGGAACGACTCGCCGCATGAACACGACCCGCGCGACCCATCACCCACGAGCAGGACGGAGGAGCCCCCGATGAGCAAGCGTCACCAGTCGAGCCGCCGCAAGTCCTACGGTCGCCGCCAACACGAGGTGCGCCAGCGGCATGAGGGGGCGACCCACCACGACGCCACGGCCTTCGAGCTCGATGAATGGGGCGCGGCCGCGCCGTCGGATCCGCTCGCCTTCCTCGACCCGCGCGCACCGCGCTTCCGCTTCGCGCCGGGCGATTGACGATGGCCGTCTACGAGGGCGCCCGCCCACGCACGATCGCGCTGCCCCGGCGCCCCCGGACCGCCGACGCCCCGGCGCAAGCGCCGGCACTGGCGCGCCGCCGGGCCCGGACAGCGGTCCGGGCGCACCGCAGCTCGAGCCGCCCGGCGATCGTCCTGGGCGGCATCGCCGTCGCGTTCATGCTGGCCTTCTTCTCCTTGGCCCAGGAGGTCCGCGTGTCCGCGACGAGCTACGACATCGCCCGCCTCCAAGTCGATCAGGAGCGGCTGGAGGCCCGTCGTCAGGATCTTGCGTCCGACCTGAGCCGGCTCGGGCGTGAGCCTGCCGTGCGCAAGCTCGCCCTGGATGGAGGCCTTGGTCAGCTCGGCCAGCCCGTCATCCTCCCGGCTCGCTGAATCGACGCAACGACGGACCATGCTGGGCCGGACCGATTCCCGCCGCCGACTGCTGTTCCTGCTGATCGTCTTCGGGGTGGGCTCAATGGCCCTGGTCACCCGGACCGTCTACTGGCAGGTCCTGCGCGGTGACGAGCTCACCGCCCGGGCAGCCGAGCAGACCGCGGTCCGGATCGAGATCGGCGGTCGCCGCGGGGACATCTACGACCGGACCGGCACAGTGCTCCTGGCGACGTCTGTGGCGCGCGACCGCCTCATCGCCGCCGCCGACCAGCTGACGCCCGTTCAACAGGAGCAGACCGCCGCCACCCTCGTCCGACTGCTGGAGCTCGACGAGGCGGCCGCGGCCGATCTGCGCGCCAGGCTCGCGAGCGGCAAGCCGTACATCATCCTGGCCCGGGGCATCACGCCGGAGATGGCCGAGCGGATCCGGCAAGCCGGCAACGCCAAGCAGGTGACCGGCCTCTCGCTCGAACCCGAGCCCGAGCGCGTCTACCCGCAGGAGGGTGGCGGGCCCGGTTCGACCCTGGCCGCGCACCTGCTCGGGTTCGTCAATCGCGAGAACGCGGGGCAGTACGGCGTCGAACAGTTCTACCAGGGGGACCTGGCGGGCGAGCCGCGCGTGCTCCTGGCCCAACGCGACGCGAGCGGCCGCGCCATGTCCGAGACCTCGGTCGTCCAGGCGCAGGGTGTCCTGGGCGAGGACCTGCGGCTGACCATCGACGCCGGCCTGCAGCTGGCCCTCGAACAGGAGCTGCTGGCCGCCTGGATCGCCGATGACGCCAGGAGCGTCTCGGCGGTCGTCCTCGACCCGTACACCGGCGAGGTCTACGCGATGGCGACCTATCCCTCGTACGACGCCAACGACTATCGAGCCATCGCCGCCGCGGAGCCGAGCCGTTTCATCGACCCGGTGGTCTCGAACGTCTATGAGCCGGGATCCGTGTTCAAGATGATGACCGCGACGACCGCCCTGGCCGCGGGCACGGTCACCCGAACCACGCGGATCAAGGACGTCGGCACGCTCAGACTCGATGGCGGCCGGACGAAGATCGACAACGCCGACCGCAAGGGCATGGGCATGATCACGTTCGAGGACGGCATCGCCTACTCGCGCAACGTCGTCGCGGCCAAGGTCGCGCTCGCCCTCGGCGACTCGGTCGGCAATTCGTCGGCGATGCTCTACGACACCTGGCGCCAGCTGGGCTACGGCGGGCTGACCGGGATCGACGTCGCCGGCGAGGTCGCGGGTCTCGTGCGCGACCCGGCTGACGTTCCGTGGCGCGAGATCGATCTCGCCAACGCCTCGTTCGGCCAGGGCGTGGCGGTCACCCCGATCCAGCTCGCGAACGCGTTCGCGACATCGTGAACGGCGGCACGACGATCCATCCCCACGTCGTCCAGGGCATCGGCGCACACGACGTCCAGCCCACGCCAGGGGAACGGGTCGTCAAGGCGGCCGTGGCCAAGAACGTCCGGCGCCTGATGGACCACGTGGTCAAGGAAGTCCCGTTCTATCGTGACCGGACGATCGTCCCGGGCTACCACGTCGGTGGCAAGACGGGCACGGCCCAGATCTGGGATGCCGCCGCGAACGAGGGCCGCGGGGGCTGGAAGCACAACCTCTTCAACTACTCGTTCGTCGGATACATCGGTCGTCGTTCGGCCGTGCCGGATCTCGTGGTCGCCGTCCGCATCGAGGAGGGCACCCCATCCGTCGCCCGCGTCGGCCGGCTGGAGATGCCCGTCATGTCGTTCGAGCTGTTCCGTCGCATCGCTACCGACGCCATCACGACACCCGATCTGCTGATGGACCGGCCTTCGACGGTCCCGCCCGGCGCCGCCGACCGGTGAGTGGCGGCTATGCGACACTGCCGCGCGTGACCGACGTCGACTCGTCGACCCCGGCGCCGCCGGACGCGGCCGCGCCCGCCCTCACGGTCGACGACCTCCTCCGCCACACCGGCGGCCGCCCCCTGGCCCGCTCCTCCCGACCGATCCGCGGTGCGGCGGTGGATTCGCGGCTGGTCGTGCCCGGCAACCTGTTCGTGGCCCTGCCCGGCGAGCGGACCGACGGTCACGACCACCTGCCCGAGGCCATCGCCCGAGGGGCCGCCGCGCTGCTCGTGACGCGCCCGCTCGACGATGCCGCCGAGCTCGGGGATGTGACGGTCATCCGCGTGGCGGACGGGCAGGCCGCCCTCGGAGCGGTGGCGGCCGGCTGGCGGCGCCGGTTCTCGCCGCTCGTCGTCGGCATCACAGGCAGCATCGCCAAGACCTCGACGAAGGAGGCGGCTGCCGCGGTCCTGGGAGCCGCGCGCCGGACCCTGCGGACCGAGGGCAACATGAACAACGAGATCGGGCTGCCGCTGACGCTCCTGCGGCTCGGCCCGGAGCATGAGGCGGCCGTCCTCGAGATGGGGATGTACGTGGGCGGCGAGATCGCCGAGCTGGCGGCCATGGCCAGGCCGTCGATCGGCGTGGTCACGGCCGTCCAGCCGGTCCATCTTTCGAGGATCGGGTCACTCGAGGCGGTGGAGCGCGCGAAGGGCGAGTTGCTCGAGGCGCTCCCCGCCGACGGTGCGGCCATCCTCAACGAGGACGATCCCATCGTCGCGCGGATGGACGGCCGGTCGGTGGCGCGGGCGCTGCGCTACGGGTTCGCCGAGACGGCCCAGGTGCGCGCCGTCGCGGTCGCGAGTGCCGGGATCGACGGGATGCGCTTCACGATACGGACGCCCGCCGGCGAGCGGCCGGTGAGCATCCCGGTGCCTGGCCGCTTGTCGGTCCACAACGCCTTGGCCGGCGCCGCCGTCGGGCTGGTGGCCGGGCTCGACCTGGACGCGATCGCGAAGGGGCTCCAGGGGGGCTGGGCCGCACCCCATCGTGCCGAGCTCGTCCGGCTGCGCGGCACGACGATCGTCGACGACAGCTACAACGCCTCGCCAGGATCGGTGCTGGCGGCCCTCGACCTGCTTGCCGGCCTGCCCGGCCGTCGGGTCGCGGTGCTCGGCACGATGCTCGAGCTCGGCGATGGCCACGAGTCGGGGCACGTCACCGTGGGCGAGGCCGCGGGTCGCACGGTCGAACTGCTCGTCGTCGTCGGACCCGAGGCGCACGGCATCGTCGAGGGAGCCCGCTCGGCCGGCCTCGACGCCGGGCGGATCCACCACGTCGGAGACGTGGAGGGGGCCCTGGACGTGCTGCGACCGCGGCTGCGCGACGGGGACGCGGTGCTGGTCAAGGCGTCGCGGGGAATCGGTCTGGATCGCCTCGTTGACGCCCTTCGGCTCGAGCTCGGGGAGGCCCCGCGATGACCGATCCCATGGCTGTCGCCGGACCGCCGGAGGTTGCGCCAGTCGAGCTCATCCAGGGGCTGCTGCTGGCGTTCGCGCTCATCGTCATCCTGATGCCGCCCTACATCCGGCTGCTGCAGGCCCTCGGCTTCGGCAAGCGCATCCGCCAGGAGGGCCCCGAGACCCACTACGTCAAGGAAGGCACGCCGACGATGGGCGGCCTGCTCATCGTCCTCGTGGTCCTGGGCATCTTCCTGTTCCTGCGTGAGCCCGGGCCGGACACGTTCGCGCCGCTGGCGGCGTTGGCCGGCGTGGGCCTGCTCGGCGCCTTCGACGATTACCTCAACGCGAGGACGGGGGAGGGGATCAAGGCGCGCCAGAAGCTCATCTGGCTGACGGTCGTCGCGTTCGTGGCGGCCTGGCAGATCCAGGACACCTACGACATCACGGCCATCGCGGTGCCGTTCTACGGGAACGTCCTGATCAATCCGTGGTTGTACGTCCTGTTCGGGGCGTTCGCGATCATCGCGGCGTCGAACGGCGTGAACCTGACCGACGGGCTCGACGGCCTGTCCGGCGGGACCGTGGCCATCGCCTTCGTCGCGTACATGCTCATCGCCCTGCTCAACCAGCCGACGCAGACAGACCTCGCGCTGCTGTGCGCCCTGATCATCGGGGCGCTGCTCGGGTTCCTCTGGTTCAACGTCCACCCGGCGCAGGTCTTCATCGGCGACTCGGGGGCGCTCTCGCTCGGGGCGACGCTGGCCGTCACCGCGCTGATCACCGGCCAGATCCTGGTCCTGCCGCTCATCGGGATCATCTTCGTGGTCGAGACGGCGTCGGTGATGCTGCAGGTCGCGTACTTCCGGGTCAGCGGCGGAAAGCGCCTCTTCCGGATGAGTCCCATCCACCACCACTTCGAGCTGGGTGGCTGGGACGAGGAGAAGATCACGATCCGCTTCTGGATCGTCGGGATCCTGGCGGCCCTGCTCGGCGTGACGCTGTTCCTTGCGACGCTCCAGCCGGACCGGCTGACGTGACGCGGACGGTGACGATGCCTCCCCGGACGATCCAGCCCGATGCCCTCACGATGGCCGCCATCCGCGACGGGCTGCTCCGCGGCGCCCCGGTGACCGTGCTGGGGCTGGCACGGAGCGGCGTCGCGCTGGCGCGCTTTCTGGCCGACGCCGGCGCCCGGGTGACGGTGTACGACGGTCGACCGGCCTCCGACCTGACCGATTCGATCGCGTCGCTCGAGGGCCGCGACGTGGCCCTGGCGCTCGGGCCGGATGTGGATCCCGCGAGCAGCTGGGCCGATGCCGCGCTGGTCACGACGTCGCCATCGATCAACCCGGACTATCCGACGACCGAGCCGCGGCTGCGAGCGGCCCTGGCGGCGCTGGTCGCGGCCCGAGCCGGTGGCGATGCGGACGCGCCCGCCCTCGTGTCCGAGCCGGACCTCTTCCTGCGCCTGTGCGTGGCCCCGACGATCGGCGTGACCGGCACGAAGGGCAAGACCACGACCGCCTCGCTGACCGCCGCGATCCTCGCCGCGGATCCGATCCACCCGGTGGTCCTCGGTGGAAACATCGGCATCCCGATCGTCGAGCGACTCGGCGAGCTCACGCCGGAGCACCGCGTCGTCTACGAGCTGTCCGAGCTGCAGCTACCCGACCCTGTCGCGGGGCACCGTCGTGGCCGTCTACACGAACGTGACCTCCGATCACCTGGACCGCCACGGGTCGCTCACTGCGTACCGCGCGGTGAAACGCCGCCTCGCCGAGCTCGTGGCCCCCGACGGTGCGCTCGTGCTCAATGCCGAGGACCCGGTGGTCGCGGATTACGCCGGGCTGGCCCGCGGCTCGGCCGCGGCCGTCCTGTACCGGCGCGACCGGCCGCTGCCCGGTGGCCTCGGCCTGGTCGATGGGTGGATCGTGGCGGATGGCGTCGAGCGGCTCCCGCTGGTCGGGCGGCGGCGCGGCCGCCACCGGACCCGATGGTCGGATCATGCCGTTCGCGGAGCTGGCCGTTCCGGGCGCACACAACGTCTCCAACGCGCTCGCGGCCGTGGCGGTCGGTCTGCTGTTCGGCGTGGAGCCTGACACGATCCGGTCGGCGGCCGCGGCCTTCGGGGGCGTGGAGCACCGGCTCGAGCCCGTCGCCGTCATCGATGGCGTGCGCTTCGTGAACGACTCACAGGGCACCCAGCCGGACGCCGTCATCGCCGCCCTGCGGGCCTTCGAGGCCCCGGTCGTGCTGATCGCCGGGGGTCGCGACAAGGGCGTCGATCTCGACGAGCTCGCCGGGGTCGTCGCCGAGCGGGCGGTGGCTGCCGTCGTCATCGGCGAGACCGGCCCGGACCTCGAGCGGCGCTTCCGCGCCGCCGGTCTCGAGCGCATCGAACGGGCGAGCTCGATGGACGACGCCGTGGCGCGCGCGGACGCGCTGGCCAGGGAGGCCGCCCGCCAGCTCGCGGACGGGGCCTCGGCCGCGGGCGGGGGCTCGGCCGCGGGCCCGGCGACCGTGCTGCTGAGTCCGGCCGCCGCCAGCTTCGACATGTTCCCCGACTACGCCGCTCGTGGGACGGCGTTCAAGCGTGCCGTCGCCGCCCTCGCGGCGACACGAGCCGGGAGGGACCGATGAACCTCGCGCCGCCCATCCCGCGGTTCGGTCGAGGCCCGGTCGACCCGGACGCCACGCCCGAGCGGGAGGCCGTCCGCGACGTTCGCCGGTCGGCGAACCGGACACGCGCCAAGAACCCGACCCAGGTCCTGCAGCGCGAGCGCCACGATCCCGACTACCTGATCCTCATGCTGGTCGTCGCGCTGACGGCGGTCGGCATCCTGATGGTCTACTCGTCGTCGGCGATGCGGGGCTACCTCTCGTCGGACGCCGATACGTTCGCGACCGTCGGGCCGCAGATCCAATGGGCCGTGCTCGGGCTCATCGCGATGGCCGCGATGATGCGGGTCGACTATCGCTACCTGCGGCTCGTCTCGGTCCCGTTCCTGCTCGTGTCGCTGGCGCTGCTCGTGCTCGTCTTCGTCCCCGACTACAACATCGTCGTGGGTGGATCCGCCCGCTGGCTGCGGCTTCCCGGGCTCCCGGCCATCCACCCGGCCGAGATCGCCAAGCTGGCCATGGTCATCTATCTCGCGCACTGGTTCGCCAAGCGCGGCACGAAGATGCGCGGGTTCTGGGGCGGCACGGTGCCGTTCCTGATCGTCCTCGCCCCGGTCGTCGCGCTCGTGTTCAAGGAGCCGGACCTCGGCACCACGACGGTCATCGCCCTGACCGGGTTCACGATGTTCTTCATCGCCGGGCGCCAACCTGTTCCATCTCGCAGCGATGGGGATCGGCGGCGTTCATGGCGATGATCGTGGTGGGCCTGCGCGGCTACCAGATGGACCGCATCCGGACGTGGCTCGATCCCTGGTCCGATCCGCTCGGCGACGGGTTCCACACGGTCCAGGGGCTCCTCGCACTCGGCGCGGGCGGGGTCCTCGGGACGCGGGCTCGGGCAGAGCATGATCGCGGTCCCGAACGCGTTCAACGACTTCATCTTCGCCGAGATCGGCCAGGAATTCGGCTGGTCGGGGCGGTCGTCGTCATCGGCCTGTTCCTGCTCCTGGCCTACAGCGGGATCCGGGTGGCGCTGGCCGCGCCGGACACGTTCGGCTCGCTGCTGGCCGCCGGCATCACCGCGTGGCTCTGCCTGCAGGCGTTCATCAACATCGCGGTCGTCGTCACACTCGTGCCGATCACCGGCATCACGCTGCCGTTCATCAGCGCCGGCGGCTCATCCCTCATCATCAGCTTCGCCGCGGTCGGGATCCTGCTCTCGATCTCGCGCGAGACCATCGAAAGGGGCACCTGGAACGACGATGCGAGTGCTGATCGCCGGCGGCGGGACGGGCGGGCACATCTACCCGGCACTGGCCGTCGCCAGGTCGCTGCGCGCTCGGCCGGACGCCGCTGAGCTTCGCTGGCTCGGGGGTCACCGCGGGCTCGAGGCGAGCCTCGTGCCGGCGGCGGGCATCCCGCTGCGCCGGCTCGCGCTGCGCTCGCTGCGGACCGTGGACCTCGGAGCGCACGCGCTGCTCGACCCGCTGCGCCTCGGCGCCTCGGTCCCGCAGGCCGCCGCGATCCTGGCGTCCGACCGCCCCGACGCGATCTTCACGACCGGCGGATACGTGGCGGTCCCCGTGCTCCTCGCCGCGGCCCCGCTCGGCATCCCGGTCGTGCTCTGGGAGGGCAACGTGATCCCCGGCCGTGCGGTCCGGGCGACGGCCCGCCTGGCCGATGTGCTGGCCGTGTCGTTCGAGGCGACCTGTGCGGCGCTCGGGGGCGCGGCGGCGCGCCGTCCGTGCTACGTCACTGGCACGCCGATTCGCGACACCCGCGAGATCGATCGGGAGGCCGCCCGCGCCAAGCTCGGCGTGCCGCCGGGGATGCGGGTGCTGCTGATCTTCGGCGGGTCGCAGGCGGTCCGCCGGTTCAACGCCGCGGTCGCGGCGGCGCTGCCGCGCCTGGTCGAGCGGGTCGCCGTCATCCACGTCACGGGCGAGGACGGGTATGCCGCCGCCCTGGTCGCCCGTGAGGCGCTCCCGGAGGATCGGCGCGTTCGCTACCGACCGCACCCCTTCCTGCGCGACGACATGCTGGCGGCCCTCGCGGCCGCGGATCTCGTGGTCGGCCGGGCCGGCTCATCCACACTCGCGGAGGTGACGGCCCTGGGCCTACCCAGCGTCATCGTCCCCTACCCGCACGCTGCCGGTCATCAGCGCGCCAACGCGCGCGTGCTCGTGGATGCAGGCGCGGCCCGGCTCGTCGACGACGAGGCGTTCGATGCCGCGGCGCTGGTCGATGCGGCGGCGCTGCTCGACGACCCGGTGGCGCACCTCGAGATGGCCGCGGCGGCCAGGGCGCTCGGCCGGCCCGGTGCCGCGGACGCCGTCGCCGACCTCGTGCTCGCCGTCGCCGCCGGTGCGCCGCTGCCCGACGCGCGCGGCCATCGAGCAGCGGGCACGCGGGTCCGCCGCGTGACGGGAGCAGCCGCGTGACGGAAACGGCGGCGTTCGACGCCATCGCCATCGGGTCGGACATCCAGCGGCGCATCGGGGTCAAGACCTCGCGCGACGAACCGCTGGCACGCTTCACGACGATGCGGGTCGGCGGCCCGGCCGACCTGTTCGCGACCGTGCACAACATCTTCGAGCTGCGCTCTCTCGTTCGGTTCGCGCGCGCGCGCGAGCTCCCGCACCTCGTCCTCGGACGAGGGAGCGACGTCGTCATCAGCGATCGCGGGGTCCGCGGCCTCGTGATCCAGGACCGCGCCGAGGGCTCGCGCGTCGAGGGCGATCGCTACACGGCGGAGGCGGGCACGCCGATGGCCCGCGCCGCGACCGAGACGCAGAAGGCGGGACTCACCGGGCTCGAGTTCGGGCTCGCCATCCCAGGCTCGGTCGGTGGGGCGGTGTGGGCGAACGCCGGGGCGCACGACGCCGACATGGCGGGCGTGCTCGTCTCGGCGCGCGTCCTCGACGGCGCGGGGGTGGAGTCGATCGTCCCCGCGGCGGACCTCGCGCTGAGCTACCGCGACAGCCGGTTCAAGCACGTGACCGCCGGCGCGCCGGCCGACCTGGTGCTCGAGGCGACCTTCGCCCTGAGCCCGGCCGAGCCGGACGTGATCAAGGAGCGTCTCGACGAGATCCGCCGCTGGCGCCAGACCCACCAGCCGCTGGGCCTGCCGTCGGCCGGGAGCGTCTTCCGCAACCCCGACGGCGATTCGGCCGGGCGGCTCATCGAGGAGGCGGGCCTGAAGGGTCATCGGGTCGGTGGCGCTGTCGTGTCCGAGAAGCACGCCAACTTCATCGTCAACGACCAGAAGGGCACGGCCGCCGACGTGCGCCGGCTGGCCGAGCACGTCCAGGCGGTCATCCTCGATCGTCACCGCGTCCAGCTCGCCTTCGAGATCGAGTTCCCTGGTGACTGGCAGGGCTGGCCGTGGCCGGGATGACCGGCTCCGAGCGCGTCCGCGCCTTGCCGCCGATCGTCGTGCTGCTCGGCGGCCCGTCGGCCGAGCACGATGTCTCGATCGTATCCGGGACCTCCATCGCGACCGCGCTCGCCGATGCCGGCGCCAGCGTCCGCCAGGTCCTGATCGCCCTCGACGGCGCGTGGTGGTGGCTCCCCGACGACCATCGCCGCGGCGACCGCCCGGCCGCCGCGTACGACGATCCGACGACGCTCGGTGGGGAGGGCCCGGTCCACGTGGGTGCCGCGCTCGACCGGCTCGCGGCCCAGGATCCGCCACCGGTCGTGATGATCGGGTTGCATGGCCCGTTCGGGGAGGACGGCACGATCCAGGCCTTGCTCGATGCGACGGGCCTGGCCTACACGGGCTCCGGCGTCGCGGCCTCCGCGCTCGGGATGGACAAGGCGCTCTTCAAGCGGATGTGCCGCGGACTCGGCGTCCCGGTGGTCGACTGGCGCGAAGTTCCCGCCCGGCGCTGGGCCGCGGATCAAGCCGGCGTGGAACGTGAGATCGCGGCCTTCGCTGGTGGCGCATCGGATCCCCGCCTGATGGTCAAGCCCGCGGGCCTCGGCAGCTCGGTGGGCATGACCCTCGTGCACCAGCCGGCCGAGCTGCCTGTCGCCATCGATCTCGCCCTGCGCTACGACACGGTCGCCCTGGTCGAGACGTACGTCCCGGGGGCGCGCGACCTCGAGGTGTCGGTCATCGGCAACGACCACGCCCATCTCGAGATCTTCGGTCCCGGCGAGGTCGTCAGCGGCCACGAGTTCTACGACTACACGGCCAAGTACACGCCCGGCCTGTCGGAGACCTCGACCCGCGCCGAGGTCGGCGACCGCCAGCGGGCCATCATCCACAAGCTGTCGCGCGACGTGTACCGCGCCATCGGCGCGGAGGGCTTCGCCCGGATCGACTTCCTCGTGGCTGGCGAGCGGATCCTCGTGTCCGAGATCAACACCATCCCGGGCTTCACGCCGATCAGCCTGTTCCCGACGATGCCGAGCGAGGGCGGGTACACCTTCACCGACGTGTGCGTTCGGATCGTCGAGCTTGCGCTGGAGCGGTTCGCGGCTCGGCCGGCGTCGCACCTGCAGCCCGCTGACCTGCCCCGATGACGCAGCGCTCGCCGGTCCGCCGCGCCTCGCCGGCCAGACCCACGACGCGCAAGCCGCATACCGAATCGCCCATCCGCCGCACACGGGCGGTGCGCCGCGCCTCGGCCGGCCTGTCGCCGATCCGGGCGGGCGCCCTCCTCGCGATGCTGGCCGCGGCGGTGGCGGTCTACGGCGTGTCCAACGCATCGGCGTTCGCCTTCGAAGGGTTGCAGCTGGAGGGAGCGACGTTCACGAATCCTGCCGCCATCGAGACGGCACTCGACGAGGTGCGCGGCCAGAACCTGTTCGGGCTGCGCACCGGCGCCGCTCGAGGAGGGCCTCCGGGAGCTGCCGACGATCCGGGGCGCCGAGGTCCGCGTGCGGCTGCCCGACAGCCTCGTGGTCCGCGTCGAAGAGCGCTCGCCGATCCTCGTCTGGCGGGTCGGGGCCCGGCGGTACCTGGTCGATGCCGACGGGCGCCTGTTCGCGCGGTTGGGCGAAGACCCCGGCGCCGTGCCCGCCGGAGCGGCCGTGCTACCCGTCGTGGAGGACCGCCGCGCGACCTCGGCCGGGCTGTCGGTCGGCGGCCGGCTCGAGACCGTCGACCTCGATGCCGCGACCCGCCTGGCCTCGCTCACACCGGCCGACGTCGGCAGTGAGGCCGACGGGCTCAGCGTGGCGGTCGGCGACGCGAACGGCTTCGTCATCCGGGCACGTCCGGAGAGCTGGGCGGCGGTGTTCGGGTTCTACACGCTCAGTCTGCGCACGCCCGAGCTGATCCCGGGCCAGGTCCGTTTGCTGCGCAGCCTCCTGATCGGGCGGGAGCCGCAACTCGACCGGGTGATCCTCGCGTCGGAGACCGACGGCACCTACACCGTCAAGCCGACGCCGCGTCCCAGCGCGACCCCCGCGCCGTGATAGCCTTGCCGAAACCACGCAGAGCGAGGACGTCGACCACGTGCTGTTACCCCTGCTTGGGCTCCTCGTGGGCGTCCTGGCAGGGCTCGTCCTCAACATCACCGTCGGCTTCGAGCTCAGCCGCTACTCGGCCGTTGCGATCCTCGCCGCGCTCGATTCGGTCCTCGGAGCCGTTCGGGCGGAGCTCGATGGGGTCTACGACAATCGCATCTTCATCAGCGGGTTCCTGGTCAATGCGATCATCGCGGTCCTGTTGACGTTCATCGGCGACCGGCTCGGCCTGGACCTGTACCTGGTGGCCCTGCTCGCCTTCGGGCTGCGTATCTTCGATAACGTGGCGCTCATCCGACGCCATTTCCTCTAGAGGCCCGGCGCGCTCGGGCGGCTACACGGAGACGAACGAAACGGTGGAACGAGAAGCGGTCCTCGTCGGCATCGACGTCGGCACCAGCAAGGTCTGCGCGCTCATCGGCGAGGTGAGTCGCGATGGGCGCCTGACGATCATGGGCCACGGGACCGTCCCGGCGTCCGGCCTCAAGAAGGGTGTCGTCATCAACATCGACCAGACCGTCCGCTCGATCGCGGACGCGGTCGAGCGCGCCGAGCGCCTGTCGGGCTGGAAGATCGACCGTGCCTTCGTCGGCGTCGGCGGGCAGCACGTCGAGAGCCTGAACTCGCCAGGTCAGGTGGCCGTCACGGGCCATCACCGCGAGGTCGCACGCGAGGACGTCAACCGGGCGATCGAGGTCGCGCGAGCCGTGCCCATCCCCTCGAACCGCGAGGTCCTCCACGTCGAACGGCGCGGCTTCAGCGTGGACGGGCAGGAAGGGGTCAAGGACCCGCTCGGCATGAGCGCGCTCCGGCTCGAGGTCGAGACGCACATCGTCACGGCGTCCGCGACCGCGGTCCAGAACCTGTCCAAGTGCGTGGCGGCGGCCGGCGTGAAGATCGACGAACTCGTCGTCAACTCGCTGGCGTCCGCGGACGCGGTGCTCAACGAGACGGAAAAGGAGCTCGGGGTCGCCGTCGCGGACATCGGCGCGGGCACGATCGATCTCGCGCTGTTCCAGGAGGGCTCGCCGTTCCACACCCGGGTGCTGCCGGTCGGTGGCAACAACGTGACCAACGACGTGGCGATCGGCCTCAAGACGTCGCTCGCGGTGGCCGAGGAACTGAAGATCCGCCACGGCTCGGCCGACCTGAAGGCGGTGAGCGAGGACGAGGAGATCAGCGTCAGCGTGCTGGGCGAGGAGGCCGGGCGGACGGTCAGCCGGCTCGAGGTCTGCCAGATCATCGAGGCCCGCATGCGCGAGACGTTCGAGCTGCTGCGCAACGAGATCCGCGCTGCCGGCGTCCGCCAGCTGCCCGCCGGCATCATCCTGACCGGTGGCGCCGTCGCAGCTGTCCGGTATCGCCGAGCTGGGCCGGGAGGTGCTCGAGATGCCGGTCCGCGTCGCCGCGCCGACGAACATCGGCGGACTCGTCGACACGCTCCTCACGCCGGCCTATTCGACCGGTGTCGGGCTGCTCCAGTGGGGCGCGACCACGCTTGCCGGTGGCGAGCCGCTGCGCTACGAGTCGGCGCCCGCGATGGGCGGCCTGGGCAGGATCCGCGATGCCCTGCGGAGCATCTTCCCGTAGACACTCGCGAGCTCACGGTCCGGACGGGTTCGGCGCGAGGCCTGGCCGACCTGACCGCGGCCTGCACGGCGTTCCTGGCCGACATCGACGCGGGTGACGGCCTGCTCTCCATCTTCGTGCCGCACGCGACGGCCGGGCTCGTCGTGGTCGAGGTCGGGGCGGGCTCGGACGACGACCTGCTCGACGCGCTCGACCGGCTGCTGCCGCGCGAGGACCGGCTGTACCGGCACCGCCACGGGTCGCCCGGTCACGGCGCCGATCACGTCCTGCCGCTCCTGGCGCCGCCGACGCTGACCGTTCCGGTGATCGACGGGGGCATGGCCCTCGGGACGTGGCAGTCGATCTGCCTGCTGGACCCGAACGCCGACAACGCCAGCCGGACGGTCCGGCTCAGCTTCCTCGCCGGCTGACCCCGATGTTCCGCCGCGTGTGCACCCCACGATCCTATCGACGAAGGAACGTCCCGGGCGACGTCGGATAGCGGTTTTCCGCCGCCTTCCCGTGCATCTCGTGCACAAACAGGCAATGCGCCGCTGTCCGATCGCTGATAGAAGCGCCAGATGCACGCTCGAGCCCTTGGATGACCGGCCCGGCGTTCGTCGCGGCGAGGTTGTTCGTCAGCGGCACGGCGACCGTCACCACAGCGTTGGTCGGGACAACACTGACGGTGCCCGCGAGCACCATCGGGCCGCCACCGGCCGACTTCCCAACCCCACCCGTGACGGGTCGGCGCTATACTCCCGCCCAACCCCAGCCGATCCGGCCGGACGACCGCCCTGCCGGGTCACGACGCACCGCCACCCGTCGTCGCCCATGACCCCCGAGGGTCCGGAGGAAAAACCCGATGCCGTTGCGTTCCGATTCCGAGAACTTCGCGCTGATCCGCGTCATCGGCGTCGGCGGGGGCGGCAGCAATGCCGTCAACCGGATGATCCGCGCCGAGATGATGGGCGTCGAATTCATCGCCTGCAACACCGACGCCCAAGCCCTGCTCCAGTCGGATGCGCCCCACAAGATCCGCATCGGTGACAAGGTCACGCGCGGCCTCGGGGCCGGCGGCGATTCCCAGCTGGGGCAGCGATCGGCGGAAGAAGACTCGGAGAAGATCGCGGCCGCCCTGGCCGATTCGGACATGGTCTTCATTACCGCCGGTCTCGGTGGCGGGACCGGGTCGGGTGCGGCGCCGGTCGTCGCCCAGATCGCCAAGGACGCGGGTGCCCTGACGATCGGTGTCGTGACGAAGCCGTTCGCGTTCGAGGGCAACAGGCGCAAGCTCGTCGCCGAGAAGTCGGCCGAGGAGCTGAAGGCGCAGGTCGACGCGCTGATCACGATCCCCAACGACCGGCTCAAGGACGTCGTCCAGAAGAACACGAGCATCCTCGACGCCTTCCGCGTCGTCGACGACGTGCTGCGCCAGGGTGTCCAGGGGATCAGCGACATCATCACGATGCCGGGTCTGATCAACCAGGACTTCGCCGACGTGCGCGCGATCATGAAGGACGCGGGATCCGCGCTCATGGGTATCGGCCGGGCGACCGGCGAGAACCGTGCGGTCGAGGCGGCCCAGCAGGCCATCGCGAGCCCGCTCCTCGAGCTCGATATCCACGGCGCGCAGGGCATCCTGTGGAACATCACCGGCTCCTCGAACCTGTCGCTCTACGAGGTCAACGAGGCGGCCGAGGCGATCAAGGAGGCCGCCGACCCGGAGGCCAACATCATCTTCGGGACGAGCTTCAACGAGCGCCTGGGCGAAGAGGTCATGGTCACCGTCATCGCGACCGGCTTCGACGGCGGCAAGAAGATCCGATCGAACGCCCAGCGCGATTCGACCGGGGTCATGGACGCGTCCAGCTCCGGCCGCGCGTCGCACGAGCGCGACTTCCTCGAGGAGCTCCAGCGCCAGCGCCAGGAGGTCACCGACGGCGGCAGCCCCTTCACGTCGCCGGAGCACGAGGATGATGCGGCGGCGGTCGTGTCCACGCCGCGCGTGGAGCGGTCTGTCGGTGAGGTGGCGCCCGTGCGGCGCCAGACGACCTACGACGCGGACGACCTCGAGATCCCGAGCTTCCTGCGCCGCAAGTGACCCGCGCCGGCATCGGCCGGCAGCCGCGCTGACATGACCCTGCCGAGCCCCGGCGTCGCCGCCTTCGAAGCGGCACACGACCGGGTGCTGGCACGCATCGCGGCGGCGTGCGGGCGGGTGGGCCGGTCGCCCGCCGACGTCACCCTGGTCGCGGTCTCCAAGACCGTCGATGCCGCCCGGCTGCGTGACGCCGTGGCCGCCGGCCTGACGCTCCTCGGCGAGAACCGCGTCCAGGAGGGGGCCGCCAAGGCCGCGGAGGTGCCCGGCGCGCGCTGGCAGCTCGTCGGCCCGTTGCAGTCGAACAAGGCGCGCCGAGCGCTCGAGGTGTACGAGGCCATCCAGTCGGTCGAGTCAGTGGGCCTGGCCGAGCGGCTGGACCGCCTGGCCCGCGAGATCCGCGCGGCCGGACCGGCGAACCGCTACCCGATCCTGCTCCAGGTCAACGTCGACGACGACCCGGCGAAGGCCGGCTTCCAGCCCGAGGCCCTGCCCGATGCGCTCGAGCGCCTCGCCGCGCTCGATGCGCTGGAGGTACGAGGGCTGATGACGATCGGGCGGCTGGTGGAGAGCGCGGAAGCCGCGCGCCCGACGTTCGTCGCCCTGCGCGGCCTGTCGGAGCGGCTGCGAGCGGGGGGCGCGACGCTTGGTCCGGAGCTCTCGATGGGGATGACCGACGACTTCGAGGTCGCGATCGAGGAGGGGGCCACCATCGTCCGCGTCGGGCGGGCGATCTTCGGGGAGCGGCCGCATCATCACGGGGACGGAGCCGTCCATCACGCTCATTGACGCGGCGGTCGGGGCATGCTCCTGACCGGGCCAGCCCGGCCAACCGGGCCTCCAACCGGTGTGGGGTAGACTCGGTTCGTGGGTACCGCCTTCCTCGCGAACTTCCTGCAGTTCCTCCTGATGGCGCTCTGGGCGCTCGTTCTCGGGCGGATGCTCATGTCGTGGGTGGACCCCACCGGCCGTAACCAGGTCTCGAGCTTCCTCTTCCAGGCCACGGAGCCCATCCTCGCGCCCGTCCGGCGGATGCTCCCGCAGAGCGGCATGATCGATTGGTCCGGGTTCATCGTCCTGATCATCCTTGGCTTCCTCTGGCGCGCCTTCTGACGTTTTGAGTCCCACCGACGTCCGCTTCGCCGTCCGCCTCACTCCGAGGGCCGCGGCCGACCGCGTCGATGGCGTCGTCAACGGGGTCCTGCGGGCACGGGTGGGGGCTCCCGCGGTGGAGGGAGCCGCGAACAACGCCCTCATCCGACTCATCGCCGACGAGCTGGGGGTCGCCCGGCGCGATGTCAGGATCGTGGCTGGCGCCTCGTCGCGCCAGAAGCTGCTCGTCATCGACGGCGCCGACCCCGAGGCGGTCACCGCCCGCTGGCCCGGGCTGAACATCTGAGGGGTCTCGGGTATCATCGCTCGGCTGTCGCAGGACGGCGCGGGCGATTAGCTCAGTTGGTCAGAGCGTACGGTTCACATCCGTAAGGTCACTGGTTCGAGCCCAGTATCGCCCACCATCGTGACCCCACCAGTGCAGGGCCTTCGGGCCCTGTTCCTGTGTTCGGCGCCGACGGAGGTGAGATGACGACCCGGGACTTCACGGTCGAGCAGATCATGCAGGTCCTGACGACGACCGTGCCGCGGCTCGAAGAGCTCACCAACGGCCGCCCCCAGCAGCGCCTGTACGCGGTGACCGATTACGGCTGGTCGGTGAACGACCAGCTCGCCCACCTGCGGGCCTGCCACGACGTCCTGGGTGGAAACATGCTGCGCATCGTCCGCGAGGACCACCCGGCGTGGAAGGCGATGAACCCGCGGACGTGGCAGAAGCAGACCGACTACTTCGAGTGGAAGTTTCCGCCGGCGTTCGGCGTGTTTCGGGAGCAGCGCGCGGAGCTCCTCAAGGTTCTCGACGCGCTGCCGCCTGCGGCCTGGGAGCGCACGGCGACCGTGTCCGTCCCGCCCAACCAGGTCTACGAGTACAGCACGCGCTATTACGGCGATTGGATGGCACGCCACGAAAAGGCGCACCTCGGCCACATGGCCCGCATCCTGGAAGGACGGGCCTGAGGTCTCAGGCGTCCGCGTCGAGGACCGCGCGCAGCTTGTCGGCAAAAGCGTCGGGATCGCCGGTCTGGCCGTACTCGCCACCGAGGAAGCCGCCATGGTTGCTCGGAAAGACGACCGGCTCCGTGCCCAGTCGCTCCGCGACCGCGAACGCGCCGCGGCAGGCCATCTCGCCATCCGACTCCGCGCCGGCGGCGATCACGATCCTGGTCGCCGCGCCCCGCAGGGCGTCGAAGTCGGGCTCGTAGTGCGTGCAGGTGACCATGTTCGATCCCAGCATCGGATCGGTACGGACGCCATCGTCCTCTGCCGGCATCCCGAACATCGCCGGGTCCGGCCCCGGTTGCCCGGCGAATTCGGCCGTCATCGGACCCTTGTGGCTCACGACGGCGATGAAGTGGGCCATCCCGGCGCCCCAGCCACTGCGCTCATACGTCTCGCTGACCGCGCGGGCGGCCGCCATCGCGTGCTCTCGGTCGGGCAGGATCGAGGCGAGCGGCGGCTCGTGCGCCACGAGCGTCCGGACGTCTTCGGGATGGCGCGCCACGAGGGCGAGCGCGTTGACCGCGCCGCCGCTGCTGGCGAAGAGGTCCACGGGGCCCGCCCCCAGCTCCCCGATGAGCCGATGGAGATCGTCGGCGTGATCGTCGGGCGTGACCGGGCTCGAGGGATCGGTCTTCTCGCTCCGCTCGGACCCGCGCGGGTCGTAGGTCATGACCGTGCGGTCGGCGAAGTGCCCGGCCAGGGTGCCGAATCCGGCCGCGCCCATCGGCGAGCCGATGAGGAACAGGGCAGGGATGCCATTCGATCCGCGGTCCCGCAGGTCGTAGGTCAGCCGCGCGCCGGGCACGTCCAGGGTGTGGGTCGTCGTCGACTCGGTCAGGGTCATGGTCGTCGCTCCTGCTTGGTCGTGTTCGTAGGTCACCACATCAGACTCCGCGATGCGGCGAAACTCATCGGTCTGGGCTACGCCGAGCGGACGCCATCTTCAGCGAGGATCGCGTCGATCTGGCCGATCGCCTGCGTGAGGCCTGCCTCCATGCCCATGGCGAGGATCTGCTCCATCGCTTCGCGGCTTGGGAAGGTGCTCTGGACCGACATCCGCGTGCGGCCATCGCCGACCTCCTGGATCGTCACGCGGCTCTCTGTCCCCGGTAGATCGGTGTTCGGCGTGCCGTCGTCGTTGGCGAAGCCGTCGCGGAAGACGAGGGATCGAGGCGCCTCCGCCTCGAGGACGTCCCAGTACCCGCGCGGCTGGTCGCCCTCGGGCCCGGTCATGTGGTATTCGACGCGGCTCCCGGGGGACAGGTCGTGCGAGTCGACGGTCGCGGGATAGGTCGGCGGGCCCCACCAACGCTCGAGTTGCCGCGGATCGGCCCAGAGCTGCCACACGCGCTCGGGGGAGGCATCGAATTCCGCGTCGACGGTCATCGTCAGGGCATCGGGGTCTTTGCGAACGGCCGTCACGGTCATGGTCTTGCCTCCTTGGCATCGGTGATGAGATCGGACATGCGGTCGATGCGTGCCCGCCAGAGATCCTCGTAGCGGTCGAGCAGGCTTCGCGCCGTCCAGAGCCCTTCCACGCGGGTTCGGACGACCTTGCGGCGTCCGCTGCGTTGCTTGGTGATCAGGCCCGCCCGCTCCAGCACCGCGACGTGCTTCTGCACCGCGGCGAAGCTCATGCGGTAGTGGCCGGCAAGCTCCGCCACGCCTTCCTGCCCGCCGATCGCGCGCCGGACGATGTCGCGCCTGGTCGCATCCGCGAGGGCGGCAAAGACCCGGTCGACATCGGGCGCGGTGGTCATGCATACAACCATACGGTTGTATGTCGCGATCGTCAAGCGTGGCTCAGCGTGGCCCTATCGCGATGGAATGGCCGGGGCCGGCACCGGCTCGCCGTCCGTGATCGGGTCCGATGACGCCCGCTCGCGCCGGGCGAGCAGGACGAACGGAAGCGCCAGCGCGCTGATGCCGGCCGACACGAGGTAGGACGGCCCATAGCCGTAGACGTCGGCCACGCGGCCGAGTGCCGGCTGCAGCGACGACGCCGCCCGTGGAGCCGATGAGCGAATCGAACGACAGGACCGTCGCCCGTTGCTCGGACGGGATGAGACCGTTGATGAACGCCTGCCGCAGTGGGCTTTCCACGGCGAAGACCATCGCCCATGCCGCCAGCAGCGCGACCGCGAGGAAGAAGCTGCCGGTCCAGCCGATCAGCACGAGCATCACGACGTTGACGGCCGTGCCGATGAGGAGCGCGTCGGTTCGCCGCGCGAACAGCCGGCGGACCCTCGGGACGATGAGGCCGCCGACGATCTGCGCCCCGGCGAAGATCGCCGCCGCGAGTCCCGCGATGCTATAGGCGCCCGGGTCGCCGTAGAGCTCGAGCAGGTACGGCTGGAGCGCGTAGAACGCGAAGAAGCCGACGCCGCTCGTGAACGGGGTCGCCAGCATCAGCCAGCGCACCGGCGGATTGCGCCAGCCGGCATCGATGGAGCCGCGCAGGACGCTGCGGACCTCGGCGACCGGGCTCGCGCCGCGCCTGGGAGTGAAGCCGATGTCGTGCATGAACCGCAGGGCGACGATCAGGGTCACGCCGAGCATCACGGCCCGCAGCAGGTAGGGCACCCCGAGGTCCGCCACCTGGGCGACCACGCCGCCGAGCACCGAGCCGATGAGCATCGCGATGCCGCCGACGGTCTGGGCCCGCCCGAGCACGGACTCGAGGTTCCCCGTGAAGCCGGTCGCGCTGAGCGCGTCGACCAGCCACGCCTCGGTCGCGCCCGAGAAGAACGTGAAGCCGAGCCCGAGCAGGATCGATGCCAGCGCCCAGCCGATGAACGGGGCGTGGACCTGCCACATCACGTAGTAGAGGAGCGTGGAGGCGAGCAGGGTCACGGTGCCGAGCAGGTAGGAGAACCGGCGGCCGCGCGTGTCGGCGACGACGCCGGTCGGCACCTCGAAGATGACCTGGCCGACGGCGAAGAACGCGTTGGCCGCGAATGCCTCGGTGTTCGTCAGCCCGGCGTCGAGCAGGAAGAGCGTGTTGACGCCCCAGATGAACGACGAGGCCAGGGTCGTCAGCAGCGTGAGCGCGAGGTACGTCCGCTGGACGGTCCGGGCGTCAGGTCGTCATGGGCCGACCGGATTCTACCGTGGAAGTCGCGTCACGCCGGGGCCGGCCTTCGGCGTCCGAACCAATGAACATCCTCCTCCGCGATGAAGCCCTCGGTCCTCCCCCGGGGGCTTCTTCGTGTCCAGGAGGACAGCACGGCCGGGACGACCCGCCTCACGCCTCGGTCGCGAGCCGCCGCAGGACGGCCGGCAGGATGCCGCCGCCCTCGTAGTAGTCGACCTCGATCGGGCCGTCCAGCCGGGCGATCGCCTCGAACCGGATCTCCGGCCGCCGCCCTCGGCCGCGTCGCGCGTCGCCACGACGGTGACGGATCGGCGCGGCGACAAGCCCGTCCTCGAGCCCCAGGACCGAGAAGGTCTCGCGCCCGGTCAGGCCGAGCGACGAGGCGCTGTCGCCCGGCTTGTACTGGAGCGGCAGCACGCCCATCCCGACCAGGTTGGAGCGGTGGATGCGCTCGTACGACTCGGCGATGACCGCCTTGACGCCGAGGAGCGTCGTGCCCTTGGCGGCCCAGTCGCGCGACGAGCCCGAGCCGTACTCGCGGCCGGCCAGGACGAGCAGCGGCACGCCCTCGGTCCCGTAGCGCATCGCGGCGTCGTAGATGAACATCTCCTCGCCCGACGGCAGGTGGACCGTGTACGGGCCCTCCTTGCCTCCGACCAGGCGGTTGCGCAGCCGGATGTTGCCGAACGTCCCGCGCATCATCACCTCGTGGTGGCCGCGCCGCGCGCCATAGGAGTTGAACTCGAGCGGCCCGACGCCGTGCTCCTGGAGCCACTGGCCGGCCGGCGACCACGGCGCGATCGAGCCCGCGGGCGAGATGTGGTCGGTGGTCACCG
The DNA here is from genome assembly GCA_963810725.1 of uncultured Chloroflexia bacterium. GTDB lineage: Bacteria > Chloroflexota > Limnocylindria > Limnocylindrales > CSP1-4 > SPCO01. Next base: position 228,813 of record CAWEOO010000003.1, read on the forward strand.
AGTCGCCGAGCACGGCCAGCACGCGCGCGCCGGTGATGTCGGCCGACCGGGTCGGCCGAGAACGACAGCCCGTCGAAGAACGGGGGCTTGGCGACGTAGGTCGAGGCCGGATCCCAGGCGTATCGATCGCCCGCTGGGATGGGCAGCGCCCGCCAGCGCTCGTCGCCCTCGAAGACGACCGCGTAGGTCCGGCGGAACAGCTCCGGATCGATCGAGTCCGCGATGACCGAGCGGATCTCGTCGGAGCGACGGCCAGATGTCGGCGAGGTGGACCGGCGCCCCGTCGTCCCCGATGCCGAGGGGCTCGGTGGTCAGGTCGATGTCGACGCGACCGGCGAGGGCGAACGCCACGACCAGCGGCGGCGACGCGAGGTAGCTCGCGCGCGCCAGCGGGTGGATCCGGCCCTCGAAGTTGCGGTTGCCCGACAGCACGGCCGCCACGACGAGGTCGTTCTGCTCGATCGCCTCGGCGACCGGTGCGTCGAGCGGGCCGGAGTTGCCGATGCACGTCGTGCAGCCGTAGCCGGCCAGCGCGAACCCGAGCTCGTCGAGCGGCTCCATCAGCCCGGCCGCCTCGAGGTAGCCGGTGACGGCCCGCGATCCGGGCGCCAGCGAGGTCTTGACCGTCGGTGCGACCCGCAGCCCGCGGGCGATCGCGTTGCGTGCCAGCAGCCCGGCCCCGACCATGACCGTCGGGTTGGACGTGTTCGTGCAGGACGTGATCGCGGCGATCGCCACGGAGCCCGTCTGGATGGCCACGGTCCGCCCGCCGACGCTCACCTCGACCGTGGGGTAGCGCCGCTGATCGACCGGCGAGGCGTCCGCCACGACCGGCGCGGCGGGTCGGTCGACCGCCTGATCGGTGCCGACGGCCGCGAACGCCGTCGGGTCGGACGCCGGGAACGACTCGGCCGACGCCTCGGTGACGGCATCGCCGTTGACGGCTTCTCGGCTGAGGCCGGGGCGGCCGGCGCCTCCAGCCCGTCCGGGATAGTTCGTGCGGAAGTTCTCGCGAAGCGTCTGGAGCGGGACGCGGTCCTGCGGCCGCCGCGGGCCGGCGAGCGACGGCTCGACCGACGCCAGGTCGAGCGTCAGCAGCTCATCGAAGGTCGGGCCGTCGCCGGGCTCGCGCCACAGGCCCTGCTCCTTGGCGTAGCGCTCGACGAGCGCGACCCGCTCCGGGCGAGCGGCCGGTCAGGCGCAGGTACGAGATCGTCTCGTCGTCGATCGGGAACAGCGTCGCGGTCGCCCCGAACTCGGGGCTCATGTTGCTGATCGTCGCGCGGTCGGCGAGCGACAGCCCGGCCAGGCCGTCGCCGGCGAACTCGACGAACGCCCCGACGACGCCGTGGCGGCGGAGCATCTCGGTCACGACGAGCACGAGGTCCGTCGCGGTGGAGCCCTTCGGCAGCTCGCCGGTCAGGCGGACGCCGACCACGTGCGGCATCGGCTGGTAGAGCGGCTGCCCGAGCAGGGCGGCCTCGGCCTCGATGCCGCCGACGCCGTAGCCCAGCACGCCGAGCGCGTTGATCATCGTCGTGTGCGAGTCGGTCCCGACGAGCGTGTCCGGGAAGGCGACGCCGTCGCGGTCGTCGACGACGGGGGCCAGGAACTCGAGGTTGACCTGGTGGACGATGCCGGTCCCCGGCGGCACGATGCGCAGGTTCCGGAACGCGGTCTGCGCCCAGCGCAGGAGCTGGTAGCGCTCGCCGTTGCGCTCGTACTCGCGCTCGACGTTGAAGGCGAACGCATCGCTCGTGCCGAAGCGGTCGACCTGGACCGAGTGGTCGATCACGAGGTCGGCCGGGACCAGCGGGTTGACCCGCGCCGGGTCGCCGCCGAGGTCGGCCATCGCGTCGCGCATGACCGCGAGGTCGACGACCGCGGGCACGCCGGTCAGGTCCTGCATGATCACCCGCGAGGGCATGAACGGGATCTCGGCCTCGGCCGCGACACCCGGTCGCCACGACGCCAGCGTCTCGACGTCCGCCGTGCCCGACGATGCCGCCGCCGGCGTGGCGCAGGAGGTTCTCGAGCAGGATCCGGACGGTCACCGGCAGCGCGAGCCTGCCGGTGAGGTCCTCCAGCGCCGACACGCGGTACAGGTCCGGGAGGCCCGGCCCGAGCGGCGCGCGGGCGCCAAAAGGGTCGATCCGTGACAACGCGTCCATCTCCGTCGGCTCGCTACACTCGATGCGTGCAAGCGTACCGCGCCCGACGGCCGGCCGACCGATGAAGGCGTGGGGCGACCTCCCCGAGCGGGCAGCGCGCGGAACGCCGCGACGCGATCGCGCCGAGACGGAAGCGGCCATCGAGGCGGCCGGCATCGACCTCGACCCCGTCCCGCCCGGCCATCACCGCCACGGCGACGAGACGCACGAGACGACCACGCCCATCCGCATCACCATTCCGTGGCCGGCGAGACGCCGTCGACCGGCATCGTCGGGCGCCGGGCGCGGTCGGGACGGCGCTCGGGCTCGCGCTGAGCCGGGCCGGCTGGCCGATCCACGCGGTCGCCAGTCGCGACGCCGGCCGGCCGGGAACGGTTCACGAGCCTCGTCGAGGGGGCCCGCGGATTCGCCGAGCCGCAGGCCCTCGTCGAGGAGGTCGAGCTGATCATCCTCGCGGTGCCCGGACGACGCGATCGCGCCGCTGGCGGCCGGCATCCGGATGTACAGCGGCCAGGCGATGGTCCACACCAGCGGGGCGCTCGGAGCCGAGGTGCTCGAGCCGGCGATGGCGGCCGGCACGCAGGTCGGCGCGTTCCACCCGCTCGTCGCGTTCGCCGACACGGAACGGGCGATCGCCGCGCTCCATGGCGCGACCGTCGCCATCGAGGGCGACGACCAGCTCGCGGCGCTGCTCGCCGACATGGCCGAGCGGCTCGGCGCCACTGCGGTCCGCCTGGCGCCAGGCTCGAAGGCCGCCTATCACGCCGCCGCGGTCCTCGCCGCCGGCGGGTTCGTCGCGCTGCTCGACGCGATCGCCGAGCTCGGCGCCGTCGCCGGCCTCGACGAGGCCGGCTCACTGGCGATCTACGGACCGCTCATCGAGGGCACGCTCGGCAACGCCCGCGCCCTCGGCATCCGGGCCGCGCTGACCGGCCCGATGACCCGCGGCGACGTCGGGACGCTCGCCGCGCACCTCGCCGCGCTGGCGGCCCACGCTCCCGGCGTCCTCGAGCTGTACGTGGCCGCCGCGCGCCGCGAGATCGACCTGGCCCTGGACCGTGGCGCGCTCGCACCGGAGACCGCGGCCGCGATGATGCGCGACCGTCACCGCGGCGCTTGCAAGGGCGGACTGACCCGCTACCATTGCGGCCCATGGGACACAGCATCGCCGCCAAGTACGCGGCTCGGCCGGCGGCCCGTTTCGTGCGTCCGTCGAGCCGGGCTCGCGAGCGGCGACTCGGTCTCGGCCCGACCTCGTCGTTCTCCGCCGTCGCCGCGCGCCAGACCGAGCTGCGCGGCTCGGAGGCGGGCCCGTACGCACGCCTGCGGGCGGGCTGGCGCGGCCCGCGGCCGACGCGACCGGGCATCCGGAACGCCGACTCCGGCCGCTGGTCGAGATGCATTGGGCTCGTGCCGGGCGCTCCGGTCCGGGTCGGCGTCCCAGCGCCGCGACGGCGCCGTGGCACGCCTGAGGACCGCGACCGCCACATCGGCCGGCGGCATCGTCGTCCGGTACGAGGCCGGGCGACCCCAACTCGTCATCGGCAGCCGCCGGCGCGAGCGCGATGGTCGGACGTGGACGCTCCCGAAGGGCACGCCCAAGCGTGGCGAGAGCACCGAGGAGACCGCCCTGCGCGAGGTGGGCGAGGAGACCGGGCTGGAGGTCCGCATCACCGGCCCGCTCGATGACATCGAGTACTGGTTCGTCCAGTCCGGCACGCGGATCCACAAGACCGTCCACTATTTCATGATGGAACCCATCGGCGGCGACCTCGACCGCCACGACCACGAGTTCGACCAGGTCCGCTGGGTCGACTTCGACGAGGCCGGCGGCCGTGCTGACATTCGAGACCGAGCGCGCGCTCGTCGCCCACGCCGCTGACCTGCTCCAGGTCGGTTCGGCCGCCGCGGAAGCCGCCTCGTGACGGACGCCGCGATCAAGGGCCAGGCCGTCCACGAGACGCCGCTCGCCGGCCGGCACGAGCGCTGGGCGCCCGGATGATCGACTTCGCGGGCTGGCGGATGCCCGTCCAGTACACCTCGATCCTCGAGGAGCATCGAGCCGTCCGCGAGCGGGTCGGCCTGTTCGACCTCTCGCACATGGGCGAGCTGCTCGTCGAGGGTCCCGACGCCGGCGAGGCGCTGGCCGGAGCCGTCGTGACGAACCCGCCGGCGCTCGCGGTCGGGCGCGCGCACTACTCGATGATCTGCGCCGCCGACGGCGGCATCATCGACGACCTGATCATCTATCGGCTCGCCGACGATCGGTTCATGGTCGTCGCCAACGCCGGCAACGCCCAGGTCGTCTCCGACGCGCTGGCCGAGCGGCTGGGCGGCGCGAAGGCCGTCCTCGACGACCAGTCGCTCGCGACGGGCCTCGTCGCGGTCCAGGGCCCGCGCTCGGTCGACGTGCTGGCGCCCGCACACCGACGTCGACCTCGGCGGCGCTGCGCTACTACGCCATCGCCGAGGGCACCGTCGCCGGGATCCCGGCCCAGGTCGGCACGGACCGGCTACACCGGCGAGGATGGCTTCGAGGTCTTCGTCGAGACCCGGCGGGTCGGGGAGCTGTGGGACGTGCTGCTCGACGCGGTGCGCGGCGCCGACGGCGTGCCGGTCGGCCTGGGCGCCCGCGACACCCTCCGGCTCGAGGCCGGCATGCCGCTCTACGGCAACGAGCTCGATCGGACCACGAACCCGTTCGACGCCGGTCTCGGCCGCGTCGTGAAGCTCGACAAGCCCGGCGACTTCGTCGGTCGCGCCGCCCTCGAGCGAGTCGCCGCCGAGGGCCCCGAAGCGCCTGGTCGGCCTGATCATCGAAGGCCGCGGCATCGCCCGCCACGGCTACCCGGTCCACGCCGCGGAGCGACGGACCGGCGTCGTGACCAGCGGGACGCAGTCGCCGACGCTCGGCGTCCCGATCGCGATGGCCTACGTCGCCCCGGCCGACGGCGAGCCCGAGACCATGCTCGAAATCGAGATCCGCGACACGCGCGTCCCCGCGCGGGTCGTCCCCTTGCCGTTCTATCGGAGGAGCACCTGACGTGAGTGCACCCACCGACCTGCGCTACACCCGCGACCACGAGTGGGTCCGGGTCGACGGCGACCAGGCGACCGTCGGGATCACCCAGTACGCCGCCGACCAGCTCGGCGACATCGTCTTCGTGGAGCTGCCCGATACCGGCCGCGACCTCGAGGAGGCGAAGCCGTTCGGCGTCGTCGAATCGGTCAAGGCGGTGAGCGACCTGTTCGCGCCCGCTGTCCGGCGAGGTGACCGACATCAATGACGCGCTCGCCGCCGACCCCGAGCTCGTCAACAGCGACCCGTACGGCGAGGGCTGGATGATCAAGCTGCGGATCGCCGACCCGACCCAGCTCGACGACCTGCTCGACGGGGAGGCCTACGACGACCTCGTCGCGGCGGGCTGACCGAGACGATGCCGTACGGCCCACACACGAGCGCCGACCGCCAGCGGATGCTGGCGGCGCTCGGCATCGAGAGCGTCGACGAGCTCTTCGCCGACATCCCGGCCGAGCTGCGGGCGTCGCCGCTCGACCTGCCGGAACCCGAGCCCGAGCTCGAGCTGGCGGCGCGGCTGCGCGAGCTGGCCGGCCGCAACCGGACGGACCTCGTGTCGTTCCTCGGGGCGGGCGTCTACCGCCACTGGAGCCCGCCGGCCGTCGACCAGCTGCTGCTGCGCGGCGAGTGGTACACGGCCTACACGCCGTACCAGCCCGAGGTCAGGCAGGGGACGCTGCAGTCGATCTACGAGTACGAGTCGCTGCTCGGCGAGCTCGTCGATCTCGACGTCGTCTCGGCGTCGCACTACGACGGCGCCGCGGCGACGGCCGAGGCGGCCCTCATGACCTGCCGGGCGACCCGGCGCGAGCGCGTGCTCGTCAGCCGCGGCGTCCACCCGCACTACCGCGCGACGCTGCGCACGTACTTCGGGGGCGGGCTCGAGCTCGACGAGATCCCGCTCGTCGCCGACGGCGAGGCCGCCGGCACCACGGACCTCGCCGCCCTCGAGCGGATGCTCGCCGATCCGGAGCGGCCGGTCGCCGGGGTCATCGCCGCGAACCCCGACTTCCTCGGGCTCCTCGAGCCGATGCCGCGGATCGGCGAGCTCGCCCATGCGGCCGGTGCCCTGTTCGTGGCCGTCATCGAGCCGGTCTCGCTCGCGGTCCTGGCGCCGCCAGGCGCCTACGGCGCCGACATCGCGGCGGGCGAGGGCCAGCCGCTCGGCATCGCGCCGCAGTACGGCGGTCCGTATCTCGGGATCCTCGCCTCCACGGACGCGCTCGTCCGCCAGATCCCCGGGCGCCTCGTCGGGATGACGACGGACCTCGACGGCCAGCGGGCGTTCGTGATGACCCTTCGCGCGCGCGAGCAGGACATCCGGCGCGACAAGGCGGCGAGCAACATCTGCACGAACCAGGCGCTGCTGGCCCTGGCCGCGTCGATCTATCTCGCGACGATCGGGCCGCACGGGCTGCGCGACGTGGCCGCCGGCGGTGCCGCGCGGGCGGCCGAGCTGGAGACCGCGCTGGCGGGCATCGGCGTCGAGCGGCTCCATCCCGGGCCGTACCTCAACGAGTTCGCCGTGCGGGTCGCCGACGCGCGGACCGTCCATCGCCGGCTCATCGAGCGCGGGTTCCTGGCCGGCCTCGTGCTGGCCGACGTCGAGCCCGACGATCCGAGCCTGGCCGACGGCCTGCTCCTGTGCACGACCGAGCTCACGACCTCGGGCGACATCGCCCGGTTCGTGGCGGCGTTCGGGGAGGTCGTCGGGGGCGGCCGCCGGTCGGGGTCGAGCCGCGGGCGCGCCCCGGCCCCGGTGGACGACGCGATGGGATCGGCGGTCGGAGTCGGGCCCGGACGAGGCAGGGTGCCGGCCGCGGGCGGGACCCGATGAGCGTCACCGGCCCCAGGCTCCAGCCGACGCTGTTCGAGCGCAGCCGTCCCGGACGCGGCGGCGGCAAGATCCCGCATCCGCCCAAGGACGCGCTCGACCGGCTGCCGGCCGACGCCCGGCGCGCCACGCCCCCGGCGCTGCCAGAGATGAACGAGCCGGACGTCGTCCGCCATTACGTGAACCTGTCCCAGCTCAACTTCGCGGTCGACACCGGGTTCTACCCGCTCGGCTCGTGCACGATGAAGTTCAACCCCAAGCTCAACGAATGGGCCGCCCGCCTGCCGGGCTTCGCCGAGCTCCATCCCGATGGCCCCCGACGAGGTCGCCCAGGGCACGCTCCAGCTGCTGTGGGAGCTCGAGCAGGCGCTGGCCGAGATCTCCGGCATGCGCGCGGTGACGCTCCAGCCCGCCGCCGGCGCCCAGGGCGAGCTGACCGGCATCCTGATGATCCGGGCCTATCACCGCGAGCGGGGCGACATCGAGCGGGACGAGGTGCTCGTCCCGGACAGCTCGCACGGCACGAACCCGGCGACCGCGTCGATGGCCGGCTACCGAACGATCACGATCCCCTCCGCGCCGGACGGTGGCGTCGACCTCGACGAGTTCCGGGCGGCGCTCGGGCCGCGGACGGCCGCGGTCATGATCACGAACCCATCCACCCTCGGGCCTGTTCGAGAGCCGGATCGGCGAGCTGCTGACGGCGGTCCACGAGGCTGGCGCCCTGGCGTACATGGACGGCGCCAACCTGAACGCGATCCTCGGCCGGTTCAAGCCGGGCGAGGCCGGCTTCGACGTGATGCATTTCAACGTCCACAAGACGTTCAGCACGCCCCACGGCGGCGGCGGCCCGGGCGCCGGCCCCGTCGGGGTGGGGGAGCGGCTGCTGCCGTACCTGCCCAGCCCGCGGGTCCTGCGCCAGGACGACGGCACGTTCCGCCTGGAGCGGCCCGACGAGCGGCCGACGTCGATCGGTCGGCTGCGCAGCTTCGTCGGCAATACCGGCGTGCTGGTCCGCGCCTACGCCTATATCCGCGCCCACGGCGGCAGCGGGCTGCGCGAGGTGAGCGACGACGCGGTCCTCGCCGCGAATTACCTCAAGTCACGCCTCGCGGGCACCTTCGACCTGCCGTACGACCGGCCCTGCAAGCACGAGTTCGTCGCCTCGGCGGCCACGCTCAAGGCGCGCACCGGCGTCCGGACGCTGGACCTCGCCAAGCGGCTCATCGACTTCGGCTTCCACCCGCCGACCATCTACTTCCCGCTGATCGTCGAGGAGGGGATGCTGATCGAGCCGACCGAGACCGAATCGGTCGAGACGCTCGACGCGTTCGCCGACGCGCTCATCGCGATCGCCGCCGAGGCGGAATCGGATCCCGAACTGGTCAAGTCCGCACCCCACACGGCGCCCGTCAAGCGGCTCGACGAGGCCACCGCCGCCCGCCAGCCGAACCTGCGCTGGCGGCCGATGGCCGGGGCCGAGACCCCGTGCCCCGACTGAACCAACGACCGAACAGCGAGCCAACCGAACGCTCGTTAGGTTCGAGGTTTGACAGCCTAGAGGGGGCTGTGGATAGTACCCGCAGCGCATCGGACCCGAACCGTGCTGCCGCTCGTCCGGAACCCTTGTCGAGTTGGGAGGCTCACGAGAGACCAACCGCCGCGAGCCACGGCACTCGCGAGCACGGCCCTCGGACCACATGCGAAGAAATCGGGTATCAACCCGTTCGGAGGAGAACATAGATGCATAAGCGTCTCTTGGGTTTGCTCGCCAGCGCTGCCATCGTCTTGGCGGCGTGCGGCGGAGCAACCACCACATCGGCCCCGCCGGCCGGCTCGGGGGTCGCCCCGTCAGGTGATGCGTCCGCGCCGCCCGCTTCTGGCGGCCTGGCCGCCGAGCAGATCGTTCGGATCGCCCTTCCCGGCGAACCCCCGACCCTGGATCCCAACGCCGCGCAGGACGCCAACTCGTTGACCGTCCTTCGTGCCCTTCATCGTCCGCTCGTCTATATCGACAAGGACCTCCAGGTCGTCGATGCGCTGGCCGAGTCGCACGAGATCTCGGCGGATGCCAAGACCCTCACCTTCCACCTTCGTGAAGCGAACTACAGCAATGGCGAGCCGATCGTCGCCGCTGACCTCGTCTACAGCTGGAAGCGACTCGTCGACCCGCGCACCGCGGCCCCGTACAGCTACGTGATGGCCGAGGTCGCCGGAGCCGGGGACCTGCTCGCTATGGCGGGCGCCGACCCGGCCCCCGCGGATGCCGATATCGACGCGGCCCTCGATAAGTTGGGCGTCGCAGCGCCGGACGACAAGACCTTCGTCGTCACGCTCGACACCCCCGCAACGTACTTCCTGTCGGCCATGACCCTGTGGGTCGGCGTGCCGATCCAGGAGAAGTGGATCACGTCCGAGGGCGCGACCGAGGCGGCGAACTACGTCAGCTCCGGACCGTTCGTGCTCGATACGTGGGACCACAACAGTCAGATCATCCTGAAGCCGAACCCGGAATGGTACGGCGATGTCAAGCCAACGCTGACTGAGATCCAGATGCCGATGTACGCGGAGCCCGCGGCGGCCCAGGCCGCGTACGAGACCGACGAAGTCGACATCATCATGCCCGTCGATTCCCCGGATATCCCCCGGGTCCAGGCAGACCCGGTGATGGGTCCGGAGTTCCTGTCGGATCCGCAACTCTCGAACGTGTACTACAACTACAACAACGGGAACGACCCCACGGGCAAGAAGAAGGCCGCTCGCTGTGAGGATCCCAAGGCGTGCCCGACGGCGAACAAGAACTTCCGGATCGCGCTGACTCAGGCGATCGACAAGCAGTCCTTCATCGATGTGACCTTCGCCGGCCTCGGGCAGCCCTCCAGCACGTTCGTCCAGCCGGGCCTCCCGGGTTACAGCGACTACGACCCGTATCCGTACGATGTCGAAGCGGCCAAGGCGAGCATGGACAAGGCGCTCGCTGAGCTCGGCTTCGCGAGTGCCGCCGAGATCCCGCCGCTCAAGTTCGGCTTCAACACCGGCGGCGGCCACGAACCGCGAGTCGCCTTCCTCGCCGAGGCCTGGCGAACCGCGTTCGGCCTGGAGACCGAGCAGATCGGCAGCGAGTTCGGCGTCTTCCTCACCCAGCGCACCGCTGGTGAGTACGACATCGCCCGCAACGGCTGGGGAGCCGACTACCCGCACGCGAACAACCAGCTCAACGGCCTGTTCACGTGTGGTGGCGGCAACAACGACCAGCAGTGGTGCAACGAGGAGTTCGACAGCCTGCTCCAGCAGGCCGCTGTGGAGCCCGACCAGGCGAAGCAGGCCGAACTGTACGTGCAGGCCCAGAAGATCATGGCCGATGACGCCGCGTCGCTCTTCCTGCTGTTCCCGGCACGGCCGGCCCTCGTGAAGCCGTATGTCACAGGTCTGACCAAGACCCCGATGGACTCCACGGCCCCGGGCGAGCACTTCTACGAGACCATCCAGATCCTCGAGCACTGATCGTCCCCCGGACGATCTCCCTGTGGGGCCGGCCTCGGCCGGCCCCACCATCGATCAGGTCCAGAATCGTCGCCCTGCACGATCGAAAGGCGAGAGACCGTGATCACCTATATCGCGCGGCGGATCCTGTGGATCATCCCGGTCCTGTTCGTGGTCTCGGTCATCACCTTCACCCTCATGCACGCGGTTCCAGGAGGCCCCTGGAGCCAGGAAAAGGCGCTGCCGGCGTCCGTCGTGGCCCGGCTCAACATGGAATACGGGCTCGACCAGCCGCTCCACATCCAGTACATCACGTGGGCGACCGACTTCGTGACAGGCGACCTGGGGCCCTCGTATCGCTTCCAGGACCGGCGCGTCAATGACATCGTGGCCGATGGACTGGGCGTCACCGTCCAGCTCGGCGTGATGGCCTTCGTCCTGTCGGTGCTGGTCGGCATCCCGCTCGGCGTCGTCGCCGCGCTCGGCCACAATCGCTGGCCCGACTACCTGTCCACGAGCTTATCCATCGTGGGCATCGCCACGCCCAGTTTCGTGCTGGCCATCCTGCTCATCGTCTTCTTCAGCGTGCAACTCGGGTGGTTCCCGACCGGCGGCTGGAAGGGACCCGCGACCTGGGTGCTCCCGACGGTGGCGCTCGCGGGCTTCCCGATCGCCGTGATCGCCCGGTACACGCGAGCCTCCATGCTGGAGGTGACGCGCAAGGACTACATCCGGACGGCCCAGAGCAAGGGACTGCAGCGACGCGCGGTCGTCAACCGGCACATGATCCGCAACGCCCTCATCCCGGTCGTGACGATCCTTGGGCCGACCCTCGCCTTCCTCGTCACGGGCTCCTTCATCATCGAGCGCATCTTCAACATCCCGGGCGTCGGGCGGTTCTACCTGGACTCGATCACAACCCGCGACTACAGCCTCCTGATGGCGATGACCATGCTGTACGCCTTCGCCGTGGCCTTCCTCAATGTCGTGGTCGACGTGCTGTACGCGTACATCGACCCGCGCATCCGCTACAGCTAGGAGGGCCTGACAGCGATGGCGACCATCAGCCGACCGGTACCGGCTACCCTCGTCCGCCCGAAGCGGTCCGCCGGCCTGTGGGCCGATGCCTGGAGCCGGCTGCGCAAGAACCGGCTGGCCATCTTCGGGCTCGTGCTCGTCGCGCTGCTCCTGCTCACCGGCATCTTCGGCCCGATCGTGGCCCCGTGGGACTACAAGGTCCAGGACCTCAAGGCGGTAGCTGCCGCCGGCGGCGGGCCCCTGCCGCCGTTGCACCCCACCCATATCCTGGGAACCGATCAGCTCGGGCGTGACCTGTTCAGTCGCCTGCTCGATGGCGCGCGAATCAGCGTCAGCGTGGCCTTCGTGGTGCAGCTGGTCATCCTGGCGATCGGGGTCCCCATCGGGGCGCTCGCCGGCTGGTTCGGCGGCCGCCTCGACAACCTGCTGATGCGCTTCACCGACATCATCTATGCGTTCCCCGACCTGCTGTTCATCATCCTGCTCTCGGTCGCCTTCCGCCAGACTGCGTTCGGCCAGGCGATCGACGGCCTGCTCATGGTCTTCGTCGCCATCGGCATCACGTCGTGGGTGACGGTCGCCCGTCTCGTGCGCGGACAGCTCCTGGCGCTCAAGGAGACCGAGTTCGTCGAGGCCGCCCGTGCGATCGGCGTGAAGGACCGCAACATCGTGACCCGTCACCTACTGCCCAACGGCATGGGGCCGATCATCGTGGCCATCACGCTGGGCATCCCGGGCGCGATCCTGGCCGAGGCGACGCTCGCCTACATCGGCATCGGGGTCCAGCCGCCGCGAGCGTCGTGGGGCAGCCTGATCGCTGAGGGCCAGAAGTTCGTCCGCTCCGAGGCCCATCTCGTCACCTTCCCGGCCATCGCCATCGCGCTGGCGCTCATCGGATTCACGTTCCTGGGCGACGGCCTCCGTGACGCCCTCGATCCGAAGCTGAAGGGAAAGCAGTAGGGTGACGACACCCGAACGGTCCGTGTCGGCCGCCGAGGCGCCGACCGTCATCGAGTTGTCCCCCGAGGACGTCCAGCGCGAACGACTCGAGCGCAAGGACGCCCGGCCCGGCGATCGCAAGGCCGACGTCCTCCTCAAGGTCAGCGGCCTGTCGACCCATTTCTTCACGCCCGACGGCGTCATCCAGGCGGTCGATGACGTGAGCTTCGAGCTGGGCTACGGCGAGACGCTCGGCCTGGTCGGTGAATCCGGGTGCGGCAAGAGCGTCACGGCGCTGTCGATCGCCCGGCTCGTGCCCGATCCGCCGGGCAAGATCGTGGCCGGCGAGATCGTGTTCGACGGGATCGACGTCCTCAAGCTCAGCCAGGACGACGTGCGCAAGCTGCGTGGGAGCGAGATCGGGTTCATCTTCCAGGACCCGCTCACCAGCCTCAATCCCACGTTGACGATCGGCTACCAGATCGCGGAGACGATCCGCGAGCACCTGGGCCTGTCGCAGAAGGCCGCGCGCGAGCGCGTCGTGGATCTCCTGAGCAAGGTCGGTATCCCGCGCGCGGCGGATCGCCTCAACGACTATCCGTTCCAGTTCTCCGGCGGCATGCGCCAGCGCGTGATGATCGCGATCGCCTTGTCGTGCGACCCGAAGCTCATCCTCGCCGACGAGCCGACGACCGCGCTCGACGTGACCATCCAGGCCCAGATCCTGGAGCTCATCTCCAAGCTCGCGGACGAGTTCCACACGGCCGTGCTGATGATCACCCACGACCTCGGCATCGCCGCCGGGATGTGCGACCGGGTCAACGTCATGTATGCGGGCCGGATCGTGGAGACCGCGACGATCGATGAGCTGTTCGACGATCCACGCATGCCCTACGCGTGGGGCTTGCTCGATTCCTTGCCGCGCATCGATGATGTCAAGGGTGAACGCCTGCGGACGATCGAGGGCCTTCCGCCGATGCTCATCAAGCCGCCCGATGCCTGCCGCTTCCATCCGCGCTGCATCTACGAGCGGGAGATCTGCCGTGAGGACGAGCCGGAGTTGACGCAGCGCGGTTCCGACACGCACTACGCGCGTTGCTGGGCCACCGAACCCGACGGATGGATCCCGTGACGGCCACGGCCGAGCGAGCGCCCACGGCCTACGTCAACGACCCCAAGAACATCGTCGAGGTCGACGACCTCAAGGTCCATTTCCCGATCCGATCGGGCATCTTCAAGACGGTTGCCGGGTCGGTCAAGGCCGTCGACGGGGTGACGTTCGACGTCCGCAGGGGCGAGATCCTGGGCCTCGTCGGCGAATCTGGCTGCGGCAAGAGCACGATCGGCCGGGCGATGATCCGGCTTCGCGAGCCCACGAGCGGACACGTCTACTTCGACGGTACGGACCTCGGCGGCCTGGATAGCGAGCAGCTGCGCAAGATGCGCCGCAAGATGCAGATCATCTTCCAGGACCCGTACGGCTCGCTGGATCCACGCATGACCGTCGGATCGATCGTGAGCGAGCCGATCGAGACGCACGGGCTGGCGAAGGGCCAGGCCAAGCGCGACCGGGTCGCGGAGCTGCTGGCCCTGGTCGGGCTGGACCCGAATTACGTCCAGCGCTACCCCCATGAATTCTCCGGCGGCCAGCGCCAGCGCATCGGGGTGGCGCGCGCGCTTGCCGTCGAGCCCGAGTTCATCGTTTGCGACGAGCCCATCTCGGCGCTCGACGTCTCGATCCAGGCGCAGGTGCTCAACCTGCTCGGTGACCTGCGCAAACGGCTGGGCCTGACCTACCTGTTCGTGGCCCACGACCTGTCGGTCGTGAAGCACATCAGCGATCGCGTGGCCGTGATGTATCTCGGCAAGATCGTCGAGATCGGGCCACCCGAGCAGCTCTACTCGGTCCCGGGCCATCCATACACGCGAGCGCTGCTGTCGGCCGTGCCGGTGCCGGACCCGACGGCCGAGCGCAAACGCAAGCGGGTCATCCTCAAGGGTGACGTGCCCAGTCCGGTCAATCCGCCGTCAGGCTGCCGGTTCCACACGCGCTGCTGGCTCTACGAGCGGCTGGGTAAGCCCGAGAACTGCCGCACTGACGATCCGGACCTGAACGTGCTGGAGGGCGAGCACCGGGCGGCCTGTCACTATGCGGCGGAGGCCCAGAAGACGGACGTCGGCGTGGCTCACATCGACGACCGACCGGTCCGCCACGGGACGCCAGACGCGGCGCTCGCGTATCTCGCCGCCGAGAAGGTCGAGGATCCGGCCGGCGTTGATGCGACGGCGGCGACGCACCTCGAGGCGCCGGTCGTGGTCGAGGCAGGGATCGAGGTCGAGGATCGCGACGCGGACGTCCCGACCGCCTAGGCGCCGCGTCGGCGCCGCGTCAAGCTAGGCGCCGCGTCCGCCGCCGTGAAAGCGCATCTCGTCCGACTGGGGCACCCTACGAGCGACGGGCTCGGCGACGGTCGCTGCGCCGCGGACGCCGACCGACCTAGGGGAGACAGATCGGATGGATCGGGCCCGCTTCCGAGCGCTCCTCGCCGTCCTGCTCTCGATCGTCGTCGCCGCCTGCGCGAGTGCCCCCGAGCCGTCGCGCGCGCCGTCCCCCGCGGCCTCCACGCCGTCGCCCTCGCCGACCGCGTCTCCACCGGGCCCGCAGACGCTGACCGTGGCCATTGATGGCGACCTGGTCGGCGGGCTCTCGAACGCGGCCGACGGCCTCGCCACCGGGCGGGCAGCGGAGTTCCTCTACAACGGACTGTATGGCTACGACGCGCGACTGCGGCCGGTCCCGGTCCTCGCGCGCGACCTCGCGACGGTCTCCGCCGACGGGCTGACCTGGACCGTCGGACTCCGGGACGGCGTCCGGTTCCACGACGGCACGGCGTTCACGGCCGATGACGTCGTCCAGACCTACGAGCTTGCCCGCAGCGTGAACTGCCGCTTCCACCGGCCGCGCTGTCTGGCCACGGTCCTCGCCGCCGTCGACAAGGTGGACGACCAGACCGTCGCCTTCAGTCTCCGGTCGCCGCAGGCGAGCTTCGCCACGACCCACCTCGGGCTATGGATCGAGAGCAAGGACGCGATCGACGCGTCGTATGCCCGATTCGCGCAGGGCGTCGAGGCGGTCACCGTGCGCGAGGTCACAGGGTTCATCGATCGGGTCTCGGCCGAGGAGGCCACCCCGACCGGACCCGAAGCCACCGTCGACTACGGGCAATTCCGGGCCGACGGCGAGGCGCTGCTGCGCCGGGCGGCGATGCAGCTCCCCAACGAGGCCTTCCACACGTCCGACGGCGTGCTCGATATCGACGGCTACGTGGGCGACATCCTGGCTCGTATCCGGGCCATCGATGCGTCGTTCACGAGCCGGCCGATCGACGCCCTGGCGGCCGCGTACCCGTACCTGGATTTCGGGGATGACCCGGTGGGGACGGGGCCGTTCGAATTCGCCTCGTATGCGCCGGGTGAGGCCCTGGAGCTGGTGGCCAACGAGGCGTACTTCCTTGGGGCGCCGGCCATCAAGCGCGTGTCGTTCCGGATGTTCCCGACCGCCGCCGCGGCCGGAGCGGCGATGCTGAACGGCGAGGTCGATTGGCGGTTCCCGCTCGATGTGGCCAGCTATGACGCGATCGACGGACGAGCCGGACCTCAAGGTCGTCGAGTACCCGGAATTCAGCTTCCTCGGCCTCTATTTCAATCTCCACCCCGAGTCCGGCGGGCTCTTCCTCGACCGCAACCTGCGCCAGGCGGTGGCCTACTGCTTCGACAAGCCGGAGACCGCAGCGACGGCGACCGAGGGCCGTGGCACGGCGATCTACAGCGAGATCCCGCGGATGTCGTGGGCCTACCCGACCGAGGGGCTGAACGAGTATCCAGCGGACCCCGAGCGTGCCCGTGAGCTCATCGAGGCGTCCGGCTGGAAGCCCGGCAACGACGGCATCTACGAGAAGGCCGGCCGCCGACTGGCGACGGTCGTGGCCGTGCGCGAGGGGTTCCCGGATCGCGTCCGTTGGCTCGATCTCGTCGCCGAGCAGGTCCGCGCGTGCGGCATCGAGCTGGGCGTTCGAGAGGTCCCCTTCACCACGATCGTGCGGATGCTCGATGTCTACCCGCACGTGAACGCGGCGGCGCCGGCGACGCGCCGGCCCTTCGATGCCTATCTCGGTGGGTTCGACACGACGGTGGAGCCCGATCCGTTCCGGCTGTACCACTCGACCGAGTGCTCGTCGGCCGAGCGCTCATCGACGTTCAATTTCATCTGCTACCAGAGTGCCGTCGTCGACGGCCTGATCGATGCGGCGCGGCTCCAGACGGACCTGAGCCGCCGGGCGGAGCTGTATCACCAGTACGCGGTCGCCCTGTCGCAGGACCTGCCGGTGATCTACGCCTGGTCCGACTTGGCGCGCGAGGGCCTTCGAGCGAGCGTCGGGACGACGGATGGGGCGGGCCTCAGCCTGGACACGCCGACATGGTTCCACGCACCTGAGAAGCTGACGAACGCCGTCGAGTAGTGGTCAGCCGCCGTCGCCAGAGGGCGTGGCGGACTCGGTCGCGTCGGCGGTGGCGTTGGCCGTCGTCGCGCCCGCGGTTGCAGCACCGGCCACCCCGGCAGACCCCGGTGGCGGCGCCCGTGGCGCCCGACTCGCCCGGCTGGCGGAAATGACAGGCGCACAGGTGCTCGGCGCCAAGGTCGATCAACGGCGGCACTTCAGCGGCGCAGATCTCGGGGTCGCCCAGTTGCGCGCGAAGCGGGCAGCGCGGGTGGAAGCGGCAACCGTGCGGCGGGTTGACGGGACTCGGCACGTCACCGGTCAGGATCACTCGCTGCCGGCGGATCTCGGGGTCGGGGACCGGGATCGAGGACATCAGGGCTGCGGTGTACGGGTGCTCCTGGTAGCGGAACAGCTCGCGCCGGTCCGCGAGTTCCGCGATGCGGCCCAGGTACATGACGGCGACCCGGTCGCTGATGTGCTCGACGACCCCCATGTTGTGGGCGACGAACACGTAGGTCAGCCCGAGCTCGCGCTGGAGCGAGTTGAGCAGGTTCAGCACCTGCGCCTGGATCGACACGTCGAGCGCCGAGACGGGCTCGTCGCAGACCACGAGGTCGGGCTCGAGGACGAGCGCCCGGGCGATGCCGATCCGCTGACGCTGGCCGCCGCTGAACTCATGGGGGTAGCGGCGCGCGTGGTACTGCTGCAGGCCGACCATGTCCATCATCCGGCTGACCTTCTTGCGTCGCTCGGCGGATGTTCCGATCCCATGGATCCGGAGACCCTCGCCGATGCTGTCGCCGATGGGCGTGCGCGGGTCGAGGCTCGCGTACGGGTCCTGGAAGATGATCTGCATGCGGCGCCGGTACGGCTTGAGCGCGGCGCCGCGGACGGCGGTGATGTCCTTGCCGTCGAACAGGATCGTGCCCGAAGTCGGCTCGATCAGGCGCAGCAGCAAGCGCCCGACCGTGGTCTTGCCGCAGCCCGACTCCCCGACGAGGCCGAGGGTCTCGCCGCGTCGGATCGTGAAGCTGACCCCGTCGACCGCCTGGACCAGGCCGATCTGGCGCTGCAGGATCCCGCCGCGGACCGGGAAATGCTTGACGAGGTCGGTGACCTCGACCAACGGCGCGGCGGCGGCTGCCGGGGACGCGGCGCCATCGGGGAGCGAGGCGCCATCGGGGGGCGTGGCACCATCAGGGAGCGGCGCGGGGGCTGCCGTCATGCGCCGAGCTCGCGGTGGCCGCGGACCGCCGCCGGCCCGAGCCGCTCGCCGTGCTCGCCACGGGGCATGAGGCCGCCCGCGGCGTCGTGGTAGAGCCAGCATCGGACCTCGTGGCCCGGATCGACGGGTCGCAGCAACGGGTGCACTTCGTTCGCGATCGCGACGTCCTCCACGATCTTGGTCGCGCAGCGCGGCGCGAACCGGCAGCCCTTCGGAAGGTCGATGAGGTTGGGGACGTTGCCCGGGATGACGGCAAGCTCCTCCTGGACGGCCCCGACGACCGGGATGGAGCCGATGAGGCCCTGCGTGTAGGGATGGAGCGGGCGGCGGAACAGCGAGGTCACGTCCGTGTGCTCGACGATCTCTCCCGCGTACATGACCGCCACCCGGTCGCACATCTCGGCGACGACGCCCAGGTCGTGGGTGATGAGCACGATCGCCGTCCCCGTCTCGTCGCGCAGGTTCCGCATCAGGTCCAGGATCTGCGCCTGGATCGTGACGTCGAGCGCGGTCGTCGGCTCGTCGGCGATGAGCAGCTCGGGCTCGCAGGCAAGCGCCATCGCGATCATCACGCGCTGGGCCATGCCGCCGGACATCTCGTGGGGGAAGTTCTTGAGCCGGCGGGCGGGATCGGGGATGCCGACCATCTTGAGCAGCTCCTCCGCCCGCGAGTGCGCGATCTTGCCCTTCATCCCGCGGTGGATGCGCAGTACCTCCTCGATCTGGCGTCCGACGTCCCAGACGGGGTTCAACGACGAGGTCGGCTGCTGGAAGATCATGCTGATCCGGTCTCCGCGGATCCTGCGCATGTCGTCGTCCGAGAGCTTGAGCAGGTCCTGGCCATCGAAGATGACCTCGCCGCCTTCGATGCGGCCGGGCTTCGCAACGAGGCGCATGATCGAGAGGCTCGTCGACGCTCTTGCCGCAGCCGGACTCGCCGACCAGGCCCATGATCTCGCCGCGGTCGACGTGGAAGTCGATGCCGTCGACCGCCCGGACGATGCCGTCGCGGGTGAAGAAGGACGTCCGCAGGCCCTTCACCTCGAGCAGCGGCCGCTCGCCGCGTTCCCGCCGGCGCTTGCGCTCCGAGGCCGGGCGGATCTCCTCGATGACGGTCTCGTCGAGGGAGACGCCGAGGACCTCCGGGAGGGTGGTCGTGGTCTCGTCCGTCATCGGTTGAGCCTCGGGTCGAGCGCGTCACGCAGGCCGTCGCCGAGCAGGTTGAAGGCGAGCACGGTCAGGGCGAGCGCCAGGCCGGGGAAGAGCACGAGGTGCGGCGCGGCGAACATCGTGTTCCGGGCGATCCCGATCATCGATCCCCATTCCGCGTCCGGCGGTTGGGTGCCGAGCCCGAGGAAGGACAGCGCGGCCACGTCGAGCACCGCGGCCGCGATGCCGAGCGTGCCCTGGACGATCAGCGGGCGTGAGCGCGTTGGGGATGATCCTGCGGGTGAGCATGCCGAACGAGGACTCACCCGAGGCCCGCGACGCCGTCACGTAGTCGCGCTCGCGGATGGAGATCACCGAGCCGCGCATGATCCGGGCATAGACCGGGATCGCCACGATGCCGATCGCCAGCTGCGCATTGAGGAGGCCGCTTCCGAGCACCGTCACGATCGCGATCGCCAACAGCAGTGCCGGGAACGCCAGCAGGACGTCCATGATCCGCATCAGCAGGTTGTCGAGCTTGCCGCCCGCATAGCCAGCGAGCGCGCCGATCGCGGCGCCGATGACGATCGCGAACCCGACCGTCAGGAAGCCGATCCGGAGCGACACGCGGGTCCCGTGCACCACGCGGCTGAACACGTCGCGAACGTTGCCGTCGATGCCGAAGTAGTACTCGGGCTGGGTCGACGGGACAGCCGAGGGCGTGGATGCACGGCGGCGCCAGCTTCTTTGCGCCTTCGACGCCGATGAGGACCTGGTTCTGCGGCGTGCGTGGCGATGACGTCTGCGAACACCGCCACGAAGATGAAGAACAACAGGACCGTCCCACCGACGACAGCATTGCGCTGCCGGAAGACGTTGCCCAGCGTGTCCCGCCAGATCGACGACGAACGTGAGCCGCGTCGCTCGGCGTCGAGGAGCTCCATGGCGGGAGGTGTCGTGACGGCCATCGTCAGCGCAACCTGATCCGTGGGTCGAGATACGCGTAGGAGAGGTCGACGAGCAGGTTCACGAGCACGAACCCGATCGCGATGACCAGGGTGAATCCCTGGATCACGGCGTAGTCACGTGCGCCGATCGCCTCGGTCACCGCGCGCCCGACACCGGCGAGGTTGAAGATCGTCTCCGTCAGGACTGCGCCGCCGAACAGCCCGCCCAGCTGCAGGCCGATGATGGTCACGACCGGCAGCAGGGCGTTGCGGAACGCGTGCTTGAGGACGACCGCGCGATCCCGCAGGCCCTTGGCCCGCGCCGTGCGCACGTAGTCGAGGCCGAGCTCGTCGAGCAGGGCGGAACGCGTCATCCGGGCGATGATCGCCAACGGGATCGTGCCCAGCGCCAGGGCGGGCAGGATCATGTGGCGAACCGTTGCGACGAGCAGCTCGCCGTCGAGCCGGACGATCGCGTTGAACGTATTGATGTTTGACAGGAAGTCGATCACGGCCCGGAGGGGACCCTGGAGGTCCTCGAGGCCCCAGACCTCCGCGAGGGCCGGCGCACTCGTGCCGGCCGGCAGCCGAGCGGACGGCGGCAGCTCGAATGGGGTGCCGTTGAGCGTGACCGCGAAGAAGTAGGCGAGCACGAGTCCCAGCACGAAGACCGGGGTCGACACTCCAACGTTCGCAATGAGCATCGTGAACACGTCGGCGATCGAATTGCGCTTGTACGCCGAGATGATGCCCGAGGGTGATGCCCACGATGATCGCGAAGAGCAGGGCGTACACCGTCAGTTCGACGGTCGTGGGCAACCGCTGGATCAGCAGGTCGGTCACGGGCAGGCCGAACTTCGAGGAGACACCGAACTCGCCGGCGGCGATGGTCTGCAGGTAGATGATGAACTGGTTGTCGACGAGCGTGGCCGGGGCCTCGTCGAGCCGGAGCTGGATCTTGCCGTCCACGCGGAAGACGCCCGGGACGATGGCCTTGTCGAGGCCGTGCTCCACGGCGTAGCGCTCGCAGGTCTCGGCGTTGGCGCGCTCACCGAGCGCCGCCGAGCATGGGTCTCCGGGGATGATCCTGGCGAGCGCGAACACGAGGAAGACGATCCCGATCAGGACCGGGATGCTCAGGATCAGGCGCCGGATGATAAATCTGGTCATCGGTTCAGCGAGCCGTGTCCCCTCGAGCGGGCAAAGAACGAAGGGACGCCACGGCGTGGCGCCCCTTCGTCATCGATCCTCAGATAGGGTCAGGGTGCGGGCGGCGGGGGATTCAGATACCCGCCGAAGAGGTAGGTCCAGTACTCGAACAGGCCCTCCCGTCCGATGTGGAGCGGGTGCTTGGCGTCCCACTGGACCGCGAACGACGTCACCACGTCCGAAGCATCGAACGAAGCGCCGTTGTGGAACTTGACACCCTCGCGGAGCGTGCAGGTCCACACGGTGGAGTCGGCATTGGCCTCGCACACCTCGGCCAGGCCCGGCTGCGGCGCCGTCCCACCGATCTCGTACGAATACAGCGGCTCCATGATCTGCTCGCAGACCCGGAGGGCCTCGCCGTCGGTCTCGTCGGCGCAGTACAGGCCACCGGGCTCGCCGCCCTGCAGCCACACGAGCTGGGGACGGTCGCCCGCCTTCATGGCGAACAGGGCCTCGTTGCCCAGCGGCGACGAATGCGCGCCCTCGACGTCGGCACGGAAGACCGTGGCCGAGCCGCCGTGGGCGATCGGGACGAGCGGCACGTGCTCCTTGACCTTGTTGTTGGCGATGGTGTAGGCGGCATCGCGGGCGGCCTGGTCGGCCGTCTGCCCACCCTCCTTGAGGGGCTCGGTGATGTCCTCGAACTTCGAGCCGAGGCTATCGTCGGCACCGACGCCGAAGAACACGTCGAGGAAGTTCGTGACATCAGGGTAGTCGGCACCCCAGCCGAGGATGAACAGGCCGTCCAGCTCGCCGCGGCTCGCCGTGGTGAGGTAGGTCGTGTCGTCCTGGACGTCGATCTCGGCGGTGATGTTGAGGTTGGTCTTGAGCTGGTCCTGGAGGTCCGTCGCGACACCGACCGGGTCGGAGATATAGCCACGCGGCAGGGCTCGCAGGTGGATCTTGGTCGAGAAGCCGTCCGGATAGCCGGCCTCGGTCAGGAGGTCCTTCGCCGCGGCCGCGTCGAACTCGGGCCAGGCGTCACCGGTGCAACCGCCGGGGATCTCGCACGGAGTGAAGTGGGTCGCGACCGAGGATCCGGGCGGGTAGAACGTGTCGACGATCCGCTGCCGGTCGATGCCGATGGCGATGGCCTGGCGGACCTTCTCGTTGTCCCAGTACTGCTTGGTGTTGTTCATGCCGACATACATGATGTTCAACGCGGTGCGCTCGAACAGCTTCAGTTCGGCATTGGCCTTGATGGTCTCGAAGTCGTCGGCGCCCGGGTTGTCGATGCCGTCGACGGTGCCGGAGGTGAGCTCGACGAGTCGCTGTGCGGGCTCGGTGCTCCAGCGGATGACCGCATCCGGGGTCAGGGGCGCATCGCCCCAGTACTCGGCGTGGGTCTCGAGCGCGATGTCCGAGCCGGACGTCCAGGCCTTCAGCTTGTACGGGCCGGTGCCGTTCGGGTTCCGGAACAGGGCCTCGCCACCGCCACCGGTCTCCGTCAGGTAATCGGCGTCCTGGATGGCCAGCGACGTGAACGCGACCTTGGACAGGAACGCGGCGTCCGGCGCGCACAGCGTGAACTCGACGGAGTTGGCGGCCGTCGCCTTGATCGAACCGATCTGGCCGTTGTAGTCGGCTGTTCCGCAGGCGGAGCTACCGTCCTCCGGATAGGACACCGGCTCGAATGGCGCGGTGCTGACCGGCGGTTGGCTCGCGACGCCCGTGCTCGACGTTGGAGCGACGCTCGCCGGCGCTGCCGGACTACACGCCGATGCGATGATCACGGCGCTGCCGAGCAGCGCGGTGAGCCTGAGCGGCAGGCTCGATAAGCGAGTCATGCGCTGAACTCCTCCTCGTGATGTCCCCCTGCGGCGCGACGCCTCCCTGGCTGGCCGCATGGGACGTTCCAGTCGCCGCCGAACGTGATCCGGCCGCGAGTCGCGGGAACAGTAGCACCGGCGGGGCCGCCATGCCAGCATGCGGAACGTTATCCAGGAGCGTCTGTGGGCACGCCGCAGGCCGTTTCTGAGCGTGCTTGGTGGGCCGTCGACCGGCGGGGTCGCCGTGCGCGTTCGCGTATGCTCGCGCGCATGGACACGATCCGGGTGGCCCTTGCGCAGCTGGCGCCCAGCCTTGGCGAGCTGGACCGCAACCTGCGCCGTCACCACGAGCTCATCGAGCAGGCGCGGGCGGACGGGGCGGACCTCGTCGTCTTCCCGGAGCTCGGCCTGACTGGCTATCAGCTCCAGGACCTCGCGGCCGAGGTGTCACTCCGGCTGGACGACCCGCGGCTGGCCGATCTCGCGGCCGCGACCGAGGACCTGTCCGTCATCGTCTCGTTCGTCGAGGAATCGGCCGATCATCGGCTGTTCATCGCGGCCGCCTTGCTCGAGAACGGCGAGATCCGGCACGTGCACCGCAAGCTGTTCCTGCCCACATACGGGCTGTTCGATGAGCGGCGCTTCTTCGGGGCGGGCGACATGCTGCGGGCCGTGCCCTCGCGCTTGGGAGTCGGGCTGGGCATCGGGATCTGCGAGGACTTCTGGCACCTGACCGTGCCGCAGATCCTCGCCCTGGACGGCGCGCAGATCCTCATCAACGTCTCGTCGTCGCCGGGCCGCGACCTCGCCGCCACGAACGAGGTGGGCCTGGGAACGGCCACGTCGTGGCGAACGATCATGCGCACGTATGCCCAGCTGACGACCTCGTTCGTCGTGTTCTGCAATCGCGTGGGCGTCGACGAATCGATCTCGTTCTGGGGCGGCTCCGAGGTCATCGCGCCGACCGGCGTGGCGCTCCTGAGCGCGCCGCTGTACGACGAGGGCCTGTTCAGCGTCGACATCGCCCCGGCCGACATCCGCCGCGAACGGATCGGGCTGCCGCTGCTGCGCGACGAGCGTCCGGAGCTGCAGTTGCGCGAGCTGGCCCGGATCGTCGCCGAGCGGGCGGGCATGGCGCACGACACCACGAGCGAGCCCGGCGCCGAACCTGGCCTCGATGTCGCGCCCGGCGATCGCTCGCCGCACCCGATCGGCTTCCGGCGGGAGGCAAAGGGTTGACGAGCCCGGTCGCCTTCGACCTGCCGCCCGAGCTCGCGATCGACACGGACATCGCGCGGCGGGTCATCGGGGAGTTCATCCGTGGCCAGCTCCGTCAGGCGGGGTTCGAGCGCGCGGTCCTGGGGCTGTCGGGCGGGATCGATTCGGCGTTGGTGGCGTACCTCACGGCCGAGGCGATCGGCGCGGACAAGCTCCTGTGCGTGCTCATGCCGTACCGCGCGTCGTCGCCGGCCTCGCGATCGGACGCGGAGGAGGTCGTGCGGCGGCTCGGCGACCGCCTCGGAGCTCGTGGACATCACGCCGATGGTCGACGGCTTCTACGGGCCTGCCACCGACGCCTCCGCGCTGCGCCAGGGCAACTTCATGGCCCGGATGCGGATGAGCGTCCTGTACGACCGCTCGGTGACGTGGAGCGGGCTGGTCGTGGGGACCGGCAACAAGACCGAGTCGCTCATCGGCTACACGACGATCTTCGGCGACTCGGCCTGCGCGTTCAATCCGGTCGGTGACCTCTACAAGAGCCAGGTCCGCCAGCTGGCGGCCGCGCTGGACGTGCCCGACTCGATCATCGCGAAGGCGCCGTCCGCGGATCTGTGGCCGGACCAGACCGACGAGATCGAGGGCGGGTTCAGCTATCCGGAGCTCGATCGACTCTTGTTCTGGCGCATCGACAAGCGGCGCTCGATCGACGAAGTCGTGGCCCTCGGCTTCGACCGCACCCTGGTCGAGCGGGTCGACCGCATGGTCGCCGGCGCCGAGTTCAAGCGCCAGGTGCCGCCGATCGCCAAGCTCGGGCCACGCACCGCGGGCGTGGACTACCTGTACCCGCGCCGGCGGCCGGGGTCGGCGCGGGAGTGAGCGCGGGCGACGCGGGCGACGGCGCCCCGTCGGGCGAAGTGGGCGGGGGCGCCACGGCGGACGGTGGCGGCTCGGCGGACGGCGGCGGCTCGGCGGACGGTGGCGTGCTGTACGTCGTCGCGACGCCGATCGGGAACCTGTCAGATGTCACGTTGCGCGCGCTGGAGGTGCTCGCGGGGGTCCCGCTGATCGCCGCCGAGGACACCCGGCTGAGCAAGCGGCTGCTGGACCGCCACGCGATCTCGGGGCGGCTGACGAGCTACCACGCCCGCAGCGCGCCTGGGCGGCTGGCCTCGCTCCTGGGGCACCTGCGTGGCGGGTGCCGACCTCGCGCTCGTGACCGATGCCGGAACGCCGGTGGTGAGCGATCCCGGGGCCGACCTCGTGGCCGCCTGGGCAGGGGAGGGCGGCCGGGTCGTGCCGATCCCCGGTGCCTCGGCCGTGCTCGCGGCGGTCGCCGCCTCGGGGGTGACGGGGCCGCGCTGGTCGTTCGAGGGGTTCCTGCCACGCTCCGGCCGGGACCGGAAGGTCCGGTTGGCGGCCATCGCGGCCGATGGACGGGGGTCCGTGCTGTTCGAGGCGCCCGGGCGGGTCGCGGCCACGCTCGGGGATCTCGCCGCGGCCTGTGGCCCGGGGCGGGCCGGGGCGGTCTGCCGCGAGCTGACCAAGCTGCACGAGCAGATCGTGCGGGGCACGCTCGGGGAGCTGGCAAGCGCCGTGCGGGAGGGCACGATCCCGGCCCGCGGCGAGTTCGTGCTCGTGGTCGGGATGGGCGGGAACGCCGACGGCCCCGGCTCGTCCGCTGAGGCCGAGGCCGCCGGGCGGGACGATGTCGCCGCCGCGCTCGCGCAGGTCCAGGCGCTCGTCGACGCGGGCACGCCCCGGGGTGAGGCCGCAAGACGGGTTGCCGCGGCCACGGGGCTGCCGCGCCGGAGGCTCTACGAGGTCGCCGACGGCTCCTGAGAACGCGCGAATCGATCAGGCAGGTGCCGATCCGAACTCAACTGCCGGTCGGCGTGCACGTGGTGGGGCTATCGGCGACCGGCGCTGCCGTCATTGTCAATTCGTGCACGCCGTGCACATCGGGAAGCCTGAAACCCCGAGATCGCAGGGGCCGCGCGGTCCCGCCGGCCGTTCCTTCGCCGATAGGCGCGTGGGATGCACGCGAAACGTCTGATCGGGCTCGTCATTCACCCGTGCGGGCGCCACCATCTGGCCGTTCCGCCGTCCTCGGTGGCGGCGCGGTCGTGCCGTTCGCATCGCCATCAACCTGTTCCTCGCGAGCGCGGATCGCCTCCCTGGCCGCCTCCGCAGCGACCGATGCCGCCCGAGCGACCCAGCGCCATTGCGGTCCGGCCATCCGATCGATCATCTGGCCCGTTCGCTCGTCCGCGGCCGCCTCGATGACGACCCCGGCCCCGCTTCGGACCAGCCGGCCGAGGTCCTCGAGCGCGCCGAGAGCGCCCTCCCGCCGTACGCCAGGCGTGTCCGCGCCGACCACCGCTTCGCCGGCCATCGCGCCGGCACGCAAGTCCCGCTCGACCTGCAGACGCTGGCGATAGAGGACTTCCCATTCCTCGTACGGGATGTCGAGGGTCGAGAGCTGCTCGTCGATCGCGGCGAACTCCGTGGCCGCCGCGTCGTCGAACCGGGCTGGCTGATCGAGGGTCGTGCTCGGCGGCCGGGCGAGGGCGGCGAGCCGATCCTCGATGGCCTGTGCCTCGGCGCTGATCGTGAGATGCGCGGCGGACGTCGTCAGTCGGCTCGCCATGGCCGCGCGGGCACGGGCGACGAGCTTGGGCTTGCCCGAGATGAGCAGGTCCATCGGGTAGATGAGGATGTCGAGGTCCTTGCCGTCGAGCTGGATCATCTTCTCGGGTACGAGCGACCCGGCGCTGCTGCCTGCCACGGTCGCCAGCCATTTCGCGGGCTTCGACATCGCTGCCGGCGCGGTCGTGGGCACGACGTCGAGGCCAGCCGCCTCGAGCGCCCGGTCGAGGTCGGACGCCACCTCGTCGTACTTGCCGGGCTCGATCACCAGGGGGACGTGGGCATCGGTCCAGCCCTTGGCCAGGCTCTGCGCCTTGCGGAAGATGGCGAGCCCGGCCAGGAAGACCAGCAGGACCGACAGGAGGACCGTCAACGGGTAGCCGCGAGCGACACTCTCGGCGATGCGCCTGGCCGACCGATCGCTCGAACCGGACACCATCAAGGTGAGCGCGCCGATCACACCTGGCACCACGAGCGCCCCGATCAGCATGATCGCCCGGATGACGATCTCGGGCACGATGTCCTGGTCCGGCACGAAGGTGAGCAGGAACACACCGACATCCGGGAAGAGCACGCCCGCCAGCAGGACGATCCAGATGACCGACCCGAAGGTGATCCCGAGCAGCAGGTACTGGCGCTTTGCCGGCACGCGCCCGAACAGCAGGGTGCTCGCCCAACCCAGCGCCGTGGTCAGGATCTTGCCGACGAAGCGCGACCCGAACGCGAACAATGCCGCGAGGATGGCCATGGCCGCCAGCGTGCGCTCGGGCGGCTCTCGCCGAGTCCGCAGCGCGCCGTCCCGGCCTTGCGGCTGCCTCTCGACTGGGTAGCATGTCCGCGTGACTGCGACCGTCGCGCCGTCGCCCCGATCGGGCCCCGGCTCCGGCCTGCCGATCCTCGGCCCGCTCGGGCCGATCGCCCGCGTGTTCCTGCTGGGCACGATCGTGGCCAGCGTCGTCGCGGTCTTCCTCGACTTCGGGCTCCATGCCGACTCGACGGTCGTCTTCGTCGCTTCTGGAGCGGCGATCCTCGGGCTCGCCTGGGTCGTCGGCCTCTCGACGGAGCGCCTTGGCTCGCTGACCGGCCCGCAGGTCGGCGGGATCCTCAACGCGACGTTCGGCAACATCGCCGAACTGATCATCGCGTTCTTCGCGCTCCAGGCGGGGCTCATCGAGGTCGTCAAGGCGTCGATCACGGGCTCGATCGTCGGCAATCTGCTGCTGGTGCTGGGGGCGAGCGTGCTTGTCGGCGGGTTGCGCCACGGCACCCAGCGCTTCAGCCCGCAGATCGCCTCGGCCAACGCGGCGTTGCTGGTCCTCGCCGTCATCGGGCTGTTCGTGCCGGCGATCTTCGCCTTCACGATCACGAACCCGCAGCAGGGCTCGCTCACCGAGGAGTCCGTGCTCGTCGCCGTCGCCTTGATGGTCGGGTACGTGCTGTCGCTCATCTACCAGTTCACGAACCCGGCCCAGACGCTGGGTGGTCACGGCGAGCCCGAGGGCCACGCCGGACCGGCCTGGTCGATGCGTACGGCGATCGTGGTGCTGCTGGGCGCAGCCGCGCTGCTGGCGCTGCTCTCGGAGATCCTTGTCGGCTCGATCGAGGGGTTCGTGGAGTCGTTCGGCCTGAGCGCCTTCTTCGTCGGTGTCGTGCTGGTGCCGACGATCGGCAACCTCGCCGAGCACCTCGTAGCGGTCCAGCTGGCCGCCAAGAACAAGATGGAATTCGCGATGGCCGTGAGCTACGGCTCCAGCCTGCAGGTCGCGCTGTTCGTGGCGCCGGTCCTCGTCATCCTCGGCGCGCTCATGGGCCAGCCGATGGACCTGGTCTTCACCCCGCTCGAGGTCGCGGCCGTCGGGGCCGCCGTCGGCATCAGCGCCCTCATCGCCCTGGACGGCGAGTCGAACTGGCTCGAGGGCGCGCTCCTGATGATCGTCTACTTCATCGTGGCCATCTCCTTCTTCGAGTTCCGCTGAGGACGGTCGCCCTTGTTTGTGGGCGGCGACGGCGCGGGAGGGGACACGCGCCGTCGCCGCGGGTCATGCGAAGCGGCCCTCAGGCCGCGGCCTCGGTGCCCTCCTCTTCGTCGTCGTCCGGGTCGTCCGGCGCGATCGCCTCGGCGCCCTCTGGGATGGGTTCGCTCGGCGGCACGTCGCCGAACTTCTCGGCCTGGGCGACCAGGGCGTCAGCCGACTGCTGGGCCTCGTAGTCCTTCTTCCGTCGCCCGGACAGCATCTCGACGTGGCTGGCCACGACCTCCGTCTTCCAGTGCCGCACCCCGCGGTCGTCGTCCCACGAGCGCGTCTGGAGGCGGCCCTCGATCGCGACCTGCTGGCCCTTGCCGAGATAGGTGCCCGCGATCTCCGCCAGCCGATCCCACGTGACGACGGGGTGGTATTCCGCCTTCTCGCGGCCGCCCCCGATGAACTCGTTGCTCGCCACGGTGAACGTCGTGACGTTCTTGCCCGAGGCGAGGCTGCGCATCTCGGGGTCGCGCGTCAGTCGCCCAGTCAGAAAGACCTTGTTCACGGTCCGTTCTCCTTCCCGGTCGGCCGGAATGGTCCGGTCCCGACCCTGCGTATGGACGGCGGGTCCAGTCGCGGCGGGCATGGGTCGCCGGCCCCGGCGGACGGGCCTTGGCGGGCACGTTCGGCGGTACGGCGTTCGGCGGGGCGATCGTTTCGGCGGGGCCGGCAATGACCGGCGGGCACCACGGACCCTAGCAGCGGGTCCTCACCCGGGCCGTATCGCCGACTTCACCGCGGCTTGCCTCGTTGCCACGACAAACCTTGGGCCACGGACAGGCGTGCGTAGTGGGTCCAACGTGGGTGGTCGCCGCCGCCCGCGACCTGCGAGGACGATGCAGCCGTCCCGGTCGTGTGGCCGCATGGCTTCACGGGGCGGCATTCGGGCTACCAGGTCGAGGTCGTGGACACGTCAGGCCATGTGGTGGCGCGGACCGGGACACGGGTGCAGATCGGCGGGGGCTACACCGGTGACAACCCTCGGTCCTTCCTCGCCTGCGGCTCCGTCGTGAGCCAGTGACCGATCGGCGCTGTCGGGACCGCCGGGCGACGTCAGCGGGTCGCCGACTCAGAGCGGCCCGGGCCGGGCGAACCGGGCGTGGGCAACGAGGTGATCGAACCGGGGGTCGTGGTCCTGGAGCGACGCCGGCCCGAGAGCGGCTCGGACGGGCTCTCCGCGATGCCGAGCGCGCCGTCCGGCGCCATCGTGTTCGACTCCGCTGAGCCGCCATCGACTTCGGCAGCGCCGGACGAGCCGGCCTCGAGCGCATCCTCATCGGATCGTCGGCGCCGGCGCAACGGAGGTGCTGGCACGGCGTCCGGACTCATCATCGGGCGCCCGCTGTGGGCCGTGGTCGCGGCGATCATCGCGAGGACGTCGACGTCGGGCGTCGGTGCCTCGTCCGCGTACAGGTCGCAGAAGGACTCCACGAGCTCGGGGTCGAACTGGGTCCCGGCGTGGCGGCGCAGCTCCGCGATGGCCGCCGGGTGCGACATCGCCCGCTTGTACGGGCGGTCGGTGGTCATGGCGTCGTAGGCATCGGCGACGGCCACGATCCGGGCACCAAGGGGGATCTCGTTGGCGCGCAGGCCGAACGGGTAGCCATGACCGGCGTACCGCTCGTGGTGGTGGAGGATGATCGGAACAGCCTCCTTGAGGGCCGAAGCCTGCTCCAGGATCACCTGGCCGATGCGCGGATGCTGGACCACGGTCCGCCACTCGGACGAGGTGAGCGCGGACGGCTTTTCGAGGATCTCCTGCGGCACGGCGACCTTGCCGACGTCGTGCAGGAGGGCGGCGATCCGCAGCCGATCGATGTCGACGTCGGGCAACTGGAGCTGCTTGGCCATCGAGACGACGATCGTGGCGATGACGGCTGATGGTTGGCCGCGGTAATGGGGGAGCGGCAGCAGCACGGAGGTGAGCGCGGCCGTCGCGGCGTCGCGCGCCTGCGTGCCGACCTGGAGCGCGCGCGCACGGCCCGCCGCGGAGATCGGGGCGCGGGGAACCCGGTTGTCGTCGTCGGGCTCGGCGAAGATGTAGGTCTGGTTCCGTCCCAGCGACTTGGCCGAGTACATCGCCGCGTCCGCGTCGCGGATCAGCGGCTCCATGCGGACCTTGCTGCCGGAGCCGCCGGCGATACCGATCGAGATCGTGACCGAGATCTGTTGGCCGCCCTCGACCGGGTAGCGCTGGCGCTGCACGAGCGCGCGCAGCTTCTCCGCCAGGAAGGCCCCTTCCTCGACGTCGGTCTCGGTCAGGATGAGCATGAATTCCTCGCCGCCGTAGCGACCGATCATGTCGGTCGCGCGCAGGTTTTCCTTCAGCGTCTGCGCGACGCCGCGCAGCACGATGTCGCCCGCGCCGTGGCCGTACGTGTCGTTGACGGCCTTGAAATGATCGATGTCGACGAAGGCGACCGACAACGGGCGCTCATAGCGGGTCGCGCGCACGACCTCGGAGAACAGCTCGGCGAGCAGGGCCTGGCGGTTCGAGACCCCGGTCAGGCGGTCGACCGTCGCCCGGTCGTGGGTGTCCGCCAGGGCGCCCGAGATGTTGTTCACCGCGCTGGAGAGGCGGCCCTCGAGGCCGACGCCGCGTGAGGGGACCTGGATCGTGTAATCGCCGCCGGCGATGCGCTCCGCGGCCTTGACCAGCCGGGCGAAGCGGTACCGGAAATGGGCGCCTACCACGAGCGCAGTCAGGGAGACGCCGATGGCGCCAGCGGCCATCGCGGCAAGCACCGAACGGTGGCCCTCATCGATCCAGGAGACCAGGGCATCGGGCACGAACAACGACAGAGCCCCGATCGCGACCGGAGCCGCGAGCGCCAGGACCCCGATTAGGCGCATCACCCGTCAAGGCTACCGGTGGGAGGCCCTCGGACGGCCTCGCCGGAGGTACCGGCGCAAGCCCGCCAGAGGTACCACCATGTGGACGAATTCGAGGCATGCGGCTCGCATGCTGCGCGGTCCGGCCCGGAGCCGGCTGCTATACTCCGGCCGTCCTCGACCGCAGCGGGGGATCCCGCGAACCAGGAGGTCAAGCGATCGCGCGAGAAGGGCGCTTCGGCCGTCCAGTGAGGCGTCCGAGCGACCAGCCCCCGGCGGTCCGCCGAACCGGCGGCATCGCGAAACGGGAGATGTCTATCCAAGTCCCAGACCACAGGGTCCGGGGCTTTTTCATTGGCGGACGGTAATGCCAGCCACCGTGATCGTCGGGCTCCAGTGGGGCGACGAGGGCAAGGGCAAGACGACCGACTTCCTGGCCGAGCAGACGGCCATGGTCGTGCGCTACCAGGGCGGGGACAACGCCGGCCACACGGTCGTTCGCGGCGACGAGGTCTTCAAGCTCCAGCTGACGCCGTCGGGCGTGTTGTACCCGCACATCACGTCGGTCATCGGTAACGGCGTGGTGGTCAATCCCGTGACCCTCATTGCCGAGTTCGACATGCTGACCGCGCGTGGCATCTCGACGGATCGCGTGCGGGTCAGTCGCAGCGCGCACGTGATCATGCCTTACCACGTCGCCCTCGACCAGGCGAACGAGACGCGCCTGGGGGGCGCCAAGGTCGGGACGACGGGTCGCGGCATCGGTCCCGCGTACGGCGATCGGGCGTGGCGGCTCGGCCTGCGCATGGAGGACCTGCTCGACCGCGCCGTCCTGCGCGAGCGGATCGCCCGCGCGCTGCCGGACAAGAACCTGATCCTCGGGTCGATGGACGCCGACATCTTCGACGTCGAGGCGCTCGTCGAGCTGGCGGCCGGCTGGGGCGAGCGGCTGCGCGAGCATCTCGACGACACGACGTGGCTCGTCCAGACCGCCCTGGCCCGCGGTGAGCACGTGCTGCTCGAAGGCGCCCAGGGCACGCTCCTGGACCTCGACCACGGGAGCTACCCGTTCGTGACCTCGTCCAATCCCGTCGCCGGCGGGGCGTGCACGGGCGGCGGCATCGGGCCACTCCAGGTCGACGAGGTCATCGGGGTCATGAAGGCGTATTCGACGCGCGTCGGCTCCGGCCCGTACCCGACCGAGCTCCTCGACGGCGTCGCCGCCGGGATCGCGGAACGTGGCCGGGAGGTCGGGACGGTGACCGGCCGCGCCCGGCGGATCGGCTGGTTCGATGCCGTGCCGCTGCGCTACTCGGTCGCCGTCAACAGCGTCAGCTCGATCATGCTCAACAAGCTCGACATCCTGTCGGGCGTCGACCCGCTGTGCATCTGCGTGGCGTACGAGATCGATGGCCGGCGCGTCGAGACCTGGCCGTCGAGCGGGGCCGCCCTGTCGCGGGCGACGCCGGTCTACGAGCAGTTCCCGGGCTGGAGCGAGCCGATCCACGCGGTGCGATCACTCGGCGACCTGCCCGAGAACGCGCGCCGCTACGTCTCCGCCATCGAGGATCACGCCGGCGTCCCGATCGTGCTCGTGTCGGTCGGGCCGGAGCGCACCCAGACCATCGAGCGGGCCTTCCGGCCCATGCGTCGTCGCCCGGGGATCTCCGCATGAGCGGCGGCCGCCTCGTGATGCCGACGCGCATCCTGATCGTGGGGAGTGGCGCTCGCGAGCACGCGCTGGCGTGGAAGTTGAGCGTGGAACCCGGCGTCAACACCGTGTTCGTCGGCCCCGGCAGTGACGGCATGACGACGGAACCGCGGGTGCGCCGCCATCCCGATGTGGACCCGTTGGACGGCGGCTCGGTGGTGGCCGCTGCCCGTGCCGTCGCCGCGGAGCTCGTCGTGATCGGGCCGGAGGCGCCGCTGGCCGCGGGGGTCGCGGATGCGCTCCAGGCGGCGGGCATCGTGGTCTTCGGGCCGAGCGCCGCCGCGGCGCAGATCGAGTCGAGCAAGGCGTTCTGCCACGAGGTCGCATCGGCCGCCGGAGTCCCGATGGCGCGCTCGGGAGCCTTCGAATCGGCCGCCGAAGCCGCCGCCTTCGCACGCGAACTTGCCGCCGCGGATCGCGGGATCGTCGTCAAGGCCGATGGGCTCGCCGCGGGCAAGGGCGTCACCGTCTGCGACTCGCCCGATGAGGCGGAGCAGGCGATCGAGGCCGCCGCCGCGAGTGGCCGAGTCGTCATCGAGGAGCGGCTCGAAGGACGCGAGGCGAGCCTGATCGCTGTGTGTGACGGTCGGGACGCGCTGGCGCTGCCGATCGCGCGAGATCACAAGCGGCTCGGGGACAGCGACACCGGGCCGAACACCGGCGGCATGGGCGCGTACTCGCCCTTGCCCGACCTCCCGGACGAGGCGGCGGACGATCTCATCGCCCGATTCCACCGCCCGATCCTCGCCGAACTGGCCCGCCGCGGCACCCCGTTCCGTGGCGCGCTTTACGCTGGCCTCATGCTGACCGCGGACGGTCCCGTCCTGCTCGAGTGCAACGCCCGGTTCGGCGACCCGGAGACGCAGGTCATCCTGCCGCGACTGGCCGTCCCGCTCGGTCCGCTGCTCCTCGCCGCCGCCACGGGACGCCTCCTGGACGCCGCACGGCCGCTGGGCCTGGACGGTGCTCGGCTGCCGGCGCTCCCCGTCGCCACCGTCGGGATCGTGCTCGCCGCCGCGGGCTACCCGGATGCGCCACGGCCGGACGACCCGATCGAGGGCCTGGACCGCGCCCGGGCCGGCGGCGCGCTGGTGTTCCACGGCGGGACCACCCGGACGAGGCCGGCGACTACCGGACCGCCGGCGGTCGGATCCTCACCGTGGTCGGGCGCGGCCCGGATGTCGCAACGGCCCGCACGGTTGCCGACGCCGCCGCCGACCTCGTCGCGTTCCACGGCGTCCAGCGCCGCCACGACATCGGCGCGGACGCCGCGGCCGTCGGATCCGTCTCATGATCCGCCGCTACACGCTCGCCGAGATGGGCGCGATCTGGTCGGAGAGCGCCCGGTTCGAGCAGATGCTCCGCGTCGAGCTCGGCGTCGCGCGCGCCCAGGCCGCCCGCGGCCTGATCCCGGCCGCGGCGCTCGAAGCCATCGAGACCCGCGCCAGCGTCGACGTCGACCGGATCGCCGAGATCGAGCGGACGACCGACCACGACATCATCGCCTTCGTCTCGCAGGTCGCCGAGGCGATCGGGCCGGAGGGGCGGTACCTCCACCTGGGCCTCACGAGCAGCGACGTCGTCGACACGGGGTTGGCCCTCCAGTTGCGAGCGGCCGGCGAGCGGTTGCTGGCCGACTGCGACCGCCTGCTGGCCGTGCTGATCGCTCGGGCCCGCGCGGAGGCCGACACGACGATGATGGGCCGCACCCACTCGGTCCACGCCGAGCCCACCACCTTTGGCCTGAAGCTGGCTGGCTGGGCATTCGAGGTGGACCGCGGCCGTGCCCGCCTCGCGACCGCCGTCGATGAGATCGGCACGGGCAAGATCTCGGGCCCCGTCGGGACATACAGCCACCTCGACCCAGACATCGAGACGGAGGTCCTCGCCGGCCTCGGCCTCCACGCCGATCCGGTCAGCACCCAGATCGTCCAGCGCGACCGGCACGCGGCGCTGCTGACCGCGATCGCGATCCTGGGCGGCACCCTGGAGCGCATCGCGACCGAGATCCGCAACCTCCAGCACACCGAGATCGGCGAGGTCCAGGAGCCGTTCAAGACCGGCCAGAAGGGCTCGTCGGCGATGCCCCACAAGCGCAACCCGATCGTCTCGGAGCGGGTCTCCGGGCTGGCGCGGCTGCTGCGCGGCTACGCCCACACGGCGCTCGAGAACCAGCCGCTCTGGCACGAACGCGACATCAGCCATTCGAGTGCCGAGCGGGTGATCCTGCCGGACGCGACGATCCTGCTCGATTACATGCTCGTGCGCACGACCGGGCTCCTGGAGGGCCTCGTCGTCCGGTCGGAACGGATGCGCGAGAACATCTCGCGCGGCCTCGGGCTGCACGCCAGCAGCCGGGTCCTCGTCGCGCTCGTCGAGAAGGCCGGCATCGGGCGTGAGGAGGCCTACGCGATCGTCCAGCGCGCGGCCCTGCGCGCCGCCGACGAGCGCGCCCCGCTGCGCGACCTGCTGGCGCTCGACCCGGTCGTGGCCCAGCGCCTGTCCCTGGCCGACCTCGACGCCTGCTTCGATGAGGGCACGTTCCTGCGCAACGTCCACACGGTCATCGCCCGGCTCGACACGATCGCGCCGACCTCGCCCTGGACGCTAGCCGTAGAGGCCGCCCCGCCGAGGCCCGCCCCCAAGACCCCCGCCGAGGTCTCCGATGCTGACGGCTGAACAGTTCCTGCGCTCCGGCAAGGTTCGCGACCTGTACGACCTGCCCGACGGGCGCCTCCTGCTCGTGGCGTCGGATCGGATCAGCGCGTTCGACGTCGTCCTCCCGACGGAGATCCCCGACAAGGGCCGCGTCCTGACCGGCCTCTCTCGATTTTGGTTCCGCGAGACCGAGGGGATCGTGCAGAACCACCTGCTCGACGTCGATCTCGCGATCATCCGCGATGCCTACGAGGTGTCCCTGTCCGAGCGCCCGGACGGTCCGGCCGGTCCCGTCGCCGTCGGCTCGTTCGAGGAGTGGCGTGGCCGCGTGATGATCTGCCAGCGTGCCCAGGTGGTGCCGATCGAGGCGGTCGTCCGCGGTTACCTGGCCGGGTCGGCCTGGAAGGAGTACCGCGAACAGGGGACGGTGTGCGGAGCCGCGCTTCCATCCGGCCTGCGCGAGAGCGATCGGCTGCCCCAACCGATCTTCACGCCGGCCACGAAGGCCGAGCAGGGCGAGCACGACGAGAACATCGACTTCGACACGATGGTGGAGCACATCGCCCGGCACTTCGACGCCCCACCCGAGTACGCGGGGCGGATCGCCGAGGTCATCCGCGATCGCGCGATCTCGCTGTATCGCTATGCCACGGCGATCGCGGCGCGAGCCGGGATCCTCGTGGCCGACACGAAGTTCGAGTTCGGGCTGGGGAACCGCCCAGACCTTGATCGAGAGCCGGTCGGTCCGCTGTCCGAGCAGATCGAGCGCCGGACGCGCCCGCCCCTGGGCCGGCGACCCGAGGACCGGCACGATCGCCTGATCGAGGACCAGCTGATCCTGATCGACGAAGCCCTGACCCCCGACTCGTCACGCTTCTGGGACGCGGCCTCATACAAGCCCGGCCGGCCGCAGGCGAGCTTCGACAAGCAGTTCGTGCGCGATTGGCTCGAGGCCCAGCCCTGGGACAAGACCGCGCCCGGGCCGGCACTCCCCGACGACGTCGCCGCGGGCACGCGCACCCGCTACATCGAGGCGTACGAGCGAATCACCGGCGCCAGCTTCGAGCGCTATCTCACGGAGGACGTCATCGCCCGATGAGCAGCCATCGATTCGCGGTCAACGTGACGCCCAAGCCGGGCATCCTCGATCCGCAGGGTCGTGCGGTCGAAGGGAGCCTGGACCATCTCGGCATCAGCGGGGTGAGTGCGGTGCGCGTCGGCCGGCGGGTCGAGCTGACCGTGGATGCGGCCGACGAGGAGGCCGCCCGCGCCGTCGTGGAGCGGCTGGCCGGTGAGCTGCTGGCGAACCCGCTCATCGAGGCGTACGCCATCGAATCGATCGCGGGCGCGTCGTCGACGACTTCGTCCCCGCCCGCCACCCCCGGGGAGCGC
This sequence comes from uncultured Chloroflexia bacterium, assembly GCA_963810725.1. Taxonomy (GTDB): domain Bacteria; phylum Chloroflexota; class Limnocylindria; order Limnocylindrales; family CSP1-4; genus SPCO01. The sequence continues at coordinate 266,642 of CAWEOO010000003.1, forward strand.
CACGCATGACGGTCCGCGTCGGGGTCGTCGTGTTCCCGGGCAGCAACTGCGATCGCGATACGGTCCACGCCCTCGCGGGGGCCGGCGCCGAACCCGTCGAGCTGTGGCACGAGGAGGCCTCGCTGCAGGGCGTCGCGGCCGTGATCCTTCCTGGCGGCTTCGCGTATGGCGACTACCTGCGGGCCGGGGTCATCGCCCGCTTCAGCCCCGTCATGCGTGCGGTCGCCGGGTTCGCCGCGGAGGGCGGCCTCGTGCTCGGGATCTGCAACGGCTTCCAGGTCCTGGCCGAAGCCGGACTCGTGCCCGGGGCCCTGCTCCGCAACCGGAGCCTGCGCTTCCTTGGGCGTGAGGTCTTGATCTCGGCGGTGCGGCTCGACACGCCGTTCACGCATGCGCTGGCCGGCGCCGGGCCGCTGCGCATGCCGATCGCCCATGGCGAGGGCTGCTACTTCGCCGATGCGGCGACCCTCGACACGCTCGAGGCGGACGGCGGTGTGCTGTTCCGCTACGTGGACGGGGACGGAAACGCCGCGGCGGATGACGATCGCGCCGCGAACCCGAACGGGTCGCTGCGGGCCATCGCCGGAGTCATCAACGCCACCGGGAACGTGGCCGGGCTCATGCCCCATCCGGAACGCGCGTCGGAGGCCATCCTGGGCTCCGAGGACGGCGCCGGGATCGTCCGCTCGCTCGTCGAGAGCGCGGCGAAGGCCGTCGGCGAACGGCGCGTCACCGTGGGCATCTGATGACCGTGGCGGAGCGTCCCGTCGAGCCGCTTCATCGCCGACTGGGCGTCACCGACGAGGAGTTGGACGCGATCCGCGACCGGCTCGGCGGGCGCGACCCGAACGACCTCGAGCTCGCGATGTTCTCGGTCATGTGGAGCGAGCACTGCTCGTACAAGAGCTCGAAGCCGTTGCTCAAGACGTTGCCGACGGCGGGGGAAGGCGTGGTCGCCGGACCGGGCGAGAACGCGGGCGTGATCTCCATCGGCGACGGCCAGGCGGTCGCGTTCAAGATCGAGTCGCATAACCACCCCTCGGCCGTCGAGCCGTACCAGGGCGCGGCCACTGGCGTGGGCGGCATCTTGCGGGACATCTTCACGATGGGCGCCCGGCCGATCGCGGTGCTCGACGCGCTGCGCTTCGGCGATCCGGCCGACGCCCGCACCCGACACCTCGTCGACGGCGTCGTGCGGGGTGTCGGTGGCTACGGCAACTGCGTCGGTGTGCCAACGGTCGGTGGTGAGCTCGTCTTCGACCCGACCTACGCCGGCAACCCGCTCGTCAACGTGATGGCCATCGGCCTGCTCGAAGAGCGGCAGCTCACGCTTGCGGCGGCGCCGGGCCCCGGCAATCTCGTCGTGCTGTTCGGCTCGACGACGGGGCGCGATGGGATCGGCGGCGCGTCGGTCCTCGCCAGCGCGACGTTCGGGGATCGACGACCCGTCCAAGCGGCCATCCGTTCAGGTCGGCGATCCGTTCGCCGAGAAGCTGCTCATCGAGGCGAGCCTCGAGCTCATCGAGCGCGGGCTCGTCGAAGGCCTCCAGGACCTCGGCGCCGGCGGCATCACCTGTGCGACCTCGGAGACCGCGGACCGGAGCAGGACGGGCATCCTCGTCGACCTCGACGCGATCCCCCGACGCGAGCCGGACATGGCGCCGTTCGAGGTGATGATCTCCGAGTCGCAGGAGCGGATGTGCGCCACGGTTCGACCCGACCGCTGGGAGGCCGTCCGCGCCGTCTGCGAACGCTGGGGCCTGCCGGTCGCGATCATCGGCCGGGTCACCGACGACGGCGACATCGCGATCGTCGAGGGCGGGCTGGATGCCACGGGCCGGCCCGGACCGGGGGCGCGCGAGATCGCGCGGATGCCGGCCGCCGCCCTGACCAGTGCCGCGATCGTCCACGAGCGGGTCGCCGCGCCGCCCTCGCATCGGCGCGCCGCCCCGGCGCCGGGCGCCCCCACCGATCCCAGCGACCGGCTCCCGGAGCGCGGGATGGACCCGGGCGCGGTGCTGCTGGGCCTGCTCGGCTCGGCGAACCTGTCGTCGCGCCGCGCGGTCTTCGAGCAGTACGACTCCACGGTCGGGGCGGACACCGTCGCGGGCCCGGGTCGTGGCGCCGCCGTACTGCGCGTCAAGCACACGACCAAGGCGCTCGTGGCGTCCACGGACGGGAACCAGGCCGTGGGCGCGCTGGATCCGTACCTGGGCGCGGCCCTCAGCGTCGCCGAGGCGACCCGTAACGTCGCGATCACCGGCGCCCGGCCGCTCGGCGTCACGAACTGCCTCAACTACGGCGACCCGACGCGCCCGGAGGCGTTCTGGCAGCTCAGCGAGGGCGTGCGTGGCCTGGGCGACGCGTGTCGCGTGCTCGGCCTCCCGGTCACGGGCGGCAATGTCTCGCTGTACAACGAATCGCCGGACGGCCCCATCGCCCCGACGCCCGAGATCGGCGTGGTCGGCCTGCTCGAGGACATCGGCAAGCTCATCGGCCCGGCCTTCGTGACCGACGGCGACCCGATCCTGCTCGTCGGCGAGTCGACGCCGGGCCTGTCCGGGTCGGCGTACGCGGCCCTGGCCGGCGCCGCGGTGGAGGACGGCCCACCGGCGCTCGACCTCGTGCGCGAAGCCGCGCTCCAGGCGTTCATCCGCGAGGCCATCGATCGCGAGCTCGTGGCGAGCGCCCAGGACGTGTCGGGCGGTGGCCTGGCGGTCGCGCTCGCCGAGGGCGCGATGTGGAGCGGCCTCGGCGCCCGCGTGCGGCTCGCCGCCGCCACGTCACCCGCCGTCGAGCTGTTCGGCGAGAGCCCGTCGCGTTTGGTCCTGACCGCGCGTCCCCGCTTCGCCCCGGCCTTGATGTTGCTCGCCCTGCAGCACGGCCTGCCGATCGAAGGGCTCGGCGAGGTGGGGGGCGACCGTCTGGTGATCGAGCTGATCGGTGCTGGGGCGACGGGCGCCAGCGAGGAACGCGGGAGCCGCATCGCCGACGCGCTCGACGTGCCGATCGCCGACCTGCGGCACGCCTGGGACCACGGCCTGGCCCGGGCTCTCGGCTGGGAGGGCTGACGGGATGTGCGGCGTCTTCGGCGCGGTCACCCCCGGCGCCGAGCCCACGGAAGCGGCCGCGATCGCGGCCCTGGGCCTGTTCGCGCTCCAGCACCGCGGGCAGGAGTCGGCCGGCGTGGCCGTCAGCGACGGCGAGCAGCTGATGCTCTACAAGGACCTCGGGATGATCAGCACGGTGCTCGACGAGCGCCATCTGCCGAGCCTGCGCGGCACGCTGGCCATCGCCCACTGCCGCTACTCGACCACCGGCTCCACGATCTGGGAGAACGCCCAGCCCACGTACCGCCAGGGGCCGCGGCGGGCGATCGCGATCGGCCACAACGGCAACCTCGTCAACACCCGCGAGCTCCTCGAGCAGTTGCGCGGCGGCCGCTCGCGACTCCCGGCCTCGACCGACACGGAGCTCCTGACGGCGCTGCTCGCCGACGAACCCGCCGAGGACACGGTCGCGGCGCTGCTCCAGGTCCTGCCGCGCGTCCGCGGGGCGTTCACCCTCGTGATCCTCGACCAGAAGCGGGTCATCGGCGTGCGCGATCCGCACGGCTTCCGGCCGCTGGTCCTGGGCAGGCTCCCGGCCAGCGCCCGGGCCGTGGGCGGCCCCAACGACGGCACACTCTGGGACGACGAGGCGGAGCTGGGCTGGTGCCTCTCCTCGGAGACCGCGGCCCTCGACATCGTCGGCGCCGAGTTCGTCCGTGACGTGGAGCCCGGGGAGATCGTGGTCCTGGAACCCGGGCGGCCGCCCCGTTCGATCCGCTACGCCGAGGCGAACCCCAAGCTGTGCGTCTTCGAGCTCATCTACTTCGCCCGCCCCGACTCCTACATGGAGGGGCGCAACCTGTACGAGGTCCGGCGGCGGATGGGCGAGCAGCTCGCGCTCGAGCACGCGATCGACGCCGACCTCGTCATGCCGGTCCCCGACACCGGCGCCCCGGCCGCGGCCGGCTACGCGGAGGCGAGCGGCCTGCCGTATCGCGAGGGCATGTACCGCAACCGCTACGCCGGACGCACGTTCATCCAGCCGTCGGCCGGGCTGCGCCACCGGGGCGTGACGATCAAGCTGAACCCGCTGCGCGAGGTGGTCGCCGGCAAGCGGCTGATCGTGGTGGACGACTCGATCGTCCGGGGCACGACGACCAAGAAGATCGTGGAGCTGCTGCGCAAGGCGGGTGCGACCGAGGTCCATGTCCGGATCAGCGCGCCGCCGATCTACCACCCCTGCTTCTACGGCATCGACACCTCGATCGAGACGGAGCTCATCGCCGCGACCAAGACCGAGCCCGAGATCCGCGAGTTCATCGGCGCCGACTCGCTGGGCTACCTCTCGATCCGGGGCGTGCTGGCCGCGCTCGACCTGCCGTACGAGCGGTTCTGCTTCGCCTGCTTCGATGGCAACTACCCGGAGCCCGTGCCCTACGACGCGGCGAGCCGCAAGTTCATCCTGGAAGAGCCGGTCGGGGCGGTGATCCAGCCGTGATTCGCATCCTGCCGGTGCTTTCCAGCCACCTTACGGTGGTCGACGCCCGCTGCATGGACGCCGCACGCACACGAACGACCGTTATCGGCCTGCCCCGACCCCAGCGCGCGCCCTTGCGGCGCTCCGTGCTTGGTGCATGGTCATCGCGGGCGTCCAACGCCGGTAAGGGCGCGGGGCGCGGACATGCGGGGTGGCTTGTCGGGGACCCGTACGCACCGGGCGTTCATGCACATGTCACGGGCCGGCCCAAGCGCCGCGATGTGGTCCAAAAAAGGCGAGTTCCGGCCCATGCCCCAGCCCCTGCCCCGGCCGGCTCGGTCGCGGCGCCCGATTCGGCCCATTCGCCCGGCTCGGTCGCGGCGCCCGGCTCGCGAGCGGCCCCCGCCCCGGGCCTGGCCTCGGCCCCGGCCCCGGACCCGGCCGCGCCAAGTTCTCAGCCATGACCGATCGCCCACGGACCGCCTACGCCGCCGCGGGGGTCGACGTCGCTGCGGGCGAGCGCGCTGTGGAGCTCATGCGTGCGCACGTCGACTCGACGCGGCGGCCCGAGTCGTTCGGCGGTCTGGGCGGGTTCGGCGGGGCGTTCTCGATCCCGGCGGGCTATCGCGAGCCGTTGATGATCGCCTCGACCGACGGGGTCGGGACCAAGACCGTGCTCGCTGCCTCGGTCCGGCGGTTCGACACCGTCGGCATCGATCTTGTCGCGATGTGCGCCGACGACGTGGTGTGCACCGGAGCCGAGCCGCTCGCGTTCCTCGACTACCTCGCCGTCGGCCTGCTCGACCCGGTCGACGTGGCCGAGCTGGTCGGTGGGGTCGCGGCCGGCTGTCGCGACGCCGGGGCGGCGCTCGTCGGCGGGGAGACGGCCGAGCACCCGGGTGTGCTCGAGGCGAACGAATTCGACCTGGCGGGCTGCTGCATCGGCGTCGTCGAGCGCTCACGTCTCATCGATGGTCATGCGGTCGTCGCCGGCGACGTGATCCTGGGGCTCGCCTCGTCAGGCCTCCATGCCAACGGCTTCTCGCTCGTGCGCGGCCTCATCGCGCAATGGGACCTGGATCTCGCCGAGCCGTACCAGGTCCGGCTCCGGCGCACGCTCGGTGACGAGGCCACGGACGAGGCCCTCGCGGGGGCGCCGCACGAGACCCTGGCCACGCTCGGGGAGGTCCTGCTCACCCCGACCCGGATCTACGCCCGCGCCGTGCTCGCGGCGCGCGCCGCGGTCGTGGACGCGGGTCACGATCTCCACGGACTCGCACACATCACCGGTGGCGGGCTGCCCGGGAACGTGCCGCGTGCCCTTCCGGACGGGCTCGGCGCACGCGTGGATCCCAGCGCGCTGGCGGATGCCGTCGGTGATGCGCCTGATCGGGGCGCTCGGTGGCCTCGAGGAGGACGAGCTACGGGCGACGTTCAACGGCGGGCTCGGCATGATCGCGGTCCTGCCTCGAGAGGCCGTGGACGCCGCCGTCGCAGCCCTCGCGGAGCACGGCGTCGAAGCAGCGGTCGTCGGGGACGTCATCGAAGCCGTGTCGATCGGTGGCGCCCGATACCTGGAAGGTGCGCTGGAGTCGATCGCGTGAGCGCCGGGCGCATCGCGGTCGGCGTGTCAGGGGCCGGATCCAACCTGCGCGCGCTGCACGCCGCCACCGGACGCGACGAGCTGGGCGGCGAGATCGTGCTGGTCTTCGCGGACCGGGCCTGCGCGGCACTCGACTGGGCAAGCGGGCAGGGGATCGACACGGCGCTCGTCGCCGATGGCGATGACGGGGCGCTGGCCGACACCCTCATCGCCGCCGGCGCCGATGTCGTCGTCCTGGCGGGCTACATGCGGATCCTGGGCCCGGCGGTCCTCGCCGCGTACGAGGGCCGCATCCTCAACACCCACCCGTCGCTCCTCCCCGCGTTCCCTGGCGCGCACGCGGTCCGCGACGCGCTCGCGCACGGGGTCGCCGTGACGGGGGCGACGGTCCACCTCGTCGACGCGACGCTCGACGGCGGCCCGATCGTGGCCCAGGAGGCCGTGCCGGTCCTCCCCGGCGACGACGAGGCGTCCCTCCACGACCGGATCCGCGCAATGGAGCACCGGCTGCTGCCCCGGGCCGTGGCGCTGCTCCTGGCCGACGCCGTCGGGATCGCGGAGGGCGGCCGTCACGTGACCATCGATCTCGAGCGCGCCGACGCGCGGATCCCGATGCCGCGCCGCGCGCTCCTGTCGGTCTCGGACAAGACGGGTCTCGCTGACCTGGGCCGCGGGCTCGTCGCCCGCGGCTTCGAGCTCGTCTCGACGGGCGGCACCGCGCGTGCCCTGCGCGAGGCCGGCCTTCCGGTGACCGATGTGGCCGCCGTGACCGGCAACCCGGAGATGCTCGATGGGCGCGTCAAGACCCTCCACCCGCGCGTCCACGGTGGGCTGCTGGCGGACCGGCGGCTCGACGACCACCGCCGCCAGCTCCTCGGCGCGGGCATCGCACCGTTCGAACTCGTGGTCGTGAATCTGTATCCCTTCGCCGCGGCGCTCGATCGTCCCGGCATCACGATCGACGAGCTCATCGAGGAGATCGACATCGGCGGGCCGTCCATGGTCCGAGCGGCGGCGAAGAACCACGCCAACGTCGCGATCGTGACGACGCCGGCGCGGTACGACGCCGTGCTCGCAGCGCTGGACGGCGATGCGGGACTCGACGACGCGTTCCGGCGCGAGCTGGCGCTCGAGGCATTCGCCCACACGGCGGCCTACGACGCGCGGATCGCGGCGGAGCTGCCGGGCCGGTTCGCGGACGCCGGCCTGCGCGAAGCCGCCGAGGACCCATATCCGCCGACGCTGACGATCGCCCTCGAAAAGGTCGAAACCTTGCGCTACGGCGAGAACCCGCATCAGCCGGCGGCCCGCTACCGCCGGCCGGGCACGACCCTGGACGACGGGCCCTTCGGGGTCGAGCGGGCACCGCTCCAGGGCAAGGCGCTCTCGTACAACAACGTGCTGGACGCGGCGGCGGCGTCTGGGCTCGGTCGGGCGTTGCGCGGCCCGGGCGTCGTCATCGTCAAGCACACCAACCCGTGTGGCGCCGCCGAGCGAGCCACCTTGCTCAAGGCCTGGGACGCCGCGCTCGAGGCGGACCCGGTCAGCGCCTTCGGCGGGGTGGTGGCGGTCACCCGCGAGGTCGATCGAGCGCTGGCCGAGGCGCTCACCTCGATCTTCCTCGAGATCGTCGTCGCCCCCGCCTACTCCGGGGAGGCGCTCGAGGTCTTGGCCAAGAAGCCGAACCTGCGTGTCCTCGTCGACGAGCGGCTGGCGTCCGACGTGCCCGTGTTGGCGAGTGCCGCCTCGCCGGTCGGCTCCATCCGCACGGCCGGTGGCGCGGTCCTCGTGACGACGCCCGACATCGTCACTGACGAGCCGGTCACTTGGACGTGCGCCACGCGGCGCGCTCCCACGGACGAGGAGCAGCTCGACCTGGATCTTGCCTGGCGGCTGGTGCGCGGCGTGACCTCCAACGCGATCGTGCTCGTGCGCGAGCGGCGGCTCGTCGGGATGGGCAGTGGCCAGACCTCACGCGTCGACGCGGCCGGCAAGCCGTAGCCAAGGCACACGCGATGCTCGGCGTTGCCTCTACGGTCGACGCGGCTTGCGCCTCGGACGCGTTCTTCCCGTTCCCCGACGCGGTCGAGGTGTGCCTGGCGGCCGGCGTCCGCGCCTTCGCCCAACCGGGCGGTTCCGTGCGCGACGCCGAGGCCGTCGCCGTCGTCGATGCCGCCGAGGGCACGATGCTGATCACCGGGACGCGGCACTTCCGGCATTGAGAGGCCAACCGTGAGCCGTCACAACGAATCGACGATGCGGCCCTGGCACATCCCGATGACCGGCCGCGATCCCGACGAGCCGCATCGTGCGGCGACCCCGCTCGAGCTCCTGTTCGACCTCTGCTTCGTCGTCGCGGTCGCCCAGGCCGCGGGAGCTCTGCACCACGACCTGGTCGACGGTAAGGTCGCCCACGGGCTCCTGAACTACCTGTTCGTGTTCTTCGCGATCTGGTGGCCGTGGATGAACTTCACGTGGTTCGCCTCGGCGTACGACACGGACGACGTCGTGTATCGCTTGCTCACGTTCGTCCAGATCGCCGGCGTGCTCGTCGTGACGGCGGGTGTGCCGAGCGCGTTCGAGAGCCTCGACTTCCGGATCATGGTCGTGGGCTACGTGATCATGCGGATCGCGCTCGTCGCCCAATGGTTGCGCGCCGCGCGCGAGGACCCGGCCGGCCGACGGGTTGCGCTGCGGTTCGCGGTCGGTGTCGGTCTCGTCCAGGTGGGCTGGGTGCTGCGCCTGTTCTTCGGCGGGCCGCTGGGGATCTGCCGGGATCGTCGCCCTCGCGCTGCTGGACCTGGCCATCCCGATCTGGGCGGAGCGCTCCGGCCGACCGACGCCGTGGCATCCCGAGCACATCGCCGAGCGCTACGGCCTGTTCACGATCATCGTCCTGGGCGAATGCGTGCTGGCGTCGAGCAGTGCAGTCCAGCTCGCGATGGCCGCGGGCGAGGTGTCGGTCTCGCTGCTCGCGGTGGCCCTGGGCGGCCTGCTCCTCGTGTTCGCGCTGTGGTGGTCGTATTTCAAGCACCCCGCCGAGATCGACCGGAGCCTCTCGCTGCGCCAGGCGGTCGCGTGGGGCTACAGCCACTACGTCGTGTTCGCGGCGATCGCCGCGCTCGGTGCCGGACTCCAGGTAGCGATCGACGCGACGCACGAGGAGGTCGCGCTGTCGCCGACCGGGGTCGCCTTGACGGTCGCGATCCCGGTGATCGTCTACACGGTCGCGATGGGGCTGCTCCATCGACTGACGGCGTCATGGCGGTTCATGACTCCGTTCGCCATCGTTGCGGTCGTGGTCGTGGCGATCGCCGCTGGGCGCGGCGTGGTTCGGGATGCCGGCCGCCATCCTGCTGATGGCGCTCGTGCTGGCCGGCTTCGTGGCGTGGATGGTCGCCTCGATGGCCCGACCGGCAGTGGCGGAGGGATAGGCCGACGCTATCATCGCGGCACCGTCCTGGTGGTGCCCAAACGCAGGGCACAGGTCGATGTTTCGTCGACCGGGTCATAACGGGCTCGATGAGAGCCTGCTCCGGCTCCCGCAGTGTTGCGGGAGGCGAATTCCGCGCCGGAATGGCAGGGCGGCGCCGGGCTCGGGCGGTTTCGCCCGAGCCCGGCTCACTCGACGAGCTTGGAGGTCCGGGTGGACTGGGGAGTGCGACTCGGCGTCCTGTCGCTGCGACTCGGCGGCCTCCTCTCGATCTGGGCGGCGGGGGCCTGGGCGGTCGTCGCCTGGTTCGGTATCGGCCAGCTCCCGGTCGCCGGCTGGGCGTCCGTCGCCTGGGCGATCTCGGTCATCGCGATCGCGGTCCTGGTCGGTCTTCGCCGCCGTGCGCTGGTCGGTGTCGTCGGGATCGTGGCTGGGCTGTGGTGCGCGAGCTTTGCGATCCGGATCGCCACGGAGCCGGCGAGCTCTGTCGGCGAAGCATTCGGCAACTTCTGGCTCGTGATCGCGTTGATCGGCCTTTTTGTCGCCGGTCTGTCGGGGACGGGGTCGTCGCCACGGCTTCTGTGGCTCGGGCGTGGGCTGGCGGCGCTCTGGCTCGTGGGCGCCGTCATGTCGCTCTCGTTCGACGACCTCCGAGGGCCGATCAGCGGACTCAGCGAGCCCGCCCGGAGGGTCGTGGCGATCCAATGGCTGGGGCTGGTCGGGTTCGCGATCTGGTCGTTGTGGTCGGCGGGACGGCTGCCCGCGGACTCGGTCGCCCCACGTGGACCCACCGCCCGTGCACCCGACCTGGCCAGCACCGAGGACGTCCAGCGCGGATGGATGGCCTTCGGATCGTGGCCCCGCCGGCTCGCGCGCCTGTCGACGATCGCCGCTGCCGCGTTGCTGATCCCGATGGTCCTCGATCGGCTGGCGGCCAGAGTGGACCTGCGCGTGGACGTGTTCGAGCTTGTGTTCGGCCTGGCCTTCGCGGCGCTCGCCGTCGTGCTCGGAAGGACCACGCCGCGGCTGGGTCACACCCGGGTCGACGTCCTCAGCGCGATCCCGCACGTCGGCATCATCTTCGGTCTGACCGAGGCCGGGCTGATCGGGGGGCTCCTCGTCGCGATCCTCGACGGCACGATCGAGACCGACGCCGCGGGCTTCACGGCGCTCGCCGGGTTCGTGCTCATCGGCTGGTGGGTCGGGCGAGTCGCCAGCCGGCAGCGGCAGGGATCACGCCCCCTGGGCCTTCTGACCGCCGTGGGGCTCATCGTCGGTGGCGGATGGGCCGTGGCGGTCGCCCAGGATGGCGGCAACCTCGTCGGGCCGGGCACGCTCGTGGCGATCTCGCTGACGATGCTCACGGCCTGGATGTGGCAGCTGGGTTCGGTGCTGACCCCCGGCGTCGCGCGGCCGGCGGAGGTCTTCGCCTTGCCCGGCATCAGCTCCGGTGACGTGTCGGTGGCTCCGCCGGTGTTCGCGCCGGGGGCGGTGACGGGGCGACGGGAGGGCGCGACCCCGCCGGCCAGCCCAGGAAAGCCCGTGAAGGAGGCCTTCAGGTTCGGAGCAGAAAGCCCGACCCGCTTCGGCATCGATGAGCTCGCAATGCGCACCGGCCTGACCGTCCCGGAGCTGCGCGCCGCCCGACCGACCTACCGGCGCGTCCCGGTTCCCAAGCGCTCGGGCGGGACCCGCGAGCTGCTCGTGCCGGACGACGCCACGAAGGCGCTCCAACGCCGGCTGCTTCGGCGGATCCTGGCGCGCGTCCCGGTCCATCCGGCGGCGCACGGCTTCGAGCGTGGCCGCTCGATCGTCAGTAATGCGGCGCCCCACACCGGCCGAGCCGTGGTGGTCCGGATGGACGTCATCGAGTTCTTCGGGGCGACATCCGCACGGCGGGTGCGCCGCCTCTTCCGCGTGCTCGGCTGGGATGCCGAGACCGCCGAGCTCCTCATGGGCCTCACGACCCACGACGGCGGCCTCCCGACCGGTGCGCCGACCAGCCCGCGCCTCGCGAACCTCGTGAACGTCCTGCTCGACGCACGCCTGACCGGCCTCGCGGAGGGGCTCGGCGCCCGCTACACGCGCTACGCCGACGACCTGACCTTCTCGTTCGAGCGTGACGATCACGCCGCCCTGGCCGATCTGCTCGGGGCGACCAGGCGGATCGCGCGAGCCCACGGCTACCGCCTCCACGTCGAGCGCAAGCTCCAGATCCGCCGTCGGCACCACCGGCAGACCGTGACCGGCCTCGTCGTCAACGAGCGCGTCGTCCTCCCACGCCAGCGCCGGCGCTGGCTGCGGGCCGTGGAGCACCGCATCTACTCCGGGCGGGAGGCCTCCCTCACCAGGGAGCAACTGACGGGCTGGCAGGCGTTCGAAATCGATGGTGGAGACGTCTACATCCCCTGACTGAGCGTGAACCAGACCGCGAAGAGGAAGAGCAGGGAACCACCGAACACGACGGCGATCTTCCCGATCTCGAACAAATGGAAGAAGAGCGCGACCCCATCGCGGGTCCGCAGGGCGCGGAGCAGCTCCTCCGTCCAGAGCGCGCAGAAGACCAGCCCGACGACGGCGGCGCCGCTCATCACCACGAGGGCGCCCGCCGTCTCGGCCTCGGGCCACGCCACCGACACCACGATGGCCAGCACGACCACCGCGGCCAGCCAGAAGACGAGCCATCGACGATTTCGCGCCACCCGTCCGCCGAGCGGCCCGGGACGCCTCCTGCTCTCCATCGCCCGATACGGTACGGCAGCCCCACGCTTGACCGGCCGCCGAGGCGTCCGCCATCATCGCCCCATGGTTCGATTCGGGAGCTCGATGGCGATGCCCGGGCGGCCCCGCTCCGGACGGTCCTGACACCGGACCGACGCGGGCGGCCGGCCGCCGTGTCCGCCCCCGCCCAGCGCGCCGCGCGCACGAGCCCCTGAACCAGGGAACGACCCATGCCTGACCGCTATTACCTGACGACCTCGATCGCGTATGCCAACAACAAGCCCGGCGTCCACACCCTGTATGAGGTGATCGGCGCCGACGTCCTCGCGCGCTGGTATCGGATGAAGGGCGTCGACACCTGGTTCCTGACCGGGACCGACGAGCACTCGATCAACATCGCCCAGAGCGCGGTCGACGAGGGCCGTGGCGCCCGCGAGTTCGTGGACGAGAAGGTGGCGCTGTTCAAGGACGCCGAGGACGCGCTCCTGATCACGCCGGACCGGTTCATCCGCACGACCGACCCCGACCACGTGCGTGGCGCGCAGGAGATGGTCCGCCGCGCCCACGCGAACGGCGACATCTACGTCGGCACGTACGAGGGCTGGTACTGCCCGAACGAGGGGTTCCGCAACGCGACGGACGTGGTCGAGACCGCGCGCGGCACGATCTGCCCGAACCACCCCGATGTCCCGCTCCAGTGGCTGACCGAGAAGAACTGGTTCTTCCGCCTGTCGGCATACCAGGAGCGCCTGGAGCGACATTTCGCCGACCATCCCGATTTCGTCCAGCCCGACTTCCGGCGCAACGAGATGCTCGGGTTCATCCGCGGCGGGCTCGAGGACTTCTCGATCTCCCGAGAGCGGACGCCGGGCGGCTGGGGGATCCCGTTCCCGATCGCCGAGAACGGCGAGACGGCCCTCCGCGAGGACGGGTCGTGGGACCCCGAGGCCGGCAAGATCTACGTCTGGTACGACGCGCTGATCAACTACATCACGGGCGTCGGATTCCCGGACGACTCGACGACCTTCGAGAACTGGTGGCCGGCCGACGTCCACATCATCGGCAAGGACATCGCTCGATTCCACTCGATCTTCTGGCCAGCGATGCTCTGGAGCGCGGGACTGGAGGCGCCTCGGCACGTCTGGGTCCACGGCTTCCTCTTGGCCGCCGGCGGCGACCGGATGAGCAAGAGCCGCGGCAACTTCCTGGACCCCAACGATTTCGTGGCGGCGTTCGGCGCCGACGGGGCGCGCTATGTCGTGCTGCGCGAGGTGCCATTCGACCGCGACGCGGAGGTCTCGTGGGATTCGTTCGTGCGGCGCTACAACGCGGACCTCGCGAACGACTTCGGCAACCTCGTGAACCGCACGGTGTCGATGACGAATCGCTACCTCGACGGGGAGCGGCCGGCACCCGCGAGCGGGTCACTCATGGGTTCGTGGGCGGAGCAGCTGCCGCTGTTCCTGGAGGCACTCGAGGGACTCTTGCTGCACGACGCCCTCGCGGCCCTTTGGGAGTTCGTGGGGGCAGCGAATTGCGCGGTCGATCTCGAGAAGCCCTGGGAGCTGGCGAAGGCTGCGAAGGAGGATGACGAGGCCGCGGCCGCGCGACTCCGGGGCGTGCTGGGCGACCTGCTGGAAGCGTGCCGGCTGGTCGGTCTGGCCGTGGCGCCGTACATGCCCGGTGTCGCGCCCAGGGTCCTCGGGCAGCTGGGGTACGGATACGAGTACGGCCTTGACGGCACGGGCGGGCCGCCGATCCTGGAGCAGCTGGTCTGGGGCGCCAGGGCAGGGGAGGCGGGCCGCGTGAAAGCACCCGAGCCGCTCTTCCCGCGCCTCGACGTCGACACCGAGGCCGGCTAGGCCCGCCTGCTGGCGCAGAGCCATCGATTCGATCGCCAACGCCGGGGTGTCGCGCAGGCCGAAATCGATCGCCCACAGCCAACGCCCACCGCTCGGAACGGGGCATGCTGAGGTCGGGTGGCGCCCGACCAAGCTTGAGCACGAAATCGATGGCTCTCCGCCAACGACGCCGGTGCAAGCCCGGCCCATCCCTCGCAGCGATGGATTTCGGCCCGAAGGGCGTCATCTCTACGTCGTCGGCCTCCAGATCTCGGGTGCCGACACCGTTCGATCGCTGGGAGTGATCGATCAGTCGCGAGGATCAAGCCGTTCAGGCATCTGACGGCTGGCCGGCCGTTTTATCGCGGGTTTCCATCGCTCGCAGCGATGGCCGACGAGCGTACGACCGGCCTACCCGGGCAGCGGCTCCGCCGCGCGCCCCGTCCTCGACTTCGATCGCTCGCAGCGATGGCCGAAGAGCGTGCGACCGCCCAGCCCGGTGCGGCCCGGCCCGGCCTGGCCCGGCAGCGACCGCCCAACCGGTGCGGCCCGACCCGGTGCGGCCCGGCCTTGCCCGGCAGCGGCCCGCCCGCCCAATCAGTCCCGCTCGGCCGGAAGCGGCCACGAACCCGACGCAAGCAGCGCGACCCGCGACCCAGCCACCTACCATGCCCCGATGCGCCTCGTCGACTCGCACTGTCACCTCAACGCGGACCGCTTCGAACGTGACGTGGACCAGATCGTGGGTGCCGCCCGGCTCGCCGGCCTGGAGCGGATCCTCGTTCCGGGCTGGAACCTCGCCTCGAGTGGTCGCGCCCTGGACCTCGTCGAGCGCTTCCCTTGGCTCGACGCCTCGGTCGGCGTCCACCCGCACGACGCCGCGAAGATCGACGACGGCGGATGGGCCCAGATCGTCGCCTGGGCAAGCGATGAGCGGGTGGTGGCGATCGGGGAGACCGGCCTCGACTACGACCGCGTGTTCAGCCCGATCCCGGATCAGCTGACGAACCTGCGCCGCAACCTGGCCCTGGCCGTCGACACGGGCAAGCCCGCGATCCTCCACTGCCGTTCCGGGGCGGGAAAACGCGACGCCCAGGATGCGCTCCTCACGCAGCTCCAAGCGGCCGGCGCTGGCGGCGCAACGTGGGCGGCGGCCTTCAAGGAGCGCCCCCCCGTCGTGATCCACTCCTTTTCCGGCCCGATCGATTACGCCCGGGCGATGCTGGACCTGGGCGCCGCCATCAGCTTCTCCGGCCTCGCCTTCCGCGATGGCGAGGAGACCTCCAGGGAGGTCGCCGCCCTCACACCCGCCGACCGGCTCCTCGTCGAGACCGATTCCCCATTCCTGGCACCGCCCGGCGCCCCCCGCTCGCGCAATGAACCCGAATACGTCCGCATCACGGCCGCGTGGGTTGCCGAGGCTCGCGGCACGCCCGAAGACGCCCTTGGAGCGAGGCTCGTCGAGGCGTACGAGCGCACATTCGCGCGGCCACGCACGCTGGGTTGACAGGGTCGCGCTCCGTTCGGTAGCCTACGCATTGGCACTCTGACACAGAGAGTGCTAATGCACCCACGGACACCCTGGACGAGGGCCGAGAACCACTCGGCGGGAGAGGTCAGGGACGCATCCGGAGCGGTGCGACAACAGGTAAGGACCGGCAGGCCACGCCCCGTTCCGGCGGGTCGCCGCTCCGACAAGCCATGCCTGACGGCCGGCCCTGGCCGTCACAGGAGGAACTGCACGTTGGCCAAAGCCACTGCCACCGCCACCGCCACGAAGCTGCGCCCACTCGGTGACCGCGTCGTCATCGAGCCGATTCCGCGCGAGGACATGACCAAGAGCGGCATCGTCCTCCCGGACACCGCCAAGGAAAAGCCCCAGGAGGGCAAGGTCATCGCCGTCGGACCCGGCGCGTTCGACAACGACGGCAAGCGCATCGTGATCGACGTCTCGACCGGCGACAAGGTCCTGTACGCGAAGTACGCCGGGACCGAATTCAAGCTCGACGGCGAGGACCTCCTCATCGTCGCGGCGAAGGACATCCTGGCGATCGTCGAGGGCTGAGGACGCGCAGCGTCCCCCCACTCGACCCCGACACGACAATTCCTGGAGGAAACGAATTGGCTAAGCAACTGATCTTCGACGAGACGGCTCGTCGTTCACTCAAGCGCGGGATCGATCATCTCGCGGACGCCGTCAAGGTGACGATCGGCCCCAAGGGTCGCAACGTCGTCCTCGACAAGAAGTTCGGCTCGCCGACGATCACGAACGACGGCGTGACGATCGCTCGCGACATCGAGCTCGAGAACCCGTTCGAGAACATGGGCGCGCAGCTCCTCAAGGAAGTCGCGACCAAGACGGACGACGTCGCCGGTGACGGCACGACGACCGCGGTCGTGCTCGGCCAGGCGCTCGTGTCCGAGGGCCTGCGCGTCGTGACCGCCGGGGCGAACCCGATGGTCGTCAAGCGCGGCATCGAGGCGGCCGTCGAGGCCGTCGTGGCCGAGATCGCCAAGCAGGCGCGGCCGGTCGACAACCGCGAGCAGATCGCGGCCGTCGCCGCCATCAGCGCCGCGGATCCGGAAGTCGGCGAGATCATCGCCGAGGTGATGGACAAGGTCGGCAAGGACGGCGTCATCACCGTCGAAGAGGGCCAGAGCCTGGGCCTCGAGAAGGAATACACCGAGGGCATGCAGTTCGACCGGGGCTACCTCTCGGCGTACTTCGTGACCAACCCCGATCGGATGGAGGCCGTCCTCGACAGCCCGCTCATCCTGATCACGGACAAGAAGATCTCCAGCGTCCAGGACATGCTCCCGGCGCTCGAGAAGGGCGTCCAGCAGGGCAAGCCGATGGTCATCATCGCCGAGGACATCGACGGTGAGGCCCTCGCGACCCTGG
Organism: uncultured Chloroflexia bacterium; assembly: GCA_963810725.1. GTDB lineage: Bacteria > Chloroflexota > Limnocylindria > Limnocylindrales > CSP1-4 > SPCO01. The sequence goes on from CAWEOO010000003.1 coordinate 283,669, forward strand.
TCGTCAACAAGCTCCGCGGCACGGTCTCCGTCCTCGCCGTCAAGGCGCCGGGCTTCGGCGATCGGCGCAAGGAGATGCTGCGTGACATCGCCGTCCTGACGGGCGGAACGGTCATCAGCGAGGAGGTCGGCCGCAAGCTGGACTCCGTCACGGCCGAGGACTTCGGTTCGGCCCGTCGCGTCGTCTCGACCAAGGACGACACGACCCTCATCGACGGCGACGGCGCCCCGGACCAGATCAAGGGTCGCATGTCGCAGATCAAGGCCCAGATCGAGGACACCACGTCCGACTACGACAAGGAGAAGCTCCAGGAGCGTCTCGCCAAGCTGTCAGGTGGCGTCGCGGTGATCAAGGTCGGCGCGGCCACCGAGGTCGAGCTCAAGGAGAAGAAGCACCGCATCGAGGATGCGCTCTCGACGACCCGTGCGGCCGTCGAAGAGGGCCTCGTCGCCGGCGGTGGGACCACGCTCCTGCAGGCCATCCCGGCCCTGGACAAGATCAAGCTCCAGGGTGACGCCCAGGTCGGTGTCGAGATCGTGCGCAAGGCCCTCGAGGCCCCGGCCCGCCAGATCGCCGAGAACGCCGGCGCACCCGGCGAGGTCGTGGTCGAGAAGGTCAAGGGCCTTCCGGCCGGACATGGCTACGACGCGCTGACCGGCGACTACGGCGACCTGTTCAAGAAGGGCATCGTGGACGCCGCCAAGGTGACCCGCTCGGCCCTCCAGAACGCCGCCTCGATCGCCGCGATGGTGCTGACGACCGAGACGCTCATCACCGATCTGCCCGAGAAGGCGACGGCCGGCGCCGGCGCCGGTCACGAGCAGGCGGCGGCGGAGGGATGGACTTCTAGTCCGCCCGAACCTCGCGAACACGCGACGGCCCTCGGCGCTTCGGCGCCGGGGGCCGTTTCCTGTCGTGCGACGGTGCGCCCGCCGTCGCCACCCGCGCCGGACCCGGGGTCACGTCCCTCCCAGACCGAGTGCCTCGGCCCACTGAGCGGCGCGCGACAACGCCAACGGCGCCGTGATGTGGCCGGAGAAGTCCCGGTAGACGACGAATTGATCGACGACGGCGGGGCAGGTCTCGGCATCGCAGAGCCAATCAGCCGGATCGACGAACGTCGCTCGGATGCCGGTCGCGGCCCGGTGGTCCACGGCGCGGGCGTGCGCATCGACGACGCGATCACGCGGACCGCCGCACGCTTGTTGGAAGTCGGTCGGGTGCGCCGCGATACACCCACCGGTTCGAGATCGGCCAATTTGAACTCGGGCGGTTGTTCGGTGATCACAATTCGGGTCCCCGTGGACGCCAGCCGCCGGAGCGTGCCCTCGAGCCCAGGGATCCAGAGCCGTGAGTGCGGCCCGTCCAGCGACGTGTCGCGGTCGATCAATGAACCGTCGGCAGCCACGAGGATCTCCCGGTTACTGCTGGCCAACACGACGATCGACGGGTGTTCGACCTCGATGCGTCGCAGCGCCTCCTCGCGCCAGACGTCACATTCGGTGTCGACCCGTTTCAGGTCTTCACTCCACACGGTGACCGCTCCGGGTGGACACGCACCGCGGACCAGGTTCAGCACGCGAATGTCCTGCGTCTTCCCGATCTCGTCGAACGCCGGCATCCAGTGCCCCGCGAACGAATCGCCGAAGATGGCGATGACGTCGCGCGATCCGGGGACGCCGAGCACGCATTGCTGCGGATCTGTGACGTCGGGCAGCCCGCAGTTGTCGAAGAACCCCTCCCCGAGGGCGTCCAGCGGCGGCAGGAGGTCCTCGATCCCGCAGCCGGTGCATGGCTCGGGCGGGCCATCGGCGACCACCACCGGTCCCGCCTGCGCATTTCCCGTGAGGGGCGGACGCGGCGGGCTCCGAAACGAGGCCGCCGCCGTGCTCGCGACGACGATGACCGCCGCGATGCCCGCAACCTGGATGAGGTTCCAGCGGGCGGCTGTTCCGATGAACCGACCGTACCGCAGGGGCTCCTCGACCAGCCGGTTGGTCAAGGCCGCCGCCCCGATCGCCGCGACCGCCATCAGCGGGGCGATACCGGGTCCCATGATCGCCGTCCCAAAGACGATGAGGGGCCAGTGCCACAGGTAGAGCGAGTACGAGATCCGGCCCAGGAACTGCATCGGCGCGGCGGACAGGAACCGTCGGGTCAAGCTCGCCCGATCGGGCAGGCCGCCGACGATGACGAGGGCAGAGCCGACCACTGGAAGGAGGGCCGCCGTCCCCGGGAACGCCGTCGAATCGTCGAAGAAGACGCTCGCCGCAAGGATCATGCCGAGGCCGATGGGGGCCGCCAGCACGCCAGCCCACGGTGGGAGCCCGCGAAGCTCGACGGATCGCACGGCGATCAGGCCTCCGATGGCGAGCTCCCACGCGCGAGTCGGCAACAAGAAGAACGCCCAGGGCTGATTGACGCCGGTGAGCCACACGCCCGCCACCAGGGAGAGGACGGTGATGATCGCGATGGCGGCAGCGATCCTGCCAACCTCCGTGCGGCCCAGCGGGAGACGACGAGCGGCGAGCAGCGCGGCCGGCCAGAAGAGATAGAACTGCTCCTCCAGGCTCAGCGACCAGAAGTGCAAGACCGGCGATGGGAAGACCGTCGTCTTGAAGTAGTCGTTGGCCTGAACGCCGAAACGCAGATTCTGAGACATAGGCACCGGCGCTGGCGATATCGGCCGCGACGCTGCGCGTCGTGAAGGAGGGCAGGATCACGATCGCAAGGGCAAGCGTCGCGAGGAGCACGACGGCCGCAGCCGGCAGCAGACGCCGGGCGCGCCGCGCGTAGAAAGCGAGGACGTCGAAGCGGCCGGTACGACGCAGTTCCCGGTCGATCACCCCGGTGATGAAGAAGCCGGACAGGACGAAGAACACGTCGACGCCGACGTATCCGCCACCGAACCCGGCGATCCGGGCGTGGTACAGGAGAACCAACAGGACCGCGACCGCACGGAGCCCCTCGAGGTCTGGGCGAAACTGTCCGTCGCGCTCCGAAAGTCCGGTCATTCTGGCTCCACAGGCGGCCGTGACGTCACCGCCGTGGTCCGACCCCGGCTCCGACCCGTCTCCGCTTCGCCGCGCCAGCAAGCGCGGGACCACGTGATGGTAGTCGGCGGCACCCTCGCCGGAGCGACGCCTGTCGCTCAGCAGTCGTGTGACCCCTGTCGGGCACGCTCTGCCGTCGTTGCCCTCCGGTCATCGGTGGATGCTCCTGGAGCGTCTGGCCCTGGTCGGGCTCCGCTCGAAAACGCTCAGAGGCGGGTGCCCCATGCGGCGTGCCCGCCTCTGCTGCCACGTGCCGCCTGATCCGACGATCGCGGACACGTGCACGGCCACCGCGTGCCAGCGCCGATCGCCTCAACGATCCTGCGGCCGGGCGGCCTCGTCCGCGTACAGCCATTCCCCGGTTTCGAGGCCGATCGCCACGACCTCCGGCGTTTCGATCCGCACCGGCGGCCCGATCATCTCCCCGTCGACGACCCCGACACCGCCGATCTCGCGACCATCCCAGAGACGCACGACGACGACCCAGTAGCCGTCGCCAGTCTGCGGCTTGGTGGTGAGCTGCTCGACGAGCGCATCCGGGAGCTTGGCCACGGGTCCTGCCGTCCTGCGTGCCCTCGAGGTCGAGCCTCGACGGTCCATACGGGGAACGGCCATCCTGGCAGGTTGTTAGGTGCCCGTCCCGAAGCGCCTTGATCCTGCGTTCAATCGACCACTGATCGCGATCGTTGCGGTCCCGCCGATGATCGCGACCGCGGCGGGGACGAACGCGAGCACGACCCCGCAGATGATGAGCGACGCACCCGCTTGTCGCTTCGGCATCTGACTCCTCGTGTGAAACATCGACCGTTGTGCTGGCTCTCAAACCATTCCGAGGGACACTTGTTGCACCGAGGCCACTGACTGGCGCCTCGACGCACCGCGGTAAGGACGACCGCAAGGTCCGAGGACGAGACTGAGCACGAATCAGGCCCTCGGGGTGGGGGAATCGTCGCCTAGTCGACGAGATCAGCCCGAGGGTCTGTTCATGCGGCTACGATGCCCCGATGACCGGCCACCCACGCGCCCCGGTCGCCGCGATCGTGATCGCGGCGGGAGTCCTTGTCGCGGCCTGCCAGGCCGCACCGCCGGCCACCCTGACGGACCCCCGCGAGATCCTCGCAGCGGCGGTCAGCGCGACGACCGCGGCCAAGACGGTGCGCATCGACGGCTCGGCGGACGGCACGATCGGCCTTCAGCTCGAGGGGTTCGAGACCCCATCGGCGGTCGAGCTGACCGGCACGACATTTTCCGCCGATCTTGACCTCGCAGGCGGTGATGCCCGCGCCACGTTCTCGGCGCCCGGCCTGCTCGGCCTGACCGGCGAGGCGATCGTGGTCGACGGCACGACGTATCTCAAGACGACATTGACTGGCGCGCTCTACCGGACGCTGGCCAGCGGCGAGGACATCCCGGAACCGTCGAGCGCCGTACGCGCCTCCATCCTGGAGGGCCTCACGGGCCTCCTCGCGAGGCCGGAACTCGACCCGGTCAAGGCCGAGGACGTCGCGTGCGGCAACACCACGTGCTACCGCGTCGAGATCAAGCTGTCGCCCGCCGACCTGGCCGCGCTCGGCGCCGGGGACGTCGAGGGGCCTACTGGGCTGCCCATCCCGATCCCGCTGCCGGACCTCACCGCGGCGACCGTCGACTTGACGGTCCTCGTCGCCCAGGACACGACGCGCCTGGCCGGCATCACCGCCAACGCGGACCTGGGCCCGGACGGTGCCGCGGCACTGGATCTCACGTTCTCGAAGTGGGATGAGCCCGTGACGATCAGCCCGCCGCCGCCGGAGCGGGTCGCCCCCTGAACTGAGGGCCGCCACGAAGGCTCCGATACGCGGCGCCACCTAGAATGCGGAGGTGAGTCCCACCTCCCGTCGGCGCCGCGGCGAGCCCACGCTCGACGAGGCTGCGGCTGTCGCCGGCACCCGCTTCGCCGACGCCACGGAATCGGACGCGCCGGGCAGCCCGGCCGAGCCGGAGTGGCTGCGCGACGCCCCGTTCGCGGGTCAGGACCCGACGACCCCGCCCGTCCCGCCGCCCGATCCCGCGGTCCTCGAACGACGTCGCGCCGAGCGGGCGGAGCAGATCGTCCGCGCCCTCAATCCAGAGCAGGCCCGCGCCGTGACGACCACGGAGGGACCGCTCCTGATCCTCGCCGGGGCGGGCTCCGGCAAGACCCGGGTCCTCGCCCACCGCATCGCCTACCTGGTGGGCGTCAAGAACGTTCCGCCGTGGCGGATCCTGGCGGTCACGTTCACGAACAAGGCCGCCTCCGAGCTCCGCGATCGGATCATCAGCCTCGTCGGCGAGGGTGGCCGCGAGGTCCAGGCCGGCACCTTCCACGCCCTGTGCGCGCGCGTGCTTCGCCAGGAAGGAACCGCGATCGGGATCGACCGGCGCTTCGTCATCTACGACACAGACGACCAGCAGGCGCTGATGAAGCAGGTGCTGCGCGAGGAGGACCTCCCGCTCACCGGGGAGTTCCGCCCGAGCGCCGTGCTTGGCGCCATCAGCCGCGCCAAGAACGAGATGCTCGACCCGACGTTTCTGAGCGAGAACGCCGCCAATCACCGCGAACGGACGATCGCCCGGCTCGCGACTCGCTACCAGGAGCGCCTCAAGATCGCGCGCGCACTCGACTTCGATGACCTGTTGCTCGAGGCGGTCCGGCTGTTCGACGAGGCGCCCGATGTCCTCGCGAAGTACCAGGATCGCTGGCGCTACCTCCACGTCGACGAGTACCAGGACACGAACCGAGCCCAATACCTGTGGGTCAAGGCACTCGCCACGAAGTACGGCAACCTCGCCGTCGTCGGCGACGACGACCAGTCGATCTACTCGTGGCGCGGGGCGGACCTGCGCAACATCCTCGACTTCGAGCGTGACTGGCCCAACACCGCGGTGGTCAAGCTGGAACGCAACTACCGCTCGACCCAGCTGATCCTCGACGCGGCCCACGCGGTCGTCTCGCGCAACACCGCGCGCAAGGACAAGAAGCTGTGGACCGAGAACGCCGGCGGCATGAAGATCCAGCGCTTCGAGGCCTACAACGAGGAAGAAGAGGCTGAGTGGATCGCCCGCCAGGTCGAGGGCCTGATCGGCGGTCGCGGCACGGCCCTCACGAGACGCGCCGACGAGGACGAGCAGGACACCAAGTTCCGTGCCCGCGAGATCGCCGTGATGTACCGGATGAACGCCCAGTCCCGGGCGATCGAGGAATCGTTCCTGCGCTACGGCATCCGCTACCAGCTCATCGGCGGCACCCGGTTCTACGCCCGTCGCGAGGTCAAGGACGCGCTGGCCTACCTGCGGATCCTGCGCTCGGACACGGACAGCGTCAGCTTCGAGCGGATCATCAACGTCCCGGCGCGGGCGATCGGGGACAAGACGATCGAGGCGCTGCGCGCGGGCGCGTCCGCCATCGACCCCGAGACCGGCGAGCCGTCGACGACCTGGAGCGCGATCGAGCGCGGGGCGCGCGGCGAGCTGCCGAGCCTGGCGCCACGGACCCGCACCGCGCTGGCCGAGTTCGCCGGCGCTGGTCCGCCGCCTCCGCTCCCGCGTGACCGTGCTGCCGCTCCCCGAGCTGCTCGACGAGGTCCTGGAGGTCTCCGGCTACCGCGCGATGCTGGCCGACGGTTCCGAGGAGGGCGAGGAACGCTGGGCGAACCTGCTCGAGCTGCGCTCGGTGACGACCCGCTACGACGACCTCGAGCCGGAGGACGCGCTCGACCGCTTGCTCGAGGAGACGGCGCTCGTCGCCGACCAGGATTCCTACGAGGGCGACGCGGACGCGGTGACGCTCATCACGCTGCACGCGGCGAAGGGCCTCGAGTTCCCGGTCGTGTTCATCGCGGGGCTCGAGGAGGGGCTGTTCCCGCACAGCCGCGCGCTCGAGGACGAGCGCCAGCTCGAGGAGGAGCGGCGGCTCGCGTACGTCGGGATCACCCGCGCGAAGCGCCGGCTGTACCTGTCGCACGCGTGGCGGCGGGCGACGTGGGGGATGGGCCAGGCGGCCGTGCCGTCACGGTTCCTGCTCGAGATCCCGGCGGAGCTGATGATCGGCCCGCGGCTCGGCGGCCTCGACGAGCCCGAACGCGATCTCGATCTCGACCTGGTCTTCGGTTCGCGCCGCACGACCCGGTTCAATACCCCGGTCCGTGGCGGCGGGCCGGCTTACCGGCAGGGGAGCGGCCGGCCGGGCGCCCCGGCCGCCGGGGAGCCGTTCCGGCCCTCTCGCGACCTGGCGGCGCGCCGGGAGGCGTTCGCCGAGGGCGCGCCGTCAGGGACGTTCGGGAGCACCGGCACCCGGTCGCCGCCACCCGCCCGCCCCGGCCGATCATCCCGGGCGAGCGCCAGTTCCGCGACGGCGACCGGGTCCGCCACGGCCGCTGGGGCGACGGGATCGTCGTCACCTCCAAGCTCACGAGGAGCGACGAGGAGATCACGGTCGCCTTCAAGGACCCGGCCATCGGCCGCAAGACGATGCTCGCGAGCCTGGCCAACCTGGACGTGGTCGGCTAGCGCATGACCGTCCAGCTCCCGCCCGTCGACCCGGCACTGGTCGAGGCGGCCTCGGCGCTCGATATCGCGGCCGCGACCGCGCGTCACGGGGAGCTCGCCGCGGCAGTGGACCGGGCGAACGAGCTCTATCACGCCAAGGACGCCCCCGAGCTTTCCGACGCCGAGTACGACCAGCTCTTTCGCGAGCTCGTCGCGCTCGAGACGGCCTACCCGGAGCTGACGACCGAAGATTCGCCCACCCAGCGGGTCGGCGGCGCGCCCAGCGGCGAGGTGTTCTCGGAGGTCCGCCACCGCCGGCCCATGCTCAGCCTGTCGAACGCGTTCAGCCACGACGAGCTGCGCGCGTTCGACGCCCGCGTGCGGCGCGGCCTCGGTCTGCCTGCCGCCCCGGAACCAGCGCCCGACCTCCGGTACGTCGCGGAGCTCAAGATCGACGGCCTCGCGATCACCTTGCGCTACGAGCGCGGGCGGTTCGTCCAGGGCGCCACCCGCGGTGATGGCACGACCGGCGAGGACGTGACCGCCAACCTGCGGACGATCTCGGCCGTGCCGCCGAAGCTCAAGGAGCCGGTCACGGTCGACGTTCGCGGCGAGGTCTTCATGCCGAAGGCGGAGTTCGCGCGGATCAACGCCGAGCGCGAGGAGGCCGGGCTGCCCTTGTACGCCAATCCACGCAACAGCGGCGCGGGCTCACTTCGCCAGAAGGACCCGGCCGTGACGGCGAGCCGCCTGCTGTCCACGTGGGTGTACCAGCTCCTCGAGGAGGGCGACGGCTCGATCGACTCGCAGTCGGCGGCGCTCGACCGCCTCGCAGCGCTCGGGTTGCCGGCCAACCCGGAGCACGAGGCCGGCTTCGACATCGAGGGCGTCATCGAGTTCACGGAACGGTGGCGCGAGGAGCGCCACCAGCTCCCATACGAGACCGACGGTGTCGTCGTCAAGGTCGACCGCTTCGACCAGCAGGAGCGGCTCGGCATGGTCAGCCGCGCCCCGCGCTGGGCGATCGCCTACAAGTTCCCGCCCGAGCAGGTCGAGACCACGGTCGAGGACATCGTCCCGTACGTGGGTCGCACCGGGACGCTCACGCCGGTCGCGCACCTCACCCCGATCAAGGTCGCCGGCTCCACGGTCGCGCGAGCCACGCTCCACAACCTCGACGAGGTGCGGCGCAAGGACATCCGCATCGGCGACCGGGTCGTGCTCCAGAAGGCCGGCGACGTCATCCCGGAGGTGGTCCGGCCGATCGCGGAGAAGCGGACGGGCAAGGAGCGCGAGTTCGAGATGCCGGCCGTCTGCCCGGTGTGCGGCACCAAGGTCGTTCAGGACGAGGGCGCGGTTCGGGTCTACTGCCCGAACGTGGCCTGCCCGGCGCGACTGTCCCAGGAGTTCGGCCATTTCGTGGGGCGCGGCGGGATGGACATCGAAGGCGCTGGTTGGGCCGTGCTGAGCCAGCTGCTCGAGCGCGGCCTCGTGAAGTCCCGCGCCGACTTCTTCCGGCTCACGGTCGACGACCTGATGTCGCTCGAACGGTTCGCCCAGAAGAGCGCCGAGAACCTCCACGGCCGGATCGCCCGCGCCCGGGTCGGCAGGCCGCTCGCCCGCGTGCTCAACGGTCTGGGCATCCCCCAGGTCGGCGAATCGACGGCGATCGACCTCGCGCGCTGGCTCGCAACCCGCATCCGGCCCGAGGACTACCCGCCGCCGTCGGGTGACGCCGTGCCCGACCCGTGGTTCGCGGCTGTTGACGACGAGCTGCGCCGGATCGCGACCGACGAGCCCGACACGCTGACCGAGGTCGAGGGCATCGGCCCGCTCGTGGCGGCCGCCATCGGTCGCTATTTCGCGGATCCGGCGACGGCCGGCGCCCTGCGCGAGCTCGTGGCGGCCGGCGTCGTGCCGGAACGCCCCGACGTGCCCCCGCCAGGCGCCGCAGCCGAGACCGGCCCGCTGGCCGGCAAGTCGGTAGTCGTGACCGGCACCCTCGAAGGGTTCAGTCGCCCGGAGGCCGAGGATGCGATCCGTGCCGCCGGTGGCAAGCCGGCCGGTTCCGTATCGAAGAAGACGGACTACGTCGTGGCGGGCGAATCGGCCGGTTCGAAGCTGGCCAGGGCCCAGGAACTTGGTGTCCCGGTCCTGGACGAGGCAGGGTTCCGCCGGCTGCTCGCCGGCGAGGTGGGGTAGCGGCCCTTAGCGTCGGCCCGTGGCGTAACGCTCCATCAGCTCGCTGACCGCGGCCCGAGCGGCCTGCCACTCCGGCTGGTCGCCGAAGATCGTGGCGTTCTCCCCGAACCGGTTGATCTGGGTCATCGCGGTCACGATCATGTCATGGGCCAGCTTGCGGTTGCGGCCCGCATCGACCTGGCCCGTGACGAGGTACCGCCGGACGGTATCGAACGGCGCGACCCAACGGCCCCAGCGGAGCTTGTCGCCCTCGCGCAGGGTCTCGAGCCACTCGTCGTCGCCGACGGGGTGGCGGTCGTGCTCGCCCATGTGGCGGCGTAGATCCACGCGCAGGCCGGGCAAGTCCAGGCTGTCCGTGCGGCCGTCGTCGTCGACGGTGAGGTAGCAGGTCGGGCAGGTCGGCAGCTCGGCCGTAGCCCGAGGCGCGTCGCCGTACGGGAGGCCGCAACGGCGGCAGAAGGTGGCGTCATCGCGAATGGCGGGCGTGCCGCACTGGAGGCAACTTACGGCGATCATGCGGCGAATACCCCTTCCCGGATGGCTCGGCGGATGGCGATCTCGATGACGGGCTCGGCCCCGATGAGGTGGACCTGCCAGGCTTCAGGCGTGTACAGGCCGGCCGGTCGGCGTGCGACCCGCGTGCGCCCGGTCGCACCGAGGCCGACGATGGCGTCGGCCAGGGCCGCCTCGAGGCGGTCGGGTGTGTCCGGTCGCGCGGTCCCAGTGCCCAGGACGGTCTGCAGCGCGACGCCCAGTCGATCGAACTCAGGTCGCCCGATGGCGATGACGATCTCACCGGTCGGCCCCGTGGCGGCATCGATCGCGATCGTGTCGTCCGCAGACGCCGCGCCGGATGCCGGTGCGCCCGCGACGCCGCCCAGGAGTCGGCGGCGCGTTCGATCGAACGTGGACCACATGCGCGGGGCGACCTCCTGACGACGGGCTGTTGGGTGAGTCAGGCCAGCATCGGTCACAGCGGGCGGCCGGACCATTCCCCATCGGTCCGGCCCCCTCCGACAGGACTCTTGGGCCAGCAAGCGTGCTGCACGGACCGTATCCCCGCCCCGGCCGTCAACCGAGCGCGTGGTTGAACTGCCCCCAGATGTGTTCGGGATGCCATACCAGGGGTCGACCGCGGACCAGGCGTGGAGCGCGCCAGGCCTCCGTCCAACCGTCGGCAACGAGCGCGGCGGCGCCGGCCTCGTTCGCGAGGAGGATCCCGGCACGGACGCGGCGCTCGGGTCCCGCCGAGAGCCGACGGGCCCGCAGGATCGCGAGCGCATCGTCGGCATGGGGGGCGATCGTCGCTCCGCCACCCCACGGCGCCCGGATGACGAAACCGGTCGGTCGATCGGGGGCTTGGGTCACGACCTTCGTCGTGTCCGGTCCGAGCGAAGGCGGCGAGGAGGTGCCGGCGGTCCTCGCCGGTCGCCTCCCGATCGAGCGCGGCCATCGCCTCGAGATCATCGGGCCGGAAGGCGCGCACTCCGCGTTCGCCGTCGTTCCCGATGGGCGCGGCCAGGCCCGGTGCCTCCATCGTCCGGTACCACGATCGCACCGAGAAGCCGAGCCGTTCGTACAACGGCTGGCCCGCGTCCGTGGCCACCAGCACGAGGGTCTGGCACCCGGCAGCCACCGCCTCCTCGATCGGTGCCTCGGTGAGGGCTCGTCCGAGCCCACGCCCGCGCACGGACGGCGCCACCCAGATGGTCCCGATCCAGGCCACCGGTCCATTGATCGTGACGACCCCGGTGCCGATGATCGCCCCGTCGTCATCCGCGGCGACGAAGGCGCGGCACTCCGGGTGCGCGACGGCGAACTCGAACCACGCCCGCCGGTCGCCCCAATCGTCGGCCAGGATGGCCGCGACGGCGGGCTCGATGTCGGCGGCCGTCATCGGTCGAAGGCGCGGGTTCACGGCTCCATCGTAGGCACGCGCTGGAGCGCCACGCCACGGTGTCGGGAAGGTGACAAGTTTCGAGCGTAGCAAGCGGCCTACCCGCACGTCTCCCTGTCACCACGCACCGCCCGGAGTACGACTCGATGCGCTCATCGTCACCGATCGCGACGACCATCGTCGTCGGCCTCCTCGTCACTGCCTGCGCGTCTGCCCCGAGTTCGGCCTCGAACACCGCGCCATCGTCAACCCCGGCGTCGGTCTCCGAGTCCGCCACTCCGTCCGCGACGCCTCTCACGGCCTTGCCATCCGCCTCGATCCCTGCCAGGGCGCCGACGTGGACCGCGACGGGGAGCATGACCGCGGCCCGCATCGGCCACACGGCCACCTTGCTGCGTGACGGCACCGTCCTCGTGGTCGGAGGCTACGACGGCGAAGGGCCACCGATCGGCGACAGCGCCCACCCGCTCGCCACCGCCGAGCTGTCCACCCAACTGGCGGTAGTTGGAGCGCCACAGCCGAGGATGAGTACGGCCCGCGCGGGCCACACAGCGACCTTGCTGCCCGACGGCCGCGTGCTCGTGGTGGGCGGTGGTCCGAGGGCAGCCGATGGAGGGACCTCCTCGGAGTGCCACGGCCGAGCTGTACGACCCGAGCACCAGGAAATGGGCAGCCACCGGCATCATGACCGAGGCCCGCGGGAACTTCTCGGCCACGCTGTTGCCCAACGGCACGGTGCTCGTAGCGGGCGGCGGCGGCGGTTCCGGGAGGCGGAGCTGTACGACCCGCAAGCGCGGGACATGGGCGGCACGGGGAGCATGGCGGAGGGGCGCATGGGCCACTCGGCGACGCTGCTGCCCGATGGCACCGTCCTCGTCACTGGTGGTTGCGCCTGCAGCGAGCCGAACCCCGACCGAGCTCCGCCGAGCTGTACGACCCGAGCACCGGGGAATGGACGGCCACCGGACGCATGTCGAAGGGCCGCATGCTCCACGAGCGATCCCCTGGTCAACGGCAGGGTGCTGGTGGCACCGACGGCCTTTCGGTGACACGCCGGACCTGCGGAGCTGTACGACCCTGGCACGAGACGATGGACGGCCGTCGAGGGCCTGGTCCAGCGGCCGCGCCGTCCCTTCCATGGCGCGTATCAGACGGCAGTGTGCTCGTTGCCGGCGGCTATGACCGCGGCCGGTTCTCGGCAATCCAACGTCGTCCGTTGGCTTCCGCCGAGCTCACGACCCCGCCACCGGCAATGGACGCCATCGCGGACATGGGCACGGCCCGGGTGGACCACACGATGACCCTGCTATCCGACGGTAGGGTACTCGTGGCAGGCGGCGGCGACTCCACCGACGCACGGTCGGCCGAGCTCTTCGACCCAGGGATGTAATGAGCGCCCGATCGAGCCCCGACCGCGGTGTCGCCACCGGGCCTGAGCCACCGCGCTGACTGTCGGCTCGCCGACAGGCTTTTGGGCGTACCAATCGAGCGAACCGGACGTCTCCCTGCCAAACACCGTCAGGAGACCGTCCGATGCGCTCTTCCTTGCACCGAGTCGTGACGACGATCGTCGTCGGCCTGATCGTCGTTGCCCGCGCTTCCGGGCCGGGCTCGGCCTTGATCCTGACTTCGCCCCGTTCGGGCCAGCCCCCTCGCGATCCGCAGCGGCGTTGATGTTGCGGCGACGCAACAGCCACCTGCCACAATCCGGTTTCTATCGCGTCACCTGATATGGAGGACGAGATCGCCACCTCCAGTGGGGGCCCACCGATCCGACGGATCGCACTCGCGTCGGCCGCGGATCTTCGAGCGGACTACGTCATGGCGGCATACGACCAGCACCAGCGCCGCCTCACGAGCTTCGCGTATGCCCTCACGCGCGACGCCGATGCGGCGGACGACCTGGTCCAGGAGGCGTTTCTCCGGTTGATCAAACAACACGAGGCCGGCCACCCCCCGGACAACGTGCTTGCCTGGCTCTATCGCGTGTGCTCCAACCTCGCCACCAGCCGCGGCCGCCGCGGCGTCGTCGCCCGCCGGTTCGTCCAGCACGCGCCACCACCGGCCGACGAGGTCGCCGCCGAGGTGGAAGTGCTGCGACGCGCCACGGGCGAGGCGCTCGTCGCGGCCCTCAATATCCTCACGGACGACGCCCGGACCGCCCTGGTCATGGCGGCAAACGGCTACTCCGGGCGCGAGATCGCGGATGCGCTGGGACGCACGGAGACCGCGACGCGGACCCTGATGTTCCGCGCCCGCGAGCGGCTGCGGACCTTCCTCGTGGCGGAAGGGATCGTCGGATGAGCCACGAACACGAAGCCGTCTACCTCGCCGTGGCGTCGCTTGATTTCGAGCTGAGCCCTGACGAGCGCCGCCGCATGGAAGCCGGACTCGCCGAATGCCCAGAGTGTGCCGAGATCGCCTCGAGCCACGGCGACCTGGCTCGGCTGCTCGACCGGCTGCCGGTCCACGACGCCTCGCCGCAGGTCCGGCAGCGGGTCCTGCGGGCGGCCCTCGTGCCGCCACGCGCACAGAACCGTTGGCCGGTCCTCCTTGCGGCGGCGGCGCTCCTCGGCCTGACGATCGCGGTCGCGGCGGCTGCGGGCGCATTCCGCGAACGCTCACCGCTCGATGGCGCTGTCGCGCCGTCCCCGTCGCTCCCGGCCCTTGGTGACCTGGAGTCGCCCCTGCCCTCGATCGCGGCCGAACCGCGATCCAGCGACGTCCTATCGGGTCCTGGATTTGGTGCGCCACTCGATCCGGACACGATCGCGGAGGTGGTGTCGGGCCGGCTGCGGATCCGGTCCGCGCCGCGCGTCGCGGACGACTCGATCAAGCACGAGCCCCTGCTCGATGTCGGCGACCGCCTCCTGGTGCTCGACGGACCCGTGGTGGCGAGCGACTACGAGTGGTACCTCGTCAGCGCATGGCGCCCCGGGAATCTGTACGCGTCCTGGCCGGTCGGGTGGGTGTCGCGAGGCGATCACGACGGCAGCCCCTGGATCCGCCCGAGTGTCGACCCGTGTCCGACCGGCGCCGTCACGATGGCGGTCGTCGAGTCGCTGCTTCCGCAGGAACGGGTCGCCTGCTTCAGTGATCGCACACTCCGACTCCGGGCCTACGTGTCGAGTGAAGCTGGCACCGGGCCCTGCGTTCCGGAACCGACCACGGCCTGCGTCGACGGGCCGGCCTGGTTGACCGGCGACGGGGGGTGGTCCGCTGCGGCGGACACCTGGGTCGACACCCCCTCGATCGGCGGCCCGCAGCTCGCCATCGACCCGAATGGTCCGCTACCAACGTCGGCGTTGACCGCCGGCGGGATGGTCGATCTCGAAGGCGCATTCGACCACCCGGCCGCGAGCGAATGCCAGCCTGGTGCCAACGGTCCGGACGCCCAGGCGCTCGAACCTGCCGTCGCTCGCCTATCGTGCCGCGCCCGAATCGTCGTGACCGGCGTTCAGTCCGATCCCGACTACCCGATCGCCAACGCGGCAGGGATCACCGTCACGGACGACCTCCGGGTCCGTTCGGACCCGGGCCTGACGGGGGAGCGCTATGAACTGCTTCGGACCGGCACGCGGGCGTGGGTCCTCGACGGGCCGGTCGTCGCCTCGGAGTACGAGTGGTTCCAGGTCGTTGTTCCGTCGGTCGACATCGGTGACGGGGTCCCTCGCGTCGGATGGGTGGCGGCCTCGGAGCACGGCGCGGATCCCTGGCTCGCCCGGGCCGCCGTGGATTGTCCTGATGCGACCTTGCTCGACGTCGCGGATCTCGAGCGGCTGACCTCGCCGGGTCGCGTCCACGAAGCGTTGGCCTGTTTCGGGTCGTCGATGATCCGGTTTCAGGGAGCGATCGGCCTCGAGTGTGGGGTCGAGGACCGACCCGGCTGGGTCATGACCCCCGAGTGGCTCTCGGCGAACTCGGCCACCAGGATCAGGATCCTGGATAGTGACGATGTCGTGGTCGCGCGACCACGCCCCGACCTTGGGGTCCCCGTCTCGTGTGGCGAGAACGCCACGCAGCGTTTCGTCATCGATGCGCATTTCGGTGACGAGGCAGCCGCGGAGTGCGATGCGACCATCCCCGCGAGCGACGAGCCTAGAGACCTCGAGTGGGCCGCCCCGTATTGGTGCCGGACGACCCTGGTCGTCGACGGCCTGATGCCCGCGCCCCAGTAGCGCGGCCGGACGGTCGCGGCCGACCCTCGGCTATCATCGGGCGCATGGCCACCCTCTCGCGCACCGACGTCGAGCACGTCGCCCACCTCGCCCGGCTCGGGTTGAGCGACGACGAGCTCGGCCGCCTCGAGGGACAGCTGAACCACATCCTGGAGCAGTACGAGATCCTCGCCACCGTCCCGACCGACCACATCCCACCCACCGCGCAGACGATCGAGCTCGAGAACATCCTGCGCGACGACGTCGCCAGGCCATCGATGGAGCCCGAGGCGGTCCTCGCGAACGCGCCCGCGCGCGACGGGGAGTTCTTCGTCGTGCCAGCGATCCTCGGCGAGCGCGACTGACGCCCGGATCGATCCCGATGACCGTGCCCAGATGACCACCGACCTAACCCGCCTGCACGCCCACCACCTGGCCGCGCGACTCCGGGCCGACGAGGTGACGTCGCGCGAGCTGACGGAAGCACACCTCGACCTCGCCGAGGCCCAGGACCACGGTCTCCACGCCTGGCTGACCATCGACCGCGACCGCGCCTTGGCCGAGGCGGATGCCGCAGATACCCGGTTGGCCGCGGCGCGTGGTGAGGGTCGCGATGCGGTCCGGGGCCTGCACCCGTTGCTCGGCATCCCGGTGGGCCTCAAGGACCTCGTGTCCGTCAAGGGCGGTCAGTGCACCGCCGGCTCGCGCATCCTGGAGGGCTACCACGCGCCGTACGACGCCCACATCACGGAGCGCCTCCGAGATGTGGGGGCGGTCATCCTCGGCAAGACGAACATGGACGAGTTCGCGATGGGCTCGTCGACCGAGCACTCCGCCTACGGCCCGACGGCCAATCCGTGGGGGCTCGACCGGGTGCCCGGCGGCAGCAGTGGGGGGTCGGCCGCAGCCGTGGCGGCGTATCACGTGCCCCTTTCGATCGGGACGGACACCGGCGGATCGATCCGCCAACCGGCGGCCCTGACCGGGATCGTCGGGCTCAAGCCGACGTACGGGCGCGTGAGCCGGTACGGGATCGTGGCCTTCGCCAGCTCGCTCGACCAGATCGGGCCCTTCGCGCGTGACGTCCGGGGCGCGGCCGCGCTCCTGCACGCGGTCGCCGGGCGGGACGAGCGCGACTCGACGTCCTCGCCGGAAACCGTCCCGGACGAGCTCCTGACCCTGGCGCACAGCGACGACGAGGCCGCCGGCTCGCTGCGGGGCAAGCGCCTCGGCCTGCCACGAGAGTATTTCGTCGCCGGGATGGAGCCTGGTGTCGAGGCCCGGGTACGGGAGGCGGTCGCCGACCTGGAGGCCGCTGGCGCGATCGTCGAGGAGGTGTCGCTGCCGCACACGGAATACGGCCTTGCGACGTACTACATCGTGGCCCCGGCCGAGGCGTCGGCCAACCTCGCTCGCTACGACGGCATCCGCTACGGCCCGCGGCTGGGCGAGGGCCAGGACGTCGTGGCCGACTATCTGGCGACCCGCGGGCAGCTCTTCGGCCCGGAGGTGAAGCGCCGGATCATGCTCGGGACGTACGCGCTCTCGGCGGGCTACTACGACGCGTACTACCTCAAGGCTCAGAAGGTCCGCACCCTGATCAAGGGCGACTTCGATGCGCTCTGGGCGCAGGGCTTCGACGCGCTCGTGGCCCCGACGTCGCCGACCGTGGCGTTCCGGTTCGGAGACCGCCTTGCCGATCCCGTCTCGATGTACCTCTCCGACGCGTGCACGCTGCCGGTCAACATGGCCGGGTTGCCCGGGATCTCGATCCCGGCTGGGCTGTCGGAGGGCCTGCCCGTCGGGCTGCAGCTCATCGGCGCGCCATGGTCGGAGCTCGAGCTGTTCAGGCTCGCCCGCGGCTACGAGGCGATCACCGCCGATGCCAACTGGCGCGCCCTGGAGCCAGCCGGGCTGGGCGCGCTCGACGATCCTTTGACGCCGAGCCCCGCCGAGCGGATGGCCGCCATGTCGATCGAAGACCGATGATCGCGGCGGGCACTACGGCGTGATCCGGATCGGCGCCGAAGCGCCTCCTCGATCGCCCAGATGGCCAGCGGGCGGAGGTAGATCGACGCCCGGTAGTTCCCGTCGCGGTCGTATGCCTCGGGCGTGCGGAACCAGAAGCCGCGCTCATAGGTGACCGCGGCCACCCCGCGCGCCGTCTCCCAGCCCTCCTGCGACTAGCCCGCGCCCGATCATGAACGCGGCCAGGGCATAGGAGGTCCCGACCCAGACCTCGGCGCTCTGCTCGCTCGAGGCATCGACCGAGCCGTCGGGACGGGTGCCGTTGACGGCCCCCATCCGACCGCCGGCGAACCCGCGCACGTTGCGGGAATGGATCGTTCGCAAGGCGGTGTCCACTCGATCGCAGGGAGCAGGGGGCCGAGACCGGTCGCGTCCGCGTACCACTGGCCGGCGAGCTGATCCGCCATGAGGCTGTCCGAGCTCGAGCCGCCTCCGTCGTCATAGGCGTAGTGGTCGCCGCGCCACAACCGCACGTCGAACGCGACCTGGGCTCGCTCGAACCAGCCCGCCCAGCGCCCCTCGGACTCGCGCATCGCCGAGTCGTCGGGCCATCGCCTCGGCAGCCCCGATGGCCGCCAGCCAGAGCGATCCGCCGTACGCCGAGGGGCCTCGCATCGGCCACGTGTCATACGTCTGATCGGGGATCCCGTCGTGCTCGGGCAGGCCGTCGCCATCTCGATCGCTGGCCGCGAGCCCCTGGAGGACCCGCTCGACCGTCGGGAAGGCGTCCCGGATCAATTCGTCGCCGACCTCCGGGCCGGCCGCGACCGCGTCGCGCCAGACCTGCAGGACGAACTTGGGGCCCAGGTCCTTCCACAGGCTCACGTCCTGGAAGCGGTACCAGTTGGGCCGGTGGAACGGATCGTCGGCGGGCCCCCCGAGATCGTGCGGCACCGTCCAGCGGACCTTGCGGGCCGCCTGCAGCCCGGACGCCTCGATCGTCCAGCGACCCGGATCGTCCACCGGCACCGCCGCGAGCAGGTCGCGGATGCCCTGCAACTCGAGCTCGGGGTACAGCTCCAGGAGGGCGAAGGATGCGTAGAAGTCCACGTCGACCGTGTCGTAGAAGGGATAATCGAGGCATTCGAGGAGGCCGAAGCGGCCGACCGCACCGGGTGCGGGCTCCGGGCCGCCGACCTCGCCCGCTTCCCAGAACGTGCCGCCGTCGACGAGGAAGTACAGCTCGTTGAACAGGGCCATGGTGTACCAGTCCGGGCGCACCGGGTCATCCAGGTAGGGCGCCTGCCACCGCTCGATGGCGGCACGCCAGGACGGCGCCTGCTCCAGAGCAAGCTGGACCAGGTCCCACGCGCGCTCGCCCGTGCGGCCCCAGGCGCCCGTGTACCGCTTCCACCAGCGCCGGCCGCCTCCGAACTCGACGGTCGGCAGGTCCCACGCCAGCGCGAACCGGATCGAGCGCCGCTCCCCGGGCGCCAGCTCCGTCGTCGCGGCGACGGCGGCACCGGCGGGACGGGCAGGACCGGACTGGGGCGCCTGGTCCGGCCGGTGCGCCGCATCGTCGAGGCGACCGTCGGCGGCGAAATCGGCCCACAGCGACGAGTCGTCGAGCGGATCGAACGTGGCACGTGCGGACAAGGACCAGCCGTCTGCTGCGAGTGCCCCGATGGCCAACGTCCCTCGCAGGGCCTGTGGGGCGTCCGGCCCCGGGTCGAGCAGCGTCACGCCGAGGGCGTCGCCGGATCGGTTGACCTCGTGCAGCCGTCCCGGCGCCGGGCCCGAGCTCGGCCCGCCCGGGGGGTCCGCCCAGCTGAAGAGAAGCCCGACCGTCAACGGGTCGGGCCCTGGGTTCTCCACCCACCACTCGAACACCCCGACGGGCAACGCGCTCCGGTCGAGGTCGCCGGCGATGACCGGCGACAGCTGTTCACCCGTCAGGCGCACGGGAGCGCCGAGGCCCTCGGGCTCGAACGTCTGCCAGGCGCGCGGAAACAGCGCGTGGTACGTGCCGCCACCCACCGGCAGATCCCAACCCCAGGCTGGCAGTTCCGTCGGCCGGAGCGCGGACAGGACGATGGCCCGACCAGGACCATTCGCCGCCTTCGCGGCCGGCCCGACGAACAGGGAGAAGCCATCGGCGGCGACCGGGTCGAACCGATGCTGACCGACCTCGAGGTGCCAGCGTGCGATGTCGCCACGAAACGTCCGCCCGATACTCCCCGTGCCCAGGCCGCCGATCGGGACCCCGGCCCACTCGCCGTCGTCGACCATCGGCCCTGCGACGCGCGGGTGCCCCACGTCAGGGCAGGGGACCCCGATCCCGCGACGCCAGGCCTGGCGCGGGATGACCGGCCATTCGACCGCCATATGGTCGCCCGCAACGCCATCGCCGGCCGGCTCGACGGTCACGGTCACTTTTCCACCCCGCTGAAGACCACGCCGCGCATGAACGCACGCTGGGCGATGAAGAAGACGACCACCGGGACGACCATCGCCATGATCGCCGCCGCCTGGATGAGCGTCGGTTCGGTGGAGTACGCGCCGTTGAACTCGGCGATCCCGACGGACAGCGGCTGCAGTGCACGGTTCCCCTGGAGGTAGATGAGTGGCAGGAAATACTCGTTCCACGCCCAGAAGAAGTGGAACAAGGACACCGCCACGACGGCCGGGATGGCCTGCGGCAGGATCACGGACCACAGGATCCGCAACGGGCCCGCGCCGTCCATCATCGCGGCCTCGTCGAGGTCGCGCGGGATCGTGAGGAAGTACTGGCGCAGCAGGAACACGTTGTACGCATTGGCGAAGAAGTGCGGGACGATGAGCGGCAGCCAGGTCCCCACCCAGCCGAGGGCGGCGAACACCGCGAACGTCGGGATCAGCGTGACCTGGATCGGCAGGATGATCGTCGAGAGGAGCACGAGGAACAGCCCGTTACGTCCCGGGAACCGGAACCGGCTGAACCCGTACGCCACGGCAGATCGACGAGAGCACCGCCCCGACGGTGCCGACCCGGCGATGACGGCGTGTTGAAGAGGAGGCGCGGGAACGCGATGGCATCCCAGGCGGTCCCGAAGTTGCGCGAGTCGAGCTCGAACCGCCAGTGCTGTTCAGGGTCCGCCAGCGTCCCTGCCACTCGATCGGCCCGGCCTCGGGCGCCGCCGGATCGATGAACGTGCTGTCCTCGCGGCGCGGTTCCACGAGCGCGAGCGGCCGCAGGAGACCGCCGGCAGCGGCACGTCGTACACCGGGTATGGGACTCCCTGCCAGGTATAGGTGTCGGGCGACGGCCGGGTAGAGCGGGGCGCCCGGCGCGGTCAGCTGGGCCTTGTCCTTGAACGCGGTCGACGTCATGAACAGCAGCGGCAGCAGAAAGAGCGAGACGACGGCTACGCCGAGCATCGTCACGAGGGCGGTCGAGGTGAAGCGCCGCATCTGGCGGTGCATCGACGAGCCGCGAGAGAACGACTGGTCGAGGGTCGGGACGACGGCGTCATCGCGTGCCGCCGGCCTCGTACACGCGCGGTCCGACGAGACGGAACAGGCCGATCGTCAGGACGAGGACGATCGCGAACAGGAGCCACGCCAGGGCGCAGGCGTAGCCCATGTCGAAGAAGCACGAACGCCTCGCGGTACAGGTGGAGGTTGAAGAACAGGGTCGCGTTGCCGGGTCGCCGCGCCCGTTGCTGATCACGTACGCCTGGGTGAAGTACTGGAACGTGCCGATCAGGCTGATGATCAGGTTGTAGAAGAGGACCGTGGAGATCATCGGGAGCGTGACGTTGCGGAACGTCGCCCAGCGGCCCGCGCCATCCACCTTCGCCGCGTCGTACAGCTCGGTCGGCACGCCCTGGAGGCCGGCCAGGAAGATGAGCATCATGTTGCCGATGCCCCACAGGCCCATGAGCGTCAGCGACGGGTACACCCAGAACGCGCTGTTCAGCCAGTCCGGTCCGGGGAGGCCCACCGCCTGAGGACCATGTTGAGCCAGCCGGTCGAGGCGTTGAGCATGCCGATCCAGATGAGCGTGCTGGCCACGATCGGGATCTGCATCGGCATGTAGAACAGCGTCCGGAAGACGTTCCGGCCCTTGAGCAGCGTGCTGTTGACGAGCATCGCGACGGCCAGCGCGACCGCCAGCGACGGCCGGCACGATGAGCAGGGCGAACCGGGCGGTCACCACGATGGCGTTGAGCAGCAGCGGGTCGTGCAGCATCCGCTCGTAGTTGGCCAGGCCGATGAAGCTGGTCGAGCCCGGTCGGCGGGGTCGAAGTCGGTCAGCGACAGCCCGAGCGAGGCGGCCATGGGCAGGGCCGTGAAGGCCAGGAAGCCCACGATCCACGGGGCGATGAACGCATATCCCGCGAGCGATTCCCGCCGGGCGAGGGCGGCACGAGGCGACCGGCCCGGCAATCCGAGCGCGTCCGCGGTCGCGGGTCCACCGGAGATCGTCATCGGGTCCTCATCATCGCCGGTGGGATCGCCGGATGGAACGAGGGAGTGCGACCCGGGGCGCAAGGGGGAGACGCCCCGGGTGCGGGAGGAGGAGCGTCAGCCGCCGGCGGCGGCGAAGATCCCGTTCAGCTCGGTGACGAGCCCGTCGATCTCGGTCTTGAGGTCGAGGTCGGGGGTCGTCCAGAGCTTGGAGCCCAGCGCCTTGTTCGCGGCGTCGGCGCGCGGGAAGTCCGGCATGAACGCCTCGTGGCTGGGCACGTCCGGGTTGGCCAGCATGTCGCGAGCGACCTGCCAGTCGACCTTGAGCGGCGCGAAGCGCTCATCCAGGCTCGCGAAGAATGCGTCCTGGGCGCTGGCACGAGCCGGCATCGCACCCCACACCTGCGTGAGCTCCGGGGACGCGGAGAGGAACTGGAGCACCTCGAACGCCAGGTCCGGATGCTGCGTGCGTGGCGAGGATCCCGATCGTGTCGGCGTGCAGCTTCGAGGTCGTCTTGCCGTCCGGCCCTGCCGGAACGACCGCGATGTCCCAGTCGGTGACGGGCGGGGTGCCCTCGGCCGGGTAGACGCAGCAGGTGTACCAGAGATGGACGACGTCCATCGCGATCTGGCCGGATTGGAACGTGTTGCCGCCGGCCATGCCGTCGACCGCCGCCTTGTTC
Source organism: uncultured Chloroflexia bacterium (assembly GCA_963810725.1). Classification (GTDB taxonomy): domain Bacteria; phylum Chloroflexota; class Limnocylindria; order Limnocylindrales; family CSP1-4; genus SPCO01. The sequence continues at coordinate 306,584 of CAWEOO010000003.1, forward strand.
GGGATGAAGTGCCCGTTCCAGACGCCGTCGTAGTAGTACTCGAGACCCTGACGCCAGTTGTCGGGCCATTGCGCGGTCGTGCCGTCGTCGGCCACCGCGGAGCCGGACCCGCCGAAGACCGTCGACCACGCGCGGGCGTCGTTCTCGGTCCATTGGGCGTCAAGGCCGTACTGCACGATGTTCGCGGCATCGAAGTCGGCGCTGGAGGCGTCGCTCCGCCGCGTCGACCGTCAGCTTCTTGGCCAGGTCGGCGACGGTGGCCCAGTCCCACGGCTTGCCGTCGTACTGCTCGCCCGATCTTGTGCGGTGGCTCGGGCAGCCCGGCCTCCTTGAAGTGCTTCTTGTTGTAGTAGATGAACGAGGGGTAGACGGCCATCGGGATGCCAATCTGCTTGCCGTCGACCTTGTAGACGTCGATCAGGCCCTGGGGGATCTCGGAGAGGTCTGCCCCGGAGCTCGTGATGTAGGACGACAGGTCCAGCAGCTGGTCTCCGAACGACTGGAGGGCGCGGATGCCGATCGGCCCGATGATGTCGGGCGCGTTACCGGTCGCGATCTGCGTGGCGAGCGTGTCGTAGGCCACGGCATTTCGGTAGATCTCGAGCGACAGCACGACGTCCGAGTTGCCGGCCACGTAGTCGGGCGAGTCGGGGTCGTGCGCGGCGTTGAACGCGTCGACGACAGCCTGCTCCACGCCGATGTGCTCGGGTCGCTCGCCGGTACCCAGACCGACGAACCAGCGGATGAGCGGCCGGCCGTCCGACGTCATGCCGCCCTGTCCCGGGACGGGCGTGACGAGCGGGGTCTCCGACCGGGCGCGACGGACGGCTCGACGGCCGCCGTGCTGGGGGACGGCGCCGTGGAAGGCACCGCACCGCCACAAGCGGCCGCGATGAGTCCTGACGATCGTCAACAGGGTGAGCGCTCGCATGAGCGCCACGTGGCTCTTCACCATCGATGTCTCCTCCTGGAATGCTCGGTGACTGGACGGGGCTCGTCGTCGCGGAGACGCGCGGACGGATGGGGTCGGGCGCCGGCCGACTCAGGGCTTGGGCCTCCCGGCGCTCGAGGCCCGACGGATGAGCTCGGTGTCGAGGATGACGCGGCGTACGACGGGGTCGCGTCCTCCGACGGCGTCGATGAGGAGGCGAGCCATCTCGTGGCCCATCTCCTCGATGGGCTGGCGGACGCTCGTGAGGGCCGGTCGGACGGTCGTGGCGACGGGCGAATCGTCGAAGCCGACGACGGCGACGTCGTCCGGCACGCGCCGGCCGGCGGCGGCCAGTGCCGAGATCGCCCCGGCTGCCATGAGGTCGGAGGCCGCGAAGACCGCGTCGATGTCCGGGCGGGCGGCGAGCAGCCGCTCCATCGCCAGGACGCCGCTCTCCTGGGTGAAATCGCCGATGACCTCGAGGCCAGGGTCGGCTTCGCGGTCCGCGCCGGCCAAGGCGTCTCGGTAGCCGCCGAGCCGGTCGATCCCGGGGGTCATGTCCTGGGGCCCGGCGATCGTCGCGATGACGTGCCGGCCGCCATCGATGAGGTGCTCCACTGCCGTCCGCGCGCCGCCACGGTTGTCGACGTCGACGTAGCTCGCGGTCGTGCCCTGTGGCGGCCGGCCGGCGGCGACCATCGGGACGCCGGCGGCGGCGAGGCGGGCAGGCAGAGGATCCGGCGCCGTGGAGGCTGACCATGAGCGCGCCGTCCACGTGTCCGGCCGCGAGGTAGTCGCCGGTGCGGCGCGCCTCGTCCGGGGATGCGGGCATGAGCAGGACGAGCTGGAGGTCACGCGCGGACAGAGCCGCACTCACGCCCCGCAGGAGCCTCGGGAAGAACGGGTCCGTGAAGAGTCGCGGCGTCGGCTCGGCGATGACCACGGCGATCGACCCGCTGCGGCGCGTCACCAGGCTGCGAGCAGCCCGGTTGGGAACGTAGCCGAGGTGCTGCGATCGCCGCCTCGACATCGCGCCGGACATCGGGGCTGACGCGTGGGGAACCATTGACGACCCGGGAGACCGTGGCACGAGAGACGCCGGCGCGCGACGCGACCTGTTCGAGGGTCGTGCCGTTTCGTCGGTCGATCGCGGTTGGATTGGCCACGCATACTCCTGTGGACGTGAGAGCGCTCTCACGCTCGGCTGTGACCATAGCATGGTCTGTCAAGAGAGCGCTCTCACGATGAACCGCGCGTCGGGCGCGCCTATGCGAAACTTGCGCTCGATGACCGCTCCCGCCCGATCCCCGTCGCGATGCCGTCCGCCCGCGACCGCTACGAGGCCGTCATCGGCATCGAGGTCCATTGCCAGTTGCGGACCGAGTCGAAGATGTTCTGTTCGTGCTCGACGGCCTACGACGGCGCGGCGCCCAACAGCCACGTCTGCCCGGTCTGTCTGGGTCTGCCGGGCGCGTTGCCGGTCATCAACCGCCGCGCCGTGGAGCATGTCCTCGCGACCGGCCTGGCGATCGAAGCGACGACCCCGGACGCCACACGCTGGGACCGCAAGAACTACTTCTATCCCGACCTGCCCAAGGGCTACCAGATCAGCCAGTACGACCTCCCGCTCGCCTCGGCCGGCCGGTTGGCGATCGAGACGTCGGAGGGCCCGTTCACGGTCGGGATCACGCGCGCCCATCTCGAGGAGGACACGGCGAAGCTCGTCCACGCGACCGATCCGGACGGGCGCAAGGTGAGCCTGGTCGACTTCAACCGTTCCGGCGCGCCGCTGATGGAGATCGTCACCGACCCCGACATCCGAACCGCCGAGCAGGCGCGCCGCTACGCCGAGGAGCTGCAGCTCCTCCTGCGCACGATCGGGGCCTCGGATGCCGACATGGAGCGCGGCCAGATGCGGGTCGAGGCCAACGTGTCGCTGCGCGAGCGCGGAACGGAGGCATTCGGGACCCGGGTCGAGGTCAAGAACATGAACTCGTTCCGCTCGGTCGAGCGGGCCATCGAATACGAGATCGACCGCCAGGCGGCCGCGCTCGAGGCCTCCGAGCCGCTCGCTCCAGGAGACGCGCGGCTGGTCGGACGACCGCGGCGAGACGTACCGGATGCGGTCCAAGGAGACCTCCGACGACTACCGCTACTTCCCGGAGCCCGACCTGCCGCCGCTCCACGTGGATCCGTCGTGGCTGGAGGCGCTGCGGGCCGGCCTGCCGGAGCTGCCGGCGGCACGTCGGAGCCGTTATCAGCGCGGGCTCGGCCTGGGGGCGTACGACGCCGGGGTGCTCACCTCCGATCCCGATGCCACGGCGCTGTTCGAGGCGACGATGGCCGCCGATGGGTCGCTCCCCGCGAAGTCGGTCGCGAACTGGGTCACCGGGGAGTACCTCCGCCGCCGCAACACGGCGGGCGCGGACACGCCCGTGCGAGTCGAGGCGACCGAGCTCGCGGCGATCGTCCGGGCGGTCGAGGATGGGGCGATCTCGCGCGCCAACGCCAAGGACGTCTTCGAGGCCCACGTCGAAACGGGCGAAGCCGCCAGCGCCATCATCGCGGACCGGGGCTTCCGCCAGATCTCCGACACGGGGGTCGTCGGCGCGGCGGTGGACGAGGTCCTCGAGGCCAACCCGGCCGCGGTGGCCGACTACCGCGCGGGCAAGGCCCAGGCCGTCGGCTTCCTGGTGGGCCAGGTGATGAAGGCGACGCGAGGCCAGGCGAATGCCGCGGTCGTCCAGGCCGCCGTCCGCGAACGGCTCGATCGGGAGGAGTAGGGGAGCGCATGGGACCCGTCAACCTGGTGCTGTGGGGGCTCGGCGTCGCGCTGGTGGTCATCGGCTACACACGCGCCCGCGGTCCGTGGGCGCGCTACCAGGCCCTCAAGGCGCAGGACGAGAACGTGGCTCGTTACGAGTCGTGGCGCGGTGGCCTGCGCAACCGACGAGACGACCGGCGCGGATGTCGCCATGGCCCTCCTGCGGCGCCAGGCCCAGATGGCGGGCGCCATCGCGATCGTGGGCGCGGTGCTCGATCTTCCTCGGGTTCCTCGTCAGCTGAGCGCGGCCCCGGCTAGGGCCGGACCCGCAGCCGCCGCCACTCGATGGCCGTGCAGCGGTCCATGACCACCGATAGCCCGCCGTCCGCCGCGATGCGGGCCGCCTCCCAGTTCACCACGCCGAGCTGCAGCCACAGGCAGCGCGCCCCGACCGCGACCGCCTCCTGGGCGTGCGGCACGCACAGCTCGGAGCGGCGGAAGACGTCGACCATGTCGACCGGCCCGGTCGCGTCGACGGCCTCGGCGAGGGTCCGGAACGCCGGGACGCCGAGGATCGACCGCTCGTTGGGATTGACCGGCACGCAGTCGAGTCCCTGGTTGATGAGGTAGCGAAAGACGCTGAACGACGGCCGTGCCGCGTCCGATGACGCGCCGACGACCGCGATCCGGCGCGTTGCTCGCAGGACGACCTCGATGCCCGCGTCGTCGAGGACGCGGACCGAGCCGCGACCCTCCTCGAGATCCAGGAAGGCGCCGCGTTCGATCGAGTTGCTCGCGATTCAGGACGCGGCCTCGCGCTGATAGGGGATGCCATCGGCGGCCGGTGGCGTGCTCCGGCCGATGAGGCCCGCCAGCACGACGATCGTGACCACGTACGGCAGCGCGTCGAAGAACTGGCCCGGCAGCGAACCCATGATCACGCCCAGGTCCCCCGCCGGCGGCACGATCTTGATCGATTGCCCGAGGCCCTGGGCCGAGGCGAACAACAGCGCCGCCCCGAACGCCCCGAGCGGGCTCCAGCGCCCGACGATCATCGCCGCGAGGCCGATGAACCCACGACCCGCGGTCATGCCCTGCTGGAACGACGCGGTCGCCTCCATGCTGAGGAACGCCCCGCCAAGGGCGGCCAGCCCGCCCGCCGCGATGACGTTGCGGTAGCGCAGGCGGATGACGTCGACGCCGACCGTCTCGGCCGCCCGCGGATGCTCGCCGACGGCCCGCGTGCGCAGCCCCCAGCGGGACCGGAAGAGGACGATCTGGAACACGACCACGAGGATCAATAGGGTGATCGTCAACGGTCCCTGGGCCAGCAGCGTGCTCACGATCCAGCCCACGATCGGGATTTCCCGGAGGGCGGCCGGCGTGCCCAGTGCGTTGAAGGCGCCTGCCCCGGTCGGCGAGGTCTTCGCGAGCAGGGTGTTCAGGTAGCCCGTGATGCCGAACGCGGCGATGTTGATGATCGTGCCCGCGATGATCTGGTCCGCCCGCACGGATATCGATAGCCAGGCATGGACCGCGGCGACGAGCAGCCCGGAGAGGATCGCCAGCGCGAGGGCGACGAGCAGGACCGGGGTGATGCCGAAGACGATCGCGTCACCCGCGCCCAGGATCGGGAGCAGGAAGACGCCCGACGCCCAGCCGACGAAGGCCGCCGTCAGCATCGTCCCTTCGATGCCGATGTTCGTGACCCCGGAGCGTTCGCACAGCACGCCGCACAGGGCGGCGAAGCCGATGGGCACGGCCGCCCGCAGCGTGATCGGCGCGATGTCCGGCAGAGTGGCGATCAGGTAGCCCACGAACTGGAAGATGAGCCCCAGCAGTGGGATGGAGTAGACGAGATCGATCAGGCCGTCCATCAGCGCACCTGGACCTCGCCACCGTAGGTCTTGGTGATCGTGGCCGCCTCATCGAGGCCGGTCTTGGTGCCGCGCAGCCGAAATACCCGTTGGATCACCGGGCTCGCGACCAGGAAGAACAGGATCGTGGCCTGGAGGACGCCGACGAGCTCGGCCGGGACGCCCGCCTGGATCTGCATGGCGGCGGCGCCACTGCGCATGGCCCCGAACAGCAGGGCGGCGAGGATGATCCCCACCGGGCTCGTCCGCCCGAGCAGCGCGACGGCGATGGCATCGAACCCGACCGTCGTGCCGTAGGACGCGGTCATGTGCTTGGTCGTCCCGAGCAGCTCGGCTGCGCCGGCCATCCCGGCCAGCATCCCGGCCAGCGACATCGTCAGGACGATGAGCCGCTTGGGGGACATCCCGGCGTAGCGGGCCGCCTCCGGGTTCGCGCCGGCCGTCCGGATCTCGAAGCCGAGCGTCGTCCGATACAGGAGCCACCCGTAGAGCACCGCCATCACCGGTCCGAACAGCAAGCCCGCGTGGCCGTTCCGGCCGAGGATCACGGGGAGTGACGCGTTCCCGACATTGAGGGTGATCGGCGACGGCGAGCCCGGGACATCCAGCGGTCCGCTGACCATCGCGGCCAGCGTCGCGATCGCGACGAAGTTGAGCATGATCGTGGTCACGACTTCGTGGGCGCCGGAGGTCGCTTTGAGCAATCCCGGGATGAAGCCCCACAGCGCGCCGCCGACCATCCCAGCGATGACGGACAGGGGGATCGCGACGATGGGTGAGCTTTCGCGCAGCCAGACCCCGACGATGACGGCCAGCAGCGCGCCCATCAGGAATTGCCCCTGCGCACCGATGTTGAACAGGCCGGCCTTGAAGGCCAGCCCCACCGACAGACCGCCCAGGAGCAACGGCGTGGCTGCGACGAGCGTATTGACGATCGAGTTGAAGTTGCCGACCGAGCCGCTGATGAGCGCGGCGTAGGCCTTGACGGCGAGGTCCGGCTGCAGCTTCCCGGCGACGAGCCACTGGGACAGGATGATGACGAGCGAGCCGACAAGGACGGACAGGACGATCGAGATCAGCGGCAGCGCGAGGACGCGCCACACGCGGCGCACGATGATCATGCCGCGGTCCCGTCCGTGCCGGTTCCAGCGGAGTCGCGGCCACCGGTCGCCATGAGGAGACCCACCTCGTTCTTGTCGGCCGTGCGGCCATCCATGACGGCCACGATCCGCCCTCGGTACATGACGGCGATGCGGTCGGACAGCTCGAGCACCTCGTCCAGCTCGGCCGAGACCAGCAGCGTGGCCGTGCCGGCATCACGCTTGGCGATGACCTGCCGGTGGATGAACTCGATGCTGCCGACGTCGAGCCCGCGGGTCGGCTGGTCGAGGACGAGCAGCCGCAGGTTGCCCTCGAACTCGCGGGCGATGACGACCTTCTGCTGGTTGCCGCCCGACAACGTCGCGGCCGGCGCCTTGGCCGACGGCGTCCGGACGTCGAACGCCTTGATCCGCTCCTCCGCCGTCCGCTCGATGGCCTGGTCGTTGCGCAGGATGCCCCGGCTGTAGGGCGGCCGATGGTAGGTCGTCAGGACGAGGTTGTCCGAGATCGGGAAGGACAAGACGAGCCCGAAACGATGCCGGTCTGCCGGCACGTAGGCGACCCCGGCCTCGTTGATCTCCCGAGACCCGTTACCGGTGATGTCCTTCCCTTCGAGCACCACCCGACCGCCACTGGGCTTGCGCAGGCCGACGAGCGCCTCGACGAGCTCGTCCTGGCCATTGCCGGCGACGCCGGCGATGCCCAGGATCTCGCCCGCACGGACCTCCAGATCGACACCATGGACGACCTCGTTGCCGCGGTCGTCCTTCACGGTCAGGCCCTCGACCTTGAGCGCCATTTCGCCCGGATGCGACTCGCCGCGATCGACGACGAGTGACACCTCGCGCCCGACCATGAGCTCGGCGAGGTCCTCCTCGTCCGTCTCGGCCGGGACCCGCTCCCCGACGACCTTGCCCCGGCGGATGACCGTGATCCGGTCGGCGATCTCGAGGACCTCGTAGAGCTTGTGGCTGATGAACACGATGCTGTGGCCCTCGGCTGCGAGCCGGCGCAGGACCGCGAAGATCTCCTCGGTCTCCTGGGGCGTGAGCACCGCGGTCGGCTCATCGAGGACGAGGATCTTCGCGTCCCGGTAGAGCGCCTTGAGGATCTCGACCCGCTGCTGCCAGCCGACCGACAGGTTGCCGACCTTGGCGTTCGGGTCAACCTCGAACCCGAATCGGCGGCCGAGCTCCACGATCCGGCGGCTCGCCTCCTTGCGATCGAGGAAGATCGGGCCGGCCATCGTCTCCTCGCCCAGGACGATGTTCTCCGCCACCGTCAGGACCGGGACGAGCATGAAGTGCTGGTGGACCATGCTGATGCCACGGGCGATGGCGTCGGACGGCCCGGTCAGCGTGACGGGCTTGCCATCGAGCAGGATCTCACCTTCATCGGGCGTGGCGAGGCCGTACAGGATGTTCATGAGCGTGGTCTTGCCGGCGCCGTTCTCGCCGAGCAGGGCATGGATCTCGCCCGGCCGGACCTCGAGGTCGATCCCGGCGTTGGCAACGACACCCGGGTAGCGCTTGGTGATCCCGCGCATCTCGAGCGCGGGGGCGCGGATGGGTTCGGCGTCGCTGGCCGCTTCGGCGTTGCGGGCCGGTTCGGCGTCGCTGGCCATCGTGGCGATCCCTCCCAGGTCCACCTGAATAACGAGCGGGCCGGCCTCAGTGGCCGACCCGCTCGTGCGATCGCGTCAGCGGGGGTTCAGTCGCCCAGCGGGAGGGCGTCCTGCGACCCGCAATCGGCCGGGCAGGTCTCGAGCGAGCCGGCCTTCATGGCAGCGAGGGCCTCATCGACCTTCGCCTGGGTGTCGGGGGCGAGCTTGCTCGCCGCATCGTAGAACGCCGAGACACCGATGCCGTCGTTCTTCGCGTCGAAGAGCGCCGGGCCACCCTTGGCGGTGCCGGCCGCGATGGCCTCGATCGACTGCTGGACGGAGTTCGCCAGCTTCTTCTCGGCACTCGTCAGGATGCAGGCCTGGGCCGCGGCATAGGACTCGTGCTGGTCGACATCGACGCCGATGGCGTTGATCTCGGCCTCGCAGGCGGCGTCGAGCACGCCGTTGCCGGTCAGCCCGGCGACCTGGAAGAGCACGTCGATGCCGGCATTCTGCTGGATGAACTGCTGGCCGAAGGTCTTGCCAGCGGCCTGGTCGGCGAAGCCGAGCCGGAAGTCGCTGTCCGAGACCCACGCGGCCTTGACCTTGATATCGGGATTGACGGACTTGGCGCCCATCTCATAGCCCTGGATATACCGGATGCAGGGGCCGCACAGCGACACGCCACCGATCGCGCCGATGATGTCGGGCGCGGGCACCGCCGAAGCGGCCACGATGCCGGCGAGGTATCCGGCCTGGTCCTCGGCGTAGCTGATGGCGATGTACTTCGGCAGCAGCGTCGCGATGTCACCCGAGCAGTCGGCGAACGTCGGATCGAGGTCACCCGTGGCGCTGATGCACGGGGCGTGGTCGACGCCGATGAACCAGATGTCGGGGTTGTCCTTGACCGCCTTCGCCGTTGCGGGAACCAGGTTGAAGCCCGTCGCGACGATGACATCGAAGTCCTGGTCGATGAAGGCCTGGATGAGCGGACCGTAGTCGGCGTCCGAGGTCGGTACGACGACCGGGGGCTCGGCGGCACCGACGGCGGCCGCACCCTGCTGGGCGCCGACGTAGGTGTACTCGTTGAAGTTCTTGTCGTTGACCGTGCCGACGTCGGTGACGACGCCGATCTTGAGCTCGGCGCCGGCGCCTGCCGACGGCGGAGCGCTCGCCGCGACGGACGGCTCGGTCGACGCGGGGGCTGACGGCGCCACCGACGGCGCGGCCGACTGGGCCGCCGGGCCACAGGCCGCGACGAGGATGGACAGGCCTGCGAGCAGGACCAGTCCCTGGGAACGGATACGCATGTCTCCTCCTCAACATCCGGAGCCGCGCGTCCATATCGGGCTGCTGCCCAGGGATCGCGACGGCACGGGATCGGTCACCCCGACAGGGCGGACCGCTGGCGCGCATCGTAACGACGCCAGCATCGCCCGGCAAGCAGCTGACACGCTACGCTCCACCCGTGAACCCTTTGACCGAGTCGGCGCCCGCCGCGCGGCCGGTCATCCTCGATTGCGACCCGGGCCACGACGACGCGCTGGCCATCGCGCTGGCCGTGGTCCGGCCCGAACTCGACGTCCTGGCGATCACGACCGTCGCCGGGAACGCGGGCCTGGCGGCCACCACCCGCAACGCCGGGCGGGTCCTCGCCCTGCTGGAACGGGACGACATCCCGGTCGCCGCCGGGGCGGAACGCCCGCTGGTCCGTGAACCATGGGTCCCGGTCGAGTTCCACGGCGAGTCGGGCCTCGATGGCGCAGACCTGCCGGAACCGGCCCGATCGCCCGTGGCCGTCACCGCCCTGGAGCTGACGGCGGGGCTGCTCCGCGCCGCCCGCGCGCCGGTCACGCTCATCGCGACGGGGCCGCTGACCAACCTCGCCCTGCTGCTGCACGCGGCACCGGGCTTGCGCGAGCGCATCGGCGAGATCTCGCTGATGGGTGGCTCGCTCGGCGAGGGGAATACCACGGCCTCCGCCGAGTTCAACATCTGGGCGGATCCCGAAGCGGCCGACACCGTCTTTCGCAGTGGCATCCCCATCCGGATGGCCGGCCTCGACGTCACGCACCAGGCGCTCGTGCTCCCCGCGGACGTGGCCCGCCTCGAGGGCATCGGCAACCGGGCCGGGCGGGTCTTCGCGGACCTCATGCGCTTCTTCGCGATCCACCACCGCGATCGCTATGGCTGGGACGGCCCGCCGGTCCACGACGCCGTCGCCGTCGCGTGGCTGTTGGAACCGGGGCTCGTGGACTCGCGCCGGTTGCGCGTGGACGTGGAGGTCGGTGACGGCCTGACCCGCGGCCGGACGGTCGCGGATCCGGAAGGCCTTGCCGGGTGGCCCCCGAATGCCGAGGTGGGCGTGGCGATCGATCGCGAGCGCCTGATGGACATCATCGTCGAGGCCGTCGGGAGGGCTCCGTGATCTCGTCACCCGCGGAGCTCGGGTACCGGCCAGCCGATCCGGCCTTCATCGCGGATCCCTACCCGGTCTTCGCCGCGTTGCGCGATCGCCACCCGGTCATCTACGACGACGCCACGAACCAGTGGGTCATCTCGAGACACGAGGACGTCGCCCGCCTCCTGCGCGACCGCGACCTGGGACGGACGTATCACCACGTCGCGACGGATGCCGAGTTCGGCCGGACGCCGCCGCCCGCCTGGCACGCGCCGTTCCACGAGCTCAACGACGCCGGGATGCTGGACCTGGAGCCTCCGGACCACACCCGGCTGCGCCGCCTCGTATCGAAGGCGTTCACCCCGCGGACGGTCGCGGACATGGCGCCCCGCGTACAGACGATCGTCGACGGGCTCGTCGACCGCGCGCTCGAAGCCCGCGAGTTCGACCTGATCGCGGACATCGCCGAGCCGCTGCCCGTAACGGTCATCGCCGAGTTGCTCGGGATCCCCGAGGCGGATCGCCACCTGCTGCGACCCTGGTCGAATGAGTACTGCCTGATGTTCGAGCTGGACCCCTCGGAGGCGTCCGCACGGCGGTCCGTTGCCGCAGCCGAGGCCTTCGGGGCGTACCTCCACGCGCTGATCTTGGAGCGGCGGGCGCGGCCACAAGACGATCTGATCAGCGGGCTGATCGCGGTCGCCGATGAGGGTGACCAGCTCACGGAACGCGAGCTCATCGGGACGTGCGTGCTGATCCTCAACGCCGGGCACGAGGCGTCGGTGAACGGAGCCGGGAACGGGTGGTGGACGCTGTTTCGCCATCCGGAGGCGCTCGCCGCCCTCCGCGACACGCCTGACCTCGCCGCCACCGCCGTCGACGAGCTCCTTCGGTTCGACACGCCGCTCCCGATGTTCGAGCGCTGGGTGCTGAGCGACATCGAGGTCGCCGGAACGACGATCCCTCGAGGCCAGGAGGTGGCGCTGCTCTACGCGTCCGCGAACCGGGATCCGGCGGCGTTCGCGGACGCCGACGCGCTCGACCTCGGCCGCCCGTCGAAGGCCCATCTCGCGTTCGGCGCGGGGATCCACTACTGCCTGGGAGCCCCGCTCGCGCGCCTCGAGCTGCAAACGGCGTTCGCGTCGATCCTCCGCCGGATGCCCGGGCTGGAGCTGCTGGAGGAGCCCAGATGGAAGCCCACGTTCATGCTGCGCGGGTTGGCGGCGTTGCGGGTTCGGTGCTGACGCGTGGGTCGGTCGGTGCCTTCGTGGCGGTCGGACTGTTCGTTGCAGGCTGCGCCGTGAGCGAGTCGAGCTCGACGCCGACCAGCCTCCGGTACGTGGCCCTCGGCGATTCGTACACGATCGGCACCTCGGTCGAGCCGGCCGAGCGGTTCCCGGACCAGCTCGTCGCGGCGCTCGGACCGGACGTGCCCACCCTCCAGCTCGTGGCCAACCTCGGGGTCAACGGCTACACCTCGGCCGACGTCATCCGCGACGAGCTACCGGCGCTGGAGGACCTCGACCCGGGCTTTGCCACGTTGCTCATCGGCGTCAACGACGTCGTGCAGGGCGTGCCGGTCGAGACCTACGAGGCCAACGTCGCGACGATCCTCGATGCGCTCCTTGCCCGCCTCCCGGCCGATCGGATCGTCACGGTCTCCATCCCGGATTACACCGTGACGCCCGCCGGCGCCGACTACGGCGACCCGACCCGACAGCACGACGGGATCGTCGCGAACAACGCCGTCATGGAACGGCTCGCCGGGGAGCGGGGGATCGCCTACGTCGACATCTTCGACCTGTCGCTGCGCGCCACCGGGGATCGCTCCCTCGTGGCCGACGACGGCCTGCACCCAAGTGGCGCCCAGTACCGGCTGTGGGTGGAGCGGATCCAACCGGTCGTGGAGCGCATGATCGGGCGCTGACCTCAGCCGAAGACCCCACCGCCCGACTCGAGCCACGTCCGATATCCGCCGAGCTCCGACGGCCCGATCACGACCAGGCGATCGAACGCGGGCTGCCACCCGGCGAATGCCGCATGGCTCAGCGGGATGTGCCCGACGCCGGGGACGGGTTCGTCCATGCGGTCGAGGCGCAGGGACCACGGGTCGATGTCGTCGGGCGGGATCGTCCATCGGTCCGAGTACACGCGAAGGTGCACGGCGTTCCGGTCAACATGGACGAGCTTCGCGGCCGCATACCCGTCCGTGTCGGCCTTGACGGTCATCAGGGTCGTGATCCCCGTGTCGACCTCGCGGCCGAGCGCCGGCCCGTCGACGCGTCGCCAGCTCGCGACCTCGGCGGCCTCGGACTCCGAGACCTCGATCGGGGCGCCGACCGGCTCGGGTCGAGCGTCGCCGTACGCATCGCGCGTCAGGGCAATGTGCGGCACGCCGATGCCGCCGTCGAGGCGGAGCGCCGCTGGCCGCTCACGATCTTCGACGCCGCGCTCCGGACCGACAGGGGCAGTGGCCGAAGCCCGAGGGGATCGTCGAGGCGACGCTCACCGTCGAGGTATGGCTCCAGGTCGACCGGGCGCTTCGGTGCCACCCCGGGAAGCAGCGCGACCTGGACGACGTCCGGATCGATCGCGAGGATCTTGAGCACGCGGAAGCCGACCCCGCAGTCCGCGGTCACGAGGCTGCCGGGCGGCCCGGGCTCGACGCTTGGCCGAGCCACGACCCCCGCGAACCGGTCGAGCTCACGCTGGTACTCGGTCTGGCTCTGGTTGCGGGCCAGCCGTTCGAGGACGCGGCCGATCGGGCCGCCGGCCACCCGGAGTTCGGACCTCATCGTGACGCGGGTCCGCTCGCCCTCGGGCGCGAACGTCGCGACCGTCGTGTCGTCCAGGCCCACCCCCTGCTGGCGGTAGCGCAAGCGGTGAGGCGGCTCGGCGTCGAGGATGGTCATCGTCCGCTTCATCGCCGGCCCGTGGTCGATTCGAAGCGTGGAGCCGGGGGACGTCAGCGGGCCAGTCTGTTCGAACGCCCCGAGCGCCGCGGCCTGCCACTGGGAGAACCGCGTGGCGTCGATGAACACGTCGAACGCTCGCTCCACGGGCGCGTCGACGATCGCCTCGGCGCGGTATTCGCCCACCTAGCGTCGCCCGGGGGAGCCACGGCGCAGCTCGTGGAGTCGTGCGTCGCTGATCCCGAAGTGGTGCGCGATCTCGTGGTAGACCGTGTCGGTGACCGCCGTCGCGAGGCGCTCCGGCGTCCGGTGGGCGCGGGTCAGCGGGCCGCGAAAGATCGTGATCTTGCTCGGGATGCTGGCTTGCTCGGCGCCCCACGCGGTCCGTGGCACGCCCTGGTAGAGCCCGAACAGGCCGCGGGCCCGGACGGAGGCCAGCTGGTCGGGCGTCGGCTCATCCTCGATCACGATCGCCACCGACCCGAGGCGGTCCCGGAACGGCGCGGGCAGCCGATCCAGGGCGTCGGCAACGAGGGCCTCGAGGTCGGCGTCGTCGGGCAGGGATATGGGATCCATCGGGCGCTTACCATACCTTCCTGTGACCCTGGCACCCAACGACTTCACCCACCTCCATGCCCACTCCGAATTCAGCCTGCTCGACGGCCTCGGCCGGATCACGGAGCTGGTCGACGCGGCGGCGGCCCAGGGCATGGATTCGATGGCCATCACCGACCATGGCGCGCTCTACGGCGCCGTCGCGTTCTACCAGGCCGCGAAGAACAAGGGCATCAAGCCGATCATCGGGGTGGAGACCTACGTCGCCCGCCGATCGATGACCGATAAGGAGGGCAAGGCCGACAGCCAGCCCTTCCACCTCATCCTCCTGGCCAAGGACTACGGCGGCTACCAGAACCTCTGCCGCCTGGTCACGGACGCCCACATCGACGGCTACTACTACAAGCCACGCATCGATCGCGAGCATCTCGCCAAGTACAGCGAGGGCCTCATCGGTCTATCCGCGTGCCTTGGCGGCGAGGTCGCCAAGGCCCTCGAGGTCGAGGATTGGGAGCTGGCCCGCCACGTCGCCGGCGAGTACAAGGACATCTTCGGGAACGACGGCTTCTTCCTGGAGCTCCAGGACCATGGCCTTCCCGAGCAGGCGAGGCTCAACGGCCAGCTGCTGCGCCTCGCCCCGGAGATCGGGCTGCCGCTGGTCGTGACCAACGACCTCCACTACGTCCGCCAGGAGCAGTCAGCGGCGCACGACGTCCTGCTGTGCGTCGGGACGGGCAACAACCTCGACACGCCCGGTCGCCTGAAGTTCGAGACCCACGAGTTCTACGTGAAGTCCGCGGCCCAGATGGCGGCGCTCTTCCCGGACCAGCGGGAGGCGATCCTCAACAGTCGCCGCATCGCGGAGATGACGGACATCGAGTTGCCCCTCGGGCAGCTGCGCATCCCGCACTTCCCGGTGCCGGAAGGGCACACGATCGAGAGCTGGCTGCGCGCCGAGTGCCAGGCGGGCCTCGAGCGTCGCTACGGGACGGTCACGCCCGAGCTGCAGGAGCGGCTCGACTACGAGCTCGGCGTGATCATCCAGATGGGCTACCCCGCCTACTTCCTGATCGTCGCGGACTTCATCGCCTTCGCCCGCCGCGAGGGCATCCAGACGACGTGCCGTGGCAGCGCGCCGGGCAGCATCGTCACCTACACCCTCGGCATCACGCCGGTCGACCCGATCCTGTACCAGCTGCCGTTCGAGCGGTTCCTCAACCCCGACCGCGTGACGATGCCCGACATCGACGTCGACTTCGAGGATGGCCGGCGCGACGAGGTCATCGCCTACGTCGGGCGCAAGTACGGCCAGGACCACGTCGCCCAGATCATCACGTTCGGCACGATGCTCGCCCGCGCCGCGATCCGCGACGTCGGGCGGGTGCTGGGCCACTCGTACGGCGAGGTGGACCGCATCGCGAAGGCCGTCCCGAACCAGCTCGGGATCACGCTCGAGGAGGCGATCCGCACGGCCCCGGCGCTGCGCGAGCAGGTCGATGCGGACCCGGCGGTCAAGCGCATCACCGACTTCGCGCGGCATCTCGAGGGGGTCGCCCGGAACGCCAGCACGCACGCCGCGGGTGTCGTCATCAGCCGCGAACCCCTGACCGAGCTCATGCCGCTCCAGAAGGCGACCAACTCGGATTCGCTGATGACCCAGTACGAGATGCACGCGATCGAGGCCCTCGGGCTGCTCAAGTTCGACTTCCTGGGGCTTTCGAACCTGACGATCCTCCGCCAGGCGGTGGACTTCGTGCGGGAGCACCGCGGCATCACCATCGATCTCGACACCATCCCGCTCGACGACGCGAAGACCTTCGAGCTGCTCGCCTCGGGCGAGACGACCGGCATCTTCCAGCTCGAGTCGGCGGGCATGCGCCGCTACATCCGCGAGCTGCGCCCGACGTCGGTCCACGACCTCGCCGCGATGGTCGCCCTCTATCGCCCGGGGCCGATGGACAACATCCCGGCCTACATCCGCCGCAAGCACGGACAGGAGCCCGTCACCTATCTCCATCCGCTCCTCGAGCCGTATCTGGAGAAGACTTACGGGATCTTCGTCTACCAGGAGGACATCATGTCCGCGGCCGTCGCGCTCGGCGGCTTCACCGGCCCAGAGGCGGACACGCTCGGCTATGCGATCCGCAAGAAGAAGTCGTCCGTCCTGCGCGCCCAGAAGGAGCGCTTCGTCACCCAGGCGGCCGAGCGGGGGGTCGACGCCGGGGTCATCGATGCTGTCTTCCACGCGTTCGAGCCGTTCGAGCGCTACGGCTTCAACAAGGCGCATGCCACCTGTTACGGGTTGATCGCCTACCAGACCGCGTACCTCAAGGCCAACCACACGGTCGATTACATGACCGCGGTGCTGACGGCGTTCCGGGCGAGCGAGGAGAAGGTGGCGGCGGCCGTCGCCGAGTGCCGCCGGATGGCCATCGAGGTGCTGCCGCCGGACATCCACTCGAGCCACCTCGAGTTCACCGTCGAAGGTGACGCGATCCGGTTCGGGCTCCTCGCGGTCAAGAATGTGGGCCAGGGAGCGATCGAATCGATCATCGCTGCTCGTGCCGAGGGCGGGCCGTTCCGCTCGCTGACGGACCTGTGTACCCGCATCGACCTGCGGCTGGCCAACCGGAAGGTGCTCGAGGCGCTCATCAAGGTCGGGGCCATGCGGGCGTTCGGACACCCGGCGCAGCTGCTGCTCGGGGTCGACGACGCCATCGCCTCGGCGCAGGCGACCCAGCGCGATCGGATCACCGGCCAGACATCGCTGTTCGACCTCGGGGCGGCCGATGCGGACGCCCTCGAGCGGCCGTTGCCGGCGGCCACGGAGGTCCCGGTGCGCGAGCGGCTGCGCTGGGAGAAAGAGCTGCTCGGCCTGTACCTCTCGGAGCACCCGATGGGCGAGGTCGCGGAGCAGGTCGGTCGCTACGTGAACGCCTACTCGGGCGATCTCAAGGACGAGGCGCTCGACGGTCAGCGGGTGGTGGTCGGTGGCATCGTGACCGGGATCCGCACGGTCATCACCAAGCGCCAGGAGGCGATGGCCATCGCCACGCTCGAGGACCTCCAGGGCTCCATCGAGGTTGTCGTCTTCCCGCGCCTGTACGAGACCAGCCGGCCGACCTGGCGCGACGGCGCGATCCTGCTCGTCGCGGGACGCGTCGATCACAAGGGCGAGGAGGTCTCACTGCTCGCCGACCTCGCGGCGGACTGGGATGACGCGTCCGCCCGCGGACCCGAGGCGTTCGCACGCGAGGTGGCGGCCGGCGATCGCTCCGGCGCACGCGGGGGCGCGCGCCGCTCACCGGTGCCGGTCGGTCCGGGACCCGGCTGGGGCACCGGCGGCAACGGAGCCGAACGACCGGCCACGGTCTCCCCGCGGCGCGAGGACGGCAACGGCGGGCCGCCGCCGGACGCGATGCCGCGGATCCAGCCCGCCGAGCCCATCCCGGCCTACCTCGAACCGGCGGGCGCGGTGGCGGTCGCCGGCGATGCCCACGATCTCCACGAGGAACCGTCGGTGCCGGACGAGGCCCGTGCCAGGATCATGGCCGATGCCGCGGCCGACGCCCCGGTCGACGCCGGGCCGGACGCCATCCTGCACGTCCGGTTCGAGCACGCCGCGGCTCCCGACCGGCTGGTCAGCGCCATGGAGGCGCTCAAGGCCCTGCTGCGTGACCGGCCCGGGGGGACGCGGGTCGTGATCCACGTGCCCTCACCCGGCGGCGGCGCAGCGCTGCCCATGGAGCTCCGGCGCGGCGTGGCCTACGACGCCGAGCTCCTCGCCGAGGTCCGCCGCCGGTTTGGCGATGGCCTCGTCGACCTGCGCCTGGCCAGCGCCTGATCGAGGGAGCGCTCGTCTGGCGTCAGGGCGCCGGGTCGATCTCCACGACGCGCGCCGACCATGGGCAGTACCGGTCGCTCGTCAGCGCCCTGCTTTCGACATCGCCCGGCTCGCCGTCGCACACCTCGGTGGTCAGGTCGGCGAACTCGAAGTCATCGGGATCGAGTGACCACGACCAGCCTTCGTTGACGCCGGTATCGCGCACGATCCGGCCGTTGGGGATGTCCGGGCCCTCGGTGCCGGCGAGCAGCTGGTTCGCGATGGCCTGGTCGGCGGGATCGGTGAGCAGGACGCGGAACCGCTCGCCCTCGTTGACCTCGAACGTCACGACGATCCCGGCGGCCGGCGCCGGCGAGGAACGGAGACCCGCCGTCCGACCCGGCGCATCCGACCAACGCGAGCGCGAGCGCGACGACGCGGCGGCCTCAAGGTGGTCCCCCGCATCGCTCGATCAGCCCTGGCCGGCGAGCCGGCGGACCTCCTGGACGGACGAGAGCCGCTCGTGGAACTCGGCCCGGATCGACGAGATGACGTCGGTGTCGAGCTTGAGCTCGCTGGCGATCTGGTTCAGCGTCGCCGATTCCTCGGCGGAGATCGTGCCGCTGGCCGCCCCGACGGCGAAGCACGCGCGCAGGACGTCAATTCGTTCGTCCTCGGAGGCGAGACTCGTGAATTCCCGGGTCACGACGTAGTCCTCGGTGCCGCCAACGGTGCGTGCCTGGAGCTTCGCCATCTCGGCGACGAGCACGGCGGTGGGTTCGTCGAGCGCGCCGTGGGCCTGTAGCTCGCGCTCCATGACCGCGGACTCCTCCGCGCTGATGTCGAGGTCGGCATGTGCCGCGCGGGCAAGGGTGTAGGCAGCGGAGGCCACCAGTCGCGCCCGTTCGGCGGGCATCTCCTCCAGCCGCGCGACGATCCGGCGGACCGTGGCGGTCTCACCCGCGGTGGTCGAGGCGTTCGTCAGCGCGGCCTCGGCCTGGTCGGCGGCCTGCTCGTGTTCGGGTCCGGGACCGAAGATCCGTCGAAACATGGGTCTCCCTCGAGGTGGATGGCGCTCGTCACGATACCCGGTCCGGCCGCCGTGGCCCGAGGAGGCGCGAGTTCCGATAGGCTCCGGTCCATGAACGTCACCCTGACGACGACCGGCCGCCGCAGCGGCGAGCCGCGGACGGTGCCTCTCTATGCCTGGGAAGACGACGATCGACTGGTGGTCGTCGGTTCGTGGGGAGGGAATCCGAAGGATCCCGCGTGGGTCCGCAATCTGCGTGCCGATCCGCGTGCGACGGTCAAGAAGGGGCGCGAGGTGCTCGACGTCCGCGCCAGCGAGGTCGAGCCGTCCGAGCGGGAGCGCCTGTGGCAGCTCGTCATCGAGGCATTTCCCCTGTACGCGTCATACCAGCGCAAGACCGACCGCGTCATCCCGATGTTCGTGCTCGAGGCGGTCGACGCGGCCTGAGATCAGCGCACCCGGCGGTCAGCGCCGCAGGAGGCCGGGCACCTTCGGCTCGGGGCCTTGCCAGCGTTCGATCTCCTCGGTCGCGAAGCGGCCGTAGAAGTTGATGAAGTGGCCCCGGTGCTGGCGTAGGGCCGCGATCGCGGCCGCCTTCCGCTCGTCGTCGCCCGGCCGGACCATCACGACGACTTGACCATCGCGCACGGCCTGCTCGTAGAGCGCCATGTCGACGAGCTGGTCCATGAGCGTGAACGACACCAGGCGACGCAATCGAGCGACGACCCCGTTGACAGCGCCCGTGCCGTCCAGCCGGTCGGCGCCCTCGGGGCCGCGCAGGATCGTGAGGTCGCGATCCGGGACGCCGGCGGCGTGCACGGCAGCCGCCGCACGGGCAGCGGACTCCGCATCGGGGAGAACGGCGAGGAGCGATCCGGCCGGATAGCCGATGAAGCGGCGCGTGCGCGGGCTTGCCATGACACGCCCATCGTACCGACGCCGGCAGAGCCACCTCGCCAACGGGCCCGCGGCCGACCGAAAAGGCCCTCGGGACGGTTTGGTCACCGCCGGGGGAACAGTGCGCCATGTCCCGAGGGCCTGCTTCCAACAATGCCCGATGGCCGGCGGAGATGCCAGCGAGGTCGCGACAGGCTGCCTGTCAGATACGACACAGGGAGCAGTCCATCATCGAGCGGCTCGGGGTTGGCGTATTGTGAACGCCTGTTCTACCATGCTGACGTCAACACACCCGATATAGTGTTCTCCTTGCGGCGGTGCTGGAATTGGCATACAGGGCAGACTCAAACTCTGCTGCCCGTGAGGGCTTGTGGGTTCGAGTCCCACCCGCCGTACCAGACCTTGCTGACGCCGGGATCCGGTGCGTCGCCGTCCCACGCGATGTCACGGCATGTGTCGATGAGCGCGACCTTGGGGCAGCCTATTCGTACCTGCTCGGGCTCTACCTGGGCGACGGCATGCTCTCGCTCGCGCAACGAAACGTTTGGAAGTTGCGGATCAGCCTCGACGCGAAGTACCCGAGAATGTTGCTCGAGGTCAACGCGCCATCGCGGATGTGTCCGGTCGCCGAGTCGGCACCGTTGCTCGGCCTGGCTGCATCGAGATCTCGGGCTATTGGAAACACTGGCGCTGTCTGTTTCCCCAGCACGGACGAGGTCCAAAACACGAACGCCGGATCAGACTCGAAGGGTGGCAGAGAAGCGTCGTCAGCACCCACCCTGAAGACTTCATCGCCGGCCTGATCCATTCCGACGGATGTCGGGTCCTCAACCGGGTGAAGGGCCATGCGTACCCCCGCTATTTCTTCTCGAAATCTTCGGCGGACATCCGCGAGTTGTTTGGCTGGGTGTGCACCTTGTTGGGTGTCGAGGCTCGGGCCGCTGGTCCGAGGAACGTCGCCGTGTCGCAAAAGGCGAGCGTCGCGATCCTTGACCGGCTGGTCGGCCCAAAGGGGTAGGAGTCGGGCTTCGGCGGAGCGAGGAACCCGGCTTCAGGGCTCGGCGTCTCCTGGAGCGACGATGCTAGACTCGCCGCGCCTCGCCAGCCCACCTATCGCCGTCCGGAGGGACCCCCAGACCGTGGAGGACCTTCGCTCGACGACGGTCACCGACGACCCCGTCCAGCGCCGCGACCTCATCCTCATCGAGCGCGCCCGATCCGGCGACCTCGATGCATTCAACGACCTCGTCGTGCTGTACCAGGATTCGTTATTCGCGCTGGTCGTGCGCATGGTCCCGGACCGCGATCAAGCCTCCGACTGCGTCCAGGAGGCGTTCTTCTCGGCGTACCGCAACCTGGCGTCGTTCCGTGGCGGCAGCGTCAAGTCGTGGCTCAATCGGATCTGCGTCAACGCCGCGATGGACACCCAGCGCGCACGGAAGCGACGGCCAGTCCAGCCCTACCCGGAGTTCGAGGACGAGAGCTGGCAGCCGCCCGCGGGCGAGGAGGCCGACCCCGAACGGACGGCCGTCCACGCCGAGCGGAGCCGGGCCATCGCGGTCGCCCTGACCCGCATCACCGACGACCAGCGGGCCGCCATCGTTCTCTACGACATCGAGGGCTACGACTACGGCGAGATCGCCGAGATGACCGGCGTCTCGCTGGGTACCGTCAAGTCGCGCATCCATCGCGGCCGCCTGGCCTTGCGGGACATCCTCTCCGAGCGGATGGAGCTGTTCCGTGGCTGATCCGGGCGGGGACGCCGGGCACGCCGGGCACGCCGGGCACGATCCGCTCGCGCGTCGCGGAAGCGGTCGATCGAGGGGCACGGCTGGCACCGGTCCTGGATTTGTGCGCGCGCTGCGTCGGCCTGTACGTCGACCTCGTCGCGCTGACGGCCGCGTTGCCGCTGTCGGCGCTGCCCGTGCGTCCGCGCAACTTCACGCTGACTGCCGGAGATGCCCGTCGCCTCCGACCCGGCGGCTGGCGCGGCTGGTGGTCGACCGTGGGCTCTGCCCGCGACACCGTGACGAGACCGCTCGCGATCGGCATCACGACGCTGGGCCTTGCCGGTCTGCTCCTGACGGCGGCCCCGACGTTCCTGCTGGGACTGGGTGGGGCCGCGAGCTCGGGTGCCGTTGCTCCGGAGTTCGAGCCCGCGGCGGCGTCCGTCCAGCCCGGGGATCGAACATGGGCCATCGCGGCCGACCCACCCGAAGCGGGCGACGGTTCCACCACCCAGTCGGCCGATGGCCCGTCGCCCATATTCGTGTTGTCCGTCAGCCTCCTCCTGGTCGGTGGCGGCCTCTTCGTGGTGCGTCGCGTCGCCATGCGCGGACGGTCGATGCGATGATGCCAACGGACGTGCAGGGACCATGCGGGAACCACCTGGCCCCGAAGGTCGTCTGGTGGAGGACATGACGGAACCGAATCAGCCTGCGGATCCCGCGGATCATGCCGCCCACGACCCAACGTGGATGGCGGCGCTGGCCACCCGAGACCCCGATCTAAGCCCTTCCGAGCGTACCCGGGCGCAGGCCGCGCTCGAATCGTGTGGACCGTGTGCGGACCTGCTCGCCGACCTCGTCGCCCTCTCGGCCGCGATCCCCTCCGCCGCGATCCCGGCCCGACCTCGTGATTTCACGCTGACCGCCGCGGACGCGGCGAGGCTTCGACCGAACGGTCTCCGTCGCCTGCTCAAGGCGATCGGGTCCGCTCGCGACGGCGTGACGTTCCCGCTGGCGCTCGGCCTGACCACCATGGGCATCGCCGGCCTGTTCGTTGCGACATTGCCAGCCCTCACCGGGCTCGGCGGGGCCACGGCCGGAGCCGCGCCGGAGATCCTTTCCACCGTGGGGAACGCCGTTCCGGCGCCAGCCGCCCCGTCGGCTGCACCGGCGGCCGCACCACCGGCGCCCGCCGCGTCCGCGGCTGCCGGTGAGGACACCGAGCTGTACGGGATGACCGCCGCCCCGACGTCCGAGACATCGGGTGGCGGTGAGGTCTTCACCGGAGACGACGGCGATAGCCTGCTTGAGGCGGAGCGCCAGGACGCGCGATCGATGTTCGAATCGTCCATCGGCGACGAGAGCAGCGGTCGTTCGACGCTCCTGGTCCTGGCCGCGACGCTCCTCATCGCCGGACTCGGACTGTTCGCGCTTCGATGGACCGCCCGCCGCCTGGGTGACGGCTAGCGGCCCACAGCAACGCGACCGCCATCTCCGGCTCAGGGCCGCGTTGGCGGCTCCGCTGGCTCGCTCACGCACGTCGAGTGCGCTCGCTCATCTCCTCACCGCCGCCTTGCCCTGAACCGGATCTAGCGGCCGCAGAGGGCCTCCGCGGTACACTCTTGCCTGTCGCCCCGGTTCGGTTTCCGCTCCTCGTCGCCGGCCGCCGCGACGTCACCCTGAGGCCACGCCATGGAACGCCTGATGCTGCTCGACGGCTACGGGCTCGTCTACCGCGGCTACTACGCGCTGCCGCCGCTGACGACGTCCCGTGGCGAGCTCGTGAACGGCGTGTTCGGCTTCGCGAGCATCGTCCTGCGCGGCCTCCAGGACCTGCAACCCGACTACCTCGCGGTGTCGTTCGACCTGCCGGGCCCCACCTTCCGGCACGAGCAGTACGCCGAGTACAAGGCGACCCGCCAGCGGATGCCCGACGACCTGCGCGACCAGTTCCCGAAGGTGCGCGAGGTCGTCAAGGCCCTGCGGATCCCGGTCTACGAGATGCCTGGACTTCGAGGCCGACGACGTCATCGGCACGATCACCCAGAAGCTCGACATGCGCGAGGACCTCGAAACGACGATCGTCACGGTCGACCTGGACATGCTCCAGCTGGTCACGCCGCGGGTCCGGCTGATGACGACGCGCTCCGGGGTCGAGAACACGGTCATGTACGACGTCGCGAGGATCGATGAGCGGTTCGGCCTTCGACCGGACCAGATGGTCGATTACAAGGCGCTTAAGGGCGACCCCACCGACAACATCCCGGGCGTTCCCGGGGTCGGCGAGAAGACCGCCGCCAAGCTCATCCGCGAGTTCGGCAGCCTCGACGACATGTTCGCCCGGATCGACGAGGTCACGCCGGAGAAGCTGCGCGACAAGCTGCGCGAGCACTTCGACCAGATCCAGATGGGCCGCGAGCTCTCGCGCATCGTCCGCGACCTGCCGGTCGAGCTCGACCTCGATGCGGCGCGCCTCGGCGACTACGACCGCGACACCGTCGTCCGGCTGTTCCGTGAGTACGAGTTCCGGACGCTGATCGAGCGACTCCCGCCGATGGCCGGCGAATCGGCCGAGCAGCGCTCCGAGAGCCTGCGATCGGTGGCCGAGAGCGGGTACGTGCCGGCGGCGCGCGTCGCCGGTCGGCCCGAAGGCTGGGGCCCCGGACGGACCACGGCACGGCCGGCGAGCAGCGAGCTCCAGCTCCGCCTCGACTTCGACGCGGTGGCGGGTCCCGCTGCGGGTGACGGGACGAGCGATGGGACCGAGCCCGCCGTGGACCGCCAATTCGAGCCGGCCGACGACCTGCCCACGGCGCTGGCCGCAGGCGATCGTGGACCCGGGGCGCATCGAGGTCCGTGGCGCCGATCGGATCGACGACCTGGAGCCGTGGCTCGTCGCCCAACCCGCGGTGGGCGTGTCGCTGCTCCTCGACGACCCGCGCCCGCGCCGCGGCACGCCGCTGGCCCTCGCGGTCGCGGGCACGGACGGCCGTGTCGTCGCGGCGGAAGGCGCCGAAGCCGCCGATTCGCCTGCGGCGCTTGCTGGAGCGAGTCGGCACGCCGCTCGTCGGGCACGAGGTCAAGCCGCTCCTCGTGGCCCGCTTCGCCGACGATCCGGCGTCGACGCTCGCCGGAGATCGCGTTCGACACGCAGATCGCGGCCTACATCCTCAACGCCGCCCTGCGCAGCCAGACGATCCCCGATGTCGTCGCGGAGAACCTCGACCAGATCCTGCCGCCGGCCACGGAGCTGCCCGCCACGGCTCGGGCGGGACTCGAGGCCCTCTCCGCGATCGCCGTTCGCGAGCCCCTCGAGAAGCGCCTCGCGGAGGTCGGGCTCGAGCGGCTGTTCCGCGAGGTCGAGCTGCCGCTGATCCCGGTGCTCGCCCGGATGGAGGCGGTCGGCGTCGCTCTCGACCTCGACGCCCTGGCGGTCCTCGACCGCGACTTCGGCGCCGAGACCTCACGGCTCGAGCAGGAGATCTACGTCGACGTCGGCCACGAGTTCAACCTCGGCAGCCCCAAGCAGCTCGAGCAGATCCTGTTCTTCGAACTGAATCTGCCCAAGGGCAAGCGGACGAAGACCGGCTTCTCGACCGACGCGTCCGTGCTCGAGGAGCTGCGGCCGGCCCACCCGATGATCGACAAGCTCCTCGACTGGCGGATCTACACGAAGCTTCGCTCGACCTACGTCGAGGCGCTGCCGGCGCTCATCGCCGCCGACGGCCGGCTGCACACGACCTTCCACCAGGCCGTCGCCTCGACCGGGCGGCTGTCGTCGTCCGACCCGAACCTCCAGAACATCCCCATCCGCACCGAGCTCGGGCGCAAGATCCGCCGCGCGTTCGTGGCGGGCGAACCGGACCTGGTCCTGCTCGCGGCCGACTATTCGCAGATCGAGCTCCGCATCCTCGCCCACGTGTCCGGCGACGAGCACCTCAAGGAGGCCTTCGCGCGTCAGGCCGACATCCATCGCGAGACCGCCGCCCGCGTCCTCCACAAGGCGCCCGAGGACATCACGACGGACGAGCGCTCGATGGCCAAGATGGTCAACTTCGGCCTGGCCTACGGGATGAGCGACTTCGGGCTCGCCTCGCGCGCGAACATCCCGCGCAAGGAGGCGCAGGAGTTCATCAACAGCTACTTCGCGGCGTACTCCGGCATCAGCTACTACATGATGGCCATCAAGGAGCAGGCCAAGGCGCAGGGGTTCGTCGAGACGCTGCTCGGCCGGAAGCGGCAGATCCCCGAGCTGCGAGCCTCCAATCCGGCTCTCCGCGGCGCCGGCGAGCGGATGGCCATCAACATGCCCATCCAGGGCACGGCCGCCGACATCCAGAAGATCGCGATGATCCGCGTCGCGGAGCGGCTGGCCGCCGAGGGATCGCGCGCCCGGCTCCTGCTGTCGGTCCACGATGAGCTGCTGTTCGAGGTCCCGCGCGATCAGGTCGAGCCGCTGGCCGCGCTCGTGCGCGAGACGATGGAAGGGGCCTTGGCGCTGTCCGTGCCGCTCATCGTCGACGTGAAGGTCGGCGACGACTGGGAGTCGATGACACCGCTGACGCGCGAGGACGCCATCGCCGCCGAGGCCGACGAGATGCCGCTCGAGGCGCCGATCGCGCCGCTCGTCGGTTAGGTCCACGCATGCCCGAGCTTCCCGAGGTCGAGACGGTCGCGCGCGACCTGCGCCCGCGCCTGGTCGGCGCGACGATCGTCGGCGCTCGCACGTCCTGGGCGCGGACCCTGCGCACCCACGAGCCGCTGGCCTTCGGCGAGGGCGTCGCCGGGCGCACGGTCGAGTCGGTCGGAGCGACGGGCGAAGCAATTGGTGGTGGGGTTGAGCGGCGATGCCGCGCTGACGATCCATCTCAAGATGACCGGGCAGCTGTTCGTCGTGCCGAGCGACGCGCCCGACGACCCCTATGTCCGGCTGGTCTTCGAGCTGGCCGACGGTCGGGAGCTGCGCTTCCGCGACATCCGCAAGTTCGGGAAGATCGGCCTGTACGGGCGCGACCCCGTCACGGGCGAGCTCGTGGCCGAGGTCGGCGGCGCCGCCGTGTTCGCTGCGATCGGGCCGGAGCCGCTGGCCGACGACTTCACCCTGCGCGAGTTCCGGCGCCGGCTGCGGCGGCGCAAGGGCCGGCTCAAGCCGCTGCTACTCGACCAGTCGTTCCTGGCCGGGGTCGGCAACATCTATGCCGACGAATCGCTGTGGCGGTCGCGGCTGCACCCGCTCCGGTCCGCGTCGTCCCTGCGGCCGCCCGACGAACGCCGGTTGTACGGGGCGATCCGCGACGTGCTCTCGGAGGCCATCGAACGCCGCGGGTCGTCGATCGATGACTACACGGCACCGGACGGCGACGGTTCGATGCAGGAGCGGCTCGACGTCTACCAGCGGACCGGGGAGCCGTGCCGGCGCTGTGGCCGGCCGGTCCGGCGCGTCGTGGTCGGGGCCCGGTCGACGCACTTCTGCTCGTGGTGCCAACGCCTGCCAGCGGCCGACCGCAAGGGCGCGCGGGCGATCCTGCGGACGATCACGGGCGGCGAGGTCCGGCGTGGTCCGCGCTGGACGGAGCTCGCGGGGGAGGGGAGCGTCGGGCTGACGCCGGGCGAGGCGGCTCAGGCGGCGACCCGCGCCCGGACCGACCGGACCCGGCGCGCGGCGGCGACCCGACGAGCGGCGGCCCGGGCCTCGGTCGCGGGCGGCGGCGGCGGCTGATGTCGATCCTGCGGTTCGCCGGCGTCAGACGTGAGATCGGCGCCTTCGTGATCCTCGATGCGATCGAGGGGGCCGTGGCGCTCGGGGATCGGATCGGCCTGGTCGGCCCCAACGGCGCCGGCAAGACCACGATGCTGCGGCTGGCAGCCGGCCGGGACGAGCCAGACCGCGGGACGGTCGTGCGCAAGCGCAACCTGTCGATCGGCCTGCTGGCGCAGGAAGCGCATTTCGACGCCGCGTTCATGGCCGCACCGGACCTGCGCACGGCGGTGCGGACCGGTGCCGCGCACCTGGACGCGATGGCCGAGCAGCTCGCTGCCTTCGAGCGCGAGGGTCGGGTTTCAGAGGCCGCCTACGCCGACCTCCAGCACCGGTTCGAGGTCCTCGGCGGCTACACGCTCGACCAGCGCGTGGAGGCGACCCTGAGCGGGCTCGGCTTCACGCGGGACGAGTGGGTCCGGCCGCCGACCGGCCTGTCCGGTGGCGAGCAGACGCGGGCGGCGCTCGCCCGCCTGGTCATCGCCGATCCGGACCTCCTCCTGCTCGACGAACCGACGAACCACCTCGACCTCGACGCGCTCGAGTGGCTCGAGGAGCACCTCCGACGGCGGTCGGGCTCGCTCGTCGTCGCCTCCCACGACAGGGCGTTCCTGGACGCGACCGTCACGCGCGTCTGGGAGCTGCGCGACCGACGGCTCACGATCTTCCGCGGTGACTACAGCGCGTACCACCGGCAGCGCGAGGAGCGCGACGCGCGGGCCGCCAAGGACGCCGGCACGCAGGCCGAGCAGATCGCCCGGGAACGCGAGCTGGTCCAGCGCTACCGCAGCCACCGCAAGTTCTCGAAGATGCACGAGCACGAGGCACGGCTCGAACGGCTGCAGGCCGAGCGGGTCGACGCGCCGCGCCAGTCGCGTCGGCTCGCGTTGCCACAGTCCGCGCTCGCAGGTGGTGGACCCGCGCGGTCGGGTGAGATCGCCGTCCGGATCGAGGACCTGGTTATCGGCTACCTCCCGGGGCGTGGCGCCGTCGGGCCCGACGGCGAGCCCGCGACCGAGCCGCAGGTCGTCGCGCGGGTGCCGTTCCTGGCCGCCCAGCGCGGTGAACGGATCGGGATCGTGGGGCCGAACGGCGCCGGAAAGACCACGCTCCTGCGAACGATCGCGGGCGACCTGCCGCCTCTCGACGGGACGCTGACGTTCGGCCACGCCGCCCAGATCGGATATCTCGCCCAGCTCCGCGGCGCGGCGATCCCGGGCACGACTGTGCTCGACGCGCTGCTCGACACGATCCCGGTGACGGCCGGGGAGGCGCGCGCGTATCTCGCGCGGTTCCTGTTCCGCGGCGACGATGCCTTCAAGGAGGTCCGGGCCCTATCCGGCGGGGAGCGGTCACGTCTCGAGCTGGCGCTGCTCGGCATCCAGCCGTCGAACCTGCTGTTGCTCGACGAGCCCACGAACCACCTCGACATCCCGGCGCGCGAAGCCATCGAGGCGTTCATGCGGGATTCCGCCGCAACGCTGCTGGTGGTGTCGCACGATCGGCGGTTGCTGGAGACCGTGTGCGATCGACTGTGGGTTGTCGGAGATGGGGCGGCTGCGGCGTTCGATGGTGGGTATCGGCCGTGGCGTCAGGCGGTGGCGAGTGGATGGACCGTCGCGGACGGCGTTGCCGAAACTGGGAAGCGGTATCGCGCCGGCCCGGTCTCGAGCACCGCTCCTTCAGAGCCTGCGGGCTCTGGCAGTCGCTCAGCTCGAGCCGGCGCCGTGGCGGCTCCGGCCGCTGCGGGGTCGCCCGTGACGGTCCGCGCTGGGTCCGCCCCCAGCACCCCCCGGGGTCGGAAGAGGTTGGAGAAGTTGTCGAAGGATGCGTATCGGCGGCAGAAGGTCGCGTTGGATGCGGAGTTGACTCGGTTGGGGTTGCGCAAGAGCCATCTTGAGCTGGCCATGGGGGACCCTGGGGTTGCGGCGAACTTCGTCGAGATGCGGCGGGTCACCAGTGAGCTGGCTGATGTCGATACCGCGCTCGCGGCTGCGGAGGATGCGTGGCTTCAACTGGAGGAGCGGGCGCCGTGACGCAGCCGGTCCGCATCGGGATCACCGGCCCGATCGGGTGCGGCAAGTCGACGGTGACGCACTGGCTGGGCGAGCGGCCCGGGGTCGTCGTCATCGACGCGGACGAGGTCGCGCGCGGCGTGCTTGCCCCAGGTACCCCCGAAGTCGAGGCCGTGTACGCGCGGTTCGGCGACGAGCTGCGGACCCCCGCCGGCGAGTTGGATCGGGCGGCGCTGGGCCGCATCGTGTTCGGCGACCCAGCCGCGCTCCGTGAACTCGAGGCGATCGTCCATCCGGCCGTCCGGCCACGCATCCTGGCGGCGCTGGATGCGGCGGCTGCCGCCGGTTCCCTCGCGGTCGTTATCGAGGCCATCAAGCTCGTCGAGGGCGGCCTGGCCGACCTCTGTGACGAGGTGTGGCTGGTGACGTGCGGTCCCGAGGTGCAGCTGGAGCGTCTCATCGCGAGGGGGACCGGCCAGGACGACGCCCGCGACCGCATCGGAGCGCAGGGCGACCTGGTGACGCGCCTGCGCCCGGCGGCGACGCACATCGTCGACACTGGCGACGCGCCGGCGACGACCCGACTCCGGGTGTTGGAACGGCTCGACGCGGCCCTCGCCGCCCCCTGAATCGAGCGACCGCCCGGGCCACACGAGGCGGCCCGGACGGTCGGGAGGTGCGCCGGGTCAGCGGCGCGGAGATGGAGGCTGGTGCGGCCGCGAGCCTACGGTGACGGGCTCGGGGAGGTCAGCGGCGTCGCGGTCGGTGTCGGGCCTGGGGTGGCGATCGGCGTCGGTGCCGGGGTCGGGAGCGGCCCTTCGAAGGACGGGTAGACGACCGGGATCGGCAGCCCGTAGCGGATGATCACCTCGTTGGTCGTCGTTCCGAGCAGGGACGCGTCGACCTGCCGGGTATCGATATCGGGTCGCAGGGCGAGGCTGAAGCCCGACCCGCCGGTGGCCTGCAGGTGCGAGATCTCCTCGGCGACATCGATCGGGGTCTTGAGGATGTAGGACTGCCCGGCCTTGGCCAGGATCAGCATGTTCTGG
The DNA here is from genome assembly GCA_963810725.1 of uncultured Chloroflexia bacterium. Classification (GTDB taxonomy): domain Bacteria; phylum Chloroflexota; class Limnocylindria; order Limnocylindrales; family CSP1-4; genus SPCO01. Next base: position 337,027 of record CAWEOO010000003.1, read on the forward strand.
TAGGTGATCTTCGTGGACCGGTCGGTGTAGTAGCCCTCGTCACCGATGCCGACGTCGGAGCTCGTGAGGACGTTGATGCTGGTCGTGATGAAGACGTCGACGCTCTGGTTCGGGGTCAGCAACCCACCCACCGCGCGCTCGTCCGGGACCGTCAGCGAGATCGCACGCCAGACGGGCGTTTCCGGTCCGATCAATTCGTCCGGGCCGAGGACCGAGAACTGTCCACCCTCGGTGCTCGAAGCGAGCAGGTTGGTCGTGACCATCTGACCGGCCAGGATCGTCACCGCCGGCACGCGTCCGATGAGCCGGTCCGGGACCGACACGACGCCTTCAGCATTCGTCGGATCGAGCGGGACCTCGCGGACCGCGAGGTCCGTCGCCTCGATGACCTTGCGTGCCGGGATCGTCTGCACGGCGACGACGACCGAGACGCGCTGCAGTCCGGCCTGCCCAGCCTGCTGCTGGGCGGTGCTGATGAGGTAGAACGCCGCGGCGCCCGCGACGAGGGCGAGGATGACGCCGATGATGACGATGTAGCGGCCCCGACGACTCGGGTCCTTGTATTCCATCTCCACGAGGATGCCTCCGAATTGGGTTGTGCCGTGCCCGCCCGGCTAGTTCCAGGGCACGAGTCGCGCCACCTGACCGCGGCGTAACGCGGGATCGTTCATGTCGGCGTAGGTGCCCGAGATGGCATAGCCGTCGATGGCGTTGGTGGGACACGGCCTCCCGGTGACGGTCGGGGTGCAGGTGATCCGGAAGGTCGCGAAGCCGAGGATGTCGACGTATTCGTTAGTGGTGCTCGCGGTCGCGACCGTCAGCGTGATCGGGACCAGGCGCGTGACGGGCTGCCCGTTCGAGTTCGTTCCGGTCACCCGCAACGTCAGGAGATAGACGTCGGGGGCGAGTGTCCCCGTGTCCACCGTGATGGTGACGTCCTGGCTGACGCCCTTCGCGAGGGTGATGGTGGAGGGGCTGACACTGACCGAGTCGATGCCGGGGTGCAGCACCCCGTTCGTGTCGGCTCCGCCCTCCATGCTCAGGCTGACGTTGCCGTCGAAGAACGTGCCGTTGTTGTTGCTCGTGCTGACCGAGACCGAAGCCGTCCCGATCGCGTCGGTCGTCGGGACCGCCACGGTCGCCCCCGAGCTGGTGGAGAAGTCACGGTTGACGCTGCCGATCGAGATCCCGACCGGGTAGTAATGGTCGATCAACACCGGATTCGAAGAGTTCCCGAGGATCCAGACCGTGTAGACCCCCTGCGGGGCACTGCTCGTCTGGAAGGTCGACCAGACGACGGAGCCGTTCGGGGTCATGGTGCCCGGCGTGAAGGCCAAGGGCGCCAGGCTGGTCCCCCACGGGTGGCCGGGGTCGCCCCAATCCGGAAAGGCGGTCGTGGTGACGACGCCGCTGAACGAGGCGTTCTTCGTGACGTTCATCGAGATGGCGTTGTCGCGGTTCTGGTTCGTGTTGATCGTCGCGGTCGTGGCCACGGCATACGCGAAGTCCGGGATGCTCTGGACGACGCCGGAGTACACCGCGGCGAGGATCTCGTCGCCGGGGTTGTAGCGCGTATCGATCTCGGTGATCACGACACCGGTCGTGTTGCCGTCGATGATGCCGACCTGGTCGTTGGGGTCGGGCGGGATGACGGCTGGTGGGAAGTCCGGGCCGGGATAGCCCTTGGCGACCCATGCGGCCTCGAAATCCTTGATCTCGTTCGCGGTCATCCCCGGGATGACCCCGTTGTAAAGGATGTTCGACGACGGCGTGTCGTATTGGAAATTGCGGATATCGAGCGCCACGAAGCCGCGGAAGCTCGCGGCGTTGGACGGTGACGCGCCCTGGCCGACGAGCGTGATGATCGGCCCGTGATTGACCGGATCGTCATCGGGGACGAGGGGATTGAACGGCGCACCCGGATTCGGAACTCTCCGGTCGCTGGCATCCGTCGTGCTCCCGAGACACGCTCGCTCGGCCGTGGAGACCAGGTCCTGGAAGTGGTTCGTGTTCCCGTCACAGGGCGAGGTGGCGCCGACGAACGGACCGGGCGCATTGATGTAATGGCGGACCGCGACCGGCAGCAGGTCACCTTTCGTCGCGACGCGCGCCTGGCCGCCGACGACAGCAGTACCCATTCCGACGACCCGCCCGAAGGTGTAGCCGACATTGCTCTTGATGGCGACGCGCACATTCCCGCTCGAGTCGATCAGGATCCCGCTGCTCAGGTAGACCTCGTCGCCGGCGTGGCCCGGCTCGTACTGGGGTGTCGTCGCCACCGTGGCCGTCGTGCCGCTTGGGCTACCGGCCAGGTTGCGCGCGAGGATGTCACGCCCTTCCGCCTCGGCGTCGGCCGTCGATTCGCCCCGGATGAGCGCGTTCGCGACGGCCAAGGCCCCGGAATCGGCGGCGTTCTGCAGAAAGCGCTTCTCGCTGTAGAACCGCCCGATGTCAAAGGCCAGGCCGGCGATCCCCATGAGGACGACGAGGGATACGGCGAAGATGACGATGACCTGCCCGCCGGCCGTCTCCCGACGGCCACGACCATGGGCACGCCCGATCATCAGTTGACGACCATCGTGGTTTCCGAGGTCAGCCCCAGGCGCCCGCCCGCGTCGCGCGGCAGGAGCTGCGCGATGAGCGGGATGATCAGGTCCTGGTGATAGAGCGCCCGAACCCTGATCTGCTGGCCGACGCGGGCATCGGTCTCGGGCACACCGGTCGGGCTCGCGGGCGTGATCGGGTTCGAGTACTCGATGACGAGATCGCCGTTCGTGAAGGTCGTGCCAGTCTGTGTCCAGGTCGTCGAGGTCGAGAAGTTGGGCGCCACCTTGGTCAGGAGGTTCATCGACCCGAGGACCCGCTCCTTGATCTTGTTGTTGCGGAACATGTCGTTCTGGGACTTGGAAAACCCTGGCTGGTAGACGTAGACCGTGCCGAGTCGGGCGCCTTCCCGGGTCGAATTGGTGATCGTCACGTATGCGTTGAAGATGAAGCCGAACTGGATGATCCCGAGGAGGATGATGAAGAGCGGCATCATCACGAGTGCGAACTCGACCAGGCTCTGGCCGCGCTCGGCCGGCGCGCGGTCGTCGCCGCCCGCGGACGCGGCGGACGCGGCGGACGCGGCGGGAGCGGGAACGTGACGGGGACGGATGATGCGCATGGGTAGTCGGTCGACCTCCTGTGGTGACGCAGGGAAGTGTCCGGTGACGTGCCGTGCGCCCGGTATCAACCGTTCGTCCCACTGCGAACGGCGAAGGGAGTACGGCCAAGTGATCCATGGAGGCGCAGGGCTTGCTATGGGTGAACATGGAACTCCGGCCCTGGGAGCGCTCCTGCACTGCCTGACAGAGTTGTCGAACGTATGTTCGAAACCAGTCGTTTCCAGTAGAATTGGGTCGTGCCCGATTTCGAACTTGTTGCCCCGTTCCAGCCGACGGGCGACCAACCCACCGCCATCGAGCGCTTGAGCAAGGGCCTGGTCGCCGGCGAGCGCCATCAGACGCTGCTCGGCGTGACCGGATCGGGCAAGACCTGGACGCTGGCGAACGTCATCAAGGAGCACAACAAGCCGACGCTCGTCCTCGCGCACAACAAGACGCTGGCCGCCCAGCTGTACGCCGAGTTCCGCGAGTTCTTCCCGAACAACGCGGTCGAGTACTTCGTCAGCTATTTCGACTACTACCAGCCCGAGGCGTACCTGCCCCGGAGCGACACGTACATCGAGAAGGACTCGTCGCGCAACGACGAGATCGACCGGCTGCGGCATGCCGCGACGCACGCCCTGTTCGAGCGCCGGGACGTGATCATCGTGGCCAGCGTCTCGTGCATCTACGGCCTGGGGGCGCCGGTGGACTACGGCGCGACCGTGCTCAAGCTGCGCGTCGGCGGCAAATACCGGCGCGACGCGGTCCTGCGCCACCTCGTGGACCTGCAGTACCAGCGCAACGACCAGGCCCTGACCCGCGCCCGGTTCCGGGTTCGTGGCGACACCCTCGAGCTCCAGCCCGCCTCGGAGGAGACGCTCATCCGGGTCGAGTTCTTCGGCGACGAAGTCGAGCGGATCACGGAGCTCGACCCGCTCACCGGCGAGCTGCTGGCCGAACGCAAGGAGACCAACGTCTACCCCGCGACCCACTTCGTGACGCCGGCCGACAAGCTCAAGGAGGCCGTCGTCGACATCGAGGTCGAGATGGAGGAGCGCGTCGGCCAGCTGGAGACGGAGGGCCGGGTCCTGGAGGCGGCACGCTTGCGCCAACGGACGACGTTCGACCTCGAGATGCTGCGTGAGCTCGGATACTGCACCGGCGTCGAGAACTACTCCCGTCACCTCGCCCGGCGCGAGGCCGGGTCGCGGCCGTGGACACTGCTCGACTACTTCCCGCCGGACTGGCTGCTCGTCGTCGATGAGTCGCACATGACGATCCCGCAGGTGGTCGGCATGTACAAGAACGACCGGACGCGCAAGGAGATCCTCGTCGACTTCGGGTTCCGCCTGCCGTCGGCGCTCGACAACCGGCCGCTGACGTTCGAGGAGTTCGAGGCGACCGTCAACCAGGCGGTCTACATGAGCGCGACGCCGGGACCCTACGAGCTGGAACGAAGCCAGGGCAACATCGCGCAGCAGTTGATCCGCCCGACCGGCGTCGTCGATCCGACGATCACCGTCCGCCCGACGGAGGGCCAGATCGACGACCTGCTCGAGGAGATCCGCGGCCGGGTCGAGCGCGGCGAGCGTGCCCTCGTCACGACGCTCACCAAGAAGATGGCCGAGGACCTGACCGACTACCTCAAGGAGCTCGGGGTCAAGGTCCAGTACCTCCACAGCGAGGTGGACACGCTGGAGCGGGTGGCGATCCTGCGCGACCTCCGCCTCGGCGTGTTCGACGTGCTGGTCGGGATCAACCTCCTCCGGGAGGGCATCGACCTGCCGGAGGTCACCCTCGTCGCGATCCTGGACGCGGACAAGGAAGGATTCCTGCGCTCCGCCTGGTCCCTCATCCAGATGATCGGGCGAGCGGCGCGGAACATCGGCGGTGAGGTCGTGATGTACGCCGACCGCGTCACCGAGTCCATGCAGGTCGCCATCGACGAGACGGACCGGCGCCGGGCGATCCAGGTCGCTTACAACATGGAGCACGGCATCGAGCCGACGACGATCGTGAAGGGCATCCACGACATCAACGAGCGCCTCCGCGCGGTCGCCGATTCGACCGTCGTCTACACCTCGGAGCGTGGCACCGCCGCCCGGTCGTTCGAGGAGGCGGACCGCAAGAAGGTCGAGGCACTCGTCGGGCGGATGGAGGCGGAGATGCGGCAGGCCGCCAAGGAGCTCGAGTTCGAGCGTGCCGCCGCTCTGCGCGACGAGATCCAGAACATCCGGCTGCGCGTGCTGGAGCAGGACGCGTCCGTGACCGTGGCGCGGGCCGCCGAGCGGGCCGCCGCGTCCGCCGAAGCGGGCGAAGGCCGGGGTGGCCTGACCGGTGCCGCCGATCGGGCCCGCGGTCGGCGGGCCGCGGAGGCCGCCCTGGCCGCCGGACCCGTGATGGAAGTCATGAGCGTGACCGTGCTCCCCGCGGAGGAGGAGCCCGCCGACACCCTGGACGGCGAGCCGGTCGGGGTGGGCGATGGGACCGCGTCGGACTGGTTGCCCGGCATCCGCGACGAACACGACGACTCGCCCGGTGGGTCCGGACGTTGGACGGAGCGACCGACCTGGGACCGGACGGTCACCCCGAACATCCGCAAGCGCACCGGGCAGCGTCCGAGCCGCCGCCGGCGCTAGCCGCCGCCGGCCGTCGCGAACACCTGTTCTAAACCCGCGTGTTCCGCTACACTTCGAACGTGCCCCAGGATCAGCTCGTCGTGCGCGGAGCGCGTGAACACAACCTCAAGGATGTGACGGTCGCCTTCCCGCGCGATCGGCTCGTCGTCATCACCGGCCTGTCCGGCTCCGGCAAGTCCAGCCTCGCCTTCGACACGATCTACGCCGAGGGCCAGCGCCGCTACGTCGAAAGCCTGTCGGCCTATGCCCGCCAGTTCCTCGGGCAGATGGAGAAGCCGGACGTCGACCAGATCGACGGGCTCTCGCCCGCCATCTCGATCGACCAGAAGGGCGCCAGCCGCAATCCGCGTTCGACGGTCGGCACGGTCACGGAGATCTACGACCACCTCCGGCTGCTGTTCGCGCGGATCGGCATCCCGCACTGCCCCAACGGCCACGCGATCGAGCGCCAGAGCGTCCAGCAGATCGTCGACCAGGTGCTGGCGCTGCCGGAAGGCACCAGGCTCCTCGTCCTGGGCCCGTTGATCAAGGACCGCAAGACCGAGGGCGACCGCATCGTCGACGCCGCCCGGCGGCAGGGCTTCGTCCGGGTCCGCGTCGACGGGGAGCTGTACGACATCGCGGACGCTCCCAAGCTCGACAAGTACAAGCGCCACTCGATCGAGGTCGTCGTAGACCGCTACGTCGTGCGCCATGCCGAGGCGCCGGAGGGCGCGTCACGCGACGCGGCCGGCCGGCCGATCGACCCGGAAACCGGGGCGCCGATGCTCGACCCGGACGCCGCCCGGCTGGCCGACTCGATCGAGACGGCCCTGCGCCTCGGTGAGGGTGCCGTGCTGATCGCCCCGGCGCCGCGCGACGGCGAGCCGCCCGAGTTCGAGGAGCAGCGTTACAGCGAGAAGTACAGCTGCCCGTACGACGGTTTCACGATCGACGAGCTCGAGCCGCGCAACTTCTCGTTCAACTCGCCGCATGGGGCCTGCCCGAGCTGTGCCGGCCTGGGGACGAAGCTCGAGATCGACCCCGCGATCCTGATCCCGAGACCCGAGAAGAGCCTCGGGGAAGGGGCGCTGGGGATCGGTGGGCTCCTGTCCACGGACGCCTCGTGGCGGATGAAGATCATCGAGGCGGTGTGCAAGGCGCATGGCTGGGACTTCGGTTCGCCGGTTCGCAAGCTGCCCAAGGAAGCGCTCGACTACCTGCTGTACGCGAAGAAGGACCAGGAGCGCGTCCTGGTGCGCTACCGGCACGAGCGCGGCGAGAGCACGTACAAGGCCAATTTCGAGGGGATCATCACCAATCTCGAGCGGCGCTACCGCGAGTCGGATTCGGACTACGTCAAGACCGAGATCGAGAAGCTGATGGTCAGCAAGCCGTGCCCGACCTGCGGCGGCAAGCGGCTGCGGCCCGAGATCCTGGCGGTCACGATCGGTGACCGGAACATCTGGGACATCTCGACGATGTCGATCAAGGACGCCCTGCGGTGGGCCGGCAGCCTGCGTGACAAGCTCAACGAGCGCGAGCGGGCGATCGCGGCCCAGGTGGTCAAGGAGATCGTGGCCCGGCTGGGGTTCCTCGTGGACGTCGGGCTCGACTACCTGACGATGGACCGCACGAGCGTGACCCTGTCGGGCGGTGAGGCCCAGCGGATCCGGCTTGCGACCCAGATCGGGACGACCCTCATGGGCGTGCTGTACATCCTCGACGAGCCGTCCATCGGGCTCCACCAGCGCGACAACGCGAAGCTCATCGCGACCCTGACCCGCCTGCGCGACCTGGGCAATACGGTCCTGGTCGTCGAGCACGACGAGGAGACCATCCGGACGGCCGACTGGGTGGTCGACATCGGGCCAGGGGCCGGTGAGCACGGCGGCGAGATCATCTCGAATGGGACGCTGGAGCAACTGCTCGCCGAACCGCGCTCCATCACGGGCGCCTACCTGCGCGGGGAGCGCCAGGTGCCCATCCCGAAGAAGCGCCGAAAGGGCAGCGGGAAGGCCCTGGTCGTCAAGGGCGCGCGCGAGCACAACCTGCGCAAGGTCGACTTCCGGGTGCCGCTCGGCGAGTTCGTGGCGGTCACCGGCGTCTCGGGCAGCGGCAAGAGCACGCTCGTGACGGAAGTGCTGTACCGGGCCCTCGCGCGCGAGTTGAACGGTTCGCGCGAGCCGGTCGGCGCCCACGACACCCTGACCGGGTCGGAGCACGTCGACAAGATCATCGAGATCGACCAGAGCCCGATCGGGCGGACGCCGCGCTCGAACCCGGCCACGTACGTCGGGCTGTTCACGCCGATCCGCGAGCTGTTCGCGGGGGTCCCGGAGTCGCGCGTCCGCGGCTATTCCCCGGGGCGCTTCTCGTTCAACGTCAAGGGCGGTCGCTGCGAGAACTGCAAGGGCGACGGCATCCTCAAGATCGAGATGCAGTTCCTGCCCGATGTGTACGTGCCCTGCGAGGTGTGCAAGGGCAAGCGCTACAACCGCGAAGCTCTCGAGATCCACTACAAGGGCAAGTCGATCGCGGACGTCCTCGAGATGACGATCGCGGAGGCGCTCGACTTCTTCGCGCCCGTGCCCAACGTGCGGACGAAGCTCCAAACGCTCTTCGATGTCGGTCTCGGGTACGTCCATCTCGGTCAGCCGGCGACCACCCTGTCCGGTGGCGAGGCGCAGCGCGTCAAGCTCTCGACGGAGCTGTCGCGGCGCGCGACCGGGCGGACCCTGTACGTCCTGGACGAACCGACGACGGGGCTCCATTTCGCCGATGTCGAGAAGCTCCTCGAAGTGCTCCATCGGCTCGTGGACGGCGGCAACACCGTGCTCGTCATCGAGCACAACCTCGATGTCATCAAGACCGCGGACTGGATCGTCGACCTCGGGCCGGAGGGCGGCGATCGCGGCGGTCGGATCATCGCGGAGGGCACCCCGGAACAGGTTGCAAGGGTGGCCGGATCGGCGACGGCGGAGTACCTCGACCGGGTCCTGCGCGGCGAGCCGCTCGTGCCGCTGTCCGACGTGTCCTTCGCCGAGGAGGCCGGACGCCTGGACCCGGAACGGACCAACGGCCACCGCGCATCCACGGCCGTGCCAGCCACCCCATCGCGCAAGCGGGCGACCGCCGCGGCCAAGGCGAGTCGCTGAGGCTTCCGCGCGCCTTCTCCGGGGGGCTAGCATAGGCACGTGCCAGACATCGACTTCGCGTTCCTTGCCGACGCGGCCGAGACCGTCCCGGGCCAGAAGTTCCACGTGCTCGGCGGGGGCATCGCCAGGATCGGCGGCCGGCGGTTCCCGCTCCGGCACCCGCATCTGGCGCTCGTGATCGGGCTGGCGATCACGGCCCCCGAGACCGAGCGCGAACACGAGATCCGCTTCGTGCTGCTGGATCCCGACGGTGGCGAAGTGGCCGGCGCGACCGGCAGCCTCGTGGCCCGCAGCCAGCGCGACGGCCGCGACGCGACACTGACGTTCTCGATCGACCTGTGGAACCTGACCTTCCCGTCGCCCGGCGACTATTCGTTCCGGATCCTCGTCAATGGATCGGAGCGCAAGCGGCTCCCGCTCCTGCTCATCAAGCCCTCTGACGGCGGGCCCGATGGGGCCGCGGCCACGCCGACGGATGGCTGACGGGGCCCGGACCGTCGCCCCGGCACGTCACCAGTACCCCGTCATCGACGATCTGGGACTGGCGGCCGCCAGGCATGCGGATCGTCTGTTGGCCGCCGCCCGAGAACGGGGTCACGCCCGATGGACGGCCTACCTCGAGCCGCTTCCGGACCGTCTCAGGGACGATGACCTGCGCGGCTTGCGGGCGGCCGCGCTCCGGGCTCGCGCGGCTTACGGGCCCAAGGACTCGGTTCGGGACGTGCTGCCCGCCGATCTGACCGAGCCGTTCCTCGAGTCGATCGACCGGCTCATCCGCGAGATCAACCGCTCGAGAGGCTGAGCTCAGGCGCCCGCGTCGTCTCCCACGCGACGTCGGTGCCCCGAGGGCCCGTCCGGACCGCCTCGACCGGCCGGCGTCGTCTCCCACGCGACGTCGGTGCCCCCAGGGCCCCGTCCGGGCCGCCTCGACCGGCCGGCGTCGTCTCCCACGCGACCCCAGGGTCAGGATCCCAGTTGTCGACCTTCGCTGTCGAGGGCCAGCTCCTCCGGGCTGAACGCTTCGAGGAGGAACGGGGAGGGGACGGCGGGGTCGTAGCTGAGCGTCAGGGTCCGCCGCGCGCGGGTCCACGCGACGTAGCCCAGGCGGCGCTCCTCTTCCAGGGCGCGATGCGGCTCGTCGGATTCGGCGATCGCGCGTGCGCTCGGGAAGCGGCCCTCCTCCATGCCCACGACCGCGACGTGGTCGAACTCGGCGCCTTTCGTCGAGTGGGCGGTCGAGAGGGTGAGGCGCGCCTCGTCGCGCCGCAGGTCGGCCAGGCTGGCCCGCATCGCCTCGATCGCGGCAACGAGGGCTGGGAGATCCCGATACGGCGGGGCCCAGGCGAGGAGGGCCGTGGCAAGTTCCCGGTCCGCCGCCGTCCCGTCGTTGTCGACCACCCGTCGGAGCGCCCCGAGCCGGAGGAGCAACGATGCTCGCGGGTCCGTCTCGGCGGCGGCGCGCGCCAGCAATCCGTCCAACGCCGGGTCGTCGACGAGCAGGCCGACGGCGGGCGCACGGAACGGTTCGCCGAGAGCCAGAGCGGCGAGGACCGCGGGCCGCAACTCGCGGTTCGTCCGGGCCAGGATCGCCCGGGTCCCGTCGTCAACGGGCCACGAGCGGAGCAGGTGCTCGGTGCGGGTGGGTTCGTCGCTGGCGTCCGGCGCCAGCACCAGGGAGCCCGGGGCATCCGGTCGGGGTCGGACGACCTTCGCGAATTGCTCTCGGTTGTGCTCGATCAGGCGGACTGCGCGCTCCACGACCGGGACCGGGCAGCGGTGATTCACCTGCAGGTCGACGCGTCGGAGGCCCGGCAGTGTCGCGTCCAGCGCCAGCACCCGCCGCACATCGGCCAGGCGCCAGCCGTAGATCGATTGGTCGTCGTCACCCACGAGGAAGATCCGGTTGGCCGGCGCCGCCAGGAGGAGCGCCAGCCGTAACTGGGAGCGGTCCACGTCCTGGACCTCGTCCACGAGCAGATGACCGCACCGCCGGCGCCACGCGGTCAGCAGGTCGGGGTCGTCCTCCAGGGCGTCGAGCGCGCCGCGTACCAGGTCATCGAAGTCCAGGCCGCCACGCTCCGTGATCGCGGCCTCGTACCGGACGAACGCCAAGGCGACCGGCCCGGCGCCAGGGTCGGCCGAGACTTCGGCCGCGGTAACGCCGAGGTCGAGCTTGAGCCGCGAGAAGGCCGTGTCGAGCCGCCCGATGTCGGTCGCCGCCGCGGCCGGCCAGAGCTCACGGATCAACGCTGCGCGATCGACGAGGGGCTCGACGGGCGCACCGGCATCGCGCAGGATCTCGCGGCCGAGGGCATGGAACGTCCGGACGCGCACCGTGCCCGCCGTGACGCCCAGCGGCCCCAGCGCGGCGTCGAGCCGCTCTCCGAGCTCCTCGGCCGCGCGCTTGTTGAACGTGATCGCGGCGACCGTGTCGGGCGGGACGCCGCCATCGATCAGCCAGGCGATCCGGGCGACCAGCGTCGTGGTCTTGCCACACCCGGCGGGGGCGACACACAGCACCGGGCCTGGTGGTGCCGTCGCCGCGGCCCGTTGATCGGGCGTGAGCCTGTCGAGACGCGCCGCGACGGACGGGGAGATGGGCATGAGCGACAGGATGGCGGCGACGGCTCACCTCGCACTCACCGGTGCCGGGGCGCACCGCGAACGTCGTTTGGACACCGCGGCGAACACAGAACGTTCACGATTCGTTGTCGGTGTGGGGTGGTCTGGATCGGTGCGGGCCGGTAGCATTGGCCACGCCGCGCCCCGTCATGTGGCCGGACTGAGGAGGATCCCACTCGATGGTCGAGTCAACCATTCCCGCGCGCCCGGGTCGGCGTTCCCGCTTCACGCCGCTCCTCGTGGGCGCCGCCATCGCGGCGCTGCTCCTCCCGGCGGGCGCCACCGCTGCCCGACCGCAGAACACCGTCATCCAGTTCCTGGACGTGTCTGACTGGCACGCTCAGCTCGACCCACTCAACGTCAACAACGTGAACCTCGGCGGCGCCTCGGTGCTGTCGACCTACCTCAAGGCTGACCGCGCCGCGGTAGCGAACACGATCACCCTCACCGCGGGGGACGACTTCGGGGCCACTCCGCCGTTGTCCGGGTTCTTCGACGAGGAGCCGTCGGTGCTGGCGCAGCGGATGATGGGCATCCAGGTCGGGACTTTTGGCAATCACAATTTCGACCGCGGCGTGGGCCATCTCCAGGAGATGATCGATCTCGCGGGCTCGACCGATCCGTCCGTCCCGGAGACCCGTACGAGTACGTGGTTGCGAACCTCGAGAACCGCGATGACGAGCTCGACGGTGTCGCGGATTATCGGATCTTCAAGTTCAACGGCGTCAAGGTCGCCGTCATCGGCGCCATCAACGAAGAGGCGCCGGGCCTGGTCTTTCCGGGCAACTTCGCCTCGCTTTCCCCGACCGACGCCGTGGCGGCCGTCAACGCCGCCCGCGAAGGCGCTCGCGCAGAGGGCGCGAAGGTGTTCGTCGTCATCACCCACAAGGGCGTCACCGGCTTCAACGGGGACGGATCGCCGAAGGGCGAGCTGATCGACTTCGCGAATGCCCTGTCCGGCTATCACGTCATCTTCGGCGACCACACGGACGTGCAGTGGTCCGGGACCATCAACGGTGCGCTCGTCAGCGAGAACAAGAGCAAGGGCGCCGGCTACTCGAAGACCGTCCTGACCGTTCAGCAAGGGACGGCGCGCGCGGTCAGCCTGACCCATCAGTTCGTCCAGCCGCTCCAAAGCGCCGTCGTCAAGGACCCGGCGATCGAAGACATGCTCCAGCCGTATCGCGTCGAGCTGGCTGCGGCATTCGACGAGAAGATCGGCGTCGCGACGGGCTTCTTCGTCCGTGGCAGCAACGTCGAACGCCGCCAGGAAGTGGCGATCGGTAACGTCATCGCTGATGCCATCCGGCTCGAATACGGCACCCAGATCGCCTTCATCAACAGCGGCGGCGTCCGGAGCACGCTGCCGTCCACGTACGTCCCGCTCGACTTGAGCCTCGACCGCAGCGCGCCGGCCCCCTTCGACCTGGTCGTCGGTGACCCGTACGCCGTGCTGCCCTTCGGGAACGCCGTCGTGACCAGGGACGTGAGCGGCGCTCAGCTCTGGTCCGCGCTCGAGAACGGCGTCAGCGCCATCAACCCCGATGGCACCGGCACCAACGGGAAGTTCCCGCAGATCTCCGGCTTCCGCTTCACGTACGACGGCACGGCCGCCCCGGGATCGCGGGTCCTGTCCGTCACGCTCGATGGCGGGACGCCCATCCCCGATGACCCCTCGTTCACCGTGACGATGGCCGCGCCCGACTTCATCAACACCGGAGGCGACGGGTACACGATGTTCCTCGATGGTATCGCGACGACCCGGGCCCTGATGGCGGATGTGTTCCTGGACTACATCCGCGAGCAGGGGACGCTCACCCCGACCACCGATGGGCGGATCGACAACATCGCCCATCCCACCTGGTAACGTCGATCGATCGACGCCGGTCGGCCGCTGGGCCGGCCGGCGTCGCTATCTCTCGCGCGTGATCCGCCTCCGGCTCGATCGTCGCGCGATCGGGGTCGTCCTTGGCCTTGCCGCGCTCGCCTGGCCGGTGGCGGCGACGACCGGCCACGAAAGCGACCCAGTTCTCGAGCTTGACCCGGCGACCGTGGGGCCAGCCGGCGGTGTGCTCGTCACCGGCCACGGCCTGGATCGGTCGGTCACCATGCGCCTGACGCTGGAAGGCACCGACGCCCGGGTCGCTCTTGACGACGTCGAGGTGGACGCCGCCGGCCATTTCGAACGCCTCGTGGCGCTCCCCGCTGATCTCGGCGCGGGTGTCTACGGCGTCAAGGTGTCCTACGCCGGCGAACTCGTCGTCTCGAGCGTCCTGGTCATCGATCCGGACGCCGGCCCGGGCCGCGTGGTCGATCGCGGTCCGCCCGGCGTCGTGGCGCTCGTGGTGGTGGCCGTGGCGGCTCTGGCACTGCTGGCCGGTGTGCGCACGTTCTCCTCGCGCCGAATGCGCGACCCGCGGACCGGCTCCTCTGCCTGACCCCGGCGGGCGTGTGGCCGGGCAGGCAGAAGTCCCGGCTTGGTGACACGCGGCACCAAACGGTACGGATGGGGGGCGCGACCACGCAACGAACCGCCCAAAACGCCTATTGGGGTTCGGGACCCGACGGTCGAGCATTCGCCCACGCCCAGTCCGACGGCGCGTCGATCGGGCAGGGCGTCACGGGAGAACCGTCGCCATGCAACACCGCCCGCTCCGTCGTTCGATCGCCCTGTCACTCGTCGCGCTCCTGGCGTTCGCCGGGGTCGCGGCTGCCGATACCGTCAAAGCGGACGGCGACGTCACGACCGCCGTGGTCGACTTGACCGCGAATCTCGGCGCCGTCGCGCCCGGCTCCGTGCATGACGTCGACATCGGCTTCGTGCTGACCTGCGCCAACGGCAGCCACGTGGACGCAGGCCAGACCGTCACCGCCGTCTACGCGGGCGCGAACGAGCCCGAGGACGGCAGGATCCTGGACGTAACCGACGGGACCGTAGGCCCGGCACCCGCGACCTGGCCGGCCGATAACGCCTCGTGCGCCTCGCCGGCGCAGACGTACGCCGCTGGTACCCCCAGCGTCGTCACCCTTCGAGCCCCGACGATTCCCGGCCAGGGGTACGTCTTCTCGTTGATCTTCGATCTGTCGATCAGCCCCGACGGCACGAACGACGGCGGCGCCCTGTTCCCCGCGGCCGCGATCGATATCCGCCTTGACGTCAATACGCCCCCGGCCCTCACGCTACCGACCCTCGCCGGTGTCGGAACGGTCGAGGGCAACGTGATCGCCGGCTGGGTCGGGCCATGGCTGGGCCTCGCGGCCACCGATGCCGAAGACAACCCCGATCCGACTCCCGGTTGCACCCCGACCGCCGGCACGCTCCTGCTGCTCGGTCCGACGAGCGTCACCTGCTCGGTCACCGACAGCGGCGGCCTGACCACCACCGCGTCGTTCACCCTCACGGTCGTGGACACGACACCGCCGGCGCTCGTCAGCGTGCCTGGCGACTACAGCGTGACGACCAGCGATCCGACGGGGATGACCCTCTCCTACGCGACGCCATCGGCGATGGACACCGTGGACAGTCACCCCGTCGTGGGTTGCCTGCCGGCGAGCGGTTCGCACGTCGACGTGGGCACGACCACGGTCACGTGCACTGCGACGGACGCGAGCAACAACACGGTCCAGGACTCGTTCGACGTCACCGTCGTCTATGTGAGCCCCCATGTCGCGACCGCCAGCTGGGGTGAGCCGATCGCAGGATCCGGCACGACCTTCACGGCGAACCGAGGCCGGACCATCCCGGTCAAGGTCGAGCTCTTCGTCGACGGCGTGGCCCGGACGAGCGGTGACGCAGAACTGGTCCTGTCGCCGTGCGCCACGGGCAGCGGCATCAGGCTCACGCTGGTCACGGGCGGCGGGCGCTGGAACGTCGGCCTGGACACGAGCGCGCTCGATGGCTCCTGCTACACCGTCACGGCCACGCTCGACGGCCTCGACGCCGGCTCCTTCCGGCTCGAGCTGCGCGGCGCTGACGCCGTCCGGACGAACAAGGGCAAGGGCTAGCGGCGGCCCCGCCGAACTTGTCCTAGCATCGGGGCGTGACCCCCGAGCTCGAAGCGACCCTCAAGCGACTCCCGGATCGCCCCGGCGTCTACCTTATGCGGGACGGCCGAGGCGACGTCCTGTACGTCGGCAAGGCCCAGAGTCTGCGCAGCCGCGTCCGCAGCTATTGGCAGAAGCAGGCGCCCGGCGGGGAGATCCACCGGATCCGCAGCGTCATCGACCGTGTGGCGGACGTCGAGGTGACCGAGGTCGACAGCGTGTCGGAGGCGCTGCTCCTCGAAGCGAACCTCATCAAGCGGTTCAAGCCCCGCTTCAACGTGCGGCTCAAGGACGACAAGAGCTACCCATACATCAAGGTCACGCTCGGCGACGACTTCCCGCGGGTCGAGCGGACGCGCAAGCTCGTGAACGACGGGAGTCGCTACTTCGGCCCGTACGCCTCGGCGTCGAGCGTGGACGAGTCGATGAACCTCGTGCGCCGGCTGTTCCCGTTCCGCACCTGCACGATCGACATCAAGGACGGGGAGCGTGCGCTCCAGCGGCCGTGCCTGCTGTACCACATCAAGCGCTGCCAGGGCCCCTGCATCGAGGCCATCTCGAAGGACGACTATCGCGCCGATATCCAACAGGTCGAGCTCTTCCTGGAAGGCCGCCAGGAGACGCTCGTCAAGGCCCTCCGGGTCGAGATGTCCGCCGCCTCCCAGAAGCAGGACTACGAGCGCGCGGCGCAGCACCGCGACAAGATCCGCGCGATCGAGCGCACGATGGAGAGCCAGAAGATGGCCGCCTTCGCGCGGACCGAGCTCGACATGGTCGGGATGGCGCGCCAGGACAATCAGGCGGCGATGACCCTGTTCGTCATCCGTGACGGCAAGATGATCGGGCGCGACGTGTACCTGCTGGACGCCGTCCGCGAGGCGTCCGACGACGAGGTCCTTGCGAGCTTCCTCGAGCAGTACTACGCCCGCGCGACCTCGATCCCGCGCGAGGTATACGTGCCAGCCGGGGTGGGGGAGGGCATGGCCGACCTCGAGCACTTCCTTGCGGAGAAGCGGGGTGGCCCGGTCTACCTGCGCGTTCCCCGGCGTGGCGAGAAGCGGGCACTCATGGATCTGGCCGCACGGAACGCGGCGGATACGCTCGCCCGCGAGCACGCGCGCTGGCTGGCCGACCATGGCAAGACGCTCGCCGCCCTGGAGGAGCTGGCCGAAGCCCTGGGCCTGCCGGGGCCGCCGCTCCGCATCGAGTGCTACGACATCTCCAACTTCCAGGGCTCGGAGTCGGTCGGCAGCATGGTCGTGTTCGAGGACGGCAAGCCGCGGACCGGGGAATACCGGCGGTTCCGCATCAAGACCGTGCAGGGGCCGAACGACTTCGCCAGCCACCAGGAGGTCCTGCGCCGCCGGTTCCGCGTCACCCGGTCCGGCGAGGAAGGCAGCGAGGAGGAGCGGCGCTGGGCGATGCCCGACCTCGTGATCGTGGACGGGGGAAGGGCCAGGTCAGCGCGGCCAAGGCCGTCCTCGACGAGCTGGGGCTCCACGACCTGCCGCTCGCCGGCCTCGCCAAGGAGCGCGAGGAGCTGTTCCTGCCGGATCGGCCGGACCCGATCGTGCTACCACCGACGTCATCGGCGCTGTACCTCGTCCAGCGCCTGCGCGACGAGGCGCATCGGTTCGCCATCACGTACCACCGGACGCTGCGCGACCGGCGCACGGTCCGCTCGGCGTTCGACGACCTGCCGGGCGTCGGGCCGAAGCGGAAGCGCGAGCTGCTCAAGGTGTTCGGCTCGATCAAGCGCGTGCGCGACGCGCCCGTCGAGCAGATCGCGTCCGTGCCCGGCATCAGCCGGGCCCTCGCCGAGCGGATCAAGGCGACGCTGGAGGCCTGACCGGGTCAGCGACCCGGCTGCGCGCCGCCACCCGCCGCGCCGCCGCCACCCGCCGCGCCGCCGTCCGCCACCCGCCGCGCCGCCGCCACCCGCCGCGCCGCCGCCGCCGCCCGCCGCCGCCGCCACCCGCCGCGCCGCCGGCCGCCACCCGCCGCGCCGCCGCCACCCGCCGCGCCGCCGCCACCCGCCGCGCCGCCGCCACCCGCCGCGCCGCCGCCACCCGCCGCGCCGCCGGGCAAGCGTCCTCCTTGACGAGTGCATGGACGCCCGCCGCATATCGCCGATCCGAAGGGGCCGCGAACGCCCGCCGGCGGGCCTGCTTATGACCGATTTCGTCCCTCATGACCATGGAGCGAGCGACCGCGCGGGTAACGCGGGTGCCCGACCACCTTCCCGGTGTGACTTGCACACACGGCGTCCATGCAGCGAGCGCGGACCGGGTCAGGCCCGCCGGGGGTCGAGCCGCGGCTGGAGGCACCGCCCTCGATCAGGCGTCCGCGGGGCGCACCGTGTACCATCCCGCCGGTATGCGAAGAGCCGGACCCATCATCATCATCGTCATCGGCGCGCTCGCCCTGCTGATCGACTTCTTCCCGAACCTGCGCCTGCCCGACTCCACCGCGACGGACGGTCAGTGGCGCGTCGTGGACACGAAGCTCGGGCTCGATCTCGAGGGTGGACTGCGGGTCGAGTACCAGGCGCTCCCCAAGGACGGCGTCTCGCCGACCGCGGAGAGCATGGGCGTCATCAAGGACATCATGGAGCGCCGCGTGAACTCGACCGGCGTGTCGGAGCCCGTCGTCGTGGTCCAGGGCTCGGACCGCATCGTGATCGAGCTGCCCGGCGTGTCGGACGTCGATGCGGTGCGTCGGCTCGTCGGCCAGACCGGGGAGCTCGACTTCGTCCCACTTGGACAGACCCAGGTGACGGCCGGCCAGGTGCTCGACCGCGAGGAGTACCCGCCCCTGTTCAGCGGTGACCAGATCTCGTCCGCGGCCGTCGGCACGGACAACAGCGGGGGCGGCCTGGCGGTCAACTTCCAGCTCAAGGACGAAGGCCCGAACTCTGGCGCGCAGCTGTTCGCCAAGTTCACGGCGGAGCACGTCCAGGAATACTTCGCCGTCACCCTCGATGGAGCCGTCATCACCGCCCCGGTGATCCAGAACGCCATCCCGAACGGCCAGGTGCAGATCAGCTCGGGCGGGATCGGCGGCTTCCCGCCAGCCGAGGCGAACGAGCTCGTCACGGTCCTGAAGTTCGGCTCACTGCCGTTCAAGGTCCAGGAGCTCTCGAGCGAGGACATCTCGGCCAGCCTGGGCGAGCAATTCCTGAATCAGAGCCTGCTCGCGGGCTTCCTCGGGATCTCCCTCGTCATCCTGTTCATGCTGCTGTACTACCGGCTGCCCGGCGTGGTGGCCGCCTTCGCCCTCATCTATTACACGATCGTCGTGTACGCGATCTTCCGGCTCGTGCCGGTGACGTTAACGCTGGCCGGGATCGCGGGCTTCGTGCTCTCGGTGGGCATGGCGGTCGACGCCAACATCCTGATCTTCGAGCGGATGAAGGAAGAGCTGCGCATCGGCAAGTCGTTGCCGGCCGCGGTCGAAGCCGGGTTCAACCGGGCCTGGAACTCCATCCTCGACTCGAACGTGTCGAGCTTGATCACCGCGACGATCCTGTACGCCTTCGGGTCGTCCGTCATCCGCGGGTTCGCGCTGGTGTTGATCATCGGCGTGCTCATCTCGATGTTCAGCGCGATCGTCGTCACCCGGTCGATCATGCGCGTCGTCGTCCGCCAGGAATGGGCTCGCAAGGCCTCGCTGTTCGGCCTCCGGGAGGATGAGTTCGTGGCCGTGACCTCGGCCCGCCCGTCTCGGCGCCCCGTTCGTGCCGATGTTTGACGTCATCGGCAAACGCCGCTGGTTCTATGCCCTGTCTGCCCTGCTGACGATCCCCGGGCTCATCTTCATCCTCATCTCCCCGTTCTCGGACGCCGGGCTGCAGCTGACCATCGACTTCACCGGTGGCACGCGCTGGGAGATCAAGTTCGCCGACCCGGCGGTGACCCCGGAGCAGGTCGAGGCCGTGTTCGCCGAGAACGACCTGGAGGCGGTCGCGGTCCGGACGGGCACCGGGTTCATCGAGATCAAGACCGAGCCGATCGGGTTGCAGGCCGAGCCGGTCCCCACGGTGACGCCGTCCGCATCGCCATCGGGCTCGGCGGCCGCGTCGCCGTCGCCGGCCGCGTCACCGTCCGTGGCCACGTCGCCGTCGCCGGCCGATCGTCTTCGCCGGCCGCGTCCACCGCGGCGTCGGCCTCGGCCGCCGTCTCGGCGTCTCCGACGGCCGCACCGACCCCGGTCCCATCCGCCTCCGCCTCTCCTGTGGCGTCAGCCTCTCCATCCGCGTCGCCGTCCGCGGGCCCGGTGGGCAACACGCGCCTGCCGACCGACGGGAAGCTCGGTGAGATGGTCACGGCCCTCGAGGCAAAGCTGGGCAAGATCGAGTCGCAGGCCAGCCTGACGACGATCGGCGCGGTGGTCAGCTCGGACCTGCTCCGCCAGGCGCTGGTGCTCATCGTGGTCGGTTCGCTGGCCATCGTGGGCTGGATCACCTACCGCTTCCGCGACGTGAAGTTCGGGGTGACCGCGCTCATCTCGCTCGGACACGACGTCGTCGTCGTGGTTGGCGCGTTCGCGATCCTGGGCACGTTCTTCCACGTCGAGGTCGACGCCCTGTTCGTGACCGCGATGCTCACGGTCATCGGGTTCTCGGTCCACGACACGATCGTCGTCTTCGACCGCGTTCGCGAGAACAAGGCCCGACACCTCGGCGAGCCGTTCGACGAGATCGTCAATCACTCGATCCTGCAGACGTTCGGACGCTCGATCACGACCAGCCTGACGGTCGTCATCACCCTGCTCGCGCTGTTCCTCTTCGGGGGTTCGGCCATCAGCGACTTCGTCCTGGCCCTGCTGATCGGCATCGTCATCGGCACGTATTCGTCGATCTTCGTGGCCAGCCCGCTGCTCGTGGACTGGCAGGCGTGGGACGACCGCCGGCACGGCCGCCTCCCCACGGCACGTGCGCCGCGGCCGCGCCGCGCCGCATCCTGACCCCCCTCGGGCGTCGCCACGTGATCCGTAGAGGCGCAGGTGAGCGCCTCGTGGCATCCTGAGGACGTGCTGGAACCCCGCTTCCGCTGGAGCTTTCCCGAGACACGTCTCATGGCCCAGGGACTCGCGGACGCCGCACGAGGCCGTGGCATCGGGGAGCGGATGACGGGCCTGCTCGCCCGGCGCGGCGTGACGGACGCCGCCGGCCTGGACGCGTGGTTCGCCGATCCCCTGGACGGCCTGCACGACCCGCGCCTCCTGCCGGACGCGGACCTGCTGGTCGGGCGGCTGTCTCTCGCCCGCGAGCGTGGCGAACGGGTCATGGTCTTCGGCGACTTCGATGCGGACGGACTGGACGGCCTCGCGATCCTCGTCCTTGCCCTGCGCCGCTACGGCCTGACCGTGGAACCGTACGTCCCGAGCCGGCTGGACGAGGGCCACGGCCTGTCGCTGGCCGCGGTCGAGACGGCCGAGCGGAACGGCGTCAGGGTCATCGTGACCGTGGACACCGGATCGAGCTCCGCCGCGGAGATCGCCATCGCCGCCGAGCGTGGCGTCGACGTCATCGTCACGGACCACCATCGCCTCCCGCCGACCCTGCCGCCGGCCGTCGCGGTCGTCAACCCGCATCGGGCCGACTCGCGCTATCCGGATGTGCGCCTGGCCGGCAGCGGCGTGGCCTTCAAGGTCGCCCAGCTGATCCTGGCGGATGAGCCAGGTGGTCCCGCCGCGGCCCTGGACCTTGCCGACCTCGCGACGATCGGGACGGTCGCCGACGTGGCGCCGATCGTGGGCGAGAACCGATCCATCGCCCGGTTGGGCCTGGGCCAGATGCGCCGTGCCCCGCGACCCGGGATCGCCGCCCTCCTGGAGCGTGCGCGGGTCGTGCCCAAGGACATGGACCTCGACACGATCGCGTTCGCCCTGGCCCCGCGCCTGAATGCGGCTGGGCGGGTCGGGGAGGCGCTCGAGGCGGCCCGGTTGCTGCTGGCCGGCGACGCCCTGGAAGCCGCGGCCCATGCCGATGCGCTCGAGGCGGCCAACAAGACCCGGCGCGACCTGATGGGCACGGCCGTCGACGAGGCCCGGGCCCTGGTGGCCGCGGATCCCGACCGACCCGCGGCGATCGTCCATGGCCCATGGCCGGTCGGTATCGTCGGCCTCGTCGCGGCCCGGCTCGCGGAGGACGGCTCGCGGCCGGCCATCGTCGGGGCGGAGCTCGGTGACACCATCCGCGCCTCCTGCCGGAGCGACGGCACGGTGGACCTCGGCGCGGCCCTCGAGTCGTGCGCCGACCTGTTCACCCGCTACGGCGGCCACGCGGGCGCGGCCGGGTTCGAGCTGCCCGCGGAGCGCTGGCCAGCGTTCGTCGAACAATTCGAGGCGATCGCGCGCGATGCCGCACCATCCGATCCGCGGGCCGTCCTGGCCATCGATCTCGCGCTCCCGGCGCTCGGCGTGGACTACGCCCTGTACCGCGAGCTGGCCGCGCTGGCGCCGTACGGTCCCGGCAACCCCCAGCCGCTCGTGGCCGTGCTCGGCCTGACCGTGCTCCGCGTCCGCCAGGCCGGGACCGACCACACCTCGCTGACCCTGCGGCGCGATCGGGACGTCCTCGACGGGATCGCCTTCGGCCGCGTCGACATCGCCGCGCTCGTACGGGAGGGCGACGTCATCGACGTTGTCGCACGCCTCGCCAGCCGAACCTTCGGCGGGTTCGAATCGCTCCAGCTGGAGATCCGCGATGCGGCGCCGAGCGGGGTGCACCCGGAAGCGGCGATCGTGCTCGCGGCCGCCGGACCGGGACTCGTGGCGGCGGCCTCATGACCCGGGCCGTGCGGTCGCGGCCGCCGCGTACCGGCGACCCGTATGGCCTCGGGCCGATCGGCACGGTCGCGGCGCCGGTCCTCTCGATCGTCGGCCTGCTCCTCGTCGGCGTCGTGACCCTCAACCTGCTCAACGGCGACGTGCCCTTTGGGATCGGCGGGCCGAACGGCAACGGCGGCGATGGCGATGGCCCGCGGCGGACCCCCGCGCCCTCGGGTGTCGTGGTCGTGCCCGAGGAGGCGGCGTTCGAAGGCACGATCGTCTACGCCAAGGCCGGCAACATCTGGGTCCAGACCAACGACGACGTCAAGCAGGTGACCTCGAGCGGCCTCGACTCCATGCCGTCGTGGTCGGCGGACGGTCAATGGATCACCTTCGTGCGCTCCAAGCCCGAGATCGGGTACTGGCCGGTCAAGGGTCACATCGGCTACTACGACATCGTCATCCAGGACCTCATGCGCGTGCCCGCGGCCGGCGGCACGGACCCGGAGCGCCTGGCGACCGGGTTCGTGAAGGATGGGCGGCTGGAATGGTCGTCGTGGATGCGCCAGCCAGTCCTGTCGCCGGACGGGAAGACGATCGCGCTCGTCACGGACGCCCCGAACCCGGGCGAGGACGACGTCGTGCTGAAGTTCTTCAACGTCGAAACGAAGAAGCTGCGCTCCGCGGGCGTCCGCTCGTCAGGCGTGCTCGGGCATCAGGACCCCGAGTGGCGTGCGGACGGCAAGTTCCTGCTGTTCACGCAGAACGGCCGTGACGGCGCGCGCGGAGCACCGGTGATCCTGCGCTACGACACCACGACGAAGAAGGCCGGCACGCTCAGCGCCCCGGGCTACATGCAGCCTTCCTTCTCGCCGGACGGTCGATACGTCGCCGCCACACGCACGACCGCGCTCGGAACGGACGTCGTGATCCTCGACGGGCGGAATGGGCGGCAGCTCCTCCGACTGACCGACGACGGCGCATCCTTCGCGCCGTCATGGTCACCGGCCGGCAACGGGATCGCCTTCCTGCACATCGTCGGGCAGACGGTCGACCTCCGGCTGGCCGTCCTCGACGGGGCGGCGCCGACGTGGACCGTGAAGGAGACGGTGAACCTCACCGAGGTCTCCGGCCTCGATGCGTCCTCGCGGCCCGACTGGTTCATCCCGGCCGACCTCCTGCCGGCGACCCCGCCGCCGACCGGGGCGCCGAGCACGCCCGCGTCCGCGGCCCCGACCGTCGCCAGCCCCGCCCCGTGATCGCGGGGGGACGGGACGGGGGACGTGCGAGCGCCGGCGACGGGGTCGCCACCACGTACCTCGAGCGGCTCGGGGCACGATCGAAGACGACCGGCACCGTCCTGTGCCTCGGCCTGGACCCCGATCCCGAGGGATTGCCCGCGGGCTTCGGTCGGGATCTCGCCGGTCTCGAGCGCTTCGCGGCGCTCCTGCTGGAGGCGGCCGTCCCGCATGTCGCCGCCGTGAAGCCGAACCTGGCGTTCTTCGAGGCCTACGGGTCGGCGGGCATGGCCGCCCTCGAACGGCTGCGCGCCAGCCTCCCGACCGACCTCCCCGTGGTCGCCGACGCGAAGCGAGGAGACATCGGCTCGACGGCCGCGCGCCAGGCCACGGCGCTGTTCGAGCAGCTCGGCGCGGATGCCGTCACGGTCAACCCGTACCTCGGCGCCGAGGCCCTCACCCCGCTGCTCGAGCGAGGCGACCGGTTCGCCTATGTCCTGTGCCGGACGTCCAACCCCGGGGCCGGTGAGCTCCAGGATCTCGAGGTCGCCGCTGATCCTGCCGCTGGCCATCCGGCCGAGCGGCTCCACGAGCGGGTCGCTCGCCTCGCCAGCGGCTGGGGGCCCGGCGGGACGGTCGGCCTGGTGGTCGGCGCGACGGCCCCCGAGGAGCTCGCCCGCATCCGGGCGCTGGCACCCGGGCTGGCGTTCCTGGTGCCCGGCGTCGGCGCGCAGGGCGGGGCCGTCGAGCCGGTCCTCGAGCACGGACCGGCATCGGCCGGCCCGGCTCACCTGCGGCCCGGTCACGGGCTCCTGGTGAACGTGTCGCGGGCGATCGCAGGGGCCGCCAGCGCAGCGTCGGACGGGGTCTCCGGAGACCCATTCGAGCGTGTTCGGGCCGCCGCCGCCGAGTGGGCAGCCCGCCTCCCTGTGCTACCCTAGCCGCCGCGGCCGACCTACCTGAGGACACTCCGTCATGTTGCCGACACCAGGACCTCTCGAGCTCGTCATCATCCTTGTGATCGCGTTACTGATCCTTGGCCCGGGCAAGCTGCCCGACGTCGGATCGGC
Source organism: uncultured Chloroflexia bacterium (assembly GCA_963810725.1). Taxonomy (GTDB): domain Bacteria; phylum Chloroflexota; class Limnocylindria; order Limnocylindrales; family CSP1-4; genus SPCO01. Next base: position 361,700 of record CAWEOO010000003.1, read on the forward strand.
CCTCGGCAAGAGCATCCGTGAGTTCCGCAAGGCGTCATCGGACCTCGGCAATTCCGTGAAGGTCGACACGTCGCCCCTCCCGCCGCCGTCCCAGGAGGCGCCGCCGACCCCCGCGCCGGCCGTGGCCCCGCAGGGAGCTGACCTGCCCGGCGCACCGGCTGTGCCGACCTCCCAGTCGGCCGGACCGCGCCCCAGTGAGCCGACGCCCGGCACCAACTAGGCGCCCGGTCCCTCGCCCTCGATGGCCGACGCCGACGCCCTGCGCGACGCCACGCGGCCCGGCGTCCCGGTGACGCCCGAACCGAGCCCCCCGCCCGCAACGGCTCCCGATGGCTCGGTCATGTCACTCGTCGATCACCTCGGCGAGCTGCGGACGCGCCTGTTCCGCGTGATCCTGGCGGTCGTGGTCGGCGGCGCCATCGGGTTCGTGCTCGCGACGCCGGTCCGGAACTACCTGCTGGACCTGTTGCCGGACAAGACGGCCCAGACCCTTGGACCGGGCGACGGCTTCGCCATCCAGCTGCGGATCTCGCTCATCATCGGCATCATCCTGGCCATGCCCGTGATCCTCTACCAGGTCTGGGCCTTCATCGCCCCGGGTCTCACCCCGGCCGAGCGCAAGACCGTCCGACCGTGGGTCCCGCTGGCGCTGATCTTCTTTGCCCTCGGCGTAGGGATCGCCTACCTCGTGCTCCCGTACGCGCTGTCGTTCCTGTTCAGCTTCAACGACGAGCGGCTCGTCGAGAACGTCGCCGCGGGGCCGTTCTTCGACTTCGTCACGACGACGTTCCTGGCGTTCGGGCTGGTCATGGAGTTCCCGATCCTGCTCGTGGGGCTGTCGCGGGTCGGCATCGTCACCTCCGATCGCCTCCGCCAGGTCCGGCGCTACGTGATCCTGGGCATCGCGATCTTCTCGGCCATCGCGACGCCCGGTGGCGACCTCGTGAGCCCATTCGTGCTCGGCGGCACGATGTATCTGCTGTTCGAGCTGACCGTCCTGTTCATCAAGCGCACGGGCCGGTGAGCGAGGCTGCGGACGATCCCGTCACCGACGGTGCCGCGGAGCAGGCGGTCGTGATCCTATCGGGCCTGTCCGGGGGCGGGAAGACGGCGGCGGCGAAGCTGTTCGAAGACCTCGGCTACACCGTCGTGGACAACCTCCCCGGGGAGCTCCTGCCGGATCTCGCGGAGCTCGTGTCGTCCGACCTGCGGCGCTTCGCCCAGGTGGCCATCGTCGTCGACGTTCGGTCCGGCGACGCGACCCTCGCGCTCGCGGCCATGCGCGGTGCCCTGGAGGGCCGCGGGATCGTGCCGCGGATCGTGTTCCTCGAAGCCCGCGACGATGTCCTCATCCGGCGCTTCAGCGAGACGCGTCACCGCCATCCCCTGAGCGACCACCGCGGCATCGCGAGCTCGATCGCGGAGGAGCGGCGCATCCTGGACCCGGTCCGCGCAGAGGCGGACGTCATCGTCGACACGTCCGACCTGTCGCTGCGCCAGCTCCGCGAGCGGCTGTTCGCCCAGCTGGCCACGACGACACGCCCCGACCAGCTCGCCGTGCAGCTGATCAGCTTCGGCTACAAGTTCGGCATCCCGCTCGAGTCCGATCTCGTGTTCGACGTCCGGTTCATCGCCAATCCGTATTACATCCCCGACCTGCGGCCGCGCTCCGGCCTGACCGACGAGGTCCGTTCCTACGTCCTCGACCAGCCGGTCACGAGCAAGTTCCTCGATCTCCTGCGCGACTTCCTGGAGTTCGCCATCCCGGCGTACATCGCGGAGGGCAAGACCCGGCTCACGATCGGCATCGGCTGCACCGGTGGCTACCACCGCAGCATCGTGCTCGCCGAGGAGCTGGCGACCTGGCTGCGGGGCCAGGACACGGGTCCGGTGGCGGTCTTCCATCGCGAGCTGGATCGGTCGTGAACCTGCGCCGCTGGTTGACACCCGGCATCGGGGTCAAGCGCTGGCTGCTGGTCGTCTTCCTGGGCCTGCTCCTGCTCGCCCTCGCCTTCGCCCACCTGCTCCGCCAGGTCCAACGCGACTTCGAGCCCGGTGGCCTGGCCGGGGCGTTCATCGATGCCGCGACCCTGCAGTTCCTGCCGTACCCGTTGCGCGGCCTCATCATCGGGTCGATCGGTGTGGGGCTCGTCGCGCTCGGCGGCTACCGCGCGATGCGCGGCGTGACGGACCCGCTGCGGACCTCCGACGCCGATCAGCCCCTCGTCGAGGTCATCTACCAGAAGCGCTTCCTGGCCCGCGGGCCGCGCATCGTGGCGATCGGGGGCGGGACCGGGCTGTCCACCCTCCTGCGCGGTCTCAAGGAGCACACGAGCAACCTCACCGCGGTCGTGACCGTCGCCGATGACGGCGGTTCGTCGGGCGTCCTCCGGACGGAGCTCGGGATCCCGCCGGTCGGCGACATCCGAAACTGCATCGCCGCGCTCGCGGACGCCGAACCGCTGATGAACGAGCTGCTCCAGTACCGGTTCCCGATCGCCGACGCCGACACGTCGTCGGCCGACGGACCGGGCCTGGCCGGCCATGCCGTCGGCAACCTGCTGCTCGCGGCGATGACCGCCATCGAGGGCGGCGACTTCGAGGAGGGGGTCCGGCGCATCAACCGGATCCTCGCCGTCCGTGGTCAGGTCGTGCCGGTGACGGCGACCCCGCTGACCCTGCACGCTCGCTGCCGGGACGGCTCGGTCGTCGATGGGCAGTCGCTCATCATGGTCACCCGCGACATCGAACGGGTCTGGCTCACTCCCGAGGGCGTGGACGCGTCCGAGGACGCCCTGGCGGCCATCGCCGACGCCGAGCTCATCGTTCTCGGCCCCGGCAGCCTGTACACGAGCCTCCTGCCGAGCCTCCTCCTGCCGTCGATCCGGGACGCGCTCCTGGCGGCCCAGGCGCCGCGCCTGTACGTCTGCAACGTCGCGACCCAGGACGGCGAGACCTCGGGCTACGACCTCTCGGCGCACGTGCAGGGGATCGTGGACCACACGGCAGCCGGGCCTCGTCGACATGGTCCTCGCCAACAACCGCCCCGATCCTCGCATCCCGGCCGACGACACGGCCGAGAGCGTTCGCCTGCACTGGCCGCCCCCCGGGATGCAGCCGGTGCCGCGGCTGATCCTCGACGACGTCGTCCACGCCGACAACGCACGGCATCACGATCCGGCCCGGCTGGCGGCCGCCGTCATGCGCGCCCTCGAGGCGGAGACCGCGACGCGCCGGCGGACCGTGGGCCGGACGGCCTGAGATGACGCGCTCGGAACGCGATCTCGTGACCGCCCTGCGCAACGAGCTGGCGGGCGTCGACCCGGCGCGGTCGTGCGATCGCCTCGCGGAGGCCGCCGGCCTCGGGACGGAGATCGGCGCCCGTGAGCCGGCCGTGGCCCGATTGGCGGTGCGGCTGCGCCGGGTGCGCGAGGAGGCCGACGCCGCCCCGTTCGATTGGGCGACCGCGGCGGAGCACTGCCGGACGGCCTGGTTGCGCGGCCGGTTCCTGGCGCGCGGCTCGCTGAGCCTGGCCGGTGGCCGGACCCACCTGGAGTTCGTGGTGCCGCCGGACGACGCCCCGGTGCTCGCGGCACGCCTGCGCGAGGTGGGCCTGCCGGCGGCATGGCGGCTGCGGCGCGGGCGCGGCGTCGTGACCTGGAAGAGCAGCGAAGCGGTCGGGACGTTCCTGCGTCGCATCGGTGCGGCTGGGGCCCTGCTCGAGCTGGAGGCCCGCCAGGTGTCGCGTGCGCTGCGCGGCGAGCTGAACCGGGTCCTCAACGCCGAATCGGCCAATCTCCAGCGGGCCGTGGCGGCGGCCGGCCGCCAGCTCGATGCCATCGCGGTCCTCGACGCCGACGGGCGGATGCCGGAGCAACCGTATGTCGTGCGCCTCATCGCGGACGCCCGCCGCGAAACCCCCGAGGCCACGCTGACCGAGCTCGCCGAACGGCTCGAGCTCCATCGATCGGCCGTCCAGCGGGCCCTCGAGCGGATCGAACGCCTCGCCGAGGCGGAGCCCGCACCGCCATCGACCGCCGGTGACGGCGGCAGTGAGATGGTTCGCGCGCATGCGTGAGGTCGTGGTCGCCGCCAACTGGAAGATGCACACGACCCCGGCGGACGCGGGCGACCTCGCGCGGACGATCGCGTCCCGAACCCGCGAGGCCGGCGTGACGCGCGTCGATCTGCCCGCCGTACGTGTGTCTGGCCGCGGTCGGTGCGACGCTCGCGGAAGCGGATCCGGACGTGGCGATCGGGGCCCAGAACGTCCACCATGAGCTTGCCGGTGCCTATACGGGGGAGATTTCCGCGCCCATGCTGGTGGGTCTCGCGACGTGGGTGATCGTCGGTCACTCGGAACGGCGGCGCGACGCCGCAGAGACGGACGACCTGGTCGGCCGGAAGCTCGGTCGGGCCCTGGACGCCGGACTGCGGCCGATCCTGTGCGTCGGCGAACAGCTCGGCGAACGAGAGGCCGGCCGCGCCACGGACGTCGTGGATACCCAGCTCCGAGGCGCCCTGACGGGCCGAGACTACGCCACGTTGCGTGCCGGGGGCCTGGTCATCGCATACGAGCCGGTCTGGGCGATCGGCACCGGCCGAAATGCCACCGGCGCCGATGCGGCCGCGATGGCCGACGCCATCCGAACGAGCCTCGAAGGACTGGGCTGGGGGGACGTCGCCGCCGAGATCCCCGTCCTGTACGGCGGCAGCGTGACGTCAACGAACATCGACACGTTCCTTGCCGAGCCGTCCATCGACGGTGCGCTCGTCGGCGGCGCGTCGCTCAAACCGGACGAGATGGCGGGGATCGTGGCCCGGGCCGGCATGACCGCCCGGGCCCGCGGCCTGGCCGGCTGAGCCGGCCGGTGACGGACACGCCCCGCTCGGCCGCGAGCCGACCCCGACCGTCGTCGACCCCGACCCATCGTGCTCGTCGTCCTCGACGGGTTCGGCATCGGCAACGGCGGCCCCGGCGACGCCATCGCCGCAGCGCCGATGCCGACGTGGCGCGCGTTGCTCGCGCGCTGGCCGCACAGCGTGTTGCGGGCCTCGGAGGACGCGGTCGGGCTGCCGCCGGGCCAGATGGGCAATTCCGAAGTCGGCCACCTGAACCTCGGGGCGGGTCGTCCGGTGCTCCAGGACCTGCCCCGCATCGATGCGGCCATCGATGACGGCACGTTCTTCAGCCGGCCGGCCCTGCTCGCGGCGTGCGAGCGGGCTCGTGCCGACGGCGTCCTCGACATCGTGAGCCTGATCGGACCGGGCGGCGTGCACGCCAACGACCGGCATCTCGTCGCCCTGGTCGAGCTGGCGGAGCGACAAGGCGTCGCCCAGGTGCGCATCCACGCGCTCCTCGACGGGCGCGACACGCCGCCATCGTCGGCGGGCGTCCACCTGCTCGACCTGGAAGCGCGGCTGGCGGCCGCTCACCCGGCCGCCGCCGTGGCGACCGTCGGGGGGCGCTACTTCGCGATGGACCGGGACCGGCGCTGGGAACGGGTCGAGGTCGGCTACGACGCGATCGTCCACGCCGAGGCGACCCATCACGCGGGTTCCGCGGCGGCGGCCATCGAGGCCGCGTACGCGCGCGGCGAGACCGACGAGTTCGTCCGGCCAACGGTGATCGACGGGCTCGCCGCGCCCCTGCCACCCGGACATCCGATCGTGTTCGCCAACTTCCGCGCGGACCGCGCCCGCCAGCTGACCCACGCGCTCGCCGACGGGCCGGAGTTCGGCGGCTTCGACCGTGCCTCGCCGTCGGGCCGGCCAGCGCCAGATGGCCTGCTGGTCGTGACCATGACGGAGTACGAGGGGGGACTGCCCGCTCTCATCGCGTTCCCGCCCGAGACGGCGCGTTCGCTGGCGCAGGCGATGAGCGAGGCTGGCTGGCGGCAGTTCCATGTCGCCGAGACCGAGAAGTACGCGCATGTCACGTACTTCTTCAACGGCGGCATCGAGGCTCCCTGGCCGGGCGAGGACCGGCGGCTGATCCCGAGCCTCAAGGTCGCCGACCTATGACCTCGCGCCCGCGATGTCGGCGGCAGGGGTCACCGATGCGCTCGTCGAAGCCATCGACTCGGGTGACTACGACTTCATCGTGGCGAACTACGCCAACCCGGACATGGTCGGCCACACGGGCGTCTGGGACGCCACGATCGAGGGCCTGGCGGCGGTCGACGAATCCCTCGGCCGGGTGGTCGAGGCGATCGAGCGCATCGAGGCCGCCGACCCCGACGGGCCGGGCGCCATCCTCGCGATCACCGCCGACCACGGCAACGCCGACGACCTGCGCGACGATGGCGGCCGACCCGTCACGGCCCACTCGCTGAACCCCGTGCCGTTCCTGCTCGTGGGCCGATCGGCGGCGGGCCGGCGACTGGCGCGACGGGGTGCTCGCCGATGTCGCGCCGACCATCCTCGAGCTTGCCGACCTGCCGACCTGGCCGGCCATCACCGGTCGCTCGCTGCTGGGTGATGGGCCTGAAGGAGGCTGAACCCGGCTCCTGTGATAGCATCGGCCGCCGTACGAACGGAGGTCAACGACTCGTGAATCCCATCCTGGCCCTCGGCCAGATCATCGTCAGCTTCGCGCTCATCGCGGCGATCCTGCTGCAGGCGCGCGGCACCGGCCTGTCCGGCACGTTCGGCGGTGATTCCGCCGTCTATCGGAGCCGCCGCGGTGTCGAACGGCGGCTGTGGCAGTTCACGATCGTCCTGCTCGTCCTGTTCGTCGTCTTCTCGCTGGCGTCCTACATCCTGTCGCCCAGCACGACCGCCTGACGGCAGCGCCGCGGCCGACCCGCGGCGCTCGCACGGAGCTACATGACCCGAACCGATACGTTCGTGGTCGGAACCCTCGTCCTGGTGCTCGCCCTCGTCGCGGGCCTGATCGGCGTCCCGGCCCTCCAGCTCTCCTCCTCGACGTCCTCGTTCGCGCCCGGACCGCGCGCCAGCGGTGCCGCGGCCGCCACGCGACCGTACGTCGAGGGCGTACTCGGGGCCCCCGCGTCGGTGACGCCACTGACGGCCCGGACCCAGGTCGACCGCGATCTCGTCGCCCTGCTGTATTCGGGCCTGCTCCGCAATGGCCCCGACGGCACGATCGTGCCCGACCTCGCCGAGCGCTGGTCGGTGGACCCGACCGGGACGACGTGGACCGTCGACCTGCGCGACGACGCACGCTGGCACGATGGCGAGCCCGTGACGAGCGACGATGTCCTGTTCACGATCGGGACCCTCCAGGATCCCTCGTACACCGGCCCATCGTCGACCTCGTGGAGCGAGGTCACGGTCACCGCCAGCGGGCCGCAGCGCGTGGTCTTCTCGCTGCAGACGCCGCTCGGTGGTTTTCTCCAGGCGCTCACCCAGCCCCTCGCGCCGGCGCACCTCCTCGCCGACATCCCGGTCGAGGACCTGGCCGACGACCCATTCGGACGGCAGCCGCTGGGTTCAGGGCCGTTCGCGCTCGTGGAGCTCACAGATCAGACGGCGTCGCTCGTGCCGGCCGGTGACTTCGTCGCCCCGGACGAGGACGCCTCGGCCGACCCGTCGTCCGCCGGTGCGCCCGATGCGCTGACCACGCCCGCTCCGAGCGGTCGGCCGTCCCGGCCACAGCCATACCTTCCCGGCATCGAGCTCCGGTTCTACTCGGACCCTGCGGCCTTGGCGTCCGACTTCCGCGCGGGCACGCTGGACGGGGCCTCCGGCATCTCACGCCAGGAAGCGGCCCAGCTCGGATCGGAGACGGGCACGCGGCTCCTGCGCTACCCGGGTGCGACGCTGACGGCGGTCCTGCTCAACCTGCGGCCGAGCCACCCCGAGTTCGCGTCGCCCGCGGTCCGGACGGCCTTCCTGCAGGCCATCGACCGCGTGCGCCTCATCAACGAGGCCTACGCCATGTCCGCCGCGAGCGCGACCGGCCCCATCCCACCCTCATCGCCGATGTTCGATGCGGCCGCGGATCCCGCCGTGGCGTACGACCGGTTCGGGGCGAGCAAGGCGCTGACCAAGGCCGGGTGGGCACACAAGGACGATGGCTGGTACCTGCCCAAGGCCAAGAAGCCCCTCACCTTGGAGGTCGTGAGCCCGACCGAAGGCACGAACCCGGGCTTGTTCGCGGCCGCGGAGGCCGTGGTGCGCGATTGGACGGCCCTGGGGTTCAAGGTGACCCACACGCCGCTCCCACCGGTCCAGTTCGTGACCGAACGGCTGGCGACCGGCACGTTCCAGGTCGCGGTGGTCGACGTCACGGTGGGCCTGGATCCCGACCTCTACCCGCTCCTCGCGTCGAGTCAGACGCTGACCGGTGGATCCAATGTCATGGGCGTCCAGGATCCGGCCCTCGACGCGCTGCTCGCCAAGGCCCGGGCGCCTGGCCCGGACGCCGCTCGGATCAAGGCCTACGGCGACCTGCAGAAGCAGCTGGCGAAGGGTCGATACCTGCTCCCGCTAGCCTTCGCGGACGAGGTCGTCGTGGTCCGTGACACGCTCCAGGGACCCGTCCTGCGACAGGCTTCGGACCCCTCGGATCGATTTTGGGATGTGCTAACATGGCGCCTCGCCGTCGACCGGTAGCGGTCAATAGCGGGTCCGTGCCGAGGTGGCGGAATGGCAGACGCGCTGGTTTCAGGTACCAGTGGCCGCAAGGTCGTGTGGGTTCGAGTCCCTCCCTCGGTACCATTCCCTCGGACCGACGAACGGTGACACCTGCCCAGGTGGCGGAATTGGTATACGCGTACGTTTGAGGGGCGTATGAGGCAACTCATCCGGGTTCAAGTCCCGGCCTGGGCACCATTTCGCACTCCCTGACGACCGCCGGCGTGGCGGTCGTTTCGATGCCGCGGGTTCCCGCCCCACACGTGGTTCCGGCCCATGCCGGTGCCGGAGGTCCCGCGCCACGAACAATTCCCGCGCCCGGACCGCGGGCCCCCTCCACGAACAATTCCCGCGCCCGGACCGCGGGTCCGCGCCACGAACGATTCCCGCGCCGGACCGCGGGTCCGCGCCACGAACTTGGCATGCAGTACCGGGATGCGTGGTATCGCCGACAATTCGGCAGATCGGGCGCCGATCCGCGTCTAACGATGCGTTTCGTGCGTGCTTTCCAAGAATCGGGCCGATGCGATGTCTATTCGTGGTGGCCGCGGGTCGTAGCAGTAACCCCGTGAGTGGATGCCAAGAATCGGCGTTCCACAGGCCCTGCCGCCTCGTCGGCTGCCTCGGCTGCGTCGGCTGCGCCGAGCCGGGCATCCTGCATCGTTTCTCGGTCCGCGCGTGTTTTGCGGCGGTCGAGGTGTAGGCTCCGCGGCGACGGGCGGTTAGCTCAGCTGGTTAGAGCGCCTCGCTTACACCGAGGAAGTCGGGGGTTCGAGTCCCTCACCGCCCACCACACGACCGCCTCACGTGATCGGCCCGGTTGCAACCGGAGGCCCCGATCCGGCCGCCGTAGCGGTCGCCCCGTCGCCGCATGCCGTCCCCGTGACGGCGACCAACGCGATGAGTAGTCCGCGCACCTCCACCTCGATGGCCTGAGCGTCAACTCGATGGCTGGCGCCGTCGTGCGCCCGTCGGTCAACACACTGATCGTGCGGCGGCCCTGTCGCGCGGTAGACTGGCCCGTGACGGGCGCCGAATCGTGCACCCGACCGGAGGAGGTCCAGTGGACCCAGTCGTACTGATCGTCATCGGTGTCATCGTCGTCCTGGTCGTCCTCGCGATCGGCATCTACAACTCGCTGGTCCAGAAGCGCCTGCGCATCGACGAGGCGTTCGCCCAGATCGAGGTCCAACTCAAGCGTCGTCACGACCTGATCCCGAACCTCGTGAACGCGGTCAAGGGCTACATGGGCTTCGAGCAGAAGGTCCTGACCGACGTCACCAATGCTCGCGCGGCCGCCGTGGCCGCCGGCGCCCAGGGGCCTGCCCAGCAGGCCGCGGCCGAGAATGCGCTGACCGGCACGCTGCGCTCGCTGTTCGCCGTCGTCGAGAACTACCCCGAGCTCAAGGCCAACCAGAACGTCCTCGAGCTCCAGGAGCAGCTGACGACCACCGAGAACCAGATCTCGTTCTCGCGCCAGCACTACAACGCCACGGTCCTCGACTACAACACGGCGATCGCGACCGTTCCCAATGTCCTGCTGGCGGGACCGCTCGGATTCACGAAGCGCGAGTTCTTCGACGCCGAGCCCGAAGCGGCGAACGTCCCGAACGTCGACCTCAGCCTGACCTGATCGTCGGACCGCGGGAGGTACCGTGGCCCGGGCAACCTTTTACGACCAGATCGCCGCCAACCGGCGGAACTCGTTCCTCATGGCGGCGTTCGTCGTCGTCCTGCTGGGGCTCCTCGGGTTCGCGATCGGCTTCGCCGTGTCCGGCGAGCCGGCCGGTGGCATCGCGGCCACCGCGCTCGCGCTGATCGTCGGTGGCCTGGCCGGGATCGGCACGTACTTCGCGGGCGATTCGCTGGTCCTGTCGGTCAGTGGCGCACGTGAGGTCGATGAGGCCATCGCACCGCAGCTCCTGAACGTCGTGCGCGAGATGGCGATCGCGGCCAACGTGCCGATGCCGCGCGTCTACCTCATCGAGGACACGGCACCGAACGCCTTCGCGACGGGTCGCGACCCGAAGCACGCGTCGGTCGCGGTCACGACCGGCCTGCTCGAGAAGCTCGACCGTGAGGAGCTCCAGGGCGTGCTCGCTCACGAGCTCTCGCACGTGCGCAACCTGGACATCCGGTTCTCGCTGATCGTCGGCGTGATGGTCGGCGCCATCGCGATCCTGGCCGACTTCTTCCTGCGCTTCACGTTCTGGGGCGGCGGCCGCGGGCGTGACCGCGACAGCGGTGGTGGTGGCGGAGCCCAGGCGGTCGTCTTCATCGTTGCGATCGTGCTGGCCATCCTCGCGCCACTCATCAGCCGGTTCATCCAGCTGGCCGTCAACCGGCAGCGCGAGTACCTGGCCGACGCCTCGGCCGTCGAGCTGAGCCGCAACCCGTACGGCCTGGAGCGCGCGCTGGCCAAGATCTCGGGCGACGCGGAGGTGCTCGAGGTCGCCAACCGCGGCACCCAGCACATGTACTTCACGAACCCGATCAAGAAGTTCGAGGAGCGCTCGTCCGGCCTGATGTCGACCCACCCGCCGATCATCGACCGGATCAATCGGCTGCGTCAGCTCACGGGCGACCAGCCGCTGGGCGACGCCGAGCAGGCGCAACTCGCCGGCCTGGAGTAGGGCAGGGGAGCCTCGCCGGGCGGTGGCAGGCCCTCGAAGGGCCGTGGTATCCTGCGGTCCGCCGACGGGCAGCCAACGGGTTGGCCATCGGGCCGAGGTAGCTCAGTCGGTAGAGCACGCGACTGAAAATCGCGGTGTCGCCAGTTCGATCCTGGCCCTCGGCACCACCTTTCGAGGCGGTCGGACACCCGAGCGGAAGTGGCTCAGTTGGTAGAGCATCACCTTGCCAAGGTGAGGGTCGCGGGTTCGAGTCCCGTCTTCCGCTCCATTCATCCTCCCGAAGGCGCCGCTGCCCCTTCGTCTAGTGGTAGGACAGCGGACTTTGGATCCGTGAACCGAGGTTCGAATCCTCGAGGGGCAGCCAACCACCGGGCCGACCCCGGGTAGAATCCCGTCTGGCGACGTGGTGAAGTGGTTCAACACGGAGGTCTGCAAAACCTCTATTCACCGGTTCGAATCCGGTCGTCGCCTCCACTCCCCGATCACGAAACGGCCCGCTGCGTCATCAGCGGGCCTTCGTTTGGTCGGCAGGTTGGTCGGCAATCCCGGTGCGCCCGGGCCAGGGGTCGGACCGACGCCCCCCGAGGTGCCACGCGCCGATCTGCCGAGGATCGGTGTGACCGTTTTGCGCCCGCTCACGTCCCGTAGAGCCTGGACACAACGCTGCCGGGGCCTCCTGCACATCCGCACCGATGAGTTTCGGCTGCTCGGTCAGTCCAACTAGCGGCAACGAGACCAAACGGAGGTGTAGGGCGTGAGAAAAGTCGTCGTCGGCATGTTGTCGTCCCTCGACGGGGTCGCCGAGGCCCCGAATGAGTTCTTCGGCTGGGACGAGGCGATCGATACCAAGACGGCCGCGCTGATCGCGACGCAGGACGCCGTCATTCTCGGCCGCCGGAGCTACGGGGAGTGGGCGGACTTCTGGCCGAGCAGCCAGATCGAGCCATTCGCGACATTCATCAACGGGGTCGCGAAGTATGTCGCGACATCGTCGCCCGTTGACCGAGACTGGGCCAATACGACGGTGATCGACGGTGGGCTGGTCGAATTCGTTCGGGATCTCAAGCAGGAGCCCGGAGGCGATATCGGCGTCCACGCCAGTCTCTCGGTCGCGCAGGCGCTGCTCGCCGCCGACGTTGTCGACGAACTCAGGCTCGTCATCGGGCCGATGATCGTCGGCCGCGGACGACGACTCCTCGACGGCTTGCCGCCGATCCAGCTCGAATTGATCCGAAGCGAGATCTCGCCGACCGGCTATCTGCTCGTCGACTATCGCGTGATCCGTGAGGGGATCGGCGGAGGTCCGGTCGTGCCCGCCACTCCCTGACATCGATCAACGCCGACCTCACCCCAGGCGTGGACTGGGCATGGCCTCGCTCCACTCGCAGCCGGTAGGCTTGCCCAGGCCGGAGTGGCGGAATGGCAGACGCAGCGGACTTAAACTCCGCGGCCCGCAAGGGCGTCAGGGTTCGAATCCCTGCTCCGGCACCATCGACGCGTGCCGGGCCGCACGCGACAGGCAAAAACGGTCGCCGTCTACAGTCCCAGTTGCGCGCGCGCAAAAGGAGGCGACTGATGACGTTTTCACCGCCGACGCTGCTCGAGCTCCAAGCGCTCCTGAAAGCGCATACCGGCCTCCCGGCGATCAGCCTCGGCATCGTCGGGGACACCAGCCACAAAAACGGCGGCACGTCGTATCACCTGGGCCGCGAGCACCTGAAAGGGAGCGCCTACAGTCGCAAGACGAAGCGCGACAAGGACGGTCTGTCCAGCGCAGCGAGCGCCATCGACATCGGCAATCACAAGGATCTCCGGCGCCTGTCAAAGGCGCTCGTCGCGGCCTGCCAGGCGAACGCTCCGGGCACGTCCGATATCCGGGAGGTGATCTACACACCGGACGGCAAGCACGTGTTCCGCTGGGATCGCGAGCGCGGCCATGCGTCGGCGCCGGTCAAGAGCGTCTTGGTCAATGGCAAATGGACGCAGGGCGACCTGACGCACCTCACTCACACCCACGTGAGCTGGTATCGCGACAGCCAGGCGCGCAGCAAGCTGCTCGTGTTCAAGCCGCTCTACGGTGAACATGCAGGGGAGGCCGACGTGCCACTGATCGATTTCACGCTCGCCAAGAACGAGATGGCGGGGATGATCAAGGTCAAGGACGGCGGTGCGACCGTCGTCACCATCGACGGTGGCGAGCGCCCGAAGCTCCCGCCCGGGCTCGTGCGCCCGGTCCTCGGGCCGGCCACGCTCAAGATCCGGGGCGATCTGCCGCACTACATGCTGTTCGTGGGCGAGAAGGAGATCGGGTTCGTCAGCGAGAACGAGGTCGAGTTCACGCCCATCAGCACCGGATAGGCAGCGGCGAAGGGCTCAGGCCCGGCGGCGCAGCCCGAACAGGCCCGGCTTCTTCTTCGTCGCCGCGGCCGGCACGACGACGCCATCGGTTCCGAAGACCGTCCCGCTCAGCTTGACGAGGCGCTCGGCCGCGGGTGAGCGCGGCGCGCCAAGGACGATCGGCACGCCTTCGTTGACGGCCTTGAGGTACAGGAACGAGTCGTAGGGCAAGTCGAGCTCGATCTTGGTCCCGAGGGCCGCCTCGATGTCGCGCGGCTTGAGGATGTCCCGCGCGAACATGTTGTTGAGCACGAACGTGGCCTTGGCGCCGACCGATCCGGCCTCGTTCAGGTAGTCGAGCAAGCCGTGCAGGGCCTTGAGCGCGGCGATCTCGGGATAGACGCCGAGCACGATGGTCTCGGCCTGCTCGAACACGGTCAGCGTCCGCTCGTCGAGCACGGAGCCGGCATCGATCACGATCGACTCGTATTGCTCGAGCAGCGCGCCGATCAGGTGCGAGACGTGGTCGGGCGTGACGAGCTCCGCGCCATCCGGCGTCGAGGGCGCCGCGATCACGTGCAGGCCGCTGTCGTGACGCATCGCGTACGTGCGCAGCAGCTCCGGCTCGCGCAGCACCGCTTCGTCCCGGACGATATCGGCCAGCGTCTGCCTGGCACTCAGGTTCAGGTGCGTCGCGACCCCGCCGAACTGCAGGTCGAGGTCGACCAGGACCACCCGGTCCGGCCGTCGCTGTGCGGCCGCGACGGCGATGTTCGTCGCGATCGTCGTCGTCCCGACGCCGCCCTTGGGGCTATAGACGGCGATGACGCGGCGGGCCTGGGTGATCGTGAGGCCGTCGGCCGAGACGGTGGGCTCCTTGTGCTTGGATCGCTGGAAGCGCAGAAGCAGCGCCTCCACCCGCGCCTCCACCTCGCGAGCGTCGAATGGCCGGGCGATGACGTCGTCGGCGCCCGCCTCGAGGAAGCCGATGCGCTCCTCCACGTCGTCGCTATTGGCCACGCAAAGGATGGGTACGGCAGCCATGGCCGGCGTCGCCCGGATCTCGCGACAGAGCTCGATGCCCGACTTGGCCGGGACCGCCTCCTGGGCGTTCTTCCCCTCCTTGCCGTCTTTGCGAGTCTTGGCGGGCTTGGCGGTGGTCTCCGCGACCCCGACGTCCAGGATGGCGAGCTGGTGCTCAACGACCTTCGAGAAGGCTTCGTCTGGATCCGTGGTCTGGGTGACGGTGTAGCCGGCCAGCGTCAGCTGCGGAACGAGGGACGCGTCCGCGGTCGCGGCTGATTCGAGGACGAGGATGGTGCTGGCGGGCACGGGGCCTCCGGTTGACTGCGGTGCTACGCCTTTGAGGGGGTCGCCCTGAGGATACATCGACGGAGCCCGCCCTCCGTATCTGGGTCGGCCGGGCGGCCGTGCTAGACTACCGTCCGTTTCCTTTCCGCTCCGTGCCGATCGGTCAGACCGACGTCAACGGGGCATTCCCATTGGAAGGAGTGTCTGCGCGCATGCGCCGTTACGAACTCATGCTCGTGATCCGTCCCGACGTCCCGGACGATCGCAGCCAGGCGGTCATCGACCGCGTCACCCGCCAGATCACCGCCGGTGGCGGCCAGATCGTCAAGGTCGCCCCGTGGGGCCGCCGGCGTCTCGCCTACCCGATCGACCGGTTCCGTGAAGGCTCGTACCACATCGTCCTGTTCGCCGCGCCGTCCAACCTGCTGACCGAGCTCGAGCACAGCCTGCTCATCACCGAGGAGGTCATCCGCCACCTGGTCACCCGCGACGAGCGCCCGGCCAAGCCGAGCCGCCGCGAGGACGGCGAGGCCGAGGGCGCCGAGGACGGCGAGGACGCTGACCTGGCCTCCGACCTCTACGAGGACCAGGACGAGGACGACGTGCCCGAGCGGATCGGCGAGGACGAGAGCGAGGCGGCCCCGGCCGCCATCGACTGAGGGAGCGCGACGATGGCCCTGTGCAAGGTGATGATCATCGGCAACCTCGGGTCCGACCCCGAGATGCGCTACACGCCGAGCAACCGCGCGGTGACCCAGTTCAACGTGGCGGTCAACCAGAGCACGAAGAACCAGCAGACCGGCGAGTGGGTCGAGGAGACCGACTGGTTCCGCGTCAGCGTCTGGGGTGACCGCGCCGAGCGGATGGCCGAGACCCTGCGCAAGGGCAACAAGGTCTTCGTGGAGGGTCGCTTCAAGACCCGCACCTTCGAAGGCCGCGACGGCCAGACCCGGACCGCCCTCGAGATCACGGCCGACTCGATCGTGAACCTCGAGCGACGTCCGCGTGACGACGAAGGCTCCTTCGGTGGGGCCTCGGGCGCGGGTGGCGACCAGAGTGGCGGCTCGTCCGCCGGTGGCAACCGCGGCGGTGGCGAGGGCGGCCCGGCCGGTCCGCCTCCCGGCGGCAACGTCCGCCCCCAGCGTCCGACCGACGACTCCGACCTTGACGACCTTCCCTTCTGACGACCGACTGACCAGGAGAACCTGAACCATGCCTCCCGCCCGATCCCGCAAGCGCGACGACTTCTACCGCGACCGACGTCGCCGCAAGGTCTGCGCGTTCTGCGCCGACAAGACGTCGCTCATCGACTACAAGGAGGTCAACCGCCTCCGCCGCTACCTGTCCGAGCGAGCCAAGATCGAGCCGCGGCGCAAGACCGGCACCTGCGCCGGACACCAGCGCGAGCTGGCGGTCGCCCTCAAGCGCGCCCGCCACGTGGCCCTGCTCCCGTACGCGCCCCAGCACCTGCGCCCGTAATCCTCGGGCGGATGGCGTCGCGGAGCTTCGCCTCCGACCTCGGAGCGGGCGTGACGGTTCGCCGTGCGGGGTGCCTGTATCCCGTTCTGAGCGGGATCTGAGGTGGACGTCGGGCTGCTGATGCTGGTCGGTGGCGTTGCCGCCGGCATCTTCGGATCGTGGCTTGGGCTGGGTGGCGGCACCCTGATCGTGCCGTTGCTGACGCTCGGGTTCGGCCTTGATCTGCGCACCGCCGTCGGGGTGTCGCTGGTCTGCGTGATCATGACGAGCAGTGCTGCCGCCGGGGTCTACCTCGAGCGCCACGTCGCCAATCTCCGGCTGGGCATGAGCCTGGAGCTGTTCACGGCCATCGGGGCGTTCGTCGGCGGATCGATCGCGTTCCTCGTCGACGAGCGGCTCCTGTCGGCGCTGTTCGCGGCGCTCCTCGGCGTATGTCGCGTTCTCCATGGCGCGGGCGCGGTCGCCGGAGCCGGTCATCGAGGACGACGCGGCAGGGGGGTCGGGTGACCGGACGGATCCCCGGCCCGAGACCCTCCCCGAGCGGGCCGCTACGCCGGTCGGCCTGCGGACGGCCGTCCTCGCGAGCGTCGCGGGACCCGACTACGAGGTGCGCAATCTTGGCCGCGGCGTCGTCGGCGCGACCGGTGCCGGCGTGGCTTCGGCCCTGCTGGGGATCGGGGGCGGCACCGTCAAGGTCCCGCTCATGCACCTGGCCATGGGCGTGCCGCTGCGCGTAGCCACCGCGACGAGCAATCTGATGATGGGGATCACCGCCGCCGCGGGCGCGGTCATCTACCTGCTGCGCGGCGAGATCGACCCGTACGTGGCCGGCCCGACCGCGATCGGCGTGTTCCTGGGCGCCACGCTCGGCTCCCGGGTGGCGCACCGGATCGGGCTGCGCTACCTGCGCCTGCTGTTCGTGGTGGTCATGGTCTACACGGCGATCCAGATGCTGTTGCGGGCCGTCGCATGACGCGGGCGCCGGATCGAGCCTCGGAGCGCGGTCGGGAGTTCGACCGGTTCATCGGCCGGCTGCTCATCGCGGTCACCTACATCGCGGTCGGCTTGTTATCCGTGGGCGTCGTGCTGCTGCTGGCCGCCGGGATCTCGCCGCTGGCCGGCGGGCCACCGCTCGACCCCAGCCAGGGTCCTGGCGGACCTCGCCTCGCTCGCCCCTGCCGCGTTCCTGTGGCTGGGGATCCTCGCGGTCATCGCGACGCCGATCAGCCGGGTCATCGTGGCGGCGATCGGGTTCGCGCGCCTGGGCGATCGGTGGATGGTCGGCGTCGCCCTCGGGATCCTCGCGGTGATCGCCCTCGGGATCGTGTCCGGGATCGCCGGCTGAGCTCGGCGCGCGGGCGCAACCGGCCCGACTCCGGCCGAGCGCTGGCAGAGAGCCATCGTATCTCGGATCCGAGGCGGTCGCGACGGTCCGCAGCGGGCCGTCACGCGACTGTGGGTCACGCGTTCGCAGGGTGCGCGCGGAGCCAACGAGCTTGCGGTAGTGAAGCGGTACCTGGGAGTCGCGCGCCGCGCCCAGCGGAGCTATGCCGGCGCTCGCCGCGCCCTGCCCAGCGATGGCTATGAGCCGGCACTCGCCGTCTCCACCGGAGCGCGCGGGACCCGCTGCTATACTCGGCCGACTTCGTCGCCCCGCGACCCGTGTCGCGTCCGTCAGCGCAGGAGCCGAGCTTAATGACCACCGACACCAAGGCCAGCGCGTCGGCCCCGTCGCCTCACCACGCTCCGACCCCCACCTCCCTCGACGAGCTCATCTGCTACTTCGAGGGCGAGTTCGTCCCGATGAAGGACGCCAAGGTCAGCATCATGACCCACGCGTTCATGTACGGGACCGCGACGTTCGAGGGCATCCGCGCCTACTGGAACGAGGAGCAGGGCAAGCTGTACGGCCTGAAGTTGCGCGAGCACGTCGAGCGCATCCGCCAGTCGTGCCGGATCCTGCTGATGGACGACATCCCGTCGGTCGACGAGCTGACCGCGCTCATCATCGAGACCGTCCGCCGCAACGCGTTCCGCGAGGACTGCTACATCCGGCCGTCGTTCTACAAATCGACCCGGGCGATCGGCGTGCGGTTGCATGATCTCGAGCACGAGCTGTACATCATCGCGTTGCCGTTCGGGAACTACATCGACACCGACAAGGGCGTCCGGCTGATGACGTCGTCCTGGCGGCGCAACGCCGACGAGGCGCTGCCGGCCCGCGGCAAGATCGTGGGCGGCTACGTGAACATGGCCTTCCAGAAGTCGGAGGCCGAGCTGAACGGCTACGACGAGGCGGTCGTGCTGACCGCCCAGGGCCATGTCAACGAGTCATCCGCGGCGAACATCTACGTCGTGCGCGACGGCGTGGCCATCACGCCGCCCGTGAACGACGACCTGCTCGAAGGGGTGACCCGCAAGGCGCTGATGGAGCTGCTCGGCAACGAGGGCGTCCCGGTCCAGGAGCGGTCGATCAACCGCTCCGAGCTGTACGTCGCCGACGAGATCTTCGTGTGCGGGACCGGGGTCCAGATCTCCCCGGTCATCGAGGTCGATCACCGCAAGGTCGGGGCGGGCACGGTCGGGCCGATCGCCCGGCTCGTTCGGGATCGCTACTTCGACGCGGTGCGCGGGCGGCTGCCCGAGTACCAGCACTGGCTGACGCCGATCCAGTAGGGAACTGGCGCGGCCCGACGCGAGGGCCTACCTCAGGCCTGCGGCGGCGGCGCCAGCTCCGGCGTGTCGCGCCCGACGACGATCACGATGTCCGTCCGCACCGTGCTGTCGGTCGCCGTCTTCACCTTGACCCCGAACAGGTCCTCGAGGTAGGCGATCGTTCCCGGTACCTCGGCCTCCGCGCCGTTGTAGACGGTGATGACGGTGTCGGCCGGCACGTTGCCCTCGGGCTTCTGGCGGGGCGCCGACGCGGCCAGGCCGTGGAACTCGAGGTAGCCCGCCACTTGGGTGCCGCGGTTCGCCGTGCTGGTCCCGTTCAGGACCCAGACACCGGCCCCCTCGCCCGCGAGCCGCTCGCGGAGGGCCTCGTCGGCCGGGTCGGCCGAGAACGCGTCGCGGATGGCTCCCCGGATGCGGTCCAGGCGGGGTTCGAGCCAGTACCCCGTGACGACCTCCTTCTGGTAGAAGTCGGGCGTGAACACGTAGGAACGGATGTTGGCCGTGTCGACCTCGGAGGCCAGCCCGAGCAGCTCGTCGAGCTGGTCGAGCGGGATGTCGGTCCTGACGGCGGACTTCAGGGCATCGACCAGCTCGGGCAGCCGCGGCAGCAGGATCTGCGGGTCGGCCTGCTCGCGCAGTGACAGGAGCACGCGCTGCTGCCGCGCGCCGCGATCGAAATCGTCCGAGGTGTTGCGCGAGCGGGCGTAGCGCAGGGCCTGCTCGCCGTCCATGTGCTGGATGCCACTCGGGATGTAGAGCCGCTGGGCACGACCCGTGGAACCGGGGAAGGCGTCGTCGACGACCGGCACCTGGACGTTGATCGTCACGCCCCCGACCGCGTCCACGACCTTCTTGAAGCCGTTGAAGTTGACCTCGACGAAGTACTTGATGTCGAGGTCGTAGAGCTCGCCGAGCGCGGCCTTGAGCCCGTTGTAACCGCGCGTCCGGTCGTTGCCCGGCCACAGGTCCGAGCGTTGCCGATTGTTCACGAAGAACGAGTTGATCTTGTTCGGGTACGTCCGGCCCCAGAACGAGCGCGCCGGTCCGGCCGGCAAGGGCACGAATTGCGTGTCGCGTGGCAGGCTGAACATCACGGCCTGTTTCGTCACCGGATCGATCGAGACCGTGATCAGCGTGTCGGTGTTGTGGCCGCCGCCCTGCTCGTCGGAGCCGATGAGCAGGATGTTCAGGCGCTCGCGCCCGTCCCACGGCGGGACCGAGACATCCGGGACCTGCGTTCCGATGGGCGTCGACTCCGGTGACGGGGTGGGCGTAGCTTCCGCGCTCGGGTCCACGGGACCGGACGGCTCCGGCGAGGCGGACGGATCGGCCGCGCATTCCTGCTGGTCCTCACCGATGAAGATGCAGCCGCTGGTGAGCGCGTCGAGCGCGAGCATGTCGTAGCGGGCGACGACGACGTGGCTACCGGCCATGACCAGCACGACCGCCGCCAGGCCCGCGAAGGACAGGGGATTGCGCGGCAGCCGCGCCCGGCCCAGCCGGCCGTCGCCGGACATCGAGTGGGCATTGAGGAATTCGGCGACGCGGTACGCGTCGATGATCGCAACAAGGCGGTACAGCAGCGCCACGAGGTTGAGGACGAAGATCGAGGACAGTAGGAACGGGCTAAAGAGCAGCCCGACGATCTCGATCCGGTCCATCCGCAACAGGAAACCGGCGATCAGCGCGATGAGCAGCACCGGCGCGGCGGCGAAGCCCAGGGCTCGCGTCGGGGCACCCGCGTAGAGGTGCCCGAGTCCTGGAAAGAGGAGGGAGAGGAACGCCGCAGCGAAGGGCGACCGGGCGCGCGGTCGCGCCTCCTGCGGTTTCAGCATCGCGCGTAGGATACTCGGACTCGCCGGACCCGCCCGCCGGGCCCGTCCTGACCCCTCGCCCACCCACCGCGCCCCGGAGATGCATGTTCCGACCCGTCACCGCGAAGCCCGACTTCGTCGCCCAGGAGCACGACCTCCTCGCGACGTGGCACGAGCGACGGACCTTCGCGCGCCTGCGCGCGCAGAACGCTGGCGGCCCGCGCTGGAGCTTCCTCGACGGACCCATCACCGCGAACAACCCGATGGGTATCCATCACGCCTGGGGCCGTACCTACAAGGACCTGTACCAGCGCTTCCACGCGATGCTCGGCGAGGACCAGCGCTACCAGAACGGCTTCGACTGCCAGGGCCTGTGGGTCGAGGTCAACGTCGAGCGGGACCTCGGATTCACCAACAAGCGCGACATCGAGGCGTACGGGATCGACCGCTTCGTGACCCTGTGCAAGCAGCGCGTCCTGACCTATGCCGCGCGCCAGACGGAGCAGTCCATCCGCCTCGGGATGTGGATGGACTGGAACGACCCCGACGAGCTTCGGCGGTTGCACGACCTGCTCGGCACGGACCCCTCGACGGTGACGACCATAGAGGGGACGGAGGGTCCGGTCACCGACACCGCGGAGATGCTCGTGGGCCGGCTCGGCATGCCCGAGATCGGCGGTTCGTACTTCACGTTCAGCAACGAGAACAACGACCTGATCTGGGGCTTCCTCGCGGAAGTCCACCGGCGCGGCTGGCTGTACAAGGGCCACGACACGATGCCGTGGTGCGCCCGCTGCGGCACGGGGCTCTCGCAGACCGAGGTCAACGAGGGCTACCAGGACAAGGACGACCCCGGCCTGACCGTGAGGTTCCCGCTCCTCGATCGACCGGGCGAGGCGCTGCTCGTCTGGACGACGACGCCCTGGACGCTCACGTCGAACGTCGCGGCGGCCGTCGGTCCACGGCTACGCTACGTCAAGGTCCGCCAGGGCGAGGACGCCTTCTGGCTCGCGAAGGGAACGCTCAAGACCGCCCTCGAGGGGCCGTTCCAGGTCGAGGAGGAACTCGCCGGCGCCGACCTCGTGGGCTGGCGCTACGCCGGCCCGTTCGATGACCTGCCCGCCGTCCGGGCCGCCTTCGCCGAGGGCTACGAGCACCGCGTCGTGCCCTGGGACGAGGTCGGCGAGGACGAGGGCACCGGCATCGTCCACATCGCCCCTGGCTGCGGCGCCGAGGACTTCCAGCTCGCCAAGGCGATCGGCCTGCCAGTGATCGCGCCGCTCGACGAATCGGGCATCGTGCTCGACGGGTTCGGGCCGCTGAGCGGCCGGGACGTGCGCGACGTCGCCGAGCCGATCGTCGAGCACCTCAAGGCCACGGACCGGTTCTACCGGCTCGAGACGATCAACCACCGCTACCCGCACTGCTGGCGGTGCGGCACCCCGCTCATCTTCCGGCTCGTCGACGAGTGGTACATCTCGATGGGTCCGGTCTACGACCAGCCGCGGGACACCCTCTCCGCCGCCCAGGTCGACGCCAGCCTGCGCTACCAGATCATGGATGTCGTCGACCGGATCCGATGGATCCCGGGGTTCGGCCACGAGCGCGAGCTCGACTGGCTCATGAACATGGGCGACTGGATGATCTCGAAGAAGCGCTACTGGGGTCTGGCGCTGCCGATCTACGACTGCGCGGCCTGCGGCACCGTCGATGTCGTCGGCGGGCGCGACGAGCTCAAGACCCGCGCGGTCGAGGGCTGGGAGCGATTCGAGGGGCACACGCCACATCGCCCCTGGGTCGACGAGGTGCGGATCGCCTGCTCGGGGTGTGGCGCCCCGGTCGAGCGCATCAAGGATGTCGGCAATCCGTGGCTGGATGCCGGCATCGTGCCGTTCTCGACGCTGCACTACCGCGAGGATCCCGAGTACTGGGCGAAGTGGTTCCCGGCCGACTTCATCACCGAGAGCTTCCCGGGGCAGTTTCGCAACTGGTTCTACTCGATGCTCGCGATGTCGACGGTCCTGCGCCGGGAGGAGCCGTTCAAGACGATCTTCGGCTACGCCACGCTCTTCGCCGAGGACGGTCGGCCCATGCACAAGAGCGCCGGCAACGCGATCGAGTTCGACGAGGCCGCCGAGCGGATGGGCGTCGACGTCATGCGCTGGATGTTCACCAAGGCGCGGCCCGAGGAGAACATCCTCTTTGGCTGGCACGCGGCGGACGAGGCGCGGCGCGAGCTGCTGGTCCTGTGGAACGTGTACTCGTTCTTCGTCACCTACGCCAGGCTCGCCGGCTGGACGCCGAAGGCCGGGATCGACGAGGTCATCGCGGCGGCGCCAACCTGGCCCGCGATGGATCGCTGGATCCTGTCCCGCGCCGCGGGCCTCGCCGACGAGGTCGCGACGGACCTGCGCGACTACGACGCGGTCGACGCGACGCGCGAGATCAGCACGTTCATCGACGACCTCTCGACGTGGTTCCTCCGGCGCTCCCGCGACCGGATGCGAGCCGGCGCGGATCCGGCCGATCGCGACGCCGCGTTCGCGACCCTCCATGCGGCGCTCGTCACCCTCGCGCGGACGCTCGCGCCGATCCTGCCATTCCAGTCCGAGACGATGTACCAGAACCTCATGGTCACGGTCGTGCCGGGCACGCCCGACTCCGTCCACCTGACCGCGTGGCCCGCTGCCGACATGGCGGCCCACCGCGACCGCGACCTGGAACGCGCGATGGGGGTGGTCCGCGGCGCGGTCGATCTCGCCCGCACGCTCCGGGCGCAGGCCGGCCTGCGCACCCGCCAGCCGCTCGCGCGGGCATGGCTGGCCCTGCCGGATCGCGGTGCGGCCATCTCCGACGAGCTGCTCCAGCTGTTCAAGGACGAGGTCAACGTGCAGGCGGTCGAGCTCATCGCCGATGGCTCGGATCTCGTCGAGCGCCGGGTGAAGCCACTCCTGCCGAAGATCGGCAAGCGACTGGGCGCAGCCGATCCCCGCGGTCATGGCGGCGGCGCGAGAAGGCGCGGTCGAGTTCGGCGAGGACGGCTCGGTCACGCTGGCCGGGGTGACGCTGGCCCCCGACGAAGTCGAGATCCAGGCGACACCGCGACCGGGCACGGCCGTGGCCGAGGATGATGGGCTCGTGGTGGTGCTCGATACGGCATTGACGCCCGAGCTCCGCGCCGAGGGCGATGCCCGCGAGATCGCCCGGGCGGTCCAGGACCTGCGACGCGAGGCGGGCCTCGAGCTCGACGACCGGATCGAGCTGTGGGCGGAGGGGGCGCTCCCCGACCGTGGCCGCGCACCTGCCGGAGGTCGCCGCCGACACGCTGGCCGAACTGGCCCAGGGGGAGATCCCGGCGGACGCGGCGCGGGCCACCGTCCAACTCGAGGGATCGAGCGTGACGATCGCGCTGCGGCGGGCCCCATGACGGCGCGCCAGGCCGCGCCCGCGCGCGCTGGCCGTTGTTCCTCGCGTTGGCGGCCACCGTCTTCATCCTCGACCAGGTCACGAAGGCCTGGCTCGTCACGATCCTGCCGGCCGAGGGACAGCGCCTGTCGGTCGTCGGCGATCTCGTCCGGCTCGTCAACTCGCGCAACAGCGGCGCGCTGTTCGGGTTGTTCAAGGAGCAGGCGTTCCTGTTCGGGCTCGTGTCGATCGGCGTCGTCGCCCTCATCGCCTGGTACCACGGCAGCTCGGGACGAAACACCCTGCTGTCGGTGGCGCTCGGCCTGCTGCTTGGGGGCGCCCTCGGGAACCTGCTCGATCGGCTTCGGCTCGGCTACGTCGTCGACTTCGTGGACGCCGGCCTCGGCGACCTGCGCTTCTACACCTTCAACGTCGCCGACAGCGCCATTACCTGCGCGATCCTGTTGCTGCTCGCGAGCGCGCTGCTGCCCGGGCGGTTCGGGTTCCCGCGCCTGGACGCCGGCGGGCGACCCGGCGAGCCGGCGGGACCGGTCGATGCCTGACGCCCCGATCGCCGCCGGCGTGCGCACGCTCCGGGTCCCGGACGGACGGATCGGCCGGATCGACCGCTACGTCGCCGACGTGACCGGCCTGTCGCGCAGCCACGTCCAGAAGCTCATCTCCGACGGGCGTCTGACCGCGGACGGTATCGCGCTGCGAGCGAACATGATCGTGCCCGCCGGGACGGAGGTCAGCCTGGACGTGCCGGAACCGATCGCCCTGGACCTGGCCCCGGCCCACGACATCCCGCTCACGATCGTGTACGAGGACGCCGACCTGCTGATCGTGGACAAGCCTTCGGGCATCGTCGTCCATCCGTCGGCCGGGCACCACGACGGCGACACGCTGGTCAACGCGTTGCTGGCGCGCGCGGGCGGGGCGGAGTACGGGGGCATCGCCGGGGTCGCGCGCCCGGGCATCGTCCATCGCCTCGACCGGGACACGAGCGGGCTGTTGATGGTCGCCAAGCACGATGGCGCCCAGGAGTCGCTGATGGCCCAGCTCAAGGCCCGGCGGGTCCGTAAGACGTACCTCGCGCTCGTGGCCGGGAACGTGGCCGCGCGCGGTCGGCCGGATCGAGGCACCCATCGGGCGCGACCCGAAGCATCGGACGCGGATGGCCGTCGTCCCGGACGGGCGGGCCTCGACCACCGGGTATCGGGTCCGTGAGCGGTTCAACGGCTGGACGCTGCTGGAGCTCGATCTCGTCACCGGCCGGACCCACCAGATCCGCGTTCACCTCGAGGCGATCGGGCACCCGGTGGCCGGCGATCCGGTCTACGGCACCGGCACCTCACGGCGGGGGCCTGACGGGCTGGACCGGTTGTTCCTCCACGCCTGGCGCCTGGAGCTGACGGCGCCCGGCAGCGGCGAGCTGATCCGCGCGACCGCCGAGCTGCCGAGCGAGCTCGAGGACGTCCTTGCCTCGCTGCGCGCCGCCGAGACCGCCCGATGACCGACGACTGGCGCTCCGTCCCGCAGGTATCGAATGGGATCCCCGGCGAGCCCGAACGCATCTCTGACGATCCCGGGCGGCCGAGCGGCATCATCCTCGGCGTGCCGGGCGCGATGCTCGTCATCATCTCGGGGCCCTCGGGCGTGGGCAAGGACACGATCATCGACGCGATGCGCGAGCGCACGCACGACCCCGAGTACGTGTACGTCGTGACCTGCACGACCCGCGCGCCGCGTCCGGGCGAGATCGACGGCGTCGACTATCACTTCGTCTCGCGCGATGAATTCCTGCGGTTGCGAGCCGCCCGCCAGCTGCTCGAGACGAACGAGGTCCACGGCAACTGGTATGGCGCGCCGCGCGACCAGGTGCGCCGCGCGGTGCTGGCGGGACGTCATGCGATCCTCAAGATCGACGTCCAGGGCGCGCAGATCGTGAAGGAGCAGGTCACCGAGGCGCTCCTGATCTTCGTGGTCCCGCCGACGCTCGAGACGCTCTTCTCGCGGTTGCGCACGCGTGCCACGGAGAGCGCCGACGAGCTCGAGCTCCGCCAGCGCAACGCCGCGATCGAGCTCGCGCGCCAGGACGACTACGACTACGTCGTCGTGAACGAGACCGGCCAGGTCGAGCACACGGCCGAGCGCATCGACGAGATCATCGCCGAGGAACGCCGCCTGCATGCGAACCGGCGCGTCCGGGTCTAGGCCGGGGCGGCTGGTCGAGGTCGCCGTCGACGCGGCCGGTGCCGGCGGGGCGCGGCCGTTCACGTATTCAGTGCCGGAGTCCCTGGCGGATCTCGAGGACGGCGAGGCCGTGCTCGTCGAATTCGGCCGGCGGCAGGCGCTCGGGGTCGTGCTCGGGCATGCGGACGAGGCGCCGTCGACCACGAAGCCGCTGGTCGATCGGGTCCGGGCGGATGGACCGCTCCTGCCGCCGCTCACGCTCGCGCTGGCGCGCTGGATCGCCGGGCACTACCTGGCGCCACCGGCCCTCGTCATCCGCGCGATGCTGCCGCCGGGGCTGCTGGAGCGGCTGGAGCTGGTCGCGGAGCGCACCCCGAAGGCCATCACCGGGGACCTCGATGTCGTCGACACCGACATCCTGGACCAGCTCGGGGGCGGGGCGCGGCCGGCCAGGGACCTCGCGGCACCCGATGGTCGGGCGGGTCTTCTCCGACGGCTGCGCGACCTCGCCTCGCGGGAGCTCGTCACGCTCGACTGGACGTTGCTCGGGGCCGGGGCCGGGCCCAGGTACGAGCGCTGGATCCGGCTCGTGCCGGCCGGTCGTGCGGCGCGCGGAAGCGCTGGCGGCGGGGCAGCGGCCGCCGGGCCGTCCGCTGGGTCCGCGCCAGGTCGCCGCACTCGCGGAGCTGGCGAAGGCTTCTTCCGGGGCGGACGGATTCGCGGACGGGGTGTCGGCGGCCGAGGTGGCGGGGCGCCATGGGGCCGCCACCCTCGCCTCGCTCGTCCGGCGCGGGTTCGCCGAGACCGGGGTGCGGGAACGGCCGCGCCGGCCCCTCGCCGCGCGGGCCCCGGGTTCGCGCGGTGGCCGGCCGCGGTCGGCCGAGCTCACCGAGCCGCAGGCGGTGGCCGTGGATCGCGTCGTCCGGGCGATCGACGGCACGGGACCCGCGCCCGCTCCTCCTGGACGGCGTGACCGGTGGTGGCAAGACCGCGATCTACGTCGAGGCCATCGCCGCGTCGCTCGCGGCCGGTCGGCCGGCACTCGTGCTCGTGCCCGAGATCGCCCTCGCCTTGCCGATCGTCGATCGGCTGCGGGCGGATCTCGATGCGCGCGTCGCGCTCGTCCACTCCGGTCTCGGCGATGGCGAGCGTGCCGACGAGTGGCGCCGCATCCGGGGCGGCGAGGTCGACATCGTCGTCGGGACCCGGCTGGCCGTCGTGGCGCCACTGGCCGATGTCGGGCCTCGTCATCGTCGACGAGGAGCACGACGCGGCGTACAAGAGCGACCGGACGCCGCGGCTCCAGGCGCGCGACACGGCGATCCGGCTCGCCGAGCTCGCCGTCGGCCGCCCTCGTGCTGGGTTCGGCGACGCCGGCGGTCGATAGCCTCGGGCGCGCGCTCGACGGCACGTACGACCGGATCGTGCTCCCACAGCGACCGACGGGGACCGCGCCCACCGTCGACCGTCGTCGACCTGCGCGCCGAGCTCGCCGAGGGCAACCGGGGGCTGCTGTCGCGAACCCTGGCCGAGGCGCTGGACGCGCTCGACACGGCGGCCGGCGAGCAGGCGATCCTCGTGCTGAACCGCCGCGGGACGGCGTCGGTCGTGCTCTGTCGCGATTGCGGCCACGTCCAGGCGTGCCCGGATTGCGAGCGGCCCCTCGTCTACCACCAGGCCGGCACGACCCTGCGCTGCCACCACTGCGGGCGGGCCACGCCCCTCGCCACGCGCTGCCCGTCATGCGGTTCGCCACGGATCCGGTACCTCGGCGGTGGCACGGAACGGGTGGAGCGCGAGGTCCGCGCGAGCCACCCAGCCTTGCGGGTCGCGCGGCTGGACCGGGACGTGGCGGAACGACGGGGAGCGGCCGCGCGCGTGCTGGACGCGTTCGCGGCGGGCCAGACGGACGTCCTGGTCGGCACGAGTCTCGTCGCCAAGGGCCTCGACGTGCCGGCCGTCACGCTCGTCGGCGTCGTGTCGTCCGATGTCGCGCTCAACCTGCCCGACGAACGGGCGGCCGAACGGACGTACCAGCTCCTGTGCCAGGCCGTCGGGCGGGCGGGCCGCGGCGATCGGCCGGGCCGGGCCATCCTGCAGACGTACCAGCCCGACCACCCGGTGATCCGCGCCGTGGCGAGCGGCGACGGCGAAACCTTCTACGCCGAGGAGCTCGCGCTGCGCCGCCGGTTCGGGTCGCCCCCGTTCGGTCGGCTGGTGAAGCTGACGGTCGCCCTGCCCGATCGCGAGGCTGCCGAACGCGAAGGGGAGGCGATGGCGGCACGGCTCCGGGAACGGGCCGGCGAACACGGCACGGCCGTTCTGGGCCGGCGCCCGCCTACATCGCGCGGCGCAACGATCGTTGGCGCTACAACCTCGTGCTCCGCGGCACGGACCCGGTCGGCGCGCTGGGTGGCGATCCGGGGCCGCCATGGTCGGTCGATGTCGACCCGGAGTCGTTGCTCTAGTCGGTGGGCGGAGCGCCTCGATCTACCGGCGCGGTCGACGGGCGAACCAGACCACGCGCACGATCAGGAGCGCGATGAGGCCGTAGACGGCGAGCGTCGGTACGATGGCGACATCCACGAGAGGTCGCCGGTCAGTCGACGTCGCGCCGATAGGCGACGAGCACGCCCCCGACCTTCCGCTCGAGGCCTTGGAGGTACTCCAGCTGGCTCGATTCGAGCTCGACCGGATGCATGCCGTCGGCGACGGTCTCGGGATCGACCGTGCCCCACGGGCTCGGCGCGTAGGCCATGACGACGTCCGTGTCGAGGGTCCGTTCCGCCTCGTTGACGAGGGCCAGCTGGGCGGGCTCGAGGTCCGCGAAGGTCCATCCGTCGGCGCTCATGGCAGGTCCTCCAGCGACGACCCCGTCGGTGGGCCGTCCGTCGCGCCGATGATACGCCCAGGACCACCGGGTTCTCGCACGGTGAGCTCGTTCGTGCGACGATGCGCAGCCCAGAGGAGGATATTCCACGATGACAGACCCGAATACCCCGCAGCACGATCAGCCCGTCGAGGGTTCCCGCAGCGAGTCCTACACGCGACCCGACGACGGCAATGTCGGCGGATCGAATGGCGCATCGACCGACAACGGCGCCGCCGCCAAGGCCGCCGACGTCTTCGAGACGATCCGCGACGCCGTCGAGGATTTCGCCGAGAAGGCCTCGCCCGTCGTTCGCCAGTTCTCCGTCAAGGCCGCCGAGGTCGTCGCGACGGCGGCCGACAAGGCCGTCCCGCTCGCGCACAAGGCGGGCGAGGCCACGGCCGAGGCCAGTGGCCGGCTCGCCGAGAAGTCACGCGCCTGGGCCGCCGGCACGCGCGAATCGCTCGGTAGCGACCCCACGGACACGTTCGACACGACCAAGAAGACGGAGCCGCCGACCTCGGTCTGAGCTTGAACCGCCTCGCGCGCCGCAGGGCGGTGCCGGCGAAGGCGCGAGAGAGCACGGAAGCGAGCGCACTCAAGGTGCGTGAGCGACGCGCGCAGCGAGCAACGCACGACCGCGCCGTCCTGTGGCGCGCTCCTATAATCCCCGCATGACCGTACGCCCGATCGCCCTCTTGGGCGATCCTCGACTGCGCCTGAAGGGGCAGCCGGTCGACAGCTTCGGCAAGTACCTGCACGAGCTGCTCGACGACCTCGCCCACACCATGCGCGACGCCCCTGGCGTCGGCCTGGCCGCCCCCCAGCTGGGTGAGGCGGTCCAGGCGTGCGTCATCGAGGTCGAGGACACGCTCCACGAGCTCGTGAACCCGCGCATCGTGCGCTCGAGTGGCGATGACCGCGATCTCGAGGGCTGCCTCTCGATCCCGGGCTACGTCGCCTACGTCACCCGCCGCGAGAAGGTCTGGGTCGTCGCCCAGAACCGGCACGGCAAGAAGATCAAGGTGGCGGGCTCCGGGCTGCTCGGTCGCGCGCTCCAGCACGAGCTCGACCATCTCGAGGGCAAGCTCTACATCGACTACCTCGACTCGATGGACGAGCTGATGCTGGTCGACGGTAGCAACGAAGACGACGCCGAGGTCCGCGAGGCGACCGGCGCCCTCGCGTGACCGGCGTCCTGGTACGCACGGTCTTTCTCGGGAGCGGCGCGTTCGGGGTTCCGAGCCTGCATCTCCTCGCGGACTACCCGCCGGTCGACATGGTCGGCATCGTCACGGCGCCGCCGCGGCCCGCCGGTCGTGGGCAGCATTCGACACCGACCCCGATCGAGGTCGCCGCGCGGGAACTCGGCTTCCAGACGATCGTGACACCCGCGCGCTTGCGGGCACCTGAATCGGTCCGGGCCATCCTCGACCTGAAGCCCGACCTCGCCGTCCTGGCCGACTACGGTCAGATCGTGCCGGCCCCGCTCCTTGAGCTGGAGCACGGGGCGCTCAATCTCCATCCTTCGCTCCTGCCACGCCACCGGGGTGCCAGCCCGATCGCTGCAACGATCCTCGCGGGAGATCGCAATACGGGCGTCACGTTGATGCGGATGGACGCCGGGCTCGACACGGGCCCAATCGTGGGAACCTCGTTCCATCCCCTCGAAGGGACGGAGACTGCCCCTGGCCTGGAACGAGCGCTCGCTTCTGAGGCGGCGGACGTCCTCGAAATCGCCCTTCGAAAATGGCTCGCGGGCAAGCTGACGCCACTGCCACAGGCGGACGACGAGGCCACGATGACGCGTCCGCTTCGCCGCGAGGACGGTCGACTGGACCCTCGGAAGCCTGCCGTCAACCTGGAGCGTCAGGTTCGGGCGTACCAGCCGTGGCCAGGCTCGTTCGTCGAGACGCCACTTGGCAGGATCGTCGTCTGGTCGGCCGCTGCGGAATCCACCGGCGGACCGCCGGCGGGCACGTTCGACGAGCGCGGCCTCGGGGTCGGTGACGGCGGGCTCCTTCGGCTCGACGAGGTACAGCCCGCCGGCGGCAAGCGGATGTCGTGGGCCGACTTCATACGGGGCCGTCCATCGATCGTCGGCAGCCGCATGCTCCCGGGCCCGTGAGCCACCTGCGTTAGCCTTGGCCTCGTGACGACCGACGCACGACCGGGACTGTCCGGCCTCACGGCGGACGAGCTCGCCGCCTGGGTCACGGCGCAGGGCGAGCCGTCGTTTCGTGCCCGCCAGATCGCGGATGCCACGTGGAAGGACGGCGGGGTCACCGACCCCGCCGAGATCCACACCTTGCCGGCGTCCATGCGCGAGGCATTGGCCCGCGATTTCCGACTCGACACGGTCCACGACTCCGAGATGCGCATCGCGGATGGCGGCCTGACCGAGAAGGCCCTCCATCGACTCGACGACGGACAGCTCATCGAGTCCGTCCTGATGCACTACCCGGCGCGGGGCGTCTCGCGCGAGCGGCACACGCTGTGCCTCTCGAGCCAGGCCGGGTGCGCGGTGGGCTGCCCGTTCTGTGCGACCGGTGAGCTCGGCTTCGGGCGTGACCTGGAGACGGCCGAGATCGTCGACCAGGCTCGCCACGCTGCCCGCCGGCTCGCGGCCGACGGGAAGCGCCTGACCAACATCGTGTTCATGGGCATGGGCGAGCCCCTGCTCAACCTGGATCGGGTCCTCGCGGCGGTCGAGGCGCTGAACGACCCCAAGCGCTTCGGCCTGGGGGCGCGCCACATCACGGTCTCCACGTCCGGGGTCGTGCCCGGCATCCGCCGCCTCACGGCGCTGGGACCCCAATTCACGCTTGCGGTCTCGCTGCACGCAGCCCGCGACTCCCTCCGTGACGTGCTGGTCCCGCTCAACCGGCGCTGGCCGGTGGCGGAGGTCGTTGATGCCGCCCGCGACCACGCCCGCGTGACCGGCCGGCGAATCAGTTACGAGTACACGATGATCGGCGGTGTGAATGACACGGACCTCGACGCGGGGGCCCTCGCCGACCTCCTGCGCGACGACCATGCCCACGTCAATCTCATCCCGATGAACCAGGTCGCCCACACGCCGTGGCAGGCGAGCCCGATGCCGGTCATCGAACGGTTCGCCGCGGTCCTGAAGGACGCGGGCATCAGCACGACGATCAGGCGCAACCGGGGCCAGGAGGTGGGTGCCGCCTGCGGTCAGCTCGCGGCCGAGCGTGCGGGGGAGCCGGCGGCTCCGGCCGTCGCTCGCCGGCGCGAGCGCCTGGAGCTGGCCAGCGCCGCCGCGTTGCGTGGCGAACGCAGCGAGGAGCCGGCTCCGACCATGGTCGGCGGCGAGGGATGACCGACGAGACCCCGACCGGGCGCGGCACGGGGCGGGCGCGCATCGCGGCAAGCATTCTGGACGCCGACCTCGGGAACCTGGCCCACGCGGTCCGCCGCGTGACGGCGGCCGGCACGGATCGGGTCCACCTCGATGTGATGGACGCCCACTTCGTCCCGAACCTGACCTTCGGCGCCAAGACGATCAAGGCGCTGCGACCGAGGACCCAGGTCCCGTTCGATGCCCACCTCATGGTCAGCGAGCCCGGCCGCTACATCGACGAATACCTCGACGCGGGTTGCGACTCCGTGACGTTCCACGTCGAGATCGAGGAGGCCATCGAGCCCACGCTAAAGGCCATCCGGGCCGCCGGTCGCGCCGCCGGGCTCGCCGTGAAACCGGGGACGCCGCTGTCCGCGCTCGAGCCCTACGCGAAGCTCCTCGACATCGTCCTGATCATGACCGTCGAGCCCGGATTCGGCGGCCAGGCGTTCATGAAGGACGTGCTCGCCGCCAAGGCCGCCGGGGCGCGCCAGTTGCTGAGCCACAAGCTGTACGGGGGCGAGGTCCACGTCGATGGCGGGATCAATCGCGAAACCGCGGAGTTCGCCGGTTCCCAGGGCGTCGATGTCTTCGTCGTCGGATCCGCGTTGTTCGTCCGCGGCCGCGACATGGGCCGCGAGATCCGGCTCGTCCGGGCGCTGGCCGACGAGGGCTTCCAGTACGGGCTCAATGATGGCAGGCCGCCCATCCCGCACGACCGGATGGCCCACCTGGCGTCCCTGCCCAAGCACCTGGCCCACCAGCTGATGGGCGAGATCGAGGCGACCGGGATCCCCGTGATCATGTTGCGCGGCGAGGGACAGATCAATCCCGATGGCGTCCGCGACTACGACCTCCTCGTGCCGGCCAGCGTCGAGGCCCACGTCGTCGCGACCCACGGTGCGTCCCGCGATCGGCTGCTGGCCGAGGCCGATGACTGGCGGGCGGGCCTCCTCGTCAAACGAGGGTGAGGGCGCTCCTGCAGCGGACGAGCGGGGCGTCGGTCGCCGTCGGTGGCGAGACGGTCGGGACGATCGACGCCGGATCGGTCGTGTTCCTGGGCGTGGGGCCGTCGGACGACGAGGCCACGGCCGACGCGCTGGCGCGGCGGATCGTCGAGCTGCGGATCTTCCGGGACGCCGACGGGCGCACGAACAGCTCGCTCATCGACGTCGGCGGGGCCGTCCTGCTGGTCTCGCAGTTCACGCTCTTCGCCGACACGCGCCGCGGCCGGCGTCCGGGGTTCACGGGCGCCGCGCCGCCCGATCAGGCCGAGCGACTGTACGAGCGGATGGTGTCGGCGCTACGGGCGCTGGGCGTCACGGTCGCGACTGGGCGGTTCGGCGCCGAGATGACCGTGCACCTCACGAACGACGGTCCGTTCACGATCTGGCTCGATACGGACGACCGCTGAACATGCGACGACCGGGTGCCTCGATGGCGACCCGGTCGGGAGCGGCGGAGACGGTCAACCGGCGCAGGCCGGCGAGGGGTTACTGCGACGCCTTCAGGAGCGTTCGGCGGCAACGGGTGCAGACGAGCGCCTTCGTCGGGCTGCCCTTCACGTCGATGACGAGCGGCTGCAGGTTGGGCTGCATGCGACGGTGGGCTCGGACGCGGTTCATGCCCGACGACTGCGGGTTGAAACCGCCCATCGAAGCCTTGCCGCAGATCGCGCAGGAGCGGGCCATGCGTATCCTCAGAGATGGTGTCAGATGGAAGGCACGGGCAGTTCTGCCCGAGCGGGGCGGTATGATAGCACAGGCTCCCGGCCGCTCTTCCGAGGCGGTCGAACGCCCGACCATCGCTCGAGCAGCGCCCGACCTCGCTCGCGCAGGGAGGACCCAGCCCGCGTGGCCATCCGTCCGACACCCGGCCGATCCCTCGTCACGGGTCGCGCCATCGCCGACATCGTGCGCGCCGCGACCCTCGGGTCGTACGGGGTCAGCGCGTTCGCCGGGGGCCCGATCGCGCGGCTGCTTGCCCGCCTCGGGCTCCGCCAACCGGGCCTCGTGATCCGGGTCGACGACGGCATCGAGATCGAGCTCGACCTCGAGGTCGCCCTGGGCGTCCCCGTCGCGGAAGTCGCCCGCCAGGTCGACTCGGCGGTCCGGTACGCGGTGCACGCCGCGCTGGGGCAGGAGGTCGGCCGCATCGTCATCCACGTCGATGGGCTCCACGTGCCCGCCGATGGTGCCGTCCCGTCGGGACCCGCGGCCCTGCCGACGGGTATCCGCCCGCGCGACCTCGCCGACAGCGGCACGGACGTCGCCTAGATGGCCCGTCGGGCCTGCGACGGAAACGGTCTGCTCGAAGCGTTCCGGGCGGCCGTCACCAACCTCGAGGCGCACGTCGACGAGATCAACGGCCTGAACGTGTACCCCGTTCCCGATGGCGACACCGGATCGAACATGTACGCCACCGTCAAGGCGGCCCTGGACGAGGCCGAAGCGGTCGCCGGACAGCCGGCGGACCGGATCGCGGCCGCGATCAGCTTCGGGGCGCTCATGGGCGCCCGCGGCAACTCGGGCGTCATCACGAGCCAGATCTTCCGGGGTATGGCCGACGGGCTGGGCGGGAAGCGGCGGTTCAACGGCCTGGACCTCGCCCATGCGCTGTCCGAGGGCGCGCGGACCGCATACGGGGCGGTCGCGAAGCCGGTCGAGGGCACGATCCTCACGGTCATCCGCGAGTCGGCCGCGGCGGCCGTGGCGGCGGCGGAACACGACAACGACATCGAAACAGTCCTCGGCGCGACCCTGTCCGGGGCCGAGCGATCCGTGGCGAAGACCCCGAGCCTCCTCGCGATCCTGCGCGAGGCCGGGGTCGTGGACGCGGGCGGGCAGGGGCTGTACCGGCTGTTCCAGGGGGCGCTGCTCCACCTCCTCGGACAGGCGCCCGTCACGACCGGGCGGCGCCGCGCGGCCGCCGGAGCGAAGCCCTCGACCCTGGTCGCGCATGCCGACGAGGGGTTCGGCTACGAGACGATGTTCCTGCTCCAGGCCGTCGGGCGCAGCCCGCTCGACCTCGACGCGATCCGGGACCACCTCGAGACCATCGGCGAATCCGTGCTGGTCGCGGGTGACGGGCGGGCGCTCAAGGTCCACGTCCACAACGAGCGGCCGGATCTGGTCATCGGGTACGGGCTTGGGCTCGGGTCGCTGAGCCGGATCAGCGTCGAGAACCTCGACAACCAGGCGCGCGACGTCCGCGAGACGCGCGCCGCGGCCTTCACCGGCACCGACGGCCAGGACGGCCAGGACGGCCAGGGGCGGCCAGACCGTCACGCCGAGCACGGCCCCGACCGATGGCGCCGAGGCGCCGGCTCTCGCGGTCATCGCGGTCACGGCCGGCGAGGGCCTGGCCGCGATCTTCCGGGACTTCGGGGTCGCGGCCGTGGTCCAGGGCGGCCAGTCGGCCAACCCGAGCACGGGCGAGCTGCTGGAGGCGGTCCGGGCGGTCCCCGCGCGCGAGGTCCTGCTGCTCCCCAACAACCCGAATGTCGTGCTCGCCGCACGCCAGGTCGCCCAGATGAGCGAGCGGCCGGTCTCGGTCGTCCCGACCCGCAACGCTGCCGAGGGCTTCGCCGCGTTGCTCGCGCTCGATCCGGGGATGGACGCGACCGCCAACGTGCAGCCCATGACCGACGCCGGGCGTGGGATCCAGAGCCTGGTGGTGACGGAGGCCGTCCGCGACGCCAAGATCGGGGGCCGCAAGGTCAAGCGCGGCCAGACGATCGCCCTCGATCCCGACGACGGGCTGATCGCCGTCGACAGCGACCGCGACAAGGCCGTCCTCGCCGCGATGAAGGCGCTCAAGCCCGGCTATGAGCTCGTCACCCTGTTCTACGGCGACGGATCGGATCTCGCCGAGGCGGAGGCGATGGCACGCAGGATCGGCACGGTCGCCTCCGGCGCGGAGATCGAGGTCCGGCACGGTGGCCAGCCCTTCTACCGGTACCTGATCTCGGCGGAATAGGGCGGGCGATGGTCAAGACCGCGACGGCCAGCAAGGCTCCGCCGGGACCCCCGCCGCCGACCGACCCCGTCGAGCTCCTCGACACGCCGCTCGCGAAGTCGGGGCTGGCCGCGGGAGCCCAGCTCCGTCGCGCCGGCATCCGCCTCGACTTCTACACGGTCCGCGACCTGCTCTTCCACCTTCCGCGCCGCTACGACGACCTGCGCGAGATGCGGGTCATCCGCGACCTGTACATGGAGCAGGACGGCGCGGTGGTCTCGGTCCAGGCGACGGTGGGCGACGTCCGCGTGGAGCCGGGGTTCCGGGGACGGATCCAGCGCACGATCGCGCGGCTCGAGGACGACACGGGCTCCATCGACGCCACGTGGTTCGGGCGGCGCTTCATCGAGCGTCGATTGCCGGTCGGCGGCGAGGTCGTCGTGTCCGGGAAGATCAAGCACTTCGGGCGGAAGCTGACCCTGGACAACCCGGAGTTCCAGGTCCTTGCCGGCGAGACGGAGGTCCTCCACGCCGGCCGGATCGTCCCGGTCTACCCGCTGACGGCCGGCCTGCCCGCCAATCGACTCCGGAGCGCCATCCGCGAGGCACTCGACAAGGCCGGGCACGCCTACCCCGAATACCTGCCGGCGTCGATCCTGGCGGACGAGCGACTCGTCCCGATCGCCCGGGCGATCGAGGAGGCCCACTACCCGGAGACGTTCGAGGGTCGGGATGCCGCCCTCGAGCGGCTGGCCTTCGATGAGCTGCTTGCGCTCCAGCTCGGGATGGTCCAGCGCCGCCGCCAGCGCGTGCGCGACGCGGCGCCGGTGGTGACCCTCGACGACGCGGCGAACGACGCGGTCAGGACCGCGATCGTCGACGCGATCGGGGCGCGGGTCGGGCGGGCCGATCGAGCTGACGGTGGACCAGGATTCGGCGATCGCGGCGATCCGCGACGACCTCGCGCGGCCGACGCCGATGCTGCGGCTGCTCCAGGGAGACGTAGGGTCCGGGAAGACCGCGGTTGCCGCCTATGCCCTGGCCGCAACCGCCCGAGCCGGGCTCCAGGGCGCCCTGCTCGCGCCGACCGATCTCCTGGCCCGCCAGCACCTCGAGACGGTCGGTGCCCTGCTGGAGGGGGTCGGCATCGGCGTGACGCTCCTGACCGGATCGCTCAAATCGGACGTGAAGGCCAAGGCGCTCGAGGCGATCGCGTCCGGGCAGGCGCTCGTCGTCGTGGGCACGCATGCGCTCATCCAGGACGCGGTCTCGTTCGCCGACCTCGGACTGGTCATCATCGACGAGCAGCACCGTTTCGGCGTGGACCAGCGCGGCCAGCTCGAGGCCAAGGCCGGCGGCCGCTCGCCGCACGTGCTGCTCATGACCGCCACGCCGATCCCGCGCACGCTCGGCCAGGTCCTGTACGCCGACCTCGACGTGTCCGACCTGCGCACGCCGCCATCCGGCCGCGTCCAGATCCGGACCGGGATCCGCCGACCGAGCGAGCTCGACGGGACGTGGCGGAAGGTGCGCGAGGAAGCGGCGCTCGGCCACTCGACGTTCGTCGTGGTCCCGCTGATCGAGGAGGGGGCAGACGAGGCGGAGGGGGCCGTGGCGGCCGAGACCGAGGCGGTGCGGTTGAGCGCGCTCCTTGACCCCCTTCGCGTGGGCATGGTCCACGGGCGGATGAAGCCCTCGGAGCGTGATGCCGAGATGACCCGCTTCCGGGATGGGGAGCTGGACGTGCTCGTCGGCACGACCGTCGTCGAAGTCGGGGTCGACGTTCCCGCCGCGACGATGATGGTGATCCAGGGGGCTGACCGGTTCGGTCTCGCCCAGCTGCACCAGCTGCGTGGGCGTGTCGGGCGCGGCTCGGTGGAGTCGTTCTGCGTCCTCGTGTCGGACTCGGCAGACGAGGTCGCGCAGACCCGGCTCAAGGCGGTCGCCGAGACGCACGACGGGTTCGCGCTGGCCGAGAAGGACTTCGAGCTGCGCAAGGAGGGCAACGTGCTGGGCCTCGCGCAGAGCGGGCTGCCGCGCTTGCGGGTCGCGTCGCTCCAGGATCAGGCCCATCGCGACCTCGCCGCGAGGGCGCGGGCGCACGCCGAGACCCTGCTGGATGCCGACGGGCGGATGGAGCCCCCGCGGCCGGTCCTCGCCGCGGAGCTGGAACGTGGCTGGCTCCGCCATCTCGCGGCCGCGGAACCGGCGAGTGGCACATGAGGGCGCAACGAACGGCCCGTCCGGCGCACGCCAACCCCCGGGCGGGCATGGGACGCGGCTATCGACGACGGAACCGCCGATTCGAGTCGCTCCTTCTTCGGGACGTGCGCCAGACGCCAGATTCCACCCGGTTGCGGTCAGTCGGGCAGCCTCGATCGTCGATAGCGTCGTGGGATGCACGCCACGCGGCCCAGCGGCTCGAGGCCGCCGGTCCCCACCACGCGACGGCTTGTGCCTGACGCCGGCCGCGTGATCGCGGGCACGGCGCGCTCCGTCCGCCTGGAAGCGCCGGGGGAGGGGACCCGGCCGCTGGGCGATCGGGTCAAGCAAACCCTGTTCGCGATCCTCGACCCGGATCTGCGTGGGGCCGCGGTCCTGGACCTGTTCGCGGGGAGTGGCGCCGCCGGCATCGAGGCGCTGTCGCGGGGCGCCGCTCACGCCACGTTCGTGGAGCGGGACGCGGGCGCGATCCAGACCATCAGGGCCAACCTGAAACGGACCGGCCTCGCTGATCGCGCCACGGTCACCAGGGGCGAGGTCCTCGCCTGGCTCCGCGACCCCGCCCGCGCCGGAGCGCGCTCCTACAGCGTCGTCCTCCTCGACCCACCGTACGAGGACGCCGCCGCGCTCGCCGCGGCCCTGGACGCGCTCGGTCCGCTGCTCGCCCCGACCGCCCGCGTCGTCGCAAAGCACTTCTGGCGAGACGCCCCGCCGGCCCGTGTCGGG
Source organism: uncultured Chloroflexia bacterium (assembly GCA_963810725.1). Lineage (GTDB taxonomy): Bacteria > Chloroflexota > Limnocylindria > Limnocylindrales > CSP1-4 > SPCO01. The sequence continues at coordinate 401,288 of CAWEOO010000003.1, forward strand.
CTGCTAGCATCGGACCGCGAGCGCCGGTTCGGTGAGACGGCCCTGACCTTCTACCGCCGCTCCGATACCGCCGAAGGACCGGCCGACACCACGGAGGACGCATGAGGGTCGCGGTCTACCCGGGCTCGTTCGATCCAATCACGAATGGGCATGTCGACATCATCGGGCGCGCCGCCAACGTCTTCGATCGGGTGATCGTCGGGGTGCTCGCGAACCCGCGCAAGACGCCGCTCCTGCCCGTCGAGGAGCGCATCCGGGTGATCCGCGAGTCGCTCGCCGACGACGGCGTCCCGCCCGACCGGATCGAGGTCGCCAGCTTTGATGGCCTGACCGTCGACTTCTGCCACGCCCACGACGCGACGGCGATCGTCCGCGGCCTGCGCGCGATCAGCGACTTCGAGACCGAGATGCAGCTGGCGCACAACAACCGCGTGCTGGCGCCCGACGTCGACACGGTCTTCTTCATGACCTCGATCGCGAACGGCTACGTCAGCTCCAGCCTGGTGAAGGAGATCGCGACCTTCGGCGGGGACGTGTCGGCGATGCTGCCGAAGGCGGCTGCGGCGGCGCTGACGGCGGCCCTCGGCCCTCGCTGACCCAGCGGCCCGTGCCATAATCGGCCCGACCCGGCGCGCAACCGACGTCACCGGCACAGCCCAGGCAGGAGGGCACGAGCCATCGACATCATCTTCCTCGTCGAGCGCCTCGAGTCGCTGATCGCGAACGGCAAGAAGTTGCCGCTGACCACCAACGTCGTGGTCGATCAGAACGCCGCGCTGGGCCTCATCGACGAGCTGCGCGTGGCGGTTCCCGAGGAGGTCCGCGCCGCCAAACGCATCAACTCCGAGGGCGAGCGGATCATCGAGAAGGCCCAGGAAGAGGCCGAACGGATCGTCGCGCGGGCGCAGGAACAGGCCGCGTTCCTGATCGACGAGCGCGGTCTGACCCAGGCGGCCGAGGCCGAGAGCCGCCGGATGATCGCTGAGGCCCATGACGACGGCGAACGGATCCGCGGCGGGGCGGACGAGTATGCCGTGAGCGTGCTCGAGGGGCTCGAGACCGACGTCACGAAGACCCTCCAGAGCATCCAGAAGGGCATCGCCATGCTCGACGACCGTCGAGCCGCCCTGATGTCGGCCCCGGCGGAGGACGGCGAGACGGGCGACTTCAAGGACGGCGACTGGGACGACGAGGCGGAGGACGCCGCCGCGCCCGCCCGGTCGTGACCCGGCGCCGATGAGCGCCCCGGCCGACGACGAGCCGTTCGTCTGGAACGTCGTCGGGCTCCTGGGCGACGCCGTGGGCGCCGACCGCCACTACGAGATCGCCGACGCTCGGGTCGACCTCCCGGACGAGCTGACCCTCGCCCAGCCGATCGACGGCCACGTCCGCCTGACCCACACGAACCGGGGCGTCCTGGCCCGGGCGAACCTTCGGACGGCGCTCGCGATGGAGTGCGTCCGTTGCCTGCGACCGACGACGGTCCTGCTCGATCTCGACATCGAGGACGAGTTCCTGCCGTCCCTCGACCTCGCGACCGGCAAGCCCGTGCCGAGCGACGAAGAGCCAGAGGCCCTTCGTCTGACCGATCACCACGAGTTGGACCTGGCCCCTTCGGTCCGCGATGCGATCTCGCTGGCCGAACCGATCGCCCCGCTCGACCGTCCCGACTGCCCCGGCCTGTGCCCGATCTGCGGGTTGCCCCTCGACGAGGGCACGCACGATCACCCGGCCGACGACATCGACCCGCGTCTCGAGGCCCTGCGCGGGTTCCGGCCCGATGCCACGGACTGACGAGCCGGGCACTTTCGCGGTAGACTCCGCGCTCGGTGCGGCCCCTGCGCCGTCCACCCCGCGCGCCCTGACCTGACGGCCGCCGCGCGCCACGACATACGACACAAGGAGCCCACGACCCCATGGGTGTACCCAAGCGACGCGTCTCGCACGCCCGCCAGGGCGAGCGCCGCTCGCACCTCGCCATCGATCTGCCCAAGCTCGAGGAGTGTCCGCACTGCCACGAGATGAAGCTGCCCCACCGCGTCTGTCCCAACTGCGGCTATTACCAGGGTCGCCTTGCGGTCCCGCCCAAGCCGGCCGGCGGTCCCACCGACGACGCCCCCCGCTGACGCGGTGACCGAGCCTCGGCCAACTCCGACCGAGGCGACCCGCGATGCCGCCGTCCGCGTCGCCGTCGACGCCATGGGCGGTGACCACGGTCCGTCCGAGGTCGTGCCGGGCGCCCTCGACTTCGCCCGGAGCCACCCGCGCGACACGGTCATCCTGGTCGGGGACGAAGCCGTCGTCCGGAGCCTGGCCGGGGATCTTCCGGCGAACGTGCGGATCGTCCACGCGACGGAGGTCATCGGGATGGACGAGCATCCCGCCCTGGCCCTGCGCGAGAAGAAGGATTCGACGATCCTCGTCGCCACGGACCTCGTCCGTCACGGCGAGGCCGATGCCGTCGTGACCGCCGGTCATACGGGCGCCGGCATGGCCGCGGCGGTCCTGCGCCTGGGCCGCCTGCCGGGCGTCGACCGCCCGGCCCTCGCGGTCCAGATGATCACCGACTCGGGGCCGATGGTCCTGCTCGACATCGGCGCCAACCCCGACTCGACGTCCGAGAACCTGGCTCAGTTCGCCCACATGGGCGCGATCTTCGCCGAACGCGTGCTCGGCGTGACACGGCCCCGCGTCGCCCTGCTGTCGATCGGCGAGGAGAAGGGCAAGGGCGACGCCCGCATCCAGGGGGCGACCGAGCTGCTCGACGCCTCGGGGCTCCGGTTCGAAGGCAACGTCGAAGGCAAGGACCTCACGAGGCACCCGGCCGACGTCGTCGTGTGCGACGCCGTCCTCGGGAACGTCGTGATCAAGTTCTTCGAAGGCCTGTCGGGCTTCATCTTCGACCTGTGGCGGACCGAGTTCGAATCGATCCTGGCGCGGACGGCTCGCCTACCTGCTGCTGCGGCCGAGCGTCGCCCGGATCCGCGCCATCTTCGACTACGAGAAGGTCGGCGGATCACCGCTGCTCGGGGTCAAAGGGACGGCGATCATCACGCACGGACGCGCGAGGCGGCGGATGATCGGATACGCGGTCGAGGTCGCGGCGACCACCGCCCGGACACGAGTGCCGGAGCTGATCGCCGAGGCCCTTGCGGCGGAACGGACCGCGCTCGCCGACGAAGGGGCACCGCCCGCCCTCGAACCGAGCTCCCGCGAAGGGGTGGCCACATGAGCGGACCGGAACTGACCGTCGGGCAGGGCGTTATCGCCGAGCTCGTCCGCCTGGCCGCCTTCGAGGTCCCGGGCGTCGCTCGCGTCGGCCACGGTGGACCCTCCTGGCGCCGCTGGCTCGCCGGCCCCGCGGTGAGCGTCCGCGTCAGCGACGACCGGGTCGTCGTGCGCCTGCGCATCGTGGCGCGACCCGGGCAGGCCCTCGCGCCGCTGACCGCGCAGGTGCGGACCGCGGTCGCCGCCACGGTCGAACGGCTCCTCGGGCTGGAGCTCGGCGCCGTGACGGTCCTCGTCGATGGTGTCGGAGGCTGATCGCCAGCGCGGACGACGGACGGGACGTCGACTCGCGCTGGCCGCGATCTTCGAGGCGGATTTCGGCCAACGCACGGCCGACGCGATCCTCGAGCGCCACCTCGCCGAATCCGAACGCGACGAGACCGCCGCGACCCTGGCCCGCGAGCTGGTCGGCGCGGTCGTCGCCCACCGCGACGCGATCGACGCCCAGATCGGCCGCGTGGCGCCGCAGTACCCGGTCACGGGCCTGGCCAAGATGGACCGCGCCTTGCTCCGAACGGCCCTCGGTGAGGTGCTACACTCCGCCACGCCGGCCCGGGTGGCCATCGCCGAGTGGGTCGAGCTGGCACGAACCTACAGCGGAGAGCCGATGCGACGCCTCATGAACGGCGTTCTCGGGACCATCTCCCCAGCCCCCAGCTCCGAGGAGGGAGTCAGTGGCCACAACGTACGACCGGCTCAAGAAGATCGTCGTCGAGCAGCTCGGCGCCGACGAGGATGAGGTCAAGCCGGAGGCGTCGTTCGTCGACGACCTCAACGCGGACTCGCTCGACCTGGTCGAGCTCATCATGAGCCTGGAAGAGGAGTTCGGGACCGAGATCTCGGACGAGGACGCGGAGAAGATCCGGACCGTCCAGGACGCCGTCGACTACATCGACGAGAAGTCCACCTAGCCCGGCCTCGGCCAGTCCGGCGGTGCGACCGGGGCGGGCGGTCGCCGATCGTTTGGGTCTCCCGGTCAGGGACCTCGACCTGCTGGAACAGGCCCTCGTCCACTCCAGCTGGCTGCACGAACACCCGGACGCGGCGCGCGGCCACAACGAACGACTGGAGTTCCTCGGCGACGTCGTGGTGAACCTCACGATCTCCGAGGCGCTCTTCCTGCGACATCCCGAGGACGACGAGGGCAACCTGTCCGCCCGACGGGCGGCGATCGTCTCGACCACGGGTCTCGCGCGTCTCGCCGGCCGGATCGGGCTTGGCGCCGACGTCCTCCTTGGGGAAGGGGAGTCCCAGCGCAGCGCTCGGCGACGCCCGTCCCTGCTCGCCTCGTCGTTCGAAGCCTTGACGGGTGCCCTCTACCTGGATCTCGGGTACGACCTCGTGCGTGACTGGCTCATCGGCCTGGCCTCCCCCGAACTCGAGCTGGAGGCGCCGATCCTCAGCCTCAAGAGCCCCAAGAGCCGGTTGCAGGAATACACACAACGCCGCTCGGGTGCGCGGCCCGAATACCGCCTCCTGGAGGCGACCGGGCCTGACCATGAGAAGTCGTTCCGGATCGAGGTCTGGGTGGACGGCGAGATGCTCGGTGTCGGTGCGGGGGCGTCCCGTCGGGTCGCCGAGACCGACGCGGCGGCCCAGGCGATCGAGCGGATCCGTGCCCAGCGCGATGCCGATCGCGTCCGGGACGAGCGGGTGAACGCATGACCGACGGCGTGGACGCGCGAACGGACCTTGGAGCGGCACCGGCGCCGGCCCCCGCGCGGACGGGCGGACCGTGGCCCGCCGGGCCGCGCCTGCTCGCGCTCCGCCTCCAGGGCTTCAAGTCGTTCGCCGAGCGCACGAACGTGGAGTTCGGGGGTGGGATCAGCGCCGTCGTCGGGCCGAACGGATCGGGCAAGAGCAACCTCGCCGACGCGCTCCGCTGGGCGCTCGGGGAGCAAGGACGCGCCCTCCGATCACGCAAGGCCGAGGACGTCATCTGGGCCGGGTCGGAGAAGCGTTCCGCGCAGGGCATGGCCGACGTCACGCTGGTCCTCGACAACGCCGATGGACTGCTGCCGGTCGACTTCCAGGTCCTCGAGCTCGGCCGCCGGCTGTTCCGCAGCGGCGAGAACGAGTATCTCCTCAACAAGCAGCGCATCCGCCTGCGCGACCTCGTCGACCTGCTCGATGGCGCGCACCTGGCCGACAACGCGTTCCTGTTCATCGGCCAGGGCATGGTCGACCAGGCGCTGGCGCTGCGACCCGAGGAACGGCGGCCGTTGTTCGAGGAAGTCGCCGGGGTCCGACGCCACGAGCGTCGCCGCCGCAAGGCGGAGCAGCAGCTCACGGAATCCGAGGCGAACCTCGCGCGCGTCGACGACATCCTGGCCGAGCTGCGGCCGCAGGCCCGCCGACTGGCGGCCCAGGCAGAGCAGCAGACGACGCGATCGAGCATCGGCGACGAGCTCGCGACCGCGCTCCTCGCCGCGACACACGCGCGCTGGCACGAGGCGGCGACCCGCCTCGCGGAGGCGGGCGCTCACCGCGAACGCGCACAGACCGAGGCCGATCGGGCGATGGCCGATCTCGATGCGGCCGAACGCGGGGCTTCCGCGCTCGCGGCGGAGGTGTCGGCGCGAGCCGCCGTGGAGCGTGAACGACAGGAGGCGCACGAGGCGGCGCAGAGCGCCTTGACCGGGCTGCAGCTGCGGACCGGGCGGCTGGCCGCGGATCTCGAGGCTCTTGGACGGGATCGGACGCGGCTGTCGGATGAGCGCGCCGCCGCGGAAGCGGAGGCCGCCGTCCAGCGACGGGCCATGGCGACGCCTGTCCCGCCACGGGAGCTCGACCTGGAGGCGGCCGTTACCGAGGCGGACCGAGAGCTCGCCGAAGCCCAGGCCGAGCTGGCCACGCTCCGGTCCCAGTCTCAGGCGCAGGGCGAGCAGCTGGCTGCCCTCCGCCGGGCCGAAGCGGCCCGACAGGCGGAGTCCGAGACCGCCCGGCGGCGGCTGGCCGAGGCGGAACGGCGGGCCGTCGAGGAGACCGCCGCCGCTTCGGACGTCGAGGAGCGACGTGCAGAGGTGGCGGCGCGCCACGACGCCGCGAGGGCATCGCTGGAGAGCGCGCTAGCCGCCGAATCGGCTGCCCAGGCGACCCGAGAGGCGGCGCGGGCGGCGCTCGAGACCGCCGAGGCGGAGCGGGCCGCGACGGCCGACCGCGCCGCGACGGCCTCCGCGGCGGTCGCAGGGCTCCGCGGACGGGCGGAAGCCCTGGCTGACCACCTCGCCCAGGAAGAGCGCCGACCGATCGCGCGCGCGGCGCGCAAGGCCGGTGGCCGGCGCCTGGACGAGGATCTCGCCGTCGATCCTGCGTTGCGGGCTGCCGTCGAGGCCGTGCTCGCGGACCGGGCTCGCGCGTATCTCGTCTCGGCCGCCAGGGTCACGGACCTTGCCGCCGAACGCGGCGGGCTCCTGGTCGAGGAACGGCTGTCCGGCGAGGTCCCGATCGCCGATGCGGCGACGCGCCGCTGCCTCGATGCGGTCGCCGCGGCCGGCGGCGGGCGGTTGGCCGAGGCCGTCCGGCGGGACTCGACCGGTGGGGTACGGCGCCTGCTCGCCCGGGCCGTGTGGATGCCGGACCTTGCGGCCTGCCTCGCGATCCAGGCGTCGCTGCCTTCCGGCTGGGTGGCGGTCGTGCGGGACGGCTCGGCTGTCGTCGATGACACCGGGGTCACGCTGGGGACGGCGGATACCGTGCTGGAGCGACGGGCGGAGCACACTCGCCTCAACACGGACCTGGAACGCGCCGAGGCGGAGCTCGGGGAGCTGCAGCGTGCCGTGTCGGCGGGCGGCGCCGCCGCGACCACGGCGCGCGCCGCGCTCGATGCGGCTCGAGCGGACGAGGCCCGACTGACCACCGAGCGTCGGCGCGCCGAAGAGGCGGAACGCGCCATCGCCCGCGAATCCGAGGCGATCGCCCGGGAAGCTGCGTGGCACGAGGCCCAGCGCACGCGTCTGGACGGCGAGCTGGCCCGCCTCCGCGAGGCGGTCGAGGCGATGACCGCGGCCGCGTCGCCGGCGGCTACGGGCACCGGCGGAGAGACGGCCGGCGGCACCTCGGACGATGCGCTGACCGCCCTGGCCGCCTGGGAAGCCCGATCCGGGGACCTCCGGGAGCGGCGCGACCGGCTCGCGGCGCAGCTGGCGACACATGACGCGACACGGCTCGCCGCCGAGCATCGACGGGCGCGGGCCGAAGCCGCCGCGACGATGACGGAGGACCGGATCGTGCGTTCGGAGCGCGAACTCGCCGCGCTCGCGGAGCGTGAGGCCGTCCTGACCGCGGAACGCGACGCGTTGCGCGGGGAGCTGGCCGCAGCCGGGGCGATCGAGTCAAGCGCGCGGGAAGCGCTGACGGTCCTCCGGGCTGCCGACGACGCCGATCGAACGCGATCGTCCGAAGCGGAGCGGGCCGCCGCGGCGGCACGCGAGCATCTCCGCGCCGCCGACGAGCGGCTTCGTGGAGCCGACCACGCGGAGCTCGAGGCGCGGCTCGGCCTCGACTCGCTGCGTGAGGGTGTGCTCGTCGAGCTCGCGGGCATGGGGCGGCTCGGGCTGGCGAGCCTGGGCGTGCAGACCACCTCAGTCAGTGACGAGGCCGATGAGACCAACGGAGCCGACCCGGACACGGTGGCCGACGCCGACGCGTTCGACGAGGATGCGGCCGCCCTGGAGCGGGCCTTGGCCGCGGTCGCCGGACGATGGGCCGCCGAGCCGCCGACGGCCGCCCCGCCATCGCCCGCCCGCCTCGCGCAGCTTGCGTCGCCGCTACCACGAGCTCGGGGCGGCCAATCCGTACGCCGTCGACGAATACGCGGAGCTCAAGACCCGGCTCGAGACCCTCGAGGCGCAGAGCTCCGACCTGCAGTCGGCCATCGGCAAGACGCGCGACCTGATCGCCGAGCTCGACACGATGATCGCGGACCAGTTCCGGACGACGTTCCTGGCCCTCGAGACGGCGTTCGAGCGGCGCTTCGAACAGCTCTTCGGCGGCGGGTTCGCGCGGTTGTCGCTGACCGACCCGTCCGACCTCGGCTCGACCGGCGTCGAGATCGTGGCGCGGCCGCCCGGCAAGAAAGCCCAGGCCCTCGCGATGCTGTCAGGCGGCGAGCGGGCCCTCACGGCGGTCGCCCTGCTGTTTGCGATGCTCGAGGTGCGGCCGGTGCCGTTCTGCGTGCTCGACGAGGTCGATGCGGCGCTGGACGAGGCCAACATCGACCGGTTCGCCGACGCGCTCCGGAGCCTCGCGCACCAGACCCAATTCATCGTGATCACCCACAACCGCGGCACGATCGAGGCCGCCGACGCGCTCTACGGCGTGACCGTCGGGGACGACTCGGTGTCACGGGTGATCAGCCTGCGGCTCGAGGAGGCCCAGGCACTCGCGGCCGAACGCGGCCACGAGCTCAGCGTGGCGGGCTGATGGCGTTCTGGCGTCGGCGGCGCGAGGCGGAACCAGAGGAAGCGACGCAGCCAGCCGGTCCGGAGGCGCCCGTGGAGATCGAGGCGCCGGTCGAGGCGGAGCCGGCACCAGAGCCAACGATCGATCCCCAGCCGACCGAGTCGGTCGTGGTCGCCGACCTCGGCCCGTCATTCGAAGCGACGCCACCGATCGAACCGGCCCCGCCACCCGAAGCCGCCCCGCCACCCGACCCGGAGCCCCCACCGGCCTTCGCGCCGTTCGATCCGACCGCGTTCCTTGCCGTCGTGCCGGAGGGCTCGCTCGACGACCGGCCTCGAGAAGACCCGCGCCGGCCTGGTCACCCAGCTGCGCGGCTACCTCGGGAACGCCGATGGTCCGCAGTGGGACGAGGTCGAGGAGACGCTCATCGCCGGCGACGTCGGCGCGGCGCTGGCGATCGATCTCGTCGAGCGCGCCCGAAAGCGTCGGGAGCCGGGTGGCCCCGAGGCCGCCATCCGCGCCGAGCTTGCTGCCCTGCTGGTCGAGCGCGACATCGAGTGGCAACCCCGCTCGGCGGTCGAGGGCGGGCCGGCGGTCGTGCTCGTCGTCGGCGTCAACGGCACCGGCAAGACGACGACGATCGGCAAGCTCGCCGCCCGCTACGCCGGTGACGGGCGGATCGTGATCCTCGCCGCGGCCGACACGTTCCGCGCCGCCGCCATCGACCAGCTCCGGATCTGGGCCGACCGGGCCGGCGTCCCGATGATCGCCCACGCGCCCGGTGCGGACCCGGGTGCCGTCGTGTACGACGCGCTCGACGCGGCCGTGGCCAGGGGCGCGGACCTCGTCATCGCCGACACGGCCGGTCGGCTGCACACGAAGTCGAACCTGATGGACGAGCTGACCAAGGTCCGCCGGATCGTCGACAAGCGCCTGCCCGGCGCCGCGCCCGAGACCCTGTTCGTGCTCGATGCGACGACCGGCCAGAACGGCCTGGCCCAGGCGATCGCCTTCCACGAGGCCGTCGGCCTGACCGGGATCGTGCTGACCAAGCTCGACTCGACCGCCAAGGGCGGCATCGTCTTCGCGATCGAGCACGCCCTCGGCGTGCCGGTGCGCTTCGTCGGGGTAGGGGAGGGCGTCGGCGACCTGCTGCCGTTCGACCCGGACGCCTTCGTCGAGGCGCTGTTCGCGTGATCGCCGGTCAGGCGCCGACCGGCTGATCCCGTTCCGCGTCGACGGCGACCTGCGCCGGCGCCCGGTGATCGCGCACTGGCAACACGAGCAGCGTCCGGACCGGCGACCAGTACAGGATCGCCCCGCGAGCAGGCCGCCGAGCGGCGCCAGGAACGAGGTCGCGCGCAGGCCGATGACCTCCGCAAGCAAGCCCGCGCCGATCGTCGCGAAGAGTTGTGCTCCTGCCGATCAGCACCTGGAACGTGGACGCGACCCGCCCGAGCTCGCGGTCGGCGACGAGGGCCTGCCGGACGGACGTCTCGGTCACGTCGTACACCGTCATGGCCGAATCCGAGATGAGCTGCTGGGCCAGCAGGCACGCGACGGCGATGAGCGGCAGGCCCGCCGGCGCGAGCGGGATGAACAGGTTGCCGACCGCGGAGAGCAGCATGGCCACGATCGCCACGGGCCCGATCCCCCAGCGCGCCGTGGACCGGGTCGCCACGATCGCCCCGATGAACGACGACGCGCCGCCGACGCCCGCCACGATGCCGACCAGCGGCCGGGCTGACGCCGAGCTCGTCGATCGCGAACAGGAACCACGTCGCCCCGAAGACGCCCCACAGCATCGACATCAGCATCTGGGCCCCGGCGAACGCCCGAAGGACGGGGTCGTGGCGGACCAGCCGGATCCCTTGGCGGATCTCGTCGAGGACCGGCTCGCGATCCTCACGGAGCGGTGGCGGCGCCTCCGTGTGGCGGACCGTGAGCAACAGTAGCGCCGACACCAGGTAGGTCACCGCATTGATCACGATCGTGATCGGCCCGGTCAGGAGCTGGACGAGGATGCCGCTGATGCCGAATCCGGCGAACTCGGCGACGGAACCGCTCGCGGCGAGGGCGCTGTTGGCCTCGAGCAGGCGCTCTCGCTCGACGATCGTGGGCAGGTACGCGTTGTCAGCAGCGTCGAAGAACGTCGTCAGCACCGCCGCAAGCGCCGCGACCGCCAGGAGCTGCCACAGGGCGAGCGTCCCCAACATGAACGAGATGGGGATCACGCTCAGCACCGCAGCTCGACCCAGGTCCGCCCAGATCAACACCGGCCGGCGACGCAGTCGATCCACCCACGCGCCGGCAACGAGCCCCACGATGAGCGCCGCGACGAGATCCATGCTGCGCAGGACCGCGACCTCGATCGGCCCAGCGTCGAGGGTCAGGATGGCGACCAGAGGCAGGGCGATCCGCGTGATCAGCGAGCCAAAGATCGAGATGCTCGCGGCCGTCCAGACCCGGACGAAGGCGTTGTTGCTCCAGAGCGGCGATGTGAAGGGATTGCGCACGAACGCGGAGCATACGGTGCGGCGCGTCCCGCCGGACCCTGCGCTACACTGCGCACGCTCGGTGCGTCAGAACTCGCGCACCACCCGGACCGGCCGCGGCGCCCCGCCGTGACCCGCCCGGCCCCTCACCAATCAACGGGAGTCCTGATCGGGCCGTGTTCGACACCCTCAGCGAGCGACTGCGAGCGACGCTCGGCACCCTGACCGGCCGCGGCCGGATCAGCGAGGCCGACGTCGAGACCGCCATGCGCGAAGTCCGGCTCGCCCTGCTCGAAGCAGACGTCAACTTCAAGGTCGTCAAGGACTTCGTTGCGCGCGTCCGCGAGAAGGCCATCGGCGGGGACGTGCTGGCGAGCCTCACCGCCGGCCAGCAGGTCGTCAAGATCGTCCACGACGAGCTCGTGGACCTCCTCGGAGCCGGCGACCGAGTCTTCCACCTGTCGGGCAACCCCGCGGTCGTCGCGATGGTCGGCCTGCAGGGCTCGGGCAAGACCACGAGCACGGCCAAGCTCGCCCGCCACATCGTCAAGCAGGGCCGCCGGCCCGCTGCTCGTCGCCGCGGACCCCTACCGCCCGGCGGCTGCCGACCAGCTCGAGACCCTCGGCAAGCAGCTCGACATCCCGGTCTACCGCGCCCCGCTCGGGACCAGCGTCCCGGACATCGCCCGCCAGGGCGTCGAGGCGGCCAAGCGCCAGGTCCGCGACGTCGTGATCCTCGACACCGCGGGCCGGCTCAGCATCGACGAGACCCTCATGCAGGAGATCGCCGCCGTCAACGCGGCCGTCAAGCCGATCGAGACCCTGCTCGTCGTCGACGCCATGACCGGCCAGGAGGCCGTCGGCGTCGCCCAGGCGTTCGTCGCGGCCGTGCCCGTGACCGGACTCATCCTCACCAAGATCGATGGCGACGCCCGCGGCGGCGCCGCGCTCAGCATCTCGGCCGTGACCGGGGTCCCGGTCAAGTTCCTCGGCACCGGCGAGAAGACCGACGCCCTCGAGGTCTTCCACCCGGACCGGCTCGCCGGCCGGATCCTCGGCATGGGCGACATCCTGACCCTCGTCGAGCGGGCGCAGGAGACCTTCGACGTCAAGCAGGCCGAGAAGATGGAGGAGAAGCTCCGCAAGGCCAGCTTCACGCTCGAGGACATGCTCGAGCAGCTCCAGGCCGGTCCAGAAGATGGGCCCGATCGGCCAGATCATGGGCATGATCCCGGGCATGGGCAACATGGCCGGCGAGGCCCAGGCCGCGGTGGACCGCGGCGACCTCAAGCGGACCGAGGCGATCATCCGGGCGATGACCCCGGCCGAGCGCCGCGACCCGACCGTCCTCAACGCCTCCCGTCGTCGCCGGATCGCCGCCGGCGCGGGCACGGCCCTGCCGGAAGTCAACAAGCTCGTCAAGCAGTTCAGCGAGATGCAGAAGCTCATGAAGCAGCTGTCCGGAGGCGGCAAGCGCGGCGCGCTTGGCGGCCTCATGGGGAATCGGCGCTAGGCGCCGGGGGAGACCACGCGATGACCGACTTCGACCGACCCGCCCACGACCCGATGACCGAGACCACCTCGACCGAGGTCGCCGCGGCGCCGATCGCGACGACGCCGCTCGCCCCTTCAGGACAGCCGGGTCCGGCCGCCGGCGCCGGCGGACGCAGTCGCGCCCGATGGCTGGCCGCCGCCGGGCTCATCGCGCTCATCGTCGCCGTCACGGCGTTCGCCACGCTGTCGCTGACTGGCTCCTCACCCACCTCGACGGTCGCTGGCTACGTCCCCGCCGATAGCCTCGCGTACGGGGAGCTGCGTCTCGACCTGCCCGGCGACCAGCGCCAGAAAGTCGGCGAGTTCCTGAGCAAGTTCCCGGGCTTCGCCGATCAGGCCGCCCTCGAGACCAAGCTCGACGAGGTGCTCGACCGGCTGCTCTCCGAGAGCACGGACGGCAAGCAGACCTACAGCCGCGACATCAAGCCGTGGTTCGACGGCGAGCTCGCGTTCTCGATGGGACCGCTGCCCGCGGGCGCTGCTGCCGCCAACGCGGCGACCGATGCGCCGCGAGCCGTCGTGCTGCTGTCGATCAAGGACGAGGCGCTTGCCCGCACGTGGTTCACGAACGCACTGACGGAGATGGGCGTCACGAGCGTGCCGGAGCCGTACCAGGGCGTCGAGCTCCTCACCTTCACCAGCCCCGAGAAGGCCAGCGGACGGGCGGCCTTCGCGCTGGTCGGCGGCAAGGTCGCGCTCGTCGGCGACATCGCATCGGTGAAGGCCGCCATCGATACCGCGGGGTCCAGCCCGCTGGCGAAGGGCGAGGACTTCGTCGCCGCCAAGGCCTCGATGGCCGGCGACGACCTCGGTTTCGTCTTCATCGACCTGCGCACCCTGCTCGATGCCGCCATGGCGCTGACGGAGTCGGAAGCATCCATGCCTCCCGTGAGCGACGCGCTCTCGGCGTTGGTGCCGGATTGGGCTGCCTTTCGCCTTCGCGTCGAGGGTGACGCCCTGGTCATGGACAGCGCGATGCCGCATGTCGAAGGAGCACCAGGCTCGGGCGAAAACCACACCAACGGCGTCGCCGGCTTCGCGCCGCCGTCCACGCTCGTCCTGGCAGCCGGCAACGACTATCGGCGCGTCGCTCGCCGAGACGATCGCCCTCTATCGCAAGGACCCCACCCTGGACGACGCCTTCAAGAGCATCGATGACGCCGCGGCCCTGCTCGGAGGACTCGACAAGGCCGTCGGCTGGATGGGCGACACCGGAATCGTCGATCGCCCGCGACGGCGACTCGGTCGAAGGCGGCATCGTCTCGATCCCAACGGATCCCGCGGCGGGCCGGCAGCTGCTGACGACCCTGCGCAGCGCCGCGATGCTGGCCGGCGGCCAGTACGGCATCTCGGTCCGCGACGAGGAGCACGCCGGCGCCACGATCACCATCATCGACCTTGGTACCGCCAAGGACCTGGCCGCCCTGGCATCCGGCCTCGGCGACACGCCGCTCCCGGACGATGCGACCTCGGAACTTCCGGACGGCGCATCGAGATCTCGTACGCCGCCACCGACGGCGTCGTCGTGATCGGCAGCGGCCCGGACTTCGTGCGGCACGTGCTCGATGCCGGTGCTGGCCAGTCCCTCGCCGACGACGCGCGCTTCTCCGGTCTCGTCGGACGCGTCGGGGCGTCGCATACCGGCGTCAGCTTCATCGACATCGCGGCCGTGCGCGGCCTCGTCGAGGGCCTCCTGTCGGAGGCGACCGCCGAGGAGCGGGCGGAATACGAGGAGTCGATCAAGCCGTTCCTCACCCCGTTCGACGCCTTCGTCGGGGCCGGCGTGACCGCGGACGGCCTCGACCAGCAGCACACCATCGTGACCGTCAAATAGCCAGCCCCCAGCCCAGCACCAGCCCGAAGGAGGCACCACAGCACCATGGCAGTACGTATCCGGCTGACGCGCGTCGGCGCGAAGAAGCAGCCCAGCTATCGAGTCGTCGTGGCCGACGCGCGCAGCGCCCGCGACAGCCGGGCGATCGAGACGCTCGGCCACTACAACCCGCGGACCGAGCCGATCGAGTTCAGCGTCGACGAGGAGAAGGCCAAGGCGTGGCTGGCGCAGGGCGCCCAGCCGTCCGATACGGTCGTCCGCCTGTTCAAGCAGGCAGGCATCCTGCCCAGCGGCAAGTAGGAGCATCCACCATGGCAGCCAAGGAACTGGTCGAGTACGTCGCGAAGTCGCTGGTCGACGATCCCGACGCGGTCAAGGTCGAGGTCGTCGAGGAGGACGGCGCCACCGTCATCGAACTCCACGTCGCCGAGGACGACATGGGCAAGGTGATCGGTCGCAACGGGAGCGTCGCGAAGGCGCTGCGGACCCTGCTCAAGGTGACGGCCGCCCGCGACGGCGAGCCGGTCCAGCTCGAGATCGTCTGAACGAGGCCCCGGCCATCGCTACGGAACGGCTCGCGGTCGCTCTCGTGCGCGGCGTCCACGGGCTTCGTGGCGCGGTCCGCGTCGAGGTCCTGACCGATCGACCGGAGGCCCGCTTCGTGACGGGCGCCGTCCTGTTGCGGGAGGGATCCGAGGAATCGCTGACGATCGCCTCCGCCGAGGCGGTCGCCGATGGCCCGGGGTGGCGGATCCGGTTCGCGAGATCGGGTCGCGTGACGCCGCCGACACGCTCCGGGGGGCGTATCTCGAGACGAACGTCCGGCCCGAGGCGGACCTGGCCCGTGGCGAGGTCTACTGGCACGAGGTCCTCGGCGTTGCCGTCCGGGGCGTGGACGGGGCCGAGCTCGGGGTCGTGAAGGACATCTACCGGGTCGCCGAGAACGAGGTCTACATCGTGAGTGGCGGGGCGTACGGCACCTTCGATGTGCCGGCGGTCCGAGCCTTCATCCGGATCTTCGCGCCGCGCCGCGGGGAGATCGTCGTGGACGCGGAGGCGCTCGACCTCCGGCCAGCGAAGGAGCGGTCGGCCGACGCGGATCGACCGAGGGCGCCACGCCGCACGTCGCGCAAACGCCGGTCACCGGCGGACGCACCGCCCGCTGAAGCCGACGCTGCCTTCGACCCGGCGCCCGCCGACCTGCCCGAGGCGGAGCCATGACCCTCGAGATCGACGTCCTGACGCTCTTCCCGGCGATGATCGAGGGGCCGCTGTCGCAGAGCATCCCGGGGCGGATCCAGGAACAGGGACTCGGCGACGATCCGGATCCACGACCTGCGCGAGTTCGGCCTCGGCCGGCACAAGTCCGTGGACGACACGCCCTACGGCGGCGGCGCCGGGATGGTGATGCGGGTGGAGCCCGTCGTCGCGGCGATCGAGTCGGTGCGGCGCCCGGAGTCGACCGTCATCCTCCTCGACCCCGTCGGCGAGGTCTTTCGCCACGACCGGGCGGCGGACCTCGCGCTGCGGGAGCACCTCGTGTTCGTCTGCCCGAGGTACGAGGGCGTCGACGAACGGATCCGCGCGTTCGTCGACCTGGAGCTGTCGATCGGCGACTACGTCGTCACCGGCGGGGAGCTGCCAGCGCTGGTCGTGATCGATGCCGTCATCCGGCTGCTGCCGGGGGCCATCGACGACCTCTCGACCGCCGAGGAGTCGTTCAGCGCCGGGCTGCTCGAGTACCCCCAGTACACGCGCCCGCCGTCGTTCCGCGGCATGGACGTCCCGGAGATCCTCGACCTCCGGCGATCACGGCGCCGTCGACCGCTGGCGCGCGGAGCAGGCGACCGCCCGGACCCGCGAACGCCGCGCCCGACCTGCTCCCGCCAGGCGACGGCGGCTAGCCTGGACTCGACGGCCGCGGAATCGCTCCTCGAGGAACGGCGCCCTCCGGCGCGACGGACTGACCGGCGGGACCCTGCCCGAGCGGGAGCCCGTGCTATACTCCCGCACCGGTCGCCAGTTTCGCGGCCGTTCCACACGCTCAGCCTGCAGCTTCGGCTGTCCACCACCCAAGGAACCGCCGCGTGAACGTGCTCGACGAGATCGTCCAGGACCAGCTCCGTACCGACCTGCCGGAACTCGCCACGGGTGACACCGTGAAGGTGTCGGCCAAGGTCGTCGAGGGCAACCGCGAGCGCATCCAGGTGTTCGAGGGGACCATCATGCGGCTGCGCGGTGGCGGCATCACCCGGTCGATCACGGTCCGCCGGATCGCGTCCGGCGTGGGTGTCGAGCGCACGTTCAAGATCAACAGCCCGCGCATCGAGAAGATCGAGGTCATCCGCCACGGCCAGGTCCGTCGCGCCCAGCTGTACTTCCTGCGCAAGCGCGTCGGCAAGGCGGCCACCCTCCGCGAACGCCGCGGCTGACCCCGACCCTCGCAGACCCGTCGACCCCGCCAGACCCGGCGGGGTCGTTCGATTCCCGCGGCCGGGGGGCCAGACCCGGACGCCCACACCCGGACGACGGCGCCCACACCCGGACTCGGGGTACCCTTGCGCCCGATGGCCGTCATCGTCCCGACCCTTCGCTACGAGCGCCGCCTCTGGAACGACGGGCTCACCAGGGTCGTCGGGGTCGACGAGGTCGGCGTGGCCCCGACCTGCGGGGCGGTCGTGGCCGCGGCCGTCATCATGCAGCCCGGCTGCCACCGGATCCCGGGGGTTCGCGACTCCAAGACCCTGTCGATGGCCCAGCGTGAGCGCCTGGCGCCGCTCATCCGCCGGCGTGCCGTTGCGGTCGGCGTGGGCGCGGCGTCCGTCCGCGAGATCGACCAGCTCAACATCTACCACGCCACGCACCTGGCGATGCGGCGGGCGATCGCGCGGGTCGGTGGCCACGAGCACGTGATCGTTGACGGCAACCGAATCGTCGGGTTCGAGGCCCAGGTCGGGCCGTACACGAACGTGGTCGATGGCGACGCCAAGGTCTACTCGATCGCGTGCGCATCGGTCGTCGCCAAGGTCGTGCGCGACCGGATGATGATCAAGCTCGCCGCCCGCTACCCCGGCTACGGCTGGGAGCACAACCAGGGCTACGCCACCCGTGACCACCGCGATGCGATCCGGGCGATGGGCCTGACGCCGTTCCATCGCCGCTCGTTCCTGGCCCTTCAGCGGACGCTGGCCGGCGACCAGCTCGACCTGGACCTGCTGGGCGATCCGGCGGCGTCCCCGCGACGCACGAGCTGCTCGAGCGCGAGCTGGTGCCGGTCATGGCCGATGACGCGGCGTTCGACCTGATCGACCTGGCGTCACTGGAGTCCGCGCCCGCCTGATCGGGCCGGCCTCACCGGGCCGACCTGCCCGGGCCGGTCTGCCGCCGCGAAGCCGTGGTGCAGGTCCCGATACGTCCGCGGTGAGGGCCGCCTGCGACCCTTCGACCGTGGATGACCGACCCGACCCGACGCGGACCACGGCCCAGTTGGCGGGTGACGCCGCCGAGACGCTGGTCCTGACCCGGCTGGTCGAGGCGGGTTGGACCATCCTGGCCCGGAACGTCCATGTCGGCCGCTACGAACTCGATCTCGTGGCGGTCGACCCGGGTCCACCCGCCGCCCTCGTGGTGGTGGAGGTCCGCTGGCGGCGGTCCCGTAGATTCGGGCTGGCGGAGGAGACCGTCGACCACCGCAAGCGCACCCGCGTCCGGCAGGCGGCGTACGGGTTGCTGGGCCGCGGCACGATGCCCGACGGCCGCGCGATCCCGCACCTGCCCCTCCGGTTCGACCTCGTCGTGATCGAACCGGGCGTCCTGGGAGGGGAGGCGAAGATTCGCCACCACCGGGCCGCGTTCTGAGACGGCCGCGCACGGAAATGCCCGAATATCGCCGTCGGCGATCGTAACCATGAACTCCGGTGGCTCTGGCCCCAGATCCTGTTGTATCGGGCCCACATATCGCCAGGAGCAATATGCGGAGCCAGATCCGAGGTTCACAACCCCGAGTCGATGAAGCCAGGCCCGGCAGCCGCACCTACGATCGCCCATGGCGATTTCCGGAGAATGTCGCCCGTGCTCGTGGCCAGCCGCGGCACTCCGCCCGACCGCGACCGACCCCGAACCGACCCTGTGCTACACTCCGCCGCGGCCCGGATCCCCGAGCCACGCCCACCAGAACCGCCCGCGGCGCAACAGCCGTCGGAGCTCACACGCGAGCCGTCCCGACCGGGGTGGTGCCAGCCTCAACGAGGCCGGTCCCCGTCGAAACAAAGGGGCTCGCGGAGGAAGAACCGAACAGGAGGTCTCACACCGTGCCGTCCGTCTCGATGCGGCAGCTGCTGGAAGCCGGAGTCCATTTCGGCCACCAGACCCGCCGCTGGAACCCCAAGATGCGCCCGTTCATCTTCGCCGAGCGCAACGGGATCCACATCATCGATCTCGCCCAGACCGTCAGCCCGCCTGGACGTCGCCCTCGAGGCCGTCCGCGAGACGGTCGCGCGCGGCGACCAGGTCCTCTTCGTCGGGACCAAGAAGCAGGCCCAGGAGCCGATCGTCGCCGAGGCGACGCGGGCCAACATGCCCTACGTCCAGAAGCGCTGGCTCGGCGGCATGCTCACGAACTTCTCCACGATCAAGAAGCGCATCGGCCTGCTCGAGCAGCTCGAGGCGCGCCAGCAGGCCGGCGACTTCGAGCGCATGACCAAAAAGGAAGCCGCCAAGCTGACCGAGGAGATGATCAAGCTCCAGGGCACCGTCGGCGGCATGCGCAAGATGAAGCGCCTGCCGGGCGCAGTCTTCATCGTCGACCCGCATCGCGAGCGGATCGCCGTGACCGAAGCGAACAAGCTCGAGATCCCGGTCGTCGGCACTGGCGACACCAACGTCGATCCCGACGAGCTCGACTACATCATCCCGGCCAATGACGACGCCATCCGATCGATCCGGCTGCTGTGCGCGCTCGTCGCGGAGGCGGCCATCGAAGGCGCCCAGCAGCGTTCGGCCCGAGCCGCCTCGGAGCCCGATGTGAGCGAAGCCATGCCGATGCCCGAGACCGAGGAAGAGGCCGCCGGCGCGTCCGACGAACTCGTGGCCGCGCTTGCCGGCGGAGCCGCGCTCACCTTCGAGCCCGACGCCGACGACGACGACCTCCTTCCCGGCGACCGCGTCGCTCGAGCCGAGGCGGCCGTCGCCGAAGCCCCGTCCGAAGCCACACCCGAAGAGATCGCCGCCGAGCTCGCCCGCGAGGCGGCCGAGAAGGCCGAAGGCGACAACCCGGCCTGATCTGCCGGCCGCCGCCGTTCACGGCCCAGGGCCTGTCGCCCCGGGCTCCGATGGCCCGGACCGCCAGAGCAGGCACCAACCAGCAACCCCTCGCGGGCGCCCGACGCGCCCGCACGAGACCACGAACAGGAGCACACACCCACATGGCGGACATCTCCGCGGCGCAGGTCAAGGAACTTCGAGAGCGGACCGGCGCGGGATTCATGGATTGCAAGAACGCCCTGACCGAAGCCGGTGGCGACCTGGACACGGCGATCGCGCTGCTGCGCGAGCGTGGCCTGGCGGCCGCCGCCAAGAAGTCGGGCCGGGAAGCCCGTGAGGGGCTCGTGTCCAGCTACATCCACACCGGCGGTCGCGTCGGCGTGCTCATCGAGGTCAACTGCGAGACGGACTTCGTCGCCCGGACCGACGAGTTCCAGAAGCTCGTTCGGGACCTGGCGGTCCAGGTCGCAGGCCTCGCGCCGTCGTTCGTCGACGAGGCGAGCATCCCGCCCGAGGTCCTCGAGGCCAAGAAGGCCGACCTGCTCAAGGACGAATCCGTCCAGAAGAAGCCCGAGAATATCCGTGCGCAGATCGTCGAGGGCCAGCTCAAGAAGTGGTACTCGCAGGTCTGTCTCGTCGACCAGCCGTTCCGCGACGAGGAGCGCACCGTCGGCGACCTGATCACGGAGAAGATCGCCACGATCGGCGAACACATCCGGGTTCGCCGCTTCGTCCGGTACGCGCTCGGGGAGGAGCTGTGACCCAGGCCGCGACCAGCACGGCAGCATCGGATCCGGCCCTCCAATACCGTCGGATCCTGCTCAAGCTGTCCGGCGAGGCGCTTCTCGGCGATCGCTCGTACGGGGTGGACCCGGCGTACTGCACGTTCATCGCCAAACAGGTCGCGGAGGTCCATCGCCTCGGCGTCCAGGTCGGCATCGTCGTGGGCGGTGGCAACATCTTCCGGGGCATGGCCGCGGCGGCGTCGGGCATGGATCGCGCCACGGGTGACTACATCGGCATGCTGGCGACGGTCATGAACGGGCTCGCCCTGCAGGACGCGCTGGAGAAGGTCGGCATCACCACGCGGGTCATGTCAGCCATCGCGATGAACGAGGTCGCGGAGCCGTACATCCGCCGGCGCGCCATCCGCCACCTCGAGAAGGGTCGGGTCGCGATCTTCGTGGCCGGCACGGGCAACCCGTACTTCACGACGGACACGGCCGCAGCGCTGCGCGCCGTGGAGATCAACGCCGAGGTCCTGCTCAAGGCGACCAAGGTCGACGGCGTCTACGATCACGACCCGCTGACGCACCCGGACGCCCGGCGCTACGCTCAGCTCGGCTACGCCGACCTGCTCCGCGACCAGCTCAAGGTCATGGACGCCGCGGCGGTCAGCCTGTGCATGGAGAACGACCTGCCCATCGTCGTCTTCGACCTCAACACACCCGACAACATCACGAAGGTCGCGGCCGGTGAACCGGTCGGGACCCTCATCTCGAGCGGAGGTGCCAGAGCATGAGCACCGAGATCCTGGCCGAGGCGGACCAGAAGATGGCGCGCGCCGTCGAAGCGATGGAGCGCGATTTCCAGGGGGTCCGGACCGGTCGCGCCTCGACCGCCCTGGTAGAACGCATCACGGTCGACTACTACGGGACCCAGACCCCGCTCAACCAGCTCGCCGGGATCAGCGTCCCCGAGCCGCACCAGATCGTCATCCAGCCGTGGGACCGTGGCGTGCTGGGCGCCATCGAGAAGGCGATCACGAAATCCGACATCGGCATCACACCCAACGTCGATGGCACGGTCGTCCGGCTGAACATCCCGCCGCTGACCGAGGAGCGTCGCAAGGACCTCGTCAAGATCGTCCACAAGCGCATGGAGGAGGCCCGCGTCGAGATCCGCAACATCCGGCGCGACGCCAACGATCACCTCAAGAAGGAAGAGCGCGACGGCACGGTCGGGGCCGATGAGGGGCATCGCCAGATCGACGTGCTCCAGAAGACGACGGACCGCCACATCGCCGAAGTCGATCGTCGCGGGGCCGCGAAGGAACAGGAGGTCCTCGAGGTCTAGTGGCCCGCGTACCGCTGGCCCGGCCGACCGACGCGCCCCCGTCCGCACACGAACCGACGGCCGCGCCGGTGGCCACTGCGCCCGAGATCCCCGCGGCGGCCGCCCCTGACGACCGCTCCGCCGAGGCCGCCTTCTTGCCCCCCGACGAGCTGCCCCGCCACGTGGCGATCATCATGGATGGCAATCGGCGCTGGGCTCGCCAGCAGGGCCTTCCGGAGCTCGACGGTCATGCCGCCGGGGTGGAAGCCATCCGCGAGGTCCTCCGCCATGCCGTCCGCCGCGGCGTCCCCGTGCTGACCCTCTACGCCTTCAGCCGCGAGAACTGGGCACGCTCCGACGACGAGGTCCATGGCTTGTTCAGCCTGCTCGAAGGCGCCATCCGCAGCGAGACCGACGAGCTGCGCCGCCAGGGCGTCCGCGTCCAGCTGCTCGGCCGGCTCGACGAGTTGCCCGACGAGACGCGCCGGTCGATCGACGAGGCCCTCGACGCCACCTCGGATGGAACGCGGCTCCTCCTCAACATCGCGTTCAACTACGCGGGTCGCACGGAGCTCGTCGACGCCGTCCGCAAGCTCGTGGCGTCGGGCGCCGCACCGGAATCGATCGATGAGGCCGCCGTGACGCGGGTCCTCTACACGGCCGGCCTGCCCGATCCCGACCTGGTGATCCGGACCGGCGGCGAGCAGCGTCTCTCGAACTTCCTCATCTGGCAGTCGGCCTACGCCGAGTTCTACTTCTGCGAGGCGCTCTGGCCGGACTTCGGCCCGACGGCCTTCGACGACGCCCTCCTCGAGTTCGCCCGGCGCCAGCGCCGGTTCGGACGCTAGGGCAGGGCAGGGGTGCGCGACCGAGCCACCAGCGCCGCCATCCTCGTGCCGGCCCTGCTGATCGTCATCGCAGTGGGCGGGATCGTGCTGGCGGCGGCCGTCGCTGTGGTGACCGTCGTGGCGGCGCGGGAGAACTTCAAGTTGCTCTCGGACGCCGGCTTCCCGACCCTCCCGTGGCTGGGAACGGCGCTGGCCCTGACCGTGGTCGCGGACGCGACCTTCCCGGGCGTGCTCGAAGGCAGCGGCCTGCTGCTCATGGCCGTGGGGATCGTGCTCGTGGCGGTCGCCGCGTTCACCCGGACGAACCCGCTCGAGGGCATCACGACCTGGATGGCGACGGTGTTCGGAGCCCTGTATGTCAGCCTGCTCGCCTTCGTCGTCCGCCTCGGCCATGCCGCACCGGCCGTGCCCCCCGATGCCCCGCTGGCCGGCCTCGGCGCGGAGCGCGGCTGGATCCTGCTGCTGCTCCTGGCCGTGTGGGCGTATGACACGGGCGCATTCCTCGTGGGTCGCCAGTTCGGGCGTGAGAAGTTCCTGACCCACCTCTCCCCGTCGAAGACGTACGCGGGGCTGGTCGGGGGCGTCGGGGCGACGACCGTCGTGGTGGCGATCCTGCTCTGGGCGCTGGGGGCGTCACCGCTCCACGCAGTGCTCCTCGGACCGTTGGTGGCGCTCGCTGCGCAGGCCGGCGACCTCGCCGAGTCGATGATCAAGCGGGCGGCCAAGGCGAAGGACTCCGGGACGCTGATCCCGGGTCACGGTGGGATGCTGGACCGCGTGGACTCCTTCCTCTTCGCGGCACCGGTCACGACGCTGTATGTCGTTGCCTTCGTCGGCTGAGCCGCGCGGCGTCGCGCTCCTCGGCTCCACGGGTTCGATCGGGACCCAGGCGATCGAGGTCATCGCCGCGCACCCGGAGCTCTTCCGCGTTGTCGCGCTGGCGGCCGGACGCGACGGACTCGCGCTCGCGGAGCAGGCACGCCGGCTTCGGCCGGCGATCGTCGCGGCGGCCGACCCGCACGCCCTCGACGGTCAAGACCTTCCGGTCGGCACGGCGCGGGCGGCCGGCGAGGACGCGCTCATCGAGCTCGCGACGCGCGACGATGTCGAGCTGGTCGTCGTCGCGACCGGCGGAGTAGTCAGCCTGCGCCCGGTCCTGGCCGCCCTCCGGGCCGGCAAGGTCGTGGCCACGGCCAACAAGGAGACGCTGGTCGCCGGCGGCCATCTGGTCATGCCCCTCGCTCGCCGCTTGGCGGCTCGCACGAGCGAAGCGAACGCTCAGGACCCATTCGCCAGCCCGCTCGCCTGGCTCCGCCCGATCGACTCGGAGCATTCCGCGATCTGGCAATGCCTCATCGGCAAATCCATGACGGCGGTCGCCGGGCTCGTGCTGACGGCCTCGGGCGGACCGTTCCTCGATGCCACACTCGAGGAGCTGGCCGCGGTCACCCCGGAGCGCGCCCTCCAGCACCCGACCTGGACGATGGGCGCCAAGATCACGATCGATTCCGCGACCCTCGCCAACAAGGGCCTGGAGGTCATCGAGGCGCACTGGCTGTACGATGTGGACTACGACGCGATCGAGGTGGTCATCCACCCGCAGAGCGTGGTCCACTCCGCCGTCCGTTTCGTGGACGGCTCCCTTAAGGCCCAGCTGGGCACCCCGGATATGCGACTCCCCATCCAGTACGCCATGACCTATCCCGAACGCCGGCCCTCGCCGGCGGCGCCACCCGACCTGATCGCGACGGCGCGACTCGACTTCCGCGCGCCCGACACGGCGCGCTTTCCCGCGCTGCGGATCGCTCGCGAGGCCGGGATCGCCGGGCCACGTGCCTCCGCCGCCCTGATCGCCGCCGACGATATGGCCGTGGCTCGGTTCCTCGAAGGCTCGCTCGATTTCAACGGGATCCCGCGCCTGCTTGAGGCCGCCGTGGAGCGGTTCGGCGGCGACGGCGATCCCGAACCCGACGTCGATGCCCTCGTGGCCCTCGATGCGGAGGTGCATGCCGCCTTCGGGAGCGCGCCGTTCGCGCGCCAGCCATGACCGGCTTCCTCCAGTCGATCATCACGATCGTCCTGTTCCTCGCGATCCTCGGCATCCTCGTGGTCATCCATGAGCTCGGCCATTTCGTGACGGCCCGCCTGGCGAACGTCCGCGTCCTCGAGTTCGGGGTCGGGTTCCCGCCACGGGCCAAGGTGCTGCGGGCGAAGGGCGAGACGCTCTACACGCTCAACTGGCTGCCGATCGGTGGCTTCGTGAAGCTAGCCGGCGAGGATGGCAACGACGCGGACGATCCGCGCTCGTTCGCGGCCCAGCGCTGGCTCACGAAGATGGTCATCCTCGCGGCCGGCGTGGCCATGAACGTGCTGCTGGCGTTCGTCATCTTTGCCGGGATCGCGTGGCTCGCCTCACCGCACATGGGCATCCGCTTCTTCGAGATCGTGCCGGGATCTCCGGCCGCGGCGGCGGGGCTGCAGTCTGGCGATGCGATCGTGGCCGTCGACGGGGAGCGGTATCAGTTCATCACCGGTCGGACCGTCCTCGACGGCCTGCGCTCGCGGCCGGGCGAGACCGTCGTCCTGACCGTGGACGGGCCAGACGGCAGCCGCCGCGACGTCACGGCCACGCTGCGCGATCAGGCGGCGATCGACGCAGGCCAGGGCGCCCTCGGGATCTCGCAGGAGGAGCGGCCCTGGGAGGCGTACTTCGACGGCACCACGACGAGCAATCCGTTGCCCGACGCGATCGCGATCGGCGCCGAACAGACGGTCGGCGCCCTCGGGCTGATCCTCGATGGCCTGGGCCGGCTGGTGGGCTCGGTCGCGGCCGATCCGACGGCGCCGCCGCCGGTCGCGGGGCCCGTCGGCATCGCGACGCAGATCGGTGACGTGTTCTGGAACGCGGGCCCGATCCTCACCCTCTACGTCGCCGGCATCCTGTCGGCCAACCTCGCTCTGGTCAACATCCTGCCGTTCCCGCCGCTCGATGGCGGCCGGATGCTGATGATCACGCTCAAGCGGCTCTTCGGCCGGCGGATCAGCCTCCGCGCGGAGCAGCTGACCTACGTCGTGGGCATGGTGTTCCTGTTCGCGTTCATCCTGTGGGTGACCGGCTACGACATCATCCGCAGCCTCACCGGGGGAACGCTCGGGGCCCCATGACGCAGGACAGCCTCAGGCCACGGCGACGAATCCTCCGGCCGATGCGCTCCGTCGAGCGCGCTCGGACGTCGGAGCGGCCATGACCAGCAAGCCGGCCCGTCGGCCTACTGTCAGCGTCGATGTCGGGGGAGTGCTCGTGGGCAGCGCCCATCCGGTCGTCGTCCAGTCGATGACGAATACCGACACCGCCGACGCGGACGCCACGGCGATCCAGGTCGCGAGGCTCGCCCACGCCGGCTCGCAGCTCGTGCGCGTGACCGTCAACACGGAGGAAGCCGCGGCGGCCGTTCCCGAGATGGTCCGCAAGGTACGCCGCCTGGGCGTGGACGTGCCGATCATCGGCGACTTCCACTACAACGGGCACAAGCTGCTCGTCGCGTATCCCGAGACGGCCCAGCTACTCGCGAAGTACCGGATCAACCCCGGCAACGTGGGCGCCAAGCGCCACGACGAGCACTTCGCGACGATCGTCCAGGTCGCCATCGACAACGACAAGGCCGTCCGCATCGGGGTGAACTGGGGTTCGCTCGACCAGGCCATCCTGACCGAGCTCATGGACGCGAACGCCCGGCTGCCAGAGCCGCTCGACGCCCGCGACGTGATGATCGAGGCCATGCTCCAGTCCGCCCTGCGCTCCGCCGAACTCGCCGAGGCGACCGGCCTGCGCCACGACCGGATCATCATCAGCGCCAAGGTCAGCGGCGTCCGCGACCTGGTCGACGTCTACCGGCTGCTCTCGGCCCGCTGCGACTACCCGCTCCACCTCGGCCTGACGGAGGCCGGGATGGGCGACAAGGGCATCATCGCCTCGACGGCGGGCCTCGCGATCCTGCTCAACGAGGGGATCGGCGACACGATCCGCGTGTCCCTTACCCCGGAGCCCGGGGCGCCGCGCGAGCGCGAGGTCGAGATCGCCCAACAGGTCCTCCAGTCGATGGGCCTGCGCTCGTTCCTGCCCCAGGTCAGCGCCTGTCCCGGCTGCGGGCGCACGACCAGCACGTTCTTCCAGGAGATGGCCCAGCAGATCCAGGGCTACCTGAAGGACCGGATGCCCGAATGGAAGGAGACCCACCCCGGCGCCGAGGAGCTGCGCGTCGCAGTGATGGGCTGCGTCGTCAACGGCCCGGGCGAGAGCAAGCACGCCGACATCGGGATCAGCCTGCCGGGCACGTTCGAGGAGCCCGTCGCGCCCGTCTTCATCGATGGCAAGCTCGACCGCACCCTCCGTGGCGACGGCCTGGTCGCCGAGTTCATCGACATCCTCGAGGACTACGTCGCCAGGCGGTACCCGGGCGGCGGCGCAGCCAGTGCACCGCCTAGGACCGACGAAGACCCCGCCTCGGTCACGCCGGTCGGCTGATCGGCCACGAATGGCCGCTGATTGAGCCGTCCACGCGTCCGGGTGTATACTCCCTGCAACTGAACGGCCGCTCCGTGACGTGGGTGACCCCCGCGTCTTTTTTTCGGACCGGCCGTGATTTGGCATCTATCCGCGCAAGAGGAGGCGATCGTGAGTCGAGACTTCGTGGGCGCCCTCCTCCAGCTCAACGCGGAGAAGCAGGTCTCCCGTGAGCAGCTGATCGGAGCCGTCGAGGACGGCATCCAGTCGGCCTATCGCCGCGTCGCCGGCGACGAGGACATCCACGTTCGGATCGACGCCGAGTCCGGTCGCATCCGCGTCTATCGCGCCCGTCGCGTCGTCGACGAGATCGAGGACGAGATGACCGAGATCACGGTCGACGACGCCCGCAAGCATCAGGCCGAGGCCAAGGTCGGCGATATGGTCGAGACCGAGCAGCTCGATGGCGACGTGTTCGGGCGCATCGGTGCGCAGACCGCCAAGCAGATCGTCCTCCAGCGCATCCGTGAGGTCGAGCGCGACCAGGTCTTCGACCAGTTCGCAAGCCGCGAGGGCGAGCTCATCACCGGCACGGTCAACCGCGTCGAGCCGCGCGCGATCATCCTCGACGTCGGCAAGATGGTCGAGGCGATCCTCGCCACGACCGAGCAGAGCGCCCTGGAGCACTACCGGATCGGGCAGAACGTCAAGGCGTTCGTGCTCGAGGTGCGCCGGTCCGTGCGCGGGCCGCAGATCTTTGTGAGCCGGACGCACAAGGGCTTCCTGCGCCGCCTGTTCGAGCTCGAGGTGCCCGAGATCCACAGCGGCACCGTCGAGATCAAGGCTATCGCCCGCGAGGCCGGCAGCCGGTCGAAAGTGGCCGTTTCGTCGCGCCAGGAGGGGCTCGATCCGGTCGGGGCGACCGTCGGACAGCGTGGTGCGCGCGTCCAGGCCGTCGTCGCGGAGCTCGCCGGCGAGAAGATCGACGTCATCCCGTGGAGCGACGACGCCGGGGTCTTCGTGGCCAACGCCCTGAGCCCCGCCCAGGTGCTGTCCGTCGACATCGACGAGGAGCACCGCATCGCATCGGTCACCGTGCCCGAGCGCATGCTCTCGCTGGCGATCGGCCGCGAGGGACAGAACGCCCGGCTAGCCGCGCGATTGACCGGTTGGCGGATCGATATCCGGAGCGACGTTTCCGTGGCCGAAGCCAAGGCCGCGGCCGATGCGCCCGCCGTGACCGAGCCGGCTGCCGCCGAGGCGGTCGAGGCGGTCACGCCGGCCGGGGATGCGGCCGCCGCGGTCAAGCCGAAGCGAGCGACGAAGGCCAAGACCGCCGCCACCGCCGATGCCGAAGGCGATACGGCTGTGGCCACGGCCGCGACCGAGGTCAAGCCCAAGAAGGCCGCCGCGAAGCCCAAGGCAGCCGCAACCAAGACCGCAGCAGCGGCCAAGCCCAAGGCCGCGGCCAAGACCGCGGCAGCGAAGCCCAAGGCCACGGCCTCCAAAGCAACGACCGCAGCCGCCCCGGCCAAGACCGAGGCCAAGCCCAAGCGGACGACCAAGAAGACCGCCGAGGCCGAGGCCGAAGCGCCCGCCACCGAGGAGGTGGCGTCGTAGCCCCGGCCGCGGGTCCCGCGGCACGGTCGGCCGGTACGCCGCGCCGGGCCCCGGCCCGGATGTGCGTAGCGTGTCGGACCTCGCGTCCCAAGCGCGAGCTGCAGCGCGTCGTCCGCACCCCGGAGCGTGACGTCGTCTTCGATCCGACCGGGCGGCTGGCCGGTCGTGGCGCCTACGTGTGCCAGGGGACGGCCTGCCTCGACCTTGCCATCAAGAGAGGCGCCCTGTCACGGGCGCTCGAGACCCAGCTCCCGGCCGCGTTCCTCGACGCGGTGACATCGGGAGCGATCCCCACGAACACACAAGGAGAAGCCCGTGGCCAGGAGTAGGAGCGGCACCCGCGGCCGACGCGGCCCCCGCAAGCCGCCGCGTCGCGACAGCGGACTCACATCGCAGGTCCAGACGATCGATCCGAGCGAGCGCGGCGCGATCGAGCTGCCCGGCACCATCACCGTCAAGGAGCTCGCCGAGCTGCTGACGGTCAATGTCGCCGACATCATCCGCGAGCTCATCAAGAGCGGGATCTTCGCGACGATCAACCAGTTGATCGACCGTGACACGGCGTCCCTGGTCGCCTCGGAGCTCGGCTACGAGGTGGCCGAGACCATCGCCGCGTCGACCAACGGCACCGGACCCGACGGCGAGGCCGAGGGCCCCGCGCCCGAAGCCACCAAGGAGACCCTCTTCGACGAGGACGACGCCGCGTCCCTCCAGCCGCGCGCCCCGATCGTCACCGTCATGGGTCACGTCGACCACGGCAAGACGAGCCTGCTCGACGCCCTCCGCTCGACCGAGGTCGCGGCCGGCGAACGTGGTGGGATCACCCAGCACATCGGCGCCAGCGAGATCGATCACGACGGCAAGCGCGTCGTCTTCCTGGACACGCCCGGTCATGAGGCCTTCACGGCCATGCGCGCCCGCGGCGCGCGCGTCACGGACATCGCGATCATCGTGGTGGCCGCGGACGACGGCGTCATGCCCCAGACACTCGAGGCCATCGCCCACGCGAAGGCGGCCAAGGTCCCGATCATCATCGCGCTCAACAAGATCGACAAGCCCGACGCGGACCCCGTACGGGTCAAGACCGAACTGACCGAGGCAGGCGTCGTCATCGAGGAGTATGGCGGCGACGTGCCGCTCGTGGCGGTCTCGGCCAAGAGCCGCCAGGGCCTCGATGAGCTCATCGAGATGGTCCTGCTCGTGTCGGACCTCCAGGAGCTCAAGGCCAACCCCGATCGTCCGGCCGTCGGCACGATCGTCGAGGCGCAGATGGACAAGAGCCGCGGCGCGGTCGCCACGGCGCTGGTCCAGACCGGCACGCTCAGGGTCGGCGACATCATCGTGGTCGGCGAGACGTTCGGCCGCGTGCGCGCCCTCGAGAACGATCGCGGCAAGCGAGTCAAGCAGGCCGGACCGGCCAGCGCGGTCGTCATCCTGGGCCTGTCGGAGGTCCCGGAGGCCGGTGACATCCTGCGCGTCGCCGCGGACGACAAGGAAGCCCGCGCGATGGTCGAGCAGCGCCGTGCCACGGTCGCCGCCAAGGGCGGGGAGGGGAGCGGTCGCGCCACCCTCGAAGACCTCTATCGCCAGATCCAGGCCGGCCAGGCCAAGGAGCTGCGGATCATCCTCAAGGCGGACGTCTCGGGCTCGTTGGGCGCCATCACCCACGCGCTCGAGCAGCTCGACCAGGACGAGGTCCGCATCAACGTCCTGCACGAAGCCGCCGGCGACATCACGGACAACGACATCATGCTCGCCACGGCATCCGACGCGATCATCGTCGGCTTCAGCACGGGCATCACCGAGACAGCCCGCCGGGCCGCCGAGGCCGAGGGTGTCGATGTCCGGATGTACGACATCATCTACAAGCTGACGGACGACATCGATGCGGCGCTCAAGGGCCTGCTCGAGCCGGTCGTGGTCGAGGTGGTCGAGGGCCGCGCGGAGGTCCGCCAGGTCATCCGGGTCGGCAAGAACACCCAGATCGCCGGCTCGTACGTGACCGAGGGCCGGATCACCCGCGGGGGGGCGCGCATCTACCGCGGCGGCAAGGTCATCGCGACCGACCGGATCGAATCGCTGCGGCGGTTCCGTGACGACGTTCGGGAAGTGCTCGCGAACTACGAGTGCGGCATCGGATTGGCCAACTTCCACGACCTGGAAGAAGGCGACATCATCGAATGCTATACGTCCCAAACCGTGACCCGGGCGGTGGCTGGATAACGGCTGTGATCTTGGTCGCCGCCAGGGCGCCGCATCCGTGCGTTGCCCGGTCCGGGCGCTCGCTCACGCACCTCGGGTGCGCTCGCTCTCGTCCTCCCGTGCGCCTTCGCCTGCGACGTCCTGACGACGACACGCAGTCGGGCGGAGCGACTGGATGACCGCAAGAACGGACAGAGTCGACGAATTGCTCAGGCAGGAGATCGGTGCCATCGTGACTCGCGATGTGGCCGATCCGCGGATCGGCTTCGTGACGATCACCAAGGTCGAGACGACGCCGGACCTGCGCCACGCCAAGGTGTGGATCAGCGTCATCGGCCAGCCCGCCGAGCGCCGTGGGACCGTCACGGCCCTGCAGCGGGCGATGCCCTTCGTCCGCCACGAGCTGGGCCGCGCCCTGCGCATCAAGCGCATCCCGGACCTGCACGTTCACCTCGACGAGACGGCCGAACGTGGCACGCGCGTCCTGCAGCTCCTCAACGAGCTGGGCGCCGGCGAGGCACCCGAGGGCGACCTGCCGCTCGGCGAGACCCTCCCGACCCCCGTCGCCCGCGTGCATCACGAGGGTGACGAGACCGACGAGCCACCGTCTGCGGTGATCCCGCCCAAGCCGCGCGCCCGACGCCGAACCGGCCCGAAGCCCGACGGCATGCCCGGCTCCAGGGCGGGCTCGAAGCCTCGGCCTGGGCGGCGCCGATGAGCATCGACCTGGGGCCGTACCTCGACGCCGTGCCGGACGCCGTCGGCGAGCGGTTGCGCAACGCCCGCCGCGTCCTGGCGGTCAGCCACGAGAACCCCGACGCCGACACGCTCGGAGCGACGCTGGCGATCGTCCACATCGTCGAGGCCCTCGGCGCGAGCGCCGACCCGGTCTGCACGGACCCGATCCCCGCGCTGTACGACTTCCTGCCCGATGTGGCTCGCTTCCGAACCGACCCGGACCCCGCCGCGCCGTACGACCTGCTCGTGGTCTCCGATTGCGGCTCGCTCGATCGGATCGGCGATGTCCGTGGCCGGCACGCCGAGCTGTTCGAACGGCTGCCGCGCGTCGTCATCGACCACCACGCCTCCAACGACGCCGCCGGCGAGGCCGACTGGATCGAGCCGACCGCCGCGGCAACGTGTGAGATGGTGGCCCTCCTGGCGACCCGGCTGGGCGTGCCACTCGACGGCGGGGGCGGAACCCTGGCCGCTGCGTTGATGGGCGGGATCGTCATGGACACGGCGACGTTCGCGCACCCGAATGCGACGCCCCGGACACTCGCCGTCTCCGCGGCGCTGGTCGAGGCCGGCGCGCCCCTGTCCGACATCTCGCGCCGGCTGTACCGCTCCAAGCCGGCGGCGCAGCTCCGGCTGTTCGGGCGGGTGCTCGATCGGATCGATGGCGCCGACGGCGGCCGCGTGATCCATTCGACCCTGCTCGACGCGGATCTCGCGGCCACGGGGACCCTTCCGCCACACTCCGAGGGGATCATCGACCTGCTCGCACAAGCCGATGAAGCCGAGGTGGCCATCCTGTTCAAGGAGGCCGGCAAGACGACTCGGATCAGCGTTCGGACCAAGCCCGGCGGCGTGGATGCCACGGTGCTGACCGGGAAGTTCGGCGGAGGCGGCCATGCCCGGGCGGCCGGTGCCACCGTGGATCTCCCCGTGGACCAGGCACGGCCGGCGGTCCTCGCCGAGGCGGCGCGTCTCGCGGCCGAGGTCGCGCGCTGATCGTGGCGCACAAATCGCTCGGACCCGGCCTCGACGGCATCCTCGTGGTCGACAAGCCGATCGGCCCGACGTCGCACGATGTCGTCGCTCTCGTCCGCCGGCTGGCGGCGACGAAGCGCGTCGGCCACGGCGGCACGCTGGATCCGTTCGCGTCGGGTGTCCTGCCGCTCTTCCTGGGTCGCGGGACCCGGGTCGTCGAGTTCCACCTCGCCGATCGCAAGCGCTACCGGGCGACGGTCTGCTTCGGCGCCTCATCATCGACCGATGACCTGGAGGGCGAGCTGACCCCCGCCGCCGGTCCGGCGCCCACGCGCGAGGAGACCGAGGCAATGCTCCCGGCGCTGACCGGCCCGATCTCGCAGCGCCCACCGGCCTACTCGGCGATCAAGGTCGGTGGCCGGCGCGCCTACGCGATGGCCCGCGCCGGCGAGGTCGTGACGCTGGCCGAGCGGCAGGTCACGATCCACGAGCTGTCGCTCACGACCTGGGACGGTAGCGACCCTGACCGGCCCATCGCGGTGCTCGAGGTCGAGTGCTCGGCCGGCACGTACGTCCGGGCCCTGGCGCGCGACCTCGGCGAGCGGCTGGGCAGCGCCGCATATCTCGGCGCGCTGCGCCGAACCGCCGCTGGACCCTTTCCGGAGCGTGATGCGATCCCGCTCGACACGGTACGTTCCGCCGCCGCCGACGATCCGGCGGCCTTCGCCCGCCTGCTCCGCCCGATCGACACGGGTCTGGAGCGCTTCCCGGACGTGGTGCTGACGTCCCAGGAGCTTGACGCCGTCGCCCGCGGCCAGTTCATCCGTCCCGCGGCCGGGTTCGAGCCGGGCGCCGAGCGTTATCGACTGCGGGCGCCGGATGGCGCGTTGGCCGCGGTCGCGATCGAGGCCCCGCATGGCCGCCTGGCGCCCGACAAGGTCCTCGTGAACCCGGCGGGTTCGGCCGTGCCGGCCGTCTCGGTCTGATGGAGGTCGTCACCGGGGTCGACGGGCTGCGGCCCGAGCACGGCCCGATCTTCACGGTAGTTGGCGTGTTCGACGGGCTGCATCGCGGTCACGCGTACCTGCTCGAGCACCTCGTCGCCGAAGCCAAGCGCCGCTCCGCTCAGCCGGCCGTCATCACATTCGACGCCCACCCGGACGAAGTCCTGACGGGCTCCGCGCCGCCACTGCTGATCCATCCGGACGATCGCCTCGAGCGCCTGGCCGCTGCCGGCGTCATGGTCACGGTCGTGCAGCACTTCGACGAGGCCGTCCGGCGCACGCCGTACGACGCATTCGTCGGGCAGATCCAGGCCGCGACGTCGCTGGCAGGGCTGCTGATGACGCCCGACGCGGCCTTCGGCTTCGAGCGACGGGGGACGCCGGACGCGCTGGCCGAGCTGGGCCGCGAGCGCGGGTTCGACGTCGTCGTGGTGCCCCCCTTCAAACTCGACGGGCGGGCGGTGCGCAGCTCCGACATCCGAGCCGCGATCTCTGCCGGGGACCTCGCCACCGCCTCGGACCTGCTCGGTCGACCGATAACGCTGCGCGGGGAGCTCCGCGACGGTGCGGTCGAATTCGACTGGCCCCTCGCGCTCCCACGCGGCGGCACGTATCGAGGCCGGGTCGGTGGCGTCGAGGGGCGGATCACGATCAACGACGGACGCGCCGCTGTCGACGCGGCCGCGCCGGCGAGCGGCCCCATCGAGGTCGAGCTCCTCGCCTGAACCGGGTCCGGGCGGCCCGCGATGGTGCGCTGCCGCACCGCCAGGATCGATGGGAATCCCACCCGGGCGTCCGAGCCAGATTGACCGCGCCAATTCGACCGGAGTACCGTCGATCGCACATACGACGGCCCTGGAGGGGGCCGCTGCGTCATGTCACGTTTCCGCCCGATGGGACGCCGGATCGATGGCCAGTGATGCCACGCGCCGGACCGGGTGTCACGTGACGCGGAGGAATCAGATTCACCGGAAGGGAAGGTCATGATTCGTCGCCTCAGCGCGCTTCTGATCATCGCCGGCCTGGTCGCTGGCGCGGTCGCGCCGGTCACCGCCATCGCGCGTGAGCCGAGCCGATCCGGCCCGGACAAGGTCATCTCGAAGTCGGACCACGCTCGGACCAAGATCCATCCCACCCTGCTCAAGCAGCTCGACGCCGGCAGCATCAAGGAGATCCGTGTCTTCGTGACGGTCTCCGGCGATCCGTCCGCGGTCGAGGCCCTCCTTGCCGACGCGCACGTGGCGAGCTCCGCCGACGTCGCGCTCGTCGTGGGCAAGATCCACGCCCAGGCACTGCCGAAGCTGGCCGGCGCGCGTGGCGTGGTGGCCGTGAACCCCATCGAATTCAAGCAGACGGGCAAGCCGCTCGGCAGCCCCGATCCCGACGTCGGTAAGCGGCCGACCGCCGAGGCCTTGAACAAGGCGCTCCGCGGCCTGTACGACGAGGAGGTCCCGTATTCGGAGGCGCCGCCGCTGGCGGGCTCCAACTTCGAGGAGCTCAAGGAACTGGCGCTGCTCGACGCCAAGACGCACAACTTCGCCGAGGCCTGGGAGGCCGGCTACACCGGCACCGGCACGACCGTCGGCGTCCTCGACGGCGGCACGGACTTCGGCCACCCCGACCTGATCGGGACGTGGCGGGTCTGGAGTGGCCTGACCGGCGTGCGTGCCGGCTGGAACGGCTGGCCGAAGGCGTTCGATCCCTTCGGCACCCTCCAATGGCTGGCGGCCCCGGCCCAGATCGACCAGGGCCTGTCGTGGTACGTCAGGACGACGTCCATCACGTGCAAGGATCACGCCAGCAAGGCGGCGCAGTCGACCTGCCCGGTCAAGTTCTCGACCAAGACCGGCCCGTCGCGGAACTTTCGGGGCCCCGACGGGCACCAACGAGCACACCTACCAGTTCGCGGCCGGCAAATCCAAGTCCGGTAATGTCCGCCTGGGTAGTCATCCGGATGACCACCTGCTCCGGCTCTTCGGCGAGCGGCCGGCCTTCCTCGTGACGGACTCGACCACCGCGGGCGTCTACGACACGATCTACGTGGACCTCGACAACGACTACCGGTTCGACGACGAGAAGCCGGTGTCGAAGGCTTCGCCCGTCTCGTATCGCGACATGGACGGCGACGGCTACACCGACCTGTCCGGCGGCCTCCTGTACTACATCTCGGACGGAACGGCGGCCACCGGCACCATCCTGCCGGGTGGGCTCGACGCGTTCGGCATCGCACGCCGCTTTGCGCCTGGCGAGATGATCGCCTGGACCGGTGACTACGACCCGGCCATCGGCGGCCACGGCACGCAGACCGCATCGAACATCGTCGGCCAGGGCGTCATCAATGGCCACGCGCCGACGTTCAGCGATGTGCCCGGTGGCATGTACCCAGGCGCCGTGATCGGCGGGGCCCCCCACGCCAAGCTCGCGCCGTACGGCGACATCTACTTCTCGTTCGAGTTCTCGACCCAGTTCGGCTACTTCCTCTCGACGCACCCGACGAGAGGCATTGACGTCACGTCCAACTCATATGGCTCGTCCGCGGTCGACAACGATCCCTGGGATGCGGCCAGCCAGGAAGCCGACTTCATCCACAACGGTAGCCGCACCACCCCGCTGTTCTCGACGGGCAATGGTGCGCCCGGCTATGGCACGGAAGCGCCGCCCAGCCCGACGGCGGGCATCGGCGTCGGCGCCTCGACCCAGTTCGGTGGCACCGGCTGGGACTCGATCGATGCGGCCAGCCAGATCGTCGACGACGATGTCATGGTCTGGTCCAACCGCGGCCCGGGAGCCAATGGCAGCCCGGCGGTCGACGTGGTCGCCGACGGGGCCTTCTCGGCCGGCGACATCACCTTGAACACGATCCTCGACGGCCAGAACGCCTGGCTGACGTGGGGCGGGACCAGCCGGTCCGCGCCGGTCGCCGCCGGCGCCACGGCCCTGGTCTACCAGTCCTACCGCCAGAACGTCGGGACGATCCCGACGTTCTTCTACGACACGGCCCGGTCGATCCTGAAGTCCTCGGCGGAAGACCTCGGCTACGAGGCGATCATCCAGGGCGCGGGCTCGGTCGATGCTGCGGCCGCCGTGACCACCGCCGCCGGGACCCGTGCGCGGGTGTCGCCCGACGAGTGGCGTGCGGGTGACTACCGTGGTGCCGAGCACCGGGTGTTCAGCCACCTCATGCAGCCCGGCGCGAGTGATACGGATGCGTTCACGATCAACGGTCCGGGCACGTGGCAGATCTCCGATCGTCAGATGGTCCGCACCGACAGCGAGACGATGTCGTTCTCCAGCAAGAACCTCTCCCAGGAGAGCGTCTACAACTTCAACGCGCCCGACTACCTGATGGACCTGACCTCACGGGTCGAGGACCATCCGGACGCCGACCTGATGGTCGTCCGGCTCAATTTCCCACGTGCGCAGTTCGACCTGGGCGCGAACTACACATTCGACCAGGCGTGGCGCCTGTTGACCTACGACTGGACCGACGTCAACGGCGACGGCAACCTGTGGACCGACGCGAACGGCAACGGCGTGGTCAACCATACAAACCTCGCGACCAGCTCCAACATCGACCACAACCTCGACCTGAACTTCGCGGCGTCGGAGATGGACAAGGGCGAGTACGTCCGGTTCATGTACCACCGGGCCGGCTCGAACGCGCTCATGTCGTTCCTGCGTGACCCGGCCGACCGGATGTCCGACGGGGTGTTCCTCGGCCTCCAGCATCAGATGCGCAACGCGGCGATCCCGATGACGGACTTCGAGGTCCAGATCGACTGGTACGAGAACGCCGACTGGGCGTGGCTCTCCACGCCGGCCTCGGCGAGTGGCTCGTTCAGCGCCACGATCACCGTTCCCGAGAACACCCCGTATGGCATGTACGACGGAGCGATCGTCCTGACCCAGGGCGACGACTCGATCGTCGTCCCGGTGACCGTGGCCGTCGCCGCAACCGTCGAGCAGGACGCCGAGGGCGCCATCACGGGCTCGCTCGCAGTTCGGCGGCGCCGATGTCGCCGAGGCGCAGGCGGACCTGCCGTACAACAACGGCTCGGTCTTCGGCGCCAACGACTGGACGTGGCGAGCGGAGTCGGGCGATTGGCGCTTCTTCTTCCTCGACGTCCCGCAAGAGCCGGCCGATGGCTCGCTCTTCCTGGCACAGACCGAGTGGGAAGGCACCGCTCCGTACACCGACATCGACACGCTGATCATGGGGCGCGCCGAGAACGCATTTCCAGGTACTCGGCTGCGAAACCCCGGCACGCCTGAGTCGTGGAGCCGTGCCCCGCGTTCGGCGGCCCGTACACGATCGACACCGTCGGTGGCAGCCCGAACACCCATATCGGGTCGGGCGTCTGGCGGTTCGACACCGCGACCGGCGGAGCGAGCGACCTCGTCGCCGCGCCCGCCCAGGAAGGCCTGCATGCGATCGTCCTCCACCAGATCGGCTGGCAGGGCGACGACTTCCATACGCCGTTCAGCGTCAACCTCGGCAGTGCCTCCGTCACGCCATCGGCCGTGGACTTCGACACGACCGCCGACAGCGGGAGCTTCGACGTCACGTTCGAGTCCAGCGTCGATCTCGACGGGCTCTCGGCGGAGGCCTTCGGGCTCAGCCAGCCGAGCGTGACCGATGAGGTCGGCCAGCAGGACGATCCCGCCAACCCGAGCTCCGCGAGCATCAAGAAGGACATCACCATCGACCACGCGTCACGCCTGACCGTGTCGACGACGCTGGCGACGGACGACTTCGACCTGTTCGTCGTCCGCGACGCGAACAACGACGGTACGTTTACCAACGCCGAGATCGTCGTTGCGTCGACGACCGGCACCTCGAACGAGTTCATCGAGCTGGTCGCGCCGCCCGACGGCGCCTACCAGGTCTGGGTCCAGGGCTGGAGCGTCGCCGGCACCCCGACCCTCGAACTGTCCATCGACGCCGTCCAGGGCAACGACCTCACGGTCAGCGGCCTGCCGGCGGGAGCGGTCCCCGCAGGGACACCGGTCACGATCACCATCGACTTCTCGAAGACGATGACCGTCGGTCAGAGCTACTTCGGGGAGCTGCTGCTGGGTCCGCCCACCGCGCCGACGGCCCTGAAGGTTCCGATCAAGATCAACCGGAACTGACGCCCGCTTCAGTTTCTGGATGAGGAGGCCCCCGGCGCCGCCGGGGGCCTCACTCGTTGGTTGCGCGACGCGGCACGGCTCGTCAGAGGCCCGGCTGCCACAGCGGCTCGTCGACGCCACGCTCGTGGTTCTCGAAGCGGGCCATCACGAACAGCGCGTCCGACAGGCGATTCAGGTAAGGCAGGACGTGCTCCCCGATCGGCTCGTCGCGGGCCAGCGTGATCGTCTCGCGCTCCGCCCGGCGACAGACGGTCCGCGCGACGTGCAGCTGAGCGGCGCCGGCGGATCCGCCGGGCAGCACGAAGTTCGTCAGCGGCCCGACGACCGCGTTGAACTCGTCGATCAGGCCCTCGAGATATTCGACGTGGTGCGGCTGGACGGTCGGGATCGCGCCACGCCGCTCGTCGTCCTCTGGCCAGCACAGGTCGGAGCCAAGGTCGAAGAGCTCGTTCTGGACGCGCTTGAGCTCGGTCGCCAGCCGGTCGGTCAGGCCCAGCGCGAGCGCGACCCCGATCGTCGAGTTCAGCTCATCGACCGTGCCGTAGGCGCGCACACGCGGCGAGTCCTTGGAGACGCGGCGCCCACCACCCAGGCCGGTCATGCCTTCGTCGCCGGTCTTCGTGTAGATCCTCGTGAGTCGCGGCATGCGATCGATCGTACTGCGGCCGAGGGCGTTGCGCCGACCCCGGCCGGCCCCGTCACGTTTGCCGCAATCTCGGCATC
>CAWEOO010000004.1:0-250457 GCA_963810725.1 uncultured Chloroflexia bacterium
CCGCGCCCGTGCAGGTCCGTGAGTCCCGCGGCCACGGCCCCGATGACGTCCGCGACCTCGCCGGGGTCGAGCCGGCCGCGCCGCGGCCAGGCGATCGGCCAGCGATCCCCCGATCGCACAGCTCCATGACGTAGAACGGCTCGCGGCCCGTCGTGGGATCGCCGGGCTCCACGTCGAACACCTTGACGACGCTCGGGTGGGACGTCGCCGCGAGCGCCAGGGCCTCACGCTCGAAGCGCTGGGCGAGCGCTCGGATCCGCGGCCAGATTCGGCAGCAGCACCTTGACCGCGACCTCCCGCTCGAGGCGCTGATCGGTGGCCCGGTAGACCGAGGCCATCCCGCCGACCCCGATCGGGGCGTCGATCCGGTACCGGCCGGCCAGAACGTCACCGACGATAGGCATGCCGGGCAGCCTACTCGACGCCGCGGCATCCGCGGGCACCGCGCCACCATCGGCGTCATCGACTAGGCTGGCGCGCGCATGTCCGACGAACCGCTCGTGCCCACTCCCGCGGCCCATCCCGATGCGAGTCCTGAACCCGTATCGCCCGGGCCGCTGCCGCGCGGGCGCATCGGGGTCGGGCTCAGCAACTTGTCCCTGGTGGCGCTCGTGTTCGTGGCGACGCTGCTGCTGCTCCTGGGCGCGACGCGCCTCGTCGACCGCGGGCGCGTGGACCGGGACCCGCATCGAGCCAACGGGGTCGGGGCGATCCCGACGGCCAGCCCGTCAGCGGCGAGCAGGCAAGTGCCAGCCCGGCAGCGGGGCCGAGCACGAGTGCCGGCACGGGCACGCCCCCGAGCGCTACGCCGAGGCGGCTCGCCGACCGGGGATCCTGTCCTGGTCGGCGCCGGCGACATCGGGCAGTGCGGCGCGGACGGCGACGCGGAGACCGCCGCGCTCCTGGACGGGATCCCGGGAACCGTGTTCACGGCGGGCGACAACGCGTACGAGAACGGCACGATCGAGCAGTTCCGCGCGTGCTACGACCCCAGCTGGGGTCGCCACCGCGGCCGGACCCGACCGGCGCCCGGCAACCACGACTGGGAGACGGCGGGCCTCGCCGGCTACTTCGAGCTACTTCGGCGACGCCGCCAAGGGACCGGGCGGAACGTCGTGGTACTCGTACGACCTCGGGACCTGGCACGTGATCGTGCTCGACTCGATGTGCTCGAAGGTCGGCGGCTGCGGTGCCGGACTCGCCGCAGGGCCAGCTGGCTGGCGGCCGACCTCGCGGCCAGCGACGCGTCCTGCACGCTGGCGATCTTCCATCACCCGCGGTTCACCTCGGGCGAGCACGGGGACACCGTGTCGATGGACGGCGTTCTGGCGGCCGCTCTACGCCGCGGGCGTCGACGTCGTCGTCAATGGCCACGACCACGACTACGAACGGTTCGACCCCCAGGACCCGGACGGCCGCGCAGATCCGTGCGCGGGGCATCCGCCAGTTCGTCGCCGGGACGGGCGGGGCGGCGCTCCGCGACTTCCCACGCGTGGCGCCCGAACAGCGCGGGCCGCGTCTCGATTGCCCCATGGCGTCCTTGCGTTCACCCTCCACCAGGGTTCGTACGAGTGGCAGTTCATCGCGGCCCGCAACGACTTCCGACAGCGTGGCGTCGCGACCTGCCACTGACCGCGAGGACGGCCACGGTCCACGGGGTACGGCGCGCAGGGCACGCTCTGTCAGCTGCCGGCGACGTCGCGCAGGGCGCGCTCGAACGCGGGCGTCGATGCGTTCGCCCGAAGGCGATCGAAATGCTCTTCGGCGTAGGCGACGAAGTCGACATCGAGCGTGCTGATCCCCTGCTGCAGCACGCCCCACATCGCCTCGCGGAAATCGGACACGACCCGCATCAGGGGTCAGACGCGCCAGGTGGTCGATGCGGCCGATGTCGCCGTAGGCTCTCAACAGGTGCCGGTCCTCGTCCGGCGTCAGCTCGTGGTTGATGCTGAAGTTGCCGAGGTTGAAGAACGGGTCGCCCATGCCGGCGTACTCCCAGTCGACGATGCGGATGCGCGCACCGTCGTCGATGAAGTTCGCGTTGAGGAGGTCGTTGCGGCACGGCCGCATCTCGACCGGGTTCGCGAGGCAGGCCATTTCGAGACCGGCGGCCGACAGGGGCGGCGATATCGTATGCATCCGGGGGAATCCGTACTCCGCGGGCGGCCGCCAGCGCTCGGTAGGCCTCCACGATCCGCAGCGGCACGAACAGACCCGGGATGGCCGGGCCCTCGTGGATGCGCCGCAAGAGACTGTGCCACGCGCTCCAGGGTCGCCGGCTGGTGGACGGTCACGTCGCTGACCGGTGAGCCGTCGATGAAGCGCGTGACGAGGTAGCCCTCGGGGCGGATGAACGCGGTCACCTCGGGGCCCACGCCGACCCCCGCGGCGGCCACGGTCGCCGCGTGCTCGACCTCGCGGTCGATCCCAAGCAGGTGCGTGTCGTTGCCGGCGAGTCGGATGACGTAGCGGTCGTCGGCACCCGGGATGGTGACCAGGAAGTTTCGGTTCGTGATGCCGCCGCTGAGGGCTGGGAGGACGAGCACGCGCCCGGCCAGCTCGGGCACCCGCTGCATGGCCGCGACGAGGTGGTCACGCAGCTCGCCGACGAGGATGTGGTCGTTCGTCATCACAACCACCCTATCCGAGGCGGCATGCGATGCGACGCGACGATCGCTCGCCGCGCCGCATCGCCCTCCTCCCGGGAAACTGCAGGATCAGCCGATGACGGCCTCACCGGTGGCGGCATCGGCCTCCACGTGGTCCTCGCGGCCGCGAGCGGCCACGA
Organism: uncultured Chloroflexia bacterium; assembly: GCA_963810725.1. Lineage (GTDB taxonomy): Bacteria > Chloroflexota > Limnocylindria > Limnocylindrales > CSP1-4 > SPCO01. Next base: position 2,789 of record CAWEOO010000004.1, read on the forward strand.
GGTAGTAGACGATTCCGGCGATGGCGATCAGGAGCACGGTCCCCTCGAAGAACGGGATGTCCGGCAGCCACGAGATCGGGTTGCCACCGAGGTGACCAGAGTCAACGAGGGGTTCGTGAGGTCGCGCAGGTCGGATCCGAACCCGGCGCCGAACAGCGCTGGGTCGCTCCACAGGGCGAAGTTGATGAGCATCAGCCCGCCCGAGATGAGGGCGAGGACGTTGATCACGAGACCCCAGCCGCCGAGCTTGAACCAGGCCTGCTGGTGCGGCCAGCCGCGTAGCCGCGCCAGAGGACTCCCAGGTTGCACAGCAGGTAGGAGAGGTAGATGAGCCCGGTCGCGCCGGTCGCGATGAGGCCCGGGCTGTCGGTGATGAAGAACGGGATGGCCGCGAGGACGCCGACGGCGACCGCGGCGTTCGTCGGCGTCCGTGAGGTCGCGTTGACGTTGCCCCAGCGAGCCGAGCGGCAGACGGCGGTCGCGGCCCATGGAGAACATCAGGCGGGTCGTCGCCCCCTGGATCGCGAGCGTACAGACATAGACGGCGATCAGGATCACCAGCAGGTAGACGTTGCCGAACGTGTCACCCAGCGCCGCCTTGATGGCGGTGGTGATCGGCGCCGGGTCGGTCAGGGCGGCCGTCATGTCCGGCGTCGCCAGGATGATCGCGAGCAGGAAGATCGCGCCGACGATGCCCGACAGCCAGATGGCCGACAGGATGCCCCGCGGCGCCTGGCGCGACGCGTCCAGTGTCTCCTCGCCGAACGTCCCGGCGGTGTCGAACCCGTAGACCACGAACAGGCTCATGAACATGGCGACCGCGAAGACCGGCAGGTAGCCACCGGTGTCGGCCGTCTCGATGCCGGCCGTCGTCGTCAGCACGGACAGGTCCTGCACCCGGAAGAACAGCAACAGGATCAGGGCGAAGACCAGCATCCCGAGGATCTCGGCCGCCACCCCGATGTTGTTGATGATCGACAGCAACCTCGCGCTGAAGCCATTGATGATCGTCGTCGTGACGAGGGTCAGGAGCGCGTAGAAGACGAGGTTGTTGAAGAACGGCAGCGGCGATGGGTCGCTCAGCTCGAAGCCGACGATACCGGACAGGACGAGCGGGACCGTCCCGGCGACCGCAGTCACCGTTACGACGCCCGCCCAGAAGTAGGACCAGCCGGTGAACCAGCCGAGCGTCCGGTTGGCCAGGCGCTTGGACCACTGGTAGATGGAGCCCGCCACCGGGAAATGGCTGGCCAGCTCGGCGAAGTTCAGGGCGACGAACGTCTGGCCCAGGATGATGATCGGCCACGACCAGAAGAACGCCGGCCCACCGACGCCGAGCCCGAGCGCGATGAGCGTGAACGTGCCGGTCGCCACGCTGATATAGCTGAAGGCGACCGCGAAGTTCGACAGGAAACCCAGCGATCGCTTGAGTTGGCTGATCCCGAGTGAGCGCAGGTGGGCATCGTCGCGCTCGGCGACATCCTGCGGATTGACGGATCCCGCCACGATTCCTCCTCATACGGCCGCGCTTGGGGGCCGCGCGACTGACAGTGGGAGTAACTGCGAGGACGCCTGGGGATTTCCGCCGTGGCTCCCTCAAGCGGGGCGGACCTGCGCGAGGATAGCACCACGCGCGGGCCCGTCAACGCCCCGTTTTCGGTCATTGGCGACCGTCCTTGAAGGGGGCCTGAGCGCCGCCGCGGCTAGGGGTCGAGGCGGTAGAAGCGGAACGAATCGTGCTCGACTGGCAAGACCGTGAAGCGGCCGAACCCGGCCTCATGCGCGATCGCCTCGAGCGCGGCGGGGCGCAACACCGTGCCCGTCCCGACCGACGGCTGATCGGCGAGACCGTTGGCCAGGCACGCGACGACGCTGTAGCCATAGAACAGCCGCTCGGTCTCGTCTCCGGGGGCCGTGAAGACCTCCGCCACCCGCTCGTCAGCGACCAGGACAGCACCACCCGGCCTCAGGAGCTTTCGAGCCGTCCCGAGGACGGCGGCGGGCTGGGCCATGTCGTGCACAGCCTCGAAGATCGTGACGAGATCGTAGCGCCCGTCACCCACGGCATCGGCGGCATCGGCGAACAGGAACGAGACGCGGTCCGCGACGCCCTCGCGTTCTGCGTGCCTCCGGGCGCGCTCGATGGACCCCGCGTCGATGTCGATGCCGTCCACGTTGATCCCCGGGAACGCGCGCGCGATCGAGATCGACGACCAGCCGGTCCCGCACGCCACGTCCGCGACCCGCCCGTCGCCAGCGCGAAGCTTTGCCGCGATGTCCGGGAGCGCGCCGATCCAGTCGCCGACGTAGGTCGCGAACTGCGGCCGGTTCAGGGCCTCCTGGGCCTCGATGACGTCCGGGCCGTAGTCGGCCCAGTCCACGCCCTCGCCCGTTCGATAGGCAGCGAGCAGCTTCGGCATGGCGTGCGCGCTGCCCGTCACGAACCTGGAGATCGGCGCGACGAGCCAGGCGCTCGTGGGATCGATCAGGACGGCGGCGTGGCCGTCCGGCAGCGAGTAGCGACGGGCGTCGGGAGCGGCGGCCGCGTCGTCCACATCCAGGACGGCGGCGACGGCCTGTTGCTCGAGCCATTCCCGCGCGTAGCGTGGATGGATGCCCGCCCGCTCACCCAGCTCGACCGCCGTGGCCGGGCCTTCGTCGGCAAGCGACCGGTAGAGGCCGAGCCGATCGCCGAGGTAGACGGCCTGCATCTCCAGGGCGCCCAGGGCGGCGGCCATCAGGCGACCGGCGAGGTCGTCGCGGCGCGCTTCGCCGGTCGCGGCGGGGTCAGCGGTGACGGTCACGGAACATCCTCCGGGTTCGACTGTGGAGCGGAGGCGTCGCGCCTTGGGCGGCACGACGCCACGGAGACGATGCGGTGCCGTGCACGCTCGGCTCTATGGACATTCGTCCAACGATGGTCGCGACGTTCGGAGGCTTCAGCCCGCCGCGACCGCCTCGCGCAACGCGTCGGGGATGGGGCGGTGGACTTCGACCGGGCGGATGTACGCGGTGATCATCTCGCGCGTGCCGTTCACCCCGAGCTCCGTGTACAGGAATGAGAGCTTGCGCCGCTGAGTGGCCAGGATCTCGTCCTTGGATGGAAGGTCCCACAGCTCACGCTTGAACGGGCCGATCGCCTTCTTGCGGGTCGTGTAGATGAACTGCTCGTCCGTCTGGTCCGGCTTGCGCTCGTCGGCGCCGTTCGCGGAGCACCACGCCTCGATGGCGCGATGGAGGTCCTCCGGAAGGGCGGGATGATCGAGGAGCGTGTTCTGGAACCCGGTCGCGAGGTGGATCTCGGCGGTCTCGACAGCCGGGAAGCGGTGGAACAGCTCGTCGGGCAGCGTGGAGGCGCCGTGCTGGACGGCGCCGGCCGCGCCGTATTCGCGCCGGGCGATCTCGCCGAGCTCGCGCAGGACGTCGAAATCGAGCTTGACCTCCGCGACCCCGCCATCGGGCAGTGGCACGCCGCCGTGGCTCGTGCCGGTCTGGACGCTGACCTTGCTGACGCCGATGGCGCCGGGCATCCGGGCATCGAGCTCGCGCCGGTAGCCGTCGAGATAGGCGCGCAATTCCGCCGCGTTCGAGTTCTGCGAGCCGACCTCCCCGATCTCCCCACCGACGCTGACGGTGACTCCGTCCGCCTCGAGCGTGCGGATCAGCGCGGTCAGCTCCGCCGCTCGCACGTAGTTCTCGCGCTGCTGGTCATCGACGGTCGGTTTGGACAGGTCGACCAGCGTCGAGGAATCGATGTCGATGTTGCGGTAGCCGGCATCGATGGCGAGCCGGCAGGCGCGCCGGATCTCCTCCGTCATCAATTCGGGGTCGGCGGCGTATTTCTTCGCATTGAACTGGTAGTGGTCGCCCTGGATGAACACCGGGGCGCGCCAGCCGGCCGCGATGGCCCCGGCCAGGACCGAGGTCGCGAAGTCGATCGGGCGCTGGTACGTGTAGGTCTGCTCGCTGCGGGCGATCTCGAAGATGACCGCACCGACCTCGGCGCTCGCCGCGGCCTCGAATGCCGTTCGGGCCATGTCGAACGTCTGCGCCCGCAGGTTGATCGCCGGGACCGTGAAGCCCGCCACTTCGCCGCGGGCACGGGCCGTATACAGATCCTGGATGCTGGCGCTCAGCGCCCCGAGCGCCTGGCTCGCCTCCCAGACGATCCACTGGGCGGCCGAGGTCGTCGCCTCGTCCGTCGAGAACGCCGCGGTCCAGGCGAGATCGCGGATCGCGGTCGACCGGAACGCCGCCTCGTCGTCGATGACGAGGACATCGCCCTCGAGGTGGGCGGCCGCCTTGATGGTCGAGAGCAGCTCGGCGGTCGAGGTCGCGACGTGGGGCACGGTGGGGCGTCTCCTTGACGGCGTTCCCCGTCATGGTACGGCGCGACCGGCGGACGGTGCCGCCGACGCCGGACGGTGCCCGCGACACGGGCCGTGCCGCCGGCTCCAGGCGGTCCCGCCCGCGTGCAACGACAGGCCATCCTTGCCATGCATTCACCTGGCGCGTGGTATCCGCTGAAGGACTCGTGCGAAGGCTGCGATCCGCCCCAGATCGACGCTTACCACGCACCTGAGTACTGGATGCCAAGGATTCAGGGCCACGTCGCCCGATCTGTGCGCGTGGTCCCGCATACCAGTAACCACAGGAGTGAATGCCACAAATCGGCGGTCGCCTCGATCGACAGGCTCGCGACCGCGGTCCGGCGCGGTCAGATCTTCGGTTTGACGACCATGAGGAAGACGATCGCCACGATCAGTAGCCCCATGCCCATGCCACCGAGCTGGACCCGCCTGATCAGCGCCATCAGCTCGGGCGGCGGACCGCTCGCGCCGGGCGGCGGCGGCGAGGACGTCATCTGGACGATGCGCTCGACGAGAGGATGCTGCACGAAGAACCCGTAGCCGTAGGCGATCAGATAGAGCACGATCCCGAGCGCGAGCCACCAGCGATCGCGCTCGAGCGGGTTGATCCCCACGACCGCGAGCATCGCCAAGCCGGTGATCGGCAGGGTGAGGCCGACCGGCAGGACCCGTTTCGACGTGATCGCGTGGCTTACCCGGGTCGCGAAATTGGCATGCTGCGGTTCCGCGCCGCCCATCGCCCCGACGAGCGAGAACGCGAACGTCGGCCCGAAGGCGACGATCGCCCCCAGCACGTGCAGGAACAGCAGCCATGGGAACAGCCAGGCCAGATCCATCGAACCCTCCCTCACGTGACCAGCCAAGCGGCGGGTGCCACGCATCGGAGGATAGCCCCTACGACACCCGCTTCGAACGCCGTCCGACGAAGTCCACGAGCACGTATTCGCCAAGCCGTTCGGGCGTCGCGTAGAACGCCCGGCCACGGTTGAGCTTCGTCATGTGGGCCACGAACTCGGCCAGGGCCCGGGAACGCTCCAGCATGAAGGTGTTGATCGTGATCCCTTCCTTCGTGCAGCGCTGCACTTCGCGGAGGGTCTCGCTGATCGTCCTGCGGGTCGGCGGGTAGCTGAACTCGACCTGGCCATTCTCGAAATGGGCGGTCGGCTCGCCGTCCGTGATGACCACGATCTCCTTGTTGGCCGACGCCTCCCGGGCCAGGATCCGGCGGGCCAGCAGCAGGCCGTGCTGGAGGTTCGTGCCGTACTCGTAGCCGTGCCACGACAGCTCGGCCAGGGCGCCGGGCCGGATCTCACGGGCGTAGTACGCGAACCCGATGACGGTCAGGTGGTCGCGCGGGTACTGCGTCCGGATCAAGCGTGTCGAGCGCGACCGCGACCTTCTTGGCCGCCAGGAAGCAGCCGCGCAGCAGCATGGAGCGGCTCATGTCGACCAGGAGCACGGTCGCGGTGCGGGTGAGCTGCTCGGTCCGGTAGACCTCGAAGTCGGCCGCGGTCAGTCGGACGCCGCGCGCGCCACGCCGGACCGGCGCGTTCTCCTCGCGAGCGAGCGCATTCGCGAGCGTCCCCCGCAGGTCCAGGTGGAACGGGTCGCCGAACTCGAACGGCTTCGTCGTCTCCTCGCGCTCCCCGCCGCGCCCGCCGCGGTCCAGCCGATGGCCGCCGAACGCGTCGCGCTGGAGCCGGGCGAACAGGTCGTCGAGCACCTTCTGGCCGATCTTCCGGCTGCCCCGGGGCGTGAGCTCGAGATGGTCGCCGTCACGGGTCAGGTAGCCGGCCTCCTCGAGCCGCCGGGCGAGGTCGTCGAGCGTGTCGAGATCGCGGACCGCATCGTCACCCAGCAGCTCGCGGACCTGGTCGCGGTCGATGTCGGCGAGGTCGCCGGGAGCGTCGACGTCGGTGAGCGCGTCCTCCAGCCGTTCCATCGCCTGTAGCCGGGCGATCTGGGCGAGGGCGCCATCGAGCGTCAGCGACTCGTCGCCCTCGAAGCGGACCCGGTCGCCGAGCCCGCCGGGCATCAGCAGGTCCAGGTTCGAGGCGAGCTCGGCGAGGTCGAGCAGGAGCCGGTCGTCGCGCAGGAGCGCCTCCATCATCGACTCGAGCTCGGCGCGCTGCTCCGGGCTCATCGAGCGCATGAGCGACTGCATCGCGGCCATCCGCTGGGCGAGCTGGTCGATGATGTCGTCGAAGCTCTGGGCGCCGGGGAAGAACCGGCCGTGCTTGGCGAGGAAGTCGCGCACGTCCGGGTCGCGGCCACCGATCCGCTCGCGGATGAGCTCGTTGAGGTCGCGGACCATCTCCCGGTTGGCGCTGAGGTCCTCGGGGGTCATGGACCGGATGGCGTCGCTCATCCCGCCGACGAACTGGTCCAGGACCTGCTTGCCGAGCCGCTCCACGAGCTCCTCGAAGCGGGCGCGCGCGTCGGGCTCGAGGAAGTCGTACTCGCGCAGGTCGCGGATGCGCTCGCCGACGTCGCGCGGGAGGGCGTCCAGCTGATCGAGCCGCTTCGCGGCGACGTCGCGGAGCAGCTTCTGGAGGTCGGGGTCGGGTGCATCGGGGTCGGGGCATCGCCCCCATCCGGCGCCGCGGGCGGCCCATCGGCCGAGGCGTTGGGTGCGGGCGGCGTCGCCGTGGCCTGTCGGCGGAGGCGTCAGGCAACGGCGGCGGACCGGGCGAGGCCGTGCTCGAGCGCTCGAGCCGGCTTTCGACGCCGGCCCGCTCCTGCGCGACGATCTCCTCCAGCTCCCGCCGGATGTCGCCGAGGACGTCGCCGATCTCGAACCGCTCCCGCAGCTCCTCGCGGCGACGGGCGAGCCGATCCATGAGGTCCTGGAGCCCCGGCAGGTCGGGGCGGGTCGGGTCGCCGCTGCGCCAGCCACGCTCCATCAGCCGGCGCAGCGCCTCGGCGACGTCGCCGTCGGCCATGACGTCGTTCGAGAGCTCATCGAGGATCTCGTCCGCGCCGAGGTCCGGGACCTGCTGGCTCCCGTCCCAGCGCGAGTAGCGGGCGCGTCGGGCGAGCGCCGCCAGCGCGTCGTCCTCGGCCGCGCCCCGGTGCCGCGCCGGCGGCACGCGGCCGTCGAGATCACGCGGATCCGGCGTGTAGCCGGTCATGAGATCACCGATCGGGCGGCTGCTATCGCTCTCAGCGATCGATTTCGGGGCGAAGGCGAGGTTCCGAGTCTCGAACGCGTCATCGCACCCTCGTCCGCGGCACGCCCATCGCTCTCAGCGATCTGGTTCGATGACCGTACGGATCCCCAGATCCAACGCGACGGTGGGCTTGGGGCCCGGATTCGATCGCTCGGAGCGATGGCTCGCAGCCATCGATCCTGGCCCGAGGCCCGACGCGCGGCCGCCCAGGAACGCCAGCGCGGTCGCTTCGGGCTCGGTCGATGGCTCAGCGCCGACGGCGGCGCTCCGCGGACCTGCCCGGAAGGCGTATCGACCCCATCGCTGCCGCGTTCGCCCAGGTATCGATGGCGCACAGCCACCAGCGGGGCGCGGGCCGGCGATCGGTGACGAGCCAACCGTCACCGGTGGTAGACCGTTCCGCCTGCGACGCGCTCCTTGTTGATCCGCCGGGCGAGGTGCAGGCCCTCGAGCAGGAACTCCACGGCCGACGCGACGACGGCCGGCTCCTCGGCCCCGTCGGTCACGTCGAACGTGCCGAGATCGCGGACCGCGTCGCGCAAGCCCGGCACTTCGCGCGCCCACGCCACGTATTCGCGCGACGGCGTGCGCTCGCCGGTCTCGACGATGAAGCCCTCCTCGAACGCCTCGACGACCGGGTCGAGGTCGTCGAGCGTGACGCGGCGCGTGAACGTCGCGTACAGCGCCTTCGTGATGAGCCGCTCGACGATGCGCTCCTCGGGCGACTCGTCGCCGATGGACTCCAGCTCGACCTTGCCGACCGTCGAGGCCACGACCGCTCCCAGGTCCGAGACGCGCGGCGCGGCCAGCGACTCGCCGAGACGGATCGCGCGCTTCAGCGCCGCGGCCTCGAGCACCTCCATGTTCGCCACGGAGACGCGGACCGACACGCCCGACCGCTGGCTGATCTCCGGGGAGCGGCGCGCGAGGTGCGTCAGCTCCGCGACGGCCTCCTCCATGAACGGCGGCACGACGACGACCGGCGAGCCCTCGGCCACGGCGAAGCGGTGCTTCTCCTGGCGGACGATCGACATCTCGTCGTCGAGGGTCCGCGGATAGTGCGTCCGGATCTGCGATCCCAGGCGGTCCTTGAGTGGCGTGATGATCCGGCCGCGCGACGTGTAGTCCTCCGGGTTCGCCGAGGCGACCACGTACAGGTCCAGCGGCAGACGAACGGTGAACCCGCGGATCTGGACGTCGCGTTCCTCCAGCACGTTGAGCAGCCCGACCTGGATCCGCTCGGCGAGGTCGGGCAGCTCGTTGATCGCGACGATGCCGCGGTTGGCGCGCGGGATCAGCCCGTAGTGGAGCGTCAGCTCGTCCGACAGGTAGCGGCCCTCGGCGACCTTGATCGGGTCCACCTCTCCGATCAGGTCGGCGATCGTGATGTCCGGCGTGGCGAGCTTCTCGGCGTAACGCCGGTCGCGCGGGAGCCAATCGACGGCGGTCTCGTCGCCGTCGCGCTCCACGATGGCCTTGGCGGCCGGGCTGACCGGCGCGTACGGGTCGTCGTTGAGCTCGCCGCCACGGACGATCGGGATCCACTCGTCGAGGAGGCCGACCAGGAGGCGCGCCATGCGGGTCTTCGCCTGGCCACGTTCGCCCAGGAACACGATGTCGTGCCCGGCCAGGATCGCGTTCTCGATCGCGGGGAGCACCGTCTCCTCGAACCCGACGACCGTCGGAAGCACCTCGGCCCCGGTCTCCAGGCGGTCGAGCAGGTTCGATCGAAGCTCGTCCTTGACGGTCCGCGAGCGCCAGCCGGCGGCCCGCAGTTCGGCGATGGTGGCGGGACGGGCGGGGGTCGGCATGCGGTGTCCTCAGTTGGCGATGGGCGTGGCGCCGGCGGCGCTGGTCGTGCTTCGGTAGCCGTCGATGGCGGCGCGCACGGCGTCGACATCGACGATGCCGGCCTCGGCCAGGCCGGCGAGGTAATCGCGACGACGATCGACCTCGAGCTCGAAGTCGCCGGCCTTGCGCCCGACGCGCATCGCGAGCTCGGGGGTCACGCCCCAGCCGAAGTGCTCGAACCGTCGCGGGTCGGCTCCCACGTCGCGAGGACGGCGGGACCGAGTCGCTGGACATGGCCGTGCTCGTCGCGCGACGTCGGCCGGACGTAGTGCGCGGCGACGACCCGACGGACGCCGTCGCCGGCGGCCCGGAGGATCAGGACGACCCCGAGCCGCGACAGCTCGTCGTCGTTGACCTCCACCGGCGGACGGCGGAGGGTCTCGAAGACCTCCTCGAGCGAGTCGGCATGGATCGTGGCGGCCAGGCCGTAGCCGATGGTGGCGGCCCGGATGGCGATGCGGGCCTCCTCGCCCCAGGTGTAGGACGGGAGGTGGTCGGAGAACTCGGGCACGAGGAGGACGGTGTCGTCGGGGCGGATCGGCGGGGGCTGCGCGGGCTGGTGCCGTCGCGGTCCGGTCCGGGGGCGGTCCGCCGCGAGGTCGGCGCCAACCGAGCTCCGTGGCCTGCGGCAGCCAGTCGAAGGTCTCCGACGAGCCCTCGAGCTCGACCGTCCGGATGCCCGGCGGCAGGAAGTCGAGGAGCGCGCCGAGGAGCGTGGACTTGCCGACTTGCCGGGCCTGGGCGGCGACGATGACCGGGACGCGGCCCTCGATAAGGACCCACAGCGTCGCCGCCAGCTCCGCATCGAGCGTGCCGGCACGCAGCAGCTCCACGATGGAGCGCGGCGTCGGTGGCACGTGGCGAACGGCCCACCGGCCCCGCGCTGGCGAGGTGTCGGCCAAGGGAGTCTCCGAACGATCTGTGGTGGTTCCCGGTTCGGGGCGGCCAGCGTACGGCCGACCCTCTGGAGCGTCAAACGCTGCCGCGATACCTGCCAGCGACCGTCGACATCGGTCGCCTACCATCGGGCCCATGGCGCTCGGCATCCAGCCGCTCACCGCGGAACGCATCCCCGACCTCGCGACGCTGTTCGACCAGGGTGGCGACCCGAAATGGTGCTGGTGCGCGTGGTTCCGGGTCCGTGGCCGTGACTGGACCAACGCGACGGCGGCGAGAACCGCACCTCCTCGAGACGGCGGCGCGGGAGCGGGACCACGCCCCGGGACTCGTCGCGTACGAGGACGGCGCGGTCGTCGGCTGGGTGAGCCTGGGGCCGCGCGAGGACTACGAGCGGCTCGCCTTCTCCAAGGTCCTCGCGCCCCTCGACGACGTGCCGGTCTGGTCGATCGTGTGCTTCGTCGTCGGGCGCAAGTCGCGCGGCCAGGGCGTCGCGGGCGAGCTCCTCGCCGCGGCGATCGACTACGCCCGCGATCACGGCGCGACGACCCTCGAGGCGTATCCGGTCGAGGTCACGCCGGGCGAACGGGTCCCCTCGGCCAACGCGTTCCAGGGCACGCTCGGCATGTTCGAGCGGGCCGGTTTCAAGGTCGTCGCGCGCCGCCGGGCCAAGCCGCCAGCCCGGTGCGCCCGATCGTCCGACTCAAGCTCTGACCGTCCCGCCAGACGCCGGACCTACGATGAGTGGCGCCGCGACGCCAGGCCCGCGGCAAGATCATCATCGGGGACGCTTATGGCCGGTCGCCGGCCGATTCTGGCGAGATCGTCACTGGGAGACGCTTCTGGGCAGGTTTCGGGCGAATGTGGGTCGCATCGGGCCTGACAACGACCATAAGCGTCTGACGATGTCGATTTTGCCATCGCTGAGCTGCTGGGGCGACGTGATCCGTCGTTCCGGGAGCCCGAGTGCGCGTCGACGTCAACGGTGTCTGGCGCGCTGACGTCTCGCCGGGACCTCAACGCGATGTCGACGAGCGGCCCCGCGACCGCCTACGTCATCCGTCGCTGCCCGACATCGTCATCCGCCGACGTTGACACCGCCCGGCCCAGCGCCTAGACTTCCGCTGGCGCGCAAGTCGCACGCCCTCGTCTAGCTCAAAGTTTGGAGGCGGTCTCCGAATGAAGATGCTGCTGAATCTCCGACGCACCACGGCGCCCGACGGCGCTGCGGATCGCGGGAGATCTGCGCCCATCTCGAGCTAGCCGCAGGCGGCAGGACCGCCTTCCGGACAGAACCCGAGCCGTGGGCCAGATCAGGCCCCCGGCTTTTTTGATGCCCTTCCCTGCCACCCGGCAGGACCCAGAAGCCGACATCACGAGCCGCGAGGCCACCCGACGAAGCGTCGGACGAGGCCCGCGGCTCGTTCTTTGTCCGGAACCCACCCACCCGCCACGAACCCAGGAGCCACCAAGTGACCGCCACCTTGACCAACCAACTGAAGACGACGACTCCGGTGGCCAAGCCGGCGTCGTCGGCCGTGACGTCGGCGGTGCCTGCCCTGCTCATGGAGGGCGTCAGCAAGTCGTTCGTCGTCGGCCGCAAGCGCAAGCCGGTGGCCGCGATCACCGATGTGTCGTTGCGCCTCGAGCGCGGCGACATCCACGGGATCCTCGGGGCCAACGGCTCGGGCAAGTCGACCCTCATCCGCCTCATCAGCGGGCTCCTGACCCTCGACACGGGTCGGGTCGAGGTGTTCGGCCACGACCTCGAGCGCGAGGAGATGCAGGTCAAGCGCCTGATCAACCGGGTCAGCGTGGACGCCGCGTTCTTCAAGAAGCTGAGCCCCATGGAGAACCTGATGTTCGCGGCGCGGATCTATGGCCTCGATGGCAAGACCGCCCGCGCCGACGCCATCTCGATCATGGGCCGGCTCGGGATCGCCGAGAAGCGGACCAGCCGGCCCGTGGAGCAGATGAGCCGAGGGATGCAGCAGAAGGTCGCGATCGCGCGAGCCCTGCTGACCAGCCCGACGCTCCTGCTCCTGGACGAACCGACGACCGGCCTGGACCCGCGCAGCAAGCTCGACGTCCAGACCTTCATCGAGGAGATCAACGAGACCCATGACGCGACGATCGTCCTGACGACCCACGACCTGGCCGAGGCCGAGCGCCTCTGCGCCCAGATCACGGTCCTCAACGACGGCCGGACCATCACCGAGGGGACCCCGACCGAGCTCAAGGCGCAGACCACGCAGCGCCTGGGCCGCGAGGCGACCCTCGAGGACGTGTTCATGACCTACACCGGCCGCTCCCTCGACGACGACGTCGAAGAGGACGAGAGCGGCGACGACGAAAGACGACGGAAAGGAGGTGAGAACCATGAACTTCAGTCAGACGGCTTTGGAGCTGGCGCGCATGCGCCAGGAGGAGCTGATCGCGGAGGCCGCGCAAGCGCGCCGAATCGAGCAGCGCCCCTCGACCATCCGCCGATTCGTCGGCCGCCGCGTCATCGCGGTGGGCGAGCGGATCGCCGCGGAACCCCGTTTCGAGCTGGCTCGGTCCCGTTAGGACCGGGTCAGCTCCCTCGAACCAGGAGATCCTCTCGTGACCATCGTCGCCCATGAGCTGAGGGCCTCATACGCCTTCATCGAGCGCAACTTCTTTCTCACTCGCCGCTACTGGGGTTGGGAAGTCGCCTTCCTGATCTATTCCGTCGCGGGCGCGCTGTCGATCTCGCTCATCGGTGCCGACCAGGGCAGCCCGACGCTGCTGCTCACGTTGATGGTGGGAGCGATCTTCTGGAACTACCTGTCGGTCGTGTTCAGCTGGATCGCCGAGACCATCTCGGTCGAGCGCTGGGAAGGCACGCTGGAGTACACGTTCATGGCGCCGATCCGGCGCTCGTCGCAGCTGCTCGGGTCGGTGCTGTACGCGATGGTCTACGGCCTCGTCCACACGGCCGTGATCTTCATCGCGCTCGTGCTGTTCTTCCCGCAGCTCGACTTCTCGAGCGCGAACCCGGCGACGGCGGTCGCGTTCATGCTGCTCGGCTCGTTCAGCTTCGTCGGGATCGGGATGATCGCCGCGATCCTGCCGCTGCTGTACGTGGAGCGCGGCGCGCAGATGACGTTCGTGCTGCAGTCCTGCCTGCTGCTCGTGAGCGGCGTGTACTACTCGGTCGAGGTGCTGCCGGACTGGATGCAGGTGCTGTCGCGCCTGTCGCCGGCGACGTACGTCCTCGACGGGGTCCGTGCCGGGCTGATCTATGGCACGCCGATCAACGAGCTGCTCCACGACGTGTGGCCGCTGCTCGTGGCGGGCGCGGTGCTCATCCCGTTCGGGTTGTGGGCCTTCGCCCAGGCCGAGCGCTACGCCAAGCGCACCGGCAAGCTGAAGCGAGTGGGCTGAGCCATGACCATCGCTGCCGCGCCGACGGACCTCGGCTGGGACCCCGGGTGGGACCGGGCCTTCGAGCCGTTCGCGGCCGGAGGCCGGCGTCCCGCCCGGGTCGTCGCCGTCCACAAGGAGACCGCGATCGTTCGTGGCGACCTGGGCGGTGACCGCCCCGCCACGGTCTCCGGCCGCTTCCGGTACGAGGCGCTCGCCGCGTCCGACTTCCCGGCGGTCGGCGACTGGGTGGCGCTCGAGGCGACCGAACCCTCGGCCGGTGCCGACGACGCCGCCGTCATCGCCGCGGTCCTCCCGCGCCGAGCGGCGTTCGTGCGCAGCGCGGCCGACTCGAGCCGGCGGACCGCCGGTCACCTCGCCGATGAGCAGGTGATCGCGGCCAATGTCGATATCGCGTTCCTCGTCGCCGGGCTCGATGGTGACTTCAACCTGCGCCGGCTCGAGCGCTACCTGGCGGTGGCCTGGTCCAGTGGCGTCACTCCGGTGATCGTGCTCAACAAGGCGGACATCGCCCGCGACCTCGAGGAGCGGCTGGTGGCGGTGGCGGGCATCGCACCGGGCGTCCCCGTCGTCGTGCTGTCGGCTTTGACCGGCGACCATGTCGCGGATCTCCTGCCGTACCTGGGTCACGGCCGGACGTCGGTCGTGCTCGGCTCATCGGGCGTGGGGAAATCGACGCTCGTGAACACCCTGCTCGGCGAGCAGCGTCAGGCGACCAGCGACGTCCGCGACGACGATTCCCGCGGTCGCCACACGACGACACATCGCGAGCTGTTCGGGCTGCCCGGTGGGGCCTTGCTCATCGACACGCCCGGCATCCGCTCGCTCGAGGTGGCCGGTGCCGACGAGGGCGTCGACGCCGCCTTCGACGATATCGCCGAGCTGGCCCTCCAGTGCCGCTTCAGCGACTGCCGCCACGATGGCGAGCCGGGATGTGCGGTGCGCCGGGCCATCGCCGCCGCGAGCCTGGGCGAGGACCGTCTCGCCAGCTACCGAAAGCTGGAACGGGAGCTCGCCCATGCCGAGCGACGCGAGGATCCCCGCCTGCGGGCCGCGGAGGCCAAGCGCTGGCGCGCGGTCCACAAGGCCGTCGACCGCCACATGGACCAGAAATACGGGAGGGAGCGATGACGACCACGACCGGGGAGGCCCTGCTCGACCTTGCGGACGCGCCCGCGATCGACGGGCTGCGTTTCCGGCGGCCGCGTGGCGATGAGGCGGACTACGAGGCGATGGCGGCCGTCATCACCGCGGCCAACCTGCACGACGGGCTGGAAGAGATCCAGCTGGCGCGCCACGTCCGCGAGGAGCTGGAGACCTCCGTGGGCCTCGATCTCGCGACCGACGTCGTGCTCACGGAGATCGATGGCCGCCCGGTCGCGGAATCCGGCGTCGAGCGAACCGTCCGGGACGGCATCGTGGTGTATGACCTGTGGGGCCACGTGCATCCCGAGGTTCGCCGTCGGGGGCTGGGCCGGGCCTTGCTGCACGAGAACCTGCGTCGCGTCGCCGAGCGAGCTGCCGGCGAGTCGGCCGATGAGGTCGTCGAGATTCGCACCCACGCGCAGGAGAACGAGGTCGGCCATCGGGCCCTCCTCGGCAAGCACGGACTCGAACCGATCCGCTGGTTCTTCGTGATGCGTCGGGCGAGCCTCGACGACATCCCGGACGCTCCTTTCCCCGACGGCCTGGAATACCGGCCGGTGACCCCCGACCAGCACCGGGCGATCTTCGATGCGGAGGTCGAGGCATTCCGCGACCACTGGAGTTCGCGGGAGAAGACCGACGAGGACTTCGAACGCACGTTCCGGCGCGAGGAGCTGACCACGGACCTGTGGGTCGTCGCCTGGGATGGCGACGAGATCGCCGGGGTCGTCCAGACCTGGATCTGGCCCGAGGAGAACGCGACCCTCGGCGTGGCCCGCGGATGGCTCGAGCACATCAGCGTGCGTCGACCGTGGCGCCGACGCGGTCTCGGCCGGGCCATCACGGCCGAAGCGCTGCGCCGCCTGGCAGGCGCCGGCATGACCGAGGCGAGCCTCGGGGTCGACGCCGAGAACCCGACCGGGGCGCTCGGGCTGTATGAGGGCCTGGGGTTCGAGGTCCACCAGCGCTGGATCACATATCGCGGATCCCTCCAGGACTGACGGGCGTCGCGGGCGTCGACTCGTGGCATCATCTGGGGGGACGCCGCTGGAGGATGTCGATCATGCGGTCCTACCTGATCGTGGCCAACCAGACGCTGACGAGCCAGTCGCTCACGGACGCGATCACGGCCCGCCTTGCTGATGGACCGGTGCGGACCCACGTCGTGGTGCCGCTCAGCCCGGTCGGCGGCCGGCTCACCTGGGACGAGGCCGAGTCCCGGACCGTCGCGCAGAGCAGGCTCGAAGAGGTCGTCGCGCGTCTGCGAGAGATGGGCGCCGAATCCGATGGCGAGGTGGGCGACCGCGATCCGGTGATGGCGGTCAAGGATGCCCTGCGTGGGCGGGAGATCGACGAGGTCATCGTCTCGACGCTGCCCAAGGGGATGTCTCGGTGGCTCGGAGAGGACGTGCCGAGCCGCCTGCGGGACTCTGTCCCGGTGCCGGTGACCGTCGTGACGCAGGAGGAGCCCGGCGCCTGAGCCCGCCCGCGGATCAGGCGAAGAGGCGCCCACCGTCGCGCACGAGCTCCAGCCACGCGCGCTCGCGGCCGATCGTCGTGGTGCCGCCGTGGCCCGGGAAGACCTGGACTGCGTCCTCCAGCTCGGTCAGTCGGGCGAGCGACGTCACCATCGCCTCCGGATCGCCGCCCGGCAGGTCGACCCGGCCCCAGCCCCCGGCGAAGAGCGTGTCGCCGCTGTACAGCAGGCCCTGGTCGCGGTCGAGGAGGCACACGGATCCCTCCGTGTGACCGGGCGTGTGCAGCACCGTCAGGCGGATCTCGCCAAAGCGGATCTCGCCGCCCTCGGCGAGCTCGACCGCCGGGATCGACGGCACGATCTCGAACGGCGCCGACACGGGCTGTGGGTCGGTCAGGCGCTCGCGGTCGAGCGGGTGGACCCCGATGTCGGCAGCGGTATGCTCGGCGACGGCGGCGTTGTCGCCGATGTGATCCCAGTGCCCGTGCGTCGACACGATGAGCTTGAGCGTCCAGTCGCGCGCGGCCAGCTCGTCGGCGATCCAGGCGAGGCACGGCGTCGCGGTGTCGATGGCGATCGCCTCGCGCGTGCGCGCGTCTGCAAGCACGTGGACGTTCGTGGCGATGGGCCCGACGACGCGATGCAGCCGCTCCATGGCGGCGCCCTAGCTCGTGCTCTCCAGCTTCGTCTTCATACAGTCGAAGGTCTGGCCGATCATCTTGGTGGCGGTCCCCTCGATCATCCGCGCCCCGACGCTGGCGATCGTGCCGGCGATGTTGACGTCGGCCTCCCAGTCCATCCTGGTGCCACCGGCCTCGCCGTCCGAGAGGCGCATCTGGGCGGTCGCATCCACGGCGCTTCCCGGGGCCTGGCCGTGGGCCTTGATCGTGGCCGCCTCCGGTGGCGTCGTCTCTGCGAATTCCATGTTCACGACGAAGCGCGCGCTGATGAACCCGATGCCCACCTTGGCCGAGGCTTTGAAGTGGGTATCGTCGATGACCTCGATCGTCTCGACGCCCGGGCCGCACTGGCCGACCTGGTTCGGATCGATGACGAACGCCCAGACGCGGTCGCGCGGCGCGGCGATCTCGACGGAGCCTTCGAAATGCATGCGGTCCTCCAGGACGTACGACCGGGTGTCAGTCGGGCAAGGATACCGACGGCGGGGCCATGCCGGCGGTCCCCGGCGATGCGAGGAACGCGGCCGGCTCCTTGATGAACCGGGTCCGGCAGCCGATCGAGCAGAACGCGTAGACGACCCCGTCGTGCTCTGCCAGATGGCGGGCATGCGCACCGTCCACTGTCATGCCGCACACCGGATCGACCAGGACGATGTCGTCGACCACGGGCTGCAGGCTGATCGTCTCCGGCAGGCCGCCCGCAACGGTGGCAGGCCCCGGTGACGCCACGAAGTCCGCCCGTCCGCGGCGGACCTGGACGAGCTCGGCCAGGATCGAGAGGGCGATCTCCTCGGCGGTCTCGGCGCCGAGGTCCAGACCGGCCGGCGCCCGGAGCGCGGCGATGCGGTCCTCCCCCACGGTCGTCTCCTCACGTAGCCAGTCGCGCACGACGGCGGCCCGCGTCGGCGACGCGACGAGGCCCACGTAGGAGGCGTCGCGGGTCAGCGCGAGCCCGACGGCCTCCTCGTCCCAGATGCCCTGGCTGGCGACGACGACATACGGGGAGGCGTCCGGATCCAGGCCACGGATGTCGGCCGAGGCGTGGACCCGGGCCGTTGGGAACGCACCCGCGTCGGCGATCGGATCGATCACGGTGACCTTCCAACCGGCGGCCGCGCCGAGCGTGGCGAGGGCGCCGGCGATCGGCGTGGTCCCGGCGATCCAGAGCTGGGGGGCGGGCAGATGCGGTTCCACGTAGATCTCCAGCGTGCCACCGGAGTGGCAGGTCATGACGAGCTCGATGACACCGTCCGCCCGGCGGCCCTCGGCCGGACCGTCCTTCGAGAGGCGGAGGAGCCTCGGTTGGCCGTCGGCAAGGGCACGAAGGGCTTCCCGGACCACCACGGGCTGGGCGCAGCTGCCGCCGACCCAGCCCTCGATCGTGCCGTCCGGATGGACGATCCCGCTCGCCCCGGGGCGGGCCGAGGTCGGCTTGCGCACCGCCACGACCGTCGCGACGACGAACGGGCGGCCCTGCGCCGTCCAGCTCCGTGGCACGGGCGAACGTGGTAGCGGCCATTCTTGTGGTCCCTAGGACAGGCCTTTCTCGTGCAGGATGGCCCAGACCTTCTGGGGCGTGATCGGGATGTCGATGTTGCGGACACCGAGGTGCCACAACGCGTCGACGACCGCGTTGGCGATCGCCGGTGGAGCGCCGACCGTGGCTGATTCACCGACGCCCTTCGCCCCGATCGGGTGATGCGGCGACGGCGTCACCGTCTTGGCCACCTCCCAGGCCGGCGTCTCCATGGCCGTCGGCACGAGGTAGTCCATGAACGTGCCGGCCATGTTGTTGCCCAGCTCGTCGTAGGTGATCTCCTCGTACAGCGCCGGCGCAAGGCCCATCGTCAGGCCGCCATGAATTTGTCCGTCGACGATCATCGGGTTGATGATGTTGCCGCAGTCATCGACGGCCACGAACCGGCGGATGTTGACTCGGCCCGTCCCCTTGTCGATGTCGACGACGCAGATGTACGACCCGAACGGGAACGTCAGGTTCGGCGGGTCGTAGTAGTTGACCGCCTCGAGCCCGGCCTCCATCCCCTGCGGGTGGTTGGTGTACGCGGCGAAGGCGATCTCCTGAATGGTCTTGAACCGGTCCGGCGATCCCTTCACGCTGAACTTGCCGGGCTCCCAGTCGAGATCCTCCTCCGACACCTCCATCAGGTGCGCGGCGAGCGTGCGGGCCTTGGCCTGGATCTTGCGCGCGGCCATCGCGGCCGCGGCACCCGCCACCGGCGTGGACCGCGACGCATACGTGCCCAGACCGTAGGGCGCCGTGTCCGTGTCGCCGTACTCGATCTTGATGTCCTGCACCGGGAAGCCCAGCTCCTCCGCGATGATCTGGGCGAACGTGGTCTCGTGGCCCTGGCCCTGAGTCTGCACGCCGATGCGGGCGAGGACCTTGCCCGTCGGATGCACCCGAATCTCGCACGAATCGAACATCTTGAGCCCGAGGATGTCGAAGTCGTGCGACGGCCCGGCCCCGACGATCTCGGTGAAGGAGCTGATGCCGATGCCCATGAGTTCGCCGCGTTCGCGCTTCTCGGCCTGCTCCTTGCGCAGCCCGGCGTAGTCGATCATGTCCATGGCCTTCTGGAGCGCCGGGCCGTAGTCGCCCGAGTCGTACTCCCAGCCGGTCGGGGTCTTGTACGGGAACTGGTCCTTGCGGATGAAGTTCTCCATCCGCAGCTGGGCCGGGTCCTTGCCGATGTCGTGGGCGAGGATGTCGACCATCCGCTCGATGGCGTGGACGGCCTCGGTCACCCGGAATGAGCAGCGGTAGGCCACGCCGCCCGGTGGCTTGTTCGTGTAGACGCCATCGACTTCGACGAACGCATTATCGAAGTCGTACGAGCCGGTGATCACGTTGAAGAGGCCGGCCGGGAACTTGGACGGGTCGGCGGCGGCATCCGAGTACCCGTGATCGGCGATCGTTTTCACCTTCAGGGCGGTGATCCGGCCTTCCTTCGTCGCCCCCATCTCGGCATGGATGTGGTAATCGCGGGCGAACGAGTCCGCCTGCAGGTTCTCGCTACGATCTTCGATCCACTTGACCGGCTTGCCGATCAGGAACGAGGCAGCGACGGCCAGGACATAGCCCGGGTACACGGGCACCTTGCCCCCGAAGCCACCGCCGATGTCGTGCGTCTTGACCCGGATGTTCTGCTCGTAGATGGGCAGGCCGGCGCCACCGGCAACGAGGGCGAGCACCGTCCGGATGGCGTGCGGTGCCTGGCTGGTCATGTGCAGCGTGAGCTGCTGGCGGACGGGGTCCCAATCCGCGACGCAGCCGCACGTCTCGATCGATGCGACATGGATGCGTGGGATGTAGATGTCCTGCTCGACCCGCACGTCGGCCGCCGTGAGCGCCGCGTCGGCCTTGGCCGCATCGCCCGATTCCCAGTGCCAGATGCGGTTGTTGGCTTTCTCCGGGCCACGGTCGGGCCGGAGCACGAACGCATCGGGTTCGAGGGCCTTGTGCGGGTCGACGATGACCGGCAGCGGCTCGTAGTCGACGAGGACGGCGGCGACGCCGTCGGCGGCGGCATACCGGGAGGTGGCGATGACCGCCGCGACCTCCTGCGATTGGTACATGACGGTGTCCACCGGGAGCACCATCTGCATGTCGCCCGCGAGGGTCGGCATCCAGTGGAGCTTGTAGCCCTCCAGGTCCTTGCCGGTGACCACCGCGGCGACACCCGGGACCTTCAGCGCCTCGGAGGCGTCGATCGACTTGATCGTCGCGTGGGCGTAGGGACTCCGCACGATGTCGAGCCAGAGCTGCCCCGGCAGATTGACGTCCTCGATGTACTCGCCGGCCCCGCGGATGAAGCGCGGGTCCTCCTTGCGCTTGACGGAATGGCCCATGCCTCCGATCTCGGGGGAGGTCCGCAGCTCGGCTTCGGTTTCGGTCGTCATCGTCGTCGCTCCCTCAACCGGCCGCGGCCGGTTCGGCCGAGACTTCCTGACCGTCGACGGTCTCCGCGGCCACGACCGGCGCCGATTCGCTCTCGCGGAGCACTCCGGCGGCCTGCTGGATGGCCTTCACGATGTTCACGTAGCCGGTGCAGCGGCAGAGGTTGCCGCTGATCCCCTCGCGGATCTCGGCCTCGGACGGGTCGGGGTTCTGGCCGAGGAGCCACTCCGCCTGCATGATCATGCCCGGGGTACAGAACCCGCACTGGAGACCGTGCTGGTCCCAGAACGCCTGCTGGAGCGGGTGGAGCGTCGCGCCATCGGCGATTTCTTCGATGGTCCGGATCTCACGGCCGTCGGCCTGGACGGCGAGCATCGTGCACGACTTGGCGCTCTGGCCGTCGACGTGGACGGTGCACGCGCCGCAGTTGCTGGTGTCGCATCCCACGTGGGTGCCGGTCAGCCCGAGGTTCTCTCGAAGGAGATGGACGAGGAGCAGGCGCGGCTCGACGTCGACTTCGTGGGTCTCGCCGTTAACGGTGATGCTGATGTGGTGCATCGTCATCGTGGCCTCTCGATCTACGAGTAGGACATGGCACGGCCGACGGCGCTGCGCAGCGACCGGACGGTCATCTCCGCGGCCATGGCGCGCTTGTATTCGATCGGTCCGCGGACGTCGCCGGCGGGTCTCGCCTGGGCGCCGGCCGCGTCACCGGCCCTGCGAAACAGCTCCTCCGACGGCGGTTCGCCTTGGAGGATCCCCTCCGCGTCCGTCGCCGCGAACGGGGTCTCGGCGACGGCCGTGAGACCGACGCCGGCGTTCTCGATGCGGCCGTCCGGCGCCAGCCCGATGACCACCGCCGATCCGACCGTGGCGAAGTCACCGACCTTGCGCTCGAGCTTCGTGTAGGCGCCGCCCGTGCCCTTCGGCCGGGCGCGGATGCGGATCTCGGTGAGCACCTCCGTGGGCTCGATCGCTGTCGCGAACGTGTCGAGGAAGAAGTCACGCGACTTGATCAGCCGCTCACCGGACTGGCCGCGGCAGACGATCGTGGCGTTGACCGCCAGGAGCATCGCCGGCCAGTCGCTGGCCGGGTCCGCGTGCGCGACCGAGCCACCGATCGTGCCCCAGTTGCGCACCTGTGGGTCGCCGATGACCCCGGTCAGGTCGATGAGGCCCGGGTAGTGGTCCTGGACGATCTCGTTGTCGTGGATCTGGCGGTGCGTGGCGCGGGCCCCGATGCGCAGCTCGTCGTCGGTCTCGGAGATGGCATCGAGTCCGGTGAGGTCGCGCATGTCCACGAGGAGGGCCGGCTGCGCGAGGCGGAGCTTGATCAGCGGGATGAGGCTGTAGCCACCTGACAGTAGCTTCGCCTCGCCTTGGCGGTCCTTGAGGATCCGTAACGTCTCGTCCAGGGTTCCCGGACGGACGTAGTCGAACTGGGCCGGGATCATCGCTCGCCTGCCTCCTCCCCCGCCGCGGCGGGGACTCCTCGGCCCGTCCGCCCTGGGCGGCCACCGAACGTTTGGCGATGCAGGGCGACGGTCGAGCTGCGTCCCTCAGGCTCGATCGCGTCCGAAGTTGCGACGGTTGTCGCGAAAGTATCCGCCCGGTGTCGTTGGCACGTCAACGGAATTTCGCGGCCGGTCCCGCCGACGCACTCGATGCCGCATACGGCTCGGCCGCGCCCGGTCGAGCGCCTGGCGCGGAGCGCGGACCGGTCGAGCGGGCCCGCTCAGGCCACCGCCAGCGGCTCGCCAGTCTCGAGGAACGTCTTGAGGCCGGACACGATGTACACGATGCCGCCGGTGAACTCGGCCTCGACCTGGAGCCCGGCACGATGGCGGTCGTGACCACCAGACGGGTCGGGTCTTCCGCGCTCCTCACCGGGCTCGATCGCCCAGGTCATCCGAACGGGGCCCTCGCGCCTCGATCTCGGGCGACCAGCGCGGATGGAACGACATCGCGACGCGCCGGCCCGGGTTCGATCTCGAGCACCTCGCCGTCGGCGGCGACCGAGCCGTCCGGATAGGTGTATGCGATCGGGGCGCCGGGCGCCCAGGTCGAGGCCACGCGCGTGCCGTAGTAGTAGCCGACGGTGTCGTCGCCATCGGTGATCGCGCGCCAGACCCGCTCGGGCGACGCCTTGATGTACACGGAGTAGACGTGATCGACGGGGTCCATCGGAGCCTCCAGCGTTCGTTTCAGGAAGGACATCGCCCCAACGACGGGCTCGGCGAACTTGCCGATCCATCGATCGTGGGCGAGGCGGATCGGCACCGGGTTGAGGAAGTGGCGCTTCTCGCGGCCGACCTTCTGGGTCGTCACGAGATCGGCCGCCTCCAGCACGCCCAGGTGCTTCATGACCCCGAACCGCGTCATGCTCGGGCAGCGCCGCGCACAGCTCACCGAGCGTCTGGCCATCGCGCTCGAAGAGCCGGTCGAGGAGGACCCGCCGACCGGGATCAGCGAGTGCCCGAAAGATCGGGGCCATGTCGTCCGTCACGGCCGCGATATTATGTGACTAAATAGTCACGTGTCAAGCCGGTTGCGCGCTGGTTGCTTGCCTCGTCGCCCGGCGACTTCAGGGTGTCGGCGCCGGCTCGCACACCTGCCAGATGCCGTTCTGGCGGACGACGCGAACGGTCTCGTCGACCGGCAGTTCGTAACGTCCGCTGCCGATCAGGTCGAGCACCTGGTCGAGCAGCGCCTGGTCGACCGGCTCGCCCCGGGCCGCGATGCCGGCGCGATAGGCGGCCTCGTACCGAGCTGGGTCGATGATCTCGACGAGGGTTCCCGACAATGACACCAGCGCCACGTCGCGGTCCCGCCGCTCCTCCACGACCGACAGGCCCGAGGCGTCAAACGTGATCAGCGCGAAGCCTTCCTCGAACGAGAGGCCGTCCACTGCTCCCGTGATGCCGCTGATGACGAACGGCATCTGGCCATCGCCTCGACGCTCGGGGCAGACATAGAGCGCCGCCGCGCTGAGGTCGTGCGCCACGGTGCTCGCCACCGCCCCACGCACGGCGTCGGCGGCCTCCGGGGATCCCGGGAGCAGCGAGCACGCTGCGATGGCGATCGCCAGGACTGCGGCCCCGCCAAGTCCCCTGAACGTTCCCACGTCACCTCTCTGGGATCGATCGATCGTCGGAGGTCGTTCGCCCTCCATCAAGCCGGCTGGCGCGCCACACGGTAGCGGAGGTAGACGACGCTCGAGTTAAACGTGCGGGTCTCGACGAGTTCGAGATCCACCCGGCGCTTGCGCTGCGGAAAGTACGGAATGCCTCCGCCGACCAGCACCGGGTAGACCACCACCCGGTACTCGTCGATCAGATCCAGCGCAGCCGCCTCGGCGGCGAGCGTCGCGCCGCCGATCGCGATGTCACCCTCCCCCGGCTCGGCTCGCAAGCGCTCGATCTCCTCCGCGAGGCCGCCGGAGGCCAAGCGGGCAGCACCCTGCACCGCCGACAGCGTCGTGGAGAAGACCACCTTCGGGAGCGGGTTCCACAGCGCGGCCCACTCGAGCTCTGCGTCGTCGAGCGATCGATCCTGGTCGGCGGTCTCCCAGTACAGCATCGTCTCGTACAGCCGCCGTCCCAGCAGGTGGACGCCGACCTCTCGTATCTCGTCGATCCAGAAGCGAAAGACCTCCGCGTCGAAGCCCGGCCAGTCGAAGCCGCCGTCCGGCCCGACGATGTAGCCGTCCAGTGAGGCGTTCATAGAATAGGTCACGCTGCGCATCAGAAGTCCTCCTCGGTGACGCTTTCAGGGACGACGTGGACGGTGTGCTCGCGCCGGCCGGGCAAGCGCAGTCTCATCGCCGCGTCGTCGTCCGCCGCAAACGCAGGCTGGCCGCCAATGCGATCAGGCCGACGATCCCGACCAGGGGGGCGGTGAAGGGAGGCCAGAGGAACTCTTTCGCCGTTCCGAGTGGCGGTAGGAAGAGATCTGGGTTGTCGTCACCCGGAAAGACGTACATCCAGAGGATCGAAGCGCCGGCCGCCGCGACGATCATGAGCGCAAGCAGCGCAGCGACCGTGGCGAAGCGAGAGACGCCGTTGCGGCGGAGCCCATCGAGCCCGATCGCGGCCAGCCCGATACCGGCGAAGGCACTGACGACGCCGAACCCAAGGTCAAGCCCGGAATACTCCGAGATCGCCATGAGCATCCCGCCACACGGCGTCGACGGACAGGTGCCCCAGGTCCAGAAGGACAGGAGCACCGTCAGCACGCCCGTCAGCAGCAGGGCCAGCGCCGCGCCCCGTGCGTCGATCGACTTCGCTTCGGTCATTGCGCAAGTCTCCACGGCTGAGCAATGCGACGCTCGTTGCCGGCGTCTGGTCGCACGCAACTATCAAACGACCGTGCCTACCGATCCGGCGGCCCACGCGACGTCGCGCTACCGGAGGAGCCCCCGTCTCGCGTCCGCCAGCCCCTCCTCGTTCCCGGCATCGGTGTCGAAACCCGTCAGGTCGCGGCGCCGGATCCGATCCGAGAAATAGCACGCCTGCACCGCCCAGCGGAAGGCGAGGAACACGGCGGCGCCGGCGATCTCGTCGGACCTGATCGGGGCCGTCCGAGCGTACGCAGCCAGGACACGTTCGTCCGTGTAGAGCCAGGCGGAGGCGGCGTCGTAGAGGAGTGGCCCGTGGCATGCCGCGCCCCAATCGATCAATGCCACGCCATCCTCGCTGGCCAGGAACGCTTCCGGAGCCGGGTCGCCGTGCAGGATCCCGTGGGTCACGGTCGGCGCGAGTCGGTCAGCCGCCTCGATCGCTTCGGTCGCGGCGGTTCGGAGGACCGGCTCGTCGATCAAGGTTGGGTCGATCCACGTCCAGGGCCAGCGATCGAGCTCGGACGGAACGGGGGCTCCTACCAGGAGTGCGTGGGCACGGCCCAGCGTCTCGCCCAGCACGTCGACCGCTTCGCTGGAGGTGTCGAGACCACGTCCGTCGACGAACCGCAGCAGGGCGACCAGTCGATCGCCGCGAACTTCCATCCGCACCGGTCGGCCGGTCCGCAATCCTCGCTCGTCGAGCCATGCTGCGACGCGAAGGCCAGCTCCCTCGGACGCGTCGGCGACCTTGAGCACGTAGCGCTCCGTGCCGGACGAGACCATCCAGGACGACGAGTTCATCGCGACGAGCGCCGACCGCGTGGCTCCCTCGCCGAGCCATTCCTGGACCGCCCCGTCCGCGATCCGGTCGTCCGCGGACAGGCTCACGCCATCTCCATCCGCGGGCACGATGGCGCAAACGGGCGCACCGCGCAACGCTCCGACCGTCGGCGAGTCGATCCGGGCCGAACACGATCCATGGGCCGGTTGTGGCTACAATCCGGCGGCCCCGGACGACGTCCCCTAAGACGATGGTCCGCGGCGAGACGCTCTCGATGGAGGGGCCCCGACCGTGGATGCACCGGCCGCCCGGATCGCCGAGCCGCGGGCCTGGTTCGACCGACAGCGCGGGCAGA
Organism: uncultured Chloroflexia bacterium; assembly: GCA_963810725.1. Classification (GTDB taxonomy): domain Bacteria; phylum Chloroflexota; class Limnocylindria; order Limnocylindrales; family CSP1-4; genus SPCO01. Next base: position 29,182 of record CAWEOO010000004.1, read on the forward strand.
TCGAGGTCGTGGCCCTCGGCGCGATCCTCGTCGCGGTGGCGATCGCGGCCGCCTGGCTGATCGGGCAGGCGACCCCGCTGGGATGGGACGAGGCGGTGTACGCGTCGAGATCGCGGTCCCTGCTGACGGATGCGCCGTCATCGACGTGGGCGATCTATCGCGCGCCGGGCCTGCCGGTGGTCGGGTTGATCGGCGGAGCGTTCGGGTTCACCGACGCCAACCTTCGCGCGGTGGCGCTGGCCATGAGCCTTGGCTCGCTGGCGATGGCGTGGGCCTTTGCGCGCACGCTGTGGGGTCCCCTCGCGGCGATCATCGCGCTGCTGACGATCGTCGGGTCGCCGGTGGTGATCGCGGAGCTCGTGCTGTTCCACACGGACCTTCCGGCGGCCGGCCTCCTGCTGGCCCTGATGCTGCTCGTCTGGCACGAGTTCGAGCGCCGCCCCGAGCCGGGCCGGCTTCTGCTCGTCGCGGCCCCACTCGCGGCGCTGGCCTTCTACGTCAGGTACGGATCCATCCTGCCGATCGGTGGCATCGCGATCGCCGCCGTGCTGCTCTGGCACCGAGCGATGCTGCGCAACCCACGGCTCGTCGGCGCCACGATCGCTTTTCGCCGCCGTCCTGTTCGCGCCACACATCCTCGAGGCCATGAGCCGGACCGGATCGCCGCTCGGGATCATCACGAGCGCCGGCGAGCAGGTCGACACGTCGGAGCCGATCGAGACGGCGGTTCGGTATCTCGGGTGGCTACCGGCCCAGCTCGCCCACCGGCTCGGGTTCGCGGTGATGGTCGCGGGTGTCGTGCACGGCGCGATCGTCGTCCTGGACGCGATCCGACGGCGCGACCTGACGCCGGCCGCACGTCGCTACCTCTGGTTGTACGTCCCGGCGGGCGTCACGATGTTCGGGCTCGTCCTGCAGTCGCACCCGGAGCAGCGCTACGTGCTGTTCCCTGTGATCCTCGCGATCATCGCAGGAGCCGGGGCGGTGTCGGCCGGGGTCGACTGGCTCCGGGACCGGCCCGGCCTGGCCGACCGGCAGCACGTCCTGGACGCGGCGATCATCGGCGGACTGCTCGTCGTGGCGGTCGTCGCGGGCTCGGTCGGGGCGCGGCGCGTCGTCGCGATCGAACGAGAAAGCGACGATTCGCGGTGGCTGCCGGCCGTCGGCCAGCTGATCGATGGCGACGCCGAAGGCCAGTGCGCCGTGGTGACCTCGGTACCGCCGATCGTCGAGTGGTACTCGCGCTGCGCCGCCGACGCAGTTCAGCACCGCCGGGCGCGGACGGCCCTCGCAGACGGGAGCCATCAACGACCCGGCCTATGTCGTGTTCTCGGACATCGACGAACGCCGGGCTTCGCCCAAGACCATCGAGCGCTATCGAGCGCTTGTGGTGCCCCGGGCCGTCCCCCTGGACGGCGCGCCCGCCGAGGTCGAGGTCTACCGCCTCACACCGTGAACGCAATTTCGTGCTGGACGGCAGGGAGTACAGTGGCTGCGGTCCCCGCCCTGTCTGCACGTCCAGCCACAGGGTGAATACCATGCCTCGCTCACTCGCAGTCCTGCTCTCATGCGGGCTCCTGCTGCTCGGTTCGCTGGCCTTCGGCGGCGCGGCCGCCGCCGGCGACATCGCCCCACGACTACCTGTACGAACGGGGTGCCGGACACCGCCGGCCTCGGGGCGATCTGCGAAGTCACGATCGTAAACACGATCACACCGACCGGCGGTTCTGCGGTCGTGACCGTCCGTGAATGCCACGGCGCGGCCAATGACGCGGAAGCCGACTGTTCGGCGAGCGAGTCCGGGGTCCTCTTGGCGGAACCGGTCTCGGTCGTGAACACAGTGCAACAACGCGCTCAATGGCGGCGGCGGCACGATGGAGTGCAGCGTCGACATCACCAACAACTTCGTCGGCGTCGACCCGGCCCCGGTGAACGACGCGACGGTCAACCAATGCAACGGTTCGGGCGCCGGCCCGGGCGGTGACATCACGACCGGCTGCGATCCGTTCCCCGCGAATACGACCAACGCGACGATCACGCAGTGCAACGGATCGGCGAATGGCCTGACCCTCGTCGAGATGACCTGCACCGCGTCCGGCACCACGTCCGCGCGTTCGTCGTGACCGTCAACCAGTGCAACGACTCCGTCAACGGTGGTGGCGCGTTGCTCATCTGCTCCGCGAACATCGAGAACAACGCCGTCGCCGCGGCCCCACACCGACGCCGACGGCGACCCCGTCCACGGGGGGCGGCTCGACGCCCGCGCCTCCTGGAGCGACGCCACCCGCCACCGACGCAGCAGTCTCGGCCGAGCCAGACGGGTCGGGCACGGCGGCCGCCCTCGTGGGGCTCTTCCTGGTCTTCGCCAGTGCGTTGGTTGTGAGCCGACGACCGCAGCGCAGGAATCGGAGGTCGCTGATCGAGCCCCGGAGGAAACTCGGTCGCCGCGCGCTCTTCGGCGCGGCCACCGAGCCCTTCAGTCGCGCCGTCGGAACTGCGGCGGGACCTCGTCCTGGGCCGCGTTCTCCGCGGCTTCGGCGATGCGGCGCGCGCGCGTCTCCGGGCGCTTGGCCTGGGAGATCCAGTCCAGGATGGCCCGGCGTCGCGACCTGTTGAAGGCGTCCCAGCGCTCATGGGCGGGCGGATTCGCGACCAGCGCCTCGGCAAGGTCGTCCGGCACGACGAGGTTCTCGACATCGTCCAGCCGTGTCCACGATCCGTTCCGCTTCGCCTCGTCGATCGCGTCGAGGCCGGCCGGCAGCATCAGCCCGGCCACGATCAGCCGCTCGACGCGGGCCTTGTTCGTGCGCGCCCAGCCGCTGGTCGGTCGGCGCGGCGAGAACCACTGGAGCCCTCGCTGCTCGTCGAGCCGACCGGCGACGGAATCGATCCAGCCGACGCACAGCGCCTCCTCGACGGCCTCCTCGTACGCGACGCTCGTGCGGCCGGACCCGCGGCGCCACGAGACGAGGTGCACGCCGCTCGACGTCGCGTGGTTTGCGACGAGCCACGCCCGCCACCCCGCGCGGTCGAACGGACCGGCCATCGGCCGGCCATCGGGCGCCAACTCGTCGTCGCTCATGGGGCTCCTCCCGGGGTCCAGGTCACGATCCCGATCGGCAGCGGGCGCTGGCCGACGAGCCCAACCTGTCCATCGCGATCCTCCTCGATGAGGTCGTCCATCGCCGCACGGAAGCGGCGGTCCGCCGCGCCCCCCGGCTCGATCCAGAGCTGTCGCCGCAGGAACCCCTCGAGTTCCTCGCGCGACGCGAAACGGCGCGGCTCGCGCTCGAGCCGCTCGATCGCTGGCTCCCGGCCGCGCGCCCGCAACAGCTCGATGAAGTCCGGCAACGCCGGCAGCGAGACCCGCGCCTCGCCGTGGACCGGCGGCCAGCAGACGTCGGCGATCGACGACGGCTGGCGCTCCATGAGCATCGCGACGCACAGCCGACGGGCGACCGACTCCATCGCCACCAGGAACGGCCCGATGGCCTCGATGTCGTAGCCGACGTGGGCGATGAGCGCGACATCGGCCGCGAACGGGGCTGGGTCGGCGGGCGGCCAGCGCGTCTCGACGGCGCGAACGTTGTCGATCCCGTGCTCGGCCGCGATCTCGCGAAGGCCGTCGAGCATCGAGGCCGACGGGTCGAGGGCGACCACCTCCCCGCCCGAGGGCGCCAGGGCCCGCGCGATCGGCAGCGCGTAGCGGCCGGCACCCGCGCCGATGTCGAGCCAGCGCTCGCCCGGCCGGACCAGCCGAAGCAGGGCGTCGAGGGCTGGCTCGTCGGTCCGCGTCGGGTCGGCCCGGAAGAGCCCGGTGACCGGCGCGTAGAAATCGGTGCCGTCGGGGACCTCGCGGAACCGGTCGACCTGCTCGGCGTTCGCCCGGACGCGCGCCGCCCAGTTCGCCTCCAGGAGCGTGACGAGGTCGGAGCGGGTGTCGATGTCGGGATTCCCCACCGGCGTGTCCACGGGCACCTCACGCACGAGCTCGGGATGGGCGGCGATGACCGGGCCGAGGCCGCGGTCGCCGGTCGTTTCGGCGGCGAGGCCGAATGCGCCCCGGCCCAGGAAGACGGGGTTGCGCCCGCCGTCGCCGTCATACACCGGCACCACGATGGGTCGGGCAGCGTCGGGCGACGCGTCGAGCAGCGCGCGGATCGTCTCGACCGACAGCAGCGGCTGATCTCCAAGCACGATGAGCGCGCCATCGACGGCATCGTCCAGGGCCTCGACCCCGATCCGCACCGAGGTCGACAGGCCCCGACCGGGATCCGGGTTCCGGATGCGCCGCTCGCGGCGCCAGTCGATCGCCCCCTCGAGGGCCTCGGCGTCATCACCGAGGACGACGACCACCTCCCCGACCCCGGCGTCCGCCAGGCGATCCAGCACGTGCTGCAACACCGGTCGTCCGGCGAGCGAGGCCAGGAGCTTGCCGCCACCGAACCGCGACCCCGCGCCGGCGGCCAGGACGACGGCCGCGACGCCCCGGGTCGTCATCGGGCGGTCGCGAGCGCCCGCTCCTTCATCGGGCGACCCGAGCCGCCGTACCGCTCGGCGACGATCTCGGCCAGGATCGCGAGCGCCGTCTCGGCCGGGGCGCGCCCGCCGAGATCGAGGCCCACGGGTCCGCGCAGCCGGCCGAGCTCCTCCTCGCTCACGCCGGCTTCCAGCAGCCGCCGGCCACGCTCGGCCTGGGTCTTGCGCGAACCCACGGCGCCGACGTATCGGCAATCGCGGCGCAGCGCCTCGATGATGGCCGGCTCATCGAACTTGACGTCGTGGGTCAGAACGGCGACCGCGTCGTTTGGCCCCAGGCCGATCTCGTCCGCGACCTCGTCCGGCCAGCCGACGACGAGCCGGTCGACGTCGGGGAAGCGCTCGGGGGTCGCGAACGACGCCCGGCCATCGATCACGACGGTCTCGAAGCCGAGCTCCTTCGCGAGGCGGACGAGCGAGCGAGCGACCTCGACGGCACCCACGACCACGAGCCGAGGCCGGACCGGGTAGACCTCGACGAAGAGCGAGCGACCGCCGAGCTCCACCGTTCGCGACAGGCCGCGTCTTAGGGCTTCGGTGGCCGCCTCGACGAGCTGCGCGTCGAGGGTCGCATCGCCGAGCGTGCCCTCGAGGGTCCCATCGTCGTGGACCGCGAGCGTGGCGGTCGGCGGTGCGCCCGGCCCCGGCTCGTGAGGGCCGAAGTCGGCCGGTGGCGAGTCCCCGGGGAGCGGCGTGACGACGGCCGTGCCACGTCCCCCGGCCCCCAGCGACTCGATCGCCGCGGTCACCGCGCCCGACGGGACGGCCGGCTCCACGAGCACATCGATGGTGCCGCCGCAGGCCAGCCCCACGTCCCACGCTTGCTCGTCGCTGATGCCGTAGCGGAAGACCCGGGCGTGGCCGTCGGCGCGGGCCTTCTCGATCTCCTCGGCCGCGGCGCCCTCGACGCAGCCACCGCTGACTGAGCCCGCGATCCGGCCGTCGCTCGCGTACAGCAGGACGGCGCCTTCGGGCCGTGGCGCGGACCCGAACGTGCGGACCACGACGGCGCGGCCGACGTCGATCCCCTCCCCTTGCCAGGCCTGGAGCGTGTCGAGGAGCTCCTTCATCGGATGGGCCTGGCCGTGCTGGGATCCGTCGGCGTGCCGCCGACGACGGACGGCGGGGCCACCGTGGAACTGGCGGCCCCGGCCACCTCGGCGACCCCGGGGAGTGCCGCGTGGGCGGCCGCCTCGCTCCCCCGTCGCGTGTCGGCCGAGCGCACGCCGCCCAGGATTTCGCCGAGCCGTTCCAGCGACGCGACGGTGCCCGCCGGCAGGAAGTCGTCGATGTACGGGTACGCCGCCCGCATCCCACCGGCCAGCGGCTGGTAGCCGGGCGTGCCGGCCAGCGGATTGAGCCAGACCAACCGGTGGCAGTTGCGACGCAGCCTCGCGGTCTCGGCCGCCACGATGGCCGGGTCGCCGCGATCCCAGCCGTCCGACACGACGATCACGACTCCGCTGGAGCGCAACGAGCGGCGGGCCCACTTCTGGTTGAAGGTCCGGAAGCTCTCCCCGATCCGCGTCCCGCCTGCCCAGTCGTTGACCGTGTCGGCGACGCGGGCGAGCGCGCGGTCGCGGTCCTTGTCACGGAGCAGCCGCGTCACGCGCGTGAGTCGTGTTCCGAAGACGAACGACTCGGCGCGGACCTCTGACGACGCCGAGAGCGCCTGGACGAAGCGCAACAGCAGTCGCGAGTGCCGCTCCATCGAACCCGAAATGTCGCACAGGACCACGAGCGAGCGGGGCTCCTTCACCGGCCGTCGCCAGACCCACGTCAGCAGCTGCCCACCCGTGCCGAGGTTGCGCCGGAACATCGCCCGCGGGGCGAGCCGCCGGCCGTGGGAATGCAGCTCGTAGCGACGGGTCCGGCGCTGCTCGAGACGTGGGATCAGCGCGTCCACCAGCCGCTCCGCGTCGCGCAGCTCGGCCGGCGTCATGCGGTCGAACTCGCGGTGGCGCAACGCCTCGCCGCGCGAATACGCGTCGGGGGCGACGACGACGCCCTCGACGTCGGTGTCGTCGTCGGCGTCGTCCTCGCCGGCCGACGGGATCGGGATGCCCCGCTCGTCGGGGCTCGCCTCGACCCGCTCCTGGCCGGCGGCCGGCTCCGCCTGGCCGGACGCCTCGCCGTCGAGATCCCCCTCGTCACTCGGTGACGGCAGCGGCGGGGCCGCGAAATCCCCGCCCCGTCGCCGGCGCTGTCGCCACCAGCGGTCGAACACCGCGTCGTAGATCGGCCGGTCGTCGCGGCGGCGGACGAAGACGGCCTCGCCGGCGGCCCGGACCTGCTCCCGCTCGCCCACGTCGACGAGCGGCAGAGCCCTGGCGTAGTCCACGGCCGCTCCCAGGTCCACGGCGAGGCCGGCGGCCCGCAGCGCTCGCCCGAACCCGACCGCCTCGCGAAGCAGCCGCCGGCCGTCCACCTCGTCGCCCCACGGCGCCGTCACGATCGCGGGATCGCCGCCAGCCTGCATCCCGTCACTCTGCCACGAAGTCAGGACTCGGGCGCCACGGGACTCCGTGGGCCCAGGGGCCCAGGGGCCGGCGCGTGGATCACCTCGTAGCCGGAGTCGTTCGAGAGCACGTCGACGGCCCCGTCCGCCAGGTGGATGTCCATCGATCCCTTGCCGACGCGGAGGTTCCGAATGCGGATCTCGGGCAGCCAATCCGGCAACGCAGGATTCACGAACAGCCGCCGTCCGTCCGCGTCGCACGTCGCGTGCAGGCCACACAGGATCGCGACGAACCGGAAGACCGAGCCCGCCGCCCAGGCCTGCGGCACGTTGGCGCCGAGATACGGGACCGGGAAACTGGCCGGGATCCGGGGAAGGCCCGAGAAGAGCTCCGGCAGGCGTTGCCCGACCAGCCGTTCCGCCGCATCGAAGATGCCCTTGGCGATCTGGGCGGCTTCCGCGTTGAACCCGTACCGGCGGAACCCGCCGGCGATCGTCGCGTTGTCGTGCGGCCAGACCGAGCCCGTCTGGTACGAGAACGGGTTGTAGTACGTGTGGTCCGACGACAGCGTCCGCACCCCCCAGCCCGACCACATGTCCGGCGCCATCAGCCGGCGCACGACCCGCCCGGCGCGCTCCGGCGGGACGATCCCGGACTGGAGCAGGTGGCCGGCGTTCGACGCGACGCTCCGGATCGGCTCGCGGCGCCCGTTGAGACCCAGGTAGTACGTGCCCTCTTCCTCCCACCAGAACCTGTCGTTGAACCGTTCGTACAGGCGCTTCGCTTCGCGTCGCAGCCGCCGGGCGTCCTCGGGTCGGTCGAGCACCTCGTAGATGTCGGCCATCCGGATCTTCGCGTCGTAGACGTAACCCTGCAGCTCGCAGGCTGCGATCGGCAAGGGGGAGATGGTGCCATCCGCCTCGACGATCGCATCGCCCGCGTCCTTCCACGCCTGGTTGTAGTGGCCATGCGACGAGCGCGTCTTGTACTCCTGGAACCCATCGTTGTTCCGGTCGCCGAAGGTGTCGATCCAGGTCATCGCGGCCTCGGCATTCGGCAGGTATCGCCGCAGCAGGGCCGGGTCGGCGCTCCAGTGGTACAGGTAGGACAGCACGATCACGAACAGGCTGGTCGCATCGTGCGTCCCGTAGTACGGCTGGTACGGCAGGATCTTCAGCTTGGCGAGCTCCCCGTGCCGGATCTCATGGGGGATCTTGCCCGGCTCCATATCGCGCTCGGGATCGTCCTCGGTCGCCTGCAGCTCCGAAAGGCGGCGCAGCGCCCCGGCAGCGAATTCCGGGAAGCCGGAGATGCCCTGCATCGACACGATCAGCGAGTCGCGCCCGAACAGGGTCACGAACCAGGGCACGCCCGCGGCGGGGATGAAGACCCCGCGCTCGAACGTCGGGTCTTCGAGCTTCAGCGCCTCGAGGTCGCGCACCGCCTGGTCCCAGGCCCGATCCACGACGGGATTGGGCGTCTCGACGCTGACGTTGGGCAGGTGCTTGGCGCCGACCTTGCGCAGCGGCGCATCTACCGCGTTGCAGTCGAGCGTGACCAGGCGACGGCTCGACGCGGTGACCGGCAGCCACTTGAGACAGGCGTGCCAGACGTCCTTGGGCGGCATCGTCGCGACGAACACGAGGCTCCCGTTCGCGAACTGGGGCGGCGACGACGCGCGCTCGACAGCGACGATCAGCTCGCGCCGAAAGTCGCCGTTCACGTAGTTGGTGTGGAGCTCCCCGCGCGAGCGGAACCAGCGGGAGTTCAGCTCGCCGCGGCGCACGATCTGCCCGCCCTTGACGTCGAAGATGTCGGCGAAATCGGAGAGGATCGCGATCTCGATCGTGAGCCGGACGGGCCGTAGCGAATAGTTGACCAGGTCGTAGTCCTCGTGGACGCCATCGGCCACGGTCCGGTCCAGGCGGAGGGCCAGCGACTGGCGCGGGATCGGGCCGTCCGTGTCGACCAGCGCGTCGTTCGTGTACTCGAAGCGCGACGAGAAGAATTGGATCGGCGCCGAGCTCAGGAGCAGCGGGCGGACCCCGTTGATCCGCACGTCGTAGCCGGAGATGAACCGCGTGTCCCGGGTGAAGAACCCGTCGTCATCGCCGAGCACACGGCCGTCGGGCTGGCACACGAGCACGCGGTCGTCGCGATTGATGGTGATCGTAGACGGTCCGATCTGGACCGGAAAGGTCATCGCGGCATCATGCGATCAAACCTCCGGTGTCAGCCGCGCGATGAGGTCCTCGACGAGGCCCCTCCACTCGTCGGCGTCGTCGGTCTCCGCCCACAGCTCAGAGAGCTCGGACGCGTTGAGGACGCGCTCGACAGCGGTTCGAGCCCGCGCAGTGTGTTCGGGCGTCACGCCCGGCGCCAAGTGCGTGACGAGCGTGGCGATCTCCTCGCTCAGGCCGGGGAGCGGCCGGCCGATCGCGGCCGCGACGACCTCGGCCGCGGCGATCGCCTCCACGTCGGTCGGCGCGGACAGGTCGGACGAGCGGACCGCGTCGTCGAGGGCCGACTCGATGGCGGTGATCCCACCGTCCTCGAGCTCGCCGACCCAGTCCAGCGCATCGTCGTTATCGAACGCTCCCGTTCCCCAGGCGCCCATGGTCCCTCCGTCGGTCAGCCGTGAACTGTCAGCCCCGTGCCGCGACCTCGCTGAGCATGCGCGCGGCCTGCTCGCCCCGGATCTGGCGGATGTCCTCTTCGTACTTGAGGACGACACCGAGCGTCTCGTCGACGAGGGCTGGTGACAGTTCCACGGCGCCCAGCGACAGGAGGGCCGCGGCCCAGTCCAGGGTCTCGGCGATGCCCGGCACCTTCGTGAGATCCGCCTCGCGCAGCCGGTGGACGAAGCCCACGACCTCCGTCGCGAGCCGCTCGGGTGCGGCCGGGACGCGCGCCAGCACGATCTCGAACTCCTTCTGGGCGGTCGGATAGTCGATCCAGTGGTAGAGGCACCGCCGCTTGAGCGCGTCGTGCACCTCGCGGGTCCGGTTGGAGGTCAGGATCACGCGCGGTGGGAGCTCGGCCGTGATGGTCCCGATCTCCGGCACCGTGACCTGGAAATCGGACAGGATCTCGAGCAGATACGCCTCGAACTCCTCGTCGGCGCGGTCGATCTCATCGATCAGGAGCACCGGCGCGATCCCGTCGTCCGCCTCGAGCGCCTGCAGCAGCGGCCGCCGGATCAGGAATTCCGAGCTGAAGATGTCGTGCGCGGTCGCCTGTTCCGCGCCGCCACGGGCTTCGAGCAGCCGGATCTCGAGCATCTGGCGCGGGTAATTCCACTCGTAGACCGCGGTGTTGACGTCAAGGCCCTCGTAGCACTGGAGGCGGATCAGTCGCGCACCGAGGGACAAGGCGAGGACCTTGGCGAGCTCCGTCTTGCCGACGCCGGCCTCACCCTCGAGCAGCAGTGGGCGCCCGAGCTCGAGCGCGAGGAACACCGCGGTCGTGAGCGAACGGTCCGCGATGTAGTCGCGCCCGCGGAATTCCTCGGTCAGCGCCTCGATCGAGCGCGTGCCGGCTGGACGCTGGTCGCGATCGGAGGTCGGGGCCTGGTCGGACATCGTGCAGGGATGCTACACGGACGGCCCGGGCGTGCGTGCACGTCGGGGCGTTTCGCCGCCCCGAAGCTCCGTCAGCCGATCTCGACCGTGGATTCCACCGGCACCGCCCGTCGGGCCAGGTCGTCGACCGGACAATGAGAACGGCCCCAATCGACGATCGCCCGCACCCGATCCTCGTCGGCCGTCGCGGACGCCACCCGCACGGCGACCCGCACGCTCAGCGGCCCGGCCCGCACCGAAGGGTCGATCCCGAGGATCCCCCGATCGTCGGATTCGCTATCGACCGTGACCTCGAGAGCCGAGAGCTCGACCCCTTCGACCGCGGCCGCCATGGAGATGAGCGTCGCGACACACGACGCATAGCCCGCCCGGAACAGCCACGCTGGGGACGGCGCGCTGCCGCCACCACCGACCGCCGACACCATGTCTGTCGTGAGCGAGGCGCCGTCGGGTCCCTCGACCCTGACGCGCAGGCCGTCCTCGACGGTGGCGGTCGCAGCCGAGTCCCGGTATCGGGCCTCATCCGGGTGGGCGGCAAGGTACTCACGGGCGCCGGCTACGGCCGTCGCGATGTCGTTCGATGCCATCGATCCTCCCATGCACTCAGCCTTCCGGCGCGTCCAGCTCCCTCGCGTATGCTGGGAATCGGAACCGCTGCGAGCGGGTCAGGATCCCGCCGTGCCCCAGCTTCGCCACGGTCCGCTCGGACGCCGGCTCGCCCGCCAGCAGGCGCGGCAGCAACAGGTCCACGGCCGTGGCCTTCGAATACGCCCCGCACGTCGGCAGCCCCAGGATAGATGTCCCGCCGACGCGCGCCAGCCAGAGCATGGATCCGGGGTGCGCGGGCACGCCCCGTCGCACCAGCCGCCCACCGAGCGCGTCGATGGCCGTGAAGAACGTGTCTCGCGGATCCGTGCTGGCGGACCCAGCGGTCAGGATCAGGTCCGCGGTCTCGGCACCGCGCGTGAACCGCCCGATGGCCGTCTCCACGGCGTCCGCATCGTCGTCGACGTAAACGATCTCGAGGATCTTCGAGCCCAACCCTTCGACCTTGGCGCGAACGCTCGCCTCGAACCGCTCGCGCGCGGCCCCCCGGACGGATTCCTTGACCACGACCCCCACTCGCCGCTGGATGAATTGCGAGACCCAGACGACCGGCTGACTCCCGAAACCCGCCAGCCGCGCGGCCGCGTCGATGATCCCGGCGTCGACGATGTGCGGCGCGATCTTGACGCTCGCGACGAGGTCGCCGCGCTCGACGATCTGGCCGTCGAAGACCGTGAAGACCTCGAGCGGGTCGAGCCGGTTGATCCGATCGAGCTCAGCCACCAGCACCGTCACGACACCGGCCGCCGAGGCCACGAGGTCGAGGCGGCTCTGGTTCGGCCCGCGCGCGTCGAGGTTCTCCCCGGCGACCGCCTTCGCCAGCCGGATCGCGGCGTCGTCCTCGTGCAGCTCACCGGGCTCGACGACGAGGATCGTCACCGGCGGACCGGGATCCGCCGCCGCGAGCGCCAGCAGGTCGTCCTCGGACAGCCGTCGACCCTTGGTCCAGCGCTTACCGCCGACCGACAGGTCCTTCGTCAGGACCCCATCCATCAGCCTCCCGGGTACGCGCCGACCAGGAGTGACCTGCTCGACGCGCACGTCCGGGCGACGCGCGCTTCAGGCGGGGCCGGCGAGCGCGGCTTCGATCGCGCGGCGGGTATAGACCACCGCCATGCGCGTTCGATAGTCGCGACTCGCGTGGATATCGTCGTTGACCGTCTGACCCTCCGCCGCATGCTCGGCGGCAGCCGCCACCGCGGCCGGGGAACCGTCGCTCCCCGTGAGGGCGGCTTCCACCGCCTTCGCGCGATAGGCCACCTCGCCCACCCCGGTCAGCGCGACCCGGGCGTGCGAGATGGACCCACCGGATCGCGCGACGACGGCGCAGACGCCGACGATCGAGTAGCCCGAGGCTGGGTGCTCCAGTTTCTGGTACGAACCCTGCGCTCCCGCCGGCAGCGGACCGCGGCGCAGCTCGGTCAGGATCTCGTCCGCCCCGATGTCGCTCGTGAACGCTCCCTTGAGGAACCCGTCGATCGGCGCGACCCGTTCGCCGCCCTTCGAGCGCAGCACGACCTCGTAGTCGAGCGCCAACGCCAGGGCCGGCAGGTCCGAGGCCGGGTCGGCGTGGGCGATGGCGCCCCCGACCGTCCCGCGATTGCGCACCTGGACGTCGCCGATCCCGCGGATGCAGTCGGCGGCGAAGCCGAGGGGCGTGGCCTCGAGTGCCTCCGCGTACGTCGTGAGCGCCCCGATCTTGAAGCCGCCGTCGCGCGTCGAGCCGGCCCCCCGCAGCTCACTGAGCCGCCCGATGTCGACGAGCATGCCGGGCGCTGCCAGTCGCAGTTTCATCAGCGGCAGCAGGCTCATCCCGCCCGCGAGGACCTTCGCGTCCCCACCGGCGAGCGCCGTGAGCGCATCGTCGAGCGACGTCGGTCGCCGGTACTCGAACTGCGCCGGGATCATGCCTGGCCTCCCTTCGCGGACTGGATCGCCGACCAGACCTTCTCCGCGGTGTACGGCATGTCGAGGTGGCGGATGCCGAGGCCGCTGAGGGCATCGATGACCGCGTTCGCGGCCGCCGCGGTCGAGGCGATCGCGCCGGCCTCGCCGACACCCTTCACCCCGAGCGGGTTCACCGGCGAGGGGGTGACGGTCTGGTCGAGCTCCAGGTTCGGGAACTGCGACGCCTTCGGCAGCGCGTAGTCGAGCATGGAGCCCGTCAGGAGCTGCCCGTCGTCGTTGTAGACGGCCCCCTCCCAGAGCGCCTGGCCGACGCCCTGGGCGATGCCGCCGTGGAGCTGCCCATCCACGATCATCGGATTGATCTTGTTGCCGACGTCATCGACGGCCACGTAGCGGACGAGCTCGACGACGCCGGTCTCCTCGTCGATCTCGACGACGGCGATGTGCGTGCCGAACGGCCAGGTGCAGTTCGGCGTGTCGTAGTAGGCGGTCTCGTCGAGATACGGCTCCATGCCCTCGGGCGCATCGAACGCGAGGTCGAGCGCGAAGGCGATCTCCTGGAACGTCTTCTTGCGGTCGGGCGAGCCCTTGACCGAATAGGTCGCGCCGTCGATCTCGATGTCGTCGGGCGACGCCTCGAGCATATGCGCGGCGTAGCGCCGCGCCTTGTCCTTGATCTTGTCCGCGGCCTTGATGGCGGCCGTCATCCCGACCGACGAGGTCCGGCTGCCGTACGACCCGTAGCCGAACGGCGTCCCCTGCGTGTCGGAGTGCTGGACGATGATGTCCTCCATCGGGATGCCGAGCTCGTGGCTCATGACCTGCGCGTAGGTCGTCTCATGACCCTGGCCCTGCGGCTGGGTGCCCACCGTGACGATGACCTTGCCGGTCAGGTGGACCCGGACGTTGGCCGATTCCCACATGGCCGCGCCCCAGCCCTCGCCGACGGCGCCGATCCATTTGCTGGGCGCGACACCGCAGACCTCGATGTACGTCGAGAGGCCCATGCCCAGGAGCTTGCCGCGGCTCTTGGCCTCGGCCTTCTTGGCAGCGAGGTCGCTGTAGCCGACGGTCTTGAGGGCCATGTCCATCGCCGGCTCGTAGTTGCCCGAGTCGATGTAGATCTTGGCGCCGCCGCTGGCGGTGCCCAGGCCGGACGGGTTCTCGTACGGGAACTGGTCGGGCTGGATGAAGTTGCGCCGGCGGAGTTCGGCCCGGTCCATGCCGATCTCGGCTGCGAACAGGTCCATCGCCCGCTCGATGACGTAGGTCGCCTCCGGACGACCGGCGCCGCGGTAGGCGTCCACGAACACGGTGTTCGTGTAGACGCCGGTGACCTCCGCGTAGACGTTCGGGATCTTGTAGCAGCCGGCACAGGACCCGGGCGTAGAGCGTGGTCGGGATGCCCGGTCCGATCGTGGACAGGCGGCCACCGAGGTTGGCCAGCGTCTTGACCCGCAGGCCGGTGACCTCGCCGTCCTTCTTGCCGGCGATCTCGAGGTAGGTGATGTGGTCGCGGCCGTGGATCGTGCTCTGGTAGTTCTCGCGCCGGCCCTCGACCCACTTGACCGGGCGACCACCGATCTTCTTGCTGGCGAACATCGTCAGCGCCATGTCGGCATAGCAGAAGATCTTCGTCCCGAAAGCGCCACCGACGTCCGGGCTGATGCAACGGATCTTGTGCTCCGGGATGCCGGTCACGAACGCCGCCAGCAGCAGCCGCTGGATGTGCGGGGTCTGGCTGGACATCCAGACCGTGTACTCGTCGGTGCCTGGGTTGTACCAGCCGATGTCGCCGCGCGTCTCCATCGGGTTGGGGATGAGGCGCTGGTTGACGATCCGCTGGCGGACGACGACCTCGGCGCCGTCGATCGCGGCGTCCGTGCCGGCCTTGTCGCCGACGTTCCACTCGAAGACGATGTTGTTGGGGGCGTTCTCGTGGAGCTGCGGCGCGCCGGGTTGGGTGGCCTTCTCCGCGTCGACGACGGTCGGCAGCGGCTCCCAGTCAACGGTGATCGCCTCGATGGCGTCGTAGGCCTGCGCCTCGGTCTCGGCGACGACCGCCGCGACCCCCTCCCCGGTCCATTTGACGTCGTCCGTCGCGAGGATCCGCGGCGTGTTGACGTTGTTCTGGATGCCCGCACTCCCACCGGCCGGCCAGGCCATCGGCAGCGGGTTGTACGGGATGTCCGCCCCGACGATCACGGTCACGACGCCCGGCATCGATTCCGCCGCCGACGTGTCGATCGAGCGGATCTTCGCGTGCGCGTACGGGCTGCGCAGGATGGCCATGTGGGTCATCGACTGGAGCTTGATGTCGTCGAGGTAGCGGCCTTCGCCGGTGATGAAGCGCGGGTCCTCGGTCCGCTTGACCGGCTTGCCGAGGACGGTTTCGATGGCGGGAGGGTCGAGGACGTCGGTCATGGTGGTCTCCCCTTCCCTTACACGCCGGCCGGGACGGCCCCGGCGTCGCGGTAGACGGCCGCAGCCGCGCGGATCGCCGCGACGATGTTGTGGTAGCCGGTGCAGCGGCAGATGTTGCCTTCGATGGCGTGGCGGATCTCGTCGTCGGTGGGGTCGTCGTTGCGGGCGAGCAGGTCGGCGGCGGTCATGATCATCCCCGGCGTGCAGAAGCCACACTGGAGGCCGTGCTTCTCCCAGAAGGCGGTCTGCAGGGGGTGGAGCGCCTCGGCGCTGGTGGCCAGGCCTTCGATGGTGGTGACGGTCGCGCCGTCCGCCTGGACGGCCAGCATCGTGCACGACTTCACGGCCCGCCCATCGACATGGACGGTGCAGGCACCGCACTGGCTGGTGTCGCAGCCGACATGGGTGCCGGTCAGGTCCAGGTCCTCGCGCAGGGCCTGGACGAGGAGGCGTCTGGGCTCGACATCGAGCTCCCGCTGTGCTCCGTTGACGGTCAGGGAGATGTGTTCACCCACGAGCCGACCTCCTTCGACGACTGAGTGCCAGTGGCGACCGGCCGTCCCGGCCCTCGACGGGGGGCGGTGCCGTGCGTCTTGCTGGAGCATCCGGAGCCTCGGGCCGACGGATCGCGCACGTTCGGCGAGAGGTCCGACGATGGTGGCACCGCACGGTGCCGGAATCAAGCCCGCGGCGCGGAGGATGACGCCGATTCTTGGCATCCAGTCACAGCGTTACTGCTATGAGCCGAATCCACGGCGAATCGACCTCGCAACCGGCGTGATCCCTGGAATCCACGCACGCGAAGGCTGCGTTGGACCCGATCGAGCGCCCGATCCGCCGAATTGTGGGTGATACAACCCACCCCAGTACTGCATGCCAAGGTTCCTCGCACGGAGCTCACCTGCCGGCGTGAACTCGGGTTCCGGGACCGGCGCGCCGCGATTCGGGTGCGGAAGACGGCGCCGAACTGGCTTCGTGGCGCCGGCGCGGCGCGGGTCAGGCGCCGGCCACGTCCTCCAGGGCGGCGCCGAGGCCGTCGACCATCGTGTCGATCTCGCCTTCGGTGATCACGAAGGCCGGGGAGATGTGGAGGGCGTGGCCGCGCAGGACGCGCGTGGCGATCCCATGGCCCAGCGCCGCGGCGACGACCCGTGCCGGGATCCCCGGATCCGCGGCCAACCGGTCCGGTGCGATCGCGACGGCCGCCGTCAGCCCAACGGTCCGGATCTCCCCGACGAGCGGCAGCGTGGCCAGCCGCCGCACCGCGCTGTCCAGTACGGGTTCCAACGCCGCGACACGAGCCACGAGCCGGTCGCGCTCCAGGATGTCGAGGTTGGCCCCGGCGGCCGCACAGGCCGCGGCGTGCCCGGAATACGTATAGCCGTGCATGAACGCCGGCCCCGGCGCCGGTCCGTCCCAGAACGGCTCCTGCACGCGGCGCCCAACGATGACGCCACCCAGCGGGAAGTACCCCGACGTGACGGCCTTGGCGAAGAGGATCATGTCGGGCTCGATGGAGTAGCGCTCCGACCCCCACAGCACCCCGGTCCGCCCGAACCCGGTGATCACCTCGTCGGCGATGAGCAGGACGTCGTGCTCGCGGCACAGCCGCTGGACCTCGGCCCAATACGAGGGCTCGGGCGGATAGACGCCGCCGGCCCCGATGAACGGCTCCCCGATGAATGCGGCGATCTCGGCGCCGCGCGACTCGAACAACGCGCCCAGGCTCTCGGTGTCATTCGCCCCGACGTTGACGACTTCCTCGATGATCTCGCCCCCGTAGCCCGTCTTGTTGCCGGGGATGCCGGCGAGGGCCGTGCCCCAGGCATGCATCCCGTGGTAGCCGTGCTCGCGCGACACGATGACCCGCTTTCCGGGCTGGCCCTGCACGTCCCAGTAGCGCCGCGCAAGCTTGGCCGCCGTGTCCACAGCGTCCGAGCCGCCCGAACCGAAGAAGACGACGGCCTCGACGATGGGTGCCATCGCGGCGAGGCGCTCGGCCAGGGCGATCGTCGGCTCCGACGTGTAGGCACCGAACGATGAGTACGCCGGCAGCCGCTTGAGCTGCTCCGCGACCGCGTCCGCGATCTCGTGCCGCGAGAACCCGACGGCGCAGTACCAGAGGGCGGCGGTCGCGTCCAGGAAGCGCCGGCCGTCGACCGACTCGAGCCAGACCCCCTCCCCGGATCGAAAGACGATCTCCTTGTCCTTGACCGCGTGCATGTCGGCGAAGCCGTGCCAGAACCTGGACTGCATTAGGAGTCAACCCTCCCGGACATGGACATGCGAAGCATGGTACGGGCTCGCCCGTCGCTTCGGCATGTGCGCGGCCACCGATGCTCGGCTGCGTTGTCCGGAAGCCGACACGGCGTGGACGAGATGGAACGGTAGGCTTGATCCCCGGCGCGACGACGTCCGTCGCCTGCGTCGCGTCTTGCCATATCGATCATGAGCCCGATGGGCGCAGTGCAGGGGTTCTGGTGACGATCGACAGACTCGGCGGCGCGCTTGTCCTTGCATCTTGTGTTCTGCTCGTCGGCACGGCAGCTGCTGCGATCGGTGGCGAGTCGGTCAGCATCGCCGGCCCAAGCTTGGGCGCCAACGTATTCACGGCGGCTCTCCTGCTGCTGGCATCGGGCGCTGCGATCCTCGCGGTCACCGCGCCAGCGGGCCTCCGGAGCCGTGCCGTTCGAGCCGGTCTTGGCATGCTCGCTGGTGGGATCGTCACGAGCACCGCCACGGCGAACGCGTCGGCGAGCAGCTACCTCATCATCGTCTTTCTCGCGGGCAACGTGGCGACGTTGTTCGGCCTCGCGACGACCGCTCTCGCGTTCCTCAGCTCAAGCGGTAGGCCGCGGTGGATCGGGTTCGCATTCTTGGCGGGTTTGCTACTGGTGATCGCGGCCGTCGTGGGGGCAAACGCGGCCGTTGGCGCCGATGGGTCGCCGTCGAAGGGCCTGCAAGGCGTCACCGGCGTTCTAGCGGTCTTCGGCGCAGCCGCCATGGTCCTTGCCATCTCCGGCATCGGCCTCATCGGCGTTCGGCCTGGGCTCAAAGGACAAGACGGCCCATTCGCTTGATTGTCACCGAGTAGGGAACTGGGGCGACGGCCGGTGAGGCAAGGACGTGGCCGCGGCATCAGACTGGCCGCCGCGTACTACCTGATCGCGGGTCTGATCGGGACGGCGCTCGGTGCCTATTACGGGCTTTCGCTCGCGCAGGCGATCCTCGGCGACTACGGTCACTCCCTCCAGGACTTCCTTGTACCGATCGTCGGGTCGCTCGTCGGCGTGACCTTGCTCCCGAGCGCCAGGCGGCTTCGGCGAGACCCGCCCCAACTGGGGCTGTTGGTAGGCGCGGGTGTCGTGGTCGGCCTCGCCGTGGCGGCGCTTCCGATCGTCCTGATTCTCTGGGTCGCGGACCTCTTCGGCTCCTTCAACGTCTTCGGCTCCGAGATCCCAACCGTCAGGCTCGTCCTGCCCTTTGTCGGACCGCTCCTGTGGGCCATCGCAAGCGCCGTGGCGATCTGGCGGCAGGCCACCCGCGAGGAGCGCCGCGCTTTGGTGATGGGCCTCGGGGCCGCCTCGCTGATCACTGTCCTCGTGCCCCTGCTCATCGGGCTGGTCGGCGGTATCGCGGCCGCGTCGCGGCCCGTGATCACCGAATCACTCGGCACGATGACGCTTCGCCTTGAGGGCCCGATCGACCTGTTCCACTCGGGCGAGGCTCAGTGCGCCGTCGACGCCTCCGGCGAGCAACTGTCCGTGAGTCGAGAACCTGACCCGGATTTGCAGGACCCCGATGAACGGTTCTCCCTCACGACGGCGACCGTGACGGCGCGTGACCGGTCCGCAAGCGGGCGCGAGCCGCGCGACGACGGGCTGGAGCTCTTGATCATGATCGGAAATCCCTACGCCGACGACGAGGAAGCTCGCGGCGCGCACCTCGTGTCGACCCAGAACAGCGTCCTCGAGGGTGGGTGGGACGGGGCCAGTGGGAGCCTCCGCTTCGCAAGGCTTGCCGCACGTCCGTATGGCGGGGGTCCTCCGGAGGACACGATCGAGTGGGAGGGCACCGTCGAGTGGACGTGCCCGAACATGTGACGCTCTGACCTCAAACCGGCCATCGACGAGGGACATTCCGACACCCCCAGCGACGACCCCGACCCGCGGTCCGACTCAGCGGCGACCGGGGGGTTCGTTGGTGAGGTCGGTCGCCCGAGCTGAATGGTGCAGCGATCCTGCGCCGGGTGTCACGACCGCCGGCGTGGTCGTGGCGCCCGTGGCTCGTACCGACCCAGCGCCGCGCTGCGTTTGTCGATGGCTCTGGGGTCGATGGTCGCCAGCTGCTCATCACGCGGGGCGGCCGCCAGCCGTGCGGCGTCGCCCAGGCGCCGGACCTTCTCCGCGGCGACGGACCATGGCAACGCAGCCAGCGAACCGGCCGTGGCGAGCCCCACCCGAGCCGGCCCGCGGCCACGGGTCGAGGCCCCGTACCGTGCCGCCCACAACAACATCTCCGGGCTGTCATCGCTGCCCGCTCGTGTGGACAGCGCGCCGCAGATCAAGCCTCGCTCCGCCGGCCAGGCCGTGGCCAGCCGCCAGTTGTCGGGTCCGTCGATGAGGTCGACGGCGAGGCTCGCGTAGGCGCCGGCGTGGAGCGTCTCGATCCCGGCGTCGTCGGCGCTGCCGCCCGTGATCGCGAGCGAGAGGTGGACGTCGGCGCCGAGGTCGGAGGTCAAGCTCACGTGCGCGCTCGTGAACCGCGCACGAGCGTCGGCGTCCGCACCGATGCCGGTCGCCGCCGGCTCGTGGACCTCGATCCACCGGCAGCCGGCATCGGCCAGGGCGAGCAACAGCCCACGCAACGCCTCGGCGGGCCGGCCGCTCGTGTACGGGCCAACGACGACCGCCTTGACCAGCCGATCGGTTCGGGCCGCGGTCGCCTGCCACCCGCCGACGGGATCCTCGCCCTCGAGCGCCCAGCCGGCATCGGTCAGCGGCTCGAGCCCATGCGCGGCCTGGAGCGCCAGGACGGCGTCGAGGAGCGCCTCGGGCGCGGCATCGTCGGCCAGTGGAGGCCGTGGCAACGACCCCAGGAGCGTGGCGAACATCGAGGCGACGCAGCGAAGTCGGTCAGGCGGTCCGGATGGCCGTACCGACAAGCAGGCCGGCGACCACCACGATGACCACGACGCCGAGCGCGATGACCGACGCAAATGGCGGCACCTTGGCCATGTGCGCAGACCCCGCCTCCCTGCCACGCTGCCAGAGCGAGGCGAGAGTCTGGACCCGCGTCGGCGGGATGATGGCGCCGAGCCAGAGGCCTGCGGCCAGCCCGCCGAGGTGGGCGGCGTTGTCGATGCCCGGCACTGCGAACCCGAAGAGCAGGTTGATGACGATCAGCATCCCAAGCTGGCTCACGATCGAGCGGCTCTGCTTGTCGACGGGATGGTGGATCCGGCCCGCCGCCAGGAGCAGCCCGAACAGCCCGAAGACCGCCCCCGACGCCCCGACCGATGGCACATCGCCACCCAGGACGAAGCTGCCGATCGAACCGGCAGCGGCACACGCGAGATAGAAGACCAGGAAGTTCAGCGACCCGTACCAGCGCTCCACGATGCGGCCGGACAGGTAGAGCGCGTACATGTTGAAGAAGAGGTGCAGCTCGTTGCCGTGCAGCAGCGTGACCGTCCACAGCCGCCAGTACTCGCCGGCGGCGACGGCCGGCTTATCCAGCTGCGAGGGCGTCGTACAGCGCCCCACCCTCCACCGACAAGCGAGCAGACAGCGACACGATGACGGTTGCCGCGATGAGGACCATCGTCACCGAAAGGAGCGGTGCATCCCCCCGCCCCTTGGCGAAATAGCGGCGCGCTGCCTTCGGATCGCCCGACTCCTTGACGAGCCAGCCGAGCCGGGTCGCGATCTCCGCCTTGTCCCCCGCGGGCGCGCGGCGGTCCGCCTGGCGGTAGGCCTCGATGGCGCCGCCGAGGTCGCCAGCCCGGACCCGAGCCGCGGCGACGTTCCGCCAGGCCGGATACGTCGATGGCGTCTCGCCGACCTTGACGGCCGCCTCCCACGAGGTGAGCGCCGAATTCGTCGTCCCCGAGTCGATAGCGGGCTTCGCCCAGACCCAGGAGGCCCGCAGCCGTGATCGCGGCGTCATCGAACCCGATGACTCGCCCGTAGCGGACGGCCGCGTCCGCGAATTCGCCCGCCTTGAGCGCGGCGTCGGCCAGTTCCAGGAGGGCGGTCGCCTCATCGCGCGACAGGCGCCCGGACCGTGACGGGTCAGGGCCGACGGGGGGTTGGGGATCGTCCATCGAGCCGACGATACTAGACTTGCCCCCATGTGCGGACGGTTCACCCAGGAGCGCCCGGCGTCCGAGCTTGCCGAGATCTTCGCCGCCGAGCCCCTCGTGGACGATCCGGGTGCCCGCTTCAATGTCGCTCCGACCGACGAGGTCCTGGTCGTCGTCCAGCGCGAGGAGCGACGGGCGATCACGGCGTACCGCTGGGGCCTCGTCCCGCACTGGTCGGCGGACCTCAAGACCGGCTCACGCATGTTCAACGCCCGGGCCGAGACGCTGACCACGAGCCCGGCCTTCCGAGAAGCCTTCAAGCGCCGCCGCTGCCTCATCCCGGCCGAGTCGTTCTACGAGTGGAAGCGCGAGGGGAGCGTCCGCCAGCCGTATCGAGTCGTGCGCGAGGACGGGCGACCGCTGGCGTTCGCCGGATTATGGGCGGGCTGGAAGGACCCATCGACCGAACAGGTCCGGCGCACGTGCACGATCGTGACCACGACACCGAACGAGGCGATCGCCGGCCTGCATGACCGGATGCCCGTGCTGATCCCGGACGACGCCTGGGAGCGCTGGCTGCATCCGACCGCGACGGCGCCGGACGAGCTGCTGGCGATGCTCCAGCCGACGGACGAGATCGCCCTGCGGATCTACCCGGTCAACCGCGATGTCAACGATGTGCGGCGCGACGGGCCTGAGCTCATCGAGCCACAGGTCGTGGCCGCCGCTGCCGCCCCGGCGGAGGGCACGCTCGGGATCTAGGCGGCAGGTGCCGCGGTCAGGTCGCGGTAGGCAGCGGCGGCATCGTCGCCGCGCGACAGGGCGGCGGCATATCGCCCGATGCGCGCCCCGACTCCCTCCGCGTCGTCGGCCCGCGCCGCGACCACGAGGGCATCGGCGGGGACGCCGGCGCGGGACGTCGCCCTCCGGCTCGAGCACCACCACCAGCCGGGCGCCCGCCCAGCCGGCCGCCGAGACGGCTTCGGCCAGCAGCTCCGACGACGGATGCACGGCGACGAGCACGCCGAAATCGGTCAGATAGCGAAGCGCCAGGGAGACGTCGGCAGCGTCGAGGGCCGGGCGGAGGCCGGCGGGCGCCGCGGCCTCGTCGACGGTCGTGCCGGACCCGTCGCGCGCGGCGCCGTCCGTGGTGGCTCGGTCGAGTCGTCGAGAGCAGGGTCGGTGGGCTCGTCCGTTCGCGCCCGGACGGGCGTGAGGCGCGACGGGTCACGCAGCGTCGCCACGTGGCCGACGCCGTCCCGCGCCAGCGCAAGCAGCACCGCATCCCCCGCCGGGTCGTCGCCGGCCTTCGAGATGAACTCGACCCGCGCGCCCGCAGCGGCCGCCGCTGCGGCGACCGCGGGCGCGAGCCCATCCGGCTCGGGCTCCTCCACGGATCCACGCAGACCAAGTCCACCGATGACCACGATCACGACCGAAGCGTAGCGTGCGGGACCGTCCGGGGACGTGCGGAGATGTGCGGGTATGTCGGCCTGTCAGACGACGTTGCCACCCTGCACCGAAACCGGCCGAATGTCATTGGCTGGGCAAGGTAGGTACTAGTACTATCGGCCCTCGCCAGCTCGGGGGAGCGCGCAGTGATCTCACAGGCACTCGGGGTCCTAGTCGGCCGTTTCTGGGCTCGATCTTCCGATTCGACCCGTGGTCAGTCGCTGGTCGAATTCACCTTGGTCGTGCCGATCCTCCTCATCCTCGTCGTTGCGATCGGGGACTTCGGGAGGATCTTCGCTACCGGCGTCCTCATCGAGTCCGCCGCACGCAGCGGGGCGGAGCTGGCTGCGAATGACTACCTGGCCGACCCGCCAGGCAGCGATACCGCTCCGGCGGTCTATCTGAGTGACCCGGCACCCCCCAACTCCGTCGACCCGGGTTACTACGCCGAGCTTCACGAGCGCGTCGCCCGTGCCATCTGCGTCGAGACGCAGGAGCTCCCCAACAGCAACTACGACCCCGTAACCGGCGAGTGCACCGGCATGCCATTCGTGATGGTGTGCATCCACGACGGCCAGGACGACGAGTGTCACAGCGAGTCATTCGGAGCCGCCGTTTCGGCCGGTTGCGACCAGTTCACGCCTCCACCGAGCAATAGCCATGGAGGATCGGGCACGCCGCGCTGGGCGGAAGTCCGGATCTGTTACCAGTTCACGTCCCTCGTCGACATGCCGTTGTTCTCGTTCGGAGAATTCTGGCTCCAGAAGTCACGGACCTTCGCGATCCCGTGCTACTTCGTGCTGGGCACCGACGAATGCGGCTGAGTTCCCTCCCCCGCTTTCCGCATCCGCGAGCCCCACAACGTCGAGGGCAGGCGTTGGTCGAGTTCGCCCTCGTCTTCCCGATCTTCATGGCCCTGCTCTTCGCCATCATCGTGCTGGGGTTGTACGTCTTCTACAACCAGCAGCTGGAGAACGCCGGCCGAGAGGCAGCCCGGTATGCGGCGCTGCACAGTTCGACGTCCCAGTGCCCGACCGTCTCGCAGCTCGACCCACGTAACGACATGCGCCCCGCGTCCGGTTCGTATTGGCGATGCGACGCACCAGAGAACGGTTGGCCCGAGATGACGGGAAGGGCCCGCGCCAATATCTGGGGCATGGCGCCGAACCAGGTGTCGCTCAGCGCCTGCTGGTCTGGCTATATCAATCCGATCACCCTGAATCGAGATGAGCTCTCGAAGACGCCGGGCGTAGCCTTCGCTAATTGCACGATCGGTGGCGTTGATCCGCGGGTGGATCCGTCCCTTTTGGCCTGCCCAGCACCCGTGACGACCCCATCAGCAGACCCCAACCGCGAGTTCGCCATCGCGGACGGAGACGACACGGCCAGCAACGTCGCCGTCGCCGCAGGCACTGGGGCCGACACGCACTACGACACGACAGTGACCGTCTACACGTGTTTCAACTGGGTGCCCCCGATGGCCGGCTTCGTGATGGTCCCAAGCGCGATCACGCTCCGTGCCGTGTTCACTGAAGTCCTGCAGCGTCAGCAATGAGGATGTTTTCGATGACGCATCAGCGACCGGAACGCGGGCAGATCCTGGTGATCTTCGCCGGGGGTGTCGTGACGATCCTCCTGATCGCCGCGCTCGTGATCGATCTGGGTCTCACGTTCATCGTCCGTCGCACGGAGCAGAACGCGATCGATCCCGGAGCGATCGCCGCGGCCCGATTCATCCACGCGCCGGGCGGGACTCACGGCGACATGGTCGCTGCCGCCTGTTTCTATGCCCAACACAATGGCTTCTTCGCGAATGCTCCCGGCTACCCGACGAATACGGGTTGCATCCAGGCCAACGATCCGGATGGGACCACGCTCACCGTGAACTGGCCGCCAGGGCCCGGCGCGGGCACCTTCGCGGGCGATCCGGACAAGGTCGAGGTCATGATCAGTCGTCCGCATCGGGCGCTGCTGGCCAATGTCATCGGCATCGGCCAGATCAAGGTCACCAGCTCCGCCGTCGCGGCGTTTGACGATGGGAACTCGAACTCGAGCTCATTGATCGCGCTCGATCCGGGCGGCTGCTCCGGTCAGCCCGCCGGATTCATCACGGGCGGCGGAAGCGTCGAGATCACGCCGTCCGCACCCGGCATCGAGGGTGGCTTCGTCCACGTCAATTCGAGCTGTGGCCTGGGCACCAGCGACGACATCTGCGCGTCGGGCAGCGGTGCGCTCAAGATCAGCGGCGGTCCCAGCAACCTCACGGCCCCGAAGGTCTATGTCGTGGGTGCCTGCGAGGGCGGACCACTCAATCCGCCCTCGGTGCTCGACGAGGGGAGCGTGATCATCGGCGATCCGCTTGCGGACCTGCCACCGCCCTCGTTCGGGCCGCCCGGCGCCCATTGTGGTGACCCGCTCGATCCGGCGACCGTTCAAACGACCGCAGCGGGCGCGGAGGGCTGCACGTTCAACGGCAACGGCGTGACGTACAACCTGCTCCCGGGCGTGTACTACGGCGGCTGGAAGATCGGTGGAAACGGCGTAACGCTCCACCTCGAGCCCGGCATCTACGTCATCGCCGGGGGAGGGATCTCGCTCAATGCGTCCGGCACCATCACATCCGTCGAGCTTTCGACCGGAGGTCCCGCGCCCGTGATGTTCTTCAGCACCGACGATCCCGTGTATGCGGCCGCCTGCAAGGCGGGTGGCGGTGGCGGCAACCAATGCCAGGACAAGATCAACTTCACGGCGAACTCGGACCTGCTGCTGCAGGGCCTGACCAGCGGGCCGTACCGGGGGATCCTCATCTGGCAGGACGGGGACGGCAGCGGCGCGACGGCCGGGCCAGACCTCGATGTCAATCTGTCGGGCCAGACGGCCCTCAACCTCTCGGGGACCATCTACAACCCGAGGGGTACGGTCACCGTCGACGGTGGCGGGATCGCAAACGGCTACGCCTCGGTCCAGATCATCTCCTGGCGCTGGAAGGTGGCCGGCTCGGGCACGCTGCACATGCCATACGACCCGAACATGCTCTACCAGTTCATGTACAAAGGCCTCGTCCGCTAGCGGTATTCGGCCCTCGAGCGTCCCAAGAGTCCGGGGTGGGCTGGTACGAGCGAGCCTCTCGCACGCGAGCGCCGTGTGCCTGACGATCGGGGCATGAAGCGCCTCATCGCCGGCCCGCTGTGGTTCATCTCCTTCGCGTTGATGTATGAGCTGCTGTGGTCGTTGACCGGGGTCCCGCGCATGATCGGCCCCGTGATGGCGTCCCTTGTCGGGGTGATGGTCTGGGTCGACCCGATGCACTGGTTCTGGCCGGTCACAGCGAACCGCTCGAGCACGGCCGCCTTCCCCAGCGCTCCACGCTTCCGCCAAGTAGCCCACACCGCGGACCTGGCCATCGCCGCGTAGACGGCGCCGCCCTCGGGATTGTGCCGGCTCCCCATCTCGCGCACGCCCGCGCCGACGCTCCGGGCAACGTTCCGTGCGGGTCCATGTCCGGAAAACGACATGCCAATGACATTCCCAGTGCAAGGTTGGCAGTAGTACTATCGGCGCCCCGCGGGGGCGGGACCGCGCACGAGAGTACTCAGGGCACTCGGGGAACCCGGCTGCGCGGACGGGCGAGAGCCGATCGAACATCGTTGGGCCAGCGCGAGTCTGCCATGCGACAGTCGAACTTCCGGCGCCGCTCTCGGGGCCAGAGCCTCGCGGAGTTCGCCCTCGTCTTTCCGATCCTGATGCTGATCGTCGGCGGGATCATCCAGTTCGGCGTGATCTTCTGGGGACAGAACACCCTGACCCAGATCGCACGCGACACTGGGCGGTGGGCGGCGACCCAGGTCACGTGTCCCAGCGTTGGAACCGTGATGCCGATCGCGAACAGCATCGCCGCCGAGTCATCGTTGATCGGTTATGGGACGGGCTCACCCTGGACGGGGACCAATATCCAGGTGGTCCTGTCCGGCGATCCCTGCCCCGTGGCTATCGAACGCCGAGGTGGCGTTCGTGACCATCACCCTGAACCACCAGGTCCCGATCTTCTTTCCGTTCGTTCCAGGCAACGGGAACCTGAGCACCTCGGCGCAATTCCGGATGGAGCCGACGCCATGACCCCCCTGAGCCGCCGGAACCAGCGGGGCCAGGTCCTGCCCCTGTTCGCCATCCTCCTGATCGGGCTCTTTGGCGTCGCCGCGCTGGCGATCGATGTCAGCGGCATGTTGGCGGCGAAGCGGGCGTACCGCAGTGCCGCCGACGGTGCGTCCCTCGCCGGCGCGCAGGATCTCCAGATCACGGGAACGCGGGCCGTGACTTCCGTCGAGCGCATCAACGCCCGAACGCACGCGCTGGAGGATCTCGTCAGGCAGTACGGCATCGTGGGCCCCCTTCCGGCGGCGTGCGATACGTCCACTGACACTGACGTCTCCGACGCCTGCGTGCTGCCCGGGACCGATTACCACGTGTCCATCAGGGCAGGCACGACCACCGGTCCCGGGGCCATCGCCTGCCAGAACTGCGACCCGGCCCGGTCGGTGCAGGTCAGCCTGCGTAATGCGAAGCACGAATTGTCCTTCGCCCGCCTGTTCGGCCAGAGCACCTGGAGCGTCGGATCGACGTCGGTGGCTGGCCTCGCCTTCGCGAAGTCGTACACGCTCGTCACCCTGCGGCCACCCAAGGACTCGGGCGCCACCTTCCTCGTCAACGACATCGTGCTCAACGGTAACGGCACCGTCGTCAACATCAATCAAGGCGATGTGGGCACGAACGCCAACATGGAATACGCGGGCAGCGGTGCCGTCCTCAATCTCGACTCCGGCTACGGCATGTTCTACTTCGACCCGTACTTCGCCCCGAAGTGGTGGACGGCTCCACCCATCCCGCCGACGCAGCTGGTGCAGCAGCTGCCGACCCTGATCCCGGATCCGAATTACACGTACCCGGCGATGCGGGGCAGCCTGGGTTCGGCGCCTTGCCCGAGCGGGCCGGCGAACTGCGCGCCGACGTTCACGAACGCCCGCATCTCCTCGTGTGGCGTTCCGGGTGCCAATCCCGCATGCACGCGCGCGGACCTGGACCCAACGGGCTGTGGAGCTGAGTACACGTACCTCCAAACGAGCGTGTATACGTTCATGCTCGGGCACCCCCAGGACCGGGTCTACTGCTACCAGCCAGGCACCTACGATCCCAGCAGCAATCCGAACAGCATCGACGCCCCGACGGGCGACGTCGTGCTCCTCATGCCCGGCGCCTACGAGTTCAAGAGCCCGTTCGGTGGGCTGAAGATCCGCGGTCGACTGCTTGGCGGCTACCGACCGGCTTCAGGCGTGGCGCTCATGTTCGACGAGTGCGCGAACCAGTGCACGTTCGACGGCAATAACGCGGAGACGATCGCCCTGAACGCCGGGTCGAAGTTCCCACGAGGCACGCTCGGCACGGCCGCCTCGGCCGCGATCGACTGGGACAACCAGCCCGTGGTGACGAGCGGGCCTGCGTCACCGACACCGGCGATCCTCATGACGCTGCTCGTGGTCAAGGACCCGACGTGCTTCGTCCCGACATCTCCGCCGTTCGTCGAGCCGCCAGGGTGCGATCCGGGCTCGCCGACGAACTTCACGATCAACATCGGTGGTGGCGGCCAGCTCGACATCGAGGGGGTCCAGTACATGCCCACGGACAACGTGGCGATCGCGGGTAGCTCGGACGGCAACGGGACGGTGGGACAGATCATCGCCTGGACGGTGACGTACTCCGGCGGCACCACGCTGTATCAGGAAGGTGCCGGGACCCAGGGACCTGGGACGTTACGTCTTGACGGCGCGTGCACCGCTCCGGGCACACCCTGCAATCCGTGACGTGAGGAGCGCGACGGGCTAGCCGGCCTCACCGAGCGCCGACCGGGAAGCGGCCGATACGGGCTGAGAGGGACGTGGCCAGAACAGCCCTGCCGGGTCGAGCCCGACGAAGGCTGCGACCGAGACGGCGGTCATGGGCACGAGCCACGAGGGCAACCCGAACACGAAGGCGCCAATCGCAGCAACCATCCAACCGGCCACGAACCAGAGCGGGACCGCGACGACTCGTTTGAACATGCCTGAACCATGGTCCCGACGCGTCCCCACGGGAATAGCGCGGGCGTACCGGGGGGACGGCTCAAAAGTCATCGACGCGGGCGACCGATCCCTGGTCCGAGTCCGGGGTGCGAAGGTTTCAGGGCGCTTCCCGGTCGTCCGCGTCGGCGTCGGCCGCGGCCGGCTCGTCGGCGGTGCCGGCCAGGTCCGGGTCCTCGGCGCCCACCGTGGGGCCGCTGTCCCCGCCCTCGTCGACGGCCACCTCGAGCCCCTCGGGGACCGGCCCGAGCGCCTGCGGCGCCTCGTCGTGCTCGATGACGACCGTGCCGAGGCCGGCGGTCTCCAGGAGCGGGCCGATCGCGTCGGCGTCACCGACGAGCACGATGGCGGCCTCATCGATCCGGAGATGCTCGCGGGCCGCGGCGGCGGCCTCTTCGATGCCGACGGCCTCGATCCGGCGGCGGTACTCGATCAGCTCCTCGACCGGCAAGCCGTGGATCGCCAGGCCGGACAGGGCCGCGGCGACCGCGCCGGGAGTCTCGAACCGGAGCGGGAACACGCCCACGAGGAAATCACGCGCCGCGGCGAGCTCACTGGCCTCGACCGCCGTGTCGCGCATCCGCTCGAGCTCGGCCAGGGTGTCGATGACGGCCGGAACGGTGACTTCCGTGTTGACGGCGGCCCGCGCGCTGAACGGGCCCGGCACCACGGCGCATGTCGAAGCCGGCGCTCGCCCCGTAGGTGTAGCCCTTGGCCTCGCGCAGCTGCATGTTCAGCCGCGAATTGAAGAGCCCACCGAGGATGGCGCTCATGACCGAGACCGCGTGGAAATCGGCGATCCGTCGCGGCAGCCCCGGATGGCCGATCCGGATCTCGGTCTGGACCGATCCCGGTCGATGCACGACCCGGATCCGGCGGGCAGTCGCGGCAGCCGTGTCGACGATCTTGCCGCCGCCGCGCGGCGATTCCGGCGCGGTCCACGCGTCGAGCAGGTCATGCACCATCGCGACCGCGTCCTGGCCGCCGAGATCGCCCGCCACCACGAGCGTGGCCCGCGAGGGATCGACGGTCCTCGCGTAGGCGCGCCGCAGCACGCCGGCATCGAGCCGCTCGACGGTCTCGCGAGTGCCGCCGGACGGCCGGTGGTAGGGCGATTCGGGCGCGTAGATCGTGTCGATGAACGCTTCGTCGGCCCGGCGGCGCGGATCGGCCTGGGCCTGCAGCAGGTCGTTGAGCCGCTCGTCGCGCAGCCGCTCGACCTCGTCCGGCGGGAACGTCGGCCGGAGCAGGACCTCGGCCAGGAGCTCGAGGGCGGCGCGCAACCGGGTCGTCGGCACGTCGACGCTGACACTGGTGGCGTCCCAGCCCGCATCGGCGTGGAGCGAGGCGCCCAGCCGCTCGCTCGCCTCGATCAGGGCGACGGCGTCGTATCGCTCGGTGCCCTCGGTCAGGGCGCGCGCGGCGAGGACCGCGGCCCCGCCCTCGTCCGCGGGCTCGTCGACGGCACCGGTCGGGATCACCACCGACGCGCTGACCAGCGGCCGGCCGGGCAGGTCGGCGACGAAGACCGTCAGGCCGTTGTCGAGTCGCGCCTGGGCGAGGCTCGGGAACTCGTACGGCCGCGGGACCCCGGGCGTCGGGCGTTCGGCGACGACGTTCCCGTCGAGCTCGAGGCGGTCCGTGGCGGTCATGCCGCGACCTCCTCGTCCTGCTCGGTTTCCGTCTCGGCCTTCTCGTCCGTGTCGCTTTCGACGACACCGGAGTCCGCCGGCGCCATCTCGGGCAGGTACGTCAGGACGAGGCGGTTGTCCGGCCGGAAGGTCGCGGCCGCGACCTCGAGGATCGCCTCGGGCGTGACCGACAGGTAGCGCCCCAGCATCTCGTTGATGAGGCCCGGATCGTCGAAGAGCGTCGCGTACATCGACAGCCGGTCGGCGCGTTCCTCGACCCGCTGCAGCGCCCCCAGCTCGTCGGCCTCGACCAGCGCGAAGGCCCGGGCGAGCTCGTCGGCGCTCACCGGCTCGACGGCGAGTCGTTCGGTCTCCTCGTGCAGGGCGGCCTCCACGCGTTCGACGGTCACGCCCGGCCGGACGGTCGCCCAGCCGGCGATGATCGATGCCCCGCCGATGAACCCCAGCGTGAACAGGGCCACGTCCTGGGCGATGCGCTCGTCGCGCACGAGGCGCCGGTGCAGCCGGCTGCCCTTGCCGCCGGCCAGGATCTGGCCGGCGATCTCGAGGGCGTCGAGCCGTCGGTCGCCGTACACCGGCGCGCGAAAGCCGACGTAGATGCGCGGCAACGGCACCCGGTCATGGACGACCTCGCGGATCTCGGCACCGAGCGTGCGGGGGCAGCGACAGGTCGCCGAGCGGCGGGATCGAGGGGTTGGCCGGGATGGCGCCGAAGTAGCGCTCGACGCTGCGCCGGACCTCGGGCGTGTCCACGTCGCCCACGACCGAGAGCACGGCGTTGTTCGGCGCGTAGTAGGTCCGGAAGAACTCGCTGACGTCCTCGATCGAGGCGGCGTCGAGGTCCTCCATCGAGCCGATCGTCGAGTGGTGGTACGGGTGCTCCGGCGGGTAGAGGTGGGCCTGCAGCTTCTCCTGCCACGTGCCGTACGGCCGGTTGTCGTAGGACCAGCGCTTCTCGTTCTTCACGACCTCGCGCTGGTTGTCGAGGTTCTCCTGGCTCAGCGCGTCGAGCAGGGTCGCCATCCGGTCCGCCTCGAGCCACAGCGCGAGATCGAGCTGGTGGGACGGCAGGGTCTCGAAGTAGTTCGTCCGGTCCAGCCACGTCGTGCCGTTCATCGTGCCGCCGGCGGCCTGGATGAGCGCGATGTGCTCGGCCTTGCCGACGTGCCTGGAGCCCTGGAACATCACGTGCTCGAACAGGTGCGCGAAGCCGGTCTTGCCGGGCTGCTCGTGCTTGGAGCCGACGTCGTACCAGACGTTGACCGCGACGACCGGGGCGAGGTGGTCCTCCGCGACGATCAGGCGAAGGCCGTTGGCGAGGCGCTCATCGCTGATAGGCCGTGGTCGGGATCGGGGTGGTCGGGCTGGTCGGCACGCGCGGCTCCTGGGACGGGGCGGAGTCGTTGCGGTGGGTCGGCGACTGGGCCGAGGCGAGTGGGGTCGATCGTACCGCGTCGGATCGGTCCCGGCCGCGGCGCTCGAGTTCGCAGCGTGCATCGGGTGCACCTATCGACGAACGGACACGTTCTCGTGCCCCGCTCGTGCACTGGGTGCGGCTATCGGCGAACGGACGTGTCGCCAGACCCCGTTCATGCACCTGGTGCACGGGCTGGCCATTGGGGACCTGGATCCAGCCTGGTCCGGGCCTCTCCTTCGTCGATACGAGCGTGGGGTGCACGTGGGCCCGCCTACGCAGCGATGAGCCGTGTTCCGTAGACTCATCGACATGACTGATCGAATGGCCGGGGCGCGCCTCGTCGCGCTCGTCGCGCTGGCCGCTGCCGCGGCAACCCTGCTCCTCTTCCCATCGATCGTCGCCGCGCATGCCGAGCTGCTCGAGGCCACCCCGGCGGACGGGGCCACGGTCGAGGGCACGCCCGCAGAGATCAGCGCGCGGTTCAGCGAGCCGCTGGAGACCGATGGATCGACCTTCTCGATCCGCAACGCCGCTGGCGAGCGCCTGGCGGTCGGTCGGATCGATCCGGACGACCGGACCCGCCTGATCATCGACCCCATCCCGGAGCTCGCTCCCGGTGCGTACGAGATTCGCTGGCGGGCCGCCAGCGCCGACGGCCACGCCGAAAATGACACCTGGACCTTCACGGTCGTGGCCCCGACACCGACGAAGTCACTGCCGACGCCGACGCCGTCGGCCGAGCCCTCGATCGGCGGCGACGCCGAGTGCCGAGCCCGGCGCCCAGCGCCACCCCGGACGCGACACCCGCCTCGAGCCCGTCGGCATCGCCCGGTCCATCGGACCCCGCGGGCTGCCAGCGACGGCGACGTGATCCTGCCGATCATCGCAGCGCTCGCCATCGTCCTCATCGCGGCCGGGTTCCTGCTCTCGCGACGCGGCCGACCTTCGGACCGCGTGTGAGCGAGCGACGCCTGGGCCGGCTCGCCGCCGGTCTCTCGATCCTCGGAGCGATCGCCCTCAGCGCACCTGCGGCGGTCCTCGCCCACACGCTGAACCCGACCTACACGAGCCGGCTGCCGCTGGCGGTGTACCTCGCGGGCGCTGCCGCGACCGTGGCCTTGTCGTTCATCTTCGTGCTCGTCCGCGACGTCCGGGCCGAGCGCCCCGAAACCGACGGAGGCGGGCCGGCTGCCACCCGCGCCGTTGCGCCTGGCGTTGCGTGCGCTCGGGCTCCTCGCCTGGCTCTGGATCATCGCCCAGGGGATCATCGGCGGGTCCAGCAGCGCCGAGGTCGCGACCCTGTTCATCTGGGTCTACGGCTGGGTCGGCGTGGCCATGGTGTCCGCGATCGTCGGGCCGGTATGGCATTTCCTGGACCCGTTCTCGACGCTGCACGACCTGGGTGCGGCCGTCGTCAAGCGACTCGGCGTGACGCCGTGGCAGGTGGCCGACTATCCGGACCGGCTCGGTCGATGGCCCGCGGCCATCGGTCTCGCGGTCGTCGTCTGGGTGGAGCTCGTGCTCGACGCCGGCTCCCAGACCCTCTTCATCATCCTCGTCGGCTACACGGCGTACACCCTCGCGATGATGGCGCAGTTCGGACGGGACGCCTGGCGCTCCAACGCCGAGGTCTTCACGGTCTGGTTCCGACTGCTCGGCCGGCTCGCCCCCGTCGCCCTCGCCGACGAGATCCGGGCGCGTCCGCCGGCGGCCGTTCCTGCCAGGGCCTCCTGGAGCCCGGCTGGACGATGCCCGATGTCGTGATCATCGCGCTCGGCGTGGGCTCGATCCTGTTCGACGGGCTGTCGCAGACGCAGATCTGGTTCGACCTGTTCGGCGTGCCGGCGCTGCCCGCGCAGACCGTGCTGCTCATCGGCTTCCTCGGGATCGTGATCGCGCTCGCGCTCGCGGTCACGCGCTTCGTGGGGGTCGGGGCGACGGGCGCGGGACTCCTGCCGATCGCCGTCGGCTACCTCGTCGCGCATTACCTGACGTATCTGCTGATCGAGGGACAGCGCGGCATCATCGCGCTGTCCGACCCGTTCCAGCGGGGCTGGGACCTGTTCGGGACCGCGTTCTACGAGGTCTCGGGATCGTGGCTGCCGCCGGGCCTCGTCTGGACGGTGCAGCTCGCGGCGGTCGTCGGCGGACACATGCTCGGAGCGTGGGGCGGCCACGTGGTCGCGGCGCTGGACGCGCCGCGGGGCATGTCCGCCGGACGCTGCGGACCGGCAGATCCCGCTCGCGGTCGTCATGGTCGCCCTCACGACCCTGACGCTGTGGTCGCTCGGTCAGTCGATCGTCGTCACGCCCGAAGAGGCGCCCGCGGCTCAGACGGTCGCGACGAGTGCCCGCCGGGGCTGACCGGGGGCCGGCACCCACTCACTCGAGCGAGCGGACGCTCGCCACCGCCTCGACGATGCCTGGGTCGAGGGCCTCCGCGGCCGCGACCGCGGTCTCCATGGCGGTCAGGCACAGGATCCCCTCCCCCGTCGCGACGAGACGGATCTCGGCGGCGTCGCGGACCGCGCCGGAGCGCGGGGTCGGCGTGTTCACCACGAGCCGGACCTCGCCCGACGCGATGAGCTCGAGGATCGGCACCTCACCCGCCGCTTCGTCCGGCGGCCTCGCCGAGCTTGGCGACCGGCCGGGCGTCGAAGCCCGCCTCGGCGAGCGCCCGTCGCGTTCCCGGGGTCGCCGCCAATCGATAACCCGAGGCGGCGAGCCCGGTGGCGAGTCTCGGCAGCAGGGCCTTGTCGCGGTCGGCGATCGATAGGAGCGCGAGGGCGCCGGCCTCTCCGGGTCGGGGCGGCACGAGCGCGGCGCCCAGCAGGGCCTTCGCCAGCGCGACCCGCGGATCCTCGTGGAGGCCGATGACCTCGCCGGTGGACTGCATCCCGGGCCCGACCGACGGGTCCACGCCGCGCAGCTTGGCCGTCGAGAACGCCGGGGCCTTCACCGCGACGAAGGGCGGTGGCGGCAACAGCCCGCCGTCCCAGCCGAGCTCCGGGAGCGTGGCGCCGAGCGCGATCCGGACCGCCAGCTCGACCATCGGCACACCGGTCACCTTGGACAGGAATGGGACGGTCCGGGAGGCGCGCGGATTGACCTCGATGAGGTAGACGCCGTCGTCACGGACGATGAACTGGGCGTTGACGAGGCCCTTCGCGCCGAGCGCCAGCACGATCCGCTCCATCGTCGCGACGATCAGGTCCTGGTCGCCCTCGCTGACGAACTGCGGCGGGAACACGCCGACGCTGTCGCCGCTATGGACGCCGGCCCGCTCGACGTGTTCGAGCAGCCCCGGGATGAGCACGAGTTCCCCGTCGCTGACCGCGTCCACGTCGACCTCGACGCCCTCGAGGTAGCGGTCGATGCGGACCGGGCGGTCGGGGTCGACCACGGTGGCCGCCGCGAGCTGGCGGGCCAGGTCCTCCGGTGAGTAGCAGAAGTCGATCGCGAGCCCACCGATGACGAACGACGGCCGGACGATGACCGGGTAGCCGATCCGGTCCGCGAGGGTCAGGGCCTCCTCGACGCTGTGGGCCATGCCGCCTTCCGGCTGCGGGATCCCGAGCCGGTCGAGCAGCGCGGAGAAGCGGACCCGCTCCTCGGCCTGGTCGATGGCCTCGAGGTCGCTGCCGAGCAATGGGACGCCACCTGCCGCCAGGGGCGCGGCCAGGTTGAGCGGCGTCTGGCCGCCGTACGCGACGACCGCCGGGAGGAGGTCCATGCCGCCCGGCGATTCCGCGTCGATGACGCTGCGCACGCTCTCCGGGTCGAGCGGCTCGAAGTAGAGACGCGACGAGGCGTCGAAGTCGGTCGAGACGGTCTCGGGGTTCGAGTTGATCATCACCGCCCGCCAGCCGTTCGTGCGCAGGGTGTCGGCCGCCTGGACCGCGCAGTAGTCGAACTCGATGCCCTGGCCGATGCGGACCGGCCCCGATCCGATGACGAGCGCCGCCGGGCGGTCGACGGGCGGCGCCTCGGGGGCCGAGCCCGCGGCTGCGTACGTTGCATAGAAATACGGCGTCTCGGCCGCGAACTCCGCCGCGCACGTGTCGACCATGGAGTAGCCGGGCACGATGCCGAGGGCGAGCCGGGCCTCGCGCAGCGCGTCGGGGGTCGTGCCCGCCAGGCCGGCGAGCTCCTTGTCGCCGAACCCGGCACGCTTGACGGTCGCGAGGAGCTCGGCGGCAGCGACGTCATGGGGGTCGGCCAGCCGGTCGCCGGTGGCCGAGACTTCCCGTTCCAGCGCGACGTTGCGGCCCATCTCGGCGAGGAACCAGGCCGAGATGCCGGTCGCCTCCCCGACGACGGGCTCCGGGACGCCGCGACGGAGCAGGCCGAGGAGCCGCCACAGCCGCGAGTCGGACGGCTCGAGGAAGCGGCGCAGGACGAGCGGCGCGGCGGTCCGCTGCGCATGGCGGGTCGATTCGCAGGCCTGGCCGCGCTCGTCGATCCAGTGGATCGGTTCGTCGGCCTCGGGGTCGCCGGCGTAGACCCCGGCCAGGTAGTCGAACGTCGGGGTCCAGGTCGGATCCTCCGCCAGCGGCCCGACGCCCGCCTGCTCGAGCCCGCGGAGCGCCTTGTTCAGCGCCGAGCCGAACGTCCGGTCGATGGCCATCACCTCGCCCGTGGCCTTCATCTGGCTGCCGAGCGTCCGGTCGGCCGTCGGGAACTTGTCGAACGGGAAGCGCGGCAGCTTGACGACGACGTAGTCCAGGGCGGGTTCGAACGCGGCGACGGTGGTGCCGGTCACGACGTTGGGGATCTCGGC
Source organism: uncultured Chloroflexia bacterium (assembly GCA_963810725.1). Classification (GTDB taxonomy): domain Bacteria; phylum Chloroflexota; class Limnocylindria; order Limnocylindrales; family CSP1-4; genus SPCO01. The sequence continues at coordinate 66,414 of CAWEOO010000004.1, forward strand.
GAGGCGCCGGCCGACGGCGATCTGGGCCGCGACCCGGGCGATCGGGTAGCCCGTGGCCTTGCTCGCGAGCGCCGACGAGCGGCTCACGCGGGGGTTGACCTCGATGACGGCGTAGTCGGTCGAGTCCGGGGAGAGCGCGAACTGGACGTTGCAGCCGCCCTCGACGCCGAGGGCACGGATGATCGCGAGCGCCGCGCTGCGGAGGCGCTGGTGGACCGCATCGCTGAGCGTCTGGACGGGTGCGACGACGATCGAGTCGCCGGTGTGGACCCCGAGCGGATCGACGTTCTCCATCGAGCACACCGCGATGCACGTGTCGTCGGCGTCGCGCATGACCTCGTACTCGATCTCCTGCCAGCCGACGAGACACTTCTCGACCATGACCTGGCCGATCGGACTGGCGCGCAGGCCCGTGCGCACGATCTCGTGATAGGCAGCCTCGTTCTCGACGATACCGCCGCCGGTGCCGCCCAGCGTGAAGGCGGGGCGGACGATGGCGGGCAGGCCGATCGTGGCGAGCGCTTCCTGGGTCGTCCGCTCGCGTTCCTCGGGCGTGGCGCCCTCGACGATGAAGCTCGGCGCGTAGGGTTGGCCGAGCCGGTCGAGGAGGTCGCGGAACGCCTCGCGGTCCTCGGCCATGTGGATCGCCTCGAGGGGCGTGCCGAGCAGGCGGATCGGGTGACGCTCGAAGACGCCGGCGCGGGCCATCGCGGTGACGAGGTTCAGCGCGGTCTGGCCGCCGAGACCCGCGAGCAGCCCCTCTGGCTGCTCCTTGGCGATGACGGCCTCGACGACCTCCACGGTGAGCGGCTCGAGATAGATGGCGTCCGCGACCGAGGGGTCGGTCATGATCGTGGCGGGGTTCGAGTTGATGAGGATCGTGCGGACCCCTTCGGCGCGCAGCGCGCGGCAGGCCTGCGTGCCGGCATAGTCGAACTCGGCCGCCTGCCCGATGACGACTGGCCCGCTGCCGAGGATCAGGACCGAGGCGGGCTTGGGGCCAGGCGGGCTCATGGGAGGCGGGTCGCGGACGCGGCCGCGACCGGTGCCGCGACCCGAGGCCGGGATCCTGCCAAATGTGCACCCCACGCACCTTGGGACGACATTCGAGCCTCAAGGGCTGGCCCACGGCCGATCGGAGCGTCGTTCGAGCGCGGCTCCACGCACGATCCGCCCGCTTCGTGCCCCCGCGCCGCCCACGGACCGGCGCCAAGGTGCACTCCCTGCACATTTGGCAGGTTTTCGCGCTTCGCCCGACGCCCGAGCCCAAGGTTCCTGCCAGATCGGCACGGGGTGACGCTTGGGCGCGAATCCTGCTGCGCTCGAGCGCGTACCGTGGCCCATCCACGCCCGGCGCCCCTCCCGCCACGCTCGAATCCCGGCCGATCTCGGTCCCGAAGCTGCCCAAGCGTCATGGGCTGACGATCTGGCATGAGGCTCGGGGCTCGTTCACGCCAGCCCGCCTCGCGCGGCCCCGACAAAGCGGTCGAACACGGCGAGCGCGTCCAGCGGCCCGGGCGCGCCCTCGGGGTGGTACTGGACCGTCTCGATCGGCAACTCCCGATGACGAAGCCCCTCGACGGAGCGGTCGTTCAGGTTGATCTGGCTCACCCGGAAGCCCGACGTCCCCGGCACCGAGTCGCCGACGACCTGGACCTCGTGGTTCTGGGCGGTCACCTGCACGAGCCCCAGCTCAAGGTCCTGGACCGGGTGATTCGCGCCGTGGTGCCCGAACCGGAGCCGGCGGGTGTCGGCACCTGCCGCCCGGCCCACGATCTGGTGGCCGAGGCATATCCCCAGCAGCGGCCGGCCGTCCTCGATGATCGCCCGGGCCAGGGCGACCTGGGTATCGAGGCGGGCCGGGTCGCCAGGCCCCGGCGACAGCACGACGCCGTCGATGTCGGACGACAGGACGTCGGATGGGCTCGCCGTGTGCGGGAAGACGCGGACCCGGGCGCCGCGCCGGCGCATCGATCGGACGATATTCGCCTTCAGGCCGAGGTCGACGATGCCGACCAGCGGCCCACCCTCGCTCGCCTCGCCGACATCCGTGATCGCCGCGGGCGAGACCTGGCCGACGAAATCCTGGTCCTCCCAGCGTGGAACAGCACGGGCGGCCGCGCGGGCCGCGTCTTCGTCCACCTCGCCAGGCGCCGTCACGATGCCGCGAAGACAGCCGTTGGCCCGCAGGTGTCGGGCCAGCGCGCGCGTATCGACGCCGGCGATGGCCGGGATGCCGTCGTCGCGCAGGAGCGCCGCGAGCTGGCGGGCGTCGTCGAGCACGGCCGCGGTCGCATTGGCCACGACCAGCGCGCGCAGCCACGGGTGGGCCGACTGGTCGTCGTCGATCAGGCGCCCGTAGTTCCCGATGAGGGGATAGGTCATGACCACGACCTGCCCCGCGTACGAGGGGTCGGTGCAGACTTCCTGGTAGCCGGTCTGGCTCGTGTTGACCACCAGATCGCCGCCACCGGCCACCGGCGCCCCGAACGCGATCCCGGGGAACACCGTCCCGTCCTCGAGCGCCAGCAACGCGGGCCCCAGATCGCCGATGCGCGGGTCGACGATGGCGGAGGCTCGCGGCGACGGGGGCACGATCACGCGACGGCGACCCCGACGGGCGCGGGCACGTCCCGGGCAACAAACGACCCACCCGCCGCAGGGGCGTGGTGGGCGAGGGCGTGCGCGAACATCCGAGCCTCCTTCGCCGGCCTCACGGGACCGGTACGCCAGCCTCACAGGACCGGCCATGAAAGGACGCCGTCAGGGTAGCACCCGACGAGTCCCGCCGGTGGCCCGCCAGGGTCAGGTCAGGACCTGGATCGCGATGAAGACGATGATCCCGATGATCGCGACGATCGCCAGGCCACCGAGTCCAATGGTCGCGAGGAATCTGAACGCCTGCCTCTCGCGGTACCCATTGACCGCATCCAGCGCCTGCCGACCATCGCCGACACGGATGTCCAGGCCCTTGATGGCGTTCAAACTGCCGACAACGCTCGGGTCGTCCCGGATCCAGGTGATGATCGCCGCTCGCGCCGTCACGAGCGCGCCGACCGCTTCCATCGCCTCCGGCGCCGTCGGATCCGCGAGGATCAGGCTCGCCTGATCGTCGGGCCGGAAGCCCTGCAGGTCGACCAGAGCCTCGGCCAGCTCTCGCTGAACGTCCCGGAGTGCGTCGCCAGCCAGCCCCGCCATTCGCAGCTCGCCTTCTGCGAACAGCGCAGCCGCGACGCGCCCTGGTTCGTCCGGCAGGAGCGACACCGGGACGACCGTCTCGCCGCGGTGCTCGTCGCGGAGCAGCCGGAACCGTTGCGCGGTTTCTCGGGCCACCGCTGGATCCAGCTCGACTTCCTCCGGGTAGATGGGAGCCGCGACTTCGATGCGCTCCACCTCGAGCGCGACGAGTCCCTCACCGAGTTCGTCGCCGGTCGCGCCGCTCTCGAGTAGCGTCTGCGCCCTTTCCTCGATGGTCGGACTCATCCCAGTCTCCCGGTCGTGCGGTCTCCGTGATGTGGTGACGCACCAGCCCCGGCTTCGTTACGACTCGCCCAGCTCCTCCGCGAGCCCGAGCCGATGCGCCACGGCGGCCGCCTCCACCCGGTTTGCCACGCCGAGCTTGCCGAGGATGTTCGACACGTGGACGCTGGCCGTCTTGCGCGTGATGAAGAGCGTCGCGGCGATCTCCTGGTTCGTTCGTCCGGCAGCGACCAGCCGGATGACCTCGCGCTCGCGGTCTGTGAGCCCGATCGTGTCGGTCGGGGCGACCCCGTCCGGCATGGCCACGCCGAGGTCGATACGGGCGTGGCGGGCCAGCTGCTCGATCTGGCGCCGGAGCGGCTCCGCCCCGAGCCGGACGGACGTCGCGTGTGCCTGGCGCAGGGCATCGGCGGCCTCCCGGCGATCCCTCCCTGTCCCGAGCATCGCCTCCGCGGCCCGAAACGTGGCATACGCGGACGGTGCGGGCCGGCCGAGCACCCGCCATGCCTCCGCCGTCCGCCGCAACGCGTCTGGATCAGGGCGGCGGCCGATGCGATCGAGCTCGGCGCGACACAAGCCCCCGAGCGCCGCCCGGCGACCATCCGACGGCGCGACCTGGTCTCCGAGCCGGAACATCGCAGCGATCGGCTGGACCTGCAGCTGGATGTCGCGGAGGGCGGCCATATCGCCGCGTGCATTGGCCGCGTCAGCCGCATCGGCCTCGGCACGGAGGGCGTGCCACCCCAGCCAGGCCAGGGCCGGATCGAGGGGCGCCGAGTCCTGCAGCGCCGCCAACGCCTCGGCGGCCGCAGCGCGCACGGCGGGCGGCCGACCCTGCCACGCCGCGAGTTCCGCGATGGCCGCCAGCAACGCGAGTCGGTAGGACGTGTCGCGGCTTCCCGCAGCGTCGATCTCGCCCGCAAGACGGAGACGGTCGCCCGCAGCATCGAAGCGGCCCTGGTTGGTGTCGACTCGGGCGCGGTTCAGGTGGAGCCAGATGGCGGAACGGCCGACCGGGTCCAGCTCGAGCCCCTGATCGGCCGCGGCTGCCGCCTCGTCCCAGCGGCCGAGATCGAATAGGGCCTTGGCTACATGACCCAGAAGCACACCGCCGTACGTGCGTGGCACACCCAGGCGTTGCGCGATGGCGTAGCCCTCGCGGGCGGCCTCCAGCGACGCCTCGGTGCGCCCGACCCGGTCGAGGAGGGCGGCGAGATTCGCGTGCCCCAGCGCGATCCCTTCGACCCCGCCGAGCTCCTCGGCGATCGACAGCCCTCGGCGGTACGTGGCGACGCCACCATCCACATCGCCGGTCAATGCCTGCGCCCAGCCGAGGATGCCAAGGGCGAGTGCCTGCTCGGACCGCGCCTGGATGGCTTCCGCCGTCTGGATCGCGTCGCGGGCGGTCGTCGCCGCACCCGTTGGGTCGCCACCGATCAAACGAAGGCCGGCAACCTGGGCAAGGATCCGAGCCCGAGCGGCCGTCGGGGGCTCGGCAGGCGTGAGTCGCAACGCATCCTCGACCGCCTCCCTGGCGGAGACCAGGTCGCCGGCTTCCCAGAGATACCAGCGAAGTCGATCGTGAAGGGCTCCCAGCAGGCCGGGTTCGTGGTCCTCGCCGGTCGCCGCGGCGATCTCCGCGGCCGTGATCGCCGCTCGGCCGAGCTGCACGGCGCGTGCGTATCCACCCGTCAGGACCGCGCACTCGGCGGCGTGTTGCAGTACACCGATCCGATCCATCGGCGTGTCACCAGCCGACAGGGCGTTGTCGTCCCACAGCTGGAGGGCGCCTTCAAAATGGCGCCGCGCCTGGCCGAAGGCATACACGCGCTCGGCCGCGGCGCCGGCGGCGATCAACGCCGGGAGCGCCCGCGTGCGATCGCGGGCCGCGACCCAGTGGTATGCGAGCTCGTCCGGCGTGACGGGCACGCCACCGATCTCCCCCCGCCGCTCGAGCTCCGCACCAAAGGCCGCATGGAGTCGATCTCGCTCGCCGTGGAGCAGCTCTCCGTTCGCCACCTCGGCCAGGAGCGCGTGGCGGAACGCGTAGCCACCCAGCCCGTCGTCGACCGGATCGGCATCGACGAGGATCCCCTGGGTGATCGCCGGTCGTAACGCGTCGGCGACGGACTGGGCCGGCATTTCGAGAACGGCGGCAAGCAGCTCGTCGTCCACGCGACGTCCAGCCGCCGACGCCGCCCGGAGGACCGGTTGCGTTTCGGACGGGAGGGCCGCCAGGCGAGCGACGAGCACGTCCCGCAACCCCGGTGGGAGCCCACGTCCGCTGCCGCCGGCCCCGATGGTCGCGGCCAGTTGCTCAACGAAGAACGGGTTGCCGCCGCTTCGTTGCATCACGTCGTCAACGGTGGCCGCCGAAGGGGCGACCCCAGCCAGCTCCCGCAAGAGGACCAGGACGTCATGGCGATCGAGGCCGCGCAGATCCAGGCGCACGACCCACGCATCCCGTTCGAGCTCGGCCACGAACGCCACCGACGGATCCTGGCGATCCGTCTCATAGGTCCGGAGCGTGACAAGCAACAGGACGGGTGCCTCACGCAAGTGGCGCGAGAGGAAGCCGAGCAGGCCCCGGGTGCCCTCGTCGGCCCACTGGATGTCCTCGACGACGAGCACCACCGGTCCGTTGCGAGCCTGGCGCTCGATGACGCCAAGTACTGCCTCGAACAGCCGCGTCTGTCCATCGCGATCGAACTCCAGCCGCGTGGGCTCGTTGTGAGCGCGCGACGCCACCTCGGGTAGCAACCGCGCGATCTCGCTCCGGGCCGGCCCGAGCAACGCGGCGAGCAGGCCCGGCTCGACGGACCGGGTCAGGTCCCGGAGCGCCTCCACGAACGGGGCGTACGGGATGGCGCCGCTCCCCGCGGGCAGGCATGCCCCACTGAGCACGGTGGCGCCACGGTCCCTGGCGGTGGCGACGAGTCGGGCGATCAGCCGGGTCTTGCCGATGCCCGCTTCTCCGCCGACGATGAACGTCGTGCCGCTGCCCGCAACGGCCGCTTCCAGCGCGGCGTCAAGGCGCGCTTCCTCGGCGCCGCGCCCGATGAGAACTCCCCGATCGGCACGATCGACCACAGCCCCCCGATGATAGCGACGGTCATCGCGCCAGCGTCATGCCACAGCCGGCTGACCGGCCAGCACCTGTGCCCGCACCTTCGCCCGAGCCCGGCAGAGCAGCGTGCGCGTGGCGCCCTCGGACCGGCCGATGTAAGAAGCGATCGCTGCCCCGCCGTACCCATGGGACGCGAGGATGAGCGCCTGGCGATCGACGACGCCGAGGTGCTCCAGGACCGCGCCGACGGCTCGCTGGTCCTCAGCGTCCACGGCCAGGCTTTCGGGTGACGGTGCGCAGCCGGTCACGAGGAGCTGGGAGCGGTGGCGGTCCGCCACCGAGATCCTCCGCCCACGGCTCATCGCCAGGTTGTGGCCGACGCGATGGAGCCAACCGCCGATGTCGTCGGGGACGCGTCTCTCGCGGACTTCCCGCATGAGGCGCTCGAACGCATCGTGGGTCAGGTCCTCGGCGGCGGCGACATCCCGGGTCAGGCTCGACAGGTACCGCAGCAGCGAGCCGCCGTGATCCAGATAGGCCTCTCCGACGATTCCCTCGAGATCGATCTCCGTGTGCATCATCGCCCCTTCGCTGGGAGCCGGCGAGGTACCGGCCATAGGGCGACGCTCGTGCTAAGTCGGTATGAGGAACATCCGGCAGCAGCCTAGATCTGCGCCGCGGGCGGCAAAGACGGCGGCCCGGTTGTGCCGGAGCCGCCGTCTGGCGAGCTGCGCCGCCTTAGCGGCCGAGCCGGACGCTGACCCAGCCCGTCGATGCCTGGCCCCTGTGGTAGCCGGACTCGCCGGTCTCCGAGTTCCAGAACGAGTAGTTGGCGACACCGTCGACGGCGATGACCGCGCTGCCATTCTTGAACGCCACACCCGCGGGATCGGCGGACACGCTCGCAGAGAGCGCGTGCGGGAGACCGTCACAGATCACGTTCGGATCGAACGGCACGGCGGCCTGACCAAAGGCGATCGATCGGCCACTCGCCTGCTTGATCGAGAACGTCAGGCGGTAGTCCTCCCAATAGGAGGAGATCGGATACTCGTTCGGCTTCGGTTGACACATCACCGTGACGTCGGCGCTCGCCACCAGGCGTGCCGTGAGCGTTACCGGCCCGACCGACACGGTCATCCCACCCGTCGTCCCGACAGGAGGCGGTTCAGTGAATTGTCCAGTCGTGTCGGCGGAAACGACCGCGGGGAATGACAAGGCAGCCACCATGGCCGCCAGAACAAGGAACCGACGCATGGGTCCCCTCCTCGGTGCGCAACGCCGCCACGCATCGTGCGCCGTCGGCCGTCGTTGCCTGGTTGACGCTCGTGCAGAAGATGCGTTACCCGGTCCGTCACTAAGCCGCTGATGCTGCGCAGCCCAACCGCCGTGGGATCCAGCGCCGTGCCCTCGGACTGGGTCGCTCGGTTTCTTCGCTGCGAGACGCCTCAGTCGTGGCGGTGATGTTCCCCCCGGATCAGCCAGACGTCGCTGGGCGCTAGCCGGCTCCTCCATCCAATGCGGGCGCGTCGATGCGACTCGACCGTCGCCAGGTAGCTACGCGGCGCCCCGCGGAGCCCGCGCGCACCGGTTTTCGGCGGCAACCGGGCACACCGGGACCATCGACGCGTGGACGACCGCCAGTCCCGCTCGCGACGATGCCGGCGAGGTCGTCCTCGACTCCCCGACAGGGGCGCGAGTCCCAGCACTCGCGCGGACGGGGGCGGCCTCGCCACATCCGGCTCTTGCGCTCGATTGGTATTGGCGCGACGCCGATGCCATGGCAACCTAGTCCCTGGCTGCGGACTCGCAGCTGCCGCGGCGCTACAGTCCGACATCCAGACGACCGCCGTCGGCGGTCCCCGTCGCCGTGGAAACAGCAGATCGCGGGAGCCAACCATGCCGCCACGAACCGCCAAGCAGATCCTCGCGGAGTGGCACGAGCTCGCGAGGCAGCGAGCGGACGCCACCGACAGCGACATCGACGCCGGCCTCGCAGCGCGGATCGAGCAGCTGCGTCGCGAGTACATCGAAGGCACGCCGCCCGAGGAAACGCCGGCGCGCACCCGGCCGACGGACGATGCGGCGGAACCGAAGATCCAGATGAAGCTGCCGCTCTAGCCTGGACACGGTCGCGCCGGATGCGCCCCGAGGGTCGACCGACGGGGGCTGGTGGGTGGAATGTTGGTGAGCCGGGCGAGGGTCGAACTCGCAACCTAGTGATTAAGAGTCACTTGCTCTGCCATTGAGCTACCGGCCCGCGGGGAGTCTACCGCAAGAAGGGCCTCCGGCTCGACGGCGCGCCCCGCGCCGACGGCGACCGTAGACTCCTCGACATGACGACCGAGCTCGACCCCGCGACCCTCGCCTCGCAGCGCTGCGCCGCGGCCGACGACGCGACCCCGGTGCTCTCGCCCGACGAGGTCGCGCGGCTGGCCGCCGGGCTCGATCCGGCCTGGCAGGTCATGGACGACCGACTGGTGCGCGAGTTCGCGTTCCCGACGTTCGCCGCCGCCTTCGGCCTCGCGACGCGCATCGCGCTGCTCGCGGAGGGCCAGAATCACCACCCCGGCCTGAACGTGGCGTGGGGCCGCCTCACCGTGACCTGGACGACTGACGCCATCGGCGCCCTGAGCGCGAACGACCTGATCATGGCCGCCAAGGTCGACCGGCTCGTCGCCCGCGGACTCGCCCTCCAGGACATCTGACCTTCAGGAGCGGAGCACGCAACGACGTTCACTGGATGTTGACGAGGGGGTGATGCTGTTCACCTAGCCTCGACGCGTTCCCACACCGAGCGCCTGTCAGCCGAAGGAGACGCCGTGCCCGCCCTCCTGTCCACGCCGACAATTCGCCGTACGGCGGCCCTGCTGGCCGCCGCGACCATCCTCGCCACGCTCATCGCCGCGCCCATCGGGGCGTCCGCCGCCACGCCGGTGACCCGCTTCGCGACGTTCAACGCCTCACTCAACCGCGGAGCGGCCGGCCAGGCGCTGACGGACCTGTCGGCGCCCGGCAACGCCCAGGCGAATGCCGTCGCCGAGATCATCCAGCGGGTCCGACCCGAGATCCTGCTGATCAACGAGTTCGACTACTACGCGCCGACGACGGATCACCCGAACGGTCCGCTCGTCGATGCGTTCCGGGACCACTACCTCGAGATCGCCCACAACGGCGCAGAGCCGATCGACTACCCGTACTCGTTCGTCGCTCCCTCGAACACGGGTATCTCGAGCGGCTTCGACCTCAACAACAACGGTGTCACCGACACGAGTCCGGGCGACAACGCATACGGCGACGACTCGCTTGGCTTCGGTGTCTTCCCAGGCCAGTTCGGCCTAGTCGTCTATTCGCAGCACCCGATCGTGACCGCCGACGTCCGCACCTTCCAGCACTTCCTCTGGAAGGACATGCCGGGCGCCCTGCTCCCCGATGACTCGACGACGCCGGCCGCGCACGACTGGTACAGCGCCCAGGAGCTGGCGATCTTCCCGCTGTCCTCGAAGAGCCACTGGGACGTTCCGATCGATGTCGATGGCACCACCGTGCATTTCCTGGTGAGCCACCCCACCCCGCCCGTGTTCGACGGTCCCGAGGACCGCAACGGCACCCGGAATTCCGACGAGATCCGCCTGTGGGCCGACTACATCACCGGCGGAGCGACGGCGAGCTACATCTACGACGACGCCGGGACGTCCGGCGGGCTCGAGGCGGGCGCGCCATTCGTGATCGCCGGCGACCAGAACTCCGATCCGCTCGATGGCGACAGCATCCCAGGCTCCATCCAGCAGCTGCTGGACCACCCGCTGGTCAACGCCCAGCGCCCGCCGGCCAGCGATGGTGGCCACTACTGGGCGAAGGTCCAGGACGCGCTGAACGACAGCCATCAGAGTAATCCGCGCAACGACACCGCCGACTTCTGCGATACCCCGGCCTTCCCGCCGTGCAGCGGACCGGGCAACCTGCGCGCGGACTACGTCCTGCCCAGCAGCGACCTCAGGATCAAGGGGTCAGGGGTCTTCTGGCCGATCGGCGGCGACCCGCTCGATTACCTGACCGGGACGGGGTTCCCGGTGCCCTCGTCCGACCACCGGCTCGTGTGGGTGGACGTCCGCCGCTAAGGCTGTCCCCGCGTCCCCGGCCGGCGTCGGCGCATCAGGCGGTCCCGCCCGCCGGCGCCGGCTCGGGCGCGACCTCGACCCCGTCGACCCCGTCCTCGGGTTCGTCGGACTCGCCCTCGATCGTCACGCGCGGGATCCACGCCAGGAAGCGCGGCATCCACCAGTTCCAGTCGCCGAGCAGCCGCATCGACGCCGGCAGCAGCACGCTCCGGATGAGCGTCGCGTCCAGGAAGACCGCGACCGCCAGCCCGAACCCGAGCTGCTTGATGATCGCCAGCTCCAGGGTCACGAACACCGCGAACACCGCGACCATGATCGCCGCCGCGCTCGTGATGGTGCCCGCGGTGATCGAGATACCGCGCTCGACCGCGGCGTCGGAGCCAAGCCCGCGATCGCGCGCCTCCTTGATCCTTGTGAGGATGAAGACGTGGTAGTCCATCGACAGCCCGAACAGGATCGTGAAGATGAAGATCGGGATGAACGACTCGATGACCCCGGGCTTCACGTTCAGGATGTCGGCGCCCCAGCCCTCCTGGAAGACCAGCACGAGCAGGCCGTACGCTGCCCCGGTCGATAGCAGATTGAGGATGATCGCCTTGATCGGGATGACGATCGAATGGAAGGCCACGAGTAGCAACACGAACGAAAATCCGAGGACGAACACGAAGACCATGCCCATGCCGTCCTCGTAGAAGCCGACGACGTCGGCGGTGAAGGCCGCATCGCCGGTGACGAACGCCTCGACCTCAGGGAGCCCGCCGAAGATCCGCGGCACGACCTCGGTGCGAACGTCGAGCACGATCGCGCGGTTCTCCAGGTCGTTCTGCCCGCCGGACATCACGAACGAGACCAGCGCGACCGTGCCGTCCTGCGACGGCCGCGTCTCGACCGGGCCGCTCAGGCCGTCACGCGCCAGGAGCTCGTCCGACAGCCGATCGATGGCCTCCTTCGTCGCCGGTTCGTCTGCCTTGGTGACCACGACCTGGAACTGGAGCGTCGAGCCCTCCGGCCATTTCTCGTTCATGAGGTTGATGGCCTGGACGCCCTCGATGGAGTCGGGGAACGAGGCGAAGTCGCCCTGACCGATGTGCAGGTGCAGGACTGGCGACGCGAGGGCGATCAGCACGGCTGCCGAGACGGCGAAGGACAGGATCGGCCGCCGCATCGTCGCCCGGACCACGCGGCTCCACGGCCCGCTCCCCTCTTCGCGCGGCCGGCCGAGGAACGGCAGCCGGAACCGGTTGACGTTGCGATCAAGGATCGAGAGGAGCGCCGGCAGGAACGTCAGCGACCCGACTACCGAGATGAACACGACCGAGATCGTGCCGATCGCCATCGAGCGGAAGAGCGGGTCGTCGAGCAGGAACAGGCCGCCGATCGAGATCATCACGGCGAGGCCGGAGAAGAACACGGCCCGGCCCGCGGTGCTCGACGCGGTGGCGATGGCCGCCGGCTTGTCGCGCCGCCGCCGTTCCGTGCGGAAGCGCGTGATCATGAATAGGGAGTAGTCGACGGCGACGGCCAGGCCGATCAGGACCACGAGCTGGCTGGCGTATGGGCTGACTGGCGAGACGAACTGGCTGTACAGCGCCAGGACGCCGAAGGCCGCGAGCAGCGACGTACATGCCAGGATCAGCGGCACGAACGCCGCGACCGCCGCCCCGAACGCGAGCAGCAGGATCGCGAACGTCAGTGGGATCGTGATCCGGAGGGAGTTGTCGAGGTCGTCGTTGACGAGCGTCTCGATGTCGTCGTTGGCGAGGGTGCCGTTGAGACCGTGGATCCGCAGGTCGGGGTGCGCCTGGCGGAGCGCGTCGAGGAACGCTGGCACCGGCACGAGCCGCTCCTCGATGACCGGGCGCTCGCCGGGCATGCGGCCGATGACGCGGACGGTGGTGCGGTCCGGCGAGACGAGGCCGGCTTCGGGCGGGGCGCGCAGCGGGTCGATGACCTGGTCGAAGGTCGGCACCACCGTGCCGCCGACCGTGGAGGTCAGGGCAGTGGCGCGCGTCACGATGTCGGCCACGGCGGCGGCCGTCGCCCCCTCGTCGACGGTCCCGGTCCCGCTCGAGACGACGATCAACAGGTCCTGGCTCGGGTCGTCGGTCGTGCCTGAGGCGTTGAAGACGTCATACGCGCGGCCGGATTCATACGACGCCTCGTCATCGTCGCGCACCGCGTTCTCGGCATCCGTGCCGCCGGCGGCCAGACTCGCGACGAAGATCCCGATCGTCACCACGAACCACAACGCGATGACCGGCCAGCGGTGAGCGGCAGAGAACGCGGCGACGCGGACGGTCCAGGGCACGCGTCGCGCTGAGGGTGCGGTCATCGCGGAAAGCCTAGCGCCGGTCGGTCGTTCGGTCGTCGAGCGCGTCGAGGAGCCGGTCGATGAACGGGATCTGGGTGTCCTTGATCCGTTGCCGTGCATCGTTCGGCGCGAACCATTCAACGCGGTCGATCTCGGGGATCGTGATCCAGCGCCCGGAGCGTGGCGGCCACTCGAATGGGAACGTGTTGCTATGCGCGGCGGTTGGTTCCAGGTCGCCCTCGAGCGCCCACGCCTTCACGAGCTTGCCGCCCTTCTGGCGGATCTCGCCGAGCTCGGTCGGGTCACCGTCGGGTGCCGGGTGGCCGGTCTCCTCCTCGAACTCGCGGCGCGCGACCGCCCACGCCGCCTCGCCCTCGTGGAACTCGCCTTTCGGGACCGTCCAGACGCCCGCATCGCGCTTCGCCCACAGCGGTCCGCCGGGATGGGCGAGGAGGACTTCGACGCCACCGGCGGACGTCCGCCGGTAGAGCAGCAGGCCGGCGCTGCGGCGCGGGCCGCTCACTGGTTGTCGAAACCTCGGGCCGATGCGGTCGCGGAGCTTCCGCTCGGAAACCTCCGGCCGATGCGGTCAGCGGGACTCCCGCTCGGCCGTCGGTGCGGTCGGGGGAAGTTCACTGGTTGTCGATCTGGGCCCGCTGCAGACGACCGCTGAAGTCGACGTAGATCGACTTCCATTCCGTGTAGGTGTCGAGCGCGACGTGGCCGGCCTCGCGGTGGCCGTTGCCGGTCTCCTTCCAGCCGCCGAACGGCAGGTGGGTCTCGGCGCCGGTCGTCCCGGCGTTCACGTAGACGATCCCCGTCTCGAAATCGCGCATCGCACGGAAGGCGGTGTTGACGTCCTGGGTGTAGATGCTCGAAGACAGCCCGTAGCGGGTCTGGTTGAGCGCCAGCATCGCCTCGTTGTAGCCGTCGACCGGGATGACCGAGAGGACCGGCCCGAAGATCTCCTCCTGCCCGATCCGGTCCATGGCCCGGACGCCGCTGAAGATCGTCGGCTCGAAGAAATGGCCGTGCCGGAGGTCCCCGTCGGTCGCGCGGCCGCCGCCCGTGACGAGCTCGCCCTCGGCGCGGCCGATGTCGATGTAGGAGGCGACCTTGTCGACGGCGCCGGCGTTGATGAGCGGGCCGACGTCGGTCGTCTCGTCAAGGCCAGGCCCAAGGCGGAGTTTCGTCGCGCGCGTCTCGAGGCGCTCGAGGAGGGGCTCGACGACGGCCCGATCCACGATCACGCGGGAGCAGGCGGTGCAGCGCTGGCCCGTCGTCCCGAATGCGCTCCACAGGATCCCGTCGGTCGCGAGGTCGAGATCGGCGTCCTTCAGCACGACGACGCCGTTCTTGCCGCCCAGCTCCAGGGAGAGCCGCTTGAGCCGCCCCCCGGCCTTGACGGAGATCGCCCGGCCCGTCGTCGACGAGCCGGTGAACGAGATCACCCCGATGTCCGGGTTGTCGACGATCGCGTCGCCGACCTCCGCGCCGCCGCCCGTGATCAGGTTCACGACGCCCGGCGGGAAGCCGGCCTCGGCCATGAGCTCGACGAGGAGCGTGGCGCAATGCGGCGTATCGGACGCCGGCTTGAAGATCACGACGTTGCCGGTGACGAGGGCGGGCATGATCTTCCAGCACGGGATGGCCATCGGGAAGTTCCACGGCGTGATGATCCCGGCGATGCCGATGGGTTGGCGGATGCTCATCGCCCACTTGTCGGGGAGCTCGCTCGGGACCGTGTCGCCCGACATCCGGCGTCCCTCGCCAGCCATCAGGTAGGCGATGTCGATGCCTTCCTGCACGTCTCCGCGCGCCTCGGACAGGACCTTGCCCATCTCGCGGGTCATCGCCCGCGCCAGGCGCTCCTTGTGCTCGGCCATCAGGTGGGCGAACGCGAACATGATCTCGCCGCGCTTCGGCGCCGGGGTGCGCTGCCACATCGGCCGGGCTGCCCAGGCCGCGCTGACGGCCATCGCGACGTCCGCCGCGTTCCCCTGCTGGAACCGCCCGACGATGTCGCGTTCGTCCGCCGGATTGTGGCTCTCGAAGGTCTGGCCGCTCGTGGAATCGGTCCACTCCCCGGCGATGAAGAGGCGGAATGTCGGGACGTCGGCGGACGTCGCGCTCGGGGGCGTGGTGGCGGTCTCGGTCATGGCGTCGAGTGTAGGTCAGCCGAGGCGGGGACTGCGCCGAGGGTCAGGCGTGGCCGTCGAGCCAGGCTCGGAGCGCCGGTTCATGTTCGTCGTGGAGATGGCTGAAGAGCTGAGCGTCGGCGAGGGCCTCGCCGCCGGTCCAGGCGAAGGCATCGGGCCGGGTCACGAGGTCTTCGGGCAGCGCTGCGATGGCGTTCGCACAGCCGCTCGTACGAGCGGTCGACGTCGTCCAGGACATCGCGCAGCGGCCGGTCGCGGGTGCGTTCGTGGATCCAGGCGTTGATCGGGTCGTCCTCTTCGTCGCCCAGCTCGGCCGGCCACGGCAGCGGCGGCTCCTCGCGGCCCGCGGCCGCGGCTTCGAGCCGGGCGATCGTCCGATCGCGCCAGCCGAGGAGGTGGGACGCGAGATCCTTGAACGTCCATTCGCCCATCGGGCCGGACTCGCCCATCCGGTCCTCGCCGATCTCCTCGACGAGGTTCGCCCACCAGAGCCGCTCGGCCCGGATGTTTGCGACCGATCCTGGCGCGGGGATCGGTGCTCAAACCCGCTCGACCGCCATGGCGACCGAGCCACCGCCGCCCAGGCACAGCGTTGCGAGACCGTAGCGTCCGTCGCGACGGGCGAGCTCGTGGAGCAGCGTCGCCACGATCCGGGCGCCGCTGGCGCCGATCGGGTGGCCCAGCGCGATCGCGCCGCCGTTCACGTTGACCTTGTCCCAATCGAAGCCGAGCGCCCGGCCGTCGGCAAGCGTCTGGGCGGCGAAGGCCTCGTTGATCTCGATGAGGTCGAAGGCCTCGATGGGCAGCTCGATGCGATCGAGCAGTCGGCGGACACCCTCGACCGGGGCGAGGAACAGCCACTTGGGGGCGACCTCGGCCTGGGCGTAGCCGACGATCCGGGCCAGGGGCTTGAGTCCCAGCCGCTCGACGGCGCGCTCCGAAGCCACGACCGTGGCAGCGGCACCGTCCGTGATGCCCGGGGCGTTGCCGGCCGTGACGGTGCCCTCGGTCGCAGCGCCGCGGTCCTCGCCGTCGGGGAGGGCGAAGACGGGCTTGAGCTTCGCCAGGGCCTCGGCGGTCGAGTCGCGGCGGGGCCCTTCGTCGGTCGTCACGACCGTCTCGCGGCCCTTCGCGTCGCGCACGGTGACCGGCGCCATCTCGGCATCGAAGCGGCCCGCGTCGATGGCGGCGATCGCCTTCTGGTGGCTGGCGAGCGCGAACGCGTCCTGGTCCTCGCGGCTGACGTGCTCGCTGATGGCCACGCGCTCGGCGTGGGTGCCCATGTGGCAGTCCTCGATCGCGCACCACAGGCCGTCGTTGACGGTCGAGTCGATCAGCTGGGCGTTCCCGAGCCGCAGGCCGAACCGGGCACCCGGGAGGACGTATGGCGCGCCGTTCATCGACTCCATGCCGCCCGCGATGACGAGCTCCGCGTCGCCGGCACGGATCTCCGAGGCTGCGAGCATGATCGCCTTGAGGCCCGAACCGCAGACGCGGTTGATGGTCGTGGCGCTCGTCGTGTCCGGAAGGCCGGCCTTGAGGGCGGCCTGTCGGGCGGGTGCCTGGCCGACCCCGGCCTGGAGGACCTGGCCCATAAGCACGTCATCGACCTCGTCCGTGGCCGGGTCCAGGCCCGCGCGCTCGACGGCGGCACGGATCGCCGTACCGCCAAGCTCCGTGGCCGGGACCGTGCTGAGCGCGCCGCCGAACTTCCCGATCGGCGTTCGCGCGGCGCTCACGATGAAGACGTCGCCACTGGGTCGTTGCATCGGCCGATTCTACGCCGCTCCCTGCGGATAAGCGCCCGGTGAGCGGCTGTCTTCACCATGGCCGACCATGGATGACCAGCGGATCGGGTGGTCCCTACGATCGATCAGGATCCAGAAACGGTGGCGTCAGGAAGATTTGGCGGCCCGAGCCAAAGTCTCCCGCTGGATCATCATCCGGATCGAACAGGGTCGCCTCGCCTCGCTCCCATTTGGAAAGGTACGGGCGGTGGCCGCGGCACTCGATGCGCGGGTCGACGCCGTCGTCCGCTGGCGTGGCGGCGATCTCCCACGTCTCGTTAGCGCCCGACATGCTCGAATGCACGAGATGGTCGCCCGCTATCTCGGTGGCGTACCGGACTGGATCGTCGAGCCCGAGGTCTCATTCTCCATTTACGGCGAGCGCGGGATCATTGACGTGCTCGCGTGGCACCCGACCACGCGCATCCTCCTCGTGATCGAACTCAAGACAGAGGTCGTCGACCTCAACGAGATGCTAGGAACCCTGGATCGCAAACGACGACTTGCATGGGCGATCGCGAAGGACCGGAAGTGGGATCCGGTCGTCGTGAGCACCTGGGTCGCTGTCGCGGACAGCCGAACAAACCGACGAACGGTAGCCGAGCACGCCACGGTTCTCCGAGCGAAGCTGCCGACCGACGGGCGGGGGGTCTCCAAGTGGCTACGACATCCGACTGGGCGAATCGATGCGCTCAGCTTCCTGCCATATGTGCAAGGCACGCACCTTGGTGTCGATCCCGCGCCAATTCGCCGCGTCTCGAGGCCGATGGCAGGTCGAAAACCGCTCGATCCGAGCGTGGACTGAGCGCAGACTGAGCCCACGCGTCGCGACCCGCGCCTTTCCGGTGACCCGATCAGCCCTCGAACCGGCGCCAACGTGCAACTGGTGCACTTATGGCAGAAAGCGGGGCTGGCTCCGGGATATGAGCGGGTCAGGCCTGACCCGCTCGCTTCAGGACCTCGCCCGCGACGATCTCGCGGTGGATCTGGTTCGTGCCTTCGTAGATCTGGGCGCCCTTGGCGTCGCGCATCAGGCGCTCCACGCCGGTCTCGCGCGAGTAGCCGGTGCCACCGAACAGCTGGACCGCATCGGTCGCCACCCGCATGGCCACATCCGACGCGGTCCATTTGGCGAGCGACGAGACCTCGGCCAGCGGCTCGCCGCGATCCTTGGCCGCCGCGGCGACCCGGGTGAGTGCCCGCGCCGCCGCCACGTCCCGGGCCATCTCCGCGAGCATGAATCGCAGCGCCTGCTGGTCCGACAGCGGCCCACCGAATGCCTGGCGCTCCCCGAGGTAGCCCGCGGCCGCCTCCAGACCCGCCCGTGCCAGCCCCACGCACGCGGCCGCGATCGACACACGCCCCTCCCCCAGCGCCGAAAGCGCGATCCGGTAGCCGTCCCCTTCCTCCCCGAGCCGGTTCGCGGCCGGGACCTCACAACCCTCGAAGACCAGTTCCGCGGCCGGACAGGCCCGGATCCCCATCTTTCGCTCGTGTGCCCCGAATCGGAAGCCGGGCGCGCCCTTCTCGACGAGGAACGCCGTGATCCCGGCAGGCCCCGCGTCGGGATCCACCGTCGCGAAGACCAGGTAGCGGTCCGCCTCCGGGGCGTTGGAGATCCAGATCTTCGTCCCTGTGAGGCGGTACAAATCACCATCCCGTTCCGCCCGGGTCCGGATGGCTGCCGCATCGGAGCCCGCATGCGGCTCGGTCAGGGCGAACGCCCCGAGTGCCTCGCCCGACTGCATCGCCGGCAACCAGCGCGCCCGTTGCTCGTCCGAGCCCCAGGTCACGACCGGGTACTGCGACAGGATGTGGACGGACAGCGATACGGCCATCGCCATGTCCGCGGCTCCCAGCTCCTCCATGACGAGCGTCCAGCCAAGGTACGTGAACCCGGCTCCTCCCACCTCGGCCGGGAAGGGCGCCGCCGTCAGCCCCAGAGCGCCCATCGCCGTGAATAGCGATCGGTCGTAGCGCTCCGCTTCGTCGCGCTCGATGGCCCCCGGGGCCACCTCCCGCTGGGCGAACTCGCGCGCGGTCGCCTGGAGGAGCCGTTCCTCGTCCGTCAAAGCCGAGCTCACGCGGGCTAGGATAGCCGCGTGCAAGAGCCGGGAACGCCTGCCGACCCATCAGACGTCCCGGGGCCTCCAGACGGCCGCGCCACCCCATCGCCCCTCGAGCTCCTGCCGGGACTCGCCGACCTAGCGACGCGCCTCTCCGACGCCGTGATGGTGACCGACGCCGAACGCCGCGTCGTGCTCTGGAACGATGCGGCCGAGCGGCTCTACGGGATCCCCGCCAAGGACGCCGTCGGCGCTCACATCGACACCCTGTACGACTCGACCTTCGCCGGGGAGGGTACGAGCTCGATGGGCGCACGAGACGTCGCCCTCGAGCAAGGGACCTGGCGCGGCCGGGTCGTCGACGTCCCGCGCATCGGCAATCGGGCAGGCCAGGAAGTCGTCATCGAGGCTGTCCTCGATCGCCTCGATGGTCGAGATGGGGCGGCCGTCGGCGTCATCAGCGTCAAGCGCGACATCACGGCGAGCGTCCGGCTCGAGCGGGAGCTCTCGACGCTCGGCTCCCTGGCCACGGCGACCGGTGAGGCACGGTCGAGAGCCACGCTCGCGCAGCGTGCGCTCGACGCGGTCGCGGCGACGACCGGCGCGGATCATGGCGCGATCGTCCTCGCCCACGGCCGCGTCGGGAAGATGGTCGCGGTCAAGAACGTCCCACCGGCCCTCGAGCACATCGCCGGCGACGTCGATTGGGCGGACTCGCCCGGCGTCCGTGCCCTGATCCCGATCGGCAGCGTCGTCCGCGGGTCCGTCGATCGCCTCCCGCTCGATCCCGTGACCCGGCGCGAGCTGATCGACGCGGGGATCCGGTCGCTGCTGCTCGTCGGGCTGCACCGCGACGACGAGCTCATCGGGGTGCTCAGCCTGGCCTGGGAACGTGACGACGCGCCGATCCCCTCGGACGCCGTGGCCCAGCTCGCGGCGACCACGATCGCACGCGGTCTCGAGAACTTCCGCCTCGTCGAGCACATCGTCCGGCGCAACGACGCCGCGCGCGAGACCGCCGATCGACTGCGCACGATCGACGACCTGACGCGGGCGGGGCCGTCCGCCCGATCGGTGGATGAGCTGGCCGAGCGCTCGAGTCGACTCATCAACAAGGCGCTGGGCGCGGCGGGGACCGTATACGGGATCCTGACGCCCGACGGCGTCCCATACGAGACGTCCAGCCTGACCGCGGTCCGCCCGCAAATGGAGCGGTGGCTCCGAGATCACCGACCGGATCTCCGGATGGCGTTCCAGCGCTGGCGGAATGGTGAAGGCGCGTACCTCGAGGCGTTCGAACCGGGGGCCGTCCCGGCCACCGCCCTCGAGCTTGGGCGGGCGGCGGGCGTCACGGCCTACGCGCTGCTGCCGATCCGCGTCGAGGGCGCCGTTGTCGGCGGGATCGCGGCGTACTTCGACCGAGCCTTCGTTGACCTGCATCTCGATCGGCGCGATCTCGATCGAGTCGCCTCGATCGCTTCCATGGCGCTCGAGAACTTCCGCCTTCGAGAACGGCTGTCAGGCGCGGATGCGCGCTACCGGACGCTGTTCGAGGGCACGGGCGACCCGATCCTCGTCGCGCTGCACGACGGGACCCTTGTCGATGCGAACGAGGAGGCGCTCCGGCTCTTCGGAGCAGGAAGGGAATGGCTGCTGGGACGGCGACCCCCGGAGATCGCCGAATACGACGCCCCGGAGGTGAGGTCGGCGCTCGCTCGGCTGCGCGTCGGGGAATCGATGGTGCGTCGCGGGACAGGGTTGCGCCGGGATGGCAGCCGCTTCTCCGCGGAGTTCGAGACGGCATCCGTCCTGTTGGAGGGCGAGCCGCGTCTCCTGGTCAGGATCCGCGACCTCAGCGCGCTGGAACGACTGGAGGACCAGCTCATCGCGGCGCAGAAGATGGCCGCGGCCGGCCGGCTCGCGTCGGGAATCACCCATGAGCTGAACAACCCCCTGGCGGCGATCCTGGGGTTCAGCCAGCTCATCCGCGGCAACGCGTCCCTGCCAGAGGATCTGCGCCACGACGCGGACCTCCTGAATGAGGAGGCGGAACGGACCCGTCAGCTGGCGGGGAGCCTGCTCGACTTCCTGGCGCATCGGCCACCCGAGCGACACCCGACCTCCGTACAGGCCCTGATCGACAGCGTCCTCGGCCTGCAAACGGCCGCGCTCTCCGGCGGGACGATCGACGTGTCCGTAGATATCCCGACCGACATCCCGGTGGTCGAGCTCGACCGCGGTCAGATCCAGCAGGTCCTCATCAATCTGACCCAGAACGCGATCCACGCGATCCGCGAGGGCGGCGGCGCACGACTGGGGATCAATGCCGTGCGGGAAGGGCGCGTCGGCCGCGACGAGCGGGTCCGGATCACGGTCATGGACGACGGGCCCGGCGTCGCCGCCGAGCACGCGGAGCGGTTATTCGAGGCGTTCTTCACCACGAAGCCGGCCGGCGAGGGCATTGGCCTTGGCCTGTCTGTCTCGCGGGCGATCGTCCGCGCCCACGGTGGGGAGCTGCGCTATGCCCCGGCGTCGTGGGAGCGCGGCGCCGCATTCACGTTCGACCTGCCGGTCCGGGCCGCCCCATGGGAAGGCGCTGGGTCCCGTCCGCTTTCCTCGCCGTCGCCCTCGCCGGCCACGGTCGCCGCGACGAGCGCGGTCGCCGCCACGAGCGCGGTCGCCGCCATGGCTGCTGTGGAGCCGGATGTCGAAACGGCCGCGTCGACGTCCATGGAAGACCGCGCGAGGGGCGGTGGCCGCGTCCTCGTCCTGGACGACGATCCGACCTTGCGCATCTACCTCGAGAAGGCCCTGACCGCGCTGGGGTACGAGCCGGTGATCGCCGCCACTGGCGCCGAGGCGGTCGAACTTGGCACGACCGCCGACCCCGCGGCCGTCCTGTGCGATCACCAGATGCTGGGCATGTCCGGGATCGAGGTCTACGAGGCCATCGTCGGCCGCCCAGCCGGACCTCGGGCGACGATTCGTGATGATGAGCGGTGACGTGCTCGATCCGGCGCTGGAGGCCTTTGCCGCGACCCACGAGATGACCCGGCTCGCCAAGCCGTTCGATCTCGACACGCTCGAGCGGACGCTCCGTTCCGTCATGGGCGCGAGCGCTCAGTCCCGCGGGTAGGCGTAGAACCCGCGGCCCGTCTTCTGGCCCAGGTTCCCGGCCTCGACGAGCTCCACCAGCACCCGGGGCGGGCGCATGTGCTCGAGCTCCAGGCCCTCCTCCAGCACCCGCATGATGCCGAGACAGACGTCGAGCCCGATGAAGTCGGCGAGCTCAAGCGGGCCCATCGGGTGATTGAGGCCGACGCGCGCGCCGGCATCGATGTCCTCGGCGGTCCCGACGCCCTCCTCGTAGGCGCGCATCGCCTCGGCGAGGAACGGCATGAGGATGCGGTTGACGATGAACCCCGGCCGGTCGACGGACACGATGACCTGCTTGCCGAGCTCCGCCGACAGCGCCCGAACGGCCTCGACGGTCTCGTCGGCGGTCGCCTCTCCGCGGATGAGCTCGACCAGCGGCATGACCGGCACCGGACTGAAGAAGTGCATGCCGACGAACCGCGCGCGCCGCTGCCGCTCCGACCGCCTCGGCGAGGCGATGGATGGCGATCGAGCTCGTGTTCGTCGCGAAGATCGCGGTCGCCGGCGCGTGGCGATCGAGCTCGCGCCACAGCGCGGTCTTGACGGCAACGTCCTCGAACACGGCCTCGATGGCGAGGTCGGCACCTGCGACGGCCGCGAGGTCCGCGCTCGGCTCGATCCGGGCGAGCGTCGCATCTCGCTCGTCCGCTGTAAGGCGGCCCTTGTCGATGGCGCGCTGGAGGTTGCCCGAGATGCGCTCCCGCCCGGCCTCCGCGCGGGCGAGGTCGGGCTCGTACAGCACCACCCGCTTGCCGATGGCCGCGTGCACCTGGGCGATCCCGTGGCCCATCAGCCCGGCGCCGGCCACGAAGACGCGCTCGATCGTCACCCTGGAAGCGTACCCGCAGACCGCGCCATGGGCCGGACGAGCGTTTCCCGCACCACCCTCAGGAGCACGCTCCCGCCAAACGCGAAGAGCGCCGACGCGACGAAGATGCCGCCGAACCCGATCGATCCCACGAGCATCCCGAGGATCGCAGGCGACATCCCGAACGAGAGGTCGACGAACGCGGTGGTGGTCCCGACGACCGTCCCCCGCTCCGTCTCATCCACCCGTGCCACGGCGAGCGCCAT
Organism: uncultured Chloroflexia bacterium; assembly: GCA_963810725.1. GTDB lineage: Bacteria > Chloroflexota > Limnocylindria > Limnocylindrales > CSP1-4 > SPCO01. Next base: position 89,632 of record CAWEOO010000004.1, read on the forward strand.
GAGGGCCGGGAACAGGAAGGCGATCCCGATCGCGAAGATGGCCGTCCCGATGTAGACCCCGATCTGACTGCCGACCAGACCGAGCACGCCGAGCCCGAGGCCGGATCCCACCAGCGCGACCCCGGACAGGCGGGCCGCGCCGATCTGGTCAGGGAGCTTCGCAAAGACGATCCGCAGCACGACCACGATCAGCGCGTACATCGCAAACGCAGGCCCGGCCCCACCCATCCCGAGCTCGGTCGTGTAGAGCGGAAGGAACGCGAAGTACGCCGCCATGCCCCAGGTGCCGGTCATGATCAGGAAGCCCGGCAGGAAGCCGGCCGGATGGATGAGCGGCGTGCGCGGTGGTCGCTCGCCAGTCTCGCGCTGGCGCAGCGTGCCGGGTGCGGTCTCGGGCACGAGGAACGTCAACAGCGTCGCAACGACCGCCATGGCCGCGGCGGCGAGCCAGACCGAGTTGAACCCGGCCAGCCCAAGGATCGTCTCACCGAGGAACGGGCCGAACGCCAGGCCCAGGTAGACCGCCAATGAGCCGATGTTGATCGCCTCGCCGCGGCGCTCCGGTGGTGCGAGGTCGCTGACCGCCGCAAGGAGCGCGACGAAGAAGAAGGCCTCGGCGATCCCGAGCAGCGACCGAGCGACCACGAACAAGGGCAATGTCGTGGCGACCAGGTGGAACAGCAACGCCACGACCGTCAGCAGCCCGCCCAGCACCAGCAGCGGCCGCCGGCCGAAACGATCCGAGGCCCAACCGACGACCGGACGCAGCGCAAGGGCGGCGATCGCGAAAGCGCCGATCGAGATGCCGACGCCCGTCGCGTCGGCATGCAGTGGGCCGGCTGCGAATCGGGAGGCCACGGGCAACACGAGGTTGCCCGACGTGAAGAACACGAGCGCGGCCGCGAACAGCGCGGCGAACGCCGGCGTGAAGAGCCGCGGCGCCGACGTCATCCGGCCTGGAGCTCCGTGAGCAGCCGGTCGGCCGCCGCATACGGATCGAGTCGATGGGCGGCGACATCGTCGAGGATGGCCTCAGTGTTTGCCGCCCGTTCCGGCGCGACCAGCGACGCGCGGAGCCGCTCACCCAGGATGGCCCAGATCTGCGCCTCCGCCCGGGTTCGCCGTGCGCCACCGCTCTCGTTCGCACGGCCGATCGCCCGGTGCCGGTCCAGGGCCGCCAGGAGCTCGGGCACCCCGTCGCCCGTCGAGGCCGTCGTGACCATGACTTCGGGGCGCTTCGGTGTCGGTCGATCGGTGGGCGTCCGCGCAACGGTCGGGACGAGCATCGCGCGCAGCTGGGCCGCCGTTCGCAGTGCGCCCGGCTTATCGCCCTTGTTCACGACGACCAGGTCCGCGACCTCGAGGAGGCCGGCCTTGATCGCCTGGACCTCGTCGCCCATCTCGGGAGCCTCAAGGACGACGGTCGTATCGGCGGCGGCGGCGACCTCGACCTCGCTCTGGCCCGTGCCGACCGTCTCGATGAGCACGAGGTCGAACCCGGCGGCATCGAGCACCGCCGCGGCGGCGGTCGTCGTGGACGCGAGCCCGCCCGCGTGCCCGCGCGAGGCCATCGATCGGATGAAGACGTCCGACATCCCCGGCGTACGACTGCATGCGCACCCGATCGCCGAGCAGCGCGCCACCGGTGATCGGCGACGAGGGATCCACGGCCACGACCGCGACGGCCCGCCCGGCCGCCCGGACCACGCCGATCAGCGCCGCGACGAGCGTGGATTTGCCCGAGCCCGGCGGCCCGGTGATGCCCACGAGGTGCGCCTTGCCGGCGACGGGATAGAGGCGCCGCAGCGCCGCCTCGGCCAAGGGGCGTCCGGTTCTCGACCGCGGTCAGCAGTCTCGCCAGCGCCCCCCGGTCGCCGGCCATCGCCGCTTCGGCCAGCTCCGTTGCCCGGCTCGAGACCTGGGGAGTGGCGTCCTCCCCCACCCTAGTCGCGCGGCCGTGCGTTGGCGCGCAGGAACTCCGCGACGGCGGCGATCGTCGTGCCCGGCCCGAACACCGCGGCCACCCCCGCGTCGCGCAGGGGCTGGACGTCGTCGTCGGGGATGATCCCGCCGACCGTGACCAGCACGTCTTGGAGGCCGGATTCCGCGAGCAGCTTCGTGATCCGCGGCACGAGCGTCATGTGGGCGCCCGACAGGATCGATAGACCGACCACGTCGACGTCCTCCTGGAGCGCGGCCGTGGCGACCATCTCGGGCGTCTGGCGAAGGCCGGTGTAGACGACCTCGAACCCCTCGTCGCGCAGGCCGCGCGCGAGGACCTTGGCGCCGCGGTCGTGGCCGTCCAACCCGGGCTTGGCGATCAGTACCTTGAGCGGTCGATCGGTCATGCCCCGATTGTAGACGCGGCCGGACCGCATCGGCCGTCAACGCGCGATGCGGTCCGAGAGGCGACGAATTGCGCTTCCGAGACGAACGTCGGCCCGGACTCCCCGAAGAGGTCCGGGCCGAGAGCGCGACCGGCGCAGTGTTCGATCGCGTCAGGCGTTGGTTCGCGCGAAGGCGCGTGACGCGACCCACAGCGAGAGCAACGCGAGCGTCCCCATGACCACCGAGCCGACCATGATCTGCGGGTCGTCCCACAGGCCGTTGAACAGCGCCCGCGCCGCATCCACCGCGTGGGTCAGCGGATTGAGCGTCGAGAGGGTCTGCAGCCAGTCCGGCGCGAGCGCCATCGGCAGCATGATCCCGGACAGCAGGAGGAGTGGCAGGGAGACGGCCTGGGCCACCGGCGCCAGCGCTTCCTCGCTCTTGAAGACGAGCCCGAGGGTGTACGAGAGCAGGGAGAACGTCAGCCCGACCAGCGCGACGATGCCCAGCGTGAGGACCGCCCCGACAGGATCGATCTTGAGGCCGAACGGGATGGCGACCAGGATCAGCAGCGTCGACTGCGCGAGCAGGATCGTGACGTCCCGGAGTGACCGACCGGCCAGCATCGCGAAGCGGCTCATCGGGGTCACCCGCATCCGCTCGACGACGCCGTACCGGATCTCAGCGACCAGGCCGAAGCCGGCAAAGGCCGCAGCAAAGAACGCCGTCAGGATGAGCAGGCCCGGGATGAACCAGTTGAACGCACTGCTGGAGGTGCCTGCTGTCGATGTCGCGCCCTCGAGTAGCGGCGCGAACAGGAGCAGATAGAGGATGGGCTGGAAGAGGCCCATCGCCACCCACACCGGCTGGCGCAGGGTCAGGATGAGTGAACGTCGGTACATGAGCCAGGTGTCTCGCAGGATCTTCACGGTCCGTCTCCCTTCGATGGTGGTGTGGCTTCGAGCCGCGTCAGGCGGCCGGCTCCTCGCGCAGCGATCGGCCGGTCTGGCGCAGGAACACGTCGTCAAGGCTGGGGCGGGTCAGGGTCAGGGACTGGGCGCGGAGCCCGGCACCGTCGAGCACCCGGATGAGGTTCGGCACCGCGACGTCGCCCTGGTCGACATAGAGCCGGACAAGATCGTTCTCGTGGCTCGCCTCGCGCACGAACGGCTGGTCGCGAACGGCCTCCAGGACGGATTCGGCGGCGCCGTCGACCCCGATCGTGATGACGTCGCCGGCGATCTCGCGCTTGAGCTCATCGGCGGTACCCTGCGCGACGATCCGACCGTGGTCGATGATCGCGAGCCGGTCGGCCAGGGCATCCGCCTCCTCGAGGTAGTGGGTCGTCAGGAACACCGTCGCGCCCGCTTCGCGCAGACCGCGGATCTCTTCCCACATCCGCGCTCGAGCCTGGGGGTCGAGGCCGGTGGTCGGCTCGTCGAGGAACAGGACCGCCGGTCGGTGGACGATGCCCAGGCCGACATCGAGCCGGCGCTTCATGCCGCCCGAGTACGTGGCGATCGCCCGGTCCGCGGCGGACTCAAGATCGAGCGTCGCAAGGATCTCGGCGGCGCGCCGCTGGGCGCTTGCCTTGTCCATGCCGTAGAGGCGACCCTGGATGACGAGCTCGCCTCGGCCGGTCTCGGCTGGGTCGGTCGAGCCGCCCTGCGGGACGTAGCCGATCCGCTCGCGGACCGCCCCCGGTTCGCGGCGCAGGTCGGCACCCGCGATCGTCGCCTCCCCGGAGGTCGGCGTGAGCAGGGTGGCCAGCATCCGCAGCGTCGTGGTCTTGCCGGCCCCGTTCGGGCCGAGGAAGCCGAAGATCTCGCCGGCGCCGACTTCGAGGTCGACGCCGCGCACGGCCTCGACCACGCTCTTCCGGGTCTTGAAGGTTCGGACCAGTTCGTGCGTGGCGATCATCGTGCCGCTCGTCGGTCGTGCCATGGCCATCGTTCGTACTCCTCGCTCCCGTGACGTATCCTGCATCTGGTCAGCAGTTGCGCCGTTCAGTATCTTGGTGCAATATCTGCACTGCGCAGATAATTACCCAAGCGAGGAGATGCTGTCAACCATGAACCGCGAATCGATCGACTCCGTCCTCCGCTCATTGCGTCGCGTCAACCTGCAGGGGTCGCTCTTCGGCCATACGGTGGCCCTCCGGTTCGGCCTGTCCGAGTCCGATATCGAGGCGCTCGAGGTGCTGCTCGACCGCGGCGCGGCGACCGCCGGCATGCTGTCCGACCTCACCGGCCTGACGACCGGCGCCGTCACCCGCGTGATCGACCGCCTGGAGCAGTCCGGGTATGTGCGCCGGGTCCCCGATCCGACGGACCGGCGTCGCGTCATCGTCGAGGTCGTGCCGGAGCGCATCGCCGCCGTTGCAGCGACCATGGCGCGCGTCGGAGACAAGAGCGCATCGGAGATCGGCCACTACTCGGAGGCCGAGCTGGCCATCATCGAGGACTTCCTGACCCGCATGGCGGCGATCAGGAACGAGGAGGCGACCGCACTCAGGGAAACGCGCGATCCGGCGAGCGAAGGTGGATCCGAGCACGCCGCCCCCATCGGCGGATTGGACCGGGCGCGCCTCCTGTTCAAGTCTGGCGCCCACGAGCTCCTGCTTCGGGGCGCCACGGACATCGACGACCTGTACCGCGCGCGGTTCGACGGGTCGGTCCCACAAGTCCGGCTCCGGGACGGGACCGTGACGATCCAGTACAAGGGCAACTCTTCCCTGAGCGCGGGTCCCATCTTCGCCAACTGGCAGTTGTCCTGGCACGAACGGCGCAGCGATGTCTCGCTCAATGCCGCCATCCCCTGGGATGTCGAGATCGTCGGCGGAGCCGGCAAGCTCCAGGCAAAGTTCGGGGCCCTGGACCTTCGCTCGTTCGCATTGACGGGAGGGGTCGATCAGCTCCGGCTGACCCTCGGTCAGCCGGCGGGCGAGGTCCCCATCCGGCTGACGGCGGGGGCCAACAACGTCCGGATCGAACGGCCGGCCGGGGTCCATGTCCGGCTGAACCTCCACGGCGGCGCCGGCCGCATCGACTTCGACCAGCAACGTCTGAACGGTGCCGGCGACACGGAGCTGGAGACCACGGGCGCCAACGAGGCCGCTGACCGGTACCAGGTCGACATCGTCGGTGGTGCGGGCAAGATCACGGTCACGGAGGTCGGCTGAGGTTGCCGCGGGCCGCGAACCGAGCCACGGTCAGACGCCGGGGGCGGGCCGCGCGAGGTGGTCGAGGAACTCCGATCGGGTCCGGTCGCGGGTCCGGAACAGGCCGAGGACCGACGACGTGGTCATGACTGTCCCGGGCTTGCGCACGCCGCGCATGACCGCGCACAGGTGGGTCGCCTCGATCACCACGCCGACGCCCTGCGGCTCCAGCCGATCCTGCAGGAACTGGGCGATCTCCTGCGTGAGGCGCTCCTGGACCTGGAGCCGCCGCGCGTAGGTCTCGACGATGCGCGGGATCTTGGAGAGGCCGATCACCTTGCCGCGCGGGATGTAGGCCACCGCGGCCGTCCCGAAGAACGGCAGCAGGTGGTGCTCGCAGAGCGAGTAGAACGGGATGTCCTTGACGATGACCATCTCGCTGTAATCGACATCGAAGATGGCCCCGTTGATGAGCCGGTCGGGGTCGACGTGGTAGCCGGCGGTCAGCTCGGTGTACATGCGGTGGACGCGCTCCGGCGTGCCGAGCAGTCCCTGGCGATCGGGGTCCTCGCCGATCTCGAGCAGGATCTCGCGGACGGCCGCCTCGACCTTGCCGTTGTCGGTGGGTGCCTCGCCCGCATGGTCCTTGCCGCGCGAACCCATGATGTCGTCGATCGCGACCGACGTCTCGCCGATCTCGTTCTCGATCTCGTCGACCAGGCGGCGGACGTTGGGCGGCAGGTCGGTCGGGCTGGACATGGCGGCGATGGTACGCCGAAGCGTCAGCCGGCGACGGCGCCACCCGAGCTGAACCCGGCCGACGGCAGCGCGTCGAAGGCGCGGCCCTCCGCGCCGCGCAACCAGGCGCGGGCGTTCTCGCCGAGCGACGGGCGGTGATAGCCGCCCTCCTGGAGGATCACCAGGCGACGGCCCAGCGCCGCGACCCGCTGCCCGACCTCGTGGTAGACGTCCGTCGTGAGCGCGAAGTCGCCGATCGGGTCGAGGCCGTACGTGTCGAAGCCGAGTGAGACCACGACCACGGATCCAGGCACGGCCGCGATGGCCTCGAGGGCCTTGTCCGTGGCTTCGAGATAGTCGGCGTTCGTCGCGCCGGCGCGGAGCGGGATGTTCAGGTTCTCGCCGGTCCCCTCCCCCTCCCCGGTCTCGTCGGCACGACCAAGGAAGTACGGGTACTGGCGGTCGGGGTGGGCGTGGATCGAGACGTAGCGCACGTCGCCGCGGCGCCAGAAGATCTGTTGGGTGCCGTTGCCATGGTGGAAGTCGACATCGAGGATGGCGACCCGCTCACCGGTGGCGGTCGTGATGGCCTCCGCCGCGATGGCCGCGTTGTTGAAGAAGCAGTAGCCGCCGTACATCGCCCGCGCCGCGTGGTGACCGGGTGGCCGGCACAGCCCGTATGCGGCCGTCTCGCCGCCGAGCACGAGGTCCACCGTGGTGAGGGCGACATCGACCGCGGCACGCGCGGCGGCGTAGGTGCCGGCGACCAGGGGCGCGGCGGAATCCAGGCCCCAGAACCCGGCCCGCCCGCCGATGTGGCTCGGCTCTCGCACGATCCGGGCGATCGCGTCGGGGCTCATGCCGTCGAACATCGCGCGATTCGGGTACGTGTCGGCCGATAGGAACGCGCGCGGGATGTTCTGGCTGCGCACGTCGGACCACGCAGTCTCGAGGAAGCGCACCAGGCCCGGGTCGTGGACGGCGGTGATCGGGCCCTCGCCGTGGTCGGTCGGCACCGTCAGCGCGAAGCCACCGTCCGCCTCGAGTGCGGCGCGGATCTTCTCGGCCCGCTCGGCGACCTCGTTCGCCGGCACGGCGACGCCCATGTACGTCTCCGTGTCGATGTCATGGGCCAGATGCTTCGGGCTGTAGACGACCTGCATGGCGTCCTCGTGGATGCGCGGCGGGCGGGCGCTAGCCGCCGAGACCGTCGACCGTGGCGATGGCCGCGGTCACCTCGCGCGGACGGTAGCGCATCAGGTTGTGGCCGTCGTGACCGAATGACACGTGCTCGATCGGGCGCCGGCCGGCGGCCTGCCGTGCCGCGGAGACCGCGGCGAGCGCCGAGGCACGCGTTCCGTCCTCGTCGTCCGTGGCGATCAAGGCCGTGACCGGGGCCGCGACCGAGGTCAGGGTCGCGATCGGGTCGTACGTGAACATCGCGCGCACGCACGCCTCGAGCGCGTGCGGCCGGGTGGCCGGGACCACTCGACCGGCGTGGGTCTCGACGACCGTGGCCCGCGCCGCCCGGTCCTGGTCGGCGTCCCACGTGCCCGGGTCGAACCTCGAACGGTCGGCGAGGAACGCGGGCAGGGAGCGCATCACCTCAGGCGGCTCGTCGAGGCCGCGGAGGAACTCGTCGACGTCGACGCCGGTGCTGGCCTCCAGCGACTCCCAACCGCCGTCGACGAGAACGAGGCCGGCACACCGGTCGCCGAGCTGGACCGCCGCCGTGGCGGCCACGATGGCGCCGAACCCATGGCCCGCGAGGACGATGCCCGGCGCGGCGCGACCCGTTCCGACAAGGAGCCCGGAGCCTTCGGCGACCGCCTCCACGTCCGACGCGAGGGCCGCCAGCTCGTAGGCGCCGTCGTCGGTCGGGGCGTCCGACAGCCCGTGGCCGCGGAGGTCCATCGTGATCACCCGCCGGAGGCCGTTGGATCCGCCGAGGCGGCGGGCGATCGGGGCCCAGATCCAGCCCGTCTGCGACAGCCCGTGGACTGCCAGGACGCCGGGGGGTTCGGGCTCGCTCGGCGCGCGCTGGCCATCCGGCGCGTCCGGCGCGCCCGGCCCGCCCCAGTCGAGGAAATGGATCCGATCGCCGGACTCCGTGACGACGACGAATCCCTCCGGCTCCAGGCTCGGGTCCGGCTCGGGGATGGGGGGAGGTGACGGCTCCATCGGCCCTAGGATACGGGCGCCATGCCGAAGCGCCGCCGAGGGTCCCGCACCGCCAGGGGCCGTGCCGCGTCCCGTCTGACCAGCCATCGTCGCTTCGAGGACCTCGTTGACGAAGCGCTGGCCACGATCCCGATGCCGTTCGCCGCTGCCCTCGAGGAGGTGGCGATCGTCATCGACGACGAGCCGTCCCCCGAGCAGCTGAGCCGCAACGAGATGGACCAGGACGAGTCGCTGTACGGGCTATACGAGGGGGTCCCGCGGACCGAGTGGGGCGCCGACTGGCTCGCCGAGCCGAATCGGATCGTGCTCTTCCGCCTGCCCCTCGAGGCGGATTTCGCGGACCCCGACGAGCTGGCGGACGAGGTCTGGGTGACGGTCGTCCATGAGCTGGCCCACCACCTGGGGATCGACGACGACCGGCTTCACGCGCTGGGGGTGGATTGAGCGCGGCTAGTCCACGATCGCCGAAACGGTCAGCGCCAGGCCGAGCGCGCCAAGCGTGAATCCGAGCAGCATCGAGCGCGTGAGCCAGCGGAATCGCGGGTGCCCCGGCAGGCGGAGATCGGGGTCCTCGGGACCGCCGGGGCGGACACGATCGAGCCCGAGCGTCGCGTGCGTGAGACCCAGGAACATCACCACCTGTGGCGCGACGGTGATGGCGTTCACGGTGAAGATCAGCGTTCCGAACGCAAAGGTCACCGCCACGACCCCGATCGTCGTGACCGCCAGACCGACCGAGCCAGCCTCGGGCCCCAGACCGAGGCTCTCGAACAGCCGCAGCACCAGGTCCAGCCCGGCCGAGATCCCGAACAGGACGAGAAGCGCGGTGATGGTCTCGAACACGACCACGATCGCAGCGGCCGCCTTTCGGGCGCGGAAGACGCGAAACGACCGGCGCAGCGCCTCGAACGGGTTCACGTCCCCGAGGACGACGCCCGCCAGCACGTAGGCGAACGGTCCGCCGATCAGGGCGGTGACCAGGGTCGAGGTGATGACCGATGCCTCCACGGCCGCCCCGAACGTCGGGGCGAGCGCTTCGCTGACCACGCCCTGGACGAAGAGGACCGGGATCGCGGCCATGAACGAGGCCAGGATCGCGGACCAGAACATCCGTCTCGACCGCGCGAGGCCCCGTCGGGTCGAGACGGGCCGCTCGACCATGCGACCCCCGAGCACGGTCACCGCCAGGCTCCGCGACTCTACCCACGCCACGACGAGCCCGGCGAAGGCCAGCAGCCCGAGGCCGAAGAACAGCGCCTCCGCGTTCGTCCCGATGCCGTCCTCGAAATCGGCGAAGCCCCTCGAGGTTTCGACCACGAGCAGCCCCCACGACGCGAGTGCGAACGGACCGACCGTACCCAGGACGATCAGGCCGATGTAGAAGGATGCCCGACGCAGGTCGTTGCCCGAGCGGCTCAGGAGGTCGAAGCTGGCCGCCAGGAGTCGCGGGGTCGGGACGAGCGGGATGTCCAGATGGGGGGCGGGCGAGGTTGCCGGCGGTGCCGATGGAATGGCTGGCGGCGGGAGTTGCACCGTTTCGGGTGCGGCGGCGGGCGCTGGCGACTCCGAGACGCCTGGCACGTCCACCCACGGCGGTTCCGACGTCGCGGGGCGCGGTGGTGGTGCCTCGCTCTCCTCGTCGGTCACGTCGCCGCGCCCGGCAAGGTCCCGGCCGCCGCCACGAGCTCGCCGATCCGGCTCACCTCGACGTTCCCACCCGACAGCAGCACGCCGACGCGCTCGCCGTCGCGGATCTCGATCCGGCCCGCCAGGACCGCCGCCAGCGCGGCCGCACCCGCCGGCTCCACGACCTGCTTGAGCCGTTCGAGCGCGAACCGGAGACCGGCCAGGATCGTCGGGTCGTCGAGCAGGACGATCTCGTCGACATGGCGTCGGGCCATCGCCAGCGTCCACGCCCCCGCGAACGGCGCGCCCAGGCCATCGGCGACGGATTGCGGCTGGATCGTCACGACCTCTCTCCGCTCGAGCGCCAGCGACAGCGCATCGGACCGCTCCGGCTCGACGCCGATCACCCGGATCGTCGGGCGGACCGCCTTGACCGCGGCCGCGACACCCGAGATCAACCCGCCGCCGCCGACGCCGATGACGAGCACGTCGAGGTCGGGGACGTCGTCGAGCAACTCGAGGCCGGCGGTCCCGTGACCGGCGATGACCGTCGGGTCGTCGAACGGATGGACGAACGTGAGGCCCTCGACGTCCCGGATCCGTTCCATCTCGGCGAACGTGTCGCCGACGTGGTCGCCGTGGAGGACGACCCGCGCCCCGTAGCCAAGGCACGCGTCGACCTTGGAGCGCACCGCGCCTGCGGGCATCACGACCGTGACCGGCACGCCGACCGCCCGACCGGCCCAGGCGTACGCCTGCCCGGCGTTACCGGCCGACAGCGTGATCACGCCCCGCTCGCGCGCCTCCGGCCCGAGCGTGGCGATCCGGTTCGACATGCCACGTGCCTTGAACGAGCCGGTCTTCTGCAGGTGCTCGGCCTTGAGGACCAGGCGCTCGTCGCGGATCGTCGTGCCGGTGGCGGCGCGGATCCAGGCCCCCGCCGTCGTCGAGGTCAGGACCGGCGTGCGGTGGACGAGGCCGGACAGACGTTCCGCGGCGGCCCGGATGTCCCTGATCGGGACGTCGAGTTCGGGCTCGGCGCGTGGGTCGACCTCGGGCATGCGGCGGAGTATCGCACGGCGTACGCTCGGATCATGACCCGCTACCGGCCCGGGGCCGCCGCCGATTCGGAGATCTGCTTCGACATCTTCGAGCGCACCATCGACGACCTCGGACGGCGCACGGGCGGTGCTGCGAACTCCACGGCTGGCGATCCTGCCGCGTGGGACATCCGCCGGCCGTTGTTCGACCACCTGGCGGCGACCGGGGATGCGTGGTGGATCGCGGAGGACGAGGTCAGCGGCGAGGCGAGCGGGTATGCGCGGTCGATCCTTCGGGATAGCGTGCGCGAGCTGACCGAGTTCTTCGTGCTCCCCGAGACCCAATCCAGTGGCGTCGGGAGGGAGCTGCTCGCTCGTGCGTTCTCGGCGGACGGGGCGCGCCACCGGGCCATCGTCGCGACCCTCGATCCGAGAGCCATCGCGCGCTACCTGCGGACCGGGCTCGACGCGCGCGTGGCGATCATCGGTCTCCACGGCACTCCACGGCCGGTGACCGTCGCAATCGACCTCGAGCGCGAACCGATCGATCGTGGGGCCCCGCCCCTCGACGAGCTCGCCGAGATCGACCGCGCGCTCCTCGATTTCCGGCGCGACCCCGACCATGCCTGGCTCGCCGGTCAGCGGTCGGGCTGGCTGTATCGACGCGGCGGTCGCGCGGTGGGGTACGGCTATCACCCGTCCCGGCCGGCGTGGGGCGGTCCATACGCGGCGCTCGATGCGGCGGATCTGCCGGCCCTGCTGGCCGACGGGGAATCAGCTGCCGCCGCGGCCGGTTACGCCGAGGTGACGTTCGACCTGCCGCTGACCGCCCGGCCCGGCCTGGATCACCTGCTCGGGCGCGGCTTCCACGTCGATCCGTTCGTGATGCTGTTCTTCACGGACGGTCCCACGGACGGCCTCGCGGGCTACTGCCTGACCGCGCCGCCGTTCTTCGCCTGAACGGTTGCGCGGGCGCCGCTACTTGCGTGTTTGCGCAAACACTGATAGCGTTTCGGTGCAGTGTTGGATTACCTGCCAGTCTCCGCCGAGCCCGATCGGGAGCGGTACGCCGCCGTCGGTCGAGCCCTCGCGGATCCCAAGCGCCTGTGTGTCCTCGAGTCGCTCGCCATCGGCGAGCTCTCGGTCAGCGACCTCAGCACCCGGGTCGGCTGCCAGGTGCCCAACATGAGCCAGCACCTCGCCGTGCTCCGCCGCGCGGGTCTCGTGACCAGCCGGCGTGATGGCAACACCATCCTCTACCGCCTTGCGGACCACCGTGTCCTCGAGGCGTATCGACTCATCCAGGACATCGCCCGCTAAGCGCGGGAGGAGGCAAATCCCATGACGGAGATCCGGCACGTCACCGACGAGACCTTCGAGGAGATCGTCCTCAAGTCGGAGCGACCGACCGTCGTCGACTTCTGGGCCGTGTGGTGCGGACCCTGCAAGATGGTCGCGCCCGAGATGGAGAAGCTCGCCGCGAAGTACGACGGCAAGGTCGACGTGGTCAAGGTCGACGTCGACGCGAATCCACGGCTTTCGCAGGCGTTCAACATCATGAGCATCCCCACGATCGCTTACTTCAAGCCGGGCTCGACCCCCAGGGCGTCGTCGGCTTCCGCCCGCTCGAGCAGCTCGAAGTGCAGTTCGGCCTCGCCGAATTCGAGACCGGTGCCGCCAAGAGCCAGACGACCGCTCCCGAGACCGTCACCGCCGACTGACCCGCTCCTCTTCTCGCGCCACGTTCGACCCCGGCTCACGCCGGGGTCGTTCAATTCCGCGAGATATGTCACAGGCAGGCACGTTTTGCCGACGAATGAGCGTGGTCCCATCTGCGGCGTCAGCCACAGGCACCATTCAGGCACAGACGAGCGTGAGCTGATCTCCAGGATGCAATCCGCCGCAGCTTGAGCGATCGGTCACGCAGAGTTGTCGCCGATCCGTGCCTACCACTGACGGGGTGCGGGCGCCGTCCGGTCTAGTCGCCGAGACGCCGGAACGCGGAGAGGAACCAGGCCCCGGCGCGATCGGCCGCGTGGCCGTCGACGACGCGCGGGGACATATCGACCCAGCCGCGGCCGCGCGCTGAGGCGCGCACATCGGGCGTGCGCGCGGCCGCCCCGGCGACCAGGGGATCCAGCAGGAACGAGGCGGTCGTCCCGTCGGCGGACAGCGTCGCGAACACATGGTCGCCGCGCGCCCACGTGATGGAGCCGTCGGCGGCCGTCTCGGAACGGGGGTCCAGGCCATACCGGGCCGCCGCCGCGTCGATGACCTCGCGCAGGGTCACCCGGTACCCGCCGCGTCGAGGATCGCGCGCAGGTCGGCGCTGTGCTCCTCGTAGTGCTCGATGGTCTCCTCGCGGAACAATTCGAGGTTCTTGGCGTGCTTCAGCCATCGCGTCTCGGGCACGACCGTCAGGTAGCCGCGCAGCTCGCCGGGCTGGGTCGCGAACCGATCGCGCAGCTCCGTCATCGGCACGCCCGCCCAGGTCGACTCGATCTCCGCGTTCACGACATCGCCGCCGCGAGCGTCCCAGTCGGCGCTGGTCCGGGCGAAGGTCTCGCTGGTCTCGTTGACGGCCAGTTCCTTGGCCGCGCGCAACGCGATCTCCTGCCAGGCCAACAGGTGCGCCATGAGGTCCCGCCCTGACCATCCGTGCGCGGCTTCCTGCGGCTCCGCCAGCTGCACATCCGTCAGGCCGGCCAGCGCCTCGTACGGCGCCCAGAGGTCGCGCTCCTCTTCCAGGAACTCCATCGCGTCGAGGTACATGGAGGCGAATGATAGTCTGCTGGCTCCGAGGGACGGCTCGGACGGGACCTGATCCGACGGTGGCTGTCGAAGGGGCGGATGGTGGATCTGAAGGACTTCACACCCCTGATCGTCGCGCTCATCGGCGCGACAGTCGCCGTGACGTCCGCGCTGACGGCGGCCCTCGTCGCGGTGCGCAATGAAATCAAGGGCCGACGCGGCGCCGCGCAGCGCGAAGAGCTCAAGGAGCTACGCCTGCGCGTCGCAGACGTCTTCACCGAGCTGTTCATCATCCAGCATGAGATGGAGTGGCTCACCTGGCACGCTGAGTACCGCCCTCAGGCGGTCGATCCGGCCATGATCGGCCGCTACGAAGCGGCTGTCCATGGCGCCTTCCCCAAGGCGCTCAGCGCGATGGCGATCGTTGCCTCCCTCGATCTCGAGCTGTACCTGCTGCTCAGGCCACTCGCCGACGAGGTCTACGCCGTCGAGGGCGAGATCGCGCTGGCGGCCAAGGACCTGGAGACCGATCGTGAAGGGTCGATGGCCGAGCTCACGGGGCTGAAGGCGAAGTCGACCTCGCTCTACCAAAAGCTTCCCGTCGAGCTGGGCGCGGCGATGGAGAAGGCGGGCTACGGGGACGACCTGCGGACCTGAGTCAGGCCGATGTGCTGCGAGATCAGACCGCGACGGGTTCGCGGTACTCCCCGAAGACGCCGCGCAGCACGGCGCATTGCTCGCCGAGCGTCGCATAGGCCTCGGCGCAGCGGATGAAGTGCGGCATGAGGTTCGTCTCGCTGGTTCCGGGCCGTGACGCGGCGTCGCGGAGCCCCCCCAGGGCGGCCTCGACCGCCGTCGCGTCACGTTCCCTGCGAGTCCGCTCGAGTCGCGCCAGGTGCCGCTCCATCGAGCCCGGTGGCACGGCCAGCACCGGCACCCGCGTCTGCTCGTTCTCGTCGATGTAGGCGTTGACCCCGACGACCCGCCGTTCGCCGGCATCGAACTCGCGCTGATAGCGATAGGCCGCATCGGCGATCTCGCGCTGCGGGTAGCCCTCCTTGACCGCGGCGACCATCCCGCCGCGGCGGTCGATCTCGTCGAGGTAGCGCCAGACCTGGCGTTCGGTTTCGTCGGTCAGGGCCTCGACGAACCACGAGCCGCCGAGCGGATCGACCGTGGCGTCCACCCCGCTCTCCTCGGCGATGATCTGCTGTTGACGCAGCGCGAGCATGGCCGCCTCGGCCGTGGGGACCGCCAGCGCCTCATCGTAGGCGTCGGTATGGAGCGACTGGGTCCCTCCCAGGACGCCGGCCAGGGCCTGGAGGGCGACCCGGGTCAGGTTGTTCAACGGCTGCTGCGGCGTGAGCGACACCCCGGCGGTCTGGGTGTGGAACCGCATCCAGGCGCTGCGCTCGTTTTCGGCGTGATAGCGACCGGTCATCAGGTCGTGCCAGATCCGGCGGCTGGCCCGGAACTTCGCGATCTCCTCGAAGAAGTCCGAGTGCGAGTTGAAGAAGAACGACAGCCGCGGCGCGAAGTCGTCGATGCACAGTCCGCGCTCCAGGGCGGCCTCGACGTAAGCCATCCCGTCGGCGATCGTGAACGCCAGCTCCTGGACCGCGGTCGAGCCGGCCTCGCGGATGTGGTAGCCCGAGATCGAGATGGTGTTCCAGCGCGGCAGCTCGCGGGTGCCGAACTCGATCGTGTCGGTCACGAGGCGCATCGACGGTTCGGGCGGGAACAGGAATTCCTTCTGGGCGATGAACTCCTTGAGGATGTCGTTCTGGGTCGTGCCTTCCAATCGATCGCGCGAGACGCCAGCCTTCTCGGCGGCGACGATGTACATCGCCCAGATCGGCGCGGCCGGCGAGTTGATCGTCATCGACGTCGACACGCGTTCGAGCGGCAGGCCGTCGAGCAGCACCTCCATGTCGGCGAGCGAGCTCACCGCGACGCCGCATGTCCCGAACTCGCCTTCCGCTTCCGCGTCATCGGTGTCGTAGCCGTAGAGCGTCGGCATGTCGTACGCGATCGACAGCCCAGTCTGGCCGGCGTCGAGGAGCTGGTGGAAGCGCGCGTTCGTGTCCTCGGCCGCCCCGAACCCGGCGAACATCCGCATCGTCCAGAGGCGGCTTCGATAGCCGCTCGGATGGATGCCGCGGGTGAACGGCGGATCGCCCGGCAGGCCGATGCGCGCCTCGGCGTCCTCGGCCAGTGACCACGGTCCGTACAGGCCGTCGATCGGCATATCGCTGATCGTCGAGAAGCGGGCCTTGCGCTCGGGCGCGCGGCCGAGGGCCGGGTCCAGGCGCTCGGCCTGCCACGCGGCGCGGCGGGATGCGACGTCGGACGGCTTCGACGTCGACCGATCGGTCATGGCGCCGACTCTAGCACCGGCCGCGGCCCGTCACGGCAAACGGCATCGCCCCGCCCGCGCTCATCGCCCGCGCTCATCGACCGTCGAAGGCCGCGACGGCGGACTCGATCTTCGGGTCTGGCAGGTCGTTGGTGATGACGACGTTCACGACGTCGGTCGTCGCGGCGGGCCAGACGACGACCGTCTGCTGGCGGGAGCCCGTCATCGTGTCGATGCGCTGGACCGCTCGACCGGCGAGCGTCGGCGTCGACTCGGCGGTCACGCGGGTCCGGTTGGCGGCACGGGCGCTCTCGGCGTAGAAGTCGGCCATCGCGTCCGCCGTGAGGCCCTGGGCACTGAACACGACGAGCGCCGCGGCGCGAGTTCCACCGAAGCTCCACGTGCCGCCCGCGAAGCGCGCCTCGTCGATGCCGGCCCGCCGCAGGGCGCCCAAGGCCTCGGCGCTGCAGTTCCTTCCGGAGTCCAGGGTTCGGGGTGGCGTGGCCTCGTAGCTGGTGGGCACCATGGCCTCGAGCTCGGGGTAGGCGCCCGGCGCGGAACCGTCCTGGGTGCAGGGCCCATCGGGGTCGAATGAAGCGGTCGCCGGGGTCGCACAGGCGGCGACCAGGACGGCGATCAGCAGGAGGCGGCGTCGGGGGAAGGGTGACACGCCCCAAGCCTACGGGAGACCGACGAATCGCTCCGGGGCGCGAATCGCAGCGACATCGCGGAAACGAACCAGGACATTACAGGCGCATATCATCCCCGTTTGGCGCGTTGAAGAGGCCGCGAACGGTGCGTCCGGGCACCTGGTACGGGCGTCCCATCGCCGGTGCGTGGCTGCGCCCGACCATCGCCGTGCGCACTTCGGGCTGGAAGTGCCATTGCCCGGCCTACGGAAATCGACGTAGTCTTCCGATTACGCCGACCCGCGATCGAACCGGGAACAGCAACTGGGGCGTCGGTCTACGGACTGGGAAACGGACGCTTTCTCGAGGAGGTTCGAGGAAGGGATCCCGGGTCCCGGTCACGAGCCGAGTAACCGATCTTCGGCCATCAGGCCCGTAAGGTCGCAGGGACGGCAGCACTCATCGCTCAGGCGCGAACAACGAACCGATCGCCCCCCGATCCTCGGGGGGCGATCCCTGTGTTCAGGCGGTTTGACCGGATCGCACCGACAGCGGATGGGACCGGCGCGACACCCCGCGAGCGTCCAGGTCCGCCTGGATCACCCGAGCCGCGGCGACGAGATCGGGGTCGCGGGTGACGGTCCCGGCCACCCAGTCGATATACGACGGTTCGAAGGCGGCGATCTGGCCCAGCGTGTGCCCGTGGAACTTCCCGAACTCCATCGTGTGCTCGCGCGCGACGTCGAGCGACGGCGGCTTGGGACGGCGGAAATCGCGAAGCCGCCCTCGCTCGAGCGGGCCTGTCGGCGTGGACGCGCGTGGCGGTTCCCCGCGGACTCTTTCGCCGCGCAGCGGGGGCTGGATGGTCGGCGGTGCGGCGCGGCGCTCGCCCCCCGTCCCCGGGCCGCCATTGCCGGTGGTCTGGTTCCGTTGGCGGAACGTGCCGGTCATGTCGAGGCTGCGCGTGACGGGCCGGGTCGGCCGTGGGCGCGGCGGGCCGCCTCGACGCGGGGCGGGTGCGTCCTCGAAATCGGCGCGCTCACCGTCGCGCGCCCGGCGATCGGCGGCGGCCTCACGGGTCAGCGCGGTGTACGCGTCGTTGATCTCGGCCATCCGACGGGTGGCGGCCTGCACGGCCGTGGGGTCGTCGCCGGTCAGGTCCGGATGGTTCGATCGCGCCAGTCGCCGCCAGGCCGCCTTGATCTGGGACGGGGCGGCGCCTCGCTCGACACCCAGGACGACGTGAGGATCGCGCTTCGCCACGCCCGCCAGTGTACCGGCCCGCGTGTCGAGCCCCCGCGGCAACGCCCTTCGAACGCCCGTGCTTGACAGGCCGGCGGTCCGTGCCGTCCCCTGTGGTCATGGGATTCGTTCGTCGGGCCGGGCTCGCGGCGGCCGTCGCCGCGGCGCCGCTCGGCCTTGCGTACCGGTTCGCGCTGGCCTACCGCGCCCGGGCCGGGTACCCCCGCCAGCACCCGCCGCAGATCACCCCGGCCGACCTCGGGCTGCCGTTCGAGGCGATCACGGTCCGCTCGGGCGACGTGGAGCTGCCGGCGTGGTTCATCCCGGCGCGCGGGGGGCAGCCGGGTCCGGGGGTGGCGCTCGTCCATGGCTGGGAATCGGCGCGTGACCGAACCCTGCCCAACGCCCTGTTCCTGCACGCCGCCGGCTTCCACTGCCTGACCATCGACGTGCGCGGCCACGGCGCCAATCCGGCCGAGGCCCTGCCGCTCAGCGCCGGGGAGTTCGGGCTGGATGCGGCCGCGGCGTTCGACGCGCTCCTGGATCGTCCCGAGGTGACGGTCGGCGCGGTCGTCGGGCATTCGATGGGCGCGATCGGGGCGATCCTCGCCGGTGCCTGGGATCCCAGGGTCGCGGCGGTGGTCGCCACCTCCGGCCCGGCCGATCCGTACCGGCTCACGCGCCAGACGTTCCACCTGGCCCATCTCCCGATCCCCGACCCGATCGCCTATCCCCTCGCCTGGCTCACCACACGGGTGTACCTGCGGCCGCGCGGCCACACGGTCGCGGAGATCAGCGCGACGCGGGCCATCGCGAGATACCGCGGCCCGATCCTGCTGGCCCACGGGGACGCGGACCAGGTCGTCCCCTTCGGGCACATGGGTCGGCTCGCGGCCGCGGCCCGCTCCAGCCGGGGCGCGGGCGACGCGGTCGTGGAGACGCTCGCGATGGCCGGCGGCCAGCACTCGTGGCTGTACGAGGAGCCGGCGTATCGGGCGGCGGTGGCGCGGTTCCTCACGATGGCGCTCGGCGGGCCGCTGGAACCCGACGAGGCGGCGAGGATCGCGGCCGCCACCCCAGCCGAGCGGATCCCGGACGGGGAGACCCGCTTCGCGGCCGTCGCGGCGACGCCGGGCGGCTTCCGGACCCTGGCCCAGGTCGCGATGCCGGGTGCGACGCGTCAACCGGCCGTGGAGGCCGGCGCGACCCGCGACCCGGGTGTCCCGCCCGCCGCCGATGAGCCGGGGCTCGGCTGATGGAGGAGAACGACGCGGTCTGGGACGCGGTCCGGTCGCGCCGAGCCATCCGCCGCTTTGCCGACCGGCCGCTCCAGCCCGTGCATCTCGAACGCATCCTCCACGCGGGCCGGCGGGCGAACAGCTCCAAGAACCAGCAGCGCTGGGCGTTCATCGTCTGCCGGGACCGGGCCCACTTGCAGGAGCTGGCCGCGGTCGGGCCGTATGCGGGCCATCTCGCCGGGGCGGCCGCTGCGGTCGCGCTCGTGACGCCGGATCCAAGGACGGCCGATGCGCCGCTGTCGGTCATGTTCGATCTCGGCCAGGCGGCGGATTCGATGATGCTCGTCGCTTGGGAGCTCGGCATCGGGAGCGTGCCGGCGACCGTCTACCAGCACGATCTCGCGCAGCGCCTGCTGGGCTATCCCGACGGCCAGCACTGCGAGTTCCTGCTCTCGTTCGGCTATCCGGCCGACCCCGACGACCTGGAACGCCCGCTCAAAGCCGGGGGCCGGCGGCCGCTCGACGAGCTCGTCCACACAGAGCGCTGGTAGGACCGCTGCTGTCGCGTGGCAGACGACGCGGGCGGGTCGAGGCCGGCCCGGCCGGCTCCTCGGGGGCCTGCTGTCGCGTGGCAGACGACGCGGGCGGGTCGAGGCCGGCCCGGCCGGCTCCTCGGGGGCCTGCTGTCGCGTGGCAGACGACGCGGGCGGGTCGAGGCCGGCCCGGCCGGCTCCTCGGGGGCCTGCTGTCGCGTGGCAGACGACGCGGGCGGGTCGAGGCCGGTCGGGCGGCGCAACGCCCTTATTGCCAGCGGAACTTGACCGCCGCGATCCCGAAGCACACGACCAGCCACCCGACGAGGACCGCCGCGCACAGCCACAGCGGGGCGAACGCCGCACCACTGACCATCACCTGCCGCAGCGCGTCCGAGAGGTACGTGAGCGGGATGACCCGCGCGATGCCCTGCAGGACGTCGGGCATCTCGTTGATCGGGAAGAACGTCCCCGACAGGAACATCATCGGGAACTGGATGACGCTGGTGATGCCGTTCGCGGCGTCCTCCGTGCCTGTGAACGAGGCGACCACGTAGCCAAGCGCGAGGAACGCCAGCGCCCCGAGCACGACGAAGCCGGCCACCATCGGGATCGAGCCCGTGACCTCGACGCCGAACGCGAGCACGCCGACCAAAACGATGATGACCGCCTGGACCATGGCGATGAGCAGGCGCATCAGGACGTTCGAGCCAACGAGCTGCCAGCGCCGCAGCGGCGTCGCCGCCAGGCGCTTGAGGATGAGCTTCTCGCGGTCGGCCACGAGCGGGATAGCGGCAAAGAGCCCGACCTGCATCACCGACAGGCCGAGCATGCTCGGCACGAAGTAGCTGATGAAGTTCAGGTTCTCCGTCTGGATGGTCCTGGCATCGGGGACCACAAGCGGGAGGCGGCCGCCGAGGTTGACGACGCCCAGGACGGCACCGACCGCCTGGTAGACCGAGCCCGCGAGGTTCGCCCGCGACGGGTCCGTGAAGACCGTGATCGAGGCGGGCGCGGTCGCCGTTCCGGCAGCGCCGGCGGCGACCGCTTCGCCATATCCGTCCCGGACGACGATCACGGCGTCGACCTCGCCGTCCTGCATCTTCGCGAGCGCGCCGGCTTCGGTCGTCTCGACGAGGTCGGTGGAGCCAGAGGCCGTGAAGGCCGTGCGGAGCTGCCCCGACGCGGGTGAACCGTCGTCGTCCACCCAACCGATGGTCAGCCCTCCCCCGCCGCCGCCCTGGAAGATGAAGCCGAACATGAAGATGAAGATCAGCGGGAACGCTAGGGTCCAGAACAGGGCCGCCCGGTCGCGAACGTAGCTCTTGATGTTGGCGATCGTGAGCGCGAGAAGGGCGTTCATCGGGCGTCAGTCACGCAGCGCCCGGCCGGTCAGGTCCAGGAACACGTCCTCGAGCGTCGCCCGCCGGATGGCGAGGTTCTGGGGCTCCAGGCCGCGTCGCTCCGTCAGCGCCAGCAGCGCGCCGATCGTCGGGCCCACGTCGCGCGTGTAGAGCAACATCTCGCCTCCATCCGCCTTGACCGATGCGACGGCCGGCAGGGCCGCGAGCTCCGCCTCGGTCAGCTCCGGCAGGCGATCGAACCGGACGGCCCGCTCATGGAAGCGCTTCGTGACGAGCTCGTCGACCGTGCCCATCTCCAGGATCCGCCCGTGGTCCATGATCGCGAGGCGGTCGCACAGGACCTCGGCCTCCTCCATGTAGTGCGTCGTCAGGAGCACGGTCCGGCCGGCGGCCTTGAGCCCTAGCACGAGATCCCAGAGCGAGCGTCGGGCCGCCGGGTCGAGGCCCGTCGTCGGCTCGTCGAGGAACACGAGCTCCGGGTCGTTGACGAGGGCGAGGGCGACCGCCAGTCGCTGGCGTTGCCCGCCCGACAGGACGCGGGTCTGGGCGTTCTGCCGCTCGCCCGAGGTCGAGCGCCTCGATGAGCTCGGCCGTCGGGCGCGAGCGCGCGTAGAAGCTGCGGAACAGGTCGAGGACTTCGGTGACCGTGAGCTTCGGGTAGAGCGCCGCGGTCTGGAGGCTGACGCCGATGCGCGGCTTGAGCGCGTCCGCCCCGCGGTTGACGTTCACGCCCAGGACGTTGACCTCGCCACCGTCCGGGGCGCGCAGGCCTTCGAGGATCTCCACGGTCGTCGTCTTGCCCGCACCGTTGGGGCCGAGCAGGCCGAAGATCTCGCCGGCCGCGACGTCGAAGTCGACGCCCGCGACCGCCTGGACATCGCCATAGCGCTTGGTCAGGCCCCGGACCCGGATGACCGGGCTCCCCTCGATCGCGACCGTCATGCCCGCGATGGTGCCACACGCCGGTTGACGGCTGCCACGCTCGACCAGTCAAGCATCTGTGTCATCCGCGCCGTCCGCGACTCGGCGGTCGACGTCCGCGATCGTCTCGGCTTCGCATCGGGTTCTGTCTCCCAGCCGGTCGACCAGTCGATATCGAGCGCGATGCTGGAGTCGTCGGACGCCACGTCCGATTCCGGCGCCGGTGCCCCGAGCCCCAGGTATGCGTCCATCGCCGCCGACAGGCCCACGTCCTTTCCGGCGAGCTCGGACAGGATCCATTTCTGCTCGAGCACGTCGCAGTAGGCCTGGAGCGGATCGCGTCCCGGGCCGATGGCCGGGCGCAAGCTCGCGGAGACTCGGTTCGAGGACGTTGACCATCCAGCGCTCGGCCGCCTCCTTCTCGGAGATCGGTCGATGCTCCTCGTGCTCGATCCAGGCCTGGTACTCGTGCAGGTCGTTGAGCAGGAGCTGGGCCTGGCCTTCGAGGGCGACGAGGCCCGTCAGTCGCTCCAGCTCACGCGCGTGGAAGCGCCGATTGGCGACCGCGACCTTGAGCCGGACGATGTTCTCGCCGTGGCCGGTCGGCTCGAGCGTGATCTCGTCCACCGCGAACCCGAGATCGTTGAGCCGGCGGATCCTGGCGCGCACCGCATGCCGGTCGTCGGCGGACAGCTCGGGTTCCATCCGGAGCTCGTCCCAGACCGCCGCGTAGCGCGAGCGGACGGTCTCGGCCGCCTCGACCGCGTCGTCGGCCGCGCCCTCGCGACCCTGCATCGCCCCGAGATCGGCGAGGCCGAAGGCCACGTTCTCGACGAGGATGTCGAGGTCGTATTCGCGCTGGCCATCCGACAGCGACGGGTGGATCTCGCTGGTCTCGGCGTCGACGAGGAAGGCCTGGATCTTGTCGCCGTCCCGGCGGAACAGGGTGTTGGCGAGCGAGCAGTCGCCCCAGAAGACGCCGGCCCGGTGGAGGTCAACGAGGAGCCACGCCATCGCGTCGAGGAGCCGGTCGCGGTATGGCCCGGGCCCGAGGGGGAAGCGCATGAGCAGCCGGCGATACTGGATCGAGAACTCCAGGTACTCGGTCACGAGGATGGCCGCGTCCCGTTCCGGGGCCGCCGCGAGGCCCACCGGAGCCACGGCCGGCAGTCCCTGGGCCTGGAGGTGGCGCAGCACGGAGAATTCCGTGGAGGCGACCCCGAGCGGCTCCTCCTTGAGCGCGTACGTGCGGCGGCCGCTCGTGAGGAACCGGACGAGGTGGCGGGATGGCCCCACGGGCAGTTCGCGGACCCGCATCCCGGCGATCGTCCCGTCCTCGTCGGCGCGCCAACCGGCGAGGGGGCGCTCCCAGGGCAGGTCGAGCAGCTCGGCCGCGCCCTCGCGGAGGCGCAGGCGCGGGAACCCGGGTCCGCTGCGTGGGGCCTGAGCCGGCGGCGCGCCGGCCGTCTCGGCAGGCACGGCCCCAGGGGTCGGCGCGGACGGGCCGGTCAGAGCTTCTTGCGCAGGTAGGCGGCGACGTTCCCGTCGTAGCCCAGCAATTCGTACAGGTGGCGCGCCTCGGGCCGGTGGTGGCCGGCGGTGATCTCGATGAACGCGGCGCCCAGCTCGGTGCCGATGCGCTCGGCCTCCGCCATCAGCGCGCGCCCGACGCCGCGTTCGCGCGCCCCGGCGTCGACGACCAGGGCCAGCACCCGCAGGATCCGGTCGTCATGCTCGAAGCGGGGCATGGCGTGGACGGCGATGAAGCCCAGGAGCTCGCCCTCGTGTTCGGCGACCAGGACACGCGAGAAGTCGGACCCGAAGCGGGTGAGCCGCTCGACGATGTCGCTCGGGCCGGCCGGGTAGCCCTCGTCCGTGAACAGGGCGGCGATGGTCTCGGCGTCGGTCTCGCTTGCCGGTCTGATGGTGGGTGCTGTGTCGGTCATGGTGGCGATGGTACGGCCTCGACGACGAGTCGATGGGGACGGGTGGCCGGGCCGTCGAGCACCAGGCGCTCAGGTCCGAACGGACCCGGACGCTCGGCGGAGAGCCGCTGGGTGGCCGCCGCGCCGGCACGCACCCAGTTGGCCGCCCAGCCCTCGCCGGACCTGGCCAGCGTGCCCGCCAGCCGGCCCTCGGTGTCGGGCTCGAGCAGGGCGATCCACAGCCCCGCCTCCGCCGCACGGCCGGACCGGCAGCGTGCCCCGAGGATGACCGACGCGGCCGCGGGACTGAATCCGGCCCCGGGCGCGAGCAGGTGAGACAGCTCCCGGGCGGCCCGATCCAGCTCGACCGTTGCCCAGCCGACGGCCAGGGCCCCGACCACGCCCGCCGCCTCGGGCAAAACGATCATCCGACGAGCACCATATCCGGCCCCGGATCGCCGCTCATCACGAAGCCGAGCCGTTCGTACAGGGCGATGGCCGGGG
Organism: uncultured Chloroflexia bacterium; assembly: GCA_963810725.1. Taxonomy (GTDB): domain Bacteria; phylum Chloroflexota; class Limnocylindria; order Limnocylindrales; family CSP1-4; genus SPCO01. The sequence goes on from CAWEOO010000004.1 coordinate 114,168, forward strand.
CATTGTCGGCGAACACCCCGAGATGGACCCACTCGCTGCCGGCATCGAACGCGTCGAGCAGCGCACTGGCCGTCACCAGCCGACCCAGTCCCAGGCCTCGCGCACGGTCCACCGTCCCGATCGACGACAGGTAGCTCAGCCCGTCGAAGGTCGCCCGTCGGGCGACGGCGAGCGGCTCTTCGCCGCGCCGCACGACGTAGTGCATGAACCGCGGGTCGGCAAGCGACGCCCGGGTCTCCGCGACGATGCCGTCGCGGCGCGCCCCGCCGACCCCGAACGCGTCGAACAGGACGCCCACGATCGTCTCGGCGGCCGCCTCCGCACGGTCGCCTGCGACCTCCGACAGGCGATCGACAACGGCCCCGTCGGCGGCTGGCGTCGCCAGGGCGGCGCGCGCCAGTCCCCGGTCCCGCGCGATCATCAACAGCCCCTTGCCCATGTCCTCGAAGCCGTTCGCGGCCAGCCTCGCGGCGAGGTCGGGCGGCTCGTCGTGCGGGGGCGAGACCCAGACGTGGGGCTGCCGGCCGATCGACGCGAAGAGGATGCCGGCCTCGCCCAGCCGCCGGTCGAACGCGGCCGGATCGCTCGGCCAGCGCAGCCCCTCAAGACGGTTCCAGAAGGGCTCCGGATCGACCTCGTCGTAGAGCAGCAGCGAATCGCCGAGGTCGCGCAGCACGCGTCCCGGGATCGCGTGGACCTCGGCCTCATGCCGAAGGAGACGGCGAAGCGTGTCGGCATCGATGGGTGGCGTCACCTGACAGGCCCTTCCGAAACCAGCGGGACCGTGGCAACGTAGACGCCCGAGAGAGCCATACACGGATCTGCTCGACTGCTGGAGGACGCCATGACCCGCCTGCTGCCCGTCCTTGCCATGGCCGCCGTCCTGTGCCTCGTCGCGTGCTCCCCCGCCGCGTCGACCGGCACGGCGAGCGTCGGCCCGCCGGAACCGGCGCTGACGGCGCCCCCGTCCGCACCGGCCGCATCGCCCGCGGCCACCGACGCCGGATCGGGCGGCGGGGTGTGCGCTCCGTCCTCCGACGCCGGCACGGTCCAGGCCGCCATGACCGGCAACGCCTTCTCGCCGGGCACGATCCAGGCGAAGGTGGGCGACGTCATCACGTGGACCAACGGCGATGGCGTGCCGCACACGGCCACGTACAAGGACGACCCGACGTGCTCGACCGAGCGTCTTGGGCAGGGTGAATCGGGCGGCCTGACGTTCAGCGCCGCGGGCACGTACGCCTTCTTCTGCCAGATCCACACGGACATGACCGGGACCATCGAGGTCACGAGCTAGTCAGTCCGCTCGCTCCGCGAGGAACACGGCCGCGCCCGACGGGAGGTCGATCGCCGTCGGGGCGGGCAGCCCGGCTTCGCCGAACCAGGCCAGGAACCGCTCTCGCGACGCGAGGGCGGTGCCCTGGTACAACTCATCGAGCTGGACGCCGGCGATGATCTCCCCGTGCCGGGTGCGGAACTCCTCCTGTCCGGACGGGAGCGGCCAGTCCAGCACGATCAGCCGGCCGCCCAGGCGCAGGGCTGCCCAGGCGGCGCGCAGGACCTGCGGGGCGTCATCGAGCTGGTGGAGCGCGTACTGGAAATAGGCGAGGTCGTACTCGCCGACCTTGCCCGGATCGGTGGCCTTGGCTTCACGGATGTCGATGCGGTCGGACAGGCCCTCCGCGGCGACGGCGGCGCGTGCCCGGGCGACCGAATCCGCCTCGAACTCGACTCCCACGAGCTGGAGCGCCGGGAAACGGCGGGCCATCGCCACGAGCCAGCGGCCACCACCGCAGTGGACGTCGACCACGCGGCCGCCGCTCGACAGGTCCGCGACCAGCTGGGGGAGCGCGGCCAGGACCTCCTGGAAGAACACCGCGATGTCCTGACGGGTCAGGGTCTCGATCGCCTTGCGGTAGCGCTCGGGTCGCTCGGCGATCGGTGTCCCGGTCCGGAAGAAGTCGGCCATGCCGCTCCAGTCCATCGACGCGACGACGGCGTGGACGAACTGGCCGCCCAGGAAATCGGCGCGGTCGCCATCGAGCAGGATCGCCGCCACGTCCTCGTCCATCACGAGCCGGCCGTCGTCGAAGGTGGTCAGGTCGTGGGCGTCCGATGCCCAGGCCCACGCCTCGATGGCTGCGGGGTGCGTGCCGGTCGCGGCGGCCAGCTCGGCCGTCGTCAGGCCCGTGTCGCGGGCCGCGCGCACGTGCTCGAACAGTCCCAGCTCGATGCCCAGGTACACGAGCCACGAGCGGTGGAACCCACCGAGGGTGGCGATCAGGTCGTCGTACCGGTCGTCGTGGCCCATCGCGCGGATTGTCGCACGCTGTCCGTGGCCCGAGCGATCGCGGCGCGGGTACCGTAGCGGCATGCAACGGTTGCGCCCGGCGCGTGGTTCAGGGGGGTGATGGATACGGACGACCACCTCACAGCCGACCTCGCCCGGGACCTCGACGGCGCCTTCGACGCGCTCGTCGTGGCGCACCAGGACCGGTTGTACACGATCGCCCTGCGCATGCTGGGCGACCCGCGCGACGCCGAGGAGGCCGCGCAAGACGCCCTGGTTCGTGCCTACCGGGCGCTCGCGACGTATGACCCCGCACGGATCCGCGAGCTCAGGGTGCGCGGCTGGCTGACGACGATCGTGCTCAACCTGTGCCGCACGCGCGGCCTGCGGCGGGCCGGCCGCGGGGCGCCGCCGGTCTCGCTCGATCACGACGGCGCGCCCGCCCTCGAACCGAGTGCCCCGCGCAGGGAGGCGCCGCCCGATGTCGCCGAGCGTCGAGCCGAGCGCGAGCGCTGGGGTGCCCGGCTCGCCGAACTGCCACCCGTCTACCGCGCCGCCGTCGTGCTCCGCCACGTCGACGGCCTGTCCTACCCGGAAGCCGCCGCCGCCCTCGGTCGCCCCGAAGGCACGGTCAAGGCCCAGGTCCACCGAGGGATCGCCCAGTTACGCACGATGCTCGAGGCGGACGCCCGTCACGAGCTCGAGGAGATGACCGCATGACCCATCCGCTCGATCCCAGCACGACCGATGCGGCCATCGAGGCCGCGCTCGCGGACATGACCGCCACGGCCCCGGCCGGGCTCCGCCCCAGGGTGCTCGTGGAGACCGGTCTCGCCGACGGCTACGCCCAGATCGATTCGCCGATCGGGCCCCTCACCGTCGCCTGGAATGGCCGCGGGGTGTCGGAGGTGGCCGCCGCCACGGACGGGCCGTCGTTCGAGGCCCGCCATCGGGCGGTGACCGGCCGCGAGGCATTCCCCATGGATGCCCTCCCGCCGCGGCTGGCTGACACGATCGGCCGGCGACTCGGTGGGGACCGGCGCGTGCGCATCGACCTCGACCTGCGCGGGCACAGCCCGTTCGAGCTGGACGTCTGGCACAAGGCGCTCGAGATCCCGCGCGGCGAGGTGCGTCCGTACGGCTGGGTCGCCGCGGAGATCGGCCGGCCACGGGCCGTGCGCGCCGTCGGAACGGCCCTCGGCCACAACCCGGTCCCGTTGATCGTGCCGTGTCACCGGGTCGTCCGCACGGATGGCTCGATCGGCCAGTACTCGCTCGGGGGTCCTGCCAACAAGCGGACGATCCTGCGCAGCGAGGGCCTGGACCCAGAGGGCCTCGAGGCGCAGGCCGCCGCGGGCATCCGCTACGTCGGCTCCGACACGACGAACATCATGTGCCTGCCCACGTGCCGGCACGCGCGCCGCGTCATGGACGTGCATCGCGTGGCCTTTCGGTCGGTCCGGGCCGGTGTCGTGGCGGGGTACCGTCCGTGCAAGGTCTGCCGGCCGGACTCCGGGGCCTCGCTGGCGGCCTGAGGCGGCTCGGGCCACCAGTCCACACCGGTCCACGTCGCGTCCACCGGCCCGATCCCAGCGGCCCACGATCGCCGACCCACCGCGTCGTATGCTGTGCACTTGGACCATCTGCCTATGCCAACAGAGCCGACGCGCCCGCCCGAACGTGGGACGATCTGGCTCGGGCTGCTGGTCCTCTACGTGGTCTGGGGCTCGACCTATCTCGGCATCGCGATCGCGGTCGAGACGATCCCACCGTTCCTGATGGCTGCGGTCCGCTTCGCGATCGCCGGGACGGTCCTCATGACCTGGTCGCTCCTGCGGGCACGCCGAGCCTTCGTGGCGCCGACGCGCCGCGAGTGGCGCGACACGATCATCGTGGGCACGCTGCTGCTCGGTGGGGGCATGGGCATGGTCGCGTTCGGCGAGCAGACCATCCCATCCGGGATCGCGGCCCTGCTGATCGCGATGATGCCGGTCTGGGTCGCGATCTTCGGGCGTGTGTTCCTCGGCGAACGACTGCCGCGGATCGCCGCCGTCGGGATCGTCGTCGGTTTCGTCGGCGTGGCGATCCTCGTCGGCCCGACCATCCTCGGCCAGGCGGGTGCCCTCGACCCACTGGGCCTCGCGGCCATCATCGTCTCGCCGATCGCCTGGTCGCTGGGATCGCTCTACGCCTCGCACCGGGCCACCCTGCCCGGCCAGCCGCTCGTCGCGACCGGGACCCAGATGCTGGCGGGCGGCGCGGTCCTCGCCCTCATGGCCGGCGTGACCGGCGAGTTCGGGCGGTTCGACCCCGCCGCCGTGTCGCGCGATTCGATCGGCGCCCTCGTTTACCTGACGGTCATCGGCAGCCTGCTGGCGTTCACCGCGTACGGGTGGCTCCTGCGCGTGGCGCCGCTGCCGCTCATCGCGACCTACGCCTATGTGAACCCCGTCGTCGCCGTGATCCTCGGGGCGGTGGTCCGCAACGAGCCGATCGATCCGCGCACGCTGGTGGCGGGCGGTGTGATCATCGGCGCGGTCGCGCTGATCGTGACCGCTCGCGGCCGGATGCAGGCACCGCGACCGCGTGTGCCGGTCCGCACGCCGATCGGCTCCCAGCCAGGATCGACCACGGCGCAGGACCTGGCGTAGCGGCCCGCATCCAGGACGGGGGATGCGCACACCCGGGCCAAGTGGTCGCCGCGGTTGCGGCGCCGTTCCCGCCGGGTACCGGCCTGGGATGTCGTTCGGTACGCTGGCTCATAGGCCCTTGTGAAGGGGCCGGCCGGCTGCGTAGGCTCGTGCTGCGATGCGGCGGAAGCCGCCAAGCTGGCCGGTTTGGCACGAGGAGCGAGACGTAGCGACCGACATCGACCTGGCCCCGGGCGACGCACGAAGCGGCGCCTGGCCGGCCCCCTGGTCGGAGGCCCCGATTTCGCCGCCGAGCGTCGACGTCGTCGGTTCGCCGCTCGCCGCATACCTGGCCCAGATCCACGAGCGTCACCGCGCGGTCGACGACGGCGCCGTCGCCAACTATATCCCGGAACTCGGCAACGCCGACCCAGCTTGGTTCGGGATCGCCGCGGCCACCCTGGATGGCGTCGTCCACGAGGTCGGCGACAGCCGGGTTCCCTTCACGATCCAGTCGATCTCCAAGCCGCTGACGTACGCCCTGGTCCTCGACGACCTCGGTGAGGCGGCCGTGCGCGCCCGGATCGGGGTCGAGCCGACCGGCGAGGCGTTCAACGCGATCACGCTGGACAGGGCCAGTGGCCGGCCGCTGAACCCGATGGTCAATGCCGGGGCGATCGCCGCTGCCGGCCTGATCCGGGCCGGCGACGCCGGCACGCCGCTCGACCGCATGCTGGACGGGTACGGCCGTTCGTGGGTCGGCACGCTCTCGATCGACGCTCGGTCGAGGCTCGGAGCGATCGACCGGACATCGCAACCGGGCGATCGGGCACCTCCTGCGCGCATCGGGCGCGATCGATGGTGACGCGGATGCCGCGGTCGATCGCTACTTCGCGCAGTGCTCGGTGGCCGTCACCGCGGCCGACCTCGCGATCATCGCCGCCACCCTGGCGAACGGCGGCATCAACCCGGTCACCGGCGTGCGGGCCGCATCGGGCGCAACGGTCCGGGCGGTGCTTGCGGTGATGTCTAGCTGCGGGATGTACGACGGCGCCGGCGAGTGGCTGTACACGATCGGGTTGCCGGCGAAGAGCGGCGTGTCCGGCGGGATCCTTGCGGTCGTGCCCGGGCCGCCTCGGGCTCGGGTTCTTCGCGCCGCCGCTCGATCCGCAGGGCAATTCCGTCCGTGGTGGCCGCGCCTGTCGCGACATCGTCCGCGATCTCGACCTCCATCCGCTGGGCGAGGCCGGGCCGACACCTCGGCCGGTGCGCGCGGCGTACACGCTGAACGAGGTCGGGTCCAAGCGAGCGCAAATCGTCGGTGCCCGGGAGGCACTCGCCGAACATGGCGGCCGCTCGGCCGTCATCGAGCTGCAGGGCGGATTGACCTTCCTCGCCGCGGAGGCGGTCGCGACCACGCTGCGCGCCATCGCCGCTGCGGCCGCCGCGCCGATTTCGACGCTCGTGCTCGACCTCCGTCGGGTGGAGCGGCTCGACGATCCGTTCGATCGCCCTCCTCGGCGACGTGCTTGCCGGGATCGCGGCGGCCGGCGGTCGGGTGATCGTGTCGGGTTGGCATCGCCACGCCTGGCACTCGAACGGCTCGATCGCACGCTCGCGGCAGCCTCGGCCGAGCTGACGAGGACCGACGACCTGGACACCGCGATCGAAGTCGCGGAGGACGCCCTCCTCCGTGGTCTCGGACTCGGCGCCGAGGAGATGCTGGCCCCCGAGGCGCATCCGATCCTGGCCGGCCTCGATGACGCCGATCGACGCGCGGTCCTGGCCCTCGCGGCCACTCGGACCTACCCGGCGGGCACGCGGGTCGTGCGGGTCGGCGATACGTCCACCGAGCTGTTCCTTGTCGTCCGAGGGCCATTGAGCGTGGCCATCGAGGTGCCCGGGCAAGGTCGGCGCCGGCTGACGACGCTCGGACCCGGCTCGGCCTTCGGCGAGACGTCGCTGCTCGGCGATGGGCGGCGTGGCGCCGACGTCGACGCCGATGGACCGGTCGCCTGTCTGGTGATTTCGAGGGCGGCATTCGAATCGCTGGCGATCGAGCGCCCGTCAGCGGCGATGACCATCCTGCGCAACCTCCTCGGCACCGCGACCGCGGCGACCGGCCGCCTGACCCGGGAGATGGCCGTGCTGGCCGGGTAGACCCGCCGACCTCAGCCCGGCACTCAGGCCGTCGGGCGCTCCCAGCCCTGGGCCGGCCACGGCTCGCACCTGAGCGGCCGGTCCTCGCGATAGCCCAGGGCGTAATCGGCCTGGATCAGCGTGTGGAGCTGGCTCGTTCCCTCGTAGATGACCGCGGCCTTCGAGTTGCGCAGGTAGCGCTCCACCGGGAACTCGTTCGAGTAGCCATTGGCGCCGTGGACCTGGATGGCGTCGAGCGCGCTCTGGACGGAGTGCTCGGTGGCGTGCCACTTGGCGAGGCTCGTCTCGCGCGTGTTGCGCAGGCCCTGGTTCTTCAGCCATGCCGCTCGCCAGACGAGCAACCGCCCCATCTCCGTGCCAGCTGCCATCTTTGCGATCATCTGCTTGACGAGCTGGTGCTCGCCGATCTCCTGGCCGAACGTGTGGCGCTCGTGCGCGTAGACGACGCTGGCATCGAGGCAGGCCTGGGCGAGCCCGACCGCCCCGGCCGCGACCGTGAAGCGTCCCTGGTCGATCGCGCTCATCGCGACGAGGAAGCCCTCCCCTTCCTCGCCGATCCGGTGCTCCTCGGGCACGACGACGTCGTCGAGATTGATCAGGCCGGTGTTGCCGGCACGGATCCCGAGCTTGCCGTGGAGCGTGCCCGTGGAGAGGCCCTTCATGCCGCGCTCGAGGAGGAACGCCGTCACGCCCTTGTGCTTCTTCGACCGGTCGACGCTGGCGAAGACCAGGAAGTGGTCGGCGATGTCGGCGAGGCTGATCCAGATCTTCTGGCCGTTCAGTCGGTAGGAGGCGCCGTCGCGCCGTGCCATCGCCTGGAGGCTGGCCGCATCCGTGCCGACGCCCGGTTCCGTCAGCCCGAAGGTCGCGAGCTTCTCGCCCTTCGCCTGGGGGACCAGCCAGCGCTGCCGCTGTTCCTCGGTGCCCCATTGGAGCAGGGCCAGCGAGTTGAGCCCGACGTGCACGCTCTGGACGACACGGAACGAGGTGTCGGCACGCTCCAGCTCCTCGCACAGGAGCGCGAAGCTGACGTAGTCCATCCCACCGCCGCCGTATTTCTCCGGGATCGGCGCGCCCAGGAACCCCTGCTCGGCCATCTTCTCGAACAGGCTCCGCGGGAACCCGTCGCCGGTGTCCCACTCGCGAATGTGGGGCAGGATCTCGGCCTCGGCAAAGGATCGGGCCGCGCCTTGGACCAGCCGGTTCTCGTCCGTGAGCATGAAGTCGACCATGGGCCGAATGCTAGCGGCTGCGCCCTATGGTCGAAGGCGCCGCTGGCGAACCTATACTCGCGCGATGGACCGACCCGTCACCGCTGTCGCCGCGCCGGCGCCCGTCGCGCCGCACCTGACGCCCGTCCTGGGCCGCTATTTCCAGCGCGAATGGAGCCACGGCCAGGGCCATCGCCTGTTCGACACGGCCGGGCGTGCCTACCTCGACTTCGCGAACGGGATCGCGGTCACGGCGCTCGGCCACGTCCACCCGCGCGTGACAGCCGCGATCCACGCCCAGGTCGACAAGCTCATCGGCCCGATCAACGCTGTCGGCTTCACGGAACCCATCACCAGGCTCGCAGACGAGATCGCAGCCACCTTCCCCGCACCGCTCAATTCGGTGATGTTCCTCAACTCCGGTTCCGAGGCCATCGACGGCGCGCTCAAGCTCGCGCGGCGGGTCACCGGCCGACCCGGCATCGTCGCGTTCCGTGGCGGGTTCCATGGACGGACGTTGGGCGCGATGTCGGTGACGAGCTCGGCCATCAACTACCGAACCGGCTACGAGCCCCTGCTGCCCGGCGTCCATCTCTCCACGTTCCCGGCGGTCTACCGTGAGTTCGGCGGCGACGAGGCGGCCGCAGTCGCCGGCGCCATGGCCGACCTGCGGACGCTGACCTCGACCGACATCCCGGCGCCATCGGTGGCGTGCGTGCTCATCGAGCCGGTGCAGGGCGAGGGCGGCTTCACGCCCGCCCCACCCGCGTTCCTGCGCGAGCTACGGGCGTTCTGCGACGAGCACGGGATCATGCTGATCGCCGACGAGGTCCAGTCCGGCTACGGGCGGACCGGCGCGATGTGGGCGTTCGAGCACGCCGACATCGTCCCGGACGTCGTGGTGCTGGCCAAGGCGATCGCCAACGGCCTGCCACTGTCGGCCATCGTCTCGTCGCGCGACCTGCAGGAGCGCTGGGGCCGCGGCGCCCACGGTTCGACCTTTGGCGGGAACCCCGTGGCCTGCGCCGCCGGGCTGGCGGTGCTCGAGACGATGCGTGACGAGGGCCTGCTCGAGAACGCCGTGGTGCGCGGTGAGGAGCTTCGGTCCGGCCTCGAACGGATCGCGGCGGAAGACGACCGGATCGGCGACGTGCGCGGGCCGGGGCTGATGGTCGGGGTGGAGTTCGTCCGTGACCGCGCAACGCGCGAGCCCGATGGCTCCCTGCCCGACCGGCTATCGGCCGCCTGCGCCGATGCGGGACTGCTCGTGCTCACGTGCGGGCGCCAGCACGAAGTCGTGCGCTGGATCCCGCCTCTCGACGTGACCGCGGCCGAGATCAGCGAGGCGGTCGAACTCTTCGGGGAGTCGCTGGCGGCCATCCCGCGCGAGTAGACGGGCGGGAGTGGCGGAAAGGGACGAGTACCGTTCCGGTGTGAGCAACGTTCCACTTGGTCGAGCGGTCCGGGCCGTCACGTACTACACGTTGTCCAATGCCGCGTGGGATCGACGTGCTGGTGTCCACGATGTCGACAACGGGCTCGACATCGACCTTGAGGGCGAGACCTTTGGGATGATCTGGGGTCTTCACACCTACACCCTCGAAATCCTGCCTCGGAGCCTGGAGACTGACCTACCAGAAGCGGAACGGGTGGACGTGTCTTCACGTTCGCCTTGGAGCGACGTCATCGGGTCCACGCTCGTGGAGGTCACCTTCGAGAGCGCCTGCGTACTTCGCATCGTTCCCGAGAGCCACCCGCCGATCTGGATCGTGGCTGGCAACTACGTCGACGACCCCGACGCGATCCTGGAGGGCGGGGACAGCATCCTCGTGATCCACGATGTCGAAGTCCACCGTCGACTAGCGCGGGCTGACAATGCCCCTTGATAGCAACACGATTGGCCTGCTCCTCATCGCGCTGGTCATCGCGGCGTTCGGCGTCCGGATTTGGGCGCGGGACCGCGTGGATCGACGTCGGTGGTCCCAGTCAGCAGCCCTGGTAATCGTCGTTGTGTTGGTGGGACTCGTCGGTCTCTTGGCCTCGTACTGGATCTTTCCCGACCCTGAGAAGCCCTAGTCCTACCTGAGGACGGTCGCTTCGCAAAGCTGCGCCAATGACCTAGGGGAGCTCTTCGTCCTCGTTCTCAGGAGTCGCGGCCGCGGAAGGAGAACCTGATGACGGGGCCGGGCGACGGGGCATCCCGGACCCGGCCCACCCCTGATCGCCGCCGTCCGCGTGTGGCCCGTCGTCTCCAGGCGGATAGGCAGCGGCCGCGCTGGGCGGTGAGCCCTGTCCGCGCCGTCCCATCCTCTGGATCGCAAACCAGAAGTCCGTAGCGACCTTACGCAGCCTCTGGTCAGGCCCCAGGCCTTCGGGGCGTTGTCCCGTCACTGGGTCAGGGTACGACTCCCCGCCGTCACTCAGCGCGCCAATGTCACCCGGTTCGACGTCGGGCCTCTCCGCCAACTGTCCGCGAGTCATCGTCGAGTGGTGGGTGCTTGGGCGTCCGGGAGCGGATAAATGAGTTGCGTCGCTAGGGCGACGATCACGCCGCCCGCGAGTGCGACGGCTGGTCGCATGGCGGTGCCGACGCGAATGTCTTGATCGTGCTGCGCCTGGAGCGCAGGAAGCTCGGCGATGCACCTCTCGTAATCGGGCTGGTCCAGGTTCGTCCCGATGTTGCAGACGAGCTCGACGACGCCATAGCCGACCAGCATCAGAACCGCAGGAATCGCAAGCGCCGCAAAGATCCAAAGCCCAACAGGCAACACACGGCGAACCGCGGCAGGATAGTCCCATGACGCTGACGATGAGCGGTCCTCGAGTTGGGGTCAAGGAGAGTGCGAGAGGGACGTTGGCGTCCCAATGCGTGACCTCCCGTCGTCTGGTAGTCGACAATTCGCGGTGAACGGGTGGGGCACGGGCTCCTCGGCAGCTTTTGTCGACTGGGAGGCGACACGGAGGGGTCGAAGGCGTGGCGGGAGCCGCTTCGGGCCTCTCGTGTTGCCTGGCAGGCGACGATTCCCTCGCTAGGGTGCCTCGAAGGGGCCTTGGGTCGGATGCTGTCGACTGGCAGGCAACACGGCCGCCCGGGCCTGGGCCGCCCGCGCGGCCCAGCACGGGGCGTGTTCCGGGCACGCAACGAGCGCCCGGGGAGGGCCGGGCGCTCGGAGGTGGCGTCGCGAACTGAGCGGACGGACGTGGCCCCAGCCACGACCGCCGAGTTAGCGGTCTAGCGGTTCTGGTGGAGGAACTTCATCACGTCGTCAAGGCGGAAGCGGCGATCGCCTCGCTTGCAGACGCGATAGAAGGGCAGCTCGCCCCGGTCGCCCAGGCGCTTCACCGTGTTGACGTGCAGGTGGAGCATCTCGGCGACTTCGGTCGCGGTGAGCATCGGCCCAAGTTCGTTCATGACCATCGATGCCATGGTGTGGGTTGCCTCAGTTCTGGACGCTTGTTCGGCGGCTCCGGTCCCCTGGGGTAGTCAGGGGTAGGGTCCGGCCCGCTTCGAGGCAGACTGTATGGGTGCGGGGCGGGTCCACCAAGCCGTACTTTGGGGTAGCCGCCAGTACCCCAAGGGACTCATCGACCGCCGTGCGCGATCCTGCGGGCCTTGCGCGTGACCCGCACGAACTGCGTGAAGTGCCGCCACGGTCGGATGTGCGACGGTTCGCCCGCGTAGATCGTGCGGATCGGGACCGACTCGATGGGCAGGCCCAGCGCGATGCAGCGGGCGATCATCTCGACCTCGAACTCGAAACCCTGCTCGTCGCTGTCGAGCAGCGCGCGCATGAGCGTCCGGCCGATCAATCGATAGCCCGACTGGTTGTCGGGTACCGAGCGCCCGAGCGCGGCCGCCAGCGCGATACCGCCGATCGTGTTCGACAGCCGCCGGACCGGCGGCATCGAGCGCAGGTAGCGCTGGCCGATGATCAGCTCCGGGCGCCGCATGGCGAACCGTTCGAGGAACGCCGGGATCTCCGCTGGATCGTGCTGCCCGTCGGCGTCCAGCGTCACGACCGCCGGTACGCCGGCTTCGAGCGCATGACGGAACCCGGCGCGCAACGCCGCGCCCTTGCCCGCGTTGGGGCTCTGCTGGAGGACCGTGGCGCCGGCCGCCCGCGCGCGATCGGCGGTATCGTCGTGCGAGCCGTCGTCGATGACCACGACCGGCAGATGCCGGCGGGCGGCCTCGACGACCGCGCCGATGCGCGGCCCCTCGTCGTAGGCCGGGATCAGCGCGAGGATGGGCCCGTCCGGCGTCGGCACGGGCAAAGTATCGCCGCCGCCGCCATTCTCATGACCCACTCAGGAACCGCAACCACGCTGCGCCACAGTCCACGCCTCCGCCGGGGGCGGCCGCAACGGAGACCTGCGATGTCATCGACTCCTCCCGACCCCGCGACCGACGAGGTCGCCTTCTCCACCCGAACGCCGGGCCCAAGCCGACGCCGAGTGGCTGCGATCGCCGGTGGGGCTCTCGCCCTGGCCGTCGGCGCCGTGGCGACCTCACTGGCGGCCTCCCCCGCCCCGTCCGGTGCCCCGACCACGAACGGCACCGTGCCCGCGCCGTTCCTCGCGGCGGATCCCTCGCTCATCGAGGAAGGGATCGATCTCGATCACGGCCGCTTCGGCGGCAAAGGCTTCCGCGAGATCACGATCTCCGCGATCAGCGGCTCCAACGTGACCCTCGCGACCGACGACGGCTGGACGCGCACGATCGCTGTGACGGACGCGGTCGACCTGACCAAGGGCGGCCAGGACATCGCGCTGTCCGATCTCAAGGTCGGCGACCAGGTCCGCTTCCGCCAGACCCGCAACGACGACGGCACCTTCACGGTCGACGCCCTCGCGGTCGTCATCCCGAGCGTGCGCGGCACGGTCAGCGACGTGAGCTCCACCGGTTTCAAGCTGACCGGTCGCGACGGCGCGGTCTGGACGATCACCGTCGAACGCCTCGACCGTCTACCAGTACGGGACTGGCACGGGTTCGCTCGCCGACGTCACGAATGGCACGAAGGCGTTGGTCCTGGGCACGAGCACGGGAGACAACGCGCTGACCGCCACGACCGTTCGCGTTGGGGCGCAGCGCGCGGTGGGCACCGTGAAGGCCAAGACCGCGAACACCATCACGATCACGAAGCGTGACGGCTCGACGGTCACGGTCCACGTGGATGCCGACACGACATACCGGGTCGCCGGCGTCGAGAACGCCGACCTCGGCGATGTCGCGGTCGACATGGCCATCGGCGTGTCCGGCCGCGAGCGCGCGGACGGCTCGATCGACGCGGACGCGGTCGCCGCCGGCACCGGCCGCGGCTTCCTGCGAGGCGGCGGCAAGGGCGGGTTCGACGGTCCGGCCGTCGAGCCCGGCAGCTTCGACTTCCCGGGCCTCGACGAGGAGGTCTTCGCGGGCTGAGCGGTCAGTTCGCCTGGTAGACCCGGACGTAGTCGATCAGGTAGCGGGCCGGGAATTCCGTGTCGGCGCGGACCGGCCCCCCGAGCCCGCCACCGACGGCGAGGTTGGCCAGCAGGTAGAACTCGTGGTCGTAGACCCACGGATCCGGGGCGACGTCATCGGGCGTCGCCTCGTGATACTGCTCGCCGTCGACGGTCCACGCGATGTGACCGGGCGCCCATTCGATGGCGTACACGTGGAAGTCGTCCGACAGCGGCGCGGGCAGGTCGATCGTGGTGCCGAACCCGGCATTCCCTGAGTAGCCCGGACCGTGGAGCGTCCCGAACAGCTTGTTCGGGTCCCGGCCGACGTGCTCCATGATGTCGATCTCCCCGGAGCGCGGCCAGCCGACCGTGCCGATGTCCGTCCCGAGCATCCACAACGCGGACCACAGCCCCGCACCGGGCGCGACCTTGAGGCGGGCCTCGACCCGGCCGTACTGGAACTCGAACTTGTCCGCGGTCAGGAGCCGGGCCGAGGTGTAGCGGCAGTCCCCGTAGTAGCACTTGAGCGAGCCGTCGGCCTCGAGCGCGGAGATGACCAGGTTGCTGTCGCCGTCCGTGGCCGCGTTGGCGGGGTCGTCGGTGTAGAACTCGAGCTCCTGGTTGCCCCAGCCGGCGATCGAATTCGGCGGTGCCGTCACCGAGCGCGTGGCGCCAGCGGGCGGGATCCGGCGGGGTGCCGGCGGGGCCGTCGAACTCGTCGGCCCAGACGAGGCGCCAGCCGCCTGATCCGGCGGGGGTCGGCACGCTGGCCGGGCTGACGGACGGGGCGGGTGTCGGGTCCGCACTGGCGGGGTTGGCCGACGGGGCGGCAGTCGCGGGGGTGGCGGGATCGGTCATGGCGGCACCTCCACAGGCGAGCAGTGCGGCGACGACGAGGGCCAGGCCGGGTCCGAGGAGGAGTGGGCTCGGCCTGGCCCTGTGCGTCGTCACGGGATGGGCGGGTTGGTCGCGGACGGGTCGGTCGCGGAGACGCGGCCACCGCTAAGGCCAGTGAGGGCATGCTCGATCGCCCAGATCGCCAGCGGCCGGAGATAGAGGCTGGCCCGGTATCCGCCATCGATGTCGTAGGCCTCAGGCGTCCGAAACCAGAGGCCGCGCTCGTAGGTCACCGCCGCCGCGCCACGCGCGGTCTGCCAGCCTTCCTCGGTCAGGCCGCGGCCCAGCATCAGCGCGGCCAGCGCGTAGGTGACCCCGATCCACACTTCGGCCGATTGCAGGCTGGATCCGTCGATGTGGCCATCGGGCAGCATGCCGTTGACCGCCCCCATCTCGCCGTCGCCGAAGCCCTGGACGTTCGCCGCGAAGATCGTCCGGAGCGTGGTGAGGATCCGATCGGGGCGCACGAGGTCGCCGAGACCTGTCGCATCGGCGTACCACTGGCCGGCCAGCTGCCCGGCCATGATTGCGTCGGCCGACGGGCCGTCCCCGGTGTCGAACCGGAAGTGCCGGCCGTTCCACAGCTTCGCCTCGAAGGCGTCGGTGGCCCGGGCAAGGAGCTCGCGGTCGGCGGCAACACGCGCGTGATCGCCGACCCGCGTCCCCATCTCAACCGCGGCGCGCAGGGCCGCGAGCCAGAGGGCGCCACCGTACGCGCTTGGGCCGCGCATGGACCACGTATCGAACGTCTGGTCCGGCGCCCCGTCGTGCTCGGGCAGGCCGTCGCCGTCGAGGTCGAATCGAGCCAGGTGGTCGAGCGCCTCGGTCACGGCACTCCACGCCTCCGCGACGAGCCCCGGATCGTCGAGCAGCACGGCATCGCGCCAGACCTGGAGGACGAACTTGCTGTTGAGGTCCTTCCAGATGTTGATGTCCTGGAACGCGTACTGGTTCGGCCGGATGAACGGGTCGCCCGCGGGTCCGCCGATGTCGTGCGGGGCCGCGCCACGGGCCTTGCGTCGCGCGCGCGCCCCGTCCCAGGCCAGCGTGACCATTTCTGGATCGTCGAGCGCGATCGTCGGGATGAAGTCGCGGAGCACGCTCCGCTCGAGCCGCGGCCAGAGCAGGAGGAGCGCCCAGGACGCGTAGAAGTTGACGTCGACGGTGTTGTAGAAGGCGTAGTCGAAGCACTCCAGGATCGCGAACCGCCCGAGGTCGGCGCGATCGTCCCGATCGACGTCGTCCGGCTCTGGACCGCCGTCCGCGCGACCGTCGACCCAGGCCGTCCCGCCATCGACCAGGAAGTACAGCTCGTTGAAGAGGGCGGCCTTGTACCAGTCCGGCCGACCCGGGTCGTCCAGGATCGGGGCCTGCCAGGCAGCGATGCGGGCAAGCCGGTCGTCGCGGGCCGTCAGCCCGTCCACGGCGATGGCGAACGCGTTCCGCCCGTCCCGGCCGAAGAAGCGGGTGTGCCGCCGATGCCAGCACGTCCCGCCACCGAACTGGACGAGGGGCAGGTCCCAGGAGAGCGCGAACTGGAGCGTGACCGTCGCGCCCGGTGCGAGGTCCACGGTCGCGGCTACGGCCGCCCCGATGGCCTGGCCGGGCCGGCTCGGCGGGCTGTCGTCGATGTCATCGAGGCGGCCGTCGGCCGCGAAATCGGCCCACACGTCCGCACCGTCGTCCACGTCGAAGACGTCCCGAACGGTGACCCGGACGCCGGGCGTCTCCTCGGCCGCGATCGCGAGGCTGCCGTGCCAGGCCGCCCCCTCGGCCTGGTCCGGAGCGTGCATCGCCACGCCAGTGATCCCGTCCCGGCGGATGACCTCGTGGCGGTGGCCGCCGCGGCGGTCGTGGCCATGCGCCCGTCCCAGGACGTCCTGGAACGAGAACATCAGCCCGAAGGTCACGGGCTCGTTCGCCGGGTTGCGGACCTGCCAACTGAACGTGCCGACCGGGTGGCTGCTGACGTCGTAATCGCCCGGGATGACCGGGCTCGCCTGGTGCTGGAGCAGGTCGACCGGCAAGGCGTCCCAGTCGTACTCGAACCATGCCGACGGATAGAGCGCGTGGTAGGTCCCCGCCCCCTCGGGCAGGTCCCAGTTCCAGGTCGGGAGGGTGTCGGGCCGGATGGTCGAGAGGACGTGGGCCGCCCGCTCCCCGGCGCGCTCCGTGTAGACCGAGAACTGGCACGCGGCAACGGTCTCGAAGCGGTGTTGCCCCGGGTCCAGGTGCCAGCGCGCGAAATCGCCCCGGCTCGTGCGCCCGATGCTCCCCGAGCCCATCCCGCCCAGGGGCACGCCGCCCCACGGACCGTCGTCGATCAGCGGCGGCTCCTTGACTCGCGGCTCCGCCCGCCCGTCGTACCCGATGCCGAGCGCACGCTTCCAGGCGACGGCCGGCGGCTCGGGAAACGTGGCGGTCTTGGCGGTCGTGGCGCCCGGGCGAGCGACCCCCTCAACCACGAAGAGAACCCGCGGTGAACCCGCCGATGATGTAGCGCTGGAGGAACAGGTACAGCACGATCATCGGCGCCGCGAGCATCAGCACCGCCGCCGCCAGGAGCGGCCAGTCGTTGCCGTAGATCCCGGTGAACACGATGAGCCCGCGCGTGACCGGGTAGTAGGCCTCCTTGGTGAGGTAGATGCTGGCGAGCACGAGCTCGTTCCAGATCCCGATGGCGTGGAGGATCGCGACGGTCGCCAGCGCGGGCTTCGTGAGCGGCAGGATGATCTGTACGAGGTAGCGGACGTAGCCCGAACCCTCGAGGGCGGCCGCCTCGTCGAGCTCGCGCGGGATCGTCCGGATGTACCCGACCAGGATCAGCACGCCGATCGGGTTGGTCAGGAACAGCAGGATGTAGCCGATCTGCGTGTTGTAGAGCCGCAGGTTGAGGATCAGCTGGAACTGCGGGATCAGCGCGATCGGCAGGAACAGCGCGATCACGAACAGCAGGTACAGGACGTTCCAGCCGCGCACGTAGCCGCCGCGCGATCGCCACCGACAGCGGGAACGCCGCCGCGAGATAGGCGATGGTCGCGACGGCCGCGTACATGATCGTGTTGATGAGGTAGCGCGGGAAGTCGGCCTTCTCCCACGCCTCGGCGAAGTTCCCGAAGGTGAGACTCGTGGCGAGCCCGACCGGGTCCTTGGCGAACTGCGGGCTGGTCTTGAGCGACGTGTTGAGCGAGCATCAGCAACGGCCCGAGGTAGATGAGGGCGAGCACCAGCAGCACGACGTACGACCCGATCGTGGCGAGGTCGAGCCGGCGCCGGGCGGAGCCGCGACCTCGTCGTTGCGGCGGTGATGCGCGATCCGGCGGTCGTGGCCGAGTTCATCCGAGCAGCCGCTCCTCTCGCTTGCGCAGCAGGTACTGCGCGGTGATCCCGATGACGAACACGAGCACGAAGAGCACGACGGACGCTGCCGCGCCGTAGCCCTGGCGGAAGCTGTTGGACGTGGTGCTGCCCGAGGTCTGGCCGAATGCCTGGGCGTACACGACGTAGCCCAGGACCTGGGTCCCGGCCCGATAGTTGATGAGGACCAGGAACAGCTGCCACGCCTGCAGCGAGCCGATGATGCATGAGGATCAGGTTGGTCGTGACGGCGGGCGTCAGCAGCGGCCACGTGACGTGCCAGAAGCCCTGGCGGCGACTCGCGCCATCGATCCTGGCCGCCTCGTGCAGCTCGTCGGGGATGGTCTGGAGCCCGGCCAGGAAGATGACCATCGTGATGCCCATGTTCGACCAGATCTGGACGACCGTGACCCACGATGAAGGCCTCCGTCGCGCCGCCGCCCAGGAGCTCCGATTCGGCGCCCACGATCCCAAGGAGCGAGTCCACGGGACCGCCCAGCGGGTAGAGGAAGAGCCGCCACATCAGGCCCTGGATCGTGACCCCCAGGATCACCGGCAGGAAGAACAGCGCGCGGAACCAGCGGGTCCCGCGCAGGCGCTGGTTGAGCAGGACCGCGGCGAGCAGGCCCAGCGCGAACTGGACGGTCGTCACGAGGAGGCAGAAGACGAGCGTCCGGACCAGGGCCTCGATGTTCTGCCTCGCCGCGGCGCCACGAACAGGAACTCGCGGTAGTTGTCGAGGCCGATGAAGTTGAGGGGCGCCGGCGTCAGGCCGTTCGTGTCGGTCAGCGAGTAGACGACCGTCGCCAGCGACGGGCCCAGGGCGAACACGCAGGTACAGCAGCAGCCCCGGCAGGAGCAGGCCGTACGGCACGGCCCGCGGCGCCCCGCCCCGAACAGGTACTTCATCGGTCCTCGTCCAGTGGTGTGCGGGCGGTGAGGGTCGGCCCCGACTGGCGGATCGGGGCCGACCCGGATGCGTGGCCTACGCTTCGGTCGCTCACTGGCTGGCGTCGAGTCCGGCCTGGAGGTCGGCCTGGGCGGCGTCGGCCGCCTGCTGCGCCGTCTCGAACTCGCCGAACGGCTTGAAGAACGACGCGTACGGGAAGGCGAACTGGCCGGCGCCCGTCGGCGGGATCCAGTAGCGCTCCCAGCCGATGCGGAAGTCGTCGAGGCAGCGGCGCGATCGCGTTGCCGAGCTTGGTGTCGAGCGTCGCGTCCGGCTGGGTCGGGATGGCCCCGACGGCCGTGACGAACTCCTGGTAGTTGGCGGGCTCGGAGAACTCCGCCAGGTAGGCCAGCGACGCGTCCTTGTTCGGAGTGTTGGCGGCGATCGTCCAGCCCTGGTCGTACTTGCCGAAGACGGCCTTGTTGGCGGCCGCGTCGTCGCTGCCCGGGAAGGGGATGAACGTCCCACTCGAAGGCGGGCTGCGCGGCCTCGATGGCCGGCGCGAGCCAGGTGAAGCCCGGACAGGGTCGCGACCTCGCCGGTCGCGAACCGGCCCGGAGCGCCGTCGGCCGGGATGCCGCTCGCGCCCGGACTCGATCATGTCCGGTGGCCAGGACGCGGAGCTTGCTCCCACATCTCGAGGCTGGTCGCGTCGTTGTACTTGATCGTGCCGTCCCAGAGGCCCTGGACGAGGGCCGCCTGGTCCGGGATAGGCGGAGCCGAGGATGCCGTAGCCGGTGACGAAGATCGGCCACACGTCCTGGCCACCCGCGGTCATGCACGGGATGTTGGCGGCCTTGAACGTCTGGCAGGCGGCGACGAGCTCGGTCCACGTGGTCGGGACCGCGACGTTGTTGGCGGTGAACAGGTCCTTGTTGATGTACAGGCCGCTGAAGCCCGACCCGGGCCAGGTTGATCTCGTAGACCTTGCCGTTGTACGTGCCGGCATCGCGCGGTGGCGGCTTCGGGTCGTAGTAGGCTGACGAACGGCTGGCCGGTCAGGTCCAGCAGGCTGCCGGCGTCGGCGAGGGTCTGCCAGATCGGCGGGGTGGCGTCCTTCATGTACGGCTGGACGCCGGTGTCGAAGGCGAACATGTCGACGACGTCGACGTCATTGGCGGCGAGCCGGGTCTGGGTCGTCGTCGCGAGATCGTTCGGCGCGACGATCGACATCTCGACGGTGACGCCCGGATGGTTCGCCTCGAACTGGGTGTTGAACGTCTCCATGAACTCGGTGAACGGCGGGTTCTGGTGGACCAGCACCCGCAGGTGTGCCTTCCGGCAGCGGCGCAGCGCCGGTCGACGGCTGGGCACTCGCACCGCCGGCGGTCGTCGGCGCGCGGTGGCGGTCGACGCCGAGGGACTCGGCGTGCTCGTGCCGCAGGCCGCGACCAGGATGGCCACGATCGATAGTGCTGCGATCGGTCTTCTCACGGCTGTTCTCCTCCGTCTCGGATCGATGGATGCCGTCGCCGCGCGGGGCGAGGCCCGATGTGATCGACGACTCACGCGTGTTCCGTCGGCTGCCCTCCACTCGACTCGCGCACGATGAGTTCCGTGGCCAGGACGACCTTGCGGACGACCTGGTCGCGGTGTTCGATGGAGGCGAGCAGCAGGTTCGCGAGCTCGCGGCCCATCGCGTCGAGCGATTGACGGACGCTGGACAGCGTCGGGCGGGTGGTCAAGGCGATCGGCGCATCGTCGAAGCCGATCACGGCGATGTCCCGGGGCACGCGGCGACCGGCCTCCTGCAGGACCTGCAGGGCGCCTGCCGCCATGAGGTCGGAGGCCACGAACACGCCGTCGAGATCGGGGCGCTCGCGAGCAGCCGGCGCATGGCGTCGACGCCGCTCTCCTGGGTGAAGGCGCCTTCGCTCTCGAGCGCCGGTTCGGGCCGGACGCCGGCGATGCGGAGCGCCTCGTGGTAGCCCGCGAGCCGATCGATGGCGGCCGGCATGTCGAGCGGACCCGTCACGGTCCCGACGCGGCGCCGGCCGAGGCCCAGCAGGTGGCCCGTCGCCAGGAGCGCGCCGCCGCGGTTGTCGTTGTCGACGTAGCTCACGGTCGCCCCGACCGGGCGGGAGGCCGCCGACGACGACCGGGATGCCGCGTTTGTGGAGCTGGGCCGGCAGCGGGTCGTCGCCGTGGAGCGAGTACATGATCACGCCGTCGACGTGGCCGGCCAGCAGGTACGGCTCGAGATCGCCGCTCCTCGGTGGGGTCCTGGGGCAGGAACAGGACGAGCTTCTGGCGGCGGGCCGTCAGGGCGGCGCTGACGCCGCGCAGGACCTGGGCGAAGAACGGGTCGCCGAAGACTCGGGTGGCGGGCTCGGTGATGACGACGCCGATCGAGTCGCTGCGGCGCGTGACCAGGCTCCGGGCGGCGACGTTTGGGACGAACCCCAGGCGCTCGATGGCGCGCTCGACTTGGCGCTTCGCGTCCGAGTTCACGCGGGGGTTGCCGTTGACGACGCGCGACACCGTGGCCTGCGAGACACCCGCCGCGCGGGCGACCTCGTCCATGGTCACGCCCCGGTCGTTGGAACCCTTGCCAGGCGGCATCGCGACGGTTGCCCCTCCGTTGTGAATGCGCATTCACTGTGTCCGGGGCCACCATACGCCACCGTGTCAAGATTGCGCTTTCAGGTCGGGACGGCCTCCAGTCCTAGCCGTCCCTGGTTGTGCAGCACCCGTTGCGGCAGCAGCCGTCCAGCGGCGACGGTAGGCTCACGCCTTGAACGGAGGCCTAACCGATGACGACGCCGCGCGGACCCACCGGTGGTACGACGCCCGTCCACACCCTCATCTGCGCCAACTGCGGAACGCCGAACCACATCGGCGCCAGCGAGCGCGGCTCCCCGTTCTGCGGCAGCTGCGGCAAGCCGCTGGCCTGGGTGGTGGACGCGAATGAGTCGACGTTCGAGGTCGAGGCCAAGGCGCAGCCGACCGTCGTGATCGACCTGTGGGCGCCCTGGTGCGGGCCGTGCCGGTTCGTCTCGCCGATCCTCGACGAGCTCGCGCACGAGTACCCCGGGCGCCTCAAGGTGATCAAGGTCAACGTCGACGAGAACCAGGGGCTCGCGCGCCGGTTCGACGCGATGAGCATCCCGACCCTCGTCGTCCTGCGAGACGGCAACGTCGTGAACCGGATCGTCGGCGCGGCGCCGAAGGAGCAGATGGCCGCCCAGATCGTCCCGTACCTGAAGCCACCGAAGTCGTCCGGGGCGGCTCCGGCGTCCTGAGCGCCCGGCAAGACTGGCGTCCCCGGCAGGATTCGAACCTGCGACCTTCCGCTTAGAAGGCGGTTGCTCTGTCCACTGAGCTACGGGGACGAGGTTAGCTGCTTGGTTCTCGCGCGAAATCTACCCGATTGATGCTTCGACACCGGGCCGTCGCCCGGATCGGCGCCTAACGGCGGGGCGATCGTTAACCCAAGTCGCCGGAGGGCGCCCCGAACCGCAACCGGCCCTTACGCAGGGGCTCCCGCCCACAGGTCAGCTCGCGGGCTCCGGTCGACCGAAGAGATAGCCCTGTCCAAACTCGATGCCCAGCCATTGAAGAGCATCTGCCTCGGCAGGCGTCTCCACGCCCTCGGCGATGAGACGGCAACCGGTCCTGTAGGCAAAGTGCTGGATGCCAGCGGCGAGCGCCTGGCGGAGGTCGTCGCCGTCGATCCCGTGAACGAGACTGATGTCGAGCTTCGCGTAGGTCGGCCGGAGCTCGAGGATGTGCCGGAAGCTCGCGTAGCCGGCGCCCGCGTCGTCGACGGCAAGGCCGACATCGCCGAGCTTCGCGAGGGCGTCGCGCACGAGGCGGTAATCGTCGATCGGGACGTGCTCCGTCAGTTCGAGGACGAGCGGTCGTGTCGACCCCTTGATGAGCTGGCGGAAGCGGCGATCGCCGTGCAGGATCAACTCTGGCGAGACGTTGAGCGAGAGGAACGCTTCACCTGGCAGTCGCGTCCCGGGATCGAGCGCAGCGCGGATCGTAGCGAGCTCGAAGTCGGGTCCGAGTCCCGCGTCCACCGCCTCAGCGAAACGGACCTCAGGTGACGTGCCGTCGTCGAAACGGGTCAGGGCCTCGAACCCTACGATCGCTCGTGTTTCGAGTTCTACGATCGGTTGGAAGACCGGGTGGAATTGGTGCGCAGTCAGCACCTGTCGCAGCCGGGCGCGCGTTGCCGCAACGTCACGCTGGTCCGCGAACCCGGATCCAGCCCTCGTGCTGAGGACATTCGCATAGTCGATCGCGGCCGCCAGGAGCTTGGCTCGCCGCAGGAGCGGCGACTTGCCGGCAAGGTCGGTGATGCCGAGTGTCAGGATCCCAACGAGGTCGTCGCCACCGTAGATGGGGGCACCCGCCACGAGTTCGAGGGCGGCCGGCGCGTACGACGATGTGGGTCGGCCTGATTCGATTGGCTTGACCTCCTCCACCCATGGGCCTTCACGTGCCCGGGCCAGGACATGGCGAGCGAGGGTGGGTGCGAGTGCGTGCCCACCACGTTCAACGCCGGCCAAACGGTCGTACGTAGCGAGCTCCTGCAGCCGGCCGCCCATGCCAAGTTGCAGGACAGCGACGAAATCGCTGTCGGTCCTCGTCGCCAGTTCCCCAACGACGGCCTCGGCGGCCTCCTCCGGTACGGATGAGATCGTGAGGTGGCTGAGAGCGGCAACCACGCTTGAGCGCGTGCGGAGCTCGTCCTCGACCACGTACGACCACGCCGCGTGCTTGCGCAGGTGGGCATTGACCCGCGCGACGAGCTCGTCGAGACGGACGGGCTTTGGCAGGAAGTCGTCAGCCCCGGCGTCGAGACCCCGGATGACGCTGTCCTCGTCCCCGGAACCCGTGATGAGGAGGATGGGCAGGGTCGCCGTCTCGGATCGAGAGCGGAGCGCCTGGACCACGTCCGTGCCGGACATCCCGGGCATGCCGATATCGAGGACGACCAGGCCGACGGTCTCGGTCCGCACGACGTCCAGCGCTGCCTGGCCGTTCTTCGCTTCGAGGACCTCGAAGCCGGCGCGTCGCAGGGCGAACGCAACGAGTCCACGAGTCGCGTCATCGTCGTCGACCACGAGGACCGCAGCCGGGATCGGCGTCGTCACGCGCGTTCGGCGGCCACTCGCCGCGAGGCCTGAGCCTGGAGGACGGCCTGGAGCAGCTGGTTCGACGTCACTGGCTTGGGCACGAACGTCGCACCCCGAGCCGTGACGCGTTCGAGGTCGAGCGTCTCCGCCGTGTATCCGGAGAGGAGCACGACGCCGATCAGCGGGTAGCGGTCCATCATCTGGGCGGCGAGCTCGATGCCGGACATGTTGGGCATGACGACGTCGGTGACGAGCACGTCGAGCGGCTCGGCCAGCTCCGCGGCGGCGATGGCTGCGACCCCGTCCGTGACCGCGAGCACGTCGTAGCCGGCTCGCTCGAGGAGTTGGGTGGTCATGTCGCGGACCGCCGGCTCGTCCTCCACGACGAGGACCGTGCCCACCCCGATCGTCGGGGTGACGGGTTCGGGCGGTCGCTCCTGCACGGCGGCGTCGACCACAGGGAAGTAGAGCTTGAAGACGGAGCCCTGGCCTGGTTCGGAGTAGACCCAGATGTGGCCTCCCGCCTGCTGGACGATGCCGTATGTCGTGGCCAGGCCCAGGCCCGTGCCCTTGCCGACCTCCTTCGTTGTGAAGAACGGCTCGAAGACATTTTCGCGGGTGGGGCGGTCCATCCCCACACCGGTGTCACTGACGGCGAGAAGCACGTATGGCCCGGGCGTCACGTCGAAATGCTCGATCGATCGGGGCACGTCGAAGACGACATTACCGGTCTCGATCGTTACCTTTCCGCCGTCGGGCATCGCGTCGCGAGCGTTGACGACGAGGTTGACGATGATCTGGTCGATCTGGCCCGCATCGGCGCGGATTCGGCCCGCCGCGGGGTCGAGCTTGAGGATCAGCCGCATGCTCTTGCCGATCAGCTGATTGAGCATCGGTTCGATCGTCGTCACCGCTGCGTTGAGATCGAGCACCTTGAGGGTGACGATCTGCTGACGGCCGAACGCAAGGAGCTGCGCGGTGAGGGCGGTGGCGCGCTCCGCGGCGTTGCTGATCGCATTGACGCTGAGGAGCGCTCCGTCGGGATCGAAACGAGCCCGATTCATCGAGGCAAGATCCTGGGTGAGGATTTCGGCGTAGCCGTGGATCGCGAAGAGCATGTTGTTGAAGTCGTGGGCGATGCCCCCGGCGAGCCGCCCGATCGATTCCAGCTTCTGCGCCTGGAGCAGCTGGGTCTCCGCCGCCTTGCGCACGGTGATGTCGCGGATGGCGGCCGTGACCAGGATCCCCTCAGCGCTTTCCAGCGGGCTCAACATGATCTCGATCGGGAACTCGGTGCCGTCCTTGCGTCGGGCGGACAGCTCGATCCCGGTCCCGATCTGCTGGGCCAGGGCGTCCGCTGCAGATCGGAGGTCGTCCGCGATCAGCCGCTCCGCGAAGCCCTCCGGGATGATGTTCGTCACCTGCTGCCCGACGAGCTCGTCGCGCTGGTAGCCAAACTGCTTCTCGGCCTGGAGATTGAGCAGGACGATGTCGCCGGCGTGGTCGACCACGACCATCGCGTCGGGCGCCGCTTCCAGCAGCCCGCGGTACCGGCCCTCCATCTGCGCCAGGTGCCCTTCCGCCGCCTTGCGCACGGTGATGTCGCGGATGGCGGCCGTGACCAGGATCCCCTCAGCGCTTTCCAGCGGGCTCAACATGATCTCGATCGGGAACTCGGTGCCGTCCTTGCGTCGGGCGGACAGCTCGATCCCGGTCCCGATCTGCTGGGCCAGGGCGTCCGCTGCAGATCGGAGGTCGTCCGCGATCAGCCGCTCCGCGAAGCCCTCCGGGATGATGTTCGTCACCTGCTGCCCGACGAGCTCGTCGCGCTGGTAGCCAAACTGCTTCTCGGCCTGGAGATTGAGCAGGACGATGTCGCCGGCGTGGTCGACCACGACCATCGCGTCGGGCGCCGCTTCCAGCAGCCCGCGGTACTTCGCCTCGGATTCCCGGCTCGTTTCGCCCTTGGGCCGCTTGAGCAGGTTCAACCCTGCGGCGGCCTCGCTTGGAAGCGCAGGCGATGCCGCTCCCCTCGGAGCGCGCACGGGTTACTGAACCGAATCGGGTGTGATGAGACCACCTACACAAGGACCGAGTGATGGAAGAGTACAGGACTCCTGTCCGGTCCAGCGTCGGTATCCCAAGTCCATCGATCCACCTGGGTCCAGACGCCGCCCGGACGAAAGCCCGCCGCGACCCCGGACTTGCCGGAGGCGGCGGGCTTGTCAGGTCCGAGGTGGCCCCTTCGCCGGCGATGGCCGGACGGTGGGGACGGGGCTGGGAGAGGGACCGAGCCCCACGGAGTCAGTGGTGACCGCCTCCCTGGAGCCCGGGACATCGGCCCGGTTCCGCGTGACCCTCGTACCTGTCCATAGCCTACCCCTGCCGGCGGCCCGCGGCCAGCCCGGAACGCCGATTCGCCCGTGCTATGCTCCGCGCCCCATCGCGCCGACCGGTGATCGGTGCGGGTCAGGGAGGTATCGATCCGCCGATGTCGGCCGGACCCGGACTGAACCGAGCG
Source organism: uncultured Chloroflexia bacterium (assembly GCA_963810725.1). Lineage (GTDB taxonomy): Bacteria > Chloroflexota > Limnocylindria > Limnocylindrales > CSP1-4 > SPCO01. The sequence goes on from CAWEOO010000004.1 coordinate 140,712, forward strand.
CCATCGCGCGCTGCGGCCGCGGGCCAGCTCGCCCTGGAGCTCCCGCTCGAGCTACCGGTCATCTCGCTCGCACCCGAGTGGAAGGACCAGCAGCGGCTGTGGGGCCACTCGTTCCACCCGATGTGCTCGTACCTCGCGAGCTTTCCCGCTGCCCTGACCCATGCGTTCATCGCGCGCTACTCCCGGCCGGGTGACGTCGTCCTGGATCCGTTCTCTGGGCGCGGCACGACCCCGCTCCAGGCCTGCGCCGAGGGTCGCATCGGGGTCGGGAACGACCTCAACCCGTTCGCCCACCTGCTCACCGGGTCCAAGGTCCGCCCGGCGACGCGCGCCGCGGCCGCGACCCGGCTCACCCAGCTTCGGCTCGCGTGGTACGGCGAGGCGACGCTCTGGGCAGCGCTGGCCCGAAGAGTCATCGCCGATCCGGGCGACACGCCAGTCCCTCGAGCCGGCTCATGCGACCCTGCGGGCGCGGACGAGACCGTCCCCGCCGAGGTGGCCCTCGCGTTCCACTCGGACACCTTGGCCCAGCTGCTGTTCGTGCGGACGTCGTTGCGGCTGGACGATCGGACCGACGCCTTCCTCGCGGCGGCGATCACCGGCATCCTCCACGGCAAGAGCGCGAGCTACCTATCCGAGCTCATGCCGAACACCTTCAGCATGGCCCCGCGCTACGTGCGCGAGTTCGCGGCGCGGACCGAGTTCGCGTCGCCTCCTCGTGACGTCTTCAACGGCCTGGCCGCCAAGCTCGATCGGCTCTTCCGCCAGGCGCCGCCCCCGATGGAGGGCGTCGCGCTCCTGGGCGACGCGCGTGACGTCGCTCCCCGCGCCCGCGAGGCCCTGCGCGACCTCGGTCGCCCGGACCGTGCCCGACTCGTCGTGACCTCGCCGCCCTATCTGCGGGTCGTCAAGTACGGCTACTACAACTGGCTACGGACGTGGTTCCTGGGCTTCGATGCCCGCGAGATCGACGCGACGCTGGACGACGCCCATCACCGCGAGCCGTACCTCGCCTTCCTGCGCGACGTCCTCGCCGGCCTCCGGCCCGTACTGGCGGACGATGCGGTGGTCGTGCTGGTGATCGGGGACGTCGAGACCGACCGTGGGCGGCGGATCAAGGGCGGCGTCGGCCTCGCCGAGCGCGCCTGGGAGCAGGCCGCCGAGCCCGAGGGCTATCGACTCGCGGGCGTCGCGCTCGACGACGTCGCGGCCCTGCGCAAGATGACGAAGCTGTGGGGCGCCGAGGCGGGCCGTGCCACCAAGACGGACCGCATCCTCGTCCTGGGCGCCACCGAGGCGGGCCGGCGGCGGGCCCTCGCGAGCGCCTCGCTCGACATCGACTGGACCTGGCCGCCGCGGTCGCTGCGCGCCATCTGAAGGCGGCGGCGACACGACCGCCGCGACGTGATCGCCGCCTTGCTACGATGCGGCCATGCAGCAGATGTACCACCCGTCGGACCTCGCCGCGATGGATCCGCTGGTCCTCATGAAGAACCTCGATCACGTCCGGATGACCAGCCGGCGGCTCTCGTACATCCTCCAGCAGCAGGTCCACCTCTACGCCCCCGAGGCGAACGAACTCCGCGAGCAGATCGACCGGTACGTCGAGGCGGAGCGCCAGATCGAGGGTGAGATGGCGAGGCGCCGGATCCGGGCCTAGCCCCATCACGGCAAACGAAAAGCCTCGCTCGGTCGGGGGGCTCCGGGCGAGGCTTCTCGGGATGAGTGCGTTGCCGGTATCAGGCCCCGGCGGGCACCGCGACGAGACGGACGGGTGTCTCGCTGGCTCGGATGGGCTCGACGTGCGGTCGAGCGATGACCCGGTTGGTCGGCACGGCGCTCGGCGTGGTGTCGGGCGCCTCGTCGGCGGGGATTGCTTCGGCCGGAACCTCCTCGGCGGCGGGCGTGATCACGACCGTCACCGGGCGGCGGGCCGCCTGTTCCTCGACGACGATGCTGGCCGAAAGCGCGGCCAGTGCCGGCGTGTCGAAGAGGCTGAAGCCGATCCCGTGGGCGGCAAGATCGTCGGTCACGAGACCGCGAAACAGGCCACGCGCGGCAACGGCGCACATCTCGTCATAGAGCTCGGGCCAGCCCACGCGTCGACGGCGGTAGCAAAAGCGGATGAATTCGACCGCCTCCGGGTCAGGGTCTCGCGTGGCGGCGGTACGTAGGTCCATCGATGGCATGCCCTCCCTTCGATCTTGGGCGTGCGGTGGCCAGGGGCCCTCGCGCGCTCGGTCCTGTGGCAAAGAAGACCAGGCCGGCCGATCGTCGACCCGGCGACGGACGGTCAGATCAGCTTCCTGGGAATACCGACCCATCCTCCCTGGGGCGCTCGGTGGCCGGTATCCCGACATCCTATGCCGGTCGGGCCCGGCCCGGAAGGGGGCTTGTCCACGACTTCGTCCACCAACTTGTCCACAAGGAACGGGCGTTCACACGAACACCTGTGCGGAACATGCGTGACGTTACCGATACGCCCGGACTCGGGTCAGTCAAGCACCGCGGCGGGTCAATCCCAGGCCGGGCTTGTCGGCCAGCCGCCAGCGCTTGTCGGGTCCGAGCTCCAGCCCCTCGAATGGGTCATCGGCCAGCAGGAGGTTACCGTCCAGGTCGACCCATTCGGCAAGCGAGGCGACGACCGCCGAGGCGGCGATCCCGACGGACGTTTCCTCCATGCAGCCGAGGAACGTCCGGAAGCCGAGCTCACGGGCGCGTTCGAGCATGTGCTTCGCCGGCCCGATGCCGCCGCACTTGGCGAGCTTCACGTTGACGCCGGCGACGACGCCGACGAGCGCCTCGAGGTCCTCCTCCGCGACCGCACTCTCGTCGGCCACGATCGGCAGCGTCGAGCGTTCCTGGAGCCAGGCGAGATCCTGGTACGCCCGCGCCGGAAACGGCTGCTCGATCAGCTCCACCCCGAGGTCGACGAGCTCGGGAAGCATCGCCTCGGCGTCCTCCCGCGACCAACCGGTGTTGGCATCGACCCGGATCGGCCCGGCGAATACCTCCCGAACCGCTCGGAGCGTGGCCAGGTCGGCCGGACCGCCACATTTGATCTTGAGCGCCGGAAAGTCGGCGGCCCTGGCGGCCCGCTCGGCAACGATCGCCGGCTCGTCGATGCCGATCGTGAAGTCGGTCGGCGGCAGGTCGGTCGGGAGCTCGAGGAGTGTAGAGACCGGCATGCCCAGCACCTTGCCGGCCAGGTCATGGAACGCGATGTCCAGGGCGCATTTCGCCGCCCCGTTCCCCCGGATCGTGGCGGCCCACGTCGGCCCGAGCCAGGCCAATCCCTGTCTGGCCCGATCCGCGTCGGCCAGATCGATCTCGTTCTCACCGGCCGCGGCGAGCAGGACCGGCCACACGGCCACCATCGTCTCAGGCGTCTCACCGTAGAACCGGTCCGGGTAGCCCTCCCCCACCCCGACGACCCCTGGATAGCGGTCGTCGCGCAGCTCCACAAGGACGGTCGTGACGCGCGTGCCCTCGCCGTGGTCCGAGCGAGCGATCCGGAACGGGTCGCGCAGCCCCAGCGACAGGACCTCGTGGCTGACCGTCAGACCCACGGCAGAGCGTCCACGGCGTCCCGGACCGCCGGCCAGAGCCGATCCGCGCCGAAGCGGACCGGGTCGTCGGCGGGCAACCCGGTCTCGGCCTTGATCGACTCGATGACGGCACGCGCCTCGTCGTCCGACGGGTACAGCGAGGTGTTGAGGGCGATGGCCACGACCTTCGACGGCGCCACGAGTCCCGCGATCCGCTCGTGCAGCTCGATGAACGGCGGCAGCGCCGCGATCGGGAAGGACGCCTCGGGAAGGTGCGTGAAGTCGTGCTCGACCAGGCCCGGCTTGTGGACCAGGACCATCGCGTGGGGGGTGGCGCCGTGGATCAGCCCCATCGTCACCGCGCTGTACGCCGGATGATCGATCGAGCCCTGGCCCTCGACGATCACCCAGTCGGCGCGTTCCTCGCCCTGCTCGACCAGCCACTCCACGGTCCCGTTGGTGAAGTCGCTGATGACGCGGTCCACGGCGACGCCCCAGCCCTCGATCATCATCCCGGTCTGGCCCGTCGGGACCATCGCCGCCGAAGCGCCGTCCCGCCGAGCGGCCGCGACTAGCTCCAGGGCGACCGACATCTTGCCGATGGCGCAGTCCGTCCCGACGGTCAGGATCACGCGCTTGCCGGGCAGGTGTCGCCGCCCCACGGACGTCTCCATCCGGTCGGGCGGCCGGCGATAGTCGATCAGCCGTGTATTGGCGGCCTCCGCCGCGGCGACGAACTCGGGGTCGTCGCCCAGGAATTGGTGCAGCCCGGAGTGGACGTCAAGGCCCGCGCGGATCGCCTCGAGGATCGTCATCCGCCAGTCGCCCGGTAGACGCCCGCCGGTCGGCGCGATGCCGATGAGCAGCCCGTCCGGCCGTACGCGGCCGTGGAACGTCTCTTCGAGGGTGGCGACGAACGGCACGTCGAACCCAGGCATGACCTCGTTCAGGTTCCGTCCGGCCATCGTGGAGTCGAGGATCGCGATGATCTCGTCGTGGCCGTAGCGGATGACCCCCAGCGCGGTCTTCGCGTCGTGGAGGTTGAACTGTCCCTCGGTCAGGATGACCAGGCGTCGAGATTGGTGGGCAACATGCTCCGGAGTCTAGGGAAACGAGGACGCCCCCGGGGCGCGGTCCGGGGGCGTCGGAAAAGGCACCTGAGGCGGCAGGCCGGATCCTTCCAGACCCACGCTTGCCGCTCGGCTGAGTCTACCAAGCGCTGGGTGGGGTCGCATGCGTAGAGTTGCGCTCGTGAGCTTCGATGTCGCCGCGGAAGCGTACGACCGCTTCATGGGCCGATACTCCATCCCACTCGCCCCGCAAGTGGCGGATTTCGCCGGGGTTCGCGACGGCCAACGCGTACTCGATGTCGGCTGCGGCCCCGGCGCGCTCACCGCCGAGCTCGTTTCTCGCGTCGGGCCTGCCGCGGTGTCGGCCGTGGATCCGTCCGAGCCGTTCGTCGCGGCCGCTCAACTGCGCAACCCAGGCGCCGAGGTGCTCCAGGCATCGGCCGAGCGGCTGCCGTTCCCGGACAAGACCTTCGACGCCGCGCTGGCGCAGCTCGTCGTCCATTTCATGACCGACCCGGTCGCCGGATTGACGGAGATGGCACGCGTGACTCGGGCCGGTGGCGTCGTCGCCGCCTGCGTCTGGGACCACGCTGGTGGCCTTGGACCGCTGGGCGTGTTCTGGCGGGCAGCGCATGAGCTGGACCCCAAGGTCCACGACGAATTGCGGCTCGCGGGCGCGCGCGAGGGCCACCTGGCGGAGCTATTCGCGGCAGCGGGACTTCGGGATGTCGAGGAGACGACCGTCTCGGCCGCAGTCGAGCACCCAAGCTTCGAGGAGTGGTGGGAGCCGTACACCGAGGGCGTCGGCCCCGCGGGCGCCTACGTCGCGAGCCTCGATCCCGAACGGCAGACCGAGCTTCGCGAGACGTGCCGCTGCCTGCTCCCAACCGGGCCGTTCGTGCTCACGGCACGCGCGTGGGCAGTCCGCGGCGTTGCGTCGGAATGATCCGGTCGCGGCGTGATCAGCGCTCGGTCGGCCCGGCAGCGGGATCCTGCTCGGACGCCGGGAACAGGGCGGGCAACATTGCCTGGTCACGCGTGACGGCACCAGCCGTCCTCACGAACAGGATGACGAGCACGATCACGCCGCCAGCCAGGCCGACCAAGAGCGCCTGGCCGCCGGCGATCCCCCCCAGCAAGCCGAGCACGGCCGCCAGCACGCCACCGACCATGGCGGTGATGAGCCCGATCATCCCACCGGACGTCGTCAGTGCGTACCAGATGCTGCCGACCCCGCTTGCGGCCGGGCTGCCATAGGCGGTGAGGACCGATCTCAGGTCGTCATGCGTAGCCGTCGTGAAGTACGGGACCAGGACCGGTGCCGCCTCGGTGTATCCGTGCCGGATGCGGGCCATGCCGTAGACCGCGCGCAGGTCGTCCACGTTCGCGCCCGTGATGCGGCCGTACGTCGCGAGTCCGATCACCAGGTCGAAGGCCAGCAGGATGGCCGCGACGGTGAGGAACTGGGCGTCGAACGCCATCCCCTGGGCGAGCAGCGCCAGCGCCACGAACGACATCGACAGGAACGTCAGGAACATCCCTCCGCGGATGAACGCCTCGTTGTAGGCGAGCGAGCGGGACGCGAGCAAACTCCAATGCTCGGTGGACATGATCTGGATGGCGCGAGGATCGTGCAGGGACACGACCGGCTCGTGCGCCGATGCGCTCCCGGATTCCGATGGCGGCATGACTTCCTCCAGGCGGTTCTCGTCAGATCCGACGATAGTGCACGGCGGCCAGGGTCACGCAACAACGTCAGTGGGGCCCCGCGTCCTCCGGGATCTCTCGGGCGATCAGGCGCGTGAGCTGCGTACGGGACCGAATGTCGAGCTTCGAGTAGACATGTCCGAGATGGAACTCGATGGTCTTCGGGCTCAGGAAGAGCGCGGCGGCGACCTCACGATTGGTCGACCCGCCGGCTACGGCGAGGGCCACCTGCAGCTCCTGCGAGGTCAGCTGCTGGATGCCGGCGGCTCGGCGCGGCGTGCCCAGTTCGCCAGTCGCGCGGAGCTCGGCTCGGGCGCGAGTCGCCCACGAGGCCGCACCAATTCGCTCGAATTCCTCGAGCGCCACGCGCAATTGCGCCCGTCCTCTCACGCGTAGCCCACTCCGCCGGAGCCGCTCTCCGTAGGCCAGGTTCGTCCGCGCGCGCTCGAAGCGCGCGGGCTGCCGATCGTGCAGATCCAGCGCTTCGTTGAAGTGGGCCTCGTAGGCCCCTTCTGGCGCTAGCAACCCCCGCGAGCGGGAAGCAACGGCTTTGGTCCACGACCGGGAGCTGTCCCTGGCTCGGTCCTCCAGCTGGCCCAACACCTCTTCCGCCTCCTGAGCGTGGCCGGATCGGAGCAGGGCTTCGACGAGATCGGCCGCGAACGGCACGACCGTCGGCTCGCCGATGCCGTGGCGCTCCGCGAGGTCTTGCGCGTGCCGCAGGTGCCGGACCGCATCGGCCGCCCGGCCTGCGCCAAGCTCGAGCAATCCGAGGGCGGCTTCCACGCGCGTGAGCGCCGATTCCGAGCCGACCTCGGCGGCCGCGTCCACCGCCGCCTTGGCCACCGCCCGGCATTCCGCATCGCGGCCGAGGCCGGCGAGCGTCCAGGCGAGGCAGGCGAGCGCGTAGCTGAGGATGACGATCTGGCCGGTGTCCTGCGCCAGGCGCACGGCCTCGCTGCTGTTGGCGTAGGCCTGGGTCCATTCCCCGGTGCGCAACGCCAGCTCCGACCGCTGCGCAAGGGGAAGCGGGAGAAGCCCGGGTGCGCTGAGGCGCCGCGCCTCTTCGATCGCCCCGTCCAGGACGGCCTGCACCAGCGCGTTCTCCTCGGCCCACATGAGCCAGATGCCTGCCAGGACGAGCGGCTGCCACTGGCCGGCGGCCTGGAGCTCGATGATCCGCTGCCGCTCTCGCTCGATATGGCCAGGCGCCTCCCGCCAGTTACCGCTGAGCACGAGCATCCCGGTGAACAGGAGGTGCACGACCTCGCCCGGCTGGTCATCGCGTTCCCCAGTCAGAACGAATGCCTGCCGTGACAGGGCCTCGGCGATGCCCGCGCGGCCGGCGATGAAGCAAGCCAGGGAGGCGTCGCTGAGCATCGCCGCCGCCTTCGTCGCGTTGCTGCCCTCGATCGCATGGGCCGCGTCAGCGAGGATCGCATGGGCGCTGGACAGCGGGCCCCGAGTCATCAGGACACGCCCACGGAGATGATCGAGCTCAGCGCGCGAGGGCGGGTCCGAGACGCTCTCCCGCGCCTCTTGCAGAAGGGCGAGAGAGCGGTCCGACTGGCCGGCGAGTTGATACTCATTGGCGGCCGAGACAAGGCGACCAGTACGTTGATCGGGAGCCGGACTCAGCCCGGCCGCCCGCTCGAGTGTCCTGGCCGCGACGTCGTGCGCGCCACGAAGACGAGCGTCGAGCGCCGCGTCTTCCATGGCACTCGCGACGGACTCGTCCTGTCCGACGGTCGCAGCAGCGAGATGCCAGGCACGACGAGCGGTGGCGCCAGGTTCCTCCAGCAGAGCCCCGGCAAGAGCCCGATGGGCCTCTCGTCGAGAGCTCGGACTGGCGTCGTGATAGACAGACGCGCGCACGAGCGGATGGGCGAAGTGCAACTCCGCGCCCACTTCGACGATGCCAGCCGCCTCGGCCGGTTCCAGCGCGGCAACGCCGAGTCCCAACGCGGTAAGAGCGGCAGTGATCTCCGTCATGCTGCCCGAACTGTTTGCCGCGGCGACGAGCAAACCGCGGCGGGTGGCTCGAGGCAAGCGAGCGATGCGCATGAGGAAGAGTTGACGGAGGTCCGGGCCTAGCGGAAGGGGATCGGGCAGCGACTCCGTTCCGACCAGCTGATCGGCGGACAGCAGTCCTGGCATCTCCCTCAGCGCGAGGGGGTTCCCGCCAGTCGCCGCGACGAGGCGATCGGCGACGTCTTCATCGACTGACGAGGCGACGCTGCGCCGTAGTAACCGGAGCCCGACGGCCCCATCGAGCCCGCCCAGCTCCAAGCGCGGCAGATCAGCTGCGCTCACGGCGCTGGCCGGTTCCCGTCTCACGGCCACGAACATGGCGATGCTCTCGGCTTGAAGGCGCCTAGCGGCGAACCGGATCGCGTTTTGAGAGGAGCGGTCCAGCCACTGTGCGTCGTCCACGAGGACGAGCACCGGTCGATCCTCGGCCGCGGCCGCCATCAGGCTCAGCGTGGCGGCGTAAGCCGTGAATGGATCGAGTGCTGTCGGCGGGCCGAGCGCAAGAGCGCCGGCGAGTGCAGCAGCCTGAGGTCCGGGAAGGTCGCCGAGCCGGCTCGTGATCGGCGCCAGAAGCTCGGCCAGCCCGGCGAAGGGCAGCTCCGCCTCCGTTTCCGTGCCGCGCGTGCGGAGAACAGTCCAGCTCCGCGCACGGCCAGCGGCGTACTCGAGCAGCGCCGTCTTGCCGATGCCGGGCTCACCCACGACCAGCAAGACCCCGCTCTCGCCCCTCTGCGCACCTGCCATCAGGTGGCTGATTCGACGTTGCTCCTCCGATCGGCCGAGCAGCATCGGCTGATCGTAGTGCAGGCGGCCCGCGAAGCGGTCGACTACTCGGGAATCCCCCGGCGCGACGCGGGCCACTGGCTCCTACCGTGAAGCCAGATCAGGAACGACCAACGAGCGACGGCCACACAGCTCACCGAGGTACCACCGTGCTCGACCCAGCCACGATCTCCGCGGATCGGTCCGTGCCGTTGGCAATGGTCGGGATCTCGGTCTTGGCCCAGCCCGCAGCGTCGATGGCCTCACCTGCCGCACTCGTACCCCAGCCGGCGGAGCCGCGGGCTTCGGCATGGATCGCCCTGATCTTCGACGAACTCGGGTCACGCATCCAGGGGATGATGGTGGCTGCGACGCGCGACGCCGAGGTTGCGGCCGACGTCACCCAGGAAGCGTTCCTACGACTGCTTCGCGAAGCACAGGCCGATCGGTACCCGGCCAAACCCAGCGCCTGGCTCTACAGGACGGCCATGAACCTCGCGGTCAGCCGAAGCCGGCGGGTCGCCGTCGCGCGACGCCTGGCCCCGATGCTTGCGCGTGGCGACGAGGCCCCGATGCCCGAGGGAATCGTCCTCGATCGCGAGCGCTGGCGAGCGGTGCGGGAGGCGCTCTCACGCCTGTCATCCACCGAGCGATCGGCCCTCGTGATGGCCGGCCAGGGCATGTCCGGAGTGGAGATCGCCGCGCATCTCGGCAAGAGCCAGGGCGCCACCCGTAGCCTCATGTTTCGGGCACGAAGTCGACTGCGTCGGCTTCTTGAGGCGCAGGACCGGACATGGGTCCCGTCAGCCCGGTCGCTCGTCCGCGTGCGTCCAACCGCGTTCACCGAGCATTGCCAAGAGACGCAGGAACCAGGAGCCATAACGGCCCCAGCGACGGCTCCCTGACCCCGGTCCGGCGAGCTGCCGAGCTTGGTCCGTTTCGCGCTGGATCCCTTCGTGATTGAACACGTAGGCGTTCCCCGAACGCTACCGGACTCGCACAACGCCTGTTGCCTCGGGCAGCGGATGCTATTTGACCACCTCGACGCCACTACGCGGGAGGCGCGGCCCAGCCCACCGCAGGAGCACAAGCTCGAGCATGAGCCCGCCACCCCGGAGGGGACGGGTGTGGACGAGATTCGCACCGCGCCCGTCGATTCCCCCTTGTACACGCGCCTATTCGTGTTAGTTTAACTAACGTGAATACTGCCAATCGCACGTACCGGATGGTCCGACGGGCTGCGTCCACTGAGCGGACCCGAGCCGCGATCCTCGACGCGGCGACCCAGATCTTCTGGGAGGAGCCGTCTCGGGACCTGACGCTTGACGCGATCGCCCTGCGCGCAGGGACGACCGTCCAGACGGTCATCCGACATTTCGGCGGTCGCGACGGCGTCTTCGCGGCGGGCGTCGAGCGCGAGCTCGGGCGCGTCAAGGACGAGCGCGATCCAGCCGTCGTGTCCACGCCGGCCGAAGCCGTCCGGCAGCTCGTGGCGCAGTACGAGCGAACCGGCGACCACGCCATCCGGCTGCTCGCGGAGGAGCACCGCTCGGCGACGCTCGCGAGCCTCGCCGCCTACGGCCGCGGGTGGCATCGGTCCTGGTGCGAGCAGGCGTTCGCGACGACCCTGTCGAGATTGCGGGGCGGGTCGCGACGTCGCCGGCTCGCGCAGCTCGTCGCGGTCTGCGACGTCTACACGTGGAAGCTCCTCCGTCGCGACGCCGGCCTGGACCGCAAGTCGACTGAGCTCGCGTTGGTCGAGCTGCTCACCCCACTGCTGGAGGTTTCGTGATGGCCCGCGTCCTCGCCTACACCTCGCCGGCACGCGGCGACGTGTACCCCGTCATTTCCATCCTTGATGAGCTCCGACGTCGGGGTCACGAAGTCCACATCCGGACGCTCGCCGGCGAGATCGAGCGACTCGTGGCACGCGGATTTCACGCGGCGCCGATCGACGGGCGGATCGAGGCGATCCGCCAGGACGACTGGAAGGCGAAGGGCGCGAGGGCTGCGTTGGCGGCTGGGACGTCGGTCTTCGTCGCCCGCGCCGAGCTCGATGCTCGCGACCTGAGGTCGGCCATCGACGTCGTCAACCCGGACGTCCTCGTCCTCGACGTCAATACCTGGGGAGCGATGGCGGCGGCGGAGGGGTCGGGCCGCCCGTGGGCCGCCGTTGCGCCGTTTCCGCTGCCCATCAGCTCGCCCGACGCGCCACCATTCGGTCCGGGGCTCGCTCCGGCGCGCGGCCCCATCGGCCGCCTCCGCGACGCGCTCGTCCGGCCACTCGTCATCGGCGCCGTCGAACGGACCATCCTGCCGAGATTGAACGCAGTCAGGTCCGTGATCGATCAGCGCCTGCCTGCCATCCGAAGCGCGGACGATCTTTATTCGCGGCCGCCACTGCTCCTGTATCTGACGGCGGAGCCGTTCGAGTACCACCGCCGCTCGTGGCCGGGAAACATCCGGATGGTCGGGCCATGCGACTGGGAGCCGGACATCTCGCCCCCGGCATGGCTCGATGCCGTCACGACGCCAATCGCCCTCGTCTCGACGTCCTCCGAATTCCAGGCGGATTCGATCCTGGCGCAGACGGCCTTCGACGCGCTGGCGGGCACCGAGATGACGGTCATCGCCACCCTGCCGTCGGATGACCCAGGCGCGCTGCGGGTGCCGCCGAACGGGCGCGCCGAGAGGTTCGTGCCCCACGGCCCGATCCTCGCCCGCGCCAGCGTGGCGATCACCCACGGCGGGATGGGGGTCACCCAGAAGGCCCTCGCGGCCGGCGTGCCGGTCGTCGCCGTCCCATTCGGGCGCGACCAGCCCGAAGTGGCGCGGCGAGTCGAGGTCGCCGGCGCCGGCGTCCGTCTGCCCCGCGCTCGGCTCAGCCCTGACACGCTTCGCACCGCGGTCGCGGCCGCGATGGGCCGCCGGCAGGGCGCCCTGGCTGTCGCCGAGGGCTATCGAGCCGCGGGCGGTCCCAAGGCTGCTGCGTCCCATCTCGAGACGCTGCTCGGGACCCGGGCCCCGCTTCATCGTTGATGGCTGGCGGGTTCGAGGCGTTACATCGCAAGGAGCCATTGGGGTCGGGGCGTCGTGACGACCTTGAGTTCTCTCCTCAGGATCGCAGGCATTCTTGCTCGCCTGGTTCAGGCGCTAGTGGGCGGAGTCCACTCCGGCAGGTCCAGCCGTCGTAGCACTGCTCGGAAGCGCGGTTCCTGCCGCAAGGCCGTCGAAGAACGGCTCGGGCGCGAGGATCCAGTTCTGCACGGATCCTTCGGTGGCGCATCGCTCGAGCTGGCTCAACGCCTCCTCGTGTTCGCCGAGACCCGCGTGGACGAGCGCGAGATTGAAGGGATCGACATAGCCGCCCTCTCGGCCGATCGTCTCGAAGCTGCGGAGGATCGCGCGGGCGTCCTCAGAGGCGCCCGCCGCGCCGAAGACGGCGCCCGCGTAGCCACGCCCGATCGAGTGCCAGGGAGCCGCGGCGAGCGCCCGATGCATGAGGCTGACAGCCTGCTCTGATCGCCCGAGGAAGCCGTAGTTGCAGGCAAGCCAGAAGGGCGCATAGGAAAACCCGGGCCAATGGTCTACTACGAATTCAAGCTGTTCGGTCGACTCCATATACAGTCGGCGCTTGTGCTGGATCCAGCCGATGGCGAATTGAGCGCCGACACCAGGGTCAAGGTCCAGCCATTCATCCGCAAGGGCTACCGCCTCGTCGAAGCGGCACTGTCCGACAAGGAACAGCCCGTACTCGGGATGGGCGCGAGCGTCGCGTCGCTTCGCCTTCATCGCCCGCTGGAAGGCCGCCTCGGCAGCCTGCCAGTCATACTTGAACAGCATGAGCCAGCTGCCGAGGACGGCCTGCGCCCACTGGAGATCGGGGCCGAGCTCGAGCGCGAGGTCCACCTCGCGACGCATCGGTTCGGCGAGTTGCGGACCCGCCAGATGCGCGATCCTGCCCAGAGCGGCAGCCATCCAGGCGTGCGCTTCGGCAAAATCAGGGTCGAGCTCGATCGCCTCGCCGTACTGCTTCATCGCCTCCGGGAACTGACTCTGGTCGAAGAGCGCGACGCCGCGCAGGAATCGATCGTAGGCGACGGGATGCACCGAACGATGCCCGCGCTGGATGAAGCGCCGCTGCTCTTCCGCGGTGAGCTTCGCCGCAACCTCTGTGGAAACGGCGCGGGAGATCTCGGAGTACATCGAGAACACGTCGCGCACGTCGCGATCGTAGGCATCGGCCCAGAGGTGCTCTTCGGGCTCGATGCGCACGAGCTGGACCACCACGCGAATCCGATCGGCGGCACGAAGCACGGATCCCTCCAGCACCGCGTCGACACCGAGCAGGTCGGTAAGGTCCCGGAGCGGGCGATCGGATCCCTTGAAGGCACGAACAGACTGCCTGGAGACGACGCGCAAGGCCCCGATGCCCGACAACTCGGTGATGAGCATTTCGGTCATGCCGTCGGCGAAGTACTCGTCCTCTGGGCGCCCTGTGAGATTCTCCAGCGGCAGGACCGCGATCGAGCGGATCGGCCTGCGGACCGGGCTCCCGGGCGTCGGCCTGGGAAGCGGGGTGTGCCTGTCGCGGATCTGCTGAACGAGCGCATCGGTCTCGGGCGAGGGTTCTACGCCGTACTCCTCACGCATCAGTTCGGCGAACCGCTCGTACGTCCTCAGCGCTCCCGCACGGTCGCCCATGCTGTCAGTCAGCACGAGCAGGCGCTGGAGTAGCACCTCGTCCGTCGGGAGGAGCTCGACGGCCTGCTCGAGCCAATGCATCGCGGCGATCATGTTTCCGTCTTCCTCGGCGCCGTCTGCGAGAGCCGCGGCCGCTTTCCAGGCACGTCGCTGGAGGCGCCAGGCTTCGCTCTCCTGCCAGCGATCAAAGCCCATCGCGTCGCCGATCACGAGGCCGCGCAGGAATTCACCGCGGTAGAGCCGCAGTCCCTCTTCGAGCTCGCCGCGCTCGAGGCGCTCCTCGAACTCCACGGCGTCGCAGCCAAGGCCAGCGGGGTCGACCCCGATGAGCTCATGACCCTGTGACACCAGCACGTGCTGTCCGATGTCGCGGCGGATGGCATGGAGGGTCTGACTCAGGGCGTTGCGCGCGGTCTGCTCGTTCTCTTCGGGCCAGAACACGACGAGCAGGCTGTCGCGCCGGTGCATGCCGCGCGGCCTCGCGGCTGCGAGATAGGCGAGCACGGCCAGGCGCTTGGGCTGAAGGTGCACGCCTCTGTCGGGCGAGTTCGGCAGCCGGACGTGGGTCGCGCCGAGCGTGCGCAACTCGATCATCCGGCCCTTCCCTCCGATTGCGGCTGTAGTGGCAGCCGTCCGAATCGGACAGTACACCCGCCCTTATCGCGGCAGTAAGAGTTCACAGCAGAGCACGGTGACCAGCCCTCCATAACGTGCGATCAGCCAGTTGGCTGACAACGCAGCCAAGGAGGAACCAAACCGTGATCGCTCAGCGGAATTCGATGTGGCGCCGAACCTTTGGGAGCCTGAGCGCTGCCCTGCTGCTGATGTCCGCCCTGGCGGCATCCGTCGCGGCGGCTGAGCAACGGCCGATCACGGGTCACTACGCAATCTCCGTCGTCCCCGTCGAGCAGCGCTGCGGCCCGAACGCGCTGACCATCGGCTTCGAAGGAGTGGGCATCGCGACCCACCTCGGGCGCATGGAGGGCACCGGCTCGAACTGCACGAGCTTCGCTCTGACGACCGAAGCAGTGCTGATCTGGGATGGGCTAGCGACCTTTGTGGCAGCCGACGGGTCGTCGATCACCATGACCTACGAGGGTGCGCAGGATGCGCCCGTAGATGGCAGGGCTACCGCAGCCAACACCTTCACCGTCATCTCCGGCACGGGCCGGTTCGAAGACGCGACTGGAAGCTGGACGTCTTCCGAGGTGATCGACTTCACGACGGGCATCGACCTCGGGTCCTTCTCAGGCTGGGTCAGCTACTGAGCCGGACGGGTCGCACTGAATGCTCGTTTGACGCCGGGCCTTCGTGGCCCGGCGTCTTACATGGCGGTACGTGCGTTCATCGACCAGAGGACGACGCCGGGCAACTACTTCGAGCTGAGCACGTGGCTCCAATAGGGCTCACGTCCCTCGTCGAGGCACCGAGAGACCCGGTCCGACCTCAGATCGGTCGAAAAATGGTGGGATTGGTACCGCATACCGGACGCTACGTAATCCGTCCCATGCGTCTCAGCCGAACCGGGGGAATAGGGGACGCCCATCCCGGAATCCGGGATACGAGCTCAGCAGCGGTCAGGCGTCGAGGCCCGTGAGAGGCTGTGATCCGAGGCGCTGCCGCCAAGGATTTGGGATGCGCACGTGACCGATCCGCTCCTGGCCGACCGTTCTCTGCGGTTGCTGAGTGCCGGCTCGTCGCGCTGTGTGCCCACCTGCTGGTCATTCGCGCGCTGAGTTCTGTCTATCTGTCGGTTTGCGGGGCGCTGGGATCCTCGACCAGCGCTGGCGCGGCTCTCCGTCCGGGAAGCTTCGACCCTGTCGGACCGGGAAGGTCGTGCGCTTCAGTTGGGGTGAACCACGGGTGATGTGGTTGGATCCAACTGCACAAGGAGAAGACAATGTCCGCAACCGCACGCACGACCGGTTGGGCCGCTACAGCGAGCGGGAACAATCGCCTGCTGGGAACAGTGTGCATGCTGGGGGGCGCCGTCGCGGTGATGGACAGTCTCCGCTGGTGGGTGCTTGGGCTGAGTGACTCTGACACGCTGACCGGGATCGTCTTCATCGTGTGGGCCATAGGCAGCATCGCCGGGTTGCTGGGGCTGATCGCCCTCAACGTGGTTGGGGCCAGCCCCGTGACCCGCGCCCTGGCGATGCTGCCGGTCCTCGGCTTTGCGCTGCTGGCGGCCACGTCAGTGCTGCAATTGGCCGGGTTGATCGGTGGCGATAATCCCATCTTCGGAGTCGGCTGGCTCCTGATCTATGGTGGCATGGTCCTGGTGGCCATCCTGACACTGGCCGCCAAGACCTGGCGCGACTGGCGCCGCTTTGCACCCTTGCTGACAGTCGTGGCGGCGCCAATTGGCTTCTGGCTGGGGACGCTGGTGGGCAACCTGGGCCTGGGGGTGGGGCTGATCTACCTGTTCTGGGTGCTGTTGGGCCATGCGGTCCGTACGGCGCAGCCAATGCCGGTGCCGCAGACGGAGGAGCGGATCGCCTAACCTACCCGTGCCAGAGAGCCCTGCGCCGGGGGCCGGCCTAGGCCACATCAGCAGGACAAGCTCCTCATGAACGCCGCAACGGTCCTGGCGAGGCTCGCAATGCTCAGCTGGCTTTCGTCGGTCGCAATCGTCGGCGTAGGGAGCGAACGTTCTCGACACCGCTGATTGCAGCGACCCGGCTGACCGCGCTGAGACCCTTTGCCAGCTTCGCATTGACCGGCTTCCCCTTCGGGCTCATCGTCACCATTCCGTACGCCGCCGCGGGTCGGAATATCACTCCTTCGGCGCGGGCGTCGATTGGCGGCGACCGCTGCGGCCGCAACCGCACCGGTAGCGTCTGCGGCATAGCCTGGCCCCGCGGTCATGGGCGCCTTGCGTCCATCCGGCATGATCCACGCGTAGCAAGGACGAGCGTGCCCATTCTCGCAGCCCAAATCCTGGTTCAACTGGTCAGCTGGCCGCTCGTCGTAGCGCTCGTCTGGCGGGCGGCCCGCGGTCGGGTGTCGCCGGTGGCGTCGGTCGTCGTCGTCCTCCTCGCCGCCTACGCCGCAACCACGCTCGTCGAGACCACCGCGGACGCGTTGTCGCGCGGGCTGTTCGCGGTCATGGGCGTCACTGTCGTCTTGCTCTTCGGCCTCTATCCCGATGGCCGGTTCACGCCACGGTGGATCGTGGTGCCGGTGAGTATCGAGATCGCGCTCCAGGTCATCGACGTCGCATCGGGCTTCGCCCTCGGGGCCCAACCGTGGTGGCCGTGGCACTTCTTCGTCACGTTGGGCCTCCTCGGCGGCCAGGTGTACCGATACCGCCGGCGCTCGTCGGTCGAGGAGCGTGAACGGACGCGGTGGCCGATGCTCGCCGTGTTGGCGATGATGTTCGCCTACACGCTGTGGGCGCTCGTTTGGGTCGGGCTCGAGCTTGATCAAGAGAGCGGATCGTCGCTGGCAGTTCTGCTCACGGTGCTCCCGGGAGTCGGCTTCGCTCTCGGCCTGCTTGCGCCGCGCTGGCTCAACGTCGACTTGGCGCTTCGCTGGTGCATCCTGCTGGGCTGTTCATCGATTACCCTCGGGACGACGATCCTCGCAACCATGGCGCTCGCCGAGGGGCTCGGCGCAAGCGCACAGGAAGTAACCTGGATGGCGGCCGCTGTGGCCGCCGCGCTGACCATTCCCGTGGTCGGGCTCTCCCGAAGGGCGGCGGACCGGTTCGTCTACGGCCGTCGGCCGAGCCCGCTTCGAGCGCTCGAGGAACTGGGGACAAGACTCGCCCAGCTCGCAGACCCCAGGGACGTGCCCGAGATTGTCCTGCGCGCGGTGACCGAATTGCTCGCCGTGGGCGGCGCGCGCCTGCTCGTGGGTGACACCGTGCAGGGGGAGGTTGGAACCGCCACCTTCGAGGAGCAGTTCCCGATCACCTACCGCGATGAGCGGCTCGCGACCCTGGCGGTGTCGCCGCGACCCGGCGAGACGACGCTCATCGCCCACGACCGCAGCGTCATCACCCGCATCTGCGTCCAGGCGGGGCCGGCGCTGCACGGCGCTCGCCTTGTGAACGAACTCGTGGAGGCTCGTGCGCGAGTGGTCATCGCGCGTGAGGACGAGCGGCGGCGCCTGCGGCGAGATCTCCATGACGACCTTGCCCCCACGCTGGCGGGGCTGGGCCTGAGTGCCGCCGTCGTCGAGACATTTTCGCGCGCCGGCGACCGGCGGGCGGCCGATGCCGCCACAGACCTGGCTGGGCGCCTGCAGGGTGCCTCGCGCCAGGTGAGGGACATCGCCTACAACCTCCGTCCACCGGTCCTCGACGACCGCGGCCTGATCGCCGCGATCGAGGAAACGATCGCCGTCGGCAGCCCTCCGAAGGTGAGCGTCGTCGCGCCGACCGATCGGCTGGACCTTCCGGCAGCCGTCGAAGCCTGTGCCCTGCGCATCATCGCGGAGGCGGTGATTAATGTGCGTCGCCATGCCGCGGCCTCGTGCTGCGAGGTGAGCATCATTCCCGGGGTCGACGCGCTCCGAATCGAGATCGTTGATGACGGCATCGGCCTCACCGAGCCGCCGCGGGCGGGGATCGGCATGCGATCGATGACCGAGCGAGCCTCTGAAATCGGTGGAAGCGTCTCCTTCCGCTCGGAGGCCGGGCGGGGCACTCGCGTCTCGGTCCGGCTTCCCGTGAACCGATGACGACCGTGGTGGTCGTTGACGACCACCCCGTCTTCCGGAGCGGCGTCACCGCCCTCCTCGAGGTGAATGGCTACCAGGTCGTGGGCGAGGCGGCCGGGGCGGCCGAGGCGGTCGAGCTCGTCCGCCGTCTGCGCCCGGCCATCGTCGTCATGGACCTAGGCCTGCCCGACGGAAGCGGAGTCACGGCGACCGAGCGCATCGTGGCCGAACACCCCGAGGTGCGCGTGGTCGTCGTGACGATGTTCGACGACGACGGCTCGGTGCGGGCGGCCCTGACAGCAGGGGCGGCCGGCTACGTCGTTAAGGACGCCGGCCACGCCGAGATCGTAGCTGCCGTGCGGGCAGCGGAGCTCGGCGCAGTGGTATTGGGGTCCCGTGTGGCCGCGGCGGGAACGTCCGCCGTCACGTTCGCGGAACCAGTGCCAGACCCGTTCGGGCTGACTCGCCGCGAGCGCCAGGTACTTGAGCTCGTCGTCCGAGGGCTCGCGAACGGGCAGATCGCCGAACGGCTGGGTCTGTCCGGCAAGACGGTCAGCAACATGGTTTCGACCATCCTCGGCAAGATGGGGGTCAACGACCGCGTCGAGGCCGCCGCAGTGGCCCGCGAGCTGCTCCGACCGCCCCGCGCAGCAGATTGATCGGCGATCGCAGTCGTCACGGCTGTCACAAGACAGACCGACCACAACATGTTGTGTGGTACCGCATACCGGATTCGAACCGGTGATCTCCGCCTTGAGAGGGCGGTGTCCTGGGCCTCTAGACGAATGCGGCACAGAGACGACGGCGGTGGACGCCGTCGCCGGGGCGAAGGATACCAGCGACCTCGGGAAGCCTCAACTGCGGGAGGGCGTACGGCGTCAGAGCCGGTGCGTCTCGAGGAACACGCGGATCGCTTCCGCGACCTGCTGGTGGCTTTGCTCCCCCGCCACGAGACCGAAGTGCGAATGCGCCCCGAACGGCTCGTACTCGGCCCCAAGCCACTCGGCCAGCCGTTCTGCCTCATCGAGGCTGACCGAGCGGTCGAGCCCGCCGGCGATCACGAGGCGCGGCACCTGGGCAACGACCCGCTTGTCGATGGGCACGCCGGCCAGGACCTGGCGTCGCGCTGCCCCGGCTTCGTGCGGCTTCTGGCCCAGCAGGTGCTGGATCTTCAGGATGTCGGCCAGGGTCAGGTCCCGATCGTCGCGAAGCAGCTTCTCGGGGAGGGTCTCCCAGCCGATGACGCTCCGCCCATAGACCTCCGGGATCTCGCGCAGCTCATGGGGCCGGGCCGGCTGGCGTAGATCCCGCGGCAGGCCCGGCGCCAGGAGCACCAGCCCCGAGATCGCGACACGCTCAGCGGCCTTCAGCGCCAGCAGCGCACCCATGCCGTGCCCGATCGCCACGGTCGTCGGCCCCAGCCGATCCAGGGCCGCGACGACGTCCTCGGTGTACGTCTCGAACGAGAGCGTCGCCGGGTCGGCGGTCTGCGACCAGTAGTGGTTCCGCAGGTTGAGGGCGTGGCCCTCCCAGCCCCGGCCGGCGAAGTAGCCGAGGTAGCGCTCCCACACCCACGATCCGGCGAGCTCGCCATGGATGAACATCAGCGGCTTGCGCCGTGAACGCCGCTCGGGCAGCCACGACTCGATGTAGACGCCGCGGTCGTGCAACTCGATCTCGTCCTTGCGCACCGGCCGCCCGTTGGGGGGCGGGGCGATGGCACGCGACAGGATGGGCTCAGGGATCGGGTTGGGCATCCGGTTCACCACTCGTGCGGGTTGATGACGAGGCCGCTCAGGGCCTTCGGGAAGAAATACGTCGACTTCTGGGGCATGACATCGCCGGCATGCGCGACCGCCAGGATCGATGCCACCGGGGTCCCTTCGAGCAGGAATGCCGCGTCCGCCTCGACCGAGTCGACCTCGTCGATGGCCTCAGCGGCGGACTTCGTGTACGCAACAGCGCCGTTGGCGACCGCCGCCGCATCGACGCCGAGCAACTGCTCCAGCGCGACGCCCAGCAGCGTCACGTCGAGGGACCGTACGGCATCGCCGCCGGGCGGCAACAGGTTCGCGAACGCGTCTCGACGCGCCGTGAGCACGGCGCCGCCAAATCTGGTCCATAAGCCGAACCGCCCGCGGCCGCCCGACGCCAGCCCGACGCGCTCGAACCGCTCCACCAGCGCCGCCGCCGAATCGACCGGCTCGACATCGAACAGGCTTCGGGCGCGATCGACCAGCACCTCGCCGCCGTAGGTCACGCCGGTCACGATCCGATGCGTCGGCAGGACGGTCAGGGGCTCGCCAGTCGCCTCGAGGAACAGCGCCAGGATGTAGTCGAACGCGGGGTCCTCCTCGCAGGACCGGCTCATCCGGCGCTCGTCGCGGTACTGCAGGGCCGTCTCGTAGCGGTGGTGCCCATCGGCGATCGTGACGGGGCGTGCGGCGGCTGCCGATATGAGCCCGGTTGCGACCTCGGCCGAAGCGCCGTCGCCGTCGGCCGGCACCGCCCACAGTCGATGACGGACGCCGTCGTCGTCGGTCACCTCGAGATCGGGCGGCCCGGCGGCCACGAACGACAGGCGCTCCGCGGTCGCACCCGAGTCGTCGGCGAACAATGCGACGACCGGGCTGGTATTGACGCCGGTCGCGCGGAGCAGCTTGTAGCGGTCCTCCCGGGGGCCGGCCAGGGTCCGTTCGTGCGGCAGCACGCCCGACTCGGATCCGAACGGCTCCAGCCGAAGCCGGGCGAAGAACCCGTGCTGCGTCCGTTCGACGTCCGTCCCCGGGACCACGAAGGTCTGCTCGTAGACGTACACCGACGGATGGGGGTCCTTGCGCAGCGTGCCGTCGGAGCGCCAGGCGGCAAGCGTGCGGGCCGCGCGCCGGTAGCGGTCTTCCGGCTCATCCCCTGGTGCCTCGACCGGCAGGTCGAGCCGGACGACGTTCGCCGGGTGGCGAGCCGCGAGCGTCGCGCGCAAGTCCGCGCCGATCACGTCATACGGCGGCGCGACCACGAGCCCCGGGTCGCCCACGGCGGAGCGGTCGAAACGGAGCGCGCGGAACGATCTGACCTCGGGCACGGGCTCCTCGGGATGGCGGCACGCTGGCCGACGGCTCGTGGGACAGCCCCATCGTACGATAGGTCCCGCTTCGGCCGCGACTGGCGAGGGCCGTGCCCCCGCCGCGACCGGCCATGCGTCGAGCGCAACTTTCCGGGGGAGCCGGGCGTCCTTGCTGCGATCCTCCCCTTCCTGATCGTCATCGGAGTCCGCGTGCGTCATTCCGCATCGGTCCTGGCCACTCGTCTCGCTCGCGCCTCCATTGCCGTGGCGCTGCTGGCGGGCCTCGTCACGACGCCGGCGCTCGCCGTCGAGGCTCCGGCCGGGCTGACCATCGAGGCGCGCGTCCTGGTGGATGGGCATGTCCGGGTCGGGTCATGGATGGCGATCGACATCCACGTTGCCAACACCGGGCCTGCGATCAGCGGGGAACTGCGGCTCGCCGGTGGGGCTCAGGGGCGGACGCGATTCGGCACCCGAGTCGATCTGCCGACCCAGTCGGACAAGACCTATCGGCTGTACGCACAACCCCCCGGGTTCGGCCGCGATCTCGAGATCAGCCTCGTCGACGGCGACCGGACGATCGCCACGACGGATGCCTCGTTCACGGTGCACGACGCCACCCAGCTGGTCGTCGGCGTCGTCGCCGAGCAACCGGGCGACATCGTCGGGGACCTCGACCTCCTGCCGAACCAGAACAGCGTGGCGCCCCTGACGGTCGCACTGACCGTTGCCGACCTGCCCGTCCGAGTGGAGGCCTGGGGCGTGCTCGACCGGCTGATCTGGCAGGACACCGATTCCGCCACCCTCACCACCGAGCAGATCGAGGCGTTGCGCGGCTGGGTGGCGGGCGGCGGGCGGCTAGTCATCGTGGGCGGCACGGCCGGACCGGCGAGCCTGTCGGCCTTCCCCGATGCCCTGCTGCCCTATCGCCCGACGGCCACGACCGATGTCGAGCCGGCGTCGCTCGTCACCCTGCTCGGTGAATTGCCCGAAACCGCGACGGCCCTGCCCGCCTTGACCGGAGAGCTGACCGAAGGCCGCGTCCTGGCCACGGCCGGCGATCGGACGGTCGCCGCCGAACGCGCATACGGCAGCGGCTCGGTGACGATCGTGGGCTTCGACCCGACCGCGTCGTGGATCGCCGGAACGAGCACGGCCGAGGGTATGTGGCGCCGCCTCCTCCCGACCCGAGCCAGCGGCGGGCCGATCCTCGGGGACGACAGCCAGATCGTCTCGGCGGCCTCCCAGCTCCCGTCACTCGCCCTCCCGCCGATCGGCGGCCTCATCGGCTTGCTCGGCGCCTACATCCTGCTCATCGGACCGATCAACTACCTCGTCCTGCGGCGCCTGGACCGACGCGAATGGGCGTGGGTCACCATGCCCGTCCTGATCGTGGCCTTCGCTGCCGGCGCGTACGGTTTCGGGTCATTCCTGCGGGGCAGCGACCTGATCGTCAACGAGGTCGCCATCGTGCGCGGCTCGCCCGGCGCCACCGAAGGGACCGCGCAGATCTATCTCGGCGTGTTCTCGCCATCGCGCGGGACGTACCAGTTGCGCGTCCCGGGCGGAGCCCTGCTCTCGTCACCGACCAACGGCAACTTCGAAGGGAACGGCACGACCGCCACGCTCGACGTCCTCCAGGGAGACCCCGCCCAGGTTCGCGACCTCGGAGTCGGGTTCGGGTCCCTGCGCACCGTCCGCGCCGAGACCGCCGTCGATGTGCCCCTCGTCCAGGCGCAGCTGCGACTCGAGGATGGACGCCTGAAGGGCACGGTCACCAACGCCTCCACCGAGGTGCTGCTCAAGCCGGCCGTCGTCCTCGGCGGGACGGTCGCGAGGCTGTCCGACCTGGCGCCCGGTGCCTCGGAGTCGATCGACGTACCGCTCCAGGCCGTGCAGTTGGGTCAGTCGCTGTCGGACCGGATCGTCGGCCCGATGACCTTCGGGGATTCCGGCCAGACAGTCGACGAAAGCGCGGCCAGGATCAACGCACGTCACACGATCCTTGACCAGCTGAGCTTCGATCCGAACATGGGCTTTTCCGGGCAGCTTCCGTCCGATGGCCCGGTGGTCCTGGCCTGGGCGGATCACACGCTGCTCCCGGTCGAGATCGAAGGCGCCGTGCCTCGCCGTGAGGCCAACGTCCTGTGGTTCCTGCCGACGGATCTTTCGATCGCCGGCCGGACCGCGTTCCGCAACGATCTGCTCCGCTCGACCGTGGTCTCGTCAGACGCGAACTTCTTCAGCAAGGATCCGTTCACGATCAGTTTCGGCCGCGGCACCGCGGAGCTCGCCTACCGCCCGATCGCCTTCGAGGGCACGATCGAGGCGAGCGAACTCGCCATAGGCCTCAACTTCGGAGAGCCGGGGTTCGTCGTCGACCCCAAGCCGATCGAACCGCTGCCCTCCATCCCGCTGGGCTGCGACAAGGGGAGGACGGCTGCCTCGTGCCCGGTTTCGAGGGGATCCCGGAAGTCGAGTTCTACGACCTGACGACGGCCGCCTGGAAGCGGCTGCCACATCTCGAGGCCGGTTCCCGCTACTCGATCGCCGAGCCGGCCCGCTACGTTGACCCGGCCACCGGGACCGTGCGGATCCGACTCGTCAACGAGAATAACGACGGCATCGGGTTCAGCCTGGACCTGTCGATCACGGGGGACGTCAAGTGACCGAGATCGTCCGGACCGAGGGTCTGGTCAAGCGCTACGACAGCACGCTCGCGGTGGCCGGCATCGACCTGTCCGTGGACCAGGGTGAGATCTTCGGCCTGGTCGGCCCGAACGGCGCGGGCAAGACGACGACCCTTCGGATGCTGGCCACCCTCCTGCTGCCGTCAGCGGGTACCGCCGAGATCGCCGGCATGTCGGTGACCCGGAACCCGGACCAGGTCCGCCGCGTCCTCGGGTTCATGCCCGACTCGTTCGGCGTCTATGACGACATGAAGGTATGGGAATACCTTGACTTCTTCGCGCGCTGCTACGGCATCGGTCCGGCCGATCGTCGGCGCATGATCGGCGACCTCCTGGAGCTGGTCGACCTCGGTCGCAAACGAGACGACTACGTCCAGACGCTCTCGCGCGGGATGCAGCAGCGCCTGTGCCTCGCCCACGCCCTCGTGCACGACCCGCTGGTCCTGCTCCTCGACGAGCCGGCCTCTGGTCTCGACCCGCGCGCCCGGGTCGAGCTGCGCGAACTGCTCCGCGAGCTGCGCAGCCTCGGCAAGACGATCCTGATCAGCAGCCACATCCTTCCCGAGCTCGAGGAGCTGTGCACGAGCGTGGCGATCGTCGACCGCGGCCAGGTGCTCGCCCAGGGCCGGGTCGCTGACATCGAGAAACGGCTTCGCTTCGGCGCGGTCCTGCGCGTCCGGCTCTTGCTCGAGGGCGAGGATCTCGAGGCGGCTCGTGCGAGGTTCGGCGCAGGACGCCGACGTCGCGAGCGCTGTCCTGCTCGATGATGGAACCATCGAGATCGGGTTCCGCGGGGACGACGCCGCTTCTGCCCGGCTGCTCGCCGAGTCGGTCGCCGCCGGCATGCCGATCGTGAGCTTCGCCCGCGCCGCGAGCGATCTCGAGGAGCTGTTCCTGCAGGTCACCTCACCGGACCGCGAACCGCTCGAAGCGGTAGGAGCGCCCGCATGACCGAGCTGACGGAGACCGTCGAATTGACTCCTGCCGCCGCCCTGCCCCGCCCCAGCGGTTCACCTCGTTCGCCCGGACCGCGGGCGGCATCGCCGCGATCGGCGTCAAGGAACTGCGCGGCCGGATGCGCGGGCGCCGTGCCTTCGCGATCATCACGATCTACCTGGTGTTGCTCGGCGGCTTCGCGCTCATGGCCGAGCGGCTCTTCGAGGCGAACGCCTCGAACGGTTTCGGCGGCACGGCCGCCTTCGCAGGCGCGCAGATCGGGCAGGGCATCTTCGCCGCGCTCCTGATGCTGATGACCCTCCAGGTCGTGTTCCTGGCGGCGTCCGCGACTGCCGGCTCGATCAGCCTCGAGCGCGAGAAGCAGACCCTCGAGCTCCTGATCGCGACGCCCATCAGCTCGCTCGCGATCGTCCTCGGAAAGCTGCTGTCCGCCCTCGTCTACGTCTTCCTGCTGATCGCGGCTTCGATCCCGCTGATGGCGGTGGTCTTCGTCTACGGCGGCGTCGGACCGGAGGATGTCCTGCGCGGCTACATCGTCCTCATCGCCACTGCCTTCGGCCTCGGATCGTTCGGACTGCTGTGCTCCAGCCTCGTCAAGCGGACCACGGCCGCGACGGCCATCACGATCTTCGGCGTCCTGGCTGTCACGATCGGCTCGATCTTCGTGCTTGGCTTCTGGCAGGCAATCGGACGCTTTGACGAGAACGGCAACCGCGAAGGGCTGTTCGGCATCCGCTCGCCGGTCGATCCTTGCGTATCTCAATCCATTCGTCGCCCAGGCCGATGTCATGTGCGGTACCGAATCGACCTTCGGTGGCGGCTGGTGCGGCGTCGTCAATGGCCTCGTCCCGAGCGACGAAGGCATCGTCTTCATCGAGGAGCCGATGCCGATGCCCATGCCGGAGCCGGCCATCGACGGCAAGGGGTTCGTCCGCGACGGCGCGGGCGACTTCGTGGTGATCGGCAACGGGGATGTCGTGGAGATCGAGGGCGACGGTGCGTCGATCAACGGATGGTGGCGTTCGGGAACATGAATGACGTCGCCGTCAAGGGCCAGATGCGCGTTGCCCTCGAGGCAGGTGTAGACGTGCCCGGCAATGATCGCCATCGATCCGGCCCAGGTCCAGCCGTTCGACGTGCAGCGCGACTTCCTGTGGCCCAAGAGCGTCGCGACCTGGCTGATCCTGTCGGCCATCTTCCTGCTGCTCTCCGTGCAGGCCGTCTCCCCGACCCGTCGCTGGCACCTCCGCCGTGGCCCGCGGGTCAGCCCGGGGACCACCGAATGACCCGCCGCTTCCGCATCCCGTCCGATCCGCGGGCCGCCGGCCCGTCGGTCGGCGCCGCCGTGATCCCGCCGGATCCACGCCAGCATCTGGCCGGTGAGCTGGACCCCTCCATCGACGCGCTGCGTGCGTCGCTCGCCCCGCATCGCCGGCGCCTGTGGCTGCGGCGCATGGTCCGCCGGGCCTGGATCGCCCTGGCGGGCGTCGTCATCGTCGAGGCCTTGCTGTGGACGCTCGCCCGCTTCATCCCGCTCGAGGCGGCGCCGGTCATCGGCGCGGCGATCCCGATCGTCGGGGTGCTCGCGCTGCTGGCCGCCGTCGTCCACGCCCGACCGTCGCTCGGCGAGACCGCCCTGGCCGTCGACGCCGAGGGCCGTCTGGGGGACCGTGTGTCCAGCGCGCTCGAGCTCGCGGTCGGCTTTCCCGCATCCGCTACGCCGCCAGCCGACGACACGACCCTCGACAGCCCGACCGACGGCCCGTTCGACGAGGCGGTCGAGACGGATCGATTCGTGCGCCGGCAGCGGCGCGATGCGCTGGCCGCCCTGCGAACCGTGCCGAGCCTGTTCAAGCCCCGCTTCTCGCGATCGCCGGCGTTGGCCGCGGTGGCATCGGCGGTGCTGCTGGGGGCGGTCCTGCTCGTGCCGAACCCGCAGGACCTGGTCATCGCCCAGCAACGCGATGTGCGCGAGGCCGCCGACCGGCAGGCCGACCGGCTCGACGAGCTCGCCGAAGACCTCGAATCGAAGGGCGGCGAGGCGGAGGACCCGCGAACCGAGCTCGCCGAGGAGCTGCGCGAGCTCGCCCGCCAGCTTCGCGACAGGCCCGACGAGCTGGCCGTCAACCTGCGCCAGCTGGGGGCCGTCGAAAGCGAGGTCCGCACCCGCATCGATCCGTCGACGGAACAGCGCGCGTCCGCGATGACCTCGCTCGCGCGGTCGCTGTCGCGCGCCGCGAGCGGCAACCCGGAGGCGAACCGGGACGGCGACCCCGAGAAGACCCGCGAGGACCTCGACGAGCTCGGCGACAAGCTCGATGAGCTGACGCCCGAGGAGCAGCGCGAGCTGGCAAAGGAGCTTGCCGAGATGGAGTCGACCGCCTCCAGCGCCGATGGCGGCGCGGCGACGGCTCTGCGCGACGCGGCCCAGAGCCTCGCCCAGGGCGACACCGCCGGTGCCCGCTCCGCACTCGATCGACTCGGTGAGTCGCTGACCGGGACCCAGGCCCGCATCGACACGAACCGCGATCTCGCTGAGGCCGCCTCACGTCTCCAGGATGCCCGCCGCGACCTGGCCGATGCCGGACGGCAGGGCCAGGGCCAGCAGGCCCAGGGCCAAGGTCAGGGCCAAGGGCAAGGGCCAAGGACAGGGTCAGGGCCAGGGCCAAGGCTCGCCCGCGCCAGGTCAGGGCCAAGGGCAAGGTCAGGGCCAAGGGCAGGGCCAAGGGCAGGGCCAGGGCCAGGGGCAGGGCCAGGGCCAGGGGCAGGGCCAGGGGCAGGGCCAAGGCCAGGGGCAGGGACAGGGCCAAGGGCAAGGGCAGGGCCAAGGCGGCATCGGTGGTGGCGGTTCGAACGCCCGCAGCCTGGGGCAAGGCACGGGCGGCAACGCGCATGCCCGGCGCCCCGACCGGTGCCAATCGTGCCGCCCAGCTCGGTGAGGACGCCTCTTCCGTGTTCGCGCCGTTCGACCGCGTCGGCAAGCCCGGCGACCCGTCGTACGTGGCCGGCACCGGTGGCGACGGCCAGACTCAGCAGGGGAATCAGGTCGGCAGCGGCACCGACAACGGCGTGTTGACGCCGTATCAGCAGGTCTACGGGGATTTCGAGCGCTACGCCCAGACGTCGCTCGATCGCGGCTACGTACCACTCTCGGTCAAGGACTACGTGCGCGACTACTTCAGCTCCCTCGATCCCTCGAACTAGCGAAGCCGGCCGTCCAGACGGCCGCCGAACCAACCGGAGGCCTCATGGAAGCGCCCGTCACCGACTCCAACGCCCGCCTCGCACCGGAGGCCTTCGCCGAACGCGCCCAGGCGATCGAGCGCGAGGTCGGTCGAGTCATCGTCGGCCAGCGCGAGCTCGTCCGCCAGACCCTGACGGGCCTGCTCGCGAACTCGCACGTCCTCCTCGAGGGCGTGCCCGGCCTTGGCAAGACGATGCTCGTGCGGACCATCGCCGACGTCATCGACTGCACGTTCAACCGCATCCAGTTCACGCCGGACCTGATGCCGGCCGACATCACCGGCACGAACATCCTCATCGAGGAGGGCGGCCAGCGGGTCTTCAGGTTCCAGCCCGGCCCGATCTTCGCGAACCTCGTGCTGGCCGACGAGATCAACCGCGCCACGCCGAAGACCCAGTCGAGCCTCCTCGAGGCGATGCAGGAGCACCAGGTCACGGTCGCCCGCCAGCGTTTCCCATTGGATCCGCCGTTCTTCGTCCTCGCGACGCAGAACCCGCTCGAGATGGAAGGGACCTATCCGCTGCCGGAGGCGCAGCTGGACCGGTTCATCTTCAAGGTCATGGTCCCGTTCCCGTCCGAGGAGGACCTGATCTCGATCATGGACCGCACGACCGGCTCCGAGAACGTCACGGCGTCCAAGGTCTGCACGGCCGCAGAGATCGTCGAGATGCAGCGGCTCGCTCGCGCCGTCCCGATCGCGCCGCATGTCACCGCCTATGCCGTCAGCATCCTCGCCGCGTCGCACCCCGACCAGCCGCGCGCGCCCGGTCTCGTCCGCGAGTACGTCCGCTACGGCGGCTCGCCGCGCGGGGCCCAGGCGCTCGTGACCGCCGGCAAGATCTACGCACTGCTCGATGGCCGGTTCAACGTTTCGACCGACGACATCCGGGCGGTGGCCATGCCATCGCTCCGTCACCGCATCATCCTCAACTTCGAGGGCGAGGCGGAGGGCATCACGACCGAGGCCACCGTCCGGGCCATCCTCGACGCCGTCGCCGTCCCGACCGTCGAGTAGCGGCGACACCATGACCGAGCGATCCGGCCTCGAGCCGGGGGCGTCATCGCCCACGGCCGTCGCGGCCGGCACGCGCCCGGTCTTCCTGCCGTCCGAGGTCGATCCGACCGTCTTCGACGAAGCGTTCCTGCGTCAGCTCGAGCGCCTGCTCCTGCTGATGCGCTCGCCGGTGCGGGGCGGCCTCAAGGGCGGTCGGCGCAGCGTCAAGCGCGGTCAGTCCGTGGAGTTCGCCGACTACCGCGACTATTCACTGGGCGACGACCTCCGTCAGCTCGACTGGAACGTCTACGCGCGGCTCGAGAAGCTGTTCGTGAAGCTGTTCGTCGAGGAGGAGGACGTGACGGTCACGCTCCTGCTCGACGCCTCGGCGTCCATGGCGACCGGCCATCCGGACAAGCTCACGTTCGCCAAGCGTGCGGCAGCCGCCCTCGGCTACATCGGGCTGGCCAGCGAGGACCGGGTCGCGGTGAGCGCGCTGACCGGCCGCGTGGCCCGCCGGCGTGCGGCCCTGCGCGGCTCCGGGCGTGTCTTCCGCCTGCTCGCCGACCTGTCGGCCATCCAACCCGCCGAGGGACCGACGGACCTCGTGGCCGCGGCGCGGCACGCCGCCGCTCAGCTGCACGGCCGGGGGGTGGTCGTCCTGCTCAGCGACCTCCTTGACCCGGGCGCCGAGCGCGTGATCCGCGAGCTCGCGGCGACGGGCTCGGAGATGGTCGTCCTGCACGTGCTGTCGCCCGACGAGCTCGATCCGTCCCTCGAGGGCGATCTACGCCTCGTCGACACCGAGACCGGCGACCGGGTTGACATCACCGCCGACCTCGCGACCATCGACGCGTACAAGGCCCGGGTGGCGACCTGGAAGGAAGGCTTCGCCGACATCGCGGCCAAGCGACGGGCGAGCTACGTGGACCTGTCGTCGGACGTGAACCTCGCCGAGCTGATGTTCGCGGAGCTGCGCCGTCGCCGGGTCCTGGGCTGACCGACGGTGCCGTTCACCACACCGCTCGCGCTGCTCGGCCTGCTCTTCGTGCCGGCCGTCATCGCGATGTACCTGCTCAAGCTCCGGCGCGATGAGGCTGTCGTCCCATCGACCCTGCTGTGGACCCGTCTCGTGGCCGACGTCGAGGCCAACGCCCCGTGGCAGAAGCTGCGGAGAAGCCTGCTCCTGCTGCTCCAGCTGCTGCTCGTCGTCATCCTCGCGTTGCTCGCGGCCAGGCCGTTCGTGGAGCGGCCCGCGGGCCTTGCCCGAGACATCGTCCTCGTCCTTGACACCTCGGCCAGCATGGCGGCCACGGATGTCGTGCCCGACCGCATGACGGCAGCCAAGCTCGCCGCGACCGAGGCCCTTCGCGACCTGCCGACGGGTGGCAAGGTCAGCGTCATCGCCGCCGGCCGCAGCGCCCGCATCGTCGTCAACGAATCCACGGACCTGAGCCGGGTCCGGGGGGCGATCGACGGCGTGACGGTCAGTCAGGGCACCGGCGACCTCGGCGACGCCCTGGAACTGGCGTCCAAGCTCGCGGCCCGGTCCGGCGACGCGCAGGTCCTCGTCGCGACGGACGCCGCGCTTGCGACCGACCCGACCGGGCGCGTCGCGGCGAGGGTCAAGGTCCTGCCGGTCGGGCGCGACCGCAAGAACCAGGCCATCGTCGCGCTGGCCGTGAAGACGTCGCCAACGCACACGAGGTCGGTCTTCTTGAGCGTCGCGAACCTGGATCTTGAGCGCACGACCCGGCGGCTCGAGCTGTGGAGTGACGGCAGCCTGCTCGAGGTCCGCGACGTCCCGCTAGAAGCCCAGGCCCGCGCGAACGTGATCGTCGACGACATCGGTCCTGACGTCCACACCCTCGAGGTCCGGCTCGTCGGGAGTGATCCGTCGGTCGCCACCGCACCCGACCAGCTGGCCGTCGACGACCGGGCGTGGGCCGTCATCCCACCCGACCGGACGCGTTTGATCCTCGTCGTCGGCGAGGGCGACCCGTACCTGGAAACGGCGCTATCCAACCTACCCAACGCCGAGCTGTTCGGTGTCGCGCCGAACGAATACGGACCGGCCACGCAACGCAAGGACGGCCGCCCCTGGGACCTCGTCATCTTCGAGGGCTTCCTTCCCGCGTCGCTGCCGCGCTCACCGATCCTCGCCATCGCGCCGCCGCGCACGAGCGCCCTTGGGCAGGTGGCGGGCAAGCTCACGAACCCGGGGATCGGGAGTCTGGATCCCGACGAGCCCGTCCTGCGCTTCGTCGACCTGTCCACGACCCACATCGCCGAGGCCTCGCGGCTGACCGCGCCTGATTGGGCGCGCACGATCATCCCGGGCCCACGAGGGGCCCCGCTGCTCTACGCCGGCACGCGCGACGGGCTGCCCAGCGCGGTGCTGGCGTTCGAGCCCCGCCGCTCCGATCTGCCCCTGCAGGTCGCCTTCCCGATCTTGCTCGCCAATCTGACGGGCGAACTTCTCGGATCGACCACGGCACCGACCGAGGCCGTGGAGCCGGGCACTCCGGTCGAGCTGGCCGTCCCGACCGGTGCCATCGGCGTGACGGTCACCGGCCCCGACGGCCGCGCCACCGAGCTCGTGCCGGGCACCAGCGGCGGGTCCGCGGTCACCTTCGCCGCGACCGACCTGATCGGCGTGTACACGGTCACCCCCATCCCCGACCCGGATGCATCGGCGGCCCCGTCCGGAAGCGCCGCCAACGGTTCGTCGCCCAGTCCCCGGTCGAGTCCATCGGCGACGGCCTCGCTGGAGACCTCGGCCGGGGCCTCCGGGAACCCGCCGCCCGAGGATCCCATGGCCCCGGTGCGCTTTGCCGTCGACCTGTTCGACGTCGATGAATCGACGATCGCACCGGGTTCCGCAGCCGCCATCGAGGCGCTCGGCACCACCGCGACGGGCTCACCCGCGCCCGGCGCCGGCTCCGGGGGACCGACGACCGAGCGCCCGACGACACGCGACGAGCTGTGGGTGCCGATCGTCCTGCTCGTGCTGACGTTCCTGTGCGTCGAGTGGGCGCTGTACCACCGCGACGGGCTCATCCGGATCCGTCGCTCCGTGAGTGCCCGACTCCGTCGCGATGCGGGCGGGGCCGCCTGATGGGCTTCAGCTTCGAAGCGCCGCTCGCGCTCCTGCTCCTCGTCCCGGCGTTGGCCCTGACGATCACGCTCTATCTGAGCGCCCGCCGCCGGCTCGGGGCGGGGCGCCGGCGGCTCGCCCTCATCGTTCGGACGGCGCTCTTGGTCGCGCTCGTGTTCGCCCTCGCGGGCTTCCGGATCGTCCTGCCCGTCGACCGGCTTGCGACGGTCTTCGTGGTGGACCTCTCGGACTCGGTCGGGAACGACGGTCGCGAGGACGCGCTCGCGTTCCTGCGCGAGACCCTCGACCTCATCCCGGACGGGGACGTCGCCGGGATCGTCGCGTTCGGCAAGGAGGCGCTGGTCGAGCGCCTGCCATCCGATCTCGGCGAGATCGACCGACTCGCGTCGACGCCCGTCCGCTCGGCCACGGACATCGGGGCGGCGCTGCGCCTGGCCAGCGCGCTGTTCCCCGACGACGCCCAGAAACGGATCGTCCTGCTGTCCGACGGCAATGACACGACCGGCGGGGGTCACGCCGAGGCCGCGCTGGTCGCCACGCGCGACATCCGGATCGAGACGCGCCTGATCGGACTCGGCGCATCCGATGAGGTCCTCGTGGAGCGCCTTGTCACGCCGTCGACCTCGAATCTCGGCAACTCGGTCGAGGCGATCGCTGGAGATCCGCTCGTCGGTCGCGCAACCGGCGACGGTCCGCCTGTTCGTGAACGGCGAGATCGCCGATACGCAGCGTCTGAACCTGGAGGCCGGCATCACCCGCGTCGTCTTCGACATCGAGCCCACCGAGGCGGGGTTCCACACGTTCCGGGTGGTCGTCGAGGCCGCGCGGGACACGTTCAGCGAAAACGACCGGGCCGATTCGAACACGATCGTCAAGGGCGAACCGCGGACCCTGGTCCTGGCCGGCAACGAGGCCGTGGCCGCGGAACTGGTGAACGCGCTGACCGCGCAGCGGCAGCTGGTCGACACGATGGTCCCCGAAGAGCTCCCGACGGACTTCGCCGCGCTCGCGACGTACGACAGCGTGGTCCTTGTCGACGTTCCGCGGATCCGCCTGTCGGACCGGCAGCTGGCGGCGCTGCAGGTCTATGTCCGGGACCTCGGCAAGGGGCTGGTGATGGTCGGCGGGCCGGACAGCTACGGGGCCGGCGGGTATGCGAAGACGGCGCTCGAGGAGACGCTCCCGGTCGACATGGGCGTGCGCGACCGGCAGAAGCAGCCCGACGTGGCGCTCGTCGTCGTCATCGACCAGTCGGGGTCCATGGACGCCTGTCACTGCAACACGTTCGACGGCGGCGCGGGCGGCGGGACCGGCATCGGCGGCGTGCGCAAGGTCGACATCGGCAAGGAGGCGATCCTGCGTGCCGCGGCGGCCATGACGGAGCGCGACGAGCTCGGCGTCGTGTCGTTCAACGAGCAGGCGCACTGGGTCGTGCAGACGCAGCCGCTCGGCGGAATCGACGATCTGCAGGGGCAGATCGCGGGTCTCCAACCCGTGGGCCAGACGAACATCTTCGCGGGGCTCGAGCAAGCCGTGGAATCGCTCGAAGACGCCGTCGCGACGCGCCGCCACATCATCCTGCTGACCGACGGCTGGTCGAGCTCCGGGCAGTACGACGCCATCCTCGAGCGGATGAACGCCGCCGGCATCACGCTCTCGACGGTCGGTGCGGGCGGCGGCTCCAACCCGTTCCTGGAGGGCCTCGCGACGCGCGGCGGCGGACGGTTCTATGACGCCGCGAACCCGTCGAGCATCCCGGACATCTTCCTCAAGGAGACGCAGCAGGTGTCCGGCCAGCAGATCGTCGAAGAGCCGTTCTTCCCGATCCTGACGTCTTCCTCGCCGATCCTGCGCGGCCTCGACGAGGGCCTGCCCAGGATACGCGGGTACAACGGGACGACGGCCAAGGCCGCAGCCCAGACCGTGCTCGTCACCGCTCGTGACGACCCGCTCCTCGCCCAGTGGCAGTACGGGCTCGGGCGGTCGGTGGCCTGGACCTCCGATACGACCGGGCGCTGGGCACGCGATTGGGTCGGCTGGGACGGCTTCTCGCGGTTCTTCAGCCAGCTCGTGTCGTGGACGTTCCCGGGCGAGGAGACCGGCGGGATCGAGGCGGTGTTCGACTCCCGTGGCGGCAAGACCACGCTCCACGTCGAATCCGTCGAGGCCGACGGCTCCCCGCGCGACTTCTACGACACGACGGCGGTGGTGGTGGGTCCGGACTTCCTGCCGTCTGACGTCTCGCTCGTGCAGATCGCCCCCGGGGTGTACGAGGCGGAGATGGGCGAGATCGACCCGGGCGCGTACGCCATCCGAGTCACCCAGACGCGGCCGGGCTCGTCGCCCCTGGGGCGCACGGTCGGGCTGGTAGCGCCGACCGCTGCCGAGTACCGGCAGCTCGGCCCGAACGAGGCCTACCTCGGCGCGCTGCGCACGGCGACCGGCGGGAGCGTCGTGGAGACGCCGCTCGATCCGTGGCGGCACGACCTGCTCACGACGTCCCGCTCGACCGACCTGTGGCCGCTGCTGTTAGTGCTGGCGCTGGTGCTGTGGCCGCTCGATATCGCGCTGCGGCGTGTGTCGGTGGGACGGCGGGAGTTCGTCGCGATGGGCGCGCGGTTGCGCGCTCTCCCGAAGCGTCGCCGAAGGACTGCCGTACGCACGGCGACGGGCGAGGGCCTGTTCGCGGCACGCGAGCGAGCGACATCGGCCGGGGTCCGCGCCGCGATCCTGCGGCAGGATGCTCCGGCCGAGGTTGCCCCGGGCGCCGCGGCGGCGGGCGCGGCGGCGGCGCCGGGCGCGGCGGCCGGGACTCCGGGCGTGGCGGCCACGCAGGTCGTGCCGCCCCCGACCCTACGACCGACGACGGGGACCCCGGCCCAGACGCCACCGACGTCCGTTCCAACCTCGACGGCCGCATCGGCGCCTGCGCCGGGGCCCGCAGCCGCCTCACCTGCGCCGGCTCCCTCATCTGCACCGATGGCTCCCGCCGCCTCATCGACTCCGCCAGCCCAGGCCGCCCCACCCGACACGATGGCCCGCCTGCGAGAGGCCAAGAAGCGCGCCCAGGAGCGCTGACGCGGGCGAATCCGGACGCGGTGATAGCCTCGCTGGCGATGCCCCAGCACCGACGATCCCTGCCGCTCGCTGCCGTGATCCTCGCCACCGTACTGCTGAGCGCGTGTGGCACGATCTCGACCACGGCTCCCGCACCCACGCCGGCCGACTTCCAGGGCATCGCCAGCGAGCTCACCAAGCGCGGGATCGAGATCGACAACCTCGTCTCCGGCGACGCCGGCTGCCTGGACCCGGTCCTCATCCCCACGGCGATCGGCTTCACGGCCGACGGACTCGACCAGGCCGCTCCCACTCGGATATACCTCTACGTCTTTCGCAACCGTGATGCGTTCGAGCGGCTGCGAGCCACGATCGACGACTGCGCCCGCTCGTTCGTGACCGACCCCGACACCTTCGAGACCGTCGAGCAGTCGCCGTTCGTCGTCGCCGCGCAGGGCCCGTGGGGACCCGAGTTCGAGGCCGCGCTGCGCGATGCCCTGGAGGTCGCGGCGGGTACGGGAGACTGACCAACGCGCCGTTCCTGGATCGAGCGAAGCGCGGCAC
Source organism: uncultured Chloroflexia bacterium (assembly GCA_963810725.1). Classification (GTDB taxonomy): domain Bacteria; phylum Chloroflexota; class Limnocylindria; order Limnocylindrales; family CSP1-4; genus SPCO01. The sequence goes on from CAWEOO010000004.1 coordinate 176,887, forward strand.
GATCCGGAATTGGCAAGATCGTCACGCCCGGACGGTTATGGCCGGTCAGGGCGCGACTGGAGGGCTGGACGGGCGGATTTGCATACGTAATCGTCTGGCCATGACGATCCTGCCGCCGAAACGCCGGCGATCGGCCATAGTCGTCCCCGGGTGTCGATATGGCCACGGGGCCCTCGACGCGCGCAGCGAGCCACGCACGCCGCGCCGTTCCTGCGGTGGGCTTATGACGAAGGTCCGGTCCCACGGGCGGGACCGCACCACCTTCCCATGGGGTACGGGACGACCGGGCCACGGTCTGGTGGCGTCCGGGTGGGGATGCTGTGGTCATGCCCTTCCAAACCCGCGCGGCCCGGTCGCTCCTCGCCCTCGCCCTCATCGCCAGCCTCGTCGCGGCCGGTGCCCCCGCGGCGGCGCTCGGGCGCCAGCCGCTCGCATCGGGCGCAGATCGCACGCCGGCAAGCGCACCCCAGCCAAGCCCCGATGCCCGCGACGCCGGCGCCTCGGCGCCGTCGGTCCGTCGCGCTGTCGACGAGCGCACCACCACCACAGCTTCAACCCCCACGACACCACGCGAGTCTCGCGTCGCATGGGTCACCCGCGCCACACCGGATGTTCCCGCGCCCAAGCCGAAGTCGGTCTCGAAGGCCGAGCTGGCGGCGGGTGGCGGCAGTTCGAGCCCGTCGAGCTTCCGGGGTCGCAACCACGTCTGGATCCCCGCGCTCGGGATCAATCGATCGGTGTCGTTTTTCTCGTGCTCGTCATCGGCCTACCCGGGCGACCGGGTCTATCGCTGGGGCTGCGCCGGCTCGAACAACGTCTACCTCTTCGGCCATGCCCACAGCGTGTTCCGCCCGCTCCACGACGCGTACGTCCGCGGACGGCTGTCGAAGGGCATGAAGGTCATCTACGCCGATGGCAACGGCCGGGTCACCACCTACGCCGTCGCGTGGTGGAAGGTCACCACCCCCGACAAGGGCGCCTGGGCCTACGCCGGCCAGTCCCGCCCGAGCCTGACGCTGCAGACCTGCGTCGGCGCGAACAGCCAGTACCGCCTCATCGTCCGGCTGCTCAAGGTCGGATAGCCGCTGCCCTCGGTGGCCGCGACCGCGTCACAGCCCGGCAGGTCAGACGACCCGCAGTCCCAGCACCGAACGGGCGATCACCAACCGCTGGATCTGACTGGTCCCCTCCCCGATCTCGGTCAGCTTCGCGTCGCGCATGAAGCGTTCCACCGGGTAGTCGGTCACGTAGCCGTACCCGCCGTGGATCTGGATCGCGGCATTGGTCGCGCGGGCGCTCACCTCCGAGGCGAACAGCTTCGCCTCCGCGGCCACGAGCCCGTAGTCGCGTCCCTGGTCCTTCAGCCAGGCCGCCTTCCAGACCAAAGCCCGGGCCGCCTCGATCTCGGTCGCCATGTCGGCGACCATGAACGCCACCCCCTGGAATGACCCGATGGGACGCCCGAACTGCTCGCGCGTCTGCGCGTACGGGATCGACGCGTCGAGTGCCGCCTGGGCGAGGCCGACCGCCAGGGCACCGATCGAGATGCGCCCCCCATCGAGGATCTTGAGGAACGTTCGAAAGCCGTCCCCGCGCTCCCCGAGCAGGTTGGCCGCCGGGATGGCCGCTCCATCGAACCGCAGCTCTCCGGTAGCGGAGGCATGCAGCCCGAGCTTGTCCTCCAGGCGACCGATCGAGAAGCCGGGGGTGTCGGCGGGCACGATGAACGCGCTGATCTCGGCGTCGCCCTTGGCGGTCTCGCCCGTGCGCGCCGTCACGATGTAGGTGCCGGCATGGCCCGCATTGGTGATGAAGCGCTTGGCCCCGTCGAGCACCCAGCGGCCGCCGTCCTCCCCGTCCTCGAGCCGGGCCGTCGTCCTGGTCCCGCCCGCGTCCGAGCCGGCACCGGGCTCGGTGAGGCCGTAGGCGCCCAGCACCTTGCCCTGCGCCATCGGGACGAGATAGGTCTGTTTCTGGTCGTCGGTGCCGGCGAGGTGGAGCGGGCCGCAGCCAAGGCTCGTGTGCGCCGCCACGATCAGCCCGAGCGACCCCCAGACCCGCCCGATCTCCTCGATGGCGACGGCGTAGGCCAGGGTGTCGAGACCGGCGCCGCCCTCATCCTCGGGGATCGGGATGCCGAGCCAGCCGAGCTCGCCGATGCGCTGGACGATGTCGGCCGGGAACCGGCGCTCGCGCTCGTGCTCCTCGATGACCGGAGCGACCTCGGTCAGCATGAACTGCCGGATCGTGTCGCGCAGCAGCGTGTGTTCGGCGGGCAGATCCAGGTCCATCGGCCGCGAGCCTACCACCGCAGCAGGACCACGGTCCCGGTGCTAGCCTTCGCGGACGATGCGCGAGTCGAACGCCGAGCACCAGGCGTCCGTCACCGTCCACCTCTCGGCCGTCGAGCCGGACCGTGTCGGGTCGCCGACGCATGCCGTGGCTGGTTCCTCCAGCCTGCGACGGGCCTTGCTGCTCCGCCTGCGCCACGATGGGCCGAGCTCCCCCGAGGACCTGGCCGCCGGGCTGGGTGTCAGCCGGACAGGGGTCCTGCAGCAGCTCCACGCGCTCGAGACCGCGGGCCTTGTCAGCCGGCAAGCGGTGCGTCACGGGGTCGGCCGGCCGCGCCATGTGTACGACGTGACCGACGCCGCCCAGGATCTCTTCCCGACCAACTATGACGGGCTGGCAAGCGGGTTGCTGGCGGCGATCCGGGCGATCGGTGGCGAGGAGCTCGTCGACGGCGTGTTCGATGAGCGCCGGCGGATGACGCGCGACCGGATCCGGCAACGGATGGCGGATCGCCTTACCCCGCAGGCACGGCTGGTCGATCGAGCTCGAGAGCTGGCGGTCATCCAGGACGAACAGGGCTATCTCGCGGAGACGGTGATCAGCGCCGACGGCGTCATCCGCCTCGTCGAGCGCAACTGCGCGATCCATCGCGTGGCCGCCGACAACGGCGCCGCGTGCCAGGCCGAGCTCGACCTGTTCCGCGAGATCCTGGGGCCGGACGTCGTGCGCGAGACCCATATCGCGGCCGGGGATCGCTGCTGCACGTACCAAATCGGCCGCGCCAGCGACTGAGCGGCCTGGCCGCCTCGGGGCCCTGGTGTCGACTGGCAGGCGACAACCGCGGGTCGAGGACTTCCTGACGGGCGTCGCGGTCGACGAAACGGGTCGTGCCCCGATTAGATCAGGCCTCTTCGCGCTCCACCGCGACGCGGGAGGCCGGTTCGAGACGGGGCGGCGGCACGTCGGAGACGTTCGGCACGAACGAGGCGGCCAGCGACGTCGCGGCGGCCGTCTCCTGGTCGGTGACGGACAGGATCCCAAGCCGCCCGAGCTGGGCCATCTCGTCGCGGATATAGGTTTTGAGCATCTCGGGGCCGTCGGTGTTGATCGTGAACCGGATCTCGTTGCGCCGGAGGGTGTCGAAGATCCAGCGGAACTCGTCCCAGCCCGACACGACCTTCGTGTTGAGGTTGGAGGTCGGGCAGATCTCGAGCACGATGCCGCGGTCGCGGATCGCCTCCATCGCCCGGGGATCGTAGGCCGCCTTCACGCCATGCCCGATGCGGTCGGGCTCCAGCAGCTCGACGACCCGGGCTACCTCGTCGACCGGGCCGGCCTCGCCGGTGTGGACCGTGAGCCCAAGGCCGAACTGGCGTGCCCGTCGGAACAGGCGCCGGTAGTCGGCGACGCGGAAGGTGGACGCCTCGGGGCCGGCGATGTCGATGCCGACCACGCCGCGATCGCGCCAGGCGATGGCCTTCTCGGCGATGATCTCGTTGAGCTCGTACGGGAACGCCCGGTCCAGGCAGAAGATCAGCCCCGGCTTGATCGGGTATTCGAGCGTCGCCTTGTCCATGCCCCGGACGGCGGCCGCGATGATGTGGTCGAGGTCCTGCTCTCCGCCGCGGTTTCGCTTCATCGGGTTGAAGCGCAACTCCATGGTCGTGATGTTGTTCTTGCGGTAGGCGCCGCCGACCACCTCATACACGCTGCGTTCGACCGCGAGCGGCGAGCTCTGGATGAGCTCGGTCCAGTGGAAGAGCTGCAGGTAGCCATCGAAGCTCTGGGTCCGGCGCGACACGGTGATCATGTCGCGGAATTCCCAGTAGTCCTTGGTCGGTAGCTTGATGCCCTGCGAGTGGGCGATGCCCCACATGATCGCCGGCGTCACGGCCCCGCCGAGATGGCAATGCAGCTCCGCGAGGGGGACCTTCCGGGCGAGCTGACGGGCCATGCTCGCAGGATACCCGGCGCCGCGGATCGCGGATGGACCGCGGGCGATCTGGCGTGATCAGTCGCAGAAGGGCAGGAACTTCGCGCCGTTGCGCCGCACGAGCTGGACGACGAAGCCGTTCTTCGACGTGAAGACCGCACGGTCGGGACCCACTGGGGCGATCGTCCCCTCGGCGGCATTGATCGCGTCGCCGTGGTTATAGTCGATGAGTCCGACCGGGTCCCACCAGCTGCCGCCATGGTCGATCCCGCTCCACAGTCCGCAGTGGCCCAGCGCGAACGGCTGCGGGCCGCCCGGGACGGGTGGTCGCGTGGTGGGCTGGAGTTCGATCCCGAACGTCTCCTGGCGTCGGGCATCCAGGTTCCCGTTCGTCACCATGATGTGGAAGCCCAAGGTGCCATCGGCGGATTCGAGCGTGATGTCGCCCTCGGGCCGCGCTACGAGCGTCGTCGGACAACCTCCGCCGGTCGGGCAGCCGAACGGCCCGACCTGGACGTAGCCCATCCTGGGGTCGTCGGCGGTCAGGAGGGTCGCGACCTGGGCCACGACGCGCCGGCAGTCCGCTTCACCGAGTCCGACGCAGGCCGTGGGCACGCCCTCGAGCGTTACCGCGTCACTGGCCGTCGCGGTGGGCTGGGGGTCATCCGTCGAACTGGCGGTCGCCGGTGGGCTCGCGGAGTTGCTCGCGCAGGCGACGAGCAGGACCGAAGCAGCCACGAAGGATGCGACGTGGGCCAGACGAGGCCGCGACGTGGCGCGATCGGGGAACGTCATGTCGCCCGGGACGCCACGGCGGTCCCCGCGGTTTCGCGGCCTGCTACTCGCAGCCCGAGTCAGCCGGCCAGCGGGACGACGCGGCCCTCGGCGTCGAGCGTCGCCTGGCGGCGCAGCCGCTTGAGCTCGGCACCCGGCACCTGGTCGCGCGCGTGATAGCTGGAGCGCACCAGTGGGGCGGACTCGACGTGCTTGAAGCCGAGCGCGAGCGCCTCGACCTTCATCTCCGCGAACTCGTCGGGGTGGTAGTAGCGCTCGAGCGGAAGGTGCTTGAGGGATGGTCGCAGGTACTGGCCGATGGTCAGGATGTCGACGTCGGCGGCTCGCAGCGCCTCGAAGGCCTCCGTCAGCTCTGGGCGGGTCTCGCCCAGGCCGACCATCAGCGAGCTCTTCGTGTGGGCCGGGTAGCCGATCTCGCGCGCCATCTCCTTGGCGCGGGCGAGGACGTACAGCGAGCGGTCCCAGCGCGCCCGCTTGCGGACCGGCTTCTGGAGGCGCTTCACGGTCTCGAGGTTGTGGTTGAGGATGTCGGGGCGGGCATCCATGACCGTGCGCAGGCGATCGTCGGAGCCGTCGAAGTCGGGGATGAGGACCTCGATGCCCATGCCCGGCGAGGTCGCCCGCATCGCCAGGATCGTCTCGGCGAAGATGCGCGAACCGCCGTCCGGCAGGTCGTCGCGCGCGACGCTCGTCACGACGACGTGCTCCAGGCCGAGCTGGGCCACCGCTTCGGCGACGCGGCGCGGCTCGTCGTCGTCGAACCAGGTCGGCCGGCCGGTCTTGACGGCGCAGAACCCGCAGGCCCGGGTGCACGTGTCGCCGAGGATCATGATCGTCGCGGTGCGCTGGTCCCAGCACTCCCCGATGTTCGGGCAGTGGGCCTCCTCGCAGACCGTGTTGAGGTCGAGCCCGCGAAGCAGGCCTTTCAGCTCGTGGAAGTTGTCGCCGGACGGCATCCGGGCGCGGATCCAGTCGGGATGGCGCCGGAGGGCGACGGAGCCATCAGCCGCCGGCAGGCCCGCCCGCCGCCACCGCCGATCGAGATCGGCAGGTCCGGTCGGGCGTGCTGTGCGTGCGCGGCTGGCGCCGCTTCGAACATCGGGAGCTCGCGAGCCATGGCCGGAGTGTAGTGCGTCGGTCGTCGGTCAGCCGTCATCGAAGGTGGCGCGCAGGCCGCTCGCCAGGTCCCGCGGCCGATAGCCGAGCTCCGTCGCGGCCTTGGCCGAGGACGCCCAGAAGGTGACCCCGAGGCTCGAGCGCAACACCTCCCCGAGGTCGTCGGGCAGGCCCGCCGCGCGGGCGACGACGGCCGGTACCTTCGAGCCGATGCGCAGGAGCGCCGTCGGCAGCTCCAGGCGGGGCATGCCCTTGCCGCCGATCCGTGCGGCCGCCCGCATCGCATCGCGCAGCCGCGTGTTCTCGCCGCCCAGGATGTACGACTCGCCGATCCGTCCCCGGTCGAGCGCCCCGACGATGCCGGCCGCGACGTCCTCGACGTACACGGCCGAGATGCCGGTATCGCCGAGGGCCACGTATCCAAGCGACCCGTCGTGCGCCCCGCGGAGTTGCTCGCCGATCCCCGAGTGGTCGCGCGGACCGTACGTGACGCCGGGCATGGCGATGACCGCCGGGAACCCCGCGTCGATCCGCTCTCGGACGGCGCGATGGGCGAGGTACTTCGTCTCGTCGTAGTAGCTGAGGAACCCGTCGGCGAGGTCGCGGCGGTGGCGTTCGTCGAGGATCCGCCCATTGGTGTTGCCCAGGACGTTGACGGTGGACACGTAGACGAGCCGCTCGACCCCGGCGGTCACGGTGGCGTCGATCATCCGATGGGTCGCGCCGACGTTGGCGTCATGCATGGCGGGGCGCATCGACGCGGGGATACCGACGCGGTACATGCCTGCGATGTGGATGGCGGCGTCCGTGCCACGCATCGCGTCGACGATGGCCGCGGTCCGGGACAGGTCGCCGGCCCGCGTCTCGACCCCGAGGTCCGTGAGGGCCGTGGCGTGCTCGGGATCGCGGACGACGGCCATGACGCGGTCGCCGCGCTCGACAGCCGCCGGACGACCGCCAGCCCGATGAAGCCGGCGCCGCCGGTGACGAAGATGCGCATCAGCGGCCGGCGCCCGAGGTGACGCCCCCCGGCTCAGTAGACAGGCGTGTCCGGCCCGATCGCCTCGAGCCAGGTCTTGATCGACTTGAGGAGGGCGGCCGCCTGCGCGCCGTCGTTGGCACGGTGGTCGATGGCCAGGACCATGTTCATGATCGGCCGGATCGCGATGACGTCGCCGTCCGGCGTGTCCAGGACGACCGGGCGCTTGGTGATCGCCTCCATCGTGAGGATGGCGACCTCCGGCACGTTGATGATCGGCATCGTGAGGTTCGAGCCGAACCAGCCGGTGTTGTCGATCGTGAAGGTGCTGCCGCCGTAGTCGTCGAGCTTGAGCTTGCCCGCCCGGGCCCGGGCGGCCACGTCGGCGATGGCCCGGTTCAGGCCGCTGATGCTGAGCTGGTCGACGTCGCGGACGACGGGCACCAGGAGGCCATCGTCGACGGCGACGGCCACGCCCATGTGGACGCGGCGCTTGGCGAGCACCCCGTTCTCGGTCCAATGCGCGTTGAAGGCCGGGAATTCGCGCAGGGCCGCGACGGCGGCCTTGATCACGAACGGCACGTAGCTGAGGGAGATGCCCTCGCGGGCCTGGTAGTCGCGCTTGGCCTTCTCGCGTGCCTTGACGAGGTTCGTCGCGTCGACCTCCATGTGCACGTACGCATGTGGGACGGCAAGCGCCCGGGTCATCTGCGCGGCGATGCCCTTGCGCATCTGGGTCATCGGCAGGAGGACCTCGTCGGTGCCCTCGGGGAACTCGATCGGGGCGCCGGCGGGCATGCGGGCGGGAGGCGCGGCCGGGGGGCCGGGGCCGGTTGGGCCGCCGCTGGGGCGGGCTGGCGCGGCCGCCGGGGCCGCGGCGCCGTTGCCCTGGGCCATCACGGGCACCGGTGGCGTGCCGCCGGTGCGGATCGATTCGACCACGGCGAGGACGTCATCGCGGGTGATCCGCCCGCCACCACCCGTACCGACGATCTGGTCGGGGCGCAGGGCGTGCTCGCGCAGGAGGCGGCGGACCGCGGGCGTCATGCGCGCATCGGGATCGCCCGTGGCGGGGGCGGCCGTCGCGGTCGGGGCGGCCTGGGCCGCCGGTGCCGACTGGGCAGATGCCGCGGCGGCCGTGGCAGGCGCCTCCGCCGGAGCGGGGGCAGCCGGCGCGGCCTCGGCCGGGGCGGGGGCCGCGGGCGGCGCAGCATCCGCCGGGGCGGATTCGTCCGAGCCGGCCGGGCCCTTGGCCGCGGCCGCATCGACGTCGCGCGGCTCGACCTGGGTCGTCCCCTCCGCCTCCGGTCCGCCTTCCTTCTCGAGCGCGACCGGCGCAGGCGCCTCGCCGCCGGCTTCCTCGGCGGTCTCGATGATGGCGATCTCCGCGTTGTTCGGAACCGTCGCGCCCTCTTCGGCGAGGATCTCCTTGAGGACGCCCTCGAACGGCGACGGGACCTCCGCGTTGACCTTGTCGGTGATGACCTCGAGCAGCGGCTCGTACTTCGCGACCGTGTCGCCCGGCTGCTTGAGCCACTTCCCGATCGTCCCCTCGGCGACGCTCTCGCCGAGCTGGGGCATCGTCACCTTTGCCACGTTCGCAGATCCTCCGGATGGCGCCGAACGTCGTCGGCGTGCGGCGGTCGTATCAGTCGGGCCCTAGTGTCGCCCATCCAGCCGCGTCGGTCGAGCGACGACGGCTTCGACGTTGACGGCGCGCGGGCCGCATCATGCGAGTGATGCAGGCGATGGTGCGTCGACTCGCTCGTCTTCTCAGCGTGCGGCCCGGCGAAGGCCGGCTGGCGATCCAGGTCGCCCTCCTCTTCACGATCCTCGAGGCCGCGCGCGGGTTCGGTGAGATCGGTGCCGATACGCTCGTCATCGGGCGCCTCGGCTCGGCGACGTTCCCATACCTCTTCATCGCGCTCGGCGCGGCGAGCCTGATCGCGGCGCTCGCCTACGGGGCAGCGCTGGGCCGCCTCCCGCGCGTCCCGCTGTTCGTCGCCATCCTCACGGGCATCGCGAGCCTCATCGTGGCCCAGCGCATCTGGCTGGCGACCGGCGCCGAAGCCGCCGTGATGACGCTGTGGCTCACGGTCTATGCCGCGGGCGCGATCGCGGTAACGCTCTATTGGACCGTGGCGGGCTCGGCGTTCGATGCACGGCAGGCCAAGCGCCTCTTTCCCCTGCTGACCGGCGCGGCGATCGCCGGCAGCTTCCTCGGGACGCTGATCGCCGGGCCGGTGAGTCGCGCCGCCGGGACTGAAGCCCTGGTCGTGATCGAAGCGGTGCTGCTCGTGGCAGGTGCGACGCTCCTTGCCCGCTTGCCCCAGCGAGCGCCAGCACCACGTCGTGGGGCACCATCGTCCGTGCTGGCGGACGTGCGGGCCGGCTTCGACTTCGCGGCGACGTCGCCGTTGATGCGCCTCGTGGCCGTCGCGTACGTCCTCCTGGCGATCCTCAACTTCTCCGTCTCGTATCCCCTGTTGACGGCCGCTTCGGAGGCATTCGCCACCGAGGCGGAAGTCGCGACGGCCCTTGGCCTGCTCTCGACCGCGATCACCGCGACATCCTTCACCGTGTCGATGGTCGTGGCCAATCGCGTCTACGCCAGATTCGGGGTGGCGTCGGGGGCGATCGTCCTGCCCATCGTCTACCTGGTGGGATTCGGACTCTGGATCGTCCAGTTCACCTTTGCGACGGCGGTCGTCGTGCGGTTCACGCAGCAGGTGACCCAGCGCGGTATCTCGAACGCGTCCTGGAGCGCCTTCTACAACGTCGTGCCGTCGGAGCGCCGTGCCCAGGTCCTCGCGTTCATGGACGGCGTGCCGGGCCAGCTCGGAACGATCCTGTCCGGGATGCTGCTGCTCGCGGCCGGGACCATCCTGGCCCCGACGCAGGTCTTCCTGCTCGGTGCCGGCACCGCCCTCGTCGCGACCATCGTGGTCGTGGGGATCGGCCGGCGATACGCCGGCAGCCTGCTCCTGGCGCTGCGCTCAGGTGCCGCGGAACAGGTCCTCGAGGGCGGCCCCGGGATCGCCGCGCTGGGCCACGATCCGACGGTCGCGCGAGCGTTGCACGAGGCGCTGCAGGCCCCGGAGCCGGGCGTTCGAGAGATGGCGGCGACGATGCTCGGTCGGCTTCACATCCCAGGCGGGCGCGATGCGCTCGCCGATGCCCTCGGCGACGAGGACGCGCGCGTTCGAGCGGCATCGATCCGGGCGATCGCGGCCTCGGAACCGGGCAGCGACACGATGGATCTGGACACATTCATCCGCGATCCAGATCCGATCGTCCGTGCCGCGGCCGTCGTGGCGCAGGCCGGTCACCTGGTGCAGCCCGGAAGCCCGTTGCTGGCGGATCCGTCACCGCATGTTCGTGCCGCCGCCCTCCGTCAGCTGGCGGACGCCGACGTGACGGCGGGTCGCACCGCCTTGATCGAGGCGCTGGGCGACGACTCCGGGATCGTCCGCGACGCCGCCGCTACGGCCCTCGCCAGCTCCACCACCGACGGCCACGACCTCCTCGATGTGCTGCGCCATGGCCCCGCCGATGCCCAGCAGGCCGCCCTGACGGCGCTCGTCGGTCCGGCCGGGCGCGACCCGACGCTGCATCCTCCGGTGGCCGAGTGGGCGACGCAACGGCTTACCAGAGCCCGCCTTTTGCGGGACGCGAGATCCGCCATCCACCAGACGGCGCAAGCCGGCACGCCAGACTCGCCGGTCGCCGCGTTCCTCGACTCGGTGCTCGCGTCCCGACAGCGGAAGCTCGAGGACCAAGCGCTCGGCGCCCTCGCGGTCCTCGGCTCACCCGAGGTTGGTGGCGTCATCCGGCGGTGCCTGCGATCGAACGATGTCGAGGTTCGCGCTCAGGCGCTCGAGGCGCTCGACTCGATCGCCGACCGGAGGGTATCGAGTGCGCTCATCCCCCTGCTCGAAGGCGATGCCGGCTTGGTCGCACCGGGGAGCGGTTCCGGAGACGCCGCGCTTCGCCAGATGGCCGATGATGCAGACCCGTGGATCCAGGAACTCGCGAGGCGGTGCATCCACGATGAGCGAGGAGGGTCGGACATGGCGGGCACGGACCGGACGCTGACCGACCTCGACACGATGCTCCTCCTGCGCCGCGTCCCACTGTTCGAGGGGCTCGACCCCGAGGACCTGCAGCGGGTCGCCGCCACGTCCGTCGAGCGCAGGTACGCCGACGGCGAGGCCATCATGCGCGAGGGTGACCTTGGCGACGAGCTCGTGGTTCTCGTGACGGGCACGGTGCGCGTGGTTCGTCGGGAGGCGGACGGCAGCGAGCGCTCGATCCGAACCTACGAAGCCGGCGATCACATCGGCGAGCTGGCGGTGTTGCGCGAGCGACCACGCGCAGCATCCGTTGTCGCCGAGGGTCAGGTCCGAGGCCTGGTCATCGCCGGTGGCGCCCTGAAATCGATCCTGCGCGAGCGCCCCGACGCCGCGATGGCGATGCTGGCCACCCTCGCCGAGCGGATCAGCAGGCAGTAGCGTTCAGGCGATGAGCGACAAGCCGAGCGACCGAGGACTGCCGACCGGGACGGTGACGTTCCTGCGCACCGACGTGGAAGGGTCGATGGGCCTCGCCCGGACCCTCGGGCGCGCATGGGATGGTGTGAACAGCGCTCACCTCGCTGCCATCGCCAGCGCGGTGGAGCGCCACGGTGGGATCGTCGTCCGGACCGAAGGCGACGCACTCTTCGGCGCGTTCGGGGAGGCCGGGGCAGGCGCCGCGGCCGCGTCGGATGCCCAGCGGGCACTGCATGAAGGTGAATGGGGCGTGCCGGGCGGCCTGCGCGTGCGCATGGGCCTGCACTCAGGCGAGGCCCATCGGGCTGGGGACGACTACGGCGGGTTCGAGGTCAGCCGAGCCGCCCGCGTCGCCGCAGCCGGCCACGGCGGACAGATCGTCTTGTCGGAGGCGACGGCCGCTCTCGTCGCCGACCAACTGCCGCCGGGCACCCGGCTCGACGATCTCGGCACGCACCGTCTTCGTGACGTGCCCCGCCCCGAGCGCCTGTTCCAGCTGACGATCGATGGCCTGCCCTCACAGTTCGCGCCCCTGCAGACAGCCGGGGGCATGACAGGCAATCTGCCCGACCGGCTGACGAGCTTCCTCGGCCGTGACGCGGAGCTCGCCGCGATCGAGGACATGGCCGGCACCGCCCGGCTCATCACGCTGACCGGGGCCGGTGGCATCGGCAAGACGAGCCTCGCCGTCGAGGCCGCCCGTCAGCTCGCATCAGCCCACGGGGACGGGGCCTGGTTCGTGCCCCTCGCCGAAGTGACCGACGCGGCGGAGGTGCGGGCGGCGATCGCCCACGGCATCGGCCTCTTCGACGGACCGGAGCGCTCCGCGGCCGATGCCCTCCTTCCCTACGTGGCCACCCGCTCGATGGTCATCGTCCTGGACAACATGGAGCAGGTACTCGAGGCGGCGGGCCATGTCACGTCCATCGTCCGGGCGTCGCCCGCCACGCGGGTCATCGTCACGAGCCGGGCACCTCTCCACGTCGCCGGCGAGCACGAGCTTGCGGTCAGCCCGCTGGCCGACGACGGCGTCGGCCTCTTCATCGAGCGGGCCCAGGCCGTCCGGGCGGGCTGGGAGCCCGGGCCCGATCGCGCGATCGTCGAGGAGATCTGTACCCTGCTGGATGACCTGCCGCTCGGCATCGAGCTCGCCGCCGCGCGAACAGCGTTGCTACAACCGAGCGTCATCCGCGACCGTCTGGCCGCCCGCATGCCCTTGCCCGGGCCCGGCGTCCGGGATGCACCTGGCCGGCAGCGCACGCTCGAATCGGCCGTCGCCTGGAGCCACGACCAGCTGGACTCGGGGCAGCAGCGTCTGCTTCACGAACTCGCCGTCTTCGAGGGCGGTTTCGATCTGGAGCAGGTCAACGCGGTCAGCTTGGCGGCCGGGGGCTCTGCGGATCGGCTCGACGACCTGCTCGAGCTCGCCGATCGCAGCTTGATCGTCGGGGTCCCGGAGGCGACCGGCCGGGCGCGCTTCCGGATGCTGCGCACGATCCAGTCGTTCGCACTGGCTCGATTGGCCGAGGACGGCGACGAGGCGGTCGTGCGTCGTCGACATGCCGAGGCGTTCCTCGAGCTCGTGCGCACCGAACAGGGCCGACTCAACACCTCCTGGCACGGTGCGATCCTGGATCGGGTCGGTCCCGACCTGGCCAATATCCGTGCTGCCGTGCGCTGGGCGATCGACGTCGAGGCTGGCGAGCTCGCCCTGTGGCTGGTGGCGGACCTCTGGCGGTTCTGGAACGCGTTCGGGCTTGGCGCCGAGGGTCGACGGATGACGGAAACCGTGCTGGCGATGCCGACCACGGCGGGCGTGAGCGCGGCCCGCAGCTGGGCGGCGGGCGCTGCCGGAAGTCTCGCCTACTGGCAGGCCGACAGCGAAGGCGCCCGCGTCTGGTACGAGCGACAGATCGAACTCGCGAAGGCGGCCGGTGACGAGGCCGGCGTCGTGGACGGCATGTTCAATCTGGGTCACGTTCTCGTCTTTTCTGACGAGGACGAGGCGGCCAAGCGCCGGTATCTCGAGGACGTGGTGCAGCGCTATCGCGACCTGGGCGACAGACGGAGCGAGGCCCGAGCCGCGTGGGGGCTGGGTATCCTGGCCATGGGCGCAGGTCGGGCCGAGGAGGCGGCCGAGGAACTAGAGCGGGCCTTGCCCGAATTCGAACGGCTCGATGATCGTCAGTACCACGCGATGACGGTCGCCAGCCTGGGCTGGGCATGGTTCGTTCGCGGTGACCCCGCGTTGGCAACGCGATACGCGGTCGAAGGGCTCCTCGAGTCGCATGCGATGCGCGACCTTGCAACCACGACAATCTCGCTGCACATCGGCGTCCTGGTGGCCGTGATGACCGGCCGGTTCGAGGATGGCGCGGAGATGATCGGCGCGTTCGAGGCCTCGTGCGAGCGCTACGGCGTCCGGCCGCCCGCGGCCCTCAGCACCTTCATCCAGGTGAACGACCCGTTCGCCGCGACGCGCGAAGGACTATCGCCCGAAACATACGAGGCCGCGTACGAACGAGGCCGGCGGCTCAGCCTCGATGAGGCGGTGGCCAAGGTCGCCGAGCTCGGCGAGATCGCCGCGAAGGCGATGGCGCCCCTTGGCGGCGCCAACGAGCGTGACAAGCGCGGCACCAGCGGCGCAGGGTGAGGCGCCTGGCACCCTCCTATCGCGCTGGCGTCTCCGCGGTCGACTCGCTTCTCTGATCCGCGGCCGCGTCCGCGTCGACCTTCAGGGCGAGCCAGCCTTGACGAGCCGCGAACGTCACGGCGCGTACTCGATTCGGGACGCCGAGCTTGTGCAGGATGGTCGACACGTGGTTCTTGACGGTCTGCTCGCTGACGTCGAGGAGCGTCGCGATCTGGCGATTGCGCATGCCCTCAGATACATGGCGGAGGACCTCGAGCTCCCGTGGGGCCAACGGGTTGGATAAGGATTCTTCCGCGCGGCGGGAGTTCTCCCGGAAGGACTCCATGATCTTGTCGATGAGGTCCGGCCTCCCGATGACCTCATCGCGCAGCGGATCTTCGCCCTCGGCGACCTTGCGGATCACGGCGACCAGCTCGGCGGGCTCCGCCAGGGCTCCGACATGGCCCATGGCGCCGATCTCGATGGCCTCGAGGATGCTCGCGTCGTCATCCTCACGCCCCACCACGACGATCCCGGTATTCGGAACATCGTGGGCCAGCCGGTGCGTGGCCGCGCTCGTCGACGGCTCCTGGAGCCGGACATCGAGGACGATGACGTCGGGGGCGCGATCCTCGGCCGCGGCCAGCGCGTCGTCGGCAGAGCGCACCTCCGCCACGACCTCCAGGTCCGGCTCGCCGTCGAGGACACCGCGGATGCCGAGGCCCGCGATGGCCCGCGATTCCACGAGCATGATGCGGATCGTCTCAGGGTCAAGCGGGTCCAAGGGTGATCGTGGTCGGGTCATCGACTCATCTCCTCGGGTGGCGTCACGCTCTGGGGGGAGGCTACGCACGAACGGCGAGGCGCGCATGACCCGAAGGGACCAACTTCGTCTGATCTTTCGTTCGACCGACTGGCGCGGCGGGCGTGACCGCCCGTGTCAGTACGCCGCCAGCGTTCGGATGCCCGCTTCGATCTTCTCGGGGCTGACCATGAACCAGTCCTCGAGGACGTGGTTGTAGGGCACGCCCGGCACGTCCGGCCCGGCGATGCGCGTCACGGGCCCGTCGAGGTAGTCGAACGCCTCTTCCGCCAC
Organism: uncultured Chloroflexia bacterium; assembly: GCA_963810725.1. Taxonomy (GTDB): domain Bacteria; phylum Chloroflexota; class Limnocylindria; order Limnocylindrales; family CSP1-4; genus SPCO01. Next base: position 192,280 of record CAWEOO010000004.1, read on the forward strand.
GATCGCCGCGACCTCGGCGCCGTACCCGCCGAACCGGTTGTCCTCGTAGACGATCAGGCACTTGCCGGTCTTGCGGACCGACTCGAGGACGGTCTCCGTGTCGAGCGGGCGGAGCGTCCGCAGGTCGACCACCTCGACGCTGATGCCGTCGTCCGCCACGCGGTCCGCGGCCTCGAGCGCGTAATGCGCCATGAGCCCGTACGCGATCACCGACACCTGCGAGCCCGGATGCGTGATCGCGGCCTTGCCGAGGGGCACGGTGTATTCGGCGTCGGGCACGTCGCCGCGCACCGAGCGGTACATCTTCTTGTGCTCGAAGAACAGCACCGGGTCCTCGTCGCGGATCGACGAGCGAAGCAGGCCGCGGGCGTCGTAGGGGGTGGACGGGATCACGACCTTGAGTCCCGGAACGTGGGTGAAGAACGCCTCAACGCTCTGCGAGTGGTAGAGCGCGCCGTGGACGCCGCCGCCGTACGGTGCCCGGATGACCATCGGGACGCCGTAGCCGTTGTTCGATCGATAGCGCATCCGGGCCGCCTCGGACACGATCTGGTTGAACGCCGGAAAGATGAAGTCGGCGAACTGGATCTCGGCGATCGGCCTCAGGCCGTTGACCGCGGCGCCGATGGACGCGCCGATGATCATCAATTCCGTCAGTGGGGTGTCGATGACGCGGTCGTCGCCGAACTCCGCCCACAGGCCGTCGGTCGCCAGGAACACGCCGCCCTTCTTGCCGACGTCCTCGCCCAGCACGATGATCGAATTCGTCGCGGCGCATCTCGTCGGCGAGGGTTTCGCGGATCGCCTCGATGAACGTCCTCGCCGGCACTACTCGGTGTCCTCGGCGAAGACGTAGCGCATCGCCGTGGCGGGATCGGGGTCCGGCTGGGCCTCGGCGTAGTCGGTCGCCTCCTCGACGGCGGCCTTGATCTCGGCGTTCAGTCGTTCCTCGATCTCGTCCGTCAGGACGCCGGCCTCGCGCAACTGTGCGCGGAAGGCGGGCACGGGGTCGCGCTCCTTCTCGGCGGCGAGCTCGTCCTCGGAGCGGTACTTCGTCTGCTGGTCGTCCGAGGAATGGCCGGTCAGGCGTGTGACCTTGGCCTCGATGAGCGTGGGACCGTCGCCGGCGCGTGCCCGTGCGACCGCATCGCGCGCCGCTGCGTAGCACGCCAGGACGTCGTTGCCGTCCACGATCACGCCCGGGATGCCGTAGCCCGGGGCGCGATCGGCCACGTTGGCGATCGAGACCTGGCGAGCCATCGGGACGCTGATCGCGTAGCCGTTGTTCTCGACGACGAAGATGAACGGCAGCTTGTGGATGGCCGCGAAGTTGAGGCCTTCGTGGACGTCACCCTGGTTGCTGCTGCCCTCCCCCATGCTCGTCATCGCCACCTGCCCGGTCTTGCGGACCTTGGCGGCGAGCGCGATCCCGACCGCGTGGAGCAGCTGCGTCGCGACGGGCGACGAAACGCTGACCAGGTTGTGCTCATGCGAGCCGTAATGGCCCGGCATCTGGCGCCCGCCCGAGCTCGGGTCATTGGCGGTCGCGTACTGCGCGGTCAGGATGTCGCGCGGGCTCATCCCGAACGTCAGGCACGTCGCGATCGAGCGGTAGAACGGGGCGATCCAGTCGTGGTGGCGCTTGAATGCCCAGGCGATGCCGACCTGGGCACCTTCGTGGCCCTGGCCCGAGATGACGAACGGGATGCGGCCGGCCCGATTGAGGATCCACATGCGCTCGTCGAGTGCACGGGCGAGCGCGACGTAGCGGTACATCTCCACGAGATCGGCGTCGGTCAGGCCGACCGAGGCGGCGAGGCTGCCGCCGGCGGGTGCCTTGGCGGCGGGGGCGGTGGCGGCGGCCTCGCTCTGGGCCTCGGCCTCCTGGGCCTCGCCCTTGGCGGCGTCGCTCTTGGTCACGGCCATCGTGGTGGATGGGCCTCCGTCAGAAGTTGATGGACCGGCCGTCCACTGCCATCGCCGCCTCGCCGATGACCTCGGAGAGGGTCGGGTGGGCGTGGGTCGCGCCGCCGATCTCCCAGGCGGTCGCGTCGAGCTCGAAGGCGAGCGACGCCTCGGCGATGAGGTCCGTCGCGTGCGGCCCGACGATGTGGACCCCGAGCGTGTCCTGGTTCTCGGTGTTCGTGATGACCTTCGCGAAGCCCTCGTACTCCCCGCCGATGATGGCCTTGGCGATGGCTTGGAATGGGACCTTGCCGACCTTGTACGGGGTGCCGGCGGCCTTGACCTGTTCCTCGGTCAGGCCGATCGAGGCGATCTCCGGGCGGCAGTACGTGGCGCGCGGCTGCTTCGTGTAGTCCATCTCGTGGACGTCGCTCTCGCCGGCGATGACGTGGGCGGCGATGAGACCCTCATGCGCCGCGGTATGGGCCAGCCACAGGCCGCCGATGATGTCGCCGATGGCGTACACGTGCGACTCCTTCGTCCGCATCCGCCCGTTGACCTTGATGACGCCCTTGTCGGTCTCGACCTTGGTCGTCTCGAGGCCGATCTCCTCGATGTTGGCGGCGCGGCCGGTAGCGACGAGCATCATCTCCGCGCGCAGTTCCTGCGGCTCCTTGCCCTCGGGGCCGACCATCAGGCAGATGCCGTCCTTGTCCTTGCTCACCGCCGCGGGGTCGAAGCGCGCGTTGGTCATGACCGTCATGCCGCGCTTCTCGAAGGAGCGCAGCACGACCTTGCCGACCTCGGCGTCCTCGAGCGGGACGATCTGGGGCGCGTACTCCAGGAGCGTCACTTTCACGCCGACGTCGTGGAACATCGACGCGAACTCGACGCCGACGGCGCCCGCCCCGACGATCACGATGTCCTTGGGCAGGCTGGTCATGCGCAGGATGTCGTCGCTGGTGACGATCTTCTCGCCGTCGGGATCGAGACCCGGCAGGCTCTTGACCCGGGACCCTGTCGCGAGGATGACGTCCGTCGCCTGGAGGATGCGCTCCCCGCCCTTGCCGGCGGTGCCGTCCTCGCCGGGCTGGGCGACGCGGACCTTCTGGGGGCCGTCGAGGCGGCCGCGGCCGTCGATCCAGGTCACCTTGTTCTTGTCGACGAGGGTCTTGAGGCCGGTCCACATCCGCTTCACGACCTGGTCGCGGCGGGCCGCCATCTGCGGGTAGTCGATCACGGCCTCGCCAGGGAGCGTCAGGCCGAAGTCCTTGGCGTGGTGGAGGCGGTCGGCGAAGGCAGCCGACTCGAGCAGGGCCTTGGTCGGGATGCAACCGCGATGGAGGCACGTGCCGCCGATCTTGTCCTGGTCGACGAGCGCCACCTTGAGCCCGAGCTGGCCGGCGCGGAAGGCGGCCGTGTACCCGCCCGTCCCAGCGCCGAGCACGACGAGGTCGAAGTCGTTGGAGGAGCCGACGGCCATGGGTCAGGTTGCCTCGGGATGCCTCGGCGCGGGTGCCATCGAGCGAACGTCGAGGGGCTGCGCGGGCGGGTGGGTCATCGCGGGTCATCGTACGGCCGGGGTCGCAAGGGGCGCAACCGATGCGAGCGCGACGCCTGGTGCTAGAGTTCGGCCCGAGCGCCGCCAGGACCGGCGGCTGTGATCGAGGTCGAGGCCGAGCGTGGACCCAGCGATCCTGTTCCGGGCGGGGTTGCTCATCGCTTTGGCCTACATCGCGGGCTCGGTGCCGGTCGGCTCGATCGTGGCCCAGCGGGTCGGCGGCCCGGATCTCCGTTCCGTCGGGTCGGGCCGGACGGGCGGGACGAATGCGCTGCGGGCGCTCGGGCGTAAATGGGCCGCCGTCGTGGTGCTGGGCGACCTGCTGAAGGGTGCCGGCCCGGTGCTGGTCGCGCGGTTCGTGACGGGCGACCCGCTCGTCGAGGTGCTGTGCGGGGTCGCGGCCGTGGCCGGCGCGATCTGGAGCGTGTTCGCGGGGTTCCGGAGCGGCCGGGGGGTGGGCACGGGCGTCGGCACGATGCTCGTCATCCAGCCACTCGCCGTGGTGCTCGCGGCGCCGGTCTTCGTGCTGGTGATCGTGCTGACGCGCTACGTGTCGCTGGGCTCGCTGCTCGGGTCCGCGGTGATGTTCCCGGTGATGCTGCTGTTCTTGCTCGTCGCGCCGGAGACGCCGTTGCCGTACGTCATCTACTCGGCGGTCGGCGCGGCGCTGATCTGGCTGGCGCACGCGGACAACATCGATCGATTGATCCACGGGACGGAGCGCAAGTTCGACCTGGGCCTGCTCGCCGGGAAACCGCGAAGCGGCTGAGAGCAGCCTGGGAATCGTTCGACCCGGGTCGGCTGACAACCCGGGTCGGGGATCTACGCTGGTTCGGCGGGCCGTTGGTCGGCCCGCGCCGAGAGGACTAGGTCAGCCGCCGCGCTGGGTGCGGAAGCAATCGCTGCAGTAGACGGGCTTGCCGCTCGTGGGACGGAACGGGACCTGGGCTTCCTTGCCACAGGACGAGCACGTCGCCTCGAACATCTCGCGCGGCCCGCGATCGCGGTAGCCACCGCCACCGCCACCGCCGTAGCCACCCTCGCCACCGGCGGAATACCCGCCGCCGGCGCCGTAGCCACCGTACGAGCTACTACCGCCACCCTCGGCGTTGCGGGCGGCCTTGCGGCTGGCGCGACACGATGGGCAGCGACGCGGCTCGGTGAATCCGCGCTGCGCATAGAAGTCCTGCTCGGACGCGGTGAACACGAATTCCTGTCCACAGTCCGCACAGGTCAGGTTCTTGTCGTTGTACACGAAGACGAAACTCCTCTCGGTAGCCGGCGCGATCCCGTCGGGTTCTCGCGTCAGCCGTGAGAGGAGTCCGAGTGAGTGCCTGCGTCGAGCTACGTTCTGGCCACGGACGTTTCCGTGGCGTTTTCAGGCGGGATGGTACGCGCTCGGATGGTGCCTGTATAGCCCTGACTTTGGGGTATCCGGGTCAACCGCTGAACGGGGCCACGGCAAACAGGTGGCTGAACTGCTTGCACCAGATGAGCGCGCTGCGGAAGCGGGCCGGATCGACGCCGTCGGGCAGGTCGTAGCCGAACGATCCATCGGTCGCCTTCAGCTTCCCGAGCTCGAGCGCGTCGGCGGCGTAGCCGTCGGCGTCGGGCGAGAGGTAGACGAACAGGTCGGGGCCGTTCCGGACCGAGAAATCGTCGAGCCGCAGGTGATATCGACCTGGCTGGACCTCCACGATCGACGCGGTCCCGCTGCCGTAGTGGAAGTCGTCGGTGCCGCTGAACTCACCGCTCGCCAGGGTCGTGGGCGTGAACGGCGTCAGTGCCGGGGTCGGAGGCGCCGTCGGCGAACGCGAGGGCACGACCGACGGCGCCGGTGCGATCGATGGGACGGCCGAGGCGGCCGGGGTGGCAGGGATGGTCGGTCCCGGCTCGACCAGGGACGTACGGATGAAGATCGGCGAGCCCAGGTACCAGCCCAGCGGCAGGGCGACCGCGAGGGCAATGGCCGCTACGACTCCCGTTCGTCCCGGGTGGCGACGAGCGGCCGCGACCCAGCCCAGCCGATGCGCGACCACGGCGACCAGGATCGCCAGCACGATCGACCCGATGGCGACGGGGATCCGGAACTCGTACAGCGTCCGAGCGATGTCGTTGGCGATGTCGCCGATCGATGGCATGGCGCGATGGTGGTCGCCGCCCGTGACGGGCGTGTGACGCCTCAGCCGGTGATCGGCGGGGCCGCCAGCGCGGGTTCCGGCGCGGATGCCTGTGCCGACGACGACGGCGCGATCCCGTATTCGTGGGTCGCGGTCGCGAGGTAGGCGTCGGCCTCGAGGTCGCGGCGCGCCTCGTCCCAGCCGAGCTCGCCCGCCATGATCTCGGCCACGCGCGGCGCGACCACGGCCCCGCGATCGGCCAGCTCCGGGCTGAGACGGAGCCGCCTGGAGAGGACGTCGTCGACGGACTGCGCGAGCTCGCGCCGCACGGCCCACGCCACTTCTGCTTCGAGGAACGGCCGGCCCGGCACGAGCGCGCGTAGCAGGTCGAGCTCGCCTCCGAGGGCCACCACGCCCGGCGCCTCCGTTCCGTGGCGGGCGACGAGGCGGGCGGCGGCGTCGGGATGAGCCGCAGCCACGGCCGGGACGCTGGCGATCTCGGCGACGATGCGGTCGAGCACGGCCCGATCCGCTGCGCCGACAAGACGCCGATCGGCCGTCGCGCTCGGTAGCCGCTCCGCGCCCTCCCGCCCGAGGACGGCGTCGATCACGTCGCGAGCCATCACCCGATACGTCGTGTACTTGCCGCCCGCGATCCGCACGATCCCGTTCTGCTCGACCGTCACTCGATGCTCGCGCGAGGCCTTGACCGTCGAGCCGCGGCTCGGGGCGATGAGCGGCCGCAGACCCGCGTACGTGCCGACGACATCGGCTCGCCGCAGATCGACGTCGAGCGTGTCATTGACCGTGCGCAGGAGCTCGTCGATCTCCCAGCCGTCGGCGGCGGGGCGGGCGGAGCGGCCCTGGTAGGGCGCGTCGGTCGTTCCGATCAGCCAGTAGTCCGGCCACGGGATGAGGAAGACGACCTTGCCGGGGACCCGGATCGTGACCCCGGCCGTCGCGGGGATGCGCTCGCGCGGCACGACGAGGTGGGCGCCGCGGCTCGGCAGGATGCGGGTCGACCGGCTCGAGAACGGGTGCTCGGGATCGGCCGCCCAGGCGCCGGTGGCGTCGACGACGGCCCGTGTCCGGATCTCGAGATCGGCGCCGGTCAGCGACGTCACGAGCGCGCAGGGTCCGAAGCGTTCCAGATGCCGGCTGCGTGCTGACGCCCCTCGCCTGGATCCTGGTGACCGCCGTCGACCCCGCGTCCTGGGCGAGCGCAGTTCGGACGACAGCGAGAGCCAGGCGGGCGTCGTCCTCCATGCCGTCGTGGTAGAGCAGCCCGCCGCGCAAGCCCTGGCGCCGGATGGATGGGACGATGGCCACGGTCTCGTCGACCGTCAGGCGCCGGTGCCAGCCACCGTCGTGGCGGGCGCCCAGGATGTCGTACAGCGTCAGGCCCGCGTCGTAGAACGCCTTGCTCACGAACGGGATCCCGCGGATCGGAAACAGCTGCGGCTCGAGCGTCACGAGGTGTGGGGCGTTGCGCAGCAGCCGACCTCGTTCGGCGAGCCCCTCGCGCACGAGCCCGATCTGGAGCTGTTCCAGGTAGCGCAGCCCACCGTGGATCAGCCGCGACGAGCGGGAGGACGTGCCGGAGGCGATGTCGTCCTGCTCGATCAGGGCCGCGTGGAGCCCGCGCGTCGCGGCATCGAGCAGCGCTCCGGCGCCGACGATCCCGCCACCGACGATCACGACGTCCCAGTCGGTGTCGACCAGCCGCGAGAGGTCCGCCGCGCGCCGCTCGGTCGGGGTGGGTCCGTTCGCCGCGGTCGTCGCTCGCTCGCTCACTGCTGGTCGTCGACCGGCCGACCCCGCGAGATCCGCCACAGCAGCCAGCCCGTGCCGACGATGAGCACGCCGATGATGACCGGCCCGTTGAGGATCGCCTCGCGGATCGGACCCGGCAGGAAGCCGGTCAGCGCGGCCGCGCCGAGGACGACGACCACGACCCCGGCCGCGACGGTGAGGACCTCGAGCCAGCCCGGCTGGGAACGGCGGGGACGTGCGTCAACCACGATCGGCCTCGGGCGGGATGCCGATCGGTGCCACCAGGACCTTGCCGGCGTGGGCGGCCCCGCGGCGGGTCGCGAGGCCGGTCTTGGGCCGGTGGAACGTGACGGTCAGGTCGGCGCGCACGGCTGGCTCCGACGGCTCGCCGCTGGACAGGTCGATGGCCGTCGGGGTGTCGACCGCGACGACGGGGATGCCGCCGGCACGGGCGTGCTCGATGAGCTCCACGGCCGACCGGATCGGGTCGCGCAGCGGACCGCGGACACCCGTGCCGAGCAGCGCGTCGACGATGACGGCGGCGCGCTCGATCCCGTGGCCGAAGACCGCGACGTCACGAGCCACGGGGACGTGGACCTTGGCGATCCCCTCGTCGCGGGCGATGCGGTCCCAGTTGCGCGAGGCGGCCGCTCCGCGGGGTCTGCGCCTCGGTCGCGACGACGGCTACCACGACCTGGGCGCCGGCGAGGGCGAGACGCCGGGCCGCGACGAAGCCGTCGCCCCCGTTGTTGCCCGGGCCGCACAGGATGACGATCGGGCCCGTGCCCCAACGGCCGGTGTCGACGGCCAGCGCACGGACGGCCGCCGCGACCGCCGTCCCGGCATGCTCCATCAGGCGCTCCTCGGACACGCCCAGGGCCTGGGCGCGGCGGTCGGCGCCGGTCATCGCCTCGGCACCGATCGGCGGGCATGGCGGCGCGGTCGGCCCAGCGGGTCCGTAGGGCGCGAAGGTCCATGTCGAAGATCGCCGGGTCGCTGGCCGGCAGGGGCGCTGCGGCTCCGCCATCGGGCACGGACGCCTGACGGTCGCCGGCCGGGAGCGAGGTGGACGGACATGGCCGACCAAGCGTAGCCGACCGGGCCGGACGGGTCAGGACAGCGGCAGTCGGGCTCGAAGGGTGGTGGCCGGATCCCCTGCCGGGTCCGAGCTCGAGGACGCCGTCGGCGGCCATGGCGTCGGCGGCTGCCCGGACCCTGCCCAGGTCGTGGGTCCCGATCGCCGCGTCGAGGTGGACCCACTCCCCGTCTGGCGCCGCGCGCAGCCGATCGAGGATCCGTCCGCGGAGCCAGCGGTTCGTGGATGTGAAGGTCGGGATCGGGCGGCGGGGGCGCGCGAGGCGTCGCCGCGCCCGCCGCCTTCTTCGGGGTCGTCCGCGAGGCGAGCCGGCACCACGGACGGGCCGGGCATTCCTCGCAGCGCGGCGACCTGGGCCGGCAGAGGGTCGCGCCGACGTCCATGAGCGCATGCGTCCACTCGCCCGGGCGGTCGGACGGGATCGCGTCGTCGGCCACACGCTGGAGCTCCGGGGCCGCAAGCGCGTTCGCGTCGCCCGCGACGATCCGTCCGAGCACGCGCCGGACGTTGACATCGACCGCGCCGACGGGCAGACCGAAGGCGAGCGCTGCGACCGCGCGGGCCGTGTACGGCCCGATCCCGGGGAGCGCCTGCAGCTCGTCGACGGTCGAGGGCATGCGACCGCCGTGCTGCTCGACCACGATCCGGGCCGTCCGCCACAACGCCAGCGCGCGACGGTCGTAGCCGAGACCCTGCCACGCTCGAAGGACGGCCGCCGGCGTGGCCGCGGCCAGCGCTTCCACGGTGGGAAACTGCTCCATGAAGCGCTCCCAGTACGCCGCGGCGCGCGACGCCTGGGTCTGCTGGGCCATCGCCTCGGACACGAGGATGGCGTACGGATCGCTTGGTCCGCCGGAACGCGAGCGGCCGGCCGTGGTCACCGTACCAGGCGAGGATCGCGTCTCGCGCCGGGGTCGGGACGGTGGGCAGGTTGGGCACGCCACGAGGATAGCCGCGGTGAAGCGGCGGTTGATGGCGGGGTGAGTCGGCTCGCGGTAGGATGCAAAGCAGTCACTGACGAGGTAGCGCCGATGGTCATCGAGACCAGCACGTTCACGGGATTCCGGCCAGAGGCCATCGACTTCCTGGCCGAGCTCGCCCAGAACAACGATCGAGCCTGGTTCCAGCCTCGAAAATCGGACTACGAGCGGCTGCTCAAGGAGCCGATGGAGGCGCTGGTCGCGGCGCTGGCCGAGCGGTTCGAGGCCCGCGGCCTGCCACTCCAGGCGGATCCGAAGCGGGCCGTCTCCCGCATCTACCGCGACACGCGGTTCGCGAAGGACAAATCCCCGTACAAGACGAACGTCTATGCGCGGTTCCCGTGGGTCGGCAAGGGTTCCGACCACGACTCGTCGGATGAGGGAGCCCATGGTCCAGGCGGCTACTTCAACGTGATGCCCGGCGAGAGCTACGTCGGCGGTGGGATGTGGAGGCCCGAGAAGCCGCGCCTGGATGCGTTTCGGGCGGCCATCCTGGACGAACCCGATCGGGTCCGCGCCGCGCTGGAGGACCCGGCATTCCTGGCCGAGTTCGGGCCGGTCCACAGCCATGACTCGCTCAAGCGCGTGCCGCCCGGCCTCCCACCGGACCACCCGATGGCCGAGCTGTTCCGGTACAAGGACGTCGTCTTCGGTCGCAACCTGTCCGACGACGAGGTCCACTCGCCGGAGCTGCCGGACATCCTCGACGGACGCCTACGCGGCGGCCGTGCCCGTGTTCCGATTCCTCTCGACGCTCGGTTGAACCCTCTCGGGCGGTAGCCGGGCCTCGCCCGGCCCTGGAGCAGGTCAATTCGCGGCGAGCTTGCGGCGCGCAAGGCTATTGAGATCGCGTTTCCCAGCCTCGCGGATCATCGTCGTCAGCGGCCGCCTCGTCGACTGCGGCCTCTGCATCACGCGCCTTCTCTGCCGCCTCACGTGCCGCCTCACGTGCCGCCTCTGCTGCTCGTTGGGCCGCCTCTGCCGCGCGCTGCGCCGCCGCCGCTGCTTCCCGTGCCTGCTCCTCGTCGCTCACAGTACCTCCCCGTTTACGGTGATCTTCGCCAGCACCAGCACCCAGAGGACGACTTCCACTCCCAGCGATATCGCTCCGGCCTGGAACGCTAGAAACATCCGGTCGAGCCTCTTGCCATGCTCGGCGATTGACTCCTGGTTCACCTCGGCGAGTCTACGGTGCAGCTTCCACAGTTCGTCGTACTTGGGCCCTTCGATCATCCCGATGAGCTTCTTTGCGTCGAGCGCGAAGCTCCATCTACCCCGCGGCCAGAGGATGAACAGGGACGCCACCATCGTTAGGACGAAGGCGAGCACGGCCGCCCAGCCACCGTAACCGAGACCGGGCCGGTCCCTGATCGCAGGGGTCGCGAGCAGGGCCGTGACGACGTTGGCCGCCGTGATGAGAAGGCCTGATCGGGTCCGTATGCTTTCGAGAACGCTTGCCTGCTGCGTGAGACCGCGCACCGACTCTTGATAGGCGAGGGCGTAGAAGTCACTTGCGATCCTCGATCGCCGGCAAGTCTGTCCACCTTGGGGCTGTTGCATCGGCTGGGCCAAATCGGCGTTGCTGCTCGCCATGACCGGAGCATAGCCCGTGCTGTAAACGTCGTTGGTCGACCCATACGCGCCAGCCGGAACGCGACCGGGCCCGGCGGGCATGACCGCTACGCTCGCGAGCGATGCGATTCGGTGCGGCGTTCTGGATCCAGCGGACCGACTGGCCCTCCCTGCGAGATGCGTGCCTGGCGGTCGAGCACGCCGGCTGGGATTCGCTGTTCCTGGACGACCACCTGCTCGCCGACGAGGGCGATCCGGACGATCCAAAGCTCGAGGGCTGGTCGACGCTCGCGGCGGTCGCCGCGCTGACCGAACGGGTCCGGCTCGGCCTGCTGGTAGCGCGAACACCTTCCGCAACCCCGGTCTGACCGCGAAGCTCGCCACGACCCTCGACCATGTCTCGGGTGGTCGCGCGATCCTGGGCCTCGGCGGCGGCTGGTTCGAGCGGGAGCACGAGGCCTTCGGGATCGATTTCGGGAGCGGGTTCGGGGAGCGGCTCGATCGGCTCGATGAAGTCGGTCGGGCTGATCCGCCGAGCTGCTCGATGGAGAGACCGTGACCCACCAGGGCCGGTTCTACGAGATGCGCGACGCGCTGTGCCGGCCGCGCCCGCTCCAGCCTCGCCTGCCGATCCTCATCGGTGGGTCCGGGCCGCGCAAGACGCTCCGGACGACCGCCGCGTACGCCGATCTGTGGAATGCCTACGGCCAGCCTGACGCGATCGCTACGCACGATGCCGTGCTGCGCGGCCATTGCCAGGACCTCGGCCGCGACGAGCGCGAGATCGCTCGGACCGTCACCCAGGACGCGGTGATCCGTGATACGACCCGAGGCAGCACTGGCCGTCTACGACGAGCTCGCGGCGATCCACGGCCTGGAAGCGAAGACCGGCGCCGACAGCGGCGCCCGGTACGTGCTGCTGGCCGGACCAGCCGGCGGACATCGCGGACCGGCTCCGCGCCTACGAGGCCGTCGGGGTGGACGAGGTCATCTGGATCTTCCGCAAGCCGTTCGACCTCGAGACCATCGAGCGGATCGGCGAGGTCCGCGCGGCGTTGATCGACTTGAGCGCCTAGCGTTCCTCGGCGGACGTCCGGCGCCATAGCTCCGCGGCTAGAAGCTCGGCGGTCACGGACTCCACGATCGTCCGGTGGAACGGGTCCGCCGCCGCCTCGACCGTGACGCTCGGCATCGACCTGACGACCCCGCCGCGCCGTTCGATGGTGGCGATGACCTCGGCGTCGGCCGCGGCACCCGGGAAGAGCAGGGCCCGATGGCCCGGCAGCGCGAGGTAGACGGCCGTGTGGAGCCAGTCGCCGGTGTCGTGGGCGGTGGCCGGGAGCCTCGGCGCCTCGCGCAGCATCAACGCCGCCTGCTCGGCCAGACCGAGAAGCGCGGCGTCGGCCAGGACGTCGATCGCCGCGGCGCCGTCGATGGCCTCCGCCATGTCCGGCAGCCACTGATCGCTGCGCTCGGTGGCGACGGCGAGGTCCGCGACGGTCGAGGCCAGGGACGCCGGCGTCCTCCCGACGAGCATGGCCAGCACCGCGACCGTGCCCCGGAACGTGCGGGTGGCGATCCCCGAGGCCTCCACCCCGGCATGAAGCGGGCAGCACGTGATCGGCTTCCGACGCCAACGCCGAGCCTGGGCTCGTTGGTGACGGCAACGACCAGGCTCTGGCCCCGGTGCCGGCGCGCCGCCGCGACCACCTCGGGCGTGCCGCCGGAGGCAGAGACCGCGACGAACACCAGATCGCTGGCCGGCGCAGTCGGGGCGCCGGTCGAGGCGTATTCGACCCAGGCCGATGACCCTGCCGCGCGGAGGGCCGCTGCGGCGATCGAGGCGGCGTAGCGGGAACTACCCAGACCGGTGAAGGCGAACCGGGATCGACCCTGCAGTGCCGGCAGGGCCCGCGCCAGCGGCGATCCAGGGCGCGTCGTAGGCGGCAAGCAGGCGGTCGAGGCTCGCCGGACCGGCCAGGATGTCGTCGAGGAGCTGGCCCACGCGATCGGTCACTCGCCGTCCTCGAACAGGGCGCGCATCCCCTCGGTCGGGGCGTACAGCCAGGTCGGCAGGTACGTCGTCGCGTAGGTGAACTCGTACAGCTCCTTGTCGATCTCGAACGCGCGCAGGAGAGCGGGATCCACGGCGATCCACACCCGCTCCTTGCGGAGACCGGCCGCGTACGCCTCGAGGAAGCGCTCGCGCGCGCGGTGGATCCAGCCGTCCAGGTCGAGGCCGGCGTGCTCCAGCGGACCGCCGTTGGCGGCCTCCGCCCGCCGTCGCGCGCTGCGAGCGACGTGGTCGAGCGACCGGAGCATCGACGCCACGTCACGCAATGGCGACCGGTGGGCGCGGCGGGTCTCCGGCGGGCTGAGGGGCTCGCCCTCGAAGTCGATGACGCGGAAGCCGTCGGGCGCCAGCAAGAGCTGGCCGAGGTGGTAGTCGCCGTGGGCCCGGATGACCTCCGGGGTCGTCGGCGAGAGCGTCGAGCACGGTCAGGGCCTCGGCGATCCGTGGGGCGAGCTCGCGGAGGGTCGCCCGCGCGTCGCCGTCCGTCGTGACGTCGAGGGCCGTGTCCAGGTGGGTCCGGGCGTCGCGAGCCCACGACCGGATCTCGTCGCGCGTCGCCTCGCGCGGAGCCATGTCGGGCAGGCCGCGACCGTCCGATAGGGCGGCGTGCAGCCCCGCCGTGAGCGTGCCCGAGGTCGGCCGCGACCTCCGTCGCGTACTCGACGCTGACCTCGCCGGGGGCGACCAGCCACGCGGTGAGGGTCTCGGCCAGCCATTCGAAGGCGTCCGCGCCGTCGGCGCACGTACTCCTGGGCCATCGCCACGGTCGAGGTGCCGTCGCGGGACACGATCTCGGCGAAGCCGGCGAGCCGCGGGACGGCCGAGAACGCAGCCTCCTCGCTCAGGAACGCGGTCATCTCGAGATCCGGGTTGAGCCCGGGCTGGAGTCGGCGGTACACCTTGAGGATCAGCCGCTCGGCGAGGACCACGGAAGTGTTCGACTGGTCCGCGCCGAGATCCCGTTCCGTGCCAGCAGCGATCTCCGCGGCGCCCCCGGGTACGACGTCGGGGAGAGCGGGAGCCGGCCGGCAGACGAGGGCGGCCCGGATCGGGGCATCGCCGGCGGCGGCCGTGGCACCGGCCGTCGTGGTCGCGTCCTCCGCGACCACGGCCAGGGCCGGGACGATCCGCCCCTCCCCCATCGCGACGCCCAGCGCCCGCCACGCCCCGTCGCCGGGCACGGCCTCACGGAGCGGCGTCCCGGTGAACGCGAAGGTATACGCCTGGCGACCGCCGTCGTCGAGGGTCAGCGTGACCACGGCCAGCACGTGCGGCCCGGCCTCGTCCAGGACGAACGCCTCGTCGAGGGCCGCCCCGACGACCGCGCGACCCTTCGCGCCGAACCAGCGAGCGTCCCCGATCGACTCGAGGTCGAGCCGCCCGACGGCGGCCTCGACCTCCGCGCGCGCGCTCAGATCTTGAGCATCACGTGCTTGACGACCGTGTAGTCCTCGACCGCGTACATGCTCTGGTCCTTGCCGTAGCCGGACTCCTTGAAGCCGCCGTGCGGCATCTCCGACACGAGCATGAAGTGGTCGTTGATCCAGACCGTGCCGAACTGGATCGCCTTCGCGACGCGCATCCCGCGGCCGGCGTCGGCGGTCCACACGGAGGCCGCCAGGCCGAAGCGCACGTCGTTGGCCCACTTGATCGCCTGGTCCTCGTCGGAGAAGCGCTGGACCGTGACGACCGGCCCGAACACCTCGTCCTGCACGATCTCGCTCTTCTGGTCGGGGCCGGCGATGAGCGTCGGCTCGTAGAAGGCGCCTTTGCGATCGGGGCGGACGCCGCCGGTCACGACTTCGGCGCCGTCGCGAGCACGATCGACCATGCCCTCGACCTTGTCGGCCTGGGCCTTGGCGATGAGCGAGCCCATCTCGATGTCGTCGCCTTCGGCTGGGTCGCCCCATTTGATCGACTTGACCTGGTCCGAGACCTCCGACACGAAGCGGTCGTAGATCTTCGGGCCGGCGATGACGCGCGTGGCCGCCGTGCAGTCCTGGCCGGCGTTCCAGTAGCCCCACAGCTTGATCGCCTCGGCGACCGCATCCAGGTCCGCATCGTCGAAGACGATCACCGGCGCCTTGCCACCGAGCTCCAGGTGCAGCCGCTTGACCTTGTCAGCCGCCACCTTCGCGATGTGCTTGCCCGTGTCCGTGTCGCCCGTGACCGACACCATGCCGACCTTGGGATGCCCGACCAGCGGGTCGCCGACGACCGCGCCACTCCCCGTGATCACGTTGAGCACGCCTGGCGGCAGGATGTCGGCCGCGATCTCCGCGAGGACCAAGGCCGTCAACGGCGTTCGGATCGACGGCTTGAGGATGACCGTGTTGCCGGCCGCGAGCGCCGGTCCGATCTTCCAGCCGGCCATCATGATCGGGTAGTTCCAGGGCGCGATGGATGCGACCACGCCCACCGGTTCGCGGCGGATGAACGACGTGTGGCCTTCCATGTACTCGTTCGCGGCCTTGCCCTCGAGCAGGCGCGCCGCACCCGCAAAGAACCGCAGGTTGTCGACCATGACCGGGATCTCGTCGATCGCAGCGGCGACCGGCTTGCCGGCGTTCTTCGACTCGAGGCGGCCCAGCTCGTCGGCCCGCGCTTCGATCGCGTCGGCGAGCTTCAATAGCGCGAGACTGCGCTCCTGGGGCGTGGCCTTGCCCCAGCTCTCGAAAGCGGCCTCGGCGGCGTTCGCCGCGCGGTCGACGTCCTCGGCGCCCGACGCCTGGACACGGGCGATGACCTGCTCGTCGGCCGGGTTCTCGACTTCGATCGTCTCGCCCGACGCGGAGTCGACCCACTCGCCGTTGATGAACTGCTGGTACGTCTTGACGCGCTCCGCGACGTCGGTCATCTCGGGTGCCTCCTCAGGCCTTCGTGACGGCTTTGAGCGGAAAGTCTGGACATCGTAGTCCGGGGCTGGAAGTCCGTCCCGCCACGTGGTCGGCGTCAGCCGGTTGGCACGCCTGCCGGCGCTTTGAGGCCGGCGATGATGATCGAGACCGCCTGTGCCGCCATGTCCGGGGTGGGCGGGACGCCCTCGGCCAGCAGGAACATCAGCATCGTCCCGACGATCACGCAGCCGACGAGGTCGGGGTCGACGTCGGTGCGAAGCCCTGCGGCCGCCGCTTGACGTCGATATGCGTCGGCGAGGGGGCGCCGATTTGGCGAGATCGTGTCGTAGCTGATCGCGTCCGGCCCGTCGGGTTGGCGCAAGAGGCCGCGCACGACCTCGGGCAGGACCGCGCGGAAGCCCGGGTTGGCGAGGATCGCCTGTACTTGGCCAGCCGCCAGCCGCAGGTCGGCCTCGAGGTCCCCCGTCAGCGGCAACGGCTCTCGTCCGATCGCGGCTCGAAGGGTTGCGGTGAGGAGCGCGTCCCGCCCCGGATAGCGGAGGTAGATCGACGCCCTCGCGACCCCCGATCGGCGCGCGACGGCATTGATCGAGAGGCCATCGGGGCCCTTCGCCGCCAGGATCGCGAGGGCAGCCCGGATGATCGCATCGTCGATATCGTGATTGCGTGGACGACCCGCGAGGCGCTCGTGATTGTTGTCGTACATGACAGCAGCGTAGCATGTTTGTATACTGGACATGGTGTATATGAATGCGCCATGATGAGCCTCGCATCCCGAACCACCTGCCACGTTGAGCGAGATAATGCCCCCGACTCCATCGATGACCGCAGCCCCGCGCCGTGCCCGCGGACCAGCCCGAACCAACGACCGAAGAGCGACCCAGCGCATCCCGACATCCAAGCTCCTGCGGACGATCGTCGACACCTCCCCGGTGGCGATGATGGCGTTCGACAGTCAGCACCGAGTCACCTTCTGGAGCGCCGGCGCGGAGCGCGTCTTCGGCTGGCGCGCCGACGAGGTCGTCGGGGGCCCCTGCCCCGCCGTGGCCGCGAGCGACTTCGATGGCACGTCTGCGAACGGACCCGTCCAACGGATGCTCGATGGCGCCATCATCACCGGCGAGCGCGTCCAGCGACGCGCCAGGGACGGCCGCCTGCTGACCCTGGAGGTCTATGGATCCGCCCTCCGCGACCGCGATGGCACGGCCGTCGGCTATGCCGGCCAGATGATCGATGTCACCGATCGCGAGCAGTCCCGCGCCGAGATCGTCCGGCTTGCCGCTGAGATGCAGCAGGCCGTCGACGGCGTGGCCATGGATACCGCGGTCCGCCGGGTCCTCGGGAACGCGCTCCAACGACTGCCCTCGGACGCGACACTCGAACAGACCGCCCAGACGATCTGCGACGCGTTGACGACCCTGCCCGGTGTGGACTTCACCGCCATCGGCGCCTTCCTTGCGCCCGACGAGGCCGTCCTGCTGGCGAAGTAGATCCGACGGCACGGTCCCGATGCGGATCGGCGACCGCCTCCCGGCGCACCGCGCGAGCAAGCTCTGGGGGCTCGCGCGGCGCGGGCCATGGGCCGAGTTCTGGGAAGCCACGCCCCAGGACGGTCCGTGGGGCGCGAAGCTCGATGCGGCGGGACTGAAGGCCGTGGCATTCGGCCCGATCGTGCACGGTGGGGTCGTCCAGGGTGGCGTCGTGATCGGGACACGAGACGGCGCGCTTGCCCGCCGGCTCGTCGAGAACATCGGGGCGGTATTCGACTTCAGCACCACGCCCAGCGCATTGCTCGGCGAGCGGCTGCACGCGCATCTGCGGACAGTCGAGCTCGGGAATTCGGTGACCAGCATCCTCCGTGATCGATCGTTCCGGCCGGTCTACCAGCCGATCGTCGAGTTGGCCAGCGGGGAGGTCGTGGGCTACGAGGCGCTGACCCGGTTTGGTTCCGGACAGGCACCGAACCTGGTCTTCGCGACCGCCCATCAGGTCGGACTCGGTGCCGAGCTCGAGCTGGCGACATTGAGTGCGGCTCTTGAAGGGGCGCGAGCGCTGCCGTCCGGACGATTCCTCGATCTACGTGTCTCCCTCGCTCCTCGAGGATCCGGCAGAGCTTCGCGCACGCCTGAAAGACGTGGACCGTCCGATCGTCCTCGAAATCACCGAGCATGACGCGGTGGCCGACTACCCGGCACTGCGTGAGGCGGTACGATCGCTTGGCCCGAACGTGCGCCTCGCGGTCGACGATGCCGGAGCGGGGATCGCGAACTTCAGCCACATCGTCGAACTCAGCGCCGATTTCGTGAAGCTCGATATCAGCCTGGTCCGCGGCGTGAACGTGAACCTGGGGCGCCAGGCGCTCGTGGTCGCGATGCGCCACTTCGCCAGGACGGCCGGCTGTCGCCTGGTCGCGGAGGGCGTCGAGACCGACGACGAGGCTCGCGCGCTCACGCAGCTCGGCGTGGAATTCGCCCAGGGCTACCTGTTCGGCCGGCCTGAACCGGTCCCGTTGACCGCGAGGCGCCGCTGGACACGCCGCTGACCAGTGGCCGAGTCGTTCAGGTTCGTCAATCGGTGACCGGCAGGCCGCTCGCCGCGACGCGCTCGATGCGGTCGGCGGCGCGTTTCGTGCCGGAGGTCGACTTGATGCGGTCGGACATCGCCTGCAGGCGCTTGGCGAGCGGATCGTCGGCCAGCAGCTCGTCGATGGCGTCGGTCAGCTCCTCGTCGCGGAAGCCGTAGGTCGAGAGGCGGCGGCCAAAGCCGGTCTCCTCGACGCGCTGGGCGTTGTCGACCTGGTCCCAGAAGAGCGGCAGCACGATCATCGGCTTGCCGTGGTGGAACGCCTCGGTGACGGTGTTGTTGCCCCCGTGGGTGATCACGAGGTCGACCTGCGGCAGGATCGCCGGCTGAGGCAGGAACGCCTCGCCGACCTGGTTGTCGTGGAGCGTGATCTGGTCGGCGAGCGGACCCTTCGAGACGATGACCCGGTTCTCGGTCGTCGCCAGGAGGTCGACGAGGCGCTGCATCAGGGCCACGTCCGCCGAGCCGAGCGACCCCAGGGAGAGGTAGATCAACGCCCCGTCCCGCTCGGCCAGCTGCGGAGGAAGCGTCCAGTCCGCCTCGGGCGCCCGGACGGTCGAGTCGAGCCGCTGCCACGTCGGCCCGAGCGGGACCTCGCGCTCGTAGTCGGCCTCGGCCGGGTACGAGTACAGGTTGAGGAACGGGGATTCGGCGATGAATTCCGGGCCCAGCTCCCCGTACTTCAGCCCGGTCTCGCCGTTCGCGCGGCAGAACGCGTCGAAGTCCGTCCACATGTCGGCGTGCGTTCGCTGGACCTCGCGCAGGAACGCAGGCCAGCCCGTCCGGTCCGCCACCGCATAGCCGCTCGAGAACGGAGCGACGGCGGGGTCCTTCATCTCCATCGGGTTGCACGAGACGATGCGGACCCACGGCCGGCCGCTGGCCGTGATCGCGGGGAAGGCCACGACGTTGTCCTCGACGATCACGTCGGGCGCGAGCTCGTCGAAGATCTCGGTCAGGCGTGGGTTCACGTGCTTGGAGCCATCGATCAGCGCCTGCCAAGTCGGCGCGATGAACTCGCCGAGCTGCTCGAGCGTGCTCTTGCGGAAGACCGGCGCGGTGTCGCGGATGAAATCGATCCAGAACTGGCCAGGGACCTCGGGTTCCGCGTCGGCCGGCGGTGGCGGCCCAAGGCGCATGAGTCGCTCCTCGAAGCCCTTGGCCTCGAGCGTCCCCGCAAACGACTCCTCCAGCACGAACACGACGCGGTGCCCGCGCTCGCGCAGGACGTTCCCGATCCCGACACAGTTGTTCGTCGGCCCGAAGGCGCTCTCGGGGAAGAAGACGATCGTGCGCGGATCGGTCACCGGTGCCCTCCCGTCGGCGGCTGAGACCCTGATGATGCCGACCGCGGGGTTCGTCCGCTGACCGCAGTCGCAGGATGGGACGGGTGGGCGCCCTACGCGTCCCCGGCGTCCCAGCGGACGGGGAGCGACCTTGGCTTCCGGAACACGACGCCGGTCGGCGGCGTCGCTCCGTCGGCCAGACGCATCCCGGGCCAGCCGTCGAGCGCGGCGTCCAGGGCGGCCTGGGTCTCGAGCCTCGCCAGGTGGCTGCCGATGCATGCGTGCGGCCCCTGCGCGAAGGCGACGTGCGACCGGGCGTTCGCCCGCGATAGGTCGAACCGGTCGGGGTCGGGGAACGTGGACGGGTCACGGTTGGCCGCCGTCAGCGAGACGATCACGAGGTCGCCCTTCCGGATCTCGGCGCCGGCGAGCTCCGCGTTGGTGGTGGCGTACCGATCCACCCGCCCAGCGGCGGGCTCCAGCCGCAGAGATTCCTCGACGGCGCTGGCGCCGAGGGCGCGATCCGCTCGCACCGCCGCAAGCTGGTCCGGGTTGGTCAGCAGGTGCCAGAAGACCGACGTGGTCATCCCTTCGCTGGTCTCGATCCCGCCGAACATCATGACCGCGGCGTTCGAGACGACCTCCGGCTCCGCCAGCGTGTGCGCGGCCTCCGCCAGGACGCCGCGCTCCTGCTCGATCGACCCGGCGACGTGGCCCGCGAGCGCCGACACGGCAGCGCGTGCGGCCGGCCCGATCTCGCCTCCGACCGAGACCCGGTCGACGGCTGCCACGATCTGGTCGTACCAACCCAGGACGGTGGCCGGCGCGACATCCAGCAGATCCAGCGCGTCGGCGACCACCTTCACCGCCAATGGACCGGCGACGTCGCGCCGGATTTCGGCCGCACCGGACGGCGCCAGGGCCGCCACCAGCCGGTGTGCCTCCTCCGCGACCCGACGGGCCAGCCGCTCGCGCAGCTCCGCCCCGCGCAAGGCCTCCGCGAACGGGTCGCGGTGGCGTCGATGCGTCTCGCCGTCGAGCGACAGCATGCTCGGGCCGACCACCTGTGCCGTCGAGAACCGCGGGTCGTCGACGGTGAAGCGCTCGGCGTCGCGCATGACCTCGATGCACAGGTCGCGACGGGTCACGAGCCAGCCATCCAGGA
The DNA here is from genome assembly GCA_963810725.1 of uncultured Chloroflexia bacterium. GTDB lineage: Bacteria > Chloroflexota > Limnocylindria > Limnocylindrales > CSP1-4 > SPCO01. The sequence continues at coordinate 213,253 of CAWEOO010000004.1, forward strand.
CGGGGACCCAGGAAACGGGCTCCAGATCCCGCAGCCCGGCCAGCACCGGGTGAGGATCAGTGTCGAGCTGGTCGAGCGTGACCGCGGCGCCGACCGGGAATTGCGTTCCCTGCGAGGTCATCGGTCGACTCTAGCGACCGACCGCGATCGCCAGGGCCAGGATCAAGGCGGCTTCCACGGCCACGACGACGTCCTGCCAGGACCAGCGCGCGACCCGGTAGAACGTCCGTGGCCCGGAGCCGAACGCGCGCGCATCCATCGCGAGCGCCATCCGGTCGCCGTGGCGGATCGCCAGCACGAGCACGCCGACCAGCAGGCCCGGATGCCAGCCGCCCCGCAACCCGCGCACCCGGCGTGCCTGCCGCAGCGTCGCGAGGTCCTCGCCGAACCGCGGGATGGCCTGGTACGCGGCCAGCGCCCCATACGCGAACCGCGGTGAGACTCGCGCCTGCTGGACCAGTGAATTCGACGAGGTAGGTGGCATCGGTCGTGAGCGAGAACACGGCCCCCACGATGGCGATCGCGATGACCCGGCACGCCAGCGCGACGCCGCCGCCCGCGGCGTCCACGGCGATCCGGACCGGTCCGACGCGCAGGAGCTCGGCCGCCGTGGGATCGCCGTTCGCGGCCGCGAACACGGTGTTGGACACGCCGATCAGCAGCGCCGCTAACCCGAGCGGCGCCAGTGCCCCGGCGAACGCGCGGGCCGGGATCCGCCCCAACGTCAGGCCGGCGATCGCGGCCGCGACGGCGAGGATCAGCGGCGGAGCGATCCCGGTCGTCAGCGCGAGCCCGCCCAACCAGACGATCGCGACGGCGAGCTTGACGACCGGGCTCACCAGCCCGAGCGGGCTGGCCAGGCGTGCGTCGTCGAGATCCGGGCGATCCGAGATCATGGTGCCCGCTCGTCGGACACGATCCAGCCACCGTCGAGCTCGATCGATCGTGCCGTCGCATCCGCCACGAACCGTTGATCGTGGGTCGCGGCGATGAGCGTGGCACCCGCCTCCAGGCGCTCGTCAAGGATCTCGAGCAGGCTCTCGTAGCCGATTCGGTCCTGCCCGAACGTCGGCTCGTCGAGCACGAGGACCGCCGGCGATCGCACGAGCGCCGTGGCCAGCGACAACCGGCGCTGCTCCCCGCCCGACAGCCGGTAGGGGTTCCGCTTACCGAATTGGTCGAGCGGCAGGCCGATCCGGCCCATCAGGATCCGGGCCGCGGGCCGTTCGACGAATCGGAGGCCCAGGAGCACCTCCTCCTCGACGGTCTGAGCGAGGAACTGGCGTTCGGGATCCTGGAACACGTATGAGGCCCGTCTGGCGAGCTCCGCCGGCCGGAGGCGGGCCGGATCGTCGCCGAGCAGACGGACCGAGCCAAGATCCGGTCGCAGGAGGCCCACGAGGAGGCGAGCGAGCGTCGATTTCCCGCTCCCGTTCGGGCCAACGAGGGCGACCCGTTCGCCCGCATCGATCCGCACGTGGACATCGCGGATGACGGGCTCGCTCCGGTCGAACCCGAAGCGCAGGTTCGAGGCCACGATCCGCGGGGGCCCCTCCGCCCCCGGCCACTCCCGGCGGGCGCGAGGAGTGGCGCCCGGGATGCGCCGCTCGACCGCGGCCGGCAGCCAGATCCCGGCATCGCGCAGCTGGCCCGCCGAACGTCGCTCGACGGCGCGCGGCGTCCCGAAGTCGATCGGCCTGCCGGAGGCGTCGAGCGCCAGGATGACATCGGCCATCGGCCAGGCGGCCTCGACCAGGTGCTCGATCAGGACGATCGTGGTCGAGCGCTCCGCGCGCAGTCGGGCGAGGCGCTCCATGAAGTCCGCCGCGCCCCCCGGGTCGAGGTTGGCCGTCGGCTCGTCGAGCACCAGCACGCCAGGGCGTGGCGCGAGGGTGCCCGCGAGCGCCAGGCGCTGCTGCTCCCCGCCCGACAGCCGCCGCGTTCGAGCCCCCGCCAGGTCGTGGAGCCCCACTTCGTCGAGGGCCTCCGGCACCCGCGACCGCATGGCCGGCCGCGGCCAGGCGCGGTTCTCGAGGCCGAAGGCGACGTCATCCTCGACCCGCTCCATCACCAGCTGGCTGTCGGGGTCCTGCCAGACCATCCCGACCCGCGCCGCGACCGCTGTGGGCTCGAGGGCCCGGATCTCGCGATCGTCGAGCGCGAGGTGACCGCCCATGGCGGCCGGGATGTCGCGCGGGATCAGCCCTCCGAGCGCGAGCGCGAGCGTGCTCTTGCCCGAGCCCGACGGCCCGAGGACGAGCATCGTGTGTCCCGCCGGCAGGTCGAACGACACGCCGTCGAGCGCCAGCCGATCGGATCCCCGATGGCTGATCGAGAGGTTGCGGGCTGCCAGCGCCCCCGGCTGCCGGTCGGGCGTCGTCAGTCGGGGAATCCTTCGATGACGCCGGCGCGCTTGAGCGATCGATGCAGCGCCACGGAACCACCGGCCACGATGACCACGGCCGAGATCGCCATGAAGACGAAGCGGACGGCTTGGACGGTCGGGTCGACCTCCGCGTAATAGAGGACCCAGTCATGGATCCAGGCCGCGGCGGCGCTGGCCACGGCCGCGATCGCGAGGACCGGGAACGACCACAGCCGGTACAGGGTGAACGCGAAGACCAGCTCCGCCGCAGCGCCCTGGACGAAGCCCGACAGCAGCGTGTCCACGCCCCACAGGCTGCCGAGGAACGCCGACACGCCGGCCGCGACCATCTCGGCGAACAGGGCAGCTCCCGGCTTGCGGATGACCAGCGGGGCCAGGACCGCGGGGATGAGCCACACGGCGTAGCCCAGGTCCCGCAGCGGCAGGGCCAGGCTGCCAAGGAACGCCAGTGGCCCGTTCCAGACCAGCCCCCAGGCCCAGAACACCACGCCGAAGGCGACCCCGATGACCGCCGCGATGACGATGTCGCGCGTGCGCCAGCGCGTGTCGGGCGCGGACGTCGGCGCCGAGGCGGAGTAGGTGGTTGTCATCTCGTCGTCCGAACCTCCGAAGTCGAATCGTTGCGATACGCCGCCTTCGGTCGGGGGGACGGCGTCATCGGATGACGTTCGGCCTGCTTCCTTCGCCGGTACGAGCCGGATCAGGTTCAGCGGGTAAGTGGCGGATGCCACACTCTCAGCGCTCGGACGCGCTCCCCGGAGGCGGTGTTCGGTTGTCTGGAGAGCCTAGCATGGGCCGATCGGCGGGCGTTCGGGTCGATATCATCGGTCGATGGGCGTCGCCGATGGCTGGATCGAGATCGCGGACCGCGTCTTCGTGCGCCGCTACGAGTTCTACGACCAGAACATCGGCGTGATCCTGGGTCGAGGCGAGGCGCTGGTCATCGACACGCGCGCGACCTATGGCCAGGCGCGCGAGATCCTCGCCGACCTGCGCTCGCTGACCGCCGACCCGGTCACGGTCGTCGTCGACACCCACGGGCACTTCGACCACGCCTTCGGCAATGCGCTGTTCCGGCCTGCGACGATCTGGGGCCATGAGGGCTGTGTCAGGTTCATGGAGCGGACTGGAGAGGCGCGGAAGCCGACCATCGAGACGAACACGCCGGAGCTCGCCGGCCTGCTGGACGAGATCGTCATCGACCCACCAGACCGGACGTTCGCCTCGACGGCGACGGCCGAGGTGGGCGGCAGGGCCGTCGAGCTGCGCTTTCTCGGCCGTGGCCACACGGACCACGACATCGTGATCTCCGTGCCCGGGACCGACGTGCTCTTCGCGGGCGATCTGGTCGAGAACGGCGCCGTGCCGTGGTACGGCGACGGGTACCCGGTCGATTGGGCGGCCACCGCCTGGCAGCTGGCGCCAGCTCGTCGACCCGGAGCGGGGTGTCGTGGTGCCCGGCCACGGCGATCACGCCGGACGCCCGTTCGCCGACGCGCAGGCCGGCTCCATCGCGGCGCTCGCCACGCTCGGCACGCGGGTGTGGTCCGGCGAGATCACGCTCGAGGACGCGATCGCCGCCCACCCCTTCCCCGACCATCCGCCCGAGGACGCGCGCCGCCCGCTGATGCGAACCCTGGCGTACCTCAATGGTGAGGTCGACCGCACGTGAGCGAGGTGCTCTGGAACGTCCGGCTGCTGGACGTCGAGGCCGGCACCGCCTCCGAGCGGCGCTCGATCACGATCGACGGCGGCCTGGTGACGGCGATCGGCGACGCCGTCGGCACACCGCCCGCCGGCGCGCGCGACCTCGAGGGCGCGACGCTGCTTCCCGGCCTCATCGATGCCCACTGTCACGTCCTGTCCGAAACGGACCGGAGTCCGGGCTTCGGGCCGCCGCCGCTCCTGCACGGCGAGGCGCCGCGGCCGGCCGCGCTCGGGCACTACGTCCTGGCGGCGTCGGCGGCGCTGATCGTCCGATCAGGGTTCACCACCGTCCGCGACGTCGGCAGCTTCGAGGACGAGGCGAGCGCGCTGAAGCTCGCCGTCGACCTGGGGGTCGTGCCAGGTCCGCGCATCCTGACGTGCGGGCGGATCGTCTCGGCCACCGCGCCCGGTGGCGCGATCTTCGGGTCGATGTACCGCGAGGCGGACGGGCCCTGGGAGATGCGCAAGGCCGTTCGCGAGCAGATCCGCCGCGGCGCCGACTTCATCAAGTTCATGGCCACGGGCGCGCGGTCGGTCGTCGCGGAGGACCCGGAGCCCGCCCAGATGACGCTCGAGGAGATGACGGCGATCGTCGACGAGGCACATCGGATGGGCCGGCGGGTGGCCGCGCATGCGGAGGGGCTCGCCGGGACCCGCTGGGCGATCGAGGCCGGCGCCGATACGATCGAGCACGGCCTGTCGCTGCATCGCGACCCGTCGCTGCTCGACGCGATGGCGGCCCGCGGCGTGGTCCTCGTCCCGACCGTGACCACGTTCCACGACCTGGCCGAACGGTTCGCGTCCGACTTCGCGCCGCCCCTCGTCGAACAGGCCAAGCGGCAGCTGGAGGAGGCGCTCCAGACCGTCGTGGCCGCTCGGGCGGCCGGGGTGACCCTCGCGCTCGGCTACGACAGCGGTCCGCCCGGCGCGTCGGCCAACGAGCTGCTCCGCCTCGCGGAGGCGGGTCTGTCGCCGATCGATGCGCTTCGTGCCGCCACGATCGGTGGGGCGGCTGCACTCGGTCGACCCGAGCTCGGGCGCATCGCCGTCGGTGGCCCCGCCGACCTCGTGGTCGTGGACGGCCAGCCGGAGCAGGATCTGGCCGTGCTGACGCGACCGGAGGCGATCACCGGGGTGTGGCGCTCCGGCGCGATCGTCAGGTAGGCAATCTCAACCGCCGACTCGGACCACCCAGCGCCCGCGGGCTTCGCCGGCGAGGATCGCGTCCAGCGCACCATCGAGCGTCTCGAGCTCGACCTCGGTCACGTGCTCGCCGAGCGACCGTGGCCGCAGGTCCGTGGCCAGTCGGTCCCAGATAGCGCGCCGTCGGTCGATCGCGAGCTGGGCCGAATCCATGCCGAGGAGCGCGACCCCGCGGAGGATGAACGGGAAGACCGTGGTGTCGAGCTTCGGCCCGGAGGCGTTGCCGCTGGCTGCGACGGCGGCGCCGGTCCGCAGGGTCCGCAGCACGTACGGCAACGTGGCCGCGCCCACCGCGTCCACCGCCGCCGCCCACCGTTCCGATTCGAGCGGCTTGCCGGCGGCGATCACCTCGTCCCGTGTCAGGATCCCGGCCGCCCCCAGCCCACGCAGCCGGTCGGCCTCGTCGGGCTTGCCGGTCGCGGCCCAGACCTCATATCCCAGGTCGGCGAGGATCGCGAGGGCGGTCCCCCCGACGCCCCCGCTGGCCCCGGTCACGAGCACCGGCCCGTCGCCGGGCTTCAGGCCTCGCTCCTCGAGGGCGACGACGGACATGGCGGCGGTGAACCCGGCCGTGCCGATGGCCATCGCGTCGCGTTCGGTGAGGTCGTCGGCAAGGGGGACGACCCAGCCGGCGGGCACGCGCTGGTACTCGCTGTAGCCGCCGTGCCGGGCGACACCCAGGTCATACCCGTGGGCCACCACCGATGAACCCACGGGGATCGCCGGATCGGAGGAAGCGACGACCTTCCCGGCCAGGTCGATGCCCGGGATGATCGGGCTGATCCGGGCGACCTTTCCGTCCGCGCGGGTGGCCAGGCCGTCCTTGAAGTTGACGCTGGACCAGCAGACTCGTACCTCGACCTCGCCGGGTGGGAGGTCGCTGGCCGGGAAGTCGCGGACACCGCGCTCGACGCGGGCCGCGCCATCTGGCGAATCGACCTTCTCGGCCACGTAGGCGCGGAACGTCGTCGGGATGGCGGTCACGCCCCGAAGGGTAGCGCCGCGGGCTCGCCGGTCGCTCCACGTTGCGTTTCGGTGGCGACCCTTGACGTCGCGATGCGCTCTCCCCGACCATCGTCGAGCGATGACGCACGACCACGGCTCCCGAACGATGTGTATGCGCTGGCGGCCCCGCCGTACGGAGGATGGGGTCTGAGGTCACGCGCAACCTGATCGACACTGGGGGCGGGACCACAGACACCGGTCCCGGGGCCGCGGACTCCTCGTTGGAGCCGCGGCTATTTGTTTGCCTCCGAACCACGCGACGGGTGACTGCCAGGAGAACCGCCACGCCCGGGATCGCATCCACTTGTTTCGATCGACGGAGGACATCGAACCGTGACTGTGACGACGGAACCCATCGCTTCAGAGCTCGATCGCGTGCTCGCGGAGAACACGCGATATGCCGCTCAATTCGACCGGTCGGGTCTCCCGCTGCCACCCGGCCGACGCCTGGCCATCCTGGCCTGCATGGACGCCCGACTCAGCGTCGAAGACGTGCTCGGGCTGCGGACCGGCGACGCCCACATCATCCGCAACGCCGGCGGCCTCGCGACCGACGACGCCATCCGCTCGCTGGTCATCAGCCAGCACCTCCTGGGCACCGAAGAGGTCCTCGTGATCGAGCACACCGCGTGCGGGATGCTGACCTTCGAGGATGAGCCGGTGCGGGCGTCGATCGCGCAAGCGACTGGTGTGCGGATCGACCTGCCGCTGCACCCGTTTCCCGACCTCGAGGAGAACCTGAAGGCCCAGGTGCAGCGGATCCGCTCGCACCCGTGGGTCAAGGCGGTTCCCGTTACCGGCCTCGTCTTCGAGGTCGAGACCGGTCGGCTGCGCAAAGTGGCTGCCTAATCCCGATCGAGGACGTGGCGACGCCGGTCCCGCCGGCGATTAGGCTGGCGGGGCAGGCGTCGGATCTGGGGTCGGAGCCGGCGTCGGCGTTGGCGTCGGCGCGGGCGTCGGGGTCGGCGTCGCGGTCGGAGCCGGGGTCGGAGACGGCGTCGGCGTGGGTGTCGGGCGCGGCGTCGGCGTCGGCGTCGCGACGGGCGTGTTCTGCTCGCGCCAGAGGAACTCGCGAAGCGTCAGGCCGCTGGCCCGGATCTTCGCGGCTCGCGTCCGCCCGACGTAGCGGTAGTGCCACGGCTCGTACGTGTAACAGGTGACCGAGGTCTTGCCCTTGGGGTACGACATGACGAAGCCGAACTTGTAGGCATTGGCCTTCAGCCAGGTCCCAGCCTTGGTGGTCGCCCAGTCCGTGTAGTTCCACGGCGCCGAACCGCCGTAGCTTCGGAAGTCGACCGTCGTGCCGAGCTGGTGCTCGCTGTGTCCGGCTCGGGCGCTTTCCTTGAGGGCGACGGCGTACCCGTGAACCCGGACCCAGTAGTCAAAGGTCGACTTCTGCGTGGCGTAACTCCGAAACGCCGACTGCACGGACAGGCGCGCCCCCGCCCGACGGGCGGCCTCCGCCATCAACTTGAGATCGGCGATCACGTGGCGGCGAACCGAGAAACCGCTATTGAGGCTGGCATACGAGGTGGTGCGCAGATCGGTCGGCTTGTAGGTGCTCGACAGGCGATACCTGGGGTCGAGCAGCGAGCGCGCCCAGTCGCCATAGAGGCGGTGCTTCGTGAGCGTGTCGGCCACCTTGCAGGAGGGCAAGGCGGGCGCGGCTGAGACAGTAACGGTCGCGGCAAACCCAGTGAACATGAGCGCCACGAGCACGAGGGCGACGAGCCGGGGACGTCCGTCGGGCGCTGAGGTCATGACCTCAGGGTGCCAGCGCGCACCACCCGCGTCCACTCCCCCGAACGTACCGGCGTCCGCGGACGACTTCGGCGCTCGGTCAGCTTTCCTCGGGTATCATGCCGACCGGTTCCACTGGCGAGTGGCCAAGCGGTAAGGCGCCTGACTCTGGATCAGGAGATCGAAGGTTCGAATCCTTCCTCGCCAGCCAGCTCCCCGGTCGTGGCGATCCTCAGTCCCCGGCCCAGACACCGACCGACTCGAACTCGAGGGGAACTTCGATGAGGATGAGTTCCGCGGCGACGTCAGTAGCCAATTCCAGCTCGATCTCGCCGGTGATCTTGGCCGCGTTGCCAGTCCTCATCGCGTCGCCGTCAAGCGACACCCGCCCGTCGATCACGTACAGGTAGCCGCCGCGCCCCGGCGCGAAGGTGTGCTCGAGCTTCCCGCGATCTGTGAGGTGCGACACCAGCGCTCGCGCGTCCTGGGCGAGGTCCAGGCCGTCGGTGCCGGCCGGGCCCATGATCTGGAGCCAGCGGTCGGTGCGGTCCTCCAGCCGGTACTGCCGCTGCTGCACGCTCGTTTCGAGGCCCTGAACGCTCGGCAGGATCCAGAACTGGATGAAGCGAAGCCCCGCGTCGGGTGAGCCGTTCTTCTCGGAGTGCAGGTCGCCATGGTGCGAGAACGTCATGACCTGCGCCGCACCCGGCGCGAGGCGCCCGTTGTGGCCCAGCGAATCGGCATGCAGGAAGTTCCCTTCGACCACGTAGGTGAGCGACTCGATGTCCTGGTGCGGATGGAGCGGCCACTCGGCGCCGGCCACGATCCGATCGTCGTTGAACACGCGGAGCGCACCCACGCCCATCTGCTCGGGATCGCGGTAGCGGTCGAAGCTGAAGTGCCAGCGGGCGTCGAACCAGCCGCCCTCCTCGCGCCAGATGGTGTCCGCCTCGCGGATGATGATGTGCCCGGGCGAGGTGCTCACGTCGATCTCCTTGGTACGCCCGTGGACAACGATCCCACCTTCGTTCTCAGATGCCTTCCGGGACATTCGGGCCGATCGCCCGGTCCGGCCAGTGGCCGCGCCGGTCCTTGATCAGTTGCTGGAGTTTCATCATCCCGTAGATGAGGCCCTCGGGACGAGGTGGGCAGCCAGGGATGTAGACGTCGACGGGCATGATCCGGTCGATCCCCTCGATGGTCGAGTAACTCCGCTTGTAGCGACCCCCGGAGCAGGTGCAGTCGCCCAGGGCGATGCACCACTTCGGCTCCGGCATCTGGTCCCACAAACGGATGAGCGGCCCCGCCATCTTGGTGGTGCATGTGCCGGCGACGATCAGGACGTCGGCTTGGCGCGGGCTGGCCCGGAAGGGGAACATGCCCCAGCGGTCCATGTCGTGCTTGCTCGTCGCGGCTGAGATCATCTCGATGGCGCAGCACGCGAGACCCGACAGCAACGGCCAGAGGCTGTTCATCCTGATCAGGTCGAGCACGACGTCGGCCTTGGTCGGGATGACCTCGAGCGCACCCGACCAGCGCGCGTCGTCACGGCGGCCCAGGCCGCTGGCCTCGAACTCGGCCAGGTGGGTGATGTCGCTTTGCTGACCGCCGCGGTATGCCTCAGGGTCGGCCGCCTGCCACAGCGTGTTGGGGACGACGAGCGGATCGGCGGCGGCGTCCCGGCTCGCTAGTTCAGTCGCGGGGCCGCCTCGAGTCAAGGTCACGGGCAGGTGACTCATCGAGCCGACTCCACCCACCGAAGACCGGCGAAATGGAATCGGAGTCCGGTCGGCCGCTCGACGCCGACGAGGATGACCGCGTCGCAGCCGGGACAGCGGACGACATCGCCCGGAGCGCGGTCATAGACGATCAGGGCCCCGAGGCGGTTGATTGCCCCGCATCCGGCACAGCAGGTGCGGGCATCCGTCATCTCCCGGCCAAAGAGCTCCATGAGCGCGCCGCCCAGAGCGTTGCCGTCGACATGCGCATCGCTGGTCATGGCGGACCTCCTGTCGGGCCGAAGCGTTCGGTCCTGATCATCTCGGGGGAATGCCCGAGCTCGACGAGCGCGGATGCCACTGTCTCGACGAATCCGGTGGGACCGCAGACGTAGCAAAACGGTCGGTCAGTGGGGGGCCAGGCGACCTCCGCGAGCATCTCGCGATCGACTCGCCGGTCGTAGCCACGCCAGTCCGTCGGCTGTGAGCGCGTCAAGGCGTGGAGGATCTCGATTCCCATCTCGTTGCGGCCGATCTCCTCGAGCTCCGACCGATAGATCACGTCATCCCACGATCGGGAAGAGACCAGCAACCGAATGGTTACCCAGCTACGCATCGCGACCCGGTCGCGGAGCATCGCCATCAGTGGCACGATGCCGCTACCGCCGGCCGCGAGCAGGAGGGGGCCGCCGCGGCTCGGCTCCCAGACGAAGTAGCCGCCGATCGGCCCCCGCAGTTCGAGCTTGTCGCCGGGCTGGAGCTCACCGGCGAGATATGGCGAGACCTCGCCATCCTCGATCCGCTCGACGGTGATCGCCAGCCGGGATCTGTCCGCCGGCGTGGCGATCGAGTAACTGCGCTGGGCCTGGTAGCCGTCATCGGCCGTCAAGCGAACGTCAATGTGCTGCCCCGGCAGATGCCCCGGCCAGTCGGGGGCATCGAGCTCGATCGTGCGGATCCGCGGCGTCTGGTCCACGAGTCCAATCACGTCGGCGAGCTGCCAGTTCAGTCGCCTGGGTATCGCTGTTCGCGCCATGGGTCACCGTAGTTGTGGCTCTATTCCCTGCGTCAGCCGAAGGTGAAGCAATACACCTCAACGCCCGCGTCGAGGAACTCGATCTCGAACCGGCGCTCGGCGACCTGTCCGGGCTGGCGGATCAGCTGGTACGTGCGCTGGCCGTCGACGACGCCGGAGCTGTCGGAGGCGACGTCGCTCGCCTGCGGGTCGTCGGCAAGCTGCCCATCGAGGTATACCCGGAACGGGACCGAGGCGCCCTTGGATGCCGGGCCCATCACTAGATTGACGTCGCGTGCCTGGAACTGGAAGGCGACCCGTCCGCCGGGCTCATTCAGGATCGCTGCGTGCTGGGCGACCGTCCAGTTTCCGGAGAGGTCCCAGTAGTTCAGCGGAAGCCGTGGGCGCGCGGCGTAGACGTGGGGCTTGTCGAAGACCGCGACGTCGTCCGACGCGAAGCCGGTGCTCTGGGTGTATCCGGTGTAGGTCTCGGGCGATCGGAGTGTCCGCCAGTCGGCGGCGACTTCGAGTCCACGAGGTTCGACCTCGACCAGGTCCTGGTCGACGCCCTGGGCGCCGGCGTCGATCAGCAACTGTTGGATGACCATCTCGGTCATCGCGTATTCGCCTTCGCCGAAATGGTGGTAACGGATCCGTCCCTGGCTGTCGGCGAGGTACACCGCCGGCCAGAAGTGATTCGCGAACGCTTGCCAGACTCCGTAGTCGCTGTCGATCGCGACGGGATACTCGACGCCGAAGTCCCTCGTCTGCGCGACGATGTTGTCGAGGTCCCGCTCGAAGCCGAACTCGGGGGTGTGCACGCCGACGACGGTGAGGCCGGCATCCGCGTATTTCGCGGCCCACGCCCGGACATAGGGGAGCGTGCGAATCCAGTTGATGCAGGTGTAGGTCCAGAAGTCGACGAGGACGACGCGGCCGCGGAGACCCTCAGGCGTCAACGGCTCGGAGTTGAGCCAGCCGGTCGCGCCATCGAACGACGCGAGGCGGCCCTCGACGGGCAGGGCATCTGCGTCGCCGGCGAGGCGGTGGGCGAGCGAACGGAGGAGGCCAGGCCGGGTGGGCGGCCCGGACTGCGTCCCGGCGCCGTCCGTGCCGTCGGTCGTATTCCGCTCATCGATCATGGCTGACCCTCCTGAGCTGATCGGCTACCGCAGCGAGCGGAACGCGGCGCGAAGCTCCTCGCTGAAGAGCTGCGGCTGCTCCCACGCGGCGAAGTGGCCCCCCCGGTCCACTTCGTTGAAGTAGATGAGGTTGGGGTAGGCCTGCTCCGCCCAGGTACGCGGCGCCTGGTACTGCTCGCCGGGAAATATGGTCATGGCAACTGGGATGGTCACGCCCTTGGCATCAAAGAAGCCGCCCCGGTACTCCCAATAGAGACGGGACGCGGAGACCCCCGTGTTCGTGAGCCAATAGAGCGTGATGTTGTCGAGGATCTCGTCTCGCGTCAGTTCGCCCGTAGCGCTCGTCGTGCGGTCCAGCGCAGCCGCGACTGCCGCGGCCGGCTGGCCGTCGGCGTCGTTGTGGTCGAGCAGCCAGGAGGCCAGGCCGACCGGTGAATCCGCGATGCCGTACAACGTCTGCGGGCGCGTGGCCATCATCCGCGCGTACTCGACTTGCTTGAAGGTTCTGATCAGCTGCTCATAGGCCCGTCGTTCCTCGGCCGAGAGACCGGCTGGCGGCGGGTCGCCGGCCAGGGCGGCTTCGTTGACGTTTGCCGGAACGGTGGCAGGCATATTGGTGTGAATGGCGAGCAGTCCATCAGGTGCCTGCAGGCCCATCTGGTCGACGACGAACGCACCCCAGTCGCCACCCTGTGCGACGTACCGGCCGTAGCCAAGGCGCTTCATCAGTTCTGCCCAGGCCCGGCCCATGCGCTCGGGGCCCCAACCCGGGCTCGTCGGCTTCCCCGAGAATCCGTAGCCCGGCATCGACGGAATCACCACGTGGAACGCGTCCGCCGGACTCCCGCCATGTGCCGTGGGATCGGTCAACGGCTCGATGATCTTCAACTGCTCGATGATCGACCCGGGCCATCCGTGGTTGACGATGAGAGGCAAAGCGTCTTCATGTTGCGAACGGACATGGATGAAGTGGATGTCGAGACCATCGATCTCGGTGATGAACTGCGGAAGCGCGTTCAGGCGCTCCTCCACCTTCCGCCAGTCGTAGTCCGTCGCCCAATAGTGCGCCAGCTTCTGGATCATCGCGAGCGGCACGCCCTGGGAGTGATCCGGAACCGTCTCCTTCTCGGGCCAGTTCGTCGCCGCGAGTCGGCGCCGGAGCTCATCGATCGCATGGTGCGGAACGTTCACGGTGAAAGCTCGGATGACCTGATCGTCGGCTGCGACGGCTGGTTCTGATGTGATGACGGTGGCAGACATATCGGTGCTCCTGATGCTGTGCAGGTGCCCGCGATCGGGCGCCGCGTTCGGCTGGAGTGCTTGGAGGCCGGCGGCCGGCCCCCAAGCCGGCCGCCGACATCTGGGTGGAGAGGGTCAACCCAGCGACGAAAGCAGCTGCGCCGCGCGCTCGGAATACGCGTCGGTCACGGTGATGTCGTATTGGCCCGCTACGACGGCGCTGGCCGAAGCGAAGTCGCGCTGGCCATGCGTCGCCCACTGAGCGACGAAGCCGAAGATCGCTCCCGAGGCCGCGCCGATGACCACCGCGGTGAGGGTGACGGCGATCCACTCGGGACCGATCACGAACAGCGTTACCAGCGTCCCGACGAACAGCCCGAACCACGCGCCCGAGGCCGCGCCCATCACGGTGGCCCGGGTCTTGGTCAACCGCCCCACGACCTGCTCCACGAGGCGGAGGTCCCGGCCGACGATCGCCGATTGCTCGACCGGAAACTCGGAGTCGGAGAGATGATCGACCGCGCGCTGGGCCTGCTTGTATGTGGGATAGCTGGCGACGACCTGGCCGGGAGGGACCGAAGCAATTCCCCGGGCCGGACCGTCGACGCTGGTGGCCAAACTCATGGCAGACCCTCCTGGAATCGGACGTCGCCCTCAGACGACTGGACAGCCACTAAGGTCGTCCTGGATAGGCCCAGTCGCGCCCGTGGAACCTACTGGTAGATGCACGGGTTCCCCGCGTGGGCTTGCCGGGGAGCGACCGGCACGCCTAGAGTGCGCAGGCGCCCCGGTGAACGACGGGCGAAGGTCGCTCAGGTCGCGATGAGGGATCGGGGCGATGGCGAACGACCATGCGATCAACGAGCGACCCCGAATCACGACTGCGAGGCAGGAGCGCCGAGTGCGACCGGCTTGATCGGCTCATCTCCGACGCGCGGAGCGGCATAAGCGGCGCCATCGTGGTTCGCGGCGAGGCGGGGGTCGGCAAGACAGCGCTCCTGGACTACCTGCTCATCCACGCCGCCGGGTGCCGAATCGCGCGAGCGGCCGGCGTCGAGTCCGAGATGGAGCTGGCCTTCGCCGGGCTTCACCAGCTCTGCGGGCCGTTCCTCGACCGGCTCCAGCACCTCCCAGCGCCGCAGCGTGAGGCGCTGGGAACGGCGTTCGGGCTGCAGCTGGGCGAGCCACCTGATCGGTTCATGGTCGGGCTCGCTGTCTTGAGCCTGCTCTCCGACGTGGCCGAAACGCAGCCATTGGTCTGCCTAGTGGATGACGCCCAATGGCTGGATCGAGCCTCGACACAGGTGCTGGGCTTTGTGGCGCGACGCCTCGTGGCCGAGTCGGTGGTCATCCTGTTCGGGGTTCGCGAGCCGGTGCAACACGCGGATCTGGCCGGTCTGCCGGAACTGACGATCGGGCCGCTCCGTGTCGCCGACGCTCGCGCGCTCCTGGCGTCGGTCATGCCTGGCAGGCTGGACGCGTCGGTCCGCGATCGGATCGTGGCAGAGGCCCATGGCAATCCCCTCGCGCTACTGGAGTTGCCGCGAGCGTGGACACTCGCAGCATTCGCGGGCGGCTTCGGGCTGCCCGACTCTGCATCGGTCGCGGGACGGATCGAGGAGAGCTTCCGCCGCCGCCTGACGCCGCTCCCGGATGACAGCAGACGGCTCTTGTTGGTGGCGGCGGCGGAGCCGGTTGGAGACCCAGCCCTGGTCTCGGCCGCCGCTGAACGACTTGCGATCCCCGCCGGAGCGATAGGACCAGCGACCGCGTCGGGCCTTCTCGACGCCGGGCCCCAGCTCGGGTTCCGCCACCCGCTCGTGCGCTCGGTGGTATATCGGGAGGCCACGCTCGAGGACCGCCGGCTCGTGCACGCCGCTCTCGCCCAGGTAACGGACCCGACACTGGATCCCGATCGTCGCGCGTGGCACCTTGCGGCGGCGGCGGCGGGACCCGACGAGGAGGTCGCTGCCGAACTTGAGCGATCGGCTGGGCGCGCACAGGCTCGTGGCGGAGCCGCCGCGGCCGCCGCGTTCCTCCAGCGCGCCGTCGGCCTGACACTGGATCCTGGGCGGCAGGCCGAGCGTGCATTGGCCGCGGCCCAAGCCAGCCTGCAGGCGGGGTCGTTCGATGCAGCTCACGGGCTACTGACCACGGCCGAGGCCGGAGAGCTCAACGAGTTCCAGCGCGCCCTGATCGACTTGATGCGTGCTCAGCTCGCGTTCGCCTCGAGCCGAGGCAACGAGGCGACGCCGCTGTTGCTGGCTGCCGCCCGACGCCTCGAACCGCTGGATCGCAAGCTCGCCCGCGAAACGTACCTGGACGCGTTCTCTGCTGCGCTCTTCGGGGCGCGGCTCAGCGAAGGTGTCGGCGTGGCCGAGGTAGCAGCGGCGGCTCGAGCCTCGCCCGGCCCAGCAGACGATGAGGCCACGTCCGCTGACCTGCTCCTGGACGGACTCGTCGCGCTCGCGGACGGTTACGCCAAGGCGATCGCGCCCTGTCGGGAGGCCTTACGGAAACTCTCGAGCAACACGATCTCGCCCGAAGAACGGCTGCGCTGGTTGTGGCAGGGTGGCGTCATCGCCCTGGAACTGTGGGACGACGAGAGCGCGTTCTCCTTGTCGCACCAAGGGGTTCAGATCGCTCGGGAAACGGGCACGCTAAACGAGCTGGCGCTCGCGCTCAGCGCCCACATTCCGGTCCTGGTCTTCTGCGGCGAGATCTCCGCTGCCATCTCGGGAGTCACAGAGACACAGTCGGTCGAGGAGGCGACGGGAGTCCGCTCGGCGCCGTACGGGGCGTTGATCCTCGCCGCCTGGCGAGGTCAGGCCCGCGAGGCTCGCGCGCTGATCGAGATGACGAACCGCGAGGCTGGCGCACGCGGCGAGGGAATCGGCATCGCTGTCAGCGAGTACGCGCGCGCGGTCCTGTGCAACGGCCTGGGCGAATACGAGGAGGCACTCGCCGCCGCCGTCTCCGCCAGCGAATACCGGGAAGCCGTCGTCGAGAATTGGGGGTTGAGCGAGCTGGTCGAGCCCGCCACACGAACCGGACGAACCGATCTGGCCACAGACGCCCTGGATCGGCTGGCTACGAAGGCGCGCGCGACCCAAACCGCCTGGGCGCTCGGGATCGAGGCGCGTTCACGAGCGCTGCTGAGCCAGGACGACATCGCCGAAGGCCTGTTCCGTGCTGCGATCGAGCATCTGAGCCAGACACGGCTGCGCGCCGAGCAGGCGCGCACCCATTTGCTCTATGGGGAGTACCTGCGACGGACGAACCGTCGGGTGGATGCGCGCCTGCAATTGAACACCGCATTCGAGATGTTCGGTGGCATGGGGATGGCGGGCTTCACGGACCGCGCCCGCCACGAGCTGCTCGCCACTGGTGAGAGGGTGCGCAAGCGCAGCGTCGAGACGCGCGATGAACTGACGCCCCAAGAGGAGCAGATCGCGCGCCTCGCGGGCGACGGTCATTCCAACCCCGAGATCAGCGCCCGGTTGTTCCTCAGTCCGCGGACCGTCGAGTGGCATCTCCACAAGGTGTTCGGCAAGCTCGGCGTCGCGTCGCGCAAAGACCTCCGCGAGGCTTTGTCAATCGAGGCTCGGACTGCCATCGGCGCGTAGGGCCTGAGCCCAGCCGGCCGCGGCCGCGGCAAGCGTCAAAACCAGTGTCTTCCACGGGCGCGACCGGTCCTGTCAGCCGCGATGGTATTCCCAGCGCGCGTCGCGGGATGCGAACGCACCAACGAGCAGGAGGTGCGCCTGTGGAAATGAAACTCGAGGTGGTCGTGCTCCCGGTCCGCCACATCGACCAGGCAAAAGAGTTCTACCGGTCGGCCGGGTTCCGCGAGGACATCGACTACGCCTCTGGCGACGACTTTCGGGTGGTCCAATTCACGCCTCCGGGATCGCAGGCATCCATCGTGTTTGGACGGGGCATCACCTCCGCGCCTCCTGGATCCGTCCAGGGACTGCAGCTCGCTGTGCACGACATCGAGGCGGCCCGCGTCGACCTCCTCGCACGCGGCGTCGACGTCAGCGAGGTGTTCCACGACTTGGGCGGTGTCTTCTACCACCTTTCGCCCGCATACGAGGTGCCCGGGCCGGACCCGGCGGGACGTGACTACGCCTCGTTTGCTCGCTTCTGCGATCCGGATGGCAACGGCTGGGTCATTCAGGAGGTGAAACAGCGGGCCCCGGGCCGCTGATGTCACGGGTCCCGCTCGTCCACCCGGGGACGCGTGCGCAGGTCGATGAGTTCGGCCGTCCACGCCCGCAGGGGATCGAGGTGCTCGCCATAGTGCTCTGCGCCCGCCTTGCGGACCCACTGGTTGGCCGCGGTCGATCGCCCGCCCAGGCCGAACCAGGCTTCGAGCATCCACGCGCGGGCGGCCGTGGCTTGTGACCAGACAAGATCCCAGGGCTCGCTCCTGCGGGCGGCCAGGGTCTCGGCGTTGCGGCGGTCGATGTCGAAGTCGTGGGGCTCGTACATCCGGGTCGCGATCTTCAGGAGCTCCGACCTCGCCTCGGCCTGCCACCACCCGAGATGTGCGACGAGGTCCTTGATGCTCCAGTCGGGATTCACGAAGTAACCAGGAGCGGTCCGCTCGTCGGGCGTGAGCAGGTCGACGAGCGCCATGATGTCGGCCCATCGCGACGCCTCGAGGTCGACCTCCGCCGCCGTGCCGGGATCCCGATCTCGCATTCGCTGAAGGACATCAGTGTTCATGGCAATCTCCCCTGTCACTCTGCCTCGTGACAGTTGCAATGCTCCGCGCTCGCCGTCGGGCGCCCGGACGGATCGACAGGCACCACGGTGGCCTCCCCGTCGTCCGATCGCGCCCGTGGAAGCCACTGGCTGTTGCACTGGTCTGGGCTCGCTACTGGGCGGGCGGGCACAGGCGGGGTGGCTGAGGGATCCCGCAGCATCCCGGACAGGCATCGACCTGTGACTCCACTGGCGCGCTGCTCGCGGCCGCGCGACCAAACCAGTGGACAGACCGGTGCCTTCCACGGGCGCGACATGCAGACGAGACGGCCAGCGTTGGTAGCGTGACTAGCCCAATCTGGCCCGGTGTCCCCGACCGTGGGACACCGGCGGGCAGGTGCGATCGATCCGAGGTGTCTCATGACCTTCATCACCCGAGGCTTTCGGGGTCGTCCCTCGGCCGATGCTGAGTCGGGACGAGTCCCGCCAGGCCAATACGTCACTGGGGATTTTCCTGTCCTGTCGGCCGGCCCGACGCCGAATGTCCAGCTGGACGACTGGCAGTTCGAAGTCACCGGCCAGGTGGACGAGCGCCGCGTCTGGACGTGGCAGGAGTTCATGGCCCTGCCGAGCGAGGACGTGAAAGTCGACATCCACTGCGTCACGAAGTGGTCCAAGCTCGACACGACGTGGAAGGGCGTGTCGGTTGACACGCTGCTGAAGGACGTCCCGACCGCGGCCGAATTCGTGACGGCTCACTCGTATGGCGGTTACACGACGAACCTGCCGCTCGAGGACCTGACTGGCGGCAAGGCGTGGATCGCCTACTCCTTCGGCGGCGAACCGCTCGAGCCCGAGCATGGCGGTCCGGCGCGGCTGCTGGTGCCGCACCTGTACTTCTGGAAGAGCGCCAAATGGATCCGCGGCCTCGAGCTGCGGGACGAGGACGAGCCCGGTTTCTGGGAAGGGTACGGCTATCACAACTACGGCGACCCGTGGCTCGAGCAACGCTACGCGGGCGACTGACCTGGCAGGTCGCCGCATGGTGGTCGACCGAGTCGACGAGACGGGGGCCATGAGCTGACCGATGGCGTCACCCCCAGACTGGCTTCATCGCGCTTGGCACGGCGTCCCATTCCTACCCTCCAGTTTCTCGACCTTGTCCCCGCGGCTGACGGTGCGTCGTTGATGGCTCGGGTCGCAGGATTGCGGGAACCGCAAACGACGATTGGCGGCGTCAATCTGGTCGCCGGCGTGTCCCAGATGCCGGCGAGCGGCGGCTGACGCCGGATGCCGATCACCCCGCCGTAGGTATCGGTCGGCCTCGCTGCAGGGGCGACGTCTCCGAGTCGGTCCCGGATACGCCAGCCACGAGCAGCACGATCTTGCCCGGGCCGGTCCTAATGCCCGTCGGCCCGTACGCTTCCCGTGCCCGGACGAGCGGCAGCTCCGCCGACACGATCGGTCGAAGGTGGCCGGCATCGATCAAGCCGGCGATCTGATGCAGCTGCTCGCGGTCCTGCTTGACGATGAACCAGATCGCTCGTCGGTCGTCGTCGGTTGCGCGCTCGGGTGGACGGGGCACGGCGATCGACACGAGTCTGCCACGAGGCCCTAGCACGTCCCACGATCGCTCCCAGGTGTCGCCACCGACCGTGTCGAGGACGAGGTCCAGGTCGGCCACCACGTCCTCGAAGCGCTGCGTCCGATAGTCGATGACGTCGTCGGCGCCGAGTCCACGGACAAGATCGGCGTCACGCGCCGAACTGGTCGCCGTCACGCGCGCCCCTCGCCATCGAGCGAGTTGGACGGCGAACGAGCCGACGCCGCCGCCCCCACCATGGACGAGCACCCGGTGACCAGGGGAGAGATGGCCCTGATCGAAGAGCGCCTGCCAGGCCGTCAGCGCGGACAGCGGGACGGCGGCGGCCTCGGCGTGGGTCGCACTGGCGGGCTTGGGTACTAGTTCGTCGGCGCGCACCGCCACGAAGTCCGCGTCGGCGCCGTCACGACGGAAATCGATCACTCCGAAGACGTCATCCCCGACCTCGACCCCTGCGGCCCCCGCTCCGACCTTCTCCACGACCCCGGACACCTCATGGCCAGGGACGATGGGCGGTGTGCGTGGGGCGCCGTCATGGCCGAGCCATGTCCCGTTCCAGTCGAGCTCGCCCGGCGAGACGCCGCTGGCGTGGACCCGGACCAGGACGTCTCCGGGACCGAGCGTAGGCAGCGGCGCATCCTCGACGACCAGTCGGGATGGATCCTTCTTGGCATAGGCGTGCAAAGCGCGCATGGTCCCTATCTCCTCGAGGCGAGTGGCAGCCTCGCCGTCATGACGGCCGGACGACGCGGAGAGTCCACGGCGTCCGGCCATCCGCATCGAGTCAGCGCAGGGAGCGGAATGCAGCCCGCACTTCAGCGGAGAAGAGTTCGGGCTCCTCCCAGGCGGCGAAGTGACCGCCCCTTTCGACTTCGTTGAAGTAGGCGAGGTCGGGGTAGACCGCCTGAACCCAACTGCGAGGGGACGCCCAGATCTCGCCGGGGAACGTCGTGAAGCCGACCGGCACGGTGACCGGCGGAGGAGGCTGGCCGCTCGCAAGCGCTGCGGCCAGCGCTCGTGCGTCCTCCCAGTACGATCGGGCCGCCGACGCAGCAGTGCCAGTCAGCCAGTACAGCGTGATGTTGTCGATGATGGTGTCCCGGGTGAGCTTGCCGACGGGCTCGCGGTCGACGAACGCACGGGAGATCTTGTAGTAGCTGTCCGTGTCGTGGTCGAGCAGCCAGGCCGCCAAGGCGACGGGTGAATCCAGCAGGGCGTAGCCGATCGTCTGCGGTCGCGTTGCCATCTCGAGGAAGTAGCCGAAGCCGTCCTGCTTGAACGTCGCCACCGCCGCGGCCGCTGCGCGTTCCTGTTCGGATTCCCTGGGCAGGTGATCGCCGATCGCGAGCACCGCCGTGAGCAGGTTCAGGTGGTAACCGGCCAGGCCTTCGACCGCCTGGCGGCCCATCAGGTCCGTGACGAGGGCGCCCACGTCGCCGCCTTGGGCGACGTATCTGGTGTAGCCGAGGCGGTGCATCAGTTCCGCCCACGCACGTCCCGTGCGGGCGGCGTCCCAACCGAGCTCGGCCGGCTCGCTGGAGAACCCGTACCCGGGCAGGGACGGCAGCACGAGGTGGAATGCGTCCTCTGCGGTGCCGCCGTGCGCCGTCGGGTCGGTCAGCGGGCCGACGGTCCCGAGTAGCTCGATAACCGAGCCGGGCCAGCCGTGCGTCATGATCAGCGGCAACGCGTTCTCATGCCGCGACCTGACATGGATGAAGTGAATCTCGATCCCGTCGATCTCGGTCGTGAACTGCGGCAGTGCGTTCAGGGTCGCCGCGACCCGCCCGAAGTCGTAGTCGTTCGCCCAGTAGCGAGCGAGCTCCTGGACCGTCGCCAGCTGCACGCCCTGCGAACGGTCTGGGACGAGTTCCCTGGTGGGCAGGCGCGTCGTCGAGATGCGCTGGCGGAGGTCGTCGATCTGTTGGTCTGGGATCTCGATCTTGAACGGCCGGATTTCGGTCTGGGTCGCGATGGCGGTGCTCATGACGTTCTCCACTTCACGAGACCAGGTGGGCTCGTTGACGCCTCCAAGCCTGCTTGACTCGTCCCCGCGTCGCGCCCGTGGAGGCCACTGGTTGACGCACTGGTCGCGGGCCAACCGACATCGTGGGCCGCTGCCGCTCCAGTGGCCCAAAGACCAGGCTCAGCGGTCGGTCGGGCCGCATCCTCTGCGCCCACGCGCCTGCCCCGACGGGAGTAGTGGGAGCACCGGGAACCCCTCCCCTTCCCAACGGTCCTCGAGCGCGACACGGTTGATCCCGGAGTGGCTTGAACGATGACGTTCGTGGACTTGGCCTCGGAGGCGAACACGGCGTTCGAGCCAGACGATCACCTCCGAGACCCTGAATGGGAACTGTCCAGTCGAACGCGCCCGGCGGAACGGGCGCCACGGCTAGGCGAATCGCTTCACAAACGTGAGCGCGGCGTCCGCGACCTCGCGCCAGCCGTGGTCGATCGTGAGCGAGTGACCGCGGTTCGGCATTTTCGCGACTTCGGTCACGCCCGGGTTGCGCCGCTGCAGCTTGTAGGCGGCGTTGGCGATCGCCCAGGGGACTGTGTGGTCCTTTTCGCCGTCGATGATCAGGAGTGGACCCGATTTCGGAGGACGGACCGTGACCGGAGCGTCTCGACGGAGCGAACGACAGGGCGACGGCGCCGACGACCGTTCGACGTCCTTGCCAATCTGGCTTGTAAAGGAACTCGAGCGAGCTGGCGTCGTCGACGAGGCCATCGAGGCCCTCGATGAGGACGCGGCTAGAGAACTAATCGCCGAGATTCGCTCAGACTCAAATCGAATGAGCACGCACATCGTCTTCGCCGTGGCGATCCGGTCGATCACGGCGCGGTGGGCGGTTATCGAAGGCTGAGATGGAACCCCCTGGGCAACTTCGCCCTGGTACATCGCGGGCAGAGGAACCGGGGTTGCACCAGTCACTTCCCACCGCCTGTCTGGGAGTACTGGGAGCATCGGGAACCATTCCCTTTCCAGCGGTCGTGGAGCACGATACCTTCGTTTCACGGGATCACTTGAACGAATGACGTTCACCTGACTCCGTCCGGCATGTTCAACCTGATTACCCGCCGGATCGACAGGATCCGAGTCCGCGCCACGCTCAAATCGCACAGACCATCGGCGGAAACGTCGGGAGTCCTCTGGATCAGGAGATCGAAGGTTCGAATCCTTCCTCGCCAGCCACACCACAACATGTGGGTCTGACCGGGTAAGACCACCAGGTGATGTGGTCTTGAGCGTGACCGACGCAGCGGCATCACCCGCGGATGGGCTCGTCATTGGGCCAAAGTTTTCGCTGCTTATCCCCCGGGCCTGGGTGGGAGGGCTGGATTGCCCAGCGGATGGCTCACGCGTGACCGTGCAGCAACTGATCCGTTCGACGATCGCGCAATTCCTGGCGCTGGTCGCAGAGAAGAAGGAATTGGCGATCATCGTCGCTAGAGGTAGGTTTCAGGATCGCGCCGCGGAGACCGCGGACTGCCTCGACTTCAAAGCGTGGTGTGCAACGGTCGCCAGCGCCCCGATGAGATCCGGATGGGCGTTCAGCGACTCGATCCGCTGAAACACCAAGCCGTGCCGCTCGGCCTGCTCGCGGGCGCCGATGTCCACGTCGTACAGGATCTCCAGATGGTCGGCGAGAAACTGTACCGGCGCGACAAGGACGGAGCGCCCACCTGCCGCGGCGATCTCGGGCATCAGGTCGGCGAAATCGGGTTTCATCCATTCGCCGGGCTCGTGGCCGGCACTCTGCCAGCAGAACGTCCAGTCCCGATCCGATAGGCCGGCTCTCGCCGCGACGGCGTCGGCGGTCGATCGAAGCTGGGCAAGGTAGTCGGGCTCCTGCTCGGCGACTCGCTTCGGGAGGCTGTGCGCAGTCATCAGGACGCGAACCGCCTGCCGTTCCTCTGGCGACAGAGTCGCGAGGGCCTCGACGACGCGACGCGCGAGCGCGGCGACGAACGCCGGTTCCTCGTGCCAGGCACCGGCGACGAAGACGTCCAGCGCTTCATCGCCCAGCGTCGCCCGGGCCTCGTCGATGGCCCGCGCGTAGCCGCTCATCAGGAGCGGCGAGTACTGCGGGGAGAGGATGATCGCGGCGACCGCGCTGACGCCTGCGTCGGCGAGCGTCCTTAGCCCCGCCACGATCGACGGTTCGGAGAACCGCATGCCGACCTCGACCGGCCTGCCAAGCACGCCCGCCAGGGCGGCCGCCTGTCCGCGAGTGATGTCGATCAGCGGCGACCCGCCGATGACCCGGTAACGCCGGGTGAACTCGTCGACGAGCTGCGCATCCGGATCGCGCCCGCCTCGGACACGGGCGAGGTAATCGCGGATGTCCTCGCGCTCGAGCGAGGCCGGCGAACCGTACGTCATGAGCAGCACGCCCTGCCGATCCAAGCCGGTCACACGACCACCTCAGAGACGCGCTCGGTCCGAGCGGTCTGCTCGTGAACGAGGTCGACGAGGCGGCGCAGCAAGTCCGTGTCGGTCTCGGGCAGCACGCCGTGGCCGAGGTTGAAGACGTGGCCCGGTCGACCGGCTGCCTCGTCGAGGACGGCCTGCGCCCCGGCCCGCGTCGCCTCCCAGCCGGCGAGCAGGCGGGCCGAGTCGAGATTGCCCTGGACGCCGCGGTCGCGGCCGACTCGACGCCAGGCGTCGCCCAGCGAGACCCGGTGGTCGAGCCCGATGACGTCGCCGCCGGCCTCGGCCAGCAGCTCGAGCAGCGACGCCGTGCCCGTCCCGAAATGGATCGCTGGTATGCCGTGGAGCCCCGCGAAGATCCGCCGGACGTGGGGCTGGACGAACTCCCGGTAGTCGGCCGGGCCGAGCCCGCCGACCCAGCTGTCGAAGAGTTGGACGACGTTGGCGCCGGCATCGACCTGGGCCCGGAGGTAGGCAACGACCATGACCGACAGCCGCCCCATCAGGTCGTGCCAGGCCGCTGGCTCGCGATACATGAACGCCTTGGCCGTGGCGAAGTCCCGCGACGGGCGGCCCTCGATGAGATAGCAGGCCAGGGTGAACGGCGCACCCGAGAAGCCGATGACGCCGGCCGTGCCATCGAGCTCGCGCTTGACCAGGCGGATGGCATCCATGCTGAACGAGACCTCGGCGGGGTCGAACGATCGGAGCGCGGCGACGTCGGCCGCCGAGCGGATCGGTCGGTCGATGATCGGCCCGACGTCAGGCTCGATCCGGAGACCGACCCCCATCGGCTCGAGCGGCAGCATGATGTCGGCGAAGAGGACAGCGGCGTCGACCCCGAGGTCGCGGACCGGCATCAGGGTGACCTCGGCACACAGGTCCGGGGTCTTTGCGAGCTCCAGGATCCCGTGCCGCTCGCGGAGCTTGCGGTAGGCGGCAAACGAGCGGCCCGCCTGGCGCATGAACCAGACCGGTGTGGCATCGACCGGCTCGCGCCGGCAGGCGCGCACGAAGCGATCGTTCACGGGGCGCTCTCCTCGAATGCGAGCCGGGCAGCCGCGATCGTCTCGTCGATCTCGGCGCGACCGTGGGCCATCGATGGGAACCAGGCCTCGAACTGCGACGGCGGCAGGAAGACGCCCTGGTCCAGCATCGAGCCGAAGAACCGGGCATACGCCGCGCGGTCCGCGACGAGAGCCTCGGCGGCATTGGTCGGCGCGCTCGGCCGGAAGAAGACGGTCAGGAGCGGCCCCACCCGCGCGATGGCAACCGGGCACCGCGCGGCCGCCGCGGCATCGACCAGGCCGGCCGCGAGCTCGGAGACAGTCTCCTCGAGCGCGACGTAGCGATCGGGCTTGAGCTCGGCCAGGGTCGCGATCCCGGCCGCCATCGACAGTGGATGACCCGACAGGGTCCCCGCCTGGTACACCGGGCCCTCCGGCGCGACGAGGGCCATCAGATCGGTCCGGCCGCCGTATGCCCCGATCGGCATCCCGCCACCGATGACCTTGCCCAGGGTCGTCAGGTCCGGCGTGACGGCGAAGCGCGCCTGCGCCCCGCCGAGCGCGAGCCGGAAGCCGGTGATGACCTCATCGAACACGAGGAGGGCGCCATCGGCGAGTGTGGTCTCGCGAAGGTGCTCGAGAAATCCCGGTGCCGGCGCGATGACCCCGGTGTTCGCGGCCACCGGCTCGACGATCACCGCCGCAATCCGGCGGGCGTACTCGACAAAGGCCTGAGTCACTGCGGCGGAGTCGTTGTAGGGCAGCACGATCGTCGTGGCGGCGACCGCGTCGGGCACGCCGGCGCTGCCCGCGATGGCCAAGGTGGCAACCCCGGAGCCCGCCTCGACCAAGAGGCCATCTGAGTGCCCGTGATAGGCGCCCGCGAACTTCACGACGAGATCCCGACCGGTCGCCGCGCGAGCGAGACGGAGACCGCTCATCACCGCCTCGGTTCCCGATGACGTGAACCGGAGGCGTTCGATCGACGGCATGGCCGCTTGGATCGCCTCGCCGAGCTCGATCTCGAGCGGGTTCGTGGCGCCCAACGCCAGGCCGTTCCCGATGGCGGCGACGATCGCGTCGATGACCTTGGGGTTGGCGTGGCCGAGGATCGCCGGCCCCCGGCGCCCACGTAGTCGATGTGGCGACGGCCGTCGGCATCCCAGACGTACGGTCCCTCGCCGCGCTCGAGGACGAGCGGCGACCGGCCGACGGCCCGAAAGGCACGTACCGGGCTGTTGACTCCGCCGGGAAACAGCCGCTCAGCCCGCTCGACGAGCGAGGAAGTCCGCGATCCACGCCTGTCACTGCCATCAGCCGGCCCCAAGCATGCTGAGGATCTCGTCGATCGGACGATGGATCCCGAGCAGGATCGGGTTGTCACTCACCGTGGACCGTCGGCTCTCCGTCGAGCGGAGCGCCCGGACGAGGTCACCGAACGCGACGAGATCGTCAGTTTCGTAGGCGACCACGAAGTCCTGCGAGTCGAGCCCGAACGAGTAGGCCAACGCCTGGCGGATCGTCGGGTAGTCATGGCCGACGCGCATGTGCTCGTTCATCACGCCTTGGCGGGCCTCCTTGGCGAGCAGATACCAATCGGTGGTCTTCGTGAACGGGTAGACGACGAGGTAGCGCGAGCGGTCGCCGCCGAAGAGCGACTGCTCCTGGTCCGTCGGCTTGCGCACGTACTGCGACGGCCCGATCCGACCGATGAGGGAGTGGGTCACGGTCAGCCACCGGCCCAGGCCGGCCCGCAGGAGCGCGGCTGCAGACGACTCCAGGGCGTCGACGCTGGGAGCCATCCGCCAGAACAGGAGGTCGACCCCGGTCTCGAGGCCGATCGACGAGTAGCTGGTGCTCCGCACCCCGTTGAGCTCCGTCGCCGCGGAGGCCTCGCCGAAGAGGCAGCCGTCGTCGTGGCGCTCCTCGTCGGTCCGGCGCCGCCAGGCCGGATCAAGCCCAAGGCCGAGGGCCTGGATGTAGATCTGCCCGTCGGCGCTCATCGCTCCTCCCGGAGCCAGGTCGCGAGATCCGCCGCGGCATAGGTGACGACGATCCCGGCGCCCGCCCGGACGATCGCGGTGACCGCTTCGGTCATCGCCCGGCGTCCGTCGAGCCAGCCCCGTTCCGCGGCGGCGGCGATCATCGCGAACTCGCCGGACACCTGGTAGGCGGCGATCGGCACATCGAACCGCGCTCGGGCCGCGGCGACGAGGTCGAGTCCCGGCAGGGCCGGCTTGACGAGCAGGATGTCGGCGCCCTCGGCGACGTCGAGCTCCATCTCGCGAAGCGCCTCGCGGCCATTCGCGGGGTCCATCTGGTAGCCCCGTCGATCGCCGAACGCCGGTGCGCTGTCAGCCGCATCGCGGAACGGGCCGTAGAAGGCCGAAGCGTGCTTCGACGCGTAGGCCATGATCGCGGTCTGCCCGAAGCCCTCGGCGTCGAGCGCCGCCCGAATGGCGCCGACCTGGCCGTCCATCATCGCGCTCGGCGCCACGATGTCGGCGCCCGCCCGCGCCTGCGCGACGGCCGTCTCGGCGAGCCGGACGAGCGCCGCGTCATTGTCGACCGATCCGTCGGCCGCGAGCGGGCCGCAGTGGCCGTGGTCGGTGTACTCGCACAGGCATGTGTCGGCGATCGTCACAAGCGGCAGCTCGAGAACCCGGATCCGTCGGAAGGCCTCCTGGACGATCCCGTCGTCCTCGGAGGCCTCGCAGCCGAGCGCGTCCTTCGTCGCCGGCAGGCCGAAGAGGATGACCCCGCCGACTCCGAGCTCTGCCAGGCGAACGGCCACCTCAGCCGCCACGTCCGGAGACACCCGATCGACCCCGGGCATCGAGGCGACCGGCTCGCGGACGCCCGAGCCAGGTCGGACGAAGAGCGGGGCGACCAACATCGACGGATGCAGGCGCGTCTCCCGGACGAGTGCCCGGAGGGCCGGCGTGCGTCGCAGCCGGCGGGGTCGAGCGAGTAGAGCAGCCGCTGTCCCGATCGCGGCTGACGAGGGCGGTGCTTCGAGGTCGAGCGTCATGGTGTCTCCTCTGGCTGACGGGCGAGGGCGGTCGCGGTGGCCGCGGCGAGGGTCGTCGCGTCCGGCCTTGGAGCGACGGCGAGGATCCGGAACCCCGCCGAGCGGGCTTCGTCGGCCGTTTCGGGGCCGATGCACATCGCGGGAAACGAGCGGACATCGATCAATTCGGCTTTCGCGAGTGAGATCAGACCTCGGACGGTCGAGCCGCTGGTGAACGCGACCGCGGCGATCGGCCCTTCCGAGATCGCCCGTCTCAGGAGGCCGCGAGAGCTCTTGGGCGCCTCGCGCGTGCGGTAGCCGATCACGTCGTCGACCTCGGCTCCCCGCCCCCGTAGGGTCAGCGCGAGCCCATCGCCTGCCAGATCGCCTCGGATGACTACAACACGGTCCCCGGCGACGATCGGCAACTCAGCGGCCAGCCTTTCACTCGAGGCTTCGCTCGGCTGGAACTGCACCTCGATCCCCTCGCGATCCAGGACGAGGGCGGTCGCCGGTCCGACGGCCGCCCAGAACGGAATGCCGAGCTCCGTCAGGATCCGGGTCGCCGCCTTCAGGATCGCCCGCGCCCCGTTGGCGCTCGTGATCACCACCCAGCGGTAGGTGTGGAGGAGGCCCGCAGCGGCGTCGAGGTCGCCGCGCGGTGGCTCGAATTCGATGGCAATCGCCGGGACGACGACGGGATCGAGGCCCGCGTCACGCAGTGCCAACACCAGCTCGGCCGCCTGGTCGGCGGCTCGCGTGACGAGAACGCGGCGAGGGCTCGAGCGCTCGCCGTCCCGGGGGACGTCGCCCGAAATCGTCCGAATGCGGGCCGCCGAGTCGAGCTCGGCCGCGAGGTCGCGGGCGAGATCGTCGCTAGACGCGACCGGACCGTGGCGACGCGCGATGGCGGTCCGGCGCCGTCCGGGCTGGCGTAGCCGCCGAGGAGGTCCACTTCGTCGCCGACGACGGTGGCCAACGCGCCGATCGGGCTCCGGCATCCTCCCCCGGACATGCTGAGAAATGTCCGCTCGGCCTCGACCGCCAGGCGCGTGTGCCGATCGTCGATCGCCGTGGCCACCGCGGAGAATCTCCGCGTCGTCGCTTCGGACCTGGACGGCGATCGCCCCCTGCCCCGGGGCCGGCGGCAGGGTCTCGGGATCGATTCGCTCGGCGATCCGGTCACCGCGCCCGATCCGGTCGAGCCCCGCGCAGGCGAGCACGAGCGCGTCCGTCTCACCTGCATCGAGCCGGCGCAGTCGCGTGTCCACGTTGCCGTGGAGTGGATGCACGACGAGATCCGGCCGCCGAGCGAGCAGGAAACCCGTCCGCCGTGGGCTGTCGGTCCCGACGCGACAACCCGACGGCAGATCGGCGAGCCGCCGCTCCTTCGCGTCGGTCCGGACGACGAGCGCGTCGCGCGGGTCGGCCCGGGGCAGGTAGGCGGCGATCCGGAGCCGCGGATCCTGGTCGGTCGGAACATCCTTCGCGCTGTGGACCGCGATGTCGACGGCGCCATCCTGCAGGGCTCGTTCGATCGCGGCGACAAAGGCCCCCTCGCCCCACGCGGTGTCCGGCGCTCGGCGGTCGCCCTCGGTCTCGATGATCACGACCCGGCTCGCACGGCCCTCGTGGTGGAGGGCCTCGTGGACCAGCCGCGCCTGGGCCAGCGCCAGCGCGCTGCCACGAGATCCGATCGCGATCTCCGGGCCGTTCACAGGGCGAAGATGTCCCGGATCGCCTGCCCGTCACGGCCGTCGGTGTCCCGACCGAGGCGCTCGAGCGGTTCGCGAAGCAGCCGGCCGGCGAGATGTCGGGTCATCCCCTCGATCGCGTCGCGTGTCTCGGGTTGGAGATCAGGAAACCGCCGCCAGAGCGCCGCGAGCTCGGCCTCGCGCTCGCGATCCGCGCGCTCCTTGAGGGCCTCGGCGGCCGACCGCCCGTCGCGTCCGTGGAGCCAGACAATGAACTCCGTCGCCGAGCGGTCGACCAGGGCGTCCAGCCGAGCGGCCGAGCCGTCCTCAGCCCCTGGGCCGACGTCGCCGAGAGCGAGAGCGTCTGCCGTGATGAGGCGCCCGCCAAGGATGTACGCGAGCGAGACGGGGACGGCGGCCGGCACCGAGAGATCGACGACGACGGTCGCGCTCGCGGCCAATGCATCGATCGTGGCGGCCCCGATCGGCCACGGTCCGGCGAGCGCCACGATGACGCCAGCGAACCCGCCGATCCGAGCGTCGGGGTCGAACGCCTCGATTCGAGCGCCGGTCGAGGTGGCGAGCGCCTCGGCCCCGTCGGCCGATCGGTTCGCGACAGCGACGGAGGCTCCCGCCGCTACCGAGGCCCGTGCCGCCAGGCGACCCATCTTGCCGGCTCCGACGACGAGAACGTCACGACCCCGGATCGCGCCCGCCTGCTGCTCGATCGACATAAGGGCGACATCGGCGAGCGAGCGTGCTGGCCCCTGGCGCCAGGACCGGGCCCGACGCCCGGCCTTGAGCGCAAGCGCGAAAAGGCGTTCGAGCGATGGGTCGAGGGTGCCGGTGGCGCGGGCCGCATCGACCGACGCCCGCAGCTGATGAAGGATCTGATCCTCGCCGACAACCACCGAGTCGCGTCCGACCGCGACGGTCATGGCGTGGTGGACTGCCTGGTCGCCGGTCAGCGCTCGACCACCCGCCGGAAGTGCCGCTGCGAGGCGCGCAGCGTCGCCGGTGTTCCCGAGATATGCCTCCACCCGATGGCAGGTCTCCAGCATGAACGCTCGGCCGGCTGCCTCCCCGTGAAGTGCCGCGGCAAATCGCTCACGCTCGATGGCTGGGACGTGACGCGCATGGGTCACGAGCGCGACGATCGGCACAGCCGTCGCTTCGTTCACGCCTCGCGATCCTCTCCGGTCCGATCCACGATCGGGCGGGGTCGACCGCCCTTGCCGGCGGCCCGGGTGTGGCCCGTCATCGTGGCCACCAGCAGCCGGTCCATCGCCCGCTCGGCGGTCTCGAGCAGGTCGGTCGTCTCGGCCGTGTCGAACCCGCGCCGGCGGGCCGCGACCGCCAGCTCGTGATGGAACGGCGCGCGGAAGCGGAGGAAGCCCTCGACCGTCTGGCTGAGCGACAGTCCGAGGGACGCCGCGACGGTGCCGTATTCGGCGGCCGAGCCGGATGCTGCTTTCAGATGATGGGCCGCCGCCTCGGGCTGCGGCGCGTCGAGGTACTGGAGGAGGCTCGCGGCGAGGATGTGGCCTCGCTCCCGGAAGAGGAGGCGCTGCTCGTCGCTCAGGGTGAGGACCCAGGGCAGTTCCGGCGCCGCCTCACGGCTCGCCCGCCGGTAGGTCCGTGCGATCCTGCTCGGCGACGGGCCGGCCCCACCGATCGACGGGCGCCGAGATCGATCAGCCGGGAGGAGACGCTCGAGGGCCGACCTGGAGAACCGCCGGTGGCCACCGGGCGTCGTGAAGACCCGCAGGCGGCCGGCATCACTCCAGCGGCGCAGGGTGGCAGGTGAGACGCCGAGCACGCGGCTGGCCTCCGAGAGGCCCACCCAGTCGGGGTCGCGGGACACTGAGCGAGTCACAAAACCTACTCAAATCTACCAGAACATTGCCGACTCGCTCACTGTACCATTTCGGGTGCGAGGAGTTCTTGCGCGCGTCGTCGTTCCCCCAACGTCGACAGCAGCGCGAGGCTCCTCGTTCAGATCTGGATCAGGCGCTCTCGCCTTTGATCAGGCAATCCTTAGCTCGGCTGCGATGCGGGCCAGCCTCGCCTTGTGAGCACGAGCCATCGGCCTGAAGAGGTCGTTGGTGTACGAACCCGATGCCGGCCCGTCGCTGAGCGCGTGCGGGCGGAGGCAGATGACCCGGATGTTCCTGGGCGCCAGCTCCGCAGCCAGCACCCGCGAGAAGGCCTCCTTGCCGGCGCTCGATGCGGCGTGCCCCAGAATGCCGGCCACCGCCATCCTCGACCCCGGCTCCGACAGCGTGAGGATGACGCCGGGACGCTCCCCGCCCATGTGCCGCGCGACCGCCTTGCTGGTGATGAACAGCGCCCGCAGAAAGCCGTCGATCGGCCTCATGAACTCGTCAAGCGTGAGGTCCGCAAGCGTGGTCCCCTGGTCGTGCATGACGCTCACCGCGTTGACCGCAATGTCGATGCCGCCCGCCATCGCCGCCACCGTATCGGCGTGCTCGGTGACCGCTCGTTGGTCGAACGCATCGACCTGAGCGGTCTCCACCGCTCCGCCAGCGGCGGTGATATCGGTCGCAATGGCATCGAGCCTCGCCTGCGTGCGCCCGGCGATGAAGACCCGGGCGCCTTCCCTCGCGAAGACGCGTGCGATCCCGCCGCCGATGGCGCCACCGCCCCCGTAGATTACGGCGGTCTTGCCCTGCAACAACATCTCGGTTCGCTCCCTTCGGTGATTGGTACGCAACCGATGGTTGCATATCGACCCACACAGCGCAACCGATGGTTGCTCGTCGTGCTAAGGTGTGCTGAAGCGTACGCAAGTGGTGAGGTGGCATCCGTGGTTGTCGACAGCATCGAACAGGAGATCGTGATTGGGGCCCCCGTCGACGTCGTTTGGTCGATCGTCACGGAGCCGGAACACATCGCGCGCTGGTTCAGTGACGAGGCGGAGATCGACCTGCGACCGGGAGGTGACGCGCGAGTCACCTGGCATCACGAGGGCGGCGCCTTTAGGGTCCGGATCGAGCGCGTCGAGCCCCAGCACACGTTCGCCTATCGCTGGGTACGGCGCCCCGGCGTCGAGCCCGCCGAGGGCAACTCGACCCTGGTCGTATTCAGCCTGCGAGCCGAGGGCGAGCACACCCGACTGCGCGTCACCGAGAGCGGCTTCGCCAGCCTCGCCTGGCCCGAGGACGAGAAGGCCGAGTACCAGTCAGAGAACGTGCGCGGCTGGGCCACGGAGCTCGACGAGCTTCGCGCCTACGCCTTGGAGGTCGCGGTCGCCGCGAGATGAGCCCGGATCGCGGCGAGACCTCCCGCCTGTGGGCGGCGATCGCAGATCCCACCAGGCTGCGGATGATCGACATCCTCTTGACCCAGGGCGCCGCGACGGCAACCGGCATCGCCGCCGAACTGCCGATCAGCCGCCAGGGTGTCGCCAAGCATCTGGCGGTGCTCGAGGCGGCGGGCCTGGTCGCGCGGCATCGCGCCGGCAAGGAGGTACAATTCGCCGTCCAGCCCGAGACGCTCGATCTGGCCACCCGTCGGATGGCTGAGGTCGCCACCGCGTGGGACTCGCGCCTCGGACGCATCAAGCGCCTGGCGGAGTCGGCAGCGCTCGAGCGGCGGACGTCGCGGTGAGACCAGCCGCTAGTCATCCAGCCTGCCCATGGTCAAATTGACGGTCGTTCCCGTCATCCCGCTTGCCTTATCGGAAGCCATGAAGACCGCCACGTTAGCCATCTCCGCGAGCGTCATGAGCCGTCGCGTGTGGGTCGTGCTTGCGAGCATCTCCTGCCACTGTTCCCAGGTCATTCCCGATGCCTTGGCGCGAGGCTCGAAGGCGTCCTTGATCGTGCCCGTCTCCGGCATCGCGTATGGTCGCAGACCGACTACGCGAATGCCCTGAGGTGCGAGCTCGGCGGATAGATCCCGAGTGAGTGCCTCCTTGGCAGCCTGCGCCGGACCGTAGCCGCCCACCAACGGGATGCCCGTCCGCGAGTGGGTTGCGGTGACGGTCATGATCACCCCCGACTTGTTCGGAACCATCCGCCCGGGCCGCCAGGCGCGCGGTCAGAAAGTACGACCTCGCGTAGGTCGCGATCGGCGGGGAGAACGATCGACCTCCAGCTCGACCAGTGGCACACCTAAAATCTCCGCGTTCGGGTCCCCACCGCGATGAACGAAATGTCGACGCGGCCCGCCTTATCGATCACGCACTGCAGATGTCTGTCCACGGCCTGCTCGTCGAGAGTGTCGACCTCCGCCGCCTCGGCGGATCCCCAGGCGGAAGTGACGTCCTTGGCGAGAACTTCGACGGGTGCCAAGAGGCGCCCGGTGAGAAAGAGATTGGCCCTCTCAGACGCAAAGGCGCGTGCGACAGCGCCGCCAATTCCACCTCCGGCTCCGTAGATCACGGCAACCTTGTCCTTCAGCAGCATTTCCTGCTCCTTTCTGTGCCGGGTCGTCACCCCCGGCCACCTCATGAGGTAGGACCGATGGCTGAGCCCTGCTGTAGCCGGCCTCAGTCCGGGGTCATGGCGGCGTCGGATAGCTTCGAGACCGGTACGCCGGATACTGCCGAGCTCTGCTCGTCGCGCGGACGCAGCCCGAACCAGATCAAGGCGACGCTGACGAACGTCACGATCACGCCCACGGTCAGCGCGAGTTGGAAGCCGGCGAGCCACACGCTCTGCGTCGCGGCGATCGCACCCAGGAACGGGATACCGACCGTGAGGGCTACCTGTTGCGTCAACGAGGTCAGGCCTGCCGCCACGCCCTGCTCCTCGTTCGGCAGACCAGATGTCCCGGTCACCGTGTAGGCGACGATGCAGATCACGTGTGCGAAGAACCCGACGAACAGCGATGAAATCACGACGGCGAGCGCGAGTCCCGTTTGGTCGGCGCCGAGGAACACCAGCGGAAGGATCGGCAGGCCCTGCACGAACAGGCCTACGGCCAGGACCTTCCGGTAGCCGAAGCGCCCAAGGAAGCGCCCGACAAGCACGCCTGCGACCACGGCCGCCAGGCCCGGAACGCCGAAGATAAAGCCGGTGGTCAGCGGGGACAAGCCGAGGACATTGTGCCGATAGAGTGTCGTCAGGAAGATCATGCCGGACTCCGTGATGAAGGCCACGAGTCCCGCGTAGTTCCCCCACTTCACCGTCGGCCGCTTGACAATGCCTACCGGGACGAGCGGCGCGGGCGAGCGCAGCTCGATGATCCAGAACGCGGCCAGCAGGAGCACGCCGACGATGGCCGAAGGGACGCTCTGCTCGAGGACTGCGTCGACCCGGCCAGCAAGCCGCCGGTCACGGTCACCGCTCCAGGCAGGTCCAGCTTCAACCGGTCGGGCGCCCTGCTCTCGCCGATCAGGAACGGGGCACCAGCAAGATGACCAAGGCGACCGGGACGTTGATGAAGAACGCAGCCCGCCAGCTAAGGTAGCTGACGAGGGTACCGCCGACCAGTGAGCCGACAGTGAAGCCGACGGCGAGAAGCGAGCCGTTGAGTCCTAGGACTCGGTTGCGCGCGGCACCCTCAACGTGGTGGTGAGCAGCGACAATGACGAGGGGATCGCCATCGCCGTGGCGAAGCCCTGCAGCACTCGGGCAGTCAGGAGCATCTCGGGATTGGATGCAAAGCCGCCGAGCAACGAGGCCCCGGTCAGCAGGACCATCGAGGACATGAACAGCTTGCGGCGGCCGAACAGGTCTGCCAACCGGCCGAACAGAAGGGTGAAACCGGCCGCGGGCAGCGCGTATGCCGATGATCCAGGGAAGCCCGGTCAATCCCAACCCGACGCCTGCGCCGACCGTCGGCAGCGCAACGTTCAGGATCGAGTAGTCGATGGCCAGCATAAATCCGGCACCGAGCAGGACTAATAGGATCAACCGCTGCTTGCTGCTGAAATGCACGCACGCGGGTGTGTCGATGGTCACGTTGTGTTCCTTTCTGCGGACGGGTGCTTACCCGCCCTCCACACGAGCTAGGACCGACGGCTGAGACTCATCTGCGCGTGGCTGTGTTCTTCGCCATGGGCCGAGCAGATCGTCGGAGCCGTCGAACATGCAGACACCGCAACATCGGAAAGTGGGCGCCGACGGACCGCCCAGTTCGCGGCGCGGCCGGTGTCAATACGGGGTCAACAAAGAGGGCCGGTGACGTGAGGCGAGATGTGGAGTGGTGACGACGGACCTGATCGCCAGGGCGCGGGCCGGGGACGCCGACGCGTTCCAAGAGCTGACCGAGCCATACCGTCGAGAGCTGCAGGTGCACGGCTACCGCATGCTCGGATCGTTCCAGGATGCCGAGGATGTCCTCCAGGAGACGCTGCTAGCCGCCTGGCAAGGCCTCGGAGCGTTCGAAGGGCGCGCCTCGATCCGCACCTGGCTCTACCGGATCGCCACCAACCGATGCCTCAACGCGCTTCGATCAGCCAGCCGACGCCCGGCCAAGGAGTGGGACATTCCCGGAGTTGAACCCCCCGAGCCGACTCGAATGGGCGACGTCGTATGGCTCGAGCCGCCATATGCCGGACGCGCTCCTCGAGGGTGCGATCGGAATGCCGCTCGGCCCGGAGGCGCGCTACGAACAGACAGAAGCCATCTCCCTGGCCTTCGTGACCGCCTTGCAGGTCCTGCCGGCTCGCCAGCGTGCGGTGCTCATCTTGCGCGAGGTGCTCGGCTACCACGCCAACGAGGTGGCCGACATGCTCGACACCACCGTTGCATCGGTCAACAGTGCCCTCAAACGGGCGCGCGCCAGCCTGGAGCGCCGCGTGCCGCCGGTCGGACAGCGCGAGCCGGGCCCTCCTGCGGGCTCACCCGCCGAGCAGGCGCTGGCGGCAGAGTTCGCCCGCACGTGGGAGTCCGGGGACGTCGATGGGCTGGTCGCCTTGCTGACCGACGACGTTCGCGTCGCCATGCCACCGATCCCCCTCGAGTACATCGGCCGCGACGCTGCCAGCCGCTTCCTCGTGGGCCTCCTCCTCGCCCGCAGGCACGAACTCGTGGCGACGCGGGCGAACGGTCAACCGGCGTTCGGGGCTTACCTGCGCGCCCGTACCGGCATCCGCCATGGGACCGGCCTCTTCGTCCTCACCCTCACCGGCGACCGGATCTGCGCAATGACCCGCTTCGACAGCAACGTGCTCCCATGGTTCGGACTGCCGCGATCGTGGCCTGGCCATTAAGCGGCTTCCGAGTGCGCTCTGCGTGGCCGATGCATCGGCTCGCTCACCAGATCCCGGCCCTCGCTGCCACGTCGAAGGGGTCAAGAGGTTGTGCGGCGGTCGTCGTTACCGCCGCCATCGTGTTCGTCGTGGCGGCCAATCGAAAGATGATCTGGATCCACGCCGGTTGAGCTGGCTGGGTATCGGCGCTAGAATCGGGATCGCCCAGTTAGGGCAACAGACTCTTTCCGTTTTCGGGATGGGCATCTGACTCACCCCCAATTCGGCGGCCGACGGCGGCCCGCCGCACGCTCAAATGGCGGCTCGCGAGGCCTGATTCGGGCAACAGACTCTGGATCAGGAGATCGAAGAGTGAAATCCTTCCTCGCCAGCCAAACCACAAGATGTTGTGGTCGGTGGTCCACC
>CAWEOO010000005.1:0-47573 GCA_963810725.1 uncultured Chloroflexia bacterium
CATGGAGCGGCTGCATCGCGTCGTCGGGCCCATCGCCACGAATGTCCACGTGCTTGCAGACGCGCGCACGCGCGAGGCCAATGACCATCGACACCGCGACGCCGTGCCTCGCCTGGACCCGTTGACGAGCTGGGGGCGCGCGACTGGACGCTCAAGCTCATCGTGTCGACGCACGGGCACTGCGATGACACTCGGCGACAACGCCGCCGTCGCCGAGCATACCGCTGCCGACATCGGGGTCCACCCGCTCGACCGCGAGCGCCTGACCGACCCACAGCCCGTGTCGGCGCCGTTCGAGATCGTGCCGTCGATCCCGGCGGTCGAGCTCGCCGAGGGCGGCGAGATCCGCTTTGGCGGAGTCGGCCTGACGGGTGCTGCACACGCCCGGTCATACAGAGGGGATCCGTGTGCCTCCTCGACCGCGACCAGGGCCTGCTGTACAGCGGCGACACGCTCTTCGCCGGGGGCTGGGGCCGGGTCGACCTGCCGGGCGGCGATCCGGAGGCGATGGTGACGTCGCTCGCCCGACTGACCGAGCTGGAGGACGCAGTCCAGGTCTTCCCGGGCCACGGCGGCACCACGACGATCGGCCGCGAGCGCGCGGGCTGAAGCTCGTGCGCGACGGTGGGCGCCTCTTCGCCTGATCCGCGGGCGGGCTCAGGCGCCGGGCCTTTCCTGCGTCACGACGGTCACCGGCACCGGGACAGAGTCCCGCAGGCGGCTTGGCACGTCCTCTCCGAGCCACCGAGACATCCCCTTGGGCAGCGTCGAGATGATGACCTCGTCGATCTCCCGCCCACGCAGGGCATCCTTGACCGCCATCACCGGATCGCGGTCGCCCACCTCGCCATCCGATTCGGCGCCCATCTCTCGCAGACGCGCGACGACCTCTTCGAGCCTGCTCTGCGCGACGGTCCGGGACTCGGCCTCGTCCCAGGTGAGCCGGCCGCCGACCGGGCTGAGCGGCACCACGACGTGGGTCCGCACCGGTCCATCAGCAAGGCGGGCCGTGATCGCGTCCGTGAGCGACTGGCTCGTCAGCGTCTGGTTGGCCACGATCAGGTAGGACCGCATGATCGACATCCTCCAGCGGCG
This sequence comes from uncultured Chloroflexia bacterium, assembly GCA_963810725.1. Lineage (GTDB taxonomy): Bacteria > Chloroflexota > Limnocylindria > Limnocylindrales > CSP1-4 > SPCO01. The sequence continues at coordinate 1,096 of CAWEOO010000005.1, forward strand.
TCCCCCCAGATGATGCCACGAGTCGACGTCCGCGACGCCCGTCAGTCCTGGAGGGATCCGCGATACGTGATCCAGCGCTGGTGGACCTCGAACCCCAGGCCCTCATACAGCCCGAGCGCCCCGGTCGGGTTCTCGGCGTCGACCCCGAGGCTCGCCTCGGTCATGCCGGCGCCTGCCAGGCGGCGCAGCGCTTCGGCCGTGATGGCCCGGCCGAGACCGCGTCGGCGCCACGGTCGACGCACGCTGATGTGCTCGAGCCATCCGCGGGCCACGCCGAGGGTCGCGTTCTCCTCGGGCCAGATCCAGGTCTGGACGACCCCGGCGATCTCGTCGCCATCCCAGGCGACGACCCACAGGTCCGTGGTCAGCTCCTCGCGCCGGAACGTGCGTTCGAAGTCCTCGTCGGTCTTCTCCCGCGAACTCCAGTGGTCGCGGAATGCCTCGACCTCCGCATCGAAGATCGCCCGGTGCTGGTCGGGGGTCACCGGCCGGTATTCCAGGCCGTCGGGGAAAGGAGCGTCCGGGATGTCGTCGAGGCTCGCCCGACGCATCACGAAGAACCAGCGGATCGGTTCGAGTCCGTGCTTGCCGAGGAGGGCCCGATGGCCGACCTCGTTCTCCTGCGCGTGGGTGCGAATCTCGACGACCTCATCGGCCGACTCGCCGGCAGCTCGCTCGGCGACGCGACGCAGGTTCTCGTGCAGCAAGGCCCGGCCCAGCCCCCGACGGCGAACCTCGGGATGCACGTGGCCCCACAGGTCATACACCACGATGCCGTCCCGGACGGTTCGCTCGACGCCGGATTCCGCGACCGGGCGGCCATCGATCTCCGTGAGCACGACGTCGGTCGCGAGATCGAGGCCCACGGAGGTCTCCAGCTCCTCGCGGACGTGGCGCGCCAGCTGGATCTCTTCCAGCCCGTCGTGCAGGTTGGCCGCGGTGATGACGGCCGCCATCGCCTCGTAGTCCGCCTCATCGCCACGCGGCCGCCGGAAACGCAGCCCGTCGATCGCGGGCGCGTCCGCAAGGTCGAGCAGGGCCTCCCCGGTCGTGGTCGTCATCGCTCCCTCCCGTATTTCTGGTCCATGTGGCGGTCGACGGCCTTGTGGACCGCGCGCCAGCGCTTGGCCTCCGCGGCCCGCAGGCGGGGATCCTCGCGTCGCTCGGCATGGGCGAGCTCCCGTTCCAGCTTTCGGTAGCTGGCGAGACGGTCCTCGCCCAGGCTCGCGGCGGCGATGGCCCGGCGCACCGCACATCCCGGCTCGCCATCGTGGCGGCAGTCGCTGAAGCGGCACTGGAGGGCCAGCTCGGCGATATCGTCGAAGGCGGCGTCGACGCCCTCGTCGGCACCGGCCACCTCGAGCGAGCGGATGCCGGGCGTGTCGATGAGCAAGGCCCCACCGGGCAGCCCGAACAGCTCGCGATGTGTCGTCGTGTGGCGACCGCGGAAATCGTCGTCGCGGACGTCGCTGGTCGCCTGACGCTGCTCGCCGAGCAGGGTGTTCACGAGCGTCGATTTCCCCACGCCCGATGAGCCGAGCACGACCGACGTCCGGCCGTGACCCAGGTACGGCAGGAGATCCGCGACATGGTCGCCGGTCAAAGCCGACAGCACGACGACGGGGACGCCCGGTGCGATGCCCGCCACCGCCACCAGCCGCTCCTCGAGGTCGCGGGCGATGTCCGCCTTGTTGAGCACGATCACCGGAGTGACGCCACTGGACCAGGCCACCGCCAGGTAGCGCTCGAGCCGGCGCAGGTTGAAGTCACCATCGAGCCCGGCGACGAGGAACGCGATATCGACATTGGCCGCGATCACCTGCTCATCGGCGAGGTGACCGGCGGTCCGCCGGCTCGAGTCGGCCGCGCTGCGCACGAACGCCGCTCGGCGCGGGAGGACCGCGGCGATGACGGCGGCGTCGTCGGCACCGGCCGAGGGTTCGGTCGCCTCGAGCGCCACCCAGTCGCCGACCGCCGGGAAGTCGGACGCGGCGAGCGCCTCGTACCGGAAGCGGCCGGAGACCGTGGCGGGGCGGTCACCGCCCAGGTCGCCACGAACGATCGCGGTCTCCTTGTGGACGGCGACGACCCGGGCGGGACGCCGGCCTCCGGCCGCGAAGGGCTCGAAGGCCCGGTCCCACCCGGGGTCCCAGCCGAGGTCCGTCGGCGCGGCAGCGATGGTCATGGCTCAGCCCACTCGCTTCAGCTTGCCGGTGCGCTTGGCGTAGCGCTCGGCCTGGGCGAAGGCCCACAACCCGAACGGGATGAGCACCGCGCCCGCCACGAGCAGCGGCCACACGTCATGCAGCAGCTCGGTGATCGGCGTGCCATGGATCAGCCCGGCACGGACCCCGTCGAGGACGTACGTCGCCGGCGACAGGTGCGAGAGCACCTGCATCCAGTCCGGCAGCACGTCGACCGAGTAGTACACGCCGCTCACGAGCAGCAGGCAGGACTGCAGCACGAACGTCATCTGCGCGCCGCGCTCCACGTAGAGCAGCGGCAGGATCGCGGCGATCATCCCGATCCCGACGAAGCTGAACGAGCCGAGCAGGATGAACGCCAGCGCGGTCGCCGGGTTCGCGCTCGAGAAGTCGAGCTGCGGGAAGAACAGGAACAGCGCCACGAAGATCACGGCCGTGTGGACCAGGCCATAGACCATCGCGTACAGCACCGATCCGAGCAGCTGCGACCAGCGCCGGATCGGCGCCATGAACGTGTACTCCAGCGTGCCTTCCCAGCGCTCGACCGAGATGGTCTCGGCGATCCAGCTGAACACGACCGACAGGTAGTTCCAGAAGATCGCTCCCACCATCAACGTGAGAAGCAGCGTCGGGCTGCCCTGGTCGGCACCGATGAGCGAGATCGACAACGCGCCCGCGACGGAATAGATCAGGAAGGCGACTTCCCAACCCCAGTAGCGACGCGTCAGAAAGAAGTTGCGCTCGATGAAGGCGTACGAGGCCTTCAGCTCATGGGCGACGATGGTCACGAGAGGATCTCCTGGTTCGAGGGAGCTGACCCGGTCCTAACGGGACCGAGCCAGCTCGAAACGGGGTTCCGCGGCGATCCGCTCGCCCACCGCGATGACGCGGCGGCCGACGAATCGGCGGATGGTCGAGGGGCGCTGCTCGATGCGGCGCGCTTGCGCGGCCTCCGCGATCAGCTCCTCCTGGCGCATGCGCGCCAGCTCCAAAGCCGTCTGACTGAAGTTCATGGTTCTCACCTCCTTTCTGTCGTCTATTCGTCGTCGCCGCTCTCGTCCTCTTCGACGTCGTCGTCGAGGGAGCGGCCGGTGTAGGTCATGAACACGTCCTCGAGGGTGGCCTCGTGGCCCAGGCGCTGCGCGGTCTGCGCCTTGAGTTCGGTCGGTGTCCCCTCGGTGATGGTCCGGCCGTCGTTGAGGACCGTGATCCGGGAGCAGAGGCGCTCGGCCTCCGCCAGGTCGTGGGTCGTCAGGACGATCGTCGCGTCATGGGTCTCGTTGATCTCCTCGATGAAGGTCTGAACGTCGAGCTTGCTGCGCGGGTCCAGGCCGGTCGTAGGTTCGTCCAGGAGCAGGAGCGTCGGGCTCGTCAGCAGGGCTCGCGCGATGGCGACCTTCTGCTGCATCCCTCGACTCATCTGCTCCACAGGGCGGCTGGTCCGCTTCTCGGCGATCCCGAGGCGGCCCATGATCGAGATGGCGTCGGCGCGGGCGGTCTTGCCGTCGAGGCCATAGATCCGCGCCGCGAACAGCAGGTTCTCCATGGGACTCAGCTTCTTGAAGAACGCGGCGTCCACGCTGACCCGATTGATCAGGCGCTTGACCTCCATCTCCTCACGCTCCAGGTCGTGGCCGAACACCTCGACCCGACCCGTGTCGAGGGTCAGGAGGCCGCTGATGAGGCGGATGAGGGTCGACTTGCCCGAGCCGTTGGCTCCGAGGATCCCGTGGATGTCGCCGCGCTCGAGGCGCAACGACACATCGGTGATCGCCGCCACCGGCTTGCGCTTGCGGCCGACGACGAACGACTTGCTGACGCCCTCCATGAGCAGGGCAGGCACCGCCGACGTCACGGCCGACGCCGCCGGCGTTGCCACCAGGGTCGTCGTCTTCAGTTGGTTGGTCAGGGTGGCGGTCACTGGATGCTCCAGGGTTACGGGGAGGTGGGTGGGTTCCGGACAAAGCAACGAGCCGCGGGCCTCGTCCGACGCTTCGTCGGGCGGCCTCGCGGCTCGTGATGTCCGCTTGTGGATCCCGCTGGGTGGCAGGGAAGGGCATCAAAAAAGCCGGGGGCCTGATCTGGCCCACGGCTCGGGTTCTGTCCGGAAGGCGGTCCTGCCGCCTGCGGCTAGCTCGAGATGGGCACAGATCTCCCGCGATCCGGTGCGCCGATAGGCGCCACGGTGCGTCGGAGATTCAGCAGCATCTTCATTCGGAGACCGCCTCCAAACTTTGAGCTAGACGAGGGCGTGCGACTTGCGCGCCGGTCGGAAGTCTAGGCCGCTGGACCGGGCGGTGTCAACGTCGGCGGATGACGATGTCGGACAGGCGACAGATGACGTAGGCGGTCGCGGGGCCGCATCGTCGACATCGCGGTGAGGTCCCGGCGAGACGGTCAGCGCGCCAGACACCGTTGACGTCGACGCGCACTCGGGCTCCCCGGAACGACGGATCACGTCGCCCCCGAGCGAGCTCGGCGATGGCAGAATCGACATCGTCAGACGCTTATGGTCGTTGTCAGGCCCGATGCGACCCGCATTCGCCCGAAACCTGCCCGGAAGCGTCTCCCAGTGACGATCTCGCCAGAATCGGGCCGGCGACCGGCCATAAGCGTCCCCGGATGATGATCTTGCCGCGGTCCTGGCGTCGGGGCGCCACGCAGCGTGGGTCCGGCGTGTGGCGGGACGGTCAGAGCTTGAGTCGCACGATCGGGCGCACCGGGCTGGCGGCATTGGCCCGGCGACGCTCCACGACCTTGAAACCCGCTCGCTCGAACATCTTGAGCGTGCCCTGGTACACGCTGGCCGACGGGACCCGTTCGCCAGGAGTGACCTCGACCGGGTACGCCTCGAGCATCTTCGCTCCGTGCTCACGGGCATACTCGATCGCCGCCGCGAGCAGCTCTCCCGCGACGCCCTGACCGCGCGACTTCCGCCCGACGACGAAGCACACGATCGACCAGACCGGCACTTCGTCGAGGGGCGCGAGGACCTTGGAATAGGCGAGCCGCTCGTAGTCCTCGCGCGGCCCGAGGCTCACCCAGCCCACGACCGTGCCATCCTCGTAGGCGACGAGCCCCGGCGCGTGGTCCCGCCGCCGCGCCGCCGCCGCCAGCAGGTCGCGATTCTCCGCCGCCGTCGCGTTGGTCCAGTCACGGCCGCGGACCCGGAAGTACGTGCACCAGCACCACTTCGGGTCGCCACCCTGGTCGAACAAGGTCGCCAGGTCGGGGATGCGTTTCGCCGTGAGCGGCTGGATGTCGAGCGCCATGTTCCCGATGGTAGGCGTCCGATGTCGACGGTCGCTGGCAGGTATCGCGGCAGCGTTTGACGCTCCCGGGGGTCGGCCGTACGCTGGCCGCCCGGAACCGGGAACCGCCACAGATCCGTTCGGAGACTCCCTTGGCCGACACCTCGCCAGCGCGGGGCCGGTGGGCCGTTCGCCACGTGCCGCCGACGCCGCGCTCCATCGTGGAGCTGCTCCGTGCCGGCACGCTCGATGCGGAGCTGGCGGCCACGCTGTGGGTGCTCATCGAAGGCCGCGTGCCGATCATCGTCGCGGCCCAGGACCGGCAGGTCGGCAAGTCCACGCTTCTGGGCGCGCTCCTCGACTTCCTCCCGCCTGGTATCCGCACGGTCGAGCTCGCGGGGTCGTTGGAAACGTTCGACTGGCTGCCCCAGGCCCCGGAGCTCGGCTGGGACCGACCGCGCGGCGGGACCGCCCCCGGACCGGACCGCGACGGCGACCAGCCTGCGCAGCCCCCGCCGATCCGCCCCGACGACACGGTCCTTCTCGTGCCCGAATTCTCGGACCACCTCCCGTCCTACACCTGGGGCGAGGAGGCGCGCATCGCCATCCGGGCCGCCGCGATCGGCTACGGCCTGGCGGCCACGATGCATGCCGATTTGCTCGACGAGGTCTTCGAGACCCTGCGCCGTCCACCGGTGGAGGTCAACGACGACGAGCTGTCGCGGCTCGGGGTCGTCCTGATCCTCCGGTCCGCCGGCGACGGCGGCCGTCGGGTGGTCGCCGCGCACTACGTCCGTCCGACGTCGCGTGACGAGCACGGCCACGTCCAACGCCTAGGTCCCGCCGTCCTCTCGACCTGGGAGCCGGCCCGCGACGAGTTCGAGCACTTCGGCTGGGGCGTGATCCCGGAGCTCGCGCTGCGCGTCGGGCGCAAGGCCGGCGACTACGAGCTCGAGGTCGAGCGTCGTCGCGATCACCTCGCCGGCCTCGCGGAGGCCGGCATCGTCGATGTCGACGCGGTCCGCGCCGCCATCGATGGCTACCGAAGCACGACCACCGCCGCCGGCGCCACGCCCGTCGCCAACTGAGGACCCCGCATGCCGACCCCCGACCGACCCGCCACCATCGCCGAGCTGCGGGCCGCCGGTTGGCGCTCGCGCACCGTCAAGGACGAGCTTCGATCGAACCTGCTCGAGCGCCTGGCGACCGGGGCCGACGTACTCCCGACCGTCGTCGGGTTCGCGGACACGGTGCTCCCGTCCATCGAGAACGCGATCCTGGCCGGGCACGACATCGTGTTCCTGGGCGAACGTGGCCAGGCCAAGACCCGTATGGCGCGCCTGCTGGTCGGGCTCCTCGACGAGCACATCCCGATCGTCCGGGGCGGCGAGCTCAACGACGACCCGTATGTGCCGGTCAGCCCGGCGGCGAAGGCGATCGTGGAGCGGGACGGCGACGAGACCGCGATCGATTGGCTCCCGCGCGACCGACGCTACGCCGAGAAGCTCGCCACGCCGGACATCACGATCGCCGACCTCATCGGTGAGGTGGACCCGATCAAGGTCGCCGAAGGCCGCTACCTGTCGGACGAGCTGACGCTCCACTACGGCCTGATCCCGCGCGCCAACCGCGGCATCGTCGCGATCAATGAGCTGCCGGACCTCGCCGAGCGCATCCAGGTCGGACTGCTCAACGTGCTCGAGGAGCGGGACGTCCAGATCCGCGGCTTCACGGTCCGACTGCCGCTGGACCTGTACGTGGTCGCGTCGGCCAACCCGGAGGACTACACATCGCGCGGCCGGATCATCACGCCGCTCAAGGACCGCCTGGGATCGCAGATCCGAACGCACTATCCGCGGACCCTCGACGACGAGATGTCGATCGTCCGCCAGGAGAAGCACCGCTTCGCCGCGGCCGAGGGCGCGCCGGTCGTCGTCGTGCCGCCGTTCATGGAGGAGGCCATCGCCGAGCTGACCCACCTGGCGCGCCGCTCCCCGGAGATCAGCCAGCGGTCGGGGGTGTCGGTCCGGGTCTCGGTGGCGAATATGGAGGTGCTCGAGGCCGCGGCGCTGAAGCGCGCGATCCGCCTTGGCGAATCACTGGCGGCGCCGCGCGTCTCAGATCTCGGGGCGGTCGTGGCCTCCACGGTCGGCAAGGTCGAGCTGGAGTCGATCGGCGACGAGTCCCCTGAGGAACGGATCGTGGAGCGTCTCATCACGAAGGCGCTGTACGCGACATTCACGCGCCGCGTGACGCTCGACGATCTCGACCCGGTGGTCGAGGCGTTCGAAGAGGGGTTCATCGTCGAGACCGGCGAGCGGACGCCATCGCGCGAGTACGTGGCATGGGCCCGGGAAGTGCCGGGATTGCGCGATGCGGTCCGGGATCTCGGCACGTTCGACGTCACCGACGGGGCCGAGGAGCCGGCCGTCGTCGCGTCGGCCGTGGAGTTCCTCCTCGAGGGCCTGCACCTCGCCCGGCGGATCAACAAGGAGCGCGTCGCGGGCGGAACGGTCTACCACCGGTGACGGTTGGCCCGCCACCGATCGCCGCCCGCGCCCGGCTGGTGGCTGTGCGCCATCGATACCTGGGCGAACGCGGCAGCGATGGGGTCGATACGCCTTCCGGGCAGGTCCGCGGAGCGCCGCCGTCGGCGCTGAGCCATCGACCGAGCCCGAAGCGACCGCGCTGGCGTTCCTGGGCGGCCGCGCGTCGGGCCTCGGGCCAGGATCGATGGCTGCGAGCCATCGCTCCGAGCGATCGATCCGGGCCCCAACCCCACCGTCGCGCTGGATCTGGGCATCCACGTCATCGAACCATCGCTGAGAGCGATGGGCGTGCCGCGGACGAGGGTGCGATGACGCGTTCGAGACTCGGAACCTCGCCTTCGCCCCGAAATCGATCGCTGGGAGCGATAGCAGCCGCCCGAGCGGTGACCTCATGACCGGCTACTCGCCGGATCCGCGTGATCTCGCCGGCCGCGTTCCACCGGCGCGGCACCGGGGCGCGGCCGCGGACGACGAGCTGGCGGCGCTCGCCCGGCGGGCGCGCTACTCGCGCTGGGACGGCAGCCAGCAGATCCCGGACCTCGGCGCGGACGAGATCCTCGATGAGCTCTCGAACGATGTCATGGCCGACGGCGACGTCGCGGAGGCGCTGCGCCGGCTCATGGAGCGTGGCTGGCGGAGCGGCGACCCGACGCGCCCCGACCTGCCGGGGCTCCAGGACCTGATGGACCGGCTCGCCCGCCGGCGCGAGGAGCTGAGGGAGCGCTTCGAGCTGGGCGACGTCCTCGGCGACATCCGGCGGGAGCTGGAGGAGATCGTCGCGCAGGAACGGGCCGGCGTGGAAAGCCGGCTCGAGCGCGCGAGCACGGCCTCGCCCGGTCCGCCGCCGTTGCCTGACGCCTCCGCCGACAGGCCACGTGCGACGCCGCCCGCACCCAACGCCTCGGCCGATGGGCCGCCCGCGGCGCCGGATGGGGGCGATGCCCCGAGCCCCGATGCACCCGACCCGGACCTCCAGAAGCTGCTGCGCGACGTCGCCGCGAAGCGGCTCGATCAGCTGGACGCCCTCCCGCGCGACGTCGGCGAGCGCATCCGGGACCTGCGCGAGTACGACTTCCTCGAGCCCGAGGCACGTGCCCGCTTCGAGGAGCTCGTGGAGCGCCTCGGCAAGCAGGTGCTGGACCAGTTCGTCGGCGGGATGAGCGACGCCATCCGGTCCATGACCCCCGAGGATCTCAGCGCCAACCGGGAGATGGTGCGCGACCTCAACGAGCTCATCCGCGAGCGGATCGGCGGCCGCGACCCGGATGTGCGCGACTTCCTCGCCAAGCACGGCCGGTTCTTTCCCGGAGCCCAGTCGTTCGACGACATCATCGACCAGCTCGCCCAGCGCATGGCCGCGATGCAGTCGCTGATGCGCTCGATGAGCCCCGAGCAGCGCGCCGAGCTCGAGTCGATGATGGAGGCGCTCCTGCGCGACGACCGGCTGCTGCTCGATCTCGCCGAGCTCGCCTCGAACCTGGACCTGCTGATGCCCGGCGGGCTCGGCGACCGCGTCCGCTTCGAGGGCGACGAGTCGCTGACGCTCGATGGCGCCCTCGCCCAGATCGCGCGGCTACAGGCGATGGAACGGCTGGAGGACGCGCTCACCGACGTCGACGCCCCCGGCGACCTCGCCGACATCGACCGCGACCAGGTCCGCGATCTGCTGGGTGACGACGCGGTTCGCGACCTCGACACGCTCGACGACCTCGCTCGGCGGCTCGAGGAGGCCGGCTACCTGACCCGCGACGGCGACCACCTCGAGCTCACGCCCCGCGGCAGCCGGAAGATCGGCCAGAAGGTCCTCGACGACCTGTTCGCCCGGCTCCAGCGCGACGCGTTCGGCGGCCATCGGCTGGACCGCGGCGGGCGCGGCGGGGAGCGGGAGGAGACGACGAAGCCGTTCGAGTTCGGCGATCCGTTCCACCTGGACCTGCGGGGGACGCTCACGAATGCGCTCGCGCGCGAAGAGAACGCGCCGGTCCGGCGTGGGGCACGCGGCGTCCGGCTGACCGCGACCGACTTCGAGGTGTACCGGACGGAGCAGCTCACCCGCACCGCGACCGTGCTCCTGGTCGACATGAGCCGCTCCATGCTGTTGCGCGGCTGCTTCCTGGCGGCCAAGAAGGTCGCAGTCGCGCTCGACACCTTGATCCGGACGCAGTACCCGCGCGACCACCTGACCGTCATCGGGTTCGCGTACTACGCCCGTGAGATTCGGCCCGGCGCCCTGGCCGAGCTGTCGTGGCACGGCTACGAGTACGGCACGAACCTCCAGCACGGCCTGCTGCTGGCCCGCCGGATCCTGGCCCGGGAGGCGTCGGCCAACAAGGAGATCGTGGTCATCACGGACGGCGAGCCGACCGCCCATTTCGAGAATGGCCAGGTCGAGTTCAGCTACCCGCCGACCCGCAGGACGATCAGCGAGACCCTCCGCGAAGTGCAGCGCTGCACGAAGGAAGGGATCACGATCAACACCTTCATGCTGGAGCGTTCCCGGGCCCTGGCCGAGTTCGTGGCCCACATGACGAAGCTCAACCGTGGCCGGGCGTTCTACGCGACGCCCGAGCGGCTCGGCGAGTACGTGCTCGTGGACTTCGTCGGACGGCGTTCGAAGCGGGTGTCGTAGGGGCTATCCTCCGATGCGTGGCACCCGCCGCTTGGCTGGTCACGTGAGGGAGGGTTCGATGGATCTGGCCTGGCTGTTCCCATGGCTGCTGTTCCTGCACGTGCTGGGGGCGATCGTCGCCTTCGGGCCGACGTTCGCGTTCTCGCTCGTCGGGGCGATGGGCGGCGCGGAACCGCAGCATGCCAATTTCGCGACCCGGGTAAGCCACGCGATCACGTCGAAACGGGTCCTGCCGGTCGGCCTCACCCTGCCGATCACCGGCTTGGCGATGCTCGCGGTCGTGGGGATCAACCCGCTCGAGCGCGATCGCTGGTGGCTCGCGCTCGGGATCGTGCTCTATCTGATCGCCTACGGCTACGGGTTCTTCGTGCAGCATCCTCTCGTCGAGCGCATCGTCCAGATGACGTCCTCGCCGCCGCCGCCCGGCGCGAGCGGTCCGCCGCCCGAGCTGATGGCGCTGATCAGGCGGGTCCAGCTCGGTGGCATGGGCATGGGGCTACTGATCGTGGCGATCGTCTTCCTCATGGTCGTCAAACCGAAGATCTGACCGCGCCGGACCGCGGTCGCGAGCCTGTCGATCGAGGCGACCGCCAATTCGTGGCATTCACTCCTGTGGTTACTGGTATGCGGGACCACGCGCACAGATCGGGCGACGTGGCCCTGAATCCTTGGCATCCAGTACTCAGGTGCGTGGTAAGCGTCGATCTGGGGCGGATCGCAGCCTTCGCACGAGTCCTTCAGCGGATACCACGCGCCAGGTGAATGCATGGCAAGGATGGCCTGTCGTTGCACGCGGGCGGGACCGCCTGGAGCCGGCGGCACGGCCCGGTGTCGCGGGCACCGTCCGGCGTCGGCGGCACCGTCCGCCGGTCGCGCCGTACCATGACGGGGAACGCCGTCAAGGAGACGCCCCACCGTGCCCCACGTCGCGACCTCGACCGCCGAGCTGCTCTCGACCATCAAGGCGGCCGCCCACCTCGAGGGCGACGTCCTCGTCATCGACGACGAGGCGGCGTTCCGGTCGACCGCGATCCGCGATCTCGCCTGGACCGCGGCGTTCTCGACGGACGAGGCGACGACCTCGGCCGCCCAGTGGATCGTCTGGGAGGCGAGCCAGGCGCTCGGGGCGCTGAGCGCCAGCATCCAGGATCTGTATACGGCCCGTGCCCGCGGCGAAGTGGCGGGCTTCACGGTCCCGGCGATCAACCTGCGGGCGCAGACGTTCGACATGGCCCGAACGGCATTCGAGGCCGCGGCGAGCGCCGAGGTCGGTGCGGTCATCTTCGAGATCGCCCGCAGCGAGCAGACCTACACGTACCAGCGCCCGATCGACTTCGCGACCTCGGTCCTGGCCGGGGCCATCGCGGCCGGCTGGCGCGCCCCGGTGTTCATCCAGGGCGACCACTACCAGTTCAACGCGAAGAAATACGCCGCCGACCCCGAATTGATGACGGAGGAGATCCGGCGCGCCTGCCGGCTCGCCATCGATGCCGGCTACCGCAACATCGACATCGATTCCTCGACGCTGGTCGACCTGTCCAAACCGACCGTCGATGACCAGCAGCGCGAGAACTACGTGCGGGCGGCGGAGCTGACCGCGCTGATCCGCACGCTCGAGGCGGACGGGGTCACCGTCAGCGTCGGTGGGGAGATCGGGGAGGTCGGCTCGCAGAACTCGAACGCGGCGGAATTGCGCGCCTATCTCGACGGCTACCGGCGCGAGCTCGATGCCCGGATGCCCGGCGCCATCGGCGTCAGCAAGGTCAGCGTCCAGACCGGCACGAGCCACGGCGGGGTGCCCCTGCCCGATGGCGGGGTCGCGGAGGTCAAGCTCGATTTCGACGTCCTGCGCGAGCTCGGCGAGATCGCCCGGCGCGAATACGGCGCGGCCGGCGCCGTCCAGCACGGCGCCTCCACGCTGCCCGACGAGCTGTTCCACCGCTTCCCGGCTGTCGAGACCGCCGAGATCCACCTCGCGACCGGGTTCCAGAACACGCTCCTCGATCATCCCGCCCTTCCGGAGGACCTCCATCGCGCCATCGAGGCGTGGTGCTCCGCGAACGCCGCCGACGAGCGCAAGCCGGACCAGACGGACGAGCAGTTCATCTACACGACGCGCAAGAAGGCGATCGGCCCGTTCAAGCGTGAGCTGTGGGACCTTCCATCCAAGGACGAGATCCTGGCCACCCAGCGGCGCAAGCTCTCGTTCCTGTACACGGAGCTCGGGGTGAACGGCACGCGCGAGATGATCACCGCGTACATCCGCCCGGTCGAAGTCCACCGCCCCATCCCCGACGCGTTGCGCGAGGCGGTCGCGGCGGGCTGAAGCCTCCGAACGTCGCGACCATCGTTGGACGAATGTCCATAGAGCCGAGCGTGCACGGCACCGCATCGTCTCCGTGGCGTCGTGCCGCCCAAGGCGCGACGCCTCCGCTCCACAGTCGAACCCGGAGGATGTTCCGTGACCGTCACCGCTGACCCCGCCGCGACCGGCGAAGCGCGCCGCGACGACCTCGCCGGTCGCCTGATGGCCGCCGCCCTGGGCGCCCTGGAGATGCAGGCCGTCTACCTCGGCGATCGGCTCGGCCTCTACCGGTCGCTTGCCGACGAAGGCCCGGCCACGGCGGTCGAGCTGGGTGAGCGGGCGGGCATCCATCCACGCTACGCGCGGGAATGGCTCGAGCAGCAGGCCGTCGCCGCCGTCCTGGATGTGGACGACGCGGCCGCCGCTCCCGACGACCGTCGCTACTCGCTGGCGGACGGCCACGCCGCCGTCCTGATCGATCCCACGAGCGCCTGGCTCGTCGCGCCGATCTCGCGCTTCGTGACGGGCAGCGCGCAGGCCATGCCGGCCCTGCTCTCCGCGTACCGGACCGGCGAGGGCGTCGACTGGGCCGACTACGGCCCGGACGTCATCGAGGCCCAGGAGGCCCTGAACCGGCCGCAGTTCGCGACCTACGTCGGCGACTGGATCGGCGCGCTCCCGGACATCGCGGCCAAGCTGCGCGCTGGCGACGGGCGGGTCGCGGACGTGGCGTGCGGGACCGGCTGGTCGTCGATCTCGATCGCGCGCGCGTTCCCGGGGATCAACGTGGACGGCATCGACATCGACGCGGGGTCCATCGAGCGCGCCCGGATGCACGCAGAACGCGAGGGCGTCGCTGACCGCGTCTCGTTCCTGTTCGCCGATGCCGCCGATGCCGTGGGTGACGGGCGCTACGATCTCGTCACGATCTTCGAGGCCGTGCACGACATGGCCCAGCCCGCCGCCGTCCTCGGGACGGCTCGAAAGCTCCTGAGGCCGGGTGGTGCTGTCCTGGTCGCTGACGAGCGGGTGGCGGAGGTCTTCACGGCCCCCGGAGACGAGACCGAGCGGCTGTTCTATGGCTACAGCGTCGTCGCGTGCCTGGCCAACGGTCTCGCCGATCAGCCGTCGGTCGGGACGGGCACGGTGTTGCGCCCCGCCGCGCTCGAGGCGATCGCGCATGAGGCCGGGTTCGGCCGCTTCACGGTCTTGCCAGTCGAGCACAATTCGTTCCGCTTCTACCGCCTCGACCCCTAGCCGCGGCGGCGCTCAGGCCCCCTTCAAGGACGGTCGCCAATGACCGAAAACGGGGCGTTGACGGGCCCGCGCGTGGTGCTATCCTCGCGCAGGTCCGCCCCGCTTGAGGGAGCCACGGCGGAAATCCCCAGGCGTCCTCGCAGTTACTCCCACTGTCAGTCGCGCGGCCCCCAAGCGCGGCCGTATGAGGAGGAATCGTGGCGGGATCCGTCAATCCGCAGGATGTCGCCGAGCGCGACGATGCCCACCTGCGCTCACTCGGGATCAAGCCTGAACTCAAGCGATCGCTGGGTTTCCTGTCGAACTTCGCGGTCGCCTTCAGCTATATCAGCGTGGCGACCGGCACGTTCACGCTCATCGCGCTCGGGCTCGGCGTCGGTGGGCCGGCGTTCTTCTGGTCGTGGCCGATCATCATCCTGGGCCAGACGTTCGTCGCCCTGAACTTCGCCGAGCTGGCCAGCCATTTCCCGGTGGCGGGCTCCATCTACCAGTGGTCCAAGCGCCTGGCCAACCGGACGCTCGGCTGGTTCACCGGCTGGTTCTACTTCTGGGCGGGCGTCGTGACGGTGACTGCGGTCGCCGGGACGGTCCCGCTCGTCCTGTCCGGTATCGTCGGCTTCGAGCTGAGCGACCCATCGCCGCTGCCGTTCTTCAACAACCTCGTCTTCTATGCGCTCCTGACCCTCGTCACGACGACGATCATCAATGGCTTCAGCGCGAGGTTGCTGTCGATCATCAACAACATCGGGGTGGCGGCCGAGATCCTCGGGATGCTGGTCTTCGCCCTGATCCTGTTGCTGTTCTTCCGGGTGCAGGACCTGTCCGTGCTGACGACGACGGCCGGCATCGAGACGGCCGACACCGGTGGCTACCTGCCGGTCTTCGCGGTCGCCATGTTCATGAGCCTGTTCGTGGTCTACGGGTTCGACACCGCCGGGACGTTCGGCGAGGAGACACTGGACGCGTCGCGCCAGGCGCCGCGGGGCATCCTGTCGGCCATCTGGCTGTCGGGCATCGTCGGCGCGATCTTCCTGCTCGCGATCATCCTGGCGACGCCGGACATGACGGCCGCCCTGACCGACCCGGCGCCGATCACCACCGCCATCAAGGCGGCGCTGGGTGACACGTTCGGCAACGTCTACCTGCTGGTGATCCTGATCGCCGTCTATGTCTGTACGCTCGCGATCCAGGGGGCGACGACCCGCCTGATGTTCTCCATGGGCCGCGACCGCCGTCTGCCGCTCGGCTCGCTGTGGGGCAACGTCAACGCGACCTCACGGACGCCGACGAACGCCGCGGTCGCCGTCGGCGTCCTCGCGGCCATCCCGTTCTTCATCACCGACAGCCCGGGCCTCATCGCGACCGGCGCGACCGGGCTCATCTACCTCTCCTACCTGCTGTGCAACCTGGGAGTCCTCGTGGCGCGGCTACGCGGCTGGCCGCACCAGCAGGCCTGGTTCAAGCTCGGCGGCTGGGGTCTCGTGATCAACGTCCTCGCCCTCATCTGGGGCGGGCTGATGCTCATCAACTTCGCCCTGTGGAGCGACCCAGCGCTGTTCGGCGCCGGGTTCGGGTCCGACCTGCGCGACCTCACGAACCCCTCGTTGACCCTGGTCACCTCGGGTGGCAACCCGATCTCGTGGCTGCCGGACATCCCGTTCTTCGAGGGGACCGTGCTCCTGATCGCCATCGCCGAAATCGTCTACTACCTCGTGGCCGCTCGCGGCCGCGAGGACCACGTGGAGGCCGATGCCGCCACCGGTGAGGCCGTCATCGGCTGATCCTGCAGTTTCCCGGGAGGAGGGCGATGCGGCGCGGCGAGCGATCGTCGCGTCGCATCGCGTCCGGCCTCGGATAGGGTGGTTGTGATGACGAACGACCACATCCTCGTCGGCGAGCTGCGTGACCACCTCGTCGCGGCCATGCAGCGGGTGCCCGAGCTGGCCGGGCGCGTGCTCGTCCTCACCGCCCTCAGCGGCGGCATCACGAACCGAAACTTCCTGGTCACCATCCCGGGTGCCGACGACCGCTACGTCATCCGACTCGCCGGCAACGACACGCACCTGCTTGGGATCAGCCGCGAGGTCGAGCACGCGGCGACCGTGGCCGCCGCGGGGGTCGGCGTGGGCCCCGAGGTGACCGCGTTCATCCGCCCCGAGGGCTACCTCGTCACGCGCTTCATCGACGGCTCACCGGTCAGCGACGTGACCGTCCACCAGCCGGCGACCCTGGAGCGCGTGGCACAGTCCTTGCGGCGCATCCACGAGGGCCCGGCCATCCCGGGTCTGTTCGTGCCGCTGCGGATCGTGGAGGCCTACCGAGCGCTGGCGGCCGCCCGCGGGGTCCGGATCCCGGATGCATACGATATCGCCGCCCTGATCGGCCGCCGGATCGAAATGGCCTGCCTCGCGAACCCGGTCGAGATGCGGCCGTGCCACAACGACCTCCTCAACGCGAACTTCATCGACGACGGCGCGCGCATCCGCATCGTCGACTGGGAGTACGCCGGCATGGGCGACCCGTTCTTCGATCTCGGCAACTTCAGCATCAACCACGAGCTGACGCCGGACGAGGACCGGCACCTGTTGAGAGCCTACGGCGACATCGGCCGCATCGACCACCTGGCGCGTCTGACCCTGATGCGGGTCGTGTCCGATTTCCGCGAGGCGATGTGGGGCGTGCTGCAGCAGGGGATCAGCACGCTCGATGTCGACTTCGTCGCCTACGCCGAAGAGCATTTCGATCGCCTTCGGGCGAACGCATCGACGCCCGCGTTCGAGCGCGCCCTGCGCGACGTCGCCGGCAGCTGACAGAGCGCGCCCTGCGCGCCGTACCCGTGGACCGTGGCCGTCCTCGCGGTCAGTGGCAGGTCGCGACGCCACGCTGTCGGAAGTCGTTGCGGGCCGCGATGAACTGCCACTCGTACGAACCCTGGTGGAGGGTGAACGCAAGGACGCCATGGGCGATCGAGACGCGGCCCGCGCTGTTGGGCGCCACGCGTGGGAAGTCGCGCAGCGCCGCCCCGCCCGTCCCGGCGATGAACTGGCGGATGCCCCGCGCAGGATCTGCGCGGCCGTCCGGGTCCTGGGGGTCGAACCATTCGTAGTCGTGGTCGTGGCCATTGACGACGACGTCGACGCCCGCGGCGTAGAGCGGCCGCCAGAACCCGTCCATCGACACGGTGTCCCCGTGCTCGCCCGAGGTGAACCGCGGGTGATGGAAGATCGCCAGGGTGCAGGTCGCGTCGCTGGCCGCGAGATCGGCCGCCAGCCACTGGCCCTGCGGCGACGCCGGATCGCAGCCGCCGACCTTCGAGCACATCGAGTCGAGCACGATCACGTGCCAGGTCCCCAGGTCGTACGAATACCACGACGTTCCGCCCGGTCCCTTGGCGGCGTCGCCGAAGTACTCGAAATAGCCGGCGAGGCCCGCCGTCTCCCAGTCGTGGTTGCCGGGCGCCGGTCGAGTCCGGCCCCGGTGGCGACCCCAGCTGGGGTCGTAGCACGCACGGAACTGCTCGATCGTGCCGTTCTCGTACGCGTTGTCGCCCGCCGTGAACACGGTTCCCGGGATCCCGTCCAGGAGCGCGGCGGTGTCGGCGTCGCCGTCCGCGCCGCACTGCCCGATGTCGCCGGCGCCGACCAGGACGGGATCCCCGGTCGGCGAGCCGCCTGGCGTAGCGCTCGGGGGCGTGCCCGTGCCGGCACTCGTGCTCGGCCCCGCTGCCGGGCTGGCACTTGCCGTGCTCGCCGCTGACGGGCTGGCCGTCGGGATCGCCCCGACCCCGTCGCTCGATGCGGGTCCCGGTTCCACGCGCCCGCGGTCGACGAGTCGCGTCGCGCCCAGGAGCAGCAGCAGCGTCGCCACGAACACGAGCGCCACCAGGGACACGTTGCTGAGCCCGACCCCGATGCGCCCGCGCGGCAGCGGCCCGGGCGATACGGGTTCAGGACTCGCATCGGGATGGGCCGCGGGAGTGGGCACGAGCGGTTCGTCGGACATGCGCGCGCCAGCCTAGTCGATGACGCCGATGGTGGCGCGGTGCCCGCGGATGCCGCGGCGTCGAGTAGGCTGCCCGGCATGCCTATCGTCGGTGACGTTCTGGCCGGCCGGTACCGGATCGACGCCCCGATCGGGGTCGGCGGGATGGCCTCGGTCTACCGGGCCACCGATCAGCGCCTCGAGCGGGAGGTCGCGGTCAAGGTGCTGCTGCCGAATCTGGCCGCGGATCCGACGCTCGCCCAGCGCTTCGAGCGTGAGGCCCTGGCGCTCGCGGCGACGTCCCACCCGAGCGTCGTCAAGGTGTTCGACGTGGAGCCGGGCGATCCCACGACGGGCCGCGAGCCGTTCTACGTCATGGAGCTGTGCGATGGGGGATCGCTGGCCGATCGTCTGGCCGGTCGCGGCCGACTCGACCCCGGCGAGGTCGTGGACGTCATCGGGGCCGTGGCCGCGGGACTCACGGACCTGCACGGGCGCGGGTTCGTCCATCGTGACGTCAAGCCGCACAACATCCTCTTCGACCATGGGCGGGCGCGACTCGCCGACTTCGGGCTGGCGCGCTCCGACCAGGACGCCGAGCGCACCGCGTTGACGGCGACCGGCACGACGGCGGGGACGCTCGCCTATCTCGCCCCGGAACTCCTGCGAGGCGATACCGCCAGTCCGGCCAGTGACGTGTACGCGCTCGGGGTCGTGGCGTTCCAGGGTCTGACCGGGCGGCTGCCCAGGCCGGCCGCGGCATTGACCGAGCTCGTCGAGTCGCACGCGCAGCCGGCTCCGACGGTGTCGTCGGTCGCGCCGGAGCTGGGTGCGGCGTTCGACGCGCCGGTCGCGGCCGCGATGGCGCTTGAACCGCGCGCCCGGCCGACGCCGGTCGAGCTGGCCGAGGGCCTGGCGGCGGCGCTTCCCGAAGCCGGTCTGCCTGCGGGCGATGCCCTCCCGCCAGTCGTGCGGGCGGGGGCGGCCGCGCCGATCGACGCGCGCGATCCGGACGCCGACACGGTCACGGACATCCCCCAGGAGTGGCCGGCGGACGCCCCGGGTCAGCGGCCTGTCCAGCGCTCCGGCCCACCGGTCGCGATGCTCGCGGTCGGCGCCCTCGGGCTCGCGATCGTCGCCTTGCTCGCCCTGACGTCGCTCCTTGGCGATGGTGAACCTGGCTCGTCGGGCGGCCCGACCGCGCCCGCCAGCGCATCGGCCAGCGCGAGCGCATCGCCGGTCGCCTCCGCGTCGGCGACCCCCGAGCCCACGCCCAGTCCGGAACCGACGCCGGCTCCCGATCCCGCCGCCGGCGCCCTCGCCGCCCTCGACCGGGTCGACGCCGCGATCGAGGGGCTGGCGGACGAGGAAGGCATCCGGAAGAAGGACCTCGACGCCCTGCGGAGACGTGCCCGCGACGTGCGAAAGGCGCTCGAGGCCGACAACTATGGCCAGGCGCGGGAGGGGGTGGCGCGGCTAAGCGATGAGGTCGACAAGGTCGACGAACGGATCAACGGCAACGCGATCGAGGAGCTCAGAGACGCGGTCTCGGACCTCGCCGGGGCGATTCCCCGCGGGTTGACGCGAGACCGACCGCGGGTGGGCCGCGCATCGAGCTGGCCTCGCCGCTAGGCTGTCGAGGGCTCGCCCGCGCCCGCACCTCGCTCGGCACGCGCCGGGGCCAAACAGGCAGGAGATCGACGGACGGATGGAGCACGCCCGCGCGGTGATCATCGGTGGCGGGGTCGGCGGCACCTCGATCGCCTACCACCTCGCGGAACTCGGCTGGCGCGACATCGTGCTCGTGGATCGGGCGGAGTTGACGAGCGGCTCGACGTTCCACTCCGCCGGGCTCGTCGGGCAGCTGCGCAGCTCGGTGACGTTGACCCGGATGATGATGTACGGCTCGGAGCTGTACGGCCGCCTGGCGGCCGAGACGGGCGTGGATCCGTCGTGGCACGAGGTGGGTTCGCTGCGGCTGGCGTCCAGCCCGGAGCGCCTCGAAGAGTTGCGCCGGCAGGCCGGCTGGGCCAAGACCTTCGGCCTGCCGCTCGAGCTCATCGGTCCGGACGACGCGAAGGCGCTGTTCCCGCTGATGTCGACCGACGGGGTGCTCGGGGCCGTTCACCTGCCGACGGATGGCTGGCTCGACCCGAGCGGCCTCGCGGGGGCGCTCGCGGCGGGCGCCCGCCAGCGAGGCGCGACGATCCGCCCGCACACCAGGGTCGTGGCGATCGGCACCGAACGTGGCCGGGTCACGGGCGTGACCGTCGAGCATCGTGGCGAGCGGGAGGAGATCGCAACCGAAGTCGTGGTGAACGCCGGCGGCATGTTCGCTCCCGAGATCGGCCGGATGGTCGGCGTGACGGTCCCGCTCATCCCGATGGCGCACCAGTACCTGTTCACCGAGGCGATCGATGACGTCCATCCCGACCTGCCGCAGCTCCGCGACCCCGACAACCTCGTCTACTTCCGCGAGGAGGTCGGTGGCCTGTGCATGGGTGGCTACGAGCGCGATCCCGCCCCGTGGGGACTCGACGGCATCCCGCCGGACTTCAACGGCAAGCTCCTGGCGCCCGACATGCCGCGCTTCGAAACGATCATGGAAGGCGCGATCCGGCGCGTCCCATCGATGGCGGACGCGCGCGTCAGCCGCGTGATCAACGGCCCCGAGGCGTTCACGCCGGACAACGAGTTCATCCTTGGCGAGTCGGACATGCGCGGGTTCTGGGTCGCGGCCGGGTTCTCCGCACACGGGATCGCCGGGGCGGGTGGGATCGGGCGCCAGATGGCGAGCTGGATCGTCGAGGGCGAGCCGGAGCTCGACCTCTGGAAGATGGACATCCGCCGGTTCGGAGCCGCCTACCGGTCGCCCGGCCACACGCTGGCGCGCTCGATCGAGAACTACGTGACCTACTACGACATCCACTACCCCAACGAGGAGCGGGAAGCCGGGCGGCCACTGCGCATGTCGCCGACCTTCGACGTGCTCGACGGCCTCGGGGCGGTCTTCGGTGAGAAGTCCGGCTGGGAGCGCCCGAACTGGTTCGAGCCGAATGCCGACGACCCGCGCTTCGGCGGGCGCGACACGCTCGAGCGCCTGCGACCGCGCGGGTGGGCGGGGCGCCACTGGTCACCGGCGATCGCCGCCGAGGCGCTCGCAACACGCCAGGCGGCCGCGCTGTTCGATGAGACATCCTTCGCGAAGCTCGAGGTGGTCGGGCCGGGCGCCTGCGCGTTCCTGCAGCGCGTCGCCGGAAACGATATCGATCGAAAGGTGGGCTCGATCGTGTACACCCAGCTGCTCGATCGGCGGGGCGGGATCCAGGCCGACCTGACCGTCACACGCCTGGGTCCTGAGCGCTTCCTGCTCGTCACCGGCACGGCCTGCGGCAACCACGACGCGGCGTGGCTGCGCGGCAACCTGCCCGACGATGGGTCCGTGGAGGTCCGCGACATCACGTCGTCGCGGGTGTGCTTCGGGCTGTGGGGCCCACGCGCTCGCGACATCCTGGCGGCCGTCACGCG
Source organism: uncultured Chloroflexia bacterium (assembly GCA_963810725.1). Lineage (GTDB taxonomy): Bacteria > Chloroflexota > Limnocylindria > Limnocylindrales > CSP1-4 > SPCO01. Next base: position 22,800 of record CAWEOO010000005.1, read on the forward strand.
CGACGACGTCTCGGACGCGGGATTTCCGTACCTCACCGCGCGCGAGATGACCGTCGGATCGGTGCCACTCCTGGCGTTGCGGGTCACGTACGTCGGCGAGCTCGGCTGGGAGCTGTACGCGCCGACCGACTACGGCCGCGCCCTGTGGGCCACGCTCTGGGAGGCCGGTCGCGAGCACGGCCTCGTCGCCGGCGGCTATCGCGCGATCGAGGCGCTCCGGCTCGAGAAGGGCTACCGGGTCTGGTCGTCGGACGTCACGCCCGACGAGACGCCGTTCGAGGCGGGGCTCGGGTTCGCGGTCGCGCTCGACAAGTCGGACCCGGCCATGGCTCACGACGCACTCGTCGCGGCGAAGTCGGCCGGTCCCGCCAAGCGGCTGCGCTGCCTCGTCCTGGACGATCCGGGGGCCGTCGCCCTCGGCAACGAGCCGGTCCGCGTGGACGGCGAGGTCGTCGGGCGCGTGACGAGCGGCGGCTACGGGTTCGCGGTCGAGCGATCGATCGCGTACGCCTACCTGCCGCCGGACCGGGGGATCGGCACGCGTGGCGAGATCGAGCTCTTCGGGGAATGGGTCGGCTTCGAGGCCGTCCGCGAGCCCCTCTACGACCCCGCCAACGAGAGGATCCGCGCATGACCCACGACCCCGTCACGTCCGGCGAGGGCGCCTACGGCCCGGCCTGGTCCGCCTCGCTCCGACGGGGCACCGACGCCGAGCTGCGCGGCTGGCTCGAGGTCGCGATCGCGGCGTGCGACGAGGCGGACGAGATCGCCCGGCGGCACTTCCGGCGCGACCTCCAGATCACGACGAAGCCCGACCGCACCTTCGTGACCCAGGCCGACACCGCGATCGAGGCGCGCATCCGCGAGCGTCTGGCGGACGCCTTCCCCGACCATGGCCTCGTCGGCGAGGAATACGGCACCGAGGCGGGCGATGCGCCGGTGCGCTGGTACATCGACCCGATCGACGGCACCCACAACTACATCCGCGGCGTGCCCCTGTTCGGGACGCTCCTCGCCGTCGAGCGGGACGGCGAGCTGCAGGCCGCGGTGATCTCGGCGCCGGCGCTCGACGAGCGCTGGTGGGCGCATCGCGGCGGGGGGGCGTGGGCCCGCAACCGCGGCGAGGCCGCGCGCCGGATCGCGGTGTCGAGCGTGGCGGCGCTCGCCGACACCCAGGTGCTCTATGGATCGCGCCGGGACATCGTCGAGACGGGGAAGGCGCCGGGCCTCGACGGCCTGCTCCGCGAGGTCTGGCGGGAGCGCGGCTTCGGCGATTTCTGGGGGTACGCCTTGGTGGCCGAGGGCGCCGCCGAGGCGATGGTCGAGGTCGGCCTGTCGCCTTGGGACGCCGCCGCGCCGACCGTCCTGGTCGAGGAGGCCGGCGGGTCGGCCACGGATCTCGAAGGCCGCCGCCGGATCGACTCTGGGACGTTTCTCACGACCAATGGCCGCCTGCACGAGACCGTGCGGCAACGACTGATCAGCGGATAGGACCCCGCGGCATGCAGGAGGAGTCGACAATGACGGCCGCGCCCCCGCCGGCGTCCAACCAGCGGATCCCGTGGGAGTCGCTGCCGCCCCGGCTCCGGGCGGCCATCGAACAGCGGCTGGGCAGCCAGGTCGTGGCCGCGCGAACCCAGTCCGGTGGCTTCTCGCCGGGCGTGGCCGCGCGCCTCGAGCTGGCCGACGGCCGCCGCGCGTTCGTGAAGGCCGTCTCGCCGGTGCCCAACGCTGAGGCACCGAGGATCTATCGTCGCGAGGGCCGGATCGTGTCGGCCATGCCGACATCGGCGCCGGTCCCTCGCCTGCTCTGGATGCTCGACGACGATCCCGATGGCTGGGTCGTCCTTGCCATCGAGGACGTGGAAGGCCGGCAGCCGGCCGTGCCGTGGGTCGGCGGGGAGCTGGACGACGTGCTCGGGGCGATGGCCGCGCTGGCGTCCGACCTCACGCCCTCACCGTTGCGGCCGCCCATCGTGGCCGACGCGGCCGAGGCCTTCGGGGAGGCCACGAACTGGGCGTCCCTGCTCGCGACACCGGACCCGGCGCTCGATCCCTGGTCGGCGCGGCACCTTGCGGCCCTCGCCGCACTCGAGGCCTCCGCGGCAGAGGCGGCACGCGGCGACACCCTCCTGCATTTCGACTTGCGGGCCGACAACGTTCTCCTCACGTCGAACGGGGTCCGCTTCGTGGACTGGCCGCATGCGCACGTGGGCGGGGCGTTCGTGGACCTGGTCTGGTTCGCTCCGAGCGTGGCCATGCAGGGCGGGCCGCGGCCACAGGACCTGGTCGCCCGATACGGCCCGGCCCGCGACGCCGACCCCGACGCGCTCGACGCGGTCATCGCCGGCGTCGCCGGCTACTTCACCGCCGGGTCGCTCCAGCCGCCATCCCCGGGATTGCCCACGCTGCGGGCGTTCCAGGCAGCCCAGGGCGAGGTGGCGCGCCGGTGGCTCGCCGAGCGACGAGGCTGGGCCTGACCGGGATCAGCCGCGACGTCGCGCGCCTCCAGACGGTCAGACGACGCTCCCCGCGTAGTCACGCGCCGCAACGCGCCGTTGCCACAGGGTCGACAGGATCACGAGGCCCACGGCCGTCACGAAGATGATCGTGCCGATCACGTTGACCTGGACCGGGATCCCGCGCAGTTGCGATCCGTAGATGTAGATCGGGAAGGTCTGGGTCTGGCCCGACGTGAACGCCGTGATGACGTAGTCGTCGATCGACAGGCTGAAGGCGAGCAGTGCCGCCGCGATGACCCCGGGCAGGATCAACGGGAAGGTCACTTTCCAGAACGTCGTCCACTCGTTGGCCCCGAGGTCCATCGCGGCCTCCTCGAGGTGCCGCGGGAAGTTGGTGAGCCGAGCCTTCACGGTGACGACCACGTAGCTGATGTTGAACATGATGTGGGCGATGAGGATCGTCCGGATGCTGAGCGGGAAGACCACCCCCTCCGGGATCGGCAGCTGGACCGAGGCCACGAACGTCGTCAGCAGGGACGCCCCGAGCACGATCTCCGGCGTCGACATCGGCAGGAAGATCAGGATGTTCGTGGCGCTCCGCCCGCGGAACGAGTAGCGCGCCAGGGCGAGGCCGATCAAGGTGCCGAAGGTCGTGGCCACGACCGTCGAGACCAGCGCGACGAGCAGGCTGTTGCGGACCGCATCCGACAGCCCGGGACGACCGAGCGGATTGAGCCACGCGCCCAGCGAGAACTCGCGCCAGTTCAGGTTGGACCGGCCGGTCGGGTCGTTGAAGCTGAACAGGATCATCACCGCCACCGGCAGGATCAGATAGGCCGTGACGCCCAGGACGTAGAGCGGCAGCAGCCAGCGATCGACCACACGGCCGAGGCGCGCCCCAGCCGAGCGGCGCGGCCCGGCGGATGCCGGTGTCGTCGTCGCCATCAGATCGAGGCCCCCGTCAGGTCCTCGGTCCCCAGGAGCCTCGTGTAGAAGAACAGGCCGATGAGGATCGCGAGCATCAGGACGAAGGACAGGGCCGACGCGGTCGGGTAATCGGTCACCTGCAGGTAGCGCGCCTGGATGACGTTGCCGATCATCAGCGACTGCGGATTGCCGAGCAGCTCCGCGTTGATGAAGTCACCGACGGCGGGGATGAAGGTCAGCAGCGATCCCGCGAAGATGCCCGGCAGGGCGAGCGGCAGGGTGACGCGGATGAACGCCTGGCCGATCAGGAACGTCCCGACGAGCCCGCCGACGATGGCGCCCGGGATGCCGAGCGCCAGGGGGCCGTAATCCATCACCTGCCCGACGGCCAGCCCCAGCAGTCCCCCGAGGACGAGCCCGACGATCGTGCCCTGTGGTCGCCACGGGCCGGCGTACAGGTCCTCGGCGGCCTCGATCAACCGCTTGTCGATCTTCTCGAGCGCCACGTACAGCGGCAGCGTCATGAACGGCAGGAAGTTGTAGGTGATCCCGGCGACGACCGCGGCCGGCGTCGCCAGGAGCCGGAAGTCATCCGGCAGGATGCCGGCGTCCTTGATCGGACCCAGGAGGAGGCCGTTGTCGGCGAGGATGATCTTCCACGAGATCGTGCGCAGCAGGAAGCTCGTGAAGAACGGGGCGATGACGAGGAACAGCAGGATGTTCTTGTACGCGCCGCCCTTGAACGCGATCGCGTACGCGAGCGGGAAGCCGAGCGCGAAGGCGAGGATGGTCGCGAGCCCGCCGTACACGATCGAGCGGCCGAGCCACGGCCAGTACTCGCCCAGCGCCTCGGGATAGATCGCCCAGTTCCACGTCTGGACGTAGCCGTCCTGGATGTTCCCAGTCCACAACGACGTCAGGAACATCTGGATGGCCGGATAGACGTAGAACAGGGCAAGCCAAAGCAGCCCCGGCAGGAGCAGCGCGTATGGCGCGATCGCGCGGAGGCGGATCGCGCGACGCATCGGTGTCTAGAGCCCCGTGGCTCGGGTGAACGCCTCGCTCCAGGAGGTCTCTTCGTCCGCCGTGGTTGCCCGGAACTGATGGAGCCGGGCGACCCAATCGTCCGGAGGGAAGATCAACGGGTTACTGGCGAGGTCGGGGTCGAGCGCGACCATGGCTTCCTTGGCCCCGGCGACCGGGCAGACGTAGTTGACCCACGCCTCGATCACCGCGGCGTTCTCGGGCAGGTAGTAGAAGTCGATCCAGGCGGCGGCCTGGGCCGTGTTCGGCGAGCCCTTGGGGATGACCATGTTGTCGGTCCACAGCATCCCGCCTTCCCTGGGCAGCGCCCATTGGAAGTCCTGGTCGTCCTTCTGGTCCGGAACGAGCAGGCCCGCGACATCGCCCGACCAGGCCATCGCCAGGACCGCGCTACCACCGGCCATGTCCTCGACGTACGAGTTACCGGTGACCTGCCGGACGATCCCGGCGTCGATCGCTTCCTTGACGGATGCGAGAGCCGCGTCGAACTGCTCCTGGGTGAGCGTGGCCGGGTCGCTCCCGAGCCGGATGGCCGCGAGACCGACGGTGTCGCGCATCTCGGAGAGGTACGTCAACTGGCCCTTGTACTGATCCGTGAAGAGGACTTCGAGCGAGTCCAGGTCGCCGGTCTTCTCCTTGTCGAAGCCGAGGCCGGTCATGCCCGACTGCCACGGTGCCGCCAGGTTCGTGTCGGGATCGAAGGAGCGGGCCTTGTAGTTCTCGGCGAGATTGGCGGGGAAGTTCGGCGTGAGGTTCGTGTCGATCTTCTCGAGCCAGCCGAGCCGGGCAAGCCTGGCGACCATCCAGTCGGTGACGACGACGATGTCCCATTCGGTGGGCAGCCCCGCATCGAGCGGTGCCTGCAGGTCGCTCGTGAAGAACGTCTCGTTGTCGTCCACATCCTCGGCGTAGGTCACCGTGATGCCGGACTCCGCCTCGAACTTCTTGATCGTCGGGAACGATCCGTCGTCGTTCGTGTCGATGTAGCCGATCCAGTTCGCGAATCGCAGATCCCCGCTCGTGGCGGGCGTGGCCGCTGGCGCGGCGGAGGCGCTCGCGGAGGGCGGCGGCGCGACGCTGCCCACCGAGGGTGAGGTGGCCGGTGCGGAGCTGCCCGCCCCCGGCGTGCCGCACGCGGCGAGGAAGGCGGCCGTGCCGGCGAGGGCCGAGCCCTGCAGGAAGCGGCGCCGGGTGAGATCGGTACGGAAGCGGTCCTGCTCGTCGGTCATCGGGTGTTCCTCCTTGATCCGGGGTGGTCGCGGCGTCAGGCCGGGTTGCTGCTCGCTCGTTCGGGCCGTTCCGAGACGACGAAGCTGTGGTCGGGTGACCAGGTCAAAAGGACCTCCTCGCCGGGCGCCCACAATTCGGCGCGGGTGGCGCGCTCCACGTTCTGTTCGTAGACGGTGAGGCGACTGCCCCCGAGCGCCTCGACCTGGTACTGGGTGCTGACCCCCAGATAGGAGGCGTCGCGGACGACGCCGCGCAGGTGATTATGGCCATCCGGCGTGACCTCGTCGGTGGGCCGAAGCCGGATCTTCTCCGGGCGGACTCCGATGCTGACCGCGTCCGTGCCCTCGACGAGGGCGCTCGGAGCGCGGACGCTGGTCTCGTCGGTGAGCTTCACCGTCGCGTACCGACCGTCCGTGCCCTGGATGGCCCCCGGCAGGAGGTTGCTGATGCCGAGGAAGCCGGCGACGAAGCGGGTGCTCGGGCGCTCGTAGAGGCTCTCCGGATCGCCGAGCTGCTCGTAGCGGCCCCTGTTCATCACGGCGATCCGGTCGGACATCGTCATGGCCTCTTCCTGATCGTGGGTCACGTAGATGAACGTGATCCCGACCTCCTGCTGGATCCGCTTGAGCTCGACCTGCATCTGCTTGCGCAGCTTGAGGTCGAGGGCGCCGAGCGGCTCGTCGAGGAGCAGGACGGCGGGCTTGTTGATCAGCGCTCGGGCGAGGGCCACGCGCTGGGCCTGGCCGCCCGAGATCTGGGTCGGCTTGCGCTTCTCGAAGCCGGGCAGTTCCACGAGCGCCAGCATCTCCGACACGCGGGTCTTGACCTCGGCGTCGCGGATGCCCTTGCGACGGAGACCGAAGGCCACGTTCTCGTAGATCGTCAGGTGCGGGAACAGGGCGTAGTTCTGGAAGACCGTGTTGACGTTTCGCTTGTAGGCGGGCAACCAGGTGACGTCCTCGCCCTGCAGCTCGATCAGACCGGACGTCGGCTGTTCGAAGCCACCGATCATGCGCAGCGTGGTCGTCTTGCCGCAGCCGGACGGTCCCAGCAGGCTGAAGAACTCGCCGTCCTGGACCTCGAGGTCGATGTGGTCGACCGCGGTGACGTCCCCGAAGCGTTTGACCACGTCCACGAGCCTGATTGCGACGGGCACGTACGTTTGCACTCCTGGGGCGATTCGGGCGTCCCGCTCAGACGTGGTCCGCGGCCCGACGCCCTCCGCGCGCAGGGCCCGTCCTCGGCACATGTCGAGGGCTGGATGCGGCCGAGGATATGGTCGGATCGCTCAGGGTGTCAAGGATGCGGGAAGCGTGGCCCAGCCACGGGATCGTTGCGAGATTCGCAGGGCCCGGGGGCCTTGCGGCGCGTGTCGCGCAGGTGCGTCTCAACTCGGATGACGTCCGGCGAGGACGGCGAACGACGCCGTGAGGGCGGCCTCGTCGCTCCCGCTGTCTGTCGCTCGCTGAGCGAGTCTACTGACTGAGCGGGTCGCTGACGATCGAGCTCGGGCGTCCGTTCGCTCGGTGAGCGGGTCGGATGACGCCGGGCGAGGCGATCGTCATCATTTCGCTCGCTGGGCGGGTCGATCAACGACGCGTGTCCGTCAGTAGACCCGCTGGGCGAGTCGCCTGGAACGCCGGCGGGCCACTTCGCTCGGGCGGGGTACGATATCGACGTTTCCTGTGTCAGAACGAGGTCCCGATCAGCGTATGACCGCCATCACCGAAGGGGCCGTGCTCGAGGCCCTGCGCGCCGTCCAGGAGCCCGAGTTGGGCCGCGACATCGTGACCCTCGACATGGTCAAGTCGATCGTCATCGACGGCGACGCCGTTGCGTTCACGATCGAGCTCACGACGCCGGCCTGCCCGCTCAAGGACGAGATCGAGGGCAACACCCGAGCCGTCCTGTCCGGCATCGGCGTCAGCGACGTCCAGATCACGTGGGGCGCGATGGTCCGCCGGGCGCAGCCGCGCCAGGCCGAACAGCTGGTTCCCGGCGTCAAGAACATCATCGCGGTCGCCTCGGGCAAGGGCGGCGTCGGCAAGAGCACGGTCAGCGTCAACCTGGCTGTGGCCCTGGCCCAGGCGGGCGCCAGCGTCGGCCTGCTCGATGGCGACATCACGGGGCCGAACATCCCCCAGATGATGGGCATCGAGGGCCAGCCCAAGGCCAGCGCCAACAACAAGATCACGCCCCTCGAACGCTACGGCGTCAAGACGATCTCCATCCAGTTCTTCGTCCCTGAGGGCCAGCCCATCGTGTGGCGGGGGCCGCTCGTCGGTGGTGCGATCCAGCAGTTCCTGCGCGACGTCGAATGGGGCGAGCTCGATTACCTCGTCATCGACCTGCCGCCGGGGACCTCCGACGCCCAGCTGACGCTGGCCCAGGCCGTGCCGATCAGTGGCGCGGTCCTCGTGACGACGCCCCAGGAGGTCTCGCTGAGCGACGTCACGAAGGCGCTCGCGATGTTCCAGCGGATGAGCGTGCCGGTGCTCGGCGTCGTCGAGAACATGACGGCGTTCGCCTGCCCCCACTGCGGGGAGCTGACCGAGATCTTCGGTCGTGGTGGCGGTGAGCGCTTCGCCGCCAAGCATGGGCTGGAGTACCTTGGCGGCGTGCCGCTCGACATCACCGTTCGCCAGGGTGGGGACGTTGGCGTGCCGGCCGTGGCCCAGCGAGAGCCCGGGCCCGCCGCCCGCGCGCTGACGGGCGTCGCCCAGACCGTCGCCGCGCGCATGAGCGTGCGGGCTGCCACCGCCGCAGCCAGGCCGCTCATCTCGATCTCCTAACGGCACGGGACCCGGGCATGCGCTGTCCGTCGTGTGGGTCCCAGGGAGCGGCGGGCGCCCGCTTCTGCGACCGGTGCGGGATGGCGCTCGGGTCCGGTGGGGCGCCCGACGCCCGTGCGGCGACCACGGGCCCGGCCAGCGCAGCGGACGCAGGGTCCATCTCGGAGCCAGGAGACCGGCGCGTCGTGACGGCGCTCTTCGCCGACCTCGTCGACTACGTCCGGATGGTGGCCGAGCACGACCCCGAAGAGGTCCGGACCCGCGTCACCACCGCACTCGCCACGATGGGCGACGCGATCGAGCGGTTCGAGGGCACGCGCGAGAAGTTCATCGGCGACGCCGTGTTCGCGGTCTTCGGTTGGCCACGGAGCCACGACGACGACGCCGTGCGGGCGTCGCTCGCGGCCATGGCCATCCGAGCCGGCCTGCACGAGCTCGCGGACGGTGGCGAGCCCCTGGAGGTCCGCATCGGCATCGCGACGGGGGAGGTCCTCACGAGCGGGCCCGGGACGGGCGGGGATATGGGCCTGACCGGCGAGGCGATCACGACCGCGGCGCGCATCCAGTCGCTCGCGCGGCCAGGCGAGATCCTGCTCGAGGGCGCGACCGTCGCCGCGGCGCGCGGCCGCCTCGCGACCGAGGATCGCGGCTCGGTCGTGCTGCGCGGCCAGTCCACGCCGGTGACGCTCCACGCGCTTCGCGGTGAGGCCGGCACCGGCGCGTGGATCCCGTTCCGCGCTGCCGCTCCCGGCCCACTCGTCGGGCGGACGAGCGAGCTCGGTGCCCTGACGAGCGTCATCGACCAGTGCGGGGCGACTGGGCGCGGAGGCGTCGTCGTCGTGGTCGGGGAGGCGGGCATCGGCAAGTCGCGGCTCCTGGCCGCCGCGGAGACGCGGGCGCGGGCCGCCGGCCTTGCCTGGACCTGGACGGAGAACGTCTCGTACGGCCGTGGCGAGCCGTATCGGTTCGCGCGCCTCTTCGCCCAGACCGTCGCCGACGAGCACGGCGTCGACTCCGGCAACCTCACGCGGCGACTGATCTTCACCGACGACCTCTCAGCGGAGGACGCGCGCCGCTACGGGGGCGCCATCGCGGCCATCGCCCGGGACGCCTCGTTCACCGGTTGGGAAGCGGAGGCACCGTATGCGCCGAGCGACCCGGCGGAGGTGGCCAGCGGGCTTACGGACGTGGCGCGGCGCTATGTTGACCGGCTGCTGACGCTGGCCGGGCCGCGCGCGGTCGTCATCGACGACCTGCATTGGCTCGATCCATCCAGCGTCACGCTGGTCGACCTGCTGGTCGAGGCCACGACCGACCGACCCCTCGTCCTCCTGGCCGGCACGAGGCCGACCGGGTATCCCGCCTGGGTGGACCGCCCCGACGTGCAGCGCATCGACCTGACGGGCCTCGCCGAGCCCGAGACCGCCCGGCTCGCCACGCTCGTCGCGCGGGCCGCGTTCGAGGCCGACGGGATCAGGAGCATCCACCAGCGAACCGAGGGGAACCCGCTGTTCATCGGGGAGACGGTCCGGGCATTCCTGGAAGACGGGACGCTCGAGTGGCGGGATGGCCGCGTCGCGATGATCGACAGTGGAGCGCCACGTGTCCCGGTCACCCTGCGCGCCGTCCTCGGCGCCCGGATCGATGCGCTCGAGCCGTCCGGGCGCGAGGTGCTCGGGGTGGCCTCGATCATCGGGATCACGTTCCGCGAAAGCCTCGTCGAGCAGTTGCTCGGCGACCCGTTGCCGCCGCGCACCCTCGACCACCTCGCCGAAGCCGCCATGATCCGGCGGGCGGATGAGGGGGAGTGGCGGTTCGCCCATGCCCTCATCCGCGACGCTGCCTACGCGGGCTTGCTGGCGAGCCGGCGCCGGACGCTCCACGCCCGGTTGGCGGACCACCTCGAGCGTCGGCCTCTGGCGGCGGCCCCTGGGCAGATCGCCGCGCACCGGGTTGCGTCAGGCGACGCGCTGCGGGCGCTGCCGCTGCTTCGGGAGGCCGCCGAGTCGGCGTTGGCGCTCGGGGCGGCGTCGGAGGCCGCGGCGTTCTGGCAGCAGGCCGCCGACCTCAGTGCGACCGAGGATCCCGCGGCCGCGGCGGTCGACCGTGAGCGCGCCGCCGATGCCCTGGCCGCGACCTCGCCAGGACCGGAGATCGCCTAAGCTCGCCGGGTCGGGGCCGCCAGGGCCGGCTGGGTCCCGGGGTCGCCTAGGCCCGGCTCGGCTCCGGCGAAGGGTCCAGGTCGACCTCGGAGGCCGGCGACCAGCCATCGAGCTGCGAACGCCGACCCGACGGCGTGACGGTGACCGTGAGGCCATCGACGGCGGGTCGCACCCATGGCCCCGCGGCCGCGCAGATCGTTTCGAGCTCCGTGAGGCGCTCCGGGCTGAAGTGCACGAGCAACGCGGAACCGACCCCGGCCGACCTGGCCAGCGCGATCGCCTCGGGCGCGGTCAGGTGGCCGCGCTCGAGATCGTCGTGCAGGTCCGACCTGAGCGCGCTCTCGACGAGCAGCAGGTCCGCGCCGCGAACGGCTTCCTCGACGGCAGCCGACGGGCCGGTGTCGCCGGTGTAGGCCAGGCGCGTGCCGTCGGGCGCCTGGACGACCACGCCCCAGGCCGGGACGTAATGCCGGCTCCGGAAGAAGCGCACGCGCAGGTCGCCCACGGCCAGTTCGGTCGCAGGGTCGTACTCGACGGCGTCGAACGCCGCGTCGAAAAACCCGGCCCGCTCGCTCACCGCGACGGCCAGCGCATCGAGGCGGCTTCGGGCGGCAGGGGGCAGGTGGACGGGCAGCGGGTTCGGGGCGGGTTCGCCCCAGGGGTAGAGATAGCGAAGGCCGACCAGGTCCAGGAAGTGGTCCGCGTGCATGTGCCCGATCACGATGGCGGTCAGGTCGGTGGGCTCGAGAACGGTCTGCATCTTGCGAACGACCCCCTGCCCGATGTCGAGCAGCAGGTTCGTGTCGCCCCATTGCACGAGGAACCCGGCGGCCGCGGTGGCCTCGTGGGGAGCGGCCGTGCTGCAGCCGAACACGGTCAAACGCAGGCGCGCGCCCGGAGAATCGCTCATCGTGGCAAATGCTAGGGCTCCGCGGCCTTCTTCGTGTGTCGCCTGGCGGACACCGGGTACGATGCGGGCATGCTCAGCGCTCGCCCGGTCCTGGCCTCCCTCGCCGCGATCCCATTCTTCGGCGGCCTCGACCCGGACGCGCTCGAGCGGCTGGCAGCGAGCATGCGATCGCGAAAGTTCCGGCGCGGCGAGGTCATCTTCCACATCGGCGACCCCGGCGACGCCCTGTTCGTGATCGTCAGCGGCGAAGTCAAGATCTCGTTGCCGTCCGAGACCGGGGACGAGGCGATCCTGGCCACCCTCCGCCCGGGGGATTTCTTCGGGGAGATCGCCTTGCTGGACGGCGCCCCGCGGTCGGCCAGCGCATCGGCGCTCATGCCGACGGAGACCGTAATCCTTCCGCGCGACCGGCTGCGCGAGTTGATCGCGACCGAGACTGGGGTTCGGGATGCGCTGCTGGCCTCGATCGCCGGCGAACTCCGCCGCCTCACGACCCACGTCGAGGAGCTGCACTTTCTCGACATCACCGGACGTCTCGCTGCCCGGCTGGTCCGGCTCGCCCAGGAGAGCGGGACGCCCCTCGCGGACGGCTCGCTGCGGCTTCGGACGAACCTCACCCAGGCCGACCTCGCGGCGATGGTCGGCTGTACGCGCCAGAGCGTGAACAAGCTGCTCGGCCAGTTCACGGACGACGGGTTGCTCCGACTGGAGCGTGACGGGATCGTCGTTACGGATCTCGAGGGATTGAGCGCGACCGCGCATCGCTGAGGGACGGCGCCTCGCCAGGCCGCGGCGGGGCGGTGGCAAGCGGCGCCTGACTGGCGGCGGGCGGCGGCGGCTCACTGGCGGCGTCACGCAACCCCGCGAACAGCACGGACGCCGCGATCAGCGCCGCCCGGGTCCGGCCGTGACTGCCGCCGAGGAATGCGCGCCGAGTCTCGCGCTGTTCCGATCCGGGGGTCACGACCGCGACGGACGCGGCCGTGTCGCCGCCCCGCTCTCGCGCGCGGACCGCCAACCCGACCTCGGTACCCGCCCGTTGGCGGATCTGGCGCGCGAGTTCGATGAGCGTCGCGTCGTCCTCGCCGGCGTGGTCGTCGGGGCGCGTCTCGGCGATGACGAGCCAGTCGACATCGCCGAGCAGGGTCGTCAGCTGCCCGCGCGTGCCGAGCTCGACGAGGGCGAGCCGCCAGCCTCGTTCCGAGAGACGTGCACCGATCGCGCCGGACCAGGTCTGGTCGCCGGTGGCCCAGATGTTGGCCGCCAGGCGCTCCGTGACGATGGCGGCGGCCGCCTCGAGGAGGGCCTCCGCGGAGCGGGCGCCCTCGGCCGTGCCGTCCGCCGCAGTGCCCGCCGCGGCGCCCTCGGCCGCGCCGACCTCGCTCACCGCGCTGATCCGGACATCGACTGCCTCGGCCCGGGCGTAGGTCGCGATCTCCGGGTTCGGCGTCCGCAGCAATCCTTCGCCGAGGATCTCCGCGACCTGCGATTCGCCGATGCCCATCAGCCGGTAGGTCCGGACCGCCGTATCCGCCCCCAGACCGCGTGAGCGCAGCCGCGGCAGCGCGTGATCGGTCCACATCGGCCGCATCTCGCGCGGCGGGCCTGGTAGCGCGATGGCGATCCGGCCGTCCGGCCGGGAGACGAACCAGCCGGGCGCCGTGCCATGCGGGTTGGGCATCGGTTCCGCCGACGGGATCCGCCACGCCTGCTTGAGGTTGAGCTCGGGGAACGGGATGTCGCGCCGCGCCCACAGCTCGCGCAGCCAGCGCTCCAGCTCCGGGTCTACGACCGGGGTCTCGCCCCAGACCCTGGCGATCGATTCGCGCGTGAGGTCATCGGGGGTCGGGCCAAGCCCGCCGGTGCTGACGACGAGGTCCGCCCGCTCGAGGCCTGCGGAGATCACGTCGACGACGATCTCGAGGCGGTCCGGCAATGCGGTGATCCGCCCGACGGTCACGCCCGCCTCGGTCAGGGAGCGGGCCAGCTCGGCTGCGTTCGTATCCCGGGTCTCGCCGACGGTCAGCTCCGAGCCGATGCTCAGGAGCTCCGCGCTGAGGATGCGGCGACCCGGCGATGGGCTTGCCATGACCGGCAGCGTAACGGTCCTGCGACATGCCCGGGGTTCGCTCGGGGCCGGACGTCATCCGGGCGCTGCTATCATCGCGGCCGACCCCGGTCCCCGCCGGCGGCCCTCCAAACTCGCGCCGGAGCACGACCCTGGACGATCGCCGCCCGCCCGACCCCGAGCCAGAGCCAAAGCCCAAGCCATCGGGTCTCTTCGCCTCGATCCGATCCACCAGGGGATCTGCGGTGCGCCTGGCCATGGCCCATCTCGACCTGGCCAAGGCCGAGGCGTCGCGGATCCAGGGCGAGATCGGCAAGGTCGCGGCGTTCGTCGGGATCGCGGTCGCGGTCGCGTTCCTCGCCGTCATCCTTCTTTTCGTCGGCTCGTCCCTGTTCCTGGCGGACTGGCTGCTGGGCTCGATGGGCTGGGGCGTCCTCCATGGCGTGCTCCTGCTGACCGCCATCGCGGTCGCCTGTGGCCTGGCCGCCGTCGGGATGAGCGGTGGGCGCATCGGCCGGGCGTTCCTCGTGGGCGTGGCGGTCGCCGTCGGCGTGGCGCTGCTGCTGGCGCTGGCGCTGCCGAACCGGCTGTATACCTCGATCGGCGACGCGGCCCTTCCCGGCATTGAACCCGGCGTGCGACCGCTGGTGGTCGGCGCGGCCATCTGGGCCGTGATCGGGCTGATGGGCGGCCTCGTGGGGGCGCTGCGGGCCGATGGCGGGGGCGCGCGCTTCGGTGCGCTCCTCGGTGGGGTCGTGGCCGGTGGGCTCATCGGTGCGGTGACCGCCGTGAACACCGGGCCGCAGGTCGGGATCGGCATCGGCATCGCCGTCGGGTATCTCACGTGGATCGGCGTGATGAGCATGGACATCGCAAGGACCGGTGTCGACATGGACGATCTCAAGGCCAGGTTCCTGCCGACCCAGACCATCGAGACCAGCAAGGAGACGCTCGCGTGGCTACAGAGCAAGATGCCGCCCGGGACCGGGTCCTAGCCGCTCGGGCCGAATTCCAGGCCGACGTCCAGCAGCTCGGAGCGTCGGGGCGCGCGGCCGTCGACATCCCGGCACGGGTTCGGGAGAGCCCGGCCAAGGCCGCTGCGATCGTTGGCACGGTCGGCTTCCTCGCGCTCAAGGGGCCGCAACGGATCCTCGGAGCCATTCGGCGGGCCATCTGGGGCGAGCCCGAACCGATGCCGAAGCGGATGCTGCCCCCCGAGGTGGAAAAGACGCTGCGCAAGTTCGGCGACGACGGCGAGAAAGTGGGGGCGGCGCTGGAGCGCGACTTCGCCGACTACGCCAAGAAGGCCCACAAGGAACGGGAAGGCCTCAAAGGCATCGTGCTCTTGACGGTCGTTCGCCCGCTGCTCGGGCGGGCCGCGAAGTCCATCGGTGACGCGCTGTTCAGCCCGGACTCGGAAGGGGTCGCGGCTCGGCTCAAGGAAGTCCGCGAGCGGGCAGGGCAGGGGGTCGACCGGGCGCGTGAGAGCGCGGAGCGAGCCGGCACGTCGGCCCAGGACCGGATCTCGGCGGTGCGCCGCAGCGAGCGCGGCGACGACAGCGCCCTTGGTCCGGCCGACGAGACAGCCCCGACCGGGATCTGACCCCGATGCGCCGCGGACCGCGGCGGGTGTGGTAGGCGAGGTCGGGGTCGAACCGACACGCTGCTTTCGCAGCACCGGCTCCTAAGGCCGGCGCGTCTGCCATTCCGCCACTCGCCCGTACGAAGTCTCGCACAGGGGGTGGAGCTCGACAGCGATCGCCGACCGATCTTCGGTCGCGTCTGAGCGGGACTCCGAGCGGTTACTGTGTGCCGATGGAGGCGAAGGGTCCAGACGCGGAGCTCGACGACCATCTGCCGCGCGCGGTCCGGACTTACCTGGAGGAGCGTTTCTGGCGACCGATCGAGGTCCAGGCCTCGCTCGAGGCCATGGCCTTCGACCCTGGGTTCCTGGCGGATCCTGGCACCTATCCGGCGATCTTCGCTGACCATGGCGTCGTCCATGTCCGAGACGTCGGGGTCGGTCTTGTCCGCTTGCTGGACACCATCAACGGCGTGCTCCTCCCCGGCCGCCCCGCGGATCGGCATCGCTTCGTCCAGGCGTTCGGCGTTGCGCTGGCGTATCTCCACGACATCGGCATGGTCGACATGACCCCGTCGGGGCGCCGTGTGCACGCCTTGTTCGCGGCGCACGCGGCATTCGGTCCCGACGTACGACCGCTGATCGAGTCACTGCTCACGACGGGTCCTGTGCACACGCGCCTCGAGGAGGTGGCTCGTCAGGCGCCATTCGCCTCGGGGCCCGACGTCATCCTCCGCGAGCTGCTCAGCATGAGCGTCGCCCACAGCAAGTCCGTGATCCCGGCAGAGGTGCTCAACGACCGGCCGGCGCTCCGCCGCCTGCTGCAGCGAGTCGTCTTCACGAGCCTCGACGACCATCGTGCGGCCAGGCAGCTGCCGCAGGCAGCGGACATGTCGCCGCTGCGGACCGATGCGAACACCGATGCCTACCTCGATCCGTCGCAGTCATTCATGTGGCTCACTGCGCCGAGTGGCCCGCAGGCGGAGCTTGCCGACGATGCCGTGGACACCCTCCGGGCGCTTCGCGCGGCGGACGTCCTGCGCCAGCGCGGGGCGGTCCTCCGCACATCGGGTGGGTTCGAGATCTGCATGGACGCCGAGACGGCGCGCGCCGTGTGCACCTTGCGACCGGCGACCGGCGACGCGGCGTACGTGATCATCTACGACGACGACCGTGGCGCCGGCGAGGCCAATATCCGGGTCGCGTTCGTGACGCCGCAGGGGCACCTGCGAATCGCGTTCCACCGCGGCTGGTTTGGCAGCGAGGGCGCTGCTCAGCGGGCCGCGCGGAGCGTCGCCGATGTCATCCTGGACATCGCGGCGGACGTCATCCCGTCGTTCGGCGGCCAAACGGTCGGGGGCGGGCTGCGGGCTCCGAGCCGTTCCATCGACGACGTGCAGATCCAGCTCGAACGGCCCGACGACCGGCCCGACTTCGCCGACCGGGTGGCGGCGCTCGTGGCCGATCGTGACCCCGCGCTCGCCCGGCGACTGCTGACCGTCGCCGACACGGAGGGCGCGGCGCCCGAAGAGCGACGCCGATTCTTCAACGCTGAGCCGGTCGACGGCGCCGGAGCCGACGCGGATGAGCTGCTTCGGCTGATGGCGGAGCATGGCGCTGAGACGACCGGATTCGATCGATCGGCTGCGTTTGCCGAGGCCTGCCGGGCGACGATCCGACCGGGCGAGGTCCTCGTCGCTCCCGGATCGTCGCCATCGTTCGTCTACGTCCCGACGGGCCACGGGCTGGTGGTCCGGCCCGACGGGGGCTACGCTCCATCCCCCCTGGCGCCATGGGTACCCGTCGGCACGACGGGGGTGATCCGCCGTGCGGCGCGGAACAGCGAGATCGTCGCCGAACGCGAGGTCGAGGTGATCATGATCCCGGGCGAGCTCTACGCTCGAGCCTGGCTCCGGCCGCTCCGCGTCACCGAGCTCGCCGAACACCTCCTTCCGCCAGTCGCGGCCGGGGGATGATGACCACGGTCGAGCGCGTTGTGGCGCTCCACCAGGTCGGCCTGTTCGCCGAGGTCCCCGGCCGCATCCTCGCCGCCCTTGCCCGGCGCGCGGCCGAGGTCGAGGTCGCCACGGCGACGCAAGTGATCGCCGAGGGCGCGGTCGAAGAGCACATGTTCGTGATCGTCAGCGGGCGACTCCGCGTGCACCACGGCGAGCGCAGCATCACGGTCCTGGGCGCCGGCTCGACGGTCGGTGAGCTTGCGGCCCTCGTCCCGGAGCCGCGGACCGCGTCGGTCACGGCGATCGAGCCGACGATCTTGCTGCGGATCGACAGGCCGTTGCTCGAGGAGCTGCTCGCCGATCGACCGGCGCTCGCGTGCGGGATCATCGGTGCCCTCGTGGCGATGGTGCGCGAGCGAGCCCGCGGCGAGGTGGATGTGACGCCGGCGTGACCGGCCCTCGGACATCGACGCGCGGAGCTGTTCACTGGCTGATGGCCCAGGCCGTCGTGTTCGGCGCGATGGCCGCGCTGCTGGGAATCGTCGCCAACGCGATGTTCCTCGACGCGTACGGATCTTCCTGGCTTCCGGCGACCTACATCGCGATCGGGGCGGCCGGGATCGTCGTCTCGGGGGCGGTCGCCCGAACGGCCCAGCGCTTCGACCTCCTGGGCATCGCGCTCGTCGTCCTCGGTGGTGCGGCGGCCGGCGATCGGCGCCGCATGGGTCATCGCCCGCGATGGCGCCCCATGGGTGTCCGTGCCGCTGCTGATCCTCTTCCCGATCCTGATCCAGCTCGGCTTCGTGTTCATCGGCGGGCAGGCAGGTCGGCTGCTCGACATCGCCGGGATCAAAGCCAGCTTCCCGAGGATCATGACCGGCTTCCCGGTCGGGGCCGTGCTCGGTGGCGTCCTCGGAGCGCAGCTGGTGACCTGGCTCGGCCGGACGGAGGATCTGCTGCTGGCGACCGCCCTCGCGCAGGCCGCATTCGCCGCGCTGGTGTGGGCCACCGGCCGGCGATACGCTTCGCTCCTCGGCTCGCCCAGACCCGGAGCGGCACCGGACCGGGGCGCGGGCTCGGACGACGAGCGGACGCCCCGGTTCTCGCTTCGGAGCCTGCTCACGAGCCGGTTCGTGGCCCTGATCCTCGCCTATCAGGTTCTCTCGGCGCTGGGTAGCCAGCTCGCCGACTTCCTGGTCTACGACCGTGCATCCGCGCAGTACGCGGACCCCGCGGACCTCGCGCGGTTCCTGGCCGGCTACACGGCGGTCATGAACGCCGTGAGCATCGCGTTCCTGTTCGTGCTGGCGGGCCCGCTGCTCCGTCGCTTCGGCCTCAGGCTCGGCATCGCCGCCAACCCGCTCGTGCTCACCGTCCTCGCCGGCGCCATGCTCGTCGTGGACCTGGTCAGCGGTGGGACGTCGTTCGCGCTCCTCGCCACCGTGTCGGCCGCCCGCATCGCCGACATCGCGCTCACCGATGGCACGACCCGCACCTCGATCAACGCCGACGTACCAGGTGCTGCCAGAGCGCGCCCGTCTGTCGGTACAGGCCGCGGTCGAGGGGATGGGCGTACCAGTCGCGATCGGGATCTCGGGTGCGCTCATCCTCGTCCTCAATGCCCTCCCGTTCGCCCTGATCGCGACGATCGGTCGTCACCGCGATCGTCTGCGCCGCCTGGACGTGGATCGGCATCCTCCTGTACCGCGAATACGGACCAGCGCTCGTGGGGGCACTCCAACGTCGACCGCTGCTGGTCCCGACGGCCGAGCTGGATTCGACACCCGCGGACGAGGCCGTCGCGCGCCGGTTGCTCGCAAGCCCGGACGGACGGTCCTCGCGGCTTGGTCTCGACCTGCTCACCGCGATGTCCTCGCCGGCTATCGCCATCGAGCTCCACGGACTCGCCGGCGACCCGCGGCCCGACATCCGGATGTCCGCGCTCGCCCGGCTGGCGGCCTCAGGCGACGAGTCTGCGCGCGGGCGGCTCGCCGAGGAGGTGCGCGCCGGCGCCGGCTCGACCGACGGCGCCGTCCGGTTGCGCGCCGCGAGCGCGCTCGAGGTGCTCGACTCGGCCGACCGCGCCGCGGCCGCCGCTCTCCTGGAGGACGAGGACGTGGCCGTCCGTGCCGCCGCGCTCGACTCGGTCCAGGCCGCCGATCTGTTCGCGCTGGCACCCACGCTCGCAGCCCTCGGAGACGCTCGCTCGGCCGGACCCGCCGCGGGTGCGATCGGTCGACTCGGAGACGCCGTACTGCCGTCGATGGCCGACATGCTCGATGGCGCAGGATCGCCGGCCCCGCTGCTCGTGATGCGCCTCGTCCGGGCGGCCACCACCAGGTCCGTCGCGCGCGACCAGGTCCTCTACCGGCACGTCGGGCACCGGGATCGAGAACTCGGTCTGGCCGTCCTGGAGCGCCTCGTCGCGCCCGAACCTGCCCCGGACGAATCCGCGGCGGTGCTCGACGGGCTCCTGCACGAGGATGTTCGCCACGCCGGTCGGATCCTGGCCGCCATCGCCGCGATCGACGCGAGTGCTGACGACCGGCACGAGACCGACGGGCCATTGCTGAGGGCCCTCCGCGATGAGCTCGACCTGGTGTCCCAGCGCGTGAGGAGCGGCCGGCTCGCCCGACACGGATCCGCGCGACTCGGGCCCGCGATGGTCGAACTTGCTGCCGGCGGATCGAGCGGCGCCTTGGCGATGGAGGCGCTGGCGGTCCTGCTGAGCCCCGCTGAATCGAGGCAGGTAGTCCCCCTGCTCCACCCCGACCTCACGATCACGGAGCGGCTGGATCAGCTGCCAGCACTGGCCGGCGGCGCTGCGCTGGACATCGTGGGGTGGCTGCAGGACCTCGTGGCGGACGCCGACGGCCAGTGGCGTTCGGCCTGGCTCCGCGCCTGCGCGATCCACGCCGCCAGTGCCCGTGGCGTCCTCGAGCGGGTTGACCTGGTGGCTGCTCGCGCGCTCGGCGACCCGGTCATCGACGAGGTGCTCAGCTCGGCGAACGCCGACGTGTGAGGAATCCCCTGGCTGGTGGGCCGCGACGCCTCCCGCGCCGGCGCGGACCGGCCCCGAGCCGCCTGAACACGGGACCCGCCCTATACTTCCCCGCGATGCAAGTCACGCGCACCCCAGCCCCCAAGTCGACCGTCCAGCTTCAGATCGAGCTGCCCCCCGAGCGTCTGGAACGCGCCATGAGCGACGCCGTGCGCGCCCTCGCGCGCCGCACGCGGGTGCCCGGCTTCCGACCCGGCAAGGCGCCACGACCCGTTCTGGAGCGCCATCTCGGCCCCGGCGTCGTGCTCGACGAGGCGGTCGACCACCTGATGCAGGACGCCTACCGCGAGGCGATCGTCCAGGAGGCCATCCTTCCCCTGAGCAACGCCGACGTGGAGGTGGTCCAGGCCGAGGAGGGCAAGCCGCTCATCTTCAAGGCGACCGTCCCGGTCCGGCCCGAGGTGACGCTCGGCGACTACCGCAACTTCAATTTCAAGCCCGAGATCGACGTCATCGACGATGCCCGCGTCGACCAGGTGATCGAGGAGCTACGCGACCAGAATGCGACGCTCGGCCCCGTCGAGGATCGCGGCGCCCAGGACGGCGACTATGCCGTCATCTCGTTCATCGGCACCAAGGACGGGGAGCCGTTCGAGGGCGGCACATCCGAGCGTATGCCGCTGATCATCGGCCAGGAGCGCCTGATCCCGGGCTTCGAGGCGAACCTCGTCGGCCTGAACGTCGGCGAGGCGACGGAGTTCGACATCACGTTCCCCGAGGACTACGGCGAGCCGGCGCTCGCGGGCCAAATCGCGCATTTCAGCGTCGAGCTCACGGAGCTCCGCGAGAAGATCCAGCCCGAGCTGGACGACGACTTCCTCGCGAGCCTCGGCTCGTTCGAGTCACTCGACGAGCTGAAGTCGGACATCCGCCGACGGCTGGAGGGCAACGCGCTCGACCGCGCCCGTCACGGGTTCGCGGACCGCATCATCGAATACGCCGTGGCCAATGCCACGGTCGAGCTCCCGGACGTGCTGGTCGACCAGGAGGTCGAGGTCATGCACGACGAGTTGAAGGCCTCGCTCGCGCGCCAGGGCATCACCGAAGAGGCCTACCTCAAGGCCGTCGAGAAGACGAGCGCCGACATCCACGCGGAATTCCGACCGAACGCCGAGCGGCGCGCCAAGACCCTGCTCGTGCTCTCGAAGGTCGCAGACGAAGAGGGCCTTGAGGTCACCGAGGCCGACGTCGACGCCGAGGTCGAGCTGGGCCGCCAACGCTATGCCGGCGACGAGCGGCTGACCGCGTATTTCGCCTCGGAGCGAGGGCGCGGGTTCATCCGCAGCACGCTGCGCCGGAGCCGGGTGATCGAGCGGATCGTCGACGCCTGGCTCGCGGACCACCCGGAGCATCCGGCGCTGCCGCACCTCGAGGAGGGGGCGGGCGCGGTCGAAGGGGACGCCGGGGGCCACGACCACGACCACGGGGCGCACGACCACGGGGCTCACGACCACGACCACGACCACGGCGAGGCTGCCGACACGGCCGAACCGCCTGCCACCGACCAACCCACCGATGTGCCGGCGCGGGCCGGCTGAACCCCAGACCAAGACAGCCTCGATAGCGGATCGCCCAGGAGACCCCGAATGCTCGTCCCGATGGTCATCGAAACCTCCAGCCGCGGGGAACGCGCCTACGACATCTACTCGCGGCTGCTGCGCGAACGCATCATCTTCCTGGGTGATGCGATCGAGGACCACCTCGCCAATCTCGTCATCGCCCAGCTCCTGTTCCTGGACTCCGAGGACCCGGAGAAGGACATCAGCCTGTACATCAACTCGCCCGGTGGCGTCGTGAACGCGGGCCTCGCGATCTACGACACGATGCAGTACCTGCGGGCCCCCGTCAGCACGATCTGCATCGGCATGGCCGCATCGATGGCGGCGGTCCTGCTGGCGGCCGGTCGCAAGGGCAAGCGCTACGCCCTGCCCAACAGCCGGATCATGATCCACCAGGGGTCGGGCGGGTTCCGCGGCAACGCCCCCGACGCGATGATCCAGATGAAGGAATGGGAATTCCTGGTCGAGCGCAACAACGAGATCCTCGCGCGCCACACCGGCCAGCCCCTCGAAAAGGTCAAGAAGGACACCGACCGGGACCTTTTCATGTCTCCCGAGGCGGCCAAGGACTATGGCATCATCGACGCGGTGTACTCGGAGCAGTGGGATTCGCTGACCGCGCAGCACCACGACGAGAAGGTCGCCGAGGAGGCCGTGGAGGAAACCGAGGCCACGCCGGCGCCCGAACCGAAGAAATCCAGCAAGAGCGAATAGACAGGGCAAGGGAGCCGAGCCGGCACGTGACCTCCACCAGCAGCAGCAGCAAGGGACCCAAGGTCCCCTACCGCTGTTCCTTCTGCGGCAAGAGCCAGGAACAGGTCCGCAAGCTCATCGCGGGTCAGGGCGTCTACATCTGCGACGAATGCATCAACCTGTGCCAGGAGATCATCGAGGAGGAGATGCTCGAGACGCCGCGCCCCAAGCAGGCGGCGTCGAAGCTCCCCAACCCGCACCAGATCAAGGACGCGCTCGACTCGTACGTCATCAGCCAGGACCGGGCCAAGAAGGTCCTGTCCGTGGCGGTCTACAACCACTACAAGCGGGTGAACGCCGGTCACCAGGTCGATGACGTCGAGCTCCAGAAGTCGAACGTCCTGCTCGTCGGTCCGACCGGCTCCGGCAAGACGCTGCTGGCGCAGACCCTGGCCCGGGTCCTGGACGTGCCGTTCTGCATCGCCGACGCGACGTCGCTGACCGAGGCGGGCTACGTCGGCGAGGATGTCGAGAACATCCTGCTGCGGCTCATCCAGGCGGCCGACTTCGACGTCGCCCGCGCCCAGCGCGGGATCATCTACATCGACGAGATCGACAAGATCGCGCGCAAGGCCGATAACCCGTCGATCACCCGCGACGTGTCCGGGGAGGGCGTCCAGCAGGCTCTGCTCAAGATCCTCGAGGGCACCGTCGCCAACGTCCCGCCGCAGGGCGGGCGCAAGCATCCGCACCAGGACTTCATCCAGATCGACACGACGAACGTGCTGTTCATCTGCGGCGGCGCGTTCGATGGCCTCGAGAAGATCGTCGAGGAGCGCGTCGGCAAGCGGGCCATCGGCTTCGGGTCGGAGACGCCGATGGGTGCGGTCGAGCGTGGCAAGGTGCTCGAGAAGCTGATGCCTGAGGACCTGCTCAAGTTCGGGCTCATCCCCGAGTTCATCGGACGGTTGCCGGTCATCGTCACCCTCACGGCGCTGACGCGCCGAGGACCTCGTCCGGGTGCTCACCGAGCCGAGAAACGCGGTGACCCGCCAGTTCCAGAAGTTCCTGTCGCTCGACAAGGTCGAGCTCGTCTTCATGCCGAGGTGCCCTCAAGGCCGCGGCGGAGGTGGCGCTCACCGGAAGACCGGGGCGCGGGCGCTGCGCTCCATCGTCGAGGAGTCGCTGCTCGAGGTCATGTACGACATCCCGGAGCGCACCGAGATCCGCAAATGCATCATCACCGAGGAGACGATCCGGGCGGGCCGACTGCCGCTACTCCTCACGAGGACGGATGTCGACCAGGGGGTCGACGAGACGAACGACGAGACATGGCTGGCGGAGCGCGCTGAGAGCGCGTAGCGCGGTCAGGTCGGGCTCGATGGGCGCGAAACACGGCCGACCGGCCTCGGCCGGCGTACTGCCCAGGCCGGAGGGAGCTAAATGGGTCCACTAGTTGTCGGTACCCCGGCACGAGACGCGCGGGTTAAGTCCTTGAGACACCCCGGCCCGGGTCGGCTTCCAGACCCAGGCGCGGAGCTGGAAGCACCGGCACGCCGTAGCGGTTGGCGACGGAACGGGCTTGAAGAGCGGCCGAACATTCCGGCGCATCCGTGTTGCCGGCGTCTACCCAGGCCGCCTGGAAGATGACCCATTCCACGGCGACGAGGCGTCTCCGCCGCCGCGCACCGGCTCGTACATGAGCGCTTCCGGCGCGGTCGGATCCACATGACGTCGCCGACGATCGCGCCCTCTACGTAGTGCTGGCCCATGGCCCCGAAGGCCGGCCTCGTCCGTCCAGACGTGGAGCAGCCCGTAGCCGGCGGCATCTGCCGACGCAAATCGTGGAACCAGGCGGTCGCCGCCCGAACCGCCGCAAGCTCGTCGGCACGACCGTACGCATCCTACGGCGCCGGCCGGATGCGCCGTCGCGACCATGCCGACCGCGACCATAGCCCGATGATCAATTGTCGCATCATGACACCTCCACGAGACTCCTAGACCTCGGGCGTCGGGTGGCCGGCGCGCTCGTGGACGCGCATGACCGCCTCCCGGACGGCCCGCTGGCGAGGCAGAAGACCTTGCCGTCTCCGGATCGAGCCATGCGCGGACGAAGTGGACGCCCTCGTCGCCTCCTCGATCGCGAGATCCCGCCGTGGGCCTCGTCGCAGCTGCTCGGCGGTCACCCCGATGAATCCGTGTGGACGTCCATGAACTTCGCCATCTGGTCGAGTTCGTCCGGGCGTGTGATCCATCGGTGGACTGCGACTAACTGGCGGCGACTGCAACACCGGCACGGGTCATTCGGTCATGTGACCGATGAGGC
>CAWEOO010000006.1:0-258221 GCA_963810725.1 uncultured Chloroflexia bacterium
CCAGCTCGGCGAATCGCCCTGCAGGAGTCGCGTCAGGCCAGTCCCATCCGGTCGAATGAGATTGATCCAGCCACCGCTCACGAAGCTCAGCGTGGAGGCGTCGGCGGTCCATGCGATCCACCCACCGGAGTACTCGCTGGTGACGTGCCGACTGTTGGTCCCGTCGGCCTCCATGACGAGCAGTCCAGGTTCCGGGCCCTCGCTCTGGTACGCCACGCGTGCGCCATCGGGCGACAGGGCGAAGAAGCTCTCCTCGCCGTCTCGATAATCCGTCAGCGGAGTCTCGACACCCGTTGTCAGATCGACGCGGACGATCTCGAGGCCGCCACCACCGATCTCGTCGCGCACGGCGAGCAACACATCCTCGGCGATCAGCCGCGCTACACCCTCGAGGTGGGTCTCCGGCTCCTCGTACAGCAGCTGCTCGTTCGAGCCGTCGAGGTCGACCCGATAGATCGCGAAATTCTCAGCTCCAGTCGGTCGACCGAAGACCACCTTGGTGCCGTCCGGGGAGAACGATGGGCTCATCCTCAGGTTCCGGGCTCGACGTGACGCGTGTGGCGCCCGTGCCGTCCGCCCGCATCACGTAGACGTCTCCGTCCCGGACGAAGCGATCGATCCGCCGTCGGGCGACCAGGATGGATACATGTCCGTGCCGGGGTCGGTCGTCAGGCGGATCACTCCCGTCCCGTCTCCGTCGGCAAGGTAGATATCCCAGTTGCCGTCGACCGAGGCGTGATAGGCGACTTGGCCGGTCGCCGTCGCCGCGTCCGGATCTGCGGAGGCTCCGCCTGGGCGACGGGGAAGGTCGACGGTGGCCAGCGGTGACGGTGCCGTCGACGCCGGTGGGCCTCCCACCCCCGGCGATCGATCGAGCAGGCCGCCGCCGACCATGGCAAGAGCCACGACCACGACCGCCGCCGTGGTGAGTAGCGCGATGTTTCGCGTCATCGAGAAGATCCTCCACTCGAGAGGCGACCCACGACGACGGATCCGACGCGTCTGCTCGAAGGTGTCCTCGAGCAGTCGATCGGGTGCCTGCGGTGGCGCGTCCGAGACGAGCCACGCCGTGATCCGGTCTTCGGGAGTCGCGTTCGTATTCATGCAGTCCGTCCATCGGTGACGGCAACGGTCGATCGAGCGTCCGCCTCGAGCGCGGCGCGCAGGATCCCCGTCGCGTAATAGACCCGGGACTTCGCTGTTCCTTCCGGGATGCCGACAAGCTCGGCGATCTCATGGAAGGGGAGCCCCAGGTAGTAGTGGAGGACCACGACGACCCGATGCTCCGGCTTCAGTCGACGGAAGCCGCGCTCGAGCTGTTCGCGGTCGGCAAGGGTGGAACTGCCGTCGGCCTCAGCCGGTTCGGCATGGACAACGCGAATGTGGGCCTCGAACCGCCGCCGATGGCGTCGCTCGTCGGCGCATGCGTTGACGAGCAGGCGATGCAGCCACGCATCGAAGCGGTCCGGATCCCGGATCTTGTGCAGGTTTCGCCACGCGTCGATCAGGGCCGACTGGACAGCGTCCTCGGCGTCGTGGGTGTCGCGCAGGATGAGCCGAGCGATGGCGTAGAGCCGATCGACGGCGGCCGCGGCCAGGACCTCGAATGCCTCGTGGTCCCCGTCCCGTGCCGCCTCGACGAGCTCTCGCTGCACCGACCGCCTCGTGTTACAGGCCGGTCGAGATGACCTGCCTTCACTACCTACGACTCGCCTCGATCGTCGCGAGTTCGATCTGTCGTCGGCCGTCGGACGGCCGAATCACGGCGGTGGCCGCGATGCCGGCCTCAGTCGCCCACCCTACAATCGCGGTCGATGCCCGCCACCCTCTTCCCGATCGTTCTCGCCGTCCACATCGGGCTGGCGATCAGCCTGTTCCTGCCGTCGATCCTGCTGCCGTTCACGCTGCGGAGCCGGCGCGCAGCCGTTGAGTCGGAGAGCGGTGTCGTCCGGTCGCTCCTGTGGGCGCAGTCGCACGGGACCGTGGTCATCGGGGCGGGCCTCGCGCTGTCGGGCCTTGCGCTCGTCTCGATCCTGGGGCCGCAGATACTCGAGCAGCCGTGGCTTCTCGTCGCGCTCGTCATCTACGCGGCGAACCTCGCGATCGCGTTCTTCATCCAGCGGCCCAACTTGCGCCGGCTCGTCGGCATCAAGGCCGCGGCCGACGATGCGGTCTGGAAGGCGCGTGCCAGGCGCCAGCGCTACGTGTCATACCTGATGGCCGCGCTCGTGGGGTTGATCGGCTTTCTCATGAGCACGAAGCCCTCGTTCTGAGGCGCGAAGGAGCCCCCGATGTCCACCGCCCCGTGTCTGTTCTGCGGGATCGTCGCCAACGATGCTGCCGGCTACCCGGCTGTACGAGGACGACGAGGTCCTCGCCATCCGTGACATCGCCCCGCGAGCCCCGACCCACATCCTGCTCATCTCGCGCCGGCACATCGGCTCTGCCCTGGAGCTGACCGACGCCGATGGCCCGCTGCTCGGCCGGATGTTCGCGGTGGCCGCGGACCTCGCGCGGTCTGAAGGGATCGCCGACGACGGCTATCGACTCGTCTCGAACGTCGGTCGCTGGGGCGGCCAGTCGGTCGATCACCTGCACATCCACCTGATGGGTGGCCGCGCCTTCACATGGCCTCCAGGGTGAGTGGAGGGACGTCGCCGGCGTCCGGCCGCAGCCGCCGGCCGCGGTTCGTTGCAGCGGCGGCGTTCGTCGTCGCGAGCATGCTCGCCGGGTGCACTCCCGGCGGTGGCCCGACCCTCGCCACGTTCCCGGCCGGCACGCTCGGGCCGGCGAGGACGGTCGGGCCGAGCGTCGCCCAGACGCGCATCGAGCTCGTCCGCGTCCTTGGGGAGCGCAATCTCGTGCTCCGCGACACGGAGACTCCATTCCGCCCGCCGGAGGACGTGACGTTCACGACGACGCCGCGAGCCGTCTACCAGGTCGTCCTGCCGAATGCCCCCACCGAAGGCTTCATCGTCGTCTACGAGTTCCCCGATGCGACCGCGGCAGCCGAGGCCGCCGCGGACCAGGCGGCGTACCTCGCAAGCGGCCCCGCGCGCGTCCAGGTGCCGTTCGGCGCGCGGCACATCATGCGGCTCGTCGGATCGACGGTCGTCCTCTACTCGTGGGTGCCCGAGGGCGTCGCTGACGAGCGACAGCCGCGACATCCAGCCGGCGCTCGAGACGCTCGGTACCGGGGTGCCGGCCCGTCAAGCGGCACTGAGTGGCGCGTCGGCCGCAGGCTGGTGCCCCGCGCCGGTCAGGCCGCCAGTCCGCCGCGGGGCGCTCGCCGTCAGCGACGCCCAGCGGCGGACTCGGGATACGCGCTTGACCTTGAGCGTGTGCGTCCGGGGGAAGTCCTCGTCCGGCCACTGGCGCCAGCCCGCGATGCGCTGGTTCGGGCCCAGGCTGGCATTCGCGGCCTTGACCGCGGCGCCGACCCGTGTGCCCGTCGGCGTCCGCGCTCTCGCCGTCGAGGCCGAGCACGACCGCCTCGATCCGACCGGGCTCGGTCTCGAGGACCACGGCGTCGCGGATGCCGGCGATCCGGAGCGCGTTCTCGATGTCCTCGGGATATACGTTGAACCCGTTGGGCAGCACGATCATGTCCTTGATCCGACCGCTGAGGATCAGCCGGCCGGCCGCATCGAAGTGGCCCAGATCGCCGGTCTGGTACCAGCCGTCGTCCGTGAAGGCCCCGGCCGTCAGCTCGGGCGCGTTCCAGTAGCCCTTGAAGATGGAGCGGCCCCGGAACTGGATCTCGCCGCCTTCGACGATCCGCATCTGGATCCCTTCGGGCGTCCGTCCCACCGTGCCCGGCCCATGGTCGTCGAGGGTCGTGCACGCCCCGGTCCCCGTCTCGGTGGTGCCGTAGCCCTGGAGGACGGTGACGCCGAGGTCCTCCCAGGACTGCTGCAGCGACGGCGGCAGGAACGCCCCCGATGACAGGAACAGACGGAAGTGCCCGCCGAGCTGCGCGTGGACGCTGCGGAACAGCAGGCGCCGGAGCACGAACGGCAAGCGTCGCGCGATGCCGCGCAGTCGATCGACCGTCGCGCGGCGGCCGCGCTTGTCGATCTCGCGCTCGATGGCGCTCCAGAACAGGTCCAGGATCTGCGGAACGACCACCATCGAGGTCACCCGGTGCTCGCGCAGCGCATCGAAGATGACCCGCGGGTTCCGGCTCCGGACATACAGGATGTCCGCCCCGACATCGAGCGCGTAGTACAGCCCGACCGCCTGCTCGAGCAGGTGCGACAGGGGCAGCAGCGAGACGAGCCGGTGCTCCATCGGCGGGACGATGTGGTGGAACGACTCGATCGACGCCGCCACGTTGTCGTGGGTGAGCATCACGCCCTTGGGCGTGCCGGTCGTGCCGCTCGTGAAGATGAGCTGGAATACCTCCTCGGGCTCGGGGCGCTTCCAGGCGGCCTGGCGCGCCTCCCAGTCGGGCGTGAAGAGCGGATCGTCCGGCCCGGGCTCGGCCGAGAGGGCCTCGACGGTCGTCGTCGGGAAGTCGGCCAGGCCCGCCGCGGCGGGGTCGGGGGCGTCGCGGCCCGTCCCCAGGATCAGGTGGCGCGCCCCGGACGCGCGGACGATGGTCGCGACGGCGTCCGCAGACATGCGCAGGTCGAGCGGCACGATCACGACCCGAGCGTGCATCGCCCCGAAGTAGGCGGCCGGCAGCTCCGGGCTCGATGGGCTCCACGTCAGGATCCGGTCGCCGGGCTCCAGGTCAAGAGCTCGCAGCCGCCACGCGGCGATCCTGGAGCGACGATCGAGGTCGCGGTACGACCAATGCGCCCCAGCGCCGTCCTCGAGCCGGATGCCGAGGGCGGGGCGGTCGCCGAAGCGGGTCACGGCGCGCTCGAGCAGGTCGATCAGGGTCGCTGGCACGGGTTGCGGTCCTCGGGCGGGTCATCGAATGCTACGACGACGCCGTCGGGCGCCATCGCGTGACAGCGCAGCACGGCAGCGGGCTACCATCCCCCCATCGCGCCCGGCGCTGACGTCGACTCGCGGAGGTTGGCTGGCGGATGCACCCGGTCCTGGGGCAGGTGGGCCCCGTCACGATCCTGACCCACGACGCGTTCACCGTCCTGGCCCTCATCGTGGGCCTGTCGATCTACTACCGCGAGCTGGCGCGGCGGGGTTGGCTCGACACGCGGATCGTGTGGATCTCGCTCACGGCGGTCGTCGCCGGGGCGATCGGCGCCCGGACGATCACGGCCTGGGAACACGTCGAGTACTACACGGCCCTCGAGGGCGTGCCGCTGAGCGTGGCGATCGAGAACAGCGGCAAGAGCCTGATCGGCGCGCTGGCCGGGGGCTATCTCGGGACGGTGCTGGCGAAGCGGGCCTTCGGGTACACGCGCTCGACCGGTGACTGCTACGTCCTCGCGATCCCCGTCGCCGACGCCATCGGACGAGTCGGATGCTTCCTCTCGGAGCTGCCGCTCGGGACGCCCACGACGCTGCCGTGGGGCGTGTCCGTGTCGGCCGAGGCGGCGGCGGCATTCGCTCGCTGTCCCGGGTGCGAGCTGCCGATGCACCCCTCGATGCTGTACGAGATCGTCTTCAACCTCGTGGCCGTTGCGCTGATCGTCCGTTACCGCGCTCGCGTCCCGATCGTCGGCGACACGCTGAAGCTGTACCTGCTGGCTGCCGGCATCTTCCGCTTCTTCGTCGAGTTCGTCCGGGGCAACGAGCCACAGGCCCTGGGCCTCACCGGTCCGCAGTGGGTGCTGATCCCGCTGGTCGGGCTGCTCGTCGCCCACTTCGCCCGCCAGTGGTCGCGGGATACGTGGCGGGTCCCGGTCCCGCCGGGCGGCGAGGACCTCGTGGCGAGCACCGTTCGAGTCGATGGCCGAGCAGCAGGGAGGACCGCACCATGACGGAACCGCCGGAGGAACGGAAGCCCAAGGATCCCTCGACCTGGATCGGAGAGACGAGCGATCGCGTCGCGTCGCTGAGCGAGTATTTCCTGGCGGGCGCCGAGCGTTACTCGCCCGAGGCCCTGCGCCAGGCGGCAAGCGATTCCGGCTACACCCCAGAGGAGGTTGACGAGGCCTACCGTCGCGCGGCCAAGCGCCAGCGGGACGAGGAGCTGGCACGTCCGGTCCGCAGAGGTGCGCTCTGGATCGTCCTTGCGGTCTACGTGCTCGTGTACGCAGTGCTTGGCTGGGCACTACTAAGTGGATTGGAGAACCGGTACGGGACGGCAACCATCTCGCTGGGCGTGCTGACCTTCGTGCTCCTCCTTGCGCTTCTGATCTCGGTCAATTGGGTACGAGGCCGGCATCCATCGGCCGAGCAACTGCAGGGCGCGATGCTGACGATGCTGTCCGTGCCGCTCGTCCTTCTCGGATCCGTGGCCGGCCTGTGCATCGCCACGACACGACCATTTGGCCAGTGACGACTTGAACGACGACAGCGGCTCGCCCGACCCGAGGACTCCGGCGCCGTCCCCGACGCCGGATCCAACCGCGGGCACCGGGGGCCAGCCGGACCGAGATGCTCGCGTCATCGCGCTCGCCGAGTACGTGCGGGCCAACCGCGACGCCTTCACCGAGGACGCGCTCCGCCGAGCGGCTGCCGATGCCGGATACGACGAGCGCGAGATCGCGGCCGCCTGGGCGGTATCCGCCGAGCCGGTCCGCGGACGCCGGTCGAACGCGAGGGCAGTCTTCATCGTCATCGGCTACTTCGTCGGCGTGTTCGTGGTGGCAACCGTTCTCTCGGCCATTCCCGAGACGAGCATCATGGGGCTGCCGGCGATTGGGATCGGGCTCCTGGGTGCGATCTTCGCCTGGCTCACGCTCCGGGATTCGAACCCGGCCTTGGCCGAGGCATTCCGGATCGCGGTGATCATCATCGTCGTGCTACCAGCCGTCCTGGCGCTCGTGGCGTTGGGCGTTTGCGTCGTGTTGATCGCGGGGTTCCGCGTCGCGTGACCCGCAGGAGGAGAGGCTGACATGCTCGCACTGCGCCCGTACATGCCGCTGCGGATGGTCCTGACCGTCTGTGGCCACTGCTTCAGCGACGACCCGGACCGCGAGATCGACTACGAGACCGACATCCTCCAGGGCAACCTCGTCGCCATGGATGGGGCGGTCTACCTGCGCCGGATCTGCCGACGCGGGCACGGCGAGGTCGTGAGCCTGTACGAAGAGGACCACGGCCGCTGGGAGTACCTCCAGCAATGGCGCACGCCGACCCGCCAGATCATCCCCGACACGCCCGGCAACGCGGCGCCCATCCCGATGGCGTACGCCGACGGCCTGGGCGACCTGCAGACCCAGCACTCGTGCGTCCTGCTGCTCGATATCACCGAGAACTGCAACCTCGAATGCCCGACCTGCTTCGCGGCCGCCGCTCCGGGGATCGGGCGGTTCGCGCGGCTGCCGCACCTCCTGCGTTCGCTCGACACGGCGATCGAGCGCGAGGGTGGCCGGGTCGACGTCCTGATGCTGTCGGGCGGCGAGCCGACGGTCCACCCAGAGGTCCTCGAGATCATCGAGGCGGCCACGGAGCGCAACGTGACCCGGGTCATCCTCAATACGAACGGGGTACGGATCGCGAAGGACGACCGGTTCGTGTCTGCCCTGGGCCGGCTGCGTGGCCGCGTGGAGGTCTACCTCCAGTTCGACGGGTTCGAGCTGGACTCGCACCTGTTCCACCGGGGCGAGGACCTGCGCGGCGTCAAAGCCGATGCCCTCCGGAGGCTCGCCGCGGAGCGCGTGTTCACGACGCTGGCCGTCGCCGTGGCCGACGGCGTCAACGACCACGAGGTCGGCGCGATCGCCGACTTCGCCCTCGACACCGACTACATCGCGGGCGTCGCGTTCCAGCCGGTCTTCGGATCCGGCCGGGCCAATCCCATCGATCCGATGCGACGCGTGACGACGACCGGCACACTCAATCGACTCGGCGAGCAGACCGCGGACCGGGTCGGGCCGGACGACTTCATCGCGCTGCCCTGCTCGCATCCCGATTGCTCCTCGATCACGTACTTCGTGCGCGGCGACAGCGGGGAGTGGCGGTCCGTGCCGAAGATGCTCGGGACCGACCGGCTCAAGGAGTACCTGGGCCTCGTCTCGAACCGCATCGCCCCCGACGATGCGATGTGGACGGCCCTCGTCGGGATGATGTCCGAGACGACGCTCGTGTCACGTCCCGAGCTCGTCGATCACCTGCTCCGGGTCTGCGATGCCTGCGACCTGGGGGTGAGCGGCTTCCTCAAGAGCCTGGGCCGTTGGATGTTCGATCGGGAGGCGGCCGTGGAGGAGATCGCCCTCCGGGTCAAGCGCTTCTCCGTCAAGTCGTTCATGGACGCGTGGACCCTGAATGTTGAGCGGCTCCAGCAGTGCTGCGTGCACGTCGGCTCGATCGACGGTGAGGCCAACCCGGTGCGGGTCCCGTTCTGCGCCCGGCAGCTGTTCGGTGGCCTCCGGCGCACTACGTCGGCCGGCATGGTCCCGGCGCGCGAGCTCGTCCTCCTCGACGACGTGCGCGGCCGGCGCGCGGCGGCCCCCTCGTGAGCGCCGTCAGCCCGGTCGGCCCCGGGACCTACGTCCGCCCGCCGCTGACGCGGCCGGAGAAGTACGAGCGGTTGGCGTTCACGTTCTGCCGCATGGGGACGGTGGGCCTGATCGCCTGGCTCGTCGGGCCGGCCATCTTCGTGCTCGCCGTCGCGATCGTGGCGATCGTGCTGTACGGCCGGGCCATGAGCCTCGGGGTCGGCTGGTCGAAGTGCTTCCTGCGCCGTCCCACGCTGATCATCGGGTTCTGGGCGGTCGTGGCCGTCGTCGACGCGTACTGGATCTTGGCGCTCGGCCAGCGGCTGCCGACCGCGTAGCCGGCCCGACGAGCGACCGTGGAGCCCGTGCCGACCCACCGATCGTCCGCCAAATGCCCCTGCTGGGAGCATTAGGCGGACTCTCGTGCCGTGACCGCCTCTCTTGCCCTCGATCCACGCCCGGCGGGCTGCTCCTTGAGCGTGACGCGCGACCCAACGGTTCGGATCGAGGGAGGCCGCGGTCGGATACACCGCCGTACGCTCCCCCGGCGAGCATTTGGCGCAGATACGGCGGCAATTTGGCCGAAACGTGGCGGCAACCTGCGCGCGCGAGGCTCGCCCGAACGTTTGACCCAGCCTGAGACCCTCGGGTAGACTCCGGCGGCTCTGCGGCCCCCCCGTCGAGCACACGTCCAGCCGGCCGGCCGCGCGCCGGACGTGAATGAGACCGAGACCCTGGTCGTAGGAGGTGAACACCGATTGGCTGAAGTCCGAGTGGGAGAGAACGAGACGTTCGAAAGCGCCCTGCGCCGCTTCAACAAGAAGATCCAGCAGAGCGGCATCCTCGCCGAGGCTCGCCGCCGCGAGCACTACGAGAAGCCTTCCGTGAAGCGGAAGCGCAAGGAAGCCAAGCGCAAGAAGAACGCCCGAACGCAGGCCGGCTGAGCGGGGTCACCCGCATCGACCGGAACCACTGCGGCCCCACGGGCGTTGCTGAACGACCGCCCGAGGTAGCCATCAACGGTGTCCCTTCGTGATCGAGTCCAGACTGATATCACCGCTGCAATGCGCAGCGGTGAGGCGCTGCGCCGCGACGTCCTGCGCATGGCGGCCAATGCCGCCTACAACGTCGAGAAGCGCAATCAGCAGCCGCTGACCGATGACGAGTTCCTGGCCGTCCTGACCCGCGAGGTCAAGACGCGCCGTGAATCGGTCGATGCATACACCAAGGCCGGACGGGACGATCTCGCCGCCAAGGAGCAGGCGGAGATCACGATCCTCGAGGAGTACCTGCCGGCCGCGCTGAGCGAGGAGGAGGTCGGGGCGCTCGTCGAGCAAGCCGTGGCCGAGACCGGCGCCACGAGCCCGCGCGACATGGGCAAGGTCATGGGCTGGCTCTCCCCGCGCATCCGCGGCCGCGCCGACGGCAAGATCGTGAGCGGTCTCGTCGCCAGCCGCCTGGCCCAGGCGGACCTCGCCGCACACGATCGGAGTCCGCACTGAACGCCATGAGCGTCAACCGATGCTGATCCACCGAGCCCCGGTCATCGCGCGCTTCACGCGCAGCGACGCTACAAGGTTGGGCGTGGCCGCGGGGATCCTCATGCTCGTCATGACCGCGATCCTCGGCGCCGACATCCTGCCCGAGGAGACGCTCCAGTACAACGTGGGCGACATCGCCCGGACGAACATCGTGGCGCCGCGCGCGACCGCCTTTGACAGCGAGGTGCGGACCGAGCAGGCGCGCGCCGAAGCTCGCGACAGCGTTCCGCCCCAGTACACCTACACGACCGACGCCGCCATCGCGATCGCCGCCGAGCAGGCCATGGCGTTCGAAGCGCGGGTCGACCGGGTCGATACCGCCTTCGGCGCTGACCTGGCGCCCGACCGGCGCACCTCCCTGCTGGAGGTGGCGATCCCCGACTTGTCCGAGGAAGCCCGCGCCGCGCTCGTCGGACTGGACCCCGCCCGCTGGGCCGAAGTCCGGACGCAGGCCGGCCAGGTCCTGCAGCGGACATTGCTGCTGGAACTGCGCGAAACCGATGTTCCGCAGACGCGGACCCAGCTGGCCGGGAGGATGGCCGGCGGCCTCGACGCCATCGAGCGGATGCTCGCCGCGGAGCTGATCTCTCCTCTCATCGTGCCGAACTCGTCGTTCGACCAGGCGCTCACGGACAGTGCCGGGGACGCGGCCGCGGCGGCCGTCGACCCGGTCGGCGTGGACGTCGCCCAGGGCGAGATCATCGTCCCGACCGGCAAGCGGCTGGACGCTGCCGACATCGAGACGATCGAGGAGCTCCGCATCGGCGAGAACGCGCCAGACGTCGCGAGCTTCGCCGGCTGGCTCCTGCTATCGGTCCTGGTCGTGGCGATGTTGCTGGCCTGGATCTGGCGCTTCCGCCCGACGCTCTGGCACCGCAACAACGTCATCGTCCTCATCGGACTGCTCCTCGCGGGAACCACGCTCGCGCTCAAGGTCACGGCCGGGCGCGCCATCCTCGGCTATTTCCTGCCGATCGCGGCGATCGGGATGCTGCTGGCGATCCTGCTCGATGCGTCGGTGGCCACGATCGTCGTGGCCGTCATCGCGATCATCGGCGGCGCCCTGAACGACAACTCCCTGGAGTTCGCGGCCTACACCTTCCTGAGTGGGATGGCCGGCATCATCGCCGTCCGCAAGGGCGATCGGCTGCAGGTGTTCGTCCAGGCCGCGATCGCGATCTTCGTCGTGAACATCGTCGTCGTGTCGATCTTCTCGCTGCTCGGCGCGCGCGACATCCAGGGCGTGCTGGAGCTGTGGTTCGCCTCGGCGGCGGCGGCCATCGGATCCTCGGTCGCGGCGGTCGGCACGTTCGCGGTGCTCGGATCGGTGTTCGGGATCCTGACCGTCTTCCAGCTGCTCGAGCTGGCGAATCCGTCGCAGCCGCTGCTGCGTCGGCTGCTGGTCGAGACGCCCGGCACGTACCACCACTCGCTGATGGTCGGAAACCTCGCGGAGCGCGCGGCCGAGGCGATCGGGGCCGACCCGCTCGTGACGCGCGTAGCAGCGTATTACCACGACGTCGGCAAGCTCTCGAACCCGCTCGCGTTCATCGAGAACCAGGCCGGCGGCGAGAACATCCACGACCAGCTCGAACCCGAGGTCAGCGCCCAGGTGCTCAAGCAGCACGTGGCCGACGGGATCGACACGGCCTACGCCGCCAAGCTGCCGAAGGCGCTGATCGCGTTCATCCCGCAGCACCACGGGACGGCGATCATGAGCTACTTCTATGCCCGGGCCAGGGAGCGGGCAGCCGAGCCGTACGGCGGTTTGCTGACCGCCCAGGGCGAGAAGGCCGCCGAGGCCGTCGACGAGCGCCGCTTCCGACACGCGGGGCCGAAGCCGCAGACCCGCGAGGCCGCGCTGATCATGCTGGCCGACGGCGTGGAAGCGTCCGTCCGTTCGCTCTCGGCCCGCGACGAGCCGGCGATCCGGGCGATGGTCGGGCGGATCATCGACGAGCGCATCAGCGACGGCCAGTTCGACGAGTGCGACCTGACGCTGCGCGACCTCGAGCGCATCCGGAACGCGTTCGTGCAGCAGCTGCTGGGCATGTATCACACGCGGATCGCGTACCCGCAGAACACCGTGGTCGAGCTGGAATCGCGTCGCGTCGCCGGGGCCGCGAGCGGCGGTGGTATCGGTGGTGCGGGCGGAGCGGGCGGTGTCGCGCGAGACGTGTCCGGCGGACCGGGCGCCGCCGGCGGGGGAGACGCGCCCGCGTCGTGACCCGGCCCATCTATCGACCGCCGTGGCGGATCGACCTCGACGTCCGCGACGGAGTCCGGTCCCCGTTGGATGGCGCGACCCTCGCGCAAGTCGTCGAGCGAGCGCTCGAGGCGGCTGGAGCACCGGCCCCGGCATCGATCGGCCTGATCCTGGCCGACGATGCGGAGCTCGCCGGGTTGAACGCGACGCACCTGGGCAAGGCCGGCCCGACTGACGTGCTGTCGTTTCCGCTGGTCGCTCCGGAGGCGTTCCCGGTGCACCCCGGCCGGCGGTCCCCGGCTACCCCGGCGCTCCCGTTCGCCTTGCCACCCGGCCGGCGGCTGCATCTCGGCGACATCGTCGTATCGGTGGAGCGGGCGGCGGAACAGGCGGAATCCGGCCGGGGCGGCCACACCGGCGACGTTCGCTGGTCCGCCGCCGACGAGCTCCGCCTGCTCGTGACCCACGGCACGCTCCATGTCTGCGGCTGGGACCACGCCGAGCCCGAGGAGGAGGCTGCGATGCGCGCCCTGGAGCGTCGGCTCCTGACGTCGGCGTCGTGATGAGGCGTCGCCCGGGCAACCCATCGCCGAGGACCGGCGTCTCAAGCGACGATGGAACGGATCCTGTGCAGCGGCGTCGTCCTCATGCTCGCCCTCGCCGGTTGCGCTCCGACGTCCTCCCAGGCGGAGACCCCCTCGGCCGAGGCGCTTCCCGATGGGCTGGCGCTCGCCGAGATGCGCTATTCCTGCGGCGAACCACCCGGCTTCCTGCCCACGATCCTCGACGAGCCGGCGACGGCGGAGACCGAAGACCATCCATCCGCCGCCGGGCTCCGTGCAGCCATCGCCCAGGCCGGTCCGGACATCGACATGCTGCCCGAGTCCGGGTACTGGCTGGCAAGCCGCGATGAACGGGTGGCCGAGTACATCGCGCGGGAGCCAGCCGGCGCCGATCCGGCCTTCGTCTCCGCCACCCTCGAGAACCAGGGCGGTTTCTGGAAGCTTGTGGGCTGGGGTCAGTGCCGCCCGCAACTCGTCCTCGAGGGCCTCAGCCTCGCGACGTGGGTGCTCGACCCCGACGCACGCGCGCCGCACCCCGGCACGAAGACATTCGACGCCCTGGTCATGGAGCGCGAGTGCACCAGTGGCCAGCCCATGGGCGCCCGGTTGCGGCCGCCGTCCGTCACGTACGGGCAGGATTCGGTGTTCGTCGTCTTCTTCGCGACGCCACAGGTCAATCAGGGCTTCGCCACCTGCCCGATGAACCCGCCGGCGCGGGTCAGGGTGGAGCTCAGCGAGCCCCTGGGCGACCGCCGCCTCCTCGATGCGGCCCTCTTCCCGCCGGCGGAACCGGTCGCCGAGGACTTCTAGGCGCGCGGCGCAGCGTCGGGCGCGTCCGGGCCTGGCCGGGTACCATCCTCCCTCGGCCCTCCCGCCGGTTACCCAGGCGACGCCCTGCGTCGCGGCCGGACGGGATTCGGGCCACATCGTGCTGTCCGCGGAGGCATCGTTGAAGGTCGTCATCGGTCTAGGGAACCCGGGTTCGCAATACGCCGGGACCCGCCACAACATCGGCTGGCTGGTCATGGACCGGCTCGCCGAGCGGGCGGGCTGGGATGGCCGTGGGCGCCAGCGCGACAGCTCGAATGTCGTCGGTGGGCGGTATCGCGGCCTGGACCTGACCCTCGTGAAGCCGCTGACGTACATGAACGAGTCCGGCCAGGCCGTGCGCAAGGTCCTCGCCCGCGAGCACGCGCCGCTGGGAGACATCCTCATCGTCGCGGACGACTTCGCGCTGCCGTTCGGCAAGCTGCGGTTCCGCGAGGCCGGTAGTCACGGCGGCCACAACGGCCTGCGCTCGATCATCGACGAGCTCGGTACCGAGAAGTTCAGCCGCCTCCGCGTCGGGATCGGCGACCCGGTCCGTACCGCCCGCGACCACGTGCTGTCCAAGTTCGCGCCGGACGAGGTCCAGCGGCTCGACGAGCTGCTCGATGCGGCCGCCGATGCCGTCGAGGGATGGGCCCGCGACGGGACCAGCAAGGCGTCGAACCGGTTCAACACCTTCCAGCTCCGCGAGGCCGACGCCGACCGGCTGGCCGCGCCCGGCGAGGTCGACGGCCCGCCGGATGAGTCCGGGATCCGCCGCACGAAGACCGGCTGGCGGCGCGTCCTGCAGCGCAAGGACAAGTCGGCCGATGCCTGAATCGACCACGCCGCCCCTGCGCGGCCGCCGC
Source organism: uncultured Chloroflexia bacterium (assembly GCA_963810725.1). Taxonomy (GTDB): domain Bacteria; phylum Chloroflexota; class Limnocylindria; order Limnocylindrales; family CSP1-4; genus SPCO01. The sequence goes on from CAWEOO010000006.1 coordinate 14,506, forward strand.
GGGCGGGATCGCCGCATCGCCGAGCAGGTCGCGAAGGACTTCGCGGCCCGCCATCCGCGGCCACGGGACGAGGATGTCGTCGAGTTCGACATCGGCGCGGTGGACGCGGAAGTCGAGGATGCCCGGCGGACCGCGACGCCGACCGGGAAGTCGCCCGCGAAGCCCAGGCGGGCCGGCAGTCGGCCGGGCGGCCCGGCAGCCGCGCCGCGCACCGGCGCCGGCCATCGATTGCCGGACCTCGCCGGATTGCCGCCCCTCCTCGCCGAGACCGGCACCTTCGGCGCCCTTCGCGAACGGCTGGGGAGCCCGGCCGACATCGGGCGGGTCGGGCGTCACGCCGGCCTGGTCGCCGTCCCGCACGGCGCCAAGTCGTACCTCGCGGCCGCGATCGCCATCGGGGAGCCGCTCGTCTGGGTCGCCCGCGACGCGGAGATCGGCGACCGCGTCGCGGAGGAGCTGGGTGCCTGGCTGGGCGACGCGTCGGCCGTCGCGATCCTCGAGCCGCGCACGGCCCTGGCCTATGAGCGGAGCGAGCTCGTGGCCGACGAGACCGCGGCCCGTGTCGCGGCCCTGGCCGCCTGGCGGGGCGGGCAGGCGCGGGTCCTCGTCGCGAGCGTCCAGGCCCTCCTCCAGCACACGATCGCGCCCGACGACCTGCCCGCCGATCCCCGCGAGCTGCGCATCGGCGCCCGGCTCCACCAGGACCAGCTGTCTGCGCGACCTGTTCGACCTGGGGTACTCGCCCGTCACGGAGGTCGCCGGGCGTGGCGAGTTCGCGCGGCGCGGCGGCATCGTGGACGTCTTCCCGCCGTCGATGGAGCTGCCGATCCGGATCGAGTTCTTCGGCGACGAGATCGACTCGCTGCGGGCGTTCGATCCGACCGACCAGCGGACGACCGGGGCGGTCGAGCGGATCGTCCTCCTGCCCGCGTCGGAGTTCCTGCTCCCGACCGGGGGCGTGGCGGCGATCCGCGAGCGCCTCGGCCGGGCAGTCGTCGCGGCTCGGTGAGCGGCTGGGGACGGACCTCGCCCGCTTCGAGGGTTCAGGCGACGACCCGCTCCGGCCCGCGGCCGCCGGTGCGTCGCGGGCCATGGCGGTCGGTGACGCCGCCGAGGTCTGGGCGGCCCAGCTGGCGCCTGCGACGGCACTCGATCATGTCGACCCCGGAACGCTCCTCGTCCTCGACGAGCCGGGCGACCTGGCCGAAGCCGCCGAATTCCTGTGGCGCCAGGCCGACGAGCGGCGCGGGGAGCTCGTGGAGGCCGGCGAGCTGCCGAAGGACTGGCCCTCGACCTACCTGTCGCCGCGCGCCTGGAAGACCCGGCTGGTCGGGTCGCGGACGCTCGAGCTGACCTGGGAATCGGAGCCGCCGACCGGCGTGGCGATGGCGTCGGGCGGCCGGAGCTCGGGCGACCCCTTCGGTTGGCGGGAGCCGGTGCTGCCGCTCGGACGGGCGACCCGACTGGACGCGGCGGTCAGCGGGTGGCGGGAGGACGGCGGCCGCATCGTCCTTGCCTCGGACCAGGCGCCGCGGCTGGCCGAGGTCCTCGAGGAGGCCGGGCACCCGGTCGCGGTCGTCGAGCGGATCGAGGAGCCGCCGCCGCCCGGGGCGATCGCGCTGGTCGGGCGCAGCCTCAACGGCGGGTTCGTCGGCGGACCGGACGGGCTCGTGTTCGTGACCGACCGCGAGCTGTTCGGGACGGTCCGCGTCCGGCGGCCGAAGGCGCTCCGGCGGGTCGTGCCCCGCGACATCCTCGAGCGGCTCTCGCCGGGCGACCTCGTCGTCCACATCGATCACGGCGTCGCGCGCTACGAGCAGATGCTGCGCCGCGGCGGGGCGGGCGAGGAGCGCGACTACCTCGAGCTCTCGTTCGCGGGCGGCGACCGGATCTTCGTGCCGGTCGAGCAGATCGCGCGGGTCACGCGCTACGCCGGCGGGGAGCGGCCGCAGCTCAGCAAGCTCGGGGGTGCCGAGTGGCTGCGCGCCAAGCAACGCGTCCGCAAGGCGGTGGCGGATCTCGCCGATGAGCTCCTGGCCCTGTACGCCACGCGAACGGCCGCCGAAGGCCACGCCTTCAACGACGACACCCCCTGGCAGCAGGAGATGGAGGCGTCGTTCCCGTACGAGGAGACCATCGACCAGCTGCGCGCGTCCGCCGAGATGAAGGCGGACATGGAGCGCCAGCAGCCGATGGACCGGCTCGTCGTCGGCGACGTCGGCTACGGCAAGACCGAGGTCGCGCTGCGCGGCGCGTTCAAGGCGACCCAGGACGGCAAGCAGGTCGCGGTGCTCGTGCCGACGACGGTGCTGGCCGCCCAGCACCACGCCACGTTCAGCCAGCGCTTCGCGGCGTTCCCGCTCGAGGTCCGGATCCTGTCGCGGTTCGTGTCGGCCAAGGAGCAGGCGGCCACGATCGAGGGTCTCGCCGACGGGACGGTCGACATCGTCATCGGCACGCACCGCCTGCTCAGCAAGGACGTCCGGTTCAAGGACCTCGGTCTCGTCGTCGTCGACGAGGAGCAGCGCTTCGGGGTGGCCGCCAAGGAGAAGCTCAAGCAGCTCCGCCGCGAGGTCGACGTGCTCACGCTCTCGGCGACCCCGATCCCGCGGACGCTGAACCTGGCGATGGCCGGGATCCGCGACCTCAGCGTCATCGAGACGCCGCCCGAGGACCGGCTGCCCATCCAGACCCGGGTCGCGGAGGCGTCCGCCGGTCTCGTCCGCGACGCGATCCTGCGCGAGCTGGACCGCGGTGGCCAGGTCTTCTACGTCCACAACCGGGTCGAGACGATCGAGGCGCAGGCCGAGCAGCTCCGCCGGCTGCTCCCGGACGCGCGCTTCGTCGTCGGGCACGGCCAGATGCCGGAGGGCGCCCTCGAGAAGGTGATGATCGCCTTCGCCGACGGGGCGGCCGACGTGCTGGTGTGCACGACGATCATCGAGTCGGGTCTGGACATCCCGAACGCGAACACGATCATCATCGATCGCGCGGACACGCTCGGGCTGGCGCAGCTCTACCAGCTTCGCGGGCGGGTGGGCCGGTCGTCGCGACGGGCCTACGCGTACCTGCTGTACCGGCGCCGCGAGCGACTGTCGGACGAGGCACGCAAGCGGCTGCAGGCCATCTTCAACGCCTCGGAGCTCGGGGCGGGGTTCCAGATCGCGCTGTCGGACCTCGAGATCCGGGGCGCCGGCAACATCCTGGGCGGCGAGCAGTCGGGGCACATGGCCGCGGTCGGGTTCGACCTGTACTCGCGGATGCTGGCCGAGGCGGTCGAGGGGCAGAAGGCGAGTCGCGAGGGCCGCGCCCCGATCGTCGAGACACCGCAGGCCGTCGTCGACCTGCCGATCGATGCGCACCTGCCGGACGACTACGTCCCGGACGAGGCCCAGAAGCTCGAGCTGTATCGGCGCCTCGCGAAGGCGCGCACGCCCGGCGACATCGCCGCGTTCCGGGGGGAGGTCACGGACCGGTTCGGCCCGTTGCCCACACCGGTCATCCGGCTGGTCGAGGTCGCCGAGCTGCGGCTGGCGGCGGAGGCGGCCGGCATCGGCTCGATCTCGCGCGAGGAGGGCTGGCTGGTCGTCCGGTTCGGCGCGTCGCTGACCCGGTCCGCGGCGATGCGCCTCCTCGGCGACGGCGGGCTGCCCGGTGTCAAGCCGTCCGACGTCGACGTTCGCCAGCAACCAGGTCCGCATCCGGGCGCCGCATGCGGCCAAGGCTTGGCAGCTGACCCAGGCAGTCGTGGCGCGGCTGGCGTGCGCGTAGCGCGTCCCCGATACTGCGGGCGGAGGTGCCGATGGCGAAGGGCGAGTCCGACGAAGATGGCGGGGCCGGCCGGTCGATCGGCGAGACGGTCCGCGACCACGTCCGGGCGATCGTGGCGGGTCTGCTGGTCGGCCTGCCCTTGCTGTGGACCCAGGAGATGTGGCGCAACGGCGAGACGATGCATCCGCTCAAGCTGCTCGTCCTGCTCGGAGCCTCGTTCGGGATCATCGTCGGGTTCAATGCGGTCAGCGGCTTTCGTCGCGAACGTACCTGGACCGAGCTGCTGATCAATTCCCTCCAGGGCATGGGCCTCTCCGTCCTGATCGCGGCGGTCGTGCTGTACGTCCTGGGCCGCCTTGAGCCGGAGCTCGGGATCGCAACCGTCGTTGGCCGGGTGGCGCTCCAGGCGATCCCCGTGGCCTTCGGCACAGCGCTTGCCGCGACGATCCTGAGCGACGCGGAAGACGGCGGCGGCCGGGAGGCCGTCGGGCCGGTCGGCGAACTCTTCGTCGCGGCCGGCGGTGCCCTGTACTTCGCCCTCAACATCGCCCCGACCGATGAGGTCCGGGTCATCGGGTCAGAGGCCGATACGCCACTCGTACTCGTCGCGATCGGCGTCAGCCTCGCCATGGGGCTCGCAACGTTGCTGACGATCCACCGCGCGAGGGGCTCGCGGTCGTGGCTCGGGAATGGCCCGCTGAACGGACCTATCGGCGAGACGATCGCGTCCTACGCGGTCGCGCTGCTTGTCTCGTACGGGCTGCTGTGGTCATTCGACACCGTCCATGGTCTCGGCCTCCGTGCATTGGTCGGGCACGTGGTCATGCTCGGCGTGGTGGCGGCGTTCGGGGCGGCGGCCGGCCGCGTCCTGGTCGGCGACGGGTCGACCGACACCGCGCAGGCGGCCACGTGAAGCGAAACGGCCTGGAATGGCTGATCCTCGTGGTCAGCCTCGCCGCCATCGTCGGTGTGGTCGGCTTCCTCGTGGTCGAGGCGGTCGCCGATGGTGGGCGCCCCGCGTCGGTTGGTGCGACCGCCGATGTGGAGCGCGGATCCCCCGCCGAGAACGGCTGGCTGATCCCGGTCCGCGTCTACAACCGCGGGGCTCGGCCGCGCTGTCCGTTGCCGTCGAGGTCTCGGCCACGGTCGACGGGGCGGTGGAGGCCAGCGAACTGACGGTCGACGTCCTCGCCGGGGGAAGCGAAGTCGAACTTCTCGCCGGCTTCAGCGCGGAGCCGGAAGGGCCCGTTGCCGTGCGGATCGTCGGGCTGGAGACACCCTGACACCTTGACCGCTCACCGCGAGGGCGTCGAGGCGCCTGGTTCACGGTCGGCTGACGTTCGCCTCGTCTCGGGCAAGCCACTCGGCGCGGCCGAGTCGATACAACACATGCCGCACGAGCTCCGGGTTCGCCGCTGGATCGACGCCGTGGATGGTCAAAGTCGCTGGACGGGTCGTGCCGCAGCCCGATCCGCTCCATCACCCGCCGCGACCGCTCGTTCTGTGGCACGGTGAACGAGACGATCTCGTCGAGGCCGACGTGCTCGAAGCCGAAGCGAAGCGCCTCGCCGCGCTGCCTCGGTGGCGTACCCGTTGCCCCAATGAGCCCTCGCGAGGCGCCACCCGACCTCGACCGAGCCAGCGCCGGCCAGATCGTCGGCGGGCCACAGCCCCACGTAGCCGATGAAGGGCGCGACGCCGGGGACCTCGATCGCCCACAGGCCCAGCCCGCGCTCGTCCCAGCACGCCTCGATGCGGTCCACGAACGCATCGGACTGCATCCGGGTCAGCGCCCCCGCCATGTGCTCCATGACCGCGGGGTCGGCGTTGAGCGCGGCGAAGGCGTCGCGATCGTCGTCGCGCCACCGGCGCATCAGGAGCCGCCCGGTCCGGATCACGCGGTCCATCGTCGCACGAGCGATGCGCGCCGACGGCCGCCCGTCGGTGGCAGACTTGGACCATGTCGGTGAGCCAAAGCCCGGAGCGCCCGGCACGCCCGTGCGCCCCGGGACCGGTGGATGACGGCCTCGGCCTGTGGACCGCCGGGCGCCGGAACCTGACGGTCGGGCTGGTCCTCACGGTCACCCTCGTCGCGTTCGAGGCGCTGGCCGTCTCGACGGTCATGCCGATCGTCGCGCGCGAGCTGCACAACCTCCAGCTCTACGGCTGGGTCTTCACGGCGTTCATGCTCGGCTCGCTCATCGGCATCGTGGTCGTCGGCGGCATCATCGACCGGCGGGGTCTGGGCATGCCCTTCGCGGTCGGCATCGCGCTGTTCGCGATCGGGCTGATCGTCGGCGGGCTCGCTCCGTCGATGGAGGTGCTCGTCGCCGGGCGGTTCCTCCAGGGGCTCGGTGCCGGCACCGTGCCGCCCATCGCCTATGTCGCGATCGGCCGGAGCCTCCCGGAGCGACTGCGGCCGCAGATGTTCGCGACGCTGTCGACCGCGTGGGTGCTGCCCGGGCCTGCTGGGACCGGCGATCGCCGGGCTGTCGGCGAGTCCATCGGTTGGCGCTGGGTGTTCCTGGGCCTGCTGCCGCTGATCGCGATCTCGGCCGGCATCGCCTACCCGCAGGTGCGACGGGTCGGGCCGGGAGCGCCGTCCGATACGGCCGCGACGCTGCGCCAACGCCTGCCGCTGGCGCTCGTCGTCGCCGCCGGCACGGGGCTCCTGCTCGGTGGCCTCACGAGCGGGCAGCCGGCGCTGCTCGTCGTGCTCGGGACGACCGGGGCCGCGCTCGCGATCCTGGCGCTTCGCCGGCTCACCCCGCCGGGCACCCTGCGCGCGGCGCGCGGCCTGCCGGCGGCCGTCCTCATCCGCGGCATCATCACGTTCGCCTTCTTCGCCGTGGACGCGTACATCGCGCTGGCGCTCGTGGAGTGGCGCGGCCTGAGCGCGACCGAGGCCGGCATCAGCCTGACCGCCGCGACGCTCACCTGGACCGCCGGCTCGTGGATCCAGGCCCGCCTCTCGTCGCGCTTCCCGCCGGAGCGGTTCGTGCAGGCCGGGATCGCGCGTGCTGATCGCCGGCCTCGCGACGTTCCTGGTCGTCCTGTTTCCCCAGTTCTCGCCGTGGTGGGCCGATCCCCACGGTCGGCCTGGCGGGCCTGGGCATGGGTCTGGCCTACTCGCCGTTGGCGCTGATCGTCCTGCGCGAGGCGGCCGGCGCCGAGCAGGGTCGCGCCTCCTCGGCACTGTCGCTCACGGACTCGCTCGGGACGGCCCTCGGGACCGGCATCACCGGGGCCGCGGTGGCTGCGTCCGTCCGGGACACCGGCGCGCCGCTGCGCGGCCTCCTCGTCGGCTTCGCGATCGCGATCGGCGTCGCGGCTGCTCGGGCTGGTCCTGAGCGGCCGGCTGCGCGTGGCCGCGCGGCGCGTCCGGCGTCGGCGAGCGCCGTTCCGGCCACCGGTCCCTGAGCGTCCGGCGCCGCCGTTCGCCTGCGGTAGACTTTCCGCTGGCCCGGGGTGCGCCCGCCGGCCGCCACCGCCACCATCACCCAGCGCCTATCCACCGACCCGCTCCGAGGTCCCGAGCCGATGTCCGCCGAGTCGCTCCGCGAGAAGATCCGCGAGATCCCCGACTTCCCGAAGCCCGGCATCCTCTTCTACGACATCACGACGCTGCTCAAGGACCCCGCCGCGTACAAGGAGGCGATCGACCTCATGCTCGAGCCGTACAAGGACGAGCAGATCGACATCGTCGTCGGCATGGAGTCGCGCGGGTTCATCTTCAGCTCGCCCATGGCCTACCAGCTGGACGCCGGCCTCGTGCCGGTCCGCAAGCTCGGCAAGCTGCCGGCGGAGACGATCACCGTCGAGTACGCCCTCGAGTACGGGTCCAACACGCTCGAGATCCATCGCGACGCGATCCAGCCAGGCCAGAAGGTCCTGATCGTCGACGACCTGCTCGCGACCGGCGGCACGGTCAAGGGCACGATCGAGCTCATCGAGCGGCTCAAGGGCGAGGTCGTCGGCCTGGGCTTCCTGGTCGAGCTCGGCTTCCTCAAGGGTCGCGACCGCCTGGAAGGACGCCGGGTCACCAGCGTCGTCCAGTACTGACGTCCGCCCGAGGCCCGCACGCGATTGACCGATCCGACCGATACCCGACCTCCCCAGCCGGACCCGGTGAGTCCGCCGGGTGAAGGCGCCGACCTCGCCCGGCGGCGCTTCTTCCGGCAGTTCGCCGGCGACCTGTTCCACGGCGCCGCGGGCGTCGTCGGCGCGGCGCAGGCGCTGCAGCGTGTCTCCGCCGAGGCTGCCGGCGCGATCCTCGACCCGAGCTCGGTGGCGATCGCCCGCCGCCGCGGCCGTGCCCGGCCGTCCCCGCGCACCCGACCGGCTTCCGGACGCCGTTCCGCGAGACCCCGGGCAGTCCTCCATCTCGTCGACCAGCGCAAGCTGCCCGACGTGCTCGAGGAGTACCGCGTCCGGTCGGCATCGGAGGCGGCCTACGCGATCCGCGAGATGATCGTGCGCGGGGCTCCGGCCATCGGCCAGGTCGGTGCGATCGGGCTGACGCTCACCGCGGACAAGGCCCGGACCACGCGCCCCTACGCCCGTCGTGCCACGTTCCGTGGCGCGGCAAAGACGCTCATCAACGCGCGTCCCACGGCGGTCAACCTGCGCTGGGCGGTCGAACGGGTCATGGCCGCCTACGAGGCGGTCGGCGACCTGTCCGAGGATGGCGACGCCATCGCCGACGCGATGCGCGCCGAGGCCGACACGATCGTCTTCGAGACGACCGAGGACCACGGCCGTCTCGCGCTGACCGGCCTCGACGCGCTCGAGGCGCTCGGATTCCCGGAGGATCGGCCGCTGCGGATCCTGACCCACTGCAACACCGGGCCCCTCGCCTGCGGCCAGTACGGCACCGCGCTGGGCGTCGTCCAGGCGGCCCATCACGGCGGCCGCGCGGTCCACGTGTGGGTCGACGAGACCCGGCCCTATCTCCAGGGGGCGCGGCTGACCGCCTGGGAGCTGGCCCAGGCCGGCGTCCCGCACACCCTGATCCCGGACGTGGCCGCCGGCCACCTCATGGCGACCGGCGAAGTGGACGTCGTCCTCGTCGGGGCCGACCGCATCGCCGCCAACGGCGACACGGCGAACAAGGTCGGGACGTACACGCTGGCCGTGCTGGCGGCGCCGCCACGGCATCCCGTTCTTCGTCGCGGCGCCGATCAGCACGGTGGACCTCGGAACACCGGACGGTGGCGCGATCCCGATCGAGGAGCGCAAGGCGAACGAGGTCCTGTTCGTGCGTGGCGTGAGCATCGCTCCGCCGGACACGGATGTGCGGAACCCGGCATTCGACGTGACGCCGTCGGACCTCATCACGGGCTTCATCAGCGACGAGGGCGTGATCCGGGCCCCGTACGCCGATGGCCTGGCCGAGGCGGTGGCCCGACGGGAGGTCCGACGCGCGGCGGCGCCCGGGTTCGGAGCGCTGGTCGCGGCCGCCACGGTCAGCCCCGTCGACACAGCCGCTGATCCGGCCGTGGCGGTCGAGTCCTGATGGCCACCATCGCGATCGGCCGGCGCCCGGCCGCCATCGCTCGCCAGACGACCGACCGCGCCCTGCTCCACGACTTCCTCGATCAGGACCGGCTGTACGCGGCCTATGCGATCTGCGACCTCGAGGAGCGCGAGTTCGGGCGCACGCGCTGGGGCGCCGCCTACGACGGCGACGAGCTCGTCGCCGTCGGGATGGAGTACACGGGCCCTACCCCGCAGCCCCTGTTCGTCCTGGGCCGGCCCGACGGCATCAGCGCCGTGCTGCGCGACGTGATCCGGCCGCGCGCCGCGTACATCGCCGCCCGCACGACGATGCTCCCGGCCGTGGAAGCGCACTACCGCGTCGATCCCGGGCCGCAGATGGTCCGGATGTGGGTCGATCGGGCCAGGTTCCGGCCCGTACCCGGCGACGGTCCAGCGGCTGCTGCCGGTCGAGATCGGCGAGCTCAACCGCCTCTATCAGCTCGGCTTCGCGTCGTGGCTGCCGTCGGGCGCGATCGCCGATGGCGTCTACTACGGGATGCGCGTCAACGGCCAGCTCGTGGCCGCTGCCGGCACGCACGTGGTCAGTCCGGCGGCCCGGCTGGCGGTCGTCGGCAACGTCCTGACCCATCTCGACTATCGTGGACGCGGCTTTGCGACCGCTGTGACCGGTGCCGTGACCGCGGAACTGTTGCGGTCGTGCGACCAGATCGTCCTCAACGTCCGGGCGGACAACCCGCCCGCGATCAACGCCTACCGACGGTTGGGCTTCATCGAGCACGCGCGCTTCGAGGAGCGCCTCATCCATCGCCTCGGCTCGCCCTGGCCCGACCTCACGGCGCCGCTGCGCCGCCTCTTCGCCCGCAAGGAGATCGACCCCCGATGACCGACGCCGCGATCCAGCCCGCCCACGACGTGACCGACCTCGGCTTGGCCGAGGAGGGCGTCCGGCGGATCGAGTGGGCCGAACGCGAGATGCCCGTCCTGCGCTTGATCCGCGAGCGCTTCGAGCGCGAGCGACCGCTCGACGGCCTGCGCATCGGGGCGTGCCTGCACGTCACGACCGAGACGGCCAACCTCATGCGCACGCTCAAGGCCGGCGGTGCCGACGTCGTGCTCGCGGCCTCGAACCCGCTCTCGACCAAGGACGACGTCGCGGCGGCCCTCGTGGCCGAGTACGGCATCGCGACGTTCGCCCGTCGGGGCGAGGACCGCGACACCTACTACGACCACCTCAAGAGCGTCGCCGACACGCACCCGCAGATCACGATGGACGACGGCTGCGACCTCGTGTCGCTCCTCCACAGCGAGCGGCCCGACCAGGTCAAGGAGGTCCTCGCCGGCACGGAGGAGACGACGACCGGCGTCATCCGGCTCAAGGCGATGGCCGCCGACAAGGCCCTCGGCTTCCCGGTCGTGGCGGTCAACGAGGCCCAGACCAAGCACCTGTTCGACAACCGCTACGGCACCGGGCAGAGCACGCTCGACGGCATCCTGCGGGCCACGAACATCCTCATCGCCGGGCGCAAGGTCGTCGTCGCGGGCTACGGCTGGGTCGGCAAGGGGATCGCCTCGCGGATGGACGGCCACGGCGCCCACGTCGCGGTCGTCGAGGTCGATCCGGTCCGCGCCCTGGAGGCCCTGATGGACGGCTTCGCGGTGATGAGCCACGGCGACGCCGCCCGCTGGGGCGAGCTGTTCGTGACCGCGACCGGCAACCTCAACGTGTTCCGGCGCGAGCACTTCGAGGCCATGCAGGACGGCGCGATCATGGCCAACTCCGGCCATTTCGACGCGGAGCTGGATCTCGCGGCGCTGCGCGCGCTGGCCGAAGGGCACGTGCGCGAGGTGCGCGAGAACGTCCAGGAGTTCGATCTCGGCGGGAAGAAGCTCAATCTCATCGCCGAGGGCCGCCTCGTCAACCTGGGCGCGGCCGAGGGCCACCCGGCCGCGGTCATGGACATGAGCTTCGCGAACCAGGCGCTGTGCGCCGAGTACGTCGCCCAGCATCACGCCGAGCTCGAGCCGCATGGTCTACGTCGTCCCCGAGGCGATCGACGCCGAGGTCGCCCGGCTCAAGCTGGCCGCGCTCGGGATCGAGCTCGAGCCGATGACGGCCGAGCAGGCCGACTACGTGTCGTCCTGGCAGCACGGGACCTAGATCGGACGGTCAGTTCGGCGGCCGGTTGGGATCAGGCAGGTCCTGGGCTCCGAGGTAGACCATCTGGCCGGCCTCGTCGACGCAGCCGGTCTTCGAGATCTCCCCGTTGAAGGAGAGGATGCTTCCGAATCCGTCGAGGAGCGACGTGGGTCGGTCTCGGTCGAACGTGAAGGTTCCGGGCGGTCGCGGTCGCACCGCCAGATCTCGGCCGGTCGCAAGGTCGGTCGCCCACACCATTCGGGGATCATGGGCATCGACATGGAGCTCGGCGCGCAACGGCCGCTCGACGCAGGTCACAGCCGGCGCCACGGGCTCGGTTCCGCCGCAACCGACCACAACGAGCAGTGCGACCCCGAGGAGTCCTTCCCGCATCGTGCCCGAAGTCTACGCTTCACCGCCCGCGGCCTTTGGCCGAGTCGCCCTCTGGCTCCCCGATCTCCCGTGGGCGATGAATTGGCGCCGAGGCGGAACGGGGTAGAGTTCCGCCGATGACTGACGATCGACCGCTGTCGACCGCCGACGGGACATTCGCCGACGACCAGCGCGACGAGTTGCCGCGACTGCCTCACGGGAGCTGGCCGTCGCCGCTCCGCATCGAGGACCTGCTCGGCGATTCGGTCCGGCTCGGTGAGCCGTGGATCGACGGCGACGAGATCTACTGGATCGAGAGCCGGCCCGCCGAAGCCGGCCGGAGCGTCCTCGTGCGGCGCGCGGCCGACGGCACGACCGAGGACGTGACGCGCGCGCCGTTCGACGTCCGGACGAGCGTCCACGAATACGGCGGCGGCTCGTACACGGTGGCCGGTGGCACGGTCGTCTTCTCGAACCGGGCTGACGGCCGGCTGTACCGCCTGGACCCGGGCGGCGCGGAGGCCGAGCCCATCACGCCCGAGGGTGACTACCGCTACGCCGACCTGCGGTTCGACCGCGGGCGCCGCCGGTTCCTGGCCGTGCGCGAGGATCACAGCGGCGATGGCGAGGCCGTCGCGACGATCGTCGACGTGCCCCTCGATGGCGAACGGGCGCCGCGGGTCCTCGTCGAAGGCCCCGACTTCCTCGCCGCTCCCCGTCTGTCGCCGGACGGGACCCGGCTCGCCTGGCTCGAGTGGGACCACCCGGACATGCCGTGGGACTCGACCCGCCTGCGGATCGCCCCGGTCCGGAGCGACGGCTATCTCGATCCCTCGGACCTGGCGGCGGGCGGCCTGGACGAGTCGATCGTCCAGCCCGAGTGGTCGCCAGACGGGGTGCTGCATCTCGTAAGCGATCGGAGCGGGTGGTGGAACCTCTACCGGCTCGTCGACGGCCCGCGGCTCGAGCCGCTCGCGCCGATGGACGCGGAGTTCGCGAAGCCGGCCTGGGTGTTCGATCGCTCCACCTACGGCTTCCTGCCCGACGGCTCGATCGCCGCGGTCGCCCGTGGCCGCGGTCGGGACCGGATCGTCCACATCGCCCCGGGCCACCTCACCGGCGAGGTCGAGACGCCGTTCACCGAGTATCGCCGGCCTGCGGGCCGGCCCCAACGCGATCGTGGCCATCGCGGCCTCCCCGGCCGAGTCATCGATGGTCGTGGCGCTCGATCTGACGACGCTGGCACCGACCGGCGTGCTGCGGCGCTCGAGCTCGCTGGCGATGGACCCGGCCTGGACCTCGGTCGCCGAGGCGATCACGTTCCCGAGCGCCGGCGGGCGCATCGCCCATGGCCTGTATTACGCACCGACGAACCCGGACGTCGTCGGCCCGGACGGCGAGCTGCCACCGCTCCTGGTCCGCTCCCATGGCGGCCCGACGGCGAACGCGGCGAATGCCCTGAGCCTCGAGTTCCAGCTGCTGACCAGCCGCGGCATCGCCGTGGTCGATGTCGACTACGGCGGCAGCACGGGCTACGGACGCGAGTATCGCCAGGCCCTCGATGGCAACTGGGGCGTCGTCGATGTCGACGACTGTGAGGCCGCCGCGCGCTACCTGGTCGCCCGCGGTGACGTGGACCCCGAGCGGCTCGCGATCGAAGGTGGCAGCTCGGGTGGCTACACGACGCTGGCTGCCCTCGCCTTCCGCGATACGTTCGCGGCCGGGATCAGCCTGTACGGGATCGGCGATCTGGAGGCGCTCGTCCACGACGACCACAAGTTCGAGTCGCGCTATGTCGAGCGGCTCGTCGGACCCTATCCGGAGGTGGCGGAGCTGTACCGCGAGCGGTCGCCGAATCACCACCTCGATGAGGTCTCGTGCCCGGTGCTCGTCCTGCAGGGGCTCGAGGATCGGATGGTGCCGCCCCGCCACGCCGAGGCGATCGTCGCGGCCCTCGAGGCCAACGGCATCCCGCATGCCTACCTCGCGTTCGAGGGGGAGGGCCACGGCTTCCGCGGCGCGGACGCGATCCGGAGGACCCTGGAAGCACGCCTGTCGTTCCTGGGCGCGGTCTTCGGCTTCGTGCCCGCGGATGACCTGCCGCCGCTCGAGATCCCCGGCCTGGCCGAGTGGGCCGGCCGTCGGACGCGCGTCGCCGCCCGATAGCCGCGGACGCCGGTCAGCTCGCCCGTGCCCCTCGCCGTGACCGATCCGGCGCTGACCCATGACCTGGGCCCCATCCAGCTCGTCTTCGTCACGCTCGTCGCCGCGATCGGGCTGACCTACCTCGCCCGGCGCCTGCGCATCGCCGACCCGATCCTGCTCCTGCTCGGCGGCATCGTCCTGGGCCAGCTGCCGGATCTCCCCGACATCGTGCTCGCGCCGGACATCGTGTTCCTGCTGTTCCTGCCGCCGATCCTGTTCGGAGCCGCCTACTTCACGCCGATCCGCGACTTCCGGGCGAACCTGCGCCCGATCCTGTTGCTGGCCATCGGCCTGGTGCTGTTCACGACGGTCGTGGTGGCCTTCGTCGCCGCGGCAGCCTCACGGGCATGCCGGTCGCTGCGGCGCTCGCACTCGGGGCCATCGTCGCGCCACCGGACGCCGTCGCCGCCACGGCGATCTTCCGGCGCCTTGGGGTCCCGCGCCGGATCGTGACGATCCTCGAAGGGGAGAGCCTGCTCAACGACGCCTCGGCACTGATCGCCTATCGGGCCGCGGTGGCCGCGTGCCGCGGTCTCGGGAACCGCCGCCTTCTCGATCGGCAACGCGGCCGGCGACTTCGGCAGCGCTGTTGTGACTTCGTCGTCGTCGCGGCCGGCGGCTTGGCCATCGGGGCGATCGTCGGCGCGATCATCACGCGGACCCTGCACCGGACCGCGGATCCGGTCATGGAGATCATCGTCTCGTTGCTGGCACCGGCGAGTGCCTATCTCGCGGCGGAGCAGGTCGGCATGTCCGGCGTCCTGGCCACGGTCGTGGCGGGACTCATCACCGGCCAGCGCGCCGCGCGGGTCCTCTCACCGGACGCGCGACTCATGGGCGCCGGCGTGTGGCAGACCCTCATCTGGCTCATCAACGCCTTCGTGTTCATGCTCATCGGGTTGCAACTGCCGGCGATCCTCCGGGCGGTCCTCGTGGACCACCCCCCCGAGGAGTTGCTCGCGCTGGGCGTGGCCGTGAGCGCCACGGCCATCGTGGCGCGCATCGTGTGGGTCTACCCGGCGACCTACCTGCCGCGCATGCTGAGCGCCAAGCTCCGAGCCCGCGACCCGTCCCCGCCGGCCCGCGCCGTGTTCATCCTCTCGTGGGCCGGGATGCGCGGCGTCGTGTCGCTGGCCGCCGCGTTCGCCCTGCCGCCCGACTTCCCGAGGCGCGACCTCATCCTGTTCCTCACCTTCTGCGTGATCCTGGCCACGCTGATCGGCCAGGGCCTGACGTTGCCGTGGCTCATCCGCGCACCTCGGCGTCCTCGCGCCGCCAGGTGCGAATGGCGAGGAGGTCCACGCCCGGCTGGCCGCCGTCGAAGCCGCGCTTCAGCGTCTCGAGGAGCTGAAGAACGACTACCCCGACCACCTGCCGCTCATCGAACAGCTGCGCGAGGAGTACGAGCACGAGGCGGGCCACGTGATGCCGAGCCGGGGCGCCGGACCCGACGAAGCGGAGCAGGAACTGCTCGACCATCGGGCGATCCGAAACGCCGTCCTCGTCGCCGAGCGAGAGGCAGTGATCGCGTTGCGCGACGCCCGGGTCATCAACGACGAGACGCTTCGCGCGATCGAGCGCGACCTGGACCTCGAGGCGCTGCGGGTCGGGGCCACCGACCCGGCCGAGGCTCGGGTGCCGGCGCCTGACCCACCCCGGACGAACGTCCCGCGTCGGTTTCCACGCCTCGGGTGATACCCTCCGGGCAACCCTTAAAGACGGAGAGAGACCCCCAAGTGAGCATCGTCGACGCCGCGCAGTACCTGTTCACGTCCGAGTCGGTGACCGAGGGGCACCCGGACAAGATGTGCGACCAGATCTCCGACGCGATCCTGGATCAGATCCTGCGCGACGATCCGGACGCCCGGGTCGCCTGCGAGACCGCGACCACGACGGGGCTCGTGCTCGTGCTCGGCGAGATCACGACCCACACCTACCAGGATTTCCAGGCCATCGTCCGCGACACGGTCCGCGACATCGGCTACACCCGCGCCGACTACGGGTTCGACTACCAGACCTGCGGGACGCTGGTGTCCGTCAAGGGCCAGTCGCCGGACATCGCCCAGGGCGTCGATGCGGCGCTCGAGGTCCGCGACGACGCGGCCTCCGCCTTCGAGCTGGGCGCCGGCGACCAGGGGATGATGTTCGGGTTCGCCTGCCGCGAGACCCCGGAGCTCATGCCCCTGCCGATCGCGCTGGCCCACCGCATGGCCCGTCGCCTCGCCGAGGTCCGCAAGTCCGGCCAGCTGCCGTACCTGCGGCCCGACGGCAAGACCCAGGTGACGGTCGAGTACGAGCACGGCGTGCCCAAGCGGGTCCGCACCGTGGTCGTGTCGGCCCAGCACGATCCGGATGTCCGCCCGGAGCGGCTTCGCTCGGACATCGTGGAGTCGGTGATCCTGCCGACGATCCAGCGCGAGCTGCGCGACACGGATCCGGTCATGCACGTGAACCCGACGGGACGGTTCGTCACCGGCGGCCCGATGGGCGATGCCGGCCTGACCGGGCGCAAGATCATCGTCGACACGTACGGCGGGATGGCACGCCATGGCGGCGGCGCCTTCTCGGGCAAGGACCCGACGAAGGTCGACCGCTCCGCCGCGTATGCCGCCCGCTGGGTCGCCAAGAACGTGGTCGCGGCGGGTCTCGCCGATCGCTTCGAGATCGAGGTCGCCTACGGGATCGGCATCGCCCGGCCGATCAGCTTCACGGTCGATTCGTTCGGGACGGGCAAGATCGACGACGCGGACATCCAGGCGCTGATCGAGCGCCATTTCGACATGCGTCCGGCGTCGATCATCGCGGCGCTCGACCTGCGCCGGCCGATCTACCGCCAGACGGCCGCGTACGGCCATTTCGGACGGCCGGACCTCGACCTGCCGTGGGAGCGGACCGACAAGGCCGCCCTCCTGGCTGCGGACGCGGGCCTGCCGGAGCCGGCGGCCGTCAGCGCCTGACCCTCCGCAGGGTTTGGCTTTCAGTCACGCCCAGCGACGAGTGGGGCCCCGGAACGACCGCAGACACCTCCGGCCAGCCTCGCCCACGGCCCGCGACCACCAGTCGCGTTCTGGCGACCAAGCGAGGGATGTGGGGTCCCACGGCCCGGCAACGTGACTGACCGTCGCGTCTGGCCGTCCTGCGCGCCCGGAGCGCGCTTCCCGGGCCTCAAAACGCGCGCACCAGTCGCGAGACGGGGTGGGCGCGGCCCGGGTCGTGCCCTCAGCCCTCGGTGAATGCACGCACGGCGGCGTCGGCCGCCTGCTGGTCCTGCTCGGCATCGCCGCCGCTGACGCCGACGGCCCCGACCAGGACGCCGTCGCGCTCGAGCGGCATGCCGCCGGCGAACACGATCGTCCGCCCGGCCGCGATCGAGTCGTAGCCGTAGAACTCGGTGCCGGGTTGGACGATCGGCGCGAGGTCGCGCGTCGGCATCCGGTTGACGAGCGCCGTGAACGCCTTGTCGCGTGCCAGCGTGACGCCCACGAGATCCGCCCCATCCATCCGCTCGAACGCCACGAGCTGATCGCCCGAGTCGACGACCGCACAGGTCATGGCCACCCCGAGCGTCCGGGCCTCGGTCTGTGCCGCCGCGATGACCGCCCTGGCCGCAGCGAGGGTCAGCCCGGCCGCCTGCGACGCCGTCGGCCCGCGCGACGTATCCACGTTGTCGAGGGGAAAGGCGTCCACCGCGGCGGCGCTCGCTACTTCGATTGGTCGGCGATCATCCCGGCCACGGACGTGTCGGTCTGGCCGCCGCCCCGCCGCCGTGTCAGGAGCTGGCCCACGAGCAGGACCGACAGTGTGATGAGCAGCATCAGCGCGGCGACCGCGTTCGTGGCCGGCGTCACGCCCCGCTTGATCTGACCGAAGACGAAGAGCGGGATGGTCGACGTCCCCTGGCCGTTGACGAACGTCGTGATCAGGTAGTCATCGAAGGCGAACGTGAACGACAGCAGGAACCCGGCCACGATCGCCGGCAGTAGCTGCGGGAACGTGATCTGCCAGAAGGTCCGCCAGGGCGTCCCGTACAGGTCGTACGAGGCCTCGACGTGCGTCCGGTCCATCCCCGACAGCCTCGCCCGGACGAGCAGCAGCACGAGACTGATGTTGAAGAGCGACAGGGCACTGACGATCGTGTGGAACCCGAACCCGATCTCGACCCCGGTCGCGCTGGTGATCACCCCGTCCCGCCCGATGGTGCTGGCGAAGAAGACGAGCGTGGCGAGCGCGATGACGAGCTCCGGGACGATGACGCTCACATAGGTCAGCGCATCGAACGGAAGCCGGAGCCACTTCGGCAGCCGCTGCGTCCCGAGCGCCGCCATGGTTCCCACGATCGTGGCGATGCAGGCGGTCGATATCCCGACGATGAAGCTGTTCAGGAGGTAGCGTTGGATCTCCCGGCTGCCAAGAACGCTCTCGTACCAGCGCAGGCTGAAGCCGTCCCAGTTGGTGACCCGCCGTTCGGTCCCGTTGAAGCTGAAGACCACCACGACGATGATCGGCAGGTAGAGGAAGGCGTAGGCGAGGATCGTGTGGCCGCGCAGCCAGGCCTCCACGACGGTCCCGACACGATCGACGCGCGCGGGAGACCGTCCGCCGAGCGTTCGAGCGGCCGGGATCGGGACGGCGGGTGCACCCATGGCTAGACGACGCTCACGTCACGGGTCGCCCGGCCGCGGTTCGTGAACCACAGGTAGAACGTGATCACGATCAGCATGATGAGGATGAGCCCGACTCCGAGCGCGGATCCAGCCGGCCAGTTGCGTGCCTCGAGGAAGCGCAGGAACAGGGCGTTGCCGATCGTGAAGACCTGGCCGTAGCCCAGGATCTGGGGGATCACGTACTCGCCCATCATCGGGATGAACACGAGGATGCTGCCGGTGATCAACCCGGGCAGGGCGATGGGGAGGGTGACCTGCCGGAACGTAGCCCAGCGGGCCGCACCGAGATCCTTGGACGCCTCGACGAGCGTCCGGTCCATGCGCTCGAGCGTGACATACAACGGGAAGACCATCAGCGGCAGGTAGCCGTAGACCAGTCCGAGCAGGACCCCGAACTCCGTGCCCAGGATCCGGAAGGTGCGATTGCCCATGATGTCCTGGAAGAACCCGGCGAGGCCGTCTACGCCCAGGATCAGCAGCCACGCATACGTCCGGATGAGGAAGCTCGTCCAGAACGGGATGACGAGCAGGACGATGAGGAATGCCTTCCGGCGGGTCGCCCGGGTCGCGATGAAGTAGGCCAGGGGCAGCCCGACCACCAGGCACAGCAACGTCCCGATGGTGGCGAGCATGAGGCTGGTGATGAACGGATCCGGCCGCTGCAGCGCGGCGACGTAGTTGTCCAGGCTGAACCCTGGTTCGTAGCCGCCGGTCCGTGTCCGTCCCCCGAAGCTGAACAGCACGACGATCACGATCGGCATGACCAGCAGGATCAGGTACCACAGGGCGGCCGGCAGCACGAGCGCTCCCGTCAGGAGGCGGGAGCGCGTCATGCTGGGTTTGGGCACCGGCCGCCCCTTCACGGCCGGCGCCTCGCTCGTCACGGCGGACTCAGGATTCGCGTGAGCGGCTCAGCCGCCGATGTTCGACTTGAACTCTTCCCAGATGGCGACCCGGTTCGGGTCGGTGGAGACGTCCTGTGCCCCCTCCAGCAGACCCGAGTCGAGAACCGCCTGCGGGACGAAGACCGTCGGGTCGTCGAGGATCGCCTGCGGGACCAGC
The DNA here is from genome assembly GCA_963810725.1 of uncultured Chloroflexia bacterium. Classification (GTDB taxonomy): domain Bacteria; phylum Chloroflexota; class Limnocylindria; order Limnocylindrales; family CSP1-4; genus SPCO01. Next base: position 34,216 of record CAWEOO010000006.1, read on the forward strand.
TTCATCGCCTCGTCGTTCGGCGTGGCATAGCGGTTGGTCTCGGTCTCCTTGGCCTGGATGGCTGGCTCGTGGATGAAGTTGAGGAAGGCATGGGCCGCTTCGGGATGGGGCGGGTCCTTGAAGATGACCCAGGTATCCATCCAGTAGAGCGTCCCGTCCTCCGGGATCTGGTAGACGGTGTCCTTGGTCTCTTCTTCCTCAGCGAGATCGGCGATGCCGCCCGTCCAGACGAGGCCCATCACGGCCTCCTCGCTGGCGAGCTGGGCGTCGTAGGTGTCGGAGTTCAACGAGAGAACATGGGGTGCGAGGCCCATCAGCAGCCCGCGCGCCTGCTCGAGCTCGCCTGGATCCACCGAGTTGAGCGAGAAGCCCAGCGCCTTCAACGGTGCCACGAAGACATCACCGGGCGAATCCACGATGACGATCTGCTTGGAGTATTTCGGGGCCACCTCGAAGAACTGCTTCCAGGTCTTGACCTCTTCGGTGACGACCTTCGTCCGCAGTGCGATCCCGGTCGTGCCCCAGTCCTTGGGGAGGTGGTAGTCGTTGAGCTCGGCCTTATCGTCCTTGTAGAACTCCTGGAACTGCTTGTTGATCAAGGCCGCGTTCGGGATCTTGGTCCAGTCGAGCTTCTGGATGAAGTCGCCCTCCACCATCGCCTCGACGAACTCGGCGGTCGGCGCACCGACATCGAACTGGCCGGTCGCTCCGCCCTGGAGCCGCGTCAGCAACTCCTCGTTCGACGCGTAGGTGTCGTACGTGAAGTCCGTCACCCCGAACCGCGTTTTGAACTCCTCGATGTTGTCCGGGTCGACGTAGTCGGCCCAGTTGAACATGTAGAGGGCCTCCTCGACGTCGACGGCCGCAGAGGCGACGGGCGATGCCGCCGTGGTGGGAGCCACGGACGCCGGGGCGACCGATGCCGGGGCACTCGGTGAAGCTCCGCTCGGGCCGCACGCGGCGATGAATGCGCTCAGGCCAGCCATGCCGGTGCCGGCCAGGAACCCGCGCCGGTGCACTTTGGTCCGGGCCATCCGCCGGATCAACGCATCGAGCTCTCGGTCTCTGTCTGCCATGTCCGTCTTTCCTCCTCCCGGTCTCCCGGGTCGTACCAAACCTCAGCCCACCAGGACGAGGTTCGCCTCCTCATGCCAGCGCACGGAGACCGGATCGCCCGGCCCCATCCCCTGGCTCGTGCTTGCCCCCAACTGGTTCTGTCGCCGCACGACCAGCTCCCCGGCCTGATCGGTCTGGACCCGGTACTCGGTCTGGTCTCCGAGGTAGGTTCCCTGGTTGATTCGTCCCCGGATGGTGGTCCAGCCTGAGCCGCCATGCATGGCGGCGGTGTCGGTGGCGTCGGCTGGCAGGTCGGTGGATCCGTCCGACCGCACGTCGAGATGCTCGGGGCGGATCGCGACCGTGACCTGACTATCGATCGCCGGATGGGCCGTGGGGTCCGTGATCAACCCCGAGAGCCTGAGTCCGCCGTCGGTCTCGACGACCGCCCGACGCCTGGCCTCGTCCACCGAGGTCGACGCGACCCTTCAACGGGTTGGACGTGCCGATGAAGTCGGCGACGAAGCGGTTCACGGGCCGCTCGTACAGGTCCGTCGGGTCGCCCTGTTGCTGGATCTTGCCGTCGCGCATGACCACGATGACGTCACTCATCGTGAGCGCCTCTTCCTGGTCATGGGTCACGTAGACGAAGGTGATCCCGACCTCGCGCTGGAGGGCCTTCAGCTCCAGCTGCATCTCCTTGCGCAGCTTGAGGTCGAGCGCGCCCAGCGGCTCGTCGAGCAGCAGGACCGTCGGATGGTTCACGAGCGCACGCGCGAGCGCGACTCGCTGCTGCTGCCCGCCCGACATCTCCCACGTCCGGCGCTTGCCGTAGCCGGCGAGACGCACGAGGGCCAGGGCTTCCGTCACCCGGCGCTCCTCCTCGGCCTTGCCGACCTTGCGCTGGCGAAGCCCGTACCCGACGTTCTGGGCGACATTCATGTGCGGGAACAGCGCGTAGTGCTGGAAGACGGTGTTGACGTTGCGCTGGTAGGGCGGGACGCCGGCGATCGGCTGGCCCGCCAGCAGGATCTCGCCCTCCGTCGGCTGCTCGAAGCCGGCGATCATCCGCAGGGTCGTGGTCTTGCCGCAGCCAGACGGCCCGAGCAGCGAGTAGAACGTACCGCGGGCGATCGAAAGGTCCATGGCGTCAACGGCCGTGACGGCCCCGAATCGCTTGGTCACGCCGATGATCTCGACGTCGGGGGCGGCCGCGCTCGCGGTGATCGGGGCGACGGACCCGGCGATCCCGCTCGTGGTCAGCGGAGCGTCAGAGGTCAGGGAGGCGGTCAACGGCGGTCCTCGCGCATCGGTTCCGGTCGCTGATCAACATCCCTGTAGCCGTGCTACAGGATCGCTGCATCGTAGGGGCGGGCCGAGCGCGCGTCAACGCGGCGTGCGTGCGAATCTCGCAGGCGAACGGGCGCGACCCGCGACGATGGACGGCGGACCTGAACCTGATACTTCAGGCGATTCGCAGCGGAACGCACCTGACCCGGAGGACGCCCGTGGTCACCGAGCTCCAGTTGGGGACCCGCATCCGCGCCCTGCGCCGGGCGCGTCGGCTGACCCTGCGCGACGTGGCCGAACGGGCCGGCGTGACCGAGAGCTTCCTCTCGCAGGTCGAGCGCGACGTGACGAGTCCATCGATCGCCACGGTCCACCGGATCGCCGGCGCGCTTGGGCTGTCGATCGCCCCCAGCATCTGACCCGGTGCGCCCCCGCACCGGGGCGGGACCATCGTGGCGGGTCTGCCGCGGACCATCGACCCGCATCGACCGGTGCCCTCGCCAGCGTAGGCTCGGTCGATGAACGCCCGACGTGACGGTCCTGCCCCGGATCCGCCGCTGGCTCCTGGCCGCCGCCCTCGGGACGTCGATGCTCGGGTCGATGCCGTGGGCCGTCGCCGCCGCCGAGGAGCCGTCCGCGACCCCGACCGCGACGACCGCCGAGCCGACCCCCGTGCCCACGGCGACGCCGGCCCCGACGGCGGCGCCGATCGCCACGCCCGACCTCACCCGACCCCGCGCCCCACACCGGCGCCGACACCACGTCCAGACGCTCGCGCCGCACCCCGACCCCGACCCCGACGCCCTCGACCCACGCCGCGCCGCACGCCGGTCATCACGAAGGTCAACCTGTACCGCTCGACGCGATGGTCCGCCAGTACACGAACTACTGGTGCGTGCCGGCGGCCACCCAATCGATGGTCAACCTGGTCCGCCGCACCAGCAACCGCGAGCTATCTCACCCAGAAGTTCTACTACAAGAGGATCCGCGAGCACAACCGCTACTACTACGCGACGCGCGGCAACGATCCGCAGGGTTGGGCGTGGGGCCTGCGCTACTTCTCGCAGGGGACCGCGATGTATGCCGCGCGGATGTTCACCAACAAGCAACAGGCGCTCGATGCCATCGTCGCGTCGATCGCGAAGTACAAGGACCCGGTCGGCATCACCGTCAAGAACGGCACCCATGCCTGGGTCGTGCTGGGCTATCGCACCAGCCACGACCCGATCGAACCGACGAAGAAGACGATCCTGGGCTTCTACGTCAGCGGGCCGCTGGGCTCGGCCGCCGACAAGTGGCCGTACGCGTATCTGACCGTCGCCCAGTTCAAGTCCTACTTCACCCGCTACCACGAGTGGCAGCGCAAGGTGATCTGGGAAGGCAAGTGGGTGATCATCGCCCAGTGAGGCCCGGTCGGGGCCGGCCCGCGACCCGCTCGCGGCGCTACGATGACCGCCACATGTACGCCGTCATCATGGCCGGCGGCGGTGGGACCCGACTCCATCCGCTGAGCCGGCCCGAGCGCCCGAAGCCCTTCCTGCCGCTGCTCGGCGACGAGTCCCTGCTCCAGGCCACGGAGCGGCGTCTGCGCCGGCTGACCGACGACATCACGGTCGTGACCGAGAGTCGCTACGAGCGGCTGGTCCGCGACCAGCTCCCGGACGCCGCCCTGCTGCTCGAGCCGATGGGTCGCAACACCGCGGCCGCGATCGCTCTCGCGACGATCGCCCTCGACCGGCCGCCCGAGGACGTCATGCTCGTCGTGCCGGCGGATGCCCACATCGATCCCGCGCGCGAGGAGATCTACGCGCGACGTCCTCGCAGATCGCGGCCGACCATCTGGCGACCGGGGCGGCCTTCGACATCGAGGACCCGCTCGTGACGCTCGGCACGCAAGTCACTCGCCCAGCCACCGAATATGGCTATCTGATCCCGGACCTCGACCGACGGCGCCGACATCGGGACCCAGCGGCCTGATCCGCGCCTACCGCCTTGAAGGCGTTCGAGGAGAAGCCGAGCCCGGAGCGCGCCGACGACCTTCTACGCCGAGGACGGGCGTCGCCTGGAATGCCGGCATCTTCCTGTGGCGCCGCCGCGCGATCACGGCGGCGCTCGGCCGCTACACGGGCCTCCTCCAGACGCTCGGGCCGATGATCGGCGCGCCGGCCATGCTCGAGCATGCCTATGAGGCGATCCAGCGCGCGGTCTCGATCGACTACGCCGTCATGGAGAGCGCGGCCCGCAACGGGCAGGTCGCGATGGCCTCGATGGATGTCGGCTGGTCGGATCTCGGCTCGTGGTCGGCGTTGCTCGATGCGGTCGGCGCGCGCGGCGAGGGAGCCGTGGTCCAGGCCGGCGAGACCGTCGAGGTCGGCGACGAGGATCTCGTGGTCCGCCGCGTCGACGGGCGGCTCGGGGTCATCGCCCCACCGGAGCGCGGTAGCATGACGGCCACGCAGCCGATCGCGGTCCTGCGCGGATCGGCGCCGGACATCGGGCACATCCAGGCGCTCATCGAACGCTGCTCGCAGGCGGGAGGCTGATTGACCACGACGGCCGGAGGGGCGGCACCGACATCCATCATCTTCGGCACGGATGGCTGGCGGGCGAGGGTCGCGGACGAGTTCACGTTCGACAACGTGCGTCGCTGCGCCGACGGCGTGGCCCAGTACGTCGTCGATCAGGGAGCGACGGAGCGCGGCGTCGTCGTCGCCTTCGACCGGCGGTTCGCGTCGGAGCATTTCGCGGCGGCTGCGGCCGAGATCCTGCTCGCCCGCGGCATCCCGGTCGCCCTCGCGGTCCACGCGGTCCCGACCCAGATGAGCTCGTACGAGGTCGTCCAGCGCGGCTCGGCGGCCGGGATCGTGATCACCGCCAGTCACAACCCATGGGTCGACAACGGTTTCAAGATCAAGGCCCCGAGCGGCGCCGCCGCCGGCCCGGAGATCCTCGCGGCGGTCGAGGCCCGGCTCGCGGTCAACGGCGACGAGCGGCTGGAGCGCCGGCCGCTGGCCGACGCGGAGGCGGCCGGCCTCGTCGAGCGGTTCGACCCGTTCGACGGCTACGAGGCGTTCGTTCGGCGGACCGTCGACCTCGATGCCCTGCGGGCGGCGGACCTCGACGTGCTCGTCGACCCGTTGTGGGGCTCCGGGTCGGGCTGGCTCAGCCGGCTGCTGGCCGGCGGCCGCATCCGCGTCCACGAGATCCACACCGAGCGGAACCCGTACTTCGGCGGCGTCAACCCGGAACCGATCCGGCCGAACATCGATGAGGCGCTCGGCATGCTTGCGGGTGGGTCCTACGACTTCGGGCTCTTCCTCGACGGCGACGCCGACCGCGCCGGGGCCGCGGACGAGCGCGGGACGTTCATCCACCAGCTCGAGGTCACGGGGCTCTTGATGTACTACCTGGCCGAGCACCGGGGCTGGCGCGATCCGGTCGTGGTCAGCGTCAACAACACGTCCATGGCCGCCCGCCTGGGTCAGCGCTACGGGATCGAGACCCACGAGACGCCGGTCGGGTTCAAATTCATCGGCCCCCGGATGATCGAGACCGGGGCGATGATGGGCGCCGAGGAATCGGGTGGCTTCGGCTTCGGGATGCACCTGCCTGAGCGCGACGGGATCTACGCCGACCTGCTGCTGCTCGACCTGTTCATGCGCGAACGATCGGCCGGCCGCTGGCCGGTATCGGCGGCGCTCCATCATTTCCACGAGGTCGCCGGGCCGTCGTTCTACCGGCGCATCGATGTCCACGTGGACCGGGCCGAGTATCCAGAGGTCAAGCGACGGCTGCTCGTGGATCTGGCCGCGGACTCGCCCACGAAGCTATCCGGCGAACCGGTCGACCACACGGTCGCGCTGGATACCGGCGACGGATACAAGTTCTTCCTGACCGACGGCTCGTGGCTGCTGATCCGCGCGTCCGGCACGGAGCCGCTGGTACGCGTCTACACGGAGGCCACCTCCGGGGAGCTGCGGGACGAGCTGCTCGTCGCGGGCGAGGCGCTGGTGCGCGGGTCGTGACGTCGGACGACGAGGCCGCGCGGCGGGTCGACAAGCCGTGGGGCCACGAGCTGATCTGGGCGCACACCGACCGCTACGTCGGCAAGATCCTCGTCATCGAGACGGGCCGGCGGCTCTCCCTCCAGCGGCACGAGATCAAGGACGAGACGATCCTCGTGCGCTCGGGCCGGCTGCGGCTGTTCCTCGAGGACGACGACGGGGTCGTCCGCGAATCGGAGCTCGGACCGGGTGAACACCGACGGGTCCCGACCGGCCGCGTGCATCGCTATGAGGCCATCGAGCGCTGCGAGATCATCGAGGTCTCGACCCCGGAGCTCGACGACGTGATCCGGCTCGAGGACGATTTCGGGCGCGAGGGTACTAACGCGCCGTAGGTCCTCGATAGGATGATTTCCGGGGATGACCTCGGCGGTCGCGCGGGTGTAGGCTGACGGCACGCGACCGCCACCACCGGTCGATGGTGCAGACCGGACGGCGGCCTCGTCAGCGCCCCAATGGGGCGACGGAGGTTAGGACCGATGCACAGCTCACTGATCGGCAAGGTCGAGAAGGCAAATCGGTACGCGCGGGAACTCGATCGGATCACGGTCGACCGCCTGTCACTCACCTTCCGCGGCGACAACGACACGCACCATGTCGCCCTCGATGCCGGCCAGTGGCGTTGCACCTGCCACTACTTCGAGAGCTGGGGCTCATGTGTCCACCTCCTCACCCTGCAGAAGGTCATGGGGGTCATGCTGCCTGAGGAGGCGCAGGTCTCGATCTTCTCCGCCGGGGAGCCCGTCCCCACGGCCTGATCCGGGGCGTCTGCGGGCGGCTCTCTAGCGGAGCCAGGCGGCCACGTTCCCACCGTGGCTCAGCACACGTCGCCATCCGTCGTCGCCGTCGTGGACGTCGCACTGGGTCGTCCCGTCTTCGTGCAGCCATACGATCGCGAGCCGCCGCCCGGTGGCGTCAAGGGCCAGGGCCGTCGCCTCGACGAAGCCCTCCGGCACCTCGACGGAGCCGATCGACGTCCCGTCGTCGGTGAGCCAGCCTTTGGTGGATCGCAGGACCACCGGCGCGCCAGGGCCCGCGGATGTCGCGATCACCGCACCGTCAGCCGAGGTCGCGATGCGCCGTTCGCCGGGCGGTCCCTTGGTGATCTTCCCGCTGGCGATGTCGACCAGGGTCGCTCTGGGCTCCTCGGCGGTCCCGGTCGGGAGCACGACCCGAGTCGAGTCCAGCCAGGCAGGCGGGCCGGTCGCGACCTGATCGAGGGGCACGGTCGTCACCTTGCCTGCTCCGGGGTCGACGATGAGCAGCCTCACGGCCCCGCTGTCCGCGTCGCCGCCCCCGAAGAGCGCGGCGACGCGCTTGCCCTCGGGATCCCACGTCGGGAACGAGGCCGGCGTCGGAAGCGATTCGCCGGACTCGGTGGTCGCCTTGACGGGCTGCCAATCGAGGCCGGCCACGTCGACAGCCGAGCCGCGCGGGTCGACCGGGTCGCTGGTGACCAACTGACCGTCGCTGGTGCTGGCGACGAGGACGCCGTCCGGTCCGGCCGAGATCCAGGTCGCTCCATCGTCTGGGAGCGGCAGCCCGATCGCGACGGCTCCGTCGGGACCGGTGGCGGTCACCTCGAACCGGGCGCCAGCGGTGGTGGAGAGGGTGAGGAGGCCTTCCGACCGTTGCTCGGGCCCGCCGGCCGCGGCCTCGCAGCCGGTGATCAGGAGAAGGACGGCGAGGGTCGCCGCGGCGCGGCGACCGGGTCGACTGGCGGGGGTGGCCAGCGGGATGCCCATCGGCGGCAGTGTGCCACCCCCGGCCGGTTCACTCCACCTCGAGACGCCAGAAATAGTGCGCGTTGCCGGCGGCAGGGGCAAATTCCACGAACAGCTCGACGGTCCAGGTCCCGGGTCCGGGTGCCGCGAATGCCGGCAGGCCGGCGCCCTCGCCGAGGCTCGTGGCGCCATCGGGGCCTCCGGCGTTCGCCGGCACGAAGCGGGCCGACCAGGCCCCGATATCACCGTCGGGAACCAGGCTGACCGCCAGGGGCTCGCCGGCCCCGACCGTGATGGGGGTGCCGGGGAGCCACGGTGCGTCGCTCCCCGTTTCGAACCAGACGAAGGTCCCGAGCTGGCCCGCGACCGGATCCCCGCCCTCGGCCGCCAGGAGGGCATCCGGGGGCGCATCGCGGCCGGCGACCGTGGGTGACGGGCCGCCGGTCGCGACCGGGAGCGTAGACGAGGCGGTCTCGGGTGGCGCCCCGGTCATCGATGACACGTTCGGCGTCGTGCCCGGCGATCCGCACGCGAGGACCATGGCGGCAAGGATCGCGATGCCGACGATCGCGCCGGAGCGCGTCGCGGGCGTAGACCTGGACGCCACTGGGTCGGCCATCCTTTCTGTCACGAGCCGATCGACTCGAGGCAGCCGGTACACGCCCCAACCCCGACATGGAGGACTGGGCTCGAATCGCCGCGCAGTCCCTCGTCCGTGGGCGTCGAAAAGACGGCCCGGAACTCCGCCGAGCCATACAGACGCACGGCGTAGGTGTAAGTACCCGTCGGCGTCGTGTACGGCATGGTCGCGATCGTGCTCCAGGTGGTCCCATCCGGTGGCCGGCGTTGCAGCTTGATGGTCCGGCGCGAAACGGGGTTGCCGCTCAGACGCCCGTAGTCCGTGTCCGTGACGACCTCGAGGAATGCCGTGAAGGTCACGGTGCCGCCGTACGGCACCCACGACGGGGCACGGCTCAGCGACAGCTCGGTGGGGATGTCGAGGCACTTGGAGTACGGGAACGACGCGTGCTGGGTGTCGTAGCGGATCTGCAGCCGTGCGACGTCGCATACGCCCAGGACGTGCATGTTGTAGCCGTCACGCGGCTTCGTGCGGGAGAACGTTTGGACGACCGCGTCGGTGTAGTCGCGTTCGTCGGCGAAGTTGACGTGGTGGCCGAGTCCCTCGACGTGACCGAACTCGTCGAGCGCGACAGTCTCGGCGTCGTAGCAGCCGTTGGGCGGGTTCGCGTACATCTGGCACCACTTGAGGGTGCCCCAGTCGAAGACCCGACCGTGCTCGCGGAACCACATCGTGAAGCCGTCCGGGGCGTCGCGTGTGAAGCAGGCGAGCCCGTTCACGCCACAGGTGCCGGTTCCATAGCCGATCGGGTTGGTCCCGGCCGCGTCGTAGACGAAGAGCGCCGCGCGCGACTCGCGGGTGGCCTCGATGTCGCCCGCGGCCGCGTTCACCGCGGTGCGGATGGGCGCCGGTGGCACCGCTCCGGTGCGCCAGTCATAGCGCAGCTCGCCGTCCTGCGGGAAGGTCCCGCCTCCGAGCGCCGGGTCCGGCGCGTGCGCCGATGTCGGCGGCGAGAGTGGATGGCCGATCGCGATCGCGAGGGCCAGGGTCAGCAGCAGGGACGAGGCGCGCGGCCCGCGCCGTCTCCGGGAGTTCATCGCGACACCTCGTCGAGCTGGACGGCCCGACCGTCCGGAACGTGGCGGAGGAGTGGCAGGAGCGAACCATCGATCGGCAGGCGCCCATCCGGGCCGAACAGGATCCAGCCGGGAGCGTGCTCAGCCGCGCTCCCGGAGCGCGCCGGGCCGGCCACGAGACGACGGCCTTCGGGATCGCCGTCGAGCAGCCGCGGTCCGCGACCGTCGAGCCCGACCACCCGCAGGTGGTCGCCACTGGCACCGACTTCGTGGACGACGACGGTGCGCCCATCCGCGTCACGGCTCAGCACGGCCTGGCCGGCGGCTGGGTCGAGCACAAGGGTGGCTCCGGTCGCGATGTCCACGGCGTGGAGTGGACAGGGGAGTCCGCGGCACGCGCCGTGCGCAACGAGCCGTTCCCCGTCGAGCCCGACGAGGTCGGCAAGCGCCGGATCGGCGAGAAGCCGCTCGCCGCCGCCGCCGCGGGTCCACGATGCGGACGCGGCACGCGATCTCGCCGCATGACTGCACGGCGAGCGTCTGGCCATCCTCGCTCCAGACGAGGTCAGTGGTCCAGGTCGGGCCGAAGCGTCCGTCGGCCGCGATCGGCGCCAGGACGCGCGCCGGTGCGGTCGAGCCATCAAGCGCTCGCCGCCAGACGCCGAGGTCGGCACGCGTCTGCCGATCCACCCGGAACTCGAAGAGCGACGTGCCATCCGAGGCGAGCGTGGCGGTCCGGATGACGTCGCGCGACGCAACGAGTGGCCAGGCACACGCACCTGCCGCGTCGACGAGCGAAAGCCGCGAATGACGGCCGTCATCCGTGCCGACCAGCGTGGCCCCGCCGAACGGACCAGCCGCGAACGACTCTGCGTCGAGGTCGAGGGCCCGCGTGGCGCGCTCGCCAGCGCGACCGATGACCACGCGCTGACCGGTCCGGGTGCCGGCGTCGAGGACGGGATCGATCCGGTACCACGTCCCGGGCGCCGATGCGCCGATCCGGGGCGCCCCGGCGCACGCCTCCGGAGTCCAGGCACGGCCGGGCGAGCCGAGCGTCGTGGTGGCGATGAGCACGATCCCACCGAGAGCAGCGACCGCCGGGCCGGCGCGACGAAACCAACGTGACTCCACCATGGTCGATGGACCTCCTCCGGCGGCTGGACGATGGCGGGAGGAGGGCGAGGCCGGCATCCTACGCAGCGGGGACTTCACTGCCACTTATCGGGGCGTCGGCGGCCCGGCTCGGACCGTGTGCTACGCTCCGCCCTGACGTCAGTCGAACGCCGCGTGGTCGCGAAGCCGGTGAGATTCCGGCACAGTCCCGCTACGGTGAACCGCCCTCGGGCGGAAGTCCGGTCGCCGACCTCACGGTGCATGCTCGAACCTTCGAGAGAAAGGTAGGCAGGACCGTGCACACCATCCCCTGACCCCTCCTTCGACCCGCCTCGAAGCGAGGGGTCCTGCATGTGTCGCAGGCCCCTCCGGCTCCCAACCCCGCTCCCGGAGGAACTCCCGCCGTGTCTCCACGCTCCCGACGCCGCGGCGTCGCATTGTCCCTGGCGTTGTCCGTCCTGCTGGCGGCCTGCTCCGCGCCCGGGGCTGATCCGTCGTCGGCACCAGCCGTCACCCCGGTCATCACCCCAGCACCCCCGCCCAGCACCGAACCCAGCCCTTCGCCGGCTGCCGCGTTCCCCGTCACCCTCATCGATGACGAAGGCACCACCCTCGAGATCGCCGCGGAGCCGCAGGTCATCGTGTCGCTGACCCCGGCCGCCACGGAAACGCTGTTCGAGCTCGGGGCCGGCGACCGAGTCGTCGCGACCGACGACGGCAGCGACTACCCGGAGGCCGCCGCGGCGCTCCCGGATGTCGCGTCGTTCTCTAGCGTCGATGTCGAGCAGGTCGTGAAGCTCGAACCCGACCTCGTCGTCGCCGGCGGTCTGGGCTTCACCCCCGCCGACGCCATCACCCAACTCCGCGGGCTCGATATCCCCGTGCTGGTCGTCTACGCGCCCTCGGTCGAGGGTGTGTACAAGGACATCGAGCTCATCGGCACGGCCACCGGGACGAGCGACGCCGCCAGGGCCGTGACGGCCGCGATGGCCGCCGAGATCGACGCGATCAGCGATGCCGTCGCCGCGAGCGGGACGGCGCCGCGCGTCTTCTACGAGATCGGCTACGACGCGACGACCGGGGCGATCTTCGCCCCCGCCGACGACTCGTTCGTCGCCGAGATGGTGACGCTCGCCGGCGGCGACACGATCACGACCGGGGACCCGAACACGTACGAGATCGCGCTCGAGAAGCTCATCGAGCAGGACCCGGAGGTCATCGTCCTCGGCGTGAACCCGTTCTACATGCCGACGCCCGAGGAGGTGGCGGCGCGTCCGGGCTGGAACGTCATGACGGCCGTCAAGAACGACGACGTCCGCACGGTCCGCGACACCGAGATCACCCGGCCGGGGCCGCAGCTGCCGCTGGGGTTGCGCAACCTGGCCTCGGTGATCCGGCCGGACGTCACCCTCCCGGCCGCACCGTAAGGGCCATGGCGGCCGGCGCGCTCGCACCCGACCTCGAATCCGGCGGCGTCGCCGCCTGGGTCCGGGGTCGGCCGGTCGTCGTCGGCGTGGTCGCCTCCGTGGTCCTCCTCGCCGCGGTCGTCCTGGGCGTCGGACTCGGGTCCGTCCAGATCGGTCCCACTGAGACCATCGGGGTGATCCTGTGGCGGACCCTGGGCCTCCGGGTGGGTCTCGACTGGTCGCCCGCGAGCGAGGCGATCGTCTGGGACCTGCGGCTGCCGCGGGTCCTGACCGCGATGGCCATCGGGTCCGGGCTCGCCGTCGCCGGCGCCACCTTCCAGGGGCTGCTCCGCAACCCGCTGGCGGACCCATACGTGCTGGGCACCGCGTCGGGGGCCGCGCTCGGGGCGGCAGTCGCGGTCCTGATCCCGATGCCGATCGTGGTCGTCGGCTTCGGGCTCCTGCATGGGTTCGCCTTCGCCGGGGCGCTGCTGTCGGCATATGTCGTCTTCCGGCTCGGTGGGTCCGGAGGCGCCGGCGGACTCACGCGCCTGCTGCTGACCGGCTACGCCGTGGGGTCCGTGCTCGCGGCACTCTTGACGATGGCGATGTACGTCTCGGGGGCCGACCTTCGCCAGATCTTCTCGTTCCTGCTCGGTGGTCTGGCGGGCGCGTCGTGGCTCCGTCTCGCGATCTCGGCCCCCCTGATCGTTGGCGCCTGCGTCCTCATGATGCTCCGTGCGCGCGCCCTTGACGGCCTGCTTCTGGGTGACGCGGCCGCCGGCCATCTCGGCATCGACGTCCGACGGGAACGGGGCATCCTGCTCGCCCTGGCCTCGCTGGCGACCGCGGCCGGGGTCGCGATCAGCGGGCTCATCGGCTTCGTCGGGCTGGTCGTGCCGCATCTCGTCCGGCTCGTCGTCGGCCCGGCGGCGCGCCGGGTGCTGCCGATCTCCGCGATCGTGGGTGCCGCGCTGCTGTCCGCGGCCGACCTCGTCGCCCGTCTCGTGGGCGATGTCCCGGTGGGTGTCGTGATGGCCCTGCTCGGCGCCCCGTTCTTCCTCTTCCTCCTCCAGCGCACGCGCTCGAGCTACGAGCTGTGACGGCGGTGGAGCCGATCCTCGCGGCGCAGGACGTCACGATCGCGTACGGCGACCGCCGCGTCGTGACGTCCGCGACCCTGGAGGTCGCCGGCGGCGAGCGGGTGGCGCTGGTCGGGCCCAATGGCGCGGGCAAGTCGAGCCTGCTCCGGGCGATGACTGGCGTGCTCCGTCCTAGCGCGGGGGTGGTCCGCCTGTGCGGCGACCCGATCGACCTAGTCCAGCGATCGGCCGTGGCCCGCACGATCGCCGTGGTCCCCGAGCTCATCCAGCTGCCATTCGAGATGCCCGTCCACGAGGTCGTGGCCCTGGGCCGGCTCCCCCACGAGCCGCCCTTCACCGGTCTACGCCCGGCCGACCGCCTGGCGGTGGCCGGCGCCATGGAACGCGTGGGCATCGTCCATCTCGGTCATCGGGACGTGCGCGAGCTGTCGATGGGCGAGCGCCAGCTCGTGTTCATCGCCGTGGCGGTCGCGCAGTCGGCGCAGATCCTGGTCCTCGACGAGCCCACTGCGCACCTCGACATCCGCCACCAGGTGGACGTGATGGAGCTGCTCGTGGACCTCAACCGGCGCGACGGGACGACCGTGGTCGCGGTCCTCCACGACCTTGCGCTGGCCGCCCATTTCTTCCCCCGCGTCGTGGTGATGAGCGAGGGCCGGATCGTGGCCGACGGCTCGCCGACCGCGACGCTGGGTCCGGATCGGATCCGGTCGGTGTTCGGCGTGGACCCAGCGCTCGTGCGCCTGCCGGTCGGGGCGAGCTGAGGATGGAGCGCGTCGTGCCTCGTGCCGCGAGATCGGTCGGGGTCGTCGCCACCGTGCGGGCCGCCGTGGGGCTGCTGACCCGGCTGCGCGTCGGGAGCGTCGCCGACATCCCGGGGGCCGCGGCCTTCGCGCTCGTCGGGGCGGCGGTCGGAGGCCTCGCGGCGGTGGCGCTCGCGCTCCTGGTCCTGGCCGGCGAGCCCGTGCTCGGGGCGATCGCTGCGGTGGCGGTACTCGCCGCCGTGTCCGGTGGCCTGCACCTGGACGGCCTGGCGGATACCGCCGACGCCCTGGTCGCGCCCGACCTCTATGCGGCGGAACGCGCCCGGGAGGATCCGGCCGTCGGGCCGGGCGGAGCCGTCGCGCTCCTGCTCGTCCTGAGTGCCGAGGTCGCCGCCCTCGCCAGCGTGACGGCGTCGTGGGGTCCACTGGTGGCCGCCTCGGGCCTCGTCGTGGGCGGTGCGGTGTCGCGCTGGTTGCCCGTGCTCTCGGTCGTGGTCCTCCGGGAACGGGTCGGGCACGAAGGCCTGGGTGCCTGGTTCAGCGACGCCGTTTCAGGCCGCGACGCGATCGTCGGCGCCATGACGATCGTGCTCGTGGTTGGCGTCGGGACGGCCCTGGGTGGGTGGGCCGTGGGTCTCGGCGCGTTCGCCGGTGGCGCGCTCGGCCTTGCCGCGACTGCGCTCATCGCGGGGGCCCGAGGTCGGCTCGACGGAGACGGCCTGGGGGCGTCCGTCGAGGTCGCGCTCCTGGCCACCCTTACCAGCCTGGCCGTGATCGCGCCGTGACCGGCGCGCTGGGGGCGTGGCGATGGCCAGCCCGCTGATCCTCGCCCTTGGCGGCACGCGCAGCGGCAAGAGCCGGTTCGGCCTCGCGGCGACGCGACGGCTGGCCGGTGACGGTCGGGCGTGGTTCCTCGGCACGGCATGGCCCGGCGACCCCGAGCTCGACGACCGCATCGCCCGGCACCAGCGCGAGCGTCCGGCGTCGTGGCCGACGATCGAGGTCGGCGCCGATCTCGTGGCCGCGCTCGCCCGCACGGAGCCGTCCGAACCCGTCCTGATCGATGGGCTGACGCTCTGGTTCAGTACGCTCCTCGGCGACGACGTGCCTGACATCGACCCGATCCTGGACGGGCCCGTCGCGGCCGGCTTCGCAGCGATCGCGGCCCGCCCGGGCCCGGTGGTCGTGGTCAGCGACGAGATCGGGCTCGGGATCGTGCCGATGCACGCCGGCGCACGCGCGTACCGCGACCTCGTCGGGATCGCCCACCAGCGACTCGCGGCGATGGCCGACGAGGCGTACCTGCTGGTGGCCGGCCTGCCGGTCACGTTGAAGGGCGGGCAGTCCCCGTGACGGCGGGCGTGGACGCCGGCCTGGACGGCACCCTGACCGCGATCGCCGCGCTCGGCCCGCTGGATCCCGCCGCGATGGCGGCCGCGAGGGATCATCTCGATCGGCTCACGAAGCCGCCGGGCAGCCTGGGCCGTCTGGAGGAACTCGCCGTCGACCTGGCCGGCATCACCGGGCAGCCGTCCCCCTCCATGGCCCGCCGGGCGATCGTCCTCGCGGCGGGTGACCACGGTGTCGCGGGGCGGGGGGTCTCGGCCTATCCATCGGACGTGACCGCCCAGATGCTCGCCAACTTCGTCCGCGGTGGAGCCGCCATCAATGTCCTCGCGGCGGCGGCTGGGGCGTCGCTGACCGTCGTCGATGTCGGCGTGGCGGGACCGATCGCGACGGACCCGCCCGGCCACGAGCGTGGCGGTCGCCTGATCCACGCTCGTATCCGAGCCGGGACCGCCGACATGACCGAAGGGCCGGCGATGACCCGAGTGGAGGCGTTGCGCGCGGTCGTCGTCGGCCTGGAGGTCGTTGCCGATCTGCGAGCATCGGGCATCGACGTCGTCGGGATCGGCGACATGGGGATCGGCAACACCACGGCGGCCAGCGCCATCACGGCCGTCATGACCGGTGCGGCACCGGCCGCCGTGACCGGCCGCGGGACCGGCATCGACGACGTGACGCACCGACGCAAGATCGCCGCCATCGAGCGCGCGATCGCCCGGAACGAACCCCACCGAGCGGACCCGATCGACGTGCTCGCCGCGGTCGGCGGGCTCGAGATCGGCGCGCTGGTCGGGGTGATCCTCGGCGCCGTCGCGGGACGGGTGCCCGTGGTCCTCGATGGGTTCATCACGGGCGCGGCGGCGCTGCTGGCGGCGCGACTCGCCCCGCAGGTCGCAGAGCGGGTCATCGCGGCGCACCGGAGTGTCGAGCCAGGTCACGCGATCGTGCTCGAGCGACTCGGCCTGCGGCCACTGCTCGACCTCGACCTTCGACTGGGGGAGGGGACCGGGGCCGCCCTGGCGCTACAGCTGGTCGACGCGGCCGTGCGGGTCCGCGACGGGATGGCGACATTCGCCTCGGCGGCCGTTTCCGGGCCGGTCGGCGGCGGCGATGCGCCCGGCGGACCATCGTCATGACCGACATCGTGCTCATCCGCCACGCGTCGACCAGCTGGACGGGGCGCCGCTATTGCGGGCGCAGTGACCCGCCGTTGAGCGTGACCGGACGCGCGGCTGCCAAGTCGCTCGCCGCTGCCCTCGCGCCCACCCTCGGGCGGGACGTCCTGCTCCTGACCAGCCCATCGCGTCGCGCGCGTCAGACCGCCGCGGTCATCGCGGCCGCCGCGGGGATCGCCGACATCGAGGTCGACGAGCAATGGCACGAAACCGACTTCGGGATCGCCGAAGGTCGCACGTTCGATGAGCTCGCCGCCCTCGAGCCGGATCTCGCCGACGCCCTGGCCAGCGGCGCGACCACCGTCGACTGGCCGGGAGGCGAGACCGCAGCCGAACTCGAGGCGCGGATCACGGCCGCCTGGACGGCGCTCGTGGCGCGGGCGCGTCCCGCCGCGGTGGTCTCGCACGCCGGGGCGTTGCGACACGCCGAGGCCCTCGTCCGGCTCGGTACCGGTCGGGGCCGTTGCGTTCCTGGAGCCGGCGACTTCGGTCCGCGTGGAGGCCCGCCCCGAGCCGGCAGAATCGGCCCGCGTGCTACCCTCCCGTCCGTGACGCGACGTCGTTCGAAGGCGCCGGCGGGTAGCCGCCCGGCCCGTCGCCGGACCATTGCCTGGCTGCTCCTGCCGGTCCTTGTGGCCTTCCTCGCCGCCGGCTGCATCGGGCAGGACGAAGTCACAAACACACCCTCGCCAACTCCGACCGCCAGTCCGACGGCGGCCGCCCCATCGGCCGAGCCGAGCCCCACTCTTCGAGGCAACGCCCGCACCTACCGCCACCCCGAGCGAGGCACCCACCCCGACCCCGGCGGCCCCGGGCAGCGCCGAGCCCACGCCGACCGGCGAGGCGGGATCCGCGGATGCCTGTACCGGCAACGACGACAACCGCGCGTTCTTCGCGGACGTCGCGGCCGCCTTCGCCTGGCCGGTGTATTGCGCGGTCCTGCCGGCGCGCTGGTCCGTCGAAACCGGCCGCTATCGGTCGGCCGGTGGCGGCTGGATGGAGATGTCCTACACGGGACCCGGCGGCGCCCGGTTCGAGCTGCACGAAGGCGCGTTCTGCGCCGAGGCGGACGGCTGCGTGCCGGACGGTCCGGACGCGGGCTCGGCGGCCTTCGGGGACCAGTCCGGCACGCTCGTGAGCGCCAGCGACGGCCGCCATGCGGTGGTCGTCGATCGCGGCGATCAGATCAGCTGGCTCGCGATCGGCGACGGCCTGGACGTCGAAGTCCTCAAGGACTTGGCCGCCGCCCTGGTGCGCGTCGAGGAGTAGCGCTCCGCCCTGAGCGTGCCCGTGCGGAGTCACCGCGTCGAGGAGCAGCGCGTCGCCTTGGCCCTCCCGCGTCCGGAGTCGCCGCGTCGGGGTGCCCGCGTCGACGGGCATTTGGCATGCACGCGCCGTGTGATTGCTATGAGCTGGGCCCGCGTGCGCGGTGCGATTCAGTCTCCGATCCGGGGACCTACCACCGACCCTGGTACGGCATGCCACGAATCCGTGGTCCTGCCGGCCGATCCGGTCCTCGCCCGGCGATACCACTCACACCATTCGTGAATGTCACGAATCCCGCGTAGCGGCTCCCGGGGCGCCCAGCGCGGCCGCCGCCAATGCCGCCACCGCGCCGACGGTCTTCTCGAGATCCCGGCCCGCGACAGCCATCGCCGCGGTCGCGCCGAACCCGATGACCGGTGCGCCGCTCGCGGCGATGACACGGATCGATTGGATGGCGGTGCCCAGCGACAACCCATCCGGCTCGGGCATGGCCACGGCCCAGCCCTCGGCGCCGTCGAGGACGTCGAGGTCCACCGCGATGTACCACCCGTCGATCCGGCCCGCGACAGCGGAGCTCCAGCCTTCCACCGCGGCTCGCCCGGCTTCGTCCGACAGCATCCCCGCACCGAAGGTCGCGATCCCGCTCGCCGCGAGCATCCGGGACTCCGTCTCGTCCAGGACCTGGCCGCCGAACAACCCCGCGTCCGCCTGACGCACCGTCGGGCCCTCCACGGCGGCGACCAGGCCGGGGTCGCCCCGGCCGCAGGCCATCGCGAACGGCATGCCCCATACGTTGCCTGAGGGCGTCGTCTCGGGCGTGTTGAAGTCGCCGTGCGCATCGAACCAGGCAAGCCCGAGGCGGATCCCCGGTCGTGCCCGCCGGATCCCGGCCAGGGCACCTGCGTGGGACGTGCAGTCACCACCCAGGACGAGCAGCCGCGCCCCGTCACCACCGGCCGTCAGCGCCGCGTCCATGTGACCCGCCAGCCTCGGCAGGTAGTCCAGCAGCAGCGCGCGGTTCTTCATCCGCGG
This sequence comes from uncultured Chloroflexia bacterium, assembly GCA_963810725.1. Classification (GTDB taxonomy): domain Bacteria; phylum Chloroflexota; class Limnocylindria; order Limnocylindrales; family CSP1-4; genus SPCO01. The sequence goes on from CAWEOO010000006.1 coordinate 53,212, forward strand.
ATCGGGATCGGGCGCCCAACCTGGATCGTTGGGGGCGTCTCCATGGTCCCGGAACGACGTTCCCGAGAAGGCGGGCTCCGCGGCCAGCCGCTCGAGCAGACCGCGGGCCCGCAACTCCACGGGCCCGCGGTCCATGCCCGCGAAATGGCCGCCGAGCGCCGTGGGCGACCCGGCGACGACGATGGGGGCGTGGCTGGTCATCGTCGGAGCATAGCCACCGTCGCGTCCGCCATCATGCCGACATGCGGATCGACGACTTCGCGCTGGAGCGCTACTTCGCCCGCTGGGAGTTCGCCGTCGAGCACGTGCTCTGCGCGTCGGACGTGCAGGGCTATCCGATGCACGACGTGCTGGCCCTGGCCGACGATGAGACACGGGCCCTGTGGGACCGCCTGACCCTGGGCTACGCGGAGTCGAGCGGCCATCCCCTGTTGCGCCGCGAGATCGCCGCGCTGTACGCCGACCTCGAACCCGACGACGTCCTCGTCTTCGCCGGGGCGGAGGAGGGGATCTTCTGCCTGGTCAACGTCCTGCTGGGACCGGGCGACCATGCCGTCGTGTCGTGGCCTGGCTACCAGAGCCTCTACGAGATCGCCCGCGCCGCTGGCGCGGACGTCACCCTGCACGAGCTTCGGGAGGATCGCGGGTGGGCGCTCGATCTCGATCTCCTCCGCCGGCAGGTCACGCCTGCCACGAAGCTCATCGTCGTGAATGCTCCGCACAACCCCACCGGGATGCTGCCGGACCGTGCGACCTTCGATGGTCTCGTGGCCATCGCCGAGGACGCCGGCGCCCACCTCCTGGTGGACGAGGTCTATCGATACCTGGAGTTCGACGAGGACGATCGGCTGCCCGCGGCCGCCGATGCGACGCCACGTGGGGTCTCGCTCGGCGTCATGTCGAAATCCTTCGCGATGGCCGGCCTGCGCATCGGCTGGCTCGCCACACACGACCGTGACTTGCTCGAACGCTGCGCGTCGTTCAAGGACTACACGACGATCTGCGCCTCGGCGCCCTCGGAGATCCTGGCGCTCATCGGGCTGCGCGCGCGGGACACGGTCCTGGCCCGGTCGCGCGGGATCGTGGCCGCGAACATGGAGCGTCTCGACACGTTCTTCGAGGACTGGGCCGACCGCTTCACCTGGGTCCGCCCGAGGGCTGGATCCGTCGGGTTCCCGCGGCTCACCGTCCCCGGTGTCGAGATCGACGCCTGGGCGGCCGGACTGGTCGAAACGGAGGGCGTCCTGTTGCTTCCGGGTTCGCAGTTCGGGTTCGGTGGCAATCACTTCCGGCTGGGTTTCGGGCGAACGGACCTGCCCGAAGCCCTGGAACGATTGGAGGCGCACGCGACGCAGACGCTTCGCTGACCCATTCGAGCCGCAGCGCCACAAGCTGCTCGGCCGGTCGCCGAGGACGCGGATCACGGGCCGGCTGAGTGATCGACATCCGCGACGGCCGGATCGGCGACAGGTCCGGCTGAGCGGAGGTCCGTCGGGGGTGGGCGTCAGCGCCGGTCGCCGCCCAGGCCCTTGAGCAGGTCGTCGAGCCCCGCCGTCCCGGCGCTGCCCGGTGCCCCCGTGGATCCTGCGCTGGCCGCGCCACCGAGCAGCCCGCCCAGCAAGCCACCGAGGTCGGGCAGGCCGCCCTGACCGGCGGCGCTGTCCAGGCCGCCTGGGGGCGCCGACCCGTTCGGGGTCAGCATGTCGATGATCTGGGGCAGGAACATCGCCAGCAGCGGCAGGAGCGCGCCGATGTCGATGCCGGAACCGGCGGACAGCTGCTGGACGGTGTCGGGGCCGAGCGCCTCGCCAAGACGCTGCGGGTCCACCGGCTTGTTCGTCCCGGTGGAGACCCACGAGTCGACCTCGCTCCCCAGTCCGCCGTCGCGGAGCTTGCCCATCAAGCCGTCCAGGCCGCCGGTCCCCTCGATCGCGCCGGTCAGTCCTGCCAAGGGATCGTTGGGTACTCCACCGGTGGCACCACCGGCGCCGCCCAGGCTCGTGGACCGATTCGAAAGGTCGTCCATCGTGGTTCCTCCACCCGATGCGGCACCGGGGATATGGGTCTGGGGGGCGTCGATGGTACGCCGTCGTGCGCCGGAGCCGTGCTGGACGCGCGGCCTCAGCCCTCGTCGGGCAGTGGGTCGATCGCGCCGGTCGGGGCGTCGGCCGCGGGCACATCCGGCGCCGTATCGCCCGTCGGCAGGTCCCATGGCCACGTCTTGAGCCGCCGGAGCAGCCGGCGGCCGGTCAGGTCCAGGTGGATCGGCGTGATCGCGATCCGCCGGTTGATGACGGCGTGGTAGTCGGTCCCAGGCACCGCGAGGCCGGACGGTGGTGGGCCGCCGATCCAGAAATAGGGGATGCCCCGTGGATCGCGTCGTTCGACGAGCTGGTCGGAGTACACCCGCCGGCCGAGGCGGGTGACCTCGAACCCGCCGGACTCCTCGAGCGTGGCGGCCGGGACGTTGACGTTGATGAGCTCGCCGCGCGAGAGACCCTCGGTCAGGATGTTGCGCGCGACGACCGCTGCGGCGTACCCGGCGAGCGAGAAATCGGGGTGCTCGTAGTACTCCTGCGAGATCGCGAAGGCCGGGCAGTTGTTGATGACGGCCTCCATCGCGGCGCTGACCGTGCCCGAATAGGTGATGTCGTCGCCGAGGTTCGCGCCGTAGTTGATGCCCGCGGCGACGAGGTCGAAGCCGTGATCGAAGTAGCCGAGGAAGGCGAGGCTGACCGCATCGGTCGGTGAGCCATCCACCGAGTACGCGGGCGAGCCGTCGGCCAGGATCCGCTCGCGCACGCGCAATGGCCGCATCAGCGTCTTCTGGTGGCCGACCGCGCTCTGGTTCGTGTCGGGCGCGACGACGGTCACGTCCCCGATCGGCTCGAGCGCCTGCTTCAGTGCGAGAAGGCCGCGCGACTCGACCCCGTCGTCGTTCGTCACGAGGATCCGCGGCCGACTCGTGTACGACGGCACCGGTCGCGATGGGGTCCGCAGCGCCCGCGGTCCGCCGCGGGCCGTGCCGCCGGCCAGCGGCTCGCCGCGCTCCAGGTCAACGTCCCGTCGCTCCGAACGGGCGCGCTCGCGGGTCATGTCCGGGAGCTCGGCCTTGCGCGGCTTGGCCTCCTCGGCCTTGCCGTCGTTCACCCCGTCGTCGCCGGACTTGCCGTCGTCGCCGGCCTTGCCATCCTCCGGGCGGCGCCCCTCCTCGTCGCTCACGGCTCGACGACGTCGGTCGCCTGCCCGGGCACGGGCTCGCGCGGCACCCGCACCGGTCGACCCTCACGTTCGCTGAGGCGTTTGGCGGCGCGGCCCGTGACCGACCGATCGCCCGAGGTCCGATGGAGGAAGTGGAAGAAGAACGCAGAGGCCACGGCCGCGATCGGGATGCCAAAGATCGCGCCGGGGATGCCGGCGATCCTCGAGCCGATGAGGACCGATCCGAGGACGACGATGGGGTGGATGCCGACCGCCCCCTGCATGATGCGGGGCTGGAGCACGTTCATGACGATCATCCAGCCGGTGCCCATGATCACGAGCGTGGGCACCAGTGCCTCGGGCTTGAAGATCAGGGCCGCGATGACGGGCGGCGCCCAGGCCAGGAACGGCCCGAAGAACGGGATCGCCATCAGCAGGCCGGCGGCGGTCGATGTCAGCGCCTCGAGCGGCAGCCCGAGCAGCAGGCTCGTCGTCATCGCGACCGCGAAGTAGACGATGCCCATGAGCGCTTGCCCGCGCAGGAACCCGCCGAACGAACGGGCGACCGAGGTCTGCAGCAGCCTAGCCTCCTCCGCGTAACTCGGCGGGACGAGGCGGAAGATGAACGCCAGGATCGCGTCGCGATCGATGACCATGTAGATCGAGAGGATGAACACGATGAGCATGGTCCCGATCGCACCGACGCTGGCCACCGCGATCGACTGGAGCGGCGACGATCAGTTGGGCGGCGATCACGTCGAGGTTGTCGAGGATCGCGAGCGCCTGCGCCGCGAGATCGATCTGCCCCAGGCCGATGCTCGTGAGCCAGCCCTGCAACGGTCCGACGATCGTGCCGATGTCTCCGCGGATCCGCGGCAGCGAGGCGATGAATTGCGAGATCGAGTCCGAGAGGGCCTGGGCCACGACCAGCACGATGACGACCAAGACTACGACGATCGCGCTGTAGACGAGAACCGTGGCCAGGACGCGGGGCAAGCGTGGGATCAGGGCGACGATCCGCGTCACGATCGGGCTGATGATGAAGGCGAGCAGCCAGGCCAGGAAGAACGTGAGGAGGGTGTCGCCGAAGAAGCCGACCGCGGCTGCGGCCATGCTGACCGCGGCGAAGAACAGGACGATCGTCCCGAGCACGAGGATCGCCGTGAGGAGACGGCGTTCGCGACTACGTGGCCCGAGGGCGTCGATCATGGCGGAAGGCTACCGCAGCCCCACCTTCTCGCGGACCTCGGCCATCGTCGCCTCGGCGATCGGGCGGGCACGTTCAGCGCCGTCCTCGAGGATTCGCGCGATGCTGGCCGGATCGGCCATCAGCTCCGTATAGCGCTCGCGGGCCGGGGCGTAGTGGCGGGTGATCCGCTCCGCCAGCAGCTTCTTGGTGTCGACACAGCCGGTCCGGGCGGTTCGCTCTCCGTCCCAGATGTCCTCGAAGTCGTCACCGAAGAAGCGGTGCAGCTGGCACACGTTGCAGACCTCGGGCCGGCCCGGATCCGTGCGCAGGATGCGCTTCGTGTCCGTGACCATGCTCATGACCTGGCGGGTGATGACGTCGGGCGGCGCGAGGATGTCGATGGTGTTGCCCAGCGACTTGCTCATCTTCTTGACCCCGTCCGTGCCCAGGACGATGGGCGCCTCGGTATGCACGGCCTGGGGCTCGGGGAACGTGTCGCCGTACAGCGTGTTGAACCGGCGCACGATCTCGCGTGAGAGCTCGAGGTGGGCGGCCTGGTCCTTGCCGACCGGCACGAGGGAGGCCTTGTAGATGACGATGTCGGCGGCCTGCAGCACGGGATAGCTCAAGAGCCCGTGATTGAGGTCGTCGGGCTGGTTCTGCTTCTTCTCCTTGTACGTCGGGGTGCGCTCCAGCCAGCTGACCGGGGTGACGGTCATGAGCAGCCAGGCCAGCTCGGCGACCTCGGGTCGATCGCTCTGCACGAACAGGATGCAGCGGCCCGGGTCGAGCCCGAGGGCGATGAGCGTCGCAGCCATCTCGCGGGTCCGGGCCCGGAGCGCCTCCGGATCGTGCAGGCTCGTGAGCGCGTGGTAGTCCACGATGCAGTAGAGGGCCTCGTACTCCCACTGCATCTTCACGTAGTTGCGGATCGCGCCGAGGTCGTTGCCCAGATGGGGCGCTCCGGACGGCTGGATCCCGGAGAAGATGCGCGGTCGCGGAGAGGGCGCGGCGACCGGCGCAGGGGCAGGGGCGATCTCGGTCGTCATCAGCGAGCGGAGTGTAGCCGACGGCACATCGCCGGACGTGCACGCCACCGAACGACGCGGACGCCAGCGGCGGCCCGGCCCGCGGGACCCGGTCACGACTTGCAATGGACCTGCAATCTCTGGGGCGGTCGCCGGGATAGAGCCGACACCCGTGCCGCGGTTGCATCGCCCCAAGCCCGATTCGTTGTCGCCACGGTCCCCCCAACGATCGACAGGAGGTGCATCCGTCACTCCAGCTCGCACCTCCGCGCGGCTACCCCACGCCGCGCGTGCCCGACCGAGTTTGGTTCGCCCGCCAGCGGGCGACCTGTTGGAGGAAATGCGTTGACAACCACGGCTGCTCCCGTTCCCGCCAACGACCAGGAGGCGGTCGCACGATACCGGTTCAAGCTGCCATTCGTGATCGGCGCCTCCGCCGCCGGCACGGTCATCGAGTGGTACGACTTCTACCTTTATGGCGTGCTTGCGGCATTCTTCGCGCGCTGTTCTTCCCGCCGGGCAACGAGGTCGCGGCCCTCCTGTCGTCGCTCGCCACGTTCGGTGCGGGGTTTGCCGTCCGGCCCTTCGGTGCCGCGTTCTTCGGCCGGATCGGCGACATCATCGGACGCAAGTTCACCTTCCTCCTGACCATCTCGCTGATGGGCGGGGCGACCGCTCTGGTCGGCGTGCTGCCGACCTACGCCCAGATCGGCGTCCTGGCGCCGATCATCCTCGTGTTCCTCCGCCTCGCCCAGGGCCTGGCCCTCGGTGGCGAGTATGGCGGCGCCGCGATCTACGTCGCCGAACATTCTCCGGACCACAACGGGGCAAGTACACGAGTTGGATCCAGACGACGGCGACCGTCGGCCTGCTGCTGGCGCTGGCGGTGATCGCGGTATTCCGCCTGTCGATGGGCGATGTCGCGTTCCGTGCGTACGGATGGCGGATCCCGTTCCTCCTGTCGGCCGTGCTGGTCGTCCTGGCGCTGATCATCCGCATGCGGCTGCAGGAGACCCCGCTGTTCACGCGCCTCAAGGACCAGGCGAAATCGTCGAAGTCGCCAGTGGCGCGAGAGCTTCGGGGATCCGGCGAACCGGAAGCTCATCCTGCTGGCGCTCTTCGGCATGACGGCCGGTCAGGCGGTCGTCTGGTACCAGGGCCAATTCCAGGCGCTGTTCTTCATGCAGACGATCCTGGGTATCAATTCGTGCACGGCGTACCTGATCGTCGGGACGGCGATCGTCCTGGCCACGCCGTTCTTCATCGTCTTCGGACGGTTGTCGGACCGGATCGGTCGGAAACCGATCATCCTGGGCGGCTGCCTGATCGCGGCGCTCTCGTATTTGCCGATCTACAACGTCATGTTCGCCGTGGCCAATCCCGTACTGAACCCGAAGACGCGACCCGGCCATCACCTCGACCTACTAGCGCCAACCCGAACATCGTCGCGCTCATCGCGCTGGTCTGGATCCAGGTGGTGTTCGTGACCATGGTCTACGGGCCGATCGCCGCCTTCCTGGTCGAGTACTTCCCGGCCCGCATCCGGTACACCTCGCTGTCGATCCCGTACCACATCGGGAACGGCTGGTTCGGCGGATTCCTGCCGCTGATCGCAGCAAGCTTGTTCGCCGCGACGGGAAACATCTTCGCGGGGTTGATCTATCCCATCGTCGTCGCGTTGATCACGGCCTTCGTCGGCTGGCGGTACGTCCGTGAGACGAAGGACGTGCGCATCTGGGACGAGGTCGGCGGCGAGACCGAGAACGTCGTGACCGCGTCAGGACCAGCCCAGTCGACGGTCTGAGTCCAGTCAGACGAACGCCGCCCCTGGCCACGTGCCCGGGGCGGCTTCGTCGTCGCAAGAGCCGACGGCCCTACGCGCGAGACGCGTTCCCGGAGTCAACGCCGGGACGCTAGTCGCGGGATGCGGGCAGCCTCCCTGCCCGCTTGACCGGGGCACCGCGAGGCTCCATCGCCCGCCGATGACGGCCGACCCAGCGATGAGCGCCGCATGCCGTCGACTACCATTCGCAGGCGATGACCCGCCCATCACCAGCCCCGTCAGTGCGCGCCGAGCCGCTGTCCGTCGCCATGCTCGGCGCGGGCACGGTCGGTCGAGCCGTGGCCGAGTGGTTGCTGGGCCAGCCCGACCGCCTGGTCACCGCCGACGGGGCGGCGATCACCCTCGTCGCGGTCGCCGTTCGCGATCTCGAGCGCGCCCGGGCCGCCGGCATCCGGGGCGACCTGCTGACCGACGCGCCGGCCCACCTCGTGGCCGACCCGGCGAACGACATCATCGTCGAGGTGATGGGTGGCGACGAGCCGGCCCGCACGCTGATCGTGGCCGCGCTGCGGGCCGGCAAGTCCGTGGTCACCGCGAATAAGCACGTGATCGCCCACCACGGACCGGACCTCGAGGCGGCTGCCCGGGAGAGCGGTGCCGCGTTCCGGTTCGAAGCGGCCGTGGCCGGCGGGATCCCGGTGCTCGGCACCCTGGCCGGCGACCTCGCCGCCAACGAGATCCAGCGCGTCCGTGGCATCGTGAACGGCACCACCAACTACATCCTGACGGCTATGGCCCAGGACGGACGGCCCTACGACGAGGTCCTCGAGGATGCCCAGGAGCTGGGCTACGCGGAGGCCGACCCGACCGGCGACGTCGAGGGCGACGACGCCGTGAACAAGCTCGTGATCCTGGCGCGTCTCGCGTTCGGGCGCTGGCTGGATCCCGCGACCGTGGGACGAAGGCCACCGACCGCTCGCGGGGATGGCAAGCCGGGCATCACGGGTGTCACCGACCAGGAGCTGGAGGGCGCGGCGGCCCTCGGGCTGACGATCAAGCTCCTCGCCACCGCGACGCGCCGCGACGGTTCCATCGAGGCATCCGTCGTCCCGACCGCGGTGCCGGCCGACAGTCCGTTCGGCTGGACGGACGGCGTCACGAACCGCATCGAGATCGACGCCGAGCCGCTCGGCACGGTCGGCCTGTCGGGACCCGGCGCCGGCGGCCCCGCAACGAGCAGCGCGGTTTTGGGCGACCTGCTGGCGATCGCCCGCGGCTTCGGCTCGACGTGGGCCGGGCTGCCCGCGGCCACCGGCCCGGCCGCCGCCGCCGCCGACCCGTTCGATGGCCGGCGTCACTGGTACGCGTTCCTGCCGGCGGTGGAGGCGGGACCCCTCCCCGACGCCCTCGACAAGGCAGCCGCCGTCGGGTTCGAGGACGGCACGGCCATCCGCAGCGAGGTCGTCACGCTGGCCCAGGCGAAGGCGGCATTCGACTCCATCCTGCCGCGCGGGGTCGACGTGACGCTCTACCCCGTCGATGACTGAGCCCGCGATGGCCGGGGCGAGCGTCCGGCCGCGGGCGCGGCCGCGACTGATGGAGCGCTACCGCCGGTTCCTTCCCGTGACCGACGCGACCCCGCCACTCACGCTCGGCGAGGGTGACACTCCGCTCGTGCACGCCGCGCGCCTCGGGGCGGCGATCGGCGCCCCGAACCTGTACCTCAAGGTGGAGGGCCAGAACCCGACCGGCTCGTTCAAGGATCGCGGCATGGTCGTCGCCGTGGCGAAGGCCGTGGAGGCCGGGGCGAGGGCGGTCGTGTGCGCCTCGACCGGCAACACCTCGGCGTCGGCGGCCGCGTACGGCGCCCACGCCGGCCTCGAGGTCATCGTGATCCTGCCCAAGGGCCAGACCGCCCTGGGCAAGCTGGTTGCGGCGCTCATCGCCGGCGCGAGGGTCGTCGCCATCGACGGCAACTTCGATCAGGCGCTCCACATCGTCCGCGGGCTCGCCGAACAGGACGAGCACCCGGTGACCCTGGTCAACTCGGTCAACCCGTTCCGCCTCGAGGGCCAGAAGACGGCCGCCTTCGAGATCTGCGACGACCTTGGGCGCGCCCCGGACATCCTGGCGATCCCGGTCGGCAACGCCGGCAACATCAGCGCCTACTGGGCCGGTTTTCGCGAGTACGCCGAGGCGGGACTGACGGCCTCCACGCCGGCGATGTGGGGCTTCCAGGCGGCCGGCGCCGCCCCGCTCGTCCACGGTCGCCGCGTGGAGCGGCCGGAGACGATCGCCACCGCGATCCGCATCGGTGACCCCGCATCGTGGGACAAGGCCGTGGCCGCGCGCGACGAGAGCGGCGGTCGGATCGACGCGGTGACGGATGACGAGATCCTCGCCGCGTACCGCGACCTGGCGCGGATCGAGGGCGTGTTCTGCGAGCCCGCCTCAGCCGCCAGCGTGGCCGGGATCCGCAAGATGGCCGGCCAAGGCCGGCTGGACCCGGACGCCACGATCGTCGCCGTCCTCACCGGCCACGGCCTCAAGGACCCCAAGACCGCTCAGGGCGAGGCCTCCGGCGTCATCGAAGCCGCGCCCACGCTCGGTGCCGTGGCGGTGGCGCTCGGATGGAGCTGACCCGATGAGCGGGCACTGGCTGGCTGAGCTCGATGGGCGCCGCATCACGATCGAGGTCCCGGCCTCCTCGGCCAACCTCGGGGCGGGCTACGACTGCCTCGGGGTGGCGCTGGAGCTGACGAACCGGGTCGAGCTCGAGGTCCGCGGCTGGAGCCGCGGCGAGATCGAGCTGACCGTGGACGGGGAGGGCATCGGCGAGCTGAGCGAGGACCGCGAGAACCGCTTCGTGCGTGGCCTCGAGGCGACGCTTGTCGCCGGGCGCGGCAAGCTGCCCAACGGCGTTGGCTGGCGGATCGAGATGCAGAACCGGATCCCGCTGGCGCGCGGCCTGGGTTCGTCGGCCGCCGCGACGGTCGCCGGGATCGTGGCTGGGAACGCCCTGATGGGCGGGCCGCTCGACGTCGACGAGCAGCTGCGCATCGCGACGGAGATCGAAGGGCATCCCGACAACGCCGCCGCGGCCCTGCTCGGTGGGTTCGTCGTGTCGGCCGCGACGCCGGACGGCGTGGAGGCTATCCGCTTCGATGTCCCGCGCGAGCTGCGCGCGGTCCTGTTCATCCCGGAGCTGCGGCTGTCCACGGCCGCGATGCGCCGCGCCCTGCCGAAGAACGTGCCGCTGGCGGACGCGGTCGCGAACCTCGGGGCCGTCGGCGTCGGGGTGGCCGGCCTCGCGGCCGGGCGGACGGACCTGCTGGCGCGGATGACCGTGGATCGCCTGCACGAGCCCTACCGGGCGAAGGTCTATCCCCAGCTGCCACGGCTCGTCAACGCCGCCCGCGAGGCCGGCGCCCTCGGGGCGTGCCTGTCGGGTGCCGGTTCGACGATCCTCGCCTTCGTCGAATCGATGACGGGCATCTCGCGGGTCGAGGGCGCACTCGCGGCGGCGGCGGCGGACACCGACCTCGAGGGCCGGATCCTGGTCGTGGAGCCCCGGAATGCCGGGGCCAGGGTGGTGTCGACCGCCTGAGGTCGGGTGTTGGTACGGGTGGTCGGTACGGGTGGTCGGGGTCGGTTGACGCCGCCGTGACACTGGACGGCATGGACGGTCTGGGCCAGGCGATCGGGAACGGCATCACGGGGCTGGTAGGCGGGGCGTTCGACGCGATCGGCGGCGCCCTGCGGGGCATCGTCAACGCCGGCAACCAGGCGCTGCCGGGCGGCCTGTTCTGGGCCGTGCTCTTCGTGCTCCTGGTCGTCGCTGGCTGGACGCTGGCGAAGCGCTGAACTGGTGGTGACTCCGCGCACCAAGGGTGCGCGAGCACCGACTGCCTCCTCTGCGTATCGGGTAGGCTCATCGGACTTCGCCGGCACGCCCAAGGCCGTGGAGGGCCTCCGAGGATCTGGCGCGTGAACCGGCCAAATGGAGGAGTGTCCATGCGCACGCGACGAAGATCCGCAGTTCCGCTTGCCCTCGCCCTGCTGGGGAGCATCGCCCTCGTCGGCCCCCCGGCGGCCGGCGCCGACCTGACCGAATCCAAGGGCTTCCGGAAGGGCGTGACACTGGCGGGCATCCGCGAGCACCAGGCCGCGCTCCAGGAGATCGCCGACGAGAACGGCGGTAACCGTGTCGGCGGGTCGGTGGCGTACGCCGAGTCCCGCGACTATGTCATCGAGAAGCTGGAGGCCGCGGGTTACGAGGTCACGACGCAGGCGTTCGAATTCCTGTTCAACGCCGATGCGACGCCTCCGACGCTGCGCCAGGAGAGCCCGACACCCACGACCTACGTCGATGGCACCGAATACGCGTCCATGACCTTCTCGGGTTCGATCGCCGCCACGACCGCCGTCGTGTGGGCTGTCGACCTCCAGCTCCCGCAGGCCCCAGGGCCCGGCCTGACGACGTCCGGCTGCGAGGCGGCCGACTTCGCCGGCATGCCCGCGGGCTCGATCGCGCTGATGCAGCGCGGCACGTGCCCGTTCGGCCAGAAGGCTGACATGGCCACTGCCGCGGGCGCCATCGCGTCGATCATCTTCAATGACGGCGGTGACGCCGGCCGCGTCGGGGTCATCAGCGGCACGCTTGGCGCCGGGACGCATGGGCCGGCCGTCGGGACGACCCTGGCGCTTGGCCAGGACCTTGCGAACGGGGTCTCCAGCGGCAATACCGGCTCGGTCGCGACCATCCGGATCGATCGCGTGGAAGAGATCCGCACCACCCACAACGTGATCGCGGAGACGGCCAGCGGAGACCCCGATCGGGTCGTCGTCGTGGGCGCTCACCTCGACAGCGTCCCGCGTGGGCCCGGCATCAACGACAACGGCTCGGGCTCCGGCGCGATCCTCGAGATCGCCGAGGTCTTCGCGGCCCAGGGCCGTGAGGCCCGCAACAAGCTACGGTTCATGTGGTATGGCGCCGAGGAGTTCGGCCTGCTCGGCTCGGACGCCTATGTGGACTCGCTCTCCCAGGCCGAGCGAGACCAGATCATGGCGATGATCAACTTCGACATGATCGGTTCCCCCAACTACGTTCGCTTCATCTACGACGGTGACAACTCGGCCTTCCCGGTCGGGCCTGGAGCCGCCGAAGGGCCTCCAGGGTCCGCGTACATCGAATCGCTGTTCACCGCCTACTTCAACGAGGTCGGCCTGGCCAGCGACGAGACGCCGTTCAGTGGCCGCTCGGACTACGGGCCGTTCATCGCCGTCGGGATCCCGGCCGGTGGCCTGTTCACCGGGGCCGAGGGAGTCAAGACGGCGGAACAGGCGGCGATCTTCGGCGGGACCGCCGGGGTTTCGTACGACCCGTGCTACCACCTCGCGTGCGACACGTACGCGAACAATTCGAACACCGGGCTCGACCAGATGTCGGACGCCGCGGCGCATGTCGCGCTGACGCTGTCCCGCGTCAAGGTCGACGTCCGCCAGGCCGATGCTGTCGCCGCGCTGCGGACGTCCGGCAGTCGCGTCTACGACGCCCCGGGTCACATCCACGAGGCGCCCGACGAGCGGTAATCCACTCAGCCAAGCGTCAAGGGGCGGGCCTCCACCGGGGGTCCGCCCCTCTGCTATGGCGGATGGACGGGATCGTTTCCTGGGTCGGCTGGAACCACGTCCACGGTTGCCAATCAAGCGAAGGTCGAGGATCGGACGAGCTTGACGCTCGGCGCGGGACGTCGCCACATCGGTGGTGCACACCGTCACCATCCTCGGGTTACAACGCTGCCGACCGAGGCGCTATCTGTTGACTGCGCCGGGTGTCACCTGTAGGGTCCGGTGACGTTCAGCCGCCCGATGGAGTGCGAGACGAGGCCCCAGGACATCGGGGCCCGTCCCTGGCGATCGAGCGGCATTGACATTTCGTGGCTGATGCCGGCGGGGGTCGCAGATCGCCACGCGGAGGAGGATCAATGCGAACTCGCTGGGGCACGGCCGCCGTGCTGTCCATGGCCGTACTGGTGGCCACTTCGGGCGCGGTCGCCGCGCACGATGGGGCGCATGACGACAGCGGCGTCGTCAAGGGCCTTCACGGCGACGTGAACGGTCATCTGATCGGCACGGGTGACTTCGGAGATCTTGGACTGCTCAGCACCCTTGCGTTGAGCGGAGCGCACAACGACCTCGTGGCCGACGTGGCCGTCAGCCCGGACGGCATGACGGCCTATCTCGCGAACTGGGGCGAGGACGACTGCGCGGGTCCGGAGGTCGGGGGTCAGACGAGCCCGGACGCGGGTGCCTGGGTGGTCGACATCAGCGATCTCAGCAACCCGGAGGAGATCGGCTTCATCCCGTCCCACCAGGACTCGCGACCCGGCGAGGGCATGCAGGTCGTCAATGTCACGACCAAGTCGTTCAGTGGCGACATCCTGGTCATGAACAACGAGCAATGCGGCAAGAACGGCAAGGGCGGCGCCTCACTCTGGGATGTCACCGATCCCAGCAACCCGAAGCGACTTTCGGAGAACGTCGGTGATCGCGGGTCGGCCGTGAAGAACGACGTGAACGATATCCACAGCGTATTCGCCTGGGACGCGGGCGACCGCGCGTACATCGTCATGACGGACAACTTCGAGTTCCCCGATGTCGACATCCTCGATATCACGAACCCCACCCGCCCTCGGCTGATCGCGGAGTACGACCTCAACGAGCAAGACGTCGACCAGCCGGCGATCGGACTGACCGACTCCTTCCTGCACGACATGGTCGTCAAGAACATCGACGGTCATTTCATCATGCTGCTCTCCTACTGGGACGGCGGCTACGTGCAGCTCAACGTCGACGACCCGGTGAACCCGGTCTTCCTCGGCGATACGGATTACGCGGCGATCGACCCCGAGCTGTTCGAATCGACCGGGATCGCGCTGACGCCCGAAGGAAACGGGCACCAGAACGAATTCACGCTCGACAACGAATTCTTCATCGCGACCGACGAGGACTTCGGTCCCTACCGCGTCGGTGAGTTCGCCATCACGTCAGGCGGCCAGTGCCGGCACGTATCCCTCGGTGATCGTCCCGGGCGCACAGGCGCCCGCGATGCTCGACGATCTCACCCTCAACGGTCCGACCGTCTACGGCGGTTACGGGTGCCCCACGTCGGCCCCGATCCCGACACCCGAGAGCATCCCGGGCTACGTTGACTCGCTCTTGCCAGGCGAAGAGAAGATCGTCGTCCTGCAGCGTGGACCGACAGGCGATCCCAGCGCACCCGAGGAGGCCTGCTTCCCGGGCGAAAAGGCGCATGAAGCCGTCCTAGCCGGATGGGACGGCGTCCTCTTCGCGAACCGCCACGTCGCGACAGCCGAGGAGACGTTCTGCGGATCCGGAGCGTTCGTCGACGCGGTCGTCGGCGTCTGCGTCAGCCACGAAACCTTCCATCGGCTCTTCGACACGGCGCCATTCGCACAACCCTTCACGTACCCGGACGGTCCGGCGATCGGTGCTATCGGCGCCGACATCTCGGTCGGCTCCGACTTCGATGGCTGGGGCTATGTCCACCTGTACGATCGCCAGTCGTTCGCGGAGATCGACACCTTCGCGATTCCCGAGGGCCATGACCCAGCGTTCGCCTTCGGCTTCGGGGACCTCACGATCCACGAAGTCGCTACGGATCCGCTGGATGCCAGCCTCGCCTACCTGTCGTACTACTCCGGTGGCGTCCGGATGATCGAGATCCAGTGCGCAGACGAGAACGACGAGAGCACCTGTGAGCTCGTCGAAGTCGGTGGCTACCTCGGTGAGCAAGGGAATGACGTCTGGGGAATCGAGGCCTTCGTCCGCGATGGCGAGGTCTATGTCCTCGGCAGCGATCGCGACTACGGGCTCCTCGTCTTCGAGACGAACGAACCGGACTGACGTCTCGATCGAACCGAACCCGAGGGCCGGTGGAGCGATCCACCGGCCTCTCGATTCCTGACGTCTCCACCTGGGGCGCTCAACTAGCCGGGTTCGGCGGCCTACACGCCGTCGCCGCGGTGCGCACGTCCGGTCGGCTCTGTCGGAGGTTGCTGGTGCGGCCTGGCACCACAGGCGGGGCGAAGAGCGTCGCGCAGAGGCTGACCGCGTTGACGCTTTGACATGGCCCGGGTTAGCCTCCCGCAACTGACCCCCGGCCTAACGTCGCCAGTGGAGCGTCGTGGACCGGCGGGCCCGTCGATCGGGATGGGATCGGCGGACGACGAGGAGGAGTTGCTCACGATGCTGCGCAAGCCCAAGAGGGCCGCCGCGCTTGCGGCCGGTCTGTTCATCACCCTGACGGGGTTGACCCTCGCGTTCGAGGCGCCGACCGATGACGGCGTGCTCGACTCCGGCAAGGAGGAGCACGGTAAGGCCCACAGCCAGCACGGCACGACCGAGGGCCACATCGAGGTCGACAATTACGGCGTCGACCTCATCTCGAAGCTGGAACTGACGACGGCCGAGGGCCGCGTTGCCGACGTCGGGGTCTGGAACGGATTTGCGTATCTCGGCAAGTTCCGCCAGGACGCCTGCGCGGGTCCGGAAGGCAGCAAGGAGCCGGACGGCGGCGCGTACGTCGTCGACATCCGCGATCCGCAGAACCCCAAGAAGGTCACGTTCCTGCCGGTGTTCCAGGACAGCTACGTCGGCGAGGGCGTCCAGGCGTTGAGCATCACCACGGCCAAGTTCAGCGGCGACCTGCTCGCCCTCAACTCCGAGTCGTGCGGCAAGAACTTCAAGGGTGGCTTCACCCTGTATGACGTCACGAACCCGTACAAGGCATCCAAGCTCAGCGAGAACTTCGGCGACACGAACGTCAACCTCGTCGCACGGGGCAGTGACGCGAACGACATCCACAGCGTCTTCGTCTGGGAAGACGACCAGGGCACGCCAAGCCATCGGGACGACCGCGCCTACATCGTCGTGACCGACAACCCCGAGCTCACGGACGTCGACATCTTCGACATCACCGACCCGCGCCATCCGGTCATGGTCGGCGAGTTCGACCTCGAGACGCGCTATCCGAGCATCGTCGACCCGACGCTCGGCCCGGCCTCGGGCTTCCTGCACGACATGGTCGTCAAGGAGATCGACGGGCATCAGGTCATGCTCCTCTCGTATTGGGATAGCGGGTACGTCCTGATCAACGTCGACGATCCGTCCAATCCGTCGTTCATCGCGGATACCGACTTCCCGCCCGACGACCCGCTCGCGCCCGGCCAGGTCCCCGAGGGCAACGGCCACGAGGCCGAGTTCACCGCCGACAACCAGTACGTGGTGGCGGCGGACGAGGACTTCGGACCCTACGCCATGACGGCGACCAACGATTCGGACGGCACGTCGTTCACCATGACCTCCGGCTCGAATACGCCGCAGCTGGGCGAAGGCGAGACCATCAATGGCCTCACGGTGTACGTCGGGCGTGCCTGCCCCGGCGATGCCGCGGTCCCGGCCGGCGACGGCACCCAGATCGCGCTCGTCGAGCGCGGCGTCTGCGACTTCACGGTCAAGCAGGCGGCCGTCGAGGCTGCCGGTGGCTACATCGCGACGATCACGTTCAGTCGCGAGGGCTCCGATGCCTGCGAGGCCGGGCTGACGATGCTCATCGAGGGCACCATCCCGGCGTTCTTCGTGGCCCGCTCCGTGGGCTTCGACTTCCTCGACCTCGCCTACGACGAGGCGGCCTGCCTGGCTGGCGATGGCACGGCGACGGCCGGTGCCGCCGTCGGCACGATCGGCGACGAAGTGACCATCAGCTCGACCTTCGACGGATGGGGCTACGTCCGCCTGTTCGCAACGGACGGTGACTTCGCGTCGATCGACGGCGCGGACCCGGAGCGCAAGCTCACCGAGCTCGACCAGTTCGCGATCCCGGAAGCGCACGACCCGGCGTTCGCATCCGGCTACGGCGACCTGTCGGTCCATGAGGCCGCGACCTCACCCACGGCCGACGACATCGTCTACTTCGCGTACTACTCCGGCGGCTTCCGCGTCCTGCGGATCGTCGACGACCAGCTCGTCGAGGTCGGCGCCTTCATCGATGAGGGCGGCGACACCGGCAACAACTTCTGGGGTGTCCAGGTCTTCGAGCACGAAGGCGTCGAGTACGTCGCCGCGAGCGACCGCGACTACGGCCTGTACATCTTCGAGTACACCGGGGAGGGCAGCCCGAACTCCTGACCCACGAGTCAATCCCGAGAGGCCGGCGGAGCGATCCGCCGGCCTCTCGGCATGTTTGCGTCATCCACGCCGGTTGACCGTCCGCGCACACTCTCGGTCATGGATGGGTTGGGGCTGATCGCTGAAGCGCCGCGATGACCCGGCTTCGCGGCGCCCTCACGATGCGGTCCTCGCCCTGGCCCTGGTGGTCGCCGCGTCGTTCCGCGAGTCGCCGGCACCGGTGCCACACGACCCCGCCGTGTCGGGTGTCGTCGCCACGCGCGACTTCCTGGGTCCGCGGACCGTGCGACTCGTGCTCGTCACGGGCGAGACGCTCGAGATCGACCTCAAGACGAACCGCAACCTGAATCCCAACCTGGACGAGCCCGACCCGGGCGAGCTCCTCATGTACGGCACCGAACCCGACGGACGATCGTGGTTCGCGACCGCGCTCCCCTCGATGGAAACGGATGGCGTTTTCGACCTCTGGTCTCAGAGCCGCGGGATGATCGACGGATCCTTCACGTTCGAGTCCGGGCTACGACTGCCGATCGCCGATGACTTCAGCTTCTGGCCCACGGGACATCTGGAAGCCGAGATGCCCACCAGGTACCTGCTGAACGAGCAGGGCGAGGTGGAGAGAGCGTACTGACTCGCGATCACGCGCCGGCGATGCGACCGCGGATGAACGCCAGGATCTCGGCCCAGGCGGCCTCGCTCTCGGCCGCGAACGCGGCGGCCTTGCGGTCGAAGAAGCTGTGCGGGGCGCCCGGGTAGGTCACGATCCGGCGGTCCACGCCGGCGGCGCCGAGCGCCGCATCGAACGCGGCCACGTGTTCGGCCGTGATGCCCTGGTCCGCTCCGCCGAACAGCCCCAGGACCGGCGCGTCGAAGGAGCTCACGAGATCTAGCGGTGCCGGCGCGTCGTTGCGCCACGGTCCGGCGAGCGTGCCGTACAGGCCGATCACGCCCGCGAGGTCCAGTCCGAGGGTCGCAGCCAGGAACGACATGCGCCCGCCCATGCAGAACCCCAGGGTGAACACCGCCTGTGGCTGCTCGTCGTCGGACCCGGGATCGCCTCGGACCGCCGTGACGGCCGCCTCGATATCGGCCGAGATGCCGGCCCAGGTCGTCTGCGTGACGTGCGGCATGTACTCGAAATCCTCGCCACGCGGAGTCGCCCCCGCCGTCCGGCCGAACCAGTCGAGCGCGAGGGCATCGATGCCCCGCTCCGCGAAGCGCAGGGCGAGCTCCTCGTAATACGGATGGAGGCCGCGCACATCGGGGAGGATCACGACCGCCGCGCCCCCCGCGGAAGACGGGCGGGCCCGGAACGCGGCGAATCGGTTCCGGTCGCGCGCGGTGAGCTCGACCAGGGACCCGTCCAGGGCACCGCCGGCGATCGGCGCGACGGGCGGCCGGCTGTCGTGGTCGAAGCACATGAGGAGGTTCCTCCGGAGCCGGTCGAGGTTCGCCCGAATCCTGCCACGATAGAATGGCGAGCGATGTCCAGCACGCTCGTCGTCCAGAAATTCGGCGGTTCGTCGGTCGCCGGCGCGGATCGCATCAAGCGCGTCGCCCGGCGGATCGCGCGGGAGCGCGCGGCGGGCCACGACCTCGTGGTCGTGGTTTCGGCGATGGGCGACACCACCGACGAGCTGCTCGGGCTCGCCGCCGGCATCACCGACGAGCCGGACCCGCGCGAGCTCGACGTCCTGCTCGCGACCGGCGAGCACCAGAGCGCGACGCTCGTCTCGATGGCCCTGCACGCCATCGGCGTCCCCGCGATCAGCCTGAGCGGCCCGCAGGCCGGCATCACGACCGACGGCACGTACGGTCGCGCCCGCATCGCCGGCATCGAGCCGCGTCGCGTTCGCGCCGAGCTCGAGGGCGGGAAGGTCGTCATCGTGGCGGGCTTCCAGGGCCAGAGCGCGACGTCCGCGATCGACCAGGAGATCACCACCCTTGGCCGCGGCGGCAGCGACACGACGGCTGTCGCACTCGCGGCCGCCCTCCGCGCCGACCGCTGCCAGATCTTCACCGACGTGCGCGGCATCTACACCGCCGATCCCCGCCTCGTGCCGATGGCCCGGCAACTGCCGGTGATCGGCTATGAGGAGATGCTCGAGCTCGCCCACCAGGGCGCGCAGGTCATGCAGGTCCGGGCCGTCGAGCTCGGCTGGATCAACGACGTCGTGATCGAGGTCCTGAGCTCCTTCGAGGACGCCCCGGGCACGCTCATCAAGGAGGACCCGCTCGTGGAGCAGCGCAACAAGGTCCGCGGGCTCGCCCACGACCGCAACGTCGCCAAGGTCACCGTCGTGGCCGTGCCGGACCGGCCCGGCATCGCCCGCGCCATCTTCGACCCGCTCGCCGCGGCCGGCGTCAACATCGATCTCATCGTCCAGAACGTGGGCCACGGCGGCGAGACGGACCTCTCGTTCACCGTGCCGCAGGTCGAGCTCGGCAAGGCCAAGAAGACGCTCGATCCCGTCGTGCGCGAACTGGGGGCAAGGGAGCTGACCACGGATGCCTCCGTCGCCAAGGTCAGCATCGTGGGTGCCGGGCTCCACAACGCCCCGGGCTACGCGGCGCGGATGTTCGGGACGCTCGCCGATGCCGGCGTGAACATCGAGATGATCTCGACCTCGGAGGTCCGGATCACCTGCATGATCGCTGAGGACGAGCTCGAGACCGCGCTGCGAGCGTTGCACGAGGCGTTCGAGCTGGAGCGACCCGAGCCGATCGAGGTCGCCGCGGCCGGCTGAGCCGCAGCAACCCGTGGACCGGTTCCTCGCCCGACAGGAGCGCTTCGCCGTCGTCGGCTCGACCAACGACGTCGTGCGCGGCTGGCTGGCCGCCGGGACCGCGGAGGTCTGCCTGGCCGTCGCTGACGAGCAGACTGCGGGTCGCGGGCGCGAAGGCCGGTCGTGGGTCGCCCCCACCGGCGGCGCCTTGCTGTTGTCGCTCGGCTTCCGCCCGTGGTGGCTCGCCCCGGACCAGGTCTGGCGCCTGGCCGCCATCGTCTCGCTGGCGATGGCCGGCTCGGCCGAGGTGGTCGGCGGGATGCCCGACGGGGCGATCCGCCTGAAATGGCCCAATGACCTGGTGCTTGAGAACACGGACGGAGTCCGCAAGATCGCGGGCGTGCTCGGCGAGACCGATGGCCTGGGCGGGCCGGACCCGCGCGCGATCATCGGCATCGGGTTGAACACGAACTGGGCGCTCGCCGACTTCCCGCCGATGCTGGCCGATACGATGACCTCGCTCAAGGCGTGGACGGGCCGTTCGATCGACCACGACGCCCTGCTCGACGCGTTCCTCGGCCGGCTGGAGGGCGGTCTCGATGCCATGCGCGCGGGCGCGTTCGACGAAGCAGGCTGGTCCGCACGGCAGGTAACGACGGCGCGATGGGTGCGACTCGAATTCCCTGACGGGAATGCCGCCGAGCTCCACGCGATCGGCGTCGACGCGCGGAGTGGCGCGCTCGTCGTCATCGATCCTGCCGTGCCTGACGTTCAACGCCATGTCCTGGTAGGCGAGGTGCGCCACGTGCGTTTGGCCTCGGGAATGACGGCGGGGGTGTAACGGGATGGCCCGACCGGCATTGAGGAGAGTGGCACGACCGGAGGAGACTGCTCGTCGCCGTCTCGCCCACCTGGACCGCGATCGGCCCCTCGTGGATGCGGCGCGGGAGGACCCGACACGGTTCGATGCCCTGTATCGGAAGTACCTTGCCCAGGTGTACAACTTCGCGGTCTACGAGCTTGGCGATCATCACGAGGCCGAAGACGCCACGGAGCGCACGTTCCTGTCCGCGCTCGCCGGCCTGACGGGGTTCGAGGAGCGCGCGCGGCCCGAGGACGGGCCCGAGGCGTCCACGTTCCGGATCTGGCTGTTCCAGATCGCGCGCAACGTCGTCGCCGAGCGGCGGCGCGGGCGCCGCCGTCGACCGGAGGCGCCGCTCGACCTGGCCGCCACAGCCCCCGATCCCGCGGACGTCGAGGCCACGGTCGTGCGTCGTGAGGCCGCCGCCGCGGCCTGGCGGGCCGTCGACCGGTTGACAGGCGACCGACGGCAGGCCGTGGTCCTGCGCTTCGTGCACGAGATGACGACGGCGGAGATCGCCGCGGTGCTCGGCCGGTCGGAGGGCGCCGTGCGGGTGCTCATCCACCGCGGGCTGCGCCGCGTCGCGGGCGAGCTCGGGGCACTGGATCGGGATCGTCGGTGACCCGCGGGTACGCCTCGCGGGATGGTGAGAACGAGGCCTTCATCGTCGATCGCTACCTCGAGTCGCTGTTGGCCCGACGACCCGGCGACGCGACCGACCTGCCGCCGGAGCTCCGCGAGACGGCCGTTGCGCTGGCCGCCGGGTTGCCGCGCTACCACCCGTCGTTCCGGTTCGAGGAAGCCCTGGCCCTGCGCCTGGCCGGCACCGCAACGCCGGGCCGCAGCGCGTCGGACGAAGCCAGCGAGCTCATCCCCTTCCCGCGGGTCCTGGTCACGACCGCGCCGGACGGCCGCCCGATCGCGATCCGGCCGGCCGTCATCGGTGGCGTGCTGACGTCGGCGGCCATCTCGCTGGCCGGCGCGGCCTACGTCGCCTGGCGCCGCAGTCGCCCGCCGGCCGATCCCATGGCCCGCGCGATCCGCGCCGCCGCCCGGCGAAGGACCGCCTGATGCCGCTCAAGCTGCCGTCCTTCCGTGCCCGCCGGGACGTCTATCCGCCAGACCTGTGGACCAAGTGCCCGACGTGCTCGACGATGCTGTTCAACAAGCAGCTCGAGAAGAACCTGCGGGTCTGCACGACGTGCGGGCATCACTTCCGGCTGTCGGCGAGCGCGCGTGTCGACCACCTCCTCGATCCGGGCTCCTGGTCGGAGCGCGATCCCGGCCTTCAGTCGGTGGACGCCCTCGGCTTCGTCGACCAGAAGCCGTACCCGGACCGGTTGAGCGCGGCGCAGGTCGCGACCGGCATGCGCGACGCCGCCGTCTGGGGGACGGGCGCGATCGGTGGCACCCAGATCGCCGCCTGTGTCATGGACTTCGGGTTCATGGGCGGCTCGATGGGCGCGGTCGTCGGCGAGAAGGTGACGCGGGCGGCGGAGCACGCCCTCGAGGCCCGTGTGCCGTTGCTCATCGTCAGCGCCTCGGGCGGGGCCCGAATGCAGGAGGGCACGCTGGCGCTGATGCAGCTGGCCAAGACGCTCGGCGCGCTCGAGCGGCTGCGCGCAGCCGGCGTGCCGTTCGTGTCGATCCTGTCGGATCCGACGACGGGCGGTGTCTTCGCCTCGTTCGCGGCGGTGGGTGACGTGAACATCGCCGAGCCCGACGCGCTCATCGGGTTCGCCGGGGCGCGGGTCACGGCCGGTACGATCGCGGCGGAGCTGCCCGTCGGGTTCCAGCGCGCCGAGTTCCTGTTCAGCCACGGATTCATCGATCGCGTCGTCGCACGCCCCGAACTGCGCGCTGAGCTCACGCGCCTCCTGCGGCTGCTGCCAGCACGCGGCGTGGACGCCCCGCCGGTGGATGCCGCCGACGACGTCCCCGCCTTCCGGCCGTTGTCGTTCCTGTCCTCGATCGCCGACCGGGTCGGAGAGCTCGCGACCGGCGACGGCCTCGGGGCGTCTGGTCCGGCTTCGACCGACGGAGGGATCCCCGCTCCCGTCCCCACCACCGCGGCGCTGTCCACGGCGGACGGCGCCACGACGAATGGGCCGATGCCCAGCGCGGCCACGACCGAGGAGGTCTGGGCACGCGTCCAGCTGGCCCGCAACCTGCGCCGTCCGCGGACCCTCGAGTTCATCGCCGCGATGGCCGACGACTTCATGGAGCTGCACGGCGACCGGCTGTTCGGCGACGACGAGGCGATGGTCGCGGGCCTGGCGAGGATCGCCGGACGGCGGGTCGCCGTCATCGGCCAGCAGAAGGGCGACGATACCGAGGAGAACATCCGGCGCAACTTCGGCATGCCCCATCCCGAGGGCTACCGCAAGGCCATGCGGGTCATGGAGCTCGCGGAGCGGGTCGGCCTGCCGGTCGTCACCTTCGTGGATGTGCCCGGCGCCCATCCGGGTCCCGAATCCGAGGAGCGCGGCATCGCCGAGTCGATCGCCCGCTCGATCGGCCTGATGACCCGGCTGCGGACGCCCGTCGTGGCCGTCATCACCGGGGAGGGCGGGTCCGGCGGCGCCCTGGCGATCGCCGTCGGCGACGTGGTCATCGCCCTCGAGAACGCGGTCTACTCGGTGATCAGCCCCGAAGGCTGCGCATCGATCCTGTGGCGCACGTCGGACGAGGCGGCGACGGCCGCTGCGGCGATGCGGATGTCCGCGGCCGACCAGCACGCGCTCGGGGTCGTCGATATCGTCGTTGCCGAACCCGGTGAGGGCGCCCACGCCGAGCCCGAGGAGACCGCCAAACGGTTGCGCGCGATCATCATCGACCGCCTGGATGCGCTGGCGGAGCTGGCGACGGAAGACCTGCTGGAATCGCGCTACCGGCGCTATCGGGCGCTGGGCGCCTACACTGAGGCCGCCCAACCCGAAGTCCCCGAACGTGTCGATCGTCGCCTGGCGGATCGGCTCCGCGACCTGCTCGACCCGGCCAGACGGGGCATGGCCCCGGTCACCGACAGCTGGTCGCGTGATGACCCGCCGGCGCGCGAGGAGGTGTAGCGAGTGTCCGGAACGCAGCCCGCCGAAGCGCGCGACCGCGCACGGCGACGCCTCCGACACCTCCGACGGGCGGTCGGCGGACCACGCGGCCATCGACCGGCTGACGAGCGAGCTGCTGCCCGCGCTGATCGCCAAGCTCGGCGCGACCGGCCTGGGCGAGCTCGAGGTTCGCGAGGGCGGCTGGAAGGTGCGCCTGCGGCGACCGTCGGGCAACGGGCCTCCGGCCGCGACCCCGGCCCGGGAGCGCAAGGGCGGTGACCGCTCCACCGGGGAGCGCTCGGAGCGCACGCCCGACCGTACGAGCGAACGATCGCCGCGCACGCTCCACCGCCCGCTCGAGGCGAAGACGGCCCGCACCGAATCGCGCGCCGTTGCGACGTCGCCCGCCGTCGGGATCTACCGGTCGCGCGCCGACCTGTCCGCCGGGACCCGCGTCCGGGCCGGCGATCGCCTCGGCGCCGTCGACATGCTCGGCGTCGCCCAGGAGGTCGTGGCCCCGGTCGACGGGATCCTTGGCGCGAGCCTCGTCGAATTGGGCGACGCCGTCGAGTACGGCCAGGAGATCCTGGTCATCCAGCTGACGCCGGGGCCCGGCTCCACGAACGGCACGGGACCTGACGCCGCAGCGCGAGGCAGCGCCTGATGTCCCAGCGCCGGTCGCGACCGCTGCCCGGGCTGCCATCGCCCGCCGGGGAGGGCACCGCCTGATGTTCCGCAAGGTCCTCATCGCCAACCGGGGCGAGATCGCGTTGCGGGTCCTGCGCGCCTGCCGGACGCTCGGGGTCGAAGCGGTCGTCGCCTACAGCGAAGGCGACCGCGAGTCGCTGCCGGTCGGTCTCGCCGACGAGGCGATCTGTATCGGGCCGCCGGACGCGAAGCGGTCGTACCTGTCCGCTCCGGCCGTCATCTCCGCCGCGCTCGTCACCGGCTGCGACGCCATCCACCCGGGCTACGGCTTCCTGTCGGAAGACGAGGGCTTCGCCGAGGTGGTCGCCGCCCATGACCTGACCTTCATCGGCCCGCCCGCCGGCGTCCTGGAGCGGTTCGCGAGCAAGGCCGGCACGCGCCAGCTGCTCGGGGGCCACGGCCTGCCGACGATCCCGGGCTCGGACGGGATGCTGCGCGACGACATGCACGCGCTCGACGAGGCCGATCGAATCGGCTATCCGGTCCTGGTCAAGCCATCAGCCGGTGGCGGAGGCAAGGGCATGCGCATGGTCCGCACGCCGCGCGAGCTCGAGTCGGTCCTGCGGGTCTGCCGCAGCGAGGCCAAGGCGGCCTTCGGCGACGACTCCCTCTATCTCGAGAAGTGGCTGGACGAGAACCGCCACGTCGAGGTCCAGGTCGCCGTCGACCGCTACGGGCACGGCATCCACCTGGGCGAGCGCGACTGCTCCGTGCAGCGGCGCCACCAGAAGATCCTCGAGGAGGCGCCGACCCCGGCGCTTTCGGACGCGGCCCGGGCCGACCTCGCCGAGCGGGCGCTCAAGGCCGTGGTGGCCGCCGGCTACGAGAACGTCGGCACCCTCGAGTTCCTCGTCGACCGCGACGGCAACTTCTACTTCATCGAGATCAACTGCCGGATCCAGGTGGAGCACCCGGTCACCGAGGTCCTGACCGGGGTCGACCTCGTGGCCACCCAGATGCGGATCGCGGCCGGCGAGCCGCTCGGCATGACCCAGGCGGACATCGCGTTCCGCGGGCATGCCATCGAGTTCCGCATCAATGCCGAGGACCCCGATCACGAGTTCCGTCCGAGCGCCGGGATCGTCGAGCGCTATCACGCTCCCGGCGGCCCGGGCATCCGGGTGGATTCCCACCTGTTCACCGGTTACGAGGTCCCGCCGTACTACGACTCGCTGCTGGGCAAGCTGATCGTGTGGGGCCCGGACCGGGCCGCGGCGATCGCGCGCTCGCGAGTGGCGCTCGAGGAGCTCGTGATCGACGGTCTCGTGACGAACGTGGCGATCCACCAGGCGCTGCTGTCCTCGGAAGCGTTCCTCGAGGGCAAGATGACGACGAACCTCCTCGACCGGGTGGGGAGCGCCGCGTTCCTGGCCGCGGCCGCCCGGGCGTGACGCCGCGGCTGGCTGTCGCGCCGTGCAGACCTGCACACGGTTCGCCGCGGCGACCGGCCAAACCGCGCCAGACTGAGCACGATCCCGTATGGAGCCGCCCGTGACCGACGCCGCACCCCCCATTCCACACCCGCCCCCGAGTCGCCAGCCGCCCCGACCACGATCCACACCGTGCGCGAGATCGAGGCCCTGATCCCGCACCGCTGGCCGTTCCTGCTCATCGACCGCATCGTGGAGTACGACCCGGACGCCAAGCGCATCGTCGCGCACAAGGGCGTGACGGCGAGCGAGTGGTACTTCGCCGGGCACTTCCCGGGCCTGCCGGTCATGCCAGGCGTGCTGCAGGTCGAGGCCCTCGCCCAGACGATGGCCGTGTATGTCGCCAAGCAGCCCGGGTTCGGCGATCGGATCGGGCTCTTCGCGGGCATCGACGAGACGCGTTTCAAGCGGATCGTCAGCCCGGGCGACACCCTCCGGCTCGAGGTCACGATGGACAAGCTCGGCTCGCGGTTCGGGCGCGGCCGGGGGGTCGCCAGCGTCGATGGCGAGGTCGCGTGCGAGGCGACGATCAGCTTCGTGATCCCCGGTGAGGGCGTGCTTCGATGAGTCGGATCGCCGCCCTGTCCGACGTGCACGGCAACGCCACGGCGCTCGAGGCGGTCCTGGCCGACATCGCCAGGGAGAAGCCGGACGCCGTGCTCGTCGCCGGCGACCTCGTGCTCAACGGCCCGGAGCCGGCGCTCGTCGTCGACGTCCTGCGCAGCCTGGCCGACGAGGGGGCGCTCGTCGTGGCCGGCAACACGGACATCGCCGTCGCCGACTTCGACTACGCGGCGGCCTTCCCGTGGATGACCGACGGCGTTCCCGATGCCATCGTCGACGCCGCCGAGTGGGCCCATGACGCGCTGGGTGCGGAGCGGATCGACTGGCTGCGACGCCTGCCGTCGGAGCGCCGCTGGCGCACGGACGATGACACGCTCGTCCTGGCCTGCCACGCGTCGCCGGGCTCGCAGACCGCGGGCTTCGACCAGGGCCTCGAGGCGTCCGTGACGATCGAGCGGGTCGCCCGGACCGATGCCCGGGTCATCGTCTGCGGCCACACCCACCTGCCCGAGGTCCGCGACCTCGGCTGGAAGGTCATCGTCAACGACGGGTCGGCCGGCTACGTCTTCGATGGCGATCCGACGGCCTCCTGGGCGCTCGTCGAATTCGAGGGCGACGAGGTCCGGGCCGAGATCCGGCGGACGACCTTCGACGTCCTGTCGGTGGCCAACGCCATCTCCGCACGTGGTCTCGCCGGCGACGTGTATCGCGCGGCCACCGTCCGTACCGGAAAGCTCGTCCGATGACGGCTCGACGGGTGGTGGTGACCGGGATGGGCATGCTCACGGCGCTTGGCAACGACGTCGCCAGCACGTGGGAAGGCCTGCTGGCCGGACGGCCCGGCATCCGGACGATCGCCTCATTCGATCCGTCGCGGCTGACCGCCCAGATCGCCGGCGAGGTGCAGGGCTTCGATTCGAGTCACGTCCTGGACCGCAAGGACCAGCGCCGCACCGACCGCTACATCCAGTTCGGGCTGGTGGCCGCGCGCGAGGCGATGGACCAGGCCGGCTTGCCGGCCCGACTGGAGGGAGACCTCGCCGAACGGACCGGGGTGATCCTGGGCACGGGACTCGGCGGCGTCGGGACGCTCAACGACGGGTTCTCGACCAACGCCCTGCGCGGTCCCGACCGGATCAGCCCGTTCCTCATCCCGATGGGCATCCCGAACGTGGGCGCCGGGCAGATCGCCATCTCCTACGGCATGACCGGACCCAACTTCGCCACGGTGTCGGCCTGCGCTACCGGCGGCCACGCCGTGGGCGAGGCCTACGAGACCATCCGCCGCGACGACGCCGACATCATGCTGGCGGGGGGCTCCGAGGCCTGCATCTTCGAGGTGCTGATCGGCGGGTTCGCGGCGATGCGCGCGCTCTCGACGCGGAACGACGATCCCCCGGCCGCCTCGCGTCCCTTCGACACGGGTCGTGACGGCTTCGTGGTCGGCGAGGGGGCGGGCGTCCTCGTCCTGGAGGACCTCGAGCACGCGGCGGCCCGCGGGGCTACCCCGCTCGCCGAGCTCGTCGGCTACGGGGCGACCGCCGACGCGTCGCACATCACGCTGCCGGCTCCCGGGGGCATGGGCGCGGTCCGCGCGGCCCGGCGCGCGCTCGAGAAGGCCGGGCTCGGGCCGGAGGACGTCCAGCACGTCAACGCCCACGCGACGTCGACGCCCGAGGGCGACAAGGCCGAGCTCCAGGCGATCAAGACGATCTTCGGCGAGCATGCCGGGTCGCTGGCGATCACGGCGAACAAGTCGATGCTGGGTCACACGCTCGGCGCCGCGGGGGCGATCGAGGCCATCGCCACGGTCCAGGCGCTGCGCGACGGCTGCGTGCCCCCGACGATCAACCTGACCGACCCCGACCCGGAGTCCGCCGGGCTGGACATCGTCACGGGCGAGGCCAGGGGGCTCGACATGGCGGTCGGCCTGTCGAACTCCTTCGGGTTCGGCGGGCAGAACACGGCGCTCCTCTTCCGACGGTGGGACGGGTGATCGACGACGCGACCCCGATCCCGCCGCGCGCCGAGGACGATGTCGAGCTGCTCGGCCTGATCGATCGTCTGGCCGCCTTGCTCGATCGCTCCGACCTGAGCGAGCTCGAAGTCGAGTCCGGTGGGACCGGCCTCGTGCTGCGCAAGCCGTCGGCGCTGGCGCCCCCCGCGGTGGCCGCGGCGACTGGGAGCACACTGGATGCCGCGCCTGCGGCGACCGGGGAGCCACCGAATGCCGGGCGGGACGCGGCGGCCGTGGCGAAGCCGTCGGTCAAGGCGCCGCTCACGGGCATCTTCTACGCGTCGCCGGCGCCGGGCTCGGCGCCGTATGTGACGTCCGGCGGGGAGGTGGCGGTCGGCCAGATCATCGGCCTCATCGAGGCGATGAAGCTGTTCAACGAGATCAAGTCGGACCTGGCCGGACGCGTGGTCCGGGTGGTGCCCGAGAGCGGCACCCTGGTCAAGGCGAAGCAGCCGCTCATCGAGGTGGAACCGCTGTGAACGCGCCCGACCCGCAGCAGCGCTACGCCCACGTCACCGGGTGGGGTCGCTACGTGCCGTCGCAGGTCCTGACGAACCACGACCTCGAGCGGATGGTCGACACCAACGACGAATGGATCGTCGCGCGCACGGGCATCCGTGAGCGACGGGTCGCCGCGGCCCACGAGACGACCGCGTCGATGGCCGCGGTGGCGTCGATGCGGGCGATCCGGACCGCCGGCATCGAACCCGACGACATCGATCTCATCCTGCTCGCCACCCTCACGCCCGACTACTGGATGCCATCCACGGCGGCGCTGGTGAAGGAGGCCATCGGCAACACCCGCGCCGCGGCCATGGATGTCGCCGCCGCTTGCTCCGGATTCGTGTACGCCTACGCCTCCGCGCAGGCGTACATCGCGAGCGGGATGGCCAAGCACGTGCTCGTCATCGGCGCCGAGCTGCTGACCCGGTTCCTGGACTACACCGACCGCAGCACCTGCATCCTCTTCGGTGACGGCGCGGGGGCGGTGGTCCTGTCGGCCAGCGACGAGCGCGGCGGCGGTCTCGGCATCGAGATGACCACCGATCCGCAGGGCGCCTACATGATCTGGTTGCCGGCGGGTGGGGCCAAGAGCCCGCCGTCGGCCGAGACCATCGCGCGCGGCGAGCACTACATCCGGATGGAGGGCAAGGAGACCTACCGCTTCGCGACGAAGACGATGGCGACGACCGCCCTGGAGAGCGTCCGCCGGTCCGGTCTCGACCCGTCGGACATCGCGCTGTTCATCCCGCACCAGGCGAACATCCGTATCGTCGAGGCGGTGGCCAAGGGCCTGGACCTGCCGATGGAGCGCATGTTCGTGAACCTCGACAAGTACGGCAACACCTCGGCCGCCTCGGTGCCGATCGCCCTGGCCGAGGCGGTCAACGAGGGTCGCGTCCAGGTCGGTGACAACGTCGTGCTCGTCGCCTTCGGAGCCGGGTTCACGAGCGGCGCGGTCACGATCCAGTGGACGGCCGATCCTGCCCGCGGGATCGCCGGCGACGCCGCCGTTGACCCGGACGAGATCAAGGTCCGCCTGCCGGTCGACTGGGACTCGGTGGACCCGATCCCCGACGCCCTCGCCGCGATCATGGCCCAGCCGGGATCTGTCGATGTGCCGCTCGACGACGTCGTCCCGGGCGAGCCCGAGTCCGCCTCCACGAAGGTCCACGCGTGAGCTCCACCCGCGCCCGATGACGGGCAGGCTCCGGACCCTCGCGGACAGCCGCCGTCCCGGTTCGGTGGGGGATCGCTTCCGCCAGCGCCGCTTCATGATGTTCCGGGAACTCATCGAGTCCCTGCCAGGACGGGCCCGGATCCTCGACGTCGGGGGAACGACGGATTTCTGGGAACGCGTCGGCTACGCCGGTCACGACCGCGTCGAGGTGGTCCTGGTCAACCTCATCGAGCAGGATTCGGCGCACGACAACATCACGGCCCAGGTCGGCGACGCCACGGATCTGTCACGCTTCGCCGACGACGAGTTCGAGGTGGCGGTCTCCAACTCGGTGATCGAGCACCTCCCGACGCTCGAGCTCCAGGCGCGCATGGCGGCCGAGATGCGCCGTGTCGGCCGGCGACTGTATGTCCAGACCCCGAACCGCTACTTCCCGGTGGAACCCCATTACATGTTCCCGTTCTTCGCGATCCTGCCGATGCGTGTGCGCGCCTTCCTGCTCCGGCGCATGGACCTCGGGTGGCACACGCGGCAGCCCGACCCGGCGGCCGCCCTGGCCGACGTCCGGTCCATCCGGCTGCTGACCGGACGCGAGCTTCGCCGCCTGTTCCCGGCGGCCCGCATCGTGCGCGAACGGGCGCTCGGATCGACCAAGTCGTACATCGTCCTCGACGGGTGGGACGAGCCGCAGCTTCCCCAGGCCCACAGGAGCGACGCATGATCGATCTCACCGGTAAGTCGGCGCTCGTGACCGGCGGGTCGCGCGGCATCGGCCGGGCCATCGGCCTGCGCCTGGCCACGCAGGGCGCCGACGTGGCGTTCAGCTACAAGGGCAATGAGGTCGCCGCGCGTGACACGGCGCGCGCGATCCAGGCCCTCGGGCGCCGGGCGCTCGCCGTCCAGGGCGATGTCTCCGACGTCGACGCCGCCGACGGCGTGGTCAAGGCCGCCCTCGAGGCGTTCGGGAAGCTCGACATCCTCGTCAATAACGCCGGCATCACCCGCGATGACCTGATCATGCGGATGAGCCCCGACGCGTGGCGATCGGTGCTCGAGACGAACCTGTTCGGGGCATTCTGGATGACGAAGGCCGTCACGCGCCCGATGCTCAAGGCCCGCGCCGGGCGGATCATCAACATCACGTCGGTGTCCGGGCAGGCCGGCCAGACCGGGCAGGCCAACTACAGCGCCGCCAAGGCCGGGCTGATCGGGCTGACGAAGGCCACGGCCCGTGAGCTGGCATCACGGGGCATCACCGTCAACGCCGTCGCGCCGGGGTTCGTCCTCACCGAGCTCACGCAGGAGCTCCCGGAGGCCCTGAAAGACGAGATCACCGCACGAACGCCGCTCGGTCGGTTCGGCACGACCGAGGAAGTCGCGAACGCCGTGGCGTTCCTCGCCTCGGACGAGGCCGGCTATATCACCGGCCAGGTGCTGGCGGTCGACGGCGGCCTGGTGATGATGTAGCGCCGGCGCGGCGAAGCCGCGACGGGCACAGAGGGGACTGGTACGTTCGGGTGATGACAGGTGCGGTCCGTGGACCGCAGCATCGGACCATGGCACGCCATCGCCGCACGTCCGCCGCCCTCCTCCCGGTCGTGCTGCTCGTCGCCCTGGTCGCCGCCTGCGCCCCCGCGGTGGTCGTCGCGCCGTCCCTCGCCCCCGTCGCCGTCGTGACCGCGCCGCCGGTCACGCCATCGCCCAGCCCGACGCCGACGCCGCTCCCCACCCCGACCCCCATCCCGACGCCGACGCCCCTCTCGGCAGAGTCCCATCTCACGGGCTGCCGGTCGACCCGCAGCTCGGGCACCGCACCCCGATCGCGGTCATGCTCGACGATGCGCGGGCGGCGCGGCCACAGTCCGGCTTCAACGGCGCCTCGGTCGTCTTCCAGGCACCGGCCGACGGATACGAGACCCGCTACCTGCTGATCTTCGGGGAGGGCGACTCGAAGACGGTCGGCCCGGTCCGCAGCGCCCGGTTCTTCCTGGTCCAGTGGTCGATCGAGACCGCCTCGATCATCGCCCACTACGGCGGTGACCGGAAGTCGCGCCGGTTCATCAAGTACGAGGAAGCGTCTCCTGACCGATGTGGACGCCCTGGGGAAGGGCGCCAGGGCGTATCCACCGGATCAAGACCCGCCGGGCGCCGCACAACGGCTACACCTCGACGAAGGCGCTGCGCAAGCAGGGCAAGAAGCTGGGTGCGCCGGCCCTGATGGCGGCCGGGATCCAGCAGCGCGCCTTCGCCGATCCTTCGCCGATCGACGCCCGCGCGGCCAAGCAGACGATCCGCGTGCCCTACAACACCAACGTGATCACCTGGTCGTACGATCGGACGTCGAACCTGTACCGGCGCTCCGTCGACGGCCGCGCCCAGGTCGATCCGGCCGATCGCCGGCGAGTGACCGCCACGAACGTCGTCGTCCTGTTCCAGAAGTTCCGGATCGACACGAAGATCGAGCCGGGCCACGCGCGCCCGGTCCTCAAGACGACCGGCACCGGACGCGCCTGGATCTATCGCGAGGGCCGCGTCGTCAAGGGCAAATGGGTCAAGGAAAACGACGTCGCCCTGACGCGGCTGGTCGACGCGGATGGCAACGAGATCCCGCTGATCCGCGGGCGGACGTTCTTCCAGGTCGTGCCGCTGGGGACGAAGGTCACGCACAAAGCCCGCTAGTCCGGGCCTGGCCTCACGGGAGGACACACGACGCCCCGGCAGCCGCGACGGGCCCGAGGCGGTGCGGTGCTAGACTTCCGGGCCGACTTGAGCACGCCACCCTCTCCACGCCGTTTCGGCGCGGGCGCTCTCCCTATACCGCCGGGTTCCTGTCCTTCCTGTGGCCGGGCCTTGGCCAGTGGTATGCCGGGCGCACCCGCACGGCCGCCCTGTTCGCGCTGCCGGTCATCGGCATCGCGCTGATCCTGCTCCTCCAGGCGATCGGCAGCCTAGGACAGCTCGGCGTCGCTGCTCCTGACGCCCTCGTCGGCGCTGACGGTCGTGATCCTGATCGGGCTGCTGGCGGCCTGGCGCCTGCTGGCGATCGCGGACGCGATGTCGATCGGCGGTGTGACCAAGCCGCTGCGCCACCGCCCGACCGTCATGACCTTCGGCGCGCTGGCGCTGGGCGTCCTCCTGATGCACGGGGCGATGGGCTATGCCGCGTGGGCCTTCTATGACGCCACGTCGCGCATCTTCGTGGGCGAGGCCTCGCCCGATGGGAGCCCGGCGCCGTCACTGGCACCGGCGCGTCAGCGCCGATCCCGATGCCGAGTACAACGCCTCCCCCATCGCCACGCCCGAGACGGAGTCGGCCCGGATCAACATCCTCCTGACGGGCGTCGACGCGGCGGAGAGCCGCACCAACGAGCTGACGGACACCTTGCTCATCGTCAGCATCGACCCGACCAACGGCAGCATCGCGATGTTGAGCTTTCCGCGGGACATCTCGAACTTCCCGCTCTATGACGGGGGGACGTACCGGAACAAGATCAACTCGTTCATGAGCTACGCTCGACGGAACAAGGACGAGTTCCCGGACGGTCCGCTGACCTCGCTCGTCCGGCAGATGGGCTACCTCCTCGGTGCGCCGATCCACTATTACGCCGCCATCGACCTGGCCGGATTCCGGCGCATGATCGATCTCGTCGGGGGCGTGACGATCAACAACGTCCGCAGGCGATCAACGATCCTCGGTACAACTGGCTGGACGGCAAGCATGGGTTCTTCCTGAGCGCCGGCAAGCACCACCTCAACGGCCGCACGGCGCTCGCCTACGTGCGATCCCGCCAGGGGGCGGGCGATAACGACTTCAACCGGGCCCGGCGTCAGCAAGAGGTCCTGCTGGCCCTTCGCGCCCAACTCACGAAGCCCGAGCAGCTGCCGCAGATCCCGGGCCTGCTCGACGCCGCCGGCGACACGATCCGGACCAATTTCCCGTCGGAGCGGGTCGGCGAGATGATCGACCTTGCGCAGGCCATCGACACCAAGACCATCCGCCAGGTGGTCCTCGGGCCACGCAAGTACGCCGAGCAGATACCGGTCAGCGAGACGAACGGGATCTACAAGCTGCGGCTGAAGATGGACGTGCTCGCGGCCCTGTCGATCGACATCTTCGGCGAGAGCAGTCGCTACGCCTCGGCCGACTGAGGGACAGGCGGCTCAGCGACCCTGGAGCATCGCCGGGATCGTCTTGGCCATGATCTTGAGGTCCAGCCAGATGGACCACCGGTCGATGTAGGCGAGGTCCAGCGCGACCCAGCGGTCGAAATCGTCGTCGCGTCGTGCGGCGACCTGCCACAGCCCCGTGATCCCGGGCTTCATCGAGAGCCGCCGCCGGTGCCACAGGTCGTAGCCCGCCACCTCCCGCGGCAGCGGTGGACGGGGACCGACCAGGCTCATCTCGCCGAGCAGCACGTTCCAGACCTGCGGCAGCTCATCGAGGCTCGTCGCCCGCAGGACCCGCCCGATCCGGGTCAGGCGCGGGTCGTCGGTGATCTTGAACGCGTGGCCCTTGATCTCGTTCTGGTCCTCGAGCTCCGTCAGGCGCGCCTCCGCATCCGGCACCATCGTGCGGAATTTGACGACCTCGAAGAGGCGGCCGTGCAGCCCGACCCGCGTCTGGCGGAAGATCACCGGGCGGCCGTCGACGAGCAGCACGGCGACCGCCACGATCGCGAAGACCGGCAGCAGCAGGACGGTCGCCGCGCCCCCGAGGACCACGTCGATCAGGCGCTTCGCGACCAGGCCCAGCACGCGGTCAGGCCCGTAGACCAGCGAGAGGACCTTGCCGCCGTCGAAGTCCTCGACGCGGCCGCCGGGCAGGCTGACCGGGACCTCGTCGAGCGGGATCCGGACGATCTTGCCGACCTCCTCGCACAGCCGGGCCACGGGCTCGATCCAGTGCAGGTCGTCCGCTGGCAGACACACGGCGACCTCGTCGACGATCCGGTCGTGCAGGACCGTCTCGATGTCGTCCATGGAGCCGAGGACCGGCCGCCGGCCGGCGACCAGCGGCGTCCCGTGGACGGCCAGGTGGCCGATCACCCGGATGCCAAGCTCGCGGTGTCGTTCGACCCGGTCGGCGAACTTGCGGGCATCCTTGCCCGTTCCGACCACGAGCATGTAGCGCAGGTTGTACCCACGGTCGCGCAAGCCGCGCAGCAGGCCGCGGATGACGCTCCGCGACGCGACGGTCAGCACGATCTGGGCGCCGAAGAGCGTGAGCAGGAAGAGCCGGCTGACGTCTGGCAGCTTGAACGCGAACAGCGCCGAGAACGTGACCAGGCCGAGCAGGACGGCGGCCCGACCGACGTCCTGGATCTCGGTCCGGGCCGTCCAGCGGACCCGCAGTCGGTAGAGCCCGAGGATCCACAGGAGCGTCATCCACGCCGCGGCATAGACGGCGGCGGCGACCCACGCGTCGATCTCCGCCAACCGCCACTCGGCGATCCAGACTTCCCCGAAGCGGATCCTGGAGAGGACGATGAACAGGCCGAATGCGCTGATCGCATCGGCGCCCATGAGGAGCAGCCGCAGGGCGGTGGCGTGGCGTCTGATCAACGGTCACCAGGGCTGTGCCGGCCGAACCCGGTCGGCGCCATCTTAGGTGATGGCTTCGCGCGTGGCGACCTCGGGGATGCCGAGCGGCCCTTCGGCGGAGCGGTCCGTGCCGACGGCCAGGTAGGTATAACCCAGGGCTGTCATGGCGCCGCGGTCCAGCAGCCGGCGCCCGTCGATGACGAGCGGACGACGGAGCCGGTCGCGGGCGGCCGCCCAGTCGAGCGTCTTGAAGGCCGGCCATTCGGTCGCGATCACCGCGACATCGGCCCCGTCGAGGGCCGCTTCGGCCGTTTCGGCGATGTCCAGATCCGGGAGCTCGCGGGCCGCGTTCGGGGCGGCGGCTGGGTCGTACGCACGCACCAGCGCGCCGCGGGAGAGCAGCTCGCGGGCGACCCCGAGGGCGGGCGAGTCACGGACATCATCGGTCCCGGCCTTGAATGCCAGCCCGAGCAGCGCCACGGTCTGGCCGCGGACACCGCCGACCGCCGCATCGATGCGGTCGGCGAACCGGCGCTGCTGCGCGGCGTTCGCGTCCGACGCCGCGCGTGTGACGTGCATGCGCAGGTCCCGGTCCTCGCCGGCGACGGCCAGGGCCACGAGCTCCTTGGGCAGGCAGCTGCCGCCGAACCCCAGACCGGGCCGCAGGTACTGGCCGCCGATGCGCGGATCGAGCGCGATCCCGGCGATCACCTGGTCGATGTCGGTGCCGTACTCCTCGGCCAGTCCCGCCATCTCGTTGGCGAACGAGAGCTTGAGCGCGAGGAAGGCGTTCGCGCCGTTCTTGATCAGCTCGGCCGCTGCGACGTCGACGATGAGGACCGGCGCGTCGAACGATGCGAACAGCGAGGCCACGACCTCGATCGCGTCGCGGTCGGCGTCGGGGAAGTGACCGATCACGATCCGCGTCGGGTGGAGGAAGTCCTCGAGGGCCGTGCCCTGGCGCAGGAACTCGGGGTTCGTGAGGATCCGGCTCGTGGGCAGGCCGGTCCACTCGGCGACGAGGCTCGTCGAGCCCGGCGGCAGCGTGCTGCGCACGACAAGCGGGGCCCCGCCGGCCATGATGGGCGCAAGGCTGCGCAAAGCGGAATCGAGCTGCGACAGGTCGCTCCGGCCGTTGGGGCCGATCGGCGTCCCCACGCACACCATGACGATCTCGGCATCCAGGCCGGGCCGGTCGGCGACGGTCAGCCGGCCGTCGGCCAAGGCCGCCGACAGCGCCTCCGGCAGGCCCGCCTCGTGGATCGGCGAGCGCCCGGCCCGCAACGCCTCGAGCCGGTCCGGCCGCGTCTCGACGACCTCCACGCGGTGGCCCAGGCTGGCCAGCCCGACCGCGGTCACCAGCCCGACATACCCGGCGCCGATCACGACGATCCGGTGGGGTTCGTGGGTCATGGCACGGGAGGGTAGCAGCCTCACGCCTCCACTGCGGTCGTCGGTCCCGGCGCCGTCCCTCGTGCCCGGCCGGCGACAGGGTCGGCCGGTGCGGCGTTCATGGCATACTCACGCCTCGTGACCGTGAGTATCCGCCGCGAGCGCCGAGCCTACCCTCCCCCGATCGAACTCGCACCGGCGATGGCCACCGGCGACACGGTGAGTCCCCGCCCGTGGACCGTCGCACGGGTCCGCGACGGCGTGTTCCGCCGGGTCGGCCTGGCCCTGAACACGGTCCGGGACCGGGTGCTGCTGCCGACCGTGGCCAGGAGCGCCTTCCTGGGGTCGCTCTACTACGCCATCGCGGACGGCGCGTTCCGGCGCGAGCACGCCGCCACGCTGCGTGGCCGCCTCCGCTACCTGGACCAGGAGCGCCAGCTCGGCCGGCACGAGTACCTCCTGCGGCGGAACGTGCATATGCTCGAAAAGGGCCTCGTCATGCGGCCGCGACGACCCGTGTTCGCGCTCGAATACATCAACGCCACGGTCGTTTGCTACGGCGCCATGCGCGCCCTCCATGCCGAGGACCCCGAAGCGGTCGACGAGGCGCAGCTGCGCTGGGCGCACGACGTCCTGGCCACGTACTTCGCCGCGGCCGGCCCGCACAAGACCATCGACAAGGTGCGCGCCAAGTGGGACGCGATCGCACCCCTCGCGCCCCCGATCGACCCGGAGCCCGAGACGATCGCCCCGTACCACCGAGCCCTCGAGGCGCCGCCGCCCGTCGCCTATGACGACCTCCACGAGCTCGCGTTGCGCCGGCGTTCGGTGCGCTGGTTCCTGCCCACGCCCGTGTCGCGCGACTTGATCGACCGCGCGCTCGAGGTCGCCGCGCTGTCCCCGTCGGCCTGCAACCGCCAGCCGTTCGAGTTCCGCGTCTTCGACGACCCGGCCACGATCGCCCGGGTCGCCGCGATCCCCAAGGGCACGCGCGGGTTCGCCCAGGGTTTTCCGGCATTCGCGGTCGTCGTCGGCCGGATGCGCGCCTTCTTCTCGGAGCGTGATCGCCATCTCATCTACATCGACGGCGCGTTGGCGTCGATGTCGTTCGTGTTCGCCCTGGAGTCGCTGGGTCTCGCGTCCTGCCTGATCAACTGGTCCGACCAGACGGAGCCGGAGCGCCAGATGGCCGAGGCGCTCGGACTGGCGCCGGACGAGCGGCCGGTCGTGTGCATCGCGTTCGGCTACCCGGACCCGGACGGGATGGTGCCCTTCTCCGAGAAGCGCCCGCTGGAGCGGTTGCGGCGATACCCCACGTGATGATCGAGGCCCGCCCTGGGTCGTTCATCAACAAGGGCGGGGAGCTGATGATGCTGGCCATCGTCGAGGAGCTCGGGGACGACGCGGACCTGGCGGTCGAGCCATGGATCGCGCCCTACCGCGATCGAGCGCGCCTGGGCCTCTTCCAGAAGCTGTGGGTGCGGCGCCTGGGTCCGGCGGCGGCCCTGCCGGCTGCGGTGCTGCCGCGCGCGCTCCGGCGCCGGTTCGGGGTCGTGTCGGAGGCTCAGATCGACGCCGTGCTCGATGCGTCGGGCTTTCGTTACACCGACGACGACCGGTACGGCCCCCGAAGCGCGCGCGAGCTCGAGGGGAACGCCCGGCGCTGGCGGCGCCGAGGCAAGACCGTGGTCCTGCTGCCCCAAGCGCTAGGCCCGTTTCGCACGCCCGCTGTGCGCGAACCGTTCCTGCGCGCGCTCGAGGCCGTCGATCTCGTCTATGCGCGCGATGCCCGCTCCGAGGCGCACCTGCGTGAGCTGGCGCCAGGCGACGACCGGATCCGGCGTGCCCCGGACTTCACGATCGCGCTCGAGGGTCGGTGCCCGCCCGACCTCGAAACGCGGGTCGGCGCCGGGCCGTTCGCCTGCCTCGTGCCGAACGACCGGATGCTCGAGCGGACCGGCCCCGAGGTCGCCGCGGGCTACCTCGACTTCCTGCGCGCCTGCGCCAGTGGGATCGCGGCCCTGGGGCTGCGGCCGGTGCTCGTGCTCCACGAGGCCGACCGCGACGCCCCGTTCGTCGAGCGCCTGCGCGAGGCCCTTGGTCCCGACCCGCGGGTCGTGACGGAATCCGATCCGCTCGTGCTCAAGGGCATCCTCGGCGCGGCCACCCTCGTGGTCAGCTCCCGCTACCACGCCCTCATCTCGGCGATGTCGCAGGGGGTCCCGGTCGTCGCCACGGGCTGGAGTCACAAGTACGCGACGCTGCTGGAGGACTTCGGCATCCCGGGTCAACTGATCGACGTCCTGGCCGATCCGAGCGAGCTCCGGGAGCGGCTGGCGACCGCGGCCGAGGGACCGGCACGGACCGCGATGACCGAGACGCTCCGGCGCCGCGCTGCGGAGCAAGCGACGCAGGTCATGGCGATGTGGGCCGAGATCCGGGCTCGACTGGGCCTGCCGGCGGCCGCGACCCGTGACGTCGGGCTCGCGACATGAACCTCGTGAGCGTCGTGATCCCGACCCGCGGCCGGCCGGAACTCGTGGCGCGTGCCGTGGCCAGCGTCCGGGCGCAGACCCATCCATCGCTCGAGATCCTCGTGGTGGTGGACGGCCCGGACCCCGAGACCGAGGACGTGCTGCGCGCCATCGACGACGCACGGCTCCAGCCCGATCTCGCTGCCGGCCGCAGTCGGTGCGGCCGAAGCCCGCAACATCGGGGTTCGCGCGGCGATCGGCGATTGGATCGCGTTCCTCGACGACGACGACGAATGGCTGCCGGCCAAGCTGGAGCGGCAGCTTGCCGTCATCCTCGGGTCGGGCGTCGCGCAGCCCATCGGTTTCTGCCCGATCATCATCCGCTCGGCGACCGGGCGGCGCGCCTGGCGGAGCCGACCGCCGGAGCCGGGCGAGCACCCGTCCGAGTACCTGTTCGTGCGCCGGTCGCTGCGGGTCGGGGAGGGGACGATCGGGACGTCGACGATCGTGGCCCGGCGGTCGTTGCTGCGGGAGGTTCCCTTCGACCCTGCGGTCCGGCGGTTCCAGGACGCGGACTGGATCCTGCGCGCCACGGCCGCAGGCGCGGCGCTCGTGTTTTGCCCGGAACGGCTCTCGATCTGGACCGCGCCGGGCGAACGGCCGTCGATCACCGCGGCCCATGCCACCGACTGGCGGTACGCCTTCGACTGGATCCGGGCGCGGCGCAAGCTCGTGACGGCTCGCGCCTATGCCGGCTTCATCCTCGTCCACGTGGCGACGTTGGCCGCGGCCGGGGGCGACCGATCGGCCATCGGCGAGCTGTGGCGGGAGGCGCGCCGGTCCGGTCGGCCGCGGCGCCTCGACGTCGCCCTGTTCGCGGCGCGCTGGATGATCCCGGGCGGCCTGCGCCGTTGGGTGCGCCGGCGCCTGGTCGGCGTCCGTCACGGAGTCCCGACGTGACCTCGCGGAAGCCCAGCGCCGTCATCCTCGTCGAGAACCTGCCGGTACCGCTCGATCGACGCGCGTGGCAGGAGGCGCTCGCGCTGCATGAGGCGGGCTGGGACGTGACGGTCATCTCCCCGCGCGGGTCTGGCGACATGGGGCGGTTGCGCGACCGGATCGACGGGATCGAGGTCCTGCGCTACCCGCAACGCGCGGCGCGGGGCCTCGCCGGGTATCTCGTCGAGTACCTGCCATCCATGGTCTTCACGGCGGCCTGGCTCGTCTACCGCCGGCGCCGCGGACGCATCGACGTCATCCACGGCTGCAACCCGCCGGACCTGTTCTGGCTGTTCGGGCGCCTGGCCCGTGCCGAGGGCGGTGCGTACGTCTTTGACCAGCACGACGTCGGGCCGGAGCTCGCGACCACGAAGTGGGGCGGCGCGCGGTCCGCGTGCCCGGGCGTTGTCGACCGTGACCCGCTGGCTCGAGCGGCGCTCGTACCGCACCGCCGAGCTCGTGATCGCGCCGAACGACTCGTACCGCCAGATCGCGATCACCCGCGGCCACGTGTCGCCCGACGACGTCCTCGTCATCCGCAATGCGCCCGATGTGGCCCGCTACCGCGAGCTGGCGGCGGGCGCCACGGTCCATCCTCATCGTGTCGGGTACGTCGGGGTGATGGGCAGTCAGGACGGGCTGGACCTCCTGCTCGAGGCTTGGGCCATCGTCGTGCGTGAGCCGGACATGACCGACGCCATCCTCGAGCTCTTCGGTGACGGTGAGGCCCGGTCGGCGCTCGAGCGACAGGCCGCCCGGCTCGATCTGCGCGACCATGTCCGATTCCACGGCTATCGCAAGGCCGCGGAGTTCGTGCCGGTGCTGGCGGGCTGCGCGATCGGTGTCAGCCCCGACCCGCCGACGCCGTTCAACGAAGTGTCGACGATGGTGAAGGTGGTCGACTACCTGGCGATGGGCCGCGGCGTCATCGCCTTCGATCTGCGCGAGACACGTGCCGTGACGGGCGATGCCGCCGTCATCGCGTCGCCACCGACCGGCGCGGGCCTGGCCGAGGCCATCCTCCGTGTCTTGCGCGACCCGGAGCTCGGCCGCCGCCTCGGTCAGGCCGGTTCGGCGAGGGTCGCCTCGATCGGGCTGGATTGGTCGCGCTCGGCGTCAGCCCTGGTCGATGGCTACGCCCGGATCCTGGCCCGGGCGCGTGCCCGGCGAGCCGCTGCCGACGTCGATGCCCGGCCCGGCGACGGCGACCCCGACCGGAGCGACGGCGCCGTCCGGTAGGCGCGCCTCGAGCAGCTGCGTGCCCAGCAGGAATGCCGCGCAGATGCCCGTCACGCCGACCGTGAACAGGTTGTTGACCATGCCCTGGGCGAGGAAGATGCCCAGCGCCAGCGCGGACGCGACCTGGAGGCTGCCGGCAGCGCCCCTCGGTGCCCGGATGAACACCTGGATGACGATGATCGCCAGACCGAGGTTGAGGACGAGCGCGCCGATCGCTCCGAGCAGGCCGGTCTCAGCGCCGGCGAGCAGGATCGTGTTGTGTGCCGTACTCCACGCCTCGCCGAAGGGCGTCACTCGATAGCGCTCGGGGTACTGGGCGATGACGTCAAGCGTTTGTCCCGGGCCGACCCCGCCAAGCGGGTGGTCGATCATCAGGACGAAGGCCGACGTCCACAGCGCGAGCCGGTCTGGAATGTCGTTGACGAAGCGGGTCAGGGTGGGGGTCAAGATCGCCGCCAGCGCCAGGATCGCCCCGATCGGGACAAGGAGGATGGGCCGGCTCCGGAGCAGCACCAGGACCACCAGGGCGACGACCACAAGCCCGAGAGAGACGCGGGTGTAGGTCAGCGTGAGGGCCGCGAGCTGGACGACGACGGCCGCCCACCACCACCAACGCGTGCGTGAGGCGGGAGACCGCAGGGCCAGCCCCGCCGTCACGAGGACGCTCATCATCAGGATCGCGCTCGTGAAGTTGGGCGAGTTGCCGATCGTGCCGCTGATCCGACCCGGGACCTCACCGAACAGGACGGAGGTCGAGCGGACCGCCTCCAGGCCCGCGCCCATCGGCAGGCCGATGAAATAGGCCACCAGGCCGAAGACGGCCTCGAAGATCCCGACCCCCGCGATGGCCCGGGCGCTGAAGAGCCGTGAGCGCTCCGTGGAGCCCAGGATCGCCACCGAGATCACGATCGCCACCAGGAACGCGAGACGCCCCGCCCCGCGGACCGCGAGCCGCGGAAGGTCGGCGGCTTCGGCGCTGTTGAGGACGGCGCTGACGGCCGCGGCAATGAGCATCGCACCGGCGCCCGCCAGTGCGACCTTCGTGCCGGGATTCGGCGACCATCGGATCGACCGGAACCGGCTCCACGGCAAGAGCGGAAGCATCATCGTGAGCCCGAACAGCGGCAGAACGTCGTCCAGGCTGAAGCCGAGCAGGACGGGCTCGTTCGGGACAAGCGGTGTCGCCGCAACGAGCAGGAACGGTCCGGCAGCCATCCAGCCGGTCCGGCGGCCGACCTGTCGCGAGACTTCATCGGCAGCCGCGGCGACGAGGGCCGCGAGGCCAAGCAGCATGAGGATGGTCGCTGGCTGCGTCATCCGACCAACTCGGCATACCGATCGAGCGAGGCCGCGACCGCGGCAGCCAGATCGTGCTTGGCGGCGGTGGCTCGGCCGGCGGTGCGCAGCCGCTCGCCCACCGGCCCGGCGGCCGCCGTCAGCGCCTCGTCGAGGGCCGCGGCCAGCGCGTCGGAATCACCGGGCGGGACCACGAACCCGTTCTCGCCGTGGCGCATCGTCTCGGCCAGCCCGCCGCACGCCGTCGCGACGACGATCGCGCCATGCGCCATCGCCTCGAGCGCCACGAGGCTGAGGCCCTCCGGAGCCGTCGACGGGACGGCGACCACGCTCGCCCGACGCAGGAGGCCGACGACGACCTCTGGCGCCAAGGCGCCGCGAACGTCGATGGACCCGGCGTGGTCGCGAGCCAGTCTCTGGAGTGAGGCCAGTTCCGATCCATCGCCGACGATCGTCAGCCGCGCCGCCGGGCGGTGCGCCAGGACGGCGCCGAACGCCTCCACGAGCACCTCGGCACCCTTGCCCGGAACGAGCCGCCCGACGAACAGCACGCCCTCCGGCTCCCGGTCCGGCGCCGGCCCGGCGGATGGGCGTGGCCCCAGATCGATGCCGGGACTCACGACCTCCACCGGGCGCCGCAGCGGCCCGAGC
Organism: uncultured Chloroflexia bacterium; assembly: GCA_963810725.1. GTDB lineage: Bacteria > Chloroflexota > Limnocylindria > Limnocylindrales > CSP1-4 > SPCO01. Next base: position 97,252 of record CAWEOO010000006.1, read on the forward strand.
CGGCGACTGGCGACCGCCGCCGTGTACTGGCTGTTGGCGAAGACCAGGTCGGCGCGCCCGAACAGCCGCCGTGCCAGGACGGCTCGCCGTCGGGACAACCAGGGCAGCCGGATGACGTCGCTTCCATGACAGAAGAGTGACAGGCGGGCGCCGCCCAGCGTGGCGATGGGCCACGCCACGAGGCCCGTGGGGAAGGCGATGTGGGCCTCCACGACGTCGTAGGGTCGCGATCGCAAGCGAGCGAAGAGTGTGGTCCACCCGGCAGCGAGCCCCAGGCGGAGGTACTTGCGCGCGACGTTGCGGTGCACGGCGGGGTCCGTGATGGCGGCGACCGCCACGGTCGCCCCGGCTCTTCGCATCGCCGCCACCCGCGCGCCGACGAACGTGCCGAAAGCGGGGTGGGCCGGCGTCGGGTAGAGGTTCGTCACGACGAGGATGCGCAGCGCGCGACGCGCCCGGGGCGGCGATCCGGGGACATCCTCCACCGATCCTACGTCCGCCTCCGCTTCGTGCGAGGCGCGCCGATCGGCCGCCTCATCGCCCCGTGTCGCGACGGATTGTACGGGTCGATGCCCATGCTCCGCGTCGGAGCCAGCGGAGCTACTTGAAGCGAGCGCCGATCGGGTCGTTCGCCGAGCCTGCGGCGTAGACCGGTGAGGTCGGTCCGATCCGGACGAAGTCGGCCGAGCTGCGGTCCGTGGACAGGAAGTCGGGGTCGGACGTGCGGTTGGTGGAGCTCCACGACACGTTCCCGGAGCGCCTGCCCGACGCGGCGCCATAGACGGTCGAGTAGCTGACCGTCAGCATCGAGCCGCTGTCGCCGCGGAGGCCGTAGGCGGTGCTCGTCCGGACGATCGAGTTCTTGAGGGTGACCTTGCCGCCGCTGCCCTTGAGGTACACGGCGCCCAGGCCGCTCGCGGGCCGCGAGTCGTAGATCGTCTCGTGGTCGAAGGTCTTGCCCGACGTGGCGCCCTCGCTCTGGATCGCGTACGTGTTGCCGGCGTAGACGTTCCGCGAGAAGGTCATCGCGCCCGAACTCGACCCACCCGACCGGCTATCCCAGATGAAGACGCCGACCGAGTTGTCCAGGAACAGGTTGCGCTTCACGAGATTGCCGGTCAGCGGCTTGGACGTCGACGAGGTCTGGTAGAGGTACAGCCCGCGGCGCATGTTCCGGATCGTGTTGTCCTCGATGTAATTGTGGTGGGCGCCGTTCTCGATGAGGATGCCCTGGGTGTACCCCCCGTACTGACCGGCGGCCGTCGGCACCTTCTTGCCGTCGGCGAAGGTCGAGTTGCGGATCGTGTTGTAGGACGTGCTGGCCCCGGTGAGCTTGATCCCCTGCCCGAGGTTCTCGATCGCCGTCATGCCGTCGACCAGGTTGTGCTGGGCACCGTTATCGAGCTTCAGGACCTGGATCGTGTTGCGCTTGCCCGATACCGAGCGGAAGACGTTGTAGTCGCCGGCGGTAAAGAAGCCCATCGCGTAGTTGTACGAGGCGTCGATGCTCTGGGCGGTCATGTGATGCGCATTGCCCGTGAACCCGATGGCCATGTTCGTATGGCGGATGTTCAGCCCGCGGAACGTGACGTAGGCGGACCCGGAGACCGCCAACAGGCCCTTGTAGTAAGGGATCTCGATCGTGTGCTGACGCGGGTCGGTGGATGCCAGCGAGCCGCTCCACAGGCCAAGCCGGACATACAACCGCTTGCCGTTCCAATACTGCGACGCCGGCGTGGCCTGCAGGTCCGCCAGCGTCGGGGTCGACTTCGGCCGGACGAGCGGCTGGCTGATGTCCATGAACACGCGTTCCTGGCGCAAGGTGCGGACGGACGACTCGTAGCCGGGAATGGGCGTCGTCCACGGGATGGACCAGACGTTCGGGTAGCGACCGGCATCCGGTCGCGTCCAGCGCGTGTCGCCGGGCCGGCTGACGACCTTCGCGCCGCTGATCACGGGGCGGACGTAGTCAGTCGTGCCGTAGCCGCTGCCCTCGACCACGATCGGCTTGGTCGATGTGCCGTTCAGGTAATGTCCGCCGGTCGCCTTCTCGTAGTAGACGTAGTCGCTGTAGCCCTTGATCTCGACCCGATCGGCGATCCGGCCCACGCCTTCGCGATAGACCTCGGCCAGGCCCTTGGCGACCGTCTTGAACGCCTCGGACGGCGACGTTCCCGCGTTCGAGTCGGAGCCCGTCTTGCCATCGACATAGAGCGTCCGATCGGCCGCGTGGGTGGCAGCCGGCGCAAGGGTGGCCAGCATGAGCAGGCCGAGGGAGAGGACGACGGAGCGCGAGCGGGGATGCATACCGGTCAACTTGACGGCTGGCGCGTGCACCCGCCATCGACCGGTCGGCCCACGAACCCGTGCCGAACGTCCCATCACGGGGCAACGCAAGGCACCGGGCTCGCACTCGCACCGCACGGGCACCGGCCCGCACGCGCACCGGGCCCGCACGCGCACCGTCCCCGCTCGCGCGGCCCTCGGGCTCGGGCGTCAGCCCGCACCGCGCGAACCCGTCGCCGTGCGCAACGCGGCGGCGAGCAACCGCACGGGCAGCAGCAGGGCGCGGACCATCGCCCAAGCCTGTGGACGGAGCGGCGGATACAGCAAGCACGCCCCGAGCGAGGCGACGGCGTACGAGACCAGCGTCGAGATGGCCGCCCCGACGCCACCGAGCGGCGGGATGAGGACAAGGTTCAGACCCACATTGATGAGCGCGCCGGCGCCGTGGCGGACGAGCGAGAACCGCAGCCGGTCCTCGGCGATCAGCCACCGGCTCAGGGCCGCGCCGAGGAACACGAAGGGGCCCGCCCACACGTGGATGGCGAGGATGGGCCCGGACTCGGCATATCGGTCGCCATAGATCAGGAAGATCAACTGGGTGCTCAACAGGGACACGCCGATCGCGATCGGCAGGGCCAGCGCGACCATCAGGTCGTAAAGGCGACCCATCCAACCCTGGAAGGTGACACGGTCGCCGGCGTGCGCGCGGACCATCGCAGGAAAGACGGAGGCCGCGATGGCCACGGGGACGAAGTACCAGACCTCGGACAGGCGGGCGGCCGCGGCGTAGGTCCCCACGGCCACGCTGTCCTTCATCGTCCCCAGCATCAGCTGATCGACGCGCAGGTTGATCGCGTTGGCGAGCCCCGACAGGATGAGCGGCCAGGACGCGCCGAGGAGGCGGCGTGTGAGATCGGTGCTGAAGGTCCACGAGCGAGGCCGTCCGCCCAAGCGGACGTAGACGAGAACGAGGCCCACGCCCGCGAGGGCGTATTCCAGCGCCGCCGCGACGACGAACGCCAGCAGCGGCGCGCCGACCACGATCAGCCCGATGTTGACCGCCGATGCGATGACGAGCGCGGCACTCCTGGCGATCACGGCGTTGCGCGATCGGACCTGCGCCTGCAGCCAGAAATCGATGCCGTCGAACGCATACAGCGTCAGCACGCCGACGATGAGGATCCCGACCGCGAGCGTCGTCTGGGCGTCCGTGCCCAGGACCACCGTCAGCCCGAGGGCGGCCACGACGGCGACGATGCCGCCGACCAGGCGGAGGCCCAGGATCGTGCCCAGGAGCTCCGATTCCCGGTCGGGCTCCCGGACGAGCTCGCGAATGACGAGCCCGCTCAGTCCGAGCGTCCAGAACGTGCCGAACAGCAGCACGAGCGACAGCGCGAAGCTCAGGACCCCGAAACCGGCCGGGCCCAGGTGGCGGGCGACGGCCGCCGTCACCGTGAGCGCCAAAAGCCCGCTCAGGATTCGCTCGCCGATCAGCCAGCCGGCGTTGGTGGCGGCGGCCTGGCGGTTGCGATTGACGGGCAGACCCGCCGTCGCGAGCCGCGCGACGATGCCGTCGATCACTGGATCGGGGGCTGCGCGATCGCGCTCCAGGGCCACGGCGTCACGTCGCCCGTCCCGCCGACGCGGGCGGGCGATAGGTGCACTCGCCAAACCAGCGGTGGCTGGGGCTGCGTGCTACGTTCCCGCCTGGCCGTGCACGGATCACACAGCATGGCATGCAGTCCGACGATGAGGTGCACGGCATGAGCAGCGCGGGAAATCGAACACGGTTCGCAATCCTACTCTCGGTGGGCCTCGTCCTCATCGCCAGTGGGTACGTGGCACGGAACGAGCAGGAGCGCTTCATCCGCGGTGGCGAGAACGACGCCGGTGGCCGCGAAACCAGCCTGATCGCTGCGACGACTGGCGTGGCCATGCGCGTCGTCCAGCAAGGCATCGGCCCCGCGATCCGGGCCTCGTCCGATGCGCAGGGCGGCGTTGGCGGCTGGTTCACGAGCGTCGCGGGTACCGGTGTCGTTGCGTTGTCATCCAACGCAGGTGGGTTCGCGGTTGACGGGGCGAACGACGCCCCGACCGCCGGGCCCGGGGGAGGGATGCGGACACGCGGTGGTCGGAACCCGGGGCTAGTCGCCGAAAGCTCGGGAGCGTCAGCCGTCATGGCAACGGCACCGGGCGCAGGTGCAGGGGGGACGCCGATGCGGACCGCCGCGCAGACGGTGGCTGGGGCTCCGGACTGCGTCGGCCTGCCTTGTACCGGGACGCTGTCGGCCGGCGAGATCGGCGTGATGGCCGGGACCGGCACGTCGGGAGGTGTCGGCGTGCACGCGTCCGATCAGACCACCGATCGCAGCGGGTTCGCCGTCGTCGCGAACGGTGACACCATCGTCGACGGGTCCCTGACGGTGAGCGGTGGCTGCATCGGTTGTGCGTCTCTTCTCGTGGCCCGCAACGGCTCGGACCGGGTCCTTCATCAGGGCGAGGCCGTCTCCCTACTGAGTCTTGATCAGGCTCCGAACGGAGATACCGTCCTCGTCGTCGGCCCGGCGGCTCGAGGCGATGCGGTCGTGGGGGTGATCGATCGGGCCGTCAGTCATGCAGTTCCAGTCGGCCCGGCTTCGGTCCGGGGCGGATGGCGCGTCTGGGGTGTCGACGTCGGCGCCGGCGAGTCCATGCGCATCGCGTCGGACGGCATGCTCACGATGGACGGAGCCCTCGCGGGCGTCGATGCCGGCGAAGGGGTCGCGGTGGGCGCCGAGCCCGGCAGACTCGTCGTCGCCGGCGGTCGTGGCGCCGGGGCCCGGTTGGGGACATATCTTGGTGTCCGACCGGACGGGCGAGGCGTGCTCCTCATCGACCTGGATTGAACCGGACTGCGCCGGATACCAGGCGCGTACGGTCAGGCCGCTGATCGCTCCACGTCGGCCAGTAGGTCGGCGAGCGTCTGCTCGAGCGGGATCGCGGGAGCCCAGCCGGTGATGTGCCGGAGCAGACTGGAATCGCCCACGATCACGGGCGGGTCGTCGGGACGGACGAGCTCCGGATCGACGTCGAGGCGGACTGGGTGGCCGGCCATCTCAGCCAGCCGCGCGATGATGCTGGCGATGGACACCGCGACGCCGGTCGAGATATTGAGGCGCTCACCCGATTCGATCCGTCCCGCGACGAGGGCCTCACCCACCGATCGGTAGGCGCGCACGGTGTCGCGGACGTCGCCGATATCGCGGCGGACATCGACATTGCCGACGCGGATGGCCGTCGCCCCGTCGGCGCGGGCCGAAACGATGCGCGACGCAAAGGCCGGGACGGCGAAATCCCGGCGCTGGCCGGGGCCCGTGTGGTTGAACGGGCGCACCACGACGGCGCGCATGCCCTCGCGCGCTGCCATCGCCAGGGCCACGGACTCCTGGGCCAGTTTCGAAAGCCCATAGACCCGAGTCGGCAGGACCGGCGCCCGTTCCGTCAGGGGATCGTCTGAGGCCGGCCGGCCGTACACCTCGGCCGAGCTGACGACGACGATGGCGGGGGCCGGCCGGAGTGACCGCATCGCGTCCAGGACCGTGGCCGTCCCGCCGACGTTCACCCTCAGGGCGCCGGCAGCATCCGACTCGGCATCTGGACCGAACGCCATCCCCGCGAGGTGGATGATCAGGTCCGGCCGCGATTCTCGAAGCAGCGCCCCGACCGAGAGCCGATCGGTGATCTCGACACGGCCTCCGGGGAGCTTGTCCGGTATCGCATCATGCCCGGCTGCAGCGAGGTCACGAAGCAGCCACCGACCGGCGAACCCGGAGCTCCCGGTGACGAGGATCCTCACTCCCTCGCCGAGCTGTCGCCGGCCATCCGGAGCCGGGTCTCGTGCCGTCCCACATCGATGTCGACCATCGCCTCGATCATCTCCTGGAAGGACACCGTCGGCGTCCAGCCGAGCTCGTCGCGGGCGCGAGTCGCATCGCCCAGGAGGTGGTCGACCTCGGCCGGGCGGTAGAGCGCCGGATCCACCTTGACGTGGTCCTCGTAGTCGAGTCCGACGTGCGCGAACGCGATGCGACAAAGGTCGCGAACCGAATGGGCGACCCCGGTCGCGACGACGTAGTCCGCACGGCTCGTCGCGCTGGAGCATCAGCCACATCGCCTGCACATAGTCGCCGGCGAAGCCCCAGTCGCGTTCCGCATCGAGGTTGCCCATGCGGCAGGCTCGCTGGCGAGGCCGAGCGAGATCCGGGCGGCGCCGTCAGTGACCTTGCGGGTCACGAACTCGAGGCCGCGGCGCGGCGACTCGTGGTTGAACAGGATCCCGGACACGGCGAACAGGCCGTAGCTCTCGCGGTAGTTGACCGTCAGGAAGTGCCCGTAGGCCTTGGCGACGCCGTACGGGCTGCGGGGGTGGAACGGCGTCGTCTCGGTCTGCGGGACTCGCGGACCTTGCCGAACATCTCGCTCGAGGACGCCTGGTAGAAGCGGATGGCCGGGTCCACCTGGCGGATGGCCTCGAGCATCCGGGTGACGCCCAGGCCGGTGAACTCGCCGGTCAGGACCGGCTGGTTCCACGACGTCGGGACGAAGCTCTGGGCGGCCAGGTTGTAGACCTCGCTGGCGTTCGCGCAGCTGCAGGGCGGAGACGAGCGATGGCCTGATCGAGGAGGTCGCCCTGGACGAGCTCGACCGGTCGACGAGGTGCTCGATCCGCTCGTGGTTACGTAACGCTCGACCGGCGCGTCATCCCGACGACCTCGTAGCCCTTGACAGGAGCAGTTCGGCGAGATAGGAGCCGTCCTGGCCGGTGATCCCGGTGATGAGGGCGCGGGTCAAAGTCCCTCCTCCGTAGCCGCGGACTGATCGGAAGCGGACCCGCTTCCAGGGCGAAGCCGTGCGAATAGCCTGCGGATCGAAGCCCTCGTCTGTGGCACGGTACCTGCCTTGCCCCCTTCGTGGACCGCCATGCCGATCAGCAGCCAGAGGCCCGCGCTCGTGGTGAATCGCATCAGCGGCGATGCGATGATCGAAGCGACGAGCAGGCCGAGGAATCCGCCGAGCAGACCGACCTGGTACCACGCCGGACGCAGCGGTGGCGGGGGAAGCAGGCGTGCGACGATCGCAGCCAACCACGCCAGGAGGGTGATGAGTCCAAGCGGCCCGGCCGTGGCGAGGGTCGCCAGGTACATCGACTCGCCGACCCCGGCCGACTCATTCGCCGCGCCACCCGGCGCACCGGATAGTGCGGCACCGAGGTGGTCGCCGTGGCCGGCCCCCAGGCCCAGGGGATTTTCGACGATCACCCCGACTCCCCGCTGGATCGCGTCAAGGTGGCCGATGGCCGATAAATCCGAGAGATTCAGGAGCGACAGGATCGAGTAGCTGAAATGGCGGAACCAGCGCGACGAACGCCGTCCCGATCACCAGCCCGAGAGCCACCCGCCGCAGCCGCCCGGACAAGACACCCACCACGATGGCTGCGACCACCGCCGCGATCCACGCACCTCGCGAGATCGGCGTGATCACCGCAAGGGCGAACAGGATGACGAGGGCGATCACGACGACCGGCCGGCGCGCCCAGCCGGGCCGGCGATCCACTGGCGTGACGCCGATGGCGGCCGAAAGGATCAGTGGAAGCAGGAAATAGTGCGCGGTCCCGACCGGATGCGCGAAGGGACCAACGGCACGGGCAAACGTCGCGACGTCACCGACGCCGAAGTGCCCGAGAGCTGATATGGACCACAGGTCCACCGCCCCTGGAAGCCCCTGCACGTCTCGGACGAACCCGACGAGGTCGATGGTCTCCACCCAAAAGCTGGGACCCGTGAGGGCATACTGGAGGAGCATGCCGACGGCGGCGATCGCGGAGACGCACACGAACAGGGAGACCACGCGCTCGATGGAGACCCCCGCGATCGTCACCAGCCGGCCCAGGGCATAGAGCTCGATAGGGAGCACGAACGCGCGAATGGATGCGGCCACGGCCTCGACCGGAAGCCCCGAACCGGTGAACATCGGAACGAATGCATACAGGAGCACAAGCGCCACATACGCGGCGGCGACGAAGTCGAACCATCGAAGGCGCACGAAGCGGCGGTAGGCGATGGCCAGCAGAACGACCGACGCAGCGACGATGACGTCCTTGCCCAACAACAGCGCGCGCGCCCACGTGGCCGGGATTCCTGCATATTGGTATAGCGCCGCGATCAGGGTCGTCTGGATCGGAAGCCAAACGACCAGGAAGCCCGCAACCCCGAACGCAAAACGCTGCCAAGCCAGACTGGGGGTCGGGGAAGCCGCTACGTCTGCAAGCATCGAGTGCGAGGAGGGCGTGGAAGTTGGTGTCACCGCCATGAGCCCGGAAGTGTACCCGCCGTTGACAGGACGCCACCGAGCGTGAGCCACCCACCGCGGGAGGAGCCCCACCGCATCCTGCACGTCGTGCGCCGCTTCGATCCCCTCCGCGGCGGGACCGAGCGATACGTCCACGATCTGGCGGTCGAACAGGTCCGGCGCGGTCACGCCGTCACGGTCCTGACGCTGGATCACGATGTGACCGGGGTCGCGAGCGGCCGTTTGCCGGGACGCGCCCGCGTCGATGGCGTCGTGGTCCGGCGTCTCCGCGGCACCGGTGGGAAGCGCTGGGCCATCGCACTCCAGCCTGGCCAGCTCCTCCGGGCGATCATGGCTGCGGATGTCGTGCATCTCCACGATTTTCGGTTTCACGTCGCGCTCGTCGGGGTCGCGGCGCGCCTCCTCGGCCGGCCCGCGTACCTCCATACCCACGGTGTGTTCTTCCACACGGCGTCCCTGAGCCGCCTCAAAGGCCTGATCCTGCGCCGATATCACGGGCCGGTCATCGCCCTGACGTCGCTGACGGTCGTGGCAGACAGCGCGTCGGATCGCGACCAGTTGGTCCAAGCCGCTCCGTCGCTCCGCGGAAGGACGGCCGTCATCCCGAACGCGATCGACCTGCGCGGCCCCGCGTCGGTGGTTCGGCGGCCGAGACCGGACACCCTCCTGTCCTTTGGTCGGATCGCCGCGTCCAAGGGGCTCCGCGAGTTCGTCGACGTGCTGGCCCGGCTGGATCCGCCCGCTCGGCTCGTGATCGCCGGGCAGTCCGAGGATGACGAACAGCAAGTGCTCGAGCGCCGGGCGATCGCCCTCGGGATCCGGGATCGTGTCGACTTCGTCGGCGGGTTCGACGATCAGAACCTGCTGGATCTCCTGGCTGAAGCGACGATCGCCGTGTTCCCCAGCCGCGGAGAAGGTTTCGGACTGGCCCTCGTGGAAGCCATGGCGGCCGGTGTGCCGACCCTGGCGAGCGACCTGCCATCGCACCGCGAGATCCTCGGCCCCGAGCTGGCCGACGCGATCTTCGACCCTGGCGACACCGAGCGAAGCGCCGCGGTCATCGCGGACCTGCTGGTTGACGCTGATCGGCTTGTATCGCTCTCGACGCGAGTGCGGGAACGAAGTCGCCAGTTCGAGGTCGCGCGCCTCGCCGACGATATCGAGGCGCTCTACAAACGGGCGGACCGTGGCCGGGCCGCCGCCCAGCCGGGGCCGACCTATGAGGCCGATGGCTCCTTGGCCAGCGTGCCGTTCATGGGTCTCACGATCCACAATCTGACGTTCGACGAGACCGTGGCGCGTCTGACGGACGCAGTCGACGGAGGGGAGAGTGTCGTCGTTGCGACGCCGAACCTCGACTACGTCTTCCGCTCGACCCGGGATCCGAAATTCCGGCAAGCGATCCAGGCTGCGGATCTCCGAGTCCCGGACGGCATGGGGATCATCTACGCCTCGCGCCTCGCCGGCACGCCATTCCGCGGAACGGTGACGGGCCGCTTACTGGTACCCGCGCTGGCTCGGCACGCGGCCGAGGTGGGTGCGCCCATCGCGCTGGTCGGCGCGCCGCCGGGCGTGGCCGCCGAAGCCGGTCGTCGCCTCGCCAAGCGATTCCCGGGTGTCGTCGTCGCGCTCGCGACTGCGCCCCCATTGGGGTTCGACGTCGCCGGTGAGGACGGGCGCGCACTCGCGCGGGCGGTCGTCGAATCGGGCGCGCGGATCGTGTTCGTCGCTCTCGGGGCACCGCGCCAGGAACAGTGGATGGAGCATCACCGCGAAGCGCTGGAGGGCCGCGTGGCCGTCGGGGTCGGGGCGGCCCTTGACATCGAGGCGGGGCGCTTTCGCGAAGCCCCGCGCTGGATGACGAGGTATGGGCTCGAGTGGGTGTTCCGCCTGGTCCAGGAGCCTCGGCGCCTGGCCCGCCGCTATCTGGTCGACGATCCGGTTGTCTTCTTGTGGGCCCTGCGTCAGCGGCTTCGTCGTCGAGGTGCGGACGCCCGTCGTGACTGAGCGCTCTGACGCTCCCATATCGCTGCGCCGGAACATCGCGTGGCTACTGGTGGCCCACGTCTCATACGTCCTGACCGCGTTCCTCGTCGTCGTGGTCGTGTCAAGGACGCTTGGACCAGAGCCGCTCGGTGCCTGGCGGTTCGCGCAGGCGATCCTCGCCATCGGCATCGTGCTGACGGATGCTGGGCTAACGCAGGCTGCGATCCGGGACGTGGCGACTGCCGGCGGTGTCCTCGAGGGCTACGTTCGGCGGATGGTGGGGATACGGCTCGCCCTGACGGCAGGCTTCATCGTCGCCGTGGCCGCCAGCCTGATCGGGGGGGCCGCGGAACAGGGCCGTATCATCCTCGTCGCCGTCATCGCGCTGGTGCCGGCGGCGCTGAGCCTGGTTCACATCCTCCAGGGGATGCAGCGTCAGGCAGATGTCGCCAAGACACGATTGCTGACCCAGGTCGGTGGTGGGATCGTGGGGCTCGTCGCCGTCCTGGCCACAAAGGACGTCGTCGCCCTCCTGCTGCCGCCGATCGTGTTCGGGCTGGTCGCGGACATCTGGATCTATCGCCGCGTCCAACGACTGCCCAGGGCAGCCAGCCGATCAATGGGTCCATCGACTTGGCTGGGCCTGGCCCGCGCCGGCGCCCCATTCCTCAGCGCGGCGCTGGCGATCCAGATCGTCACCAGTGCCGACGCACTCCTGATCGGGGTGCTGCTGGGGGCAGTACCGCTCGGCCTGTATACGGCCGCCTATGTGATCGCCGGCCAGCTCCAGTACCTCTCGGGTCCGGTCGCGACCGCGCTCTACCCGAGACTCGCCAGCGAGCCTGGCTCCCAGGACCGTGGGCGTGTCCTGTCCGATGTCCTGGCGATCATCGGGGTCGCGGCGTGGCCCGTGTGCATCGCGATCGCGCTGGCCGCCCCGGACGTGGTGCGGTTGCTCTACCCGGCTGCTTACCGGGAGGCGTCGATCGTGCTCGCCGTCCTCATGGGGATGCCGCTGCTGGGCTTCTACAACGTCATGGTCGCGCAGATCCTCAACGCCGCCGGTAAGCAGGCGCTGGTGATGCGGGTCGCCTGGCTGGCGGTCGTGGTGAACGTCGGACTCAACCTGATCCTCCTCCCCCGTATCGGTATCGTCGGAGGCGCGCTCGCTGCGGTAGCCACGGAGGCCGTGACGTTCACCGCCTACACATGGGCGGTGCGCGATCGGTACGGGTTCGGACCGCTGGCCGCGTACGTCGTGTCGGCACCGAGTGCGATCGGGGCGGCCGCGCTCGGGATGGCGGTCCGAGCTGCCGGGCTGCCGCTCATCGTGAGCCTGCTCGCCGGGCTGGCCGTCCTCGTGGCGGCGTACCGGATCCGTCCGACTGGCGGGTATCGCGCCCTTCGTGCCATCATGCGGACCCGGTCGATGGATCGGCGCTGACGGCGCCCGCTGGGTCGAGCATGAGGTTTTCGTGGGCATAGCCGGAGCGCGGATCCTGATCACGGGCGGCACGGGTTCGTTCGGCAATCGCGTCGCGCGTCACCTGATGGCGCAGGGGCCAGCGGAGATCCGGATCTTCAGCCGGGACGAGAAGAAGCAGTGGGAGATGCAGCGCGCACTGCCCGACCTTCGCTACATCGTCGGCGATGTGCGCGACCCGGATCGACTCGGCCAGGCCATCAGGGACGTGGACTATATCTTCCACGCGGCGGCCCTCAAGCAAGTCCCATCATGTGAGATCGCTCCGGCAGAGGCGCTCAAGACGAACTCCATCGGATCCATGAACGTGGCCGAGGCGGCGATCGATGCCGGCGTGCAGACCGTGATCGCATTGAGCACGGACAAGGCGGTCAAGCCGATCAACGCGATGGGCATCAGCAAAGCGATGATGGAGAAGCTGATCATCGCGCAGAACCTCTACCAGCACTCGACCACCTTCGCCTGCGTCCGCTATGGCAACGTGATGGGAAGCCGAGGCTCAGTCATCCCGCTGTTTCGGGCCCAGATCGCCGCCGATGAGCCGATCACGGTCACGATCCCCGAGATGACTCGGTTCCTGATGACGCTCGGGGACTCTGTCGATCTCGTGCTCCACGCGCTCGAGCATGCCGAGGGAGGCGAGATCTTCGTGCGCAAGTCGCCCGCTTCGACGGTCATCGACCTCGCTCATGCCATGCGCCTGCGCTACAGCCCACGTGGTGCCGACCACCCGATCGACGTCATCGGTGTTCGGCCGGGGGAGAAGATCCACGAGGTCCTCGTGAACGAATACGAGCTCCAGCGCGCGTCGAGCTCCGGCGACCACTTCGTCATCTTTCCGGAGTACCGCCCCGCCCCGGCCGCGAACGAATACGACATCGGCGACGAATACACCTCGGAGAACACACAGCGCGTGAGCGACCCGCTGGAGATCGCGGCGCTCCTCGACCGGATGGGCGACATGGAGCAGTACGCCTAGGTGCCTTCGATGGAGACCGGTCATGTGTTCGTCGCGGGGCACCGCGGGATGCTGGGCCACGTGGTGGCGTCCGTGTTCGCGGCTGCCGGTTGGTCGGTGGCGACGTCGGACCACCGGTTCGGCGGCGATCCCGGCGACCCACTGGTCGAAGCAGCCCTGGCTCCGGGCGTCGATGTCGTCGTCAACGCGATGGGCATCACCACCCAGCGGGGCATCGCCGATGGCCGGCTCTTCACGGCCAACGCCGTGTTTCCGCTCCTGCTCGCGGCCGGGCTCGACGGTCGTCCGCTCATCCATGCCAGCACGGACTGCGTCTTTGACGGGAAGCGGGGCGGGTATCGGATCGATGACCCGCCGGACGACATCGAACCGTACGGGCTCTCCAAGCGCCTCGGTGAACGCGCGCTCGACACGCCCGGCGCGGCCGTGACGATCCTGCGCACGTCGATCATCGGTCCGGAAGTCGGCTCGGCGCGCGGTCTGATGGCCTGGTTCCTCGCGCAATCGGATCCGGTGACCGGCTGGACCGACCATCGTTGGAACGGGATCACGACGCTGCATTGGGCCCGGCTGGCCCTTGAGGCCGCCGCCGGCGGGATCCCGCCAGGCCTGCATCACCCGACCATGACCTTGCCGCTCACGAAGCTGGCGATGCTGGAGGCATTCGCGGAGCGGTTCGACCACCGGATCGAAATCGTGCCCGGCACGTCGAAGCAAGCCATCGACCGCACGCTGGTACCGACCATGGAGGTCCCGGCGTTCGACCAGCAGCTCGATGAGCTTCCGGTCGTGGATGAGGGCGCGATCCTGACGACGCTATCGATCCTCATCCCGACGCGGAACCGCAGGACGTACCTGACCGAGGCCCTCGACAGTGCACGATCCACATCAGGTATCCCGGTCGAGATCCTGGTCTCCGACGATGGATCCTCCGATGGGACGATCGAGATGGTCCGCGCGCTGGAGCGCGAGGATCCACGAGTCAGGCTCCTCCCGGCGAACCCACGACCGGGGATCTTCGAGAACGTGGCCCACCTCATCTCGCATGCCGCTTCGGAGCTCTTCACCGTCCTGGGCGACGACGACTTGCTGGATCCCTCATTCGGCGGGGAGGTGGCGCGGCCGCTGGTCGAAGACCCCGAGGTGATCCTGGCCTTCTCCGATCACCGGGTCATCGACGCCCGCGGGCGCGTGCTCCCACGCACCAGCGCCGCAAGCAGTCGCCTCCTGGGACGAGCGAACCTGCCAGCCGGCCGGCTCGGCGACCCGGTCCGCGTCGCGCTCGACCACGGGATCTGGCTTGGGTTCTCGGTGTACCGGACTGCGGCCTTCGCTGATGAGCCATTCGACCCATCCTGTGGACCTGCGGCGGATTGGGACATGGCGATCCGCGCCGCGCTCAAGGGCCCGGTCGCGTTCGTTCCGGGGAGGCATGCTTCGTACCGCGACCATGACCAGACCGCGAGTCGTGCATCACGATTACAGGCAAGCATCGGTGCCGTCAGGGTGCTGAAGAAGCACCGTTTCGCGTCGCGGGAGCATGAGGCCCAGCGCATCTACCTGCTCCGCGACGCAACGATGCGCCTGGCATTCCAGCAGACACGGGTCGATGCGGAGGCCGCGCGCGCCGCCATTCGCGAGTTCCGGTCGCTCGGTGGCACGACGACCCTGCATATCGCTCTCGCTTCTGCGCTGATCCGTGGCCCCAGGGTCCTCCGGGGACCGGTCCACGAGATGGTCCGCCGCATCGGGCAGGCCAAACGGACCCTGACCCGAGCCATCGCTCCCTAGCAGGGCTCCTAGGTAACGGCCTAGTACGTCCGTACTCCCCGCGTAGTACCGATGGTGTAGCGGCAGGAGCGGCCGCGGATGGGACGATGCCCTCGCATGACCGCGCGCCAGCTCCCGCACGCCCCGGCACCCGAGCCCGGACCCGATCCGGACCACGCGCCGACCCGGCCCTCGCTGTATCGCCGCCTCCTGGGCGGTTCCGAGGGTCCTGGCGCCACGCGCAGCGATGGCACGACCGACCGCCACGAGGCGGAGCTCGCCGAGCGCCTCGATACGATCCTCAATATCACCGAGCGGCTGGCCGGCACGCACGATCGTCATGAGCTGTTCCGCACCGTCGTGGACGAGACGCGGCGCGCCTTGCGGGTCGACTACGTCACGATCCGCGTCGTCGAGGAAGGCCAGCTGGTCGTCGCCGCCTGGGCCGGCCTGTCCGACAAGACGGCGCGGGCGCTGCCGGCATTCGGTCTCGACGAAGGCTGGGTCGGCGAGGTGCTGCGCACGGGCCAGGTGGCGGCCTGGTCGGACGCCCACGAGGACCGCCTCAGCGGGGCCGAGCGGTACGAGGGCATCGTCGAGTTCGCGGGCGACCTCATCGCACCGCTCATCCACCACGATCGCGTGATCGGAGCCCTCTCCGCCGTCACGCGCAAGCCGCGCGACTGGACCGACGGCGACATCGCCTTCCTGACCACCCTGGCCACGCACGCGAGCATCGCGCTCAACAACGCCGAGCTCTTCGAGCAGACCGAGATGCGGGCCGCGCAGCTCGCGGTCCTGCAGGCCGCCTCGGGGCGGCTGAACCGGGCGTCCTCCGTCGAGACCGTCGGACGGACCGTGGTGGAGGAGACGCGCCGGATCATCGACTACCACAATGCCCGCGTGTACCTGATCGAGCTGCCCGACCAGGTGGTCCCGATCGCGTTCGAGGGTCGTGTCGGAGCCTACGAGACCGTCGACATGGACCTGCTGCGGTGCCGCATCGGCGAAGGGTTCACCGGCTGGGTGGCGCAGCACGGCGAACCGTTGCTCATCAACGATGCGAACGCGGACCCGCGCGGTGCGACGATCACCGGCACCGAGGAGATCGACGAATCGATGCTCGTGGTGCCGATGCGCTACGACGGCGTCACCGTCGGGGTCATCACCCTCTCCAAGCTCGGCTGCGATGGCTTCGACGCTGACGACCTCCGGCTGCTGACGATCCTGGCCGACCACGCGGCCACCGCGGTCGAGACCGCCAGGCTGCTCACCCGCAGCCAGGAGCTGGCCACGGAGCTGCGCCGGCTGCTCGACATGAGCAGCGAACTGTCCGGCAGCCTCGACTCACGCCAGGTCGCCGTGCTCATGGCCGGGCATCTCGCGCGCGCGATGGGCGTCGACGAATGCGATATCAGCTACTGGGACCGCCCGACCGGGCGGGTCGAGACGCTCGGTTCCTATCCGCCCAACCGGATCGACGTGATCGAACCCTTCTTCGTGGTCGCCGGCTATCCGGAGACGATCCGCGTCCTCGACCATCAGGAGACGGTCATCATCGATGCGCAGGATCCCTCCGCGGACGCGGCCGAGGTCAAGCTCCTGGTCAAGGATGGGAACCGCGTGCTGGCGATGCTGCCCCTGGTCGCCAAGGGTCAGTCGATCGGGCTCGTCGAGCTGTTCTCCAAGAGCGCCGTCCGCTGGGACGCCCAGCGACTCGAGCTGGCGCGGACGATGGCGAATGAGGCGGCGATCGCGCTCGAGAACGCGCGCCTGTACGAAGAAGCCCGCAAGCTCGCCGATCGCGACCCGCTGACCGGCTTCTACAACCACCGGTTCCTGCACGAACGGATGGGGGAGGAAGTCGTTCGATCCCAGCGGGGCCGTCGGCCGTTGAGCGTGCTGATGCTCGACCTCGATGACTTCAAGCTCGTCAACGACACGTTCGGTCACCTGTTCGGCGACCGCGTGCTGACCTGGGCCGCCGAGGTCGATCCGCTCGACCCTGCGCCTCTCCGACGTCGCCGCTCGGTACGGTGGCGACGAGTTCGCGCTGATCCTGCCCGACACCGACGCCGACGAGGCGCGCCGCGCCGCCGAGCGCATCCTCGAGGCATTCCGCGAGCGACCGTACGTCGGGGAGCAGCGCGGGCCGGTGCCGATCGCTGCGTCCATCGGCGTCGCGACGTTCCCGACCGACGGCCGGACCGGCACGGACCTCATCGCGGCCGCGGACGCGGCCCTCTACCAGGTCAAGCGCGGTGGCGGGCACGATGCGGCCGCCGCGGGCAAGGGCGAAGCCGCGTAAGGCGCGCTGGACCGCGTAGGACGGAAGTACCACGCCGGGCAGCCATCCGTACCACGTCGCGCTATGGACGCGAGGGCCCCGGACCGCCATCCTCTATTCCCGAGGTGACCCAACCAAACCTGAGGCCCGCTCGTCCCGCGGATCCGTCGGATCGGGGGATCCGCCGGTCCTGGTGGCTCTTCTCCGGCGCCTTCCTCCTGATCGTCCTCGTCGCGGTCGCGCGCGCCTTCGGGCGGGAGCCCGATCCGATCGACTGGTTCCTCCTCGTGGCGGTCGTCGTGGCGGGCGTCGGCGCGCTACTCCACGCGACGGCGGTCGGGGCGCTCGATGCGCGCAGCCGGTCCGAGGCCGACTCCTTCGCCCGGATCCTGTCGGGGCTGTCCCGGTCCGTCTCGCCGGACGCCATCGTCGACGCGATCGTGGAGGAGTTGGGGGAAGCGACGCGAGCCGACCACATCGTCGTCGTCCGGCGGCGACGCGGGACGAGTCTCAACGAGGCGCGTCTCGTGAGCTCGCACCCGGGCGTCCCCCACCACACGACGCTCCTCCCGGCCGGCGATCTCGACGATCCGGTGGACGGCGGACGGCCGCCCCGGCCGGAGGAGGCGGTCGACCGGATCGCCCGGCGCGTCCGGGCGGTCTACGGCCTGACCCACGCCCTGGCATCGCCCCTGACCGCTGGCGACGAGGTCGTGGGCGCCATCGTCCTGTCGCGCCGGATCGGCGGGCCATGGACGGAAGCCACGCGGCGCATCCTCGCGGCCGCAGCCGTGGAGGCATCCGCGGCGCTCGCCCGTGCCTATTCCCACCGAGCCGCGGAAGCCCAGGCCTCGACCGATGCGCTGACCGGGCTGCCGAACCGGCGCTATTTCGAGGAGTTCGTCTCGCTCTTCGCCAAGCGCCGGCGCGCCGGGGACGCCGTGGGGATCCTCATGGTCGACATCGACAAGTTCAAGGTCCTCAACGACACCCACGGCCATGGGACCGGCGACGAGGTCCTGCGCGCCGTCGCGGGCGCCATCGTTGCGGCGGTGCGCGAGGACGACGTGCCCGCCCGCTTCGGCGGCGAGGAATTCGTCGTCCTGCTGCGCAACCCCGACCCCGGGGTCGCGGTGGAGGTCGGCGAGCGCATCCGGGCGGCGGTCCGAGGCCTGGACCTTGGGCGATTCGGGGTCAGTGGCGTCAGCGTCTCGGTCGGCGTCGCCGTTGCCGACGGTCCCGACGAGCCGATCGAGGCCCTCATCGCCACGGCCGACCGGGCGCTGTATCGGGCAAAGCGGGCCGGCCGCGACCGGGTCGTCGCCGCCTGACGGCGTTTCCTCGGCCCCGGTCGGCCGAGCCGCTACCATCGCCTCCGTGACCGACGACCCGGGCAACGAGCCGGCCCCCGAGCTCGACGACGACGCGCATGACCCAGCCGACGATGAGGACGGCTCCCGCGCGCTCACCAACGGCGACCTCGCCCGCATCTTCCACGACATCGGCGACATGCTCGAGGTGAAGGGCGAGCTCGTCTTCAAGACCGTCGCCTACCACCGCGCTGCGGACGCGATCGGGCGCAGCCCGGTCGATCTCGTCGAGGCGTACCGAGCCGGGGGGGCGCCCAAGGTCCCAGGCGTCGGCGCGGCGATCAGCGACAAGATCAAGGAACTCGCGACGACGGGGCGCATGCCCTTCTACGACCGCCTGTCCGCGGAAGTCCCGCCCAGCCTCGTCGAGCTGCTGCGCATCCCCGGGCTCGGCCCCAAGAGCGTCCGCCAGATCCACACCGAGCTCGGCATCGAGACGATGGAGGACCTCCGCCGGGCCGCCGAAGCGGGGACCCTGCAGACCCTGCGCGGGCTGTCGGCCAAGACCGAGCAACTCATCCTCGAGGGCATCGCCCGCCTCGAGTCGGCGCCGAAGCGGCTGCTCCTCCACCGCGCCGAGGCGGCCATCCTGGGCCTGATCGAGGCCCTCACCGACGCGCCCGGCGTCCGCTCGATCGAGGCTGCCGGCTCCTTTCGTCGTCGGCGCGAGAGCATCGGCGATCTCGACCTCCTCGCCGAAACCGACGACGGGCCTGGCTTGATCGATCGGTTCACGACGCTCGGCGTGGTCGATCACGTCGTCAACAAGGGCAGCTATAAGGCCGCCGTGCGCCTGCTCCGCGGTCCCCAGGCCGACCTCATGGTCATGCCGCCTGGCACCGCCGGTACGTACCGCATCCACTTCACGGGATCCAAGGAGCACAACGTCCGGCTGCGAGAGCGCGCCCGCGACCAGGGCTGGAGTCTGTCCGAGAAGGGCTTCCTGCGCATCGGGGACGATGGCGAGCCGCTCACCGGCGAGGCCGCCGAGACCCGGACGTTCGCCACGGAGCAGGAGGCCTACGCGTTCCTCGGCCTGCCGTTCATCGAGCCCGAACTGCGCGAGGATCTTGGCGAGATCGAGGCGGCCCTGGCCGGCACGTTGCCGCAGGTGATCGACCTCCCCGACCTGCGCGGCGACCTGCACAGCCACTCCGATTGGTCGGATGGCATCCACTCGATCGAGGTCATGGCCGAATTCGCCCGCCGCCGCGGCCACGCGTACCAGGTCCTGACGGACCACTCCCAGTCGCTGGCGATCGCCCGCGGCCTCACCCCCGAGCGCGTGGAGCAGCAGCGGGTGATCATCGCGGAGCTCAACACCCGCTACGCTGCTGAAGAGGCCGCCGGGACGGCCCCGCCGGAAACGTCCGCCGAGGGGTTCCGGTTGCTGCACGGCTGCGAGCTCGAGATCCGCGCCGATGGCGCGCTCGACTACCCCGACGAGCTCCTCGAGCGGTTCGACCTCGTCGTGGCGTCCGTCCACGTCTCCCGCCGGCAATCGCGGGCGGAACTGACGCAACGGACCCTCAACGGCATCCGCAGCCCACACGTCGACGTGATCGCCCACCCGTCGGGCCGGATGATCGGGACGCGCGACGACCTGGACCTGGACTGGGACGCGGTCTATACGGAAGCCGCCCGAACGGGGACGGTCCTCGAGATGAACGGTTCGCCCCACCGGCTCGATCTCGCGGTCGAACGGGCGCGCCGGGCGGTCGAGGTCGGCTGCACCCTCTCGATCGATTCGGACGCGCACAAGACCGGCGAATTCGAGCACCTGCGCTGGGGGATCAGCCAGGCGCGTCGTGCCTGGGTGGAGCCACGCCACGTGCTCAACACGCGCTCGCGCGCCGACCTGCTGGCCTGGGTCGCGGGAAAGCCGGGCCGCGTGTGAGCGACGGGCGCACGCTGGCGGCGCGCCGCGACGACGCGGCCGGGCGACGCGATCTCGCGCTGGCAGCGGTCACCGTCGTGGGGCTGTCGCGGCTGATCGAGCCGCCGGGCATCTGGCTGGCCGCGATCTTCCTGCTCGGGGCCATCCTCGTCGGCACCCTCCAGGTCCTGGGGGACGAGCGCGCCCGGGTCGAAGGCGCGGGTCTCGGCGTCCCGGTCGAGTCGTTGATCCTGCCGGCGGTCGCCGCGGCCGCCTGCGTCGGCGCCATCCGGCTCGTGCCGTTCGGGCTTGGCCTGGCACCGGCGCTGCTCGTCACGGGGCTCATCGTCGACCGCTGCCTGGCGCTCGAGGCGCGCATCCTGGCGTCCCCGGACGCCGTGGACGCCGAGGCCCGCACGACCGTGCTGGTCACGACCCTGGTGGTCGCGTTCCTGGGCTTCGTGGGGGTCGCGGCGATGATCCCGGGCGGCCTCGTCCAGCCCGATCGCGCGGGCGGCGCCCCCCTGCCGGAAGGCGATCTCCTGGTGCTCGTGGCCGGCGACGCCGTCATCGCCTTCCTGCTCGGATACCGCGCGGCCGCGCTGCGGGTCTCGAACGCGCGCGACGCGCTGTGGTCCGCGGCGACCTACGCGGCGTCCATCGCCATCGGGGCGGCCGCGGTGCGGTTCATGGAGATCCCCCGACTGCTGGCGCCTGCGCTGCTGACCCTCACGTTCTACCTGTGGGACGCGTTCCACGGTGCGGCGCCGGCCCGTCGCCGCGATCCACGCTGGTTGTGGCAGATCGTGCTCCTGGGGATCCTCGGCGCCGTGGTGATCGCCCTCAACCTCATGGCGCGAGCGTAGCGAGGGTCGTCCCGAAGAACCCGGCCAGCCGCGTCTCGTAGCCGGCGGGGTCGAGGAGCATCGACTCCGTGTGCCCCGAGCCCTCCACGAACCAGCTCTCGACGACCCCTCCCTCGGCTCGGACTGCCTCCTCGAGCTCATGCCCGTACGCCACGATCAGGCGCGTGTCGTCAGTGCCGTGGGTGATGAACAGCGGCCTGCCGTCGAGGGCCCGGACCGCATCGAGCGGGCTGTACGACACGAGGTCGTCGCCCGAGATGAGCCGCGCGGTGAACACGCCCCCGGGGGCCAGGAAGGTCGGGTACCCCTCGCGCGTCAGCTCGGCGTCGATCGCGGTCCCCAGGTCCGCGTAGCTCGAGTCCTCCCAGACCGCGGCCACCTCCGGCTCCTGGCCGGTGGCGAGCAACACGGTTGCCGCGCCGAGGGAGATGCCCACGAGGCCGATCGAGGCGGACGGCAGGCCCTGCTCGGCCCGGAGCCAGTCCCAGGCGCCAAGCACGTCGCGGTACTCGTCGGTGCCACCGGCGAAGCGCCCATCCTCCCTCGTGGAGTCGCCGTGGTCGCGCAGGTCGATGAGCAGGATGGAGAACCCGTTGCGGTGGAGCATCCCCGCGGGCAAGAGGACCGCGTGGTCGTGGCGACAGGCGGTGAACCCGTGGACGACGATGACGGCGGGAGCGGGGCCCTCGCCGTCCTCGGGCGTGGCCGGGACCCACCAGCCGGCGACCTCGATGTTCGGGTCGCGGCTCGGGATGCGGACTTCTTGCGGCTCGGGCATCGCCCACGGCCGGGTGTCGAGCGCGTACTCCGGCGGCGCCTCGAAGGCCTGCGGCGTGTTCTCGGTCCACCGGCCCCCGCACTGGGTCGGGACGCTGGTGAGCTTGTCCCAGATGACGGCACTCGCGGCGCCGTAGGCAGCGACCGGCACGACGATGAGCGTGACGACGAGCAGCGCCCGGGCGCGGGACACAGTGGCCACCTCTCGGCTTGAGCGTTTGACGAGGACGCGTCACCGCAGGGATCCGTTGCCGACGCCTCGGATGGCAGGGTACGCCTCGGCCGTGGTGGATCAGTCTCGCTTGGAGGCCTCGGACAACGGGCGCATCACCGTGAAGATCTCGAATCTCGCATGACCGGGGCTTTGGAGGGCCACCTCGAGCTCGACGACCAGGTCCCGACGGCGGAGCTGGTCGACGACCGCGGGGTCGTCGCCGGGGCCGAGGACAAGGTACGTCGGCGCGCGTCCCTTCGGCTCGATCACCGTCGGGTCGGGGAACCAGTAGGCGTACAGCTCGACGCCCTGCAGGCAGTAGGCGAAGTGCCACGAGAGGCTGTGATGCCACACGACGTGGCCGGTGGCGCGCTCGCGGATCCAGGTGCATACGTCCTCGAAGCCGCCGTATACCGTGGTCCGGGTCCGTGTCCCGAGTTCGACGTCGCCCCGGACGGCGGCCAGGGCCCCGGGCGCGGCGGCGATCGCTACGGCCACGGCGAGAACCATCGCCCGTCGTCCGGGCGCGCGCGCAAGACCGACGGCGCCGAGGAGGGCGATCGGGCCGAGCAGGAAGAGTGCGTATCGGTCGAAGATCGGAAACGTGACGATGACCAGCAGGCCGAAGTAGCCGATGACGTAGGCCGCCAACGCGAGGCTCGCCGGGCGACGTGTCCACATTGCCACCAGGATCCCGGCCCAGATGAGCAGCCAGACCCACCCCGACGCGAGGTGGGTCGCGAAGTTGGCCCAGCTCTCCGCGCGCGCCGGCCAGTCCGCGACCGGGGCCAGGCGGGCCCCACCGACGTTCTCGGACTGGACGGTGAGGAACCATGGGGCGCCGAGCGCGAGCGTCCGGTACGCCATGAAGCCCATCCATGTGATGGTCGCGACGGCAGTACCGAGCACCAGGCGGCCCGCGCCGCGCCACCCGGTCGCCGCCGCGGCGATGATCAAGGCGGGTGCGATATAGGGGAGCGCGAGAGCTTCGCCCCCGCGGCCAGGCCAAGGAGGATGCCGGCGAGACCAGGTCGGCCAGAGGCCACGGCCGCGAAACCGGCCATCCCCAGGGCGATCGCCAGCGGATCGGCGAAGACGCTGGCGTCGTACACGATCGCGAAAGGCGAAAGCGCGTACAACAGCCCGGCCATCACCCCGCCCCACAGGCCCGCCAGCCGGAGGCCGGTGATCGTCAGCGCTGCCGTGGCCACGGCACTGGCCAGGAGGTCCGGGATCCTGATGGCAAGAGGGCCGTCCCCCAGGATCGCGATCGAGAGCGCGACGAGCCACGGCAGGAATGGTGCCAGGTGGAGTGGGCTCGCCACCGTGTGCGAAACCGCCAAGTCGCCGGTTCGGACGATGTCAAGCCCGTGCGCTGCGAAGTAGGCCTCGTCCTCGTGGAGGGTCGCGGCATCGATCCCTGCCAGGCGAAGGAGGATCGCGAGGGCGACGAGCGGGAGCACGACCGCCATGTCGCGTGGAATGGCCCCTACGCGGTCCGGATCATCCACGTCACGTGCTCGTCGCACACCTCCACACTCACGCCGATGATCTCGCTCTCGGTCGCGACGCCCAAAGCGTACGGTACCCCCAGCCTGGTCGAGTCGTTTGACGCGACGGCCCACCGGTGCTAGAAAGCAAGGCCGCGCAACGACGCCGCCCGACGGCCGCGCGACCCGATCCAGAGTACCCCGACCGCGGTGCGCCGCGCCACGACGACCAGACGACGAACCCGAGCCCGCCCGATCAGTTCGCGCCCGAAAGGACCACCCGCCCGTGACCTTCTCCCCCGACGTCGAGACCAACGCCCAGAGTCCGGTCAACCTGACCCGCCAGAAGCGACAGCTGGCCGAGCAGGCCATCGCCCAGGCGGCGGCCGCCGACTGGACCGAGGCCGTCGCCACGAACCGCAAGCTGCTCGAGCTCGGACCGGACGCGGAAGGCGAGAACCGACTCGCCAAGGGGCTCTGGGAGCTCGGGATGCTCGGCGAGGCCCGGGAGCACTACCAGACGGCCCTCGCCCTCGACCCGACCAACCGCATCGCGGAGCGCAACATCGACCGGCTCAAGGTGCTCCTGAACGCGGCCGGCGAGAAGACCGTCGCGGCCCAGGAAGGCAGCAAGGCCCCGGTCTCGATCTTCGTCGAGGAGACCGGCAAGACCGGCTTTGCGTTCCTGACGGATCTCGCCACGCCCAAGGAGCTCGCGCAGGTGAACCCGGGCGACGCGGTCGAGCTCACGCCCGAGAAGAATCGCCTGATCGCCTTCAGCAACGGCATGCGCATCGGCGTCGTCGAGCCACGCGTCGCCGCCCGCCTGCTCAAGCTCATCGCGGACGGCAACAAGTACTCGGCCGGCGTCACGAGCCTCGGCGACAAGGACGTGCGCCTGATCATCCGGGAGATCTTCCAGGACCCGAGCAACTACGGGAAGGTCAGCTTCCCGACCGCGGCCAAGTCGACGGACCTGCGCCCGTACACGAAGGGCACCCTCGTGCGCGAGGAGATGGAGCTCGAGGAGGACCTCGAGGACGACGAGGAAGACGAGGAGATCGAGGACCTCGATCGCGTCCTGCCGCCGGAGTCGACGACCGAGGAAGCGTTCGAGGAAGAGCCCGACGAGCTCGACGAGCCGTAAGCCGTCAGGCGCGACCGGCCGCCCGGACGGAGGCCGCGGTCGCGGCGACACCACGGGCAGCCTCAAGGGTCACTCCGAGCGTGTCGGGGTCCGGGGATCGCGGCCAGACATTGGCCTCCAGCCTGCCCCAGGCGGCCGCCACGAGCCGGACGAGGCGCTCGACTTCGGATGGCTGCCGGCCCAGCCACACCAGCGTCTTGTCGACCTGGACAGTGTGCTCGCTGATGTGCGACGCCCAGCGACCCTGGCGGATCGCGATCGTGACCGGGAGGCCGGACCAGCGGGCGCCGAGCGCCAGGTCGTCGATCGAGAGATCGGCCAGCCGCGCGGCCGCCTCCTCGAGCGCGACGTGCAGTCGGCTCCGGATCTGGTCGAGCGATCCGTCCGCCGCGACCGGCTCCCACGCGGGATCGTCGAGGTCTTCGGGCGGCGAAGGGCAGCCGCTCGTCGCCGGTCCCGATCGCCTGGTCGCGCCACCAGGCGGTGTACACGCCGTAGGAATGCTGGCTCGCGATGATGTGCGCGACGGTCTGACGGACCGTCCATTCGCCACCGCCCGGGTCGGCGTCGAGGTCTCCTTCGCTCAGCGGTGCCAGGAGGCCGATCAGCTCCCAGCGCGCCACGGTGGCCGGCGCGACGATCGCCTGGTCCACGGGCCGGGCCACGCCGCGCGCAGTGATGCCGGCCGTGACCGCGTCCAGGTCCTCGATGATCCGGAAGAACCCGGAGCGCCGATCGAGCTCCCCGTGGTCGGGCCACGTCCACGGCGCCTCGAGCCCGTCGTCGCCGACCGCGAGCAGGTCGCCGAGGGCGCTTTCGATGAGGCCCCGGGCGGTGTCGAGATCTGGAGGGCTGGTCGTCGGCATGCTCCCCGAACACTACGGGGACGGTCGCCGCGCTGTCGACCCGTCACGACCGCGGCTGGCGTCCGTGGGCTAGCATCGACGGGACCATGACCGGCCGTGTCGCCCCCACGCGTGCCGAGGCGGGCTATTCGCTGCCCGCCTTCGAGCGGCTGGCGCCTGCCCCGTCGGCGCTGCTCCTGGCCGCGCGGATCGAGGCGCACACCGGTCCGGGCGACATCGTGGTCGACCTCGCCGGGCGGGGTGGCTGGGTGGCGCGCGCCGCGCTCGACCGCCAGCGCCGCGCCGTCTCGATCGAATCGACGCCGCTGACCCGGATGCTCGCCGAGGTCGTGCTTCGCCCGCCGGACGTCCGCCACCTCGACGCCGCATTCCAGGGCATGTCCGCGTCGCCCCGGCGTGAGACCAGCCTCAAGGTGTCGATCGGCGATCTGTTCGCGACCCGCTGCGCGACCTGCGGCCGGATGCTCGTGGCGGACGAGTTCACCTGGTCTGCCGAGGAGGACGGGGTCCCGCGAGCCGTCATCCGGCACTATCGCTGCACGGTCTGCCGCGACCAGCGCGGCGGCTCCGAGCAACGCCAGGCACCGCTGGAACCGGATGACGTGGCCCGTTCGACCGCCGAGGCGGATCTCGAGGCCGCGCGGGCCTGGGCCGTCGACCAATTCCCCGTCGTCGAGGGCGCCCCGACGCTCGTCGATGAGCTGCTCGAGCTGCACACCGCGCGCCAGCTGATCGCGCTGACCGCGATCATGGAACGGATCGAGAGCGATCTGCGGGCGGCCAACGTCCTCGCCGCGCTGCGGCTCTCCCTGCTGCACGCGCTGCTGCCGTCCAGCCGGCTCGTCGGCGCGGCCGGACGGGGCGGCTCCCTGCGCGTCGTCGGCGGCCACGTCCGGCTCCCGGCGGCCACCCAATGGCGTGAGCGCAATCCATGGCTCGCGTTCGAGGACGCATTCCGGGCGGTGCGCGGGTTCGTCCAGCGACTCGAGGGCGGTGCGCTCGGACCGATGCAGGCGCGCCTCGGCGAGGATCTGCGATCGCTCGGGGAGGGGTCGGCCACGGCGGTCCTGGCGATCGCCAGCCCGTCGGCCGTCCGTGCCCTCAGCGACGGCAGCGCGACGCTCAACGAGCGGACCGGCGTCCCCGCCCCGCGGGTGCGGCTCGTTCTCGGCCAGCCGCCGATCCGGCCCAGCCTGGAGCGGCTCGCCGCGGCCTATCACGGCACGGCCTGGACGCTGGGGCGGGAGGCCGCGGCCCTGCTGCCCATCGACGCGCTGGCCGACACGTCCCTGCGCGCCCCCTGGTCGTGGCAGGCCGTCGCGATCAGCCGGTCCCTGGCGGCCGTCGAGCCGTCGATGGCGCGCGACGGCCGCGTCGTGCAGCTCGTCGATGGTGGGATGGAGGCGCTGGCGGCCGTGGCGATCGGTGGGGCGTCGGCCGGGTATCGCGTCGCGATCGCCCGCCTGTCCGATCCCGACGACGCGGGCGCCGGGGTGATCGAGCTCGTGCCGCCCGGAGCCGCGGTCCCTCCCGGACCGCGCACGCGGGCCAACGTCGGGCTGGCGGCGATCCCGGGTGGCTCCGGCGACCCCGACATGGTCCCGGGACGCGGGCTGTTCGCCCCGCCGGAGCGCTTCGACCAGCGCCCGTTCTCGGCCAGCGAGGCCGCTGCCGCGGTCAGCGAATCCGTCGTCGAGACGCTCCGGGCGCGCGGCGAACCGGCCCGCATGGAGCGGCTCTTCGGCGAGATCCTCGTCGGCCTGGATCGGTCGGGTCAGCTCCGCCGGCTGGCGGCCGGCGCCCGCCAGGCTCCCGACGCGCCGGTGGCAGGCCAGGCCGCGCCCGACCCGGCCACGGTCGAGCCCGCCGACCCGTCATCGGTCATGCCGCTCGCCCCCTCGCCGGATCCCCCGGCCGCCGCGCCGGGCGAGGTCGATCCCACCGAGCGGTCCCGCCCCAACGGTGGCGCACCCGATCCCGTCGAGCGCCTCCTGGCGGTGATCCGCGACGAGCTGGCTCGGCCGAACCACCGGCGCCTGACCGAGATCGAACCCGGGCGCTGGTGGCTGGCCGATCGCGAGGACCGCGATGCCGCCGCGGCGCCGCTCGCCGACCGCGTCGAATGGGCCGTCTTCAGCCTGCTGTCGACCGCGGGACCGCTGTCGGAGGCCGCGTTCTACGACCGCATGGCGACGATGTTCAGCGGCCACGATCTGCCCGACGAGACCCTCGTCCATGCCTGCCTGGACAGTTACCGGAGTCTCGCCAGCACGACCGACCGGCTGATCACCGGCGACGACCTGCTCAAGCGCAGCCAGGAGCATACGGAGTTGCTCGCGGCGCTCGCCGACGGTGGTCACCGGATGGGCATGCGCGTGTGGCTCTCCCAGCGTGAGCAGGCGCGACGTCACGGACGGGGCACGCTCGCGGACCTCCTGGGCGAACGGGAGCAGACCGTCGGCCTGGGTGGTATCGGCCGGTCCGTCCCCGAACTTTCGGACGTGGATGCGATCTGGTACGTCCGCAGCAAGGTCGCCTTCCTGTTCGAGGTCGAATGGACGGCGATCCTCGGCGAGCCGCTGCTGCGGCGGCACCCGCGCATCGGCGCGGACGAGAAGCTCGTCAGGTTCCTCGCCGTGGCGCCCGAGCGAACCGACCTCGTCCGCCACAAGCTGGAGCGCTCGCCGCTCCTGCGGGCGGCGATCGACGAGTACGGCTGGCACATCATCAAGTGGGATCACCTGCGGACCTTCCTCGCGGCCGAGCAGCCCGATCTCGACGACCTGGAGCCGCTGCTCGGGCTTGACCCGTTCGTCGAGCGTGGCGGCGAGCAGATGCCGCTGTTCGGCGGCTGAGGGGTCGTGCACGCTACCCTACGGCTTCACGGAGCCGCGGTCCCCGGATCGGGACGCGCATCCCGCCCGCCGGGGAGGCCACAGACGACGCCATGACCGACGACCGTTCCACCGTGGACGCCCTGTCCGATCGCTTCTGGGAGGGCATCCTCGAGCTCGACCCGACGACTGCCACGTTCCACGGCGACGAACGCTATGCCGACCGCCTTGAGGACCCCTCGCCGGCCGGTCGCGCGAAGGTGCGCGAGCTCATGGATCGAACCGCCGCGGAGGCCACGGCCATCCCGATCGAGGGACTGTCGACGGAGGAGCGCATCACGCGCGACATGCTCCGGGTGATCGGTGAGCTTCGGGTAGAGGAGGACGACCACGGCCTGCATCAGCTTCGGGTCGTGGACCAGATGGGCGGGCCCCAGCAGCTCCTGCCCCAGCTGACCCAGTTCCAGCCGGTCGACACGCCCGAGCGACTCGAGGCCTTCATGGCACGGCTGCACGCCTATCCGGCGTTCATGGCCGCCAACGCGGACATCCTCCGCGAGGGCCTCGGCACGGGCCTGACGGCGCCGTCGATCGTCACGGAGCGGACGATCGCCCAGATCGAGCGCATGCTCGAGATCCCGATCGACCAGGCCATCATCCCATCGAGCGTCATCGGCGCCTCTGACGCCGATCGGGAGCGCATCCGCGAGATCGTCCGCGATGTCGTCTATCCGGCAGACGAGGCCTTCCTCGAGGCGCTCAGCGGCGAGTACCGGCGGGCCAGCCGCGCGGAGCCCGGCATCTGGTCGGCGCCAAACGGTGAGGCGATCTACCGGACGGCGATCCGGAGCTGGACGACGCTCGACCTGGACCCGCGCGAGATCCACCAGATCGGGCTTGACGAGCTCGAGACGATCGAGGATGAACGGCGCGAGATCGCCCGTGCCGCCGGCTTCGACGATGACACCGCGGGCTACCGCGCGAGCCTCGATGCCGACGACACGAATACGCCCGCGACGAAGGACGAGCTGGTGGAGCGTGCGGCCGAGGACCTGGACCGGGCCATGGCGGCGGCGCCGCGCTTCTTCGGCCGGCTGCCGAAGGCCGGGCTCGATGTCCGACCGGTCGAGGTGTACAAGGAGCGGGACGCGCCCTTCGCGTACTACTACCCGCCGGCGGCCGACGGCTCGCGCGACGGCATCTACTACGCGAACGGCTACGACCTCCCGTCGCGCAAATTCACCAAGCTCGCGTCGACCACCTACCACGAGGCGGCACCCGGCCATCACTTCCAGATCGCGCTGGAGATGGAGAACCCGCACCTGAATACGTTCCGCAGGCTCGGGGCCAGGGCGGTCGGCGGCGCGTATGTCGAGGGCTGGGGCCTCTACAGCGAGCGACTGGCCGACGAGATGGGTCTCTATCGCTCAGAAGGGGAGCGGTTCGGGATGCTCGATGCCCAGGCCTGGCGCGCGGCAAGGCTCGTCGTCGATACCGGGCTGCATGCGTTGCGCTGGGAACGCCAGCGCTCGATCGATTTCCTGCGCGACGTCGGCCTGTCCGAGACCGACGCCGTGATCGAGACCGACCGCTACATCTGCTGGCCGGGGCAAGCCCTCACCTACAAGTTGGGCCAGCGTCAGATCGAGAAGCTGCGCCACGAGCTTTCCGTGCGGGACGGCACGCAGTTCGACCTGCGCGAGTTCCACGACCAGGTCCTCGGGCATGGGTCGCTGCCGCTCGCCACGCTGGCCCGCGAGCTACCGACCTGGGTGGCCACTCCGGCCTGACCCCAGCGCACGCGGCGCCGGCCGCGGCCGGGCCGGCGCGGCGGGCCGTTCGGACGCCCACGCGGCCGGATCGTCACCCACAGACGCTTAGGGCCGGCCTGGCGACCCGGCGTCCCGGCAAATCGGGCGATTTCGCGACATAAGCCGACTCGGGATGAACATCCTGCCGCGAAACGACCGCAGATCGGCCATAGCCGTCTACCCATGTCGATTGCGCCACGAGATGCGGCCCGGTCGGCGGGGTCCCGTCCCGTGCCCCCGTGTTGCGGACACGCACCGGAAGGTTGCCAGCTGGCCACCTGCCGGTCGCCGTTCACTTGCCGTTAACCCGTGAGTGGGCGACCATAGCGGACCGCAGCGAATGCCCCTGTAGCGCACTCCAGGAGGTCCCATGCACCGCCCACGGCTCGTGCCCCGCCGTCGTCGGCTCCAGCTCACCGCCCTCATCGTCATCGCCGCGCTCGGCGCCGGCGTCGCGCCCGCCACGGCCGCCGGCGGCGGCACGAAGACGAGCCAGGCCGCCATGCTGACCGCGGTCGGTGCCGGGATCACCGTCACCCCGCTCATCACCGTCGGCGAGACCGCCGGGGACGAGGGGTACGTCTTCCAGTCGGTGCCGGACGGCATCGCGGTCAAGATCCGCAACAACGCGATCGCCGACGTGTACGTCAATCACGAGACCTCGCGGGTCCCGTTCCCGTACACGCCGTTGGCGCCGACCGAGCTCAACTCGCAGAACGATTTCGACAACGCCCAGGTCAGCCTGCTCAAGGTCCACCGGCAGAGCGCCGGGGTGCTGACCGGCTCGATGGTCATCACGAGCGACGCCAATTACCAGCGCTTCTGCTCGAGCTACCTGGCGACGGCCGCCGAGGGCTTCGACCGCGAGATCCTCTTCACGAATGAGGAGAGCGTGGACTGGGTCAACCGGACCGGCAACGCCTGGCCGGCGGTGATCGGCGCGGACGAGGCGCGCCAGTCCGGCCTCGTGGTGGCGTACGACGTGGAGAGCCGCGAGCAGCGGCCGATCTGGGGCATGGGCCGCCATAACCACGAGAACTCGGTGCCCATCCCCGGCTTCGACGAGATCGTGATGCTGTCGGGCGATGACACATTCACCAACAACCCGTCCCAGTCGCAGCTCTATCTCGTACATCGCGGCCGACGCCGACGCGGTGTGGAACGACGAGGGTTCGCTGTGGGCGTTCCAGGCGAACGGGCCCAAGCAGAAGTACGAGGACTTCGTTCCCGGCGATCCGTCGTCGGTCAGCGGCCAGTTCATCCCGGTGCCACGCCTGATCGCGACCGGCGTCAAGGCCGACGGCACGGAGCTGATGGCCGCGGACGTGCCGGCCGAGTTCGGCGGTCCGTTCCCGCTGCCGCCCAACGACGGTACGTGGCAGCGCGACCCGAACGGCGTCGGCATCGACGGGCCCCAGTGGGTGCTCGAGAAGTGGTCGCAGCTCAACGGTGTGTTCGGTTTCGTTCGCGTCGAGGACATCGCCTACGACAAGCGGCCCGGCATGTCGAACACCGTCTACGTCGTCGATTCCGGCCGTGGGACGGCCGGCGCCTCGCAGGCCGGTCGATCGACGAACGGGCGTGTCTGGAAGCTCGTCCTCGACCCGAACGACCCCAAGGTCGTGACCTCGATGTCCATCCTGATCGAGGGCGACGACGCCCCGGTCAAGACGCTCACCGAGATCCATCAGCCGGACAACATCGAGTCGACCGTCAACAGCCTGTTCCTGACCGAGGATCCGGGATCGAGCCAGCAGTTCCCCGTCGGCTCCACGGATCCGGCCGCCACGACCGCCCGGCTGTGGCGATATGACCTCGCGACCGGCGTCGCGTCCGTTGCGCTCAAGGTCGACCAGTCCGCCGACGAGGGCCCGACCGACGTCGACGCGACCACGACGCGGGGCAACCTCGGTGCGTGGGAGTCGAGCGGCATCGTGGACGCCTCGGCCGCGTTCGGGCCGGGTGCGTTCCTGGTCGATGTCCAGGCCGGCACCTTGTGGGTCGAGAAGGGTCTGGGTGACGACAACGTGCCGCCCGCCGGCCCTGACTTCACCGACAAGCGTGCCGGTGGCCAGCTGCTGCTCGTGCGCATCCCGGGCGGCTGAAGGTCGGCCGGCCTCACTGCGCGATACCAACGAAGCCCGCCCGACCGGCGGGCTTCGTCACGTCTGTGCGTCGAACGCGACCCACCGAACCGACCCGACACTAGACTGGCGCCTGTGGGCGTGGGCAGCGCTGTCGGGGTTGCGGCGGACCGGGCACGGGCGCGTCGTCGGCGGGCGACGTGGCTGACCCTGTGGGTGGCCCTCGCGGCGTGCGCCTTGTCCGTCGCGCTCCGGGTCGGCCTACCGTCGGATGGAGCCCGGGTCGCGTTCTATGGCGGCAGCTGGTCGTCAGCCGGCGTCGTCATCGATGCCATCGACGCTCCGGCAGCGGGCTTGCTCGACGGCGACCGGGTCACGAGCGTCGACGACCGCTCGATCGAGGCGTGGGCCGCCGCGCTGCTCGATCGAGAGGCGACCCGACCCGATACCGGCGCGACCTACGGCATCGAGCGCGACGGCGCGCAGTCGAGGGTGAGCATCACGTGGGCGCGATCGGGCGTCGGGGCCACCCTGCTCGAGGGCTGGAGCGTCGCGCTGGTGTCGATCGTCGCGGCGGCGCTGGCCGCCTGGGTGTACCGCCGTCGAGCGGACACGCCGGCGGCGACCGCGCTCATGCTGGTAGCCGCGGGGCTCGCCGGGAGCAGCGTCCCGTGGTTCATGGGCACGACCGTCAGCGACCTCGTCCGCGGCGGGCCCTTCTTGTTCCAGGGGTTGGTGACCGGGCCGCTGTACATGCTCATCTGGCCGGCCGGCCTGCACCTGGCCCTGGCCTTTCCGACGCCGTCCCCGCTGATCGTCCGCCAGCGCTGGCTCGTGCCAACGCTCTATGCCCTCGTCTTCGCCCTGTACCTCGCCCTGACGATCGGCTTCGCCCTGACAGCAGCCAGCGTCCTCGACTGGATCGGGACATGGCCGCTGGCGCAGGTCGCGGTCATCGTGCCGACCGTCCTCGCGACCATCGCGGTCATGGTCGTCCGCCACCTGCGGACCCGCGACCCGGCCGACCGGGCACGCTGGCGCCTGGCCACCATCGGCATGGCCGGGACCGCCTCACTCGGGCTGGTCGTGTTCATGGGACCGGTCCTTCTCATCGGGCGGCCGGTGCTGCCCGATGCGGCCATCGGCCTGATCACCCTGCCCATCCCGATCACGCTGGCCTGGGCCATCCTCCACGACCGCCTGTTCGACATCGACGTCGCCATCCGGCGCACGCTCGTCTACGGCGGGCTGAGCCTCGGTGTGGTGGTCGTGTACCTGGCGGCGGTGGCCGGCCTGACCGTGACGCTTGGGCCGCAGGAGTACGCCGTGTCGCTGCTCGCGACCGGCGTGGCGGCGCTCGTTGCGCTGCCCCTCCGGGACGGGCTCCAGCGGGCCGTGGTCGGGCTGCTCTACGGCCAGCGTGACCAGCCGGTGGACGTGATGCGCCGCCTCGGGACGCGCCTCGAGTGGGCGACTGATCCGGCCGGTGCCTTCCCGGCCGTGGCCGACACCCTGGCCGAGTCGCTGCGCCTGCCGTACGTCGCCCTCGAGGTGACCGATGAGCTGGGACGAACGACCGTCGCGGCGGAGCGAGGGACGGTCCGGTCGGCGGTCCACGTCCTGCCGCTCGTCCACGGCGGGGAGCCGGTCGGGCGGCTCGTGCTCGGGCTGCGGACCGGGGAGACGGCCTTCGCCGACACCGAGCTCGCCCTGCTCGGCGACCTCGCCCGGCAGGCCGGTGCCGCCGTCCACGCCCAGCGGCTGCGCGACGACCTGGCGCACTCGCGCCAGCGCCTGGTCGTCGCTCGTGAGGAGGAGCGGCGGCGGCTTCGGCGCGACCTGCACGACGGGCTGGGTCCGGCCCTGGCCGCGGTCGCGATGCGCGCCGAAGCGGCCAGCGTGCGACTCGCGACCCGGCCCGACGACGCGCGCCGAGACCTGGAGGCCATCGTCGGCGAGGCCCGATCGGCCGTCGCCGACCTGCGCGTGCTGGTCGATGGCCTGCGACCGCCATCGCTCGACCAGCTCGGCCTGGTGGGGGCCATCGTCGACCAGGCCGAACGCCTGGGCTCGGCCGACGGCGTCGCCGCCGGTCCGCTCGTCACGGTCGAGGCCCAGCCCCAGCCCCTGCCCGAACTGCCCGCGGCGGTCGAGGTCGCGGCCTACCGGATCGCCGTCGAGGCGGTCACCAACGCCGTGCGCCACGCCGATGCCAGGACGTGCGCCGTGCGCCTGACCGTGGCCGAGCGCCTGACCGTCGAGGTGACCGACGACGGCCACGGCCTGCACCATCCGAGCCGGCGGGGCGGCACCGGCCTGGAGTCGATGCGCGAGCGTGCCGAGGAGGTCGGCGGCGAGCTCTGGCTCGCCGCCGCCCAGCCGCGCGGGACCGTCGTGCGGGCCGAATTGCCACTCCGAGTGTCGCCCTGACATGACCGACGCGACCGCCACGCCGCCCGCCGCCGAGCCCCTACGGATCCTCATCGTCGATGACCATGCGACGTTCCGGGCCGGGCTGCGAGCGCTGCTCGCGACCGACGAGCGGCTGCGCGTCGTGGCCGAGGCATCGACCGGGGCAGGCGCGATCACGGCCGTCGCCTCGAGCGCGCCGGATGTCGTGCTCATGGACGTGCACATGCCGGGTGTCGACGGCGTCGAGGCCACGCGCCACATCGTCGACGCCGCACCGCACGTGGCCATCGTGGTGCTGACGATGCACGACGACGACGGCACGGTCTTCGCGGCCCTTCGCGCGGGTGCCCGGGGCTACCTGCTCAAAGGGGCGCCGCGGGCCGAACTCCTGCGGGCCATCCACGCGGCGGCCGCCGGCGAGGCGCTGTTCGGGCCTGCCATCGCGCGCCGGATGATGGCCTACTTCGGTCGCCCGGCACCCGGCGCCGGAGCGCCGTTCCCGGAGCTGAGCGCCCGCGAGCGCGAGATCCTCGAGCTTGTTGCTGCGGGTCGATCCAATGCCGACATCGCGGGCAGCCTCGGCGTGGCGCCAAAGACCGTCCGCAACCATGTCTCGACCATCTTCTCGAAGCTTCAGGTGCGCGACCGCGCCGAGGCGATCGTGCGCGCCCGCGAGGCCGGCCTGGGCGAGCCGCCACGCCCCTGAGCGAGCCGGGCCTGCCCGGGGTTGGGATGCCCCGCCCGGTCAGCCGGGACAGCGGTCCCATGACAGTGGGACACGCCGTCCCGCACGGTGCCGCCAGTGGATTCATCGCGGCCCCACCGGAGGTCATCACTCGACATGCGTACATTCGCTCGTCAGGCCCACCCGATCGTCGGCGCCCTGTTCGCCGGCTGCGTGGTCATCCAGGTATTCCTTGCCGGGCTCGGCGTCTTCGCCGATCCTCGCTCGTTCATCACCCACCGTGAGTTCGGCTACCTGTTCGGCTTCCTGACCCTCGCCCTGCTCGTCCTGGCCCTGGTCGGGCGCGTGCCACGGCGGGTGACCGGCCTGAGTGCGCTCCTCCTGCTGCTGTTCGCCTTGCAGTCGGTGTTCATCGCCGTGCGCACGAGCAGCCCGGAGATCGCCGCGCTGCACCCACTCAACGGCTTCCTCATCCTGTTCGTGGCCATCACGGTCAGCCGCGCTTCGTGGGCCGCGCGCCACGAGCCCAGCGGTGCCTCGATCGTCACGCCGCTGGTCTCGGCGACGCCCGGGGAGGCCCGCGGATGACCGCCGTCGCCGCGCTCACACCGGCCCGTCGCACCCGCCGCCGACTGGCCGCCTGGGCCCTCCTGGCCAGCGCGCCGATCAATGCGGTCGGCGTGACCGCGCTCATCGCGATGTTCGCCGCCTTCGGACTGGGCGAGCGCTCGACCGGCATGACCCTGGGTCGGACCAACGACATCCTGGGCCTCGTCGGCGCCGCCCTCATGATGCCGGCCGTCATCGAGATCCACGCCCTGACCGGACCCGGCCGTCGAGCCCTGCGCGGCAGCCTCGCGGTGGTCGGCCTTGGGGCGATGGTCGCGATCGTCTGGCTGCAGTACCTCCTGGTCACCGAGCGGCTCACCTTCGAGGCCCAGCTGCCGCTGGTCTCGATCGCCTACCTGGCGATCGCGATCTGGTTCATCGGGGGCGGCTGGCTGGCCGCGGGGGCCGGGGTCATGCCCCACGGCGCGCGCCTGGGCGCCGCGGCTGCG
Source organism: uncultured Chloroflexia bacterium (assembly GCA_963810725.1). Lineage (GTDB taxonomy): Bacteria > Chloroflexota > Limnocylindria > Limnocylindrales > CSP1-4 > SPCO01. The sequence goes on from CAWEOO010000006.1 coordinate 133,881, forward strand.
GTGTACGTCGGACAGCCCTGGTGGGCCTACCGCTGGGGCCGGCTGCTGCTGGCGTCGGCGGCCACGGGCCTGGACGCTGCCGGAGCGGACCGACCGGGCGTGGCGACCGAGCCGCGCGGCGTCGCGTAGCCACGACAGGAAGTGCATCGTGTACCAGGCACTGGTCTTCGTCCACATCGTGGGCGTCGTCGTCTTTGCCGCCGCCCACGGCGTGTCGATGTTCGTGGCGTATCAGGTCCGGCGTCAGCGTGATCCGCGGAGCGTGGCGATGCTCCTGACCATGTCCCAGCGAGCGGTCCTCGTCTCCCATGGCGGGATGCTGTTGTTGGGTGTCGGCGGCTTGGGTGCTGCGGCGGTGGGTGGCCTGCTGCTGGCGCCGTGGGTCGTCGCCTCCGCCATCGTCCTTGTCGCCGTCGCGTTGATGATGGGCATGGTCGCAACGCCGTACTACGTCGGGCTTCGCGCGATCGTCGGCATCGATGGGGCTGCGCCCTCGGTGGACGCGGACGAGCTTGAGCGCCGCCTGGTCACGAGCCGTCCGGACATCCTCCTCGCCGTCGGCGGGATCGGGGCGCTCGTCCTGCTCTGGCTGATGGTCAGCAAGCCGGGCTAGGAGTCGAAGCCTATCCCGAGCGCGTCGAGCGTCCGCAGGAGCACGCCGCGGCGGCCTTCGTTGCGGTCCGCCCGATCCAGCTCGTGGCGGACGGCCTCGACGGTCAGGGACCGCAGCGGCTCGGGCGGGAAGGGGACCGGTGGCGAGGTGACGATCCGCAGCCGGAGTCGATCCTCGTCGGGTCGCAGGATGAAGTCGCGCACGACCCCGGCGGCCCAGCGGCTCGCCCCGACGCCGAGGCCGGTGTAGCCCAGGGCGTACGTCACCCGGCCACCCATCGTCTGGCCGAACGTGACCGTGAACCGCGAGGTCGTGTCGATCGCCCCGCCCCAGCGGTACGGGAAGGTGAGCCCGTCCAGCTGCGGGAACGCGCGGAAGAAGTGCGCCTCGAGCCGCTCGAAGGTCTGGGGTCGGTCGTCGAGCTCCGGCCCGACCCGGCTGCCGAAGTGGTGGATCGCGTCGTAGCCGCCCCACAGGATCCGGTCATCGGCGGTCAGCCGGAAATAGTGAAACTGGTTGTTCCCGTCGCTCAGTCCCTGGCGCCGTTCCCAGCCGATCGCCTCGCGCTGGGCGGGCGTGAGCGGCGTGGACACGAGCACGTAGTCGTAGACCGGCACGAAGAGCGGGGAGAGGCGGCGCAGCCAGCCCGAGTAGGCCGACGTGGCGACGACGACCTGATCGGCGCGGACCGCGCGCCGGCGGCGGTCGTGATGGTGACGCCGCCGGCGCGACGCTCGAGGCCGGTCACGGGGGTGCGCTCGCGGATGGTGACGCCACGCTCGCGCACGACGCGTGCCAGGCCGCGGCACAGCTTCGCCGGGTCCAGCAGGACGTCGCGCCCGGGTGGCCGATACAGGCCGGCATGCCACACCGGGGAGTGGACCTCGTCGCGGGCGGCGTCGCGGTCCAGGAACTGGAGTTCCTCCCCGTGCTCGGCCGCCTCGTCGACCCACGCCCGGAACTCGTCGACCTGGTAGGGCTGGTCGGCCAGGGCGAGCGTGCCGGTCTCCTCGAGGTCGCAACCGATGTCGTGCTCCCGGGTGAACGCGATCAGCTCCTGCAGGTTCTCGATGCCCTCCCGCTCCAGTCTCGGCAGCTCATCGGGAAAGTGGCGCATCCCGTTGGCGAGGCCGTGGGTCAGGCTGGCCTCGCAGAACCCGCCATTGCGACCGCTGGCCCCGAACCCGACGGTCTCCGCCTCCAGCACCGTCACCCGGAGGGATGGGTCGGTGTCCGTCAGGGCGATCGCCGTCCAGAGTCCCGTGAAGCCCGCGCCGACGATCGCCACGTCGACGTCCGCGTGCTCCCCCGCGTCCAGTGGCGGATCGGCGGGCGGGCCAGGGTCGCGCAGCCAGTAGCTCACGTGCGGATTCGAAGCGCTCGGATGCATGGCCACGCAGTGTAGTCAACGGGTCCGCTATCCGCACCGAACCGAGCCCTCACCTCACGGATTCGTCGTCGCGGAAGCAGATCGGGACGAAAGTCGCGTTGACGCCGCCGACGGGCATGTGGCACGATGCACCGACCGCCGTCCCGCATCGCGCAACGCGCGTCCCATGGGCCGCGTCGCCACGCCCGCCTACCCAACGACCACAACGAGGAACTTGATGGCCACGGAACCCGCCGCCCGGACCACTCCGACGCTCCGACGCGACGCTCAGAAGGCACTGTACGAGCGCGCGCTCAAGACGCTGCCCGGTGGCACCGACTCGAATTTCCGCGCCTGGGGCGAGAGCACGATCTACGTCGATCGGGGCAAGGGCGGCAAGGTCTGGGACGCCGACGGCAACGAGTTCGTCGACCTCCGGATGGGCTACGGCCCGGTGATCCTCGGCCACGGCGACGACCGGGTCGACGACTACGTCAACGAGCGCATGCGCCAGGGCGTCAGCTTCAGCCTGACGAGTGAGGACGAGGTCCGCGCGATGGAGCTCGTGAAGGAGCTCACCGGCTGGGTCGACATGGCGCGCATGACCGTGTCCGGCACCGAGGCGACGATGCATGCCATGCGCATCGCCCGCGCCTACACCGGCCGCGAGAAGATCGTGAAGTTCGAGGGCCAGTACCACGGCGTGCACGATTACGCGCTGATCAGCGTCGGCCCGGACGACATGTCGGAGCTGGGCGACGAGGATGCGCCGGTTGCGCTCGCCTGGGGTCGCGGCATCCCCGGAGCCGTGGCCGACACGATCATCCCGGCGCGCTACAACAACATCGATGCCCTGCGCAAGATCTTCGAGCGACACGGCGAGGAGATCGCCGCGATCATCGTCGAGCCGGTGCTCGGCAACGCCCAGGGGATCATGCCGCGCGAGGGCTTCCACCAGCAGATGCGCGCCCTCACCGAGGAATTCGGGATCCTGCTGATCTTCGACGAGGTCAAGACCGGCTTCCGGCTGGCACGCGGCGGCGCGGCCGAGTTCTTCGGCATCAAGCCGGACCTGGGCACGTTCGCCAAGGCGATGGGCAACGGCTACCCGGCGGCCGCGTTCGGCGGGCGGCGCGAGGTCATGGACATGCTGCCCGACAAGGTCAGTCACGGCGGGACCTATGCCGGCAACCGCGTCGCCGCCGCGGCCGCGGTCAAGACGCTCGAGATCATCCGCGACACGAACGCGCTCGAGACCATCCACGCGACCGGCCGCACGATCCAGGACGGCCTGCGCGAGATCCTCGACCCGGTCGGCATCGCCTACCACTTCACCGGCCACCCGTCGATGTTCGGGATCATGTTCCGTGAGGAGGTCGCGACCGAGTACCGCGACTGGGCCACGACGGACCACGAGCTGTACGACGCGATCGCGATCGGCATGCACGCCCGTGGTGCGATGCCGGAGCCGGACTCGCGCGAACCGTGGTTCATCTGCGAGGCGCACGCCGACGCCGACATCATCGATCGGGTGCTGACGGCCTTCTCGGATTCGCTCGACGCCGCGCTCGAGGATCGCGCGCACGGCGTCTCCGCCCCACCCGCCCATGGCGCGATGGCGTCGCCCGGCGCCGGCTAGACGCGACAAGGGAGAATCCATGGTCCTCGACGGCAACGCCGTCCGCTCCGTCGATCGAGCGGCCGCCCTCCTCCTGGCCCTCGGCGAGTCGCAAGGCGAGGCGGGCGTCACGGAGCTCGCCCGACGGCTGGGTCTCCACAAGTCCACGGCTTCCCGCCTGCTGGCCACGCTCCAGAAGCGCGGCCTCGTCGAACAGGACGACGAGACCGGCAAGTACCGCCTGGGGCTGGTGGTCATCCGGCTCGCCGAGCGAGCCGAGCGGACGCTCGACCTGCGCGGGATCGCCACCCCCGAGCTCGAGCGGCTGGCCCGCCTGACGCACGAGACCACGGGGATCGGGATCCTCGACGGCGATTCGCTGCTCACGGTCGCCCAGGCCGACGGGCCGAACCTCATCGCCGTGGGCGACTGGACCGGGCGGGCGACGCCCCTCCACTGCGTCGCCTCGGGCAAGGTCCTGATGTCCGCGCTGGCCGAGCGCGACGTCCTGCGCATCGTCCGGCGCGGCTTCGTGAGCTACACGGAACGGACGATCGTGGAGCTGGAGCCGCTGCTCGAGGAGCTGGCTCGCATCCGGCGGCGCGGGTACGCCACGGCCATCGGCGAGTACGAGCTGGGGCTCAACGCGGTCGCGGCCCCGATCCACGATGCGCGCGGCAACGTGATCGCGGCGGTGGACGTCTGGGGGCCGGCGTTCCGGCTCACCCCGCGGCGCATCCCGGAGCTCGCTGCCCAGGCCCGCGAGGCCGCGGCAGCCATCTCGGTCCGCCTCGGTGGCACCGCCCCCGACCGCCAGCCGGCCCCGGTGCCCGCCACGGCCTGACCCGCCCGACCCGGGCCCGCCCCGCCCGACCCGGGCCCGCCCCGCCCGACCCGGGCCCAAGGCCGCAGAGCGCTTCGGTGAGTCGCTACCCTTAGCCGATGCCCGACTTCACCGAGCCGCCCGTGGAGCGACATCGCGGCCTTTGCCCGCGAGTACCTGCTGCCGGTCGCGCTGATCCTCGTCGTGGCGGTCATCGCGATACGACTGGCCAGCCTGTTCGTGCACTCGATCGTCAAGGCGCTCCTCGACCGTGAGGCCACCGAGGGCACAGCCCAGGAGCTGAGCGCGATCGAGCTCAAGAAGCGGATGGACACGCTCGACGGCCTGGGCGCGCACGCGATCCAGTTCTTCATCGTCGCCATCGCCGCGCTCATGGTCCTGGGCAAGCTGGGCCTCGATATCGGGCCGGCGGTCGCCGGCTTCGGCGTCATCGGCATCGCCGTCGGCTTCGGGGCGCAGACGCTCGTCCGCGACTACCTCAACGGCGCGCTGATCCTGCTCGAGAACCAGTTCTCGAAGGGCGACGTCGTGCGCCTGGCCGGAATCGACGGCACGGTCGAGGACTTCAACCTGCGACGGACGACCGTCCGCGACCTCGATGGGGTCGTCCATACCGTGCCTAACGGCGAGATCAAGGTCGCCTCCAACCTGACCCGGGTGTGGGCCCGCATCAACCAGGACATCACGGTCGCGTACGGCACGGACATCGACAAGGTCATCGACGTCGTCGACACGGTCGGCCGCGAATTCGCCTCGGACCCCGTCTGGAAGCGCCGGGTCCTCGAGACCCCGCGGGTCGAGCGAGTCGAGGCCCTCGGCGAGTACGGCGTCACCATCAAGATCCTCGGCTCCGTCCGGGCGCCCGAGCAGTGGGCCGCGGGCGGCGAGTTCCGCAAGCGCCTGCTCGCGGGCCTGGAGGCGAACGGCATCGAGATCCCGAGGCCCCAGCGCGTGATCCTCTCGCGCGACCCGTCCGCTCTCGCGACGGCCGGCCTGTCCGCCGCGGAGCTCGAGCGCGGACCCGGGGACGACGACCTGGCGCTCGACTCCGACTGACCGACCCCGGGCGGGAAGCGCGATCACGCGCTGCCGCGCTCGGCCGCGGTACGATGGCCCGGCCAGCAGATCACTCGGAAAGGGTGCCTCCCGTGAGCATCGACTCGTCCCCGACGCCGACGCCCGAGATCGAGAATCTCCTCGCCGAAGACCGCAAGTTCCCGCCCGACCCGGCGTTCACGGCCCAGGCCAATGCCAGCGCGGACCTGTACGCCGAGGCGGAAGCCGATCCCGAGGCGTTCTGGGCGCGGCTGGCGCGCGAGCGCATCGACTGGATCGAGGATTTCCATACCACGCTCGAATGGGACCTGCCCTTCGCCAAGTGGTTCGTCGGCGGGAAGCTGAACCTCGCCTATAACTGCATCGATCGCCACGTCGAGCGCGGGCTAGGCCACAAGGTCGCCTACCACTGGATCGGCGAGCCCGGCGACACGCGGACGATCACCTTCGCGGACCTGCAACGCGAGGTCAGCAAGGCGGCCAACGCGCTGCTCGAGCTGGGCGTGGGGACCGGCGACCGTGTGGCGATCTACATGCCGATGATCCCGGAGCTGCCGATCGCGATGCTGGCCTGTGCCCGCATCGGGGCGCCGCACACGGTGGTCTTCGGCGGCTTCTCTGCCGAGGCGCTGAGCGGCCGGATCAACGACTCGCAGGCCAAGCTCGTGATCACCGCCGACGGCGGCTGGCGGCGGGGCAAGCCAGCAGCCCTCAAGCCGGCTGTGGACGAGGCGCTCGAATCGTCGCCGACCATCGAGCACGCGCTGGTCGTTCGCCGGCTCGGCGACGCGATCGACGGCGGCACCGCGATGCAGGACGGTCGCGACGTGTGGTGGGACGACATCGTGGAGCGCCAGGCAGAGCACCACGAGCCGGTCCCGCTCGACAGCGAGCACATGCTGTACCTGCTCTACACCTCGGGCACGACCGCCAAGCCGAAGGGCATCGTCCACACCAGCGCCGGCTACCTGCTGGGCGCGAGCTTCACCCACGAGATGGTCTTCGACGTGAAGCCCGACGACGTGTACTGGTGCGCCGCGGACGTGGGCTGGGTCACCGGCCACAGCTACATCGTTTACGGACCGCTCGCGAACGCGACGACCAGTGTCCTGTACGAAGGCACGCCCGACACGCCGGACTGGAGCCGCTGGTGGCGGATCATCGAGGAGTACAAGGTCAACATCCTGTACTGCGCCCCGACCGCCATCCGTGCCCACATGAAGCAGGGCGCCCAGCACGCCGAGGCGCACGACCTCTCGAGCCTGCGGGTCCTTGGCTCGGTCGGTGAGCCGATCAATCCCGAGGCCTGGCTCTGGTACCACGAGCACATCGGCGGCGGCACGCGACCGATCGTCGACACCTGGTGGCAGACCGAGACCGGCATGATCATGATCACGCCACTCCCCGGGGTCACGACGACGAAGCCCGGCAGCGCGACCTTCCCGTTCCCGGGCATCGAAGTCGACGTCATCGACAGCGCCGGGAACTCCGTGCCGCTCGGCGGGGGCGGGCTCCTGGTCCTCAAGCGTCCGTGGCCGGCGATGCTGCGCGGCATCTACGGGGATCCCGAGCGCTACAAGGAGACCTACTGGAGCCGCTTCCCGGGGATGTACTTCGCGGGCGATGGCGCGAAGCGCGACCGCGAGGGCTATCTCTGGCTGCTCGGGCGGGTCGACGACGTCATGAATGTGTCCGGCCACCGCCTCTCGACGACGGAGATCGAGAGCGCGCTTGTCTCGCATCCGGCCGTGGCCGAGTCGGCGGTCGTCGGTGTGCCAGACCCGATCACGGGCGAAGCGATCGACGCCTTCGTGATCCTGCGCCTCGGGAATGAGGCTTCCCCGGAGCTGGGTGACGAGCTGCGCCGGCACGTCGCGACGAAGATCAGCCCGATCGCCAAGCCCAAGGGCCTGATGTTCGTCCCGGACCTGCCCAAGACGCGCTCGGGCAAGATCATGCGCCGGCTCCTGCGCGACATCGCCCAGGGCCGCGTCCTGGGCGATACCACGACGCTAGCCGACGCCGGCGTGGTCGACCTCATCCGCTCGAACACCGGCGCAAGCGAGGACTGACGTGCCGTTCGACTTCCTCAAGCGGAAGAAGGAGGGGGCGGATCAGGTCGCCCCGACCGCGGCAGTCGGTGGGCCCGGCATCCGGGGCGTGCCGTTCGAAGGGATGACCGAGGAGTGGCGGATCGTCGGCGAGATGCACATCGCGGCGAGGCTCTCGGACGCCCTCAACAAGCGCGAGGCGGTCACGATCTCGGACGTGCGCTGGGCCCCGGTCGATGGATCGGGAGAGTTGGCACCGGCGTCGGGGCTCAAGGCGATCGATCCGTATGACCTGATCCTGGTGCTGGCTGGCGCCGCGACGCTGCCGCCGCTGACCGATGCTGAACGGACCGCCTACAAGGTGCACAAGATCCCCTACGACGTGGCGCTCGAGGTGCCCCCGTTCCGGGTGATCGGCACGGTCTACATGTCGCCCGGCACGCAGCCGGATCGTTTGCTCGACCGCGGCACCGAGATGTTCTTCCCGGTCGTGGCCGCCACCGCGTTCCTCGGCGAGACGCAGCTGATCGCCGAGCTGGACGCGATCCTCGTGAACCGCTTCTACCTGCGCGGCCTGGAGCAGATCGACCGGCGCACCGGGGAGCGTCCGCAGCCGCTCCCGGGGATGCCGCTCGGCGGCACCAGCTGGCACGACAGGTCTCGTTGACGGTCCGCGCTGTCGTCCGTTGTTGCGCCCGCGTGCACACCATGCTCGTAACGACGGGCGAGGCTCCGTCTGGACCCCTGGGCGGGCATACGGCGCACGATCGGGGCCTGGAAGGGCTCTCATGACCGTTTGTTCGCCGATAGAAGCATGGGGTGCACGAAGACGGGTTGACTCGCTCCCCGGGAACCCTGCGAGCGTCCAGAAACAGCAGAACGGGCCGCGGCCGAGGCCACGACCCGTCGGGTCGATGAGACGGTAGCGGGGGCTACGCCCGGACCGGCACCTTCTGGCGGTTGAAGAGGCCGAAGGCGGGCCTGGACGCGGGAGCCGCGACCGGCGTCCCCATGATGCGGTCGGCCAGGGCGTCGAAGTCCTCGCTGATCTTCTCGCGTGGGAACATCTCGATGACGGTGCGGCCTTCGTTCGCGGCACGGACGAAGAGCAGCCCACCGGAGCGCAGCAGCGCCAGCGAGGGCATCCCGACGGTCCGTTCCATGTCGGCCACGGACACGCCGCTGTTGGCGCGATTGATGACGAGCGCAAGGCGATCCCGGACGCCAAGCTCGTTCGCGAGGTCTGCCAGCTGGACCGCGGCCCGGATCGCCGGAACGTCCGGCGTCACCGGCACGAGGATGCGGTCGGCGGCTTCGAAGATGGCCTGGTTGAGCGCCCCATACGAGGGGTGCAGATCGACGACGATGTAGTCGAAGCCGCGGCGCGCGGCGTTGATCAGCGCGGCCACGCGCGATGGCTCGAGGACGTCGTTGTTCAGCGGCGACGATGTGAGGGATACGACGCGCAGGCCCGAGGAATGGGCCGCAGCAAGGTCGCTGAGGCTTTCGACCGGCCCGCCGTCGGGCTCGTCGCGCAGGCTGTCGACGACGGTTCGGACCTCGTTCATGCCGAGGGACGTGGTCACGTGCCCGGTCACGGTGTCGGCATCGACCAGGAGCACGTTCTGGCCCTTGCGCATCTGGAGCGCCGAGGCGAGGTTCGTGGCGACCGTTGTCTTGCCGACGCCGCCTTTCGGGTTGAAGACCGCGATGACGGTGGCCGGGTGGGTCCAGCCGTCTGCCTCCATCGGTCCGCTCTGCAGGACCGGCCCGGAGCCGTCGTCGATCGTCTGGCTGCGGATGCACATCGCCTCGACCCGCCAGCGCAGGGACTCGGCAGAGTAGGGGCGCGTGAAGTATTCGTCCTCGACGCTGCCGGACGCTGTGCCTAGCCTGTCGAGCGTTCGGGGTGACACGACCATGAGGGCCGGGATCGCCCGGCCACCCTCGCGCAGCAGCCCATAGAACTCGAGCGACTGGTCGAAGTCGGTCTCGCCGTCGAGGATCGCGACGGCGACGTCGCGGTTGCCCGCGAGGAATGCGTCGAGCTCATCAGGGTGGCTGACCGTCACGACGGTGAAGCCGGCCTCCCGGAGCTCGGCCGCGACCGGGACGGACTCCTCGGCCGGGAGTGAGACGGCGACGCTTGGTCGGGCCACGATCAGCCTTCGGTCTCGGGATCTTTGGCGGTGACGGTCAGCTCGCCATCGGCCTCGGCGGTCACGCGAGCCCCGAACCCGGGGAGCGTGGTGACGGCGTCCCGCAGGTCGACGCCGGCATCGTGGGCGACCGAGAAGAGGAACTCGCCGTCAGGCCCGGACGAAACGCCGACCGACTGGACTCCGGTGACCCGGGAGAGCTGGCGCTTGAAGCCGGCGATGCTCGCCACGCTGACGAGACCCGTCACGACGACGCGGGTGGTGGTCGCTTCGGAGCCGGCATTGTCGGCGTCCGGCACGAGCCCCGCAAGGCGGGCGGCCAGGGCGTCATCGCCGATGACCGCGATCTCCTCCTCGGAGGGGGCGTCGTCGGGCGAGAACGCCGCAGCTTCGGCCTCGGCGGCATCGAAGTCGGGCGTCAGGCCCAGCGCGTCCAGGCGAGGGTCGCCCTCGGTCTCGGACGTGCTGGGGTCATCGGTGGCCGGCGCCTCGTCGGCGGTCGGGCCTTCGGCCACGGCCTCGGCGGGCGGGGCCTCGTCGGACTCCGTGAAGGGGGACTCGACCGTCTCGACGACGGCCTCGGTGGTCGTCTCGGGCCACGGCTCGACCACGACGGCGCGCTCGGCAGGCAGGTCATCGACCCCCGCGGCGACGACATCCCCGGTCTGGGTATCGGTCAGGCTCTCGGCGGCCGCCTCGAACTCGCCGGCCCCCATGTCATCGAAGGGCGGCGGCTCCGGCAGGCTCTCGGCCATCGCCGCGAAGCGGGTGGCGTCCTCCTCGGCGATCAGGCGCTTGAAGAATGTCGGCCATCTCGGCCTCGAAGGCGTCGACGTGTCGCTGCACGCGCTCGATGCGTCCCTCGATGTCGGCCGCGTGGGCTTCGATCTCGCGCTCGAGGCGGGCCTTGCGGTGGGTGATGCGCTCGTCGGTCTCCTCGCGGATCCGGGCGATCTCCGCCTTGGACCAATCGCGGATGGACGCGACGTCGTCGTCGGCCTGCTTGCGCAGCTCGGTCGCCTCGACCGCGGTCGACGCGTGGATCGACTCGATGTGCGCCTTCGCGTCGGCGGTGAAGCGCGCGAGCGAATCCGCCTTGGCGGTCTCGGCCGCGCCCTGCATGGCCTTAGTGAGGTCGGCCATGAACTTGTTGGGCTTGCGGCCCGCCGCTGCGGCGTCGGTGGTCTCGGCAGGGGAGAACCCTTCGGCCGAGGCGGTCTCCGCCGGACCGTCCCCGTACGTGGAGTCGGCGGCCGTCCCCTCGTCGACGGCTGCCGTCTGGTCAGTTGCGGAAGGCGCTGCGTCGATCATGTCGGGGGTCTCGATCTCCTGGTCGGGGTTGCCGGTGTCGGTGGTGGCTTCGCCGATCGCCGCCACGCCGTCGGTCTCGGCGCGGGCTTCGGACTCGTTTCGGTCCGCTCCCCACGGGAGACGGAAACCGGGCTTGGCGTCGGTCGTGGCCATGCGATGAGGTCCTCTGTCGGGGTTTCGGGCTCTGGGGGTTCTATCTGGGCGTGTCGGCATAGTGCCTCCGGGGTCTGGTCCGGTGGAGTCCGCTAGAGGTACCAGCGGCGAGCGCCGGTCGTACTCTCGGCGGCTGGCCGACTCGACGTGTTGTAAGGCCGCAACGGTCCTCGCGAGTACGATGGGCGGGCGATGGAACCCCTCGACACGCTCGGACGGCCGCTCCACGACCTGCGGATCTCGGTCACCGACCGCTGCAACTTCCGCTGTACGTATTGCATGCCCAAGGAAGTGTTCGGTCGGGACTACGCGTTCCTGCCCAAGGACCAGGTCCTGAGCTTCGAGGAGATCGAGCGCGCGGCGCGCGCGTTCGTGTCGCTGGGGGTCGAAAAGCTCCGGATCACGGGCGGCGAGCCGCTCGTCCGGCGCGAGCTCCCGACGCTCATCCGTGCGCTGGCGGACCTGCGCACGCGCGACGGTCGCGAGCTCGACCTGACGCTCACGACGAACGGGGCGGCCCTCGGGGCGCTGGCCCGTCCGCTCGTCGATGCGGGCCTGCGCCGCGTGACGGTCAGCCTGGACTCCCTCGACGACGCCGTGTTCGGGGCGATGAATGGGGTGGACTTCCCGGTGGCGCGCGTCCTGGACGGCGTGGACGCGGCGCTGGAAGCCGGGTTGACTCCGGTCAAGGTCAATATGGTCGTGCGCCGCGGCGTCAACGAGTCGTCGGTGGTCCCGATGGCGCGCTGGGCCCGCGAGACCGGCGTCATCCTGCGCTTCATCGAGTACATGGACGTCGGGCATTCCAACGGGTGGCGTCTGGACGAGGTGGTGCCGGCCCAGGAGCTGATCGACGCCGTCGGCGCCGTGTGGCCGGCCGAGGCTGCCGAACCCGGCTACCGCGGCGAAGTCGCCGGTCGGTGGCGGTACCTGGACGGCATCGGCGAGTTCGGCATCATCTCGTCGGTGACGCGGCCGTTCTGCCGGGACTGCACGCGCGCCAGGCTGTCGGCCGACGGAAAGCTGTACACGTGTCTCTTCGCGGTCGCGGGTCGCGACGTCCGCGCCGTCCTGCGCGATGGATCGAGCGACGAGGCGCTGGTCGCGTTCCTCGCCGACACGTGGCGCGCCCGAGACGACCGCTATTCGGAGCTGCGTTCGCAGTCCACGAGCGACCTGCCCAAGGTCGAGATGTTCGCGATGGGCGGCTGCCCCAGGGCCTTCGTCCACAGGGTTATCCACAGGTGGACGGGGTTCGTGGACAGGGCTCGGACGCCTCGCGCAGGTTCGTGGATAAGCGCGTTGACCGCCCGCTGACCCGCCCCTACCGTACGTCTTGCCCGAAGGGGCCGACAGGACCGCAGGAACCGAGATCGCATCAAGGACCTTCGTTTCGCCGTTCGGTCGCTTCGGGCGCTTCGTTGCCCGTGCCTCGTGGCTGTCTCACCACGGCCCTGGGATGCGGGACGCCCGACGGGACGCGATCGGCATCCCGGTGTCGATACTTCCGTCGGGCGGACGAAGTCCCCGCGCCTCGGGCGTCCTATGCTGGACGCGACCCTGGAGGCCTGATGTCCCACCCGACGACCCCCGTCGATCCAACGCGCCCGATCCCGCCCGTGGAGCAGCCCGCGCGGATCGCCGCGCTCGCCGCCGCGGTGCGCGAGCGCACATCGCTCGTGCCCGAGGTGGGGATCGTCCTGGGGTCCGGGCTCGGCGGTCTCGCGGACGACCTGGAGGACACGGTCGCCATCCCGTTTGCCGACCTGCCGGGCTGGCCGCCCGCGACGGCGCCGGGCCACGCCGGGCGCCTGCTCCTCGGCCGACTCGGCGGCCGGCCCGTAGTCGTCCTGCAGGGCCGTTTCCACCTCTACGAAGGCAACGACCCGGGGTTGGTCATCCAGCCCGTCCTGCTGTTCGGGGCGCTCGGGGCGAGGATCGTCGTCCTGACCAACGCGGCGGGTGGCCTGGACCCGACCTTCGGGCCGGGCACGCTGATGGTCATGACCGATCACCTGAACCTGACCGGCCGCTCCCCGTTGATCGGGCCGAACGCGGACGAGCTGGGTCCGCGCTTCGCCGACCTGACCGACGCATGGAGTCCACGCCTTCGCCGCCGTCTCCACGCCGCAGCGGTCGCGGAGGGCGTGGACATCCGGGAGGGCGTCTATGTCGGGCTGACCGGGCCGACCTACGAGACCCCGGCCGAGGTCCGGATGCTCGCCAGTTTCGGTGGGGATGCGGTGGGGATGTCGACCGTGCTCGAGTGCATCGCCGCGCGCTGGATCGGCCTCGAGGTGTGCGGCGTCTCGCTCGTCACGAACGCAGGTGCCGGGTACACCGGCGCCCCGCTGAACCACGAGGAGGTCCTCGAATCCGGGGCCGAGGCCGGCCCCCGGCTTGCTCGCGTGATCCGGCGCTTCCTCGTCGACCTCGCCGACGACTGATGCGGGGTCCGTACCCGTACCCGTTCCGCTTGCAGGCGTCACTGACAGTGACAAGCTGCCGATGAGCCAGCACGGATCCTGGCCGGTGTTGTCGAAACCGCGGTCGAGCCTCGCATGTTCATCTGCTGGGCGACGATCCCGGTGACGCGCATGCGGATGGGCAGCCTGGCGGACGTCGAGCGTGCCCCGGAGGCCGACTGAGGTGGCAACCAAGAAGTCGACGGCGCCCGTCCTCACGCGACGGGCCCTCAATCGGACACTCCTCGGTCGGCAGTTCCTCCTGGAGCGCGTCGAGCGCCCGGCCGAGGACGTCATCGAGCATCTCGTCGGCATGCAGGCGCAGGAACCGCCCGACCCGTACCTCGCGCTGTGGTCGCGGATCAAGGATTTCGATCCACAGGAGTTGAGTTCCCTCATCGAGGAGCGCCGGGCCGTTCGGGGCAGCACGTTGCGCACCACGTTGCACCTGATGACGGCCCGGGATTTCCTGGCGCTACGGCCAGTGCTGCAGGACGTGCTGGAGCGTGCCTGGCGGAGCAGTCCGTTCGCCAAGGACCTGGTCGACGTCGACCTCGAGGACCTCGTCGCGGCCGGACGCGAGCTCGTCGAAGCGGAGCCGCGCACGACCGCGCAGCTGGCGACGGCCCTGGCGTCGCGCTGGCCTGACCGGAAGCCGAATTCCCTTGCCTACGCGTCTCAATTCCTGCTGCCGATCGTCCAGGTGCCGCCGCGTGGCCTGTGGGGCAAGAAGGCCGCGCCCAAGGCGACGACGGCGCAGGTGTGGCTCGGTGAGCCGCTTGGCACGAACACCGAGCCGGACGACGCGATCCTCCGCTATCTCGCGGCGTTCGGTCCCGCCACGGTGTCGGACATGCGGATCTGGTCGTGGTTGACGGGGCTGCGGGCGGTCGTCGATCGATTGCGCCCGCGGCTCCGGACGTACCAGGACGAGGCCGGCCGCGAGCTCTTCGATGTCGAGGACGGGCTGTTCGTGGATCCGGATGTGCCCGCACCGATCCGCTTCCTGCCGACCTACGACAACATCTTCCTGTCCCACGACGACCGGTCGCGGATCCTCATCGAACGCATGACGGTGCCCGATCTCATCTGGCGAGGCGGCGTCCTGATCGACGGGTTCATCAGCGGGGCGTGGCGGATCCAACAGGAGAAGCGGCAGGCCACGATGACGATCGAGCTCGTCACCACCGTGAAGGGACCCCAACGCGTCGAACTCGAGGAGGAGGCGGGGCGCGCGTTCGCGTTCGTCGCTCCGGACGTTGAGACGCGCGATGTCGAGATCGTCCCTGCGACCTGGCTCGCAGGGACCTAGGCGTCGAGGCTCCGAGGCGGCGCCTCGGCGGGCTCGCGGTCTTCGAGCGGGTCCGTGCCGGGTGACGAGCAGACGTAGTAACGGAGCGGCATCCGCCCGGTGTTCTCGATGCGGTGCGTGAGCCCGGGCTCGACCCGGATGCCCGTCAGTGGCTCCAGCGTCTCGGTCGTCTCGTCGACGGTCACGAGCCCGCGGCCCTCGAAGACCACGATCGCGTGTTCGGCGCCCGGGTGGCGGTGCCACGCGTCGGCCGCGCCGGGGGCGACGACGACTTCACTGATCGTGAAGGTCGCGGTGCCGAAGTCACCCGGCCGAACGATGAGCCGGCGCGAGATGCCCGCCTCGTCGATGACGACGGCGTCCCCGCCACGGCGGACCGGCTCGTCCTCGGCCTCCCAGCGACGGAGGAGGACGCCGGGACGGCGCGGGTCCGGGTCGACCGACGCCAGGAGTGCGAGCGCGTCGACGGAGCGTTCGTTGCGGACCAGGTGATGCTCGGCGGGCGCCTCGTACAGCACGTCGCCGGCGCGGACGACGGCCCGTCGCTCCAGCTCCTCGCCGTGCTCGAACACGAGCTCGCCGGCAGCGACATACACGATGGTCTCCAGCCCGTGGCGGTGCGGCCCGATCTCGACCCCCGCTGGGATCCGGTCGAACTGGAGCCGGATCGTCACGCCTGCGGCAGCTCCCGGCCGACCGCCCGGGCCGCGGCGGCCTTCTCGGCCCAGGCGCCCAGGACGTTGTCCTTGTGGGGTCGGATCGGGCAGTGCTCGTCGCGGTTCTTGAACTCGTCGCAGTAGCCCAGGGGCACACATTTGGGAGCCAGGAACGACCCGAGGAACGGCGACACGCTGAAGATCTCGTGGCGCACGAGCTGGAACAGGCGCCGGATCTCCCACTGGGCCATCGTGCACAGGCGAAGGCCCGACATGTGGATGAGCGCCCGCAGGTTCGTGGTCATGACGAGGTTGGTCCGGGCCGCATTCGGGAAGACGAATCGCGCGTCCTCGCCCGGGACGCCGGCCTGGAGCATCTCGCCGTACAGGCCGAGCGCGCCATCGATCTGCTCTTCGTACTTCTCGCGCAGCGCCGGATCGCCTTCGGCGATCGAGTGCGGCAGCATCGTGGCCGCGCCCTTGAACTTCACGTAGCGCTGGCTCTGCTGGTCGAACGCGACGCCCGCGCGATGCCGGACGAGCTGGTGCGACAGCGTGCGGGAGACGCCGGTGATCGCGAAGGTGAAGACGACGTGCTCGATGGTCGAGCCGTGGCCCGATTCGATCACCGACGAGATGAGCTTCTGCATCTTGGCCGGGTCGTAGCCGCCGTCGACGGCCTTGGCGAAGATCTCCTCGGGGACCTCTTCCGAGTAGCAGGTCCGGCACGCCGTGTAGATGACGGGGACGTAGAACTTCTCGACGATATCCCGGTCGGGGAACAGCAGGGAGACCTTCATGCCGAGGTCGCGCCGGCCGGGGTTCTTGGGGATCCCGGACTTCTCGCGCGCCGGCGGCGGACCGGACGTGACGGGATCGGGACGGGGCTCGGCGGTCATCGGAGCGCCAGTCTATCCGAGCCGACCCGCAGAGGCGCGAGCCGGGCCGGTCAGTAGTAGTCGGAGCAGGACAGGAAGTAGCCGCAGCGGCAGATGAGCTTGCACTTGCGCTCGTCCATGGCCGCGCCGCAGTTGGCACAGGTCATGATCACCAGGCCGGGGTCGACCGCGCCTGACGGCTCGTCGGGGTCCTCGACGAGTCGGATGGGCTGCACCCGCGGACGTGCTCCGGGCGGCGTCGGCTCGTCGAGCATCGTGCCGATCATGATACGGGCGTGGGATCCTCGAACGCGTAGGCCACGACCTCATCGAGCCCCATCGATGCGCCTTCGGCCACGTACCGTTCGAAGACCTCGGGGTCGAGCGCCGATCGTGGCGACGGGGCGTTGTACTGCTCGCTGATCTCGTCGATGTAGTTCGCCAACATCGTGCCGCTGGTCGCCTGCAAGTGGCGCGCTGCACCGTACAGCCGGGCTGCCCGGGGTCCGTCGCCGGCAGTGACTGCGATCGACGCCAGGTCGTCAAGGATCAGCGTGATCCCGCCGACATCCCCCGCATCCCGGAAGATGCCCAGCGCCTCGCGCGCGTGCTCCGTGGACTCGACGAACTCGCCACCGCCCATCTGGACCAGCGCCAGCATGTGCAGGGACCACGCCTCCATCGTGCGGTGCCCGACCTCACGATGCAGCTCGAGCGCCTCCCGATACCAATGCTCGGCCGGTGTCGCGCCCGCAGTGAAGTAGTGGTAGCTGCCGAGGGCCCACAGGATGTTCCCTTCGCCGGCCTTGTCGCCGATGCCACGGTAGAGCGCCAGGGCCTCTTCGAGCTTGCGCTGGCCCTCGTCGTACCTTGGCTCACGCTGCGCCGCCGTCAGAGCCTGTCCGCTGAGGCCCATCAGCGGCAGGATGTCGGCGTAGGCCTCGTTGTAGAGCGCGTTGGCGATCTCCCCCTTGTCGTCGAGCTCCCGCCAGATCCGGAGCGCCTCCTGGTACCAGCGCTCGGCGACCGAATGATCGGCCTGCCAGTAGGCGACGCCCCCGAATCCCTCGGCGAACCGGGCGGCACACACGGGGTCGAGACTCCAGCCCTGGGCCGCCATGGCCTCAAATCGGAGGCGGGCCTCGTTCAGGTACCCGCGCTGCTGCCAGAACCGCCACAGCGCGAAGCCCATCCGTGCCGCGAGCTCCGGCTCGGGTCGCGCCGTCGCCCATTCGAGCGCGGCGCGCAGGTTGTCGTGATCGCGCTCGAGCCGATCGAGCCACGTCCGCTGATCGACGCCGGTGAGGTTCGGGGCCGCCCGCTCCGCGAGGTCCAGCATCGCGTGCGCGTGACGCGACGCCAGCGTATCCGCCTCGCCCCGCTTGGCCAGCATCTCGCCCGCGTACTCGCGGATGGTGTCCAGCATGACGAAGCGTGGCTCGCCAGCGGCCATCTCGTCCATCCGTACCAGGCTCTGGTCGACCAGAGCGCCCAGACCTTCGACCACCTCGGACCCGAGCTCGTCCGCCGGACCGCAGACGGTCTCGGCCATCTCGAGCTCGCAGCCGCCCCGGAACACCGACAACCGATCGATGAGCAGCTTCGCGCCATCGTCGAGCAGGTCGTAGCTCCACGCGATCGCGCCACGGAGCGTCTGCTGCCGCTCCGGGAGGTCGCGCGATCCGGCGGTCAGCAGGGCCAGGTGGTGCTCGAGCCGGGCGAGGATCTGGTCGGGGGTGAGGAGCTTGACGCGGGCGGCCGCGAGCTCGATCGCCAGGGGCATGCCGTGCAGGCGCGCCGAGATACCCGCGACGGCCGGTGCGTTGGCGTTGTTGACCGCGAACCCGGGCTTGACCGCCGACGCCCGGGCGATGAACAGCCGGACCGCCTCGAACTGGTTGAGCGTGTCGAGGTCGTATTCGCGGATCGCGCGCGGCAGGTTGAGCCGGTCGACCTCGGAGAGGCGGCTCGTGTCGGGTGGGGCCGGCAGGCCGGGAACCGGGTACTCCTGCTCGCCCGAGACACGGAGCGCGATCCGTGTCGTGACCAGGCACGCGATGTTCGGGCAGCGGCGCAGGAGATCCGCCACGTCGGAGCCGGCGGCGATGACCTGCTCGAAGTTGTCGAGGACGAGCAGCATCCGCCCCTGCCCGATGTGGTCGGCCAGGGTGTCGATGGCCGGGCGGTTGCGGCTGTCCGCCACGCCGAGGACCCGCCCGATCGTGGCGGCCACCAGCGCCGGGTCGCGGACCGGTTCGAGGGGCACGAACCAGATCCCGTCGGGGAATTCGTCGGCGGCCGCCGCCGCGACCTGCAGGGAGAGCCGGGTCTTGCCGGTGCCGCCGGGCCCGGTCATGCTCAACAGGCGCGTGCCGGCCAGCAGCGCGACGGCCTCGCCGAGCTCCTTGTCGCGGCCGACGAACGTCGTGAGCTGGGTCGGCAGGTTGTTCGGCCGGGCGTCAAGCGAGCGCAGCGGTGGGAAATCGTCCGCCAGCCCGTCGATGACGAGCTGGGCCAGCCGCTCGGGCGCCGCCAGATCCTTCAGTCGATGCTCCCCGAGGTCGCGCAGGCCGATGTCCTCGGGCAAGCCGCCCTCGACGAGGCCGCGGGTCGCGTCGCTGAGCAGGACCTGGCCGCCGTGCGCGACCGCCGCGATCCGCGCCGTGCGGTTGATGGCATAGCCGATGACGTCAGCGCCCGTCGCCTCGATGTCGCCGGTGTGGATGCCCATCCGGACACGGACGGCGACGCCATCCGGCCAGGGCTCCGCGGCCATCGCCCGTTGTGCGTCCGCCGCCGCCACCAGCGCGTCGGCCGCGCTCCGGAAGATCACGAAGAATGAATCGCCCTCCGTGCCCTGCTCGTGGCCTCCGTGGGCGGCGAAGGCCGTCCGGAGCAGGTCGCGGTGACGCTCGCGGATGTCGCGGTACGGACCGGTTCCGAGCTCGATCTCGAGACGGGTGGAGCCTTCGATATCGGAGAAGAGGCAGGTGACGGTCCCGGTCGGCGGGCCGGACATGGCGGCGTCTCGCGCGGTGATGTCAGTGCCGGCCGGCTTCGGTGAGCGTCCGAAGGCGCCCGGCCAGGCCACGCAGCAGCGCGAGGCCCACCGACGGCTGCTCGTTGACGATGGCCTCGAGATCCCAGGTCGCGAGGGCGAGGCAGGTGGTCTCCCCATGAGCGAGCACCTGGGCGACGCGCGGCAGGCCGTCGAGCACCGACAGCTCCCCGAAGAAGTCCCCCGGGCCGAGGGTCGCGATCGTCTCGCCGTCGCGAACGACCCGCGCGCCGCCGCTGGCGATCAAGAAGAACCCGGTGCCAACGTCACCTTGACGGGCGATCACATGGCCATCGGTGAAGGTGACCTCGACGGCTCGGTCCGCGATCCGATCGAGCCCGGCGGCGTCCACGCTGGCCAGCAGCGGCGCAGCGGCCAGCAGCTCGGCCCTGCGGTCGCGCGTCAACGTCATCAGGGTTCCTCCGGCCATCGGGTTCGTCATCGTGCGGGCGCGACGCGGTCCCCTCGGTCGTGATGCTGCGCTGCCCGAGGGGGAGCGTCAAGGTCGCTCGTGTCGCAATGATGACGCGAACCGCTTCACGCGACGACGCGCGCGTGGCACCATGCGGCGATGGCCACCCGTGACGAACTCATCGATGCGATCGCCGGATTCGCCCTGTTCGCCGACCTGTCGTCGCCACAGCTCGAAGGGGTCGCTCACACGTTCGAGGAAGTGGCCTACGCCGAAGGCCAGAAGGTGCTCCGCCAGGGACTCAGCGGGTCGGGCTTTCACGTGATCCTCGACGGCGAGGCGGCGGTCCTCGTCGATGGCCAGGAACGCGCCCGCCTGGGTCGCGGCGAGTTCTTCGGGGAGGTGTCGATCTTCCTCGGCGAGGCCCCGATCGCGGACATCGTCGCGACCCGACCGTTGCGCTGTCTGCTCCTGTCCGGGCCGCAGGTGGAGCCATTCCTGATCGCCCACCCGAGGGTCATGTACCGCATGCTCCAGGTGCAGGCGCGCCGTTTGCGGGCGGCGAACCGATGGCGGAGCTGACGGGGTCGGCCGCGGACGCTCGCCCCTTCCCGCCGGGCGACTACCCGGTGGTGGTGATCGGCTCCGGACCCGGCGGACTGCAGGCGGCGTACTCGCTGGCGCGGCTCGGGATCCGGTACGCGGCGATCTCCGCCGATCCGGGACCCGGCGGGATGTTCCGGCGCTGGCCGTTCTTCCAGCGACTCCTGTCGTGGACCAAGCCACATGCGCCTGCCCCACGCGGTTCGCGCGCGTACGAGCGGTACGACTGGAACAGCCTGCTCGGTGAGGAACCCACGACGCGCGCCCTGCAGCCAGAGTTCATGGACGGGTCCTCGTATTTCCCGTCGCGGCCGGAGATGGAGGCGAACCTCACGGCGTTCGCCGAGCGCGCCGGCGTGGGCGCGCGCTACGACTGCCGATGGACGTCGACCTCGCTCGAGGACGGGCCGGACGGGCGCCGGTTCGTCGTCGAGACCAGCGACGGGATGTATCGGGCCGAGGCCCTCATCGTGGCCGTCGGGGTGGCCGAGCCCTATACGCCGCCGGGCCCCGGCATGGAACATGCTCGTCATTACGCCGACGTCCGTCCGCCGGAAAGCTACGCGGGCAAGCGGGTGTTCATCGTCGGCAAGCAGAATTCCGGGTTCGAGCTCGCGAACGGTCTGCTGCCGTGGGCGCGCCAGCTGGTGCTCTCGTCCCCGTCGACTGCGCGCCTGTCCGTCGACACCCGCTCGCTGGTCGGGGTCCGCGCCCGCTACGTGCAGCCCTACGAGGACCACGTGCTGGGCGGTGGCGTGGCCATCCTCGACGCCGCGATCGAGCGGATCGAGCCCATTTCCGGCGGCCACGGCACCCTGGCGGTCCAACTGCGGCGCACCGACGGTGGCGGGGACATGGTGCTCGAGGTCGACGAGGTCATCTCCGCGACGGGGTTCCGGTGTCCGATCCAGGATCTGCCCGACCTTGGCGTCACGACGATCGGGAAGAGCCAACTGCCGGCGCAGACGCCCTGGTGGGAGAGCACCACGGTGCCCGGGCTCTTCTTCGCCGGGACCATCGGGCAGGCGGCGAAGGGCCTCCAGCGGCACGGCCAGCCGAGCAACTCGGGGGCCGTCCATGGCGCCCGCTACAACGCCCGCTTGCTCGTGGGACGTCTCGCATCGACGTGCTTCGGCGTGGTTCCGGCCCGGCCCGCCGTGGACGCCACCGGCCTCGTCGACCTCGTGACGAGCGAGCTGGCCGAGGCGCCCGAGCTGTGGCATCAGCGCGGATACCTCGCCCGGGTGATCACGGCCGACCCGGACGCGGGGCTCGTGGACGACGGGGTCCAGCCGCTCAGCCACGTCCTGGACGAAGGCGGCCCCGACGCGCTGGCGCTCACGCTCGAGGCGGATGGGACCGGGGCGATCTATCCGGTGCTGTACACGCGGGTGCGCGGGACCGTCTCGGAGCGGATGCTCGACCCTGACCCGTTGCTGCGCTACGACGGGCCGGACGCGCGGCGGGTGGTCGAGGAGGTCGTGCGCACGGTGGTCCCGGACGCCATTCCGAGCTAGCCGGGCGGGAGCCCGCTCCTCGCCCCGCGCAGGTTCGCCAAGCGCGCGGCGGCGGCCTCGAGCGTCGCGAGCTGCTTCGGGAACGCGAAGCGCAGCTTCGTCCGGCCGAGCTCCGGGCGCGAGAAGAACGACGAACCCGGGACGGCCGCAACGCCCGGATCGCGGATGAGTCGATGGGCAAAAGCCACGTCGTCCTCGTCGGTGAGGTCGCGGATATCCGTCATCACGTAATACGCGCCGGCCGGCCGGTGGACACGAAAGCCCGCCGCCTCGAGAGCGGGAACCAGGACGTCGCGCCGCTCGCGGTAGCCCGCCAGCAGCTCGTCGTAGTACGAGGGCGGGAAGCCCAGGGCCGTCACCGCCGCCGCCTGCAGCGGGGCTGCGGCACCCACCGTCAGGAAGTCGTGGACGCGGCGGATACCGATCGACAGGTCGGCCGGCGCGATAGCCCAGCCGATCCGCCAGCCCGTCACCGAGTACGTCTTCGACATCGAGTGGATAGACACGGTCCGATCCGCCATCCCGGGGAGCGTGGCGAGCGGGATGTGCTCCCCCTCGAACACCAGGTGCTCGTAGATGTCGTCGGTGAAGGCGATGACGTCGTGCTCGTTGCAGAGCTCGGCGATGAGCTGGAGCTCGTCGCGCGAGAAGACCTTGCCCGTGGGGTTGTGCGGCGAGTTGACGACGATCCCGCGCGTCTTCCGGTTGAAGGCGGCTCGCAGCTCGTCCGGGTCGATCGACCAGTCCGGCTCGTGCAACGTCACGTAGCGTGGGGTGGCGTCGCTGAGGATCGCGTCAGGCCCGTAGTTCTCGTAGTACGGCTCGAAGACGACGACTTCGTCGCCCGGATCGAGGATCCCGAGCATGGCGGCGATCATCGCTTCGGTCGCGCCACAGGTGACCGTGATCTGGGTCTCCGGGTCGATCTCGCCCCAGCCCGGGAAGTGGCGCGGGGTCGTGGCGGCGATCGCATCGCGGAGCGGCTTGGAACCCCACGTGATCGCGTACTGGTTGATGTCCGCGTCGACGGCGTCTGCGACCGCGCGCTTGAGCTCCGGCGGGCACGGGAAATCCGGGAAACCCTGGGCGAGGCTCACCGCGCCGTGCGCGACCGCCTGGCGATTCATGTCGCGGATGACCAATTCCGTGAACCGCTCCGCTTTGGCCGAGATCCGTGCTGGTCGCATCGCGCCGAAGTCTAGGGCTCAGACGAGGTGGCGCGGGATCGTCTCGTGCCACGAGCGCTCGAAGAAGCGTGCGCCATCGACGTCGACCTCGAGGCGGACGGTCAGGTCGAAGTCGGTCGCCGTGCTGGTCTGGCGGGAGTCGGCTCGGATCTCGATGCGGGTCAGCTCCCCGTCGCGATCGACCTCGCGCTCCTGCCATCGATAGACCACGTTGGCGTCGATCTCGGCGCGTGCCGGTTCGTCGTCCCGGGCCGTCATCCGCAGGCTCTCTGCGGCGTACAACCGCCGGCCGTCGGGGACGATGGCCTCGCCGCCATCATGGACATGGATCGTCACGGAGCCCGCGATCACGTCCTCGTCGATGCGCCAGACCGGGGGATCGGTCACGGCCGGGCCCCTTCCGTCCAGCGGTTCGGCGGCGGGCCAGCGCAGGTCCGGTGGGTCGGTTCGGAACGCGGGCACGGTGACATCACCCGGACCGCCGGCGGGCGGGATCACCGGGAGCTCGAGCCGCGACGGCGCGGCGGACCCGCGATGCACCCGGAACGTGGCCGGGAACGGCGACGGCCACAGGACCGGCCACAGCGACGACGCGAGGGCGACGCGGATGCGGTGACCGGGTAGCCATCGATAGCCGGCGGTCCGCAGCGGCACGCGGATCCCCTCGACGACACCGGGGAGCAGTGGCTCCGGGTCCGTGTGCGAGCGGCGATGGGTCAGGTTGAGCACGCCGGCGCTGACCAGCGCGACACTCCCGTCGGGCGCGACGTCCGACAAGCGCACCGACAGGGTCGCGACCGGGGCGTCAACTTCCAGGTGGACGACGACCTCCGGGACCCCGAGGATCTCGAGGGCGGCATCCAGCGGCGCGGACGTATAGGTCGGACCGGCGTCCTCGTCGCGTCGAAGGTCGCGGGCGAGACCGTTCGGGACGCCGCCGGCGCCCCACGACAGGGCGCCGCGGGTACCGGCGGTCGGTCGATGCTCGAAGGTGTCCGTGCCTTCGCCCGATCGATCGGCGTCGGGGCGCTCCGCATCGACTGAGGCGGCCGACCGACGGAACGGTCGCCCGCGGCGAATGCCAGGGCATTGACCGTCGCAGCCGGATGCGGATAGGCGCTCGCCGCGCGCCATCGACCGGGCGAGGGGCCCGGAAACGCCGCCGGCGGCGCGTACTCGCGTTCAAACCAGACGATCGGCGGCTCCGCGTCCCAGCCGTTGTCGGCGCCGCGCAGGTGTCGATCGAAGAACCGGTCGATCTCGTGCAGCTCATCGAGGTTGGGGCCGGGCGCGGCGTCCTGCGGCCAGGAATGGACCCAGTTCCCGACGAGCGTGTGCGATGGGGCCGGGCAGCGGGCCTGCATCCGGAATGCGGGATCCACATAGCTGTCCTGCCAGCCGCCGATGTTGAAGATGGCCGCCTCGATGGCGGCGTAGTCGGGCGCCAGCGAGCCCTGCCGCCAGTACGGCCCGTCGATCTGGTGGCGGAGCCAGGCAAACAGCCACGGCGGTGTGGCGTCGAGCCGCGCGCGCCAGTCGTCGCGCCACGAGGCCCCGCGGAACACCGCCTCGGGCGGCATCGCGTTCATCGCGACCTGGCTCACCGCGTACTGCGACAGCTCGCTGACCGTCACGCAGCCGCCGCGGTAGTGGATGTCGTCGAGGTAGCGGTCGTCCGTGGCCATGACCGGCACGATCGCGCGCAGGTGCGGCGGCCCTAGCGCCGCGACCTGGATCGCCGTGAAGCCGCCGTAGCTGATGCCCCACATGCCGACGGCGCCGTCGCACCACGGCTGGGTGGCCAGCCACTCGACGGCGTCGTATCCGTCACGCGTCTCGTCGGCCGTGTATTCGTCGAGGGGCATGCCAGCGGACGATCCGGTACCGCGGACATCTAGGCGACACAGGACATACCCGCGCGCCGCGAACCACTCGCCGCGGGTCATGTCGGAAGCCCGTCGCCAGTTGTCCTTGCCGTACGGGATCATCTCGAGGATCGCGGGGAACCGTTCGTTCGGGGCGTCAGGGCGGGGGAGCGGTCGCCAGATGTTCGCCGACAACTCGACGCCGTCGCGCGCCGGGATCCGGACGTCCAGGTCGAGCCGTACCCCGTGGCGCGGTTCGCTCGCGGGACGCGGATGCCGAGGCGGTCACCCCGGGGAGTCTACGGGCGTCGGTGGAGCGCCGACGACGCCGCCCACGCCATGCGACGATGCGGCGATGGATGGCCGCTTCGTTCGAAACTCCCGTCGCGTCGCCTACGAGAACCCGTGGATCACGGTCTGGCACGACGAAGTCACCCGGCCCGACGGGAGCCCCGGGATCTACGGCGTCGTCCATTTTGCCAATGCGGCCGTGGGCGTGGTGGCGATCGACGACGACGATCGCGTCGTCCTCGTCGGCCAGCACCGCTACACGCTCGACAACGACTCGTGGGAGATCCCCGAAGGCGGCGTCCCGGTCGACGAGGCTGCCCTCGTGGGGGCGCAGCGCGAGCTGCGCGAGGAGACCGGCCTGACCGCCTCGAGCTGGCGCGAGCTCTGCCGGCTCGAGCTCTCGAACTCCGTGACGGACGAGACGGCCGTGCTGTTCGTCGCCACCGGCCTGACCCACAGCGAGCCCGATCCCGAACCCACCGAGTCCCTCACGGTCCGATGGGTGCCGTTCGATGAGGTGCTCGCGATGACGCTCGATGGGCGAATCGTCGATGCACTCACCGTCGTCGCGATCCAGCGGGTCGCACTGGACCGACTGACCGCGGTCCGTCAGTAGGTCTCGACGCGCACCGGGGTCAGAGCGAAATCTCTGACATTCCGGGTCAACACTGTGGCGCTCAGGTGGAACGCGCTGGCGGCGATCAAGGCGTCCATCGTGCCCAATGTCGACCCCGACGCTCTTGCTTGAGCTCTCCAGACGCCAGCGAGTCGCGATGTCTCTGGGCCGGGCTGCACGAATTCGAAGTATCGAAGAAAGGTCTCGATCTCAGCTTCGTCGGCTGAGCGCCATCCAGACCAGACCTCCGCCGATGCGACATCGGTCAGGATGGGATCGTCTCCGGCCTCGTAGATGGTGCGGAGGCGTTCGACAGCCGCTGGTCGCGCCCGGAGGTGGTCGATCAGGAACGAGGCGTCCAGGACGATGCGAGCCATCAGCGCTGGTCAGGCCATGGATCCTGGTCCTCGGCACGTCCGGCCCGGACCCATTCGACGACGGACTCGTCTGTGGGGAACAGCGGATGGTCCTTCCAGGCGCCGGCGGTGGCCTGGGCGGCCGCGTACCAGAGGTCGCGGCGGAGCTGCCTCTCCAGCGCTGCTGCGACATATCGGCTCCGCCCGCGCGGCCCCGCGACCTCGTCCACGCGGTCGACCAGGTCCTTGGGCAGAAGCAAGTTCGTTCTGACGTTCATGCGCACAACATAGCACACGGGCGTGCGCACGGGAGCCAGATGGGAACGGCCGGCGGCGGGCATGACCAGCGTCCTACCATCGACGACCATGACCACCGATCGGCGCGAATGGGACGTGATCGTCGTGGGGCTCGGGGCGATCGGGTCGGCCGCCGCGTACTGGGCGTCGACCCGGCCCGGCACGCGGGTCCTGGGCCTGGAGCAGTTCGAGCTGGGGCATGCCAACGGCGCGTCCGCCGACCACAGCCGCATCATCCGGCTGTCCTATCACCGGCCCGACTACGTCCGGCTGGCGAAGCGGGCGTTCGAGACGTGGACCGCGATCGAGGGTGAGGCCAACGAGCGGATCGTCACCGTGACCGGCGGCCTCGACCTGTGGCCCGCCGACCCCGCCATCCCCATGAGCGATTACACGGCAAGCCTCGTCGCCGAGGCCATCCCGTTCGAGATCCTCGACGCCGCGGAGGTCA
The DNA here is from genome assembly GCA_963810725.1 of uncultured Chloroflexia bacterium. GTDB lineage: Bacteria > Chloroflexota > Limnocylindria > Limnocylindrales > CSP1-4 > SPCO01. The sequence continues at coordinate 161,019 of CAWEOO010000006.1, forward strand.
TGCGCCGGTGGCCGCAATGGCGCCTCTCGGACGACGTGACCGCGATGTGGCAGTCCCGGGCCGGGCTCGCCGACCCGTACCGCGGGAACGCCGCGCACCGGCGGCTGGCGGTGGCTCGCGGCGCGACGCTGTCGGACCGCACGCCCGTGACGGCCATCCGCGAGGTGGGTGGCGCGTACCAGGTCGATGCCGGCGGGGTCACCCACGGGACTGGCCGGGTCATCCTCGCCGCCGACGCATGGACCAACGACATGCTGGCCGGCTTCGACCGGCGCCTGCCACTGACCGTGACCAAGGAGCAGGTCACCTACTTCGCGGCGCCCGACCCCGACGCCTTCGCACCGGACCGGTTCCCCGTCTGGATCTGGATGGACGAACCGTCCTTTTACGGCATTCCGACGTACGGCGAGGCCGGACCCAAGGCCGCCCAGGACGCCGGCGGGCAGCCCACCACGCCGGAGACCCGGACGTTCGAGCGCGACGAGGCGATGTACGAGCGGGTGCGGCAATTCGTCGAGACCTACCTTCCGGCCGCAGCCGGACCCGAGCTCCTCACGAAGACGTGCCTGTACACGCTGACCCCGGACCGAGACTTCGTCGTGGACCGCGTCCCGGGCACGCCGGGTGTCATCGTCGGGTTGGGTGCCGGCCACGGCTTCAAGTTCGCGTCGGTGCTTGGCCGCGTCCTCGTCGAGCTCGCCCTCGACGGCGCGTCGCCGTCCGACGGGGACCTGGGCGCGTTCCGGATCGACCGCCCGATCCTGCTCGAGCGTGATCCGGCGACGAGCTGGCTGGTCTGAGGCGCACGCTGCGGGTCGTTCCTTGCACCGGCCCGCGCCGTGTGCCACCGTACGGCCCACTCGGCCCGTTGGACGAGCTCGGGAGGAACCGGCGGCCAGAGAACGCAAAGCGGCCGCACTGGAGGAGGCTTCGATGCGATCGCCCCTGCATGCTCGGACCGTTCGAGCGCTCGTCGGCGCCGGCCTGATCGGCGCGTTGCTGCTGCCGGCCACGATCCCGGCCGCGGCCCAGACGGTCAACGTGCTCCGCGCGGGCACGGACCAGGACCTGCAGGTCCTCAACCCGTGGCACTCCGTCCTGGTCGTCGACTACGAGGTGTTCACCCTCAACTACGACCTGCTCGTGGGCTTCGGCCAGGACCTGGAGCCGGCTCCGGGCTTTGCCGAGACGTGGTCATCGTCGGAGGACGGCATGACCCACACGTTCAAGATCCGCGACGGCATGACCTGGTCGGACGGCCAGCCCGCGACGTCGGAGGACGCGCGCTGGACCTACCAGCTGGTCCTCGACGCGGTGGCTTCGGAGGCGGGCGGCCTTGGCTCGTTCTATCTCGAGCCGTATCTCACGAACGCCGGTCTCAAGACCGTCACGGCGCCGGACCCGCTGACCCTCGTGGTCGAGACGGAATTCCCGACGACGCTCCTGACACAGGCCTATGTGCCGATCCTGCCCAAGCACATCTGGGAGGGCTATTCGCTCGACCAGATCGGCAACTCGGAAGCTGACGGGTTCTTCAAGAACGAGCCGCCCGTCGTCGGCACGGGTCCCTACACGGCCGTGTCGTGGGAGCCCGGCGACAACATCCGCTTCGCCCGCAACAATTCCTACTGGGGCGAGCAGGGTGCGGCGGACGAGATCATCATCCAGAACTTCGAGAGCATGGACACGGCGACCCAGGCGCTCAAGACCGGCGAGGTCGACTACATCCGCGGCGTCGGTGCCGACCAGTTCGACGCCCTCGGGAGCGAAGAGAACATCGAGACCGTCGAGGGCTTCGCCAACGGTTACTCGTACCTGTCGTTCAACACGAAGGGCAATTCGGAGGGCTACGGCGGTTCCACGTCGGCGCTCACCGACGTGGCGTTCCGCGACGCCCTCGGCTATGCCATCGACCCCGCCCGGCTGGTCGATGCGACCCTGGCCGGCCACGGCGTCCCCGGGACGACGAACGTGCCGCCGTACCACGCGAACTGGCACGTCCCACCGGCCACGCCGCGCACCTTCGACATCGAGGAGGCGAAGCGTCGCCTCGACGCGGCCGGCTACGCGCTCGATGCTGGCGGTCGCCGGCTCGACAAGGACGGCGAGCAGATCACGCTTCGGCTGACGTGGCCCGATTCGGAGGCCGAGATGGCCACGAATGCCCAGTTCATCACGGAGTGGTACGCCGAGCTCGGCATCACCGTCGACGCCGCCGTGACCGAGGAAGGCAAGCTCCTCGAGGATCTCCTTGGCCCACCGGATGGCCCGGCGAACTGGGACTTCTACATGTGGGGCTGGGTGGGCGACCCGGACCCGATGTCGCTGCTGTCGTTCTTCACGTCCGGCCAGCTGGGCGGCCTCAATGACAGCTTCTACGCCAACGACCGCTATGACGAGCTGTTCGAACTCCAGCAGAAGGCCCTCGATCCGGTGGAGCGCAAGGGCTACATCACCGAGATGCAGGAGATCTTCTATCGGGACGCCCCGTACCACGTCATGTACTACGACTCGGAGCTGCACGCCTACCGGACGGACCGGTTCGCCAACTGGGTGAACCAGCCGCCCGAGAGTGGCACGCCCCTCTTCGGCTACGGCCCGATCGGGTACACGAAGCTCACCCTGGCGTCCGAGGCCGCTCCCAGCGCCTCCGCGCCGGCGGGCAGCGGCGGTGTCCCGGCAAGCGGCGCTGCCGCCACGCCGACCCCGACCGAACCCACCCCGACGAACGCCCTCGCCGACAACACGCCGCTCCTCGCCGCCATCCTGGCGCTCGTCGCGATCGCCGTGGTCGGGCTGGTGCTCGTGCGGCGACGCCGAACCACGACGGTCACGACGACGGAGGACGAGTGACCGAGCGGGCTCCTGCCCGCCCGCCGCTCGTGAGCCGAGGGGACCGCGTTCGCGCGGTCCCCGCCCGGTAACGCCGGGCGCCACGTGGGCCTGCGCTACCTCGCGCGGCGGGTCGTCGCCGCCCTGCTGACGATCCTGTTCATCGTCCTGCTCAACTTCGTCCTCTTCCGGATGATGCCGGGGTCCCCCGAACGGATCCTCGGGCGCAACCCGAACGTGACCCCCGAGATCCTGGCCGCCAAGCGGGCCCAGTGGGGCCTGGACAAGCCGGTCTTTCCGGACCAGTTCGTCGCGTACGTCAGCTCAACCGCCCAGGGCGATCTCGGCTTCTCGTTCGTGGCCCGGGGCCGGACCGTCGTCGAGGTCCTGGGCCAGCGGCTCGGCCCGACCCTTCTGCTGTTCGGGCTCGGCGAGGTCATCGCGATCGTGGTCGGCCTGGGGCTCGGTGCCTATTCGGGCTGGAAACGCGGCGGCGTGATCGACCACGTCGGCAACGCCGTGTCCCTGCTCCTCTACTCGACGCCGTACTTCCTGCTCGGCATGGCGCTCCTGTTGATCTTCGCCACCGGGCTCGGGTGGTTCCCGACGTTCGGGATGCTGTCGGCCGGGGCGACCTACGCGTCACCGCTCGACAAGCTGGCCGATCTCGGGCGCCATCTCGTCCTTCCCGTCGCGACGGTCGCGCTGGGGCTCATCGGCCAGTACGCGATCGTCATGCGCTCGTCGATCGTCGAGACGCTGTCGGAGGACTACGTCACCACGGCCCGGGCCAAGGGGCTGCGCGACGACCAGGTGCTGCGTCGTCACGCCCTGCCCAACGCGATGCTGCCGACCGTCACGCTCGTCGCCATCAACCTGGGCTACGTCGTGGCCGGCGCGATCACCGTCGAGGTCGTGTTCAACTGGCCGGGCCTCGGCACGCTGACGGTCGAGGCGCTGTCGGCTCGTGACTACCCGGTCCTGCAGGGGATCTTCCTGCTGCTCTCCGTTTCGGTCGTGCTGGCCAACCTGGCCGCGGACCTGCTCTATGGGGTCCTGGATCCGCGGGTGCGCACATGACCGCGTCGCCCGTTCCCGCCACGGTCATCACCCGGCCGCGCGGCCGGGCGGGTCAGGCGCGCAACTTCCTGGGCCGGCTGATCCGGCGCCGGGACGCCGTGTTCGGGCTGGCCCTGATGCTCGTGTTCACCGTCGCCGCGCTCGTCCCAACGATCCTCGTCGGCCCGCTCGAGACGGCCGTCACGGCGACCGGGCCGCGCCTCACGGCGCCCGGCGGCGCGTACCCGCTCGGCACCGACGAGCTCGGTCGCAGCATGCTGAACCTGACCGTCCACGCGACGCGCATCTCGATGGTCATCGGGCTGCTGGCGACGGTCGTGACGGTGTTGCTCGGCTCCGTCGTCGGGATCGTCGCCGGGTTCGTCGGTGGCCGGCTGGATGCCCTGTTCATGCGCATCGCCGACCTCTTCCTCGTGATCCCGACCTTCGTCCTCGCGATCATCCTGACGTCCCTCATCCGCGACGCCCTGGGTGGCGCGACGACCGAGTTCTTCGGGATCCGGGTCGGGCTCCTGGTGATCGTCGTGGTGATCGGCATCACCTCGTGGTCGTCGACGGCGCGGATCATCCGTTCGGAGACGCTGTCGCTGAAGGAGCGCGCGTTCGTGGACCGGGCGCGGGTGATCGGGGCGGGTCCCGGCCACATCATGCGTCGGCACATCCTGCCGAACGTGGTTAACCTGATCGTCGCCAACGCGGTCCTCGTCTTTGCCGGGGCCGTCCTGACCGAGACGACCTTGTCGTTCGTCGGGCTCGGGGATCCGCTCCAACCGTCGTGGGGCCAGCTGCTCGATGCCGCCCGGGAGGTCGGAGCGCCGGGGCTCGGGGCGTGGTGGTATCTCGTGCCGCCCGGCATCTGCATCGTCCTCGTCGTATTCGCGTTCACGCTCGTCGGCGGGGCGCTCGACGACGTCCTCAACCCGAAGCGGCGGCACCGCCGATGACCGCCCCCGAGGGCGGCGCAGCCGTCGCGGAGCCGGGCGCGGGCGCGGGCGCGGGCTCGGGCGCGGACACGGACACCGCCGCCGGCCGTGCCGCCATCCGCGCCAAGCGGCTGTGGCCGCTGCCCAAGCAGGCAGACCCGGAGGCCCCGCTCCTCCAGGTCGACGACCTGACCGTGCATTTCAGCCTGCCCAACGGCCGGGTCGAGGCGGTGCGAGGGGTGAGCTTCGGCATGAACGACGGGGAGGCCCTCGGGATCGCCGGCGAATCGGGCTGCGGCAAGACGACCACGGCGCTCTCGCTGGTGCGCCTGCTGCCTGGCAACGGACGCGTGGTCGATGGCAGCGTTCGCCTGTTCGGCATCGACCTCGTGCCCAAGACCGAACGCCAGCTCCAGCGCTACCGCTGGCGCGAGATCGCGATCGTGTTCCAGGGCGCGATGAATGCGCTCAACCCGGTGCGTCGGGTGCGCGACCAGATCGCCGAGCCGGTCGAGCTCCGACTCGGCCTTTCGCGCGACGCCTCGCGGGCGCGCGCCGGGGAGCTGCTCGAGCTCGTCGGCATCCCGAGCAAGCGTGGCGGCGCCTACCCGCACGAGCTGTCGGGCGGCATGCGCCAGCGGGCGATGATCGCGATGGCCCTCGCCTGCGACCCGGCCCTGGTCATCGGCGATGAGCCCACGACCGCCCTCGACGTCATGGTCCAGGCCCAGATCCTCGAGCTGCTCGAGAAGCTCCGTCACGAGCTGGGGCTGTCGCTGCTGCTCATCACGCATGACCTGTCGGTCATCGCCGAGACCTGTGACCGCGTCCTCGTGATGTACGCGGGCAAGGTCGCCGAGGAAGGCCCGGTCCACCGGGTCTTCACGGCGCCACGCCACCCGTACACGCAGAAGCTCCTGTCGTCATTCCCGAACCTGCGCGCCGACCGCCGGACCCTGGACGTCATCCCGGGCGCGCCGCCCGACCTGCGCAACCCGCCGGTCGGTTGCCCGTTCGCGCCGCGCTGTCCGGCGGTCATGCCCGTCTGCACCGAGGTCATGCCGCCGGAGGTCCACTTCGCGGACGGCGTGCGGGTCGCCTGTCATCTGTATCCGCCCGAGTCCGAGGGCGCGTTCGCGGCCCCGGTCGTGGTGGCGGAGCCGTTGCCGCTCGACGCGGCACCCGTGCCCGACGCCGGACCGCCGGTCGGCGCGGGGTCCGCGGCCGCCGACCCCGAGGGCGTCCCCGAGGGCGCGCCGTGACCGAGATCCTGCGCCTCGAGGGGCTGGAAGTGCACTTCCGGGTCCGCGGCGGCCCGCTCGACGCGATCCTCCGACGGCCGGCGTTGGTCGTGCGGGCCGTGGACGGGATCGACCTGACCCTCGAGAAGGGCGAGGTCCTGGCGCTCGTCGGGGAGTCCGGGAGTGGCAAGACCACGACCGGTCGCGTGATCGTGAAGCTGACCCACCAGACGAGCGGGACGATCACGTTCGATGGGCAAGACGTCAGCTCGCGCTGGGGGACCCGGGAGCTGCGGGAGTACCGGCGGCGCGTGCAGCTGATCTTCCAGGATCCGTACGAGACGTTGAACCCGCGCCAGTCGATCTTCGACTTCGTGGACGAACCGCTGGCCATCAATGAGCCCGGCATCGGTCGAGCGGAGCGGGATCGGCGGGTGCTCGAAGCCATCGATGCGGCGGGACTCCGACCGGCTGCCGAGTACGCGCCGCGCTATCCGCACGAGCTGTCGGGGGGCCAGCGCCAGCGCGTCGTGATCGCGGGCGCGCTCGTCATGGGCCCCGAGCTGATCGTGGCCGACGAGCCTGTCTCGATGCTGGACGTGTCGATCCGGACCGAGCTGCTGCGCCTGATGCTGGAACTGCGCCGCGAGCGCGGACTGACGTACCTGTTCATCACCCACGACCTGTCGCTGGCCTGGGTGATCGCCGACCGGATCGCGGTGATGTACCTCGGCAAGATCATGGAGATCGGCCCGGCGGAGTCCGTGATCCGGAACCCGCGCAACCCCTACACGCAGGCGCTCGTGTCCGTGTCGCCGTCACCCGATCCGCCGACGGCCGGCGAACGCGCCCAGCGGACGATCCTCAAGGGCGAGACCCCGGACGCGGTCCACATCCCGGTCGGCTGCCGGTTCAACCCACGCTGCCCCAAGGCCTTCGACCGGTGCCTCGTCGAGGAACCGCCGCTCATCGATGTCGGCGGCGGGCAGGCGGCGGCCTGCTGGCTCGCGGAGCCGGCGATGGCCGACCGTGGGCGCTCGCTGCCGATGGCTGGCGCCGTGTCCGCGACGGCACCTCCGAGCGCGGAGCCAGCCACATGACCGACCCGTTCGCGGCCGACGCCGATGCCCTCGCCGCGCTCGATCTGCCGACGATCGCCGGCCTGCTGAGCGCCAGCACGACCATCGTCGCGGCCGAGCTCGCCGGCCTGGGCCCAGCCGCCGGCTGGCGCCCCGCCCCCGAGGAGTGGAGCGCCAACGAATGCGTCGGCCACCTCATCGAGGCCGAGCGGCGTGGGTTCGCCGGACGGATCCGGCGCATCGTCGACGCCGCGCACGGCGATCGTCCGCACCTGCCGCCCGATCTCGAAGCCTGGGATCCCCCGGCCGTGGCGACCGCCCGGCGCGATCACCTGCGGGAACCCGCGGAGCTGGTCGACGAATTCGTGGCCCTCCGCGCGGACGGGGTCGTCCTGGTCCGGACGCTGACCGCGGCCGATCTCGGCCGGTCCGGGGTACATCCCGACGTCGGCCCACTGCGCGTCGACGAGCTCCTCGGCGAGTGGGTCCACCACGACCGCAACCACATCCGGCAGCTGCTCGCGGTGACCCAGGCCCGCGTCTGGGGCCAGATGGGCAACGCGCGCCGGTTCAGCCTCGAAGAGGGAACTTAGCCACGCGGCGCGGACCGCGGACCGCCCGCCCCTCGCTGCGGCCCGAACCTAGCCCAGCGGGTCCTCGCCCCCGCCATCGATCACGTGATAGATCGCCCATCCGAGGATGGCGCCGACCGTCGGGGCGACGATGTAGATCCACAGCGCGGCGAGGTCCCCGCCGACCAACGCCGACCCGAGCGAACGGGCTGGGTTGACCGAGGCGCCCGTCAGGGGCGCCGACGCGAAGTGGATCGCCACGAGGGTGAGCGGGATGACGAGCGGCGCAAGCCGCGCCGCCCGCTTGGTCGAGGCCAGGATGACCGCCACGAACGTCGCCGTCAGGACCGTCTCGAGGATCAGGGCGCCGATCTCCGTGACCCCGCCGCCGGGCTTCGTGACCCCCGCGCTGACCGAGGCCTGACCGGCGACCGCCAGCACGAGGGCCGCCGCCCCGATCGCCCCGATGACCTGCGCCACGATGTAGCCGACCGCGTCCATGGGGAGCGTCCGCCGATCGATGACCATCGCCACGGTGACCGCGGGGTTGAAGTGCCCGCCGGAGATATGCCCGACGGCGAAGATCGCCGCGAGAAGGCCAAGGCTGAACGAGAACGGGACCACGAGCAGGCCCGGTGCGCCAGCGGCGGTGAACGACGCCACGGAGGCGTAGCCGATCGTGAGGAACAGGAACGTACCGAGCAGCTCGGCCAGGTACTTGCGCGTGGACATCATCCCTCCTGTGGCTGGGCGGGGCCTCGCGGCGACCGTCTGGGCAGGTCCGATGCTACTCGGTCAGTCCACCGCGGCGCGGGCCGCCCGGAGCAGCAGCGCGTCCCGCCATGTCCGGCACAGGACCTCGATGAGCTCGAGCCGATCGACCGCCGTCACGAGGTCCGGACCGACCGCGACGGCGCCGTGCCGCTCGAGGAGCGCGGCGCCGGGGAGCGGCTCGGGCCCGTCCCTGAGCGCGGCAACGATCCGGTCGGCCAGGTCCGTGCTGCCCATCTCCCCGAAGGGCACGAACGGCAGCCGGGGGAGGAGCAACGCCGTTTCGGGCAGGGCGGCTGGATCGGGGATCTCGCCGGCGAGGGTCAACGCCATCGATGCCGGGAGGTGGGCATGCGCCACTGCGCCGATCTCCGGTCGGGCGGTGTGGACGGCGAGGTGGATGGCCAGGTCCGAGGACGGCCCGAGGCCGGAGGGCGAGCGCGCGCCACTTCCGTCGCCCTCGAGGGGCACCACGACGAGGTCATGCGCTTCGAGCTCGTCCTTGCGCCGCCCACAGGGCGTGATCAGGAGTTCGCCGTCGTCGAGCCGGATCGAGAGGTTGCCCTCGCCCGCCGAGATGAGCCCGCGGGCGCCCAGCCGCCGCCCGGCATCCAGGATCGCCGCGGTCGCCGGTGCGTGGTCCATGGGGCCGATGCTACGGCACCGCAAATCTCCGGGGGCATTCTGGGCGGCCCGGACGCCGGCCTAGGCGACGGCTTCGAGCGCGACGAAGGGATCTGGTGCGATCTCGGTCGCGATGCCGCAGCCGTCACAGGTGAGCAGCGTCTGCGCCTCGTCGGTGGTGGCTTCGCCCGCGCACAGCGGGCAATCGATGGTGATCATCTCGGATGGACTCCTGGCTTCGGGTTGACCTGACCCGGAGTCTCGGAGCCGGCTGTGACAGCTAGCGTGTCACGCCGTAGCGGAAGCAGCCCGGCAGGTGGTCATCGACCAGGCCGACGCTCTGCATGAAGGCGTACACGATCGTCGAGCCGACGAAGCGGAAGCCACGCCGCCGCAGGTCCGCCGACAGCGCGTCCGACACCGCCGTCGTGGCCGGCACGTCCCCCGACGCGGCCGAACTGGGCAGGCGCGCCGGTGGAGACGGCACCATCGAGCCGAGATACGCATCGAACGAACCGAACTCGGCGGCCGTGGCCAGGAACGCGGCGGCATTACCGATCGTCGCGTCGATCTTGGCCCGGTTCCGGACGATCCCGGCGTCGGCCAGCAGGCGGGCCCGGTCGGGGTCGTCGAACGCGGCCACGACCCGTGGATCGAACCCGCGGAACGCGTCCCGGAACGCGTCGCGCTTGTTGAGGATCGTCGACCACGATAGGCCGGCCTGGAACGACTCGAGCGCAAGCCGCTCGAAGAGCTCGACATCGTCGTGCGTGGGCACGCCCCACTCGTCGTCGTGGTAGGCGACCATGCGCGGATCCGCGGCGGCGCCGGCGGCGCCCGACCACCAGCATCGCGCCAGCCCGTCGGTCATCGGCGGAGGGTCATGCGAGGGCGGTCACGGCACCGGCGCGAGGTCGAACAGCGTGCTCCGCATGGACGGATCGGCACTGGGGCGATTGGCGTTGAACACGGAGCGGAACACCGATCCAGACACCTTCTTGCTCCCGAGCGAGCCGATCAGCGTCACGCTGATCAGCCGGCCCGATACGCCGCGGTCGCGAAGATCGAGCGCCGTGATGGTCCCCACCTTCGTCCGACTGTCACGACCGAACCAGGTCGATAGCTGGGCTCGCGTGTAGGTGAGCGTCTTCCAGGTGGCGTACGGCGAACCCGAGTCGTAGGCCGTCCCGTCCGCCCGGCGATCGAGCGATCCCCGCAGGTAGCTCACCGGGCCAGCGACCTGTGCCCCGGTCGAGCTGACGTAGACGTTCTCGTTGTGCTCGGTCGCGCCGCCGCCCGCGGAGTGGAACAGCGTGTTGGCGATGGTCGAGCCGCTCTTGAGGACGGCACTGGCCGTCGCCTTGATCGCGGCGCTCGTGGCCGCCTTCTCGCCGAGCACGCCCAGATACACCTGCGAGCTCGAGTCGTCGTCGACATCGAAGTACGACACGCCCGGTCGCAGTCGACGCGCCGCGTACGAGCGCGCCGCGATCGATTGCGCCTTCAGCGCCTCCGTCGGCCAGGTCGACGGCATCTCCGCCGGCACGACGCCGCGCAGGTAGCGCTCGAGCGTGAGCTCGTTCGTCGCGCTGGCGATTGGTTCCGTGGACCGCAGCCCGATCCGGAGCAGGCCGCGGTACTGGTCGTACGTCGAGGTCCGCGAGGCGACCTGGAAGACCGCGGTGGTCGTGACGCCGCGCAGCCGGAACGACTTGATGGCCCCGCTCCGCAGGACCGTCCCGTCGGGCGCCGTGACCTTCACGCGCCAGGCGACGGAGGTGCCCGACGCGGTTTCGGTGACCGTGGGTCGGATGTCCACGCGGGAATCCTTGGGGTAGATGGTCCCGCTCCCGTCGATGCGCCACTGGCCGCGACGCCCATAGAGCACGAGTGGCTTGGTCGAGGAGGCCTTGAAGTCCCGGAGGACCCGCACCCGGATCATCGTGTCCGCCGCGACCGACCCGAGCGTCGCGCCCTGGTAGTAGTGGGCGAGGATGTCGGTCGAGGTCGCGCCCTCGAGCGCGCGGCCGCGCGCGCCGTGCTGGCTCATCCCCACGCCGTGGCCGTAGCCGCGCCCGTGGATCGTGACTGTGGCTCCGACCGGCGTCGTGCCGGCGGGGACCGCCGGCCGTCGCCGGATCCGCGGCCAGGGCCGAGGCCGGCAGGGCCCCGGCGAGGATGATCAAGCTCGCGAGGAGCGCCACGCCGACGAGCGTGAACGGGCGGAACGGCGAGCGGTCGAGAGCGAGCGGCATGAGGTCCCTTGTACGGCGGAGACGAAGCATGGCCGGTGCATCCTGTCGACGGCCATGGACCCAAGGGTCCACGGGGCGGCCAGTCGATGGGCCTACCGGGCGGCTACGCTGTGGAGGTGGAACTCCGCTGTTTTCTCGGGCACGGAGCGTCGGGATCGGCTGCCAGCATGACACCGTATGTCAACGGACTCGCGTCCCGCGGCATCGCCGCGACGGCCATCGATCTGCCGAAGCGCCGCGCCGAGGACGCCGTTCCGGCCTTCCACGCGGTCGTGCCGCGCGAACCCTGGGTCGTCGTGGGCGGGCAGTCGTTCGGCGGTCGTGTCGCGAGCCTCGCGGCCGCGGAGCCGGGCGCTCCCTACGCCGCGCTGGTGTGCTTCAGCTACCCGCTCCATCCCCCGGGCTCGCCCGACAAGGCCGAGGCGAGAACGAGCCACTGGCCGCAGATCCGGTGCCCAGTCCTGCTCCTGTCGGGCGAATCCGACCCGTTCGCCAAGCTGGAGCTGTTGCGGGCCGCGGTCCCGACGCTCGGTGGGCCGGCTGAGCTCGTCACCTACCCCAAGCTCGGGCATGGGCTGCTGCCGGTGCTCGACGACGTGCTCGATCGGGTCGCGGCGTTCCTGGCCACCCATGTTCCGGAAGGATTCGCCCGACCCCTTGCCGTGACCGTCGTCGGCCACTATGGTGTGCGCCCCGGGAGGCCGGCGCCCACCGTCGCCCGTCCGGTTCGGATCCGAGTCGCCCCGGAGTCCCCAGCCGCGACCCCCAGCCCGCGGTAGTCCCTCCGGTCCGACTGAGCCGTCGTTCGATGCGCTCACCGCATCGTTCCGGTAGGGAGGAGCCACATTGCGAGTCCTGTCCGGCCGCCGAAGCGCGGTCCTCGTCGCTGCACTCGCGACGATCATGGTCCTCACCGCCACGGGCTCCGCGGTCTTCGCGGCCAAGGCCCCACCGGGACTGGCCCAGTTCAAGTCCGCCATCGGCCGCATCGAGTCGGGCGGCAACTACTACGCGCGAAACGCGTCGTCCGGCGCCTACGGCAAGTACCAGATCATGCCGTCGAACTGGCCGGCATGGGCCCGCCAGTACCTCGGCAACGCGAACGCGCGCCAGACTCCGGCGAACCAGGAGAAGGTCGCGTCGGGCAAGATGACGTCGCTCTATCGCTGGCTTGGCAGCTGGAAGCGGGTCGCCTACTGGTGGCTGACCGGGTCTTCCCGAACCACGGGGTGGTCGAGCTACGCGAAGCGGTACGTGGCCAAGGTCATGCGCTATTACCGCGAGGCCGGCGGCAAGGTCGGCTCGTCGAAGGCGGCATCCCGCTGGACGGCCAATGAACGGTCTCGCGCGATCGACTACGGCGGGACGTGGCGGCGCGCCAACCACCACGGCTACGGCGGCGATCGCGTCGCCTATGCGACGAAGGCCGGGGCGCGGGCGACCTTCTACTTCACCGGCAAGAAGGTGACGTGGAACGGCCCGACCGGCCCGACGCGCGGTCAGGCCAAGGTCTACGTCGACGGGAAGTACGTCAAGACCGTGAACACGTACCGGCGCTCGTTCGACGCTCGCTCGACGCTCTTCCAGGCCAGCTGGAAGGCCGCCGGCAAGCATCGGCTCGCCATCGTCGTCGTCGGCACCAAGGGCCACGCGATGGTCGCCATCGACGACTTCGTCGTCACGAAGTAGACCCCGCGGCGCGCCAACTCGGGCATCGGGCGCCCGGTGCGCGGCGTCAGCGGGCCGCCAGGACCTCGATCTCGACGCGGTAGTCGGCGGCGAGCGCGGTCACGCCCACCGTCGCCCGCGTCGGAGGCTCGGTGGGGAAGTACTCGCGGTAGACCGCGTTCATCGCCGCGAACTCGCTGAAGTCACGCAGGTAGACCGTGGCCTTCACGACGTCCGCGAAGCCGAGGCCGACCGCGGCCAGCAGGCGACCGACGTTGTCGAGCATCGCACGCGTCTCGGCCTCGATGCCGCCCGGGACGGCACCGTGACTCCCGGGCGCGTCGCCGACCTGGCCGGCCAGGAACACGAACCCGTTGGCCTCGACGACCTGCGAGAACGGATAGTCGCTCGGCGGGATGCCGGGCAGCTGGGGAACGGTCTTGGGCATGAGGCACCTCCTTCGGTCGGAGTGTGCCGCAGTTGACCGGCGGCCCGTCGCGTCCCATGCGACGCCGACCGGTCGAGGCCGCCGGTCGACGGCGGAACCGCGCCTCGGGCTGCTGTTGTCGCGTCCCACGCGACGCCGACGGGTCGAGGCCGCCGGTCGACGGCGGACCGCGCCTCGGGCTGCTGTTGTCGCGTCCCACGCGACGCCGACAGGCCGCGGCCGACGCGAATCGCGCCTCGGGCGGTCGTCGCCGACGCGACGCCAGTCGCGAGCGCGATGCCAGTCACGTCGGCGACAGGAGATCCTGTCGCGACTCGGGTCAGAGCCTCGACGCACCCGTGACGCTCAGTCGCGTTGGGTGCACGCAAATTTGGCGAGGACCGCATCAGAGTCGCCGTTCGGCCGCCTCGACAGCGCGTCGGCACCACCACGCCAGGTCGTCGGCGGCCGGCGACCGTGAGGCCAGCACCACGCCGGCCTCGGCATCGAGCCCCTTCCGCCACCCGCGCAGGAGCAGGCCGACGATCCACGTCAGGTCCACCTGCGCGTCCCAATCACCGGTCAGTCCAGCGAAGTCGTTCGCATCGCCGCCGAACCCCCATCGCCCGCTGTCCCATTCGAGCGCCTGGCGGTACTCGGCGACGATCGGATCCGGTCCGGCCGGAAGGGAGCCACTGTTGGAGACGAGGAACCAGCCAAGATCGACTGCGAGCGGCGCGCGCAGGGTCATCTGCCAGTCGATGAAGCCGACCCGGTCGTCGGGCAGCAGCGCGACGTTGGCGAGCTTGAGGTCGCCATGCAGCCCGACGGAGGGCAGCTTTCCAAGCGCGGCGACGAGCGGTGCGGGATCCTCACCCAGGCCGTGGACAAGCTCGCGCGCCGCCTCCGGCGCTCGCCGGTCGAAGGCGTCCCAGCCCGCCAGGAACCGTGGCCCCACGGCGTTGCCGGCGTCCGCATAGGCCGCCGCCGACGGCCGGGCCAGCAGCGTCAGCCGCTCCGCCAGCGGGCACCATGGCGGCGGCGGTTCGCCTTCGCGCTCGGTCGCCGACTCGAGGACGCGGCTCCAGGGCATCGCGTGCAGCCGCGCGACCGACTCGATCACCCGGCGCAGCGTCGGATCGTCGATGACAGGATCGTGGCCCGGCCGCTCCCAGGCGATGAGCTCGGTCGACAGGTCGGGCATGAGGATGGCCACGCCGTCGCCGTCGGCGGCGGCGCCGAGGTACGCGATCGACGTGCGGGGCAGCCAAGCCATCGCCTCGGTCGGGCGCGCCGCGAGCCAGCCCTCGCGCAGGTCGGCGTCGCGGGTCGCCCGGGCGATCCAGTCAGCGGTGAGCGAGGTCCGCTTCAGCACGAAGTGCCGGCCGCCCGGGTCGACGAGACCGGTGAAGGTGGCACCGGACCAGCCGTCCGTCGGGAACGCATGCTCCGGACTCAGCTCGAGGCCGTGCTCGGTGAGCAGGTCCAGAAGGGTTCGATCGCGCCAGCCGACGGTCATCGCGTCAGCAGGGCGCCGGGACGTCGAGGCTGCCGTCCGGGCCGCCGTCGAGGTACACGACGTGCGAATCGGGGCAGTTCCGGGTCAGGACGACGACGAGGGGTTCGTGGGGCGAGGCGTTCTCCTCGACATGGACCTCGCCCGCCGGGATGTAGATGACGTCGCCGGACCGTGCCGTCATCTCGTCCTCCAGCCCGGTCGGGCCCCAGGTGTAGCGAGCCTCGCCCGACAGGATGTAGATCGAGGTCTCGCAATCGCCATGGTGATGGATCCTTGTCCGCTCGCCCGGGGCCGTGGACACGATCGCCGTGTACAGCCGGTCGGCCCCGACGGTCGGCCGGGAGATCGCGATCGAGCGTTCCATGCCGGCGTGCTGTCCAACGGTCGTGATGCGGTCGGCGGGGCTGATGCGCGTGGCCATCGACCGATGATAGGCCGCTACCATCCGGCCATGCCCGCCAGGTCCGCCAGGTCCTTCCCCGCGCCCGAGAACCCGCGCTTCCGGCTGTTCGACGGTCCCTCTCCGCTCGAGCCGCTCCCGCAATTCTCCGCGGCACTCGGCGGGCGAGCCGAGCTCTGGGTCAAGCGCGAGGACCTGCTGCCGCTCGCGTTCGGGGGCAACAAGCTGCGCAACCTCGAGTTCCTCGTCGGCGCCGCCCTCGCCGAGGGCGCGGACACGCTGGTCACGAGCGGGCGGCGCTGGTCGAACCATTGCCGACTGACGGCCGCGGCCGGGGCCAAGGCCGGCCTCGCCGTCGAGCTCGTCCTGTCCGGGCCGCCCGCGTCGACGCCCGGGCCGGGCGTCCGGCTCATGACCGCGCTCGGGGCGGCGGTCCACCAGCTGCCGACGGCCGATCGGGCGGCCCGGGAGGCGGCGGTCGCACGGGTGGCAGCCGAGATCGGGGCGCGCGGCGGCCGGCCGTACGTCATCGGCGTCGGCGGGACTGGCGCCGTCGGGGCGTGGGGACAGCTGCTGGCCGCGGCGGAGCTGTTCGATCAGGCCGATGCCGCGGGTCTGACGGTCGACGTCATCGTCGTGCCGTCGGCCACGGGCGGGACCCAGGCCGGGCTCATCGCCGGCGCCGCCGGCCGCTCCCCGGCGACGCGCGTCGCGGGAGTGGTCGTGGCCCGACCGGCGTCCGAGCTGCGGCCCGCGATCGCGACGATGGTGTCCGACCTGATCGCGCGCACCGGGCGGGCCTCCGGCGCGCCGCGACCGATCGAGCTCGACGAGGCCCAGCTGGGCGACGGCTACGGCCGCCCGACGGCCGCGGCCGGAGAGGCGGCCGACCTGCTCGCTCGGACCGAGGGGATACTCGTGGACCCCATCTACACGGCCAAGGCCCTGGCCTCGCTGGTCGCCGCCGTTCGCGGCGGCGCGTGGGACGGGGGGCGGGTCGTGTTCTGGCACGCCGGCGGCCTGCCCGGCATCTTCGAGCCGCTTGACTGACGCTGCGCACGAGGTAGACCCCGGCCTGTGCAGCAGACCGGGGTCGGGAGCGGCGCTGAGGTCGAGCGGGTCAACCGGCGGTGAGCGTGCCCTTCATGTCGGGATGGACCTCGCACCAGAACTCGTAGGCGCCGGCGGCCAGGGCCGGGACGTCGTACGTGATCTGCTTCGACGAGACGATCTCACCCTTGTACGGAACCGCCCCCGACGCGTCCCTGATGGCGATGTTGTGGGGTGCGGCTTCCTGGTTGTCCAGGGTGATCTGGAACGCCTCGTCCGCGGGGGCCGTGATCGACGCCGTCGAGAACTTGAGATCCTTGGCGACCACGACGATCGCGCTGCCCGCCGGGGCGGACGCGGCCGGCGCGGATGCGCCCGGGCTGGCGGTCGGGCCAGCGGACCCACCGGAACAGGCCGCGGTGACGGCGGCGAGGGCCACGAGGCCCAGGCTCAGGACGAGGCGCTTCATCGGATCGGGACTCCTTGTCGGTCGCGCGGCCGGGATCGCTCCCGGCCGCGCCGTGGCGTCAGGCGCCGGCACCCTCGACGCGGCGGCCGGTGACGAGAGCGGCGAAGGTCGCCAGCTCGCGCTTGACCACGGCGATGGGGTTGCCGTCCATCCGGGCGAAGTCGACAGCGACCAGGACGATCAGCGCGACCTCGATGGCCTTGGCGATGTAGGCCGTCTGGTAGTACGGGCCCTGGATCGCCCAGCCGAGGATGGTGGTGAGAGCGTAGCCGATGAGGCCGAGACGCACCGCCCAGCGGAAGCGGACCGCGAGGGCCAGCGGGATGATCATCGCGACCGCGGCCACCGCGTATCCGACGGCGTTCAGCGTGAAGAGCAGGCCGCCGAGCGTCGAGTGGATGTAGCCGGTCGCCAGCGCCAGGCCGACGATGGCGGCGCGGATGATGACGTCGGAAGCGCGAAGCGTCGTTCGGGAAGCGAACATCTGGTTGTCGGGACCTCGCTGCATGGGGTGACCGGTCAGGGGTGCCGTGTCATGCCGGCATCGTCCGGCTCGGGCCCCCCGAACGCGCCGGACAAGGAACCCCGATCCACCTCGACGCACGCCGCGGCGACCGCCGGCGACGCCCGTCGACCCCGCCGTAGGCCGGATGACGTAGCGTCCCCGGCCGAACGGCGATGCCCGCCCCTGGCGGGCGCGTCGTATCCTCGCTGCCCATGACCGCCCCGACCCGTCCGCATGGCCCCGCCCCGACGCCGTCCGACCCCGATGGCGGCACGGGCGGGATCCACGAGCTGCTCACGATCGCGGTCGAAGAAGCCGCCCGGCTGCTCGATGCCGACGGCGCGATGGTCTACCTGATCGACCCGGCGACCGGCAACCTGCGCTTCGCGCACGACGCCGGCATCCGCAGCGAACGGAGCCGCGAGTGGGTCCGCGGCCTGGAGCTGGCGCCCGGGACCGGGATGTTCGGACGTGCCCTCGTCGAGCGCGCGGTCGTGGTCACGAACGACTACCAGAACGATCCCTCGTTCCGCCACGCCCCCCAGACCGACCGCGTCGTCGAGGACATCGGCATCCGCGCGATGGTCGTCGCGCCACTCGTCGCGGGCGACCAGGTCTTCGGGGCCATGGGCACGTTCTCCACCCGCGCTGATGCGTTCGACCAGGCGCAGATCGCCCTCGTGCGCGCCCTGGCCGATCACGCCGCCGCCGCGATGGCCAACGCCCGGCTCATCGACGAGCTCGAGCGATCGCGCGAGGAGAACGCCCAGCGCGCCGACGCGGAGCGGACGCTGCGCGAGATCGCCGTCCGCGTCTCGTCCATCCTCGACCCCGACACCGTCCTGACCCGGATCGTCGCGGAATCCGCGCGGCTGCTCGGCGCGGACGGGGCCCGCATCGACCTCTGGGACGAGGCTCTTGGGGCCCTGCGCTGGGCCTACTCGTCCGGCGACGCGATGGCCGAGGTGCCGGAGTGGGGTCGAACCGGTGGGCTCAAGCCCCGCCAGGCCGTGGCCGGGCTCGCCTTTGCCGAGCAGAAGCCGATCATGACCGAGGATTTCCTCGCGGACGAACGGTTCGAGACCACGGCCGAGATCGAGGCGTTCGTGCGTACGGCCGGCATCCGCGCGGTCATCTCGGTGCCATTGACCGGTGAGGGCGACGCCCCCCTCGGCGTGCTGTCCGTCGTCTCCCGCGAGCCCGGCGCCTACACCGATACCGAGGTCGAGCTGCTCACCGCCCTCGCGACGCATGCCTCGATCGCGATCACGAACGCGAACCTGATGGAGCAGCTCGCCCGCTCGCGCGAGGACATCGAGCGGCGCGCGGAGGCCGAGGCGAGCCTGCGCCAGATCGCCGCGCGGATCACGGCCCTGCGCGAGCCCGACGAGGTCCTCCAGCACGTCGTCGACGAGGCGCTCCGGCTGCTGCGTGCCGACGGCGCCCTGATCGACCAGTACGACCCGGAGAGCGGCACGCTCCAGTGGGCCTACGACGCCGGGCTCGAGCCCGACCAGCGCGCGGCGGTCAAGATGATCAACCTGCGCCTGGGCGAGGGCGTGTCCGGCACGGCCCTGGCCGAAGCCCGGGTCGTCCATGCCGGTGATTACCTCGAGGGCGAGTTCCGCCACGACGACCTGGCCGACTCGCTGGTCCAGCAGGCCGGCATCCGCGACCTGCTCGCGGCGCCGATCATCGGTGAGGGCGGGCCGCTCGGCGCCATCGAGGTGATGAGTCGGCGCCCGCACGCATTCGACGAGCTGGACGCCGCGGTGCTGGGCGGCCTGGCCGAACAGGCCGCCGTCGCGATCACGAACGCGCGGCTCATCGACGAGCTCGAGCGCTCCAAGCTGTCGCTCGCTCGACGCGCCGAGACCGAACGGTCCCTGCGTGACATCACCGCGCGGATCGCGGCGCTGACCGATCCCGACGAGGTGCTCGAGCGCGTCGTCGAGGATGCCAAGCGCCTCCTCGCCACCGACGGCGCGCATCTCACCCGGATGGGTCCGACCGGGACCTACCTCATCCCGGTCGTCGTGACCGGCGCGCGGGACCAGGCCACGCGGGCATGGCTCCTGGGCATGCAGTTCCCGCTCGGGGCGGGCATCAACGGCCTCGCCGCACGGGACCGGGCGCCCGTCTGGACCTTCGATTACCAGGCCGACCCGCGCATCCCCCACGAGCCGGACGACGACTCGGTCGCGGCGCGACTCGGGTTGCGTGGCATGGCCGCGGCGCCCCTGCTGGCCCCCGGTGGCGAGGTCATCGGCACGCTCGCCATCTCCACCGCGGAGCCGCGCATCTTCGAGGCGGACGACCTCGACCTGCTCCAGGGGCTGGCCGACCAGGCCGCGATCGCGTTGACGAACTCGAGGCTCCTCGCCCGCCTGACGCGCGAGGAAGCCCGCTTCCGCGGCCTGGTCCAGACGACGCCGGACGTGATCTGGCAGGCCGATCCCGAGGGCTATTTCACGTTCGCCGCGGATTCCGCGGAGGGGCTGTTCGGGTGGCCGGTCGAGGAGATCGTCGGGCAGCACATCGCCTTCCTGACCGACCCCGATTCGATGCCGCTGGCGTTGGAGAAGTACCGGGCCGTCGGCGCGAACCCCGGCCTCGTCGAGCGCGTGCCCCTGATCCTGGTGCGCCGCGACCGCTCGACCTTCGCCGCCGAGGTCACCACCACGGGCGTCTTCGAGGACGGTCGCTGGGTCGGCGCCCAGGGCACCGTTCGCGACGTCAGCGAACGGGAACGGCTGGAGCGAGAGCTGCGCGAGTCGGAGGAGCGCTACCGGTTCCTCGTCCAGAACGCCCCGGACCTCGTCTGGTCGGTCGGTCCCGATGCGCGCCTGACGTTCCTGTCAGACGCCGTGGAGCGCCTGACCGGGTTCCGCCCCGAAGAGCTCCTCGGCCAGCACTTCGGGGCGATCGTCCACGCCTCGACGCGCGAGGTGGCGGAGATCGACTGGACGGCCGCCATGAAGGCGCCATCGCAGGAGGTGCGCGGTCGCCTGAATCTGCAGCATCGCGACGGGTCGGCGGTCCCGGCCGAGTTCATCGCCGTCGCGGCCCTGGCCGCCGACGGCACGTTCGCGGGCGCCAACGGGGCCGTGAGAGACATGCGCGAACGCGATCGGCTCGAGCGCGATCTGATGCGGTCGGAAGAGCGCTACCGGTTCCTCGTCCAGAACTCGCCGGACGCCGTGTTCTCCACGGACGTCGAGGGACAATTCACGTTCATCTCGGCCGCGATCGAGCGGCTGACCGGGATCCCGGCCAGCGAGCTGATCGGGCAGCACTTCGGCACGATCGTCGAGTCGGAGGAGCTCCAGGTCGCTGGCGGTCGCTGGGAGAACCTGGTGACCGACCCGGACCAGGAGGTCCAGGCGGCCCAGATCCTGCGGGGTCGCGACGGCCGTCGGACCCCGGTCGACGTGCGCGCCGTCGGGGTCACCGTCGACGGTCGGTTTGCGGGCATCCAGGGCGCGGTGCGTGACGTCAGCGACCAGGTCCGCCTGGAGCGCGAGCTGCGTCGTCAGGCGGGCGAGCTGGCCGCCGGCGAGGAGCGGGCGCACCTCGCGCGCGAGCTGCACGACTCGGTCACCCAGGCGCTGTTCTCGATGACCCTGGTCTCGCGCTCCGTGGAGATGCTGCTGGAATCCGACCCCGGCACCGCGCGGACGCACCTGGCCCAGCTCCGCGAGCTCCAGCGCGAGGCGCTCGCCGAGATGCGCGCGCTGATCTTCGAGCTTCGACCCGGCAACCTGGAGCAGGACGGCCTGGTCCGTGCCGTCAAGACCCATTCGGCGGCCCTCCAGGGCCGGCTGGGCCTCCCCGTCGTGGTGGAGAGCGACCTCGAGGAGCGCCTGCCACTGGCCGCCGAGGAGGTGCTGTACCGCATCGCCCAGGAAGCCCTGCACAACGTGGTCAAGCACGCGGCCGCCCGGCAGGTCCGGGTCGAGATCCGCCAGCGCGACGGCGGCGTCCGGCTGCGGGTGGAGGACGATGGCAAGGGGTTCGATCCGGTAAGCGTGCCGGACGGCCACCTCGGGCTCGCCGGGATGCGGGCTCGCACGGAACGGGTCGGTGGCACGTTCACCTGCCAGAGCGAGCCGGGTTCCGGGACGTCCATCGAGGTGGAGTTCGGTCCGACCGTGCTCGCGGACCTGCGTCCAGCGGCGTCCGCCGGCGACGCCGCGGCCCGCACGGCCCCGCCTCCCGGATCTCCGTCGATCCGCGACAGATGACGTAGCGCGGACCGGTCGTTAGGCCGACGGCCCCTCGGTCGAAGGTCCCTTTCGTTCATCCGTGCCGGCCGCCACCATCTGGGCATGCCCCCCACCGATCCCCGGTCCGATGCGCCCCTGCGCATCCTCGTCGTCGACGCCGACGACCGGGTCCGCGAAAGCCTGACCGGATTGCTCGCCATCGGCGACCGCGTGCTCGTCGTCGGCAGCTCGGGCCAGGCCGCGACGGCGCTGGCCCTGGCCCGCGAGCACCGGCCGGATGTCGTCGTCGTCGACCCGCGCCTGCCGGAGGTCGACGGTGGCGTCAGCTTCATCGCCGAGCTCCGCGCGTCCTTGCCCGCCATCCGCATCCTCGCCATGAGCTGGTCGGACGCGCTCGAGCGCCCGGCCATCGACGGGGGCGCGGACGGGTTCGTTCGCAAGACCTTCCGACCCACCGAGCTGATCGCCGCGATCCTGGCGACCGGGCGGCCGGCCGACGCCTGAGGAGCCCGCTTTGCTAGACTCGTCGCCGTCCCCAACCATGCCGCCAACCACCAGCGGCGCGAGTGCGCCGGGAGCCGAAGTGACCGACGACGCCCCGATCCGCGTGCTCATCGTCGACGACCACGCGGTCGTCCGGACGGGGCTCAAGGTGTTCCTCGACCTGCAGCCCGACATGGAAGTGGTCGGAGAAGCCGCTGACGGCTCGGAGGGCGTGGCGATGGCCCGCCGCCTCGAGCCTGACGTCGTGCTGATGGACCTGCTCATGCCGAACATGGATGGCGTGACGGCGATCGGCCGGATCAAGGCCGAGCGCCCCGAGACCGAGATCGTGACGATGACCTCCTTCATCGAGGAGGAGAAGGTCACCTCCGCGCTGGAAGCCGGGGCATCGGGCTACGTCCTCAAGGACGCCGAGGCCGAGGAGGTCGCAGCGGCCGTGCGCGCCGCCCACGCGGGCGAGGTCCACCTCGACCCGGCCGTGGCCCGCCTGCTCGCCCAGCGCATGCGCGACCGCAAGTCCCCCAAGGACGACCTGGCCGAGCCGTTGACCGACCGGGAGAAGGACGTGCTGCGCCTGCTGGGGCAGGGGATGTCCAACAAGGAGATCGGCTCGACCTTGTTCATCACGGAGCGGACGGCCCGCACGTACGTCTCGAACATCCTGGGCAAGCTCGGTCTCGCGTCGCGGACCCAGGCGGCCCTCTACGCGGTGGAGCACAAGCTGGTCGACGCCCCGGGCGGCTGAGCGGCGTTACTCGACCGACAGCACCTGGTATGTCACCGCGCCGCGCGGCGTCTTGACCGCGACCTCGTCGCCCGCCACCGCGCCCAGCAGGGCCCGCCCGACCGGCGAGGCGACCGACAGCCGCCCCGACGAGGGATCCGCCTCGGCGCTGCCGACCAGCGTGTAGGTGTCAGTCGCGCCGTCGACCTCGACGGTGACCCGCGACCCCAGGTCGGCGCCGGACCCGGCCCCCGGTACGACGGCGATGACCGCCGTGCGCAGTTGCGCCTCGATGGCCTGGACACGCCCCTCCAGGAACGATTGCTCCTCGCGGGCGGAGCTGTAATCCGCGTTCTCCTTGAGGTCGCCGAGCTCCTTGGCCGCCCGGATCCGGGCGATGACCTCGGGCCGCTTCACCCCGGTCAGCTCGGCCAGTTCCGCCCGCAGGCGCTCGGCGCCCTCGGCCGTCAGGGTCGCGGCCGGGCCGCCG
Organism: uncultured Chloroflexia bacterium; assembly: GCA_963810725.1. Lineage (GTDB taxonomy): Bacteria > Chloroflexota > Limnocylindria > Limnocylindrales > CSP1-4 > SPCO01. The sequence goes on from CAWEOO010000006.1 coordinate 184,378, forward strand.
GGCGTGGCCGTCGGTGGCACCTCGGGTGGACGGGCCGATCCGGGCGCCGAGGGACTGCCGCCGCCACCGGCCCGTGACGAGGTCGGCGAGGGCGAGGTCGTGGCTCGGGGCGCGCGCCGCTTTGGTTCGGGCGGCTCACCGCGGGCGCCCTCCGCGTCCCCGTCCGGCAGCACGACCACCCGCCTCGGCGGCGGCGCGGGCTCGACCGGCTCCGGCAGCAGGGACCCGGACAGGCCGCTCGCCTTGCGTTCGCCGGTCGGGCGTCGAAGGTTGGCGAATGGCAGCACGACGTCCGGGTCGCGCAGCGCCGCCCGTTCTGGTGCTGGGACCGCGGCGGCGAAGGCGGCCAGGAGCGCGTCCTCGTACTCCTCGATGGCCTCGGTCGCGGCCCACCACACCCGGGTCGACGGCAACGTGCGCAGGGTCATGAGCCAGTGGCCGCCGGCGTACGGGCGCCGGTCGCCCAGGGTCGTGCGGCCCATGGCCGCCAGCCGTCCGCTGATCGTCGCGGCGGTCGCGCCGACGTACAGCACGGTCTGAGACGGCAGCCAGAACGATGCGAGCCGGGCGACCAGCGCGCGCGACGTGGGACGCGCCCCATCCAGCAGCAGCCCGGGCACGTGCTCCAGCCACTTGCCCACGCGGGTCAGCTCGATCGGGGCGGTCGGAAGCGGTTCTGGTAGCTCGACCACGAATACGCCAGGCGACCGGCCCGGGACCGGGCGTCCCCACGGCAGTGGCCCGTCGGGAAGCAGGCCGACCGCCCGCAGCAGACCCGGAGCGGAGAGCGGCTCATCGACGTCACGCATCCGGGGGATGGTACCCGTGACGGACTCGGGGTACCGTGCACTGCGCATGGCTGCAGCTCGGCCGCGTCGGACGCGGGTCCGGCGCGCCCTCCTGATCCTCGCCGCCCTCCTCGTCACGAGCCTCGCTTCGATCGCGCTCGGTCCGGTGCTCAGCGCGTCACTGACCGCCGACCCGATCGTGGCCGCCCGGCCGACTGCGCTCCCGGCCGCGCCGGCGCCGACTCGCTCGCCGGTCGTGGCGGGCCTCGGTCCGGCGAGTGTGGCCCCCGCCACGGCGAACACCGGCTCGCCGTCCGCGGTGCGCCCGCCGGTCGCCACCATCACCGTGGCGCCGCCGGATGCGGCCGAGCTGACGGCGTCACCGGCGACCCGGCGCGCCCTCCAGAAGCGGCTCGATCAGCTGCGCGAGCGGTACGGCGTGCCGGGGATCTCGGTGACGATCCTCTTCCCCGACGGCAGCTCGTGGGTCGGTGTCGGCGGTGCGGCTGACGTCGCGGGGGAGGTGCCCGTGACCACCGCCACGTCCTTTGCCATCGCGAGCGTGAGCAAGACCTTCACGGCCGCGCTCGTGCTGGCACTCGCCCAGGACGGCACGATCGACCTGGACATGCCGGTGCGGACCTATCTGCCGGAGCTCAAGGTCAACGCCAGGATCACGGTCCGCGAGCTGCTCGACCACACGAGCGGCCTGCGCGACTACTTCTTCCATCCCGCCATCGACCGCAAGCTGCTGACCGCTCCAAGCCGTGTCTGGGATACCGCCGACGCCTTGAAGCATGTCGGCAAGGCGTATTTCAAGCCCGGTACCGGTTGGCACTACTCGAACACGAACTACCTCGTCCTCGGGATGCTGGCCGAACGCGTCGGCGGCGCGCCGCTCGCCGACCAGGTCCGGTCCCGGTTCCTCGAGCCGCTGGGCCTGCGGCACACCTGGTACCAGCTGACCGAAGAGGCCAGCTCGGACGGCGCCCACGGTTACCGGTTCGCGTCGGGCGCGAAGGACGCGCCGCCGATCGACCTGTCCGACGGCAGCCCGTTCATGCCCTTCACCTCGGTCGTCACCGCCGCGGCCGGCGCCGGAGGCTTCGCATCGAATTCGACCGACCTCGCCCGCTGGGCAAGGGCGCTGTATGCCGGCGCCGTGCTGTCGGAGGACTCGGTCGACGCGATGCTCGGCGATATCACCCGCACCGAGCCGTACAAGCCACGGGTGCCCTATGGTCTGGGCGTCCAACGCCTCGACCTCGACGGGTCGCCATCGCTCGGGCATTCGGGTCGGCTGCTGGGCTTCCGCTCGGCGGTGCGCTGGCTGCCGAACGAGGACCTCGCGATCGCGGTCCTGACCAACCAGAGTCGGACGGATCCGGGCATCTTCGTGCGCGCCCTGCTCAAGACCGCCCGAGCCGGAGCGGCCTGCGTGAACTGCACCAGCCAGCGCTGACACCGGCCGGCGGTGCGGGCGATGGGACCATCGCACGCCGCTGGGGGTACCGACAGATATTGACCTGCGTCACGGAGAGGCGCAGCGTAGGCGGACAGCTTGCGGGGGCAGCATGGATATCCAGGTCGACGCCTATACGGTCGGGGGGATGGCTCGCGGGACCCTCACGGGTGCCGGGCACCTGCGCGACATCCTCGAGGCAACCGGTGAACTGGCACTCCGCCGCGTCCGCTGGCAGCCGCTGGGCGCGTCCGAAGCGCAGCCCGCCGGCGACCTGACGATCGCGATCGACGACGTCCTCGTAGCCGTCGCGGACGGCGAGTCGGCCGTCCCGGTGCACGCCAGCTGGCACGCCCTGCGCATCGAAGTCGGCCCGTACGTCATGGAGGGCGAGCTACCGACGCTTCCGGGCTACGACCCCGACCGGGCTCTGGCCCGGCCGAACGGCGAGTTCGTGCTGCTGCGTGACCCGCGCCTGGGTCGGGTCGGGGACGGCGCGCTCGGGCCGATCGGGCGCGAAGCGCTCGTGAACCGCTACAGCGTCGAGCGGGTCGAAGCCGACATCATGCTGGGCTTCTTCTTCCCGGGCGCCGTGATGCCCGATGCGGGCGAGACGGATGCCCTGGAACGTCGTCCAGCGCCCGGGGCCGACGCTACCTGACGTCGTCCTAGCGCGAGCCGCCGGTCCCGGCTCCCGTCCGCCGGCGGACCGGCTTTCGGTGCGCGTGATGCTCTTGGGCGACGCGCGCGTGCCCGCTGCGCATGCCGAGGGGCCGCGGCTCGGTGTCGCGATCCGGCACGAACCCCTCGGCCACGGTCCAGGGGATCGCGTGCTTGAGCATCCGCTGGACGCCACGCAGCAGGTCGACCTCGTCGATGCAGACCAGGCTGACCGCCTCGCCCTGAGCCCCGGCACGCCCGGTCCGGCCGATGCGGTGGATGTAGTCCTGCGGGTTCCACGGCAGCTCGAAGTTCACGACCACCGGCAGGTCCTCGATGTCGAGGCCGCGGGCGGCGACATCGGTCGCGACCAGCACGCGGATCTCACCGGTCTTGAAGCCCTCGAGCGCGCGGGTCCGTTCCGGCTGCGACCGGTCGCTATGGATGGCGACCGCATCGATGCCTTCGCGGTCCAGGCGCGTCGCCAGCCGTGAGGCGGCCAGCTTCGTCCGGGTGAAGACCAGGACCTGGTGCAGGTCGCCGGACCGGATCAGGTGCGCGAGGAGCGCCTCCTTGCGATCGCGATCCACCGGGTACACGAGCTGTCGGATGCCCTCGACCGTGGTGTTGCGCGGGGCGACCTCGACGGTCTCGGGGTCCCGCAAGATCGTCCCGGAGAGGCGCCGGATGTCGTCGGAGAACGTCGCCGAGAACATGAGGTTCTGGCGGCGCTTGGGGAGCAGCTCGATGATCCGCTGGATGTCCGGCAGGAAGCCCATGTCGAGCATCCGGTCGGCTTCGTCGAGGACCAGGATCTCGACCTGGCCCAGGTTCGCGACCTTCTGGCCGACGAGATCGAGCAGGCGACCCGGGGTCGCGACGAGGATCTCCACGCCGGCGCGGAGGGCCTTGATCTGGGGATCCATCGGGATGCCGCCGTACACGACGGTCGAGCGCAGCGGCACGGTCCGTCCGTACGTCCGGACACTCTCGTCGACCTGCATGGCGAGCTCGCGCGTCGGCACGAGGATCAGCGACCGCACGGGGTGGCGGGCCGGCGAGAACGACGTGTTCGCCTGCGGTCGAAGCCGATCCAGGATCGGCAGCGTGAACGCCGCGGTCTTGCCGGTGCCGGTCTGGGCGGCCGCGAGGACGTCACGTCCGGCGAGGACGAGGGGGATGGCGGCTGCCTGCACCGGTGTCGGGGTGGAGTAGCCCTCCTCGGCGACGGTCTTGAGAAGATCGGCCGACAGGCCGAGCGAGTCGAAGGTCAAGCGTGGCTCCTGCAGGGACCCTGGCCGTCGCGGGCGGGGCGCTCCGCGGGAGCGCGACAGCGGCGTCGGTCGGCGCGCGCGAGCGCGGCCGCACGTGGGCCGCCCGGAGCATAGCCGAAATCGTTCGGATCGGGACCGCTCGGCCCACGACCGAGGGCCCGGTGCGCACCCCGTACGACTGGTGCAACGACAGGGGTTGCTTGCACTGGCATACTAGGCGCCAGGCCCCCAGGCTTGCAGATACCCGACAGACAGGCACAACCAAAGACTCGCCGCCCCCACGGCAGGACCCTGTCGATCACGTCGGGTGTCTTCACTCGACGGCCACGGTTCGGCTCACCCGAACCGCGTTCAACCCCTCGCTCGCGCTCACCGCGATCGATGGTCGTCCGTCCCTTGCGCACGCGCGCCCTGCCACGTGGCGGCCTCACCACCGTCACCGCGTCCCCAAGCGCGGTGTTCCGGAAGAAGGAGGCAAGGATCTTGCCGGTACCCACGCACGTCGCCCAGAGGGCGTCCAGCCACCGGTCACTTCGCCTGACCGCATTCGCCCTGATGGCCGCGCTCGTCGTGAGTCTCGGAGCGATGGCGAACCCCCAGCAAACCAACGCCGCCAGCATCAAGGTGGTCGTGGTCGTCGGACCGGTCGGGTCCCAGACCTCGGAATACAAGAGCAGCGCGAAGTACTACGCCTCGATCGCTCGATCCTACGGGGCGTCGGTGACGGAGATCTACAGTCCGTACGCGACGTGGTCCAAGGTCAAGGCTGCCGCCCAGGGCGCCAATCTGCTGATCTACCTCGGCCACGGCAACGGGTACCCAAGTCCCTACGGCGCGTTCCAGCGCTACACGAAGGACGGGTTCGGGCTTAACGCCACCTCCGGCAACGGCAATTCGAACGTCAAGTACTGGGGCGAGTACTACATCGACCGCGACATCCAGATGGCGAAGAACGCCGTGGTGATCCTGAATCGCCTGTGCTACGCGTCGGGCAACTCCGAGTGGGGATCCGCGAACCCGACGAAGTCGACCGCGATCAAGCGCGCCGACAACTACGCCGCCGGGTTCCTGCGAGCGGGCGCCAAGGCCGTCTTCGCGGAGGCCATCTCCAGCGTCGCGTACACGATCCGCTCGCTGTTCCGTTCGACGAGGTCGATGAACTCGATCTTCTCGAACCACCCCGCCGCGAGCGGCGCCCGTGACTTCTACTTCAATTCCGTCCGAACGGATTGGGCGCGCGCCCACCTCGATCCGCCCCGGATCGGCAAGTACTGGCGTTCGCTGGTCGGTAACTTCTATCTGACCTCCACCCAGTGGCGCGCCGGCGGCTGACTCGCCCCGGCACCCGATCCATCGAGGCCCGGCGTCGAGCCGGGCCTCGGCATGTCCGGCCCGTGCCGGGCGCCGTGCCGCTCCCGAAACGTCCATCAGCGCCCGAGGCTGGCTCGCACCGCTCGCCAGCCGATCTCCTGCCAGATCGCCATCCCATGACCCTTCGGCCACTGGGAGGCCAGATCTGGCTCGTATCGAGCGATTCCGATCATGGGGCGAGTGTGAACCTGCGCCCGCGACCGGTCCGGAGCCCCGGCTTCGCGCCGAAGCGTCACTCCAGGCCGATCTGGCATGAAACCTCGGTCACCCGGGCAGCCGGGCTCGGATCGTCTGCGCATCATCCTTGGCCGTATCGACATCCGGAGACGCTTATGGCCGCTCGCAGCGTCAATTCTGGCAGGATCGACTCCCGGGGACGCTAACGACACGGAATCGACCAATTCGCCGGTGCGTTGGGGGGAGACCGGCCATAAACCGTCCAGCGATGTCGATCTGGCCACGCCCACGCCCACGCCCACGCCCACGCCGACGTCCCGATGGCCGGGGCGGCCGGGCTTCGAGGCGCCACGACGCCCCGACGCCGTACCATGCCAGCCATGAATGAGACCACCGACCGACTGCCCTTCACCGGCGACGAGGCGGCCGATCAATTCCTTGTCGACGAGCCGCTGGCGATGCTGATCGGGTTCGCCCTTGACCAGCAGGTCACCGTCCAGAAGGCCTTCAGTGGCCCGCTCGAGCTCCAGCGCCGGGTCGGCCACCTCGATGCCGCCAGGCTCGCCGCCACCGATCCCTCAGAGCTCGACGCCGTCTTCCGCCGACCACCCGCGCTGCATCAATTCCCGGGCTCCATGGCCGGCAAGGTCCAGCAGCTTGCCGCCACGATCGCCAGCGACTACGGCAACGATCCGGCGCGGATCTGGGCCGAGGCAACGGACGGCCCGGACCTCAAGCGCCGGTTGCTTGCCCTGCCCGGCATCGGCGAGATGAAGGCGGCCGCGATCATCGCGATCCTCGGCAAGCGCCTCGGCCTGGACCTTCCCGGCCTGGATGCCGTGATGCCCGGCCACCCGACCCTCGGTGATGTCAATTCGCCCGAGGCGCTCGCGTCCTATCAGGCCGGCAAGCGCGCCATGAAAGCCGAGAAACGCGCGGCCACCAACGGCTGATCGCCTCGCCACATCCCAGGTAGGCGTTCGCGGCCGTGCCAGGGCAAGGCGGTTAGGTGAGCACGTGAGCGAGCGCATACCCCCGAGGTCCGAGGCGACGCTCCGCTAGCCATCGGCCCGAGGGTTCCTGCGTGAGCGAGCGCGCGGAGCCGACAAGGCCGACCTGGTGCGGTCCGGGACGCCCCAGACACGAAACGACCCCGGCGGTTCGCCGGGGTCGTCCGTCTGCGCGGGTTATCGCGGTTGGCCCGTCGGTACGAGCCAGGGACGACGGTCGCGCTCGTCGATCCCGGGACGAGAGTCAGCACCGAAGCGGAGCGCCGCAGACGCGAAGACGACCAGCGGTGTGACGAAGATGGCGGCCGCAGCGAGGGCGGCCACGACCTGATCGATCATCATGTCTTTCGCCCTTCCTTTCCGGTCCAATGGCGTCCCTCAACGAAACGCCTTGACATTGGACTGTTGCTGCGCGCATCATGGCGCGCATGAGCGACCAGTCCAATAGCCAATTGACGACAAGTGGACTGAAAAGGCAGTCGATGGTCTCTGCAGCCACGCTCACCGAGCTGATCGGGCCCTGGGCGGACGGCGCCGACCCCCTCAACGAGCAGCTGGCCGCGGCCCTCGCCCGAGCCATCGACCTCGGCCTCCTGCCTCCCGGGACGCGCCTGCCGGCCGAGCGCGAGCTCGCGCGCGAGCTGGCCCTCAGCCGGACGACGATCGTCGCCGCCTACGATCGCCTTCGACTGGCGGGCTTGGCCCGCAGTCGCCAGGGGAGCGGCACCCGCGTCGCGGCGCGACGACCGGGCCTGACGCAGCCGTACCTCGCGCCGCTCGATGGGATGGACACCGACGCCGTCCTGCATGCCGTCCAGCCCCGCCGCGTCGATGGCCACGACCGCTCCGGCGGTCGGCCTGCTGACCCCGCTCGTCGATGACGCCATCGAGCTGACGATCGGCGCGCTGCCGGCCGGATCGATCGTCGCGGAGGCGATGGCCGCCGCGGTACGGGACGATCTCCCGACCCTGCTCCTCGAGACCGGCTATGACCCGTTCGGCCTGCCCACCCTGCGCAGGCAGATCGCCGCGTACCTGACCCACCTCGGCGCCCCCACGGATCCCGACCAGGTCCTGGTGACGAGTGGCGCGCAGCAGGCGCTCCATCTCATCGGATCGCAGCTCGGCGGACCCGGGAGTGCGGTCGTGATGGAGAACCCGAGCTACATCGGCGCCATCGATGCCTTCCGGACGACCGGCAACCGGCTCATCCCCATCCCGGTCGATGAGGACGGCGCCCGCGTCGAGGTCATCAGCCTGCTCGGGACGAGCGCTCCGGTCCGGCTCGTGTACGTCATCCCGACCTTCCAGAACCCGACCGGCGTGGTCATGCCCGAGGCGCGCCGGCGCGAGCTCGCCCGGCTCGCCGCCGAGTCCGGCTTCCAGGTCGTCGAGGACCTCACGCCCGACCTGACGCTCGGGGTCGGCAACCCGCCGCCGATCGCCGCGTTCGACACCGGCGATCACGTCATCACGGTCGGATCGCTCAGCAAGCTTGCCTGGGGCGGGCTCCGAGTCGGCTGGGTGCGCGCCTCGCGACCGGTCATCGATCGGCTCGTCGCCGGCAAGATCGTCGCGGACCACTCGTCGAGCCTCGTCACGCAGGCGATCGGGGCGCGCGTGTTCGAGCGACTCGACGAAGTCGCGGCGCGGAGCCGGCATGCCGCGGCGGAGCGGCGCTCCGTGCTGATGGAGGCGCTCGCCACCCGACTGCCCGAGTGGATCTGGACCGAGCCGAAGGGCGGCCTCTCCCTGTGGGTCCGCCTCCCCGGGACGGACGCGGTCGCCTTCAGCCGCCTCGCGGCGACGCTCGGGGTCGTCGTCCGGCCCGGTCCGCTGGCCTCCCCGGACGGCGGTTTTCGAGATCACATCCGGATCGCTTATGGCTCGGAGCCCGACCGGCTCGTCGACGGGGTCGAGCGGCTGGCCGCGGCCTGGGCGGCGTACACCCCGGCCACCCGATCCAGCCGTCCGTCGCTGGCCGTCAGCGTCTGACGGGGCCGACTGGGCCGGCGCAGACCTGCCGGCCCGGCCGGGCTTGATCTCGCCGACCCCGCTAGACTGGCCGACCGTGGCCGACCTCCCCGCAGGCTCCCCGCCGCCTCATCGCCGCAGCGCCCGATCGGCGCGACGCCCGCGGTTCGTCCTGCCCGACGACCATCACGACGAGCGTGCCGGCGAGCGCATCGAGGCGTTCCTCGAAGGCCCGCCGGTCCGGGCACGCGGGCCGCGACGTTCCCGGCACTTGCGGTCCGAAGGCCTTCGTCCGGTCCGTCGCGCCGTCCCGATGGACACCCGCACCGACTGGGACATCGCGCTGCGTCACGAGGACGCCCGGGTGGCCCGGTATGGCCGGCCGGCGGCGGTCCTGGCCGTCCGTCTGCGCGTCGCCGCGGCGGGTGCCGTTGACCAGTACGCAGCGCGCATCGGTGGCGCCATCCGGCAGCAGGCCCGCGAGACGGACCGCGTCACGCGCTTCGGACCGGACCGCTTCCACGTCCTCCTGCCCGAGACCCTCGAGGCCGAGGCGACCGTCCTCGCCGAGCGCGTCCGCAGGGCGTGCGTCGCCCTCATCCCGGGCTTGCCGAGTTCGGACGTGGAGGTCCTGGTCGCGTCGGCCAGCACGTCCCGTGGCGGCACCCTGGCCGAGGCGCTGCGGATGGTGAAGGCCCGGCTCGAGGGCTAGGGGCTAGCGGACCAGCGTCTCGAAGAGGTGCTCGAGCTCCGCGGCGGGATCGTCGGTCAGCCCGGTGTGGACGGCCGACGGCTGGATGATCGTGCTGGCCGGCGACACGAGCCAGTGGAAGCGCTCCGCGACCGACAGGCGCGCCATCGGCCCGCCGTCGGGATCCCCGCGCGCGACGCGTTCGATGGCGACGAGGTGCGGACGCACGGTCGCCGGGTCCGTGTCGGGCGCGAGGGCCGCCAGGCGCGCCTCGTCGAGCTCCGTGCGAGCGCCGATGTACGCCTTCGAGCGGCACAGCAGCACGACCCCGGCGTTCAGGCATTCCCCGCGCTCGACCCGGGGGACGACACGGATGATCGCGTACTGGTAGGGACTACGCGGCTCGTCGGGCACGCTCGGCCTCCTCCACGAATCCGGCCCGGCCGGCCAGCCGACGCTCCAGGTAGCGAACGTAGGCGGCACGCTGGTCGTCGGCGTCCCCGACGGTCGGGTCGTCGGGCAGCCACAGGTCGGGGATCGCGGCCACGAGCCGCTCGAACAGGCCCGCGTCCAGGGCCGCGGCGAGGCGGGCATCCGCCCCATCGATCGGTCCCGCGAACGGCAGCAGCACGTGGTCGCGGCTGCGCTCGAACGGTCGCTCGGCGTGGGCGTCGGGATCGCGCCAGGTGTGATGCACGTAGAGCGCCGCCCCATGGTCGATCAGCCACGTCCGGCCGTGCCAGATCAGCAGGTTGGGATTGCCCGCGGTCCGGTCGGGATTGGTCGTGAACGCGTCGAGCCACACGATCGCCGCGGCGGCATCGGGATCGACCACGGGCGACGCCCCCGGGTTGAACGTCAGGGCACCGGGCAGGAAGTCGAGGCCGAGGTTCAGGCCGCCGCTGCGATGCACGAGCTCCTGCAGCTCCTCGTCCGGTTCGGCGTCGCCGAGGCTGCCGTCGACGTCGATCGTGACGATCTCCGGCACCGGCAGCTCGAGCGCCCGACCGATCTCGCCAGCCAGCCATTCGGCGACCAGCGCACGCGGTCCCTGGCCGGCGCCCCGGAATTTCACGACGTACAACCCGTCATCGTCGGCCTCGACGAGCCCCGGCAGCGAACCGCCCTCGCGCAGGGGCGTGACGTAGCGGGTGGCGGTCACGTGGCGCGGATGGGGCATCGCGCCGGAGTCTAGCGCCCCACGACGCGTGCAGGTTCGCAACGGTCTGCGGGGGCTCCGTGACGTCGGCGAGTACGCTGGGCCGGTACCCTAAGGGCCATCAGTCGTCGCTTCGAGCCTTGGCACTGGCCGAACAAGATCGACCAGGAGACAGATATGACCGCAACCGTTCGCCGGCTCGACCCCGGACAGGAGCTCGACGCGGGCGAGGCGCTGGCCATGGACCAGGCCCTGCTCGTCGAGCTGGAACCCGAGGCGGGCCGCCTGTACGACCGCCACGCGAAGGTCGCCCAGGAATGGTTCCCGCACGACTACATCCCGTACCGGCTCGGGCGCGACTTCGACAAGGAGCCCTGGACGCCCGACCAGCCGCGCCTGACCGGCGTGGCCCAGACCGCGTTCGAGATCGGCCTCCTCACCGAGGACAACCTGCCCTCCTATCACCGGCTCATCCACGGGATGTTCGGCCGGGGCGACGGCGCCTGGATCAACTGGGTCGGGCGCTGGACGGCCGAAGAGGGGCGGCATGCGATCGTCTTGCGCGACTACCTCACCGTCACCCGCAACATCGACCCGATCATGCTCGAGCGCGGGCGGATGACCCAGCTTCAGCAGGGCTACGACCACGCCTCCCCGACGACCCTGCGCGGTCTCGCGTACGTGGCCTTCCAGGAGCTCGCGACGCGGATCGCCCACCGCAACACGGGGCGCTATTCCGATGACCCGGTGGCGGACAAGATCATGGTCCGCATCGCCGCCGACGAGAACCTGCACATGGTCTTCTACCGCGACATCCTGGCGGCGGCCCTGAAGCTCGAGCCGTCCGCAGCGGTGCGGGCGATCGTCGACGAGGTCCTCGCGTTCGAGATGCCGGGCGCCGGCATCCCGGGCTTCATCCGCAAGGCCGCGCAGATCGCCAAGGCCGGGATCTACGACCTGCGGGTCCATCACGACGAGGTCCTGATGCCGATCCTGCGCCACTGGCGCATCTTCGAGCTCGAAGGCCTCGACGCCGCCGCCGAGGAGGCCCGCCGTCGCCTGGCCGATCACCTCGCTTCGCTGGATGCGGCGGCGACACGGTTCGAGGAAAAGGTCGCGAACTCGGGATTCCCACGGATCGCCTCCAGCGGCTAGCTTCCGCTCGAGGCCGCGTCAGATCTCGGTTTGGAGCACCTGCCACAAGGCCCCCAGGGCCGTCAGCAGCAGCCACAGGACGCCGACCACGAGCAGCGCCACGCCCGCGAAGAACGCCCCCTCACTGCGCGTCGAGGCGTCCGGCTCGAGCGCATGGCGGCGGAACAGGGCCAGGTTCCGCGAGTTGGAGCGGAACGCGACATCGTAGAGATCGCCCAGCACCGGGATCGCCCCGATCGCGAGGTCGACGACCAGGTTCACGACCATCCGCGCCAGCACGATACGCGGGATCCCGAACCGCGCGGCCTCGCCGATGACCCAGGCGCCGACGACCCCGGCCACGGCATCGCCCACGACCGGGATGAGGCCGACGATGGGGTCGAGCCCGACCTTGATCGGCGTCCCGGGGATCCCGATGAGCTCGTCGAGCGCGTGCGTGACGCGCCCGATCCGCCGCTCCGCCGCCCCGAATCGTTCGGCCCGGCTGGCCCCGACGACGTCGCCTTCGATGGCTCCATGCATGGCTCGAGTGTAGGGCGAGACCGTGCACAGCCAGACCGGACATGGACAGATGTCCATGTCGACTTCATGACGGACGCCGAGTGGTGCCGCGGGGTCGTGCGCGTACGTTGACGCCAGCACAAAACGGACCGCCGGACAACGAGACCTTCGACCGGCGGCGCGTCGACCCTCCGGCGGGATGCCGGGCGGCGGCGGAGCCGGCAATCCTGACCGGACGGTGGTCCGAACACTGCTGAACTGAAGAACAACTGAAGAACAATCGAATCGCCGCTGACCGCTCGGATGTTTGGGGACGCCGAGCGGTCAAGCGGATTCTTGGCGTCCCGATACATGACGGGAACTGGCAGGTACGAGCCTCAGACTGACGGCATGGACCTGATCGAACTCACCCGCACAATCCAGGCAGAGCGAGAGCGTGAGATCGAGGCGGCGGCCCGGAGTCGGCGCCTGCTGGCGCCGCTCGGGACGACGGAAGCAGCGACACCCGGCGGATGGCGCGGGCGCTGGGCCCGACGCAGCAGGCCGCTTCAGCGGCCGGCCTCGAGCGGGACGCTGGCACGGTAGCGATCCACGATGTGGGTGGCGGTGGCCTGCAGCCTGCTCGCGGATCTCGGCCGGGTGCAGCACCTCGAGGCTCGACCCGATCGAGAGCAGCTTGCCCGGGACCTCGTCGGGCCAACTCAGGGTCAACCGCAGATGCTGCCAGCCCTCGGGATCGGCTTCTTCGAGCCGCTCGGCGGCCGCAAGGGTCGCCTGACCGAAGACGTCCCCGATCCGCCATTCGCGGTCCTTCGGGACTCGAACGGTGACCTCGACCGTCGGGACGTCGCGCTCGTACGCGGCGCTCGATTCCGCCCAGTACGCGGCGAGGTCGAAGCCCACCGGGCGTTCGGACCCGTTCCTCGAGGGGGATCGACGTCCAGGACCCGCGACGCTCGATACGTCCGGAACTGCCCGTCCGTGGCGGCGATCACGTACCACATGCCGCCCTTGAGGACGAGACCCAGCGGATCGACGGTCCGCTCGATCGGGTCGCGCGGGCCGCTTCCGCGCTCGTACGTGATCCGGAGCGCCCGGCCGTCCCAGACCGCCGCTGAGAGCGTGGCCAGGTGGGGGACGTCGTCGCCCGCGTGGAACCATCCAGCCACGTCGAGGTGGAAGCGCTCGACGATGCGCGACGCGCGGGATCGCAGCTCGGGCGGCAGCGCGGCCATCACCTTGAGCTGGGCGGCGGCGACGACCGTGCCGAGACCCAGTTGGGCGGCGGGTCCCGGCAGGCCGGCGAGGAACAGGGCCTCCGCCTCGTCGGCGGTCATCCCCGTCAGCCGCGTCCGGTAGCCGTCGACGAGCCGGATGCCACCGAGCGGGCCGCGCTCCGCGAAGATCGGGACGCCGGCGGCGCTCAGCTCCTCCACGTCGCGGTGGACCGTCCGGACGGACACCTCGAGCTCGCGTGAAAGCTGCGCCGCGGTCAGGCCGCCACGGCTCTGGAGCAGCAGGAGCAGGTTGACGAGACGCGACGCGCGCACGGACGCAGCATACCGCCAGATATGACAGGACCTGTCATGTACGCGCCCCTGCCTCCCGAAGGAGGGGCCGATCGCGCCCCCGGCCCTCCTAGCTGGCGACCGTCATGACCATGTCGGGGCGCAACAGGTACGGCGGCAGGTAGGCGGGGATGTTCGAGAACGGCAGCACATCCGGGTGGAGGTCGATGCCAAGGGCTTCCGACATGAACCGCCGCCGCGCCTGGATCCGCGCCCAGGCCGCCGGGTAGTCCGCGGCCAGCTCATCGCGCAGCGAGGCGTCCGCCAGGGCGATCCCGTCCTCGATGTTGGTGGTGAAGTAGTCCGTGCCGGTCGCGGGGATGACGTCGACCTGGAACGCCATGCCCGAGCGAAGCTCGATCGTGGAGCCCGCCGAGATCGGCGAGTTCACCCATTCGTCGAGGTGGATCTGATGCCCGGGGTTCAGGAAGATCCCGAAGAACGGGTCACCGAGGTGGCGCGCGATGATGTCGTGCAGGACGCCCCCGACCTGGCCCACGTGCATCGCCCCGTACCACTCGGCGATCGCCGCGAAATAGGGGCCGACCAGATCGCTCGACGTAGTCGCCGATGGCGTCGGGGAGCTCGTCGGCGCCCTCGACCACGAAGCCGGCGCGGCAGTTCAGCGCTCCCCAGATCCCGAAGGCCACCGTGAATCGGTCGCCTCGCTCGATCGGGCGGTCGCTCGGGCTCAGCAGGCCGAGGGAGGCATCCGGGCCGGCACGCAACATGAGGTGGCAGGAGAGCGGTGTGCCGTCCCATTCGAGCAGGCGGACCGCCTCGCGCTCGGTCATCCCGGGCCGGAGGCCGGACAGGACGCGTCGCACGCCACCGGATGTTCGGCACGCGGCATGCTCGAGGACGGCCAGCTGCTCGACCTCATTGATGACGCGCAGGCCGTCCGCGGCGTCGATCATCAAGTCGGTCGCGTTCTCGACGAGCGCTGGATCGCCCACGAGCGCCCGGACCTCGTCGACGAGGTAGGCCGGCGCGTCGCTGCGCTGCGGATCCCCGTACGTCTTCCAGCCGATCACCCCGACCCGGCGGCCCCGGCCGATGCCTTCGTCGCCCAGGATCTCGGCCAGTGGCTTCGACCGATCCCGTGGCTGGCTGGGCAGGCTCAGGTCCGCGAATTGGTGACGACGCATGGTCACGGGCGCGGCGCCCGCCAGCCCGAAGCACTCGTTCCCGACCAGGATGGCCGGGGCCTCGCTGGGACCCACGATCAGCACGGCTTCCTCGAACCGCGGATCGAATCCGGTCAGGTAGGCGAGGTTGGCGCTGTGTTCCCGATCGGCATACACGACGAGCCGGTCGAAGCCTCGTTGCTCGGCGCGCGAACGGATCCGCTCAAGCCTGGCCGAGTAGGTCGCGGCGGGGATCTCCGGCGCGGGCTCGAGGGGCCCGAAGTCGGGGAGCGGGATCTCGGCGAGGCGGGCCCTGGTCATCTGTGTCCTCCTCCGGCACCCGTCGTCACGGCGTCGGGGACCACGGCGTGATCGCGGTCGCCCCGCGTTCGATGATGCCGAACCGGTCGGCCTCGATCGGCAGCCACGGGCCCACCTCGCCGTCCGGCCAGTGGACCCGCAGCTCGGCGCGATCCGCCGACCCGAGCCCGGCGTGGATCCAGCCGAGCTCGCCACCGGCATGCCCACCTCCGACGGTCAGCTCCCGGGTGGTGACCCGGTCGCCGACCTTCACGTCGAGCCAGGACCCGATCGCGTCCGGATTGGGGCCGTCCTGGGAGAGTCGGACCTGGATCCAGTTGCCCATCGCCGCGGGCGCCGCCGCCGTCCCGGACCCGACGTTGTGCCAGACCATGACGTTCTCGCGCCGGTTGACCACGACGATGTCGAGCAACCCGTCGAGGTCGAGATCGGTCAGCGTCGCACCACGCGCGCGGGCGTAGCCGAGGAGCCCGGCCGCCTCCGCTCCTTCGACGAAGCTACCGTCGGCCTGGCCGATCAGCAGGTTGTTCGGATCCTTCGCGGCGTAGTCGGTCTGCGCCTCCACGTTGCCCTTGGCGACGAACAGGTCCGTGTAGCCGTCGGCATTGACGTCGTCGAATTCGGCGTGCCAGGCGGTCGATGGCATGGCGTCGCCGCCCGCGAAGGGCCGATGCGCCGTGGCACCGCGGCGCAGCGCGATGTCCTCGAAGATCGGCCGGGCGGGGCCGTCGGCGAGGGTCTGGAGCTTGTTGTCACCCTGGCTCGTCAGGTACACCTCGGGGTAGCCGTCGCCCGTCAGGTCCTGGCTGGCGATGCCCATCCCCCAGACCTGCAGCCGCGCCCAGCCGTCGTCGCGCCCGTACTCCCGCGGTGGCTGACCAGCTTCGATCCGCCAGAGCTGCTCCTCCCCGTCCTGGTAGTAGTGACGGTCGTTCGAGACGCGCAGGTCGCGCCGGCCGGACCGGTCCCAGTCGCTGAACAGGAGCGAGAGCGTGCACCAGCCGGGTGCCAGCGCGATCGGCGCGGCATAGACGGTCCCGCGATCGGTCGGGCGGATGAGCTGGTTGTCCGGGCACCCGATCGCGGACTCACGCTCATCGAGCGTGACGTAGTCGCCGAACGCGAGGGTGGGCAGGGTCGCCGTCGGCGTCTCCCAGGTCGCGCTGAAGCCGACGGTCCAGGCCTCACCACCGGCGATGCCGAGCGCCTGATTGGCGCGTTCGAACCGGCAGTCTCCGAGACCGCGAAGGACCATGTTCTCGCCGCGGCGCAAGACGACGAGATCGACCAGGTGGTCACCGTCGATGTCGAGGGGGTACGCCCCGGTGACCGAGGTCAGGTCGGTGACGGAGTCGGCCAGCCGCTCGAACCGCAGCGGGCCGCCGGTCGCGGAGCGGTTGCGGAACAGGGCCGCCGGCGCGGATCCGCCGGCCAGGTACAGCTCCGGAAACCGGTCGCCATCGCAGTCGAAGGCCGCCACCCCGCCGCCGACGAAGAACGTGTACTCGCCGTCGTAGACGTGCTCGACGCCGGCGGCCATCGCTTCCTCCACGAACCGCGGAGCCGGCAGGGCAGCGCCCGGTGTCGCGGGACGCATCAGCACGGAGCCCCCGACGGCCAGCCCGATCGCGGCGACCGCCACCACCGCGCCGAGACCCAGGGCGAGCATCGCTCGGCTGGCATGCGGACGTCCGCGCCGCGGCCGTTCACCGGGCGTGACTTCGTGAGCGGACACGGTCGGAAGCATAGTCGCGACGCAGGGTTGACCTGCGAACCTCGCTGGGTCATCCTCCGCCTCGCCGACCGTTCCGAACCGGGCGCTCGAGGGGGCGCCGGTGGAGCGATGGCGGCGAGCCGAGGGACCGTGCATGACTGGAGGACGCATGACTCGAACGGCCGCCACGTGGCTCGCCGGGCTGGTTGTCGCGGGCACGGTCCTGGTGGGCTGCGGAGCCACGCCCCCACACGTCACCGAAGGCTGTGCGCGGGGCGACCTCGGCGGCCGGTCCGTGGCCCGGGTGTGGGACGACCAGACGCTCGAGCTCATCCGCCAGGTGGTGCCGGCGCCGACCGTCCACGCGCGGAACCTGTTCCACCTGTCGGTCGCGCTGTGGGACGCATGGGCTGCCTACGATCAGGCCGCGGACGGCTACCTCGTCACGGAGAAGCTCTCGGGCGGCGACGCCTCGTCGGTCGCGGCCGCGCGCGAGACCGCGATGAGCTACGCGGCCTACCGCATCCTGCTGTGGCGCTTTGGGACGGTGGCGGACCTGGCCACCGCCCGCGAGCAGCTCGACGCGACCATGACGAGCCTGTGCTACCGGACGGACTTTGCCGCGACCGACGGAGACTCGCCCGCAGCGCTGGGCAACCGGATCGGCGAGGCCGTGCTTGCCTACGGGCAGAGCGACGGCGCGCTCGAGGACGTGCGCTATAAGGACCCGGCCTACAGCCCGGTCAACGAGCCACTCGAGGTGGCCAAGCCGGGCGCCGTCATGCGAGACCCGAACCATTGGCAGCCGCTGGCCCTGGACAAGCAGATCTCCCAGAACGGCCTGCCGATCCCAGGCCAGATCCAGTCGTTCATCGGTCCGCACTGGGGACACGTGACGCCGTTCGCGCTCCCCATCTCGCCGACGGGTGTCCCCATCGACCCGGGACCGCCACCCAGGCTCGGCGAGGCCACGGACCAGGCCTTCAAGGACGCGGCCGTCGACATCATCCGCCGCAGTTCGGAGCTGGACGCCACCGACGGCGTCGCGACGGACGTGGGGCCAGGCGCCTTCGGTGGCAACACGCTCGGCGCCGACGATGGCGTCGGCCACCCGGTCAACCCCGCCACGGGCCAGCCGTACGCTCCGCACCCGGTCCCGCGCGCCGACTTCGCCCGCGTGCTCGCCGAGTACTGGGCCGACGGGCCGAAGTCCGAGACGCCGCCCGGGCACTGGAACGTGATCGCGAACGAGGTTTCTGACGCTCCGGGCTTCGAGCCGCGCATCGGCGGAGCGGGCGATCCGGTCGATCGGCTCGAGTGGGACGTGAAGCTGTACCTCGCGCTCAACGGCGCGGTCCACGACGCGGCGATCGCGACCTGGGGCGTCAAGGGGTTCTACGACTCCGCCCGCCCGATCTCGATGATCCGCTACCTCGGCGGGAAGGGCCAGTCGAGCGATCCAGCCGGTCCGTCGTACTCCGCCGAAGGCCTGCCCCTTGTCACGGGTCTGGTCGAGGTGATCACGCCCGAGTCCTCCGCCCCGGGCGAGCGGCACGCCGACCTGGCGGGTCACACCGGCGAGGTCGCGGTCCGGTCGTGGCGAGGCTTCCCGAAGGATCCGGCGACCGAGACCAGCGGTGTCGGCTGGATCCGCGCGGTCGACTGGGTGCCCTACCAGCGCTCGACGTTCGTGACGCCCGCCTTTGCCGGGTACCCGTCCGGCCACAGCACGTTCAGCCGTGCCGCGGCCGAGGTGATGACCGCATTCACCGGGAGCGAATATTTCCCGGGCGGCCTGACCGAGTACACCGTCAAGCAAGGCGACCTCATCCACGAGGAAGGCCCCACCAGCGACACCACGCTCCAGTGGGCGACGTACTTCGATGCCGCCGATCAGGCGGGGCTCTCGCGCCTGTTCATGGGCATCCACATCCGGACCGACGACGTCGAGGGTCGCAAGATCGGCGCGACCTGCGGCAAGGACGCGATGGCCCTCGCCCTGCGCTACTTCGACGGCTCCGCCCGGGACTGATCCGCGGCCGCGAAGATCCGCTCGATGACGCGCAGGTTCGCCACGCCGTCCTCGGACGGGATTGGTGACGGCGTGCCGTCCAGGATCGCGGCGGCAAACCGTTCTGCCTGGACCGCGTATGGGTCGGCCGTGTCGAACCGCAGCTCTTCGGTGGCCGGGGCGACCGGCGGGTCGCCACCGGCCGTCACGAAGACCCTCGTCGGACGATCCGGCGGGATGTTGAATGGGATTCCGATCGAGATCCGGCCGTCCGTTCCGTAGATGTCCACCCGCTGATCCGTCTCGGACCGAGTGGAACAGGTGAAGGCGGCGATGCCCGTCGGGAACCCGAGGATCGCGCTGGTCGTGATGTCGACGCCACTCGCCGGGTCACGCACCATCGCTCCGGCCACCCGGTCCGGTTCGGCCTCGAACAGCATCCGCGACAGGTTCACCGCGTAGCAGCCGATATCGAAGAGCGCGCCGCCCCCGAACGCCTGGACGTTCCGGATGTTCGTCGGGTCGTCGTTGAAATACGAGAACCAGCTCTGCACCGCCATCAACCGCCCGATCCGTCCCGACGCGACGAGCTCGCGAACGGCCAGCCACGACGGGTGGAGCCGGTACATGAAGGCTTCCATGAGGTGGACGCCCGCGGCCCGGCAGGCCTCGACCATCCGCTCGCCGTCGGCCGCGGTCATGGCCAGCGGCTTCTCGCACAGGACGTGCTTCCCGGCGCGGGCCGCGGCGATCGTCCACTCGGCGTGGAGGTGATTCGGGCAGCGGGATGTACACGGCGTCGACGTCCGGATCGGCCAGCAGCGCCTCGTACGAGCCATGCGCCCTCGGGATGCCAAGGCCGTCCGCGACCACCCGGGCACGAGCGGCGTCGCGTGACGCGATGGCCGCGACTTCGACGCGATCGGCCAGGCGCATCCCGGGGATGACCTTCCCCGTCGCGATGTTCGCCGTGGACAGGATCCCGATCCGGAGGACGCTCATCGGTGCGCTCCTCGAACTCCGTCTTGACAGGGCCGCGCGGTTGTACGAGTCTCGCATATCTATTTGGCAGAGAGGAACACAAACCCGTGATGATGAGCCGCGACGAGCTCGGACATCGCAGCGAGACGGTTCGCCGCGCGAACCTCAGCACGATCGTCCGCGAGCTGCACGTCGGCGGCCCCCTCTCGCGCTCGGAGCTGGTCAACCGGACAGGCCTGACCCGCAGCGCCATCCGTGGGCTCATCGGCGAACTGGTCGGGGGCAACCTCGCCATCGAAGGGCCCGCCGCCCTGGACGGCACGCCTGGCCGGCCATCGCCGGTCGTGCGCCCCGACCCGCACGGTCGAGTCGTGCTGGCGCTCGAGATCGCCGTCGACTCGCTGGCGGCTGCGACCGTCGGTCTCGGCGGGGAGGTCTTCGAGCTCGTGCGGGTCGATCTCCCACGCGGGCGCACCAGCCTGACGCCGATCGTGGACCTTCTCGCCGAGCTGGCCTCGACCGTTCGCGCGGCCCTTCCAGCGGACGACGTGATCATCGGGACCGGCGTGGCCATGGTCGGCGTGGTCCGCCGCAGCGACGGGATGGTCTCGATGGCCCCGAACCTGGGTTGGCGTGACGAACCGCTTGGTGCGCGCCTCGCCGAGGCCCTGGGCATGGATGTCCCCCTCGCGATCGCGAACGAATCCGACCTGGCGGTCCTGGCCGAGCATCGCCGCGGCGCCGCTCGCGGGGTGGATGACGTCCTGCTCGTCTGGGGCTCCGTCGGGGTCGGCGGTGGCCTGATCATCAACGGCGAACCGCTGACCGGGTCGGCCGGGTACAGCGGCGAGGTCGGGCACATCCCGGTCAACCCCGACGGCCTGCCGTGCCGCTGCGGCTCGATCGGGTGCTGGGAGACGGAAGTCGGATCGAGCGCGCTCCTGCGGCGCGCCGGGCACCCACCGGAGGGCGGGCACGAGGCGGTCGCGGCCGTGCTGCGCGAGGCGGAGAACGGGTCACCCATGGCCCTGGAGGCCCTTGCCGAAACGGGGCGCTGGCTCGGCATCGGGCTGGCCGGCGTCATCAATGTCCTGAACCCGGACATGGTCCTCCTGGGTGGAGGCCTGGCCCCCGCCTACCCATTCGTCCGATCGACCCTCGAGGCCGAGCTCGACCGCCGCGTCCTGCGGGCGTCGCGTCAGCTCGTGCGGGTCGTCCCGACCACCCTCGGCGAAGCGGCGCCGCTGCGGGGCGCGGCGGAGCTCGCCTTCGAACCATTACTCGCCGACCCGGCGGCCTGGCTGCGTCCACGCAGCGCCCTGGTCGCCCTGGCAAGCGCCTGAAAGGGGAGATCGAAAGGAGGCATCGGCAGTCCAGCGTGTCGATCCGAGGCGGCCCATCGAGACGGTTCCAGAGCAGGGTGTCGGGAGTGATAGCCTTGCGCCGGATTCGATGGGGCTTCGACAGCTATCTAGGAGGAGTCAGCAATGTCCATTCGAAGGACGACGGCGTTCTTGATGATCGCCGTCTTCATGCTCGCCGCGTGCTCGACGCCCGCCGCGAGCTCAGCGCCGACCGCGGCAGGGAGTGCCCCGGCGGCGAGCCAGCCGGCCGCGAGCGCGCCGGCCAGTGGTGGCACTGCGGCCTGCACGGTCGGCATGTCGTGGAACAACTACCAGGAAGAGCGTTGGGCCAAGTGGGATGAGCCCGCCATCAAGGCGGCCGTCGAGGCCGGCGGCGGGACCTACATCGCGAACGACGCGAAGTCGTCCGCCGAGACCCAGGCGACCAACGTCGAGAACCTGATCTCGCAGGGCGCCAACGTCGTGATCATCCTGGCCGAGGACGATGTGGCCATCAAGCCGTCCGTCCAGAGCGCCATCGGCGAGGGCATCCCGGTCATCGCCTACGACCGGCTCATCGAGGACCCGGGCGTCCTGTACATCACGTTCGACAACATCGAGGTCGGGCGCATGCAGGCGCGCGAGATCTTCAAGCTCGTCCCGAAGGGCAATTACGCGATCATCAAGGGCAACGAGGCGGACGCCAACGCCCGCTTCCTGCGCGACGGCTACGAAGAGATCATCGGCGCCGCTGTGACGGCCGGTGACATCAAGATCGTCGGTGAGACCTTCACCGACGGCTGGAAGCCGGACGTCGCCCAGACGAACATGGAGCAGATCCTGACCTCGGCCGACAACAAGGTCGACGCCGTGCTCTCCGAGAACGACGGCATGGCGGGCGGCGTCGTCGCTGCGCTCCAGGCCCAGGGTCTCGCGGGCAAGGTCCCGGTCTCGGGCCAGGACGGCGATCAGGCCGCCCTCAACCGGGTCGCCCTCGGCACGCAGGCCGTGGACGTCTGGAAGGACGCCCGCGAGCTCGGCACGGCCGCCGGTACGGCAGCCGTCGCCCTGTGCGCCAACAAGGACGTCTCCGCGGTCGCGGGCACGGCGCCGTTCACGACGCCCGGTGGCAACACCGTCGCGTCGCAGACTGCTCGCCCCGCTGCCGATCCTCAAGGACAACCTCAACGCCGTCGTCGACGCCGGCTGGATCACCAAGGAAGCGCTCTGCCAGGGCGTGACCGACACCACCGTCACCGTCTGCCAGTAGCAGTCGCTACGACGTAATCTGCGCCCTGTGTCGCGGCTCCGCCGCGGCCCAGGGCGTTTTCGTCCACCGCCATCCAACGAGGCGTCGCGATGACCCAGGTCACTGCCGTGCCCAGCGCGTCCCCGACCAGCGAACCGGCCCGGGGTTCCGTCCGGTCCGCCTTCCAGAGCCTCGAGCTGGACACCCGCCTGCTGGGGATGATCGCGGCCCTGGTCGTGATCTGGGTGGGTTTCAACGCCCTGTCCGACGGGTTGTTCCTGACGCCGCGCAACCTCTGGAACCTGTCGGTCCAGTCGGCCTCGGTCGCGATCATGGCCACCGGCATGGTCCTGATCATCGTCTCGCGGAACATCGACCTCTCGGTCGGGGCCGTCCTCGGACTCACCGGGATGTTGATGGCCATGCTCCAGGCCGAATGGATCCCCAAGACGTTCGGCCTCGGCTTCGATCAGCCCTGGACGTGGATCGTCACCCTCGCCTTCGGCCTCGCCGCCGGGGCGGTCATCGGTGCCGTCCACGGCTTCGTCATCGCCTACATCGGTGTCCCGTCGTTCATCGTGACCCTCGGCGGGCTCCTCGTCTGGCGCGGACTCGCCTTCCAGCTGGCCCAGGGCCAGACGATCGCCCCGATGGATTCGACCTTCTCGCTGCTCGGCGGCGGGCCGCAGGGCTCGCTCGGGGCGAACCTCAGCTGGCTCGTCGCCGGTCTCGTGTGTGCCGCGATCATCTACGGCCTGATCACCGGCCGGCGCCGGCGCCGGAAGTACGGATTCCCGATCCGGCCGATGCCGGCCGAGATCACCATCGGCGTCATCGGCTGCCTGATCACCGTCGGCGCCGTGGCCGTCGCCAACGCCTACCCGTGGCCGCCCCAGCTGGCTAGCAACTTCGCCGCCGCCAACGGCATCACGGAGCCGCCGGGCGGCCTCATCATCCCGACCGGCATCGCGATCCCGGTCCTGATCGCCCTGGGCATCGCCGGCCTGATGACGATCCTCGCGACGCGGCGACGATTCGGCCGCTACGTGTTCGCGATCGGCGGCAACCCCGACGCCGCGAACCTCGCGGGCATCAATACGAAGCGCACGATCATGATGACGTTCGTCGTGATGGGCATCCTCAGCGCGGTGAGCGCGGCGGTCCTGACCGCGCGCCTCGACGCCGCGACGGTCGGTCTCGGCACGCAGGCGGAGCTGTATCGTCATCGCTGCAGCCGTCATCGGCGGCACCTCGTTCGCCGGTGGCATCGGGACGATCCCGGGCGCCGTGCTGGGGGCCGTCGTGATGCAGTCGTTGCAGTCGGGCATGGTCCTGCTTCGCGTCGACTCGCCGGTCCAGGACATCGTCGTGGGGCTGGTCCTCGTCGCCGCAGTCGGCTTCGATACCTACATCCGGCGGCGCGGGAATGAGCGGCGGCATGGAAACCGGCATGGACGGCAGCGCGCAGCCGACGCCGGTCCCGGCGCGTGCCGCCGGCTGCCCGCGCGCCTGCCCCGTCGTCGAGATGCGCGACATCCGGGTGTCGTTCGGCGGCGTCCACGCGGTCGAGGGTGTCTCGGTCGACGTCCTCCCGGGCGAGGTCATCGGGCTGGTCGGCGGCAACGGCGCCGGCAAGTCGACGCTCATGCGCGTGCTGTCGGGCGCCCAGCGCGCCGATTCGGGCGAGGTGCACGTAGAAGGTACGCCCGTCACGATCAGCAACCCACGCGACGCCAAAGCCCTGGGCATCGAGACGATCTACCAGACCCTGGCCCTGGCCGACAACGTCGACGCGGCCGCCAACGTGTTCCTGGGCCGCGAGCTGCAGACGCGGGCGGGCAGCCTGGACGACGCCGCGATGGAATCCGCGACCCGCAAGGTCATGGGCCGGCTCAATCCGCGCTTCCGGAACTTCAAGACGGCCGTGCGGTCGCTGTCCGGCGGCCAGCGCCAGGCGATCGCGATCGCCCGCGCGATCCATTTCAACGCGAAGGTCCTGATCATGGACGAGCCGACGGCTGCCCTCGGGCCGGCCGAGACCGCCCAGGTCCACGAGCTGGTCGCGCAAGCTGAAGCAGGAAGGGCTCGGCATCTTCCTGATCAGCCACGACATCCACGACGTGTTCGACTTGGCCGACCGGATCACGGTCATGCTCCAGGGCAAGGTCGTCGGGACCGTCGACCAAGGGATCGGTGACCAAGGACGAGGTCCTGGCCATGATCATCATGGGCAAGAAGCCGGGTGAGATCACCGAGAGCGAGCTCGCCGAACTGCACACTTGAGGCCGCGATCGCGAAGCCCGGTCGGATCAGGGCCCGCGGAATGTCGGGGCGAGCGCGGGATACAGGCCCCGGTACACCTCATGCGCGGCGGCGTAGCGCTCGCGGTCCGGACCGGGCACCGCCCTCGTGGTTGACTTGACCAGCGCGGCCGTGGCCGCGTCGACGGTCGGATACCAGCCCGCCGCGACGGTTCCGAGCAGGGCCGCGCCGAATGCCGCACCCTCGGCCGTCGCCACGGTCGCGAGATCCACCTCGAGGGTATCGGCAAGGATCTGGCGCCACAGCGCGCTCTCCGTGCCACCCCCGGACGCCCGGATCCGGGCCGGTCGCGGCATGCCCGTCGCGATCATCTGGTCGAGCCCGTCGCGCAGGCCGAACGCCACTCCCTCGAGGACGGCCCGCGTGAGGTGACGGCGGTCGTGCCCGAGCGACAGGCCGACGAACGCGCCGCGCGCCAGGGGATCGGCATGCGGGCTGCGCTCGCCGCTGAGGTAGGGCAGGAACCACAGCCCGGAACTACCGGCCGGGACCTCGGCGGCTGACGCGACGAGGTCGCCGAACGCGACGTCGGGCGCGACGGTGTCCCGAAACCAGCGCAGGGAGCCCGCCGCCGAGAGCATCACGGTCATGAGGTGCCAGCGGCCCGGCACGGCGTGGCAGAACGCGTGGACCTGCCCGGCCGGGTCGAACAAGGGCTCCTCGGTCGGGGCGAAGACGACACCGGACGTCCCCAGGGAGAGCGCGACCGTGCCGGGGCTCACCGCGCCGACGCCGACCGCGTTGGCCGCCTGGTCGCCCCCGCCCGCCACCACGGGCGTACCGGCCCGCAGGCCGGTGGCCGCGGCGGCCGTCCGCGCTGACGGAGCCGGTGACCTCCGGGCCCTCATGGGTCGGCGGCATCCAGCGCGCGTCGATCCGCAGCGCGTCGAGGACCTCGCGCGACCAATCGCGCGCCGCCAGGTCGAACAGCAGCGTGCCGGCGCCGTCCGCCTTGTCCATGGCGTACTCGCCGGTCAGGCGGAGTCGCAGGTAGTCCTTGGGCAGCAGCAGGTGGGCGACGCGGGACCAGACGTCGGGCTCGTGGTCGCGCACCCAGACGAGCTTGGGCGCGGTGAAGCCGGTCAGGGCATCGTTGCCGGTGATGGCGATGAGCCGTTCCGGGCCGAGGGCCGCACGGATGACGTCGCATTCGGCGGCGGTTCGCTGGTCGTTCCAGAGGATCGCCGGCCGCAGCACCCGTCCGGTCGCGTCCAGCAGCACCGCCCCGTGCATCTGGCCGGTCAGCCCGACCGCGGCGATGGCCGCCGCGTCCACGCCTGTCGGACGCAAGGACCGTGCGGATCGCCTCGACCGCGCCGTCCCACCACAGCTGCGGGTCCTGCTCGCTCCACGTTGGCTGTGGCGCCTCGAAGCCGTACGCCGAGGCGCCGATGCCGCGGACCGCTCCCGACTCGTCGACCAGGACGGCCTTGGTCGCGGTGGTCGAGACATCGATTCCCAGGACGAAGGCCATCGGCGTCAGCGGCCCGCGGAGTGCTTCACTCCCGTCGCCGGGTCCACGGACCAGATGCGCTGGTTGACCAGGTTCTCGAGCAGCTCCTGGCGCCCGGACACGGGGCTGCGGATCGACCTCGCCGCCGGCCACGACGCCCTCGAGCGCTTCGAGGCGACGTATCGCCGGCCAGGATCTTCGCGCCCAGATCCTTCGACCAACCGGCATAGCGCTCCTCGCGGTGGCGTTCGAGGCCGCCGTCCTCGACAAGGTCGGCGGCGACGAGCAGCGCCCGCGCCAGCGTGTCGATCCCGCCGATGTGGGCGTGGAACAGGTCGGTCCGATCCAGGCTCTGGCGGCGGAGCTTGGTGTCGAAGTTGAAGCCGCCGGTCGTGAAGCCGCCGGCCTTGAGGATCTCGTACAGCGCCAGGGCCAGCTCGTCGACGGAGTTCGGGAACTGGTCGGTGTCCCAGCCGTTCTGGGCGTCGCCCCGGTTGGCGTCGACGCTGCCGAAGATGCCCGTCGCGACGGCGACGGCCACCTCGTGCTGGAAGCTGTGCCCCGCCAGCGTCGCGTGGTTCACCTCGATGTTGACCCGGTACTCGTCCTTCAGGCCGTGGCGGTCGAGGAAGCCCGCGACCGTCGCGGAGTCGTAGTCGTACTGGTGCTTGGTCGGTTCCTGCGGCTTGGGCTCCAGCAGCAGCGTCCCCGCAAAGCCGATCTTGTGCTTGTGCTCCGCGACCAGCGTGAGGAACCGCGCGAGCTGGTCCTCCTCGCGGGCCAGGTCCGTGTTGAGCAGTGTCTCGTAGCCCTCGCGCCCGCCCCACAGGACGTAGTTCGCGCCACCGAGGCGATGCGTCGCCTCGAGCATCACCTTGACCTGGGCCGCCGCGTAGGCGAACACCTCGGGATCGGGGTTCGTCGCCGCGCCGGCGGCATAGCGCGGGTGGCTGAACAGGTTGGCCGTGCCCCACAGGAGCCGTGCCCCGGTCCGGGCCTGGTGCGCCTCGGCCTCGATCGATCATGTCGCGTCGAGGTTGGCCCGCAATTCGGCGAAGGTCCGTCCCTCGGGGGCGATGTCGCGGTCGTGGAAGCAGTAGAACGGCATGCCGAGCTTCTCGATGAACTCGAAGGCGGCGTCGAGCTTCGCGCGCGCGGCCTCCATCGGATCCCTGCCGTGCTCCAGCCACGGACGGTCGAACGTGCCGACGCCGAACACGTCCGAGCCCGGCCAGTTGAACGAGTGCCAGAGGCAGACGGCGATCCGAAGGTGGTCCTCCATGCGCTTGCCGAGGACGACCCGATCCGGCTGGTACACCTTGAAGGTCAGCGGGTCGGTCGAGTCGAGACCGCCAAACGGGATCGGACCAGGCGACCTCGGCGAAGAAGTCAGCGCGCACGAAACCCTCCTCTTCCTGCCACCGGACCCGCCCACAACGTTTGTGCGAGCCTATCACAAACCTCGTCGGATTCAGCCGCGGGACCGACCCTCGGTGCCGCCCTCGCGCAGGAAGCGCTCGATCTCGCCGATCAGGTCATCGCCGGACGGCAGCCGCTGCTCGTCGACGAGCAGCTCGAGTCGCTGGACGTACTCGCGGGTGCTCTCCTCGAGGGCCGTCGCGGTATCGAGGCGGGCTCGCAGCTGCTGGGCCTCGTCGGCCAGGTCGCCGGGCGGGAGGACGACGTCGAGGTGACGGCCGAGGGCGACGAGCAGCTCGACCGATGCGGCCGGGTACGGCCCCGAGACGTAATGGGGGACCTGGGCGAAGTAGCCCACGGCCGGGATGCCGCTTTCGGCCATGGCCATCTCGAGCACGCTGACCGTCGCGGCCGGCACGCGCAGGAGCCCGGCCGGGCCCGGTCGTACGTCTCCACGCAGGCGTCCATCCTCCGAGGTGGTCCCCAGGACCGGCACGGAACGGGTATGCGGCACGGCCGCCGGGATCGCACCGAGGCTGATCCACTCGACGACCCCGAGCCGCTGGGCGATCTCGACCACCGCGACACGGAACCCTTGCCACTTGTCGTCGGGTTCCGGGCCGGCAAGGACCAGCAGGTCTCGCTCAGCGACCCGGACCCGCCGAATCGCGAGCTCGGGCCAGTCGAGCTCCGCCAGTCGACCGTCCACGATCTCGAGCATCGGACGGCGGGAGCGGTAATCGAACAGCGCGTCCGCGTCGAAGGTGGCGACGACCGGGGCGCCGTCCACGAGGTGATCGAGGGCGGAGGTGGCTGCGCTGCCGGCATCGACCCAGCCGTCGAAGGCGCCCACCATCGTGGGCGCGATGAGGTCGCCCGGATCACCCGGCGCACCCGGGCCGGCCAGCTCGTACAGGCTCACCGCGACAGGATACGCGCGGCCCGCGATGGCGCCGCGAGAAGCGCCACCGCCCGGCGCAGCCTGTCCGCGGGGTCGCCCTCGTGGTAGGGCCACTCGGACGGCTCGATCCGGTCGAGGAATTGTCGGTAGGTGACGGCCTGCCGTGCGGCCGCGACCGGCGCGAGGAGCCGAGCGGCGCGCGTCGGGTCCGCGTCAGGGTTCGCGGCCCGCCACGCCGCGTCCCAATGGGCTCGGATCGTCGCCGTGTCCGCGGCCGGTGTCCGGTCCAGGAACGCTGGTTGATCCAGGAGCGGGTGTCCGATGCCGCTGTCACCCCAATCGAGGATGGTCATCGGCGCGGTCGCGCCGTCGCCGCGGACATTGCCCGGTGCGAAGTCCCCGTGCACGATCGTGTCGGGCAGGCCACACGCCTCCACGGCGGCGAGGCGCTCAGGGAGTCGAGCCACGAAGCGACCCAGCGTCGCTCGTTCCGCTGCCGTCAGCTGCTCGGCGGTGCGCTCGATGACGTCGCCGATGACGGCCGGCAGGACCGAGCGCCGCCAGTCGGGCAGGCCTATGGCGAGGAGCTCGTCGATGCGCCCGGCCCAGGCGGCCTGGACCTGGACGAGCGCATCGATCATGGCCAGCAGCTCGGGTCCGGTCGCGTCATACCGGTCGTCGCCGCGGATCTCGGGCATGAGGATCCGGGGGCCGTCGGCGGCCAGCAGGATCGGTACGGGCGCGCCGGCCAGGCGTTCGATGAGGGCGCCCTCGTGGCCGAAGAACGGCGGCACGACCTTGAGCCAGGCTGGTCCGTCGGCGGTCGGCAGTCGCCAGATGCTCGAGAGGTTCCAGGACCGGATCTGCTCGGCGTCACCGGTGCGGGGCCGGTCGGCGGCCGCCAGGGCGGCGTCCGCCCAGGCGATGTCGGCCGCCGGGCCACCGGGACGGGCCCATGCCATGCGCCGGGGCTGCTCGTCGAGGGCGCCCGTCCAGGGTCCGATCACCCCGCGGGCCGCCCCGACGTCCCGGGCCCCGATCTCACCGAGATACGTCACGTGTCCGCCGGGAAAGCCGCGGCCGTCGGTCTCGAGCAGCCGCAGGATCGTGACGCATAGGCCGAACCGCTCGCGGCAGGCGTCGACCAGGGGCGCCATGTCCTGCCACCAGGGCGTCGCGACCGGCAGGCCGGGCAGCTGTCCGATCACCCTGCCGTCAGGCTCGACGAGCACGATCGTCGCAACGCGGAGCCGGTGCTTGGGCATATTCCGGTACCCTCCCCGTGGCGGGGGCGACGATTCAGGAATCGAAATCGTCTTTCGACGGAAACTGGGTTGCAGGGATACCCGCGACTTTGGCAGATTCCCTGCCGGCCCACCCGGGCATTCGCCTGCAGTTCGCATCGAGGAGGGACATCTCTTGCGGAGAAGCTTTGCGCGGTCCGGTCGACTGACCACCGCGCTCGTCATCTCGATCCTGGCGCTGTGGACGATCGTCCCAGCCGTCTCCGCAGACGACGGCCTGGAGGTCACGACGCCCTATCCGGCGGTCGCGGTCGCCCCGGGCACGAAGGTCAGCTTCGACCTGACGGTGGACTCCACGCGCGCCGCGAACGTCGCGCTCGAACTGAGTGGCGTTCCTGACGGATGGACAGCGAGCCTGCTCGGTGGCGGGTTCGTGGTCGACGGGGTGGCGGTGACCTCGGGAGCGGCCGCGGAGGTCCGACTGGATGTCGACGTGCCCGCGGACGCGGCCGCTGCGACGTCCACGCTGCGCGTCACGGCCCGCGGCGGCGGTGGCGCAGGACGTCCTCCCGATCGCCATCCGGGTCAACGCCGAGGCGGCGGGCGACATCACGCTGACGACGTCGACCCCCACGCTGACCGGGGCGTCGGATGCGACCTTCACCTTCGACCTGGTGCTTCAGAACGACACGGCCCAGGACGTGACGGTGTCGGCCTCGGCCAGCGGGCCGGAGGGCTGGGACGTCGAGGCGACGCTCACCGGCGAGACGCAGGCCGCCTCGACGATCGTCGAGGCCGGTGCGACCCAGAACATCGGTCGTCACCGCCAACGCCCCGGCGGACATCGCGGCCGGGACCTATCCCATCAACGTCGAGGCGCGCGCCGGCGAGCGGACGATCCCGGCCGAGCTCGGCATCGAGGTCACCGGTTCGTACTCGATGACGCTGTCGACCCCGAACGACGTGCTGTCGGCGAGCGGCTCCGCGGGATCCCCGACGACCCAGTCGTTCGAGATCACGAACAGCGGGACGGCGCCGCTCACGGAGGTGACGCTCAGCGGGGAGCCGCCGACGAACTGGGAAGTCACGACCGACCCGCCGGCGATCCCCAAGATCGAGCCCGGGGCGACCGAGACGATCACCGCGACCATCACGCCGTCGGGTGAGGCGGTCGCCGGCGACTACGTCATCACCTTCAACGGCGCCGCCGCCGAGGAGGGCGCCGAGGCGAGCAGCCAGGTTCGCTTCACCGTCGAGACGTCCCCGCTGTGGGCGCTCGTCGGCCTGGGGCTGATCGCGCTGATCGTGGCTGGACTGTTCTACGTCTTCCGGACCTACGGGCGCCGATGAGCGCCAGCCCTGGGCGGATCGCGCCCAAGAGACGGCCGGGTCGTCGGCTGGCGGCTGCGCCGAGCCGAGCAGACCGGGCGGCGCTCCGGGATCGACGCGCCGTCGGACAGCATCCGCATCCGCACGCGTGGCCTGACCAAGCGCGTATAACGACCTCGTCGCGGTCGACCACCTCGATCTCGACATCCACGCCGGGGAGATCTTCGGGCTGCTCGGCCAGAACGGGGCCGGCAAGACCACGACGATCCTGATGCTGCTCGGCCTGACCGAACCGATCCGGGGGCGCCGCCCGCGTCGTCGGGCTGGATCCGTCGCGCGGTCCGCTCGACGTCAAGCGGCGGGTCGGCTACATGCCGGATGCGTCGGCTTCTACGGTGACCTCACCGGCCGCGAGAACCTGCGCTACACCGCCCGGCTCAACCGCCTACCGCGCGACCTCGCGGAATCGACCATCGACGAGGTCCTCGACCAGGTCGGGCTGTCCGATCGCGCCGACGACAAGACCGAGACGTATTCGCGCGGCATGCTCCAGCGCCTGGGCATCGCTGACGCGCTCGTGAAGGACCCCGACGTCCTGATCCTCGACGAACCAACGACCGCCATCGACCCGCTCGGCGTCGACCGAGGTGCTCGAGCTCCTGCGCCGGCTCGTGCGCGAGCGGGGCATGGCCATCCTGCTGTCGAGCCACCTGCTCAACCAGGTCCAGAGCGTGTGCGACCGGATCGGCATCTTCGCCTCGGGTCGGCTGATCGGGCAGGGGACGATGGACCAGCTCGCCGCCCGCTTCGGCGATGGCCGGCGCGAGGTCGAGGTCGGACTCGACCTGCCCGAGGGCGCCGACGACCGCCACGCGCGCGAGGTCCTGCGGAACGTCGCCGGGCGTCGAGTCGCTGGACGACGGGCCGCGCCCCGGCGATCCGTGGATCCTGACCGTGGCGCCGGGCAGCGATCCCGCCGTGGTGCGGTCAGCGGTCCTCGCCGTGGTGGCCGCCGAGGGCCTGCCGTTGGCGTCGATCCGCGCGGTGCTGCCCGTCGCTCGAGGATATCTACCGCCGGGCCGTGGCTCGGCCGGCGACCGTGGGCGCGGCGCGGCCGCGCGTGGCGACCATAGACGCGCCGGCGCCGGCGCCGGACGCGGGTGCGGACCTGGATGCTGTGCCGGCTGCGGCGCCCGCCCCGGTCCGCGCCGCATTGCCCGACCCGGTCGATCCCGTTTCCCTCCCGTCCGAAGCGACCCCAACGGAGGATGACCGATGACCGCCGTTCCCTCGACGCGCACCCGCTCGGTGCCGGGTTCGGGCTGGACGGTGGTCGCGGCGAAGGAGTTCGGCGACCACCTGCTGTCGGCCCGCTTCTTCGTGCTCGTCATCGTGCTCGGCATGGCCGCCGCGATCCCGCTGTACTTCGCTGCCGCGGCGATCCGGGAGGTGGCATCGGGCGTCACCGACAGCCAGGCGATCTTCATCGCCCTGTTCTGGCTCGCCCCCGACGTCGGCGGGCAGTTTACGCTGCCGTCGGTGACCGGATTCCTCGCTTACGTCGCCCCGTTGCTCGGCTTGGCCTTCTCCTTCGATTCGATCAACGGCGAGCGCGCCCAGGGCACGCTGCCGCGACTCCTCTCGCAGCCGATCCACCGCGACGACGTCGTGAACGGCAAGTTCGTGGCCGGGCTCGCGGTCATCGCCCTCGTGCTGGTCACCGTGGTCGGTGCGATCGCGGCGTTCGGGATCATCCGCCTCGGGATCGTGCCGGCACCGGCCGAGATCCTGCGCATCGTGCTGTGGCTGCTGGTGACCTTCGTCTACGTCTCGCTGTGGCTGGCCTTCGGCATGTTGCTGTCGGTCGCGGTCCGGCGGGCCGCGACGTCGGCGCTGGTCGGCTTCGGGGCGTGGCTGCTCCTCACGTTCTTCGGTGGGCTCATCGTATCGCTGATCGGCGGGATGATCGCGCCGGTCGCCGGCTCGGCCGAAGAAGCGCTGCGGAACAACGGGATCCAGGAGGGGCTCCGGCGGCTCCTGCCCGATACGCTCTACCGCGAGGCGTCGCTGACGCTGCTCAACCCGCAGGTCACCTCGGTATCGACGCCGGCGACGATCGGCAGCTACGAGCAGGCACAGCAGCGCATCCCGTCGCTGCTGTCGCTCGACCAGAGCTTCATCCTCGTCTGGCCGCAGGTCGTGGGCCTCGTGGCGATGATGGTCGCCTGCTTCGCGCTGGCCTACGTGCTGTTCATGCGCCAGGAGGTCCGCGCCTAGCCGTTCGCGGTCCTCTGGCTCGTGACGCGCGGGTTCTTGCCAGATGTTCGTGAGGGCGGCACTGGACGAGCATC
The DNA here is from genome assembly GCA_963810725.1 of uncultured Chloroflexia bacterium. Lineage (GTDB taxonomy): Bacteria > Chloroflexota > Limnocylindria > Limnocylindrales > CSP1-4 > SPCO01. Next base: position 217,933 of record CAWEOO010000006.1, read on the forward strand.
CGACGCTTGAACCGGCCTTCGAGCGAACGTTTCACGCTCGGACGCGTTCAAGAATTCGGTCAATCCTCGCCAGCTGCTCGCGGAGGCGACATTTGACAGGAGTCTGGGCGCCGTGTGTTCGTGGGGGCGGCATCTGACGAGAATCCCGGCCAGACCCCCAACTGATCGATTAGGCGCCGTCCCTACGGCGATGGACCAGGACTCAGCCCACTCCAGTCAGGACCCCCGAACTCGCGGGCGACCTGCTCCCCGGTGACGATCAAGGCGAGTAGCGCGATCGCCAGGACGAGGACGACGAGCGTCGTGATGACGGTGCTGCGGGTCATCGGGTCAGGGTACCCGCCGGCATCTCGAGCTCACGTTCGGCTGCGCCCGTCGCCCAGGCGACGACCTCGTCGCGGCTGATCGTCGTGCCGTGGGCGACGACCTGCAGGGCCAGCCCGTCCAGCAGCGACAGGATCCGCCACGCCGCGCCCGCCGGGTCCGGACACGCTGAACGCCCCAGCCGCCACGCCCTGCACGATCGTCCGCTCGAGCAGCGTCTGCCACTCCAGGTTTAGCCGCCGCGAGGTGGCCTGGACCGCGGGTCGGCGTGCCGCTTCGGCCCACGCGTCGAGCCACAGCTGGAATGCCCAGTCCTTGTCGGCCGGGGTATAGGTCCGGAAGAAGACCCGCAGGGCCTCGACCGGCGACGAAGTTTCGGCCATCGCCCGCGCGGACAGGCCCAGATCCTGCGCCGCGACCCGCTCGAAGGCCGCCGGCGAGCACCTCGTCCATCGAGCCGAAGTAGTGGTGGATGAGCCCCGACGACGTCCCCATCTCGGCGGCCACGTCGCGCACCGTCGTGGACGCCAGCCCCTTGCGCACGGCGACGACCAGCGTGGCGGCCACGATCGCCTCGCGTCGCTGGTCGGGCGTCATCCGCTTCATGGGTCCGCAGCGTAGAACGATATTGCGCAGGCGTCCAATAACGGATATCGTGCCCGACACGTCAGCACGAGCCAGAGAGGGCCGCCCCGGCATGATCCGCACCACGCCCTTCCACGAGCGCACGAACGCGCTCAACGAGACGCAGCTCTGGAGCCACTGGTCCGGCCACCTCGCCGCGGACCGCTACCAGATGTCGGACAAGATGGAGTACTTCGCGGTCCGCAACGCCGCGGGCCTGTTCGACTCCAGCCCGCTCTACAAGTACCGGATCACGGGCAAGGACGCGGAAGCGTTCCTCGCGGGCGTCCTGGCCCGCGACATCCGCGCCTGCCCGCCGGGGCACGCCCAGTACACCTGCTGGCTCGACGACCGCGGTTTCGTCATCGAGGACGGGGTCATCCTCCACACCGCCAAGGACGAATACCTCCTCACGAGCGCGGAGCCCAACTTCGCCTATTTCGCGGACCGCATCGGCCGCCTCGACGTGGCGATCGAGGAGGTGAGCGACGACATCGGGACCCTCGCCCTCCAGGGGCCACGCTCAAGGGACCTGCTCAAGAAGCTCGTCCCGCAGATGGAGAAGATCCCGTACTTCGGCGTCGCCAAGGGCGAGATCGGTGGCGCGGGTGTGACCGTGAGTCGGACCGGCTACAGCGGCGACCTCGGCTACGAGGTCTGGGTCGACACGCCGGACGCGCTGCATGTCTGGGACACCCTCTGGGACTCGATGGAGGGCCACGGCGTGCTGCCATTCGGGCTCGCCGCCCTGTACATGCTCCGCATCGAGGCCGGCCTGCTCCTCCTCGACGCCGACTTCGACTCGAGCCGCTTCGCCTGGAACGACGCCCACCGCTCGACCCCGATCGAGCTCGGCTGGTCGTGGATGTTCAAGGACCTCAAGACCGACGACCGGGCGTTCATCGGCCGCAAGGCGCTCGAGCGCGAGATCGCCGACAAGACCTCGCGCTGGGCGATGCGCGGCCTCATCGTCGACTGGCGGGACTACGATCGGGTCTACAACGAGGCCGGGCTCATCCCGCCCAAGGACCACGCCCCCGTCCAGGAGGACTGGATGTGCTACGACGACGATTACCAGCGTGTGGGCTATGCCACGAGCTTCATGTACTCCCCGATGCTCCAACGGCACATCGCCATCGCCCGGATCCGCCCCGACCTCGCCAAGCTCGGCACCAAGGTGAACCTCGAGTTCACGGTCGACCACCATTACGAGCAGGTCGCCGCCCACGTGGCGCGGCTGCCGCTCTACAACCCTGAGCGAAAGACGGCCTGACATGACGACGACGATTCCGACCCGCAAGACCCCGGCGAAGCGCTCGACCCCGACGACGACGAACGGCTCGAAGTCGACGACGCGCTCGACCAAGACGACCTCGCGCGCCGACCGCACCTACGACGCGATCGTCGTCGGCGGCGGCCACAACGGCCTGGTCAACGGCGCCTACCTCGCGAAGGCCGGCCTCAAGACCCTGATCATCGAACGCCGGCACCTCGTCGGCGGCGCGGCCATCACCGAGGAGCTGCGTCCGGGCTTCTGGTTCACGACCTTCTCATACGCGCTGTCGCTGCTACGCCCGGACATCATCCAGGACCTGGAGCTCACCAAGCACGGCTTCATGCCACTGCTGATGTCAACACTGCTGGCGCCCGGCGAAGACGGCGAGTACCTGCTGTTCACGCAGGACCACAACCAGAACCTCAAGGAGATCGCGCGGCACTCCAAGCACGACGCCGACGCGTACGACCAGTACAGCCACGACGTCGACATGGTCTGCCAGGCCATCAAGCCGCTGCTCGACATGGTCCCGCCCGACATCTTCAGCGACGACCCGGAGGAGCTGCTCGCGCTCGCCGGGATCGGGTCGCGCTTCCGCAAGCTCGACAAGCGCGTGCTCCACAACGCGGTCCGGCTGCTGACCGGCAGCGCCGCCGACTTCCTCGACGACTACTTCGATTCCGAGCTGCTCAAGGGCTACCTCGCCTCGTCGAGCATCATCGGCACGAAGGTCGGCCCGCGCTCACAGGGCTCGGGGCTCGTGCTGCTGTATCACTCGATCGGTGAGCACGACGGCGTGTTCGGGTCGTGGGCGTTCCACAAGAAGGGCAACGGCGGCTTCACCCAGGTACTCGCCCGGGCGGCCCAGTCGTACGGCGCCGAGATCGTCCTCGAGTCGCCGGTCGAGGCCGTCATCACGAAGAACGGCCGAACGACGGGCGTCGCGCTCACCGACGGGACGGAGTACTACGCCGATACCGTCGTCAGCGCGCTCGACCCGCGGCGCACCTTCCTCGAACTCGTCAACCCGCGCGAGCTGCCCGACGACCTCGTCGAGAACATCCAGCGCTTCCGCTTCCAGGGCACGAGCTCCAAGGTGAACTTCGCCCTGGACGACATCCCGAACTTCCCGCCGCTCGGCCAGAAGCCGGACCACTTCCGTGGGTTCACGAACATCGGCCCGTCGATGGACTACCTGGAGCGCGCCTTCGACGACGCGAAGTACGGCTGGTACAGCCAGAACCCGTACATCGACATGGCGATCCAATCGACGATCGACGCCGACATGGCGCCCCCCGGCAAGCACGTCCTGAGCTGCTTCATCCAGTACACGCCGTATCAACTGCGCGAGAGCGACTGGGACAGCGAGAAGGAGAACCTCGGCGACACCGTCCAGCGGACGCTCGAGAAGTTCTTCCCGGGCTTCGGCGATCTGGTGCTCCAGCGCGAGGTTCGGACGCCCCTCGACATCGAGCGGACCGTCGGTCTGTCGGAGGGCAACATCTTCGCCGGCGAGTTCTTCGCCCCACAGATGTTCTTCTTCAGGCCGGCGCCGGGCTGGAGCCAGTACCGCACGCCGATCGACGGCTACTACCAGTGCGGCTCCGGCACGCACCCCGGCGGCTGCGTCATCGGCGCGCCGGGCAAGCTCGCCGCCGGGCAGATCCTGAAGGACCGGGCGAAGGCCGGCCCAAAGGCAAGGGCGGCCACCCGGGCCTGACGGACCGCGACGGACACGGAGACGCCCGCCCGACACTGCGATGTCGGGCGGGCGTGTCCCCCAGTAGTGATCGCGGGTTACTGACCGATGAGCGCGCCAGCGGCGTCGATCACGTACCACTTCGTGGCGAGGCCTTGGCCATTGGTGTCGCCGGCCGCGCTGTCGCCCGCGAAGTAATACAGCGGCCAATCGCCGTACTTCACCTGCTTGGTCCCGTCCGTGCGGTCGACGGTCGTGAGCTTGGCGGCGTCAAGACCCGTTCCGGTCGAGATGGCCGCGGCGTCGGTGGCGATCAACGGCGGCCACTGCGCGGCGCAGTCGTCGTAGCAGGTCAATTCACCGGCTGTGTCGGGCGTGAACGCGTAGAGGGTCTTGCCCTCGGCGTCGACGATGATCTCGCCCAGCGCGTTCGTGGCGAGGGCGATCGTCGCGTCCGCGGCGGCGGGCGGCGCCGCGGACGGCGCGTCGGATGCGGGGGCCTCGGACGGCGCCGCCGCCGATGGTGCGACGGACGGTGCCGCGGCCGTCGGCGACGGCGTGGTCGAGGCACCGGTGCACGCGGCAAGGACGGCGATCAGCCCGAGCAGCAGCAATGATCGAATGGTGGTCTGCATCCTGTGAATCTCCATAGCGCGGGGGTCGTTACACCTCTGTCTACGTCCCCGGCACCGGGCCCGGTTTCGGCTCAGCACGCCGTGACGGTGCGTTCTCGGCGTCGGTATGGTTGCGCCGTGACATCCACCAGGTCCGCCTCCGCCCGCCGCGCCGCGCCGGCGGCCCCGAGCACACCCAGCGGAACGCTCTTCTTCGTCCACGGCGCGAACGAGACGTCGGAGGGCCTGGCCACCAACCTGTCCCGCATCGAGGACAAGGTGCGCGAACGGGGCTGGGACGTCCGCGTCGTCGCGCCCGAGTGGCGGCGGCATTCGGGCCTGCGCCTCGGCAACTGGCGCAAGGCGCTCTACCGGCGGGGCAAGCCCGCCCCGATCGCCCTGTCGTCGCTGCCGACCGGGGTGGGCAAGGCCGCCGTCCTGAAGCTCATGACGAATTACTTCGAGGACCGGCGGGAATCGATGCTCGAGGCGCTTGGCGCCCAACTCCTGGCCGACGTCATGGGCTACCAGCAGCACCGCGCGTCCGTGCAGGCCGTGCTCCGGACGGAGCTTGCCAAGGCGGCGAAGTCGGCTCGTGGCCGGCCGGTCCTGCCGGTGGGCCTCAGCCTCGGTGGAATCGCGCTCGTGGACCTGCTGGGGAGCTGGCCCGAGGCACCCGTCGACGCCTGCGTGACCGTTGGCTCACAGGCGCCGCTCCTGTACACATTCGATGCGATCCCGTCGCTGCCCTACGACGAGGCCGACCCACCACACCTGCCCGTCCCGTGGCTGAACGTCTACGACAGCCGCGACTTCCTGTCCTTCGTGGCCGAGCCGCTCTTCCGGCGCTCCGATGGCCTGGCCAGCGTCGTGGACCTGCGCGTCCGCTCCGGGAAGGACTTCCCGAGGTCCCACACCGCATACTGGGACCTCGCACCCGTGTGGGACGCGATCGGCACGGCGTTCTCCTGGAAACGGACCGAGCCGCTGACCGTGAAAGAGGCGCGCGACCTGGGCTTCGAGGCCCGCAAGCGGCCCGCGCCCAAAGCCTGATACCCCGAGGATCGTCGATGACGCTGCAACACCACGCGAAGCCGGGCACGACCGACCGTCAGGCACGGCGGGCGAGAATCGGGCCGATGCTTCGAACCCTTACCGTGGCCGTCGTCGTCGCTCTGGTCGCGGCGGCCTGTTCGAGCCCCGGCGGCGCGTCCTCGAGCTGGTCGTTCGGGCCGAGCCTGCCGCCGGCGTCGGGCGAGGCCTCGGGGGCACCCAGTCCGTCCGTCGTGGCCTCCGCGGCGCCCTCCCCGCCGGCGTCCGCCTCACCCGCGGCTTCGGCCTCGGCCGGTCCCGCCGGCTCGCCGGCGGGCGACGGCACGCCCTTGACGATCGGCACGCGCACCGGATCCGAGCTCGAATTCGAGCCCGACGAGGTCAGCGTCCCGGCCGGCTCCCACGTCGCCGTCACGTTCGAGAACCTCGCCAGTCTTCCGCACAACCTGACGTTCAGCGCTCCGATCAGCGTCGCCACGGCGGCGGTCGTGGAGCCCGGCGCCTCGGAGACCATCGAGTTCGATGCGCCGGAGCCCGGCGACTACGAATTCGCGTGCACGATCCATCCCGGCATGACGGGGACGCTGACCGTGGAGGCCTCGCGCTAGAGGCGATCGGTCCCGCCAGCGTGACGGCAGGCTCGATCGCTCAGCCCGCCCGCGGCCAGCGGGCCCGGCCTGGAGCGGAGCGGGGGAGGGCGTCCCAATCGGCGCGGACAGGCGAGAAGATGTCGACCACGACGGCGCCGTCCGGGCCCGCGACCGCGTCGTGTGGCAGGTTCGATGGGATCCGCCACGTTCCGCCCGGACCGAGTTCGCGCCGCTCCCCGTCCACGGTGAAGGTGATGCTGCCCTCGACACACAGCCCTAACTGCTCGTGGGCGTGACGATGCTCCGGCACGATCGCCCCGGGCGCCAGCTCGACCAGGGCCAGGCTGGCGTTGGCACCGGCGACGACCCGCGCCCGGACCGTGTCGCCCCAGACGTCGAGCGCGGGGACGTCCCCGATATCTACCAGGTTCGACATGAGCCCTCGCGGTTGCGGCCTCCGACGAGCGAAGCGTATCGCCGAGCGACGGCCCGGCGCGAGCTGGCATCGTGGTACGGCCGATGACGACGATCTCGCTCCGTACCGCCGCCCGCTACATCCTCGGCCGCGGGGGCCTGTGGCCGGGCCGGCGCTGGCGTGGGATGCGCGGCACGGAAGGGGCGATGCGCGCGATGGAGCACCTCCAGCTCGATCCGCTCGTCGTCATCGCGCGGGCTCACGACCTGATGCTCCAGTCGCGCGTGATCGACTACCGACTCGACGATTGGGCGACGCTGACCTACCAGCAGCGCCGGTTCTTCGACTGGGGCGGCTGGCTGGCGGTGCGCCCCATGGAGGAGCTTCCGTACTGGCGCGTGCTGATGCGGCGCGAGCAGGGGAGCCCCCGCTGGCGCGCCTTCGCCCGCGAGCACGCCGCCGCGATCGCCGAGATGCGCGACGTCCTGCGCGAGCGCGGCACCGTCTCGAACCGGGACTTCACGATGAGCGCCAGGACCCGCGTGGACAGCTACCGCGGACGCAAGGACAGCGCCGTGGCCCTCTACTACCTGTGGCGGATGGGCGAGGCCATGGTGACGCGCCGCGAGCGGTTCGAGCGGATCTACGCCCCGACGGACGCGGTCGCGCCTGCGGACCTCATCCGCGAGGCCACCGACGCCGAGGCGGACGACTACCTGCTGCGCAAGATGGTGGCGGCGCAGGGACTCACGAAGTTCGCCGGGATCAAGTCGGCGCTCCAGCGCGACATCACGCCCGTGGAGTTCACGACCTGGCGTGACCAGCGCGTGGCGGACGGCGACCTGATCGCGGTCCGCGTCGAGGGCTGGCGGAGCCCGCATTGGGCCCTCGGCAGCGACGCGGACATCCTGGCGACCCTGGAACGCGGCCGCGTGCCGCGATCCTGGAAGCCGCTCGACACGACGACCGAGGAGGAGGCCACCTTCCTCTCACCGCTCGACCCGGCACGGGGCCGGGCGGAGGAGCTGTTCGGCTTCCACTACCGCTGGGAGGTGTACACGCCCGCGGCGAAACGCAAGTACGGCTACTACGTGCTGCCGGTGCTGTGGCGCGACGCGCTCGTGGCCCGGTTCGACGCCAAGCTGGACCGCGCGGATCGGACCTTGCGCATCCTCGGCCTGTGGTTGGAGGACGACGCGCTGGCGCGGGACGCCGCATTCGCCGAGGCGATGGCCAGGGGCATGGCCCGGTTCCTCGGCTTCCTCGATGCCGAACGCCTGGACGTGACGGGCGTCTCGCAGGTCGCCCTGCGCCGCCGCCTCGCGACGGTCGGGTCTCAGGGTCCGGCGCCTCCACGGTCGCCGTAGCGCCACGCCACGCACGCCGAAACCATCGCGGCACGACGGGACGTACTACGAGTCACCGGCCGCCCGACGCTGTGCCCTCACGCACCGATCGACGGACCCGTCTTCGAGGAGGTCCCGATGTCCCGCACGCTCCGACTCATCCTCAGTCTGGCGGCGCTCGCTGCGCTACTGCTCGGCTCCGTCGCCGCGACGACGGCCGGTGGCGCCAAGGTCCTCGACGCCCGGATGGCCGGGATCCCCTCCGGCGCTCCCACGCTGCACGGCCTCACGGGCGGCGGGGTCGCGTGGTCGATCGAGGAGGGCCGCACGATGCTCTTCTCCGACGGGCGGCTGCACGTCGAGGTCGAGGGCCTCGTAGTGGCCGCCAGCGGCGTGAACCCGATCGCCACCGGGCGCGCCGTCCTGACCTGCTCCTCTGTGGCCGCGGCTCGGTCCCCGATCGTGCCGTTCTCCCCGGCCGGTGACGCCGAGGTGAACACGATCCTCGAGCTCCCATCGACCTGCCTTGCCCCGGCGGTCTTCTTCGTGGGTATCACCGGCACGGGTGCGGAGCGCTGGTTCGCCGTGACCGGCTGGTGAGCCAGGCCTGACCGCCGTTCGCCAGCGACGCAGAATCAAAACGACCCGGGTCGACTGACGATCCGGGTCGTTCCTGTGTTCTCGGTCCGGCGGGACGGGACGACCCGCCGGCGAGGACTGGGGTGTTAGCCCCGCTGGCTGCGGAAGCAGTCGCTGCAGTAGACGGGCTTGCCGCTCGTGGGACGGAACGGGACCTGGGCTTCCTTGCCACAGGACGAGCACGTCGCCTCGAACATCTCGCGGGGAGCGCGCTCGTAGCCGCCGCCGCCACCACCGCCGCCGCCGTAGCTGCCGGCACCGCTGGAATAGCCGCCACCGTACGAGCTACCGCCGTACGAGGAACCGCCACCCTCTGCGTTGCGCGCAGCCTTGCGGCTGGCACGGCAGGAGGGGCAGCGACGCGGCTCGGTGAAGCCACGCTGCGCGTAGAAGTCCTGCTCGGACGCGGTGAACACGAATTCCTGTCCACAGTCCGCGCAGGTCAAATTCTTGTCGTTATACAAAAGAGAGACTCCTTCTCGATAGCCGGCGCGTTCCCGTGGTTTCTCGCGCCAGTCGTGAGAGGAGTCCGCGTTGCGTCGTGCTATGTGTTGGCCACGGCTATGTCCGCGACCGGCGAGCATCATACCCTATGTCTTCCGCTCTCGTAACCCCCTCCTCGGAGGCGAGTCCATGCCCGACGCCCTGGCACCCGAGGCATTTCTGGCCGGCTATCCCGACGGCATTCGTGCGGCGGCCGAGACGCTTCGCGCGATCGTGCGTCGGGCGGTCCCGGACGCGATCGAGGGCGTTCGGGGCGGTTGGCGCCTGATCGGGTACGAGGTGCCGGTCGGCCGACGCTCCCGCTACTTCGCCTACGTGGCTCCCGAGCCGATCCACGTGCACCTGGGCTTCGAATACGGCGCGTGGATGGAGGATCCGGACGGCTTGCTGCAGGGCGCCCACCTGGGCCTCAAAGCGGTCCGGTTCACGACCTTCACCGAGGGTCAGCCCATCCCGCACGCGGCGCTCGAGCGCCTGACCCGGGAGGCCGCCCGAGTTGCCTCGCTGTCGCGCGGCGAGCGACTCGCGCGCGCGTTCGACCGGGAGTGGGAGCCGCCGGCCTAGAGGTCGGAGCCTGGCGCGTGCTCGGTCGAGGGCTCGCCGCCCTGTTCCTCCGGCGCCACGGTCGGGGTCTCGTCGGCTGGCCGTCCGGCCCCGACTCCCTCGGTCGGCGCAGTGGTAGGTCGGCCGTCGCGGCGTTGGTCGTCGGGGCCGTCGATCTCGTGCGGCCGCTCGAGCGGTTCGGACTCGGTCGATGGGTCGGTCATGGCTGCGTCCTCCTTGCCAGCAGTAGCTGCGTTCGCGAATCTTCGGCCAGAACCCGTTGCGACCGACCCGCTTCGGAGCCATCCGCGCTTGCGGATACCGGTAGAAAGGAGTACGGCCGCGGGAGATCCGCGGCCGTACTGGGAGGGGGGAGGGCTGGCGACTACGGGAGCAGCACCGCGTCGATCGACATGGATCACGCCGTTCGAGACGTCGATGTCGGCGGCGACGATCCGGGCGTCGTTCACGTACGGCGCACCGGCACGGATGGACGGGTGGACGAAGCCCTTGCTCAGGGTCCGGACGCGGCTGCTGTCGAGCACGTCCGTGCTGAAGCGCTCGCCGGGCGCGACGTGGTAGAGCAGGACCGCACGAAGGGTGTCGAGCGGGATCTGATCGACGCCCGTGATGCCGAGGGCCGCGAAAAGCGACTCGAAGGCCGCATCGGTCGGGGCGAAGACCGTGAACTGGCGCCGTCCGTCGAGGGTGTCGACAAGCCCGGTTCGGACGACGGCGGCGATGAGATGGTCGAATTCGCCCGACGATGCATTCACCGCGATGGCGGTGTCGACGATGGTCGAACGCGATTCACGTGCCGCGACGGGCGCCACGACCAGGCTGGCGAGGAGTCCGGCCGACATGAGGATGAGCGTGAGGCGACGCACGATGGATGGTCCCTTTCTGAACGTTCGGAGATGGGAAGTCGTCAGGCGGTGGCGCGGTCGTCCGCCGTCACCCACTGCAGCAGGGTCGGCAGGAGGGCCACGGCCGAGATGCCGACGAGGATGTAGACCAGGCTCGAGATCACGTTCGTCTGGCCGAACGAGCTGCCGGTGATCGCCGCGACGAGATCGAACCCGGCGACGCCGACGAGGAGCCAGTTGACGCCCCCGACGATGACCAGGAGCAGGAACAGGGCCTTGAGGTAGCGCACGAGAGAACTCCTTTGTGGACTGGATGAGCCGTTGGCTGTCTAGGCTCTGTCCAGACTTTAGGACGTCGAGTGCCAGCTTGTCAAGCCTTTGTATGCGTGTATGCTATACGAACCATGTACACAATCAAGCAGGCGGCCGTCCGATCCGGGGTCTCGGTCCCGCTCCTGCGCGCCTGGGAACGGCGGTATGGGATCGTTGTTCCGGCGCGGACGCCGTCCGGCTACCGGCTGTACGACGATGCCGCCCTGACGCGTCTGCGAACCATGCGTCGGCTGGTGGACGAGGGATGGACGCCGAGCAGCGCCGCAGCCGCGGTGCTGGAGGATCGCGCGCCGGCCGCGTCGCCGGCCCCGACCGTCGACACTGGCCGGCCGGACGAGGCTTCCGATCTCGTCGGGGGTTTCATCGATGCGGCCACCCGGCTCGACGCGATCGAGGTCGAGCGTATCCTCGATGCGATGCTGGCGGACGGCACCTTCGAGACCGCGGCGGACCGACACCTGCTGCCGGCGCTCGTGGCACTCGGGGAGGCGTGGGCGGCGGGGCGTCTTGACGTGGCTGCCGAGCACGCCGCCAGTCACGCCGTGTTGCGCCGCCTGGCCGCCGCGTACCAGGCCGCGGGTGGCACAACGCCAGCCGAACGGAGTGTCGTCGTCGGTCTGCCGCCGGGTGCCAGGCACGAGCTCGGGGCGCTGGCGTTCGCCGTGGCCGCGCGCCGAGCCGGCTTGCCGGTCCTCTACATGGGCCCCGACCTGCCCGTCGCCGACTGGGTCGCCACCGTGGGCCGGACGCGAGCGCTGGCGGCCGTGATCGGGGCCATCAGTGTCGATGATGCCCGTGCTGCGGCCGAGGTGGCGAGGGCGCTGCAGGCGGAGGATCCCGGCCTCGTGATCGCCCTGGGTGGTGGAGCGGCCTGGAACGCAGCAGAGCAACTCGCGCGCGGGAGCGAGCTACAGGCGACCGTGCTGCCGGATGGCGTCCGTCCGGCCGTCGCTGCGTTGCGCGAGGCGATCGGGACGATCTCCTAGCCCGCTCCGCCCAGGATCGCTGTCCCCTGCAATCGTCGGGCTCAGGCGGTAAGGTCTTGGCGCGCGCCAAGGAAGGAGACATCCCATGTTCAAGGACAGCAAGGCCTTCTCGGGGTTCGCCGTGAAGGATCTCCCCGCCGCGAAGTCCTTCTATGGCGAGACGCTCGGACTGGACGCCCGGGATGGCCCGATGGGCATGCTCGAGCTGCATCTCGGCAGCGGCGCGGTCGTCCTGGTCTATCCGAAGGACGACCATGAGCCGGGCAACTACACGATCCTGAATCTTCCGGTGAAGGACGTCGATGCCGCCGTCGACCAGCTGACCGGGGCCGGGGTGAAGATGGAGCACTACGGATCGGACTTCGGCCAGGACGAGAAGGGCATCGCCCGGGGTGAGGGGCCGACCATCGCCTGGTTCAAGGATCCGTCCGGCAACACCATCGCCGTCCTCGACGAGGGTCCGCCCGCCTGACCGCCGCCGGTCCGCGACCCGGATCGGGGTGCGACCTCGCGCGCCCCGGTTCCCGCCTCGCGCCAGACGCCTGACACGTGCCCACCCCGCCCCAGAAGGAGATCCACGTGCCGTCCACCTCGCCAACCGCCGTCTCGATCCCTGACCTTCGCGCCGCCATCGGTGGCCGGGTGATCACCCCCGACGACGCCGAATACGACGCAGCCAGGACCGTCGTGGCCGGTGGCATCGATCGCCGGCCTCTCGTCATCGTGCGGCCCGCGAATGCGGCCGACGTCGCCCACGTCGTCACGCTCGCGCGCGACACGGGCCTCCCGTTCGCCGTCCGATGCGGCGGCCACAGCGGGGCCGGGCACGGCGTGGTCGATGACGGGATCGTGCTGGACCTGCGGGACATGAAGGCGCTCGAGATCGACGTGGAGGGGCGGACCGCGTGGGCGGAGGCCGGGCTGACCGCAGCGGAGTACACGACGGCGACCGCCGCCCACGGCCTGGCGACCGGCTTCGGGGACACCGGGTCCGTGGGGATCGGCGGGATCACGCTCGGCGGCGGTGTCGGCTATCTGGTCCGCAAGCACGGCCTGACGATCGACTCGCTCCTGGCCGCCGACATCGTGACCGCCGACGGCGAGCTCCTGCGCGTCGATGCCGAGCATCATCCGGACCTGTTCTGGGCGATCCGCGGCGGCGGCGGGAACTTCGGCGTCGTCACCCGGTTCAAGTACGCGCTGCATCCGCTCGAGTCGACCGTGGGCGGCATGCTGATCCTGCCGGCCAGCGCCGAGATCGATCGCGGGGTTCATCGCCGCGGCCGAGGCCGCGCCGGACGAGCTGTCGACCATCGCGAACGTCATGCCCTGCCCGCCGATGCCGTTCGTGCCCGAGGAGTATCACGGGACGATCGTGAACCTGGCGCTGATGACCTACGCCGGCGATCCCGAAGCCGGGGAGCGCGCCCTGGCGCCGTTCCGTGCCCTGGCGACGCCGATCGTGGACATGGTCAAGACGCAGCCCTACGCGGACATGTACCCGCCGGACGACGACGAGTACCACCCGCTGGCGGTCGCTCGGACGATGTTCGTGGATCGGATCGACGAGGGCGTGGCCGAGACGATCCTGGAGTACCTCAACAGCTCGGACGCGACCATGCGCGTGGCCCAGCTGCGGGTGCTCGGCGGGGAGTCGGCGCGCGTGCCCGCGGATGCGACCGCGTACGCCCATCGAGCCAGCCGGATCATGATCAATGTCGCGGCGTTCTACGAGGGCCCCGACGACAAGCCCGTGCGCGAGGCATGGGTCGCCGAGTTCGTGGCGGCCCTCCACCAGGGCGATACCGGGGCGTACGTCAACTTCCTCGTCGACGAGGGTGAGGCGCGGGTCCGCGCGGCGTACCCTGGCACGACCTGGGACCGCCTTGCGGTCATCAAGGGCCGCTACGACCCGACCAACCTCTTCCGGGTGAACCAGAACATCCCGCCAACGCCGGGCGCCTGATGGCCCGGAACGACCCCACGACGGAGCTCGAGCCCCGGTTCAGCGGCGACGGCGCGGTCGCGACCCCGTGGTCGGTGGCACGCGACCAGCTGGACCGAGCCAAGGCATATTGGCTCTCGACGGTTCGGCCGGACGGCCGACCGCATGTCACGACGATCGCGGCGGCCTGGCTCGACGACGCCCTGTATTTCACGACGGGTGTGGGGGAGCGCAAGGCAAAGAACCTCGCCCGTAATACCAACGTGGTCGTCACGACGGGAACGGACGCCTTCGAGGGTCTCGATGTCGTCCTCGAAGGCGAAGCGATCCGAGTGACCGACCAGGCCACCCTGGAACGCCTCGCAGCGGCATATCTCCCGAAATACGATCGGAGCTTCGTGCACGAAGCGCGCGATGGCGAGCTGTACACGGAAGGCGATCAGAGCCCAGTGCTTGCGTTCGAGGTTCGAGCCACGAAGGCCTTCGGTTTCGGCAAGGGCCGCGAGTTCAGTCAGACCCGCTATCAGTTCTAGCCCGGACACTCGACTTCGTCGATCTCGTCCGCGTGGATCGCCCGGATGTTGATCGTGTAGCGAGCGCCAGCGACGTCGACGAGGTGGTCGACGGGCAGGGCGTGCGCGAACCGGGCGACCGCGGCCGCCTCGTCCCCGTCGAGCCGGACACAACGATCCCAGACTGGATGCCCGCTGGGATGGCCGGCGCTCGCCAGATCGATCGCAAGGGGCCACGGCACGATCCTCGCGTTCCAGCCTAAGCCAGGCGCGCGGCTCGGGCCTCGAGGTAGCGCCGCTCCGGAAGGCTCGTCGTGCGTCGCGCGGCCGACCGATAGCTGGCCCGGGCCGCCTCGAGATCGCCGTCCATCTCCTGCAGGTGCGCGCGGACGGCTTCAAGTCGATGGTTTCCCGTCATCCGAGCGTCGGCGTCCAGCGTCGCCAGCAGGTCCAGCCCGGCCCCGGGTCCGCGCATCATCGCCACCGCGACGGCCTGGTTGAGCGTCACCATCGGGTTGGGGGCGACCTGCGCTAGCAACTCGTAGAGGGCCACGATCTGCGGCCAGTCGGTGCTCGCCGCGTCCGCGGCCTCGTCGTGGATGGCCGCGATCGCCGCCTGCAGCTGGTACGGGCCGAGGCGAGCGCGGGCGAGGATGCCGGTGATCAGGTCCACCCCCTCCGCGATGCTCGTCGTGTCCCACAGGCGTCGGTCCTGCTCGGCCAGCGGGACGAGGCTGCCGTCGGACCGCGTCCGGGCCGGGCGTCGCGCATCCGTCAGCAGCATCAGCGCCAGCAGCCCGGTGACCTCGCCGTCATCGGGGAGCAGCCGATGCAGATCGCGCGCGAGCCGGATCGCCTCCCGGGTCAGCTCCCTTCGTTGCAGGTCCGGACCCGAGGTCGCGGTGTAGCCCTCGTTGAAGACGAGGTACAGCACGTGGAGGACGACGCGCAGCCGATCCTCGCGCTCGTCGTCGGGCGGCAAGTCGAATCGAGCGCCGGCGCTCTTGATGGTGGCCTTGGCCCGGCTGATGCGCTGGGCCATCGTCGACTCGGGCACCAGGAAGGCCGTCGCGATCTGCGCGGTCGTCAGGCCACCGACGGCGCGCAGGGTGAGGGCCACCTGCGACGCCGGAGAGAGCGAGGGGTGGCAGCACAGGAAGAGCAACGTCAGGGTGTCGTCCTGCTCGGGTTCGTCGTCGACGTCGGGTGGCGGCGTGACCAGGGCCTCGGGCGGGACCAGCGCCGCGGTCGCCGCCTCGCGACGGCGTCGAGCGGTGTCGCCGCGGATCTCATCGGTGAGCCGCCGCGACGCCACGGTGATCAGCCAGCCGCGCGGGTTGTCCGGGATGCCCTCGGCGGGCCATTGGGTCGCGGCGGCCAGCAGCGCCTCCTGGACCGCGTCCTCGCACGCATCGAACTGGCCATATCGCCGCGCGAGCGCGCCGAGGGCTTGGGGAGCGAGCTCGCGCAGCAGGCCCTCGAGGCCCTCGAGGCGTACGTCGGTCGTCACATCTCCTCGCCGGTCGTCTCGTCCATGATCGGGCGCACCTCGACGATGCCGTACTGGGCGAGGGGGCCGGACAACTGGACCGCGCGTGCTTCGCTCTCCACGTCGACCAGGAAGACGCCGGCGAGCTGCTCCTTGGCCTCGCCGAACGGACCGTCGGTCACGGCCGGGATGCCACCGTCGATCCGGATCGTCTTCGTGCTCGCGGGGTCGGACAGGCCGAATCGACTCAGCATCTCGCCGGACTTCTCGAGCTCGCGGATCACCTCCCAGTGCTCCCCGAGGACACGATCCTGCTCTTCCTTCGGCACGGCCTCCCACGTCGCCGGATTGGCGTAGATCAGCACGACGTACTTCACGGCAGGTCTCCTTGGTTGGCGGGACCTGCGTGGCCCCGCTACTGACTGGTCGGAGTGGCGGGTTCGTTCTCGACACGACCCGTGCGCTTTACCCATAGCGGGACGGCAGCGTGACCCGGATCCACCCGGGATATCGCCCCAGGGTGTACAGGATCGTCGCCAGCCGGTCGACGATCCAGGCGTCCGATTGGCCGCGGTATCGCCTCCACCGATACCCGGGACGAAATCGAGCGCTTCCGAGGCCCCAAGCGCCCGGGCGGCGCGCCCCGTCCTGGTTTGCATCGCCGGTGGCGATATCCGGGGTCCAAAGGTCCCCGACGGCCCTACCGATCGGGCCCGGCCCATGTCGAGAAGCGCGCGACCGCTCCGACCTACGGATGAAGGCAACACACCGGGCCGGACGGCACGGTCGCACAGAAGGAGATCACGATGCGCAAGATCGTCGCCGGACTGTTCATCTCGCTCGACGGCGTCGTCGAGGCACCCGAGACCTGGCATTTCCCGTATTTCAACGACGAGATGGGCGAGATCGTCGGGTCGCAGATGGCGGCCGCCGACACCATGCTCCTGGGACGCCAGACGTACGAGGAATTCGCCGCGTACTGGGCCGACAAGGGCAGCGATGTCGACTTCGCCGACGAGATCAACAACACCCCGAAGCTGGTCGCGTCCACGACGCTCGATGCGGTCGAGTGGCAGAACTCGTCGCTGATCCGCGGCGATGTCGCCACCGAGCTGCGTCGGATCAAGCACGAACCGGGCAAGGAGATCTCGATCACCGGCAGTCCCACGCTCGTGCGTTCGCTGCTGCGCGAGGGCGTGCTCGATGAGCTGCGACTGCTCGTCCATCCGATCGTCGTCGGTCAGGGCAAGCGCCTGTTCGAGGCCGGCGCTGACCGGGTCGCGCTGAAGCTTGCCGACACTCGCACGCTCAGTACGGGCGTGCTGTACCTGACCTACGTCCCGGCCGACGCCTGACGCCCGCATCGGAGGGCGCCCGGGCACCTCGTACCATGTCGGCGCAACTGGGAGGACTTGAGATGCGTTTCCGAACGACGATCCTGCAGGGCGACAAGACCGCGACCGGCATTCGGGTGCCCGACGAGATCGTCGACGCCCTGGGCAAGGGCAAGCGCCCTCCGGTGAGGATCACGATCAACGGATTCACCTACCGCAGCACGATCGCCGTGATGGGCGGCGAGTACATGGTCGGCGTCAGCGCGGAGAACCGGGCCGGCGCCGGGGTCGCCGGCGGCGACGAGGTCGATGTGGACATCGAGCTCGATACCGAGCCGCGCGTCGTGACCCTCCCACCCGACTTCGGCGCGGCGCTCGACGCCGAGCCTGCGGCCAGGTCCACGTTCGAGGGCCTCTCGCCCAGCAACCAGGGCTGGCACGTCTCGCAGGTCGAAGGTGCCAGGACGGACGAGACGCGGCAGCGCCGCATCGAGAAGCAGGTCGCTGCCCTGCGCGCGGGTCGCGCCCGCTGACCCCGATGTCGAGCGATCGACAGCGGCTCCGACTAACAGATGAGCGGTGCCCTTCGACGGCACCAGGAGGAGTTCGAGATGGATAACGTCACCTCCAAGGACGGCACGACGATCGCCTTCGACCGGCTGGGCGACGGCCCGCCCGTCATCCTCGTGTCCGGCGGTTCGGTCGATCGTGGATCGAACGCCGGCCTGGCGGACGTGCTGGCCCGGCAGTTCACCGTCTTCAACTACGACCGAAGGGGCCGGGGCCCCAGCGGCGACACGCAGCCGTATGCCGTGCAGCGCGAGATCGAGGACATCGATGCCGTGATCGGCGTGGCCGGGGGCGCGGCCGGCCTGTACGGGTCCTCGTCCGGAGCGGCCCTCGCCCTCGAGGCCGCGGCAGCCGGGCTCGCGGTCACGAAGCTCGCGCTCTGGGAGCCGCCGTACATCGGCGAGGGCCGGCCGCGCCCAGCCGAGGACACTGCCTCCATCTACCGCAAGTTCGTGGCCGAGGGCAAGCGTGGCGATGCGGTCGAGTACTTCATGGCCAAGGTCGTCGGGATGCCCGCCGACTTCGTCGGGTTCGCGCGAAGCCAGCCCTGGTGGCCGGCCCAGGAAGCGCTCGCGCACACCCTCGCCTACGACGCGGAGATCATGGGCGACTACGTGCTCCCGACAGAGCGGGTCGCGAAGATCGGCGTGCCCACGCTCGTGCTCACCGGGAGCGAGAGCTTCGACTGGATGGACGAGACCGCGAAGGCGATCGTCGCTGCGCTGGCGGACGCGCGGCACCGGATCCTCGAGGGCGCCACCCACGACGTCGATGCCAACATCCTTGGCCCGGTGCTGGCGGAGTTCTTCGCCGGCTGAGCCGAACCCCTCCGAATCTCCGGCGCCGGCCACGGTGGACCCCGCGGCCGGCGCCTCCGTGTTTCGGGCCCGCCGCGCCGCCCGATGGTCAACGCCACGACGATGAGGCCCGTTGACGAGACGTTAACGAACACTCCGTAGGGTTCTGCCGATCCACCAGTGACCGAGGAGTTCGATGGCCACCAACACCGACGTCCTGCGCGCCGTCCCGCTCTTCGCGGGCATGACCGATGGCTCGCTGACGAGCATCGCCGATCTCGCCCAGGAAGCGACCTACGATCCCGCGAGCGTCATCGTCCGCGAGGGGGAGCCGGGCGAGTCGTTCGTCGTCATCGTCAAAGGCAGCGCCACGGTCGACCAGGACGGACGCACGGTCAATCTCCTGGGCCCTGGCGACTTCCTTGGTGAGATCGCGCTGATCGACGGTGGCCCGCGCACCGCGACCGTCACCGCCACCGAACCGATCGCGGCCCTCGTGATCGACCGCTCCGGGTTCCAGCGACTCATGGACCGGCATCCCGTCGTGCGGCACGATCTCGTCATCGCCCTGACCCAGCGACTCCGACAGCGGGCGCCGACCCCGCTCGACTGACGCAGGGCCCCGCCGATCAGGCGAACTCGACTCCGGCAGCTCGCGCGTCCTCGACCAGCGACTCCAGGGCGTCGTCGTTGGCGGCCGAGTCGCGGACCAGGCCCATCACCCGGCTGGCGCCGAGCTCGCGGTACGCGGCAAGGCGCTCGATCCGCTCGCGCTCCACGCGTCGTGACGTCTTCGCCCCAGAGGTGGACCGACACCGGCAGCGTCGCGGGATCGCGACCGATCTCCTCGCACCGGCTGCGGATCACGGGCAGCGCCTCGGCCAGCTCCGTTGGCGAGAGCCCGTCCACGTTGAGCTCGTCGGCGTGGCGGGCCGCCAGCCGCCACGTCACGTTGGGCCCGTTACCCCCGACCATGATCGGGACACGCGGTCGCTGGATGGGCTTTGGGACGTTGATCGCGTCGCGGACCCGGGAGTCCTTGCCCTCGTAGGTCGCGTGCTGGTGCCGGTCGCCCTCGAGCATCCGCGTGATGACCTCGAGGTCGTCGGCGAGCCGCGCCAGGCGCTCCTTCGTCTCGGGGAAGCCGTAGCCGTAGGCTTGCCACTCGTCGCGCTTCCAGCCCGCGCCGATGCCGAGTTCCATCCGCCCGCCGCTGATCGAGTCCATCGTGGAGATCATCTTGGCGGTGAGTGCCGGGTTCCGGAACGCGGTGCAGATCACGATGTGACCGAGTCGCACGCGCTCGGTCACCGCGGCCAGCGCCGACAACGACGTGAACGACTCGAAGGTGATCTCGTCGGTCGGGCGGGGGACCGTCTGGAAGTGGTCGAACAGCCAGACGGACTCGAACCCGAGTCGATCGGCCTGTCGCGCGATCTCGGTCGTTCGCCGCCAGGCATCGAGCGGGTCCCAACCGGCGTATTCCCCGACCCAGCCCTGGGGGACGACGACGCCAAGCTTCATGCGCGAAGCGTAGCGTCAGGCGTTGAGTGCGGTGAACCCCGCCGGCGCCGCGACGGCGATCGACGCCGCGCCGACGCGCCCGAACAGCGCACGGTACTGTGCGCCCACCTCCGACCAGACCATCCGGCGACTGTCGTCGTAGGCGGCGCGGCCGAGAGCGGCTCGAAGGCCGTCATCGCCGAGGACGCGGTTGAGGGCGGCGGCAAACGTGCTGGGCGAAGGCTTCGGGACGAGGACTCCACGCCCATCGGCGAGGAGCTCCGCCGCGTAGGCGTACGGCGTCGAGACGATCGCCCGGCCGGCGCCCATCGCGTACGAGAGCGTGCCTGAGACGGTCTGGTCAAGATCCGCGTAGGGCGTGACGACGATGTCCGCGGCCTGCAGCCAGCGGGTCATGGCGACCCGGTGCGCGAATTCGTCGACGAACCGGACGTGGTTCCCGAGCTTGAGGGCCTTCACTCGAGCGACCAGGGTCGCTCGATAGGATTCCCCCTCCGCGTCGAGCACGTCGGGATGCGTCGCTCCCACGATCACGTAGCACACGGCGGGATTGGCCGCGATCACGGCGGGGAGCGCCTCGAGCATCAGCTCGTAGCCCTTGGTCGGGCCCAGCAGGCCGAAGCTCAGGATCACCTGCCGGCCCTCGAGGCCCAGGCTTGCCTTGATCACGGCCGGATCGGCCAGCGGCAGGTCCGGAACGCCGTGGGGGATGACGTTGAGCTGGAGCGGGTCGACACCGTAGTCGTTCGTGAGCAGCGTCGCTGCGGAGCGGGACATCACGACGGTCGCATCGACGCTGGCGATCAGGTCCGCGATGACCGTGCGCTGTCGGAGTGTCGGCTTGCGCAGGATCGCGTGCAGGGTCGCGACGGCCGGTACCTCGAGCGCCTGCACGAGGTCGAAGACGTATTCGCCATCGTCGCCACCCCACGTGTCGTAGTCGAACTGGATCGAGACCGCCTCGACGCAGGCCCCGAGGGCACGCCCGGTGGCCGAATAGTCGGCTCGCTCGTCGCGCCGGATCCGGTGGTGGACCTCGAGCGGGAACGGCGTTCCTCGACCGGGGGGCAGCAGGACGGCGATCTCGCGGTCACCCATGGCGGCCGCCAGGTCGCGAGTGAACGTGGCGATGCCACAGCGCCGCGGGGGATAACTGGAGACGAAGGCAGTCCGTGCGATGACGTGGGTCCTCTCGGTCGATCGGACCGCACCGGTCCGCGGGGGACAGGCGCTCCGTGAGCGAATTCTGCGAAGAAGTTCAGCGGCCAGCCCCGGAGGGGTCGACCGCTGTTCCGGGAGTCCGATGAAGCGGCCCGTCCGGTGGGCGGGCCGCTCGATGCGGGCTAGGCGGAGCGCACGTTGTTAGCGCGCGGGCCCTTGGGGCTGGACTCGACGTCAAAGACGACGGGCTCGCCGCCGACGAGACGGTCGAAATCGAGCGATGCGTCAAGGCCGCCGCGATGGAAGAAGTATTCCTTCTCATCCTCGGCGGAGATGAAGCCGAAGCCGCGATCGGCGACGACCTTCTTGATGGTACCGGTGGTCATGAGGACCTCCAACACTTCCCGAACGCGGAGAGAAGACGCACGGCCCGTTCGAGAAGGAGATCGACCACGCGGAGCATCGCCACGCAGTGCGGCGATGCCTCACCTTACCACACGGATTTGCCGATTCCGGCCTCCAGGCCGGGTTACAGCCAGTTTCAGATCGCGTCCACGGACTCCAGTCTCGGCGGATCCTTCGTCAGATCGAACTGGTACGCCTCCTTCAGATCGACCAGCGCGCTGTCCGTCCAGACCAGGAGCTGGTTGCCGTCCGTTCGCAGGTGCACCGTCCCAAAGGCCGACCGGCTGAAGCCATAGAACTTCTTGCCCTTTCGAAGGTCGACGACGTCGGCCTTGCGGCTCACGGCCGTCGTGCCGTTCGGGGTCATGGCGTGCCAGTCCACGCCGACGTAGCCCTCCGTGGCGAAGAACGCGACGAGCTCGGTCACGAAGATCAGCGGGTTCTCCACCCGCGAATGTCGGCCCAGCCCGCCGACGAGCGTGGCCCGCGGATGGACGTACTCCTTCTGGGCGGACTCGTCGCCGGACGACACGACAGAGATAAGGGCGCCGACCGCCTTGAGGAACCGCGGCAGGAAATCCGCGGAGCCGTGGTGCGGGACCTTGAGCACGTCCGACTCAAGCGACGAGGTCCCGGCCGCGTCCGCCGCGATGAGGATGCCCTCCGACTCCTCGTTGAGATCGCCCGTGAACAGGATCCGGCACTTGCCGTAGGTCAGGCGCAGCACGATGGAGTGGCCATTGACCGTGTGCGAGGCGGACGGCGATCCGAAGGTGTTCGCGTCGACCGATGACGGCTTCTTGCGCGGCTTGCCCAGGAACGGGAGCGCCGGCACCTGGCCGCCGGCCGTGGCGACCGGGACCGTGATCGGCGCGAGCACGTCGATCTTGACCCCCTCCGAAGCGAACGCCGGGAACTTGCCGGCGCTGCCACGCTCCAGCCGCTCGACGACGAAGGTCTTGCCGGCGGCCGCGGCGCGCTGGCCGTACGTCTCGAGCGTCGTTCGCCACACCTTGAAGAACTTGTTGAGGCGTGCCGTCGGCAGCGGACGCAGGTCGTCGACCAGATCGACGATGTGGGGTCGCCCGTTCACGTCCACCGTGGCACCGAACATCTCGTCGTCGGGAAGTGCCGATGGGCCCTTCGCCAACCCGTTGTGATAGACCCGGCGCGGGTCGATGAACAGGCGCTTGCGCCGTCGGAAGTCCGTCTCCGAATCGAGGATCTTCGGCAGGCCGGCGAAGTGGTCGGCGTCGCCGTGGCTGACGACGATCGTGTCGATCTCCTTGGGCGCGGTGGCCTTCGTCCCGCCGAATCGATTGGCGAGATAGCGAGCGAACAGCTGGCTCTCGCCGCCGTCGATGAGCATGACCGCACCCTTGGGGCTCTCGACGACGGCCGCATCGCCCTGCTGGACATCGACGAACTCGACCGCGAGGACCTTGTGCGCCGCCGGCCCCAGGATGCTGGCCGTCGTCGCCCCGTCGTGGCGGATGTAGCCGCGTACCGCGACCGAGGTGACCGTCCCGTCCGGCTGCTCATCGAACGACACGGTCTGCACGATGAGGTTCTTGCCCTCGCGCTTCTCGAATTCGAGCCGGTCACCCCAGGCGAGCGTCCGGTGGATCGTGCCGCCCACCGCCTGGCTCCACACCCGCGCCAGTGGGACTTTGACCGACTTCGTCGTAGCCATCGCATCCTCTCCCGGCACCCAGACAGTCGCTCGACCTCCTCACTCTATCGGGGCCCCGTTTGACGACGCTCGCATCGCGGATTCCGTCACGTAGTTGACACGGCCACACGGCGATTTGCGGTGGTAGTCTCGCGCCCATCCCCACGCGAAGGACTGCAGAGGAGGGTCCGACAATGGGACAGCATTGGTCGTTGGTTACCCGCTCGCACCCCACCGGCGTGGGCCGCCGGCGCAGCGGACGAAGCCTGTGGGCCATCGTGGCAACGGCGGTCTTCATCGTCGTCGCTTGTTCCGCACCTGCTGGTGGCTCGCCGTCCGCCGCACCCGCGAGCGCCGGGTCTCCCTCGGCGGGCGGGTCATCCCCGTCAGCGGCCGCCACCGCGGCGTTCACGTATCCCGACGGGACGATCCGGATCGTCGTGCCGTTCGCCGCCGGGGGACCGACGGACACGGTCACCCGACTCGTCGCGGAACCGATGGCGACCGCGCTCGGCCAGGAAGTCATCGTCGAGAACGTGGCCGGCGCCGGCGGAACACTGGCCGCCGGCCAGGTGGCGACGGCCGCTCCTGACGGCTTCACGGTGCTGATGCACCACATCGGCATGTCGACGGCGCCCTCGCTGTACCCAGACCTGCCGTACGACCCGCTCGTGGACTTCAAGACGATCGGCCTCGTCACCGAAGTGCCGATGACGATCGTCGGACGGAAGAGCTTCGAACCGACCAACCTGCAGGAGCTCGTCGACTACGTGAAGGCGAATGCCATGGCGGTTCGGTACGCCAACGCCGGCATCGGCGCCGCATCGCATCTCTGCGGACTGCTGTTCCAGAGCGCCGTCGGCGTGAAGGTCACGGAGGTCCCCTACGACGGAACGGGTCCCGCCATGGAGGATCTGCTCGGCGATCAGGACGTGGACTTCATGTGCGACCAGACGACCAACACCACGACCCAGATCAAGGCGGGCACCGTGAAGGCCTACGCCATCACCAGCCCGGAGCGCAACGAGGCGCTGCCCGATGTCCCCACGACGACCGAGGGCGGGTTGCCGGAGGTCGCAGTCGGCGTGTGGCACGGGCTCTACGTTCCAAAGGACACGCCCGACGAGATCGTCGGCGCTCTCACTGCGGCGCTCAAGGGCGCGCTCAC
Organism: uncultured Chloroflexia bacterium; assembly: GCA_963810725.1. Taxonomy (GTDB): domain Bacteria; phylum Chloroflexota; class Limnocylindria; order Limnocylindrales; family CSP1-4; genus SPCO01. Next base: position 242,322 of record CAWEOO010000006.1, read on the forward strand.
CGATGCGAACGTGATCGCCAAGTTCGCCGAGCTTGGCACGGTGCCGGTCCCCGAGGATCAGGCCACGCCAGAAGCGCACACCGCGAAGCTGCAAGCGCAGATCGAACTCTGGAAGCCCATCATCGAGGCGGCGGGCGTGACGCCGTAGAGACCGCGGACCAGGGCGGGACCATTCTCGACGTCCCGCCCTGCCGTGCGCTCGCCACCCCTTCTCCGCCGACCTCGAGGGCCGGGCATGCCGCGCTCGCAGAAGGACGTCCTTGCCGGGCTGATCTTCGTCGGCTTCGGCATGGCCTTCGCGGTCCTGTCGATCGGCTACGGGATCGGAACGACGGTCCGCATGGGGTCCGGGTACTTCCCGTTCTTCCTCGGCGGTGCGCTCGTCATCCTCGGCGCCGTCATCGTCGCCAGAGGCGTTCTCGCCGGTGAGGAAGGGGCGATCGGTGTCATCCCCTGGCGGGCGGTCGCGCTGATCCTTGGTGCCATCGTCCTCTTCGGCCTGACCGTCCGAGGCCTGGGGTTGATCCCTTCCACGTTCGTGACCGCGCTGATGTCGGCCTTCGCGAGCCGGCGTGCCGGTGTATTACCTGCCCTCGCCATCGCGATCGGGCTGACGGTCCTGTGCGTCCTCGTCTTCGTGGTCGCCCTGAGCCTGCGGCTGCCGCTCGTCGGCACCTGGATCAGGATCTAGGGCGCGGATGGACCTCTTCGGCAGTCTTGCCCTGGGCTTCGCCACGGCGGTGACCCCCGAGAACCTCTTCTACTGCTTCGTCGGGGTGCTGCTCGGCACGCTGGTCGGGGTCCTCCCGGGCATCGGCCCGACCGCGACCATCGCGATGCTGCTGCCGATCACCTTCAACTTCGAGCCGGTCACGGGGCTGATCATGCTCGCGGGCATCTATTACGGCGCCCAGTACGGCGGGTCGACCACCGCGATCCTCATCAATCTCCCCGGCGAGTCGTCATCGGCGGTGACGGCCATCGACGGCCATGAGATGGCGCGCGGCGGCCGCGCGGGGGCCGCGCTTGCCACGGCCGCGCTCGGCTCGTTCGTCGGCGGCATGGTGGGCACCTCCGTCGTGGTCCTGTTCGCGCCCGCGCTGGCGAGTGTCGCCCTTGGCTTCGGATCGGCCGAGTTCTTCTCGCTCGTGGTCCTGGGGCTGGTCGCCTCGATCGCGCTGGCGCGCGGGTCGACCCTCAATGCCCTGGCGATGATCGTGCTGGGTCTCCTGTTCGGCACGGTCGGACAGGACATCTACACGGGCACGCCGCGCTTCACGTTCGGTGCCCGCGAGTTGTTCTCCGGCATCAATTTCGTCTCCGTCGCGGTCGGCGTCTTCGGCGTGGCCGAGATCCTGCGAAACCTGGAGGGCGAGGTGTCGCGCTCGGTCGCGATCAAGACCGTCAAGGACCTGTGGCTGACACGAAAGGACGTGCGCAGCATCGTGGCGCCGGTCCTCCGGGGCACGGCCCTGGGTTCCGCCCTCGGTGTCCTTCCGGGCGCAGGCCATGTCCTGGCGTCGTTCGCCGCGTACTCCATCGAGAAGCGGGTCTCCAAGCATCCCGAGACCTTCGGACACGGAGCGATCGAGGGCGTCGCGGGCCCGGAATCGGCGAACAATGCCGCCGCCCAGACGTCCTTCATCCCGTTGCTCACGCTGGGTCTGCCCGCGCACCCGGTGATGGCCCTCATGTTCGGTGCCATCATCATCCACGGCATCGTCCCGGGGCCCAACGTCATCGCCGACGAACCCGCGCTGTTCTGGGGTCTCATCGTCTCGATGTGGATCGGGAACGTGCTGCTGGTCATGCTCAACCTGCCACTCATCCGTATCTGGGTGAAGCTGCTGACGGTCCCGTACCACATCCTTTTCCCGGCCATCGTGGCGTTCGCGTGCATCGGGACGTTCGGCGCTCAACCAGAACCCGTTCGATGTGTTCGCGATCGCCTTCTTCGGGCTCGTTGGCTACGTCCTCGTAAGGCTGGGCTGCGAGCCGGCGCCGCTGCTCCTGGGGTTCGTCCTTGGGCCGCTGCTGGAACAGCACCTCCGCCGTGCCCTGATCATCTCGCAGGGCGATCCGAGCGTGTTCGTGACGCGGCCCATCTCGCTGGTGCTCCTCATCGCCGCCGCCCTGGCACTCGTGATCGCCGTCCTTCCATCGATCCGGAAGAAGCGAGAAGTCGTGTTCCAGGAGGAGGACGGGGTCTGAGCCGTGGCGCCTGACACCTGACGGGGGATAGAATCGAATGTGCGGGACCGCGGCGGCCCGCGAGGGGTGGTCGCGACTCCCGCCCAGCGGTGAAACGCCATGACCAGAATCGTGCGCGACCTCGACTTCCTGACCAGTGTCGGTCTACTCGTGAGCGCCGTCGTCACCGCGACGACCGGCGTCATCGCCGACCTCTGGGATCTCAACGATTTCTGGTATCACACGATCTCGGGCTACGTGATGGGCGTGTTCGGCATCGCCCACGTGTGGCTCAACCGGGAGCGGCTCATCGGCTACGGCCGGTTCCGCTGGAGGTCGCTCCGCGCCTCCGTTTCGGGCGGCCCGGGAAGTCCCCCCGCCAACCCCGTGCCGACGCGTCCCACGGACATCGGTCGAGCTGGAGCCCGATCGACCACTCCCTTGGCTCGCCCGGCGCCTCGTGTCGCGCCGGGGCCTGCTCGGGCTGGCCGTCGGAGCGGTCGGTGGAACGGTCCTGGGCCGCGGCCTGCGACCGGCCCCGCCCATCGAGGCCGGATCGGACGTCGGCGTCATCTACCACCAGTGGAGCAAGCCGGGCCTCCTGGATGCGTTCGGGTCCGTCTCGAACTGGGGCCAGCCGGTCGAGCTGTACAAGACGTATCCCGGCGCGCGGACGCTCGCCCTGCCGCCGGTCGCGAACGATGCGCGGCTGGACCAGGGGCTGGCGACCGCTCGCGCCATCATCACGCGACGCTCGACGCGCGCCTATGCGCCGACCCCGATGACGATCGAGGAGCTGTCGCGGCTGCTGTTCCTGACCGGCGGGATCACAGCCGGTCTGCATGGCAACAGTCGGCGGGCGGCGCCCTCCTCTGGCGCGCTCTACCCGATCGAGCTCTATCCGGTGGTGCATCGCGTCGAAGGCGTAGCGCCTGGCGTCTACCACTACGCCTATCGCGAGCACGCCATCGAGCTGGTCCGGGCCGGCGACTTCCGGGCGTCGGTGGTGGAGCAGGGCATCGCCCAGGAGTTCCTCGGAGAATGCGGCGTCGTGCTGTTCGTGACGATGATCCTCCAGCGCATGCGTCCGAAATACCAGGACCGGAGTTACCGATACGGGCTGCTGGAGGCCGGACACGTCGGCGAGAACGCGTACCTCGCGGCCACGTGGATGGGTCTCGGCGCCTGCGGCATCGGCGCCTTCATGGACGACGCGATCAACGAGATGCTCGGCGTGGACGGCGTCGAGGAGGCGGCCGTGTACATGCTCGCCGCCGGGAGGGTGCCGACCGCGGCGTGACGCTCGGTACCCTATGCGGGTGGAGCGCTTCGACCTGATCGTCATCGGCGGCGGGCCCGCCGGCACGACGGCGGCCCTGCGCGCGGCGGAGCTCGGCGCGCGCGTGGCGCTCGTGGAGCGCGACCGGCCGGGAGGAACGTGTACCGACGACGGCTGCGCCCCCACCCGCGTGCTCGCGAAAGCCGCCCGCTTGCTCGCGCGACCAGGAGCAATTGCCCGCGTACGGCCTGGGCGGGGGTGGCGGTGCGGGGCCCAGGAACGTTGACCTGGGGGCGCTGCTCGCCGCGACCCAGCGCACGGTCTACGAGCTGCACGAGAAGAAGCAGCTCGTCGCCCACCTCGCCCGAGCCGGGGTGACGCTGGTCGCTGGCGGGGGACCCGTGGGTTTTGTGCGCCCCAACGGCGTGCGTTCTGCCGAGGGCGAGGTCATCGAGGCCGATCGGTTCATCATCGCGGCGGGTGGCCACGCCCGCCGCCTTCCGTTCCCGGGCAGCGAGCTGGCACTCACGCATTCCGACGTGTGGGAGATGCGCGATCTCCCCGGTTCGATGGCGATCGTCGGCGCGGCGGCGACCGGGGCACAGCTCGCGTCGGTCTTCGCGGCGTTCGGCACGAGGGTGACGCTCCTGGAACTCGCCCCTCGCGTCGTCCCCGGGGAGGACGAGGACATCTCGGCAGCCCTCGCGGCAGGCTTCACCGCCAACGGGATCGATGTCATCACGGGCATCGGTGGGGTCGACGGGATCACCCGTCATGACGATGGGCTGCGGCTGGCCCACCGGACCGATGATCGACCGGCCCACGTCGATGTCGAGTGCGTGATGCTGGCCGTCGGCTGGCCGGGAAACCTCGACGACCTGCACCTGGAGAACGCCGCCGTCGCGACGGACCGCGGCTACATCACGGTCGACGACCGGTTGCAGACATCCGCGCCACACATCTGGGCCGCCGGCGACATCACCGGGCGGATGATGCTCGTCCAGAGTGCGACATACGAGGGGCGTATCGCCGCCGAGAACGCCGTCGGCAAAGCGCAGACCGAACTGCGCCATCCGATCGTGGCCCATGGCGGGTTCACGGATCCGGAGTACGGATCGGTCGGCCTCACCGAAGCCAGGGCTCGATCCGACGGCCGCGAGGTCGTGATCGGCAGGGTCGCGTATGGCGACCTGGACCGGGCCGTCATCGATGGGCGCACGGATGGCTTTGCCAAGGTCGTCGTGGATCGCGACACGCATCTGGTGCTCGGGGCGCATGTCATCGGCGAGCAGGCAGTCGAGGTCGTCCAGATCGCCGCGACGGCCATGGCTGCCGCGATGCCGGTGGAGCAGCTGGCCCAGATCGAGTTCGCTTACCCGACCTTCACGTCGATCGTCGGCCTCGCCGCGCGCCAGGTCGTCCACGCGCTGCGGCTCGGCGGGGAGGCCGAGGCCTGGGAGGCGATGGGCCGACCGCGCCAGGCGGAATGGGAGCGACGCGATGCGTAGCCAGCGTGGTTCGGGGCGCTACGGCCGTACGGGCGCCCTGAGCGTGAAAGACCCCCGGTCCTCCCCAAAGGACCGGGGGTCGGCTTCAGCGGTCCGTCAGTCGACGGGCGCGAAGTAGTGCTTGTCGATCCACTGGGCGGTCTTCTTGCCGACCCATGCTCCATTGACGTCGGCCGTTCGGAAGTGGAAGCCGTTGAGGATCCGGCCGTCGATCGTCTCATCGACCACTTGACTGAACCGCTCGAACGACCGAGTCGAGCCCGGCACCCCCACCGGGTTCCCTGGCGGCACGGCCGGATTCGCGGGCACACCTGGGCTGGTCAGCGAGAACTCGTACTTGTCCGTGCCGAAGAAGTACCGGGTGCTCTGCCAGAACCCGCCCGTGTAGCAGTTGTAGCCCGATGGCTCGTCCGGGTAGCCCGGGGCGGCGAAGAGCGCGGTCCAGTTCGCGTCCGGCGAGGTGAGCGGATTGCCGTCGTTCGCCGCTTCGTGGATCGCCGTCTCTGGTCGCCAGGTGGACCAGAGCTTCTTGTTGCTCCAGCAGCTGATGAGCGCGTCCGCTCCGGCCATGCTGGTCTTGACGAAGAGGCGGGCCTGTTCGCTCGTCGAGAGTCCCTCGTCGGTCGCGATGACCCGGAGCCCGGTGTTGTAGAAGAAAAGTGGATTGGCCGTGTAGAACCCGGCCATCGACGTCTGGTCCTCGGTCCGGCTCGATCCCACCTGAGCGCCCAATGCCTTGACCTCGTTGAATTCCGCGGCATATTGCGCGCTCGTGAGGGCAGGCAGGCCGTGGTCGGGAACTGATCCGGGCTATCCAGCGTGAGCGGCACGACCGTTGCGAACTGGCCTTGCACGTTCGCGTTGAGCGGCGCCACCAGGCGCCACTTGCCGACGTCGTTGCTCGTGACGAACGGTTCGACGTCAGTGCGCCCGTCGCCGGTCCGCGCGGCGAGCATCGTGGCCGCCGCGTCGGCGCCGACAGCCCGGCCGTCGACCTCCGCCGGGCCGTCATCGATGAGCGCGAGCGATGCCGTGAGCATGTCGTCGATCCGGGTGCGGACCGCCGTGTTCGCCGCCGGCGTGATGCCGATCAGGACATCGTGGCCCGCCTGCGCGACCGCGGCTGCCTGCGACTCGTTCCCGGTCGCGGACACCCCGGCAAGATAGGGCTCGTGTCCACCGGCGATCGCGTTGACGGCGTCATAGATCGCGCCGTGCACCATCGCGACGTGCAGGGCCGCGAGGGGCGGGCCCTGGCCGAGGCCCGGAGGCGTGTTCGTCGCAGGTTGGCCGATCACGTTGACCGCGTTTGCGTTCCAGCGCAGCACCATGTCGGTCGGCTCGGTGGCCGCGACGGACGTGACGGGGATCAGCGCGGCGACGGCGATCAGGGCCGCCATCGCGAGCCCCCGTGCGCGGCGGAGCATCGATGTGGGCGGACCGTGACGGCGGCTACCCAGTTCCTGCATCGACCGGTTCATGTGCGTCCCTCCTCGGATGGCTTCGGTATCGCCCCCGACGCATTCCGACTCGCTCGCGTGCTAGCGAGGCGGTGTCGCGCCAGCGTCTCTACGGACGCTGTCGTTCGTCCCTCGCTCTATTGGCGTCCGGCACGGGTCGAATTGGTTCATTCTTTCCGTGTCACTGTCAGCCAGCCGACACAGACGAAGGGAGCGACGATGGCCGAGCTGCTGAGATTCGATGCCCTGGACCACGGCCCGCATGCCCACGAATTCGTGGGCGCCGAGCACGGCGAGGTGCCGTTCTCCGTCATCCTCGTGCACTCGCAGCCGGGCGTTGGGCCAAAGCTCCATCGCCACCCGTACGCAGAGGTGTTCGTGGTCGAGTCGGGTCAGGCGACCTTCCAGATCGGCGACCAGACCGTCGTCGTCGATGGCGGGCATGTCGTCGTCAGCCCGCCCGGCGAGGCGCACGGCTTCACGAACACCGGAACGGGCGAGCTGCGGCTGACCGCGATCCACGGCGCCGGCCGGTTCGACACCGAATGGCTGGCCGGGCCGGACCCGACGTGGACCTCGAAGCCCGAGGCGGCGCCTGGCGAGTGACTTGCAGGATGCAAGTAACAGGCGTACGGTGATGGCCATGCCCCACCCGACGGCCCAGGAGCCACGCCTCACCATGAACGACCAGATCCGCCATTCACTTGCCCGCGGTCACCGCATCGACATCACGACGACCGGCCGCAAGACCGGCGAACCGCGCCGGATCGAGATCGTCTTCCACAACATGGATGGTCGGCTCATCATCACCGGCTTGCCGCGCGCCGATCGGAAGCGCGCCTGGCTCCTCAACCTCGAGTCCGACCCGCATCTGACGTTCCACCTCAAACGCGGCAGCGCCCCGGCGGACCTGCCGGCAACGGCCCGCGTCATCACCGAACCGACGGAGCGGCGCTCGATCGCCGACTGGATCGTGGCGAACGCCTGGACCGGGATGGACGTCGACGCCATGGCGGCATACTCCCCGATGATCGAGGTCACGATCGAGGACCTCGCCGCCTGAGGTCATCGCGTGTCCTACCCTGAGCCGCGCTACCACGGTGAAACCGGCGAAGCGTCCGCGCGGTTGCGGCCGGCGGAGCAGCCACCGGACGTGACCTACGCCTCCGGCGGGACGGCCCACTACCTGGCCACCATGGAGACGACCGGCGGCCATTTCGGCCTGTACCGATGGGAGATGTCCGCCGAGCCGAGCGGTCCCGGCCCGCACTTCCACCGGACCATCTCGGAGTCGTTCTACGTCCTCTCGGGCACGGTCCGGCTCTACGACGGCAACGGCTGGATCGACGCGGTGCCCGGTGATTTCCTGTTGGTTCCCGAGGGCGGCATCCACGGCTTCCGCAACGAGTCCGGAGAGCCGGCGTCGATGCTCCTGCTCTTCGCCCCGGGGGCACCGCGCGAGGACTATTTCGAGACGCTCGCACGGGTCTCGAAGGGCGAGGTGATGTCGGAGGAGGAACGGCTGGCCTTCTACCTCCGCCACGACAACTACTGGGTCTGAGGTCGACTCCCGCGTAGCTGCTCCATGACTGGGGCGAACGCCTCCACGCCCTCGATCGAGTTGGGGCGCAGCTGGACCTGAAGGTGGTCGAGGCCGAGGTCGGCGAACTCGCGGAGCCTGGTGGCGATCGCGTCGGGCTCGCCGCGGATCTCGTTCTCCTCGGCAGGCTGCTCCGCCGGCGCCGCGACCGTCCGCACCAGCACTTCCATCGACCGGGTGAGCGTGGCGGGATCCCGGCCCGCGGCGCGGCAGACGTCATCCATCTGCTGGAGCATCCCGGGCAGCTCGTCGAGGCTCGGCAGGCCGCCGTTCCAATGGTCCGCCAGCTCGGCCGTCAGGCGCAGCATCCGCGGGCCGTTCGCGCCGACCAAGACGGGCAGGCCCTCGGGACGAGGCCCGCGCGGCTCGATCCGCGCGTTCCGGGTCTGGATCGTGTGGCCGTCATGCGTCGACGAGCCGCGACGGAGCATGGCGGTGATGATCCGCAGGCCATCCTCGAACCGCCGGAATCGATCGTCGAACGGGACACCGTAGCTCGTGTATTCCGGCTCGTTCCAACCCGCCCCGAGGCCCAGGATCACGCGTCCGCCGCTGATCTCGTCGAGCGTCTCCGCCATCTTGGCGAGCAGCGCCGGGTTGCGGAACGAGACCGCCAGGACGTAGTTGCCGAGCGCGACGCGACGGGTCGACGCGGCGAGCGCCGAGAGGAGCGTCCACGACTCCCACGCGCCACTCCACTCGCCGGCAGGATCACCGAAGCCGATGTGGTCGGAGATCCAGATGGCATCGAAGCCCATTGATTCCGCCGCCTGCGCCATCGCGAGGATGTCCGCCCATCGCGGCGTCCTGCCGTCCATCGCCCCCTCGACGTAGGGCAGGTTCAGCCCGAGTTCGACCGGTCGGGGCCCGGGATGCGTGGCGCCTTCGGACATGACGGCCACCGTAGCAGCGTGCAGTCCTCGATGCTGGCGGCGCCGACGGCATCATTTCCGGCAAGCAAGCACCCATACTTCGATGGACCGGTCAGGCCCGTACGGAGGATAATCGCCATGGACTGGACCCTCGAAGTCGTGATCCTCCCGGTCAGTGACATCGACGCGTCGATCAGGTTCTACCGCGACCAGGTCGGCTTCGATCTCGACCACGACATGACGAAAGAGCACATGCACGTCGTCCAGCTCACGCAGCGCGGCTCGGGATGCTCGATCGTGTTCGGCGATCTGCCCTGAGATCGATGTCCGACGTCGACGAATACATGGCGACACTGCCGGCCGAGCGGCGCGCGGCGATGGAGCTGCTGCGCACGACGATCAAGGCCGCCGTCCCCGACGCGACGGAGGTCATCTCGTACAAGATGCCGGCGTTCCGTAGCCACGGCGGCCAGTTCCTCGTGTCGTACGACGCGTTCAAGGCGCACTACAGCCTGTTTCCGGCGAGCGAGGCGGTCGTCGAGGCGTGCGGGGCGGAGCTGACGCCCTACCTGTCGGGCAAGGGGACGATCCGCTTCCCGGCCGACCGGCCCATCCCGGTCGCCCTCGTCACGAAGATCCTCGAGGTTCGCTGGGCCGAGAACGCCGCAGCCGAGTCGGGCTAGTGCGAAGGCCGCTCGGTCAGAAGTCCTCGCTGGCGTAGTCGAGGTCCTGCGGTCCCAGGATGTCCCGATACAGGACGCTGCGCGGGTCGTCGCTGACGGCGAGGCCGTAGTAGAGGATGCCGATGTTCTTCGTGACCATCTTGCGCAGGCGCTGGTGCTGCCGCGCCTCGTCCGCGAACCCATCGCCCATGCGCGCGGACGAGACCACGGCGAACGTGCCCCTCGATCGGAGGCCGTACGCGTAGTTCCAGTCACTGGCGGCGATGTACATGTCGACGTCCGTCAGCCCGATGACGACGGCATCCGGATCATCGAGGAGCACCTCGTTCGCTGCGATCGCGTCGATCAGCCGTTCGGCGATGAGCTGGTCGCGCCCCGCGTCCATCGCCCCGGCGGGGACGGGCATGGACGGGAGCACCTCGATCGTCAGGTCGAATTTCTCGAGGTAGTGCACGACGAGTGCGTCCGCCTCTTGACGCGGGAAGTCGCCGAAGGGCGCCAGATAGACGGCCCGATCGACCGGCGGGCTGGGCACGCCGATGGGCGAGGCAGGCCCGACCGCGACGTCGTCCTGCGCCGATCGCGGGCTAACGCTGCCGAGCATCACGACGTACGCGATCAGGACCCCGACCGCGAAGATGCCGACGGCCAGTTCAGCTCGATACGCCGCCATGACTAGGCGCCGGCCCGGATCCGCTCGAGGCCGTCGAGGATGAGGTCGAGGCCGAATTCGAACTCGTCGGCATAGTCGAATCCGAGCTTCAGGACGTGCTCCACGATGACCTCGTTGAGGTACGGATACTCCGCCGCGGGGAGCGTCGCGAGGATGGTCTGCGCCATTCCCGCGAGCTCGTCGGGCGTACCGGACGGCAGGTTCTGTTCCTGCACGGCGAATCCGTAGATGTAGCTGTCCAGGATGAAGAACGCGTGGACCGCCCCTTCGACGGAGAAGCCGGATCGCCGAAGGTTACGGACCACCGCCTCGGGGTAGTGCGACCGTGCCGGACTTGGCTTGGTCCGCGAATCGATCACGGCGCTCGCCCACGGATGGCGAGTGAGCATCTCGCGCGCCGAGATCGCCCGCCGGCGCATGGCCGCCCTCCAGTCGTCCCCGACCGATGGCACCTCGATCTCCCCGACGACGACGTCGGCAAGGCCGTCGAGCAGGTCGTCCTTGTCGGCGATGTGGTTGTACAGCGACATCGCCTCGACCCCGAGCTCCCGGCCGAGCCTCCGCATGGTGAGCGACTCGATGCCATCCCGGTCGGCGAGCTCGAGAGCCGTCCGTAGCACCCGGTCCCGGGTCAGCGGAACGCGGGGAGCGGCGATCGGTTCGGGGTTCGTGGCCATCCGCGTCCTCCTGGCGCTCGGACTCTAACTCACACCGTAAGTTTGGGCTTGACACGCTTACGCCGTACGTCTACTGTACTTACAGCGTATGCATACGTCGTAAGTATCGTCAAGTCCGCAAAGTGGGAGAAGCTCATGAATACGTTGCCGTACGTGGAGGACGACAAGGGCCTCCTCCGATGGGGTGGTCTGGCCGGGATCCTGGGTGGCGCCCTGTTCCTGGTCGTCTTCGTCTTCGTTGGCGCCATCGTGGGACCGGATCCTGCCGGACTCGAGGGGCCCGTCACCCGATTTCCAGAGATCAAAGCGGCGCGCACGCTCGAGAACGCCCTCTACCTGGTGGTCCTGGCGCTCTTCGCCGTCCACTTCCTCGCCCTGTATCGCGCTCTGCGCGGCGTTGGCGTCGCGCCTGCGCTATTCGGGAGCGCCCTGGGCATCATCGGGCTAACCATCCTGGCCGCGGGAGCACTGCCGCACATCGCGACGACCAGGCTCTCCGATCTCTACCACGCTCCCGGCGCGACGTTCCAGGACCAGGCGACCATCGCGCTCCTGTGGCAGGCGAACCAGGGCATCTTCGATGCCTTGCTGGCCGTGGGGATCGTCCTGCTCCCGATCGGACTCCTCGCCCTCGGAGTGGCGATACTCAAAGCGCCGGCCTTCGGCAGGGGATTTGGCGGCATGACCGTCGCCCTCGGGGTGACCGGGATCGTCGCGGCAGCGGCCCTCCTGCTCGATCCCCTCTCGCCGGTCGCCGTGGTCGGGTTCCTGGCGCTGATCGTCTTCCACCTCGTCGTGGGATGGAAAACGTACCGCGTGTCGCAGGCTCCGGGCGTCGCGCTGGCGGACCGCGTGGACCTCAGGGCGACCGAGAACGTGCACTCCGCCTGACGAGCCGTCCCGAGCCGGCCTCGTGCTCGAAGCCGGCGACGGACCGCACTGCCGCCGTTTCGAAGGTTGACGTCATGGAGATCCGCCGGTTGGTGCCGATGGGGAGACCACGTGGCGCTGAACACGGCCGCGGCGGTGATACCGTCGCGGAATGGTCAGGATGTTGGTCGCTCTCTTCGTCGCCGTCACCTTGGCCGCCGCTTGCTCCGACGGGACCCTCGAGGTGGCCGACGTCGACGTCCGGGTCCATTACCCGGAGGGTTGGACCGAGGTGCCGCCGGGCATCGTGAAGTCCCAGATCGAAGAACAGCTCGAGATCGCATCCGGCGAGATCCGAACCACCTTCGAAACGGTCATCCAGGAGATCGATAGCGGCGTGGTGCGCGCGGTCGCCTTCAGCCCGATCACATCGGACGGCTTCACCGAGACCCTGTTCGTTTCGATCGAGGGGGGTGACGCCGACCTCGACGCCGCCAGCGGGCGTCGCGTCGCTCGGATATCGCTCCTGGCCGCGTCCCTCCAGGTCGATGTGACCGACGTTGACCTCCCGATCGGCCCGGCACGCCGCATCGACGTCTTCAGCGAGCCCCAGGGGGGATCGCCGAGTCATCTCATCGAATACGTCGTGCGGCTGGAGGACGGTCGAACGTTCACGCTCTCGGGCACCGCGCCGACCAGCGACCAGTCCTTCGCCGAGACCATGCGCGTCATCGCGGAGTCCCTCGAGGCGACGTAGCGGGCCCGCGAGACCAGCGCGTCAGGCCGTAGGTTCAGACGGACCCATCGGGCTCATGAGCTGGAAGTAGTTGTCGTCTGGGTCGGCGAACGTCGCGATCTGGCCCGGCTGGTCGCCGAAACCGTACGGCTCGGCGATGACCGTGGCGCCGGCTGCCTTGAACCGCTCGAACTCGCCCTGCACGTCGGCCGTCTCGATGTTCCAGAGGAGCCGCCCCGGCTGCGCATTCTTGCCCTTGACCTGGTCGTGTGGCCCGACCGTCAACCAGCCCGAACCGATCTGCCATCCGGTGTAGCCGCCATCCGACATCGCCGGCTCGCCGAACAGCTTCGTGTAGTACTCGACCAGGCGTGCCGGGTCCTCTGACCCGATGAGGATGCTGTTGAAGTCCATGTCGCCTCCTGCTGGGGTGCCGATGGTGGGGCGTCCAGCATGACCGAACTAGACGAGACTGGCGACCGCGGTTACCACGTGCGGCAGATCCTCCCCGGGACTCGGCACGGACTCGACGCGGTTCCGCCCGCGCGCCTTCGCCACGTACAGCGCCTGGTCGGCGAGGCGGAGCAGCGTCACCCGGTCCTGGCCGTGGTCCGGCGATGTCGCGACCCCGATCGAGATCGTGACCCGGTCCGTGAGGCCCGGGGCGAGGGAGACGATCGTCGACTCGGTCCGTTCGCGGATCCGCTCGGCGATCGTCAGCGCCGATGCATGGTCGATGCCGGGCAGGTACACCGCGAACTCTTCGCCGCCGTAGCGCGCGGCTACGTCGCCCTCGCGCATGCACGAGCGGAGCGTGTTCGCGAACGCACGAAGCGCCTCGTCGCCGGCCGGATGGCCGTGCCGGTCGTTGAAGTCCTTGAAGTGGTCGATATCGATCATCAGGACCGACAAGGTCTCGTCGTTGCGACTCGAATGCAATGCCGCCTCGAACGCCAGGTCGAAGGATCGGCTGTTCGCGAGGCCGGTTCTCGCGTCCGTGTTGGCCTGGCCATGCAGCGCGGCCAGCAGTCGTCGGTTGCCGATCGCCAACGCCGCGTGCTCGGTGATGCGGGCGATGCTGGAGCGTCGCGCGAGGGGCAGCGCGCGCGGCTGCTTCCAGTACAGATGGACCGCGCCGACCAATTCTCCGCTGATTAGCGGGACGCACGCGAGCGTGCCGCCGGACATCGGATAGATCGGGCAGTGGACACTCAGCTCATCGGCGAGATCGTCCGTCACGAACATGGTGCCGCGCTGGATGCCGGCGCACCGGCTCAGCTCGTGGAGCGGCAGGATGTTCGCGATCGCATCGCCGGTCGAAGCCTCCGGGACGGCCCGATCCATCGACCGGTTGAGGACATGGGTGACCGATGCGTCCGGGCCGGCGAGGCGCGTCAGGGCGATCAGGTTGGCCGCGGCGACCTCCCGGTCGTCGTCGGCGAAGGAGGTCACCTCCGTGAAGCGGTTCAGCACGCTTGCGTCTCGCGCGTCCCGCTCCAGGGCATGCCCGAAACGACGAACCGCGATGAGCGCCATCACGAATGCGAGGGTCATGAAGCCGAATCCAACCACGACTCCCACGCGTGTGGTGGTAGCGACCTCGTGGCTTCGCAACGCGACGTCGGCCTCCTGTCGAGCGAACTCGCGTTCGAGGCTCTCGAACTCGCTATCGATCCCCAGTCGATCCCCCTCTTCCGCGTGTGTGTAGGCATCGATGGTGTCGGAATCGCCCGTCTGGACTGCGCGGATCACGGGTGCCGCGATCCGGGCTCGCCAATCCTTGCTGGCAGCCTCCACGCGCTCGAGCGCGGTCAGGACGGGATCCAATCCTGCGCCCTCCGTCCGGATCTCTTCGGCGATCGCGGCCTCGTTCCCGAGTTCTGTATAGAAGCGCTGCCGGGCAGTGTCGTCGCGCGAGAGGACATAGTCGCTGACCGCGTCCTCGGTGCGGGAGATCTCGTTCGCCAGTTCGTGCGACAGATGGTCGAGTCGCGAGATCCGAGTCGAGATCGCTGCAAGTTCGGACGTCTGGCTGCTGCTGATCAGGTACACGATCCCGCCCACGGCGCACGTGGCCACCGCCAGCGAGGCGATGAGCAGCAGGATTCGGTTGCTTTCGGACAGGGTGACGCGCATGAACGCAAAAGTACCCCTCAGCCCGGCTCGTGACCCCCCGTCGATAGTTCGGTTCGGAGAACGTTCGCCGCCCGGCGAGATCAGCCCGCCGGGGCGTCCAGGAAGGCGAGCATCACGGATCGATTAGACCTCGGGGAGGCGGCGGACTCATCGGTCAGCTCGCTACGGCCGTGCGATCACTTCGCCCTGGTCATTGATGAGGTAGATGACCCCGGCACCCGCCTCCATCTGGCGGCTGTCGGAGTCGCGGTAGCCGTCTGCGGTCGGGAGCCGGATGCCGGAATCCAAGGTGATCGAACCGTCAGAGGCATCGTCTGGCTCGGTCCGGACCTCGAAGCTGCCCTGCGATGACCTCACGAGCGTGGCCCGCCATGGCGTTGGTTGGTCGCCGTAAATCAGCAGGTCGCCCGGCGCCGGCCCGCTTCCGATGATTGGCTGCACGGACTCGAAATCGATACGGATACTCGCGCCGTTGGTCAGCCGGATGTCAGCCGTGCGACCGGCGACGAAGTCGAGCTGCGCGACGACGCCGACGAGCGTCGGGTCCCGGGGCGGTGGCTTGCCGATCTGACAGCCGCCGAGACCAAGCACCACCATCGCCAGGAGGCCGCCGACACCGACGCTACGAACTCGGACGTTCAATGGATCCACCTCGCAGGCCCCATCATGGTCATCGGGACCGATGAGTTGTTCCGCGGTCCGACGTTACACCTCCAGATCGGCCATTCCGGCCCGGTCACCAGGAGGCTCTAGCCATGGACTACACCCTCGAACTCGTCGTGGTCCCCGTCAGCGACGTCGATCGCGCCAAGGACTTCTACATCAACAAGGCCGGTTTCGAGCTGCTCGTCGACACCAGCGCCGGCCCCGACTTCCGCGTCGTCCAGCTGGTCCCGCCCGGGTCCGCCTGCGCGATCGCGATCGGGACCGGGATCGGCTCGATGGCTCCGGGCTCGCTCCACGGGCTGCATCTGGTCGTGAGCGACATCGAAGCGGCGCGTGAGGAATTGGCCGGTCGTGGGGTGGAGCTCGCCGACACCTTCCACTACGGCAAGGACGGCCAGACGCCGGGCCGCGACCCCGAGCGCAACAGCTACTCGACGTTCATGCCGTTCCAGGATCCCGACGGCAACACCTGGCTCGTCCAGGAAGTGACCCGCGACTGGAAGGTCCAGGTCGTGAAGGTCGAGGATGAGGTCGCCGCGTGACCGATCAG
>CAWEOO010000007.1:0-235963 GCA_963810725.1 uncultured Chloroflexia bacterium
AGCCGCAGTTGAGGCACTTGTAGCAGCTGCCGTTGCGGACCATGATCGAGCCGCAGTCGGCGCAGCTTGGGGCGTCGGCCTGGGTCTGGAAGCTCACCTTCGTGGCGCCCAGGTTCAGCGTGATGGCCGACGTGCCGCCACCGTTCCCGTTGCCCGTCTTGCTGCCACCGTTCGCGGCATGCCCGTTGGTCGCGATGACCTTCAGCGCATCCCCGGGAGCAGCCTCAGCCGGCGTGGCCGCGACGGCCGTGGCTTTGGGCGCATCGGAGTCGGCGGATTGGGCCTCCGAGGCGGTCGGAGGAGACGCCGCCTCGGAGGTCTCGGTGTTGGCCCCCTCACCGTCTGAGCCGATCCCAGGCGCGGCCGCCAAGGTGGACGGAGTTTCGTTCGCGGCACCGGCCGGGCTACCGGGTCAGGGCTCGACGCGAGCGCGGCGATGCCGGCGGCGAAGGCGGTTGGCCGTGCGGAGCCGAGTCCTCGGCCCGTCGCCTCGACCGCGGACGCGATCGATCAGGCCGAGCGCCGCCTTGTCGTCCGTGTCCAGGAACCGGGACCCCAGCCACCGGAAGATGTAGTCCACGATCGACTTCGCGATCGGGATCTCCTGGTTGCCGGTGAAGCCCGCTCGGCTCGAACCGAACGTGCGCGAACTTGTTGACGAGGTCCTTCAGCGGCACGCCGTACTGGAGCGCCACCGAGACCGTCGTCGCGAAGGAGTCCATCAACCCCGAGACCGTGGACCCCTCCTTGGCCATCTTCAGGAAGATCTCGCCCGGCTGTCCGTCCGGGTAGAGACCGACGGTGATGTAGCCCTCGTGGCCCGAGATCTCGAACTTGTGCGTGACCGCGGTCCGCTCGGACGGCAGGCGCCGGCGATGGGGGAGGGCCGCCTCCGCCTGGGCCTTGGCGAGCTGCTTCTTGAGGTCGGTGACGACGGCCGTGTCGACGACGTCGCCGTTCGTCTTGGAGGTGCTCAGCGGCTGCGAGCGCTTCGAGTTGTCGCGGTAGACCGCGATCGCCTTGAGGCCGAGCTTCCAGCCCTCGAGGTAGACCTGCTCGATCTCCTTGGCCGTCGCCGCCTCGGGCATGTTCACGGTCTTGGAGATCGCGCCCGAGATGAACGGCTGGATGGCGCCCATCATCCGGACGTGGCCCATGTAGTGGATGGACCGCGTGCCGTTGGCCGGCTTGAAGGCGCAGTCGAAGACCGACAGGTGCTCGGCCTTGATGTGCGGGGCGCCTTCGATGGTCTCGCGCTCGGTCAGGTAGTCGAGGATCTCGCCGACCTGGTCGGCGGTGTAGCCGAGCTTCTTGAGCGCGGCCGGGACCGTCTGGTTGACGATCTTGAGGAAGCCCTCGCCGACCAGCTTCTTGTACTTGATGAGCGCGATGTCCGGCTCCACGCCGGTCGTATCGCAATCCATCATGAACGCGATCGTGCCGGTGGGCGCGAGCACGGTGACCTGCGCGTTGCGATAGCCGTGCTTCTTGCCGAGCTCGAGCGCCTCGTCGTAGACGATCTTGGCGTGGTCGATCAGGGTCGCGGGCACGCCCTGGGTGGGGATGCGGTACGCGGCGTCGCGGTGCTTGCCGATGACGCGCAGGAACGGCGCCTCGTTGACCTTGTACTCGGCGAACGGGCCGCCGTGGTCGCGGGCGATGATCGCCGACTGCTTGTACGCCTCGCCGTGCATGATCGCGGTGAGGGCCGCGGCGTAGTTGCGCCCCTCGTCGGAGTCGTAGGCGAGGCCGCGGCTCATCAGCAGCGCGCCGAGGTTCGCGTAGCCGAGGCCGAGCGGGCGGAACTTGTGCGAGTTCTCCTCGATCTTGGGCGTCGGGTAGGAGGCGTTGTCGACCAGGATCTCCTGGGCCGTCAGCGTCACCTTGGCCGCGAATCGATAGGCCTCGGGATCGAACTCGCCGTCCGCGTCGACGAACTTCATGAGGTTGAGTGAGGCGAGGTTGCAGGCCGTGTCGTTGAGGAACATGTACTCGGAGCACGGGTTGCTCGCGTGGATGCGATCCGTGTTCGCGGACGTGTGCCAGTCGTTGATCGTCGTGTCGTACTGGATGCCCGGGTCGCCGCAGAGGTGCGCGGCCTCGGCCATCTTGTGGAAGATGTCGCGGGCCTTGTAGGTGTCCATCGGCTCGCCGCCGACCACGGCGTGGGTCGTCCACTCCTGGTCCTGCTCGACCGCGCGCATGAAGTCGTCCGTGACGCGGACGCTGTGGTTGGCGTTCTGGAAGAAGACGCAGCCGTAGGCCTCGCCGGTGAAGCTCGGGTCGTAGCCGGCTTCGATCAGCGCCCAGGCCTTCTGCTCTTCGTGCGCCTTCGAATCGATGAACTCGAGGACGTCCGGATGGCCGGCGTCCAGGATCACCATCTTGGCCGCGCGGCGGGTCTTGCCGCCCGACTTCACGACGCCGGCGAAGGCGTCGTAGCCCTTCATGAAGGAGACGGGGCCGCTGGCCGTGCCGCCGCCGGCCATCTTCTCCTTGGAGCTGCGGATCGTGGAGAGGTTGCTGCCCGCGCCCGAGCCGAACTTGAAGAGCATGGCCTCGGTCTTGGCGAGGTCCATGATGCTGCTCATCGTGTCCTGGACCGAGTTGATGAAGCACGCGGAGCACTGCGGCTGCTTCTCGATCCCGACGTTGAACCAGACCGGCGAGTTGAAGGCCATCTTCTGGTGGACGATGAGGTGGGTCAGCTCGGCCTTGAAGGTGGCGAGGTCCTCGTCGCTCGCGAAGTAGCGCTGGGTCTCGGCCCAGGACGCGATCGTGTTGACGACGCGATCGATGAGCTGCTTGACGCTGGTCTCGCGCTCCGGGGTGTTGAGGTGGCCGCGGAAGTACTTGCTGACGACCACGTTCGTGGCGAGCTGGGACCAGAAGTTCGGGACCTCGACGTCCTTCTGCTCGAAGACGGACTTGCCCGATTCGTTGGCGATGCCGGCGGTCCGGTACTCCCAGGTGATCTCGTCGTAGGGATGGACGCCCGGGCGGGTCCAGCGGCGCTCGAAGGTCAGGCCCTTGGCGGGCTGCCCGTTCGTCCGTGCCGTCGAAGCTCGCGCCGTAGGGGCCGGCGTGGCGGCGGGGGCTGCCTGGCGGGCGGCCGTGCCCGGCGCTTGCCGCGTCCGCTTGGGCTGCTTCGTGTCGTGCTCGGCGACGCCGCTGGTCGTGCCTCGGGCCATCTGGTGCTCCTCCGTTTCCGGTCCCTGTTCGCGGTAGCTGCCGCGTTCTCCTGTCGTCTGTGTTCCGAGGCTCCTGCGGGCCGGGCCCCGGGCCGGCGGATCGTGGCCGATGGCGGGGCGGGTTCGGGGTCTCGGTAGGGCGAGTGACCTCAAGAACGATACGCCGATGGGTGGCGGTAGTCAAGGCCAAAACCACAAGATGTAGTGGTTGCGTCGCGAAGCTTACCGCTAGATGTGGTGGTTTGGCGCGTATTCGCGCTCATCCACGCTCGGGGCCGGGTTGTCCACATCGGGGAGCGGTTTTCCACGCGATCTCGGGCCTTCTCCACGGGTCATCGTCAGGTGGTCCACAGGATATCAACACGAACGGGCGTTCGGTTCTGGTGTGCGCCGGCCGAGTCGCGGGGCCCGCGGCACTCGGCGGTGGCGGGCCGGGTCGCGGGGGCGGCGGCACGCGGCGGTGGCGGGCCGGGTCGCGGGGTGGCGGGCCGGGTCGCGGGGCGGCGGCACGTGGCGGTGGCGGGCCGGGTCGGGCCGGACTCGGGCCGCAGCGGCCATTTCGGCCTGCTGGCACATGGCCGCTGCCAGGTCGCGGCAGGATCGACATCGGGGGACGCTTATGGCCGGTCGTCGGCCGGATCCTGGCTGGATCGTCACCGGGAGACGATTACGGGCGTGTTTCGGGCGAATACGGGTCGAGTCGGGTCAGGCATCGACCATAAGCGTCTGGGGATGTCGATATGGCCATCGCGTGTCGATTTGGCCATCGCCGGTCGATCGGTTGGGCGATCCAGCCGTGATAAGCGTCGGGTAAGTCCCGATCGCCACACTCCACGGATGGATGATGGCCGGTTCGGCTCGGCGATCAGGGCGGTCCGCCACAAGCGTGGCTGGCGACAGCGCGACTTGGCGGCGCGCGCCGGCGTTTCGGACGTGACGGTGTCGCGCATCGAGCGTGGCCACATCGACACGCTGTCACTGCGCACGTTGCGGACCGTCGCCTCCGCGCTGGACGTGCGCGTCGATCTGATCGCGCGGTGGCGCGCCGGCGACCTCGATCGATTGCTCAACGCGCGGCACTCGGCGCTCCACGATTCCGTCGCTGCCTGGTTCCGTGACGTCATGCCGGAATGGGAGCTGGCCCCTGAGGTCTCGTTCTCGATCCTGGGCGAGCGCGGCGTCATCGACATCGTCGCGTGGCATCCGGGCCGACGGGCACTCCTGATCATCGAACTCAAGACGGACATCGCGGATGTCAATGAGCTCGTTGGGACCTTCGATCGAAAGCGTCGGCTCGCATGGAGGATTGCGAAGGACCGCGGCTGGGATCCGGCGACCGTTTCGGGCTGGGTGATCGTCGCCTCGAGCCGGACCAATCGAGCCCGGATCGCCGCCCATGGCGCCATGTTGCGAGCGGCATTCCCGATCGACGGTCGCTCGATCCGCGCCTGGCTCGTTGACCCGATCGGCACGATCTCAGCCCTGTCGACCTGGCCGTCCGGTCGTCGCGGACCGAAAGCTCCCGCCCGGCGGATGCGGGTGCCAAAGGCAGCTTAGTCAGGCCACCCCGGATGGCGATCGCGGTCCACGCCGGGCCCACGGTGGGGCCGCGGGCAAGGCGCGCCCCGAGGCCAGCTTCACGGCAAGATCGACACCGGGGGACGCTTATGGCCAGTGGCCGGCCAGATTCTGGCGAGATCGACATCGGGAGACGGTTACGGCCGTATTTCGGGCGATTCGAGCCCATTCGGCCCCCCGCTTCGGCCCTAAGCGTCTGGGGATGACGATCTGGCCACGGCCAGCAGTCTCGCGCCCCAGGTTGCGGTGGCCCTCACGGCAGGCACCAAATCGCGCTGGGGGCTGGCACCCATTCCGATTCCGGCGAGCTGGGCCTGTCGATTCTCCGGCGCCAGATCGTCGTCCTCCTGATAGGGGTTGCGGGCCGAAGAACCCGGTCCTGCCCCGCAGCGGATCAGGAGGCGCTGGACGATGGATATGCATACGAAGCATCGGGGCCGCCGCAGGCTCGCCGGTATCGGCGTCGCGGCGGCCGTCATGGCGATCACCGTCGGGGGAATGGGCTCGGCGCTCGCGGGCGCGCCGGCGTTCGGGGACGTGTCGGTGTTCGCGAGCGCGCCGTATCCGGGGCACCCGTTCGGTATCGCGGTCGACACGGATCGGGTCTACGTCTCGACGAGCGCCGGCGACTTCTTCGCCGGGCATCAGAACTCGGACGACGAGCGCGTGTTCACCTACGACAATCGCGGCAAGCTCGTCGGGACGACGGTCATCGACACGGCCGACAACTCCGACATGGGCCTGTTCGGGCTCGCGCTCGATGGCAACACCGGCAAGGACCACAAGCTCTACGTGGCCGACATGAACGGCCGGATCCTGCGGCTCGACACGAGCAAGCACGGAGCCGCCCCCGAGGTCTTCTCCCAGGTTCCGGCGGACTCCGGGCTGGCCGGCGACTGGATGCTGGCGATGTGGAACGACCTCGTCTTCGACACGGCCGGCAACCTGTACGTCCCCGACGACAAGCCACGGATCTGGCGGGTTGAGCCGGACGGCACCGCCACGATCTGGGTCACCGATCCGCGGCTGACGGGGCTGTTCGGCTTCGCCGGCGGACCGCTCGGCGGGCGGATCGATCCGTCCGGTGAGTGGCTGTACGTCTCGATCACGGTCGCGGCCGACGAGCCGTGGACCTCGGCGATCTACCGAATCAGGCTCGTCGATCAGCCAACTGCGGCCGATATCGAGCTCGTCCATCGGTTCGCGTTCGATCCAGAGGTCGTCGCGCCCCAGGCCACCGGTCTCGCGTTCGCGGCATCGGGCAACCTGTACGTCAGCCTCATCGGGCCGAACCAGATCGCGGTCCTCGACCCGAACGGCGACGAGATCGCGCGGATCTCGGACCCGCGGTTCTTCTCGCCGTGGGGCCTCGCGTTCAGCGGGAAGTCGCTGCTGGTCACGAACGGCAATCTCGAGCCGGCCGACAACCCGGATGCCTGGAAGATCTTCAAGGTCTACGTCGGCGAGACGGGACTGCCGCTCAACCGGCCGAAGACGACCGGCAACTAGCCCCGGTGCGCTGAACGAGGCCCGAGGCTCCAGGGAGTCTCGGGCCTCGACGTTGTTCGCGAATGCGCACCTGAACGATGGTGGTTGTCGGCCGCCCGGTCCGATCCCGGCAGGACCGTCATCGGGAGACGACTACGGCCGTGAGGGGCCCGGTCTCGGCTCCGGAAGGGGCCGATCTCGGCACGATCGTCATGGGGAGACGACTAAGGCCGGTCTCGGCTCGAGAAATCGCCTGACTCGGCAGGATCGTCATGGGGAGACGGTTACGACGCTTTCTCGAGCGTTTGCGAACCGATCAGGGCTTGGCATCGGCCATAACCGTCCCTGGATGACGATCTTGCCAAGTGGCGGGACCTGGCGGCCCGGTGCGGACCTGGCGGCCCGGTGCGGACCTGGCGGTGCGGGCTGGCCGCACCGAGACTTGGCGATCCGGGCCGACGTACTCGACGTGACGGTGTCGCGCATCGAACGTGGCCAACGTTGCGGCGCGGAACGATGGAACGTCATCAGGTCAAAACAGCAGGCAAACGGGGGTGGTGTTCAATCGACCCGCATCGGCGAAACGCAACCAGGGGGGCGACGCGCGCCGGGCGGTTCATTGGTTTGTCAAGACATGACCCACTCAGCCGATACACCACGGACCTCTGCGGAGCGAGCGCAGATCGCCGTCGCCATCATCGGCGTGGTCGGAGTACTAGGCGGGGGGTTGTTAGCGAACTGGGATCGGATCTTTCCGCCGCCGACGGCGCCCCCGGCCACGATCGCGGGCCCGCGAGCCGGAGACAGGGTGGCGGTCCAGAACGTCTACAACCTGCCCGAGGCTCGCGGCCTCCAGATCATCGAAGGCCAAGGCTTTGTGAACGTGCGGGTCCTACGGGTCTGTTCGAATTCGGTCTCCCCGGGCAGAGTCCGCGAGGTCCTGCTGGACAACGACGCAAACGTCGCGGACGAGACGTCGCTGGTCAACGAACTCGGGTCGACGGGCATCGAGGTCAGCTTGGAAACAAAGCTGGCTGTGAAGATCTCGAACGGTCCGTGCTAGCGGCGCCGCCTCGTCGATAGGCCTTGACGGCGCAGAAGTCGCCTACGACGGATCGTCGCGGGCGCTGACTCGTCTTGGCTCGATGTCGGCAGGATCGTCGCGGGGGATGGTTACGGCCGGCCCGGGTTCTTGGGGATGGACTGGGAGCGGTCCGAGTGGGATGCTGGGACAGCACGCACCGGCGAGGCAAGGAATGCTGATCTTCAAGGTCCTGCACATCTTGTCCATGTTCGCCGCAGTCACGTTTCTCGTTGGCGAAGCGCTCCTGTATGCCCGCGCGATCTCGCGAGGTGATGTACCCGGGCTGGCCGCGGTGCGTCGCCTGGTGGGTGGCCGACCGATCGTCGGGGCCGCCTTCCTGATGGCCGGGATCGTGTTCGGCGTGCTCGCGGCGATGACCGGCGGGATCGATTTCTTCGCCGGCTGGCTGATCGCCGCCTACGTGCTGGTGGTGACGCTGTTCGCCGTCAACGCCTCCCCCTGGGTGCAGCGGCTGCCGCGGCTCGGAGAGCAAGCGATGGAGGCGGTGGCGGGTCAGCGCCCAGTCGAAGAAGTCGCCGCTGCGATGGCCGCGATTCGCTCCGCTACCCTCATCGTCGTGGCCGCCAACGTGGTGCTCTTCGCGGCGATCATCGCCGACATGGTCCTGAAACCGTTCTGACCTCGTAGCCCACCGCACGGAGGCTTCCCCGAGGGCGGGTTTGATGCGGCTCGACCTTTGTCCTTGGTATTGACAAAGTACGCACCTGGGCGCCACCATACGCTTCGTCAACTCTCTGGACGAAGTGGTGAGGGACCCCAGACCCACCCGTGGCACGAACCGAATTCCCGTCCAAGGCGACCCACGCCCAGACCCGCGCGCACAACGCGGCCCTCGTCCTTCGTGCCCTCTACGACCTCGGGCCGATCAGCCGCGCGGACATCGCCCGCCTCACCGGCCTGACCCGCACGAGTGTCGGCGAGCTCGTCGCGGACCTGGAGCGCGACGGCCTGGCCGAGGACGTCGGCCGCGGCCCGAGCACCGGCGGCAAGCAACCGACGCTCGTCGCGCTCAAGGACGACGCTCGGACCGTCATCACGCTCGACCTCGGCGAGCGCACCTTCACCGCCGCGCTCGCGAACCTGCGCGGCGAGCTCACCACCAAGCGCACCCGCGAGCTCGAGGGCCGTGACGGCGACCAGGCCGTCCAGCTCGTCCATGAGCTCATCGACGACGTCCGGCGTGAGGCCCCGAGCCCCCTCCTCGGCATCGGGGTCGGCACGCCGGGCGTGGTCGACGCAGACGGCACGATCCGCTGGGCGGTCAACCTCGACTGGCAGGACCTGCCGCTGGCGCGCCTTCTCGAGGAGCGCCACGGACTCCCCGCCGTCGTCGCCAACGATTCACGCGCAGCGGCCCTCGCGACCTACCTGTTCGGTGGCGATGAGCGACCCCAGAACCTGATCGTCATCAAGGTCGGCCGGGGCGTCGGCTCGGGCCTCGTCCTGCGCGACCAGCTGTTCGGCGGCGATGGCGACGGCGCCGGCGAGATCGGTCATGTCGTCGTCGACCCCGACGGCATCGAATGCCACTGCGGCCGCTTCGGCTGCCTCGAGACCGTGGCCAGCGTCCCGGCCGTCATGCGTGCCGCGGGCGCCCGCACGCTCCAGGAACTCGTCGATCGCACCGCCGCCGGCGACGACCGCGTCCTCCCCGTGGTCCTCGCCGCCGGCCGGGCGATCGGAGCGGCCATCGCCGGCCTGACCGGCGCGCTCGACGTCCGCCGGATCACGATCGTCGGCAGCGCGACGGCGCTGGGCGAGCCGTGGTTCGGGGCGATCCGCGAGGAGGCCGGCCGGCGCAGCCTCGGGCCCGCTCGCGCGCGACACCCGGATCGTCGACGGCGGCACGGGCGAGGACGTGACCCTCCTGGGCGCATGCGCGCTGCTGCTCACCCGCGAGCTCGGCCTGACGGTGCATCGATGAGCGACGGCGTGCGACGGCGGCGACGCGGCACGGACCCGAGACGCGGCACGGCCGGGGGCCGGCGCGCCGCCCCACCGGCATCGTCGCCGGCATCGACATCGGCGGCACGAAGATCGCCGTCCTCATCGTCGATGCCGACGGCACGGTCCTGGGCCGCGCGACCCACGCCTCCTCGGTCGGCGACCAGGCCGGTGCCCCCACGGCCATCGCCGCCGCCCTCGACGAAGCCCTCGCCGCCGCCGGTCTCCAGCGCGACGACCTCGATGCGATCGGTGTCGGCGTCCCCGGCCGCGTGGACCCGGTGGCCGGCCACGTGACCCTCGCCGTCAACCTGGGCTGGACCGACTTCGACCTCCGCGGCGCCCTCGAAGCCGAGCTCGGACGGCCCGTCATCATCGAGAACGACGCCCGAGCCGCCGCCCTCGGCCTGCACCGCCGCCGCGCCGCGGGGGCCGGGGAGAACGGCAGCGACCTCGCCTACCTCGCGGTGGGCACCGGGATCGCGGCCGGCGTCGTCCTCGGCGGCAAGCTCCATCGGGGCACCCGCGGCCTCGCCGGTGAGATCGGCCACGCCATCGTCGACCCCGTCGGCCCGCGCTGCGCCTGCGGCCAGACCGGCTGTCTCGAGGCCTTCGCCTCGGGCCCCTCGATCGCCCGGCGCGCCGCCGCGGCCGGCCTGGAAGCCGGGTCCGCGAAGGACGTCTACGCCGCCGCAGCCGGCGGCGACACCACTGCCTGCGAGCTCATCGACGACGTCGGTCGCCGGCTGGCCTGGGCGGTCCATCTCCTGGTCATGACCTACGACGTCGATCACGTCGTCGTCGGTGGTGGCGTGTCGCATGCGGGCGCCGCGTTCGCGGAGCCCATCCATCGAGAGCTCGAGCGCCTGCGGGCCGTCTCGAGCCAGGCCGGCGAGCTGTTGCCGGCCGACATCGTCGAGGTCCTGCCCCCCGAGGCCGAGCCCGGGGCGTGGGGAGCCGTCGCCGTCGCCAATGCGGTCCGCGACCCGGACCAACCGAGGGGAACGGAGGTGGTCCGTCACGCCTGAACCCGTCGCGCACCCGCAGACAACGAATCGGACCCCACGTCATGGATACGGAGAAGAAGGAGGAGTGATGCACACGAAGAGAAGCCTGGCATTGGCCCTGATGGCGATCATCGCCGTCGGAGCCTGCAGCCCCGCCGCCGCGCCGTCGGCCAGCGCACCGGCATCGCAAGCCGCCCGCCGCGCCCAGCGGCGAGCCGAGCGCCTCGGCGCCCGGCGGCGTCCCCGTCGGCGGTCCCGCTCGCCGTCGATCCGGCCGAAGCCGTCATCCAGGGCGTCGAGCCCAACGCCGAGATCGGTTTCTGGACGTTCTGGCTCTCGCCGACGTTCGACAAGTGGATCGCGGACACGATCGCCCGCTTCGAGGCGACCTACCCCGGCGTCAAGGTCAACTGGGAGGACCATCAGGCCACCTTCCAGGACGACCTGAACAACTCGTTCGCTGCAGGTAACGCGCCGGACGTCATCAACCTGTCGGTCGGTGAGGGCTGGGTTTCCGACTTCGCCACCAAGGACCTGCTCCTGGAGCTCGACAGCACGGTTCCGCAGGCCGTCAAGGACATCTATTTCGAGGGCCTCTGGAAGTCGCAGCTGGTCGACGGCAAGAACTACCAGTTCCCCTGGTACCAGGGCATCGCGGTCGAGCTGATCAACAAGGCGCATCTACGAGGAAGGCGCCGGCCTGTCCGTCGCGGACTTCCCCAAGACGGTCGATGGCCTGCCGGCCGTCTGCCAGACCATCTTCGAGAAGACCCAGAAGCTGTGCGACCTGCGCCTGACGGTCAACGACCTCCTGGCGCAGATGACCTACGAGGGCGGCGTCGACGTCATCGCCGCCGATGGCAAGAGCTTCACCTTCGACTCCGCCGAGGGCGTGGCCTGGCTCCAGATGTACGTCGACATGGTCAAGGCGGGCACCGTCGACACCGCGGCATTGACCACGGCCGACGACCGACTCGGCCTCCTCCTCTTCTCGTCCGGACAGGCGCCGTTCTACCAGACCGGCCCGAACCTCATCCGCGAGGTCAAGTCCAACAACACGACGCTGTACGACAACCTCGCCGTCGTCCCGGCACCCGTCGGCAAGTCCGGCGTCGTGGGCAAGGGCTCGATGGGCATCTCCGTCAAGGCCGACACCAAGTTCCCGAATGCGTCCATCGCGCTCGCGCAGTTCTTCACGAACCCGCGAAGCATGGTCGATTTCGCCAAGCAGGTGGCCGTCTATCCGTCGTCCGCGGCGGCCTATGACGACCCGTTCTTCAGCTCGACGCCCGAGCTGATCGAGGACAGCGCGCGCCCGATCGCGAAGGACATCGTGTCCAAGTACGCCGACATCGTCCCGACGGTGCCGAAGAAGGCGGACGTCAACGCGATCGTGCTCGACGCCATCGAGTCCGCGCTCTTCGGCGATTCGCCGGTCCCTGCCCAGCAGGCGCTGACCGACGCCGTCGCGGAGGCCAACAAGCTGCTCGAGTAGCGGCCCCTCTCGTCGATAGAACCTGGCCCGCCACCCTGCTCGGGCGGCGGGCCAGTCAAGCCTTACACGTCACCATCAGGACCGACCGACCGATGACCCGGAAGCGCTCGATCACGCCGTACCTGTTCCTGTTGCCCGCGCTGACGTTGCTGGGCGTCTTCGTCGTGTATCCGATCATCGCGGTCGTCTGGTACAGCTTCACCGACTACGACATCGTCCGGCCGCCGGTCTTCACCGGCCTCGACAACTACCAGCGCCTGATCGAGGACGAGACGTTCTGGCTGGCGCTGACCCACTCGTTCGTCTACCTGCTGGTGACGCCGATCCTCATCGTGCTGTCGATCGCGCTGGCGATCGTCGTCAACCGCAAGCTGCGCGGGATCCACCTGTACCGGGCGCTGTACTTCGTGCCCGCGGTCAGCGGCAGCATCGCCATCGGGCTGTCGTGGCGCTGGCTGTTCGATCGGACCGGGTTCATCAATGGCACGCTCCAGTCGTGGGGCGTCATCGACCAGCCTATCCAATGGCTCACGACGCCGGCCCTCGTGCTGCCGATCGCGATGATGCTCACGATCTGGGCGGGCATCGGCTACTACTCGGTCATCTTCCTGGCGGGCCTGCAGAACGTGAACGAGGAGCTCTACGACGCGGCCCGCATCGATGGCTGCAACGACCTCCAGAAGCACCGTTACGTGTCGTTGCCGGCGTTGCGGCCGCAGATCGTGTTCGTGGCGGTCATCTCGAGCCTCGCCGCGCTCAAGGTGTTCGATGAGATCTACGTCCTGACGAACCGGAGCGGTGGGATCCTGGATTCGGGCGTCACCATGGTCTTCTACCTGTGGCAGCAGGCGTTCCAGCGGTCGAACGCAGGGTATGCGTCGGCGATCGCGATCGCGCTGCTGGTCGTGACGCTGGCGTTCTCGATCGTGAACGTGCGGCTGCTCGAGCGCGGCGGGCAGGGCGAGGGATGAGCGACGTGCGCGTTCCGTTGGCGGCGGGTGTCGCGTCGACTTCTCGGGCGGCGGAGACTGCCGCAGGCGCTGCTCGCCGCCGGTCGCGGCGGCGCGGTCGATGGCTGCGCGACGGCGGCTGGTACCTGGTCCTGTCGGCGCTGGCCGTGATCACGGTCTTCCCGTTCGTGTGGATGCTGCTGACGTCGCTCAAGGGCCCGGCCGACGTCATCACGTCCGTCCCGCCGCAGTTCCTGCCGAACGACCCCACGCTCGCGAACTACGCCAAGGTCTGGGACACCCTGCCGATCGCGAACTACTTCCTCAACAGCACGACCGTCGCCGTGGCCACGGGGCTGCTGAACGTGCTCGTGGCCTCGCTGGCCGCGTACCCGCTGGCGAAGATGCGGTTCCTGGGTCGCGAGGCGATCTTCTACGCGCTGCTCGCGACGCTGATCGTGCCGGCACAGCTGACGTACATCCCGAGCTTCATCCTCGCGGTCAACGTGTTCGGCTATTACGACT
Source organism: uncultured Chloroflexia bacterium (assembly GCA_963810725.1). Taxonomy (GTDB): domain Bacteria; phylum Chloroflexota; class Limnocylindria; order Limnocylindrales; family CSP1-4; genus SPCO01. The sequence continues at coordinate 13,284 of CAWEOO010000007.1, forward strand.
CGCTGCCGGCGCTGATCTTCCCGAACATCGTGAGCGCCTTCAACATCTTCCTGCTGCGCCAGGCGTTCCGCGGGGTGCCATCCGACCTCATCGATGCGGCCCGCGTCGACGGGGCGGGGGAGTGGCGGATCTGGTGGTCGATCCTGCTGCCGATCGTGCGGCCGTCCCTGGCCGCGGTCGCGATCTTCACGTTCGTCACGTCCTGGAACGATTTCCTGTGGCCCTCGTTGATGCTGCATACGCCCGAGGGCATGACCCTGCCGGTGGGGCTCGCCGCGCTGCAGGGCTTCTTCGCGTCCGACTTCCGGTCGATCGCGGCGGGCGTGACGATGACGGTCGTGCCGATCCTGCTGTTCTTCATCGTCGTGCAGCGCTACTTCGTTCGCGGGTTGGCGGGGGCGGTGAAGGGGTGACGTGGTGAGCCGGGGGAGCGGCGACGCGATCCTGGGGCGCGTTATGCTCGCGTTCGAGGGGGAGGTGCTGCCGGCCCGGATCGCCGCCCGGCTGGCCGCGGCGCCGGCCGCCGGGATGTCGCTCTTTCGATCTCACAACGTTCGGTCTCCGGGGCAGGTCCTGGAGCTGACCTCCGCCTTCCAGCGGGCGGGCGCGGCGATCCCCCACGCCGCGCCCGCCCATCCCACCGCCGTACCCGGTTCCTCGCCGATGCTCGTCGCGGCCGACCAGGAGGGCGGCCAGTTCCTGGCGCTCGGTGACGGCTCGACAGCCTTCGCCGGCAACATGGCTCTGGGCGCCGTGGACGATCCCGCGCTCACGGAGCGCGTCGGCTTCGCGATCGGCAGCGAGGCTCGAGCGATGGGCGTGAACGTCGTCTACGCCCCCGTCCTGGATCTGGCCACGAACCCCGCCAACCCGGCGCTCGGGATCCGGTCGTTCGGGGACTCGCCGGCGGCCGTCGGGCGGCACGGGGCCGCGATGGTCCGCGGGCTGCAGGCGGCCGGGGTGGCCGCCACGGTCAAGCACGCCCCGGGGATGGGGCACATCTCGACCGACACGCACCACGGTCTGGCGGTGGTCGAGGCGCCGCGGGACGTGCTGGATGCCCGCGAGTTCGTGCCGTTCCGAGCCGCGTTCGCGGCTGGCGCCCGGCTCGCGATGTCGGGGCACGCGGCGGTGCCGGCCGTGACCGGTCGCGACGACCTGCCCGGCACGCTGTCGCGGGCCGTGATGACCGACCTGCTGCGGCGCGACCTGGGCTTCGAGGGGGTGACGATCTCCGACGCGCTCGACATGGCGGCGCTGGCCCAGGGACCGGCCCAGGTGCTCGACGTCCTCGCCGCGGTCCGCGCGGGCGTCGACCTGCTGCTGGCGTCGGCTGATCCCGGACGCGCTGGCCCGCATCGAGGAGACGCTCGTCCGTGCCGTGGCCCGCGATCTCGTGGATCCGGCCGAGCTGGCCGCCACGGAACGTCGTGTGGCCGCGCTCCGGGCGTGGCTGGGTTCGACCGGGCCGGCACCGGATCTCTCGGTCGTCGGGAGCGCCGAGCACCGGGCGCTCGCGGCGGAACTGGCGGCCCGCTCGATCACGCTGGCCCGCGACCCCGGCGGCCTCCTGCCGCTGCTGCCCGGCGGCGCGGACGCGGGGGCGATCCTCGCCGTCATGCCGCGGCCCGCCGACCTGACCCCGGCCGACACCTCATCGACGGTCGCCCCGGGCCTCGCCGCAGCGCTTCGCCGCCACTATCCGGCCGTGGACGAGATCGTCGTCGAGCAGGCACCCGACTCGGCCTCCATCGCTGCCGTCCAGGACCGTGCCCGATCGGCCCGGGCCGTGGTCATCGGCACGATCGACGGCCACCGACAGCGCGCCCAGATCGACCTCGTCGAGGCCCTCGCCGCCACCGGCACCCCGGTCGTCGCCGTCGCGCTGCGCGGCCCGTGGGACATCGCCGCGTACCCGTCCGCCGTCACGGCCCTCGCGACCTACTCGATCCTGCCCGCCTCCCTCGACGCTCTCGCGGCCGTCCTCGCCGGCAAGGCCGAGGCCCCCGGCAGACTTCCCGTCGCGATGGGGCGGCTGGCGACCGGCGACTGCCTGATGCTACGCATCGGCCAGGGCGACGTCGCCGCGCGGGGGCCATAGGAGACGGCTGCGCGTTGGCCCGGGATGTCGATCTGCCCAGCACAGCGCCGCGCCGGGCCTGGTCGCGGGTTGCCGAATCGCGGCGACCGACTCGGCGGGATGTCGATTTGCTAGGACAACGCCGCAAGGGTGCGGGGCGGCGAGCCACGCTGAGCGACATGCCCGCGCACGTCGGCGCATTGCCGCCGTTCCGGCCGTGAGCCTCCGCGACGAGATCCTGGAGCAGCCCGAGGTCGCGGCGCCCGCTTCCTCCGCCGGGCGCCCGAGGTCGTCGGCCCCCTGGCCGACTCGATCCGCGCGCGCGGGGTCGATCACGTCGTCATCGCGGCCCGCGGCACGAGCGACCACGCGGCGATCTACGCGCAGTACGTGCTCGGTGTCCGCCACGCGCCTGTCGGTCGGGCTCGGGACGCCGTCGGTGATCTCGCTGTACGGCGCGCAGCCGCGGCTCGATCGGTCGCTCGTCGTCGGCATCAGCCAGTCGGGCGCGTCGCCGGATGTCGTCGCCGTCATCGAGGCCGGGCGGCGGCAGGGCGCCCCGACGCTGGCCATCACGAACGACCCGGACTCGGCCGCTGGCCGACGGCCGCCGAGACGACCATCGACCTCGGCGCCGGCCCGGAGCTCGCGGTCGCGGCGACGAAGACGTACACCACCGAGCTCCTGGCGATCGCCGCGCTGTCGGCCGCGCTGTCCGGCGACCCGGCCGACGCGACGGCACTTGCCGCCATCCCCGACGCGCTCGCCGGGGCCCTGGCGCTCGAGCCCGATGTCGAGTCGATGGCCGCCGAGCAGGCCGCCGCCGGATCGACTGCTCGTCATCGCGCGCGGCTACGAGTACGCGACCGCCCGCGAATGGGCGCTCAAGCTCAAGGAGCTCGCCCGGGTCTTCGCCGACCCGTACTCGGCGGCGGACTTCGAGCACGGGCCGCTCGCCCTGCTCGAGCCCGGCGTCCCGGTCCTCGCAACGGTCCGGCCCGGACCGACCTTCGACGTCGCTCGTGGCGCTGCTCCGGCGGCTCCGCGCCGACCTCGAGGCCGATCTCGCGGTCGTGTCCGACGCCGACGCGGCCCTGGCGCTGGCGCGCTGGCCGTTCCGGCTGCCGGCCGGCACCCCGGAGTGGCTCGGCCCGATCGTGTCGATCGTCGTGGGGCAGCTCCACGCGCTCTACCTGACAAGGGCTCGCGGCCACGATCCTGAGGTGCCGCGCAATCTCAACAAGGTGACGCGGACCCGCTGACCGCCCGGTGTGGACCCGGATCGGCCGGGTCCGGGGCATCCGGCAGCGCACGGAACGACGAATGAGGGTTTGACAGGCGTCGTCCGAGGGCCGACCGTTGGGCTCACGGTTGGTCGCTCTCGTGGTTGGCGTCCCGAAGGCGGGGTGAGCATTGCGTCGACGGCGGATATGGGTTCGGCGGATCACGCGAGGCATCGCGACGATCGCGATCGGTGCGCTGCTGGGCTTCCTCGTGCCCACGATCGTCGCGGGACCTGTCGCCGCGGCCCGAGGCCGCACCGCGCACCACCGAGTCCGCGGTCGCGCGCCAGTTCATCAATGCCTTCACCGCGGACGACCAGGGCGTGCTGACGTCCATGGGCGTGGCCGCGGACGCCAAGCTGCGCGCAAGCCGGTTCCGGGCCCAGTTCGCGCGCGTCGACGTGCCCGTTCATCTCGGCTCGTACGTCGCCGGTGGCTTCAGCCTGCACGCGTACGCCGCGCACGTCGTGCTGACCGACGGCACCGAAGGGATCCGCACCTGGCGGGTGGCCACGGCCGGGGGTCAGGCCGCGCTCATCACCCCGCCCACGACGATCGAGGAGCCATGAGCGGCGATCCCGCGCCCCGACGGCACCGACGGGCGATCAACGCCGAGCCGCTCGACGCCGCCCACGAACGATGCCGCCGTCGTTGCGCGGCGCAGCCGGCGGCATCCCGGTACCGGAATCCGCCGCGCCGCCGCGGCCCCGGCCGTGGCTTCCGAGGACGCGGCCACGATGCGAACCGGCCGCCGGCGCTGCCACTGTGATCGACGCGCCGCCGGCCAGTCGGCACGGCGCGCCGTCGGCGCCTGGCCGTGGTGGCGGGTCTCACGCGCGTGCTTCGGTTCGCGTTGATGCTCGCCCTGCTCGGTGGTCGGCATCGCGATCGGCTACCAGTCGTTCGTCACGTCGCGGCCACCTGAGACCGCCCCGGTCGTGGACCCGGCGACGGCCGGCAACCAGCCGGCCCCGTCGTGCGCGAGTTCATCGCCGCCGTCGGCCGCAACGATGCGGACGCCATCCGCTCCGCCGTGCCGGCCACGCCCTACAAGGCCCTCACGAGCGAGATGAGCCGCTGGGAGATCAACACCGTGACCTCGGTGGAGACGCTGGCCACCTATGAGGACGGCCAGCGGACCGCGACGGCCTTCGTGATCGTCGGGCGCGACAGCAGCCGGAGCCCCGTCGCGATCAACCTCATCGTCGAGACCGAGGCTGGCAACATCGTGGGCTTCAAGTGAATCGCATCCGGTCGTTCGGGTCCCACCTCGCGTTCATGTGGGACAAGAACCTGATACGCCTGCTGATCGTGCTCGGCGGTCGTCACGGCGATGATCGCGGCCAACGGCACGGTCGCAGTTCATCGAGCGGATCTTCGGGCTGATCGGCGCCGCCCCGGCGTTCGCGCTGCAGCTCTCGTTCGCGGCCTCGTACATCATCTTCCAGTTCGGCATCCTGTTCTGGTTCCTGTCCCGGCCGCGCAAGTACACCGTCACTCCGGACGACCCGCAGATCGGGCTCTCGTTCGAGAACTACCGCGGCCAGCCGGACCTGCTGGAACATGCCAAGACCACGGTCGGCATCCTGCGCGGCGTCAAGGAGTTCGAGCTGCGCGGCGGCGAGATGCCCAAGGGCATGCTGCTGTCCGGCGCGCCCGGGACCGGCAAGACGTTCCTCGCCGCGTGCATCGCGAAGGAGGCCAACCTGCCCTTCATCTACATCGATTCGAGCTCGCTCCAGGGCATGTTCATCGGCATGACCCAGCTGATGATCATGAAGCTGTTCCGCGACGCGCGCGGTCTCGCGCGCAAGTACGCCGAGCCCGGACGGCGTGGCGCCTGCATCCTGTTCATGGACGAGCTCGACTCGATCGGGCAGAACCGCTCGTCGCAGGCCGGCGGCATGGCCATCGGCGGCTTCATGGGCGGCGGCAGCATGGGCCTCAACACGCTCCTCAACCAGATGGATTCGCTCGGTGAGCTGGTCGAGGATCGCTGGCGCTTCAAGATCCTGCGCTGGTTCGGCATCATCCGTGGTCCGGCCACGAACAAGCCGCTCGTCTTCGTGATCGGTGCGACCAACCGCCCCGAGGTGCTGGACCAGGCCCTCGTCCGGCCGGGACGGCTCGACCGGATGCTCGTCGTCCACGTCCCCGACGCTGACGGCCGGCGCGACATCATCGCCCACTACCTTGCGAGCAAGCGGCACGACCCCGACATCCCGATGGAGCTGTTGGTCACAGACTCGATGGGCTGGACCCCGGTCATGATCAAGACGATCATCAATGAGGCGCTCATCCATGCCCATCACGATGGCCGCGAGTTCCTGACGTACAAGGACTGGCTGGATGCGGCCGACGAGCGCGCGCTCGGGCTCAAGCAGCCGATCCGCTCATGGAATCTGACGGACCGACGCGAGACGGCCTACCACGAGGCGGGCCACGCGGTCGCCGCTCGCTATCTGCGACCGGAGCACCGGATCTCCAAGGCCTCGATCATCCGGCGCGGGCACGCCCTCGGGCTACGTCCAGCAGCGGCCGCGCGAGGAGCGGACGTCGCTCTACGCGCGCTCGATCGAGACGCAGATCATGACGAGCCTGGCCGGGCATGTCGTCGAGAACCGGTTCCTCGACACGCTCTCGACCGGACCATCGAGCGACCTGCAGTACTCGACACGGGCCGCCGAGGACTACGTCGGGGCCCTGGCGATGGGTCCGACGAAGGTGATCGTGCCGATGAAGCCGGGCGAGGTGCCCATCGGCCCGGTCGTCGTCGCGGCGCACGAGCTGCTCGACCAGCTCTACGCGGAGACCGAGCGCCTGCTGCGCGAGAAGGAGCCGGCGATCCACCACCTGGCGAAGGCGCTGATCGAGCGCGACGAGCTCATCGGCGACGAGCTGGAGGAGGTGTTCGCCGAGGTGGAGGCCGCGCACCCGAAGCTGCTCGAAACGTTCGAGCGGCGGCTCATCCAGTTCCGCGACTTCGCGCCGATGCCGCCGGTGCTGCCCGAGGCATGGACGCCGCCGCCACCGACCCCGGACGCGGGCGAGACCGAGGAACCCGCGGCGCGCAATGGGTCAGGGCGCGGGCCGGGTTTGGATCCGAACGCCGTGCCCCCCTGGGCGAACCGAACTCGGCACTGACGGCCGCGGGGCGCCTCAACGCGTGTCGTCCTTATGGCACCGTAGCAACAACAAGGGTGGACGGGCGTCGAACGGTCATCCAGGCATGCCCAAAGGAACCATTGCGATGCGCCCGCCCCGTTCCCTGTCGATCGCGTTCGTCGCGCTCGTCTTCGTGGCGTGCAACGTCGCCCTCATGCCGAGCGCCGAGCCGACCTCCGCGAACCGGCCGGGCACCGCGTCGTCGCCGTCGGCCGGGCCCTCGCCGTCAGCGGGGGACGGCGCGCCCGAGTCGATCCCGCCCGACACCGACCCCGTCCCCGAGCCTTTGGATGGCGGCCACTCGATCACGTGCGACCAGGAAGAGACGACGTGTCAGGTCCATCTCGTCAAAGACGGCGCCCAGGACCCAGCCGGCTGGCCGGTCACGGTGGACGGCCCGTGCCCCGGACTTCGCACCGACCAGGAGGGTCTCGCCTACGTCGCGTGCTCCTCGAGCGGTGGCGCGACGATCCATGTCCTCGGCCTGGATGGACGGCCCGAGAACGGGTGGCCAGCGCAGGTCGAGGGCACCGTCTCGAGGGTCAGTTGGAACGACTTCTCGATCACCTGTGGCATCGAGCGATCGCCGATCGAGGTGGGTGCCGGCGGCTCCGTCTACGTGGCGATCTCCACGGGATCCGCGGCCAAGGTGCACGTCTTCGAACGCGATGGCAATCCACGCCCCGGCTGGCCGCAGCCGATCCCAGGCGACCGACCCGGCCCGGATGGGTCCGGGGGCGACGGCTGTCGCGGCTTCGCACTCACGGCCCTTGGGGTCGTCGCGTGGGGCTACGAGGACGTCCAGCAGGAGATCGAACTCTCGGCTCGCAGGACCGAGTTCACCTGGTGGTCGGCCGACGGCAAGGTCCGGGCCGGCTGGCCGCGAGGGTCGGCCGGAGCCGCGTCCGGGCCGGTGTTCGATGTCGACGACGGGGTCACCTACGTCAGCGCGTCCGGCCGCGTGTGGAGCCACGACGACCGCGGAGAGATCCGGTCAGGCTGGCCGTACCAGCTCGATGAACCAGCACCGCCGTACGTCGCCCCGGACGGGCGGATCGCCATCATCGTGCGCGCGCAGGACGCGCGGGATCGCCTGGTCATGCTCCGCCTCGACGGAACGCTGGTCACCGGCGGGCCGATCGACCTACCCGCGGACATCGAGTCGCGCTGCCTGTTCGGGGATACCCCGTGCGCCGGCGTGACGAGCCCGGCGTTCGCGAACGATGGGACGATGTACCTCTCCCTGGCCTGGTCGACGACGGAGCACGTGATCCCCGAAACGACCGACATGGGGGGCGCGCTCGTCGCGTTCGATCGAGACGGCGCCATCGTCGATGGCTGGCCGATCGACCTCGCTCCGCGGACCCACCTGCTGGACCTGTCCGTGGACGTGGAGGACCGCCTGGTGGCACGGGGCTACGTCTGCGGCGATGGGTTCTGTGGCGAGGAGGCGACGACCGTCGCAACGACCTTCAGGTTCGCGCCCGACGGCGAGCTGATCGAGCAGACGTTCGACTAGAGCCCGCTGTACGAGTGCAGGCCGCTGAACCACAGCGACCCGGAGTACGTGACGAGCACCATCCCGAAGCCCACGACCAGCAGCAGGGCAGCCGGCCGGCCGGCCCATGAGCGCCGGTTGCGGGCGTGCAGGTAGACCGCGTAGGTCAGCCACGTCACGAGCGCGGCGGTCTCCTTCGGGTCCCAGCCCCAGTAGCGGGACCAGGCGATCGAGGCCCACCAGGAACCCAGGATGATCATGGTCGCGAAGATCGGGAACCCGATGATCACCGCGCGGTAGGCCACCTCGTCGAGCAGCTTGTGCGACGGGAGCCAGGCAAACCGGTCGTTCTGGCCCTGGATGAGATAGCCGACCCCGGCCGCGAACGCCGTCGCGAAGATGCCGTAGGAGATGACGGCCATCCCGACGTGGATCGTCAGCAGTGGCGCGTTGTGCAGGGCCGGCACGAGCGGCTCGATCTCGGACGGCAGGTAGGAGGCGTACAGCAACAGGGCGAGCGCGACGCCGAGGGGGATGAACCCGATCGACCGGATCGCGTAGCGACGCGCCAGCACCAGGTAACCCACGACCATCGAGAACGAGAACGCGACCGTGAACTCGTACATGTTGCCCCACGGCCCACGCGCCACGACGATGCCGCGCAACAGGAGCGAAACGCCGAGGCACGTTGCGGCCAGGACTGTCAGCCCGGTCGCCACGCGGGACAAGGGGCTGGGCGAGGCGGCCAGGGTCGGCCCACCGGTCGCCGCCCTGGTCGATTCCGTCACGAACGAGCCGGTGACGACGCCCGCGTAGGCCGGCTGTTGCGTGGCCCCGAGGGCGGGGAGTGCCGCCCGCCGTCCGTTGGCCAGCATCACGGCATGCCCGACATGGGCGGCGAACGCGAGCGCCACGAAGATGACGCCGATCGAGAACAGGACGGAGGAAAGCTCGGCCAAGGTCATCGCCAGGGGTGACGCTTCGCAGCGGTCAACGGTTGCGGTCCGGCCATCGCGGCGTCAGCTGTCATGGGATCGCGCGGGCCTCAGGCGACCGCCGCGCCACCCGGCTTCGGTCCGGATGCGGCGCGACGCACGACGACGGACCGAGGCTTGACCTTGAGGACGAGGCCGCAGTTCGTGCAGGTGTCGACCATCGCGGCGCGGCCCAGCCCGCACATCGGGCAGACGACGGCTAGCTGGTCCTGGCAGCGCTCGCAGCGGGTCGTACCGGATGGGTAGATGAGCCCATCGCGCCGGCAATGCGGCAGCCCGCGCGGGAAGATCGGCTGGCCGTCGTCCCCGATCGAGGCGACGGTCGGGCCCTCCTCGAAGCGCACACCCTTCACCCGCGGCTTGCGGATCTGGTAGATGACGATACCGAGGGGCAGGAACGTCAGCAGCGGAGCGACGACGCCCAGGAAGATCAGCAGCGGCAGCAGGGCGATGATCGCGTTCCAGTCCGGGATGATGAACTGGGACATGACCTGGAGGAGGCCGCTCCACATCTCGTTGAGGGTGTCGAGGATCGTCACGACGGCATGCTACCCGACGATGGTCGGCCACGGCGCGGGTTGCCTCGCTTCGTCGTCGCGCCACGGCCCGGCTTCCAGCCCGGCCGTTCGGTGGCCGGGTCCCGTTCCTCGGTCGGTCGGGAGACGGGCGGCCGGCGGTTCCCGACGGACGGCGCCGACAGCTTCGGCCGCTCGAGCCGACCGAGCAGCCACGCCGACCCGGCGGTCCGTGCGCCTTTCGCCCGCAGCGACGCCCGGAGCGCGTGGTCGTCGCTGACGACGAGCAGGGCGCCGGTCGCGGCCGCGCCGGCCACGGCCCGGGTCTCATCCACCAGCGACAGCAGGACTTCGTCGGCGCTGCGCCGGCCGGCGTGGCGGACGATCAGCCCAGACGCGACACGCTCGCCGCGCATACCCCGGTCGGGCGCCCCATCGAACACGAGCTCGATGCCGATGGACGCCGGGACGATCGCCCGAAGCCTGCCGATCAGGGCGGCCTGCGGCGCCGCGCCGGGCTTGCGCGACAGGGCGTGGAGGAGATTCGTGCCGTCGATGAGGAGCCGGTCGGTGCCCGTCAGCGGGTCGCGGGGGAGGGTGGTCACCACGCCATCCTACGCGTGGTCCGGCCGGCGGCTACGATCGGCCGCGTGAGCCTGCTCCTCCTCGTCGATCTCGACGGCGTCGTCTATCGCGGCGCGGATCCCGTACCCGGCGTGGCCGCGGTCCTGGCGGAGCGGGCCGCGCTTGGCGACGACGTGGTGTACGTCACCAACAACTCGATGCATTACCGGGCCGATTACGTGACCAGGCTCGCGGCGATGGGCGCGCCGATCACGGCCGACCGGGTCGTCTCGTCTGCGCGGGCCACGGCCCTCCATCTCGCGACCCACGAGGCCGGGATCCGGCGGGTGCTGGTCGTCGGGGCGGGTGGCCTGGAGCGGGAGCTGCGCGACGTGGGCCTCGAGGTCGTGACTGCCGGTCACGCCGCCACACGCATGCACCAGGAGGGCATCGACGGCTGGTCGGCGGCGGGTGCCCCGGACGCCGTGGTGACCGGCCTCGACCCCAACCTCACCTACCTGCGGTTGGCGGCGGCGGCCGATTGCGTTCGTGCCGGAGCCCGGTTCGTCGCCACGAACCGCGACCCTGTCTACCCGACCGAGCGCGGCCTGCGTCCGGGAGCCGGCGCCGTCGCCGCGGCCATCGAGGCCACGACCGGCGTCACGCCACTCACCATCGGCAAGCCCGAGCCGCACCTCCTGGAGCTGGCCGCGGAGGCGGTCGGGCGACGCGCGAGCGAGTCGGTGATGATCGGCGACGGGATCGGGACGGACCTCGCGGCGGCGCGCGCGGTCGGGGCGCGCTGTGTCCTGATGCTGACCGGCGTGGCGACGCGGGAGCAGGTCGAGGCGCTCCCCGCCGACGAGCGGCCGACCGCGATCGCCGCCGACGCCGGGGAGCTGGCGGTCGCCTTGGACGCCCTTGCCACCTAGAGCTCGAACGGCGGAGAACCTTGGCGCAACCCGTCCGGACCCCGCGGCGTCTCACCGACGATGAGCCGCCTGCATCGATCCGCCGCAGTCGCCGTCCTGCTCTCGATGCTGGCGGCGTGCTCCGCGGCGACGGTGAGCCCGCCACCGCCGGAACCCGCGGATGCCAACGGCGACTGGGTGCTCGAGCGCGGCATGCTTCGCGGCGCGGCGATCCCCATCGTGGCCGACCACCCGATCACGTTCTCGATCGATGGGTCAGAGGCCGGCGGGCAGTCAGCGTGCAACTTCTACGGCGCCGAGCTCGACCTGACCGGGGGCGGAGCGCGGGTCGGCCTGATGAGCAGCACCGCCATGGCCTGCGGCGAACTGAACGGCGACGTGATGCGATCCGAGGCCGCCTTCCAGGAAGCCCTCGGCGAGGTCCGCGCCGCACGTGTCGAGGCCGACCGCCTGACGCTCGCCGGCCCTGCGGTCGAGCTCGTCTTCTCGCGGAAGGCGCCGATCCCCATGAACGACATCGTCGAAACCAACTGGCTCCTCGAGTCCGTCGTCGACCGCGGTGGTATCGCGCCGGCGATCGGCGATCCCGCCGCGTTGCGATACGAGGACGACGGCACGTTCCACGGCGCCACAGGCTGTCGCACCTTCACGGGGAAGTGGATCGTGGCCCAGGGCCGCCTGCTCGCGCCGGAAATGGCCATGGAGGGCGATTGCCCCGGAGGCCTCGGCGGCCAGGACCAGGCGGTGGCGGAGGGCGCCGGCGGCTCGACCGCCACGATCGAGGGTGACCGGCTGACCCTCACGATGAACGGCGGCACCTCGCTCGTCTACCGGCGCGCTACCGAATAGCGGACTCGTCCTTCTCCGGCACCTGCCCGACGCCCAGCTCCGGGATCCCGGCAGCCCAACGGTCGAACGACGCCCGAACTGGCGCCATCGTCGCCTCGTCGGCGAAGGCGACATCGAGCGCCCGACGGTCGATCGCCCACAGTTCGGGCAGGGTCAGCCCGATCTGCTCGATCGCGTTCACGTACTCCTCCGACAACTGGATATCGGAGACGGTCGTGTCGTCGGTGTTGAGGGTCACGGGCACGCCCCGGCGATGCAGCCGCGCCAGCGGATGCGCCGCGACCGACGGGACGGTGCCGGCCTGCCAGTTCGAGGTGGGGCACAGGTCCAGGGTGATCCCTCGGGCGCGCAGCTCGTCGCACAGCCCCGGATCGTCGATCGTGGCCGAGCCGTGCGCGATGCGGAGCGGTTCGACGACGAGCGAGCGGCGGACCTGCGCGGCGCCGCCCCACTCCCCGGCGTGGATCGTGATCAGCAGCCCGTTCGCCCGGGCTGCCTCGAACGCGCGAGCGTGGTCCAACGGGTCGGGATAGGCCGCCTCGGGCCCGGCGAGGTCCCACCCCGTCAGCCCCTCATCCAGGAAGCGGGCCGCGGTCTCGGCCAGCTCCACGTTCCCCTCGGGGTCGTGCGAGCGCAGCGCGGTGCAGATGAGGCGCACGACGATGCCGGTCCGGGCGGTCCCGTCGCGCGCGCCCGCGCACACGGCCGCGATCCCGTCTGCCAGGGAGAGGCCGCGCGCGACGTGGAGCCGAGGCCCCCACCGGATCTCGACATAGCGGACGCCGTCGGCGGCCTTGGTCTCCACGAGTTCCCTCGTGATCCGCTCCAATGCCTCGGCGTCCTGCATCAGCGCGATGGGCAGGTCGAACGCGCGCAGCAGCTCGGCCTGGTTGGCGCAGGGCATCGGCGCGATCAGGGCCGCGGACATGGCGGTCCAGTCGGTCGGCGCATCGATGCCGCGCGTCCGGGCGAGCTCCAGGGCCGTGTCCACGCGAAGCGAGCCATCGAGGTGGAGGTGCAGCTCGGCCTTCGGCATCGCCTCGATGAGGCGGCGGCGGGCCTGGCTCTCGCGGTCGATCGGCGGCTGCGTCATCGTCCGATGCTACGATTCCCGCGCTTCCGACGCTCGCGCCCTGCGCGGGTCGCCGATCCCGTCGTCTTCCGGAGCCGATCACCGCCCGTGCGCCAGATCCTCCTCGCCCTCGCCTGGCTCGCCGCGGTCCTCCTCATCGCGCTCGGTGCGGCAGGGCTCGTGGCGGGCATGGACGCGCCCGCCACCGCAGGCTCTCGCCCGTGGCTGACCGCCCGGGACGACCTCGTCGTCGGGGAGCGGCTCGACGCGATCGCCGCGGACCTGCGACTCGTCTCCGACCGGCTCGACGCCCTGGGCGTCCAGGGGCGCGGCGCGCTTTCGGCGCTGGTCGGGAACGATGCGGCGACTGCGGCCGTGGCGCTCGACGAGGGCGATCGTCTCGTGGCCGATATCGCGGCCCGCTCGATCCAGATCGAGACCGCGCTCGATGCCGTGCCGCTCATCGGTACGCCGGAGGCGGGGTTCCGGCTCGGGGGCGCGGTTCGCGATCGACATGCCCGGCTGGAAGCGGCCGTGGCCTCCACCCAGGGCGTGGAAGCCGCCTGGCTCCAACTCGCAACCGGCTCCGCGGCCGCAGCGCGGCTGTCGGGTCTCCTCGCCGCCCACGATGACGCCGTGCTCGCCGCGGCCGAACAGGGTCGGGACGCGGCCTACGAGCAGGCCCTGACGATCCTCGGCGATGCGGATACCGCGATCGCCGATGCCAGGCTCCTGCGCAACCAGCTGGCGCGGACCGTGGACGTCACGACGCTCGACGAATGGCTTGACCGCAGCGCCCGCTACGACGTCGCCCTGCGCGAGCTGTACGCGGCCCTGGTCGACGGCGATGGCCGGGTCACGGCGGCGGTGCGCGAGGCGATGGCGGCCGAGGAAACGGCCCAGGACCGATTGCCGCCGGACACGCGCGGCCTGGCGTTGATCATGGCCGAGATCGGTCGCGGCGGGATGAACGGCGCCGTCGTCGCGATCGAGCAGGCCCGTGGCCAGCTCACCGCGGCGCTCGCCGAGCCCGCGCCGAGCCCCTAGGACCTGAGACCGGCTCGTTCGCAGAGCCCGCGGCGGCGGCCGGACGCTACACTTCCACGACTATCCCGCTGATCCGCCGCCGCGAACGCCCATGGGCGGCCTGACCCCGGAGGACCCCACGACCGTGCAGCTTCGCGTCGTCACCGACCAGCCGTGGGACGTCAAGGCCGACGTCCTCGTCATCCCGTACGTCGGCGATCCGACCTTCGAAGGGCCCCTCGCTGAGCTCGACCGGCGGACCGGGGGCGAGCTTCGTGCCCTGGCGGGCTTCAAGGAGCTGACCAGCAAGCGCTATGCCACCACGCTGGCCGCGTCCGGCGAGCTTCCCGCGGGCCGGGTCATCCTGGTCGCGGCCGGGGATGCCGCGACGATCGACCGCGAGATCATCGTTCGCGTGGGTGCGGCGGCGGAGCGCCGGCTTGGCGGCCGCGTCGTCCGCAGCCTGGCCGTCTGGCTGGCGCCGCTCGCCGGGGTCAACGCGATCGACGGCGACGCCGCGGTGGCGGCCGAGCTCGTCGCCCGGGGCGTGGTCGAAGGGTCGTACGACCCCAAGGCGATCTATCGCGACGACACCGAATCGAGGCCGCCCAAGCTCGACGAGCTGATCCTGGTCATGCCCGACGGCGACGTCGGTGCGATCAAGGCCGCCGCCGAGCGCGGCATCATCGTCGGCGAGGGCGCGAACAACGCCCGGACGCTGTCCAATCGGGCGGCCAACGACGTGACCCCCGAGGTCCTCGCGGAGGAGGCGCGGGCGATCGCCGAGCGCAACGGCCTGTGGATCGATGTCATCGAGCCCGAGCGGGCGATCGAGCTCGGCATGGGCATGTTCATGGCCGTCGGCCGTGGCAGCGACAACCCGCCGCGGATGATCGTCATGCGCTCCGGCGACGAGGGGCAGCGCGACTCGCTGGACCGCCACCTGGCGATCGTCGGGAAGGGCGTCTGCTTCGATTCGGGCGGCATCAGCATCAAGCCATCCGACCGGATGGAAGAGATGAAGATGGACAAGACCGGTGCCTGCACGGTCATCTCGGTGATGGAGACCGTGGCACGCCTCGCGCCCGGGACCCCGCTGCTCGGCATCGCTCCGGCAGTCGAGAACATGCCGGGGCCACATTCCACCCGGCCGGGCGACATCGTGACGGCGCTGAACGGCAAGAAGGTCGACATCACGAACACCGACGCGGAGGGCCGGCTCATCCTCGGTGACGGGCTGACCTACGCCGAGCGGCTGGGGGCCACCCACCTCGTGGACGTGGCGACGCTGACGGGAGCGGTCGCTCGGGCGCTCGGGCACCTCGTCACCGGAGCGTTCGGCCAGCCGCAAGGGTGGTACGACCAGGTCAAGGCCGCGGGCGACCGTGCGGGCGAGCGCTACTGGCAGCTGCCATTGATCGAGGACTACATCCCCGATATGGAGAGCTGGTACGCCGACTTCCAGAACGCGGGCTCGCCCGAGGGCGGCCTCGTCAAGAGCGGTCTGTTCCTGCGCGAGTTCGTGACCAAGCCGTGGGTCCACCTCGACATCGCCGGCACGGCGTACTACCGCAAGGCGGTGCCGTTCGCGCCACGCGGGGCGACCGGTGTGTCGCACGCGACGCTCGTCGAGCTCGCGCTCGCCGGCAAGGCCTGAGCGCGGCCGCGCCGTTCGATCGCGAGCGACGTGGAGCCGCTGAACCTGGTCCTCGGCGTGGCCGGGATGGTGCTCGGGGTCGCCGCCGACCGCTTCGCGACCCGCTGGCCGGAGCACGACGAGGAGCATCCGCCCGGGCGCAGGATCGATTGGCGAACCGCCCTGTGCGGGATCGTGGGGGCCGTCGCGCTTGGCCTGCTCCCGACTCGGTTCGGCGGGGACCCGCTGGCCCTTGTGGTGTTCGGAGCGTGGATCGTGACCCTCATCGTCGGCCTGGCGACCGACCTCGACCAGCGCCTGCTCCCCGATGAGCTGACGCTCCCGGTCATCCTGGTGGCCCTGGCATTCGCCGTCTCGGGGCTCAACCCGCTGGTGGGCGGTGAGCTCGGGTTGGCCGTGCTGGCCGCCGTGCTGATCCCGGCAGTGCTGTACCTGCCGTCGATCCCGTTCGGGGCCGGGGCGTTCGGGACCGGTGACGTGAAGATGCTGGTCGGGACCGGATTGCTGCTCGGGGGTGATCGGGCGCTGAGTGGCACGATCTTCGGCCTGCTGATCGTGGGCATCGTGTTGCCGGTCCTGCTGGTGACGCGCCGGATCGGGCGCAAGTCGTACATCCCGTTCGGGCCGTTCCTGATCCTCGGGGCGTTGTGGGCCGTGCTGATCCGGGCCTGAGCCGCCCGCTCCGGCAGCCCCGACCCGGTGGCGTCGTCTCCCACGCGACGCGGAGCGCCCGAGGCGCCCCATCCGGCAGCCTCGACCCCGTGGCGTCGTCTCCCACGCGACGGTCGGGGTCCGAAGCGACCGTCCGCCGGCCCGCGGTGCGCTCCGTCCCAACTAGACGAGGACTAAACGCGGACTAAACGCGCCCGAACCGTTGACACCGCTCGGCCCCGAAGCGCATCCTGTCCCGACCTCGCCCTAAACCGGTTTAGCCCCTTGACCTGCAACGTGCCCGTGCAGCCCTGGAGGGACCCTGCGGGACGTTGCTGATGTCGTGACCGGGCCCCGCCCCGCGCTCGCCTCGGAGGTTCGTCGATGCGCTCCCCGTCCCGTCAGGCCCGCCGCACGGGCGTTCGGTCACGCCTCCTCGCGCTCGTGGGGAGCGTGCTCCTGCTGGCGGGCCTGGTACCCGCAGCCACCGTCGTGCCCGTGCTGGCGTCGCACACGACAGCGCCAACGAGCGTGACGATCGCCGGCAGCCTCCAGGGCGAACTTGGCTGCCCAGGCGACTGGCAGCCCGATTGTGCCGCCACGCACCTCGCCTACGACACGAACGACCAGGTCTGGCAGGGCACCTTCGCCGTCCCGATCGCCGCCGCCCCGTACGAGTACAAGGCTGCGCTGAACGACACCTGGGACGAGAACTATGGCGCCAACGCCGCACCGAACGGCGCCAATATCGGCCTGACCGTCGGTGATGCCAACGCGACGAAGTTCTACTACTCCCATGCGACCCACTGGGTCACGAGCAACCGGAACGCCACGATCGCGACCGCGGCCGGCAGCTTCCAGAGCGAGATCGGCTGCTCGAGCGACTGGGCGCCCGACTGCCTCCGGTCCTGGCTGCAGGACCCGGACGGCAACGGCGTGTACACCTTCGGCGAGCAACACGATCCCGGCCGGGGGCTACGAGTTCAAGGTCGCCCTCAACGAGGCCTGGGACACGTCCTACCCCGCGAGCAACGTGACCTTCCAGGTCGGGGCCGCGGGCGACCTGGTCACCATCTCCTACACCGCGTCGACGAATGCCGTGGACGTCCAGGTCGAGGGCGCTCCGCCACCGCCCGGCACGACCGTCGCCCTCGTCGGCAGCCTCCAGTCGGAGCTCGGCTGCCCGGGCGACTGGCAGCCCGAGTGCGCGGCCACCGAGCTGACCCTCGGCACCGACGGTGTCTGGCGCGGCGACTTCACCGTGCCCGCCGGCTCGTGGGAGTACAAGGTCGCCCTGAACGACACGTGGGACGTCAACTACGGCGCGGGCGCGGTCGCCAACGGCGGGAACATCGCACTCACGCTGGCTGCGGAGACCGGCGTCCGGTTCTACTTCGACGACACCACCCACTGGGTCACGAGCAACCGGAACGTCACCATCGCCACGGCCGCCGGCAGCTTCCAGAGCGAGATCGGCTGCCCCGGCGACTGGGCGCCCGACTGCCTCCGCTCGTGGCTCCAGGACATCGACGGGAACGGCGTCTACACCTTCGTCACGGACGACATCCCGGCCGGCGCCTACGCCTTCAAGGCCGCCCTCGACGAGGGTTGGACCACGTCCTACCCAGGCGGCCGACGTGCCGTTCTCGGTCGCGGCCGGCGACACCGTCACGTTCACCTACGCGTCCGCGACCAACGCCGTCACGGTCGAAGTCGGGGGCGCGCCGCCCGACCCGGAGGACGAGGCACTGGCCCGTCACTCGCTGCGCGACGACCTGACCGACGAGGTCTTCTATTTCGTCCTGCCTGACCGCTTCGATAACGGCACGACAGACAACGACGACGGCGGCCTGACCGGCGATCGTCTGACGACCGGCTTCGACCCGACCAACAAGGGCTTCTACCACGGTGGCGACATCGCGGGCCTGACCGACCAGCTCGACTACATCGAGTCGCTCGGCACGACCGCCGATCTGGATGGCTCCGATCTTCAAGAACCGCCCGGTCCAGGGCACGGGCGCGGACGCGTCCGCCGGCTACCACGGCTATTGGATCACGGACTTCACGCAGATCGACCCGCATTTCGGCACGAACGCGGAGCTCGCCGCCTTCGTCGAGGCCGCCCATGCCCGCGGGATGAAGGTCTTCTTCGACATCATCACGAACCACACCGCCGACGTCATCGACTACGCCGAGGGGACGTACGCCTACCGGAACAAGGCCAACGTTCCCGTACGTCGATGCCGATGGCAACGAGTTCGACGACCGCGACTACGCCGGCACGGATACGTTCCCGCGCGATGGACCTTGACGGCTTCCCGTACGACCCGATCTTCCGCTCGACCGCCGACGAGACCGATCAAGGCGCCGGCCTGGCTGAACGACCGGACGATGTACCACAACCGCGGCGACTCGACGTTCGTCGGGGAGAACTCGGAATATGGTGACTTCTTCGGCCTCGACGACCTCTTCACCGAGCGCCACGAGGTCGTCGACGGGATGATCGACATCTTCGAGACGTGGGTCACCGATGTCGGCATCGACGGCTTCCGGATCGACACCGCGAAGCACGTGAACATCGAGTTCTGGCAGGAATTCGGGCCCGCCCTGCAGGCCCACGCCGCGACGCAGGGCAACGACGACTTCTTCATGTTCGGCGAGGTGTTCGACTCCAATCCCGCGTTCATGGCGCGCTACACGACCGAGGGCAAGCTCCAGGCGACGCTCGATTTCGGCTTCCAGTCCCGGGCGCAGGGCTTCGCCAACTCGGCCGCGACCGACAACCTGCGCGACTTCTTCGCGCTCGACGACCACTACACGGACGCGGACTCGAACGCCTACAGCCTGCCGACCTTCCTCGGCAACCACGATATGGGCCGGATCGGGCGGTTCATCGCGCAGGCGAACCCCGTCGCGACGGACGACGAGCTGCTGGCCCGGGACAAGCTCGCACACGCGCTGATGTACCTCATCCGGGGACAGCCGGTCGTCTATTACGGCGACGAGCAGGGGTTCACCGGCGACGGCGGCGACAAGGACGCGCGACAGGACATGATGGCCAGCCAGGTCGACACGTACAACGACGACGACCTGATCGGCACGGACGCCACGACCGCCGACGCGAACTTCGACGCGGCGCATCCGATCTTCACGCACCTGGCCGACCTGGCGGCGCTCAAGGCCGCCCATCCGGCCCTCCAGCATGGTGCGCAGATCCATCGCTATTCGACGTCAGATGCCGGCGGCGGCATCTATGCCTTCTCGCGGATCGTCGCGGACGACGGCATCGAATATGTCGTCGCCCTCAACAACGCGGAGACCGCCAAGACCCAGTCGATCCAGACCTACTCGGCCGACACCGCATTCAGCGAGATCTGGCCGGACGAGGCAGCGGGCCTCACGTCGAACGGCTCGGGCCAGCTGTCCATCACCCTCCCGCCGCTCTCGGCGGTCGTGCTGCGCGCGGCGGCGGCCCCTGCCGCGGACTCGAGCGCGCCCACGGTCACCATCGTCAGCCCCGCCCAAGGTTCGACCGTCGTCGGCCGGATCCCGGTCGGCGCGACGCTCTCCGATCCGGAGTTCGCCGAGGTCACGTTCGCGATCAAGGTGGGGGACGCGGCCGACTGGACGGTCATCGGGACCGATGACAACGCCCCGTACCGCGTCTTCTTCGACACGAAGGGCCTGGCCGAGGAAACCGAGCTCACCTTCAAGGCCGTCGTCCGCGACGCGTCCGGCAACCTGGATTCCGACACGGGCACGGCCGTCGTTGGAGCGGAGGCGCCGCCCCCGGGCAGTGGCAGCACGCCCGACTACGCCGTGGTCCACTACCTGCGGCCGGCCGCCGACTACGACGGCTGGGGCTTCCATTTCTGGGAAGACATCGACCAGACGGTCACCTGGGACGACCCGGTCCCACTCGCGGGCGAGGACGACTATGGGCCGTTCGCCTGGGTCAAGCTCCTGCCGAACGCCGATCGGGTCGGCTTCATCCCGCACAACGGCGATGACAAGGACACCCCGAACGACCGCTTCTTCAACCCGTCGCTGAACCCGGAGATCTGGCTGAAGCAAGGCGACGTGACGGTCTACCCGTCGCAGGCTGCTGCCCAGGGCTACGTCGAGATCCACTACCACCGGCCGGACGGCGTCTACACGGACTGGGGCCTCCACCTGTGGGGCGAGGCGATCGCACCCGGCGTGGAGACCCTATGGGCCGCACCGCGCGTGCCCGACGAGATCGACGACTACGGCGCTCGCTGGCGGATCCCGATCCAGGATGCCACCCTGCCCGTCAACTTCATCGTCCACAAGCCCAACGGCGACAGCGTGCCCGACACGCGCGAGGACGGCGGCGACCGGTCGTTCGTGCCGGCCGACATGCCGTCGGCGTGGCTGGTCAGCGAGGACGTCGCGGTCCACCCATCGCGCGGTGACGCCCAGGACTTCGCCGTCATCCACTACCACCGCCCGGACGGCGACTACGGTGACGCGACGTCGACGGACTTCAACGATTTCTGGGGCGTCCACGCGTGGGCCGGGCACAAGGACCCGGATCCGGAGTGGACGTTACCCATCAGGCCCGCCGGCACCGACCGCTTCGGGGTGTTCTTCAAGCTCGACCTCGATGCCGATGCGACCGAGCTCGCCTACATCATCCACCGCGGCGGTACGAAGGATCCGAACCCGGACCAGTCGCTGGATCTCGTCAACATCGGAAACGAGGTCTGGTACCTGTCCGGGCACACGGACGCCGACCAGAAAGCCAAGTACCTGCTGCCGATCCAGGCTGGCACCGGTTCTGACGCCAACCTGTCGCGCCAGAAGGCTCACTGGCTGACCGAGAACACGATCGCGTGGGACATCGACCCGCTGGCCGGCGGCGACTACGCGCTCCATCTCGCGCCGACCGGCGGCCTCGCCGTCGAGGGCGGCGCCATCACGGGCGGCTCGGAGATCCCGCTCACTCGCGTGCCCGCTGGACTGTCCGAGGCGCTCGAGGCGAAGTGGCCGCACCTCGCCGGCTTCGGGGCCTTCCGCATCGCGGCCGACGATCTCGAGGGAGTCCCCGAGGCGTTGATGGGCCAGCTGGCCGTGTCCGCGACGGACGCGGACGGCAACCTGCGAATCGCCACCGGGGTCCAGATCCCGGGCGTTCTCGACGACCTCTACCCGTACGACGGCGACCTGGGCGTGAGCTGGGCCGGCGGCGTGCCCACGGTCCGCCTGTGGGCACCCACCGCGAAGGCCGTCGCGCTGCAGCTGTACGCGGATGCGACGACCTCGTCATCTACGACCCAGGCCATGACCCGCGACCACGCGACCGGCATCTGGAGCGTGACGGGTGCCGCAGCGTGGAAGAACCAGTTCTACCGCTACGACGTGGAGGTGTTCGCCCCGTCGACCGGGCAGGTCGAGCACAACCTCGTCACCGACCCGTACTCGGTGGCGCTGGCCAGGAATTCGACGCGCACCCAGATCGTGGACCTGTCCGATGCGGCGCTGCGCCCAGCGGGCTGGTCCACCTACGCGAAACCCGCGATCGGTGCGCCAGAGGGGATCTCGCTCTACGAGCTCCACGTCCGTGACTTCTCGCTCAATGACCAGACGGTTCCGTTCGCGGAGCGCGGCACCTATGCGGCGTTCACCCGCACCACCAGCGATGGCATGCGTCACCTGGACGCGCTGGCGGACGCGGGCCTGACCCACGTCCACCTCCTGCCGGTCTTCGATATCGCGACCGTGGACGAGGATCGCTCGACCCACCTCGCTCCGCCGTGCGACCTCGCCGGCTTCCCGCGCGACTCGGCGGAACAGCAGGCCTGCATCGAGAAGGTCCGTGCCCAGGACGGCTTCAACTGGGGTTACGACCCGTGGCACTACACGGCGCCGGAGGGCAGTTACGCCGTCGATCCGCAGGGCGCGGCGCGGACCACCGAGTTCCGCTCGATGGTCAAGTCGCTCAACGACACCGGGCTGCGCGTGGTCATGGACGTCGTCTACAACCACACGAACGCCGCCGGTCAGGCCGAGAAGTCCGTGCTAGATCGGATCGTGCCCGGCTACTACCACCGGCTGCTCGAGGACGGCACGCTCGCGACCTCGACCTGCTGCGCGAACACCGCGACCGAGCACGCCATGATGGAAAAGCTCATGGTCGATTCGATCGTGACTTGGGCGCGCGACTACAAGGTCGATGGTTTCCGCTTCGACCTCATGGGCCACCACTCCAAGGCGAACCTGCTCGCCGTTCGCGCCGCGCTCGACGAGCTGACGCTCGGCGCCGACGGCGTCGACGGCTCGAAGATCTACCTCTACGGCGAGGGCTGGAACTTCGGCGAGGTCGCGAACGACGCTCGCTTCGTCCAGGCCACGCAGCTGAACATGGACGGCACGGGGATCGGTACGTTCAACGACCGGCTGCGCGACGCCGTCCGAGGCGGCGGTCCATTCGATGAGGACCATAGCGAGAACCAGGGCTTCGCCAGCGGCCTCTACACGAACCCCAACGGCGTGAGCGAGACGACGCCGGAGGAGCAGCGCCAGAAGCTGCTGCTGCTCCAGGACCAGATCAAGGTGGGCCTCACCGGCAACCTGCAGGACTACGAGTTCGTCGATCGGACCGGCACCACGGTGACCGGCGCTGACGTCGACTACAACGGTGCACCGGCGGGCTACACGAGCGACCCGCAGGAGGCGATCACCTACATCGAGGCGCATGACAATGAAACGCTCTTCGATGCCCTCGCCTACAAGCTCCCGCAGGACACCTCGGCGAACGACCGGCGCCGATCGCAGGTCGTCGGGCTGAGCACCGTGGCTCTCGGCCAGGGACTGCCGTTCTTCCATGCCGGCGGCGAGCTGCTGCGGTCCAAATCGCTCGACCGGAACAGCTACGACTCGGGCGACTGGTTCAACCGGGTTTTCTGGAACCAGACGGACAACAACTTCGGCGTCGGTCTGCCACGCCGGGACGACAACGAAGCGGCGTGGCCGATCATCGGGCCGATCCTGGCCAACACCGCGATCGACCCGGCCCCGGCCGACATCGCGTGGACCGACACCCGCTTCAACGACCTCCTCCGCATCCGGCGCTCGTCGCCGCTCTTCCGGCTGGGCACGGCGGCGGCGATCGAGCAGCGCCTGACGTTCGCGAACGGCGGCCCGGACCAGGTCCCGGGATTGATCGTGATGCGCATCTCCGACACGGTCGGGGCGGACCTCGACCGGAGCGCCAGGTCGCTCGTCGTCATCTTCAACGGGAGTGACACCAGCCAGTCGATCGCCCTGCCCGACACCGTGAAAGGCCAGTTCAAGCTCCACGGGGTCCAGCAGACCTCGGACGACGACATCGTCCTGCTCTCGAAGTTCAACCAAAACACAGGCACGTTCTCCGTGCCGGCCCTGACGACGGCCGTCTTCGTGGAGCACCAGCCCGGACCGCCGCATCGCGGGCGCTGAGCCCACACGGCTCTGGGATCGGTGGGCCGCGACTGTGGCCCACCGCACCAGACCCCACCCAAGGTCCCAGTACCACCCCGGACCATCGACCCATCGAGCACGAAAACCCAGCCGTCTAGACTGGTTTCTGGCGGTTTGGTTGCCCCTCGGGGTATCATCCCCGAAGCCGGAACTCTGATCGTCGTCCTGCGGCATGTGCCCGTCAATGGACGTCGGCACCGGCGGGCTTACCGTCGACCGCGCCACGGCCCCAGCCAGGCGCTCCAACGGAGTTTGCTCGCACGATGACGCCGCCCAGGTGATGCGCCGCTCGAGACGTACCGATTCGGGCCTTCTCGGACCGAACGGCTGGTCGACCCAGCCGGGGGATCGTCGCGCCCGTCGACCGGGCCGCGGGCTGCACGCCCTTCTCCTGATCATCCCCTTGCTCGTGAGCATGCTCGGCGCGTCCGTGGCCCCCCAGGCCGCGCGCGGCGACGAGCTGTCCGACGCCAAGGCCAAGTCGGCCGCCCTCAAGAAGGAGGTCGCGGAGCAGAAGGCTCGCGTGGCCGCGCTCAACGACCTGCAGGCCGGTCTGTCCGCCGAGATCGCCGACACGAAGAAGCAACTCCGGGCCATCGGCGCCGACCTGACGGCGGTCAAGAACAAGATCGGCAAGATGGAAGCGCGGATCGTCGTCGTCAAGGCGGCCTACGCCGACCTCGTCGCGCAGGTCAGGCGCATGGACGCGCAACTCACGCTCGTGATCGCCCAGGAGGCCGCCAAGCGCATCGAGCTGAGCGAACGCCGGGCACAGCTCGCCGACCGCGTGCGGAACGCCTACGACACCGACCGGACCTCGCCGCTCGAGACGTTCCTGTCGGGCGGCACGTTCACCGACCTCCTCGCCGAGATGAGCTACTACATCGACGTCGGCGAGCAGGACCAGGCCCTGGCCGACCAGATCACGCGTGACAAGGAAACGCTCGCCACGATGCACGAGACGGTCCTCGACACGCGCATCAAGACCAATCTCCTCAAACAGGAGACGGCGGCCCAGAAGCGCGCGCTCGACAAGAGCCTGCTCGAGCTGAAGGAGACCAAGAAGGAGCTCGCCAAGCTCCAAAAGGCCGTCGCGAAGGCGCTGGCGGTGCAGAAGGCGCGCTACGCCGCGGTGAAGCGCAGCAAGGCGAACGCTGCCGCGATCATCCGCCAGGCGGCCGCCGACCAGCGGCGCCTGGCCAAGGAGATCAACAGCCTGATCGCCCGGCAGGTCTCGCGCGGCAACATCCCCTCGCAGTTCAACGGGACGATGCGCTGGCCGATGGACAACTTCAACATCAGCGGCAACTACGGTTGCAGCTCGTTCGCCTACTACGCCCCCGGCAACGGTTGCGCGCATTTCCACAACGGGATCGACCTCGTGGCGCCGTACGGCACCAGGGTCAAGGCCGCCGCCGCCGGGACCGTCGTCTACGTCGGGTGGAACTGGGCGGACGGAGCCGACCCGGCCTGGATCGTGGTCGTCGCCCATTCGGGATCGCTCAAGACCTGGTACGCCCACATGCAGCCCAAGCGCCCGGTCGCAGTCGGACAGACCGTCAAGAAGGGCCAGGTCATCGGTTACGAGGGCAGCACCGGCAATTCCACCGGGGCCCATCTGCACTGGATGGTCGAGCTCAACGGCGCCTTCGTGAACCCGCGCCTGTTCCTGTAGCCCGGGACGGTCCCGTGCGGACCGCCCGTGCTAGCATCGCGACACGGAACCCAATCGACGTCGGGAGGCGACCCGGACCGTGAAGCGGACGATGGCGATCATCCTTGCCGGCGGGGAAGGCGAACGCCTGTCGATCCTGTCGCAGGAGCGGGCCAAGCCCGCCGTCCCGTTCGGCGGCAAGTACCGGATCATCGACTTCACGCTCTCCAATTGCGTCAACTCCGATATCCATGACGTCATCGTCCTGACCCAGTACAACCCGCGGTCGCTCAACGACCACATCGGCCTCGGCCGGCCGTGGGACCTCGACCGCAACCAGGGCGGGGTGAAGCTGCTCCAGCCGTACATCGCCCGGGGCAAGGTCGCCGAGTGGTACCGCGGGACCGCAGACGCCGTGCTGCGCAACATGAACGTGGTCGAGCACGATCCCTCGGACGTCGTCGTGGTCCTCGCCGGCGACCACATCTACAAGATGGACTACCAGCCCTTCATCGCCGCGCACCGGCGCCGGCGCGCCGACGTCACGATCGCCGTGCGGCGCGTGCCGCTGGCGGAGGCCTCGCGGATGGGCATCCTCGCCCTCGACGACGCCGATCGCGTCACCGAGTGGCAGGAGAAGCCCAAGCAGCCCAAGAGCGACCTCGCGTCGATGGGCGTCTACGTCTTCTCCAAGAAGGCCCTGCGCCGCTGGCTGTCCGAGGATCGCGTCGACTTCGGTCGCCACATCATCCCCGCCATGCTCGAGGCGAATGCCCGGGTCTTTGGCTATCGCTACAACGGCTACTGGCAGGATGTCGGCACGATCCAGTCGTTCTGGGAGGCCAACATGGCGCTCCTGGTCGACGACCCGGAGCTCGACCTCTACGACAAGGACTGGCTCATCCATACCCGCTCCGAGGAACGCGCCCCGGCCAAGGTCGGGCCGACGGCCCAGGTCCATCGATCGATGATCAGCCACGGCTGCGTGATCAACGGCACGGTCGTCAACTCGGTGCTGTCGCCAGGGGTCAGGGTCGATGTCGGCGCCGTCGTCCGCGATTCGATCGTCATGTTCGACTCGGTCATCCGGTCGGGCGCGGTCGTCGATCGGTCCATCCTCGACAAGGAGGTCGTGGTCGGCCCGGGCGCGATCGTCGGCGACGGGCCGTTCCCGGACAAGCCGAACAAGGTCGAGCCGAGCCGTCTCAATACCGGGATCACCGTCGTCGGCAAGCGGGCGGTCATCCCTCGCGGCGCCCGCATCGGGCGCAACGTCAAGGTCGCCGCGGACGTGCGGACGACGGACTTCGTGAAGCGCGTCATCAAGAGCGGGGAGTCCGTGGAAGCGCGCCCGGCGAATGGCGCCAAGCCTCCGCGCGAGGTCGTCGCGCCGATCCCCGCGATGGTCGCGCCCCGGGAAGTGGCCAGCGGCGCTCGCGGCAAGGGCGGCGGCAGCGGCTGACCGCGAGCTTCGCATTCAGCTCGCCGTGAGGGCGTCCGAGGCGAAGGCGCCGCACGAACACCGGAGCGAGCGCAGGCAACCCTGCGTGAGCGAGGAGCGCAGTCGGCAACGCACGCATCGGCCGCCAGTCGGCCCTCCACCCACGGGGATGGCGGTCGAGGCGAAGGCGCCGCACGAGCACCGGAGCGAGCGCAGGCAACCCTGCGTGAGCGAGGAGCGCAGGCGGCAACGCACGCATCGGCCGCCAGTCCCGCGGGTGGGCTAGACTCCGCGGGCATGTCATCCGCCGACCCTGGTGCACCCGCGGTGCGCCCGGCCGACGTCGAGCGCTGGCTCGTGGACCTTGGCCTGGAGCCGGTCGAGCGAGCCGAACGTGACGGGATCGCCAGTTGGGACCTCGTGCTCGACGGCCGACGCCGATTCGATCTCCGCGTGACGGTCATCCTGGACCCGTCGCTTGCGCTCATCTGTTGGGCGCATTTCGCCCCGCCGATCAACGACCTGTTCCGCAAGTCGTATCGCAAGCTGCTGCGCTGGAACGACGAGTTCCCCTTCGCAAAGTTCAGCGTGGGCGAGGACGAGCGGCCGCTGCTGGCCGTGGAGCTGCCGATCGACACCCTGGCCGCCGCGATCGCGGGTTTGGGCGCGGCCGGCAGCCCCGGCGCCGATGCGCTCGGGCTGGCTTTGGCGCGCATCGTCGGCATCGCCGACCGCCTCCTCGAGGAGTCGAAGTCCTGGCTGTGGATCGGCGGCCGTGCGCCTGATCACGGGGACCGAACGCCAAGGAACGCCGCCCTGATCGACCGCTTCGCCGACCGGCTGCCGGAGATCTTCGAGGACGTTCCGGCTTCGAGCGAACCGGCGGAGGGCGAACCCGAGGACGCACGCGAACCCGCGCAGGGCGAAGCCGCGGGCACCGAAGCCGCGGGCACCGATCGCCCGGAGCGCGAAGCCACCGGCCGCGAGGTGTCGGCATGACCGCGCGCCGGATCCCGACGCTCGTGCTCGCCCTCGTGGCTGCCGTCGGCCTGCTCGGCATGCCGGTCGGGCCAACCGCCCCGACCGAGGTCCGTGCCGCGGCCCAGCCCCTCCGGTTCACGAGCAATGCGCGCTACGACGTCCAGCCGGCGCAGCGGCGTGTCCGGGTGACGGTCGACCTGCGCATGACGAACCCGAGCAAGGACACCGCGACCACGGCCTACTACTACGACCACGCCTTCGTCCAGGTCATGGGCGGGGCGAGCAGCTTCAAGGTCGGCGGTCCGGGCTCTCCTCGGGTTCGCGTCGTCGAGCGGCGCAAGCAGGACCTCCAGCTGCGCATCGATTTCGGGCGGCGGCTCACCAGCGGCAAGTCGGCGACGTATCGCCTCACGTTCTACTTGAAGGATCCGGGCGGTGCGGCGACCCGGGACCTGCGAGTCGGCGACTCGCTCGTGTCGTTCCCCGTCTGGGCGTTCGCCACGCGCGCGACGCCTGGCAGCAGCGTCATGGTCGTCTTCCCCAAGGGCTTCGACGTCGAAGTCGAGGCGGGCAAGATCGCCGCCCCGACCACCGAGGACGACGGGCGCACGATCTTCCGCAGCGGCAAGCTCGCCAAGCCGCTGGAGTTCTTCGCCTATCTCGTCGGCGACCGACCCGGTGCCTACCAGGACGCCACGGTCAGCACGCAGGTCCTTGGCGCGCCGGTCTCGGTCCACGTCCGGGCCTGGGAGGACGACGAGCCCTGGGCGAAGCGGATCAGTGGCCTGCTCGAGCAGGGCCTGCCCGCGCTCGGTGCACGGATCGGGCTCGACTGGCCCGACTACGACCAGCCGCTCACCGTCCAGGAGGCCGTGAGCCGAACGACCGGCGGCTACGCGGGCCTGTTCGACCCGACCGCCGGTAAGGTCGAGATCGCCTACTACGCGGACGACTTCGTCGTGCTCCACGAGGCCGCCCACGCCTGGTTCAACGGCGCGCTCCTGGCCGACCGCTGGTCGAACGAGGCGTTCGCCTCGTACTACGCCACCATTGCCGCCAAGGACATCGAACGGAAGATCCGTGCCGACAAGCTCACCGCGGAGCTCGAGAAGTCGCGCATCCCGCTCAATGCGTGGGGACCGGTCGGTTCCGAAGACGTCGCCGAGGAGGACTACGCCTACGCCGCGGCGCTGGTCCTGGCCCAGGCCATCGCCGAGCGCGCCGGCGATGAGGGGCTGCAGGCGGTCTGGCGCGATGCCCAGGGCGGCGTGGGTGCGTATCAACCGGCCGGCGGTGGCGCGGCCGAAACCGTCGAGACCCCGCCCGACTGGCGCGGGCTGCTCGACCTGCTCGAGGAGCGGACGGACGCCTCGTATGACGACCTGTGGCGGCAATGGGTCGCACGCGACACCGACCTCTCGCTGCTCGACGCGCGAGCCCAGACGCGCCAGCGCTACGAGGAGATGGTCGCGGCCGCGGGTGACTGGCACCTACCCCGCCCGATCCGCGACGCCCTGCGGTCGTGGCGGTTCAGCGACGCGACGGCGCTCCTGTCCGACGCCGAAGCCGCCCTGGCCGGACGCGAGTCGGTCACCAAGGCCGCGGCGGGGGCCGGGCTGATCGCACCGGCGAGCCTCCGGCTCGCGTTCGAGGACGACGATGGCTTCGACGACGCTACGGCCGAGACGAACGCCGAGCTCGACGTCATCAAGCGCTACGTGACGGCCAACGCCCTGCGACCCACGGAGATGACGCCGTTCCTGACCCTCGGCCTCTGGGGACTGGCCCCGGAGCAAGAGCTGGCCGAGGCCCGCGACGCCTTCGCGATGGGGGATCTCGCGGCATCGGCGGCTGCTTCGGGCTACGTCGCCACGACCTGGACCGACGCGGAGGCCGTTGGCCAGAACCGGGCGATCAGCATCGGCCTGATCGTGCTCGCGCTGATCTTCGCCCTGGCGGTCATCATCGAGACCGCCCGACGCCGCCGGCGCCGTCGCCGCCGGCGGATGGCGACCCCACACGTCGGGTCCTGACCACGCGCGCGGCCTCATCGACTACACTCCCGCCACGTCGGCCACGGCGGCGCGTCGGCCAGGACGCCGGCGACGTCATCGAGCTGAGCCCAGGAGCCGCGTCCGACTGATGGGGATCCAGCGCGCCCGACCCTCGCACGAGATCCTGTCCGGCGATTCGGCCGACGTCTATTTCTCGCGGGCCGACAGCATCCTCGCCGCCGAAGGCCTCGACCCGCTCGTGACGATGGAGGTCTTCACGCGCCACGAAGCCGTGTTGTGCGGCATCGACGAGGCGAAGAACCTGCTTGGTCACGTGCTGGCTGCCGCCGACCCGGCCGAGACCCACCTCGAGGCCCTCGAGGACGGCGACCAGATCGGGCCGCGCGAGATCGTCCTGCGAATCCGCGGGCGCTACCGCCAGTTCGGGCTGTACGAGACCGCGTTCCTGGGGATGCTCGCCCACTCGACCGGCTGGGCGACCGCAGCGCGCGAATGCGTGGACGCCGCGGCGCCGGATCCCATCATCAGCTTCGGTGCGCGCCAC
The DNA here is from genome assembly GCA_963810725.1 of uncultured Chloroflexia bacterium. Classification (GTDB taxonomy): domain Bacteria; phylum Chloroflexota; class Limnocylindria; order Limnocylindrales; family CSP1-4; genus SPCO01. The sequence goes on from CAWEOO010000007.1 coordinate 43,688, forward strand.
ATCCACCCCGACATCACCGATGTTCTCGATTACGCGGCCATCGTGGGCGGCTGCGTGGGCGCCTCGACGCCCGCCGGCGCGCGGCTGGCCGGCCTCGCGCCGACCGGGACGATGCCGCATTCGCTGGTCCTGATCTTCGGTGACACCGTCGAGGCGGCGCTCGCGTTCGACCGCCATCTCGAGAAGGACGTGGCGCGGATCGTGCTCGTGGACACGTTCAAGGACGAGGCCGAGGAGGCGTTGCGGGTCGCGCACGCGCTGGGGGACCGGCTGTACGGCATCCGCCTGGACACACCGTCCGAGCGCGGCCGGGTCACGGCCGACCTCGTGCACGAGGTGCGCGCGCGGCTCGACCAGGAGGGATACCACCACGTCCGCATCGTGGTCTCCGGTGGCCTCAATCCGGACCGCATCGGGTACTTCAAGGAGGCGGGCGCGCCGGTCGACTCCTACGCCGTGGGCTCGTATATCAGCGGCGCCACGCCGATCGACTTCACGGGTGACATCAAGGAGATCGATGGACGCCCGATCGCCAAGCGCGGCCGGATCCCGGGCATCACGGACTCGCCGCGGCTCAAGCCGGTGGATCTCGCGGCGTATCGGGGGCGCTGACGCCGGGTCGGGGGCGGCCCGCGGTGGCACGTCCGGTTGCGGTGGCACGTCCGGTTGCGGCGGCCCGCCGCGCGTTGAGGCCGGTCGGCTGCCTGGTTCGCGGCACGATCGACATGGGCAGACGGCTAGGACCGGTAGACGGCTAGTAGCCCTCGCTTCGCGGCAAGATCGACATCGGAAGACGACTATGGCCGGCCGGTGGCCGGCCGGTCGCCCATTCGCGGCAGGATCGACATGGGGAGACGACAACGTCGCGGATTCGGCCAGTTCCGGCACGGAGCGTGGCGCCGATCGGCCATAAGCGTCCGGTGGTGTCGATTCTGCCAGGGGCTGCGGCCGGCCCCGGCCGGCTGCGGCTGCCCATGTTCCGTGCCACCATTTCCGCATGGACGACGAGCGCGAAACGGGCGGCGAGCCCGGCACGGAAGATCCGGCGCCGGAGTCCGTCTACGAGCTGCTCCTGCGTGGCCGCACGCTGCTCGACGGGCGACATCATGCGCAGGCGGCGATCGTCCTCCAGCGCGCCGATCGCATGGAGCCCGGCAAGGCATCGATCCTCGAAGCGCTCGGTCGGGCGTACTTCAACTCCGGCCAGCACGAGCCGGCGCGGGCGACGTTCGAACGGCTGCTCGAGCTCGATCCATCGGAGCACTACGCCCATTACGCGATCGGGCAGAGCCTCAAGCGGCTGGGGCGGCGCGACGAGGCGGGCACGCACCTTCGTCTCGCGGTAGCCCTGAGCCCGGAGTCGCGGCTGTATCGCGATGCGCTGGCGCGCCTGCCGTCGGGCCCTCGCCGGCCGCCCGGGATTCCGGCCCGCGAACCTGAGGCGCCGTCACCAGGCGGCGACGAGCCCGAAGCAAACGACCCGGCCTAAAGCCACGCATTGCACGACATCGCCGATGACCCGAGACGAATTGGTCCAACTGGTCCAGCGGATCCAGCAGGTCGACACGGATTCGGAGGCAGCGCACGACGAACTGATCGATCTGCTCCGGCGAAACGTGCCGGATCCCGATGTGACCGATCTGATCTACCACGTGGATCCGCCGCTGACGCCAGCAGAGATCGTCGACCGGGCTCTCGCGTACCGCCCGATCGAGATGCCTCCGCCCGAGCTAGGGCTCGCCGCGGGATCTCGCCCTTTGGCCCATCTGAGGCCAGGCCATGGCGGTCGAGCAGGCGATACACGACGCCAAGCTCCGTGGCCGAGAACGCCCGCTTAGGCACGACCAGGCTGACCCCCACCTCCGTGTCAAAGAGCAGGTAGTCGCCGACGTCGTGCGCCTTGCGGTACGCCGACCATGCGCTCCGACCTCGTCCGAACTGGCCTGCCGCCTCCACGCCCTGCTCGTCCAGGGTTAGCGTCGTGTCGGCTCCGAAGACGTCGGGCCGCTTGCGGAACATCCACCAGGCGATCGGTGCGGCGAACCAGCCGCTTGCGATCGCGAGGCCCGAGCCGAGGAAGATGACGCTGACGGGGTTCCCGTTCATGAGGAGCACGACCGCCGCGGCGATCATCAGCAGGCCCAAGAGACGCGCGATGGTCGAGCGACGCGTCAGGGCGACCGTGGCACGCAGCAGCTCAGTCATCGACATCCGGTAGGTCACGGTCACCGACTCACCGCCGCTCGATGACGAGCCCGTGACTGCGGGATCGCTTGCCGGTCCGGATCCCCCAGTGCGCCGCAACCGCTCGAGCCAGAACAGCCCGACGATCGACTTCGCGTCGCGGATCTCCCCGCTGTCGACCGCGGCGACGGCGTCGGGCCAGGGGCGCCATTCGAGGATCAGCCGTTCGTCCTCGTCGGGCCCGAGGCGGCCGTCGGCCGAAGCGGGCTCCAGGTCCGTGGCGAGATACAGGTGCATGAACTCGTCTGTGAAGCCCGGGGCCGTGTAGAACTCGCCGAGCTTCCGCCACGTGCGGGCTCGAAGGCCGGTCTCCTCCTCGAGCTCGCGCCGGGCGGCGACATCCGGGTGCTCCTTGGCGCCGTCCTCGCCGACGTCCAGACCGCCGGCCGGGATCTCGAGCAGGGCCGCATCCGCCGGTAGCCGCCACTGGCGCACGAGCGCCACGTTGTCGTCCTTGTCGAGGGCCACGATCGCGACGGCTCCGGGGTGCCCGGCGATGTCCCGGACCGCGCGCGAACCATCGGCGCGCTCGACCGTGTCGATCCGGAATTCCAGGAACTTCCCGCGATGGAGGACCTCCGAACCGACGACGCGCTCGACGAGATCGGCCCCGGAGGGTTCCTCCGGGGCCGTTGGTGCGCGTTCGGTCGGCTCGCCGGTCAGGCGGGCACCGCCTCAGCCGCGCTCGCTCGCGCGGTCGTCAGGGCCTCGCCCGTCTCCGAGTCGAACAGGTGCAGCTTCGAGAGCGGCAGGTTCAGATTGACGATGTCGCCGGGCTTGACCCGGTGTTCGGAGTCGACGATCGCCACGATGTCCTGGTTGGCGGCGTTGAGGTGGAGGAGCTCCTCGTTGCCGAGGTACTCCACGACGTCGGCCCGGGCGCGGAACGAGCCGCTGTCGGCCTCGGCCTCCCCGATGTCGAGGTGCTCCGGGCGGAACCCGGCCACGAGCTTCTTGCCGGCGATGTCGCCGGCGATGCCGCGCAGCCGCGTCGGCGTAGGCAGGGCCCAGTCGCCGGGGCCCACGAGGCGAGCGGTGTCGCCCGACCCATCCACGGTGACGTCCACGAAGTTCATCGACGGGCTGCCGATGAAGCCCGCGACGAACCGGTTGAGCGGCGTGTCGTAGAGGGCCTGCGGGGTACCCACCTGCATGAGCAGGCCCTCGTTCATCACCGCGATGCGCGAGCCCATCGTCATGGCCTCGACCTGGTCGTGGGTGACATAGACCACGGTCGTCTTGAGACGCTGGTGGAGACGCGCGATCTCGGCGCGGGTCTGCACGCGCAGCTTGGCGTCGAGGTTGGAGAGGGGCTCGTCCATGAGGAAGACCGCCGGCTCGCGAACGATCGCCCGGCCGAGCGCGACGCGCTGGCGCTGGCCGCCGGACAGTTCCTTCGGCTTGCGGTCCAGCAGCTTCTGGAGCTGGATCGTCTCCGCGGCCTCGTTCACCCGCCGCTCGATCTCGGGCTTGGGGACCTTGCGTAGCTTCAGGCCGAACGCGAGGTTCTCGCGCACCGACATGTGGGGATAGAGCGCATAGCTCTGGAACACCATCGCGATGTCGCGATCCTTGGGCGGGACGTCGTTGACGACACGGTCGCCGATCCGCAGGGTCCCGTCGGAGATCTCCTCGAGTCCGGCGATCATCCGCAGGCTGGTCGTCTTCCCGCAGCCCGATGGCCCGACCAGGACCATGAACTCGCCGTCGCCGATCTCGAGGTTGAGGTCCTTCACGGCGTGGAAATCGCCGTAGACCTTGTTGACGTGGTCGAACGTCACGGTCGCCATAAGGCGCAGTCCTCCGTCCCGTCAACTCATCGCGGGCCCTTGCATCCAGCCGCCGAAGCGGAACGTGGACGGGCCCCGTACGTGGCTGCGCGGGTGGCGGCATCGTACGGTTCGCGGACCCGAGGCGCAACCCTTCACGGTTGCATCGGCATCGCATTGATCGACGTGCGGCGGCCGGCCCGCTCCGACCATGCAGCGCCGATCATGCACAACGTCTTTGGGGGGCACGTTGTGGCCGTTCAGCTGACTTCGCGGGCCGATTCCCTCCCGGCTCGACCCTGTGTGGCGACGTAGCGCGCTCCGAGAGCACGGTACGCACGTTCGCGAGGCCCGCCGGCTGATTTCGGTCTGCCACAAGGTGGCTCCCAGGCACGTTCTGCATGGTCGGTCACGCGGACGGCTATCGGGGATGCATGTCCCATTGTTAAGGACAATGCAACGAACCCTTGGACATTCAGCCAAAAACTCGGGTACATTCCAGGGCATGAGAGCAAAGGACGATCGACATCCCGACGATCTCCGGCTCGGTCAGGCGGCCGAGCTCCTCGGAGTGTCGCCCGACACCCTCCGGCGGTGGGAGGCCGATGGTCGGCTCACCACGCATCGTTCGGCCGGTGGGCAGCGGCTCGTCACCCTCGCCGAGGTGCGCCGCCTGCTCGCGAAGCGACGGTCGGCGGGGACGCCCGCGCAGCGTCCGACCGCGCGCGGCTCGGCGCGCAATCGATTCCCCGGCATCGTCACCCGGGTCGAGCGTGACGGCCTGGTCGGGGTGGTCGAGATCCTGGCCGGACCCCACCGCATCGTCAGCCTGATGACGGCGGAGGCGATCGAGGAACTCGACCTGCATGAGGGTGACGAGGCCATCGGCGTCGTCAAGGCCACCAACGTGATCGTCGAGGTCGCAACGACCAGGGAGCCGAGGTCATGAAGCGCGCCACCTCGGCCCTCGTCGCGATCATCCTCGTCGTTGCCGCCTGTTCGGGCGCGGCCGGATCGCCGCCCGCAGACGCGACGCCGACGACCCCGACCGCCTCCGCGACCCCGGCTCCGTCGACCGCGCCGGCCGAGCCGGCAGAGCCGGTCGAGCTCACGGTCTTCGCCGCCGCGTCGCTCAAGGGCGCCCTCGAGGAGGCCAGCGCCGCCTACAGCACCGCGCACCCGGGTGTGACGCTGACGCTGTCCACGGACTCGTCGTCGGCCCTCGCGACGCAGATCGAGCAAGGGGCACCCGCCGACCTGTTCCTGTCGGCCGATACGACCAACCCCCAGAAGCTCATCGACGCGGGCCTGGCGGACGGAGCGGCCGTGACCTTCGCGGGCAATGCGTTGACCGTCATCGTCCCGAGCGACAACCCGGCGGGCATCGTGACGCCGGCCGACCTCGCCAAGTCCGGCGTTCAGGTCATCGCGGCGGGGGACGAGGTTCCCATCACCAGATACGCGACGCAGCTCGTCGACAACCTCGCCAGGGAAGCGGGCTATCCCGCCGACTTTGCCGCTGCCTACGCCGCGAACACCGCGTCGAAGGAAGACAACGTGAAAGCCGTCGTCGCCAAGATCGAACTCGGCGAGGGCGACGCTGGGATCGTCTACGTCACCGACGCCAAGGCATCGACCAAGGTCGCGACGGTCGAGGTCCCTCCCTCGGCCAACGTCCCGGCGACCTATGACGGCATCGTGATCAAGGGTTCGCCCAACGCCGCGGCCGCCAGGGCGTTCCTCGACTGGTTCGCCGGTCCGGACGGGCAGCCGATCCTCGGCCGCCTCGGGTTCCTGCCGCCCTCGTGATCGAACGCGCCACGAAGGACTCCGAGTCGGTCGACCGCTCGACGTCACGCGCGGCCTTCCCGGGGCGCTGGGGTGACCGCTCGCTCGCCGCGGTGGCGGGCATCTTCGCGCTGTTTCTCGGTCTGCCGGTCGTCACCCTTGTCGGGCGAGCGATCCTCGATGGGTCACTCGCCTCGTCGGTCGTCTCGCGCGTCGTTCTGGATGCCCTGTGGCTCAGTCTCGTCACGACGGCCATCAGCCTCGTCATCACGGTGGGGCTCGGACTTCCGCTGGCCGTCGTGCTGGCCCGTCGCCAGTTCCGCGGCAAGGGCTGGCTCGAAGCGATCGTCGACCTCCCGATCGTCCTGCCGCCGTCAGTGGCCGGCCTGGCGCTGCTGCTCGTGTTCGGCCGTCGTGGCCTCGTGTCTCCACCACTCGAGTTCCTGGGGATCTCGGTGCCGTTCACGACCGTTGCGGTGATCCTCGCGCAGACCTTCGTGTCCGCTCCGTTCTTCATCCGCTCCGCGCGGACCGGGATTGCCGGCGTCGATCGGGACCTCGAGGACGCCGCTCGCGTCGACGGGGCGTCGGAATGGCAGCTGTTTCGGGCGATCACGGTGCCCCTCGCGAGCGCCGCCCTCGCCGCGGGCCTCGTGATGAGCTGGGCGCGATCGCTCGGCGAGTTCGGGGCCACGATCATGTTCGCCGGCAACGTCGAGGGCCGCACGCAGACTCTGCCGCTCGTCGTCTACGCCGAGTTCCAGGGCGGTCACCTCGATGCCTCGGTCGCTGCCGCCGCGATCCTCGTTTTGGCCGCGTTCGGGGTCCTCGCGGCGGTCCGGGTGTTCCGATGGGGCAGGATCATGGACGCCAGGACGCTCTCCTGAGGCGAGGATCCCGGTCAAGCGCCGGGCGTCCGGGCGGTCCGGGCGTCCGGGCCGGCCCAGGCGCCAGGCAGCGGCCTACCTAGCCGCGCTCGGCGAGACCGAGGTGCCGAGCGACCTCCGCCAGCAACGAAGCGACGCCGACGGGCTTGTCGATGAACCCGGCGCAGCCGGCCTCCTCGGCCGCGATCCGGTCCACGGGCAACACACTCGCGCTGACGAGCAGGATGGGGACCGCGGCGGTCGATGCCGCCGCCCGAAGCTCGCGGGCGAGGGTCAGGCCGTCGCCGTCCGGCAGGTGGCGGTCGAGCAGCACCAGGGCCGGCGTCCTCGTCCCGACGGCCGCCCGCGCTTCGGCGAGCGACCCGGCGATCGTGAGGTCGTAGCCGGCCGGCCCCAGGATCGCCCGCAGGAGCGCCGCGTTGCGGGCCTCGTCCTCGACGGCCAGGATCGGCGTGCCAGGGCGAGCCGCCGCGCGCCCGGCCAGGTGGTCGGTCACGACGACGCCCGCGGGCCCGTGGCGATCCGGTCGAGCCAGCTCTTCAGCGCGTCGAGCCCGCTGCCGCCGCGCACGACGACACCCTGGACCTTGCCGTTGATCCGCGCGCGCTCGTGCTCGTCGAGATCGCCCCGGGTGGTCACCCAGATCGGGATCTCGGCGGTGGCGGGATCGGCCTTGAGCCGGGCGACGAGGTCCGGGCCGTCCGTGTCCGGCAGGATGAGGTCGAGCAGGATGAGATCGGGTCGCTCCTCACGAGCCCGCTGCATGCCCTCTTCGCCGGAGGCGGCGACGACGACCCGGAAGCCGTCGGGCTCGAGCTGTTCCCGGTAGCCCGCGCCGGCGGCGGGATCGGCATCGATGACGAGGGCGGTCACCGTCCGAGTCCGCACCTTCGTGGTGAACGTCAGCCGCCCGAGCGACGCGAGCAGCGCCTCACGGGCGACCGGTTTGACGAAGTAGTCCACGGCGCCGAGCGCGAACCCGAGCGGCGCGTCGTCCACGACCGAGACGACGATGACCGGGATGTCGCGGGTCGCCTCCGCCCCTTTGAGCCGCTGGAGGACGTCCCAGCCGTCGAGGTCGGGCAACAGGATGTCGAGGATGATCGCGGCCGGTCGCAGCGAGGTCGCCGATTCGATCCCGGTCCGCCCGTCCGGGGCGATCGCGGTCGCGAAGCCGGCCTCCTCGAGGTACACCCGCAGGAGCTCCGCCGCCGATGGATCGTCCTCGATCGCGAGCACGAGTGCCTGACCGGCCTCTGGCTCTGTCGTCGCCCCCATCGCGCCGACGACATCGAGCATGTCGGGCGCCCAGGCGAGCGAGGGGGCCGCTTTCCCGAGCGGGAGCACGATGCTGAACCGGCTGCCGCGACCGACCTCGGATTCGAGCGAGATCCGGCCGCCATGCGCTTCGACGAGCTGACGGGCCAGGGTCAGACCGAGACCCGTGCCCTCCAGCCCGGCTGCCGCCGGCGTCTGCTTGAACGCCTCGAAGATCGAGGCCTGGTCGCCCGGCGCGATGCCCACCCCGGTGTCGATGACGGCCAGGCGGCACGTCCGGCCGTCCCTGGACAGCACGACCCGCACTGATCCACCGTCGGGCGTGAACTTGATGGCGTTCGACAGCAGGTTGAAGACCACCTGGCGGATGCGGCTCTGGTCGGCCTCCAGGTCCAGCCGGCCATCCCCCTCCGACGTGAGCCGGATCGACTTTCGGGCGGCCAGCGGCTGCATGGTCTCGATCGTTTCGTCAACGAGCGTTCGGAGGTCGAAGACGGTCGGCCGCAGGTCGAGCTTGCCGGCCTCCACCTTCGCGAGGTCGAGGACCTCGTTGATGAGCTCGAGCAGATGGAGGCCGGAGCCGTGGATATGGCCCGCGAACTCCTCGACCGTGGCTGCCTGGTGGCCGTCGGGTGAGATCGGCCGCTCCAGCAGCTCCGAGAACCCGATGATGGAGTTCAGCGGCATCCGCAGCTCGTGGCTCATCGCGGCGAGGAAGTCGCTCTTCGCGGCGCTGGCGGAGCGCAGCTCGACGATGAGCCGCTCGTGCTCCCCCAGGACTTCCTCGCGTTCGGCGGCCAGGATCGCCCGCCGCGAGATGAGCTGAAGGACCGCCAAGTCGTCGGCGACGAACAGCGGGCTGCCTTCGACGAACAACTCGAGCTCCCCGATGGTGCGCTCGTCAAGGACGAGCGGCAGGCGCAGCAGGCGCCAGCGCCCCGGCAGGTCTGCCGGCGACAGCGCGCTCGGGTCGCTCGCGGCGCCCGACGCATCGACCGGCCAGCCGTCGACGGTGATCCGGCGGACCCGACCGTCCTCTTCCCGGACGGCGACCGCGGCGGCTCGCGCCCCGATCGAGTCGGCCGAGATCTGGGCGAGGAGCCGCCAGATGTCGTCTGCCGCGCCGCCGGTCGGGAGCGCGTTGAGCCTCCGCACGAACTCGTACGCCGTGGCTTGCTGGCCCAGGCGATGCAGGAAGACGGGGGGTTGGAACGCGAGCAGGTATCCAAAGGCCGCGATTAGCGCCAGCAGGCTGAACAGCGTGCCCGCCGAGCTGGTCCCCGCGGTCCCGCCCCCGAGTCCGCCGAGGAGGATGATGAGCGCCGCGACCCCGAGCAGCGCGGTCGCCATCCCGGCGATCATCAGTCTCGCCCGCGACGCCCCGGACCGGCGCAGCAATTCGCGCAGGAACCCGGTGGCGGCGATCAGTTCGAGGATGAGGAAGAAGGACAGAGCAGCCAGCGCCAGGACCAGGATCGGCCCGGTCCCGGCCCCGCCGAGCGCCCCCAGGACCACGACGATCGTGCCCAGACCGAGCAGGATCGCCAGGCCCACACTCGAGCGCATCAGCCAGTCGGGCACGGTCTGGAAATGGCGGACGAGGTTCAGTGTCAGGACGGGCAGCGCGAGGAACCCCGCGAACGCGCTGACCCCGGTCACGACCGCCAGCTGCGGCAGGATCCGACCGACGCCGGAGAACGCGAACAGGACGAAGACCGCGGCGAAGACGGCGACGACGGCGAGGCCCACGGGCTCGCGCCGCCGCCGATATTCGCTGACCGCGATGACGAGGACGCCGAGGTAGGCAAAGTCGAGCGCGAGGGTCAGGACGTCGGCGACGGTCATGCCGAACTGGAGGCTCGCAGGGCGGCGAGGGAGTCGATCCGCAGTCGGTCGTCTGTCGCGGCGAGGTCGTTGCCCTCGACGATCGTCACGAATCGCTCCACGAGGTCGGGATCGAACTGGCCACCGGCTTCGGCGCCGATCTCCGCGACCGCGTCCTCCGTCGTCCGGCCTTCGCGGTACGGTCGCTCGTGGATGATCGCGTCGAACGCATCGACCAGTCCGACGATTCGGGCGCCGATCGGGATCTCGTGGGCCTTCAGCCGGTCGGGGTAGCCCGCGCCATCCCAGCGCTCGTGGTGATGGCGCACGATCGGAGCGAACTCACGGGAGCTCGCGAGCGGGCGGCAGATCTGCTCACCGATGATCGGGTGGCGGCGCATCTCGATCCATTCGTCGCTGGTGAGGGTTCCTGGCTTCTTGAGGATAAGGTCGGACACGCCGATCTTGCCGATGTCGTGGAGGAGCGCCCCGAACACGACGCCCTTGATGCTCACCGGGTCGAGCTCGGCGGCCGTCGCGAGCAGGTGGGCGAGTCCGGCCAGGCGCTGGCAGTGATGCTCGGTCATGGAATCCTTGGCCTCGACCGCGTTGGCCAGCGCGGCGACCACGCCCTGCGCGCTCTCCATCTCGGCCACGACGAGCGCCAGCCGGCGGGCGCTGCGCAGACGGGCGAGCAGTTCCGCCTCGTGGAAGGGCTTCGCGAGGAAGTCATCCGCGCCGGCGTCGAGGCCCGCCACGACATCGTCGACCGACGTGCGCCCGGTCAGCAGGACGACGGGCAGCGTGACCGTGCGCGGGTCCGCCCGCAGCCGGCGGCAGATCTCGAGCCCATCCATGCCAGGCAGGCCGACATCCAGCAGGACGAGGTCAGGCGCGAGCTCGAGTGCGGCGGCAAGGCCCGACGGACCGTCGTTCGCGGTGACGGCTCGATAGCCGGCACGCTCCAGCAGCGCGGTCAAGAGGGCACGGTTGGCCTGGTCGTCCTCGACGACGAGGACGGTCGGTTTCGCCAGATCGATGAGACTGACCATATTCGGAGCGGGGACCACGGGAGAAAGTGTGACCCTAGGATGGTCCTTAGGGCAATGCACCATGGGTCCCAGGCCGTGTTGCGAGATGCATGTGAACTGGGCCCACGGCATCACAACCACGTGACAAATGGCTGCTCAACTCAGCTGATGAAATCGCCGCCCGTGACCGGAAGTACTGCCCCGGTCACGTAGCTTGCAGCGGGCGAGGCGAGGAACACGAACGCGCCCGCGAGCTCCACCGGCTGCGCTGGGCGCCCAAACCCGCTCCCGGCACCGAACTGGGTCAGCTCGTCGGGATCCGTGGTCGTCGCCACAAGCGGTGTCCACACCGGACCCGGTGCCACGACGTTCACCCGGATCCCGCGCGGCGCCAGCATCCGGGACAGTCCCTTGGAGAATGTGATCAGGCCGCCCTTGGTGGTCGCGTAGGCGAGCAGGGATGGGGAGGGCTGCGCCGCCTGGATGGAGCTCACGTTGATGATGGATGCTCCGGGCTCCATGGCCTTCACGGCCTCGCGGCAGAGCCAGAACACGGCGGTCAGGTTCGTCCGCAGGATGCCTTCCCATTCCTCGGTCGGGATCTCCTCGATCTGCTGGCGCTTGCGCTGCGTCGCGGCGTTGTTCACGAGGATGTCGATCCCGCCCAGGTCGTCGCGGGCTCGCTCGACCAGCCGGCGGCAGTGCCCCTCGTCCTGCAGGTCGCCCGCGACGGCGACCGCCCGGCGCCCTGCGGCTTCGACCAGCCGCACGGTATCGGCCGCGTCGTCACCTTCGCTGCGGTACGAGATGAGGACGTCCGCGCCTTCGCGGGCGAAGGCGATGGCCACGGCGCGGCCGATCCCGCTGTCCGCTCCGGTGATCAGCGCGCGCAAGCCGGTCAGCTGGCCGGAGCCGACGTATGCGTCCTCCCCGTGATCCGGGCGCGGCTCGATCTCGTCCACATCGCCGGTCTGCGGCTGCTTCTGGTGCGGGAACGGCGGGCGGGCGTGGGCGTTCCGCGGGTCGATGAGCCGGCGGCTCGCCGGCTTCGCGTCGGGCTTGGGCATCAGGTGTGGTGTACCAAGACTAGCGTCGCAGGAGCGTACGCGCGGGCCGTGACGGGCTTGCGACGGTGCAACGAGGCAGTCCAGAGCCCCCGGCTCCGCGGTGATCGGGGTTCCGGGAATAGCCCCATATCGCTGCGAGACGGTTGCAATGGCCGGAGGACGACCGACATGCCGGCGTTGGCGCGAATGGGACTACGGTCCAAGGGCGACCTGAGGGCCCAGCACCTCCTCGCGGCGTTCCACGAGGGTCCATGACGGCTGGCTTCCCTCGTCGGGTCCGTTCACAGTGAGGAGCGCGCGATCGTGGACCGAGCCAGCGACCGACCGCACCATCGAGCATCCCGCCCTCCAGCGTCTCGAGCCCGGGGAGACCGTGCAGGCTCCTTGCCCGCGCCTCTGAGGCTAGCCTTCTGGTCACGGACCGGCGGGTCGCCGTCGCCGAGGAGGATCGCCTCGCGCTCGACATCCCGTTCCAGGGCCTGCGCAGGATCCAGTTCGACATCGAACGCGAGCGCCCCGCGACCCTCGTCATCGTCCCGGAGCATCCGGCTCAGGAGCCGCAGGTGATCGCGGTCCCGCCGGAGCGGTTTGACGAGGTCACCCGCGCGCTGGCGTTCATCGGCTTGCGACTGTCCGAGCTCCGCTGAGCCGCCGCGCGGGCGTCCTACCATAGGGGCCGTGGAGGCGCTCGTCCCGGTCGTTGTCGTCCTTGGCGCGTTCGTCGCCATCTGGATCGTGCTTGTCGCGGTCATCTGGCTCCATCGACCGTCCAGGGACCTCGCTATGCCGGCGTTGCGCGCGCTGCCCGATATCGTCCGGCTCGCCCGCCGGTTGCTGGCGGACCCGCGAACACCGACCCGGCACCGGGTCGGCCTCGTCGTGCTGATCGTGTGGCTGGTCAGCCCGATCGACCTGCTACCGGAGTTCCTGCCGGGCATCGGCCCGCTTGACGATATCGTGGCGGCCGCCGTGATCCTGGGCTGGATCGGCCGCGAGACCGGGCGGGCTCGTTTGCAGGAGCACTGGCCGGGCGACGCCACGGGGTTCAGGATCGTGGCCCGGATGCTGCGACTCCCCGCGGAGTAATCTCGACGCCCAGGCTGGAGGATCGATTGACCGCCGCGCCGCCCGCGCCGCCACCTCGAATTCCGCGCTCGATGCCCTCGGCTTCGCCTTCGGAGTGCTGCGCAAGCCCGGCTACCTGTGGGCGCCGATGGCCCTCACGGTGGTGCTCCTGCTGCCGCTGCTGGCCGTGTCGGCGTTCGGGCCGCCGGCACCGGGCATGCCATCGCCGGGCTTCGCTCCGTCGCAGCCTGCGTTCGCCACGCAGGCCGAGTTCGAGGCGTACTTCGCTTCGTTCCTGCCCGCACTCGCCGCGTGGTTCGTGCTCCTGCTGGTGCTCGGCCCGCTATCCAGCGCGGTGATCTATCGGCTCGCCTTCCAGTACGTCCAGGGCCAGCCGCCCCGCCCGTTCGCGCCGGGGATCGCGAACCTGGCTTGGCGGTACTTCCTGCAGGGCCTGGCCCTGCTGGTGTTCATCCTGCTGGCCTGCTTCGCCCTCGTCCTGATCGCCGCGGTGTCAAACGCGATCCTTGGGCTTGGGGCGGCCCTTCTTGTGACCATCATCCTGGCCTTCGCGCTGGTCGTGGTGGTCGGCCTTCGGCTCGGTCTTGCGCCGATCATGCTGCTGTGGGGCGCCGGTCCCGTCGAAGCGATCGATCAGTCGTGGAATCTGACACGCGGTCATCTCGGCCGGGTCTTTCGCTGGTTCGTCGTCGTCGGCGTACTCATCGCCCTTCTGTCGGCCGCGATCTCGGGCGTGATCACCGCGCTGTTTTCGGCCGCTGGCCTGTCGTTCGTCGGCCAGCTGGCCGGGGCGGTCGTCGTGGCACCGCTCGGCGTGATGCAGGTGATCGGCCTCGTACAACTCGCGCGCTTGCTCCAGAACCCCATCCCGCCCCCGCCGCCCCCACCGGCCCTCCCGGACTGGATGCATACGCCCGGCCCGCAGGAGCCGCCCGGCGGTCCACCAGTGGCGAGCGCGTAGCGGGGCTGGCTTGACGGCCGGGGCGTTCTGCCTCGAAGGTGTTGGGGTGGCCTACGGGGCTCGAACCCGTAACCTCTGGAGCCACAATCCAGTGCTCTGCCCATTGAGCTAAGGCCACCGCGGGCGTTCGTCCGTGGCGGTGCGCGGCCGGCGCGGATGGACGAAGCCTGCGGAGTATATCGAAGGCGCTCCGAGCCGACGTCGAAAGGGGTCAGATGGCGATCAGCGAGCTGGCCGGCAAGCCGGTCGATCCGTCCGCCTTGGTCGACGTCGGCGCGTTGCTCGCGGCCTACCACGACACGACGCCGGACCCGGCCGACCCCGCCCAGCGGGTCGCGTTCGGGACGTCCGGCCATCGCGGCTCGTCGTTCCGTGGCGCCTTCAACGAGGCCCACATCCTCGCGATCACCGAGGCGATCTGCCGCTACCGACTCGGGCGCGGGTACAGCGGGCCGCTGTTCCTGGGGCGCGACACCCACGCCCTGTCCGAGCCGGCCACGAGGACGGCGCTCGGCGTGCTCGTCGCGAACGGCGTGGACGTCCGGATCGACGCCTCCGACGGCTACACCCCGACGCCGGCGGTCTCGCACGCGATCATCACCGCGAACCGGCCCAAGGACAGCTGGCGCCACCTCGCGGACGGGATCGTCGTCACGCCCTCGCACAACCCGCCCGACGACGGCGGGTTCAAGTACAACCCGCCCAACGGCGGCCCGGCCGACACCGACGTCACGGGCTGGATCCAGGACGAGGCCAATCGGATCCTGGAGGCGCCGGGCGTGACGGCGTCGCGGGGATCAAGCGCGTCTCCGATGCCGACGCTCGCGTGGGCTCGACGCCGTACGACTTCATGGGCATCTACGTCGCCGATCTGGACGCCGTCATCGATATGGCCGCGATCGCGAAGTCCGGCCTGCGCATCGGCGTCGACCCGATGGGCGGCGCATCGGTCGCGCTACTGGGGCGCCATCGCCGAGCGCTACGACCTGGATCTCACGGTCACGAACGACAAGGTCGACCCGCAGTTCGGGTTCATGACCGCCGACTGGGACGGCAAGATCCGGATGGACCCCTCGTCAGCCGCACGCGATGGCGCGACTGGTGGCCCTGCGAGACGATTTCGATATCGCGCTCGGCAACGACGCCGACGCCGACCGCCATGGCGTCGTCACCCCGAGCGCCGGGCTGCTCAACCCGAACCACTTCCTGTCCGCGGCGATCGGCTACCTGTTCGGCGGGGCGCGCGGCTGGGGCCGTGAGGTGGCGGTCGGCAAGACGCTCGTGTCGTCGTCGATGATCGATCTCGTCGCCGCCGACCTCGACCGGCGGCTCATCGAGGTACCCGTCGGGTTCAAGTGGTTCGTCGACGGACTGGTCGACGGCTCGCTGGGGTTCGGTGGCGAGGAAAGCGCCGGTGCCTCGTTCCTGCGGCGCGACGGCACGGTCTGGACGACCGACAAGGACGGGATCATCGCCGACCTCCTCGCGTGCGAGCTGACGGCCAGGACCGCGCGCGACCCGGGGCAGGCGTACGCCGAACTCACCGAGCGCTTCGGGGTCTCGCCCGCCTACCGGCGCATCGACGCGCCGGCGACGCCGGCCGAGAAGGCCGCGCTCGGGCCGGTTGACGCCCGACGCCGTGACGGCGACGAGCCTCGCGGGCGACCCGATCACGGCCGTGCTGACCGAGGCGCCCGGCAACGGCGCCCCGATCGGTGGGCTCAAGGTCACGACCGAGCACGGCTGGTTCGCCGCCCGGCCGTCCGGCACCGAGAACGTCTACAAGGTCTACGCCGAGAGCTTCCGGGGCGAGGAGCACCTCGCGACGACTCATCGAGGAGGCGCAGGCCCTCGTCGCGGCGACCGTGGCCGGCGCCTGACGGCGGTCAGCTCCGGTTGTTGAGCGGGATGCGCGCCCCGGTGATCGCCGCGGCGTCGTCCGAGGCGAGGAACCGGAACGCGGCCGCGATCTCGTCCGGTCCCGTCCACGATGCCTTCTTCGGATCGGTGGTGCGTACGCCGTCCTCGTCGATCGCCTTGACCGATCACGAGGTTCACCGTGACCCCGGCGCCGGCCACTTCCTTCGCAAGCGTGCGCAGCAGCACGTCCTGGGCGGCCTTGCCGATCGCGTAGGGCGCCATCTTGGCGGTCGGCTCGACCGCCACGGGCGGCGACACCGCGAGCACGCGGCCCCAGCGGCGTTCCACCATCCCCGGGATCACGGCCTGCGCCAGGTGGAGCGTCGTCCAGAGGTGCTGGTCCAGCATCTCGGTCACATCGGCCGGATCGAGCTCCGCGATCGGCGTACCGGCGACATAGCCGCCGACGAGGTGGATCAGGACGTCCACACGCTCGAATGCTGCCGTGACCGTCTCCACCGCGGCCTGTGCTCCGTCGCGCTGGCGCAGGTCGCCGACGGCCGGCACCCAGCGGTCGTCCGCCAGGCCGAGCTCGCTCGCCACGGTCCGCAGTCGATCGCCGTCCGTGCCGACCAGGCCAAGCCGGGCACCGTCCGCGGCGAAGACGCGGGCCGTCTCGCGCCCGAGGGCGCCGGTCGCGCCGGTGATGAGGACGACGCGGTCGCTGGTCGGCATCTCGCGAGCGAGTGTGCCACGGACCGCGGACGTGGACCCGATCGAACCCCGCCGAACCGCACCTCACCCACCCGAACGACCCATGACCCACCGGTACCGGGGGTGGTGCGCGCGTGGGACCTTCGCGCTGGGGACCTGACCGCACCGCCTGTCTACCGTGAGGACCACACCAGAGCCCCCGCCGCCGCCCAGCGGACCGGCCGAACGAGACCGAACGACCCCAATGACCCTCTCCACGCTCAGCACGACCGCCGCCGCCCCACCGTCCGGACGCGTCTCGCGGCGGATCGCCGCGCTCGTGGCCGTCGTCTTCGCCCTGAGCTCCGTCGTCACCCTGGCCCAGCCACGCGCCGTCCTCGCCTGGGACAACGGGACCTACAACGCGCAGTCCGAGAAGGACCTCATCGCCCTCACCAACCGCAGCCGCGCGGCGGCAGGGCTCAAGGCCCTCAAGGTCGACAGCACGCTGACCTCGGTCGCCCGCTGGCGCAGCAAGGACATGATCGAGCGCGACTACTTCAGCCACGACATCCCGGGCTACGGCTCGGTCTTCAAGAAGCTCGACGCCAAGGGCTACTGCTACAAGGTCGCGGGCGAGAACATCGGCTGGAACACGTACCCCGACGACCTCGCCACGGCGGCCATCCACAAGATGTTCATGGACTCGTCCGGCCACCGCAAGAACATCCTCGGCCGGGCCTGGGACGTCATCGGGGTCGGCGCGTACCAGGGTGCGGGCGGCAAGAAGATGTGGACCGTCCTGTTCGCCGACAAGTGCGGCTCGACGGCCCCCAAGGCGACGCCCAAGCCCACGCCGAAGCCGACGGCCAAGCCCAAGCCCACGCCGAAGCCGACCCCCAAGCCCACGCCGAAGCCGACCCCCAAGCCCACGCCGAAGCCGACCGCCAAGCCCACCCCTTCCCCCACGCCCACGCCGAGCCCGACGCCACGACCGCAATTCGAGGAGCTGCCCGTACCGGGCAACGCCGGTGGCGGGAACGGTCTCGGCCCGGGCGGCCAGGACGACGGCAACGGCAACGGCGGCGACAACGGCAACGGCGGATCCTCCGGCAACGGCACGCCGCCCGGCCAGGCGACGGCGCGAGAACGGGCTCCGGATCGTCACCGCGAACCATCCGGCAGGGCTCCTCGAGACGATCGTCGGCGGCGTCGCTGGGATCTTCTTCGGCGCCTGATCTCGCCGGGAACGCGCGGTACTACCCGGACCGGGACCATCGGGCGACCGACCGTCGCGGTTGCGCACCGCTAAGGTGACCCCACCAGACCGCTCCGCACCGAGGCAGACATGACCGCGCAGCTCGATGCCACCCGGGCCGACGGCGCGCCCGCCCCCACGGCCTTCGCCACCGGACCGATCCTGGAAGCTCGCGACCTGACCAAGTCGTACCCGCTCGGGGAGACAACCGTCGACGCGCTGCGCGGCGTCTCCCTGTCCGTCGCAGCGGGCGAGTTCGTCGCGCTCATGGGCCCGTCGGGCAGCGGCAAGAGCACGCTCCTCCAGCTCCTCGGTGGTCTCGACCGGCCCACGAGCGGCGAGGTGATCCTCGAAGGCGAGGTCATCAGCCAGCTGTCCGACGACCGAGCGACGCGGCTGCGCCGCGACCGGACCGGCTTCGTATTCCAGTCGTTCAACCTCATCCCGCTCCTGGACGTCAGCGAGAACGTCGCGCTGCCGTTCACGATCGCGGGGCAGGACCCGTCGCGCGGGGAGCTCGCCGAGCGCATCCGCGACGTCATCGGCCTCGTGGACCTGACCGGCAAGGAGCACCATAAGCCGGACCAGCTGTCGGCCGGCGAGCAGCAACGCGTGGCCGTGGCGCGCGCGCTCGTCACGCGGCCGGCGCTGCTGTTCGCGGACGAGCCGACCGGCAACCTCGACTACACGACCGGCACCGAGATCCTCGACGCGCTCTGGCGCTCGTGCGAGGAGCGGCACCAGACGATCGTGCTCGTCACGCACGACTCCAAAGCGGCCGCCTACGCGGACCGCGTGCTCGTCGTGGGCGACGGCACCATCCTCGACACGATCGAGCTCGGGCGGCGCCGGGATCATGACGCTGCGGTCCTGATCGGTCGTCTCGCCCAGCTCGGGCTCTAGATGGGCGGCCTGAACGGCCTCGCCTGGCGCGGCCTCCGGGCGCGACCCATGCGGACCGGCCTGACGATCGCCGGCGTGACCCTGGGGGTCGCCGTCCTCTTCGCCGGGCTCGCCACGAACGCCGGCATCGAAGCGGCCGTGGACCGTTCCGTCTCCACGCTCGTCGGTCGAGCCGACCTGCGCGTGGCTGCGTTCGGCGAGTCCGGCCTGTCCGAGGCGACACTCGGCACGATCGTCGACACCCCTGGCGTGACCGTCGCCGCTCCCGCGTTCGAGCGCCGGACGTACCTGGGCGCCGAGTCCTTCGGCCCGGGGGACGCGCTGCCGCCGCCGGTGACCATCGCCGGGATCGAGCCGGCGGCCGAGGCTGCCCTGCACGACCTGACCCTCAGCGCGGGGTCGGCGCTGACCGGAGAAGGCCCCAACGACGCGCTCGTGAACGCCACCCTGGCTCGGGAGGACGGGCTCGCGGTCGGCGACACGATCGAGCTGCAGACCATCGACGCGCCACTCCACCTCCGCATCGTCGGGATCCTGGCGGGCGACGGACCGTGGGCCGGCGGCGGCGGCCGAGCCGTCGTCGTGCCGCTCGGGACCGCGCAGGCGATCTTCGACGCCGACGGTCTGACCCGGGTCGACATCGGCACACCGTCCGCGGCGGCGGTCACGGACACGCTCGAGTCCACGCTGCTGCGCGAGCCCTATGTCCTGTCGTCCCCGCGCGACATCGGCGCCTCGATGCGGGCGTCGACCGGCGATTTCGCGGCCACCACGGCGCTGATCGGCGCGATCGCTCTGTTCACCGGCGCGTTCCTGATCTTCAACTCGCTGTCGATGACCGTCGTGGAGCGGGTCCGCGAGCTCGGACTGCTCCGGGCGGCGGGCGCATCGCGGGGTCAGCTGACGTCATACATCCTCGTTCAGGCGACGGCCATCGGGATCGCGGGATCGGTGCTGGGCGTCGCCCTCGGCGCGGCGCTGGCGGCGGGGATCGCCGCCTGGGTCCGGACGGTCGGCTCGGTGGTGCTGGGTGCGCCGGTCGTGCACCCGGGCGATGCCCTCGCGGCGCTCGCCATCGGGCTGGTCGTGACGCTCGCGGCGGCCATCGAGCCGGCGCGTCGGGCCGGTCGCATCTCGCCGGTCGAGGCGCTCAAGGCCCGCCTGGACCCGCCGACCGCCCGCCGGGCTCGGCTGCGCTGGCTCTTCGCGGTGTTCGCGCTGGTGGGCGTGGCGGGCCTGCTCATCTGGCCGCGTGGGGCAGGGGAAGCCGCCCTCGTGCGGGCGCTCCTCGTGTACGGGGTCCTGCTCGCGGTCGCCCTTGCGGTGCCGTTCATCCTGCCGGCGATGGCCCGGGTAGCCGGGTTGCCGTTCGCCCTCGTCGTGCGGTTCGAGGAGCGGCTCGCGCGAGCGTCCCTCTTGCGCGACCGCGGCCGCGCGGCGCTGACCGTGGGTGCCCTGACGATCGGGCTGGCGATGATCGTGGCGCTCGGCGGTGTGGGCCAGAATGCCCGGATCGCGGCCGGTGCGTGGATCGCCGACGTCGTGCCCGGCGACCTCGTCCTCACCTCGATCTTCCCGCGCGGCCTCGACGAGCTCGAGGACGTGTTCGTCACGCCGGGCGTCGTCTCGGTCAGCCCGATCGGGACGTTCGCCCTCGCCGTCGACGGTGTGCGCGTGGACGGTGTCGCGATGGTCGGGGCGGATCTCGCGAAGGACGGACGGCTGCGGTTCACCGCGGGCGATCGCGAGGCGGCCCTCGCGGCGATCGACGCCGGCGGGGCGGTGCTCGTCCCTGCGGGCGTCGCGACACGCGATGGCCTGGCGGTCGGCGCGACGATCGATGCCACCGCGGCCGATGGCTCCGTGCTGCCGCTGACGGTCGTGGGCATCACCGAGCGCACCCTGCCGGGCCCCACCGGCGAATCCCTCATCGTGGGCTGGTCCGACGCCGAGCGGCTGGGCGTGGCCGGTGCCGATGCCTTCGCGGTTCGCTTCGGTCCGTCCGCGACGGCCGCCGACCGCGCCGAGCTCGGCTCCGTGGCCCGCTCGGTGGCCCTCGAGCCGACGGCGCTGGGACGCATCGAGGGCGCGATCGGCCAGGCGCTCGACCGGGTCTTCGGCCTGTTCGACGTGCTCGCGCTCGTCGCGGTCGTCGTCGCGGCGCTCGGGATCGTGAACACCCTCACGATGAACGTGTTCGAGCGGGTCCGCGAGATCGGCGTGCTCCGCGCCGCCGGGATGACCAGACGCCAGGTGTGGCGCTCGGTCGTGGTCGAGGCCGGGATCACGGGCCTCGTCGGGGCGATCTGCGGGGTCCTCGCCGGGCTCGTGGTCGGTGGCCTGATGGTCGTGCTGGCCGGCGGCCGCTGGGAGATCGCGACGGCCGTGCCGTGGCCGGCGGTCGCGGCCGCGTTCGTGCTGGGCGTGCTTCTCGCCATGCTCGCGGCCGCGTATCCGGCACGCCTGGCAAGCGGGGTTTCCATCGTGCGCGCCGTCGGGTACGAGTAGTAGACTCCGGGCGTCCAGTGCGCGCCCAGAGCGACGACCCCCACGGAGCCTCGATGACCATCGCCATTCCGAGACTGGACCGCAGCACGGCCGCGGAGCGCGGCATCACCCTCGCCGACTTCCTCGTCCCGATCCGCGTCGGCGAGCGCCTGAGTACTCGTCTGCGGCATGTGGCGCTGATCACGGCCGGCGCCTTGTTCGTGATCCTGTGCGCCCGGATCGTCATCCCCACCACGCCCGTGCCCTTCACCGGCCAGACGTTTGGCGTCCTGGTCGTCGGCGGGGCGCTCGGCTTCCGGCGCGGGCTCGCCGCCATCCTGTTGTACGTGGCGATCGGCGCCATCGGCGTGCCCGTCTACGCGCAGGAAAGGTCCGGCATCGCCATCATCCAGGGCGCGACCGGCGGCTACCTGATCGGGTTCGTGGTCGCCGCGGCCGTCGTCGGCCGCCTGGCGGAACTCGGCTGGGACCGGCGCATCGGCGGGTCGCTCGCTGCCATGGCGATCGGGACCGCCATCATCTACGCGATCGGCGTGCCGTGGCTGAAGGCGGTGAGCGGCGTGCCGTGGCCGGATGCGGTCGCAAACGGCATGACGAAGTTCCTTGTGTGGGACGCGGCCAAGCTGGCCGTGGCGGCCGGGATCTTTCCCGCGGCGTGGTGGCTCATCGGCCGCCGGCCGGACGATCGCTGAGGCTCGAACCGGCGCTCACGCGCACGTCCCCATCATCCAGATCGTCGCGCAGCCTCCGGTAGGACGCGTCCAGCAGGTGGGCCACCTCCGGCCAGTAGGCCGTCCCTGCACCACGCGGACCGTCCGGGTCGTCGGTGGCTCCGCGATCGCGGACCTCCGCGGCCATGCCGCGTAGCCGTGCCGCTTCTGCGAGGCGGTCCTGGGGCAGGGCGTAGATCGCGGCGTACAGGTCGGCGATGGCCGCGCCGGCCGCCTCGCCCGCGGTGACCCCGATCTCGCGGCGCACGACCCACCAGCGCAGCTCGCGCCGGCCGACCTCGTCGGCATCCACGGAGTCCGGGAGCCCGAGCACGCCGATAGGCCCGCCCGATGCCCGGCCCGAACCGCTCGTAGTCGCCACCCGCCCGCGCGAAACCGGCGGCGGCCCTGGTCAGAAGCAGGCTGGCCCGGAGCGCGCGGAGCCACGAGACGCCGGCCTGCTCACGCAGGGCGAGGACCAGCGACCCGAAGAGGCGCCCCGGCTGACGTCGGTAGTAGGCCTGCCACATCCGGGTCTCCAGCGCCGCGAGCCGGGCCGGGTCGAACTCGCTGCCCCATCGTCCCATCGAGCGTCCCTCCCTGATCCCGCGATATCGTGCCCGGATGGATACGCAGACCGAGGCCATCGGGATGTTCGGGCCCGGATCGGAGGCGTGGCGCCTGGATCGCGAGGCGATGCTGATCCTGGGCGTGGGTCCCCGGGCGCTGCTCCTGCAGCTCGCCGATCCCGCGGTGGCGGCCGGCGTCGACGAGCACTCCGACTTCCGGGAGGATCCGTGGCGTCGCCTCGACGGCACGTTGCGCAGCTACGAGCGGATCATCTACGGCTCGCTGTCGGCGGCGCGCGGCGAGATCCGGCGGTTGAACGCGCTCCACCGCGGGATCCGCGGCGCCGGGTATTCGGCTCGCGATCCGGTCCTCTCGCTGTGGGTCCACGCGACCTTGATCGACTCCACGATCGTGGGCAACGACGCCTGGCTCGGACCGCTGACACGGGCACGCGCCGAGCGTTTCTACGTCGAGACGCTGCCGATCGCCCGGGCCTTCGGCGTGCCGGATGCGCTGGTACCGCCCCACCTCGACGCGTTCGATGCATACATGGCCGAGCGGCTCGCCCCCGGCGGCGGGGTGCAGGTCACGGACACCGCGCGCGAGCTCGCGGCGACGGTCCTGAATCCGCCGCTCCCCGGGCTGCTGGCACGGCTGCCGCTCGATCCGCGCGCGTACGGCTGGACGCTGTGGCCGGCCATCGGCCTGTTGCCGCCGAGCGTGCGCGAGGGCTACCGGCTGCGCTGGGGGCGGCGCGAGCGCCTCGTCGCGGACTGGCTCGTCGCGGGCTGGAAGAGCGTGGAACCCGCTCCTGCCGGCGTCCTTCCGGCAGATGCCCCAGGCACTCGCCGCGGACCGCCGCGTCGGTCAGTAGTACTTCGGGAAGCGGGGCCGGAACAGCCTCGAGAGATCGACCGTGGTCTCCCGATCGAGTGTCCGCAACAGCGTGCTCGTGCCCGTCAGCCCGAAGCGGTACGCCGCGACGTACTTCTTCATCGCCGACCAGAACGCCGTCGAGCCCATCCGCCGGCGCGCCTCGTTGAGCAGGTTGCCGCCCTGGATGTAGACGATCTCGTAGTAGCAGGCGCTCGAATAGCTGTAGATGCTTCGATCGAGGAGGCCCGTCGAGCAGCGTGAACCCCGTCGCGTGTGCGTGATCTCACGAGCCAGGAAGTCGGCGGTGGCCTCGTCGGCGAATGGCTGGCGGGCCTGGTCGTTGCCGACGAGGCTGTAGAACCACTGGTGGGCCGTCTCGTGCGAGACGAGATAGCGCAGGTTCGCGCTGCCGATGCCGTACGGGATCCAGATGAGGCCCGGTGACTCCATCCCGTACCCGCCGGCCGATTGGACGACCTTGAACGTCGTGTACGGGTAGGGACCCAGGCGCGCCTGGTAGGCGCGGATGGCGTCCGCGGCCGCGTCGAGGATCGTCGCCGCGTTCGCGCTCGAGCGGTAGTAGTAGCGAACCTGGACCTTGCCGACGTACGTCGTCCGGGTGTTGAAATCGGGCGCCGCCGTGATCGTCACGTCACGGACGTTCTTCGCCTCGAACCGTTGGGTCAGCCCGTCAGCCGACACCGCCGTGCGGTTCGCGTTGACGGCGATCCGGAGCCTCCGGTCGGTCACGACCTTGAGCGTCACCAGCGGGCTGACCGGGGTCACGAACGGGTCGCCATGGTTCGGCCGGTTGAACGGCGTCTCGCGGCTGACCCACGGGATCCAGCGGTACGCATCGATGATGCCGTTGACTTTCGTGAACAGCCAGTTGGAGCCGGCGAGCGACGAACGCAGCGTGGCGTGGTACTTGACCCGGACCTTGACGCTCGCCCCTTCGGCCAGGATGCCGCCCAGGCGAACGACGATGGTCTGGTCGTCGACGCGGCGGGTGACGCCGACGCCATCGACCTCGACGTAGCGGAGGGTCATCCCGCCGAGGCGGGCCGCGATCGTGTTGAGCTCGACCCGGTCGATCGGGCCGCCTGAGGTGTTGGTGATGGTGGCGGTGGAGTCGACCGAGAAGGCGCGCGACCCGTAGCGCAGGGCCAGCGTCGTCGCGTACGACGCGGTCAGGTTGACGCTCGTCCGGTTGACGCTTCCCGGGGTGATGGCGCTGGTGCCTACGACGGTCGTCGCGGGCAGCAGTCGCGTCTCGGGATCCCGCGCAAGGGCCGGCCGCGCGGCCCCGGGAGCGAGCGTGAACAGGCTCGCCAGCATCGTGGCCGCCAGGGTGATCGGGAGGCGGCGACCCAGCGTGGATGAGGATGCCATCTCCGGTCATCCTACCCGCGGTCGTCCATTCGGCCTGCCCGTTGATGGTCCGGGCTGCGGGTCGTCTTCCCGGTGCGCGCCGTGTCAGCCCCAGCGACGCGTTCGGAATGAACGAGTTCGGCTCGCGCCCAGAAGCGGTGGGATCCGCACGCATGAGGCATCGGCTACGCACGCTCGTCGAGGAACGGTCACTGATCGTGACACGTTCGGCCGGGGGCTCGCTGCCGCCCCTAGACTGGCCGCCATGGCCACGGGCACCGTCACCGATCCCTTCCTCGACGCCATCCGGTCCCGGATGCCGGGCCTGCGCGTGCTGACCGACGCGACCGACCGCGAGACCTACCGGCGCGACGAGACCGAGTACCTGCCGGCGGGCCTCCCTGGTGCCGTGGCACTCCCCACCGAGACGGCCCAGGTCGCGGAACTCGTGAAGGTCTGCGCCGAGCACGACGTCCCGATCGTGCCGCGTGGCGCCGGCTCCGGCCTCAGCGGGGGCGCCGCCGGGCTCGAGGGCGCGCTGACGATCGCCTTCACGGCCATGGACCGGATCGTCGAGATCGATGTCGCGAACCTGTGCGTCGTGACGCAGCCCGGCGTCATCAACGCAACGCTCAAGGCCGCGGTCGCCGAGCACGGGCTGTTCTACGCGCCGGATCCCGCGAGCTTCGAGATGTGCTCGATCGGCGGCAACCTCGGAACGAACGCCGGCGGCCTGTGTTGCGTCAAGTACGGCCAGACGCGCGATTCGGTGCTCTCCCTGGAGGTCGTCATGGCCGACGGTGCCGTCATCCGGACCGGCGGCAAGAACATCAAGGACGTCGCCGGCTACTCGCTGACCCACCTGATCGTCGGGTCGCAGGGCACGCTCGCGTTGATCACCGAGGCGACGCTCAGGCTCCGACCTGCGCCCGCGCCGCGCGCGACGCTGCTGGCATTCTTCCCGACGCTCGAGTCGGCCGGTGACGGCGTGGCGGCCATCGCGGCGGCCGGGCTCTCTCCGGTGACGCTGGAGCTCATGGACCGGTTCACGATCCGTGCCGTCGACGACATGCACGGCCTGGGCCTGGATCGTGAGGCGGCCGCCATGCTGATGATCGAATCGGACCTGCCGGGTGCCGCGGCGGACGACGAGCTCGCCCGAGGCGAGGCGGCCTGCACGGCGGCCGGGGCCACGACCACGGTTCGGTCGCGCGACGTCGCCGAGGCCGACCTGCTGCGCCAAGCGCGCCGGGCGGCGCACTGGGCCCTCGAAAAGCTCGGTGACGTGAAGATGGAGGACATCGGCGTTCCCCGGTCGCGCGTCCCGGACATGCTGCGTGAGATCGAGCGGATCGCCGCCAAGCACGACGTCCGGATCGGGACGTTCGGGCACGCCGGTGACGGGAACCTGCATCCCGACCTCGTCCTGGAGCGCGGTGATCCGAATGGTGCGGCGATCACGAAGGCCGTGCAGGCCGACCTGTACCGGGCCGCCATCGATCTCGGTGGCACGGTGACCGGGGAGCACGGCATCGGCTCGGCCCGCGTCGAGTGGCTGGAGGCGCAACGCGGCGCGGACGCGGTCCGGGTGATGCGCGCGATCAAGGCCGCCCTCGACCCGCAGGGGCTGCTGAACCCGGGGCGTGTGCTGGGCTGACCGCGAGTTCATCCGCGGCGGCGGGCCGTGCGTATGACCAGCGTGCCCGGCGGAGGTCGCGAACGACGTCGAGGCGGGACTGACCGGTCGGGCGCCGTGGAGGAGCCGGACCACCACCTCGTCATCACAGGAGATCGGATCCCACCATGATTCCCCGCAAGCTCGCCTCGCTCGGGACGGCGCTCGTCGTCCTCACGATCGGCGCCGCGCCGATCCTCACCAGCGCGGCCGACCACCTCGACGCCCCCGCCCTCGGAGGCGCGACGGCCAACGGCCAGATCGACCCCCATTCGGAACACGGCGATCGCGACATCAACGATGTCTACGTCTTTCGAGCGCCTGATGGTGGCAACCGCACCGTCCTCGCCATGACCGTCAACCCGGCGATCAATCTGTTCGGGGGCAACTTCGGGACGAACGTCCGCTACACGTTCAACATCGACCGAAACGGCGACAACCTCCCGGACACGGCGTACGTGGTGCGCTTTGGGAGCGAGGATGGCGCCGGCAACCAGAAGTTCAAGATCACCAAGTACACGGGCAGCCGCGCCCGGAGCCTGACCGGCGGGACCCCGGTCGTCCAGGGCTTCACCAACGCCAATGGCAAGGTGCGCGCCAGCGACGGCCTGTGGGCGTGGACCGGCGTCCGCTCGGACCCGTTCTTCTTCGACCTGACCGGGTTCATCGGGACGACGACGCTCCTGACGACCGGGACCGCGGTCGGCGGTGACGGCCTGGGCAACGACCCGACCGACTTCTTCGCCAACCTAAACACCAACGCGATCGTCCTGTCGATCCCGAACGGCCAGCTCCCGGACACCATCGGCGTCTGGGCCACGACCGCCTGGTACGACGGAACGGCCTGGCGCAAGGCAGACCAGATGGCGCGGCCGGCGATCAACACGGTGTTCAACCCATCGGCCGACAAGAACCTGTTCAACACGACGCCGCCGTCCCAGCAGCGCACCGCGGCCGGTGGCAAGTTCCGGACCAACGTCATCAACGGCCTCCAGTTCTTCTCGAGCCTGGACACGGAAGGGGCGTACTCGAACGCTCAGGCCGGCGCCCTCGCCGATGTGCTGATCCCGGACGTCCTGGTCTACAGCCGCACGGGCACCCTGCCCGCACCGCTCAATGGCCGGGCGCTCGCAGATGACGTGATCGACGTGGAGCTCAACGTGACCACGGGTGGTGACCCGCTTGGCCTCTTCGCCGATCGCGATGCGACCGGTGCGGTGCCGAGCGACGGCGTCGGTCCGCACACCGACTACCTCGGGACCTTCCCTTACCTCGGCCTGCCGCACTAGGCGCTAGTCGACATCGGAGGGCGGCCGACCTGGTCGCCCTCCGGCACACCCAACGGACGTACCACATGACCACCACCCAGGCCGTCGCCCGCACACGACGCCCCAGGCTCATCGGGTTCGTCGCCGCCACCCTCCTGATCGTGGCTGCCTCCTACGCGCTTTCGGCCGTTTCGACCCGGACCGCGGTGACCGCCCCGGGCGCAGCCCCGCTCGTCGGCGTCGCGACGACGCCGATCGATCTGCCAGGCGATGGGCCGCTCGCCGGCGAGGGCGGGTCCGGTCCAGCGACCGGTTCGATCGCACGGATCGACCGATCCATCGCCGCGTGGTCGAAGAACCTGGCGGCCAATCCCCGGGACTTCATCAGCGCGACCAACCTCGCGACGCTGTTCCACGGGCGTGGCCGGCTCAGCTACGATCTGACCGACCACGAGCGCGCCCTGGCGGTGGCACGGACGGCCATCGAGATCGAACCGAGCCACGCGCCCGCCCGGGCGCTTGAGGCAGCGATCCTCTTCACCCTCCATGACTTCGACGGGGCGTTCGCGGCCGCCGACGCCCTCATCCGCCAGGACCCCGCCCAGGTTGGCGCGCTGGCGACCCGCTTCGACGCCGAGCTCGAGCTGGGACGGGTCGATGACGCTCGCGCCGACCTCGAGCGCCTGCTCTCGATCGGCGGCCCCGGCGTCACGATCCGAGAAGCGCGACTCGCCTCTGTCACCGGCGATCCCGCTGCGGCGCTCGCGGAGGCCCGCGCGGCTCGATCGGAGGCGCTCGTGAACGGGTCGCCCGATGCGGCGTTCTACGCCCACGCCGTGGGCGAGTACGCACGCCAGGCGGGCGATGCCGCCTCCGCCCGCATGGCGTTCGTGGACGCGCTGGCGCTGCGCCCGGACGATCCAGGGTCGCTCATGGGCCTTGCTCGGATCGATGCCTTCGAAGGTCGGCTCGAGGCCGCGATCGCCGGTCTCAGTCACGCGACCGAGATCGCGCCCCAGCCAGAAGCGCTGGCTCTGCTCGGCGACCTGCTGAGCGCCGCCGGCAAACCTGCCGCTGCCGAGGCGTACGGGACCATTCGGTTCATCGAGCAGCTTGGCGACATCCAGGCCACGACGTACGACCGCCAGTTGATCCGCTTCGAGCTGGACCGCGGCGGCGACATGGCGAGGGCCCTCGAGGCCGCGCGAGCCTCTCTCCTTCAACAACCCGACGCGAGCGGTCACGACCTGGCGGCGTGGGCCCTGTACCGGCTCGGGCGGTACGACGATGCCGTCGCCGAGATCGCGGCCGCCCGAGCGCTTGGCGCCGACGACGCGCGGCTCCGGTTCCATGAAGGCGCGATCCACGCCGCCCAGGGGGCGGTCGATGACGCGGAGCGCCTGCTCACGAGCGCGCTGGACCTCGGGCCAGCCCTCGACCCCGTCGAACGCGCCGAGGCTGAGCGGCTACTGGGGAGATGACGCTCGACCGCCTCGAGTCGCCGGTGTGCATGCCACGACCATTCCGGCAAACGACGGACGGCTCGATGGCCGATTGACGCGTCGGGTGCACCGAATCGAACTGGAGCGGTTCAGGTGGAAGATGTTGTCCGGGTCGTATTTCCGCTTGAGGTCGGCCAGCCGGGCGAGCTGCTCGGCGTGGTAGCCGCGGCTCACGTCGGAATCGGCATCGGCCATGACGTTGACGTAGGTCCCGCTCGAGAACGGCTCGAGCGTCGCGGCCCACCGGCGTGCCCCGGCCATTCGCACCTCGTCCTCGGCCGGGTCGGCCCACGTCGAGCCGGCGAAGAACTCGACGAGCGTGTTCCGGTGGCTGAACGCCGACTCCTCGTCACCGACGTCGGCGATCGCGCCGCCGTAGGCCTGGTAGCCGCCGCCCGGCATCAGGGCCCAGTCGGGCTCGGGGCCACCGCTCGGGACTCCGCGCGCGAGCGTCGCGTCGATCGCGGCATCGCTGAACTCGGTCAGGTAGTGGCCGGCCGAATACCGCCGCAGCCCGTGGACGTGGCGCTCGTCGCCGCTGCTCTGGTGGGCCAGGGCGAGCCAGAAATGGAGGGCCAGTCGCCCGAACCAGCTACGGGAAGAGCACGAACGACAAGGCGAACACCGCTGCGCCAGCGATGATTCCGAGCAATCCTCCAAGGAGATACAGATTCCTGGACACGCGAATCGGGAATCTGTCGGCACGCGGCGGCTGCCATTCGGGTGGTTGTCGGGCTGCGATGGCGATCTGAACGACCCAGAAGGCAATGATGCCCAAGGCGAAGAGCCGGTAGACGATCACGAAGTCCACGGCCCGAGGATACGCCCCACCGTGTCGGACACAGGCGCTCGCTTGACACGCCCGAACACTCGCTCGATGATGCCCGGCATATGGACGCACATCTGTTCAGAACATCTGTGCGTTGGCGACCGCACAAGTGAGCGATTACGACCAGCTTGTGCGGGCGAGCCGGCTCTATTACGAGCTAGGTGAGACACAGAACGCGATCGCCAACCGGCTTGGTGTCACGCGGCCCCAGGTGAGTCGCCTGCTCAAGCGTGCGCGGGCCGAGGGAATCGTCGAGATCCGGATCGTCGATCAGACCGCGGTCCAGTCGCCCGCCGCCGACGCCCTGCGCCAGCGCTACGGGCTGGACGCCGTGCATCTCGCCCCGACCGTGGCCGGCCCCGAGGACCTCACGCGGCGCATGGTCGGCCGGCTGGCGGCGCAGGTGCTTCGCTCCCGCATCCGCGACGGCTCGATCGTCGGGATCGGGGATGGGGCGTCCGTCGGGGCCGTGGCCGACGCGCTGGAGGACTCGGCGACGCCGGTGAACGCCACGATCGTGCCACTGGCCGGCGGCTACTGGTCGCCCGGCCCCGATCGCGAGCCATTCCGTCGCATCGCCGACGCGCTCGGCGCCCAGGCGCACGGCCTGATGGTGCCGGGCCTCGTCGACGACGCCACGACCAAGCACGCCCTGGAGGCGCACGCCGGGGTCCGCGCGGTCCTCGACCTGTGGGATCGGCTCGATGTCGCCCTCGTCGGGATCGGCGGCCGGGCCTGGGGCGCCGCGTCCGTCGGGACCGAGGTCGCCTCGGAGCTGGAACGCGCCGGTGCGGTCGGCGAGATCCTCATCGCCCCCTTCGACCTCGACGGCGTCTTCGTGTGTCCCGCGCTGCGCGAGCGGGTGCTCGCCTTCGATGCGCGCGCGCTCAGGCGCGTGCCGGTCGCGATCGGCATCGGGGCGGGGGAGAGCAAGGTGCGCCCGGTCCTGGGCGCCCTGCGGGCGGGCGCCATCCGGACGCTCGTGACGGACGTGGCCACCGCCGAGGCCGTCCTGGCCCTCGACGACGAAACGAGGCGGGCATGACGGAACAGGGCGCCACGCCGGCCATCCTCGGCCTGGATCTCGGCACGACCGAGGTGAAGGCCGGCCTGGTCACGCTCGATGGGCGATTGCTCGCGATCGCCCGAGCGGGCTATGGCCTCGAAGTCGGGCACGGACCGGGGTGGGCGGAACAGGACCCAGGCGCGTGGTGGTCCGCGGTGGTCGGCGCGGTCCGCGCCCTGCACCCGGCCGAGCCCGTTGACATCGTCGCGATCGGGGTCGACGGCCACGGACCGACCCTCGCCCCGGTCGACGGGCGTGGCGAGGCCACCCGCCCGGCGATCACATTCCTGGACACCCGGGCGGCCGCCGAGGCGGAGGAGCTCACGGCCGCGACCGGCATCCACGGCTGGGCGCTCGGCCCGTTGCCCGCGGCGCTGTGGCTGGAACGGCACGAGCCCGAGATCGCCGCCCGAACCCGCTGGTACCTGGCCACCTGGGAATGGCTCGCGTTCCGGCTCACCGGCGAGGTGGTCGCTCCCCTGGTGCCCGACCAGGCCGTCCCGGATCCGTCGGTCATCGCCGAGGTGACCGGGCTCCAGGTGGACCGTCGACCGCCGAGCGGGACCGTGGGCGGCGTCGTCGGCACGCTCACCGAAACGGCCGCCGATGCGCTCGGCCTGCGGGTCGGGATCCCGGTCGCCGGCGGCACCAACGACGCCTTCGCGAGCTACCTGGGCGCCGGGCTGCTGGAACCCGGCGACGCCTACGACCCCGGTGGGTCCGCCGGTGGGTTCGGCGTGTACTGGCACGAGCCCGTGGAGGTCGCGGGCGCCTTCGTCACCCCGGCGCCCCTGGCCGGGCTGTACAGCGTCGGGGCGGCGATGGCGGCCACCGGCCGCGCCCTCGACTGGTTCCGCGACGCGATCGTCGGCGGCGACGTCACGACGGAGCGGTTGCTGGCCGAGGCGGAGGCCACGCCCCCGGGCGCCGACGGCCTGGTCTTCCTGCCGTACCTGGCCGGCGAGCGCTCGCCGATCTGGGATCCGAGCGCGACCGGGGTGTTCGCGGGCCTGACGCTGTCCCACGGCCGTGGTCACCTGGCTCGCGCGATCATCGAGGCAAGCGCGCTCGCGATCCGCCACGTCGCGACGCCCATGCTGGCGGCCGGTGTGACCGTCACGGCCATGCGTGCCTGTGGTGGCCCGGCCCGGAGCGATGCCTGGAACAAGGTCAAGTCCGACGTCACCGGGTTCCCGGTCCTCGTGCCGGACGTGCTCGAGACCGCCGTCCTCGGCTCGGCGATCCTCGGCGCGGTGGCGATCGGCGCAAACAGCGACGTGCGGGCGGCGGTGAGCGCGATGACGCGCATCGACCATCGGATCGACCCACGCCCTGAATTCGCGGACACGTACGACCGAGTCTTCGCCGCGTACACCGGGCTCTATCCCGCGGTCGCGCCTGTGATGCGGCCATTGACCGACGGCGCCGCCACGGACGCCGCCGCGCAGGTCGCCGACGACGCCGAAGCGGCCCAGGGGGTCGCCGCCCGATGACACGGACCGGCGGCTCGATCCGGGTGGATGGGGCCGACCTATCGTTCCCGGTCCGCGGCGGCGGGCGCCTCCCCGTCCTCGACGGGATGACGCTCGAGGTCCCGGGCGGCGGCATCGTGGCCCTCATCGGCCCCAACGGTTGCGGCAAGTCCACGTTGCTGCGCGTGATCGCCGGCCTCCTGCCGCCCGAGCGGGGCGCGGTCACCCTCGACGCGGAACCGATCACCGAACCCGACCCGCGCATCGGGCTGGTGTTCCAGGAACCGCGCCTGCTGCCGTGGCGCTCGGCCGCGGACAACATCACCTACCCGCTCGAGCTCGCGGGCTGGCCGTCGTCCCGTCGCGCGCAGCGCCTGGCCGAGCTCACGGACCTCGTCGCCCTCGATCCAGGCGTCACTGGCAACCGGCCGGCGGAGCTGTCCGGAGGCACCCGTCAGCGCGTCGCACTCGCGCGGGCCCTCGCTCTCGAGCCCGAGGTGCTGCTGCTCGACGAGCCGTTCAGCGCGCTCGACGCGTTGAGCCGCGAGCGCTTCGACCTGGAGCTGCTCCGGCTCTGGGAACGGGCCGCCACGACGATCGTGCTCGTCACGCACAGCATCGCGGAGGCGATCCTCGTCGCCGACCGGGTCGTCGTGATGTCACCGCGGCCCGGACGCGCCGTCGCGGACATCCCCATCGACCTCGCCCGGCCCCGCTCGATCGACGATCTCGATGCCGCCGTCGTGTCGCGGACGGCCCGCGAGATCCGCAGCCACCTCGGGGCCGAGGCTGCGGCGTGAGTCGATCTACCCTGCTCCCCGCTGGCGCGGCCCTGATCGTGTTCCTGCTGGTCTGGCAGGCCGTCGTCATCGTGAGCGGCTTCCCGCCGTTCATCCTGCCGCCGCCGGCAACGGTCCTCGGTCGGCTGGCCCTCGCCTGGACGCAGGGGATCATCCAGCCCCACCTCGGGGCGACCCTCGTCGCGGTCGCGCTCGGGTTCGCGGTCGGGGCGGGGTCGGCGCTTGTCGTCGGGTACGCGTTCGCGCGCAGCGCGCTCGTCGAGCGGTTGCTGTCGCCGTATATCGTCGCGGCCCAGGCCATGCCGATCCTCGCGCTCGCGCCGCTCATCGCGCTGTGGTTCGGGCCCGGCCTCGCCGGCAAGGTCATCATCTGCTCGCTCATCGTGTTCTTCCCGGTCGCGGTCGCGACGATGGTCGGGATCCGGGCGGTGGATGCGGGCCTACTGGAGCTCGGCCGCTCGCTCCGGGCGACCCGTCGCCAGGTCCTGACGTCCCTCGAGATCCCGGCCGCCCTCCCGTCCATCCTGGGGGGGATGCGGGTCGGGGTCACGCTTGCCGTCGTCGGCGCGATCGTCGGGGAGTGGGCCGGCGCCGAGCGCGGTCTCGGCGTGCTCATCAACCTCGCCCGCGGCTCACTGTTCGATATCCCGCTCATGTTCGCCACGCTCGTGACCATCGCGATGGTCGGGATCGTGCTCTATCTCGCCGTCGTCGTCGTCGAGCGTCGACTCGTCGGCGCCCGCTAGCCCATCGGAGGAATCTGTGTCATCGAGTCAGCGCCAGATCGTCATCGTCGTCATCGGCATCGCCGTGCTCGGCTTCGTGCTGCTGTTGGTCACGGGGGGGCCGCGCACATCGAATCCGCCAGGGTCGAGCCCGACGGCGTCCACGCCCCCGACGAGCGGCGAGCCGAGCCAGGACGGTAGCCAGGAGCCGACGGCGGGCGCGAGCGACGAGCCGAGCCAGGAGCCGGTCGCGCTGACCGTCGGCCTCGGCTTCATCCCGAGCGTCCAGTTCGCCCCGTTCTACCTCGCCGATCAGGCCGGCTACTACGCGGAGGCGGGCGTCGACGTCGAATTCCAGAACAAGATCGACCCGGAGCTCGTGACGCTCGTCGGGCAGGGTTCGATCGACATCGGGCTGGCGGATGGGACGAGCGTGATCCCCGCGGTCAGCCAGGGGATCCCGATCAAGTACGTGGCCACGATCTACGGCCGGTTCCCCTCGATCGTGTTCGCGAAGTCATCGACCGGGATCAGGACGGCCGCCGATCTCGCCGGCAAGAAGGTCGGCATCCCGGGGCGGTTCGGTTCATCGTGGATCATGCTCCAGGCGCTGCTCGCAGATGCCGACCTGACGCCCGATGACGTCGAGATCGTCGAGTACCCCGATTTCGGCCAGGGTGCCGCGGTCACGCAGGGCGCAGTCGATGCCGCGACCGGGTTCGCCAACAACGAGCCGGTCCAGCTCGAGCTGACCGGGGAGGAGGTCACGATCCTGCGCGTCGACGACATCGTGCCGCTTCCGGGCAATGGGTTGATCGTGGGGACCTCGACACTCGAGTCGAAGTCGGATGCCGTGGCCGGCTTCATCGCCGCGACGTTGCGGGCGATGGAGGAGATTGCGGCGAATCCGGAGGTGGGCCTCGACGCTGCCATCACGGCCGTGCCGGAGCTCGCGTCCGCCCGCGACGTGCAGGCCGCCATCCTCGAGGCCACGATCGAGGTCTGGAAGGGACCGGCGCAGGAGGCGCGCGGCTTGGGGGCGATCGAGCCTGCCGACTGGGAGAGATCGATCGCGTATCTCCAGACCCTCGAGCTCGTACCGAATCCGGTGACGGTCGATGACGTTGTGGACACCGGATTGCTGCCTGCGCCGGAGTGACGGGCATGCTCGGTGGGGTGCGCCCGTCCGGCAGCCGGCGGTCGTGGTGGTTGCGTGAGGCCCTCGCCGCGGAGTCGGCCTCGGCACCCCACCTGGCCGCGGCCGCGTCGCCGTTACGTGGCTCGACGACCGCCGACGTCGTCATCGTGGGAGGCGGGTACACGGGCCTGTGGACAGCCCTCCGCCTGACGGTGCTCGAGCCCGGCGCTCGCGTGGTCCTGCTGGAGTCCGACATCTGTGGCGGCGGGCCGTCCGGGCGGAACGGCGGGTTCGTCACGAACTGGTGGGACGAGTTCCCGACGCTCATCGATCGCTACGGCGTCCCCAGCGCGATCGCTGTGGGCGAGGCGATGGAGTCGGCCGTCGATGAGGTCGGCGCGTTCTGTGCCGAGCACGGCGTCGATGCGTGGTTCACGAAGGCCGGCTCGCTGTCGGCGAGTGCCGCGCCGGCCCAGGACGGTGGCTGGCTGCCGGCCGTGGCCGCGCTGCAGGAGCACGGCCTGGGTGACCGCCTCATCCCGCTGACCGCGGCCGAGGTCCGCGCACGGGTCCAGTCGCCGGTCTTTCGTGAAGGCGCGTTCATGCCGGGCGCCGCGACCGTCCAGCCCGCAGCGCTGGGCCGGGGACTGCGACGCGTCCTCCTCGAGCGTGGCGTCACGATCCACGAGGCCACGACCGCGGTCGAAGTCGACGGGCAGCGGCCGGGTTGGCTCGGTGCCCTGGGCGCGGGCACCCGTCGCGCGCCGCGTCGCCGGGGAGCGGCCGGCGGTCTTCGACCCGTGCGCGTTCGGACGACGTCCGCGGCCGGCGATGGCGAGGTGCTCGCTGGCTCCGCGGTCCTAGCCCTCAACGCATGGGCGGGGGCTTGGCCGTGGTTCGGACCGAGGCTGGTCACGTGGTCCTCGTACATCGTCCTGACCGAGCCGATCCCCGATCGCCTCGTCGACATCGGCTGGACCGGCGGCGAGGGCGTTGCCGACGCCCGGTTCACGCTCCATTACCTGCGAACGACGCCGGACGGGCGGATCGCGATCGGCGGTGGCGGCGGGCGGGCCGGGTATGCCGGGCGGATCGGCCCCGCGTTCACCGATTCAGCCACGGATGCGGGCCGGGCCGCCGCGGGACTGCGTCGGCTGTTCCCGTCGCTGCGAGACGTGCGCATCGAGGACGCCTGGGGCGGCCCGATCGACATCAGCGCGGATCACCTGCCCTGGTTCGGGACGGTGCGCGGGCGACCGATCCACTACGGCCACGGGTACAGCGGCAATGGCGTCGGGCCGGCCGTGGTCGGCGGGCGCATCCTCGCGGCCCGCGCCGTCGAGCGGGCCGACGACCCGGCGCTCGCCTTGGCCCTCGCCGACGGTCGCCCGCCGCGCCCGTTCCCGCCGGAGCCTGCGAGGGGCCTGGGTGCGCGCCTGATTCGTGAGGCGGCCGTTCGGCGCGAATCGATGGAGGAACGCGGCGAGAAGCCCGGGTTCTTGTTGCGCGAGGTCAGTCGGCTGCCCCGGCGGCTCGGCTATCACCTCGGGCCGGAGTAGGCGCTTTCGGGGCGGCACGCAGCGACGCCACCAGAGCACGAATCGGCCAAATCGGCTATCGTTATGACTCCCCGTCGCACTCGACGTCCCCGCTGTGCAGGAGTCCCCGTTGAACAGTCGCCCGCCCGTGAAGCCTGCCATCGCCAATGAGCCGTTCAAGCACGTGATCGACGAGTACAAGCACCAGGCCCAGACGATCACCTGCACGTGCGGCTGGCACGGCAGCTCGGCGACGATCGATCGCGCCGGCTCCGAGTGGACCGCCCACCTCATCGAGGTTCGCGGCAAGAAGCGCTGAACGCGACCTTCCACAGCGACGAAGACCCGGATCGACCGATCCGGGTCTTTCCATGTCGGCGACCCGCCGGTCGCGCGACCGCAGGCGCCTGCTAGCCTGTCGCGCGTGGACCTGCCTCTGGCACCGCCGTTCGCGCTCCGCGGCCGTGTCATGACGCCCCTCGACGGCGGCGGCACGGCGTACGAGCCGGATGGGCTGGTGGTGGTCGACGCGACGGGTCGGATCGCCTTCGCCGGCGCGGCCGGCGAGCGGGCGCTTGAAGCCTCCGAGGCGATCGACCTGCGGCCGTGGATCCTGCTGCCGGGCATGGTCGACCTCCACGCGCACCTGCCGCAGCTTCCGAATGCCGGTCTCGGGGCAGGGCTGGACCTGCTGACCTGGCTCGAACGCTACATCTTCCCGCTCGAGCGCGACTTCGACGCGACCACGGCCGAGCGACTCGCACCCGCCGCGTGGCGTGCGTTCGCCGGCGCGGGCACGACGACCGCGATGGTCTACGGCGCGGTCTACGAGGCGAGCCTGGACGCCACGTTCCGGGCAGCCGAGGCGCACGGCATCCGGGCCATCGTGGGCAAGGTGATGATGGACCGTGGGACCTACGACCCAACGATCGATCCCAAGGTCATCCTCGACCAGAGCCTGGCGGAATCGGCCCGACTCATCGACCGATGGCACGGGGCCGACGATGGCCGCCTCCGCTACGCCGTCACGCCGCGGTTCGCCATCACGTGCACGGCCGATCTGCTGCGCGAGTCCGCCGCGCTGGCCTCCGCCACGGGCGCGTACTGGCAAACGCACGTCTCCGAGGATCGTGGCGAGATCGCCGAGGTCGCCCGCCTGTTCCCCGAGGCGATCGATTATGTCGACGTCTACGACCGAGCCGGCGGGCTGGGCGAGCGGACCGTGCTGGCGCACGCGGTCCACCTCTCGGATCGCGAGCTGGGCCGCCTGATCGAGACGGGGACTCGGGTCGCGCACTGCCCGGTGTCGAACCTGTTCCTGGCTTCGGGGATGATGCCGCTCGGCCGGTATCTCGACGCGGGGGTGAGTCTCGGCCTGGGCTCCGACGTCGCCGGCGGTCCCGACCTCTCGATCTTCACGGTCATGCGGACCGGGTTCTACGTGCAGAACGCCCGGCGTGTGGCCGGGGTCGAAGAGGGCCGCGTCCTGACGCCGCTCGACTGGCTCCGCCTCGGGTCACTCGGCGGCGCGCAGGCGCTCGGTCTCGGCGACGTCACGGGATCGCTCGAGGCCGGCAAGGAGGCCGATGTCATCGCGGTCGACCCGGCGTTCACCGCGCCCGTGCCCGGCGTCGAGGACGACGACCCCGCCGACATCGCGAGCCGCCTGATCTTCCGGTCCCACCCCGACATGGTCCGTGCCGCTTGGGTGCGCGGCCGGCGCCTGGAGGGCCCCGCGGCGCGCGGATGACCCACGGCCCCCGCGTGCCCACATGCACCGGGTGGCCCCTATCGTCGAACGGATCCGGCCCTGATGCCAGCTCGTGCACCGGGTGCCCCTATCGTCGAACGGATCCGAAGGCCCGTATGCTACGTGCACCGGGCGCTCCTATCGTCGAACGGATCCGGCTCCGATGCCACTTTGTGCACCGGGTGCACGCCCCGACGACGGAACCGCTGGAATTGGCCGGGCAACCCTCTCCGTTGACGGTTCGTTCGACGATAGCGTCGTGGGGTGCACGCGAATGGGCTGACGGGTCCAGCGCCCGCTCAGAGGAAGATCAACGCCGAACCGCCGGGATGGTCACCGCGGCTGAGGGCCGCCAGGGCACGGCGGGCACTGATCGGGAAGCGACCCGCGAGTGCGGCGCCCGCCGCCTCGATGGCGGCTCGGTTGGCGGGTGTATCCGATATCACGACGATGACGTGTTCGATCCCAGCGTCGCGCGCCTTGCGCTCGATACGGCGGAATTGCGCCTGGATGTCGTGAATACGAGTCTCCGCCTCCGCAGGGAGCATTCGGTCGAGGCCCTCGGTACGCAGACCCCCGACGACGCCGTCCCACGCTCGCAGGTCGTTGACGATCGGCAATGGGACCTCGAGCCGGAAGGTCAGATCGGGATGCAAGCGAGCGCGGAAGCGCGACAACAGGGCCGTCTGGGCTGCATCGCGGATCGGATCCGGTCCCGGATAGGCGCGAATCCGGATATCCAGTCCGACGACGGCTCCGATCCGGCCCAGCTGGACAGCCGTGACGGCATCGTGTCTGGACCTCTCGATCCGCCCGACCTGGGAGCCAGACAGCCCGGCGGCACGACCGACTTCGTCGAGCGTCAGACCTGCGCTGAGCCGGGCCGCGCGAAGATCGGAGCCCACGGAGACCAGATCACGCCGAGCGGTTCTGCTTCCTCGATCAACCGTTCGCTCCTTGGCAGGCATGATCACAGTCTGCCAAGTGGTCCTTCACGGTGGCGCAACGAAGGCTCACCTGCGAGTTGCACCCGGCGCGTGCATCCAGTGCTTCGATCGTCGATCGGATGGAGCGTCGATACCCGTTCGTGCATGCCACGCAAGCCTGGCACGCGGAACGAGCCAAATCGAGCCGCCCAGGGTCTCGTTGCGCCGTTCGATCGACGATAGCGTCGTGGGGTGCACGCGCACGACGCGGGCGGGGTCGAGGCTGAAGGTGCACGCGCACGACGCGGGCGCGGCCGAGGCCGAACACGATAAGGTCCGGGCGTGACTGACAGCGTCGATCTTGCGATCACCGGCGGCACCATCGTGGACGGCACGGGCGGCCCTCCGCGGCCGGGCACGGTCATCGCCGACGGTGATCGGATGCGGGTGCTCCCCGTGGACGCGACGCTCCCCGAGCACGTCGGCCGGCGCATCGACGCCACGGAACGGGTCGTCGCGCCGGGGTTCATCGACCTGCACAGCCACGGCGGCCTCGTGATCCTCGCCGAGCCGCGGCACGAGCCCAAGGTCCGCCAGGGCGTCACGACCGAGATCGTCGGGGTCGACGGCAACGGCTTCGCGCCGTTCGAGCGGCGCGAGGACCTGCTCGCCTTCGTCGAGCTCGATTCGGGGCTCGATGGCCGGCCGGACCTCGACTACGACTGGCGGTCCGTGGCCGACTACCTGGCCCGCTACGACGGCACGGTCAGCGTCAACGTCGGGACCTTGGTCGGCAACTCCCAGCTCCGCATCGGTGCGCTCGGCTGGGACGACGTTCCCGCCGACGAGCGGGCGCTCGATCGCATGCGCGCAACCCTCCGCGACGCCATGGCCGAAGGCGCCGTTGGCCTCTCCTCGGGCCTCGACTACCCGCCCGGCAGCTACGCCACGACCGAGGAGCTCGCCGCGCTCACCGCCGAGGCGGGCCGCAGCGGTGGCTTCTACCACACCCACGTGCGCTACCAGCTCGGCGACCGCTATCTCGACCCGTTCAACGAGGCCATCGAGATCGGCCGCCGAGCCGGCGCTCCCTCCCACATCACCCACTTCTACCACCGCCAGACCCACCCGGGCGGTCCGGAGGCGCTGCTCGCCCTCGTCGACGACGCACGCGCCGAGGGGCTCGACGTCACGTTCGACTCCTACCCGTCGGAGTGGGCCAGCACGAGGCTGCTCATCCAGATGCCCGGCTGGATCCAGGAAGGCGGCCCGGCCCCGCTCAAGCAGCGCCTCGCCGACAGCACGGCCCGCGACCGGCTCCGCGACGACTTCGCGAAACGCGGCGCGGCCTACACCGGACCGGGTGGCTGGGCGGACCTGCGCCTCGGGGCGTTCCGGCGACCGGACCTGCTCCGCTGGGAGTCCAGCACCATGGCCGACGTGATGCAGGAAACCGGCAAGGACGCGGTCGACGTCATCTGCGATCTCCTCCTCGCCGAAGACCTCGGCGTCAACCAGGTCACGAGCGGTCCCTGGTCCGAGACGCTCCGGCCGTTCATCCAGCATCCGGTCGGGATGGTCGGCACCGACTCCACGTTCGTCGGGGCCAAGCCGAGCCCAAGAACGTACGGCTCCTACCCACGGATCCTCGGCCAGTTCGTCCGCGACGAGGGCCTGCTGAGCCTGGAGGGGGCCATCCACAAGATGACGGGCGCGGCGGCCGCCCGTCTCGGCCTCCGGCAGCGCGGGACGATCCGTGACGGCGCCTACGCCGACCTCGTGGTCTTCGACCCGGCCACGGTCCGGAGCAACGCCACGTACGACGAGCCACGCCAGTTCCCGACCGGCATCGAGCACGTACTCGTCAACGGGGTGCTCGTGGTGGACGGAGGCACGCACACGGGCGCGACGCCGGGCCGCGGGATCCGCCTCGGGACGGATTAGCCGGGCTGGACGTCCGTGGCCCGCCGACCCTCGCGCCGGAGCTCGACGTACATCCGCTCGGTCGCCAGGCGCTGCGCCTCGACCAATGTCGGGTCGCCGTCCGTGCCCGCCCAACCGACGGCGAGACTGAGCGCGATGGCGCCCGACTCCAGCCACAGCTCGCAGGCGCGTCGGACCCGCTCGACGTAGTTGATGGCCGAGATCTCGTCGGTCTCGGGCAGGAGGACCCCGAAGCGGCCGGGAGCGAGCCGCCCGACGTGGTCGACGTCACGGGCGAGCCGGTGCATCGTGTCGGCAAGGGCGGGGATCACGCGATCGGCCGCGTCGGCCCCGAGCCGATCGATCAGCCGATCGAGGCCACCGAGCTCGAAGATCACGACCGTGGCCGGCCGGTGATAGCGCTGGATCCGCAGGTCCTCGGCGGCGACCAGGCGGGTGAACGCCCCAACGTCGAGGAGGCCGGTCAACGGGTCGATGCCCGAGGAAGCTGCAGCCGACTCCGCCTCGGTCGCCGGTTCCGGTTCGGGCTCGGGCTCCGGCTGCGCCTCGGCGTCGAACTCCGCGTAGTCGTCATCGGTCGGCGCCGCATCGACGGTCGCCTCGGCCTCCAGGGACGCCGTGGCGCCCTGGCCCTCGACGTCGTAGGCATCCACCGGATCGACGTCGACCTCGGGCGCGGCCGCCTCGGCGGCGTCGGCGGCTTCCGCGGAATCGCCGTTGCTGGACCACGGTGACGGCCCGGATCGATCGATATATGAGGTGGACATCAGGCTCCCTTGCAAAACGGATCGCGTAGCGCCCGGCTCGACGCCGTCTCGTCGGTATTGGCGGGCGGCCACGACCACGAGCAACAGGATCACCGTATTCGCGACGATCGCGGCCAGCAGGACCGGCAGGATGATGTCCTGCGTGAGTTCCATGATTCAGGACCCCGTATGAGTGCCACCTTAGGGGCGATGAGCCGCCGATGATAGGTGGGCTGGCCCCGAATGTGACCATCGGATGACCCCTTCGACCCATGATGACGGTGCGACGCGGCACCGCCGGATAACGGTCCAGAGTGGTCCGGGACGGTCTATCGCGGTCCGGTGGAGCCGCCGTGGTGGGTGGTATCGTCCTGCGTCATGGAGGGGCCCCAGACCGCCAGCCTGACGACCGGCACCGAACCCGCTGATGCCGTCGTCGTCCAGCCCGGGACCGTCGTCCCCGGCGAGCGCGCGCCCGGCCGCGCCGTTCCGCCGCGAGGGACCCGCCAAGCTCACCGGCACCGCGCTGTACACGGACGACATCGTCGTCCCCGGGGCGTGGTACGGCGCCACGATCCGCTCGACCGATGCGCACGCCACGTTCGATGCGCTCGACCTCGATCCCGCCTTCGACTGGTCGAAGGTCGTCGTCGTCACCGCGGCCGACATCCCCGGCGAGAACATCGTCAGCTCGATCAAGTCGGACCAGCCGATCCTCGTCCCGATCGGCGGGGAGATCCAGCACCACGCCGAGCCCCTGGCGCTCCTGGCCGCTGCCGACAAGGCGACGCTGCGCGAGGCGCGCCAGCGGGCCCGGCCGCGGACGACGAAGCTGCCTCCGACCTTCGACCCGCTCGAGTCCGACCACACGTTCGCGCAGTACACGATCGAAGCCGGCACCGACATCGACGCGGCGCTCGCGAGCGCCGACTTCGTGCTGGAGGGCGAGTACCGCGTCGGCCACCAGGAGCAGCTGTACATCGAGA
Source organism: uncultured Chloroflexia bacterium (assembly GCA_963810725.1). Lineage (GTDB taxonomy): Bacteria > Chloroflexota > Limnocylindria > Limnocylindrales > CSP1-4 > SPCO01. Next base: position 86,737 of record CAWEOO010000007.1, read on the forward strand.
ACAACGCGATGATCGCCGTGCCCACCGACGGTGGCGGCGTCACCGTCACGGGCTCGCTCCAGTGCCCGTACTACCTGCACGCGGCGCTCAAGCGCGGGCTGGGCCTCGACGACACGGCCGCCCGCGTGATCCAGGCCGAGACCGGCGGCGGGTTCGGGGGCAAGGAGGAGTTTCCCTCGGTCATCGGGCTGCACGCGGCGCTCCTGGCGCGCAAGGCCCAGAAGCCGGTCCGCATGATCTACGACCGCCACGAGGACATCGCCGCCACCACCAAGCGGCACCCGGCCATCGTCCGCCACCGGACCGGGGTGACGCGGGACGGCCGGCTCGTGGCCCAGGACATCGAGATCGTCATGGACGGCGGCGCGTACTGCACGCTCACCCCGGTCGTGCTGTCGCGCGGCGCGCTCCACAGCGGCGGGCCCTACCGCTGTCCCAACGTCCGCATCCAGGCCCGGGCGACCCGGACGAACACGCCGCCCAACGGCGCGTTTCGCGGGTTCGGGGCTCCGCAGACCGAGTTTGCGGCCGAGACCCACCTCAACCGCATCGCCGAGCAGCTCGGCGTCTCGCCCCTCGAGATCCGCCGCCGAAACGTATACCGGCCCGGCGACACGACCCCGACCGGCCAGATCCTGCGCGACAGCGTCGCGGGCGAGGAGGTCCTGGAGCGCGCGGCCGAGGCCGCCGAGTTCACGCGGCTCCGCGCGAAGACCGATGACGCGCGGCGCGGGCGCGCGGGCTCGGGGGAGACGCCACGGTCACCGCTGCGCACGGGCCGCGACCGGACGGCCAGCGGCATCGGCCTCGCCCTGGCCTGGCACGGCGCGGGGTTCACGGGCTCGGGCGAGATCAAGCTCGCGAGTGTGGCTTCCCTGGAACTGACCGCCGAGGGCCGCGTGCGAGTCCTGACCGCCTCGACCGAGATGGGGCAGGGGACCAAGACGATCTTCCCGCAGCTCGTCGGCGAGGCTCTCGGCATCCCGGACGACGACGTCGAGCTCGCCGAGCCGGACACGGCCTACGTGCCTGACAGCGGTCCCACGGTCGCGTCGCGGACCGCGATGGTCGTGGGCGGCCTCCTCATCAAGGCGGCGCGGAGGCTGCGGGAGCAGGTCGAGACGGCGACCGGCGGCACGTTCGCCGAGACCGCGGCCGCTTACGCCCAAGAGCACGGCGCCACCCGCATCGACCAGAAGTTCGAGCCGTACCCGGATAGCGTGACGTTCGACGACGACCTGTATCGCGGCGACGCCTATCCGGCATTCGGGTGGGCCGCGTGCGTGGCTCACGTGGAGGTCGACCTCGACACCGGCGAGGTCCATGTCCGCGACGTCGTGGCCGCCGATGACATCGGCCGCGTCATCCACCCGGTCCTCGCCGAGGGCCAGGTCGAGGGCGGCACGCTGCAGGCCGTCGGCTACGCCACGATCGAGGAGATCAAGCTGCGCGACGGCCGCTACCTGAATGACCGGCTCGCGACGTACATCATCCCGACCTCGCTCGACGCCCCGCGCATCTCGACGATCCTCGTCGAGGCGCCGTTCCATGCCGCGCCCCACGGCGCCAAGGGGGTCGGGGAGCTGCCGATGGACGTCGGGGCGCCGGCGGTCGTGGCCGCGATCGCCGACGCGACCGGGGTCTGGATCGAGGACCTGCCGGCCAGCCCGGAACGCATCCTGGCCGGCCTCGCGGGGCTGCCCGATGTCGCCGGCCTCCCACCCGGCGCGTCGGCCCCCGCCCTCCCAGCCGCCAACGAGGCCGCCACGTGACGACGTACCGCCTCACGGTCAACGGCACGCCCGCCGAGGTCGACGTCCCGGGCATGCGCCGCCTGCTCGACGTGCTCCGCGAGGATCTCGCCTTGACCGGCACGAAGGAGGGCTGCGGGGAAGGGGAGTGCGGCGCGTGCACCGTGCTCGTGGACGGTGCGCCGGTCGATTCGTGCCTCGTCCCGATCTGCCAGGTCGCCGGCACCGAGGTCCGCACGGTCGAGGGCCTCGCCGCGCCGGCCCAGGATCCGCCCGAACCGGCCGCGCTCGCACCGCTCCAGGTCGCCTTCCTGCAGGCGGGCGGGGCACAATGCGGGATCTGCACGCCCGGGATGCTGATGGCGGCCCGCGCCTACCTCGATGCGGGTGGCGGGCCGGACGAGGACGCCATCCGCGAGGCGATCGCCGGCAACCTCTGCCGCTGCACCGGCTACACAAAGATCATCGACGCGATCGCCCTCGCCGCCGCCGGATCCCGATGACCCGGCCCCCGATGTCCCGGCCTCGCTGAGCCCCCGATGTCGATCGAACCGCCGGTCACCAGCCCGCGCGACCTCGCCGGTGCGTACGCGGCCCTCGCCGCCGCGCCGGCGGACGCACCCGCCCGGCCCATCGCCGGTGGCACGGACCTCATGGTCGCGCTGACCGGAGAGCTCGGCGAGCCGCCGGCCAGTGTGGTCGACTTGTGGGCGATCGATGCCCTGCGCGGCATCAGTATCGATGGTCCCGCGCTGGTGCTCGGCGCCCTGACGACGTACACGGACATCCGGCGCTCGCCGCTGTGTCGTGAGCACGTCCCGGCGCTCGTCGACGCGGCCGCGACCATCGGGGCGGCGCAGATCCAGAACCGCGGCACGCTCGGTGGCAACATCGCGAACGCGTCGCCGGCCGGCGACACGCTGCCGGTCCTGCTCGCCACCGACGCCGTGTTCGTGCTGGGATCGCGGCGCGGGGAGCGCGACGTGCCGGCCGCCGAGTTCTGGACCGCCTATCGGCGCACGGCGCTCGCCCCGGACGAGCTGCTGTTGCGCATCCGGATCCCCCTCGCGACGGACCGGGAGGTGCGCTTTCGCAAGATCGGGACGCGCCGCGCGCAGTCGATCAGCAAGGTCGTGCTGGCCGCCGGCTGGCGCTCGGACGCGGTCGCCGTCGTGCCGCGCGGTGCGTGGCGCGATGTCCGGGTCGCGCTCGGGTCCGTGGCCGCCACCCCGATCCGCGCCCGGGCGACCGAGGCGGTGCTCGAGGGTCGAGCCCCCACGCCGGAGACCGCGGACCTGGCCGCGGAGACCCTCGCCGCCGAGCTCTCGCCGATCGACGACGTCCGTTCCACCGCTGGATACCGGCGCCTGGTGGCGGCACGCGTGCTCCATCGCATCGTTCGCGAGGCTGGCGGCTGGTGACGGCTCCCGGCTCGGACCCCGCGACGCTCGCCGCGCTGTTCGAGGGGGCGCCCGGGTTCCTCGCCCGGCTGGACGCGGCTGGCCCGTTCGCGAACGACGCCGAGCTGTTCGAGCGGGCCCGCGAGATCGCCCACGCGATGCCCGAGGCCGAGCAGATCGAGCTCATCGATGCGCACCCGCGGCTGGGGGCGCCGCCCGGGTCGGTGTCGGCGATGAGCTACCGGGAGCAGGGGTACGACCGGGGAGCCGGCACGCCCGTCGACGTCGCCGCCGAGCTCGAACGACTCAACGACGCATACGAGGCGCGGCACGGGTTCCGCTACTGCGTCTTCGTCGCCGGCCGTTCGCGCGAGGAGCTGCTCCCCGGGTTCGCCGCCGCGCTCGACGCGGACCGCGACGCCGAGATCCACCGGGCCCTCGACGCGGTCGTCGACATCGCCATCGACCGCCGTGCGAAGCTGTCGGTGTCCACATGATCGAGCTCGCCGCGAACCGCTACGGCAAGGCCGCGATCCGCATCGTCCGGGTCGGGCGCGACACCACGCCCCATGCCCTGCGCGACATCACGGTGGCCGTGGCCCTGGAAGGCGATTTCGCGGCCGCGCACACGGACGGTGACAACTCCCTGGTCGTGGCCACGGACACGATGAAGAACACCGCGTACGCGTTCGCGGCCGAGCACCTCACCGGGGCGATCGAGACCTACGCGACCGCACTCGGCCGCCACTTCCTCGAGCAGGACCAGGTGGACCGGGCGATCGTGAACGTCCGCGAACACGCCTGGCGGCCCATCGACGTGGCCGGCACCCCGGCCCGCGACTCCTTCGTGCGCAGTGGCGAGGGCACCCGCGTCGCGACCGTGGCCGTCGGCCGGGACGAGGTCGTCGTCGAGGCCGGTGTCGAGGACCTCGTCGTCATGAAGACGACCCGCTCGGCGTTCAGCGGCTTCCCGCGAGACCGCTACACGACCCTGGCCGAGACCGACGACCGCCTGATGGCCACGAAGATCACCGCGATCTGGCGGTACGGCGCCCCGGACCTCGACTTCGATACGACCTGGACCGCGGCCCGGGCCACGCTCCTCGAGGTCTTCGCCGACCACGACAGCCCGAGCGTCCAGACCTCGATCTGGGTCATGGCCAAGGCGATGCTGGAGCGGCACCAGGAGCTGGACGAGGTTCGGATGGTGCTCCCGAATCTCCATCACTGGACCGTCGACCTGGCCACATTCGGGATCGAGAACGACCGGCAGGTCTACATCTCCACGACCGAGCCGCACGGCCTCATCGAGGCGACGGTCCGCCGCAGCCAGGTGTCGTGATGCGGGGGAAAGCGTCGCCGCCGGCCGCGCCCACCGGCGTCGTGGTCACGGGCCCCGCGGTCCCCGGCTCGGAGCGCGTCCTGACGACGGAGGCCCTCGCGTTCGTCGCGGACCTCCAGCGCCGGTTCGGGCCGCTCCGCCACGACCTCATGATGCGCCGGCACGAGCGGCAGGCGGCCCTGGACGCCGGGGAGCGGCCGGACTTCCTGGCTTCGACCCACGAGATCCGCGAGGCGGCCTGGACCGTGGCCCCGGCACCGGCCGATTTCGACGACCGCCGCGTCGAGATCACGGGGCCCGCCGAGCCCAAGATGATGATCAACGCCCTGAACTCCGGGGCGCGTGTGTTCATGGCCGACCTCGAGGACGCGCTGTCGCCGACCTGGGCCAACGTCGTCGGCGGACAGGCCGCGCTCATCGATGCCGTGCGCGGCACGCTCGCCTTCGACTCACCCGAGGGGAAGTCGTATCGGCTGGGCGACAACGTGGCCCAGCTCGTGGTCCGGCCACGCGGCTGGCACCTGGTCGACTCGCACGTGCTGGTCGACGACGTGCCGATCTCGGCGGCGCTGTTCGATGCCGGCCTGTACCTGTTCCACAACGCGGCCGAGCGAGTGGCCCAGGGATCCGGGCCGTACCTCTACCTGGCCAAGCTCGAGTCCCATCACGAGGCGCGCCTCTGGAACGAGGTCTTCATCCACGCCCAGGCCGAGCTCGGGGTACCGCGCGGGAGCATCCGGGCGACCGTGCTGATCGAGACGATCCTGGCCGCCTTCGAGATGGACGAGATCCTGTACGAGCTGCGCGAGCACGCCGCGGGCCTGAACGCCGGCCGCTGGGATTACCTGTTCAGCGCGATCAAGCGACTGCGCGCCTCCCCGGACCTCGCGACGCCGGACCGCTCGCAGCTGACGATGACCGTGCCGTTCATGCGCGCCTACACCGAGCTACTCGTGCAGACCTGCCACCGACGCGGGGCGCACGCGATCGGCGGGATGGCCGCGTTCATCCCGAACCGCCGCGACCCCGAGGTCACCGAGAAGGCGCTCGCCAAGGTCCGCGAGGACAAGGAGCGCGAGAGCCGCGACGGGTTCGATGGCACGTGGGTGGCGCATCCCGACCTCGTCCCGGTCGCGACCGAGATCTTCGATGGGGTGCTGGGCGATGCACCGAACCAGAAGGGCCGGCTGCGCGAGGCCGTGGCGGTGTCAGCGGCCGAGCTGCTCGACCTGACGGTCGAAGGCGGCAGCGTCACCGAAGCCGGCGTCCGGGCGAACATCCGGGTCGCGCTCGCGTACTTGGACGCCTGGCTCGGCGGGACCGGCGCCGCCGCCATCGACAACCTCATGGAGGATGCCGCGACCGCGGAGATCGCCCGCTCGCAGCTGTGGCTGTGGCGGACCCGCGGGCTGTTGGGGGTCGAGCAATACGCGCAGATCCGCGACGAAGAGCTCGCCCGCCTCGGCGGCGCGGGCGAGCGCCGCCTCAAGGACGCGTGGGACGTGCTGGACCACCTCGTCCTCGACGACGAGTTCGCCGAGTTCCTGACGCTTGCGAGCGTATCCGCTGCTGGATTGAGCCGCCAGGCGCCGTGCGCCAGCCCTCGGCGGCCAGGGGCAAGCGCCAGCCCTCGGCCGGCAGGCCCAAGCGCCAGCCCTCGGCCGGCAGGCCACGGTCCCCCACCCGTTGATGCACATTTCTGCTCGATCGGAGCGAGGGTTGCCGGCTGATGCACCTCAGCGGCATCGAATGGATCGATGGACCAGCCCGCGCCAGCAGCTACGCGTCCAGGATCCATCAAGCCCATCTGTCGAACATCGAGCGTCGCTTCGGCGGATGCGGAGCCGCGGGGTCCAGGCCACCCATTGACGCCACGACTTTCGCGAACCGACCGAACCGCACACCCGACAGCTGGCCCGTCTCCAGGCGCGAGATGGCCGACTGCGCAAGCCCGCTGGCACCCGCGAGGTCGCGCTGCGACCAGCCGATGATCCTGCGACGCCGCTTGACCATGGCGCCGATGATCTCCCAGCCGCGCTGGAGCTCAGGATCCCGCTCTGATCGGCTGATTTGGCTCCACGTCATTCACCGAGCCTAGGTTGCTGCAGCTTATCCGGCGCTTATCGGCCGGCCTTGGTGCCGCCGAGGTGCATCGCTGGCCACCGGTCGCTCCGGCGAGACGAAGACGGCGTCACCCCGACGGTCGTCGATGATGCCGCTGAGGTGCATCAGCCAAGAAGGGTCGTTCTGGCGGCGGGGAAATGTGCATCGCTGGCCACCGGTCGCTCCGGCGAGACGAAGACGGCGTCACCCCGACGGTCGTCGGTGATGCCGCTGAGGTGCATCAGCCAGGAAAGGTCGTTCCGGCGACGGGAAAATGTGCATCGCTTGGCCGCCTGGCCGCCGCCTGTGGGCCTGACATTCAGCCGGCGATCGAGCCTCGTTCGATGTACTGCCCTGCGCCCCGACGCCCAACGAAGGCCCCGTCCCGAATGACGTCCGCGCCGCGCACCGTGACATCTCGGACGGCGCCCCGGACATCGCGTCCTTCGTACGGCGTGTAGTCGCTCGTGTGGTGGAGGTCGGTGGCGCGCAGCGTCCGCGACGCCGCAGGGTCGAAGACGACGACGTCGGCGTCGCGCCCGACCTCGATGGCGCCCTTGCGCCCGAGGCCGAACCGTGCCGCCGGGGTCGTGGCGAGCACGTCGACCATGCGCTCGAGCGTCAGCCGTCCGCGGGCGACGCCCTCGCTGTACACGAGCGCCAGCAACGTCTCGATGCCAGGCGCGCCGTTGCTGATCTTGTCGAACGACACGCCGGATGCGGCCTCCGCCTTCTCGACGCCGACGCGATCCGGGACGTGGTCGGTAGCCACCAGGTCGAGCGAACCGTCCGCCAGGCCTTCCCACAGCGCCTCGCGATCGGCGGCGGAGCGCAGGGGAGGGGAGATGACGTAGCACGCGCACCGGACCGGGTCGGGCTCGTCGTACTCCTCGTCGGTCAGGGTGAGGTAGTGCGGACAGGTCTCGGCCGTGACCCGGACGCCGGCCGTCTTGGCGCGCCGGACCTCGTCGAGCGCGGCCGCCGACGAGAGATGCACGACGTGGACGGGCGACTCGGTCGCGCGCGCGAATGCCAGGGCCCGGGCCGTCGCGACCGCCTCGACGTACGGTGGTCGCGAGGTAGCGTGGTAGCGCGGTAGCACGTCACCACGCTGCAACGATGCGGCGACCGCAAAGTCGAGCAGCACCGGGTCCTCGCAATGGACCTGGAGCATCCCACCGCGCTCGCCCATGAGCCGCATGGCATCGAACAGCGCCTGGTCGGGCAGTCGGAAGTCGAAGACCATGAACGCCTTCGACGTCGCCACCCCGGCATCGATCGTGGCCGGCAGCTCGGCCATGGGGTCGTTGGCGTGCCCGGAGACGGCCAGCGACAACCCGAAGTCGATCGCGCTGTCTCCATTCGTGGCAGCGCGCCACTCCGACATCCCGGTCCGCAGCGATCGCTCGGCCGCCGGCGACGACCCCGTTCCGGGGTTGTTGAACGACAGGAACGACGTCGTGCCGCCGTACGCGGCGGCCACGGAATCCTGGAAGAACCGGTCTGGCTCGGCGTCCGAGCCGACCCGCGTGTGCGTGTGCACGTCGACCACGCCGGGGAGTACCAGCATCCCGGCCGCCTCGATCACCCGCGAAGCTCCCGCCGTCGGCCCCGCCAGGTCCGGCTCGATCGCCGTGATGACCCCGCCATCGACCGCGACGTCGGCGCGCTGCGAGCCGCCAGCGGTGACCACGGTGCCGCCGCGGATGACGAGGTCCGTCACCGCGCGCTAGCCGGCGACCTCGGTGATCCGGATCGCCTGGGCACCCTCCCAGAGACAGCGCCGACCCATCTCCCGCAGTCGGTCCTCCCAGTCGTCGTCCGTGCCCGACCCCACGACCGAAGCGAAGTGATTTGCCGCGAGCTGTCCCACCTTCGACGCCGTCGTACAGCCCCCGTACGGGAAGAAGATCTCGCACTCACTGATGCCGCCGGGATAGATCGCCAGCTGACCGGGCGCCGGGTGCGAGGTGTGGTTCTCGTATTCGAGCCCCGGCCGGAAGTCCCCGAACGGGATCCAGGTCGACTCGCCCGTCCACCGGCAATGGATCAGCCGCGACTCGATCGGCAGCATGCGGCGGATGGCCTCGATCGTGTTGGGAGCCGCCGCCTCCCAGCGGGCGCTAAAGTGGAGGTCGCCGACCTCGATCCGCAACGTTCCCATGTGCGGAGGATAGCGACCCGTGGCCAGCGACGAACCCGCCCGACACACCATCAGCACGCACGTCCTCGACACGGAACGTGGGGTGCCGGCGGCCGGCGTCCACGTCACGCTCTATCGACTCGACGTCGCCGCGGCGCCGATCCGGATGACCCAGGCCCTGACGAATGCCGACGGCCGCATCGGCGACCTCCTCGATCGACCGCTCCAGACCGGCGACTACCGGCTCGAATTCGATATCGCCCACGAGGATGGCTCGTTCTTCACGAAGCTCGCCGTCGACCTGCACGTGACCGACGCGGAGCGGAGCTACCACGTCCCGCTGCTCCTGGCGCCGTACTCGATGACGACGTATCGCGGCAGCTGACGCGCGCCGAGCGGCGCGGCGAGGGCCGCTTAACGGAGGAAGGCGAACGCGTCGATGTCGACGCGGCCCGTACCGCCGACTACGACCAGCTTGACCGAGTGGGTCGCCGTCGTGTTCCACGACGTGTTGAACAGCACGACCCTCGACTGATAGCTCGATCGATGGAGATCGATCGTCGACTTGTAGACGCCGTCGACGTAGACCTTGGCCTCGCCGTTGAGCGGACCACGCCGGCCGACGACCGCGATCGCGCGCGCCGTTGTCTTGAACGTGACCGTCGCGCCCGACCGTGTCGAGCGGTGCATCCGTCCGCCGCTGGCCGACGACAGGTTCACGTTCGACCAGGTGCCCGTGTACTTCGCGAGCGCCGTCCCGTCCTGCAGCAGCGTGGCGGTGACGTTCGGGCCCGTGGCGCCCCTGCCGAGGTTGCCGGCGTTGTCCCGAGCGAACAGCTGGAAGCGGGTCGGCGTCCCGAACGACATCGTGCGCTTGTAGGAGCGCGTCGTGGTCGAGCTGGTCAGCGTCGTCCAGGCGGCGCCATCGAGGCTGCGCTTGATGAGATAGCTCCTGACGCCGCTGAGGTCGTCGGTCGCGGCCGGCCAGGTCATGGTCGTGCTGATGGTCGAGCCGACGATCGTGCCGACGTTGAACCCGTGGCGATTGATGGGCGTGGCCACGGGTCCGACCGTGTCGATGGCCCGCAGGGCATTCACGAGTCGTCCGGTCGCGGTCTTCGTGGCGGTGGAGGCGAGGGGTTGCCCCGTTGCCTGGACCCGGGCGCGAAGCGCCTCCGGGGTCGGCGTGCCGCTCATGACGCTGAGGGCGAGCGCCGCGACGCCAGACACGTGCGGCGCGGCCATCGAGGTACCGGCGATCCATGCCCAGCAGGGGTTGCAGCCCGGCTCGTCGGGGAACGACGACAACACGTTCGTGCCCGGGGCCGAGAGGTCCACGGACGTGGTCCCGTAGTTCGAGAACGACGCCAGCTTGCCGGTCTGGTCGATGGCGGCCACGGTGATGACGTTGGGGAGCATGGATTTCGCCGGCCAGAACCCGGAACTGCCCGGAGCATCGAGGTTGATGCCGCCGAACTGGTTGCCGTTGCCGGCTGCGGCCACGAAGAGCGCACCCAATTCCTGGATCGCGATATCCAGCACCGGGCTGTCATCGGGTCCACCCCAGGACGCGTTGATGATCGGTACACCGAACGACTTGGCGTAGTCGATGGCGGCGATCGCCATATCGTCGGTGCCGCATCTATTGGTGTCGTCGATGAACTTGACCGCCATGATCTTGATGCCGGGCGCGACCCCGACGATCCCGGTCCCGTTGAGCGAGGCAGCGATCGTCCCGGCCACGTGGGTGCCGTGGAAGTCCTCGTTCCTTCCCTGCGCGTCCGTATCGTGCAGCGTGTTGTCGTTGTTGCAAAAGTCCCACCCATGGACGTCGTCGATGTGGTCGTTGCCGTCGTCGTCCACGCCGGGTACCCCGTTGGCTTCGGCCTGGTTGACCCAGGCGCGGCCCGCGAGATCGGGATGGCTGAAGTCGACGCCGTCATCGACGACCGCCACGACCACGTCGCTGTCGCCGCGAACCAGCCGAAGCGCCTCGAGCCCGTCGATATCGACATCCGGTGTTCCGGGATCCCCATCAACGATCTGACCGGTGTTGTGCACGCCCCACAGATCCGAGAAAAAGGGCTCGCTGGTGATGTCGTCGGTGAGCTCGCGTTTGAAGTTGTCGGCCACTGCAAGCACGCGCGGGTCGTTCGTGAGCTCGCGCCGGGCCGTCGCGGGCGATCGGCCCTCGGCGACCACGACCTGCGTTCGGCCGTCCGCGCTCGTGCGGATCGGCGTCAGGCCGTGCTCACGGGCGATAAGCGCCCGCTCGGCACGCGTCGTGTCGGCTCGATAGCGAACGACGACTTCGTCGGCGGCTTCGGTCGTGGGCGGCTCCGCGGCCGCGACGGCGCCCGGAAACAGCGCCCCCATCAGTGCGAGGGCGAGCAGGGCCGTCATCCGGCGTGGAGCGGGGGCGTGCGGTGTGCGCGTCTGGGGCATCGATGCCCATCCTACGCCCTGCCTGCTCGAGGTCGTGACACGCTAGATGTCACAGGACCCTCGTACGTTGCTCCCATGGAAGCCGTCGTCGTCCCGCTCCACTCCGCGGTTCGCCTGGAAGGTGACCGCATCATCGTCGAGCGCCTGTCCCTGTCGGACCCGACCCTCGCCGCGTTCCTGGGGGAGCGCCCGGCGGGGGATCGGGGTCCGCTCGTGGAGCGTGCGCTGCGCATCGGGCTGATCGCGCTGCAGGACGCCGGGGTCACGGTGAACGTGGACGCGGTGCGCTCGGAGTTCGATCGGATGGTCCGCCAGGCGGAGCAGGTCAACGAGCGTGCCGCCGCGGCCCTCGAGCAGACCCTGCGCGCCAACTTCGCGGATGGCGACGGGCGCCTGCCGCGCACCCTGGAGAAGTTCCTCGGCGATCGCGGCGCGCTGCGCTCCATGGTGGACGAGCTGTTCGACGAGACCAAGCGGGATAGCGCGATCGGCCGGATCGGCGGGATGCTGGAGCGCTATTTCGATGGGGACGCGTCCAAGCTCGCGCACCTGCTCGATCCCACGCGGTTGAATTCGCCGATGCACCAGTTCCGCCAGGAGATCGCCGCCGGCTTCAAGGGGTTGGAGGAACGCCTCATCGCGATCGAGGCCGCGGCCGCCGCCCGGGGAGCCGAGCGGGCCAGGTCCGCGGCGAAGGGCGCGGACTTCGAGGAGCTCGTCGGGACGATGCTCGGGGAGATCGCCCGGGGCGCCGGAGACCTGCTGGATCGGACTGGGTTCGAGACGGGCTCCACGCTCAAGTCCAAGCGCGGCGATTTCGTGCTGACCGTCGACGCGCGGGTCGCGCGCGGGTGCGACCTCAAGGTGGTCATCGAGGCCAAGGACCGCCCGATGTCGATGCGGGCGATGCGCGACGAGCTCCGAGAAGCGCGCGAGAACCGAGGTGCCGCCGTCGCCGTGGCCGTCTTCACCCCGGCCCACGCCCCGACCGGGGTCGCGCCGTTCACCGTGATCGGGGGCGACGTCTACTGCGTGATCGATCCCGAGGCGCCCGAGCCGGCCACGCTCGAGGCAGCCGTCCGGCTCGCCCGGCTCCTCGGCCTCGCCTCGCTCGTCGAGCGTGAGGTGGACGTGGACGCGGCCGCGATCGGGACCGCCCTGACGGCGATCCGCGAGCAGCTCGAGGTGGTGCGTCAGCTCAAGTCGCAGCTGACCTCCATCTCGAATGCCACCAAGGCGGTCTGGGCCGGCCTCGACACGATGCGCTCGAACATCCTGGCCCGCGTCACGGAAGCCGAGTCGGAGATCCGGGCCTCGGCCGGGTAAACCGGCCGCGAGGCCGCCGCCGATGGTCCATTTGGGTCTGGTGTGGTTAGGACCCGTCGCCTACGCACGACCCTGACCACCGGGTGCCTGTGCATGACTGGACAGGCGGGGGATGATGACGTCGAGTCCAGCGCACGTCACTGCGATCTGCCGGCTCCTCCGCAACGCCCCAACGAGCCGGAGATCCCATGCGCCGTCCCCTCGCTTCGCTGCCTGTTTCGCTGCTGCTCAGCCTTGCGATGGTCGTGCCCACGATCGCCGCGGATCCCCAGCCGAGCGCCGAAGCGTCCACGGAGCCGAGCGCGACACCGATCGCCGAGCCGGCCCAGAGCCCCGAGCCCACACCAAGCGGTGACCCGACAGCGGCCGCGGAATCGATGCCGAGCACCGAACCAAGCGCCACCGCGGACCCCCCGCCGACCACCGAGCCCACGGAGACATCCGGCCCGAGCGCAACCGCCGAGCTCTCGCCCTCGGCCGACCCCGCGCACGAGCCGCCACCCGCGCCCGAGGCGACCCCGAACGCCACACCCGCAGCCGCCCCCGCCGCCGACGAACCCGCGACCGACGCCAAGGGCCGCCCGATCGCCGCCGGTCGCTACATCGTGATCCTGTCGTCCACGGCGGATACCGCCGCCGTCATCACGTGGCACCGCCAGAGAGAGGGCATCAACGCCGATCGCCGCTTCGAGCGAGCCGTCCGCGCCTTCTCCGCGAAGCTCGATGCCAAGCAGCGCCGAGCCCTCCAGTCCGACCCGAGCGTCGTGGCCGTCGTGCCCGATGAGGTCATCGGCCTCGCAGCCCAGACGACCCCCAACGGCGTCGAGCGCGTCGGTACCCGCGACTCCGCCACCGCGAACATCAACAATGTCGACGAACGGGTCGAGGCGGACGTCGCCATCGTCGACACCGGCGTCGCGCTCCACCCGGACCTGAACGTCGTCGGTGGGGTGAACTGCTCGACCAACGATCGCACCAAGTGGCAGGACGAGAACGGCCACGGGACGCACGTCGCCGGCACCGTCGGCGCCATCGACAACACGATCGGCGTCGTCGGCGTCGCGCCCGGCGCCCGCATCTGGGCCGTGCGCATCCTCAATGCCGACGGGTACGGGCTGCTCTCGTGGTACGTGTGCGGTCTTGACTGGATCCTCGCCCAGCGCGACCCGGCTGACGCCAGCCGTCCCCTGATCGAGTCGGTCAACATGAGCGTCGCGAAATCGGGCAGCGACGACAAGAACTGCGGACTCACGAACAAGGACGTCCTGCACCAGGCAATCTGCCGCCTGTACAAGGCCGGCATCACGGTCGTGGCCGCCGCCGCCAACGAGAGCTCGAGCGCGGCAGGGTTCGTGCCGGCCGCCTACAACGAGGTCGTCACGGTCTCCGCCCTGGCGGATACCGACGGAAAGCCCGGCGGGCTGGGTCCGACCGGCTGTGGCGGAAGCCTCGACGTGGACGACACGTTCGCGAATTTCAGCAATTTCGGCTCCGATGTCGACATCATGGCTTCAGGCAAGTGCATCCTCTCGACCACGCGCGGGGCGACCTACGGCTACTCGACCGGGACGTCGATGGCGGCACCAGCGGTCGCCGGCGCGGTCGCGCTGTACAAGGCCAGCCGCCGCCTGGCCACCCCGAGCGAGGTGCGCGAGTCCCTGCGATACCTCGGCAACTTCAGCTGGGTGACCTCCACGGACCCGGATCCCTATCACGAGCCCTTGCTCGACGTGAGCCGCGTGGCAGCCCTCGGAACGTTCAGCATCGGCGTGGCCGCGGCGGTCGATGTCCCCGTGACCGGCGGCACGGCGTCCATCCCCGTGCACGTGTTCCGGAGCTCAAGCTTCTTCGAGCGCGTTCGACTCAGCTTCACTGGCGTGCCGGCTGGCTGGACCGCGACGTTCGCCGCGACGAGCTTGTTCGGGTGGACGGCCAACAGCACCTTGGCAACGATCACGATCCCATCCACGACGGATCCGGGCACCTACACGATCACAGTCGCGGGCACGAACTGGGGTCGCACGAGCTCCTCGACGATCACGCTGCAGGTCGGCGACATGCCCTTCACCGATGTCGACGCCTTTGCCACGCAGATCGAGTGGCTGTACAACTCGGGCATCACGGGCGGCTGCGGGCCGACCCTGTTCTGCCCGCTTGGCAAGGTCACCCGGGCCCAGATGGCGATGTTCCTCGACCGCGCCCTGGACCTGCCGGCAGCCACGCTCGACTACTTCGACGACGACGACGGCAAGACCGGCGAGGGCAGCATCAACGCGCTCGCCCTGTCAAAGATCACCGGTGGCTGCGGCCCACGCCGCTTCTGCCCCGGTGCCTACGTCACGCGCGCCCAGATGGCGATGTTCCTCGACCGGGCCTTGTCCCTGCCCAACGCCACGACCGACTACTTCGACGACGACGACGGGCGGACCGGCGAGGGCAGCATCAACGCGCTGGCCCTGTCCGGATCACCGGTGGCTGCGGCGACCGCCGCTACTGCCCACCCGCGCCGTCACGCGCGAGCAGATGGCCGCCTTCCTGTACCGCGCCCACCTGCAGGGCCGCCTTCCCTGAACCGCGCGGGCCGCGCGACCGCGGCCCCATCGAGGCCACCGTCACGCCTCGATGACCGCCTGAAATCCGTGCGCTTGCCCGAGTGCGCTATCGTGACCGTCCCGACACCCAGAGCCGGGTCCTCCGGCGGTGCGCGGAACTAGGCGAGGTCGATACCGTGGCACGAGCGATGTGGAAGGGGGCCATCCAGTTCGGCCTGGTCACCATCCCGATCAAGCTCTATCTCGCGACCGAGTCCAAGGGCATCTCCTTCAACATGCTCCACAAGGACGACCTGTCGCGGATCCAGATGAAGGTCTGGTGCCCGGTCGAGGACGAGCCCATCTCGCGCAGCGAGACCGTCAAGGGCTACGAGTACTCTCCGGGCGAGTACGTCGTCGTGACGGACGAGGACCTCGAGAAGGTGCCGCTCAAGACCGTCCGCTCCATCGAGATCGAGCAGTTCACGAAGGCCGAGAAGGACGGTGCCGCCGTCAAGTTCGTAAAGAGCGCGTACTACGTCGAGCCCGACAAGATCGGCCGCAAGGCGTTCTACCTCCTGAAGTCCGTCCTGGAGGACGAGGGGCTCACGGCGATCTGCAAGGTCGTCATCAAGGACCGCGAAGCGCTTTCGGCGCTCGACCCCTTCGGCGAGACGATGCTGCTGACCACGCTCCATTGGCCAGACGAGATCCGCTCGACCAAGGAGCTCGACCTCCCCGAGGAGGACTTCGACTTCAAGCCCGCTGAGCTCGCGATGGCGAAGCAGCTCGTGTCCGCGATGACCGGCGAGTTCGACCCGGCCCAGTACAAGGACGAGTACCGCGAGGCGCTCGAGAACGTCATCCAGGCCAAGGTCGAGGGGAAGGAGACCGTGGAGGTCGAGCAGCCCGAGGAGAGCGGCAAGCTCATCGACCTGATGGCCGCGCTCGAGGCCTCGGTCAAGTCCGCGAAGGACGCCCGTGCCGCGGGCTCCAAGGAGCCCGTGTCCGTCGCCGATGTCCGCGAGGCGAAGGCCAAGACCGCCAAGGCGGCCACAGCCAAGGCCAAGGCCGAGAAGCCCGCGGCCAGAGCCAAGGCCAAGGCCGACGAGGAAGAGGAAGCCCGAGCCAAGCCGGCCCGAAAGCGCAAGTCGGCCTAGTTTCGAGGCGCGGCCCGCCTGGGCGGGGAGGCCGCATTGAAGCTCGTTGACACGTATCCCGTAGTCGTCACGGCCGGCCTCGGCGAGTGTCGGGACTTCTACGTCAGGTGGTTCGGATTCGATGTGGTGTTCGAGGCGTCATGGTTCGTGCTTCTGACGCATCCGGGTGAGCGCGCGGCGTCGATCGCATTCATGCACCCCAGCCACCCGTCATCCCCGCCGTCGCCGGGCGCGTTCCGCGGTGATGGGGCGTTTCTGACGTTGCAGGTCGAGGACGCGACCGCCGAGTACGAACGCGTCATCGCCGATGGCCTGCGGTGCGACCTGGCCTTGACCGATGAGCCGTGGGGACAACGTCGTTTCGGTGTGGTCGATCCGGCCGGCATGTGGATCGATGTCGTCGAGCAGATCGAGCCGAAGGACGGGTGGTGGGACCCCTACGTGCGGGTCGACTGACTCGGTCAGTCGAGCCGAGGCCGGTGGCAGGATCGACATCCCCGGACGCTTATGGCCGATCGATGTGGCCTGGTCGCCTGAAATACGGCACGATCGACATCCGGAGACGGTTGTGCCGCGATTCATGACCTGATCGACGCCCGACGCCACCTGGACCGGCCGTAACCGTCCCCCGGTGTCGATCCTGCCAGCGGGGACTCTGGGCGAGGGCCTGTCGGGTGCGCGACACGTTGCAACAACAGCCCGCGCGTAACGTTCCTTGGCCATGGACGCCGATGCACGCGGGCGCGCACTAGAGCTGAGAGTCGCCGAGCTCGAGCTTCGATTGCGCCGGATCGAAGAGGCTCAAGGCCATCCGGCTGCGGTTCCCGCGCCGTCCGCCGCGCCAGCACCCGCGGCCTTCGTCGCACCGAGCCAGGCCAAGGCTGTACCACCCCCGACCCCGACGCCGACCCCGCCGCCGGCCATGACTCCGGCCGCGCCGCCGACCGAGTGGCCGGCCCCGGCCCTCGCCGCGCCGAGCAAGCCGCAGCCCGCCGCGCCCCCGCCCCCGCCCCTCGCACGGCCCACCCCGGTCCCTCAGGCAGACAAGGTGGAGCCGACCTGGCGCCGCGCCGCGTGGCTCGTCGCCGCTGATGCGGCCAGACTGCACCCCGGACCTGCGCCCGTCGCGCGCGAGCCCCAGGTGCGCGTCTCCCTGGCCGACCTCGAAGCCCGCCTCACCGGCAGAGCCCTCGCGTGGGTGGGGGGCCTCGCGCTCGTTCTCGGCGCCATCTTCTTCCTGAGCCTCGCGTTCACCCGCGGCTGGATCGGACCAGAGGCGCGCGTCATCATCGGCCTCCTCGCCGGAGCCGCAAGCCTCGCCGCCGGGGCCGCATTCATGGAGCGGCGCAACCGCCTGCTCGGGCACGTCCTCACGCCCGTGGGTCTTGCCATCATCTCGATCAGCCTCGTCGGCGCGACGAGGCTGTACGGCCTCATCCCGGTCGAGCTTGGTCTCCTCCTCGCCCTCGCCAGCTCGATCGCGGCGGCCGCGGTCGCGGTCCGTGCCAATTCGCCGATCGTGGCCGCGTTCGGACTCATCGCCGTCCTCGCGGCGCCACCACTCCTCGGCGCAACGCCCGACGCCGTGACCCTTGCCTTCGTCGCCGTCGTGCTGGTCGGGACGACGGGCGTCGCGCTGTGGCGCTCGTGGCCGTGGCTGCCGACCGTCGCGTTCCTGCTCGCGGCGCCCCAGCTCGCCAGCTGGATCACCGGCGATCCCGCGCCCGTGGCCGGGATCATCGGCCTCATTGGGTTCTGGCTGATCAACCTCGTCGCAGCGGCCGGGGAGGAGGCACGGCGCCATCGCGACGAACTGAGTGCCTCGTCCGCGACGCTCATGCTCGCGAATGCCGCCTTCCTCGTCTGGGCGGGATTCGCCCTGCTCGATGGCGATCTCGTCACGTATCGGGGCCCGTTCCTGGTCCTCATCGCGCTGGCCCATCTCGCCGTCGGCGTTGCGTTCGTTCGACGTGACGGCGATGCCGACCTGTTCGGCCTGTTGACGATCGGGACGGGTCTTGCCGCACTCGCCATGGCCGCCCCGGTCCACTTCGGTGCCGACGCGATCCCCATCGCCTGGACCGCGGAGGCCGTGGCACTCACGTGGGTCGCGGCGCGGCGCGGCCATCCGTACAGCGCGATGGTCGCGAGCGGGCTCTACTTCCTCGCCGGCGCCTACCTCGTCGAATCATTCGGGTCGTTCGCCTTTCCTGGTGGCGACGAACCGTCGATGACCAAGCTGGCCGCGTCCCTGGCGTTCTTCATCGCTGGGACCGGCGTTGGCCTCTGGTTCCTGCGCGACCGAGACCTCCGGTCCCTGGCATCGGCATACGCCATCGTCATCGCGGTGCTCTGTGCGTCGTTGCGCCTCGACGGCGTTCCGGTCCTGATCGCGCTGACCGCCGCCTTTGTGGTGGCGGCGGCGCTCCCATCGATCCTTCCGATGCTGCCCGATCGACCCATCCAATGGCAGACCACCGGGTTGATCCGCGCCGACCTTCGAGCCATCGATTGGCGTGGTCCGCCGAGATAGCGTTGCCGATCGGCGTTGATCATTGCCATCTCGCTCGCGACGCTCGCGATCGTCTCTCGCGTCTACGGTCCGTACGGCCCGTCGCCATCAACGGCATCCCGTTCGTCGACATGGCCGGTGGAGCGCTGGCGATCTATCCTTGCGGGACTGGCGTTCGTGGCCTGGCTCCAGGACGACGAGCGGTAGCGGGAACCGATCGCGGCGCTGGGTCTGCTCGTGACGGCGTGGGCTGTCGGTCGTGCGATGGAGGGCGTGGCAGTCGTCGTTGGCTGGTCGGCCCTGGTCATCGCCGGGTTCACGCTGTGGCAGGAACTCCGGACGATCGCGACTGCCCCTCGGAAGGTGCTCGCGCGGCCAGTGCGCGGGACCGAGATCACGGCTGATCAGCTCCTCCCCGGCGCCGCGCTCGTGGTGGGCGTTGTCGCGGGGCTGCATCTCATGGCGTTCGAGCTGCCGTTCTTCTCGCTCTACGGCGGCGCGCTGCCGGCCGTGCCGTTCACCGATGCCGGCACGATCGGGGCTGCGAGCCTCGTCCTCGCGTCACTCATGGTCGGGGCCATCGTCGGCGGACGCCCAGCGCAGCGTGCCTCGTTCATCGCTGCAGGCGCGATCATGGCGTACCTCGTGCCATTCGAGGTCGCGCTTTGGGCCGTCGTCGTCCTGTGGGCCGGGCTGGGCATCCTGTCCACCGTGGTGGCGCGACGGGACCCCGAAGGCGGCGACCTCTTCCTGGGTGCCGCCCTCCTGCTCACCGGCGCCGCGGCGACGGTGGCCCTCGAGGGGGTGGCGCCCACGTCGCGCCTCGTCGTGGGAGAGGCTCCGGTGGAGGTGGCCGTGGCGCTGCAATCGTTCCTTGCGCTCGGCGCGTCACGATTGCGTTGGTGGCCATCGCGGTCGACTGGTCGGCCGCGCCGTTGGGCGCGCTGGAGCGGCGTCCTGGCCGGGGCGAGCTTCGTCTACCTGGCCTCGATCGCCGTCGTTGACGTCGCGGCCACGCAGGTGGGCGGCTCAGCGTCGATCGAGGAGCTGCGGACTTGGGGCCAGGTGGGACTGAGCGTCCTGTGGGCCGTCCTCGGGCTGGTTGCCTTCGTCGCCGGGCTGCAGCGGCGGTTCCCGGAACTGCGCCAGGCCGGTCTGGTCCTGCTCGGGCTGGCAACGCTCAAGGTGTTCCTGGTCGACCTCGCGGCGCTCGATGTCGCGTACCGTGTGGTCTCGCTGATCGCCCTAGGCCTGCTGCTCCTCGCAGGTGCGGGTCTGTGGCAGCGCCTCCAGCCGCGCCCAGATAGGGCGGCACCCACGACGGCGACGCCCAAACCCGACGACACTCCCGCCTGATCTGGGCGGCGCGATGCGCCGGATCGCGGGCGTGGCAGGCGACTGAGTTGGACGGCGTCCTGCCGCGCGTAAGTTGGCAGGATCGACATCCCGGGACGCTTATGGCCAGTCGAGGTTGCCTGGTGCCTCGAAATCCGGCCGGATCGACATCGGGAGACGGTTACGTACCAATTCTCGGCCTAGAGCCGCACAGTGCCTTGCGGGATCGACCATAAGCGTCCTCCGATGTCGATCCTGCCATGGCGGATCTGGGGAGTGCCCCGCGGCCGGTCGCCGCGTGGCTCTCCCTCGGCTGGCACACTCCCCGCATGCCCCTCGAGGAGTACCGCCGCAAGCGCGACTTCGGCAAGACCCCGGAACCGGCACCGGCCGAGCCACCCGGTACGACCGGGCGGTTCGTCGTGCAACGGCACCGGGCGACGCGGCTGCACTACGACTTTCGGCTCGAGATCGAGGGAGTGCTCGTCAGCTGGGCCGTGCCCAAGGGCCCCAGCCTCGACTGCAAGATCCGGCGCATGGCCATCCACGTCGAGGACCACCCCATCGAGTATTTCGACTTCGAAGGGATCATCCCGGCCAAGCAGTACGGGGCGGGCGACGTCATCGTCTGGGACTGGGGAACCTGGGAGCCCGAGGCGCCCACGCTCGATCCGAGGAAGGCCGTCGAGGACGGCGAGCTCAAGTTCCAGATCAATGGCGAGAAGCTCAAGGGCCGGTTCACGATCGTCCGGACGAGCCGCCGTCCCGGCTCCGCTCCGGCCCGCGCCTTCGAGAAGGATGAGGGCGAGCAGTGGCTGCTCATCCACAAGTGCGACGAGACCCAGCCCGGGTGGGACGCCGAGGACTACCCCAAGAGCGTCAAGACCGGCCGCACCAATGACGAGGTCAAGGCCCAGCGCGAGGCCATCTGGATCAGCGAGATGCCGGCCGCGACCGCCGAGATCGACCTGGCCGGGGCCAAGCAGGCGCGGATGCCCAAGCACATCGAGCCGATGCTGGCGACGCTCGCGACAAAGCCGTTCGACGACGACGACTGGCTGTTCGAGATCAAGTGGGACGGTTTTCGCGTCCAGTCGGTCGTGGACGACGGCAAGGTCAAGCTCTGGACGAGGAGCCTGAAGGACGCCGAGACGTACTTCCCGAACCTGCTGAGCCCGCCGCGCTGGATCGAGGCCCAGCAGGCGATCGTCGATGGCGAGGTGGTCGCGCTCGACGACGACGGCCGGCCCGATTTCAGCCTGCTGCAGACCAAGCTCGGGAGCAAGACCGGGGCCGGGCTGATGTACCAGGCGTTCGACCTGCTGTATCTCGACGGTCGGTCGTTGCTCGAGGTCCCGCTCGAGGATCGCAAGCGGCTGCTCCGGAGCGTGCTCAAGGAGCATCCGAGGGTTCGTTTCGCAACGCACGTCGAAGGGGAGGGCAGGGCCTTTTTCGCGGCCGCGGAGAAACTGGGGCTGGAGGGCATGATCGCCAAGCTCCGCCGATCGCCGTACGAGCCGGGCAGGCGCACGTCAGCCTGGCTCAAGATCAAGATCCGGCCGGAGCAGGAGCTCGTGGTCGGTGGCTGGACCCCGGGGAGCGGCAACGCCAAGGACCTTGGCGCGATGGCGGTCGGCTACTACGAGGACGGCAAGCTGCGCTTCGCCGGCAAGGTCGGGAGCGGCTTCACGGGCGCGATCCGGCGCGACCTGCTGGACCGGCTTGGACCACTCGCCCAGGAGGACCCGCCGTTCGATCCGCCCCCGCCCAAGGACTACAAGGGTCGCTGGGGCGGGGAGCTCAACGACGTCACGTGGGTCCGGCCGGAGCTCGTGATCCGGGCCGAGCTCGGTGGCTGGACGCGCGACGGCGTCGTCCGCCAGGCCGCCTACAAAGGGATCGAAGCGGGGCGTGACCCCAAGACCGTCGTTCGCGAAACCCCGGTCAGCACGACCAGCGCGGTCCGTGCCGCCGAATCGGAGGTGCCTCCCATGCCCGAGTCGAAACCGGCGCCGTCGGGCGCCGCGCCATCGAAGTCGAAGTCGAAGTCGAAGGCGAAGCCGTCGGCCCGCGGCACCACGGCGGGCGGAGCGGCCTCCGAATTCCCCGGCGCCACGCCCGAGGAGCTCGAGGCGCTCGATGCCCTCGGCAACGAGGGCGTCTGGCGGGTCGATGGCCACGACCTGAAGGTGACGAACCTCGACAAGGTGCTGTTCAAGCCCGCGCCCGCCCGACGACAAGCCCATCACCAAGCGCGAGCTGATCCGCTACTACGTCACGATCGCGCCGACGATCCTGCCGCATCTCAAGGACCGGCCGCTCAACCTCAATCGATTTCCCAATGGTCCCGAGGGCCCCAGCTTCTGGCAGAAGAACATCAAGGAAACCGACCCGAAGTGGCTGACCCGCTGGCACGAGACCGGCGTCGACGGCCGGTCCGACCGCGACGCCAACAACCACCTCATCGCCGACGGACCGGCCGCGCTCGCGTGGCTCGCGAACCAGGCGAGCTTCGAGATCCACGCCTGGACTGGGAAACTGCCCGATCCGTGGCAACCGGCGTTCGCCTACATCGACATCGATCCCGGCGAGAAGACGACCTGGGACGACACACTGGTCCTGGCGCGGCTGTATCGGGCGGCGCTCGAGCACCTCGGGGTGCGCGGCTATCCCAAGACCACCGGCAAGCGCGGCATCCAGGTCTGGATCCCGATCGAGCCCAAGTACGACTTCCATGACACGAGCGCCTGGGTCGAGAAGGTCAGCCGGGCGGTCGGCTCGACCGTCCCGGATCTGATCTCCTGGGAGTGGTCGACGAAGAACCGCGGGGGGCAAGGCTCGGCTCGATTACACCCAGAACGCGAGCATCAAGACGCTGGTGGCGCCGTACAGCGTCCGGCCGGCCGCCGGGGCGCCCGTCTCGACCCCGATCACCTGGGACGAGCTCGACGACCCCGAGATACGCCCCGACCGATGGACGGTGCGCGACCTGCCGGCCCGCGTCGCGAAGGTCGGCGACCTGTTCGCCGCAGCGCAGACCGACCTGCAGGAGCTGCCGCCGGTCTGAGTTGGGCGCGGCGACTGTGCCAGGCCCGGCGGGTCGAGTTTGGCCCAGATATCGCCACAGGCGATCTAAAGTCCCGACCGTCGGGCCTGGCTCCGGCTCACGTGCCCATGACGGGCGAATCCGGGTCCAGATATCGCCCGGGGCGATGCCTGGGCCTGAATCACGGTCACCGGACCACGATCGCCCTCGCCGGCGCCGTGAGCCCCGACGTAGCATCGCCCGTGGCGATGTCCGGGGATTTTCCGCGGACGCGTTCGAATCCCTCCCCGGCGCCGGGGCTCTCAGGTGATCCGGACCTCGCTGACCCACTTGACCCAGTCGAGGCCGCGGCGATCCGGCACGACGAGGCGGCACGGAGCGCCGTTGCCGGCCGGAAGGTGGAGCCCGCCAACACCGGTTGCGAGGAAGGCGCCACGCGCCTCGTCCATGGGCAGCTCGGTGCTCCAACCCGTCACCGACTTCACGAGCACGCGACGTCCCTCGCTCGCGGGCGCACGCACGGTCGCATCCAGCAGGAGCGCCAATGGCACGCCACGCCAGCCGGTCTCGATCGCCCATCCCGAGGTGCAGTCGAGGACCGCCGCGATCTCGGTCTCGCCGAGCGCGCGAAGCGCTTCGAGC
This sequence comes from uncultured Chloroflexia bacterium, assembly GCA_963810725.1. Taxonomy (GTDB): domain Bacteria; phylum Chloroflexota; class Limnocylindria; order Limnocylindrales; family CSP1-4; genus SPCO01. The sequence goes on from CAWEOO010000007.1 coordinate 110,473, forward strand.
GTCCAGGTCCGCGTGGCCGCCGGTGTCGTGACCGTGAGCCGCCACGCGGCGGGGTCGATCGAGGGCGTGCCCTCGCCGAAGAACGTCGTCACGGGCGGGATGCCGCCGGTCGGGAGCCAGCGTGAGCCCGTGAACCGTCGCACGCCGCCACGCAGGAGGTCCGCGAGCGACGCCAGCCCGAATGCCCCGACGCCGAAGGCAGCCAGGCCCGCGCCGGCAAGCACGGTCCGGCGCGAGACCCCGTTCCTTGGCGGCAGCCGCAGCACCCGCCATCGACGGGGGAGGAGGTGCACGACGACCAGCGGCACGACCGCGAGCCCCACCCACGCGTGCAGCGTCATGACCGTCCACGTCCCGACGGTCAGCAGCTCCCCCGACGCCACCCACAGGAACCCGCCCGTCAGCGCCGCCACGACTCCGAAGCTGACCAGCAACCCGAGCGCCAGCCGCCGCCATCGTCCCGACCGGGCCGCTTTGGGCACGGAGCGCCGAAGCTTCCAGACCGTCGCCGCCAGCAGCGAGCCGCCCAGCACCGCATGCAGCGTGAACAACCAAGCCGTGTCTGCCGCCCCGGCCCGCAGCGAGAGGAGGCCCGTCGCTGCCATCGCGACGACGAGCACGGCAAGCACGCGGTCGAGCGTCGCGTGACTCATGTCGACCGCCAGTGTGCGCTCGATGTGTGTCAGTCGGGTGGCGGACGTCCAGGTGGCGGACGTCCCGAGCCCATCGGGCGGCAAGATGACACGATAGGCGCATGACCGACGAGATCACCCTCCGCAGCCCGGCGCCCGACGAGATGCGGGCGTTCATGCAGCCGACCGCCGACGCCTTCAATGGCGAGATGAGCCAGCCGGAGTTCGAGGCCGAGCGTCAGCTCCTCGAGCCCGAGCGCTGCGTCAGCGCGTTCGTCGGCGACGAGCGCGTCGGTAGCGCCGCCGCCTACACGTTCCGCCTGACCGTGCCGGGCGGCGAGGTCGGTGCCGCCGGGATCACCGGGGTCGGTGTCCGGCCCGATCATCGGCGGCGCGGGCTCCTGCGCCGGATGATGATGTGGCTCCACGAGGACGCGCTGCGGCGCGGCGAGCCGGTGGCGGTCCTCGGCGCGTCCGAGGCCGCGATCTACCAGCGGTTCGGCTACGGGCAGGGCACGACTCAATCCACGTTCAGCGTCGACCCGACCCGCATCCGGTTCCGCGAGCCGGTGCCCCCGGACCCGTCGCGCCGCATCCGGATGGTCGACGAGGAGGAGGCGATGCGCCTCTTCCCGGGGATCTACGACGCGGCCCGGCGCGAGATTCCCGGGGCGGTCGACCGCTCGGAGCTCAAGTGGCGGCTCAACATCGTCGGCGATGCGGACTGGATGCGCCACGGTGGCGGGCCGAAGTGGCGAGCCTTCCTCGAAGTCGATGGCGAGCCACGCGGATTCGCGATCTATCGCATCAACCCCGATTGGGGGCCCACGGGTCCGGCGTCGACGCTGCGAGCGCTCGAGGTGCTGGGCCTCGACCCCGTCGCGGAGCAGGCCCTCTGGGAGTGGCTGTTCGCGATGGACCTCATGGGCACGATCGCCGCGTGGCGCTGCCCGGTGCCGAACCCGCTGCAGAATTGGTTGCTGGAGCCGCGGCGCCTGGGGCTGATCGTCGCGGACGGCATGTGGTTGCGCATCCTGGACCTGCCGGCGGCGCTGAGTGCCCGCACCTATGTCGGCGATGGTCGCCTCGTGCTGGACGTCGCGGATTCGCTGATCGAGTCGAACGCCGGCCGATGGCAGCTCGACGTGAAGGGCGGAATCGGGACCGTGACGCGCACCAAGGCCGAAGCCGACCTCGAGCTGGACATCGCGGCCCTCGCCTCGACCTACCTCGGCGCCTACCGCTTCAACGACCTGGCCAGAGCCAGCCGAGTCCGCGAATGCCAGCCCGGCAGCCACCAGACTGCGGACGTGCTGTTCACCCCGTCGCGCTCCCCGTGGGCTTCGACCCCGTTCTGACGTCGAAGTCGGGGATCGACGATCGAGGCTGATCGCCTCAATCTCAAAGCGTGGATCCTAGTCGACGCCCGGCCCGCGGCAGCTGGCGGTGCGTTACGTGGCTCGACGAGCCAGGGCGGTCACACTGCGCCCGCTGCGGGTCCGATCTCGATCATCCAATCGACGTCTGCACGCGCTGCGAGCACTTGGTGGTCTTCCACGGGTGGGACACGGAGGGCTGCGGCCGAAATCTTCGCGGCCGGCTGGTGCGAATGCCGCCGAGGATTCGGCCGGCAGCATGCGGAATACGTCCGCTATTGGTAGAGCCACGCCTGCAAGGGATCGACGATCTTCGATGATCTGATCATGCTGCCGTGCATGAGCGCGTCCGAGTTCACGACCCTCGATCGCATCCTCAAACAGCACGAGGACGAACTGATAGAAGAAGCCCTCGCCGAGCTGCCGCCCTTCATCGCCGAGCAGCGACCCCGAGTCATGTTTGAGAACAACGGCATGGCTCTTGGTCGCTGGCTAATGTTCGGCCGCCCGCCGACTGTCGAGTGGCTCGAGCTCCGCTCCCTGTCCTATTACGTCCTGACTGAGCGCTTCGTCGAAGGTGACATCGCCTGACCTCCGGCCGCGATCGGCTTGATCTTCTCGGGGTGGATCGATGATCCTGATGCTCCACACAAGGAGCATTCGTGGAGATCGGCTACAGCCAGCCTTCGGTGCAACAGCTGTTCACGGTGACGTACCAATATCGGATTCCGCCCTACCAACGCGGATATGCGTGGGAGCTCCGTCACGTCGACGATTTTTGGAATGACATCTCTACTGTGGGGTCCCACGGCCATTTTCTGGGCCCCGTAGTCCTCCACGCGTCCGACGATGACATGCGCGATGTAATCGATGGGCAGCAACGGCTTACCACCCTCCAGCTTCTGCTCTCCCTCATCCGAGACCACTACGTCGAGCACGGCGATCCCCAGGTATTGGGAGGCGACGGCGATCGCCGATCCGCTGCACCCCAGTCACTCATTCGGCAAGCGGGTTACTCGACCCGCTTTCGGCTCCACAGCGGCGACTCTACGCGCGCCGTTTTGGAAGACTTCATCCTCCGCAAGCCGGATGACCCCCTCCGAAAATGGACCAACAACAAGCAGCAGCTGGGCTCGCTCACAAAAGTTGAGAGGGCGAGGAACAAGGCGCTACTGGAAGCCTACGGTCGACTGAACGAACTGCTCCGACGCTATGAAGCCGAGGGGCAAGACCCCGTGCACCAGCTGTCGACTCTGGAGGATGCCCTTGTTCGGAAAGTGTCCCTGGTGGTGCTTGATTTGCAGAACCTGGAGGACGCCTTCCTCCTTTTCGAGACTCTCAACGATCGCGGGCTACGGCTGTCGGCGGCTGACCTTCTCAAGAGCCATCTCCTGGCGAAGTTCGATGCCAAGCATCCTGGTGAATCCGACGCCCTCGAGGAAGCGGCCGATAAGTGGGATGACATGGTTGACCGGCTTGGCGGCGGGGACATCAGCGGGTTCCTTCGACACTACCTGCTCCTGAGCCACGACGGCATCAAGAAGGCTGATGTCTTCAAGACATTCAAGGGAGACGTCGCAAAGTCTGGCCCTGAGAAAGCGCTCAAGGAACTGTCAGATATGGGCACGGCCTATGCCGAACTCGTCAGACCCGCCCGGGATGAGTCGAATCTGTCATCAGTGTTGCTCGATCTAATTGGGACTAGCGTCGACTCCCATCGAATTGCCTTGATGCCTGCGCGCCTGTATCTGCCGGAATCCGACTTCGTCCAGTTCGCCCGTCTGGCTGAAATCCTGTCGTTCAGGTGGGTGGTCACCGGCGGCAATGCTCAGCAACTCGAAGAGATCTATCAGGACGCTGCCCAGCTCCTGCATTCGAGCAAGGGTGATCGAGCGGCCGAGGCGGAACAGTTGGTCAGGACGGCGTTTCCGTCTGACGACGCGTTTAGATCTGCGTTCGAGCGCGAAGCCCTCGGGTACGAGTACGTCGCGGCATATGCACTACGTAAGATCGAGAACTATCTGGATGCGGCCGAGAAGACAATCAAACCGGCTCAGGATGTCCATGTTGAACACATCATGCCCAAGACCGGCACAGACTTCTGGCGTGATCGGGTACCCGACGATGTCGCATACGAGGAAGCCGTTGGTCGTTGGGGCAATCTGACGCTTTTGCTCGCCCGACTGAATTCTTCCGTGAGCAATGGAGACTGGGCTGCCAAACGCTTTGGCAATGGGGTCAACGCCGGATACGGCGATTCCAAGGTTGTTCTGACGAATGGCCTTATCGCACTCGAGGATTGGCGCTACGAGGACATTGCCGCTCGGGCGAAATGGCTGGCGGAGATCGCGGTACGTGTTTGGGCTACGGAACCAGACCCTCGTCCGCCACCATCGCTACAAGAAGTGATTCTCGATCCGTCGATCCTTACAGCGGCAACCTAGCGGTTAGCGACGGCCAATACGCCGGAGTCGGAACGGAATGCGGTTCATTCTGCTGACATCGAAGTCAGATAGTCCATACGCAGATACGGCCACGTCCTACGAGTACCCGGCAAGGTACCGACGCTTCTTCGAGCCGCTCGAAGCTGGTGAGCCGATGATCGCGATCATCTACGAGCCGCGGTCGGGCGGCCGAGGACGCATGTCGTACGTTGGATGGGCCGCACTTCGTGGTGTTCCAGTCCGGAGTCCGCGAGTGACCGACCGAGGCCAGCCCCTGTGGGAGGTCAACTATGTCGATCGAGTGCAGGAGTTCCCAGACCCGGTCCCACGCGACTACCTTGGGCAGCCTGTCGAGCGTTGGCTCCGAGGGATAGCGCCAGACAATCGGAACGTCTTGTCATCTGGCGCATCAGTCCGATGGCTCGAGCCCGAAGAAGGCCAACTCATTCTCGAGCTCGGGCACGCCGGGCAGCTTGGCGTCGTCGAGTATCCCGTATCGGACGAGCCAGCCGAACTCCTGGTTGCCGAGCGAACGCGACGCGTCGTTGAGGCGGTTGCGCGCGATGCGCAATTCCGCCGCCAGGTTATGACTGCCTACAAATTCAAGTGCGCGATCACGGGACTAGAGGTTGGTTCGCTACCTGAAGGCCGCGCAACGAAATTGCTCGATGCCGCGCACATTCGGCCCGTTGGCGACAAAGGTTCGGATGCAGTTTCCAACGGCATCTCGTTGACTCCAACAGTTCATCGTCTCTTCGATGAAGGCCTCGTTTCCGCGACCTGGTCACATGGAACTCTCGAGCTTGTGCGGTCGCCAAAGCTGGAGCCGTCGATGATCAAATCCCCGGAGCGCGGGACGGTGATTCGCCTCGAAACTGGCACGCCGCTGATCCTGCCGGCAGATAAGTCAGCGTGGCCGAGCCATGAGCAAATCCGATATCACCAAAGAATGGTGTTCAAGGGGCCGGCGTCACTGGTTTCCTGACCGCTTCGATTGATCAAATCGTCGCGACTCAGGACCGGCCGTCGCCCTCGGCGGTGCCTGGGCCTCGGCGGTAGACGCGGAGTTCGATGACGCTGGGCACGTGCCACTCGAGGGAGAACAGCACGTGGCGACCTGCCGCATCCACATCGATCTGCTGGAGGTGCTGCAGCAGCGTTCCGAGCGGCACTTCCAGGACGGCGGCCAGGTCCTGATCGGCGCTGGCCGGGGCCACGATCGGCGCCGCCGTGGTTGACGGGGTGGCCGCGGGCCGCGAGGAGCGCGTAGATCGAGCCGCCGAGGGCCTCGGCGTCGCGCCGCTCGTCGACGATGTCGGCGGGCATCCGGTCGATCGAGTAGACGGCCGGCTTGTCGTCGGCCGTTCGGACTCGGCGGAGCTCGACGACCGGGTCGCCCGGCTCGATGCCCAGCTGTTCTGCCACGGCGTCGTCAGCCGGCACGGTCCGCAGGCCCAGGATCCGGCGCCCGCCGCGCACCCCGGTCGACTCGAGATAGGCGGTGTAGCTGAAGTTCGTATCGAGCGAGTTGCGCAGCAGCGGCCGGGCCGTCACGAACGTCCCGGAGCCCTGCCGGCGAACCAGGTAGCCCTCCTCGGCCAGGCCGCGGACGGCCTCGCGGATGGTGGTCCGGCTCACCGCGAACCTCGTCGCGAGCAGGTCCTCGTTGGGCAACTTGGACCCGGGCGGGTACTCGCCCGCGAAGATGGCCCGGCGCAGGCCGTCGCGCACGACGTCGGCCAGCAGCGGCCGCGCTGGACCTGGACGGGAGGAGGCGACCACTCGCGTGCTCACGCCAGAGGTTCCGGAGCCGCCACGAGCAACCCGGTCACCGGCGCCTCGGCCGACACGGCCGCCCGTCGCTGCCCGCGCCGGTATACGAGCGCGGCCGTGACCATCGCGATGATCGTCACGCACAGCAGCACCGTCGCGATCGCGTTCACCTGGGGCGAGACCCCGCGCCGGATCGAGGCGAACAGGTAGATCGGCACCGTCTGGTCCTGGCCGCTCGTGAAGAACGCGATGATGAAGTCGTCGAAGCTGAACGTGAACGCCAGCAGCGCGCCCGGCCACGATCGCCGGCACCAGCTGCGGGAACGTGACCTGCACGAACGTTCGCAACGGCGGCGCGTACAGGTCCTCCGAGGCTTCGATGAGCGTCCGGTCCATGCCCCGCATCCGGGTCCGCACGAGCACGTTGACGATGGCCATCGTGAAGAGGGTGTGCGCGGCGATGATGCTGGCCGTGCCAAGACCCAGCTCCGGGGCGCCGGGTCCGCCGAGGTACGCCAGCCACGGGTTCAGCCAGTCGAACGCGGTCACGAGGAAGATCAGTGTCGCGATCCCGATGACGATGCCGGGCACGATGATCGCCATGTAGGTCAGGAGCTCGAACAACCGGCGAACACGTGGCCGCAGCCGGTCCATCGCCAGGGCGGACGCCGTCCCGAGCACCGTCGCCAGCACGGCCGTCGTCCCCGCGATCGTCAGCGAGTTCCGCAAGGCGCTCATGAGGAACCGGTCCGACCAGGCCGACCCGTACCATTGTGTCGAGAAGCCGGTCAGCTGGTTCACGTTGCGCCCGGCGTTGAACGAGTAGATGACGACGATCACGATCGGCAGGAACAGGAATACGAACACGAGCGCGGTGTAGACCCACGCGGCGCGCTCGCCGAGCCGTTCCAGGCGCGCAGCGCGGCGACCGGCGCGCACGTCGACCCGGCCGGCACGCACATCGACCCCGACGCCCCCGTTCATATCAGGCTCGCCTCGCGCCCCGCCCGCACGAGCCGGTTCGAGACCGCCAGGTAGATCGCCACGATGACGATCATGCCCGCCACGAACACCGCCGCCAGCGCCGAGCCGAACGGCCAGTTGCGGCTCTGCAGGAAAAGGTCCGCCAGGGCGTTGCCCAGGAAATAGGTCTTCCCGCCACCGAGCAGGATCGGGATGAGGTACTCGCCCATGACCGGGATGAACACGAGCACGATGCCCGACAGGATCCCGGGGGCAGCCAGTGGCAGCACGATCTGGCGCAACGTCGAGATGGGACCGGCGCCGAGATCGCGGGACGCCTCCAGGAACGACCGATCGAGCCGCTCCAGGCTGACGTAGATGGGCAGCACCATCAACGGCAGGTAGTTGTAGACGATCCCGAGCGACACCGCGAAGGGGGTGTTCAGCAGCTGGACATCACCCAGCCCGATGTCTGACAGCAGGCGCGGCACGCCCTGGTTGCCGAGCAGCGTCATCCACGCGTAGGTCCTGATGAGGAAGCTCGTCCAGAAGGGCACGACCACGAGCGCGACCAGCGCGAGCTTCCAGCCGCCGCGCACCTTCAACGCCAGGACGTAGGCCACCGGGAACGCGACCAGCACGCAGATGATGGTGTTCAGGAACGCGAGGCCCAGCGTGTTGGTGAGCGGCGTGATCCGGGTCGTCAGGTTGCCGTACTGCTCCAGCGTGAGTCCCGGCGCATACCCGCCGTTGGGGGATCGCTCCCCGAGCGACATGACGAAGAGCACGATGAGCGGCCCGATCAGGAACAGGAGATACCACAGCGCTGCCGGCAGCACGAGCAGGGCGGCGCCCCCGCGCCGTTTGGCGCGGGGGCGCGTGACCGTCCCGCTCGGAGCCGTCATGGAGCGACTTAGGCCGACGCCTTGATGCGGGCCCACGTCTCGGCGCGCTCGGGGCTGTTGTACGTCGCGTTCACGGCGTACTCGAGGTTCCCGAGCGCATCGGCCGGGGGATAGATGATCGGGTTGTCCTTGATCTCGGTCGGCAGCAGTGCCGTGGCCTTGTCGTTGGCGTGCGGGAAGAGGCAAAACTCCGTCTCCGCCGCGGCCTGGTCCGGCTGGAGGATGTAGTTGAGGAAGGCGTACGCCGCCTCGCGATGCGGGGCATCCGCGGCCACCGTGTAGCTATCGATCCAGAGCTCGCCGCCGTCGGTGGCGACGACGTACTTGACGTCCGGGTTGTCGCGACTCACCTGGACGCCGTCGCCGGTCCACGCGATGGACAGCCAGGTGTCCTCGGCCCGCAGCGGCGGCTGCACGTCCGACGAGATCGCGAACAGTTTAGGCTTGAGCGCGATGAGCATCGCCTCGACCTCAGCCATCTCCGTCGGGTCGATGGTATTGAGCGAATGGCCCATGGCAACCGCCGCCGAGCCAAACGAGCTGATCTGGTGGTCGACGATGAGCGCCTTGCCCTCGTACGTCGTGCCGGCGACCTCGAAGAACTGCTTCCACGTGGTCACGCCACCGGGCACCCGGCCCTCGCGATAGGCGATCCCGGTGGTGCCCCAGTTCTTGGGGATGGAGACGGCGTTGCCCTTGTCGAACGCCTGGTCCATGAACAGCGGGTTCCAGTCGGCCGTCACGAAGTCGGGCAGCTTGGCGTAATCGATCGGCTCGATGAGGCTGTCCTTGACCCAGCCCTCGATGGCGTAGTTCGACGGGACGACGACATCGATGCCGGAGTTACCGGCGCGGAGCTTGGCCTCCATCTCCTCGGTCGAGCCGTAGACGGCGACGTTGATCGCGACGCCGGTGTCGGCGGTGAACGCGTCGAGCACCTCCTGGCTGTGGTAATTGGGCCAGGTCGCGAGGGTGAGGGTGTCGCCCAGGGCGGCGCTCGCTGGCGCGCTGGCGGGTGTGCTGGCGCCCGGCGCGGGCGCACTGGCCGCCGTTGTCGGCGCGCTCGAGCCGGTCGACGGCGGAGCGCACGCAGCCAGGGCGAGCGCGCCCAGTCCGGCGCCGCTGCCGACCAGGAAATTGCGGCGCGACAGCCGGCGCTCGATGGCGAGCCGGGTGATCTCGGCGGGATCTCGTCCGTTGGTCATCGGTCCTCCTCCAGGTGATGCGGATGGTCGTGGTTCGGCGCGGGTTCGCGGGGAACGCTTGGATCAGGCACCGTCGGCGACCACCTCCCTTCGAGCGGCGGCCGTCATGGCCAGCGCGCAGTCGACTTGTTCGCGGACGCTCGGGCCCGCGGGGAGCTTCCGATCGAAGATGGCGCCACCGATGGTGAAGGCCCACGCGCCGGCGTCGGCGAGGGCCTCGATGCGCTCCGCCGAGTCGACGCTACCGGCCGCGATGACGGGGCCTTGTGAGGCGGCCACCACGGCACGTACGAGCGCGGGCACGTCGCCGGTCCAGCGGTAGGCCAGGAGGTCCAGCCCGTCGACCCCGTCGCGGGCAGTCAGCTCGCGGGCGCTGCCGGCGATCTCGTCGATGGTGCCCTCGAGGATGCTCGGGTGGCCGACGACGCGGCCGGGGAACGGGCAGTAGCGGGGACGACCTGGGGTACCGGGCGGGCCAACGGTGTCCAGCACGGCGAGCGCCTCGTCCGGGTGCGTGCCACCGAGCAGCCAGTCCACGCCGATGTCCAGCGCCGCCGTCACGGAGCGCAGCTCGTCCTCCGCCCGCTCCGAGACCACCTCGAGGAAGACCTCGCGGCCGTCGGCCCGGATCGCGTCGGCGAGCTCGCGCAGGCGCGCGGGCGGCAGGCCGATGTCCTTGAACCCGACGTAGCGCAGGTCCGTGTCGCGCAGCGTCCCGTACACGTCCAGCGCGTCGGGGACGGTCTGGTCGTTGTGGGTGAGCATGAAGATGAACTCGATCATCGGCTCCCTCCGGGTGCGGGTGTTGCGGCCGGGGCCGGCAGGACCTCGGCGACGCCGGCGAGGACGTAGTCGGGGATGACGGCGGAGTCCCCGAGCGCGTCGGCGGTCGGTCGCGCCGGTCAGCACGAGCGCGGACGCCATCCCGGCCTCCCGTGCCATGAGGACGTCCGTCATGAGTCGATCGCCCACGAGGAGCGTGTCGTCCGGCGGCAGGGCGAGGCGGTCGAGCAGGGTCTCGGCCATGTGCGGCGAGGGCTTGCCGACGATCGCCTCGGCTCGGGCGCCGGTGGAGGCCTCGATGGCGGCGAGCATGGCCGCGCAGTCGGGCAGGTCGCCGTCCGGGGTCGGGCAGAACGGATCCGGGTTCGTGGCCACGATCCGTGCGCCGGCCCGGACGGCGCGGAAAGCGGCGAGGAGCTTCGCGTAGTCGAACGTGCGGTCCCAAGAGACGACGACAAGGTCCGCGGTCGTGGGGTCGTCCGTGGCGGGATCAAGAGTGGTGAACCCGTGGTCGCGGAGCAGGCCGACGAGCAGCGGCTCGGCGATCGGGAGGATGCGGGCGCCTCTGGCGTGGCGGTCGAGATAGCGGAGGAGGGCGTCCGTGGACGAGACGACATCGCCCGCCGCGGCCGGGATCCCGAGTTCCGTGAGCTTCGCGGCGTAGGTGGCGGGGGACTCCAGGGGCTTGTTGGTGAGGAACGCGACCCGCGCACCCACCGCCCGGATCGAGGCGACGGTCTCGGCCGCGCCTGGCAGGAGCTGGTCGCCGAGGTACAGCGTCCCGTCCAGGTCGAAGACATACCCGCCGAAGGGACGGGTGGGCCGGCGCAGCACGGGTCCGGCCGGGGCGGTCATACGGGCACGCCGAGGATGCCGGACCGTGCCAGCAGGTCGTCCACGGTCGCGTCGTCCCAGCCGCCGGCGAAGAACCGCAGGTCCGCCACGGTGAAGCGGTCGCGCATCAGTGGCAGTGAGCGCAGAGCCCAGCGGACCGTGGCCTCCGGTGCAGGAGGGTCCAAATCGGCGATGCGCGCCGGGGCGCCGGCGTCGGCGAGCGCGCGGACCAGGACATCGGGGTTGGCGACCAGCCGGCGCAGCGGCTCGCGATGCGCTTCCCAGTCAGCGGCGAAGGCTTCGATGGTCGGCCGGGCGGCGCGCCAGAGTTCGAGCTTCCGATTGACGTCCCGCCAGCACTCGTCTGCCATCTTTCCGCTCGGGTCCAGCGGGTCGAACGCGGCACGGACGCGCCATTCCACCGCGTCGGGCGCCGGAAACGCGCGGTCCTCGGTGAGCGACGCGGGATCCAGGTGGTCCAGCGTGTCCATCCAGATCGTCGCGGCCAGGACACTCGCGACGCCGACCTGGGCGCCGTGGAACGCCAGCCGCCGGCCCTCAACGCCGGCGGCCATGTCGAGCAGATGACTGAGGAGGTGCTCCGTCCCGGACAGGGGAGCCGTGCGGCCGGCCACCCCCATCGCGATCCCGGTCAGCGTCATCCGTCCGGCGAGCTCGGCGAGCATGGCCGGATCATTCGCTGCGACGCGGCCGGCACCGTCGAGCAGCCGCTCGGCACCGTCTTGGAATAGCCGCACCACGCCCGGGTCGTAGCCGTCATCGAGCCCGATGGCGGATGCCAGATACCAGTCCGCCGGGGCCGTGAACATGGAGCACAGCTCGCCGAACCCGGCCCGGTTCATGGCCGGCGGCGCGTCCGCGATGACGCCGAGATCCACGATCAGGACATCCGGCCATCGGGAGGGCACGGTGCGCTTGACGCCGTCGCGCAGCAGGACCGCCATGTCGTCCGAGAAGGCGTTCACCGAAACGGCCGTCTGGACGACGACGAACGGGATCCCGCCGGCGCGCATCGACGCGTCCTTCGCGACATCGGTCACGGTGCCCGAGCCGACCGACACCACGCAACCGGCGCCCGCGATCGCGGCATCGGCCTGGGCGAGGGCGTCAGCGCCGGCGTGGAGCTCGCAATTCGGGGCGCGGAGGATCGTGGTCGACGTCGTGAATCGCTCGCCCAGGAGGGCCTGGACCTCGGCCTTGAGGTCGCGGCCCGCCCGATGGATGGGGGTCTCGTCCACGACCACCACGATCGGACCGTCACGGCGTACCGACGCAACGTCGTCGGCGAGATGCCGGAGCGCATCGGGCCTGATCCGGACCGTGCCCAGGCCGATCGGGCGTCGCCGCCCCGTGGGGTCCTCGGCGAGCCGACGGCGCAGGCCATCGAGGTCGGTGGGATCGGGGAGGGCTCTGGGGCCTCGCTCGGTCACGCCAGCGCACCCGCGGTCACGCGCGCCGCGAACCCGGGCTCGACCGCGTCGAAGAGCGCTCGATAGCGCCCGTACGCGTCGTCGTAGGCCGGCGCTGTGCCCGGATCGGGGTCGTAGGCGACAGGCTCCAGGACGGCCAACCGTTCCACGGCCTCATCGAGACCCGTGAACGTCCCGGCGCCGACGCCTGCCAGCATCGCGGCGCCGAGGGCCGTGGACTCGTCCGAGGCCATGACCCGGACCGTGCGGCGGGTCACGTCCGCCTTCATCTGGAGCCACAACGGGCTGCGCGCGCCGCCACCAACGACGCGGATCTCGTCGCCGGCGAGGCCCATCGCGTCGAGCCGATCGACGATGTCGCGCAGCGCGAACGTGCAGCCCTCGAGCAGCGCCCGGTACAGGTGCGCCCGGCCGTGGTTGAGTGACAGGCCGCTGTAGACGCCGCGCGCCAGGTCGTTCCACCGCGGCGCCGTGGCTCCGGACAGCGTCGGCAGGAATGTCACGCCATCCGCGCCGGGACGCGTTCCTGCCGCGGCCTCCGCGTCCAGCTGCGCCGGCGCATGACCGTCACCCATCGAGTCGGTGAACCACGCGACGCTGCCGCCCGACACGAACCCCGGGTTCTCGACCAGCCAGACCCGCGGATCGGCGTGGGCGTGGGTCTCGACGAGGCCCGTCTCGTCGATGATCGGGGACGTTGCCGCGACGCAGACGGGTTCGGCGGTGCCCGTGATGTCGATCACGATGCCGGGGCGGATGCCGCCGGCACCGAGTGAGGCGCCGTGCTCGTCACCGGTCCCCACGACCACCCGGGTGGCCGCCGTGAGCCCAAGCGTGGCGGCCGGGCCATCGCGCAGGGTCCCGACCACCTCCGTGGCCGGCGCGATCGTGCCGAGCCGGGCGGCGTCGAGCCCGGCGGCCTCGAGCATCGGCGGGGACCAGCTGCGGGTCGTGACGTCGTAGAGGAGCGTGGAGGAGGCGTTCGCGTGGTCAACGACCCGCTCGCCGGTCAGCCACGCGACGAGCGCACTGCCGGGGAGGAGAAGTCCGGCAGCGCGCTCGAAGGTGATGGGCTGGGTGTCGCGGAGCCAGAGCATCTTGGGGGCGACGTGCGAGGCGTCCAGGTTCAGGCCGGTCAGCCGACGGATCTCCTCGGGATCGACGGCTTCACCCAGCGTGCCGGCCTGCGCGGCGGCCCGCCGGTCGAGCCAGATGATCGCGGGCGCGAGCGGTTCGCCATCCGCGTCCACGGCGACGAGGCCATCGACCTGAGAGGCGAGCCCAAGGACGCCGATCTCCTCGGCGTCGATACCCGCACGGTCCCGCAGCCCCGCGACGACCGCCACGAGTGCCATGCGCCAGTCCAGCGAGTCCTGGTCCGCCCAGCCCGAGTGTGGGTATCGAACGTCATACGCGGCAGCCGCTTGGGCCACGATGCGGCCGGATGGATCGAGGAGGATCCCCTTCAGGCTCTGCGAGCCCACGTCGCAGCCGATCGCATACATCCCGGGGCGTCGGACCTCCAAGTCGTCAGTCGTATGATGACTTGCACGATACGACCCGACGCGGCCGAAAGCAAGGCTCGTGCAAGAACGTCCGGGGCGGCTCGAGGCATTTTGGCCTTCAGCCTGACACCGCCATGCAAGACCAGCTCCGAGAGCTGTTCCTCTAACGTGGGTTTGGTGCCCCTAGGGTGAACGCATCAAGTCGAGGCACGGACGTGGACCCCAGGCCCGCCAGAATCCGGCGCGGTTGCGACTCCCAGTTACGCCGTTTTTCACGCGTCGTGCGATCTCGACAAAATCCGGGAAGAAGGAGTCATGCACATGTTGGCGACCGAGAAGCGCACCTTGAGCCTCACGGATCTCGACGCGGAGGCTGGATTCGTCCTGCCGGCGCGCGAGACCATGCTCGTGACCGTCGTGATCACGAACCTGCTCAACAACCTTTCGATCGATATCGACGTCAAGAACAACAACGTTGCCGTGCAGGTTTGTGCCGTCGTGACGGCCCTGGCCTCGCTCGTCGCGACGCCACTCAGCTGCGAGATCGAGCAGTAATCCCCTCTCAAATCGGCGGGCCGGCCCACTGGGCTGGCCCGCCTCTTTGCGCAATGTGAGACCCACGATGCGACAGCGCGTTCCTGGAGTCATCGCCCGCGTGATCCTTCCGGCAGCTCTGCTACTTGCGTTGGTGTCGTGCGGCCCCGCTTCTGGCCCATCATCAAGCGAGACGCAGGCGACCACCGACCCGATGGGCGGTAGCGCGCCGGCTACCACCATCGCCCAGTCGCTCACTGCCGCAGGACTCTGTACCGGCGCGTCGACACGCCAAGCGCGAACCCCTGTCGCCGAAGAGGTCAGGTGCTCAGCAGGCCAGGACGATGTGATCATCCGGGCATTCATCGACACTCAGCAACGCGATGGGTACATCGAGGCATCTGGCAGCATGCAAAGCCAGCTCAGCTTCGAGATCGACGCTCCTCCTCGGCTCGTGGGGCCCACCTGGATCGTCACCACCGACACGCGAGCCACGGCCGAAAAGATCCGTACGATCATCGGCGGCGAGCTCAGATAGGACCTCCCATTTCCGCCCCGGCCGACGCGCAGCCACACGCCGACGACCCGCCTGCCAGAGCGCCAGGTGTGGAGCTCGTTGGGCTGCTGCCCGGGGCGGCCTTCACGGACGCGCAATTCCTCGTCAAGCGTGATGGTCAATTCATCCAGCTGACGGAGCTGCTATTCAGGACGATCGAAGGGATCGACGGTCGCAGGACCTTCGAGGAGATCGCAGCCCAACTGACTGACACGACCGAGTGGGCGGTCGCGGCCGACCAGGTGCAATACCTCGTCACCGACAAGCTCGCGCCCCTCGGGCTGATCGGCGGCAGCGCTGCCGGCACCCTGGCCGACCCATCGGTGGACCGATCGGCGCTGATGGTTCAGGCGCCCATCCGGCTCTTGGGCCCCGAGGCGATCGAGCGCGTTGCCCGCCTGAGTCAGTTCTTGTTCGCGACCCCCATCGCGCTCGGGCTCCTCGCCGTCGTCGTCGTCGCTCACCTTTGGCTCTTTCTGGACCATGGGATCGAAAACGGATTCCTCGAGGTGCTGTACTCGCCCGGCCTCCTGGTGGCCGTGCTCGCCCTCATCGCGATCGCGGGCATCGTGCATGAGTTCGGCCACGCGTCGGGACTTAGGTACAGCGGTCGGCGCGCGCGATCCATCGGCGCCGGCCTGTACCTCGTCTATCCGGCGTTCTTCACCGACGTGACGGAGGGGTACGCGCTGCCGCGCGCGGCCAAGCTACGGACCGACCTGGGCGGGATCTACTTCCATCTGCTCTTCGCTCTGGTCCTCATCGGGCTCTATCAGGTGACCCACTGGGAGTTCTTGCTGTTCACGGTCCTGCTGATCGACATCGAAGCCGTTCGGCAGGTCCTGCCGTTCGGGCGGCTCGATGGCTACTGGATCCTCGCCGACCTGACTGGCATCCCCGACCCGCTTTCGCAGCTCGTGCCGTTCGTGCGCGGGGTGGTCGACCGGCCCGAGCTCGCCGGAACCCGGCTGCCGACGCTGCGGCCCTGGGTTCGGCGGTTCTTCATCACCTACGTCGTGCTGACGCTGCCGGCGATCGCGATCTTCATCATCATCCTGCTGGCTCGCCTGCCCACCCTGCTCGGTCTGGTCTGGGACGCGTTGACGGTGCAGGTCGCGCAGCTGGCGACCGCAGCCGCCAATTCGGCGGCGGTCACGGTGATCCTTGCTGTGCTCCAGATCGGCCTCATCGGCCTGGAACTGGCGGCGACGGCCTTCATCCTGGCGAAGCTTGGCAAGCAGGCCATCGCGGCGCTGGCGGAGCTTGGGCAAGCGGGAGGCCGACGTCGGGCCGCGGCCCTGCTCCTGGGAGTTGTCGCCGTCGGTGGGCTCACGTTCCTCTGGGGCCCGCACGTCTCACGACTGACGGCGGGCGGACCTGGTGAGGGAGTGACGCGGACCGAGGTAACGTCCCGGAGCCATGTCGATGGAGCCATCCAGTACGACCGACTACCTCCTGTCGGCGGTGATCACGCGGCCGTCTGGCAGAACTGCGGCTTCTACCCGACGGCGGTGGCCAATGAACGCGCGGTCCATTCGATGGAGCACGGTGCCGTCTGGCTGACGTTCGGGCCCGGCACGACCGAAGCGGATCTGGCGAGCCTGCGCGACCTCGCCGAGAAACAGGGTCATGTGCTGGTCTCGCTCTTGCCCGACAACCCCGCCCCGGTGGTCGCGACCGCCTGGGGCCGACAGCTATACCTCGAACGAGCCGACGATCCGCGGCTGGATCAGTTCATTGCCGCGTTCCGCCTTGGAAGCGATGCCCCCGAGCGGGGCGGTCCGTGCGAGGGCGGCTCGAGCGAACCTGCTGCTCCCTGACGTGACCGGACATCGGTGCGGCGTCATGTCACGGATCAGCGCAGGCAGATCACTCCGAGGAGCACCTCGCCGGTGGACTGCCGGAAACCCGAAGATGAGAGCTGGAGCCTGACGTCGTCCCGGTCCGGCCAGTTCGGGTCGTAGACCCGGATCGTGACCGGGCCGTCCGGGCCCTCCGTCTCGTACCCGAAGGCCAACACCTGGTGGTCGCGATCGAGGTGCATCGGGTTCGTGCCGTGATGCCGGATGAGCCCGATCATCACGAGCCGGCCGGCATCGATCTCGGCTCGGATACGCGGCCACTCGGCGTCGACGGTCCGGCGCACGAGCGCCCCGGGATCCATCGCCGCGGCTCGCCAGAACCGCAACGGGATGGTCAGCCAGCCGAGCGACATGATCTGGCGGCGGACGATCGCCTTGAACAGCGGCGAGCCGTTGGCCGGGGCGGTCGCGTCGGTCGGGATCGGCTGGCCGGTCTCGAACCGCTCGCGCACGAACCAGCTCATCCCGCCACACAGACCGGATTTGGCGTCGCCCACACCGACCAGTCGCGGATCCAGGATCCCGAGGCGGACCGTCGGTCCGGGCTCCCAGCGGTTCGCGAAATGCAGCCCGTTGGTGCTGGGGAGGAAGCCGCCGACCTCGTTCGATTCGGTCATTACAGACGCATCCTACTGCCTTGACACGTCATGATATCCAATGATAATGATGCGCTATGAGAATCGTGTCGGCAATGGACATGCGCAAGAAGCTCGGCGAGATCCTGGACGCCGCGTCCGCGGGCGAACGCATCCTGATCGAGCGCGACCAGAAGCCGCTGGCCTACCTCGTCTCTGTGGAGGACGGTCAGCGCCTCGACCCGGATCGCGAGGAACGGATCAAGCGGCGTCTGGAAGCCCTGGACGCGCTCGTCGAGATGGGCAAGGAATATCGGCGAGCCCACCCGTGGCGAGAGGGCGACATGACGGCCGCCGAGATGATCCGCTGGGATCGAGACCACCGAGACGAGGAGAAATACGAACGCAGCTTCGGCCACCGCGCGCGAGAAGAACGGCAAGCCCTTCGGGAGCAGTCCGAGGACTCGGAGTGAGACACGGGCCGGTCGTCATCGATTCGTCGGTCGCGCTCGCGCTGATCCTTGACGAACCCGAAGCACCTGCCGTCGTTCGGGCCCTCGGATCGTGGACTCGGGAGGCTCGGTCATTGGTCGTACCCAGCCAGTTCTGGCTCGAAGTCGTGAATGGGCTCGGTAGAGATCCGGGCTCACCCGGGCAACAGATGCTCGCGGCTATTCATCGGCTGGACACGCTCGGCCTCGAGACCATGGAGACTGGTCGCCCGTTGCTGCTCCACGCGATCGATCGCATCGAGCGCCATGGACTGACCGCGTACGACGCGATGTATCTCGTCCTCGCGGAGAGCATCGACGCAAGACTGGCGACCTTCGATCGTCAGCTGGCCGCGGCCGCGGGACCGCGGGCCATCACGTTCGACGAACGCCACGGGCTGCATGAGCCGCCAGCCGTGTACGACCGCGACGTGACCTGGCCCAGCTACAAGAACGCCTCGGCCTATCTCGCGAGCCTGCGCGCGGAGGCGCTGGCGGAGCGGGCCTAGTCGTTCGCGGGGATCACGACGGGCGGGGCGAGGCGCGGCGCCGGCGCCTGCTCGGTCGCGGAGGAGGGTGTCGGCGTCTCGACCACCGGCGCCTCGGAGGCGGCCGGCGCCTCGGACGGCGTCGCCGCGGGAGCGACCGCTGGGGCGGCGTCCGCGCGCACCGTCACGCGGATGATCGGCGGCTCGACGCCACGGGCCGTCAGCGAGCCGGCTTCGGGCGTCAGGACGTCCAGGATGAGCAGGTAGTCACCGGGGATGCTGGGGGCGAACAGCCGCAACTTCGGCTCGGCGACCGAGCCAGTGTCGAAGCCTGCCGGCAGCTCCACGGGAGTGACCGAGGCCGCGTTCGCGGCGTCCACCTGTGCCGGGTCCTTGAGCGGACCCAAGGCGACCCACGTGCCGGTCATCCGGGCGGCTTCGGCGGGCACACTGCCTTCGGGATCCCGCGGATCGTCGAAGGCGACGTGGCCCCACGTGTGCTTGCCGAGGTTGGCGACGGGCACCGTCAGGTCCACGGTGGCGCCGGGCGCGAGATCGAGCCAGCCCGGGGCATCGAACCCGGCATCCAGCTCGCCCGTGACGCGGAAGATGAGCGAGGGGACCTGCGCTTGGGTCACCGCGTCGTAGGCCACGCCGTCCTCGTCGTGGAGCGAGACGGTCAGGCGGTACTTCCCGGGGGTGGCCGGCGTGGCCACGTGGACGGTCATCTGCCCTTTGCCGATCTTGAGCTTCGCGGGCGCGATGACGTCACCGAGACGCTCCGCGGTCACGACGCCGAAGTCTGGGTTCACGACCTCCGGGACCGCCCGATCCGGTTCCGCTTCCGGCGCGGGCGCGAGGTCCACGGCGGGCTCGACCAGGTCCCAGCGGGCGCTGGCCTGGAGCTTCTTCGGCAGGTCGTCGCGGTCGGCGATCTTGAACGGGA
Organism: uncultured Chloroflexia bacterium; assembly: GCA_963810725.1. GTDB lineage: Bacteria > Chloroflexota > Limnocylindria > Limnocylindrales > CSP1-4 > SPCO01. The sequence continues at coordinate 129,796 of CAWEOO010000007.1, forward strand.
TCCGGTAGTTGATCCTGCCACCGGCCGCGGTGGATCCCTGGTAGGTCGGGATGCCGATCTGGATGCCCGTGCCGGCCAGGCTGGGGGTGAGGGCTGCGGCGTCGGGCGACTCCTGCGGCGCGGCGGAGGCGTTCGATCGGCTTCCGCGGGCGTTGCGCAGGACGTCGGCCGAGACGAGGCCCTTCTTGAGGACGATCGAGCGCGAGAACCCGGAGCTGGTCCGCTCGGGATCCATCTGCGCCACGTAGCCGCTACTGCGCGAGCTCTCGAACGCGAAGGCGTGTCCGTTGGCCGACGGCGCCCGGCGCCAGGCCGACTCGATCGAGCGATTGCTGCCGAGCACGGTCCGAACCATGTGGTTCGGGCTGGCGTACGCCTCCGCGATCACCGCGGCCGCACCGGCCTTGACGAAGCCGGCCGCGAAGTTGTCCACGCGTTGGCGGGCCATGCTCAGGGTGCCCTCGGCGAGACCCGGCTCCGTGTTGCCCGAGGCGTAGCACAGGTGGTTGAGCAGGACGACCGCGTTCTTCGCGAGGCGGACGTCCGTGGCGATCGGCCCCTCCCCGAAGTACTGATGCGTGGCGTCGTTCCCGCCGGCGCTGGGGTTCAGCCCGAAGCCGTTCTGCGTCGGCGGGTAGAGGCTGTCGCGATACCGGCTGGGAAAGCCGTTGCCGTGGCCCATGTAGATGACGAGGCTCGCCCCCTGCAGCGCCTTCTTGACCGCCGGCCAGGTCGCGTTGGGGGAGTAGATCTCCGTGACGTCCGGGGTGTACTTGCGAGCGAGCGACGCCGCCGCCCGCGCCTCCGTGCGATACCGGTTGGTCGCCGCGCCCGACGGGCCGACCACCACGACCACCTTCGGCACGGCCCCGCTCGGCGCAGGGGCAGCCGCCACCGCGGGCGCGACGAGGCCCGCGATCATCAGGGACGCGAGGATGGCGATGAGCACGCGTCTCACAACAGGCGGCACTCCTGTGACGTCATGGACCGGAGACTAACCCAAGCGGATGTCCCCGCACCATACCTGTAAGGCGTTATCTGGCCGTTATCGGTTCACAATCCGCTGAAATGGTGCCGTCACGCACCACCTGGCGGGCCGATCGCGCCGTGACGGCCCGATCGGGCGTTCGACGTACCATCGGACCATGCCGAATCGCCTCGCCGGGGAGACGAGCCCGTATCTCCTCCAGCACGCGAACAATCCGGTCGACTGGTTCCCCTGGGGCGGTGACGCGCTCGCGCGCGCGAAGCTGCTGGACCGCCCGATCTTCCTGTCGATCGGCTACGCGGCCTGTCACTGGTGCCACGTCATGGAGCGCGAGTCGTTCGAGGACGAGGCGACCGCCCGGCTCCTCAACGAGCGCTTCGTCGCCATCAAGGTCGACCGCGAGGAGCGGCCGGACCTCGATTCGATCTACATGGCCGCGGTCCAGGCCATGACGGGCAGTGGCGGCTGGCCGATGTCGGTGTTCCTCACCCCGGACGGCGCGCCGTTCTACGGCGGGACGTACTTCCCGGACCGGCCGCGCCACGGGATGCCGTCGTTCAACCAGGTCCTCGAGGGCGTTTCGCTGGCCTGGGCCAACGAGCGCGGCGAGGCCCTCGCGGCAAGCCAGCGGCTGGTCGGCCGCGCTCGCGGAGCAGAACCGGACCGCCGCACCCGGCGCGGGGCCGGCCATCGATCGCGGGCTGTTCGAGGCGGTGTACGACGCGCTGATGTCGTCGTTCGACACGCGCAACGGCTCGTGGGGCGGCGCGCCCAAGTTCCCCCAGCCGATGACGATCGAGTTCCTGCTTCGGCGCATCGCGCTCGGCGACAAGCGGACCGGGGCGATCGTGCGGTTCACCCTCGACAAGATGGCCGACGGCGGGATCCGCGACCAGCTGGGCGGCGGGTTCCACCGCTACGCGACCGACCAGCGCTGGCTCGTGCCGCATTTCGAGCAGATGCTCTACGACAACGCCCAGCTCGCGCGCGTATACCTCCACGCGTGGGCCGTCCTCGGCGAGGAGCGCTTCGAGCGCTATCGCGAGATCGCGACCGGGGTGCTCGACTACATGATCCGCGAGCTGACGACGTCCGACGGCGCCTTCGCCTCGAGCCAGGACGCCGACACCGACGGCATCGAGGGCCTGACGTTCACCTGGCGGGCCACGGAGATCCGCGAGGTCCTGGGACCCGTCCCGGCGGCCCGCTTCGCCGAGGCCTACGGCGTGACCGACGAAGGCAACTGGGAGGACGTCACGATCCTCTCGCGCATCTGGCCGGCCGTCGACGAGCCGCCGTTCCGCGACGACCCAGCGCTCGAGGCCGAGCTCGCCGATTCGCGCGCGCGCCTCCTGGAGCGGCGAGCCACGCGGTCTCAGCCGGCCCGCGACGACAAGGCGCTCGCGGCCTGGAACGGGTTGGCCATCGCGGCGCTCGCCGAGGCGGGACGGCTGCTGGACGAGCCGCGCTACACGGCGGCCGCGGTTCGGGCGGCCACGACGATCATGGACGGGTTGCTGGCCGCGGATGGGTCCCTCAAGCGCTCCTGGAAGGATGGCCGCGCCGTCGGTTCCGGGGTGCTCGAGGACTACGCCCACCTCGCCGAGGGCCTGCTGGCGCTGTACGAGACCACGTTCGACGAGCGCTGGTTCTCGATCGCTCGGGCGCTCGCGGACCGCATCCTGGAGCGCTTCGCGGACCCGGCCGGTGGCTTCTTCGACACCGCGACCGACCATGAGCGGCTGATCACCCGGCCGAAGGATCCGCAGGACAACGCGGTGCCATCGGGCGGGGCGATGGCGACGACCGTGCTGCTGCGGCTGGCGGCGTGGACCGGGGAGGGGCGCTATCGCGAGGCCGCGGAACGGGCGCTCGGCACGGTCTCGGCGTACCTGGCCCGCTACCCGACGGGGTTCGCGCAGTGGCTCGTGGCCGCCTCGTTCGCCGATTCGGATGTCGTCGAGGTCGCGATCGTGGGCGACCCCTCGGACGAGGCGACCCGCGAACTGCTCGGTCCGGTCTGGGCCGCGTGGCGGCCGCAGCAGGTGCTGGCCGTGGCGCCGGCGGACCGCGCAGCAACGTCCGAGGTGCCACTCCTGCACGACCGCGTCGCCATCGGCGGCCGGCCGACCGCCTATGTCTGTCGCAACTTCGTGTGCCGCCTGCCCGTCACGGACCCCGCCGCGCTCGTGGAACAGCTTCGAGGCGAGCCCGTTACGGGCGGCTGACGACGATCTCGGTCCCCGTGCTGTCGGGGTCGGCGTCGTGGTTCGCCGACGCGTCGTACGTGCGGCCCGACAGCGTCACCCCGGTGACCGTGAAGGTCACGGACGCGACCGCGGTCGAGATGGAGGACTTCGACACGGTGCAGACGCCGACGACCGACGTCCGGCAATTCGCCGACCCGGTGGCGCCGTTGCTCCAAACGCCCGTGACGTTCGCGTTCGCCAGGGCTCCATGGGTCGCGTTCTCGACGCGGATCGTGACCCGCGCGGTCCAGTTCTTGCCCTTCATCGTGGCCGAGCCGTCGAGGTCACCGACGTGCATGGATGTGACCTCCGGCACGTCCGTGACCGCGACCGCCACGGAACCGGTGTCGGTGCCACCCGCGCCGTCGCTGACCGTGTACTGGAACGAGTCCGGGCCGACGTAGCCCGCGGCCGGCGTGTAGCGCACCTGACCGGCTTCGATCACGGCGGTGCCGTGACTCGGGTTGGTGACGCTCGTGACGACGCGCGGGCCGCCGTCGATGTCGGTGTCGTTGGCGACGACGTCGATGAGCTTCGAGACGTTCTCGGGCGTCGAGGCGGTGTCGTCGACCGCGACCGGCGGGTCGTTGACCGGGGTCACCGTGACCGCCACGGCCGCGCTGTCGGTCAGGGCTGCGCCGTCGGTGACGGTGTAGTCAAAGGCGTCGGGGCCGCCGTATTGCGCGTCCGGGACGTAGTGGACCGTGCCGTTCGGGTTGATGGTTGCCGTACCGTGCGGGGGATCACTGACTGCGGTGACGGTCAGGCCGGTACCGGTGTCGTTGGCCAGGACCGCGATGTCGGTCGCGGTGTCTTCGTCGGTCGTCTTGGTGTCGTTGGCCGCGGATGGACCTGTCGGACCGCCGCCTCCGCCGCCTGGCGGGTTGTCGATGAGCGCCTTGTCCGCGTCCACGAGCCCACAGCCGTACCACTTCGGGTAGCGCGGGTCGGTCGTGGCCATCCCGGCCGCCGGGGACGTGTTCGCACAGAGGTGCGCCTTGACGTCGTCGGCGAGCAGGCCGTCGCCATCGTCGGCGATGCCATGGCTGAGGATGAGCGCCGCGACGCCGGCCACGTGCGGAGAAGCCATCGATGTTCCGCTCGCCCAGTTGTACCCGTACGGGGTGCAGAACATGCAGTCGCCGATCGGGACGGTCGAGAGGATGTTGTCGCCGGGGGCGGCCAGATCGACCTGGGGACCCGTGCAGGAGTAGCCGGTGAGCCGGTCGTCTTCGCCGGTGAACGAGACCGCGATGACCTCGTCATAGGCCGCCGGATAGACGACCGGGCAGCCGTAGAAGATCTCCATCCAGTCGAGCGGGTTGATGTTGCCGCTGGCGGCGACCATGGTCACGCCAGCGTCGTAGGCGGCGGTGACCGCGGTCTGGAGCGCGGCCGACACCTCGTGTCCGCCCAGGCTCATGTTGACGACGTCCATGTCGTTCTGGACCGCCCAGCCGAGGGCGGCGATCAGGCCGGAGTACTCGCCTTCGCCGGCCGCGCTGAGGATCTTCAGCGCATAGAGCTCCACCCCGGGGGCGACGCCGGTGACGAGGTAGCTGTTGTGCTCGGCGGCGATGATGCCCGCGACGTGCGTGCCGTGCCCGTTGTCGTCCATCGGATCGTTGTCGTTGTTGTAGAAGTCGAAGCCACCCACGACGTAGTTGCCGAGAAACTCCGGGTCGACGACGTAGGGGTCGTCATCGGGATCGTCGTGGGTGTAGTCGATACCCGTGTCGATGACCGCGACCTTCACGCCCTGGCCCGTGTTGCCGGCGAGATGGACCTCGCGGCTGCCGATGTGCTCCACCCCCCAGGCGTTCTCGTACTCGTAGTCGCCGGTGTCGGGGGTGTGGTCGGACATCACGAGCTTGCCGTCCAGCTCGACGGCCTTCACTGCGGGGTCGGCGCGCAGGGCCTTGAGCTTGGCTCGGGGAATCTCGGCGCTCAGCGCGTCGATGAGCTTGAGCTGGTGCTTGACCTCGCCGCCGACGCGCTCGATGGCCTTGGTGGCGGCCTTACCCGGTCTGGCGTCGAACGTGACGATGACCTTGATGTTCTTCGCGGCGGGCGCGGGCGCGGGGCTCGCGGCGGCCGAAGGCGATGCCCCGTACGCGGAGGCTGGTGCCAGGGCGGCGACCACCAGCGCGGTCAGGGTCAGGACGAACCCGGATCGACGTGACAGACGAGTCATGACGGGCCTCACGCGGGGGACTTTTCGCGCGGTGGAGTCGTGACGGTACGCCGGTGCGAATGCGGATACAAGGGGCACGGCGCGTCGAGGCACCGGACTGTGGTCCGGGTGGGAGGTGGGCCCCCTGTCCCGGGGCGGCGCGGCGCGCGGCGACTCGCCGCAGCGAGCCGAGGTGGCCAGAATGGATCGGTGACCCACCACATCGAGGGCGTGCCTGCGCGGCCCGCAGCGACCGTCGTCCTGGTTCGGCCAGGGGACGGTGGGCTCGAAGCCCTGTTGACGCATCGGCCGGCGACGATGGCGTTCGCACCCGACATGCACGTGTTCCCGGGTGGGCGCGTGGATGCCGCGGACGCCGATCCCGCCTTCGCAGCGCGGTCGGTCCTGTCAGCCGAGGCCGCGGCCGAGCGTCTTGGTGGCGACCTGGAGCCGGTCACGGCGCTGGCCGCCCACATCGCGGCGATCCGTGAGGCGTTCGAGGAAGTCGGCGTGCTGCTCGCGGATCACGCGCCCGCCGCGGACCTTGTCGCCGCGCGGGCTCGGTTGCTCGCGGATGCCGGCGCCTTTCCCGCCATCGCCGAGTCGCTCGATCTGCGGCTCCGGACGGACCGATTGGTGCCGCTGTCGCGCTGGGTCACGCCACGGTCGATGCCGCGGCGGTTCGATGCTCGGTTCTTCGCTGCGGCGTTCCCGAACGGCGCGGCGGTGACCCTCGTCGGGGACGAGGTGCTGGCACAGGCGTGGCACCGGCCGCTGGACGCGCTCGAATCGATGGCGGCGGGCGGTCTCGGCATGTGGTTGCCGACGTCGACCACGCTCATGCAACTCGCGCACGCACGCTCCATCGAGGAGATCGGGGAGCGGCTGGCGCCCGGCCGGCTCGGGGAGGTCGTGGTCGAACAGGTGGCCACCGACATCACCCGGATCGAGATGCCGGCCGGTGGCGGCGTCGCCGGTCAGCCGGTCAACGCCTACCTGGTCGGCCGGACCGAGCTCGTGCTGGTGGATCCGGGCGACCCGACCGGGGAGGCGCTGGACCGGGCGATCGAGGTGGCTGCGGCTCGTGGTGGACGGATCGCGGCGATCGCGCTGACCCATGCCGATCCCGACCACGCGGCCGGCGCCGAGGCGGTCGCGGAACAGCTCGGGATCCCGGTGCTCGTGGGTCCGGACGGCGGGCGGCACCTGCCGTACGAGACGGGGGAGCTCGGCGATGGCGAGGTCATCGATCTGGGCGACGTCGCGATGCGAGTGGTCGCGACGCCGGGACCGCGACCGGATCACGTGGCCTTCGTCGTGGGCGATGGGAGTGACGTGATCGCCGGGGATCTCGATGGGGTTCGCGGCGCGCGGTCGATCTTCGCCGCCGCGGACGATGCCGCATGGCAACGGTCCGTGGCTGCTCTCCGTTCCGTGGCGCCGCGTGCGCGATGGCTCCCGGGCCACGGCCACATCGGTCAGGGCATTGACGACAGCAGCACCGAGCCCTGAGGCTGCACGCATGATCGATGAACCGGCCGGCGAAACGATCGACGGCACGCCCTGGGAGGAAGCGCGACCACCACACCTCCCGGACCGACTGACGTCGATCTCGCCGTGGGTGCTGCCGTTCGTGGCGGTCATGGGATACGAGATTTGGCGGATCTTGGGTGATCAGCGGCGAGTCGGCAACCTCGGCAGCCCTCTCGAGTTTTGGCTCGGCAGTTACGCCGTCTTGACGGGGATCCTGGGTGTGCTCGTGGGTATGGCGCTGTTCCTTCGGCACCCGGACGCGCGAACCACGCTGACACCACTTGCGTCGGGGGCGTTCCTGCTCCTCCTGCAACACGTGATGCGGCTGCTCGGACCGACGGTGGTTGGCTTCCTGCCGGGTGGTGAGCCCCTGTCCTTTCCTTACATTTCGCCGACAGAGGAGGCCTATTCGATCTTCGTGTCGATCGTCGGTGTCTTCGCCATCGCGTTCATCGCGAGTGGGCTGTCGGCCGCGCGGCGCTACGAGGGCGTTCGTGGGGGGCGCGGGCTTGCCGCAGTGCTGACTGTCGTGACCTTCGCGTCGACTGGTGCGTCGATCGCCTGGCTGACATCGGTGGGGTTCGAATTCGATGACTGGTTGATGCATCCCGTGCTCGTCATCGGTCAGGTCCTGGTCAACCTGTTCGGAACCCTTGCCGTTGCCTACCTCGTCGTCGTTTCAGTGACGGGTTGGCTCGGGCAGGAACAGCCTCGTGCCGCCTGGGGGCTCGCCACCGTCGGCGCAGGGTTGGTCTTGTTGCCCGCTTTGGCGATGCCCGTCATCTCGACACCACCCTTATCCCAGGATGTCGCGTACTTCGTGGCCTCGCTCGTAGCCGTCGGCGCCGTGATCGGATGGGCCCTGCTGGTGGTCGCCTTCGCCCTGGGATTGCCATCGACCGAGTCCCTCCCGGATGAAACGGAGTCGATGCCTACGCGCGATCGACCGGCAGCGATGACGCCAGGTTCCGCAGCAGGTTGAGGCCCTCGTCGACCTGTTCGGTCGAGGCGTAGGGTCCGGGCATCAGGAAGCACGGGCGGCCGGCCATGGCCACGCCCATCAGCTGACCCCACGGCTCCTCGAGCTCGCGGCCGGCCGCGATCGTGGCCGCGCGCTTGTAGATGAACACGGTGGCGGCCGGCCGCCAGAGCGCGATCTTCTGCCAGAGCGGCCCGACGCCCGCCCTGAGGTCCGCGTCGCTCGCCTCGTCGCGGGGAGTCGGCGTCTTGAGCAGGTCGGTGATGCCGTGGCCGGCCGCCATGAGCGCGTCGTCGGCGGTCTCGACGTCCGTGCCGGCCGGCAGGATCTCGGCCAGCATCAGCCGCCGCCAGAACGTTCTGCCGAGGCGGCCCTGGTGGTAGTGGCCGGCCTCGACGCTGACCGGCGACGGGTTGAGCCCGACGAACAGCAGCCGGTCGCGGAGCGGTGGCAGGTCCGCCAGCGTGTCGACCGGGCGACCATCGACCAGGGTCGTCGTGATGTGCGGTCCGGGGTCGGGTCGGCGGGTGATCGCCTCGAGCTCGTCCGGGGTCACGGCGCGGCCGAGTCGTCGGCGGCGACGTCTCGTCGCGGCATGATCGGGGGCCGAGTGGTCAGACCGTGCCGTCGGGCTTGGCCGGCTCGTCCGGCGGGATCGGCTCGCCGGCGGCCCGTGCCTGGATCTCGGCCTGTGCCTTGCCGGCCTCCGACTTCGCTTCGCGGACACCGCGTCCGAGCGCCTCGCCCAGCTTGGGCAGCGTCTTGGGGCCGCGCCACAGCAGCACGAGCACGAGGATGACGATCAGGACGATGGCGAGATCCTGCATCCCGGGATGGTACTCGCTCGGGTCCGCGGCGCGAGCCGACGGCGCGGCACGAGCCGGGTATCGTGGCCTGCGATGCTCCTCGTGTTCGGGCCCCGCTCCACCGACTTCGACTTCGGGCCGGGTCACCCCCTAACGCCGCGGCGGTTCGGGCCCGGGATCGACCTGCTCCGTGCCGTCGGGGCGGAACCGGGACTGGCGCCCGAGCCCGCCGCGGACCAGGAGCTCCTGTGGTGCCACACCAAGTCGTATTTGGAGGTGGTCAAGCGCTTCTCGATCGACCCCTACGGGTTTCCGGAGGCGGGGATCGGCGAGGGCGGTGATTGCCCGCCCTTCCCGGACATGCACGAGGCTTCGGCGGCCGTGGCCGGCGGGTCGCTGCGGGCCGTCGAGGCGATCCTGCGCGGGGAGGTCGAGCACGCCCAGCACCCGGGTGGTGGGCTGCATCACGCGATGCCGGATCGGGCGTCCGGGTTCTGCATCTACGACGACCCGGCGCTCGCGATCGCCCGTGCCCGGCGCGATGGGCTGCGGGTGCTGTACATCGATCTCGATGTGCATCACGGCGACGGCGTGCAGGCGATCCACTGGGACGATCCGGGCGTGCTGACGGTCTCCTTCCACGAGACGGGCCGAGCCCTGTTCCCGGGGACCGGCGACGTCGACGAGGTGGGGGAGGGGGTCGCGGCCGGCACGAGCGTCAACGTCCCGATGCCGCCCGGGACCGGAGAGCGTGCGTGGCTGGACGCCGTGACCCTCCTGCTCCCCGAATTGGCCGCCACGTTCGCGCCCGACCTGATCGTGTCGCAACACGGCGCCAATTCGCACGCCTGGGATCCGCTCGCCCACCTCAACGTGACCACGACGGCCCACGGGGCGGCGGCCCGGTTCGTGGACACGGTCGCGCATCTGTACGCCCGTGGCCGGTGGCTCGCGACGGGCGGCGGCGGCTACGACGCGTACCGGGTCGTGCCGCGGACCTGGGCCTTGACCTGGCTGGCCGGTGCGCATCGCGAGGTCCCGGAGACCACGCCGCCGGCCTGGCGCGAGCGATGGGCGACCGAGGCGGCACGGTACGGGCAGGCGCCGCTCCCCGAGCGGTTCGACGACGAACCGAATGCCGGGCTCGTGTTCGACGCCGCGCAGGCGACCGTCGAGGAGCAGGCGGCCGGGGTCGCGGCGCTCGTCCGTCGCGTGCTGGTGCCGCGGCTCGTGCAGGTCGGGCATGACCGCGGCTGGTGGGATCCGCTCGCGCCGGCCGGTGTTGCGATGCCCGGAAACCGGCTCGGCACGGGCACCCCCTCGATCCTCGCCGACGTCGACGCCACGACCTGGGCCTCTCTGACCCTCGCGCCCTGGGTCGTCGCCCCGGCCGATCCGCAGGCGGCCCATGCGCTTGTGCTGGCGGGGCTCGCGGACGGTGCCCGGGTCACGGCGGGTGTGGTCGGGCCGGTGGTCGTCGGCCTCGCGGTCTCCCTGGGCGATCGCGCGAGTCCGAGGAGCTGCTCGCGCTCGGCGTGGAGCCCGGACATCGTCGCCAGGGCCTCGCCGGCAAGCTCCTCGAGGCGCACGCGACGCCCGGTCGCGCGAGCACCGCCGAGGTCACGCTGGCCGAGCGCGACGTCCTCGAACCGCTCGATCGCGCCGACCGAGCTTCGATCGCCCGGACGTTGCTGCAGCGGGCAGGCTACCGCGTGGAGTCGGCGGCCGGCGCGGTTCGGTCAATGGATGCGGCGGCGATCGTGGCCCGGCGTGAGCCGGCATGACCGGGCCCTCGTCGGACGGGCTGCCCTCGCGCGACCTCGTCGATGTCCGGCTCGCGGCGGCGATCGGGCTCGGTGGCTGCGCCGTCTGCGCGGTCCGGGCCCGCTCCGAACGGGCGACGCTCGACGCGATCATCGCGGAGCGCGTGCTCGATATCGGGTTTCGGGAGGGCCTCGAGCGCGAGCACGGGTTCTGCCGCCGCCACGCCGCGGAGCTGCTCGAGGCGAACCGCCAGGCGTCGGGCAGCCTCGGGTCGTCCATCCTGTTCGGGGCGATCATCGAACGCCGTGTGGTCGCGCTCAGGGCCGCGCTTGGTGGCCGCGGCCGAAGCCGCCGTCAGCGGCTGGCCGAGGCCGGCCGGCGCCCACCGTGCATCGCGTGCGGCCAGGGCGCCACGGGCGTGGACATCGCGCTGGCCCGGCTGGTCGAGCGCAGCGCGGATCCGGCTTGGGCCGCGGTCATGCTCGAGATCCCGTTCTGCCTCGACGACCTGACCGCCCTACTGGCCGCGGCCGGGGACAGCGCCGCGTTCGCGCCGATCGCGGCGCACCACCTCGACCGCCTCGACGACCTGCGCGCCCGCCTCGGCGGCTTCGTGGATCACTCGGCACAGGACCGTCGCCACCTGCTGACCGACGAGGAACGCGCCGCCGCGGACGAAGCCGCCAAGCTGCTCGCTGGGGACTGATGGAGTCGGTGATCGGCTACTGGAAGTCGAGCGACGCGATCACAGCGTCGAGAGCGGGTTGCGCAGTCTCGTTGAAGATCTCGGTCCTGACGAGAACGGTGGCACCAGCGACGTCGATGAAGATCTGTTGATCGGCTTGGCTGATGAGGTCCCTCCCAGGTGCGATCGGGTCGAGGAGAACCGGCTCGCCGTCGGCTTGAGCCTGGAACGTGGTCGACTCATGGCCATCGATCATCCCACTGGTTGGGGCTGCCCGATGGGTCAGGCCACCGAGCTTCCCGAAGGCCGCGACCGCCTCATCGTAGGGAGTCGGGATGACATCGAGGTTCAGCCCGACGTCGCGGGAACGCTCGTTCACCTCGTCCCATCCCTGTCCGACACCAAAACCACTGCCGCCCGCTCCGCCATACCAGCCGGCGGGGACCGTGACCGCGACCGCGGGTTCGAAGCCCGAGGGCGTTACATACGTCCCGGCTTCCAGTGGCGCTAGGGCCCCGGACAGGACCGGGAGGGGCCGCTCGCCCGGGAATGGCGTCGAGGTGCCACTCATCGCCGGCGATGACGACGAGGTGCTCGACCCCTCCGGACTGCGAGCCGCCGGCGACGATGCACAGCCGATCGCAAGGACGGCGACCAGGCCGGCGCCAATGGGGACCGTTGCAAGCTTCATGGCAACTCCAGACCATGCAGATGCTCGGAGGACTCGGCCACGGCGGAGTCTACCAATCCCAGTCGACAGGCTCCGAAGGACCGCGATTCCAGAGGATCAGCGTGACTGCGGGCCACTGAGGCGATAGCCCAGGCCGAACTCCGTCGTGATGTATGGCTCGCCGGGTGCCGCGGCATCGAGCTTGAGGCGCAGGTTGCGGATCGTCATCCGCAGCAGGTGCACGTCGCGGTCGTAGCCCGCGCCCCAGACCGCGCCGAGCACCTGGCGGTGCGTGGCGAGCTGGCCGGCGTGCTCCATGAGGTGGGCGAGCAAGCGGAACTCGGTCGGGGTCAGGTGGACCTCGGTGCCGCGCAGGTGCGCTCGGTGGTCATCCAGGTCCAGGACGAGCTCGCGGTGCTTCAGTCGCCGTGACTGTTCCGGGGCGGCCGTCGCAGCCCGTCGCAGCGCCGCCTCCACGCGGGCCGACAGCTCCGGGAAGGACAGCGGCTTCGTGATGTAGTCGTCCGCGCCGAGCTTGAGGCCGCGGATCTTGTCCGCTTCGGAGCCGCGCGCCGTGACCATCAGGATCGGCACGCGGCTGAACTCGCGGAAGCGTCCGATCAGCTGCCAGCCATCGAAGCCGGGGAGTGCGACGTCCAGGATGATCAGGTCCGGCCGCTCGTCGTAGAACCGGCGCAGGCCGTCGGGGCCGGTCCGCGCGGTCACGGTCCGGTAGCCGGCGCGGGTCATCCATAGCTCGACGAGGGCCGCGAACTCGGGCTCGTCCTCGATGATGAGGATGGTCTCAGCCACGGGGCGCCTGCGCGGCGGCGGACGGGGGCGGCGTGGTCGGCGGCGGTGCCGCCAGCGGGAGGGTGAAGCGGACCCGGGTGCCGGCACGGCCGTCCGGTCGATCGAGGACATCGAGCCGGCCGCCGTGCGCCTCGACGAGCCGCCGGCAGATGAAGAGCCCGAGACCCGTGCCGGGGATCCGCGACTCGCGCACGTTCCAGGCCCGGTGGAACGGTTCCGTGACAAGACCCCGTTCCGCCTCGGGCACCCCGACGCCCTCGTCATCGACGGTCACCGCCATCCACGCCCCGTCGACCGCGGCACCGATCACGATCGGGCTTCCGTCCGGGGCGTACTTGCGCGCGTTACCGACCAGGTTCGAGAGCACCTGGCCGACGCGCCCGACGTCGACATCGAGCGGCGGCAGATCGGCCGGGATCGCCACCTCGAGCCGCTCGGCGCCACCGGCGACGTCGAGCTCGCCGCGCAGCCGCGCGACGAGCGACGCCAGCGTCGTCGTGGACCGCTCGAGGATCAGCGGGTCCGCCTGGAGGTGGGTGACGTCCAGCACCTGCTCCACGAGTGCCGCCAGCCGGCCGCTGGCCTCGTCGATGCGGCGGACGTAGGACCGCTGCTCGTCGGGCTCGAGCTCGAGGTGGAGGAGCGTCTCGGCGTAGCCGCGAATCAGCGCCAACGGGGTGCGCAGCTCGTGGCTGACCGTGGCCACGAACCCTTCGCGCAGCTCCTCCAGCGTCCGCGCGGCGCTGAGGTCCCGCAGGATCGCGGTCGTCCGCGTGCCCGGGCCGGGCGTCGATGGAGCGGCGGCGTACGAGCCGGCGACGCGGACCGGTGAACCGGCACCGCCCCGCACGGCGGTCTCGCGGTAGGCGATCGGATCACCGGTGCGCCGGACCTCGGCCAGCGGACAGTCCTTGGCGCCATGACCGCCGGCCACCTCGCAACCCAGGACGTCGGCGCAGGTCCGTCCGGTGGCGTCCGCGGCGGTCGTGCCAAGAAGCCGCTCGCCGGCGGGGTTGAGGCGGACGACCCGGTTCTCGGCGTCGACCTGGAGGATGAGGTCGGTGGCGCCGTCGACGATGGCCCCCAGCTCGTGCCGTTCGTCTTCCAGTGCCTCGCGCAGCCGCGCCCCGGTGAACGCGACCGCAAGTTCGTGGCGGGCGAGCAGGGCGATCCGCAGCCCGTCGTCGTCGAGGGTGTCGTCCGGCTGCGGCCAGACGGCGAGCAGCATCGCCGGATCCGTCTCCGAGAGGGCGATGGCGCGGCCGCCCGCGATGGACCCGATCCAGGTTCGCCCGGCTTCGATGTCGTCGATCCGGCCTGGTGCGTCGGCGGGCGTCGGCGGGTTGCCTTCGGTGGCGATCCGGTCGAGACCGGCCTCTGCGGCGGTCTGCAGGTAGAGCGCAGCGCCGGCCGCCCCGGACAGGCGGACGAGCTCCAGAAGCACGGCCGCGCCGAGTTGGGCCACGGTCCCGCCCGAGGCGACGAGCTGGCTCAGCTGGTACTGCGCGAACAGGGCGTCCGCCTCGCGCTGGGCGTCCTCGAAGGCGCGTCGTCGCTCGCCCTCCAGCTGCGCGACGCGGGCGCGCAGTCGATCGGCCTCGTCGTGGTCCTCCACGGTCGGGATCGTCAACGGCAGAGCGGGGTCACGGGCGTGACCGGCCTCGGGGCGCTCAGCGGCCGCCAAGAGCGCGCAGCAGAAGCGCGCACGACACGGCGCCCGGATCGAGATGCCCGGCGGAGCGCTCTCCGAGGCGCAGGGCGAGCCCGCGCCGGGCCACCAGCGCTCGAGTCGAACGCGCGCCGTCCCTCCCGGCCCTGGCGGCGAGCGCATACGCCTCGACGAGTGGCCGGCCTTCGCGCTGGGCAGCCGAGAACGCCGCGGCCGCGGGCGCCAGCGTGTCGAGGATGGTCTTGTCGCCCACGGTGCAGCGACCCCGGCGCGCCAATCCGTCGGCGGCCGCATGCAGCATGCCGGCCACGGCCGCACCGTCCAGCGTCGTCGCGTCGTCGGCGCGGGCGGCTGCCTCCAGAAACGCCGTGCCGTAGAGCGGCCCCGACGCGCCGCCGACCGCGGCCACGAGCCGGTGGCCCACGGCCCGGAGCAGTTCGCCTGGGAGTGTCTCGTCGGGCAACTCCGCCAGCAGCGCGTCCACCGCTCGGAAGCCGATCACGAGGTTGTCGCCGTGGTCGCCGTCGCCCAATACCGCATCGAGTCGCGTGAGGTACGCCGCGTGCCGCTCGACGACGACGCGGCACCGGCCCAGCGCAGCGCGAAGCGCGGCGGAATCGATCGTCGCTGGGCCGGGGCCGGCCGCGGAGGTGGCGGCGGAGGTGGCGGCGGGAACAGCGGCGGGAACAGCGGCGGAAATGGAGGTGCTCACGGTCGGACGAGTCTAGGTGTCGCATCCCCGGGCGGCAACGGAGCGGGATGCCGGCTCGCGACCTGCGCGACCCTTCATCGCACCTCTTGATGCCGTCTTGCTGGTTTCTTGATGAACTCGGGCGGAGGATGCACCGCAACGGCAACCCGGAGGCAATGAACCCGGGTCAACGAAAGGAGGCGCGATTGGTGGGCCTGGTCCTGATCTCCCACAGCGGCAAGCTGGTCGAAGGACTGCGCGACATGGTCGCCCAGGTCGCCGGTGACGACGTCCCCGTGACCACCGCCGGGGGAACCGAGGACGGACGCCTGGGAACCAGCGCTCCGCAGATCGCGGGCGCCATCCGCGGCGTGCTTGATGGCGGTGCGACCGATGCGCTGGTCCTGCTCGATCTCGGTAGCGCCGCCCTCAGCCTCGAGATCGCCCTCGAGGAGCTCGACGAGGCCGACCGGGCGCGAGTTCGTGTCAGCGAAGCGCCGCTCGTCGAGGGCGCGATCCTCGCCGCGGTCCAGGCCAGCATCGGCGCGTCGATCGAGGACGTCGCCGCGGCGGCCGAGGGCGCCGCGACGATGGCCAAGCTGCCACGGGCCTGAGGAGACCAGCCGTGCCCGACCTTCGACTCACCGTCATCGACCCGTCCGGGCTGCACGCCCGACCGGCGGCCCGCTTCGTCCAGGCGGCCAGCCGCTTTGTCAGCCACATCGCCATCCATCACGACGGCCGCGAGGCCGACGCGAAGAGCCTCATCGCCCTGCTCGGGCTGACGATCCGCCCGTCCTCCGAGATCACGCTCACGGCGGATGGACCGGACGCGGATGAGGCGCTCGCCGCCCTCGCCGCCGAGCTCACCCCCTACGTCGCCGCAGCCGCCGAACCCGCCGGCTGACCTCTCGTCCCCGCCCCCCCAGAAGGAGGAACTCCCAGATGTCGTCCCCGACCTTCGCCCAGAAGTTGACCGCCGAGGCGATCGGCACCGCGATCCTGGTCTTCATCGGTGCCGGATCCGTGCCGCTGACCGTGTTCCTGACCGCCGGGGCGGGTGGCACGGGCATCGACGGTACGGCCGGCCTGTCGACGATCTCGTTCTCGTTCGCCTTCGCGATCTTCGCGGCGGTCTACTCGATCGGCCACATCAGCGGATGCCACATCAACCCGGCTGTCACGATCTCCTTGCTGGTCACTCGCAAGATCGACAGCCGAACGGCTGGCAGCTACATCGTGGCCCAGCTCATCGGTGCGTTCATCGGTGCCGCGTTGACCCTCATCATCCTGACCGGCAACGACCCGGCCGCGCTGGGCCTGGGTGCCGTGTCCGTCAACGCCAATGCCGGGCTCGCGGTCGGGTTCGCAGCCGAGGTCATCGGCACCGCCATCCTCGTCTTCACGGTCTTCGGGGCGGCGGTATCGGGCAAGGCTCCGTCGGGATTCGCCGGGCTGATCATTGGGTTCATCGTCTACGGGATCATCATCCTCGTCGGCCCGATCACCGGCGCCTCGTTGAACCCCGCCCGCGAGCTCGGGCCGGCCATCCTCGGCCAGGCCATCGGTGCAACGCCGGTGCCGGTCGACCAGCTGATCGTCGTTTACATCTTCGGCTCGACCATCGGCGGCGTGATCGGCGCCGTCTTGTACGAGTTCATCGGGCGCGAGGCGCCGGCCGCGATCCCGGCCACGTCATCGGTTCGCGACGCGGCCGCCGACCCCGCCTGATCAGCCTGCACAACCCCTGACGACCACCGAAGGAGACGCTCCATGGCAACCAACGCACCCAGCCGGGTGAAGAAGCTCATCAACGCGGTCGAGGACATCGTCCCCGAGAGCCTCGCCGGGCTCGAGGCCGCGCATCCCGACCTCGTCAAGGTGGACCTGACCCAGAACCTCGTCCTGCGCAAGGGCGGGCCCAAGCAGGGCAAGGTCGCGTTGATCTCCGGTGGCGGCTCCGGCCACGAGCCGCTCCACGGCGGGTTCGTCGGTCTGGGCATGCTGGATGCCGCGGCCGCCGGCCACGTCTTCACCTCGCCGGTGCCGGACCAGATGGAGGCCGCGACCCGCGCGGTCGATGGTGGGGCCGGCGTGCTCCACATCGTCAAGAACTACACCGGCGACGTCCTGAACTTCCAGATGGCGGCGGAGTTCGTGGCCGGCGACATCGAGGTGGCGACGGTCGTCACCAACGACGATGTCGCGGTCCAGGACTCGCTGTACACGGCCGGCCGCCGCGGTGTCGGCGTGACCGTGCTGCTCGAGAAGATCGCGGGCGCCCACGCGGAGGCCGGCGGGTCACTCGCCGAGGTAACGGCGACGGCCACCAAGGTCAACGATCAGGGCCGCTCGATGGGTCTGGCGCTGACGTCGTGCGTCGTCCCGGCCGCCGGGACGCCGACGTTCGAGCTTGGCGACGACGAGGTCGAGGTCGGCATCGGTATCCACGGGGAGCCGGGCCGGCGCCGCGAGAAGCTCGCCCCGGTCGACGACATGGCCGAGTGGCTCGTCTCGCCGATCGTGTCCGATCTCGGGCTGTCGCGCGGCGACAACGTGCTCGCGTTCGTCAACGGCATGGGCGGCACGCCGCTCATCGAGCTGTACGTGGCGTTCAACAGCGTCAATCGGATCCTGGGCGGCCAGGGCATCTCCATCGGGCGATCGCTCGTCGGGAACTACATCACGAGTCTCGAGATGGCCGGTTTCTCGGTCACGCTCCTGCGGCTCGACGATGACCTGACCCGCTGGTGGGACGACCCGGTCCATACGGCCGCGTTGCGCTGGCGCGTCTAGGCCGGCCCGCCGGCTCGTTCTGGTTCCGAGCCTGTTACTCGCGGCCGTCGCCCCATCCTCCCTCCGGGGCGACGGCCGCGCTTCACACATGACTAGACTCAGCCCGACGACCTTCGAGTCGAGGTATCCATCCATGATCGATGTCATCGACGCCTGGCTTCAGCTGGCCGCCGACCGCCTCCACGAGCAGGCGGCAGCCCTGACCGCGCTGGATCAGGCCATCGGCGACGGCGACCATGGCACCAACATGGACCGCGGTTTCAGCGCGATCCGTGCGCTCATCGACGCCGGCCGACCCGAGGGCGACGAGCCGCGGGCCGTGGCCGGGGCGCGGCTGAAGACGGCCGGGCGGACATTGATCAGCACGGTCGGCGGCGCGGCAGGGCCGTTGTACGGCACCGGGCTGATGCGGGCCGGTGGGGCGGTGGCGGACTCGTCACCCGACGCGGGATCCGGCGAGGCGCTCGTTGCCGCGCTCGACGCGGCGATCACGGGGATCCAGCAGCTGGGCAAAGCCGTGCCCGGTGAGAAGACGATGCTCGATGCGCTCGTGCCGGCGGCGGAAGCCGGGCGGAAGGCGGCCGCGGATGCCTCCGCGGCGGCGGTGGCCGCTGCGATGGCCGAGGCCGCCGAGGCGGGAGCGCTCGCCACGATCCCGATGCTCGCGACCAAGGGCCGGGCGTCGTATCTCGGCGAGCGATCCGTCGGCCACCAGGATCCGGGGGCGACGTCATCGGCCCTGCTGCTGCGCGCGCTGGCCGACGCGGCCGCGGGCGCCGGCGCGGACGGCGGCTCGAGCCCGGACGCGGCCTGACGTCCGGCCGGGCCCGAGGTACCGACCACCAATGGCGCGCACCATCCTCGTCGGTCGTGCCGGTTCCCCGGGCGTGGGCGTCGGGCGCCTGCTGCTCGTCGCCGCGCCGTCGACGGCCGCGGCCGTGGCTGGTGCGCCCACGACGGCCGGGGCCGGCCGGGCAGCCGCCGGTAACGGCCGCACGCCCACGACGGTCGCTTCGGAGCATCGTCGATTGGCCGAGGCGCTGGATCGATGCGCGACCGAGCTCGAGGCGCTGGCGGTCCAGACCGCCGCGCGAGCCGGCGCGGAGGTCGGCGCGATCTTCGAGGCGCAGGCACTGTTCGCTCGCGACCCCGGCATCGTGAGTCCGGCGATCGCGCTGGTCGCTTCCGGCTCGTCGGCAGAGGAGGCGATCCTGCGCGCGACCTCTGAACAGGCGGATGTGCTTGCCGCGGTCGACGACGACTACTTCCGTGAACGAGCAGCCGATGTCCGCGACGTGGGTCGGCGCGTGGCGGCGATCCTGAGCGGTGGGGCGCGCCCCGACCTGTGGCATCCCGACGGCACGCCCGCGGTGCTCGTGGCTGCCGATCTGGACCCGTCCGCGGTCGCCACGCTGCGACCGGAGCTGGTGGCCGGGATCGCATTAGCCGGCGGCGCGCCGACCGGACATGCGGCAATCGTGGCACGCGCGCTCGGGATCCCACTCGTGCTTGGGCTCGGCGCGGCGTTGGCTGCGGTCGTTGAAGGCGCGACCGGCGTCGACGGCGCCGTGGACGGCTCGGACGGGCGGTTGTTCATCGAGCCCACCGCGGCGGATGTGGTCGAGCTCGAGCGCCTGCTCGCGGCAGCGACGTCGGTCTCGGCGGTCGCGGTGTCGTCGGTGTCGTCGAGCACGGCGGGATCGGCCACCAGCGGCGTGTCGATCGTCGCGAACGTGGCCTCGGCGCTCGAGGCGGAGGCGGCGGTCAGGGCCGGCGCCGAGGGGATCGGCCTGGTTCGAACGGAGCTCCTCTTCCTTGGCCGTTCGACGCCGCCGTCGGTCGGTGAGCAGCGCTCGACCTACGCCCGACTCCTCGAGATGGTCGGCGATCGGCCGGTCGTCTTCCGCACGCTCGACGTGGGTGGCGACAAGCCCGCCGAGTGGCAGTCGGCTGGCGCCGAGGCCGAGGCGAATCCGGCGCTCGGGGTGCGCGGACTGCGCCTGGGCCTGCGGCGGCCGGACCTGCTGGACGACCAGTTTTCGGCGCTCCTCCAGGCGGCGGCCGGTCGCGAGCTGCGCGTGATGCTGCCGATGGTCGCGACGCGCGAGGAGGTCGACGCGGCAAGGGAGCGGCTGGACCTCGTTCGGGCGCGCCTGACGGGGGAGCGGGTCGGGGTCGCCGCCTCGGTGCAGCTCGGCGTGATGATCGAGGTGCCCGCCGCCGCGATCATGGCGGCCTCCCTGGCTGAGACCGCGGACTTCTTCTCGATCGGGACGAACGATCTCGTGCAGTACGTGCTGGCCGTCGACCGGACCAACGCCGAGCTGGCGGACCTGGCCTCGGCGTTGCAGCCCGCCGTGCTCCGGCTGATCGATGGCGTCGTGCGGGCGGCCCGCATTCGGGGGCGGCACGTGGCGGTGTGCGGCGAGGCCGCAGCGGATCCGGCGGTGATCCCATTCCTCGTCGGGCTGGGGATCCGGGAATTGAGCGTCGGGCCGGCAGCCATCGCGGCGGTGCGATCGACGGTGGCGGGTCTCGATCTCGCGTGGTGTCGCGCGCTGGCCGCGCGCGCCCTGGTGGCCACGACGTTGTCGGAGGTCGAGGACCTGGCGGCGGCCCACCGCGAAGGGGACGCGAACATGAGCGCGTCGCCGTGACCGAGTACGCCCACGAGGCCACGGTCGAGCTCGCCAAGGGCGCTGATCCTCGGGCCGTTGGTGGGGCGATCACCGTGGCCCTGTGTGGCACGTGGGACCACGAACCGCCATGTCGGTGGCCGCACCACACGGAGATCGCCGCCGTCGGCGATCGTCACGCGGTGAGGACGTCGTTCACCGTGGAACCGGCCGACGAGACCCTGGTACGCCAGAGGATCGTGGCCGCGCTCGAGTCAGGGCATCAGGCCGGCCCCGACGACCACGTCAGTCGCTGGACGGTCCGCTAGGGCACCTAACCCGTGGCACCACCGGCCGTCGCGGAGCCGCCGGCACGGCCCTCAGGCGTCCCGGCCCGGCCCAGCGCCGGCCCGGCCGTCCGCCGGCAAGCAACCGGCGCGGTCATCCCTCTGAGTGAAAGAATTCGGGGATTGCGTGCCGGTCGGTCGGTCGGCGCGCCCCATGGCGCCAGGATTCCGCCGGTCCGAATGCAAACTATCCCTCCGTGGGATGCATTAGGTCCGACGCGGGGGCTCCCCGTGCTATGTCGCTCGCTGACGCCAGGATCCATCGCTCGGAGTGATGGCCAACGTTAGAACCGCGCCACCAACTCAACGCCCGAGGTCGACGCCTCGTGGGGGCCGGTCCAGGATCCGCACCGTCTCGCCGTGGACATCGGCCCACAGGATCCCGGCCCCGGGCCAGGGCTTCACGCCGGCGATGAGTGCTTCGTGGACGTCCGCCGCCCGCGCCGGGTAGGCACTCTCGAGGGTCGCCCGAAATCGTCGTGCGAGCTCCCGGGTCGCGACCGTCGACCGAAGGACCAGGAGGCGGCTGATCGTCGGGGTAGACGGCAGGAATCGCCAGAGGTCGGCGGACGGCAGGGACTGCGCCTTGTCCTGAGCCCATCGAATCTGCTGCTCGAGGCGATCCATTCTCGATTGGACCTCGGTGGCGACGATCACGGACTGCACCGGGTCGTCGAACACGACATCGATGAAACCGCGGGCAGGCCGTGACACGCCGACCTCGACCAAGCGTCGCCATGCTGGGGCTGCGAGGCGTACGAGCTCCTCGACGATCCGTGCCTGGACCCCATCACGGAGCTTCGGGCCCGTTCCGGGGTAGACGCGGATGGAAAGGTCGGCGCCGAGAGCCTCAGTCAGCGCGGTCAGGACCGCGAAGCTTGGTTCGCGTTTGCCAGCGAGGACCTGGCTGACATGGGCCTGACTGACACCGGATCCACGTGCCAAGGCACTGATCGAGAGCCCAGCATCACGGCGTTGGCGGTCGATCTCCCCGACCACGACCGATGTCAGCTCGTGCGCGTGCCGACCGGTCGCCGTTCTGCGGCTCGTGCGGGTGACGGACGTGAGAGGCGCCACAGCGCCATTAGACGGCGGGACCCTTAGCTGGGACTTACCCGGGCTCGTCCGAGGTATGTCGCCCGCCCATCGCTCTCAGCGATAAATTCCTGACCCGAGCCGCCTGGAATGGCACAGCACGAAGGTGGTCTGGTCGCCTTCGATCAGATTTATCCCTGGCGGGGATGAAAGCAATTCAAATCAGGCGCAAACGGAGCGTCCGTGCGCCCTACGCCGACAATCCATCGCTGACCGCGATGGGTGCGAAGCAAGTCCGGATTGGGGTAGCGCAGGAATTAGAACGGGCGGTCGAAAGCGGCCCGTGAGCCTATACTCTCCAGTCCGTGGCCACGACCCTTGTCGCCGATCCGCTCGCCCCGTTCTCGCCGGCCGTTCGGGCCTGGTTCGAGGCGAGTTTCGAGGCGCCCACCCAGGCCCAGGCGGAGGGCTGGGCCGCCATCGCCCGCGGCGAGCACACGCTCATCCACGCGCCCACGGGGAGTGGCAAGACCCTGGCCGCCTTCCTGTACACGCTCGACCGTCTCGCTCAGCACCCGACCCCCGCGCCCCAGAAGGGCCAGCCCGGCAACGTCCGCGTCCTCTATATCTCCCCGCTCAAGGCGCTGACCTATGACGTGGAGCGCAACCTTCGAGCGCCCCTGACCGGGATCGGCCTCGCGGCCCAACGCCTCGGCGAGACACCCCCACAGATCTCCGTTGCCAGCCGCACCGGCGACACCCCGGCCGAGGACCGCCGCGAGATCGCCCGCCGCCCGCCCGACATCCTCATCACAACGCCCGAGAGTCTCTACCTGCTCCTGACGAGCCAGGCCCGCGAGATCCTCCGAGGCGTCGAGCACGTCATCGTCGACGAGATCCACGCGATCGCCGGCACGAAACGGGGTGCCCACCTGGCCCTGAGCCTGGAACGCCTGGAGGCCCTCCGGGCGGACGGCGCCCAGCCCCCGCAGCGCATCGGCCTCTCCGCGACCCAGCGGCCACTCGACGCGATCGCCCGTTTCCTCGGCGGCATCGGGCCGGACCGCGAGGTCACCGTCGTCGACGCCGGCGCCAGAAAGCCGCTCGATCTCCAGGTCGTCGTGCCGGTTGATGACATGAGTGCCATCGGCGACGTCCTGCCCCAGGAGCAGCAGCCGGGCGGTCCGGCGATCAGCCCGGACCTGCGGACCAGCATCTGGCCGGCGATCCACCCGCGGATCCTCGAGCTGATCAGGAGCCACACCAGCACGATCGTCTTCACGAACAGCCGCCGGCTGAGCGAGCGCCTGGCCCAGCGACTGAACGAGCTCGCCGGCGAGGAGCTCGTCCGTGCCCACCACGGCAGCATCGCCCGTGAGCAACGACTCGAGATCGAGGAGGAGCTCAAGGCGGGACGTCTCCCCGCGCTCGTCGCCACGTCGAGCCTGGAGCTCGGGATCGACATGGGCGCGGTCGACCTCGTCATCCAGGTCGAGAGCCCGACGAGCGTGGCGCGCGGCCTCCAACGGGTCGGTCGAGCCGGTCACCAGGTCGGTGCGCCGAGCAAGGGCGTGATCTTCCCGAAGTACCGCGGCGACCTGCTCGAGGTGGCGGTCGTGACGCGCCGCATGCACGAGGGCGCGATCGAAGCCACGAAGATCCCGCGCAATCCGCTCGATGTCCTCGCCCAGCAGCTCGTGGCCATGACCGTCATGGATCGCTGGACCGGCGAGGACCTGCTCCGGACCGTGACGCGGGCGGCACCGTACGAGACGCTGACGCGCGACGTCCTCGACGGCGTGCTCGGCATGCTCGCGGGCGCCTACCCGTCGGACGAGTTCGCCGAGCTGAAGCCGCGCATGGTCTGGGATCGCGTCACCGACACGATCGAAGGGCGCCGCGACGCTCGCGTCGTCGCCGTCACCAGCGGCGGCACGATCCCGGATCGCGGCCTGTTCGGCGTGTTCATGGAGGGCGAGGCCGGCACGCCTGGCCGGCGCGTCGGTGAGCTCGACGAGGAGATGGTGTACGAGCTCCGCGCCGGCATGCACGGCGACGTCATCGTGCTCGGGGCGAGCAGCTGGCGGGTCCTCGAGATCGGGCACGATCGGGTCACGGTCAGCCCCGCACCCGGCGTCCCCGGCAAGCTCCCGTTCTGGAAAGGCGATGCGGTGGGCCGCCCCATCGAGCTGGGCCGCGCCCTCGGCGCCTTCGTCGGGGAGATGGAGTCGGACCTGGGCCGGGGTGCGAAAGGCCGCCGAGAGGCCACGCAGCGACTGCGCGAGCATCACGACCTCGACGAGCGTGCGGCCGAGAACCTCGTCGCCTATCTCGAGGACGAGCGCGAGGCCACCGGCGCCCTGCCCACGGACAAGCGGGTCGTCGTGGAGCGCTTTCGCGACGAGCTGGGTGACTGGCGGCTGACGCTCCTGACCCCGTTCGGTGGGCGCGTCCACGCCCCGTGGTCCCTGGCGATCGAATCCCGCCTTCAGGAACGGCTCGGCATGGAGGTCCAGACCATCTGGTCCGACGACGGCATCGCGATCCGTATGCCGGAGGGGGAGGCCAGCCTCGATGGCGTCGAGGAGTTGCTGTTCCCGGCTGCCGAAGACGTCGAGGATCTGGTCGTCGGCCAGGTCGCCAACTCTGCGCTCTTCGCAAGCCGGTTCCGCGAGAACGCGGCCCGGGCCCTGCTCCTGCCCCGCCGCCGGCCGGGAACCCGCACCCCGCTCTGGCAGCAGCGCCAGCGTGCGGCGGACCTGCTGGCCGTCGCCAGCCGCTACGGCAGCTTCCCGATCCTCGTCGAGACGTACCGCGAGTGCCTCTCGGACGTCTTCGACCTCGACGCGCTGCGCGAGATCCTGGGTGGCATCACGAGCCGCGAGATCGCAGTCCACGGGGTCGAGACGCCCAAGGCGAGCCCGTTCGCGAGCAGCCTCCTGTTCGACTACGTCGCGGCCTACATGTACGACGGGGACACGCCGCTGGCCGAGCGGCGGGCCGGGGCGCTCACCCTGGACCGCGACCTGCTCCGGGAACTGCTGGGGCAGGAGGAGCTTCGGGAGTTGCTTGATCCCGATGCGCTGGCCGACCTGGAGCTGTCGCTGCAAGCACTTATCGAAGACCGCCACGCGACGACGCTCGACCAGGTCCACGATCTGTTGCGACGCCTGGGGGACCTGTCCGCCGACGAGGTGGGTGCCCGGACCGCGGGCGGTGCCCCCCTCGCCGTTCCGTGGCTCGCGGAGCTCGAGGCGGCCCGCCGAGCCGTCCGCGTCCGGATCGCTGGCGACGAGCGCTGGATCGCCATCGAGGACGTTGCGCGCTACCGGGATGGCGCGGGCGTGACAGCGCCGGTGGGCGTGCCCGCCGCGTTCCTGGCGCCGGCCGCCGGCGCGCTCGAGGGGCTGCTGGCGCGCTTCGCCCGCACCCACGGCCCGTTCCTCACGCCCGATCCTTCGCGCCGTTGGGGCCTGCCCGCCGGCATCGTCGGCGACGCCCTGGAGCGCCTGCTCGCCAACGGCTCGCTGCTCCTCGGCGAGTTCCGGCCCGGCGGCGCGGAACGGGAGTGGTGCGACCCCGATGTCCTGCGCCTCCTGCGCCGCCGCTCGCTCGCCCGCCTTCGGCGCGAGGTGGAACCGGTCGATCCGGCCGCGCTCGGGCGGTTCCTACCGGCTTGGCACGGGGTGGCGGCCGTCGCCGGCCCAGGGTCGGACGCCGCGCCATTCCGCGGGTCCGCCGCGCTCGAGCGGCTCGCGGAGGTCGTGGACCAGCTCGCCGGCGTGGCGATCCCGGCGTCCGTGCTGGAACGCGACGTGCTGCCGACCCGCGTTCCCGGCTACCAGCCGCGGCTGCTCGACGAACTGGGCGCCCTGGGCGAGGTCGGCTGGGTGGGGCGGGGGAGCCTCGGCCGCGATGATGGGCGGATCGCGCTGTTCCGCCCGGGCCGCGACGCGCTGCGCCCGGCGGGCCCGCCGGATGGCACGGAGCGGCCGGAGAGCGAGCGCCATGACCGGATCCGTGAGCACCTCGGCCGCCGGGGAGCCAGCTTCTACCGCGAGATCCACGCCGCCGGCGGCGGGGGCTCGGACCGGGCGATGCTCGACGCGCTGTGGGACCTGGTCTGGGCGGGTGAGGTGACCAACGACACGTTCGCGCCCCTGCGCGCGCTGCGCTGGAAGCGACCGACCGGTGGCAACGGGTCACGACGGCCACGCCCCGGCCGGCTCACGTCCCTCGGGCCGCCGGAGGCGGCCGGTCGTTGGTCGCTCGTGGAACCGCCGACGGAGCTGACGACGACCGAGCGCCTTCATGCCCAGGCCCTCGCGCTGCTAGAGCGCTACGGCGTCCTGACCCGCGAAGCCGTGGCCAGCGAGGGCATCGAAGGTGGCTTCGCCGGCGTCTACCCGATCCTCCGTGCGCTCGAGGAGGCCGGCCGCATCCGGCGCGGCTACTTCGTCGATGGCCTCGGCGCCGCCCAGTTCGCGCTGGCCGGGGCGCTCGACCGCCTGCGCGCCGTGCGCGAACCCGGGGACCGACCTGCCGAGGGATCCGTCCACCTGCTCGCGGCGGCCGACCCCGCGAATCCGTACGGCGCCGCGCTGTCCTGGCCTCGCCGCGACGAGACGGACCGGCGGCCACTGCAGCGGGCGGCCGGGGCGTACGTCGTGCTGGTGGACGGGGTTGCCGCGCTGTATCTGGAGCGCGGCGGCTCCACGCTGCAGATACTGGCCCCAGCCGCAGACCCGGCCATCGCCGACGTCGCGATCCGCGCGCTGGGCGCGCTATTGGGTTCCGGCCGCGCCCGAGAGCTCGTGATCCGCAAGGTCGACGGCCTCCCGATCGCCGAGTCCCCGTTCCGTGACCAGCTGCTCGCCTCAGGCTTTGTCGCCGGTTACCGCGGGCTCGTCCTGCGCGCCGCCCGGTAAGCGGAGGGCCATCGATGCCCGAAGGCGACACGCTCTTCCGGACCGCCGCCGGCCTCCGGCCCTTCCTTGTTGGCCGGGACGTGCTGTCCGCACGCGCCCAGGGTCCCGGCGCGGTCCCGCAGGTCCAGCGGATCGTCGGCAAGCGCATCGATGCGGTCGAGGCGCAGGGCAAGAACCTCCTGATCCGGTTCGACGGCGGCCTGCAGATCCGGACCCACTTGCGGATGAACGGCTCGTGGCATCGCTACCGCCCCGGCGAACGCTGGCGTCGACCACCGGGTCGCGCCCGGCTCGTGCTCGAAGTCGACGGCGCCGTGGCGGTCTGCTTCGATGCGCCGGTGGTCGAGCTGTTCGAGACGCGGGCCGAGGCCCTCCACCCGTCGCTCTCGCGCCTCGGGCCGGACTTGCTCGCACCCGATTTCGATGCCGCCGAGGCGCATCGCCGGCTCCGGGCGCCTGAGCGCGCCGACCTCGAGATCGGCATCGCCCTGCTCGACCAGCGCGCCCTCGCCGGCATCGGTAACGTCTACAAGAACGAGGTCCTCTGGATCGAACACATCTCGCCGTTCGCGCGGGTCGCGTCGCTCGACGACGATACGCTGGGCGGTCTCGTCGCCACCGCGGGCCGGCTGATGCGCGCGAACATCGACGCGCGGCGCGGCCCGGAGCGCGTGACGACCAACGGTGATCGGGGCGCCCCGGGCTCGCTCTACATCTACGGCCGCGCAGGGCGTCCCTGCCGGCGCTGCGGCACGGCGATCGCGGTCGCCCGCCAAGGCACGGACCTGCCCCGTTCGACCTACTGGTGCCCGAAATGCCAGGGACCGGGACCCGGCGCATGAACAAGATCGACGTCCGCTGCACGCCCGCCCCGACCGGCTGGCACTGCTCGGTTTCCATCGACGACGGGCGCGGGACGAGCACGCACCACGTGACCGTGGCCACCGAAGACGCCACGGATCTCGCGGCCGCCGCGGATCGGTCCGACGTCGAGCGGCTGGTCTACGAGACCATCGCCTTCCTCCTCGAGCGCGAGCCCAAGGAATCGATCCTGCAGGCCTTCGACCTCACAATCGTCGGCCGCTACTTCCCCGAGTTCGAATCCGAGATCCGGAGCCGCCTCGCGCCCTGACTGGTCACGGCGCGAGCGGGTCCACGCCCTGGGGCCCGGCCTCGACGCACGCCGTATCGGTCGGGACCGCGATCGTGACCGGTAGGCCGATCGTCTCGACGCGGTCCCACCCGGCGACCCGGTAGGTCAGGTCGATCCAGTTGGTCGGCAGGGTGTTCCAGATCCCGTCAGGCGAGGCGCACGCACCTCCACGCCCCAGGAAGACCAACGCCACATCGTCGCCGGGCGCCATGGTCACGGGCCACGAAACGACGGCATCTGCCGGTCGCGCCGAGATGACCGTGACGGTTCCGTCCGCCGTCGGCTGCGGAATGCGCGCCAGTCCGACGATGGCCAGGGAGGGGGAATGGAGCTGGATGCCGTCGAGCCCGAGGATGGTGATGGGCAGCGGGCCCGGATTGGTGATCGTCACCCCGAGCGTGAACGGTTCGCCCGGTCCCACGAGGAACGGCTGGTAATCACTGAATCCGCCGGGCCCGAAGTGCTCGACCGGACCCGCCCCAAGACCGCCAACCCAGGTCTCCTCGGTCTTCTCCGTGCCAGGGCGCGACGACTCGATGGCCATCACGCCGCTCCAGCCGACGACGGCGATCAACCCCAGGATCCCGATCTTCCGGCGCCATCCGCCGCGCCAGGCCATGACCATGAGCGAGGCGATCGCCGTGAGGACGAGAGCGCCCGGGATGATGGGCAATGCCGCCCGTGCCAGGCCGACGCCGACGGCGGATGGGTCCAGCGGCGCCGCGCCACTGGACGTCCCCCCGGCAACGGCGAGCCCGATCAGGCCGACGACAGCTGACGCCGCCAGCGCGAGCAGCCACCGATCGCGCGGCCCCGTTCCGACGGACGCCGACCAGCTCACCGACGGCAGGTCGACGCCGGCGGCCTCGGAACCTGCGGCGAACCCGGACGCTGGAGTCGACGAGGGCAGCGGCATCGCCGGCGCTCCCCCGAGCTGAGCCAGGGGTCCGGACGACGCTGCCGCCACCTCGCTGATGGTGGCCGCGTCCGCGTTCAGTTCCATCGCCGGCGAGGCTCGTCGACGCCGCCAGTACACGAGGAGGGTCGCGGCCGCCGCTACCCCGAGCCCGCCGAACCAGAGGATTCGGACGAGGTCGGCTTCGCGAGCGATGTCCCGTTCGACCTGCGCGATGCCGGGCGTGAGCCGCACGATGCCGTCCGCGAACCGGGCGAGCGCCGCGTCACGCGCTCGCGGGTCGTCCGAGCCGATGTCCATCCGGAGATTGGTCGGCCACGCCTGGACTCGCCAGTAGCCTTCCGCCTTGGCGCGCTCGATCAGGGCGCCCGTGCTGGTCATGCAGCACGTCGTCGTTCCATCGGGTGCGAGGCCGATGACCACCAGGACATCCCGCGACCGGTCGCCGTCGCGGTCGAACTGCTCCGGCCAGCCCGGAGGTGACGAAAGGTTCGCATCGTCCCCGTTCGCGACGGGTTGCACGATCAGGGTCGCTTCGATCCCGGCGGCCTCGAAGGCCCCGGCAAGGGCCCGCTCGGCTCGCCCCCGGACATCCGGGCTGAACAGGTCGGCAGGCGCCGTGATGAACGGGATCGCCGGAACCACGGGCGGCGCCGACGGTCCGCCGATCGGCCCCGGGTCCTGCACGGTGAGCGCATCCGTCCGCAGGAGGGCCGCGAGAACGACGACGGCCACGGCCGTGACCGCGGCAAGCCCCACCGTCGCCCGCCACGCCCCGCCGAGCCACCCGATCCACCCCCCAGAGCGGACGGGAGACTCGGCGGTGACGGACTGCAGTCGCGCCCGGAGCACCGGGCTGACGGTCGCGGGCTCACGGGTGGCCAGGAAGCCGCGGAGCCGCTGTTCGAATCGATCGTCGGTCATCGCTCGGTCTCCTCGGGGCCCTCGACCGTCGTTCGCAGTCGACGAAGCGCGTGGTGCAGGCGGGATTTGACGGTGCCCTCGGGGATCGCCAGTCGGGTCGCGATCTGCTGGACGGTCAGGTCGGCGTAGTAGCGCAGCGCCACGACGACCGCTTGCTCGGGCTCCAGCCGGGCGAAGGCGCGCTCCAGCTCGTCGCGGTTCGCCAGGGCGATGCCGGCGTCGCGCTCGCTCGCGAGTGGCAGTCCGGCGTCCGTCGTCCCGAGTGCGGGGATGGCCACGATGATCGGCCGGCGGCGCCGTGCCCGCAGCCGGTCGCGGCAACCGTTGACCAGGATCCGCCCGAACCACGCCTCGAACCGCTCGCGCTCGCGCAACCCGGCGAACCCGCGCCAGGCCACGACGGCCGCGTCGTGGACCGCATCCTCGGCCTCGACCGGATCGCCCAGGATGACGGCGGCGAGCCGGTAGTGGGCCTCGAGCCCGCGATCGAGCAAGGCGGCGAACGCGGTCGCTCGGTCGTCCATGGTGGCATGCACCGTGCGGCTGGCCAGCACTCGTCTCCCTCCGACCCGGTCGGGTCCTTCGCCTGGACCTGACGAGGAGCGGGGGCGAAACGTTCACAGCGAATCGTACTCAGCGGCCCACGTATCATCGCGACCGATGTGCGAGCACTACATCGCCCGGGCCGAGGAACCGTTCCGCCTCGACGAGCTGTGGCCGTTCACCGAACGTCTCGAGCGGTTCGGCATCGCCGGCTTCGGCTGGGGCGCGGCCTGGCTGGGCGATGACGGCCGCCTGCACAGCCACCGCGACGTGCGCGCGTTTCGCGACGATCCCGATGGCTCCGCGCGGGTCGGCGCGGCGGAGACGACCGCGGCGCTCGTCCACCTGCGCCGGCCCTCGAAGCTCTCGACGCTCGACCTGCCCGACACCCAGCCCTTCGACGACCCGGCTGGGCGCTACAGCTTCAGCCACAACGGCGACCTGCGTGACCATCGAGCGCTCCGCGCCACCTATCGCCGGGCCGGCCGGATCCACGGACGGGCCGATACCGAGGTCGGCGCGCGCTGGCTCGAGGACGCGTGGCGCGACGACGAGCCCGTCGCGCATCTGCTGGCCGCCCTCCACGATCGATTCGGGGGCCAGGCCAACCTCGCGGTCCTCGCCGCGGACGGGACACCCCATCACTACGCGGGCAACGGCGAGAACCCGGTGTTCACCTTCCGGCTGGGGCGGATCGGGCTGGCGTCAACGGGGATCTACTCGCTCGACCGGTCACTGTTCCGCTTCGTCGCGCCCCGCGCGACCGAGCGCCGGCTGGTGCGACAACGTTCCACCGTGGCGCTGGACCGTAACGGGCACCCGGCTCAAGCGTTCTAACGTGGAACAGCGGGCACCGGGAGAGCCCGCAAGCCGACGATCGAGGGAGCGCCGACGATGACCAGCCCGACTGCCACGGTCATGGAGTCCGACCGGCCGACGCAACTGCTGCCGATCACGCAGTTGCTCCGCCTGTCGGTCTATTGGCTGGGTCTGATCGCCGTCGTCAGCGGCATCGGCTTCATCCTCCAGGAACGGATCAAGGTCCTCGTCCCCGATCCGACCATGCAGTACACGACGCTGGGCATCATCCAGGCGGCCGGCGTGCTCATCGCGGTCCTTGTCCAACCGATCGCGGGGTCGATCAGCGATTACACGATCAGCCGGTTTGGGCGGCGCAAGCCCTACATCCTCGTCGGCACCCTGCTCGATGTCGTGTTCCTCATCGGCATCGCGACCTCGAACACCGTGCTGGCCGTGGGCGCGTTCGTGGTCCTGCTGCAGTTCAGCGCGAACTTCGCCCAGGGACCGTTCCAGGGCTACGTGCCCGACCTCATCCCGCCGGCGCAGGTCGGGCTCGCCAGCGGCCTCGTCGGGCTGTTCACGGTGCTCGGTGTCGTCACCGGTAGTGTCCTCGCGTCCATCGGACTGTCGCTCGGCGATTTCACGATCCCGACGATCGCCCTGGGTGTCATCGAGCTCGTCACGATGCTGTCGCTCTTCTTCCGGCTCGACGAAGGGCGAGCCGCCAAGGACCGGAGCGGCCGAAGCTGGACGTCGGTCGCCGTGGAGGCATGGGGTCGGGATGTGCTGCGCGAGCGCAGCTTCATGTATCTCGTGGCCTCGCGCTTCTTCGTCCTCGGCGGCGGTGCGTTCCTCATCGGCCTGCTGGTGCCGTACCTCGAGCGGGCGCAGGGCATCACCGACCCCGACGAACGGGGCGGGCTGATCGTCATTTCGACCGGCATCGTCGCGTTATGTACGGCGATCGCGACCATCCCCGCCGCCCGGCTCGGCGACCGCTACGGCCGCAAGCGGGTGATCTACGTGGCGTGCCTGATCGGCGCGGTGGGGATGGCGATCGCCGCGCTGGCGCCATCGGTGCCGATCTTCATCTTCGGGGCCATCCTCATGGGCGTCGGCACCGGCAGCTTCCTGGCCGTCGACTGGGCGCTCATGACCGAGATCATCCCCAAGGACTCGTCGGGTCGGTACATGGGCATCTCGAATGTCGCGACCGCGACGAACGGGGTCATCTCTGCCTTCATCGGCGGGATCCTCGTCGACGCGCTCGTGAGCGCGGGCAACCCGACCCTCGGGCCGCGCGTGGCGTTTCTGCTGGCCCCTGTCTGGTTCACCCTCGGCGCGCTGCTACTCCGCCCAGTCGTCGAGCCAGCACGGCTCGCAGGTCGTTTCGATACAGCCACGGGATGAAGGCCCAGAGGTAGACGAGGTAGTCGAGCCGGATCGGGCGGGCCCCGAACCCGAACAGCGCCTGGAACTGCTGGATCGTGAGCGGCAACAGGGCGATGCTCAGCAGGACGGCCAGGCACAGCCAGACCAGGCCCAGGAGACGCGCCCTCGGCGTCAGGACGAGCCAAGCGACCGCGGGCACCCACTTCATCCATGTCGCGAGCGCCCATAACAGGCCGCCGAGCCGCGGCCCGGTGAACTGGGCGGCCCACAGCATCAGCGTCAGCAGGAGGTTGATGTTGCCGGTGTCGAGGTTCGCCCCGACCGGGAAGGCGAGGAGCGCCACGATCACGGCGGTCATCAACGGCCGGCGCTGGTAGGCCCAGTGCACCGTCCAGAGCAGGAGCAGGACCGTGGCGCCGCGCCAAACGACCCACGCCACGTCCCACGGCAGCAGCGCCCACGGGGCGAAGAGTGGCAGCATCCACGGGGCGTAGACGTACGGCAGGAACGGCCCCGTCGGGTGATACGGGTCGCCGCCGTTGAGCCAGATGCGGACGCCGGCCCAGTACGCACGGGCGTCGGCGCCGGCCGCCTCGCCCCGGCCGATCATGCCGGCGGCCAGCAGCGAGAAGGTCAGGCTGAGCAGGATGATCGCGATGACGCGTCGGTGGTCGCGCAGCCGCGAGGCCTCGCGCCGCATGGCCCGTCGATAGACCCCCGCACGCCGGCGGGTCGGGGTCCCCCACAGGTCGGAAAGGTCCACGGCGATGCGGCCGCGTCCCCGGACGGTTCCAGGGACCGGGTGGAGCTCTGGCGGGTGTGGCGCGTCCGCGTCGGCCATGCGCGGGCATTCTCGCACGGCTCCGTCGGCGCTCCGGGTATCCTTCCCGGAATCACCTGAGGAGTTCGCCCAGTTGCCCGAGGGATCCGTCATCATCATCGGCGGCGCGGAGGACAAGGTCCGCGACCGCGTCATCCTGAGCCGCTTCGCCACGCTGGCCGGCGGGCGTGACGCGAATGTCGTCGTGATCTCGACCGCGTCGTCGATGGGCGTCGAAGCCGGCGCGCGCTACAAGCAGGTCCTTGGCGAACTCGGCGTGACCAAGGTTCGAACGATCCACGCCATCACGCGAGCGCAGGCCAACGATGAGAAGGCTGCCCACGCCATCCGCAATGCCAGCGGCATCTTCCTGACCGGTGGCAACCAGCTCCGCTTGTCGTCGACCATCGGCGGGACGCGGCTCGCCGACGCGGTGCTGGACCAGTTCCGCCAGGGAGCCGTCGTCGCGGGCACGAGCGCGGGCGCCAGCGCCCTGTCGAGCCACATGATCGCCTTCGGGGCGTCGGGAGCGACACCGAAGCACCGCATGGCCCAGATCGCGGCCGGGCTCGGGGTGCTGCCCGGGGTCATCGTCGACCAGCATTTCCAGCAGCGCAACCGGCTCGGCCGGCTGCTCAGCCTCATCGCCCAGAACCCGAGCCTGCTCGGGCTCGGCGTTGATGAGGACACGGCCGGGGTCGTCGGGGTCGACCACATCATGGAGGTCATCGGGCGTGGCTCGATCACGGTCGTGGACGGGGCCCGGTCCGAGACGGACGCCTGGGAGGTGAAGGGTCACCGGCCCCTGATGATCAGCGGTGTCGTGCTCCACTCGCTCCCCGCCGGCTATCGATTCGACCTGCGCCGGCGCGAGCGCATCGTCGCCCCGGCGCTCCATGCGCTGGCCGGCGGCGAGGCCGCATCCAGCTAGAGGGCCAGCACACGCCGCCGTACACTGGCGGCCATCCACCGCACGGAGGGCCAGCGTGACCGAGACCGCGGAACCCACGACGAAGCGCGCGCGGCGGTCACGATCCACGTCGACGGGAAGTGCCGCATCGGCCAAGCCGCTGCCGACGCTGCGGATCCTCGAGACGCGCGTGCTGCGTGGCCCCAACTACTGGGCGCGCGAGCCGGTGATCCGGTTGCTGGTCGATCTGGGGGTTCTCGAGGACTTCCCGTCCGACAAGATCCCGGGGTTCAACGACGCCCTCGTCGCGCTCCTGCCCACGCTCGAGGACCACGCCTGCTCCCTGGGCCGGCGTGGCGGGTTCATCACCCGGCTGCGTGACGGCACCTGGACCGGGCACATCGCCGAGCACATCGCGCTCGAGTTCCAGAACCTCGCCGGCACCGACGTGCGCCACGGGAAGACGCGGTCCGCGGGGCCGCGCGGTCAGTACAACTGCATCTACGAGTTCCGCGAGGAGGCCGTCGGGCTGGAAGCGGGCCGGATGGCCGTCGCGCTCGTCAATCACCTCGTCGCCCCGGACGATCCGGAGCACTTCTTCGACTTCGCGCCCGAGCTCGAGAACCTCATTCGCCTGGCCGAGCGGCAGGCGTTTGGCCCCTCGACGCAGGCCCTCATCGACGAAGCGGTCAGCCGCGACATCCCGTTCATCCGCCTGGACCGTCACTCGCTCGTCCAGTTCGGCCACGGGGTCCACCAGCAGCGCATCCGGGCGACGATGACGTCGAAGACCTCAGCCATCGGGGTCGACGTCGCGTCCGACAAGAGCCTCACCAACCGGCTGCTCGATTCGGCCGGGCTGCCGGTGCCGCGCGCCGACGTGGTCGAGACGGAAGACGCGGCCGTCGCCGCCGCGCGCCGGATCGGCTTTCCCTGCGTCCTCAAGCCGCTCGACGGCAACCACGGGCGGGGCGTGCACCTCGACCTCCGCTCCGAGGAGGCCGTGCGGGCCGCGTTCCCGGGCGCCCTGGGCCAGAGCCGCAACGGCGTCGTGGTCGTCGAGAGCTACGTCACAGGCAACGACTACCGCTGCCTGGTCATCGGCGGCAAGGTCGCCGCGATCGCCGAGCGGGTGCCCGCCAGCGTCACCGGCGACGGCGAGCACACCGCGGCCCAGCTCGTGGACATCGCGAACGCGGATCCGCGCCGGGGCATCGGCCACGAGAAGGTCCTGACCCGGATCAAGGTCGACGACGCGGCCATCGAGCTGGTTCGGGCGCAGGGGTACGAGATGGGCGACGTACCACCCGAGGGCGCCTGGATCAAGCTCGCCCTGACCGGCAACATGTCGACCGGCGGGACGTCGATCGATCGGACGATCGAGGCCCATCCGGACAACGTCGAGATCGCCGAGACCGCCGCCGGCATCGTCGGGCTGGACGTCGCCGGCATCGACTTCATCTGCCCCGACATCGCGACCCCGGTTCGCGAGACGGGTGGCGCGATCGTCGAGGTCAACGCGGCGCCCGGCTTCCGGATGCACACCCACCCGACCGAGGGCGAGCCGCAATACGTGGCCCGGCCGGTCATCGACGGCCTCTTCCCGCCCGGCCAGCCAGCGCGCATCCCGATCGTCAGCGTGACCGGCACGAACGGCAAGACCACGACCGTCCGGATGATCAGCCACATCCTCAAGCTGATGGGCCGACGGGTCGGGATGACCTCGACGGACGGCATCGTCATCGACGGTCGGTTGATCAAGAAGGGCGACATGTCCGGGCCGAAGTCGGCCCTGATGGTGCTCCAGAACCCGACCGTCGACACCGCGGTCTTTGAGGTCGCTCGTGGCGGGATCCTGCGTGAAGGGCTTGGCTACGACCGCAACGACGTGGCGGTCGTCACCAACGTCACTGGCGATCACCTGGGCCTGGGCGGCATCACCTCGCTTGGCCAGCTGGCGAACGTCAAGGGCGTGGTCGTGGAGGCGGTGCCTCGCTCGGGAACCGCGGTGCTCAACGCGGACGACTCGCATGTCTACCGGATGGGCCGCCACTGCGCCGGGCGGGTCGTGCTGTTCAGCATGGCCACGCAGAAGGGCGAGGACGGCTTCGACCGCATCGACGGCCACACGAGTCGCGGCAACGCGGCGTTCTGCCTGGAGCCGAGCGCCGAGGGGGAGCTCATCGTCCTGCGCCTGGGCAGCCGCAAGATGCCGGTGCTCTACACCCACCTCATCCCGGCGACGTTCGGCGGACGGGCCCGGATGAACGTCGCGAACGCGCTTGCGGCCGCAGCCGCGGCATGGGCCGCCGGCGCCCATCTCCATGACATCCGGCAGGGCCTGCGGACCTTCACGACGTCGTTCTTCCAGGCGCCGGGCCGGTTGAACCTACTCGACGTCGGTGGCGTGCGCGTCGTCATCGACTACTGCCACAACGTCGACGGCATGCGCCAGCTGGCCGATTTCGTCGAGCGGATGATGGCCGAGCCGCAGACGAAGGCCGGGCGCATCGGCACGTCGGCGCCGGCGGCGCGATCCGGGCGGGCGATCGGCGTGCTCGGCATCCCAGGCGACCGGCGCGACGAGGACCAGCGTGAGTACGGCGCGGTCGCGGCCGGGGCGTTCGACGAGATCATCGTGCGCGAGGACAAGAACCTGCGCGGCCGGGCTCCCGGCGAGACCGCGTCGAACGTGATCGAGGGCGTGCGTGCCGCCAAGACGACCGGGAAGTCGCGCACGACGCGCGCCGACAAGGTGCTCGAGGAGATGACCGCCGTCCGGACGGCCCTCCGCCGCGCGATCCCCGGCGATCTCGTCGTGTGCTGCGTCGACGACGCGATCGGGGTCTACCGCGAGGCGATGGCGGCGGCCGGCGCCTCGCGTGCCGGTGGGATGGCGTTCGCGGATCCGGGCGAGCTCGAGGCGCCGGACGGGTAGCACGCCGGCCTCTGGCCGGGTAAGGTGTCGATGGCCCCCAGGCTTAAGGAGGGTGCGTGCCATGCAGGCAAGCCGGCGCCGCGGCGTCACACGGTCCGTTGTCACGAGCCTGGGATTAGCGCTGCTGCTGGCGGTCGGCGGCGCCGGGGCAGGGGCCGCGCTCGCGGCCGATCCCGACCCCGTCCTGCTGGTCCACGGCTACCGGGGCGATCCCTCGACCTGGGCCGACATGATCGCCCGCTTCGCGGCCGAAGGCCGCACGGCCGTCGCGATCGACCTGCCCGTCGGAGGACAACGTCGTGAACGCGGCGAGGATCCGCGACTTCATCGCCGACAAGGGTTGGGGTCGCGTGGACCTCGTCGCGCCAGAGCATGGGCGGCCTCTCGGCACGCCACTTCGTGAAGTTCCTGAAATCGTCGGCGCGGATCGATAGCTATGTCTCGCTGGGGACACCGCAATACGGGATCAATGCCGCCTGCCTGCTGCCGCGGACCTATGGCGGCCAGATGTGCCCCTCGAGCTCCTTCCTGCGCGACCTCAATCGCAAGGACGACACGCCCGGCGGCGCCGCCTGGACGACGATCTACAGCACCGGCGACGAGTACGTCCCGAACTCGTCGTCACGTCTCGACGGTGGCGCCTGTCATGTCCAGGTCTCGGGCGTCGGCCACAACGACATGGACAACGACGCCGGGATCTTCGCGCACGTCCTCGCCGCGGTCGATGGGACCTGCACGGGCGAGATGCGATAGGTCGGTGGCCGCTGCGCGCGGCCTCCGAACGCGGTTGCCGGGCGCGCGGCGCCGGGGGCTGTCTAGGCGCGCCCCATGTTCGCCTGCACCGTCCGGATGATGAACACGATCTCCAGGGCGGCGATCACGATCAGTGCGATGCCGATGAGCATGTCCACGAGCATCCCTCCAGGTGGGGCTGGTCAGGACCTCCGACCGATCCCGCGCGCATCATGCGCCGCGCCCGCATCGCGGCCGCAACGGCTGATCGGCGCCGCGATCGCGAGCCAGCGCGCTCAGTCGCGGCGCGGGCGGTCCTGGAGTCGCGGCACGAGCCGCGTCAGTTCGTCCGCCACGTCCACCGGCCGGGCGCCGAGCTCCTTGAGCAAGGCGAAGACCTCGTCGCGCTCCTCGTGGCACATGAGCACGATCACCCGTGGTGGGCGAGGCCCGTTGCCGTTGATCTCCGCTCGCAACGCCGCCGTCTCCGACTCGTAGATCGGCACCTCGGCCACGACGCCGCCGCCCGCCTTCACGCCGTCGAGCAGCTCACCGACCACGGATGAAGCCGTCCGCCCGCGCAGGTACTTGCGCGTCTCCTTGATGGCCACGCGCTGCGCCCGCTGGGCGGCGATCCGGCCGATCCCGCGCAGCGTGTCGTCGGGCCGGTCGCCCGCGGTGCCGATGATCGCGGTGACCGACGCGGCCCGGCCCGCGCCGCCCGCAGCGATGCCCTCGGCGACGTCGAGCACCGCCGAGATACCGGCCTCGTTGTGGGCGAAGTCCACGATCACCAGCTGCGTTCCCAGGCGGAACAGGTTGAGCCGTCCGGGCGAGCGGTCGGTGGTGGGGCGGAAGTCGACGAGGCCGTCGCGCACCTGCGCGATCGACGCGCCCAGGCCGCGCGCTCCACCCGCCGCGGCCAGCGCGTTCGCGATGTTGTGTCGGGCGAGACCGCCGATGGCGATCGGGATGCGCGCCGCCTCGGCGATCCGCGTGGACGTCGTCCCGGATGCCTCGATCAGCCAGCCGTCGCGCAGGAGGTACGCGCGACCGCCATTCGCGACGTGGCGACGGACGCGGGGCGGTCCCTCGCCGTTACGGTCCATCGAGAAGTACGCCACGTTGGCACGGACCCGCCGGGCGACGGCGGCGACGAGCGGGTCGTCGCCGTTGAGCACGACCCAGCCGTCCGGTTTGGTGATGCGGCAGACAGTCGCCTTGACCTCGGCGAGCTCCGGGAGGGTATGGATGCCCTGCAGGTCCAGGTGATCGGACGAGACGTTCGTCAGGATCGAGGCGTCGTTCGACTCGTAGCCCATGCCGCGCAGCACGATCCCGCCCCGCGCGGTCTCGAGGACGGCGACCTCGATATCCGACCGGGCCAGCACCTGTTGCGCGCCGGCCGGTCCGGTCCAGTCGCCGGCCTCGACCAGCCGCTCGTCGATGAGGACGCCGTCCGAGGTCGTCGTGCCGACATGTCGCCCGGCCCGGACCAGGATATGGGTGATCAACCGGGTCACCGTGGACTTGCCGTTGGTCCCCGAGATCGAGACGACCGGCACCCGTCGATCAGCATCGCGGATCCAGTTCGGTGGTGAGGTCCGGGCCGCCGCGATGCGCTCCGTCCAGCGCGCCAGGAGCCGCTCCTGGGCGCCCGTCAGGCGCGCGGTCCGTGAGGGCGAGACATCGCGATCGGCGAGCGCCATGGCCGCTTCGGTCAGGACCCGGGCGCGTTCCTCGCCAGTCCACGGGAACGTGATGATCCAATGGCCCGGATCCGACGAGCGGTGGACCGCCAATCCGGCCCGTCCTTCCCCATGATCGACGCGCAGTCGGCGGACCCAGGCGATGGTCGCCGCGATCGGGTCCGGCCACTCGCGGGCCGGCACAGTCGCGCCCAGCCAGACCAGCGCGTGGCGGCCGGGATCGCGCTGGCCGTACCAGGTCCGCCGCCGCCCGACCGCGACCTCCACCTTGACCACCGGCTCCAGCCGGTAGACGTTCGGTCCTTCAAGCAGGCGGATCTCGACCAGTCGCACGGTCCGGGCAGGATAGCAATCCGGGGGCCGCGTAGACTGGCCGCGATGACGTCCGGGACGACCGCCACCGATCTCGAGATCGATGCGCTTCGCGCCTCGATCGCGATGGATCTCCCGGCCTACCTCGAAGACCTCGAGAAGCTCGTCAACATCGACTGCGGGACGTACACGCCCGACGGCGTGAACGAGGTCGGTCGGTGGACCGCGGCGTTCCTGTCCGATCTCGGCGCCGAGATCGACATCCGGCCCGATCCGGGCGGGCGGTTCGGCAACACGGTGATCGCCACGTTCCACGGCATGGCCGGCGGCCCGCGGGTCCTGCTCATCGGGCACATGGACACCGTGTTCGACCCCGGGACGGCGGCGGAGCGCCCGTTCCGGATCGACGACGGCAGTGCCCACGGCCCCGGCGTCACGGATATGAAGTCGGGGCTGCTCGCCGGTCTCTACGCGCTCAAGTCGATCATCGGCGAGCTTGGCGGCCTGCCCTTCGAGCGCCTGACGTTCATCGCCAACCCGGACGAGGAGATCGGTTCGCCCTCGTCGGTGGCGCACATCCGGGAAGCGGCCGCGGACATCGATGCGTGCCTGGTCCTCGAATGTGCCCGCGCCAACGGCGACATCGTGTCGGCTCGCAAAGGCATCCTCGATACGCGGTTGACGGTCCACGGCCGGGCGGCCCACGCGGGGGTGGAGCCGGAGAAGGGGCGCAACGCGATCCTGGAGGCGGCGCGGGTCGTGCGTGAGCTGCACGCGCTCAACGGCCGCTGGCCCGGCGTGACGGTGAATGTCGGCAAGATCTCCGGGGGGACGCGGCCGAACGTCGTCCCCGAGCGCTGCGATCTCGAGGTCGACGTCCGGGCGACGAGCGCCGAGGGTCTAACGGAGATCGAAGCGGCCATCACGGACCTCGTGGCGACGACGGAGATCGATGGGACGTCGATCGAGCCACACGTGATGGTGGCCTGGCAGCCGATGGAGAAGCTCGCCCGCAGCGGCCGCCTCGTGGAGCATGCCCAGGCGGTCGCCGAGCGGCTGGGGTTTTCGGTCAACGACACGGCGACGGGCGGGGCGTCGGATGCCAACACGACGTCCGGCATGGGCATCCCGACCCTCGATGGCCTCGGGCCGATCGGTGGCAACGACCATTCACCGGCCGAGTACCTGGAGGTGGACTCGATCGTGCCGCGGACGGCGTTGCTGGCCGGGCTGCTGCTGGCCATCGCCCGCGACCCCGAGGTCCTCGGCTGGCGCGCCGACGACCCGCGGTTCAATTTCGCCGAGTGACGTCCGAGCGCCGACGGATCTCGTCGGGCGGGCCGTGGGAGCGCGTCGCCGGGTATAGCCGGGCGATCGTCGTGGGCGATTCGTGCTGGGTCGCCGGCACGACCGACGCCGGCCCGGACGGGGTGTCGCAGAACCCCGGCGACGTCGCCGGTCAGGCGCGGGCCGTATTGGAGATCATCGAGCGTGCTCTGGCCGAGGGTGGCTTCGCGATGGCGGACGTCGTCCGGACCCGGATGTTCATCACCGACATGGGCGGCAGCGCGGCGTTGTCGGCGGTCCACGGGGAGGTCTTCGGGGAGATCAGGCCGGCGGCCACGATGGTCGCGGTCGCCGGGCTGATGCATCCAAGCCTGCTCGTCGAGATCGAGGCGGAGGCGCGGCGGGGTTGAGGCGCGCTGGGGTTGGCGCGCCGTTCCGCGCGCGAGTCGATGCCGCGAACGCGAGTCGATGCCGCGAACGCGAGTCGATGGCCCCGTTCTTGCCATTTGCTCGTGTGGCGCGCGTTCGACGACATCGGCCTCGCTCGGACCCGGCTGGTCAGCCCCGCCCGTGCGTGACCGCTCGAGGATCTGTCAAATGTTCGCCACCACGCGCGTTTGGCAGGGATTACCTCGTCCAGTGCCCGCCTCACGGACATGTGGCAGAAACGCGGCACGGACGAGCACCGGCCGGGTCAGGTCGCGGTTCAAGCCGGGAATCAGGCCGGGATCGCCGCCAAGCCGGTCGCCCGCGCGACCGCGACGATGGCCACGGCGAGCGTGAGCCCCAGCAGCAGATTCTTGCGCCAGGCCGTGATGCCCAGGCAGGCCAGCACGGCCACCCACTCGATGCCGACGTGGAACGTTGGGCCCGCGTCCTCTACGACGACCATCACGTTCACGGCCGCCAGGGCCGCCAGCACGGCTGGCCCGACCAGCTGGAGGTAGTCGAGGGCGACGCGAGGCAGGCGATCGATGCCGGGCCACAGGAGCCCGAGCGCCCGTGTCGGGTAGGACGCCCCGAACATCAGGACAGCGAGAAGGACCAGTTCGGTGCTCATGGCGAACCGTCCCGGTCGCGCGGCTCGGCGGGCTCGGCCCCACCGGCCGTGACCGAGGGCCCTGGTGCAACGGCAGTGCCTGGCCTCACATGCGATCCAGGCATCAGGTAGCGATCCGCGGATGCCGGCGTGCCGAGCGGCGCGGTCTCGCGTGCGACGCTCGCCGGCACCAGCAGCCCGACCGCGGGGCCGACCAGGCCACCGGCCACGATCCCGATCGACGGGCTCGTCAGCAACGCCGCGACGACCGCGACGGCGGCTCCGACCGTCGCGGCCACGAGCTCACGGCGGCCCGTGATCAAGCCTGCCGCGAGTCCGATCATGGCGGCAGGGAAGATGATGTCGATGCCGAACCGATTCGGGTCCGGGATCTGGCCCCCGAGGACCGACCCGGCCAGGGAGGCGATATTCCAAGGGATGAAGGTGGCGACGATGGCTCCCATCCAGTAGCCACGCTCATCCGTCCGGCCCACCCGCTGGTAGTGGGCGATCGTCAACGCAAAGGCCTCGTCGGTGAGCAGATGTGCCATCACGGCGCGCCGCCAGAACGGAATGTGCCGCAGCCACGGTGCAAGGGCGGCCGAGTACAGCAGGTGGCGCGCGTTGAGAAGGAAGGTCAGGAGCACGATGGCCGGCCAGGCGAGGCCCGTCGCCACATAGCCGACCGCCGCGAATTGCGCGGCACCCCCGAAGACGATCG
The DNA here is from genome assembly GCA_963810725.1 of uncultured Chloroflexia bacterium. Taxonomy (GTDB): domain Bacteria; phylum Chloroflexota; class Limnocylindria; order Limnocylindrales; family CSP1-4; genus SPCO01. Next base: position 172,734 of record CAWEOO010000007.1, read on the forward strand.
TGCTCATCGCGACGACCTCGATCGGCGAGAAGCCGGCTTCGCGAGCGGCCAGGCCATAGACGAACCCGAACCCGATCGCCGCGACGGCGATGCCGAGCGCGTCCATCAGGAGGCGTCGTCGACTCTCGGCCAGCACGGCCGGATCGCGGAGGGGCTCCGTCGGGGTCGAAGACCGCGGCGGGGGCGGGCAGGGGATCGGTCACGGTGGGATAGCGTAGACGGCGCAGGGCAGGCGCGGTTCAGCGCGCGGCCAGTCGATCGCTAGCGCAGGAACGTCTTCCCGCAGGTTCCGTCGCAGACGACGAAGACCGCGTGCTTCTCGGCGGCATACCCAGCAGCGTGCAGGAGACCCGGGCACTCCGGCGTGGGGCATTTCCAGACCCACCACCGCTCCCGCTCGTCGAGCGGCGTCGACTCGGCCGCAAGCGTCGCGGCCAGCCCGTCGCGCTCTCCGACCAGCCGACCGAGGACCGCAGCCCGCTCAGCCTCCGTCTCACTGGTGTACGGATAGTTCTGCCCGACGTTCGAAGTCACGCGGCTCCTCGGCTACGGCGCTCGTTGGGGGCGCTCGCCAGATGGCAGTTTAGGTGGGCACGGTCCTCGCCGAGCGGAGTTTCAAACGGAACGGCACTCGCCAGATGGCGGTTCAGGGCAAGGCGGGAGCGAGGAGTGGAGCGAGCGCACTGAAGGTGCGTGAGCGAACCCCGGAGCTCCCAACGCCGCCATGAGCCGCCAGGTGGCGAGTGCTACCGGTGGCGGCGGTGTGTGAGCGCTGCCTGCCACCGGTCGGCGGAGTATCGCACTACCGCGCCGTCCCTACCAGACGGCCGGCAGCCCCTCGCTGCGCGGGTCCGTCGCGGCGGCCACCGAGCCGTCCCGTTCGGCCGGGCCGCCGGCGACGAGCTCGATCGCATGCTCGTGCCCCAGGTTCGAGTCGAACGCGGCGGTCGGGGCCAGCTCGTGGCCGAGCGCGCGCAGCGCGTCGTCGATGCCCGCCGCGTGACGCGGCTCAAGCGAGACGACGGTCGGCGGCGCGAAGTGATCGCGTGGCTCGATGTAGAAGCGCGGCGCAGCGATGGCCGTCCGGATATCGAGCCCGCCGTCGACGACGGCGCTGACGAACTGGGCGTGGACCTGCGGCTGGGCATCGCCACCCATCGAGCCGACGACGATCCACGGCCCGTCGCGCCCGTTCCGGAACAGCATCCCGGGGAGCAGCGTGTGGAGCGTCCGCTTGCGTGGCTCGAGGACGTTCGGATGGTCCGGGTCCAGGCTGAAATAGCTGCCCCGGTTCTGGTAGTGGATCCCGGTCCCCGGATCGACGACCCCGGAGCCGAACCCCAGGTAGTTCGACTCGATGAGGCTCACCGCGTTGCCATCGGCGTCGACCGTGGCCAGGAACACGGTGCCCCCGCCCGGCGGGTTGGTGGCGGCCGCGGGAGTCCCGGCCCGGCGCGGGTCGATCCGCCCGGCGAGCGCCGCGATGCGCTCCGGGTCCAGGAGCAGATCCAGCGGGACATCACGCGCGGCAGGATCCGTCAGGTAGGCGTCGCGATCGGCCATCGCCAGCTTGGCCGCCTCGAGGTGGAGGTGGATCCAGCGAGCATCCGCCACGCCGTTCGGCCCGAAGGCCGTCGGATCGGGCGGTTCGAAACGCGCCAACAGGCCGAGCAGTTCGAGGGCGACCACGCCGGAGCTGTTCGGCGGGTGCGTCGTCACACGGACGCCGCGGTAGTCGATCCCGATCGGCTCGCCCCACGTCGAGCGGTGCTCCCGGAGGTCCTCCGCCCCGACCGGCGAACCGGCAGCGGCCAATGCCCGGGCCCCCTGTTCGGCGAGGTCGCCCTCATAGAGCGCATCGAACCCCTCGCGGGCCAGCGTCGCCAGCGTGTCGGCCAGGGCCGGCAGGCGGACGCGCTCGCCGGGCAGCCAGCGGCGGGACCGTGGCCGGTAGACCGCGGCGAACCCCGACCCGGCGCCGGGCCATCGTTCGTCCTCCAAGAGCCGGGCGGTGGCCTCGACGGCGTCGATGAACCCTGGCCATGCGGGGAACCCGTCCCGTGCCAGCTCGATGGCCGGGGCGAGCACTTCGTCCCGCGACAGCCGCCCGAATCGGGCATGCGCGTCACCCCACGAGCGGACCGCGCCCGGAACGGTGATCGTCAGGGGTCCCCGCCTCGGCATCACGCCGAGACCGCGCTCCAGCAGGGCCGCCGCGTCGATGCCCGCTGCGCTTCGACCCGACCCGTTCAGCGCGTACTGCCGGGATGCCGCCGCGTCCCAGATGAGCCAGAACGCGTCGCCGCCGATCCCGCCGCCGTTGGGCATGACCACCCCGAGCACCGCATTGGTCGCGATCGCTGCGTCGACGGCCGTGCCGCCGCCACGCAGCACATGCAGCCCGGCCGCGGTCGCCAGGTGATGTGGCGCGACGACCGCTCCGTGTGACCCCCGGGCCAGCGGGACCGGGCTCCAGGGATGCCCGTCGATCACCCGATGATCCCGGTGACCGGGTCCTCCGCCCGTCGCAATCGAGCCAGGGGCAGCAGCGCGACCAGGAGCAAGACACCGGTCGCGACGAGCATCCCGTCGATGCCGGCCGCCTCCGCCGCGAAGCCGCCGATCAGCGCGCCGATGATCTGCCCGACCGCCAGGAAGACCGAATAGAGGCCCATGATCGCGCCACGGTCATCGGGATAGCGCTCGGAGATATCGGCCAGCAGCCCGAGCGCCGCGGGCGTCGCTCCGGCCATCACGAACAGGCCGAAGGCAGCCACGGCCGCGGCGGCGATCAAGGCGACGAGCGGCAGGCTCACGCCGTGGTTCACGACGATCCCCGCCCCGACGAGCCCGCCGCCCCCGAGGATCCCGTACAGGATGATCGACGTTCGCCGCGTGTTCTTGAAGCGGTTCCCCCAGTACAGCAGGCCCAGCCCGAAGATGATCCCGATCACGACCACCGCGCCCGAGATCTGAACCGCGCTGAAGCCGCGCATCAGCGACTGGTCCGGAAAATCCGGGTTCGCCTGGGCGAACTGGAAGATCGACTGGCTGAACCACAGCCCGATCGACGCGTTGACCGCGATCCAGGTCGGCGCCAGCAACCAGACGTGCGAGTTGCGTAGCAGCTCGAGGTAGCGCCCGAAGCCGACGTGCGGCGTGTGGGCGGCGGCCGCGGCGTCGCGGTCTGACGCCGGGCCCTTGACCGTCAGGAAGACGAGGAACGAGACGGCATACAGCACGGCGTTGAGGAAGAACGCCGTCGGGCCGAAGATCGCGAACGTGACCGGCGCCGCACCGAAGCCCGCCCCGAGCCCCAGCAGCGTCGCGCCCTCGAAGCGAGCGGCCGCTTTGCCACGGAGCAGCTCGTCGCCCGCCGTGACCGCGGCGATGTAGCCCAGGATCGATGGGATGCTGGCCGCGGTCGATGCCCCCTCGAGCAGCCGCGTCACGCCGAGGACGACCAGGCTGCCGGTGATCGGCGCGAGGAGCACCGCCAGGGGCGCCGGCAGGCCAAGGTCGGCGGTGAAGCCGGTCATGATCACGGCGACGGCCCCGAAGATCGGGCCGTAGAGCATCACCCGGTGATGACCCTGTCGGTCGGACAGGATCCCGAAGATCGGCGACAGGACCAGTTCCGCCAGGTAGAACAGCGCCCCGAAGATGCCCAGGACGATCGCGCCGACGACCGGACCGCCGTGCTCGGGGAGGGTCGCGAGGTAGACGCCCAGCATCGCCCCGGTGAGTCCGGTGCTGAAGCGCAGCGAGAAAGTGCCGGCCAGCACGGCCCACAGCGGTCGATCCATGTGCTGCACAGCCTACTGGTTGCGGGCTCGACCGGGCCCGTATCATGCCCGAAACGCAACACGCGCCGGTTCGGTCCCTGAGGAGGAGCCACCCTTGAGTCGCGTCGCGATCTTCACCGATTCGGCCTCTGACCTGGAGCCGGCCGATGCCGCAGCATCCGGGATCCAGGTCGTCCCATTGCTCGTCAGCTTCGGCAACGAGACGTTCAAGGCCGGGGTCGACTTGAGCGGTCCGGCCTTCTGGGACCGGATGGTCGCGCCGGATGCGCCGTTCCCCACGACGGCGGCCTCGTCGCCCGGCGACTTCAAGCAGGCCTTCGAGGCTGCCTTCGCGGCCGGCGCCGAGGCGATCGTCTCGATCAACGTCGCGGGCACGCTCTCCGGGACGATCAAGAGCGCCCAGATCGCGCGCGACATGCTGCCCGACCGGGAGATCCATATCGTCGATTCCCAGGGCGCGTCGATGGCCCAGGGCATCCTCGCCCATCTGGGCGTCGAGATGGCCGCCGCCGATCGCCCAGCCGCAGAGATCGCCGAGACGCTCGAAGCGCGGGCACCGGACATGCTGATGTACGTGGCGCTCGAGACACTCGAGTACCTCAAGAAGGGCGGCCGGATCAGCGGAGCCCAGGCGGCCATCGGCACGCTGCTCTCGGTCAAGCCGATCATCAAGGTCAAGCACGGCGTGGTCACCACGGCGGACCGTGTTCGGACGCGGTCCAAGGTGCGCGAGCGCCTGATCGAGCTCATCACGGAAGAGCCGATCGAGCGGCTGGCCATCCTCCACACGACCTCCGCCGACGTCGAGGCGTTCCGCGACGAGATGCTGCGGCGCCTGCCGCACCTGAAGCCCGATGACGTGTCGGTCGCGCTCGTGGGCGCGTCGGTCGGGCCGCATCTAGGCCCAGGCTGCGTCGGTGCGGCGATCCTGTACCGGCCGGGTGGCGCCCCCGCGTGAAGGTTGCGGTGAGGTTGCGACAACCTTGCGGACCGGTACCATCGGGGAGGCGCGTCCAGGCGACCTCCGGCTATACTCGGCGCCGCATGAGTCGCGCGTCGAGGTCCGGCAAACCCGCTCAGAAACCTTCGACACGCCCCGTGGGGTCGTCCGGGAGACGGCCCACACTCGATGAGGCGACCCGGGACGGGCGCCTGACACGGAGGTTCTCCCTTCCATGACCACCGAGCACGTCGCTGCGCGCATCAACGCGTGGGAGGTCGCCCAGCGACAGTTCGATCTCGCCGCCGACCGGCTTGACCTGGACCCCGGGATGCGGCTCGTCCTTCGCGAGCCGCGCCGCGAATTCACCTGCCACTTCCCGGTCCACATGGACGACGGGTCGGTCCAGGTCTTCACCGGCTACCGCGTCCAGCACAACCTGGGTCGCGGTCCGGCCAAGGGCGGGATCCGCTATCACCAGGATGTCTCGCTCGACGAGGTCAAGGCCCTCGCGATGTGGATGACGTGGAAGTGCGCGGTCGTCGGGATCCCGTACGGCGGGGGCAAGGGCGGCGTGATCGTCGATCCCAAGAAGCTCAGCCAGAAGGAGCTGGAGGGCCTGACCCGGCGGTTCTTCACCGAGATCGAGGTCCTGGTCGGGCCCGAGAAGGACATCCCGGCCCCGGACGTGAACACCAACGCCCAGATCATGGCCTGGATGATGGATACGTATTCCATGCACGCGGGCTACACGGTCCCGGGCGTCGTGACCGGCAAGCCGATCAGCCTGGGCGGCTCGGAAGGCCGCAACGAGGCCACCGCTCGCGGCACGGTCTTCTGCATCATCGAGGCGGCCCGACATCGCGGTCTCGTCCTGGAGAAGAGCCGCGTCGCGATCCAGGGCTTCGGCAACGCGGGCGCGATCGCCGCGCGGCTCATCAGCCAGGAAGGTGTATCGGTCGTCGCCGTGTCCGACTCGACCGGTGGCATCCACGCGCCGGACGGCCTCGACGTCGGCCGGGTCATCAGCTGGAAGCAGGAGCACGGGACCGTCCAGGGCTTCCCCGGTGCCACCGACATGAGCAATGCGGAGATCCTCGAGGTCGACTGCGAGATCCTGATCCCGGCCGCCTTGGAGAACCAGATCACCGCGCGCAACGCCGGCAACATCAAGGCCGGCCTCATCGCGGAAGCGGCCAACGGCCCGACGACCCCGGAGGCCGACGAGATCCTGTTCAAGAACAGCAAGTTCATGATCCCGGACATCCTGTGCAACGCGGGCGGCGTCACGGTCAGCTACTTCGAGTGGGTCCAGGACCTCAACCGCGACCACTGGAGCGAGACCGTCGTCAACGAGAAGCTGCGCGGGATCATGGTCAAGGCCTTCAGCGAGGTGCTCGCGGTCGCCCGCCGCGAGCAGTGCAACATGCGAACCGCGGCGTACCTGCTGGCGGTGAAGCGTGTTGCGGAAGCCATGGAGCTGCGCGGCCTCTACCCGTAAGCCGAGGCGGCCCAGGCCGTCGGCTCGGGCGGTCGGCTCGGACCGCCGAGCTTCGGCTCGAGCGGGCGGCCGGCGCCTTCAGCTCGGGCGTGCGCCGGCGCCGTAGGCTCGCGCGGGCGGCCGGCGCCGTAGGCTCGAGCGGGCGGCCGGCGCCGTAGGCTCGAACGTGCATCCGGCGCTCCTATCAGCGATCGGACAGCGTCCCAGTTGCCGTTTGTGCACGAGATGCACGGGATGGCGGCGGAAGGCCCCGGTCCGACGTCGCCCGGGACGTTCCTTCGACGATAGGGGCGTGGGGTGCACGCGGCTCGGGGTGGTCCGGTTACGGCCGATGCTAGAGTTGCGGCCATGCTCGACCACGAAGAGAAATTCCTGTTCAAGGAGGAGATCCTCCACCTGTCGAACGCGGTGGCGGAGCCCGGCATCCTCGACAACGTCGAGGACCTCCTGACCGACGTCATCACGAGCCCGCGGTTCGACTCCGAGGTCTTCACCCTCGAGCGCAGCCTCCAGGTCATGCTCGGGCCGCGCGCCGGAACCACGCTCGTCGGGCTCCTGACGGTGGCGCCGGAGGTCTTCGACGAGGTCGCCGAGGTGCGCATCCCGTCCGAGGTCCACGAGCGGCTGGTCGCCTGGCGGGCGCGCTTCGGCCTCGCCATCGACAACGCGCTCAACTTCCTCAACAACCCCGACGGGATCCAGGGCCACAACTTCGCGACCCAGGTCGCACATGTCGAGGAGCGTCGCGTCCTCCAGGGCCGGCTGACGCTCGTTCGCTACAACAACGAGCCGCAGTTCTTCGTGGCCGACGCGAGCGTCTTCTTCGGGCTCGTGGTCGACATCCTCGAGCGGCTCGGTCCCTACCTCGAGCCGGATGCCGTCGACGCTGAGACCGTCGCGCGACTGCGCGACGCGCTGGGTCTCGTCGAGCGCAAGACGGGCACGCACAGCTGAAGCAAATCCTCGGGCTGATGGCTAGCAGGAGCGTCGCCTCAGCCCTCGGAGCGGCATACGCCGTCACCGCGGTTTGATGCGTCACGTCTACCTCGCCGCCACCGGGCAGAACCGCGGCAAGACCACGCTGAGCCTCGGCGTCATGGACGGCTTCCAGCGGCGCGGCCTCTCGACCGGGTTCATCAAGCCTGTCGGCCAGCGGACCGTCATCGAGGAGGGCGTCCCCGCGGACGAGGATGCGGTGCTGATGAAGAGCGTGTTCGGTCTGGCCGAGCCCTTGCGGCAGATGAGCCCGGTCCATATCCCGCGCGGCTTCACACAGAGCTACATCGACGGCAAGGTCGTCGAGGACCTCCCGAGCCGCATCGCGGCGGCGCATGCCCAGTTCGCCGCGGACCGCGACATGCTCCTCATCGAGGGCACCGGGCACGCGGGGGTCGGCGCGGTCATCGGGCTATCGAACGCGCAGGTTGCGGCCATGCTCGGATCGCCGGCGGTGATCGTGTCCGAGGGCGGCGTCGGCCGTCCGATCGACGAGATCGTGCTGAACAAGGCGTTGTTCGAGCGCGCCGGGGTGCACGTCGCGGGCGCCATCGTGAACAAGGTCGACCTGCTCGCCAAGCCCGATCTCGCGAAGACGTTGGAGCGCGGGCTGGCCCGCCACGGCATCCCATTGCTTGGCGTCCTGCCGTACCGCCCGATCCTGTCCAACCCGACCCTGGCGATGGTGCTCGAGGGCGTCCACGGCGAGACCATCCATCCCGGACCGGACCTCGACCAGGTGATCGGCGGCGTGGCGATCGGCGCGATGGAGCCGCAGCACATGCTCCAGCGCATCGGCCCGGGAGCGCTCGTGATCGTGCCGGGTGACCGGGAGGACGTGATCGCCGCGATCGTCCGGGCGCGCCGGGAGGGCGCGGAGGCCGGCGGCGACGCCCTGGGACTCGTCCTGACCGGCGGCTACCGGCCGCGTGCGGCGGTGCTCGAGGCCATCCGGGGGGCGGACCTCTTCGCGACGATCGTGCCCGAAGACACCTACGCCGTCGCGTCCGAGGTCCACGACCTCCTGGTCAAGACGCACGCCGCCGACCGCGGCAAGATCGAGGAGATCAAGGCGCTCGTGTGGGAGTACCTGTTCATCGACCGGATCCTCGAGGTCGCGTCCGAGGCCGAGGTGCGGCCGTCGGCGACGACCGCATAGCCAGGTTGGCCGGCGGTCAGCGCGGCAACGGGGGCGGTCAGCGGAACGAGGCGGGCCGGCGCCGGTCGGGGCCGCGACCCGCGCCGCCCTCCACCACCTACACCGCTCAGTCGGCGGTGGTTCCCGCCGTCGGCCTAAGGATCCCACGGTCATCGAGGATCTCGTTGTCGATGAGGCGGGTCGAGCCGAACCGAACGGCGAGCGACGCGAGCGCCGGACCGTCGACCGTCGCAAGCTCGGAGAGCGTCAGGCCGTCCGCGACCGAGACATATTCGGGGTCCGCGAGCGGTTCGCCGGCCAGCACCTCGCGCATCCGGGCACGCAACGCCTCGCCGGAGCGCTCGCCCGACCCCCAGGCATCGCGCGCCGCGACCAGCGCCCGGCGCAGCACCGGCGCCGCGGCGCGCTCCTCGGGACTGAGGTGCACGTTCCGTGACGACAGGGCGAGCCCATCGGCCTCCCGGATCGTCGGGCAGGTCACGACCTCGGTCCCGATCGCGAGGTCGCGGGCCATCTGGCGGATGACCATGACCTGCTGGGCGTCCTTCTGGCCGAAATAGGCCCGTTCCGCCCCGACCAGGTCGAACAGGATCGCCACCACGGTCGCCACCCCATCGAAGTGGCCGGGCCGTGCCGCGCCCTCCAACGGCAGTGCGACCGCCCCGACCGACACGGTCGTCGCGAACCCTGGCGGGTAGATCTCCCCGACCTCGGGCGCGAAGACGAGGTCGACGCCCTCGGCCTCGCACATCGCCAGGTCGCGCGCCTCGTTGCGTGGGTAGCGGCTGTAGTCGGACGCGACGTTGAACTGGCGGGGATTGACGAAGATCGAGACGACGACCGTGGCGTTGTCGGCGCGCGCCCGCCCCATCAACGCGCGATGGCCCTCGTGCAGCCAGCCCATGGTCGGCACGAGCCCGACCGGCCGGGGCGCGGCCGCAAGGGCCTCGCGCAGCTCGGCGCGGGTGCGCACGACCGTGGTCCTGGCCACCTCAGTCATCGGTCGAGCCGGGAATCGATCAGAGATCGCGATCGAGCGGGATGCCCCCGACCGGGATACTGCCGCTGGCCCGGTCGGACTCCCCTCGGCCGAGCGCGTCGTCGAGCACCGCGTCGTCCATCCGGACGGTCTCGGCGTCGCCCGGGAAGGTCCCCGCCTCGACGTCCGCCGCGTACGCCCGAGCCGCCTCGGCGATCGTCGTCCGAAGCTGCGCATACGGCCGCGCGTGGCGCGGCACGAAGTCACCCAGCCCGAGGAGATCGGTGATGACCTGGACCTGGCCGCTGCAGCCGGGGCCCGCCCCGATGCCGATCGTCGGGATCCGGAGGCGGTCCGTGATCGCGGCGGCGAGCTGCGCCGGCATGAGCTCGAGCACGATCGAGAACGCGCCGGCCTCCTGGACCGCCAGCGCATCGGCCAGCAGACCGCGCGCCTGGCCCCGATCCTTGCCCTGGACCTTGACCTTGCCGCCCATCCCGAGCTGCGCCTGTGGGGTCCAGCCGATGTGGCCCATGACCGGGATCCCGGCCTTGACCATCGCCTCGATGATCCGGGCAGAGCGGACGCCCCCTTCGACCTTGACGGCCTGGGCCCCCGCCTCCTGCAGGAAGCGGCCGGCGTTCTCGAGCGCCTCGTCGACGGTCGAGTACGTCAGGAACGGCATGTCGCCGATGATCATCGCGCGCTGCGAGCCGCGGACGACCGCCTTCGTGTGGTGCAGCATCTCGGTCATCGTCACGCGCACGGTGGATTCGTAGCCGAGCAGCACCTGCCCCAGCGAATCGCCGACGAGGAGAAGAGGGACCCCGGCTTCGTCGAGGATCTGGGCGGTCGGGAAGTCGTAGGCCGTGAGCATCGGGAGACGCTGGCCGTCGGCGTAGCGCTTGGCGATGTCGGCGACGGTCAGGCGGCGGGGGGTGTCGGTCGGAGCGCTCATGACATCGAAGTCTGCGCGTCGGCGTCTCGGGCGTCCAGCGCGAGCGCGACCCGATCCAACAGGCGGTCGGCCACCTCACGTTTGCTGAGCAGCGGCAGGTCGTCCCGCTCGCCGTCGAGGGACAGGATGCTGACCCGATTCGTCTCCGTCCCGAAGCCCGATCCTTCCTCCGCGACATCGTTGGCGACGAGCAGATCGACGCCCTTGCGCCGGAGCTTCTCGGCCGCGCGCTCAAGCGAGCCGGTTTCCGCCGCGAAGCCCACGAGGTACGGTCGGGGGGCGACGGCCTGTGCGGTCGACTCGCCGTTGCTGTCGGTGCCGCGGACGATTCGCGCGATCTGGGCGAGGACGTCGGGGGTCGGCTCGAGCTGCAGCGTGAGGCCCGCACCGCGCTCGATCTTGGTCTCGACCGCCGCGGCCGCCGGTCGGAAGTCGGCGACGGCCGCCGCCATGATCAATGCATCGAAGCCGGCGCTCCCGTCCGGCCGGTGGGTCAGGCGGAGCAGGGCCGCGCGAAGCTCGGCGGTCGACTCGACGTGGACCACCTCGGCCCCGTCCGGCAGCGGGACCTCCAGATTGGCCGCGACGACCGTCACCTGGGCTCCGCGGTCCAGAGCTGCCGCGGCGATCGCCGCACCCATCCGGCCGGTGGATCGGTTGCCGATGAAGCGCACCGGGTCGATGGCCTCGCGGGTCCCGCCCGCGCTGACGACGATGTGGCGGCCGGTCAGGTCCGCGTCCCGCGGGCGGTCAAGGAGCGGTGGGCGAGACCCAGGGTCGGCGGCCCGGACCGGACTGCTACCGATGGCCGCGACCACGGCCTCCACGATCGCAGGCAGCTCAGCCAGCCGACCCACGCCCGTCTGCCCGGAGGCCAGTTCGCCCGCCGCGGGCTCCACGATCCGGTAGCCGAAGTCGTCGCGCAGCCGCTCGACGTTCGCCCGCGTCGCCGGATGGGTCCACATGTCGCCGTCCATCGCCGGCGCGACGACGACCGGGGCCGACGAGGCCAGCGCCGTTGCCGTCACGACGTCACCGGCCAGCCCGTTGGCCATCGCCCCGAGGAAATGCGCGGTCGCCGGGGCGACCACGATGGCATCGGCGCTGTCGGCGACGACGATGTGCCCGATCCGGCCATCCGGCAGCAGCTCCAGGATGTCGGTCTCGACCGGGTGCCGCGACAGCGTCGCGAACGTCAGCGGTCCCACGAACCGGGTCGCGGCCGGGCTGAGCATGACCGCGACGTCGGCGCCCTCGGCCCGCAGCAGCCGCAGCAGCTCGACCGCTTTGTAAGCGGCGATCGACCCGGTGACCCCGAGCGCGATGAGCCGGCCATCGAGACGCCCGTCCGTCACGGCAGCCCGAGCTCCAGCCGCTCCCCGCCGGCGACCTCGGCGTGGAGGATGGCGAGGCCCTTGAGCGTGAGGTCGGGATCGATCGCGTCGATGCCCTCGAGACCGGCGGCCCACGGCGCCGCCGACAAGCCGCCGGTCAGGATCGCCTTCACGTCGCGCGGCTCGATGCCGGAAGCGTCGGCGAGCTCCCCCCGGACCCGCCGCAGCAGGCCGGTCGTGAGCGCCTGGTAGCCGAAGATGGTGCCTGACTGCATCGCGCTGATCGTGTCCCGCCCGATCGCCCGGTCCGGGGCGCGCAACTCGATCCGTGGCAGCTTGGCGGTCCGGGCCGCGAGTGCCTCGAGGCCCAGCTCCAGCCCTGGCGCGATGGCCCCACCGACATAGGCGCCGTCGGTGGCCACGCAGTCCAGGGTCGTGGCCGTTCCGAAGTCCACGACGACCGCCGGCGTGCCGTACAGCCGCGCCGCGGCCAGGGCGTTGACGAGGCGATCGGCACCGACCTCGCCCGGGCGGTCCACCCGGACGGCCAGTGGCACGATCCCGGCCGCGGCCACGGTCAGGGGCCGCTCGCGGCGAGCCGCCACCATCTCGACGTGCGCGGTCAGCGCCGGGACGACGGACGCGCAGGCGATCGCCTCGACGTCCCCGAACGAGGCGTCGTCGAGGCGCAGCAGCCCATCGAGCAGCAGCTCCAGCTCATCGGCCGTGGCGCGCGCGTTCGTCGCGGCTCGGCGGGTCGCTACGAGCCGGCCGCCACGCAGGAGGCCGACCGTGACGTTCGTGTTCCCGATGTCGAGGGCAAGGAGCATGGCCGCGATGATACGCGGCGGTCGATTCGGGGTCGCCGCGGCCACCACCGTGCGGTACCATCGCGGACGTCCGCCGCCACCCCCAACGGCGCACGTCCCAGCGCCCCCGAGGAGACCCCACGTGTCGACCCCGCCGGCCAAGTTCTTCGTGAACCAGGGCGTCGTGTCGAGTACGGCCGACATGCTCCACCTGTTGCGGCCGCTGCTCAAGCAGACCGTCACGTACCGCTACCTTCGCGGGCGCGAGGTCATCACCCACGGCACGGGCTGGGTCGAGCGCATCGTGACGGACGCGCCGGACACCTCGACGTACTTCACGCCCCTGGCGATCACCCTCAACATCGATTCCTTCGAGCACCTCGAGTTCGAGACGCGCCCCGACCAGCTGCTCGTCTACGTGCTCGTCCAGGGCGACGAGCGGGTCATCGTCGAGTTCGCGCCGATCGGCGCCGGTGGCGAGGATGTCTCGCCATTCGCGCCGCGTCAGCTCGAGTTCGACACGTCCGATTTCGTCCAGATGGAGCTGCTCGGCCTCGACGCCCACGAGGACGAATAGCCGATCCGGGACGCCGGTGCGGTGAGGCCCGGCGAAAGCAGGGGGGCCGGTCGACCGATGGGTCGACGTGGGAGCGATCCAAGGCGCGGTCCGAGCCCGCCCAACGAGGGTTCGGCGCGTCGTCGAGGGCAAGGAGGGATGAAACCAAGGTGGACGACGCTCAGACTCGCCCGGTCCCCGGTGGCCGCGGCGGGGGTGCGCTCGGCGAGTACTTCAAGTTCGCTGAACGCGGAACGGATGCGCTGACCGAGGCGAAAGCCGGTCTGACCACGTTCCTCGTCATGGCCTACATCATCTTCGTGAACCCGAGCATCCTGGCCGCGGCCGGCGTCCCCGTGCCAGCTGCCGCCGCGGCGACCGCGCTCGTCGCGGGCGTCCTGACGATCGCGATGGGCCTCGTCGGAAACGTCCCGATCGCGATGGCCGCGGGTCTCGGCATCAACGGCATCGTGGCCTTCTATCTCGCCCAGCCGGTCGATGCCGGCGGCCTCGGCCTGTCGTGGCAGGGGGCCATGGGCGTGATCGTCCTCGAGGGTCTCGTGGTCCTCGCGCTCGTGTTGCTCGGCCTGCGCGAGGCCGTCATGAACGCCGTGCCCCTCTCGCTCAAGCGAGCGATCGGCGTCGGGATCGGCCTCTTCATCCTGTTCATCGGGTTCGTCGATGGCGGTCTGATCGTCAAGCCGCCGGGAGACGGCCCGGTGCCGGTCCAGTTCGTCTTCCCGAACTCCCTGCCGACGTGGCTGACCGTGCTCGGCATCCTCGTGACGGTCGTGCTCTACGTCCGACGGGTCCCGGCGGCATTGCTGATCAGCATCCTCGTCATGTCCCTGATCACGTTGCTGCTTGGCGTCACGGCCGTGCCGCCCAGCCTGGCCGTCGCCCCGGACTTCTCGACCATCGGCCAGTTCGACCTTGGCAACGTCTTCGCCGTGGCCGGTCTCGTGACCGCGCTCCTGACGATCTTCACGATCATGCTGGCGGACTTCTTCGACACGATGGGGACCGCAACGGCCATCGCCGAGCAGGCGGACCTGGTCGACGACGAGGGCCGCATCCCGGGGATCGGCCGGATCCTCATCGTCGACTCCGTCGGGGCCGCCGCCGGTGGCGCCGCCGGGATCAGCTCCAACACCAGCTACATCGAAAGCGCGGCCGGTGTCGCCGAGGGCGGCCGGACCGGCTTCGCCTCGGTCGTGACCGGGATCCTGTTCCTGGTCGCGGTCCTCGTGACCCCGATCGCGCCGCTCATCCCGTTCCAGGCCACGGCCCCCGTGCTCATCGTGGTCGGCTACCTGATGGCGACGCTGATCAAGGACATCGACTTCGCCGACGTCGAGGAGGGCATCCCGGCGCTGCTCACGCTCATCCTCATGCCGCTGACGTTCAGCATCACCGTCGGCATCGGTGCCGGGTTCGTCTCGTACGTGGTGATCAAGCTGGCCCGTGGCAAGGTCGGCGACATCCATCCGCTGATGTGGCTCGTCGCCATCGCCTTCGCGGTCTACTTCGCCCAGGCCTGGATCAGCTCGATGGTCTAAGGCGACCGTACGGCAGCATCACGTTGCAACGCCCCGGCCGCGACGGCCGGGGCGTCGACTTTCCCACCGTAAATCGCTACGGCGCGAGCCGCTGCCAGCTCCAATGCGACACGCTTTCGCCCTGGATCGGGATCTCGGTCGTTGCATTCGACCCGTCGACGCTGACGACCACGGCCGCGCTCCGACCCTCATCCTTCCACCCGTAGAGGTAGGCGCCGTCCGGGGACCAGACGAAGTCGTAGTCGAGGATGGCCGGGATCCGACGCACGATCGATCCGTCCGACCGCGCAATGCGAACCACCGCGTCGGATGCGTTCCAGGCCAGGAGCGTGCCATCCGGGGACCAGACCGGCCAGAGCTCCGACGCAGGTTCGGCCGACACGATCGTTTCCGTTCCGCTTGCGATATCGAGCATGGCGATGTCATAGGCGCCGCTCTTGCCGACCGGGTAGGCCAGCACCTGTCGCCCAGCATCGGGTAGCCATTCCGGGTGGCGGTAGGAGAACATCCCGCCGACGGAGGTCGCAACCCGGTGCTCGCCTGTCCCATCGGGCCGGATGAGGTACAGGGCGCGCTCCGCGTCGGTGTCGGCGCCGGCCTGCTGGAACGCCAGCCACTGGCCATCGGGAGACCAGGCTGGATCGATGCGCGAGATATCCGAGGCGCCGATCTCCTCCCTCGCCGAGCCATCGGCATTCGCCACGTACAAGTGATGTCGACCGGCACTGAACCCCGTGAAGGCGATCCGGCGCGAATCCGGTGACCAGGCGGGGCGCATCTCGACGGTCGACAGACCCAAGTCGAGGCCGTCGGAGACGGCGTGTGGCTGGCTGCCGTCCGCTTGCGCGACGAACAAGGCGTCGGCCCCGCCGCGATCGGCGTAGAAGGCAAGGCGGGTGCCGTCGGGCGCGAAGATGGGGCCGAATGCGTCGGCGATCGTCGTCAGGACGTCCGCGGACCCGGCGCTGTCGGCACGGGTCACCAGGATCGAGCCATCCTGGTCAAAGGCCAGGAGCCCGTTGCGTGCAGGACCGTACGGCGGAGCCACCTGCCGACCGGCGCCGATCGCCGTGGCCGCGAGGGCCACGACCACCATGAGGAGCCCAACGAGGGCGAGGTAGACGAACTGGCGCGGCACATAGACCGGCCGCATCGTGAGTTGCATCGGGATCCACCTTTCAGGGAACGACCAGGCCGGCCGTTGGCGGGTCGCCCTCGTCCGGGTCATCGCCTCTTCGAGGTACGTCGGGCTGCTCGACTGGTCCGTGAGCCACCGGGCAAGCGAGTGATCCAGGCGATCGCGGTTCATCGAGCCACCTCCTCGGCGAGGCTGCCCGGATCGGCAGCGACGACCAGCTTCCGGCGGAGCGCAGCCAGTCCCCGGTGCAGCCGGGACTTGGCAGTCCCCAGCGGCACCCCGAGCGTGGCCGCGACCTCCGGGAGCGGCAGGTCGAGGTAGTAATGGAGGACGACAACGAGTCGCTGATCGGGATCCAGGCCCCGAAATCCACGTTCGAGCGCCTCGCGCTCGTCCGCTTGCAGCGTCTCGTCGCTGGTGATCGGTTGGTGGAGGGCGGTCAGTTCGACCTCGATGGGACGACGCTTGTGGCGCCGCAGCTCGTCGTAACAGGCGCGGACGAGGAGTCGGTGGAGCCACGCATCGAATCGATCGGGATCGCGCAGGCCTGGCAGGTTGCGCCACGCACGGACCAGGGTCTCCTGCACGGCGTCCTTGGCCCAGTCTGGGTCGCGGAGGACGAGTCGTGCGGCCGTATCCAGACGACCGATCGCGGCGCCTGCAAGCGTCTCGAAGGCGTCATGATCGCCCCGCTGCGCCCGCTCCACGAGTTGTCGCTGCACGGTGGCCTCACCCACTTGCGCGCGCCATTCGGTCGCGCTGTGGAGTATGTCGTCGGCTGATAGCCGAAATCGTTCCACGCCCGCGTCAGTTACCCCAGAAACGGCGAGATGTGTTCCTTGATGGCCGTGGGCGGGAAGGCGTGTCCTAGCGCAGGGATGGTCACCGCGTTGCCCTGTGGGATGCGGGCCGCGAGATCGTCCGCGTAGGACGGCATGAACACCGGGTCCAGCTGCGTGCCGATCACCAGCGTGGGACACGCGACCGAGGCTGCGATCTGCGTCCCATCGAAGGCCCGCCACGCCTCGAGCTCGCTGAGGATGATCGTCGGATCCGCTGGTGGCGGACTCAGGCGCGGACCCATGGTCCAGCCGATGACGCCCATCCATGCCCGACGTAGCGTTGACGTGGCAGCGAGCCCGAACATGTCCCGGTACGCCGACCGAAATCGGCCGGCCGAGATGTTCGCGTGGGTGCGGTCCGCCAACCTCCGCCCATTCGCGCTCAGCGTCGCCCCGGTGATCACGAGCACGAGACGCTTGACCAGGTCCGGCCGAGCGGCGGCGAGGTGCAGGGCGATCGCGCCACCTGTCGATTCCCCGATCAGGTCGACCGGCGGATCCAGCCTCTCCAGGGCGCGCGCATGTTCCTCCGCCATCTTGGCGAACGAGGTCCCGGACGGCTGGGCAAGGCGCGAGATGCGGTAGATGGTGAAGCGATCGAGAAGCGGATCCCAGCCCGAGAGAGCCATCGCGCGTTCGCGCCCGATCGGGAGCCCCGCCGAGGTCGAGAGGCCAGGCAGGTAGGGGAGCGGTCGCCCACCTCTCCCGATGACGAGCGCGGGCAGCCCCGCGCCGAGTGTCGTCTCGGCATGCACGACATCCGGCATCGCCCCAGCTCGATCGTTCGCGTCCTGGACGCGATCCCTGGAGTGAACCCACGATGGGTCCCGGTGTCAATGGGCCGCCCCTTAGCCGGTCGGACGGCTTCCTGTACCATCGGCCGCGATGTTCGAACGGACCGCGCTGCCCTCTGGGCCGCGCGTGATCAGCTCCCGGTTGCCCGGGGCGCGTTCGGTCTCCATCGCGGCATATGTCCTGGCCGGTTCGCGCCTGGAATCCGCGGCCGAGGCCGGCGTCGCTCATTTCATGGAGCACATCACGTTCAAGGGCACGAAGGCCTATCCGTCGACGCGGGCGATCAGCGAGGCGATCGAAGGCGTCGGCGGCTCGTTCAACGCCTCGACCGACCGCGAATCCACCGTGTACTGGGTCCGCGTCCCGCGACGCGAGGCGGCGCGCGCGGTCGACGTCCTGGGTGAGCTCATCGTGCGCCCGGTCCTCGACGCGAAGGAGATCGAGGGCGAGCGCTCGGTGATCATCGAGGAGATCCGCTCGTACCAGGACGATCCGGCCGAGTACGCCCAGATGCTGTTCCAGACGGCGATGTTCGGCGACGGCACGCTGGGCCGGGAGATCTGCGGCGACGAGCCCGGGATCCGGGCGCTGCCTGACAAGACGATCCGCGACTTCTGGGCGACGACGTACCGGCCCGCCAACACGGTCATCGCCGTGGCCGGCGACATCGGCCATGCGGAGGCGGTCGAGCTTGCCGCGACCGCGTTCGGCACGGGCAACGGCAAGATCCCGGGCTTCGACCCGGCCCCGGCGTTGCCCGCCGGCGAGCGGGCGCGGCTCGGCAAGCGCCAGACCTCGCAGGCCCAGCTCGTCATCGGGCTGCCGGCGCTGCGCCGCGACCACCCCGACAGCTGGACCCTCGCGCTCCTGAACGCGGTCCTCGGCGACGGCATGAGCAGCCGCCTCTTCCTGTCGGTCCGCGAGGAACGCGGGCTCGCCTACGACATCGGATCGGGCCTCGTGGACTACGTCGATGCCGGGTCGATCGAGATCTCGGCGGGCGTCGACCCGGGGAGCCTGCGGGCGGCCCTCGAAGCGATCCTCGATGAGCTCGTACGGCTCCGCGACGAGCTTGTCCCGCCCGACGAGCTCGCGAAGGCCAAGCGCTACATTTCGGGCGGTCTGGAGCTCCGCATGGATGAGACCCGCCATGTCGCCTCCTGGATCGGTGGCCAGGAGGCACTTCACGATCGCGTCCTGACGCTGGACCAGGCGCTCGCCGAGATCGAGGCCGTCACGGCCGACGACATCGCGCTGCTGGCCGGCGAGCTGATTCGTGACGACGGCTTGCGATTGGCGGCCGTCGCGCCGGCCCGCTACCTGCGCGGGCTGGAGCGGCACCTGCGGCTGCCGTCCTGATGACTGTGGCCGAGGACGGCGGCGTCGCGAGCCGCGGTCCGGACCTCGCCCTGGCACGGCTGCACCTGCGGCTCGGATCGCTGGCATTGGCGCGCGCCGAGCTCGAGACGCTGGCCGGCCGCGACGCGCTCGACCAGGACGGACTCGTCGACCTGGCGGAGGCGCGCTGGCGGACCGGTGACATCGCCGGGGCCGGGGAGGCGGCGGCGGCCGCCCTGGACGACGAGAACGGCCCGCTGCTGGCGCTCGTCGTCGCGGCCGAGGCAGCCGCGGCACGCGGTCGCCCGACCGAGGCCCGGCGCCTCGCCGACCGGGCGATGGAAGCGGCCGCGGGATCGATCGACGTGCTGTTCGCCGGCATGCCTCGGGCTGGGGTCTGGCCGCCGGATGCCGCCGCGCCCCCGCCTTCGCCAACGACGATGTTCGACCCTCCGCGGCGCGCCTCGTCGGTGGTGCATCGCCATCCGCGGCCGCACGAGGAGACCGTTGCCGCGACGCCTACCCTTGGCGCGGCGGGCGCCGCGACCCTGGGCGGCTTCAGTGGCCCGGGCGGCCGTGCCGACCCCCGTGGCCCGGGTGGACCTGGCGGCGAGGCGGACGCGGCCACCATCGGCCTGTGGGAGGCGACGGCCGGGACTCACGGCCTGGACGTGGCGCGAGATCCGACATCCGACGTCGTAGCCGGCAGCGACATGGACGGCGCGAGCGACCTGCCGTCCGGCGACACGGAGCTCGACCTCGGCCGCGCGGCGCTGGAGGCGGGTGACCCGCATGAGGCGTCGGTCCGGCTCGGGCTCGTGCTCCGGGTCGCGCCGACCCTGGCCCCCGCGGTCCTCGATCTCATCGACGGACGGAGCGAGCGAGGCCTGGCGCTCGTGCGTGGCGATGCGTATCGTCTCGTCGGGCGCGAGATCGAAGCGCGCCGGGCGTTCACCGACGCCGCCCGGGGAGGGTCGTGGCCAGCGCCCGCACCGGAGCACGACGCCGACTCGGACGCCGACGTCTCCGGGGAAGCGCCCACCAACCGGCTCGCGGCCGACCTGCCCGTGCACGAATTCCACCGAGCCGTCCAGCGACTGGGCTGCGGACCCATCCGCGGACGAGCCTGCCAGCGCACCCGCGGGCGAGCCCGCGGACGAAGCCGCCGCCCTACCTGCCGACGAACCCACCGACCCGCCCACCGAAGGAGACCCCGAGTGACCGAACGCACCCTTGTCCTCGTCAAACCCGACGGCGTCCAGCGCCAGCTGGCCGGCCGGATCCTCGCCCGGTATGAGGAACGCGGCCTGAAGGTCGTGGGGCTCAAGCTCGTCAAGGTCGAGCGCGACCTCGCGGAACGGCACTACGCGGCCCACCGCGAAAAGTCGTTCTTCACGGGGTTGGTCGATTTCATCACGTCCGCGCCGCTCGTCGCGCTCGCCCTCGAAGGTCCGAACGCGATCGCCGTCGTTCGCGCCATCAACGGCGCCACGCGCCCGCACGAGGCGGCGCCCGGCACCATCCGCGGGGACTTCGCGCTCGAGACCGCGCAGAACATCGTCCACGCGTCCGATGGCCCGGAGGCCGCGGACACGGAGCTCGCGCTGTGGTTCGCGCCGGCAGAGCTGTTCGACTACGAGCGCGACATCGATCGCTGGGTCCTCGCCCCCGAGGAGTAGACCGTAACGAGCCTCGTGCGCCACGCCGATTTCTTGTCATTTGCTCGCGTGGTCGGCATTCGGCTGGATTTCGACCCGCACCGATCGGCCTCGAGCCTTCCCTCGTGCGTGACCGAGCCTGGGATCCTGTCATCCGTTCGCGTCAGTACGCCATTGGCAAGGATCTTCCCGTCTTCTGGCGGCCCCACGAACATCTGACAGGAATCTCGCGGCCGGGATGCGAAGGGGGCCGGGCCGCGCAGGCACGGCCTACGGTCTGCGCGGCGCGGGCCACGCCGGCGCGGGCACGGCCCACGGTCTGCGCAGCACGGCCAACGGCAGCGCGGGTACGGCAGCGCGGGTACGGCAGCGCGGGTACGGCGCACGGTCTGCGCGGCACGGTCCGCGCGGCACGGGCCACCGCGGCACGGGCCACCGCGGCACGGGCACGGCCCAGGGCGGCCCGGGCCAAGACACCACGCTCCCGCTCAGGGAGCGACGGTTGACCCGCCAGTCGCGATCGGCGCCACGCTCTCCTCGCCGTCGACGGGCGGCGCCGACGGCGCGTCCGATTCGATCGGCTGCTGCGGATCCTCCGGTGAGAACGACTCCCGGCTGACGTCCAGCGTCGGGGGTAGTCCGGCCGCGGCCGTGGACGCGCCGAAAGCCCCGGATGACACGGCGAGCGCCAGGATCGCCAGTAACGCCGCGCCGCCGGTGGCGGTGACGGCCAGGTTGTCCGACCAGGTTCGTGACAGCCAGCCGCGGAGGTTCGTCAGGTCCACCGGCGACACGATCGGCCTCCAGCTCCCGCCGCCCGCATGGCGTCCATCGGGTCGTCCGAGGCCCACGAGGAGGAGTCGCCCGTAGTACACGAGCGGCGACAAGGTGCCGAGCAGGACGAGCACTGCAACCGGCCCATCGACGGCGAGGCCGACGATCGCCCCGCGGGCTTCGAACGCCGCGAGCCCGGGCACGCCCACACTGGCGATGACGACCAGGGCGAGGACCACACCGAGCACCGGTGACCGGATCGCCCACCCGCGCAGATCCGCGACGCGTCCCGTGAAGAACGCCGTGCGGGTCGCCGCCGCCCAGGCCGCGAACGCGCTCCTCGCGACGACGAAGGCCAGGATCCAGGTCCGAGCCGGCGCCCACGCGGCCGGATCGAGCGCCGCGATGGCGAGGAGGACGACGCCGGCGTCGCCGATGATCGCGTAGCCGACGATGTGCTCGATGTCGTCCTGGATGACGGCCGCCACGGACGCCAGCACGATCGAGGCGATCGCGATCGCCAGGACGACGATGCGGACCGCATCGAGATCCACGAGCAGGGGGGCGATCGACGCGTCCGCCCAGGCGAGCGCCACGATGGCGAAGGCCGCCGGCGCCCAGGCCGTCACGAGCGGGAGGGTCAATTCCGGGACGGTGTCGGTGAGGCGGGCGGCCCAGGCGTGTGCCGGGATGGCCCCGAACCGGATCGCCACGGCCAGCGCGAATGCGAGGTACGCCAGCCCGAAGACCACCGGCTGGGCGGCGAGGTCGCTCAGATCGCGCCCGATCCACGCCGTCGCCGCGACGGCCATCGTGCCGGCGACGACGGTCGCCCGCAGCACGCGCGTCCCGACGGTCGCGCCACCTCGACCGCCGATCGGCGCGAGCGTCACGAGGGCACCGAAGCCGCCACCGGCCGTCGCCGCGAGCACGGCCAGCCGGGCATCGGGCAGTGACAGGGCCATGGCAGATGTCGCGAGCACCCCGAGCGTCACCGCCGGCGCATCGCGCCGGCTACCGACCGCCTGCCCGACGACGGCCAGCAGCAGCCCCACGACGGCGCCCAGCACCAGGAACAGCCGGAGGTACTCGGTCGTGGCGATCCCAGCGCCGCCGACGACGACGCTCTGACCGGGCCGGATGGCGAGCGCCGTGACCGCCGCGCCGAGGAGGCAGACCACCGAGATGGCCGTCGAGACTCCGGCGTTGCGCCGCAGCAGCAGCGCCAGCACGGCCCCGACGCTCGTGACCAGCATGAAGGGCAGAAGGCTCATCCGCTGCCGCCGATCAGGGCTGGTCGAGCCGGTGGGCGTCGGGCTCGCGCCGCACCCGAACACGGCCTGGGTCCGAGAACGCGTATCCGCCGGAGCCATCGGCCCGGGCATTGGCCGCCAGCGCCGCCAGCGCGCCCGACAGCACGATCAGCATCGCGGCGGTGACCAGCTGCTCGACGTCGCCGGGCGTGCCCCCCAACGCCGCGCGCACGAGCAGGGCGGCGTCGATGAGCAGGAGGAGGCCCGTTCCCACGCGGATGACGTCGTGCCCGGTCGCGACCGGGGCCACGGCCAGCGCGGCGATCGCGAACCCGGCCGCGCTCGCCAGCGCGGGTCCGTCGGCGGGGGCGCCGAGGCCATGCGCCGCGTACCCGACCACGGCCGCACCGGCCGCCATCAGGACTTCCGCGGGCCAGCCGATCCGGGAGCCGCCGGTCGGGCTCGCGATGCTCTCGCCGATGCCGCGGTCGCGAGCGACGACCCACAGCAGGTACGTGGCCAGGATGGCACCGACCAGGCGCGCGGCCAGACCCAGGGGAGAGGCCAGCGGATCCGCGACGAGGGGCGTGGCGACCAGGGTGACCGCGAGCGCCAGGAGCACGGTTCGTGTATCCCGCGACGCGACCACGACGACGGCCCCACCGACCACCGCGAGGGCGACGATCGCGAGGAGCTGGTTCACCGCGTCATCGCGATCGAGCCGGTGACCACCGCGTCCTCACGCCGGCTCAGAAATCGGCCGCGGCGAGACCCTGGTAGGTCGGCGCGGGCAGGATGCCGAACGTGTCCAACGGCCAATAGCGTAGCCACGCACGCCCGATGACCTGGTCCGTCTCGACCGGCCCGAACGTCCGCGAATCCGCCGAGTTGGATCGGTGATCCCCCATCAGGAAGACCTCGTTGTCCGCGATCGTCCATTTCGTCTGTTCGAGCGACGCCGTGGTGGGCTGCGACGGTCCGCCGACCTCGTCGCTGTAGAGGTATGGCTCATCGAGCGCGACATCGTCGACATAGACCAGCCCGTCGTCGCGGATCTCGACCGTGTCGCCGGCCACGCCGATCACTCGCTTGATGAACGGGGTGCCGTTGTCGCCCCAGTCCTCGGGCGGGGTGAAGACGACGATGTCTCCCCGCTTGTAGGTGTTGAACCTGGGCGTCAGCTTGTCCACCAGCACGTACTGCTCAGGCTCCAGGGTCCGCTCCATCGACTGTTGCTGGACCTTGTACGGCTGTGCCACGAAGTTCTGGATCACGACGAAGATGATGAGCGTCAAGACGAGCGTCTCGACGATCTCGAAGAGACACCCGAGCGCGGGTCGTTGACTCACAAGTCCGGCAGTATAGGGGCCGCTGCCCGCAACCGCCGGGAGGCCCGAACGAGGCGCCCAAACCCGGTGCATAACCGCGCGTGGCGGCTGAGTTTGACCCGCCCAAGAACGCCTTGTTACACTCGCCGCCGGCCTGCAAGGTCCCAGCCCGCGGTGCATACCGTCGGGGCCCGCCGGCAGCATCCCGGACACCCGCCCCGCGACGGCGCACGCTCACGCGCCAGGGGACGGACGCCGGCCAAGTCAGCCCCATGGAGGACCCCACGACCCTGATGGATGCGAGTGCGCTCCAACTGATCATCCTGCCGGCGGGCATCATCGCCGTGCTGTTCGCCATCTACCTGGCCCGAGACGTCCTGGCGCGCGATACCGGGACACCCGAGATGCAGGCGGTCGCCGGCACGATCTTCGAAGGCGCGGTGGCGTTCATCCGGCGTCAGTACACGACGATCGGCATCCTCGCCGTCGTCGGTGCGGTCGTGATCGGGGCCATCATCACGATCTTCGAGACCGAACAGGTCGCCGACACGAACACCTTCGGGCTGGCTCTCGGCTGGCGGACGGGTCTCGCCTTCATCGTCGGCGCCGCGTGCTCGATGGCGTCGGGCATCATCGGCATGTACATCAGCGTGAAGGCCAATGTCCGCACGGCGGCCGCCGCCCGGCGGAGTCTCGTCGAAGCGGTCCAGGTCGCGATGCGCGGCGGGGCCGTCTCGGGCTTCCTCGTCGTGGCCCTGTCGCTGCTCGGCGTCTACGGGCATCTTCACCCTCTTCGGCGGGCTGTCCGGTGGCCAGGCCACCCACGACGCGCCGTTCCTCATCGTCGGCTTCGGCTTCGGCGCCTCGTTCGTGGCCCTCTTCGCCCAGCTCGGCGGCGGCATCTACACGAAGGCTGCCGACGTGGGCTCGGACCTCGTCGGCAAGGTCGAGAAGGGCATCCCCGAGGACGATCCGCGCAACGCGGGCGTCGTCGCGGACCTCGTCGGCGACAACGTCGGCGACTGCGCCGGCCGTGGTGCGGACCTGTTCGAATCGACCGCCGCCGAGAACATCGGCGCGATGATCCTGGGCGTCGGCGTCTTCACCATCGCGCAGGCGGCCGGATGGCCGAATCCGCAGGCCTGGATCTTCTTCCCGCTCGTCGTGCGAGCGTTCGGGCTCCTTTCGACGATCGTGGCGATCTTCTTCGTCCGCGGTCGGGAAGACGAGAACCCGATGAACATCCTGAACCGCGGCTACTGGGTCACGACGATCCTGTCGGTCGTGGCGCTCCTGGTCACGACCAACGTGATGCTCCAGACGAACGGTGCCGCCCCGTCGGGCCTGCCCGTCTGGCTGTACTTCTTCGGGGCCGGCGTGGTCGGCCTCGCGACGAGCGTCGCTTTCGTCTACATCACCCAGTACTACACGGCGGGATCGTTCCGCCCGGTCCGTGAGATCGCCGAGGCGTCCAAGACCGGACCCGCGACGAACATCATCTCCGGCACCGCGGTCGGCTTCGAGACCACGTTCGTGACGGCCATCACGATCGGTATCGCGCTCTTCGCCAGCCACTGGCTCGGGACGCAGGCGGGCATCGTCAACGAGGTCGGACGCGACGTCGGCGGCATCTTCGGAACCGCCGTCGCGACGATGGCGATGCTCATGACGACGGCCTACATCCTGGCGATGGACACCTTCGGCCCGATCACCGACAACGCCGGCGGCATCGCCGAGTTCAGTCGCGCCGGAGGCCGGCGCTCGCGAGATCACCGATCGACTCGACGCCGTCGGAAACACGACCAAGGCGCTGACCAAGGGCTACGCGATCGCGTCGGCGTCGCTGGCGGCATTCCTGCTCTTCAGCGCGTACATCGACAAGGTCAACCTGATCCTCGGCCGCCAGATCGAGGCCGGTCGGGAGGGCGTCACCCTCCTCACTTCGGTGGACCTCGCCAAGGTCGAGGTCTTCATCGCGGCCCTGATCGGCGCGATGCTCGTGTACTTCTTCAGCTCGCTCGCCATCCGGGCGGTCGGCACGACGGCCCAGGCGATCATCGTCGAGGTCCGCCGACAGTTCCGCGAGATGCCCGGGATCATGGATTACACCCAGCGCCCGGACTACGCGCGCGTCGTCGACATCACGACCAAGGCCGCCCTGCGCGAGATGATCGCGCCGGGCGTCGTCGCCGTTGCGACACCGATCATCGTCGGGCTGCTGCTCGGCGCGGAGGCGGTGGCCGGCATGCTGATGGTCGGCACGATCGCGGGCGTCATGCTCGCCACCGTCCTCAACAACGGTGGTGGGGCGTGGGACAACGCCAAGAAGTACATCGAGTCGGGGCACCTCAAGGACGACCAGGGCAACGTGCTCGGCAAGGGCTCGGACGCCCACGCCGCGGCCGTCGTTGGTGACACCGTCGGCGACCCGTTCAAAGACACGGCCGGCCCGTCATTGCATGTGCTGGTGAAACTCCTTGCGACGATCACCCTCGTCCTCGCCCCACTCTTCATCCGGTAGTCGACACCGCCTGGCGGCCCATGCCCGCGTTGGCGGCTCCGCGCCTTCGCTCACGCACCTGAGGTGCGCTCGCTCAGGTGCTCGCCGCCGCCTTGGCCTGGACCGCCATCCGGCGTCGACAGCCGCGCCGCAAGACCGGAAACCTGAGGCGAGATGGAAACCGTCCTTCAAGCGCTCGTGATGGGGATCGTGCAAGGACTTACCGAGTTCTTGCCGGTCTCTTCGTCTGGGCATCTCGTCGTGGTGCCGTTCCTGTTCGGGTGGGACGACCCGTTCCTGAATTCGCTCGCGTTCAGCGTCATGCTCCACCTGGGCACCCTCGTGGCTCTGCTCGCCTACTTCCGCGATGACTGGCTGCGCCTCATCCCGGCCGGGCTGGCCGCCGTGCGGGACCGATCGTTCCGGAGCGACCCGGACCGTCGGCTGGCGGGGCTGCTCGTCGCCTCGACGATCCCGGCCGCGCTGGTCGGCGTCGTGTTCAACGACCTGATCGAGAACGAGTTCCGCCATGTCGGGCTGGTCGCCGTGATGCTCGTCGTCGGTGGCGCGATCCTGTTCGTCGCCGATCGAGTCGGGCGCCGGTCGCGCGCCATCGCCGATATCACGTTCCCGGTCGCCATCGGCATCGGGGCGGCGCAGGCACTCGCCCTGATCCCGGGGATCAGCCGTTCGGGCATCTCGATCTCGGCGGGCCGTTTGGCCGGGCTGGACCGCGAGGCGGCCGCTCGCTTCGCGTTCCTCATGGCGACGCCGATCACGGCCGGGGCCGGTCTCTTCGAGGCGCGCAAGCTGCTGGCCGGCGAAGCCGGCGTCCAGATCGTCCTCGAACCGATGCTCGTCGGCATGGTCGCGGCCCTGCTGTCGGGGCTGGTCGCGATCCATTTCATGCTGCGCTATCTCCGGACCCGCTCACTCGATGTCTTCGTCTGGTACCGGCTCGGGCTGGCGGCAGTCGTCCTCGTCGTCTGGCTGGCGCGCTAGCGCGGCGGCCTGGACATGGAGGTCATGAAGCAGCTCCGCCAGCGGGCGATCCGTGACCTGGTCGACCTTCGACCGATCCGAACCCAGCAGGAGCTCGCCACAGCGCTACGGGAGCGCGGCTTCCGCACGACCCAGGCCACGATCAGCCGCGACGTCGCAGAGCTCGGCCTGGTCAAGGTGACCCGCGAGGGGACGGCCGCCTACGCGCTGCCGCCCCGCCTCGTCGAGGCTGAGACCTCCGGGGAGGACCGCCTGCGCAAGCTCCTGTCGGACCTGCCGCTCGAGATCCACGAAGCCGGCCTCCTCCTGGTCCTGCGCACGCTCCCGGGCTCCGCCCATGCGATCGCGGCCGCGCTGGACCGGGCGCGCTGGCCGGAGGTGGCGGGTTCCATCGCCGGCGACGACACGCTGTTCGTGGCTTTGCCGGACCGGGGATCGCTGCAGCGGGTGAAACGCCGGCTGTTACGCATGGCCAAGGACGCGTAGGCCGAAAGCGCACCGGCCGCCGGAGCGCCTACGTCGAACGGCCGCGACTTGTCGACGTTCGTCCATGCCTCGCGACCCAACCGCACGGGGGTCGCCTGCATCAGGTCCGGGTAGAAGGGGTCACCAAGGCCCCTCGCCCAGGGAAGACGACCTACGATGCAACCATCCATGGTGATGGACCGCCTCCACCCGCCGATCGGCGAACAACAGCTCGTCGAACGTGCTCGGAACGGTGACGTCCATGCCTACGACGCGCTCGTCGCGTCCCGCCTCGGACCCACATTCCGCCTGGCGAAAGCGATCCTCGGACACGCGGCCGATGCCGACGACGTGACCCAGGAAGCGTTCGTCCAGGCCTGGCGGACCCTTCCGCAGCTGCGCGACACGGACCGGTTCGATGCCTGGTTCGGTCGCGTGGTCGTCAACACGGCTCGCATGCACCTGCGCCGTCGCAGCCGGGTCATGACGGTGTCGGTCGGGGCCCTCGAGATGCGCGACGACTCCGCCCTCGGGCGCACGGACGTCGCTCTCGATGGCGTCGCGACCTCGGAAGCGCTGCAGGCGGCCATCGACCGCCTGACCGTCGACCAGCGAACCATCCTCGCCCTGCACCACCTCGACGAACGGCCCCTCAAGGAGGTCGCCGCGATCGTGGGGATCCCCGTCGGGACCGCGAAGTGGCGCCTGCACGAGGCGCGCGCGGCTCTCAAGCGCGCCATGGAGTCCCAGTCATGAACCAGGAACTCACCGACAACCAGATCCGGGCGGCGTTCGTCGCCCGAGCCTCAGGCAGCCCGTCGCCGGACCTTGCGGACCGGATCCACGCCGCTGCCGCCAGCACGAAACAGGAGCGTCCATTGATCGCACTTCCCGGCCTGGGGCGGTTGGCCCCGGTCCGACCTCTCGCTCTCGCCGCCGCGCTCGGCGCCACGGTCCTCGTGGTCGCGGGGTCGCTGTTCTTCGGCATCGGCACGCGGCCGGACAACGGGCCGATCGTCGGACCGACCACGCCGCCGTCCGCCACGCCGTCCACGCCGCCGAGCCTGACGCCCGGCAACATCTTCACGCGCGACTCGGTCGTGAAGGTCTCCGCTGTCGGGACCCTCGACATCTTCGCGCTCGCGACCGCCGACAGCGACAAGGTCGGCGAGGTCCCGCCCGGAACGTCCGTCTACATCGTCGCGGGTCCGACCGCGGTCGATGGCGACGACTGGTACCAGGTCAAGCCGTTCAGGATGTCCGACCCGGAACGGGTCGACTATCCGCTCGGCTGGGTCCGCGGTGGCGCACGAGGACGGCAAGCCCGCGCTCGAGCCGACGCCCCTCGAATGCGTTGCCAGCGACGCGTTCTCGCCGGCCAACATCCTGGACCTGACCCCGACCGGCGCCCTGGCCTGCTTTGGCTCGGACGACATCACGATCGTCGGTCGCGTGTTCTGCATGCCGAACGACGACCTGCCCGAGAACCTGCAGCACGACGTGACTGGGCCGTTCTGGCTCGATGACGGACGGTACTGCGCATTCCAGGACCACTCGGGTGAGCCGTACTTCGAGATCTTCGGGTTCCCGACCGACGAGCTGCCGCCCGACTGGCGGACGGTGGACCTGGCGATCACCGGTCAGTTCGACGATCCGGAGTCGGCCGATTGCACCGGCCTCGACGGCGTGCCGTCGCTGACCAAGGAGGAAGCCGTGTTCGAGTGCCGGATCGGTTTCCACACGACGGGAGTGTCCGTGGCCAACTGACCGCGACCTGCCCCGGCGACCCCGACGACGTCACGTGCAAACGTGGCGTCGTCGGCTTTGACACCCACACCCTGCCCGTCTACCATTCGCGTCCGGTCGAACTTCAGGCGCGCGGCACCGATCCGCGACCCGCCTGGAGTTCTTTCCTTTATCACCAGACCGACGAGGGCCGCCCGCCCGCTCCGGCCCACCTGAAACGCGGGGTCTACCCACGATGAACAACAAGCCCACGTACATCTCGAAGGATGGCCTCGAGAAGCTCCGCGCGGAGCTCGAGGACATGATCACGGTCAAGCGACCCGAGGTCGCCGATCGGATCCACGACGCCAAGGAGCACGGCGACCTGTCCGAGAACGCCGAGTACGAGGACGCCAAGAACGAGCAGGCGTTCGTCGAGGGCCGGATCCAGACGCTCGAGGCGCTGATCAAGAACGCCACGATCATCGACGAGAACCACTCGACCGACCACGTCCAGATCGGCTCGAAGGTCAGCGTCGAGAGCGGCGACGGCAAGGAGACGTTCACGATCGTGGGCTCGACCGAGGCGAAGCCGGGCGAGGGCCGCATCTCCAACGAGAGCCCCGTCGGTCGCGCGCTGCTGGGCAAGAAGAAGGGCGAGAAGGTCGTCGTGAAGGTGCCCGCGGGCGACTTCACCTACAAGATCACCAGCATCAGCTGAATCCTCGGGCCGATGGCGTCGCGGAGCTCCGCCTCGGACCTCGGACCTCGGAGCGCGATTACAAGTCGCCGGGACGCGTGGCAATGACCGATTGGGCTGACGAGCTCGCGCAGCGGGTCCGGGACGCCGGTCCGCAGGTCGTCAACGACTCCAAGACGCCGTCCGGGACCGTCCACGTCGGGAGCCTGCGCGGGCCGGTCATCCTCGACGCGATCACGCGGGCCCTGCGCGACGAACGGGATCGAGACGACGCTGCTCTACGGCATCGACGACCTCGACCCGATGGACGCCCAGGCGCTCCTGACCCCCGACGCCGTCGAGAAGGAGATGGGCCGTCCGCTGGCGCACGTCCCCGACCAGGCCGGTGATGGCCACGCCTCGTACGCCCGCCACCATGCCGAGACGTTCATCGCCACGTTCGCGGGACTCGGCATCCACCCGGACCGCTATTACTGGATGAGCGAGATCTATGCGACCGGCGACGTGGACCCGTTCATCCGGACCGCGCTGGATCGCGCGGCCCTCGTCCGTGACATCTACCGCCGCGTGGCCAACGTCCAGCACCCCGACACGTGGCACCCGATCGGCGTCATCTGCCCGACGTGCGGCAAGGTCGGCACCACGATCGTGACTGACTGGAACGGCGAGCAGGTCTACTTCGAATGCCGCGAAGGACCTCGTCGACCTGGGCGCAGGGGTGCGGCACGAGCGGCTGGACCTCGCCGTTCGGTGGTGCCGCGAAGCTGCCCTGGAACCTGGAGTGGGCCGCCCAGTGGTCGCTGCTCGGCGTCACGATCGAGCCGTGCGGCAAGGACCTCTCCACGGCCGGTGGCTCGCGCGACCGGTCGGACGCGATCGCGCGCGAGGTGTTCGAGCGCGAGCCGCCGCTCAACGTCCCGTACGAGTTCCTCAACATCGGCGGCAAGAAGATGTCGACCTCGAAGGGGCGCGGTGCGGCCGCGCATTCGATCGCCGAGGTCATCCCGCCCGAACAGCTGCGCTTCCTGTTCCTGCGCCACCGACCGAACCACGCCATCGACTTCGATCCCGAAGGGCACCGACCAGATCCCGCGGCTGTTCGACGAGTTCGACAAGTTCGCGGCGGCCACGGCCGGTCGCGAGGTCAAGGGCGAGCTGCCGCCGGGGTACGAGGCGACCTTCCGGTACTCGCTGCTGGATCCGGACGCGGACGTGGCGGCCGAGGCAGGCGCGTTCCGGCCCGCGTTCGGCCACCTCGCGATGCTCATCCAGCTCCCGGGCGTCGACGTCGTCGAGCGGGTCGAGGCGGAGAAGGGGAGTGCGCTGACCGATCCCGAGCGCGCGCTCCTCGACCAGCGGGCGGGGGCCGCCCGCGGCTGGCTCGAGACCTACGCGCCCGAATCGGCCCGGCTGACCGTCCAGCACGAGGCGGTGCCGCCCGCGGCCGCCGAGCTGGATGAGGACCAGCGTGCGTTCCTCGCCAACCTCGCCGACGCCGCTGAGCGCGACACGCCCGCGAGCGGGGATGCCTGGCAGACCCTGATCTTCGCGGTCGCCGCGGAGCACGACGTCCCGGGTCGGCGGGCGTTCGAGGCGATCTATCGTGCGTTCCTTGGTCGTGCGAACGGCCCGCGGGCGGGCTGGCTCCTGGCCAGCCTGGACCCGGTGTTCGTGCGTGACCGTGCCCGGGAGGCCTCGGGCTGGACGGCCGCCGGGGGATCGCCCGGCCCCTTGCCGGTGGGCGGCTAGCCATGAGCGTCGGTCTGCAGCGGCTCCGCGACGAACCGGACGTCATCCGCCAGGGCGCCATCGACAAGGGCGAGGACCCCGCCCTGATCGACCGCGCGCTCGAGCTCGACGGGGAGCGGCGCCGGCTGCTCGGCGAGAGCGAGGCCCTCAAGGCGGAGCGCAACGCCGCCTCGAAGCGCATCGGAGAGGCCATCAAGAGCGGCGCGAAACCTGACGGCCCGGAGGTCGCGGACCTGAAGGCCGCCTCCGTGGCCGCCGGCGAGCGGATCACGGGACTCGACGCCAGTCTGGCCGAGATCGAGGCCGATCTCGATGACCTGCTGCTGCGCATCCCGAACCCCGCCGACCCGGACGTCCCGGTCGGTGGCGAGGAGGCGAACGTCACGGTCCGGACGTGGGGCGAGCTGCTCGCCCACGACGAGCCGCTCGAAGGCGAGGTCGGTGCCGACGCCCCGGCCGGCGGCGCGACCTGGACCCGCAAGCCGCACTGGGAGCTCGGCGAGGCGCTCGACATCATCGACAACGCCCGCGGGGCGAAGATCGCGGGCTCCGGCTTCCCGGTCTACAAGGGCGCGGGCTCGGCGCTCCAGCGCGGGCTCATCTCGTGGTTCCTCGACGTGCATACCCGCGAGAACGGCTTCACGGAGGTCTGGCCGCCGGCCGTCGTGAACACGGCCAGCGCCACGGGCACCGGCCAGATCCCCGACAAGGAAGACCAGATGTACGTCGTCACGCGGGACGAGCTGTACCTGGTCCCCACGGCCGAGGTGCCGGTCACCAACCTCCACCGCGACGAGATCCTGGAGGCGGCGGAGCTGCCGATCCGCTACGCCGCCTACTCCCCGTGCTTCCGCCGCGAGGCCGGCGCCGCCGGCAAGGACACGCGCGGGATCCTGCGCGTCCATCAGTTCGACAAGGTCGAGATGGTGCTCTTCGAGAAGCCCGACGACTCACCGGCCGCCCTCGAGTGGATGACCGAGCGCGCCGAGATCCTGCTCCAGCGCCTGGGCCTCGCCTACCGTGTGCTGCTCATGAGCACCCGCGAGATGGGCTTCGTCCAGGCCAAGAAGTACGACCTGGAGGTCTGGGCGCCGGGCGTCGAGCGCTGGCTGGAGGTCAGCTCGTGCTCGAACTTCCGCGACTACCAGGCGCGCCGCATGGCGATCCGCTACCGCGCGGAGCCCGGTACGAAGCCGGAGCTCGTCCACACGCTCAACGGCTCGGGTCTTGCGCTGGCCCGCATCGTGGCCGCGATCCTCGAGACGTACCAGCGCCCCGACGGCTCGGTCACGGTCCCAGAGGTGCTGCGTCCGTACCTCGGCCGCGGCGTCATCGAGCCGGCTGGCTGACGGGCTGCCGCCCGGGTCGCTGATATCCTGACCGCGGAGAGGTGGCCGAGCGGTTGATGGCGGCGCTCTTGAAAAGCGCTGAGTCGAAAGACTTCGTGGGTTCGAATCCCACCCTCTCCGCCACCCGGATCCGCGCGGGAGAGGCCTCGAATGACCATCGATTGTGCCCACCTCGACACCATCACGGCCGTGCCGGACGGCGGCGACGTCTGTCCCACGTGCGTGGCGATGGGGTCCACCTGGGTCAACCTGCGCCAGTGCACGGCCTGCGGTCAGGTCGGCTGCTGCGACTCCAGCCCGAACACCCACGCGACGAAGCACCACATGCGACCGGCCACCCGATCATCCGCTCGATCATGCCGGGCCAGGACTGGATGTGGTGCTACCTGGATGAGCTGCAGTTCCGCAAGGTCGACGGCGACTTCATCGCGGTGGACCCCTTCTTCGAGGCCGGGCTCTGGTTCATCGGTCAGCACCTTGAGGCGTGGCGGAACGCTGGCCGACGTCAACGCGGACATGGTGGTCGGCGACGGCTTTCCGCTCGGCGGCTGGCTCGCGACCTATCGGGATCGCGGCCGCCGGAGACGACCTTCGAGCGGACGAACGGGCCGCCCTCGAATCGGTGCCCGGCTGGACCTGGTGACCCAGGCACCGCCCCCCGGACTGTGCGGTGTGTGCCGGCATTCCCGCGTGATCCAGACGGCTCGCGGCTCGCTGTTCCGTCTGTGCCAGCGGTCGACGACCGATCCCCGGTTCCCGCGCTATCCGAACCTGCCGGTCCTCGATTGCGCGGGCTTCGAGCCGATCGAGCGGGGACCGCGCGTCCAGCCGAGCGCTTGACGCCCGCCGCGCACCCTGCCATCCTCCCGCGACATCACGAAGAACGGGCTGTGAACGGGACGAGTACCCGTCGAGCGTCGGCAAAGAGATCCGGTGGCTGGTGGAAACCGGAGCGACGACGGCAGGGAATGGACCCGGGAGCCTCCGGACCGAACGCGACGGCCGCATCGGCGGCACCAGCCAGTAGGCTCCGGCGCAGAGCGCCAGCGATACAGGGCAGCGCCGATCGCCAGGTCGAATGACCCGGCCGTCGGTCACGTGAAGTGCGGCATCGCCGAATGAGGGTGGCACCGCGGAAGGCACGACCTTTCGTCCCGGGACGATATGGTCGTTTCTTGATTCTCGAGGCCCAGCGATGAGCACCGCCGATCCGATCAGCCTGACGCAGGCCAAGCGATACGCCGCCAACGCCGACACGATCCTGCTGCGCGCCACGCGCCCGGCGGACCTCGAGACGCCCATCGGCGCGTTCCTCCGGCTCGACGACGGCGGCCCCGCCTATCTCCTCGAATCGGTCGAGGGCGGCGAGCGGCTCGGGCGCTACTCGTTCCTGGGCGTCGGCCCGCGCCGCCTGCTCGAGGTCCGCGACGGGGGAGCGCGCATCCAGACCCGGCCGGTGACCGTGCCGACGTACACGCCGGACCTGCCCTTCCACACGGTCGATGGCGGCGACCCGCTGGCCGCGATCCGTGCCTTCGTCCCACGCCGCCGCGTCCAGCCGACCGAGGGCATGCCGCGCTTCACGGGCGGCGCCGTGGGCGCGCTCGCCTACGACGCGAGCTCCATGTTCGAACCGTCCGTGCCGCTGCCCGAGCACGACCCGGTCGGCGTCCCCACCGCCGCCTTCATCGAGACCGACCTCGTGCTCGTGTTCGACCACCTGACGCACACGCTCTCGGCCATCGCGTCGCTGCACACCGAGCCGGCCGACCTCGAGGGCCGCTACAAGATCGCGGAGGCCGCCATCTTCGAGGCGCTCGAGCGCACATCCCGCCCGAGCGCCGCAGAGCTGCGCGGTCCGGCTGCGCGTCCGGCGTCCGGTGCCACGATCGCCGGCCCGATCGACACGAGCCTCGGCCGCGAGGAGTACATCCACGCCGTCGAGGTCGCCAAGGACGCGATCGCGTCGGGCGAGGCCATCCAGGTCGTGCTCGCGCGACGGCAGTCGTTCGACCTGCCGCTCGACCCCTCCACGGGCGCGGCGCTCGACGGGATCGGCCTCTACCGGGCTCTTCGCCGCGTGAACCCGAGCCCGTACCTCTTCTTCGTGCGCACCCCGACCTTCGAGGTCGTGGGCGCGTCCCCGGAGCTGCTCCTGCAGGCCGAGGGCGACAAGCTCACGACCCACCCGATCGCGGGGACCCGGCCGCGCGGCGCGGACGAGCGCGAGGACGCCCTGCTGGCCGAGCAGCTCCAGCGCGACCCCAAGGAACGCGCGGAGCACGTGATGCTCGTCGACCTCGGACGCAACGATCTCGGTCGCGTGTCGCGCGCGGGCACCGTCACCGTCAGCAAGTACATGGAGGTCGAGCGCTACAGCCACGTCCTCCATCTCGTGTCGCACGTCGAGGGGCGCCTCAAGCCCGAACTCGATGCGCTCGATGCGCTCAAGGCGGTCTTCCCCGCGGGCACGCTGTCGGGCGCGCCCAAGGTCCGCGCGATGCAGCTCATCGCTGCTGCGGAGGGGGAGCGGCGCGGGCTGTACGGTGGGGCCGTGGGCTACCTCGGCTACGACGGCAACCTCGACACGGCGATCACCATCCGGAGCGCGGTCCTCAAGGACGGCCAGGCCCACGTCCACACGGGCGCCGGCATCGTCGCGGGCTCCGTGCCGGAGTCGGAGTTCGACGAGACCGAGCACAAGGCGGCCGCCCTGCGCCGGGCGATCGAGATGGCCGCCGGTGTCCCGGAGACGCCGCGCCCGGGCTCGACGCGGCGGCCGAGGCCGACGCCGACGCCGACGCCGAGGCTGCCGCCGCATCGACGGGCGCCCCGTCATGATCCTCGTGGTCGACAACTACGACAGCTTCACGTTCAACCTCGTGCAGGCCCTCCAGGCCGCCGGCGCGGAGGTCCGCGTGCTCCGCAACGACGCCATCGACCGGGCGGGGGTCGAGGCCCTCGCCGACGACCCCGAGGCGCACCTGCGCGGGATCGTCATCTCGCCGGGACCCGGTGACCCCGACGATGCCGGCGTGTCGGTCGATACGATCAAGGTCGCGGCCGATCGGAAGATCCCGTTGCTCGGCGTGTGCCTCGGCATGCAGTCGATGGCGGCCGCCTACGGCGCGACGATCGTCCGCGCCCCGACCCTCGTCCACGGCGAGGCCTCGGAGGTGACCCACGACGGAGCCGGCCTGCTCGAGGGCATGCCGCCGTCGTTCATGGCGGCCCGCTACCACTCGCTCGCGATCGACCCGGCGACGCTGCCGCCGGAGCTGCGCGTGACGGCGATGAGCGAAGTCGACCGGGTGATCATGGGCATCCGCCATGTCGCGTTGCCGATGGAAGGCGTCCAGTTCCACCCCGAGAGCGTGCTGACCCCGCAGGGTCCGCACTTGCTGGCGAACTTCCTGCGCCAGGCCGGGGAGGGAGAGGCGTCCCTGCTAGACGACGCCACCGGTTCCTTCGCGACGGCAGGCCTCGCGGAGACGGCGCCATGAGCGAGCACGTCCGGAGCGCGCTCACCACCATCGTGGAAGGCGGGACGCTGAAGCCTGGACGAGGCGCGCCTCGCCATGGGGGCGGTGATGGACGGCGAGGCCACCCCAGCCCAGCTGGCGGCGCTGCTGATGGGCTTACGGATGCGCGGCGAGACCGTCGACGAGCTGGCGGGGTTCGCGACCGCCATGCGCGAGCGGGTCGTGCGCGTCGAGGCGCCCGAGGGCACGGTGGACGTCGTCGGCACCGGTGGTGATGGGAGCGGCACGTTCAACATCTCGACCGCCTCGGCGCTCGTGCTCGCCGCGGCCGGGGTGCCGGTCGCCAAGCACGGGAACCGGGCGATCACCTCGAAGGCCGGGCTCGGCCGATGTGCTCGACGCGCTCGGGATCCGGATCGACCACGACGCGGCGTCCGCGTCGGCCGCCCTGGGCGAGCTCGGGTTCGCGTTCCTGTTCGCCCCGAACTTCCACCCGGCGATGCGCCACGCGGGCCCGACCCGCAAGGAGATCGGGGTGCGGACGGCGTTCAACCTGCTCGGGCCACTCACCAACCCGGCCGGCACGCGCCGGCAGCTGCTGGGCGTCGGGGACGGCAAGTCGGCGGGGCGGTTCGCGGAGGTCGTCCATCGACTCGGGCACGGAGCGGACGCTCGTGGTCCACGGGGCCGGGGTCGATGAGCTGCCACTCGATGGGACCGGTGTCGTGTACGACGTGACCGCCGACGGTGTCGAGCAGCGGTTCGTCGACGCCGAGGCCCTCGGGCTGCGACCGGCGGCGACCTCGAAGCTGGCCGGCGGCGACGCGGCCACGAACGCCCGCTACGTGGAGGCCGTGCTTCGCGGTGAACCCGGGGCGCGGCGCGACGTGGTGCTGCTCAATGCGGGGGCCGCGTTCATGGCCGCGGGCTCGGTCGAGACGCTCGAAGACGGCCTGGAGCGGGCGGCACTGACCATCGATGCCGGGCTGACCGCCGAGCTCCTGGGTCGATTGCGGGCGGAACGGGTCGCGGCCGAAGCGGCGGCGGCCGCGAACGCCGGCGCCGCGCCGTCCGAAGCCCCGGCGCCGGCATGACCGTCGCCACCCGACGCCGACCGGTCGCCGGCAACGTCGTCGCCGAGATCGCGGCGCGCCGGCGCGAGGATCTCGCCGCCGCACTCGACTCCGCTGCCGAGCGAGGCCGAGCTCGCCGCCGCGCCCGCACCCCGGTCGATCGTCGAGCGGCTCGCGGCCCCCGGGCTGCACCTGATCGCGGAGATCAAGCGGTCGTCGCCGTCGGCCGGAGCGATCGCGTCGAGCGGCGAGGACATCGTCGCCCGGGCACGCGCCTACGAGGCCGGCGGAGCCGCGGCGATCTCGGTCCTCTGCGAGCCGCACTGGTTCCACGGCTCGATCGACGACCTGCGGGCCGTTCGGACCGCCGTGTCGGTGCCGGTCCTCGCCAAGGAATTCGTCGTCGACGAGCGACAGCTGCCGATGCTGCGCGCGGCCGGTGCGGACGTCGTGCTGCTGCTGGCGGTGCTGCACCCGCGGGCACGCCTCGGCCGGCTCGTGGCCAGGGCGCTCGAGCTTGGCCTGGAGCCGCTCGTCGAGGTCCACGACGAACGCGAAATGTCGGCGGCCCTCGCGACCGATGCGCGGCTCATCGGCATCAACAACCGCGACCTGCGTACGCTCGAGGTCGATACCGACCGGGCCGACCGGTTGCGGGCCTTCGTCCCGGACGACCGACTGGTCATCGCCGAATCCGGCGTGCGCGATTCGGCGACCGTCGCGCGCTGGCGGGCGCTCGGGTTCGACGCGGCGCTCGTCGGCGAGGCCCTCATGCGCGCGCCGCGACGCGACCGCCGACGGTCCGGTCATTCGTGGCGGCCGGTCGGCAACCGCAGGATCCGGCCAACGTCGCGCGCCGGCCATTCGTGAAGATCTGCGGCGTGACTGATGCGCGAGGCGCGCTCGCGGCCGTCCGGTCCGGCGCCGACGCGATCGGTCTGAACCTCGCGCCAGGCACCCCACGAGTGCTGGAGATCGACGAGGCCGCCGCGCTCGCCCGGGTCATCCGTGATGCCGCCCCGGCGGGTGCCCGCCTCCAGGTCGTGGCCGTCGTCGCCGAGCCCTCCGCCGAGCACCTGGCCGCCCTGACCGCCGCCATCGACCCGGACGCCATCCAGTTCAGCGGACGCGAGCCGGTCGCCGCGATCGCGACCGCCGGCCGCGAAGCCTGGAAGGCGGTCCATCTCCCGGCGGAATCACCCGACCGACCTGCGTCAGCGGTCGGGGAGGCGGTCGAGGCCGCACGGGCCTACCTTGCGGCCGGCGCCAGCCGGATCCTCATGGACACGGCGGGCGGACCCCACCCGGGAGGCACCGGCGTGCGTTCCGCGTCGTCGGTCGTCGCCGCGGTCGCGCGCGAGATCCCGGTCGTGCTCGCCGGCGGGCTGACTCCGGCCAACGTCGGCCGCGGCCCTGCGCGAGATCCCGGCCGTCGGCGTGGACGTGGCCAGTGGCGTGGAGGCGCCTCGAGACCCCGGGGAGCGGCCGCGCAAGGACCCGTTCAAGGTCGCGCTGTTCGTGAAGCGCGCCAAGGCGTCCCGTGACGACCGTCCCAACGTGCCGTTCGGGCCGACGCCGGTCCATGCCGGCCTGCTCGACGCCGACGGCGCCGGGCGCTGGGGGATGGAGCGCGACTTCGGGGGCCGCTACGTCCCCGAGACCCTGATGGCGGCGCTCGCCCAGCTCGAGACCGCGTACGACGCGCTTCGCCACGATCCGGTGTTCTGGGCGGACCTGCGTGAGCTGCTGGAGCGGTTCGCCGGCCGGCCCACGGCCCTGTACCGCGCGGACCGCCTGGCCGAGGCCGTCCGGGGCGAGGCGGCGCGGCTGGCGGCGGCCGCGGCGCGGTGCCCGCCAGCCGATCCCGGCCCTCCGCCTCTACCTCAAGCGCGAAGACCTCGCCCACACCGGCGCCCACAAGATCAACAACGCCCTGGGCCAGGCGCTCCTCACGCGCCGCCTCGGCAAGAGGCGGGTCATCGCCGAGACCGGTGCCGGGCAGCACGGGGTGGCGACGGCGACGGCCTGCGCGCTGCTCGACCTGCCGTGCGTCGTCTACATGGGCGCGGAGGACATCGAGCGGCAGGGTCCCAACGTCCTGCGCATGCACGCGCTCGGCGCGGAGGTCCGCAGCGTGACCTCCGGCACGGCCACGCTCAAGGACGCCGTCAACGAGGCCATGCGCGACTGGGTCACGAACGTCGAGACGACCCACTACGTCCTGGGCTCCGCGATGGGGCCGCACCCGTATCCCACCATCGTTCGCGACCTCCAGCGCCGCATCGGCGACGAGGCCGCGGCGCAACTCCAGGACGTGGAGGGCCGCCTTCCGGACCTCGCCATCGCCTGCGTCGGCGGCGGTTCCAACGCGATCGGGCTGCTGGCCCGGTTCATCGGCGAGCCGGGCGTGCGCCTGGCTGTCGCCGAGGCGGCCGGCGACGGCTTGGACACCGGCCGGCACGCCGCGGCGATCCTCGGCGGCACGCCGGGCATCCTCCACGGCTCACGTTCGCTGATGCTCCAGGACCGCGACGGCCAGGTCGTCGAGGCCCATTCGGCCTCGGCCGGTCTCGACTACCCGGGGATCGGTCCCCAACTCGCCGCCCTCGCGGAAGCCGGCCGGATCGAGGTGGCCGCCGCGACCGATCGCGAGGCGGTGGCCGCGATGAAGGCCACGACTCGCACGGAAGGCATCCTGCCGGCGCTCGAGACGGCGCATGCCATCGCGGCGCTGCCCAAGGTGCTCGCCGGCGTCGACGGCCTGGCCGGTGGATTTCGGCTACGGACGTCCTCGTCCTGCTCGGCTTCTCCGGGCGGGGCGACAAGGACCTCGCAGCGCTCGTGCGCTTCGATGACGTGGAGCCCTGGGTCAGCGCGCGGTGACCGGTGACGAGGTCCGCGCGCTCTGCCTCGCCCTGCCCGAGACGACGGAAAAGGAGACCTGGGCCGACGAGGCCAACCCCGGCCATCCCACCTTCCGGATCCGGGACAAGATCTTCGTGATCATGGCCGTGGACGGCTCGGGCGGCAGCATCCGCACCTCGCTGGGCGAGCAATCGGACCTGATGAGCGCTTTCCCGGACGCGGCACGCAGCGCGTCGTATGTCGGGCGGTACGGCTGGGTCGACGTCGACTTCGACGGGATCCCCGTGAGGTCCTGCGCGAGGTCATCGAGGGCGCCTGGGCGCGAACCGCTCCGAAGAAGCTGGCCGCCGCCTGGCGGGACCCTCGATGACGACGCTCACGGTGACGCGCACGGCGACGGCTTCGACCGCTGAAGGCACGAACGACACAACCGGTGCCCGCCGGATCGCAGCCGCCTTCGCCCATGCCCACGCTGAGGGCCGGGCCGCGCTGATGCCGTACGTGGTCGCGGGCTACCCCGACGCCGATACCAGCCTCGAGATCGCGCTGGCCGCGGCCGACGCGGGCGGCGACCTCCTCGAGGTCGGTCTGCCGTACTCGGACCCACTCGCCGACGGCGCCACGCTCCAGCGCGCATCCCAGGTCGCGATCAAGGCCGGCGCGACGCTGGAGGGCTCCCTCCGCCTCATCGAGCGGATCGGCGCCGCCCGGCCCGACCTGCCGCTCGTGCCGATGGCCTACGCGAACCAGGTCCTCGGTGGCGGGGACGGCGAGGCCGTCGCACGGCGCCTCGCGGGCGGCCGGAGCCGCGGGCATCATCGTCGCCGACCTGACGCCAGACGAGGGCGCCTCGTTCGAGGCGGTCGCGCGGGCGGCCGGCCTGGCGGTCGTGTACCTCGTCGCACCCACGACCCCACCGGAACGGCGGGCCGAGATCGCGGCCCGGAGCGGCGGGTTCCTGTACTGCGTCTCGCTCGTCGGGCGTGACGGGCGCCCGGACCGCACTGCCGAAGACCGTCGGCCGACTCGTTCGTGACGTGACCGCCGCGTCCCCGATCCCGGTCGCCGTCGGGTTCGGGGTCAGCAAGCCGGCCC
Source organism: uncultured Chloroflexia bacterium (assembly GCA_963810725.1). Lineage (GTDB taxonomy): Bacteria > Chloroflexota > Limnocylindria > Limnocylindrales > CSP1-4 > SPCO01. The sequence continues at coordinate 214,462 of CAWEOO010000007.1, forward strand.
ACGTCCGGGCCATCGCCAAAGCCGGCGCCGACGGCGTGATCGTCGCCTCGGCACTCGTCGACGCCCTCGGCGAGGACGGCCGGGACGTCGCCGGGCTCGCCCGCCTGCTGCGCGAGCTGCGCGCCGCCACGTGACGATCGCGCTCCTCGGCGTGCCGACGAATTCGTCCGGGACCACCGATGGCGTGGCCCGCGCGCCGCGGGCACTGCGCGAGGCAGGTCTCATTTCGCGGCTGCGGCGGACCGCCCCGACCGTGGATCTGGGCGACGTCCGGGTCGACGCGCCCTCGCGGACTCGCGGCCGCGACGGCATCATCGACGCCGCCAACCTCGCGGCCACGCTGGCCCGCGTCCGAGCCCAGGTCAGTGACGCCCGCCGTCGAGGCCACCGACTCGTCCTCGTCGGCGGCGATTGCCCGGTCCTCATCGGCGCGTTGGCCGGTTGTGCCGACGTGTCCGGAACGCCACCGGGACTGGTGTTCGTCGACGGCCACGAGGACGCGTGGCCACCACCGGTCTCGACCACCGGCGAGGCGGCCGACATGGAGCTCGGCCTCCTGCTCGGCCGCTCGATCGACGGGGTGCAGGCCTCGGCTCCGGGAACAGATTCCGCGACTCGACCCGACGCGCGTTGCGGTCCTCGGCGCCCGCGATCGAGCGGAACTCGACGATTCCGGCATTTCGACCCTCGACGGCGCCGTGTCCTTCTTCGACGACGCGGCCGTTCGGGCGGATCCCGCTGGCGTCGCCCGCGTGGCTGTGGGCGGTCTCGCCCCGCAGGGTTCGGACTGGTGGCTGCACGTCGACCTGGACGTCCTCTCGATTGAGGCGCTCCCCGCCGTCGACTATCGGCAGGTCGGCGGCCTGTCGTGGGCGGACCTGGCGACGCTCACCGGATCGGCTCTCTCGGCCGGCGGCTGCCTCGGAGCCACCGTGACCATCTTCAACCCGGACCTTGACCCCGATGGGCGGTACGCTCTTGAGATCGTGGAGTTCATCGGCGGGCTCGCGGACGGCCTTGAGGCGAGGGCGTAGCGCATGACAGGGTCGCGGATCGACATCGGGGAAGAGGTCGCCGCGAAGAAGGCGTTCGTCTGGGCGATCGAATGGCCCGGCTGGTGCCGCTGGGGCAAGGATCGAGACCTCGCCATCGAGGCGCTCGTCGCGGCTCGCGGTCGATACGCGAAGGTCGCCCGGCGGGCCGGGCTCGAGCTGCCCGCAGGTCGAGGCCGGCGACCTGCGCGTCGTCGAATCGGTCGGTGGCGGCGGCGGGACGGAGTTCGGCGTCCCATCGACGATCACGAAGGACGACCGGCGGCGGGTGACGAAGGCAGATGCCGAGCGGCTCGCCAGCCTGGTCGAGGCGGCCTGGGTCATCTTCGATCGGGTCGCAGAGCGCTCACCCGCCGAACTGCGCAAGGGACCGCGGGGCGGCGGCCGCGACCGCGACAAGATGATCGGGCACGTCATCGAGGCGGACCACGCGTACGCCCGCGAGATCGGTGTGCGCCTGCCGGAGCCGTCCTTCGCCGATCGGGAAGCCGTCGAGGCCGAGCGCGCCGCCGTGCTCGACGTCCTTCGACAACCGTCCGACGGCTCGCCCCTGGCCGACCGCAAGTGGCCGCCGCGCTACGCCGCCCGCCGGATCGCCTGGCACGCCCTCGACCACGCCTGGGAGATGGAAGACCGCACGGACACCGAACCTTGAGCGAGCGGATACGGGCGGAGGTGAAAGAGATCTTCGATTCTCTCCGTACCCCTGGACTCCATCCTGAGTGGGGACTTGGATGGAATGGTCCCCATCGGCGATTGGGAGCCTCGGGACCCGCTCGATTTTGGCGTCGAGCTGCAGATCTTCGCCGGTACCGCTGCGGACCGCGCCAGTGATGCGTTCGAGGTCACCGTGTGCTCACCGAAGTGGCTGGCCATGCATTGGGAAGAGGCCCTGGAGGGGATTTGTCGAGACGCTGCCTGGGGGCGTCGTGCCGGGTCGGCATTTCTGGTTCATGCAGCGGTGGGATCCGGAAGGGTTTCAGCAAGCGCTCGACCGCGCGCTCGCCAAGTCCGCGGCCGGAAGCTGGGAGGAGATCGCCAACCGGCTTGGTAGATACATGCCCTGGGAGTTCGACTACCAGTACGACGAGTCGCAGGATAAGACCGCGGGCCTGGAGAAGATGGACTACGAGCAATTCCCTGACGACGATGATGACTAGCGAGTCCGGACCCAGTCGGCGGGGTCCCAGCCGGACGCCGTAGCCGCAGCCGTGAGGATCTCCTCGCGCGTCCGGCCGGCGTCCCGCATCTCGCGGACGCCCGTGTCGCCCGAGGATTTCGAGAGCTTGCGGCCATCCGGCCGTCGGATCAGGGGGTGGTGCAGGAACGTTGGCGGCTTCTCCCGGCCGAGGAGGCGCCCAAGCCGGATCTGCGTCGCCGTGGCGTGGATCAGGTCCCGGCCGCGGATGACGAGGTCGATGTCCTGGCGCAGGTCGTCGACCACGACGCTGAACGGGTACGTCCAATTTCCGTCACGATCGCGGATCGGCGGGTCGCCGGCCGGCGCCACGTCCCCCGCGCACGGCCCCACGGCCGCATCCATCCAGGTCTCGCGGCCAGCGCCGATCGCCACCCGCTGCGTCGGACCCTCGAGTCCGCGCGAGCGGCACCCACCTGGACAACCCGGCCCCGCCCAGGCCTGGCCGTTCGCCGCGGCCCACTCCGCGAACGTCGAGCGGGTGCAGTCGCAGCCGTATCGAAGCCCATCCGCCCGAAGCCGCTCCAGCGCGCCGTCATACGCCGGCGCCACGTCGGGATCTGCCTGGCGCGTCGGCCCCCGATCGGCCGCGAACCCCAGCCACGCCAGGTCCTCGATCAGGGCCGCGTCGTACTCGGGCCGCGACCGCACATGGTCGTGATCGTCGATCCGCAGCACGACCCGGGCACCCACCGCCTCGGCCACGCCCCAGACCCAGATCGCGTTTGCGACGTGGCCCAGGTGCAGGAACCCGGTCGGGGCGGGCGCGAACCGCGTCCATCCGCCACGCGGCAGGCCCGCCAGGTCAGGTCGGCTCGTCGCCCCGGTCCCCGCGCGCCCGCGCGCGTTCCCGCTCCCGTTGCCGATCCCGGCTCTCGAGCGCCCGTGTGGCCGCGAAGAGTCGCCGGTACATCGCGAGCAGGTCCGCCTGCGGCATCGGCCCCTCGTTCGAGATGGAGACCCGCAGGAGCACCTCGCGCTCGCGATCGGCGTCGCGGATCGCCGTCCGTCCCGCGGCCGCCTTGGCCCGTCCCGCCTCGCGGGCGAGGCCGGCCCGCTCGTTGAGCAGCGCGACGAGCTTGCGGTCCAGCGCATCGATCCGCCGCCGCAGCCGCCGAAGCTCGGCGGTCTCGACCGGCCGTCGCCCGTCGTCAGGCATCCGCGCCCCCGAACCGGCGCGCGATCGACTCGAGCGCGAGGTGGTAGCCGCGGGCGCCCTGGCCAACGATCGACTCGAGCGCGATGTCGTGCAGGTAGTTGACGTGCCGGAACGGCTCGCGCGTCGAGGGGTCCGAAAGGTGGACCTCCACGAACGGTCGCTCGATCGCCAGCAACGCGTCGCGCAGCGCGACGCTCGTGTGGGTGAGGCCGCCGGCGTTGACGATCGCCGCGTCGAAGTCGCGCGCGTGCAGCCGGTCGATCAGCGCGCCCTCGTGGTTCGACTGGAAGAAGTCGATCGCGAGGCCGAGTTCTGCGGCCCGCGCCGCGATCCCGGCGTGGATCTCCTCGAGCGACTCATGCCCGTAGATCTCCGGCTCGCGCGTACCGACGAGGTTGAGGTTGGGGCCCTGCAGGACGAGGACGCGGGTCATGGCGCGCTCCCGGCGGCCAGCATAGACCCGGCGGCCTCGGCCACGACGTCGTCGGGGATATCGGCACGGATCTCGACGCCGTCGACGGTCGGCAGCACCCAGCGCAGCCGGCCGCCGCTGTGCTTCTTGTCCGTCCCCAGGTGGCCGAGCACCCCATCCAGCGAGTAGGGGAGGGGCTCGCGGGCGAGACCGAGCGTGTCCAGCAGGCCGGTGATCCGCGCGGCCCGCTCCGGCGGCGTCACCCCGGTCGCGACGCCGATCCGGCACGCCGCTCGCAGGCCGTACGCCACGGCCTCGCCGTGCAGCAGGTCTGCATAGCCCGCGGCCGCCTCGACCGCGTGCCCGAGCGAGTGGCCCAGGTTGAGCGTGATCCGCCCGCCGCGCGGCCCGCGCTCCCGTTCGTCGGCCACGACGACCTCGACCTTCGCCCAGGCGCAGCGCTCCACGAGCTCCGCCTCGTCGCCCCGCTCGACCGCCTCCGGCTCGCCTCGGGCGATCCCCTCGCCATGGCGCTCGAGCAGGTCGAACAGCCGCTCGTCACCAAGCGCCGCCATCTTCACCGCTTCACCGAGGGCCGCTCGCCGCTGTCGCTCGGGCAGGGTCGCGAGCACTGCGATATCGATGACGATGGCGACCGGCTGATGGTATGCGCCAACCAGGTTCTTGCCCTCGGGCAGGTCGACCGCGGTCTTGCCCCCGATCGAGGAATCGATCTGGGCGACGAGGGTCGTCGGGACGTGCACGACTGGGATCCCGCGCAGGTACGTCGCGGCGAGAAAGCCCGCCGCGTCACCAAGCGCCCCGCCACCGACCGCCACGATCGGCTCGTCGCGCTCGACCCGGAGTCGCGCCAGCTCGCTGGCGGCCGTCTCGAGGACGGACAAGCGCTTGGCCGCCTCGCCCTCGGGCAGCATCACGGTCGCGACGGTCCAGCCGGCCGCCGCGAGGCCCGTAGCCAGACGCTCTCCGGCAGCGGCCCACGCCCCCGGCTCCGACACGAGGATCGCCCGCCGCGCCTCCAGCCGCCGCAGGGATTCCTCGACGGCCGATGCCGCGATGCCGTCACCCAGGATGACCCGCCCGATCGGGGTCGCGGCGCGCAGCAGCGTCGTGGGATGGTCCCTGGTCGTCGCGCCGCGTTCCGTCAGGTCCTGCTCGACCCGCGCCACCACCCCCGAGACCTCCGCGACCCCCGCCACGTGGACATCGGCCGCGGCATAGAAACGCTCCCGACGCGCGGCGAGATCCCGGAGCGTGCCGATCGGGTCGCGGCCGGCGACCAGGGGCCGGACATGCGGGGAGCGCCGAAGCCGCTGCGCGAGCACCTCCGGTCGGCTATCGAGCCAGACGCTCAGCCGACCCCGGTACAGCGCCCAGCGGTTCCGCGGGTCGACGACCGCGCCGCCGCCCGTCGCGATGATGCGGCGGAGCTCCGGGTCGGGATCGGGCGGCCCCAGGTTCGCGACAGCGCGCCGCTCCGTCGCCCGGAAGGCCGCCTCGCCGTCCTCCTCGAAGATCCTCGGGATCGGGCGCCCGTCCTCGTGCTCGATCCGCTCGTCGACATCGATGAACGTGGCGCCATGCCGGTGGGCGAGGCGCTTGCCCACGACGCTCTTGCCGCTCCCGGGCAACCCGACGAGCACGACGTCCATCGCGCGGGCCTAGTCGTCGCCGCCCGAGCCGGCCTCGTCCGACCCGGTCAGTCCGTGGACGGGCTCGCCGCTGTCCCCGCCGGCCGCCGCCGCCCCGGTCCGCCTGCCGCCGGCGACCGGCGACTCGGGCGCGCGCGCGATCCGGGCCCGGTAGGTCGCGAGGTTCGCCAGGACGTCCTCGATCGTGTCGCCGCCGGTCTTCTCCAGCACGAACGCGGCCAGGGTCAGCATGACCATCGCCTCGGCGACGACGCCCGCGGCCGGCACGACGCTGATGTCGCTGCGTTCGTAGTGCGCCTTGTCAACGGCCTCGCCGGTGATGAGGTCGGCGGACGGGAGCGGCCGGGCCAGGGTCGAGATCGGTTTCACGGCGCCGCGGACGACCATTGGCTCCCCGTTGGTCACGCCGCCGGTCAACCCGCCCGCGTTGTTCGAGCGGTGGACCCAGCGCCCGCCGCCGTCGCGCCCGGCGATCACGTCGTGCACGGTCGAGCCGAACCGGCGGGTCTGCTCGAACCCGAGCCCGAACTCGACGCCCTTGACGATGTTGATGCTCATGACCGCCGCGGCCAGCGCCCCATCCAGCCGGCGGTCCCAATGGACGTACGAGCCAAGACCGATCGGCAGGCCGTGGGCGACGACCTCGAACACGCCACCGATCGTGTCGCCGTTCGAACGGGCTTCGTCGATGCGGGCGATCATCGCCACCTCCGCGGCGGGATCCGGGCAGCGCAGCGGCGAGGCGTCGGCCTCCTCGCGCGTGCGGGTGCAGTTCGCCGGGTCCACCGCCACGCCGCCGACCTCCGCGCTGAACGACCAGACCTCGATGCCGAGCTCGCGCAGGAAGGTGCGGGCGACCGCCCCGGCCGCCACGCGGGCCGCCGTCTCGCGGGCGGAGGCGCGCTCCAGCACGTTGCGGACGTCGTTGAAGCCGTACTTCAGCGCACCGGCGAGATCGGCGTGGCCGGGACGGACGCGGGTGACCGGGGTCGCGCGCTTGTCGCCGCCTTCGGACTTCTCGCGCAGCGCGTCGGCCGCCGCCTCGTCAAGCGGCCCGACCTGCATGACCTGGGTCCAGTTCTCCCAATCCCGGTTTCGGACGAGCAGCAGCACGGGCGAGCCAAGCGTCCGACCGTGCCTGACCCCGCCGAGGATCTCGGCCCGGTCCTGTTCGATCGTCTGGCGGGCACCGCGGCCATAGCCCTTCTGGCGCCGAGATAGGTCGACCGCGATGGCGTCCTCGTCGAGCGCGAGGCCCGCGGGGACACCTTCGATCGTGACCCCCAGCGCGGGTCCGTGCGATTCCCCGGCCGTGAGGAAGCGGAAGGCGGTCACTCCGCCGCGGCCGCCGCCGGCTCGCCGGTCGGTTCGCCCTCGGCCGAGCGCAGGCCACCGGCCCGGGCCTCGGCGAGCTTTGCCTGCATCAGGTTCAGCGGCGCCGGCTGGCCGGTCCACAGCGTGAACGCCGCGGCGCCCTGGTTGAGCAGCATCAGCTCCCCGTCGGCGACGGTGGCGCCGGCGGCCTCGGCATCGCGCAGCAGCCGCGTCCGGCTGTAGATGAGATCGAGCACCAGCAGGTCGGGGTGGAGCGCCTCGGCCGGGATCGGGCTCGTGTCGCTGGTCAGCCCGATCGATGTTGCGTTGATCAGGACCTTGGTCTTCGCGACCTCCGATTCGATGATCGATTCGTGCCACGGCATGGCGCGCAGCTCCATGTGCGCGGCCGTCCGCCCGAAATGCTTCACGAGGCCTTCCGCCCGGTGGAGGTGCCGGTTGAACACGATGACCCGCTGGAAGCCCTCGCGGATCAGGCCGTAGACCACGGCCCGGCCGCCGCCGCCCGCACCGAGCACCACGGCCTGGCGGGGCATCTTCTGGCGGCCGACCAGCTTGTCAAGCGCGACCTTGAAGCCGGCCACGTCCGTGTTGTGTCCGATGAGCCGCTTGCCCTCGCGGGTGAGCGTGTTCACGGCGCCGGTGAACGACGCCTCCTCCGTCAGGCGGTCGACCATCGGCACGACCCGCTCCTTGTGCGGGATCGTGACGTTGGCGCCGAGGAAGTCGTCGCCGCGCAGCTCCACGATGGCGTCGCCGAGCTCGATCGGGGCGCGATCCCACAGCTCGTACTTCGCGTCGATCCCGAGCTCGTCGAAGGCGGCCTGCTGCATCGCCCCGGACAACGAATGGGCCACTGGATGGCCGATGAGGACGACGCGTTTCGTCATGACCGCACCCCTTCGAGGTCGCTGAGGAATCCGGGATAGGAGACGGCGGCCGAATCCGACCGCTCGATGTTCACAGGCTCGGTCGCGACGAGGCCGGCGATCGCGAAGGTCATCGCGAGGCGGTGGTCGTCGAGGCTGTTCGTGGTGGCGCCGCGCAGGGTCGCATCGCCATGGATCTGGAGGTCGTCGCCGTCCACGTCCACCCGGGCGCCCATCGCTCGGAGCCCGGTGGCGATCCCGGCGATCCGGTCCGATTCCTTGTGGCGCAGCTCGCCGGCCCCGCGGATCGTGGTCGTGCCGCGGGCCCGCGCCGCGGCCAGGCACAGCACGGGAATCTCGTCGATCGCCGCAGCGACGTCGGCCGGGCTCAGGTCGATCGCGCGAAGGTCGGACGAGCGCACGTGGAGGTCGGCCATCGGCTCGCCGGCGTCGGCATCGGCCCCGGTCTGGCCACCCGCGTCGCCTTCGACCGGGCGCTCCTCGATGTCCGCGCCCATGGCCCGCAGCACGTCGATGACCGCACGGCGAGTCGGGTTGACGCCGACATCGCGAAGGGTGAGCTCCGCGTCGGGATGGATGGATCCGGCCACGAGCCAGAAGGCGGCCGCGGACACATCGCCCGGCACCCGCTGGTCGATCGCCTGCACCGTCCCGCCTCCTTCCACCGTCCAGGCCACGCCGCCATCCCCATCCGCGACCCGCTCCACGGGTATCCCCCGGGCCCGCATCATCCGCTCGGTGTGATCGCGCGTCGCCACCCGTTCCCGGACCGTCGTCCGACCCTCGGCTCGCAGCGCCGCCAGCAGGATGGCCGACTTCACCTGCGCCGACGGCACCGGTGTCGTGACGTCCACCGCTCGGAGCGGGCTATGCCCGACGACGGTGAGGGGAGGGAGGGAATCGTCGTTTCGAGCGTGGAGCTCCGCGCCCATCCGGCGCAGTGGCTCGATGATACGAGCGACCGGACGGCGGCGCAATGAATCGTCGCCGTCCAGGACACAGGTCATGGGGAGACCGGCAAGCAGCCCGGCGACGAGTCGCAGACTCGTGCCGGAGTTGCCGCAGTCCAGCGTGCCGGCGGGTTGCGTCAGGCCGTCCGCGCCCGGGGACACGACCCGGTAGCCCACATTCCGTCCACGGCCTGGTGCCCCGCCGCGCTCCGCCGCGCCCTCACCCTCGCCGTCCGGCTCGATGTGCGCCCCGAGCGCCCGCATGATGCCGGCCGTCGAGCGCACGTCCGCCCCGTCTCCGGCCCCGACGATCCGGCTGTCCCCGGCCGCGAGGGTCGCGAACAGGAGCGCCCGGTGGCTGATCGACTTGTCGCCGGGCAGCCGGAGCTCGCCGCGCAACCGCGCGGCGGGTCGGACGGTGGCGACGTCGGTGCGGATCATCGGCTGGGCGGCGCGTCGCTGGCCCCGCTGGCCCCGCTGGCCCCGACGGCCGTGGCCGCCGCCTCCACCGGAACACCATGCAGACCGCGGACCTGGGCATGGATCGGCACGAGGTCGGTCATCAGGTCGCGGAACTGCGCGGGCGTGATCTGCTGCTCGGCATCGGACAGCGCCTGATCCGGGCTGGGGTGGACCTCGACCATGACCCCGTCGGCCCCGACCGCGACCCCACCGAGTGCCAGCGGCTTGACCAGCCAGCGCTTCCCGGTGGCGTGGCTCGGATCGACGATGACCGGCAGGTGGGTGAGGTGGTGCAGGAGCGGCACGGCGGCGAGGTCCATCGTGTTGCGCGTGTACGTCTCGAACGTCCGGATGCCGCGCTCGCACAGGATCACGTTCGGGTTGCCTGAGCTGACGATGTACTCCGCGGCCATCAGGAACTCCTCGATGGTCGCGCCGTAGCCGCGCTTCAGCATCACCGGTCGGGCGACCCGGCCCATCTCCCGCAGGAGTGAGTAGTTCTGCATGTTCCGGGTGCCGATCTGGAGGATGTCGGCGTACTCGGCGACGATGTCGACCTGGGAAGGCTCCATGACCTCGGTGATGACCGGCAGGCCGGTCAGCTCGCGCGCCTCGGCGAGGTAGCGGAGGCCCTCGACGCCCAGGCCCTGGAAGGCGTACGGGCTGGTTCGCGGCTTGAACGCGCCACCGCGCAGCACGGTCGCGCCGGCGGCTTTCACGGCGTCCGCGGTCTCGAACAGCATGTCGCGGCCTTCGACCGAACAGGGGCCGGCCATCATCGTGAGCGAGCCATCGCCGATGACCGCGTCGAGCACCCGGATGACGGTGTCCTCGGGCCGGAACTCGCGCGACGTCAGCTTGAACGGGCGGCTGATCGGGGTCACCCGCTCGACGCCCGCCAGGGTCGCAAACCGCTCGACGAGGGCGGGCTTGCGGCCGCCGATCTCCCCGACCACCGCGATCACCACGTGCTCGCTCCCGACATGGTCGAACGGGGTCAGCCCTTCCGCCAGGATCTGGCTCTTGACTCCGAGAACCTCGGCCTCACTGGCGCCGACGGTCATCACGACGAACATCGCGCTGCGGTCTCCTCGTCGGTCGGCCAAACAAAAAAGCAGAGGTGTGACCTCTGCTTCGTTTGCCCGGCACGACCTGTGCCCCCGGTCCTACCGACCGGGAACGTTCATGCCGGGCATCGAAAATAGAAGTAGCGGTCCATGCGTGTGCGGAGTGTGCCGAGCGGCGCGCCTGATGTCAACGCACGTCGGCCTCGGCCAGCGCCCGCGCCATGATGTCGGCGACCACGTCGGTCTTGGCGTCGGCGTAGTGCTGGACGTATTTCCAGTCTCGGGCGGCCAGGTCGCGTTTCGTCTGCTCGTACAGCGACCGGTCGTCGTCATGGCTGCGGAGCCAGTCGCGGAACGCGAGCATCCGGTCGATCTCCGTGGTCCCGACGGTGAAGACGTGGATGTTCGCGTCCTGATCCGCTCCCTTGAACAGCCGGTGCTCGAGCCATTGCGGCTCGCGGATGCGCAGCACGTAGCCGGCGGCCTCCATCGGCGGCACGTAGGCGCCTTCGTCGGTCGAGTCCGGCACGGCCAGGACGATGTCGATGACCGGCTTGGCCGCGAGCCCGGGGACGGACGTCGATCCGACATGTTCGAGGAGTCTCACCTGGTCGCCGAGCGCGCCGCGGATGCGGGTCGCCTCCCGTTCGAAGGCGGTCGCCCAGGCCGGATCGTAGTCGGCCAGGAGGACCGGACCGGCCAGCACGACCAGCTCCCCGATCGTCACCGCACGAAGGGTCTCCTCGCTGGCCGACTGGGACATCGGCGGTCGTTCGTGCGTCAATTCGTTCGCTCCATTTCGGGTCACCGCGCGCCAGCCTACCCGATAGCCAGGAGCGGGCGGCCCTCGTGTTAGCATGGCGCCCGCCGTATCGACGGAGAGGTCGCATAGAGGTCTAGTGCAGCGGTTTGCTAAACCGCCATGTGGGGCAACCTGCATCGAGGGTTCGAATCCCTCCCTCTCCGCCAGACCTTTCCGGTCCCGGCATCGTGCGCCCGTAGCTCAGTGGATAGAGCGTTAGGTTGCGGACCTAAAGGTCGTGAGTTCGAGTCTCGCCGGGCGCGCCACATCCCATTAAGCAGCCCATAGCACCTGACCGCGTCCGCTCCCCAGGTCAGGTCAGGCCGGCTAGCTGATGATCGAGTCGCTCGGGATCCAGCCGACCGCACCATTCGGTGTCCGGACGTGAAGGAAGCTGCCCTCCTGGCCGATGAGGTCGATCTCGTCGCCGCGGTCGAGTCGCATGATCTCGCGCGAGCGGAAGTCGTCCGGCCCCTCGGACAGCCGAACGAGGCGGTAGGTCACCTTGCGACGCTCGGCGTCCTTGGCAGGCCCCTTCTCGAAGCGCAACGGGGGCCTGGACTGCGAGCCGCCCGGCCGACTGCCGGTCAGGGCGAGCGCCGGTTCCCTCGGCATCCAGGGATCGGCGGAGACCGTGGTGGTGATCGTCAGCGTGCCACGTTCGACTCGTCGGTGGCGGCGTCCCGGCGACTGGCCCGATCCGTCGCGACCAGGGAGAGCGCGGCCGCGAGGGGTGAATCGGCCTCGCGCTGGGGTCGGCGCAAGATCCACGCAAAGACCAGCACCCCGAACATCGTGGTCGTGACCCACGCCGTGATGGCCAGGCGTGCGTCGAAGCCGGCGTCGGGGACGAGGATGGAGGAGGCGGATGGTCCGCCGCCCGATCTTCCGCCGCCGCGGCCGTCGTTCCGTCCGCCCCCGCGGTCCGGCACGGCGAACGCCACGCCGCCTGGAGAGGGCGACGCCGCGGCGCCGGCGTCGGGCGGCGGACTCGACGGACCGGCGCCTCCCGCGGACCCGGTCGCGGCGGGGGTCTTGGTGGGTTTCGGCTTGGCCGTCGGCTTCGGCGTGGGCTTGGCCGTCGGCTTGGTGGTCGCGCGCGGCGTCGCCTTCGGTGTCGGCTTTGGGGTCACCCGTGGCGTTGACTGCGGTGTCGGCTTCGCGGTGGGCTCCGGGGTCGGCTTGGGCGTCGGTTTCGGCGTCGGCTTGGGCGTCGGCGCCGGCGTGGGTTTCGGCGCCGTGACGTCGATCGAGCCGGGGCTGACGTTGTCGAGCGTCGCCACTCGTTCCCCCTGGCCTTTCCCGGACGTCGCGCGGAAGCCATAGGTCCACGTTCCGGCCGCCAGCTGGCGCGAGGCCCGATAGGTCACGCCCCCCTGGAAGTCGCTCCCGGTCGTCGTCATGGTGGTGTTCCCCACGCCGGCGATCATCAGCACGACCGACGATGGCTCGCAGCCCGCCGAGTCCGCGTATCGGACCGAGAACGCGAACGTCGTGCTCGTCGTCCCGGACCCGGGCGAAGCGGTTCCCGCCGTCAACGTGGTCTGGCGTTTCGACGCGCCCGAGCAGCTTGCCGCGTCGGCCGGGAGCGCGCTCAGGCCAAGCCCGAGGGCCGCGAGGACCATCGCCAGGGCGATGACCGGACCGCCGCCCCGGGGCCCGACGCGGTTGATGCGCAAGTGACGGTTCACGCGATCGGCGCCTGGGACCTTTCCGTGGGTAGTTGTGGTCGGAACGTACGGAAAAGGGCGGCGACCGTCCTTGGCCTCATCGCCGCGACCGGCCAGTACCTTCGGACCATCCCCGCGCTAGGCCCATGGGGGTAAAACGGTGCGACCGGGGCGAACCAAGGAGACCGCGTGTCCATGCCGCCGACCACGTCGCCGACCACATCGGCTGCGGGTCGACTCAACCGCATCCGACGATGGCTGCTGGTCGGCACGATCGTGCCGTTCAGTCTGCTCATGGGCGCGGCCACGGTCGAAGGCTTCTGGGAGGCCGACAGGACCCGCGCGACCCTTGCCATCGTCATCCTGATCCTCGGGAGCATCGTGGTGCCCACCCTGATGGCCATCGTCGCCCGGGGGATCCTGCGCGAGGCGGCGTCGCTCGACCTCGAGCGGAACGAGATGGAGCAGCTGTACGGGCAGGCCCGACGGGCGGCGCTCCTCGACGGACTGACGGGGCTCGGAAACCATCGTGCCTTCCAGGACGAGCTCGCCCGGCAGCTGGACGACGCCCATCGCCACGGGATCCCGGTCGCCCTGCTGCTCTTCGACGTCGATGGGCTCAAGGCGGTCAACGACGGCAAGGGCCATGACGCCGGGGACCGCCTCCTGGCCGCCGTCGGCCAGATCGCGGCATCGATCATGCGCCGTGGCGACCGCGCCTTCCGGGTGGGGGGCGATGAGTTCGCCATCATCCTTCCGAACTCCGACGTGGAGACCGGGCAGGCGGTCGGACGGCGGATCCTTACCGCGGCACTCGGCGGCGGCGACCCGGGTGCGCCGATCGAGCCGTTCTCATTGTCCGTCGGAGTGAGCGCGTATCCGTCGCCGAGCAGGGAGCCTCACGCAGCTGTACCGGCACGCGGACGCGGCGCTCTACTGGTGCAAGCGCCACGGGCGGACCGCCGTGGTCGCCTTTGACGCCAGCCACCACGGCGACGGGGCGCCCGAACGACCGATCGCCCAGCTCGCGGCGGATATCGCGAAGTTGCTCAAGAGCCGTGCCCTCACTCCGGTGTACCAGCCGATCTTCTCGATGGAGACCGGCCTGCCGGTCGGCTTCGAGGGCCTCGTCCGGCCCACCGACGGGGCACCGTTCCGGGACGCCGGGTCGCTCTTCGCGGCGGCGGAGGCCGCTCACCAGACGGTCGAGCTGGACCTCCTCTGTCTTGAGATCGTCGCCGCCGGGGCCGCCCTGCTTCCCGAGGACGCCTATCTCAGCGTGAACCTCTCACCACGAACGCTCGAGTCGTCGATGTTCCGGGCGAGTGACGTGAAAGGCATCTTCCGCCGGCACGGGATCGCGCTCAACCGCCTAGTCGTCGAGCTGACCGAACGCGAGACGGTCGAGGACCTCGACGAGCTCAGACGCAACGTCAAGGCGCTGCGATCGGCCGGCTTGCGGCTGGCCGCCGATGATGTCGGCGCCGGCAATTCGGGTCTGCGCCTCCTGAGCGCGATCCAGTTCGACGTCGTGAAGATCGACCTCTCCCTCGTCCAGGACGGCGCGGCCCATGACCCCTCGCATGCGATCCTGCGCGCGCTGCAGGCGCTCGCGGCGCAATGGAACGCGTCCGTGGTGGCGGAGGGCGTCGAAACCTCCGAGCAGCTGGCCGTCGTGCGAGGCCTCGGGATCACGGCCGGCCAGGGCTATCTGCTCGGTCCGCCCGCCTCGGAGCCTGTCGCCGAACCGCTTGACCTGGACAGTCTGATCACGCCGGAGGATGTTCCGCTCCTGACCCTCGCGCTCAGGGCGGCCCGGCTGGCCCGCTTCCCACTGGCGGCCGAAGGCTGAGGCCTCGGTGATCGGGCGGCGCCCGCAGCCCCCGGTCCCATAGCGCTGACGGCCGCGGCGCCCGCGATTCCCACGAGCGTGACCAGCAGCGTCACCTCGAACCCGAAGGTTGCGACCAGCGGGGCACCCCCGATACTGCCGATCACCAAGGCGACCGCCAGGGCCGCCGAGAACAGGGAGAAGGCGCTCCCGCGGTCCGCGTCGCCGCTCCTCCGCGACAGCTCCACGAGCATCGGGGTCATCACCAGCCCGCCGCCGGCACCGCTGAGGAGCCCCGCGGCGATGAGCAGCGGCGTCGTCGGCGGCAGCGCGACCAGCAGGATGGCACCAGCGGTCGCCGCCAGGCCAGCCAGCATCAGGAGTCCCGGGCGCATCCGGTCGGCCAGCCATCCGGATGGCACGCGACTGAGCAGGATCGCCACGCCGTCTGCCGCGAAGAAGAGGCCGATGTCGGCTCCAGCCGCCTCGGCACGCTGGGGAAGGTAGGCGATGATCACGCCCCAGTGCACGATGAACAGGACGACGATCGCGATGATCGGCGCCCAGGTCCGCCGGAACGCGAAGCCGAGGCGCCGGCGAGCCTCGCGCAACGGACGCTCGTCGTGACCGCCGGCTCCCGTTCCCGACCGGAATCGGAAGGGTCTGACCCACACCAGGGTGAGGCCGACGAGGACCGCCGCGGTCATCACGAGCGCGACGCCGTGCAGCGACGTCGCCGATAGGACCACCAGCGAGAGCGGCGGGATCGCCACCAGGGTCAGGTTGTGCGCACTGCCCATGAAGGCCAGGGCGAAGCCGCGCCGCGCGGGCTCGGTCAGATGCGGGACCAGCGAGAGCGCCGCCGGCAGCGTTCCCGCGATGCCGATCCCCTGGAAGATCCGGGCGACGACGAACGGCCCGGGAGGCCCGCCCGGCTCGACGCCGGGCAGGATGAGGATGGCGCATCCGATGAGATACGCGAGTCCGCCGATCGTGAGCATCCGCAGCCCGCCCAGGCGATCGACGATGACCCCGGCCAGGAAGGCGGCCGGGACCTGGACCAGCGCCGCGACCCCGACGATGAGCCCGATCTCCGGGTCTGACACGCGGGCTCGCGCGAGCGCCACGGGGAGGGACGCCGTGAAGCCATGGAACCCGGCCTGGACGGCGAAGAGCGCGAAGGCGAGTCGGAGCACCCGGCCATCATCCGGGCCGCACGCTCGTCGCGCGCCGCCGTCGCGCAGTGCGCCGTCCGTGACGCAGCCCGTACCATCCGAGGATGCAGCGCGTAGCCTTCCTCGGCCTCGGGACGATGGGCGCCGCGATGGCCGCCAACCTCGCCCGTGCCGGTTTCCCGGTCAGCGCCTGGAACCGCACCCCCGACCGCGCCCCGGAATTGCAGGAACTCGGGGTCACCACGGCCTCGAGCCCGGCCGAAGCCGCCGCGACCGCCGAGATCGTCGTCATCTGCGTGTCGGATACGCCGGACGTCGAGGCGGTGCTCTTCGGGGCGGACGGTGTCGTCGAAGGAGCCAAGCCCGGCACCTTGATCATCGACTGTTCGACCATCGCCCCGTCCGGCAGCTGGGATTTCGCGGCCCGACTTCGGGAGCGCGACCTGCGCATGGTCGATGCGCCCGTGTCCGGCGGTTCGGAAGGTGCCCGCAACGCCACCCTCACGATCTTCGTCGGTGGTGCGGAGCGTGACGTCGAGCACGCCCGACCCGTGCTCAACGCCCTCGGCCGGACCATCACGCACGTCGGCCCGATCGGCGCCGGGCAGGCGGTCAAGGCCGTCAACCAGGTGATCCTCGCGGGCACCTACCTCGGCGTCGCCGAGGGCATCGTCCTCGCGATGAAGGCGGGGCTCGATGTCGAGCAGGTCGTCGAAGCGCTCGGCGGGGGAGCGGCCCAGAGCTGGGTCCTCGCCAATCGCGCCGGCCGGATGATCGATAACGACTACCCGCTCGGGTTCAAGGTCGCCTTGCACCGCAAGGACCTCGCGATCGCCCTGGAGCTCGCCGCGCAGCTGGGTGCCGCGCTGCCGGTCAGCGCCCTGGCGGCACAGCTGGAGTCGGGGCTCATCGCCCAGGGTCACGCGGACGACGACATGTCCGCGCTCGCGCGCGCGATCCGCGGCCTGTCCGGCCTCGACGACTGACCCGCCCCGACCGGCCTGCCCCGGCCGCCGGCCGGGGCCCGGGGAGCCGTCAGTCCAGGCCGACCAACAGCATCGGGTCGCCGAGCTTGCCCTCGTAGCGCGGCCGGAACCGCTTCGCGTTGTACATCACCGGGACGTCGACCCTGCGCGGCCCGAGCGCGGGGTCTGGCAGCCCGGTGTGCGCGTACTTGCCGTCCTGGATCGCGACCATCCGCCCGGTCAGGCCATCCTGGATCAGGTCCATGGCCACGTTCGCGAAGGTCGTCGCGACCATCGAGTCGATCGAATCCGGCTCGCCCGACCGCAGGTCGTAGGTCAGCTCCGAGGCCAGCGTCTCGATCCCGGTCCGGGCATGCAGCTCGTAGGCCAGCGCCTCGCCGACATTCGCCTTGTGACGGTGCCCGAAGGCGTCGGCCTCGCCGACATCGGACACTTTCGCGCCCTTCCAGATCGCCCCCTCGGCCGTGATGACGAACGTGTAGTGCGACGGGTTCGCGGCGTGGTCGGCGGCCAGGAGGGCGGCCAGGGCCTCGAGGTCGTACGGCGCCTCCGGGATCACGCACCGCGCCGAGGTGACGTAGGCCGTGTAGAGCGCCGAGAATCCGGCATCGCGCCCGAAGATGCGGAACACGCCGATGCGCTCGTGCGAGCCCAGTGTCGTCCGCTGGCGGTTGATCGCCTCCTTCGCGCGCGTGATCGCGGTCGAGAAGCCGATGCAGTACTCCGTCCCTTGCACGTCGTTGTCCATCGTCTTGGGGATGGCGACGAGGGACACGCCGGCATCGGCGATCACCTGGGAGTACGACAGCGTGTCGTCGCCGCCGATCGTGACCAGTACATCGACGTCCAGCGCCGAGAGGTGGTCCAGGACGATGGGCGTCAGGTCGTAGAGGCCGTCATCTACCGCGAAACGCTGACGATCGGCGTCGGGGAGCCAGGCCGGGAGGGCCTGGTCCCGCATCTTGCGCGGATTGGTCCGCGACGTGTGGAGGATGGTGCCGCCGGTCCGATCGATCGTCCGCGTGTTGATGCGGTCGAGCGGCCGGAGATACCCGCCGCCGTCCGGCAGCTCGGGCTGGACGTGGGTCAGGCCCTCCCAGCCGCGCCGGATGCCGAGCACCTCGTGGCCGGCCTCGGTGGCCCGATACACGACGCTCTTGATAACGGCGTTCAGGCCGGGGACATCGCCGCCGCCGGTGAGGATGGCGATCCGTTTCGTCGTCGACATGCGCCCCGACATGCTAGCGCGTCATCTCGGGCGCGGCCGGTTGCGGTTCGGTCACGCGAACGGTGGGCGGATGGCCGTCTGCTAGCATCGGGCCATGAACTACGAGCTCTTCATGGGCGAGGCGCTGGCGGAGGCCGAGCTCGCGCTCGAGCGCGGTGAGCGGCCGATCGCGGCGGTCGCCGTCGTCGACGAGGCGATGGTCGCGCGGGCCCATGACCGGGTCGAGGAGACGAACGACCCGACCGCGCACGCCGTCGTCGTCGCGCTGCGGGAAGCCGCCCGCCGCCTTGGCCGCGGTCGCCTGGCCGACGCCACGATCTTCACGACGCACGAACCGTGCGCCATGTGCGTCGGGGCCCTCCTCGCCAGTGATGTCGAGGCGCTCGTGTACGCCGTCGCCGACACCCGCGAGGGCGCGGCGGGGACCGTCCTGCAGCTGGCGCAGCACCCGGGCCTGCCGCGGCGCATCAAGGTCGTGAGCGGTATCCGGCGCGACGAAGCCGAGGCACTGTTGGCCGGGTCGCCCACCGCCTGACCCGGGGCATCCAGGTTCGTGCCCCGGCGCCACTCCCAGTGACCGATTCCGGATGAACGTGCACGGCTGACGATCGATTCCGCGCGTTTCGGCATCCACCCCAGCGCGTTCATCGCGTCCGCGACACTCCCCGTGGCATCCGCGGCTCAGAGCGTCCAACCGGTCGTTGGCGCCCGCTTTGGTATCCTCTCCGGCGGAGAGGTGTCCGAGTGGTTGATGGTGCCGCTCTCGAAAAGCGGTGTGCGAAAGCACCGCGGGTTCGAATCCCGCCCTCTCCGCCACACCCGCCCGCCGCGATGGCGGCCGATGCGCGCGTTGCCGACCTGCGCTCCTCGCTCACGCACCTTTTGGTGCGCTCGCTCCGGTGCTCGGTCGGCGCCTTCGCCTCAACCACCCTCGCGGCGGGCTGACGTCATTGGCCGGGACCCGGTGCGCGCCGGGTGGCATGCCGTTACCCTGCCTCCGCGGGGAGAGGTCGCCTAGTGGACTATGGCGCCGCACTGGAAATGCGGTTTGGGGCAACCCATCGCGGGTTCGAATCCCGCCCTCTCCGCCACACTCGCCCGACGCGATGGCGGCGGATGCGCGCGTTGCCGACCTGCGCTCCTCGCTCACGCACCTTCTGGTGCGCTCGCTCCGGTGCTCACTCGGCGCCTTCGCCTCGACCACCCTCGCGGCGGGCTGACGGGGCGCGGCACGGACCCAGGGTGAAGCCATGACTCGATCCCGATTCCCCGAGATCGTCCAGCTCCTGCTCGCCGAGTTTCGGTTTCCGGATCCTGCGCTCGCCGGGCGGGTCGGCGTCGTCGTTGGCTATGCCGTTCGCCACGAGGGCGGCATCCTGCTGTTCGATACCGGCTTCGGCTTCGGGAACGCGGAGTTGGAGGCGACCTACCATCCGGTGGCGCGGCCCGTCGATGAGGTGCTGGCCGAGGCGGGCATCGGGGTCGGCGACGTCACGGCGGTCGTCAATTGCCACCTCCATGCCGACCACGCGGGACAGAACGCCGCCTTTCCGGGTGTCCCGATCTACGTCCAGCCGGTCGAATGGGAGCTGGCCCACACTCCCGACCACACGATCCTCGAGTGGATCGACTTCCCAGGCGCTCGCTACGTGCAGATCGCCGGTGACCACGAGCCGGCCCCGGGGTCCGGGTCGTTGCCACCCCCGGCCACACCGCGGGGCACCAATCGTTGATCGTCCAAGGCACCGGCGGCCCGACGGTCCTCGCCGGCCAGGCCTGCTACACGCTCGGCGAATGGCTCGGCGACACCGACGCCCTCGAAGGACGTAGCGGCGCCCCCGACCAGGCCGCCTACGACCGCTCGATCGAGCGCCTCCGCGGGCTGCTCCCGGCACAGGTTCGCTTCGGCCACGACCGCCAACGATGGTCGGCGTGATGGACCGGTCCGGGGTATCCTTCCCGGGCCGTGCTAGGCGGGGAACTAGCGGTGCCCTGTAGCCTGCAATCCGCTCCAGCAGGGCCGAATCCCCTCTCGAGGTCTCCGTTCTCGGTCGCCGCCCGACGGTGCGACGTTGAGGACCGGGTCCCGCGCAGCGGCGAACCGCGAACCGTGTCAGGTCCGGAAGGAAGCAGCACTAAGCGATCCTCGTCGGGTGCCGCGGAACGGCCTGGTCCGAGCCGCCCGTCACGGTGGGCCCGAGCGACGGTCGATCGACGGAGGGTGCACGGCAATTGATCCAGCTCGCCCCCGACCGGAGGAGGTCGTGACGCCGACCGTTCCGCACCAGGCGCTGTACCGACGCTGGCGTGCCCAGACCTTCAGCCAGATCGTCGGCCAGGAAGCGGTGGTCGAGACGCTCCGCAACGCCGTCCGGACCGAACGGGTCGCCCACGCCCTCCTGTTCGTCGGCCCGCGTGGGACCGGCAAGACGTCGCTGGCCCGGATCATGGCCAAGGCCGTCAACTGCACGAACCTCCAGGACGGCGATCCGTGCGACGCCTGCGAGGCCTGCGTGGCCATCCGCGACGGCACCACCCTCGACGTCCTCGAGATCGACGCCGCCTCCAATCGCGGCATCAACGAGGTCCGCGAGCTGCGCGATCGACTCGCCTATCCGCCCGGCCACCTGCGGCGCAAGGTCTACATCCTCGACGAGGCCCACCAGATAACTCGGGACGCCTGGAACGCGCTGCTGAAGTCGCTCGAGGAGCCGCCCGACTTCGTGATCTTCATGTTCGCCTCGACCGAGCCTTCGGGCTTCCCGGCGGCGATCCTGTCGCGGCTGCAGCGCTTCGATGTCCGGCGCCTGACGGTCCCCGAGATCGAAGGCAAGCTGACGCGGATCCTCGAGGCCGATGGCCGGACGATCGAGCCCGGCGCCCTCACGCTCATCGCCCGTCTCGCCGCCGGTGGCATGCGCGACGCAGAGTCCATCCTCGACCAGCTGTTGTCGATGACCACGGACGTCATCACCGAGCCCGCCGTCCGCGACCTGCTAGGCCTCGCCGATGCCGCCGCCGTCGAGGGCTTCGTGGAGGCGTTGCTGACCGGCGACGCCGCCGGGGGCATCGACATCCTCGATCGACTCGAGGAGCGCGGCCGTGACCCGAGGGCGTTGCTGGACCAGGTGGTCGAAGCGGTTCGCGCGCGGCTCGTCGCCGAAGCCGGATCCGGCGGCACGGATCGGGGGGCCGCCCTGACCGCTGTGGCCCGACGCCTGGTCGCCATCGATCCCGACCGTGCCGGCATCGGCGGCCTTCGCCTGCAGCTCGAACTCGCGCTGTTTGCTGCGCGCCCGAGTTTCACCGAGCCGGCGCGGCGGCCCGTCGAAGGGCCGACCTCGTCCGAGCTCGCGTTGCGGGCGGCGGCCGCCACGCCGCGGCCTTCGGAGCCCGCGAAGCCGGCGGACCCCGTAGCCGCGGATGTGGCGATGCTGAACGGCACGGAGGCTGCGCCCGCGCCAGCCGAGGTCCGCCCCCCGATCACGCGACCCGCCCGCGTCGACACCCTGGAACCAGCAGGAGCGGCCGCGGCCGATGCGGACCGGATAGCGGCCGACGCGGCCGACGCGGCCGACGCGGCCGCGGACGTGACCGCGGAGGCGACCCCGG
>CAWEOO010000008.1:0-1821139 GCA_963810725.1 uncultured Chloroflexia bacterium
TCCCCGTGAAGTGCCGCGGGCGAATCGCTCACGCTCGATGGCTGGGACGTGACGCGCATGGGTCACGAGCGCGACATTGGCACAGCCGTCGCTTCGTTCACGCCTCGCGATAGTCTCCGGTCCGATCCACGATCGGCGGGGTCGACCGCCCTTGCCGGCGGCCCGGGTGTGGCCCGTCATCGTGGCCACCAGCAGCCGGTCCATCGCCCGCTCGGCGGTCTCGAGCAGGTCGGTCGTCTCGGCCGTGTCGAACCCGCGCCGGCGGGCCGCGACCGCCAGCTCGTGATGGAACGGCGCGCGGAAGCGGAGGAAGCCCTCGACCGTCTGGCTGAGCGACAGTCCGAGGGACGCCGCGACGGTGCCGTATTCGGCGGCCGAGCCGGATGCTGCTTTCAGATGATGGGCCGCCGCCTCGGGCTGCGGCGCGTCGAGGTACTGGAGGAGGCTCGCGGCGAGGATGTGGCCTCGCTCCCGGAAGAGGAGGCGCTGCTCGTCGCTCATGGTGAGGACCCAGGGCAGTTCCGGCGCCGCCTCACGGCTCGCCCGCCGGTAGGTCCGTGCGATCCTGCTCGGCGACAGGCCGGCGCCACCGATCGACGGGCGCCGAGACGATCAGCCGGGAGGAGACGCTCGAGGGCCGACCTGGAGAACCGCCGGTGGCCACCGGGCGTCGTGAAGACCCGCAGGCGGCCGGCATCACTCCAGCGGCGCAGGGTGGCAGGTGAGACGCCGAGCACGCGGCTGGCCTCCGAGAGGCCCACCCAGTCGGGGTCGCGGGACACTGAGCGAGTCACAAAACCTACTCAAATCTACCAGAACATTGCCGACTCGCTCACTGTACCATTTCGGGTGCGAGGAGTTCTTGCGCGCGTCGTCGTTCCCCCAACGTCGACAGCAGCGCGAGGCTCCTCGTTCAGATCTGGATCAGGCGCTCTCGCCTTTGATCAGGCAATCCTTAGCTCGGCTGCGATGCGGGCCAGCCTCGCCTTGTGAGCACGAGCCATCGGCCTGAAGAGGTCGTTGGTGTACGAACCCGATGCCGGCCCGTCGCTGAGCGCGTGCGGGCGGAGGCAGATGACCCGGATGTTCCTGGGCGCCAGCTCCGCAGCCAGCACCCGCGAGAAGGCCTCCTTGCCGGCGCTCGATGCGGCGTGCCCAGATGCCGGCCACCGCCATCCTCGACCCCGGCTCCGACAGCGTGAGGATGACGCCGGGACGCTCCCCGCCCATGTGCCGCGCGACCGCCTTGCTGGTGATGAACAGCGCCCGCAGAAAGCCGTCGATCGGCCTCATGAACTCGTCAAGCGTGAGGTCCGCAAGCGTGGTCCCCTGGTCGTGCATGACGCTCACCGCGTTGACCGCAATGTCGATGCCGCCCGCCATCGCCGCCACCGTATCGGCGTGCTCGGTGACCGCTCGTTGGTCGAACGCATCGACCTGAGCGGTCTCCACAGCTCCGCCAGCGGCGGTGATATCGGTCGCAATGGCATCGAGCCTCGCCTGTGTGCGCCCGGCGATGAAGACCCGGGCGCCTTCCCTCGCGAAGACGCGTGCGATCCCGCCGCCGATGGCTCCACCGCCCCGGTAGATTACGGCGGTCTTGCCCTGCAACAACATCTCGGTTCGCTCCCTTCGGTGATTGGTACGCAACCGATGGTTGCATATCGACCCACAAAGCGCAACCGATGGTTGCTCGTCGTGCTAAGGTGTGCTGACGCGTACGCAAGTGGTGAGGTGGCATCCGTGGTTGTCGACAGCATCGAACAGGAGATCGTGATTGGGGCCCCCGTCGACGTCGTTTGGTCGATCGTCACGGAGCCGGAACACATCGCGCGCTGGTTCAGTGACGAGGCGGAGATCGACCTGCGACCGGGAGGTGACGCGCGAGTCACCTGGCATCACGAGGGCGGCGCCTTTAGGGTCCGGATCGAGCGCGTCGAGCCCCAGCACACGTTCGCCTATCGCTGGGTACGGCGCCCCGGCGTCGAGCCCGCCGAGGGCAACTCGACCCTGGTCGTATTCAGCCTGCGAGCCGAGGGCGAGCACACCCGACTGCGCGTCACCGAGAGCGGCTTCGCCAGCCTCGCCTGGCCCGAGGACGAGAAAGCCGAGTACCAGTCAGAGAACGTGCGCGGCTGGGCCACGGAGCTCGACGAGCTTCGCGCCTACGCCTTGGAGGTCGCGGTCGCCGCGAGATGAGCCCGATCGCGGCGAGACCTCCCGCCTGTGGGCGGCGATCGCGGACCCACCAGGCTGCGGATGATCGACATCCTGTTGTCCCAGGGCGCCGCGACGGCAACCGGCATCGCCGCCGAACTGCCGATCAGCCGCCAGGGTGTCGCCAAGCATCTGGCGGTGCTCGAGGCGGCGGGCCTGGTCGCGCGGCATCGCGCCGGCAAGGAGGTACGATTCGCCGTCCAGCCCGAGACGCTCGATCTGGCCACCCGTCGGATGGCTGAGGTCGCCACCGCGTGGGACTCGCGCCTCGGACGCATCAAGCGCCTGGCGGAGTCGGCAGCGCTCGAGCGGCGGACGTCGCGGTGAGACCAGCCGCTAGTCATCCAGCCTGCCCATGGTCAAATTGACGGTCGTTCCCGTCATCCCGCTTGCCTTATCGGAAGCCATGAAGACCGCCACGTTAGCCATCTCCGCGAGCGTCATGAGCCGTCGCGTGTGGGTCGTGCTTGCCAGCATCTCCTGCCACTGTTCCCAGGTCATTCCCGATGCCTTGGCGCGAGGCTCGAAGGCGTCCTTGATCGTGCCCGTCTCCGGCATCGCGTATGGTCGCAGACCGACTACGCGAATGCCCTGAGGTGCGAGCTCGGCGGATAGATCCCGAGTGAGTGCCTCCTTGGCAGCCTGCGCCGGACCGTAGCCGCCCACCAACGGGATGCCCGTCCGCGAGTGGGTTGCGGTGACGGTCATGATCACCCCCGACTTGTTCGGAACCATCCGCCGGGCCGCCAGGCGCGCGGTCAGAAAGTACGACCTCGCGTAGGTCGCGATCGGCAGGGAGAACTGCTCGACATCCAGCTCGACCAGTGGCACACCTAAAATCTTCGCGTTCGGGATTCCCACCGCGTTGAACGAAATGTCGACGCGGCCCGCCTTATCGATCACGCACTGCAGATGTCTGTCCACGGCCTGCTCGTCGAGAGTGTCGACCTCCGCCGCCTCGGCGGATCCCCCGGCGGAAGTGACGTCCTTGGCGAGAACTTCGACGGGTGCCAAGTGGCGCCCGGTGAGAAAGAGATTGGCCCTCTCAGACGCAAAGGCGCGTGCGACAGCGCCGCCAATCCCGCCTCCGGCTCCGTAGATCACGGCAACCTTGTCCTTCAGCAGCATTTCTTGCTCCTTTCTGTGCCGGGTGGTCACACCAGGCCACCTCATGAGGTAGGACCGATGGCTGAGCCCTGCTGTAGCCGGCCTCAGTCCGGGGTCATGGCGGCGTCGGATAGCTTCGAGACCGGTACGCCGGATACTGCCGAGCTCTGCTCGTCGCGCGGACGCAGCCCGAACCAGATCAAGGCGACGCTGACGAACGTCACGATCACGCCCACGGTCAGCGCGAGGTGGAAGCCGGCGAGCCACACGCTCTGCGTCGCGGCGATCGCACCCAGGAACGGGATACCGACCGTGAGGGCTACCTGTTGCGTCAACGAGGTCAGGCCTGCCGCCACGCCCTGCTCCTCGTTCGGCAGACCAGATGTCCCGGTCACCGTGTAGGCGACGATGCAGATCACGTGTGCGAAGAACCCGACGAACAGCGATGGAATCACGACGGCGAGCGCGAGTCCCGTTTGGTCGGCGCCGAGGAACACCAGCGGGAGGATCGTCAGGCCCTGCACGAACAGGCCTACGGCCAGGACCTTCCGGTAGCCGAAGCGCCCAAGGAAGCGCCCGACAAGCACGCCTGCGACCACGGCCGCCAGGCCCGGAACGCCGAAGATCAAGCCGGTGGTCAGCGGGGACAAGCCGAGGACATTCTGCAGATAGAGTGTCGTCAGGAAGATCATGCCGGACTCCGTGGTGAAGGCCACGAGCCCCGCGTAGTTCCCCCACTTCACCGTCGGCCGCTTGAGAATGCCTACCGGGACGAGCGGCGCGGGCGAGCGCAGCTCGATGATCCAGAACGCGGCCAGCAGGAGCACGCCGACGGTGGCCGAAGGGACGCTCTGCTCGAGGACTGCGTAGACCACGGCCAGCAAGCCGCCGGTCACGGTCACCGCTCCAGGCAGGTCCAGCTTCAACCGGTCGGGCACCCTGCTCTCGCCGATCAGGAACGGGGTCACCAGCAAGATGACCAAGGCGACCGGGACGTTGATGAAGAACGCAGCCCGCCAGCTCAGGTAGCTGACGAGGGTACCGCCGACCAGTGAGCCGACAGTGAAGCCGACGGCGAGAAGCGAGCCGTTGAGTCCTAGGACTCGGTTGCGCGCGGCACCCTCAGAGAACGTGGTGGTGAGCAGCGACAATGACGAGGGGATCGCCATCGCCGTGGCGAAGCCCTGCAGCACTCGGGCAGTCAGGAGCATCTCGGGATTGGATGCAAAGCCGCCGAGCAACGAGGCCCCGGTCAGCAGGACCATCGAGGACATGAACAGCTTGCGGCGGCCGAACAGGTCTGCCAACCGGCCGAACAGAAGGGTGAAACCGGCCGCGGGCAGCGCGTATGCCGAGATGATCCAGGGAAGCCCGGTCAATCCCAACCCGACGCCTGCGCCGACCGTCGGCAGCGCGACGTTCAGGATCGAGTAGTCGATGGCCAGCATGAATCCGGCACCGAGCAGGACTAATAGGATCAACCGCTGCTTGCTGCTGAAATGCACGCGCGCGGGTGTGTCGATGGTCACGTTGTGTTCCTTTCTGCGGACGGGTGCTTACCCGCCCTCCACACGAGCTAGGACCGACGGCTGAGACTCATCTGCGCGTGGCTGTGTTCTTCGCCATGGGCCGAGCAGATCGTCGGAGCCGTCGAACATGCAGACACCGCAACATCGGAAAGTGGGCGCCGACGGACCGCCCAGTTCGCGGCGCGGCCGGTGTCGATACAGGGGTCAACAAAGAGGGCCGGTGACGTGAGGCGAGATGTGGAGTGGTGACGACGGACCTGATCGCCAGGGCGCGGGCCGGGGACGCCGACGCGTTCCAAGAGCTGACCGAGCCATACCGTCGAGAGCTGCAGGTGCACGGCTACCGCATGCTCGGATCGTTCCAGGATGCCGAGGATGTCCTCCAGGAGACGCTGCTAGCCGCCTGGCAAGGCCTCGGAGCGTTCGAAGGGCGCGCCTCGATCCGCACCTGGCTCTATCGGATCGCCACCAACCGATGCCTCAACGCGCTTCGATCAGCCAGCCGACGCCCGGCCAAGGAGTGGGACATTCCCGGAGTTGAACCCCCCGAGCCGACTCGAATGGGCGACGTCGTATGGCTCGAGCCATATCCGGACGCGCTCCTCGAGGGTGCGATCGGAATGCCGCTCGGCCCGGAGGCGCGCTACGAACAGACAGAAGCCATCTCCCTGGCCTTCGTGACCGCCTTGCAGGTCCTGCCGGCTCGCCAGCGTGCGGTGCTCATCTTGCGCGAGGTGCTCGGCTACCACGCCAACGAGGTGGCCGACATGCTCGACACCACCGTTGCATCGGTCAACAGTGCCCTCAAACGGGCGCGCGCCAGCCTGGAGCGCCGCGTGCCGCCGGTCGGACAGCGCGAGCCGCCCCCTCCTGCGGGCTCACCCGCCGAGCAGGCGCTGGCGGCAGAGTTCGCCCGCACGTGGGAGTCCGGGGACGTCGATGGGCTGGTCGCCTTGCTGACCGACGACGTTCGCGTCGCCATGCCACCGATCCCCCTCGAGTACATCGGCCGCGACGCTGCCAGCCGCTTCCTCGTGGGCCTCCTCCTCGCCCGCAGGCACGAACTCGTGGCGACGCGGGCGAACGGTCAACCGGCGTTCGGGGCTTACCTGCGCGCCCGTACCGGCATCCGCCATGGGACCGGCCTCTTCGTCCTCACCCTCACCGGCGACCGGATCTGCGCAATGACCCGCTTCGACAGCAACGTGCTCCCATGGTTCGGACTGCCGCGATCGTGGCCTGGCCATTAAGCGGCTTCCGAGTGCGCTCTGCGTGGCCGATGCATCGGCTCGCTCACCAGATCCCGGCCCTCGCTGCCACGTCGAAGGGGTCAAGAGGTTGTGCGGCGGTCGTCGTCACCGCCGCCATCGTGTTCGTCGTGGCGGCCAATCGAAAGATGATCTGGATCCACGCCGGTTGAGCTGGCTGGGTATCGGCGCTAGAATCGGGATCGCCCAGTTAGGGCAACAGACTCTTTCCGTTTTCGGGATGGGCATCTGACTCACCCCAATTCGGCGGCCGACGGCGGCCCGCCGCACGCTCAAATGGCGGCTCGCGAGGCCTGATTCGGGCAACAGACTCTGGATCAGGAGATCGAAGGTTCGAAATCCTTCCTCGCCAGCCAAACCACAAGATGTTGTGGTCGGTGGTCCACCCGGCCTCTACCTATTGGGTCCCCTCCCCTTTCCACCCCAGCGGCTTACGGTCTCGGCTACCTGCCCAGAAATCAGGTGCCTGCATTCGTGCTTGGGTGGGCCCGATGAGCACCTGACTCTTCCGGCGAGTGGGCACCTGACTCGTTCGCAACGATGGGGGGCCACGACCCGCCGGGGACCTCGAAATCGCGACGATGTGCGTGGGGCGCTGATCGTCGGCCGGGCGTCGATAGTCAGATGCCCTGTCTACGTAGCAGACGCCTTTGTACGTCTCTACGTCATGGCGCACGAATAATGCGCGAACGGAGCGTCCTCGGTTCGAATCCGCGCGTCGGCTCCACTTCGGCGTGTCGTTCTTAGCTGGCACAAACGGCCGGGTCGGACAGTGCGACGTCAATCACCGGGGGCCAGTCTTGCGCCGCGGACGCGCTGCGCGGCGGCTTGCAATTGGGACCTTGACCTGCTGGTAAGTAGCCGGTATCTTGTCATCGCCCTAATTAGGGAGATACCGAAATAAACTCCATCTACAAGGCCCTGGCCGACCCGACACGTCGGCGTGTCCTCGCCCTCCTAAGGGACCGGGATATGACGGCCGGGGAGCTGGCGTCGCAGTTCGACCTCTCATGGCCAACGATGTCTGGTCACTTTGCGATTCTCAAGGAAGCCGATCTCATCGACGCCGATCGGACGGGCTCGACGATCACCTATCGCCTCAACCTGTCGGTCCTGGAGGAAGCGCTCGCAGCCCTCATGGAGACGTTCAAGATCTCGCCCAAGGAGCCGTCATGAACCGTCGACCGATGATCCTCTACAGCATCGTCGTCATTGGGGCGATGCTCGGGGTCGGGGCGTGGGCGTGGTTCCAGCTCCCGGCCGATGCGCAGGTCCCGGTCCATTGGGGACTTGAGGGGACCGCCGACGCCTTCGCCGAGAAGACCATCGGCCTCACGTTCGTCCCGGCTCTCGCCGCTGTCCTGGCAGCCGTGCTCGCGGTGATCCCGAGGTTCGAACCACGGCGGGCCAACCTGGAGAGGTCGGGCAAGGCATATGGTGCAACATGGGTCGCGGTCGTGGCCCTGTTGGGTCTGCTCCAGGTTCTCGTCGTCGCGGCGGCCCTGGGCGTCTCCTTCGACATGTCGCGGATCATGCTCTTCGCGATCGGGATCCTGTTCATCGTCATCGGCAACTACCTGCCGAAGGTGCGTCCGAACTACCTGATGGGGATTCGCACGCCATGGACGCTCTCTAGCGACCTCTCGTGGGCCAGGACCCATCGGATCGGTGGTCGACTATTCGTCCTCGAGGGGCTTGTCCTCGTCCTCCTCGGTATCGCGGGCATTGTGCCGGTGGCCTTTGTGGCCGTGATACTCGGCGGGCTGGTCGTCCTGCTCCTCGTCGTCGTTGCCTACTCCTACCAGGTCTGGAAGGTCGACCCCCAGCGGCGCAGGACATGAGCGTGGTGTAAAGCTCGACCGGGGTGGGTGTGCGCCAATCTCACCCGACTTCATTTCGTATGAGATGGCCTCGACCAAGCGGACGGCGTCCTGACCATGCATCAGGTGATCGGATCGGGCGTCGTCGCCCTTTCTAAATCCGATCGATCCAGGGCGGGCCCCGTTCGACCCTGTCGCGGAGCTAAGGCGAGTTGGAACGCGATCATTGAGGGCCGACGGAGTCGTTGTTCCGTTAGAGCCGGCGAAAACCTCCCACCTCGATCACTTGCTCCGAGACGGACGAACTCATGCTCGAGCCTCCTTCTGCTCGACGACCGGCAGCGCGCCGGAGATGACCGTTGCAAGTCGCCCGTAGGCGGCCTCCTTGTCCCCCCGCATCCGCTGGACCGCCGCGGCATCCGCGGCCGCAGCACCCTCGAGGGCCCACCGAAGTCGGAGACGGGTCCCGTCCTCGGTCGGCTCAAGATCCGCGGTCGCCGCGACGGGGCCCAGGCCCGGGACGGCCAACCGCCATGCGACGCGGTCGTAGGGTTGCCAGTCGACGATCTCTTCGAGTGTCGCCAGCCGTCCGGTCACACACTGGGCTGTTGTCCCGACTCCGCGGCGCCCGCCCGCCGACGTTTTCCGCGATGGTGATCGGTCCCTCCCAGCGCGTTCGGAGGGCGGGCGACGTCAGGTGCGCCCAAACCACCGATGGGTCGGCGGCGAAGGTCGCCTTGATGTCGAAGGCGAGATCGGAGTCGGCGATATCGAGCCGGCGCAGGGCGTTCTCGTCCTGCCAGCGGGCCTCCAAGTCCAAGCGTGAACGTGTCGACCCGGCCGAGGTGCTCGATCTCCTCCGCGCCCGCCCGGAGCTGTAGGGCATCGGCATCGAGACCGAGCGCGTCGACGGCGGCGGCCGTGAAGAGCGCGAAGCCGTTGGCTCGCGCCTCGGCGGCGCCCACCCCCTTCAGTAGTCGATGGACGACGATGACATCGGAACCCGCCAGCTCATCGCGCCCGGCGATGCGACTCCAGACGAAGGCTCCGTGGTGGACGAACACCTTGAGATCGAGCCTCGGCGCCAGCCGGCAGGAGTTGCAGTCACAGGACGTCGCCTGGTCGATGCTCCGTAGTCGACGCCGGAA
Organism: uncultured Chloroflexia bacterium; assembly: GCA_963810725.1. Classification (GTDB taxonomy): domain Bacteria; phylum Chloroflexota; class Limnocylindria; order Limnocylindrales; family CSP1-4; genus SPCO01. The sequence continues at coordinate 9,090 of CAWEOO010000008.1, forward strand.
GGCGAGGTAGGCGGCTTCGATCGCGTCGAGCAGCAAGGACCCGTCGGCGCGCCCGTCCTCGACGAACATTAAGGCCGCGTCCCCCTCGAACTTGGCGAGTCGAAATGGTGGTTCCAGACGGCCGACGATCGTCTCGAGAAGGTCGCCGGCGATCGCCGGGGCGTGCTCGATCTCGCTCCCGGAGAGGTACGCGGTATAGCCGGTCAGGTCAGCGAGGACCAGGAAGCCGGTCTCGGGTGTCGCTGTCATGATGCGAAACGTAGACCTTGGAGCCGGTCCAATGTCAAGAATTGATCCAGAGTGGCCCGTCGAATTGTTGGGTAGATGGCCAATGCGGGCTGCGACATCGGTAGCTCGACCTATCGCCCACGCCACCCAATTGGCGTTGCACGCGCGTCCACGAAGGCGAGCCAAGGGCCTCCGTCAGCAAGTGCGATCGTCAAGCGTCGAAATCGGCACGCCATCTCCTTCTCGTGTTCGGCTTGGGCCGGCTCGTCGCCAAGGTAGAACTCGTGGTCGGTGGCGCCGCTGTTGGTGACCACGAAGGTGACGGGTACTCCGGCCGGCACGGTCATCTTCGCGGGCTCGATCTTGAGGGCATCGGTCAGGTTCACTTCCACGCGGGTCGCGGTGACCGAGACGGACGGGATCGATGAGACGGACGGGCCAGTCGTTGTGCCACCGCCGACCGAGCATGCGGCCACAAGGACCACGGCGGATAGCAGAAGGGCGCGAGGGCGGATGGGCACGGTTCGTCTCCTATACTCCTGGGGAGTATCGTAACGGACACCCACCGAGACCGTCTACCCCGCCCTCCGGGGAGTCAGTCCTCGGAACCTCGCCTCATTCCATCCGCGGAGTGCCCAGGTGTCGGTCGTGATCCAGGTCCCGATGTTGACAAGCCGCCGGGCCTGACCCCGTACGATCCATGCGGCTCGCTGAAAGTCCGAACAAGAAATCTCCGGATCGGCTAGCAAGCGGGATCCACGTGCTCTGGCTGTGGATCAAACCTCCCTTCCGCACAGGGGACCTTGCGTCATAAATAGGCGAGGGCCTCGCGGACGGTGATCCGTGAGGCGCGCGTTGCCGCTGACTCGGTGGCTAGGACGGCACCTAGAACCACGAGGGCCACCCAGATGCCAACGGCGAGGGGCGAGATCCGGAAGGGCAGCGGCGCCGCCAGGAACAGGTTGCCGAGCCCGGCGCCGAGGAGGGCCGTGAGCGCGAGCGCCGGGACCGCCGCCACGACGACGCTGACGACGGCCAGGAGGATTTCTTCGGTCGTGACGATGCGACGCACAGCCCCTGGGCGAGCACCGATGGCGTGCATGATCCCGAACTCTCGGGTCCGATCGAGGACATTCGCGCTCATCGTCGATGCCAGGCCGATGCCGCCGATCACACCCATGGCGACGGCGATCGCCAGCACGATCGTGATGAGCGGACCGAGGTGACCCTCACTGATGGCCTCGCGCCGGCTGACCGACGCGGCTGACTGGACCTCGATTCCGGCGGCGCTGAGGACTCGGCCGACGGCGTCGGCGGCCCGCGTCCTTGTTTCCTCGTCGTGACCGGCGGTGGCGATCCGCAGTTGGTTGACCCGCTGTGGCTGGCCGGTCGCGTCGGCAAATCCCTCCGCCGTCGTGTACACGGCGCTGCCGCCGCCCCGTTCTTCGACGACGCCGGCAACGCGCCACGCGGTGGCCGTTCCAGCGACCAGCAATTGCACGGCGTCGCCGACTCGGACGTCGGGGCCAGTGTTGTCGCGCGCGACCTGGTTGAGCACGACCGCACCGACTTCACCCGGCTTGAGCCAGCGGCCTTCCAGGATCTTGGGGGGCATGAAGGTCGTGGTTCCTTCCGGGATCGCTGTGACAGAGACGCGGCCGTGTCCCTGGTCGGGATACGTGCGCGTGACCGGGACCTGGCCCGGTCCTGCGAGGCCCGTCGGGACGACGGTCAGGCCCTCGACCCGACTGACGTCCGACACCCCATCGAGCATGACGGCGAGCTCATCGAGAGCCGCCGGTTCGGCGATCTGCACGTCGACGTCCCACGTGCGCTGGGCTGTCTGCTCCTCCTCGACCGCCGCCACGCCGGCGCTCAGGGACATGCCCGCCACGAACACCGTGCCGGCGCTGGCCAGCAGGCCCACGGAGAGCAGGAACCGGGCCGGGCGCCGGACGGTGTTGCGTAAGGCCAGGACCAGACCGCGGTCGAGGCGCTCGACACGACTCAGCCTGGCCAGTACGCCGGTCGCCGCACTCGGTTTCGAGCTGCCGCCATGGTGATCGATCGCCGCCCGAACCGTAGTCCGGCTGGCGTTCACGAGCGGGATGACGGCCATCATGGGCGGCAGGCCGAGGCCGACAGCGAGGATTACCGCGTACACCCACCATTCGGCCTCGAGACTGACGGCCTCGATGCCGAGGAATCCAAGAACCTGCCCGACGAACGCTTGGCCGCCCAGGATCGCGGGAGCCAGCGCGAGCAGGGTGGCCGTGGCAGCCACGAGCAAGGTCATCGTCAGGTAGAGGCGCCCGATTTCCCCGGATCGCGCACCGATCGCCTTCATGATCCCGATCTGGGGGATCTGCTGCGTGAACAGGCCGTTCAGCATGCTCGCGACGAGGATCGCGCTGAGCAGCACGGCCGCTGCCCCGCCGGCCAGGAGGGCGCTGACGAGGCTGTCGGCCTGCCACTGGTGTGGGTGCGCGTACGGTGTGGGGACCTGGATCTCACGGATCGCCAGGCCGTGCTCCGTCCGCAGCCATTCGCCGACATTGCCTGCCACGGCCACGGCGACATCCCGGTTCCGGGTCGGCGTGGCCTGGCCCGAGTCGGCCACCTGGATCTTTAGCTGATCGAGCAGGGCCTCCCCGCCAGCGGCGGGGAGTGACGTCGTGGACACGTAGCCACGGCCGGTCTGTTCCTGGGGTGAGGGCGAGAGGCTGGGGTCGTACACGGTGCCAGCCACTCGCAGCCCCACGCGTTCGCCGTTCGGCAGCGTGACGGTCAGATCGTCGCCGACAACCACGCCCAGTAGGCTCAGCGAGTCGCGGGCGATGAAGACCTCGCCGGGTGCCGGCGGCCAGGTCGCCCCCTGAACGTCGAACCTTGCCACCCGAAGTCGGGTCGTCCGGCGGCGCGACGAAGACCTGGAGCGGGATGTCGAGCAGTCGGCTGTCGACCTCGACATCGCCGGTGAACTGGGTCCGCCCGGTTGCCGCGATGACGCCGGGCCGAGTCTGCACCTCCCTCGCTAGCGTCGCCATCTGCGCGACGTCGATCGGCTGGTCGAGCAGGATCGTCGCCGACGCTGGCTCGGTGCTCGCGTACGCGTTGCTGCTCTCCCGACTCATCACGCTCCAGGCCGAGAGCACGGCGCCGAAGACCGTCAGGCTGACCGCGATGGCCACGACCATCAGGGCGATCCGGGACCAGGTCGCGCGCAGGTCGCGAAACAGCTTGATCGTCAGCAGGCCGCTCACGCCGTCACCCGCGCCCGCTCGAGCTCGTCAGCCACGACGCGGCCGTCCATCAGGGTCACCTCTCGACCGACGATTGATCGGATGTCGCGCTCATGGGTGACGACCACGATGGTCTGCCCGTTTGCGTTCAACTTGGCGAACAGCTCCAGCACGGCATCGGCGGTGGCCGAGTCGAGGTTGCCGGTCGGCTCGTCGGCGAGGAGGATCGGAGGATCGTTGGCCAGCGCCCGGGCGATCGCAGCCCGCTGCTGCTGGCCACCCGACAGCGTCGCCGGCATCTTGTCGGCCTGGTCGGCGACACCCACCCGCTCGAGGAGGTGCCGCGCCCGATCACGCCGCTCGCCGACCGGGACCTTCTGGGCGAAGTCCATCGGTAGCATCACGTTCTCAACGACGGTCAGGGTCGGCAACAGCTGGAAGAACTGGAACACCAGCCCGACGTTGCGCCCACGCCAGCCGGCCAGCCTGTCCTCCGATAGCGAGCCGAGGTCGGCACCCGCGATGCGGACCGTTCCCGCAGTGGGGCGATCGATCCCGGCGAGCAGGTTCAACAGCGTTGTCTTCCCGCTGCCCGATCGCCCGACGACCGCGACGAACTCGCCCTGGGCTATGTCGAGGCTGAGATGGTCGATGGCGGTGAACTCGGTGGCGGCCAACGGGTACGTCTTGACGACGTCACCGACGTGGATCAGGGAATCGGTCACGACCATCAGTGCGTGACTGGAGGCGTGTGACCGCCGGCGCCGCTCGCGAGCATGACAACGACGAGCAGCAGGATCACGACGGCCACGATGATCCCGGCCAGCTGGACCCAGCGCGGGACCCGGCCCCGGCCGGTATCGTCGCCGGAGTCCGAATAGGGCGGTCGGTCAGCCACTCAGGTCTCCTCCTGTCTCACTCGGTGAACGAAATAGAGGCGGGCCGCTGGACGGATCCGATCGGCTCTCGCCCATCGCCGCCACCTCACCGCCGCTTGCATCGTTATAATGGGCATCTGCCCATTACTGGTGAGGGAAGTATGGGCAGATGCTCATACTTCTGTCAAGGCATCAGCGCAGGAGCGATCGAGGCACACATGTCACCTCGGGGCGTCGCGATCCCTGACGTTCAGCGCCAGCTCTTTGACGCTGCCGGACGCGTCCTGCGACGGGACGGTCCCGACGGACTCAACAGCCGCGCGATCACCACGGAGGCGGGCACGGCAAAGGGTCTCCTGTACCGCCACTTCGCCGACCTCGACGCGTTCCTCGCCGCCTTCGTGATTGATCGCGCGGCGCGGCTAGCCGAGGCCATCGCTCCCCTTCCCGAGCGCGCCGGGACGGGCAGTGTTGTGGACAACCTGACCGAAGCGGCACTGTCGGTGACGCCCGAGGCGTCGGCGCTCATCGACCTCATTCGGGCGCGATGGTCGCTGGGCGCGAACCTGAGCGGCTCTGGACATAGCCACGCCGGCGGCCTCCAAGACCTCGAGCGCACCTTTGCCGCCTACCTCGATGCCGAACGCGGGCGCGGGACGTATTGCGGCCGAGGCCGATACGGAAGCGGTGGCGACGGCCCTCGTCGGCGCCGTCCACCAGCTGGCGATCGCGCCCCGTCCTACGCAGGCTCTCGAGCACCAAATCCGACGGGTGATCGCGGCAGTCGTCAATGGGATTCTTCCGCGTGCCGAAGGCCGCCTGGCCGAGGGCGCACCTGTGACTGAGGGCGAACGCGCGCGATGAGTGGACACACACCCGAGAGTCCAGGCGGGCAAGAGCATGACGCGCAGTACCACGAAGCTGGCCGCGACGACGGCGGCGACCACCACGACCCGCACCACCACCCGCGATCCCCATAGCCACGACTCGGCGGACTCGGTCGACAGCGCCCTCGAGTCGAGCGCCAAAGGCGTGCGGGCGGTGAAGGTCCGCTGCTCGGACTCCTGGCGCTGCCTTCCAGGCGGCGATCGCGCTCGTCTCGGGCTCGATTGTGGTTCGAGCTCGGAATCGCCACCTGCCTGACCGGCCCCGACCACAACGACGTCGCGCCGCTCCGACGTCACGCGTGGCTGCCCAGCGTCATACGGCTCATCGGTCACTATCGATAGCCTGCCACCCCGAGGTCCGACGTCCTGCTTGCCGAGGCCAACGTCTCTCGCCCTCAACGACATGATCGTGCGCTCCGGGCGATCATCCCGCCGAGCAGGCCTTGACGACGACCAACCGTGCGAACTGGCCGGCGTTGGCGCGCAAGCCGAGGCGAGGCATCGAGATCGTAGTCATCGCCGGAGCGTGGCCAGCGGCCTACCGGCGGAAGCGGGCGACGGCGCGAAGGACGATAGCTGTGGCGACCGCACCGATGAGGATGGCGCCTGGTCCGAAGGAGCGCGGCACGGGACGGAACGTCGCGCCCGTCGATGTGACTTCGATGTAGCCGATCGGATCGGCTGCAACACCTCCGCCGCCACCAGAGCCAGAGCCCTCGACTCCTTCCCCGCCGCCGGCGCCGACGCCCCAACGGATCCGGGCGACCGGGATCACGGTTATGCCGTCCCGCTCGACAGCATCGCCAAAGACCGCCTTTGCGCCGGCATTGCTGCCAACCTGGTTCGCGAGGCGTTCAAGCAGACGCGAGCCCAGGTCGGTCTCAGCCGCGCGTTGTGCCTGCTGTGCTGCGGTTGTCATGCCGACTAGGCTAACAAGCACACCGAGTGCGCGTCGGGGGCATGAATGCCGACCCTCGCCTCCTCCGTGCGGAGCCGCCGCTGGCGACGGGCCTCCGAAGGCCGTCGGCTGGCGGTTGGAACAAGCGGCGCCTGACCTTCCGGCATCGGGGCGATCCAGCTGTCGTCGTGGCGCGCCCGCGGCGAAAGAGCTCCACGGGGCGGCCCTCGATGGCCTGTCGGGGAGTTGTGGGAACAATGGGAACCGCCGCCCTTCCCAACGGCAGTCGTGGCCGATACGTTCTCCTCACGGGATCACATGAACGAATGACGTTCACCTGACTCCGTCCGGCTTGTTCAACCTGATCGCCTGCCGGATCGACAGAAACCGAGTCCGCGCCGCGCTCAGATCGCACCGATCATCGGCAGAAACGTCGGGAGTCCTCTGGATCAGGAGATCGAAGGTTCGAATCCTTCCTCGCCAGCCATCCCTACCGGCCGTAGGGATCTGAGGAGCTCCCCACCACCTCTGGTGGTCTCGTGCGGCAAGAGCAAGGCGCGACCTTCTTGAGTATGGGGCGGCTCCACCGGAACCGCGTCGAGGGCCGTCAATAGTCCCTCTTGGCAGGTAGCTGAAGACCGCTCGAACGCGACGCCGATCTCGCGGAAGTTCTTCGCCTGGCTTGCGACCGCCTCGGCGCCGACGATCGGTGGCCGGGCGAACGTTTGCGGTCCGTTCGGGCCACCGTCAAACCGAACGACGACGTTCGGATCCAGTACCTGGAGGAGCGCTTCGAAGTCGTCCTCGCGAGCGGCGGCAAGGAAGGCGTCAACCGTCCGCCACTGGACCACGAGGTCGGCATCTGGCTCGGGCGCCTGCGCCCTTACGGGCCGGCGCGCGCGGCGTGGCCAGACGGGCGATCAAGGCGCAACCGTCCTCGTGATCCTTGGTCTGCTGGTGCTGGCCTTCGGCGTCGGCCTGTCCGCGCTCCTACTTGCGGGCTACCAGGACTTCGCGAGCGGACGTGGGCGACATCAGCGCGAGCGGCGATCGCGTGAGAGCCTCACACGATGCCAAGGTTGAGGGACGGCTAGCCGCTCCGAAGAAACGTGAGCACGGCGAGCACGCGTCGGTGGTCTTCGGCGGCTGGTTCGAGTCCGAGCTTGCTCAGGATGATTCGGACGTTGCCCTCGATCGTCTTCTCGGTGACCCCGAGGCGACGCGCGATAGCGGCATTGGAACGACCCTCGGCCATCAGCTCCAGGACCTGGCGCTCGCGGGGGGTGAGCTCATCGAGCGGACCCGCGGCTCGTCCACGCCCGAGCAGGGTCGAAACGACCTCAGGATCGACGACCGAACCGCCATTCGCGACACGCTCCAGGGCGTCAACGAACTCAGCAAGGTTGCCGACTCGGTCCTTGAGCAGGTAGCCAACGCCTTCGGGCGTGTCACGGAGCAACCGCAGGACATGCCGGGTCTCGACGCTCTGGGACAGGATCAAGAGGCCCATCGATGGGTGGGATGCGCGAAGCCGCGTCGCCGCTTCCAGACCCTCGGTCGTCTTGGTGGGCGGCATCCGGATATCGATGACGGCCACGTCCGGGTTCAACGTTTCGACGAGGTGCAGCAGTGCATCCGCGTCGCCGCTCTGTCCGGCCACTTCGATCCCGGCGGTCACGAGCGCGCTCGCGAGGGCCTCCCGGAACAGGACGGCGTCGTCGGCGAGGACTACGCGCACGGGACCTCCGCCCGGACGACCGTGCCGCTGCCAACCGCGCTGACGACGTCGAGTCGGCCGCCGATCGCCGCCACCCGATCGTCCAGCCCGCGGAGTCCGGAGCCGCGGGCGGGGTCAGCACCGCCGATGCCATCGTCGGTGATCTCGATCACCACGGTGTCGTCGTGGCGCTTGATAGCCACCGTCGCCGAGGTCGCCCGCGCGTACTTGACGACGTTCGTGAGCGCCTCTGCGACGACGAAGTAGGCCGTCGCCTCGACATCCGGACGGTATCGCTCGGTGGCCGCGTCAACGCTGACGGGAACCGGCGTTCGATCGGCGAGGGCTTCTACCGCGGCCGCCAACCCCTCCTCGGTCAGTACGGTCGGATGGAGGCCGCGGGCGAGTTCCCGTAGCTCCGCGAGGGCGAGCTCGAGTTCCCGGCTGGCGCGATCGAGCGAGGCGGCGAGGTCCTCATCCGATGGATCCACCTGGCCCCGGGCCATCTGCAATGTGAGGGCCAGCGTGACGAGACGCTGCTGCGCTCCGTCGTGGAGGTCGCGCTCGACTCGGCGGCGTTCCGTGTCACCGGCCACCACGATCCTGGCGCGCGATGCCCGCACGTCCTCGAGCTGGTTGCGCACCTCTGCCGCCAGTCGCTCGTTCTCGATCGCAAGGCGCGTCGCGGCGGCCACCGATCGGACGAGCTCGGGCTGCTCCGCAACCGCCGGATCGTGGACGAGTACGGCCACGGTGCTCCCGCCACCCTCCAGACGTGTCATCGCCCGGAATGGGTCGGTCGTGGATGGGAGATCGACGTCGCGACCGGAGGCGTCCACAAACCGGCCGGTCCCTGGCACGGCATACGCGATCTCCAGTGAAGGGTCTCGAAGGGCTCGAGCGAGGACATCTCGTAGCACGGGTCGGTCCGGCGCGCCGCCCAATTCCACGACCAGGTCGGCGACCGAGCCACGAGCCAGCCTCGCACGAGCGACCCCGAGCCCAAACCCGACCGCGACGAGCGTGATCGTGACGATCGTCAATCCCTGGGCGAAGTCCCAGGCGGCCGACCGTTCGGCGAACGATCCGGCCATGAATGTTGCCGCGATCTGCACGACGACACCGACGGCGAGCCCGAGGCCGCCGGCCAGGATTGGTACAGACACGCGTCGACTGACGGCCGTTTCCGTCACGAGCCGACGGACGATGAGAACGAGGACCGCGAGGGCAAGTCCGGCGATCAGCACCGAGAAGAACCGGTCTCCGTCGTCTCGGAACGTGATGTCGGTCACGTACCGGTCAACCTCGGCGGCGTCGGTCAGGTCGTAGTCGATGCTCTGGGGACTGAACGCCACGCGAAACGCGCTTCTGATCCCAAGGACGACGAACCATGCGGCGACGACCAGGTGCGATGCCCTGTCACGAAGTCTGCCGGTCGGATAGGCGAGCACGAGCCAGGCGAGCAGGGCGTTGAAATAGCCCTGGAACGCGTGCGCGACGGCGCCGACGTCCCTCGATGCGCCGTACGTGCCCACATACCAGGTGAACCCGATGGCAACCAGCAAGGGACCGACCCGCGTATCCGGGCGACGATCCCATGCGAGCTGGCCCGCGACGAGGAAGACGACGCCGGGGACGAAGTCCCCGATCGTCCACAGCAGCGGCCAGCCACTTTCGAGGCGTGTCCACTCCGCGCCCAGTCCCCAGAGCACTCCGATCGGGAGGAGGGCTCGACGCGCCGACCATGGCAGCGGTCTGCGCATCGCCCATCCTTCGGTCATCGGCTAGCCGGCAGGCTGCCAAGGATGCGACTCGATGAGGATCGGCAGGATGCGGTCGGGCGGGTTCACGACGCCCAGAACGAGCGAACCGCCGTCGAACTTCCAAGTGAAGTCCACAGAATCGCCGGCAAAGTCCGGCGGAAACGTTGTCACCTGGGTGAAGCCGTCGGCGCCGTTCACCGACCACGTTCCCTTGAAGACTGGCCATTTGACAAGGACGTCCGTGACCTGGGTGGTTGACCACGTGCCGTCATCGGAGATCGTCAGGGTGGTCGTTCCAGCGTTTTCGGCGAGCTCACCTTCGCTGGTCACGCCGCCGGCGCGCAGGTCCGCCTCGGTGATCGTGGTTGTCCAGGATCCAATCGGAAATCCCGACGGGATGGCGACGGCTGACCCCGAATCGCCCGTCCTTGGCGAGGATCTCTGGCCGACCGAAGCTGGCCCAGGCGTCGTCGAACAGGCGGCCAGGACCGCCGCGATCGTGAGCATGGCGGCGATAGCTCGGGAACCTGACATGGTCATGGCAATGCCTCCGTTTCTCCCCGGAGGATCGCGTGCAGCGTATCCCCCGAGAGGTTCGATTTGGTGATGAAGCCGACAGCCCCGCTCTTGCCGATTCGCCGACCGTAGTCGGCGGCGTCCGCGGTAGAGACGAGAACGACGACCGGGGGATTCGGTTTCGCGCGTAGTTGCCGGGCAACCTCGAAGCCAGTGATCCCGGGCAGCTGAACGTCGAGGACGACGATGTCCGGCTCGATCCGCGCGGCGACGAGCAGCGCATCCTCGCCATCGACGGCCTCCCCGATCACCTCGAACCCGGACCGTGCCAGCACAGTCCGAGCGACCGCCCGAAAGGCGGCGTGGTCGTCGACGATGAGCACCGATGGCTCTGGCATGCCACGGATGGTCGGCGAGCGACGGGGCCGATCGCTACCGTGCTGGCACCCGGTCGCCCGACGAGTCCCGGCGGTGCTGGCTCGGCAGACGATCACCTAGGTTCGGCAAGGCTTCGGCGCAGGTGTTCCGGTTCGACGATCCGGACCAGTTCGCGAAAATCGACGCGACGATGTGCGGTCTGTTCGACTAGGTGCGTTGCTGGTCGGGCTCGTTTGCCCGGCCGTGACGAAGGAGGGCGCAGTCCACATGGCGGCGCCCTTTCTACGCCTCGCGCCGAGTCAGCGCGTCCCGGCTGGGACCGGACGCTCCGGCACGACGCCCAGCTGGCGCATCAGCGTCATGTCGTCCCGGACGCTCCAGTGCTCGATCGCCTTGCCGTCCCGGAACCGGAGGAAATGCACGTACTCATAGGCCACGACTCGGCCTGTCGGCGGTAGTCCCATGAGATCGCCGACATGCCGGCCGTGGTGCGTGCAGTGCACGACGACAGTGTCACCCTCGCCAATGACCTCGTGGATTTCCCAGCGCTGGTCGGCGAAGACCGTCGCGAGCCAGAGCATCGTCCGCTTGACGCCTTCGAAGCCTGCAGTTTCGCCGGGGCGCGCCCCACGCTCGACTGCATCCTCGGCCGTGACAGCGCGCAATGCCTCGACATCGCAGGCGGGGAAGATCTCCTCCCACGTCCGTCGGGCGGCGACCTTGTTCTGCTCGATCATGGGGTCCGTACCTCCTCGTGCGCCGAGCTCGGCCATGCTAGCCTCGCTCGGAACGCGTGTGTATTGATGGTAGTAGCATTCTCACGAAATCATGGATGAAGTCAAGACCCCACGCAGATATGACTCACGTCGTCGTCAGGAGCAGGCGGCGCAGACGCGTCGAGACCTGCTCGCCGGAGCCGGCACGCTCTTCCGACAGCGTGGGTACGCGGCCGCATCGATTCCGCTGATCGCGTCGGAGGCCGGCGTCGCGGTCGAGACCATCTACCGCAACTTCGGGAGCAAGGCCGGTCTGTTCAAGGCCGTGGTAGAGGCTGCCGTTGCGGGTGGATCCGAGCGGGCCGATACGCCCGTGGAACAGCGGTCGGCCATCAAGGCGCTCATCGAAGAGCCCGATCCGCACCGTCAGGTTGCGATGTACGCCGCCACCCAACCCGGGATCCATCGACGATCCGGACCGCTGCTTCGCGCCCTGCGCGGGGCGGCCGCCACCGATCCGGAGCTGGCCCAGCTCTGGAACCAGATCGAGGCGTCCCGCCTCGTCGGCCAGGGTCGGTTCGTGGGCATGCTCGCCGAGCGTGGTGTGTTTCGAGATGGACTGTCGGTCGAGGAAGGGTGCGACGTCACCTGGACCCTCTGTTCACTTGCCGTCCACGACCTTCTCGTCGTGGACCGCGGCTGGTCGTCCGAGCGCTACCAGGCATGGCTCACCGATGCGCTGGCGCGGGAGCTCCTCGACGGAACAGGGCCAGAGCACATCCGTCAGCCAGACATCCACGGCCGCGCGGACGCTCGTTCGCGTTAGTACGGGCTGGCGAGCGCCGCGAAGTAGCGTTCGGTAGCTGTGTCCGCCCGGGAAGAAGTGCTCGAGGTGGAGGTCGCTCAACGCGACCGCCTGCGGCGTACCCAGCTCGGCGGTTGCGGTCAGGCAGGCCCAGCTCGCCCGCCTCGGATCGGATTCAAATCTGCAGGAATGGCTCCACCGGGGCTGGCTGGACATCGCTGCATTTCCCGGCGATTGCCGGATCGGCGGCGAGCCGTTCGACCAGCTCATCGAGACGTGGGTCGCCGCCGACCTGGCGGGACTAGGCGCTCAGGCGGCCCATCACTCCACGCTCATCGAACGTCGCGTCTCACCCGAAAACCGGAGGCGGCAGACCGCCGGTTCGTGTTCAGACAACCGGCTGCGAGGCCTGATTCGGGTATCTGACTCTGGATCAGGAGATCGAAGGTTCGAATCCTTCCTCGCCAGCCAATACCACAACATCTTGTGGCCCTTGGACCGTTGTATGCCCAGATGATGTGGATCGCTCGGCAAGGGACCGGAGCCGGATGGCCGATTGGCAGTTAACCCATTGTCAGGTGACCGTGGCGCCACGCTTGCGCCACGTGATGTCCAGCTCGCCGGTCACCTGACTCGTCAACGCGAGGGTCACTTGACTCGACAAAGTGTTGATCACGTGATTCGTGGAATCACCCAGGCACCTTTCCCACTCAGGACGTGGCCTTGGGCGGACCAGGAGGTCCCGCGGGTCTGCAGCGGCGTACGTCGTCATGTCGAGTGAAGCGTCTCCGGGTCACGCATCGGCCCTAACCTTCCGATCCCGATAGCCAAGCCTCATACCGCGACTCGAACAATGCCGGCACGCCTCCGGTTGCGAGGAAGACGATCACATTGGACCGCAGCTCGAACTGTGGGAGAGCTATCAGCCCAGCCATCGCCTTGCCCGAATAGACGGGATCGAGGAGCAATCCCTCGGTGCGGGCGGCGCTGCGGATCGCGCTAAGACACGCGTTAGTCATGGCGCCGTACCCGTCGCCGATCTGATCATGGGAAATCCGCGGCTCGCCGGTGGGCACCGGCAGACTGAGGTGCTCCGCGACTTCGATCGTCAATCGTCGGACGACGGTCGCGGGATCGGCCAGGGCGCCCACGTCTATCCCCAGGACCCGATCATGACCGAGCCGTGCCGCCAGACCAGCCTGGGTCCCACCGGATCCGGTCGCGGTGACCACGAGCACATCGTCGTGACCCAGGCCGGCCAGGATCTCATCGGCGGCGGTGGCGTACGCGCATGCTCCAATCGGCGACGAGCCACCGACCGGGATGACGTACGGCCTCCGGCCCTCGGCGCGAAGCTCGCCCGCGATGCGTTCGACGACGACGTTGAGATCGTCCATCGCGATAGGTCCAACGAAGCGGCGCTCAGCGCCGAAGATGACGTCAAGCAGCTGATTCGCCTCTGTGTCGGTGGGTGGATCGCTATTGAACGCGAGCACGCAGTCGATGCCCACCCGGGCTGCGGCGGCAGCCGTTGTGCGGGCATGATTGCTCTGCGGTCCCCCCGCGGTCACCAGCACGTCGCAGTCGGTCGCGAGGGCGTCGGCGACGAGGCGCTCCAACTTGCGAGCCTTGTTCCCACCAGTGGCAAGGCCGGTGCAGTCATCTCGCTTGACCCAGAGTCGACCAGGCGCGACCCCAAGCACGGCGCCGAGGCGGTCGGCCCGCTCCAGTGGCGTCGGCAGGTGAGCGAGCATCAGATCTGCCTCTATCAAGCCGATGGTCGCAACTCCGTCTGGCGCAGGAGGTTTCGCAACTCATCGAGAGGATCGGGTATCTCGGCACCATGTCCGAAAAGCACCCGATCGAACTCGAGTGCTGCGACCCGTCGAAGACTCCTCTCGGCCTCGTCGGCGTCGGCTGTAAAAGGGGCAGGTCCCCGAGACAGGGAACCCGCCATCGAGCCGACGATGTCGCCCGCAAACAGGATCGACTCCCCTTCGAGGACGAGGCTGCAGTGACCGGGCGTATGTCCCGGAGTGTGAAGGGCGCGGAGACCTTGAACCGTTCCGCCCTCTACGAGACTTTGCATCTTCCCGTCAAACGGGATCGCATGCCGATCACCGTCTCCAACCCAGATTGCTGCGCGACCCGCGCTTGCCATCACGTCCGCTAGTCCGCCCGCGTGGTCGGGATGGCTGTGGGTCAACACAACATCGGTGATGTCGTCCCATCCGGCCCCGACCCGGGCCAGCCCGGCACCTATGGCCTCGTGACTTCCGGCCATACCGACGTCGACCAGGACGACCCTGTTGGCATCGGTGACCAGGAAGCATCGGACGTCGAAGTCCAGAGGCTCAGGCCCGGCGATGCCGGCGGGCAGATGGACGTCCACCACGATCGGCTCGACGAAGGCGCTCAGTGGAGTCTCCTGACTGCGATCGGAGGGATCAGCCTACCCTACGAATGTCAGGCGGCATCGCTGGACGGGCCAACGTCGAAGGCTCGGCACATTCAGGGCGCGTCGCCATCCCGGACCGGGCGAGTCAGGTGACCAGCTCGCGGCAACCTGACCACGTTTGAGATCGGTGACCAGACTCGGTAGAATTTGGGCCAGAAATCGGTCGGTTTCGTGCTTACGGCGAACGAAGAATCGCGAATATCGGTCTGCTGACTCTGGATCAGGGAGATCGGAGGTTCGAATCCTTCCTCGCCAGCCAGCTACCCCTCGCTAGCGGATCGAGCCTACGGCGCGATCCGCAGACCCGTCAGAGTGCGGCCGCCTTCGCGCGCAGGACGGAGCTTTCGCGCTCGTTCACGGCGAGCCCCGCAGCGGTGATCAACTCAGACCGCGCCTCCTCGATGCGACCGAGCCGGGCGAGCAGCTCGCCGCGCACGCTCGGCAGCAGGTGCGATCCCCGCAGGGCGCCCTCGGACGTGAGCCGGTCGACGATGCGCAGCGCATCGGCGGGACCGGTGGCCATCGAAACCGCGACGGCTCGGTTCAGCTCGATCACCGGGCTTGGCGCGATCCGGCCGAGCGCCTCATAGAGGACGACGATCCGCTCCCAATCCGTCTCGTCGACGCTCGGGGCGATCGCGTGGCATTCGGCGATCGCCGCCTGCAGGGCGTAACTGCCACGGCCCCGTCCCGCCTCATCCACCCGGCGAAGGGCGGCACGACCCCGCGCGATCTGCGTGCGGTCCCAGCGCGATCGATCCTGATCGGTCAGCAGGATGGGGCTGCCGTCGGGGGCGACCCGAGCGGCGAAGCGCGACGCCTGCAGCTCCATGAGGGCCAGCAGCCCGTGCACTTCCGGCTCACGCGGCAGCAGGCCGGCGAGCACCCGTCCAAGGCGGACCGCCTCGTTCGCGAGCTCGGTGCGGATCCACCGATCGCCGCTGGTCGCGGAGTACCCCTCGGTGAAGACCAGGTACACGACTCCAAGCACAGCACCGAGCCGCGGGGCCCACTCGCCCGGGTCAGGCGCCTCGAACGGCACGTGCGCCGCGGCGAGCGTCTTCTTCGCGCGGACGATGCGCTGCTGCACGGTCGCGACCGGCGCCAGGAGCAGGCGCGCGATCTCCTCGGTCGTCAGGCCCGCGACGACGCGCAGGGTGAGGGCGACCTGCGATTCGCGCGAGAGCACGGGGTGGCAGGCGGTGAACACGAGACGCACGACGTCGTCGTCGATCGGTTGCCATTCGTCGTCGGTGGTCTCCGACAGGTCGTGGGCGATCGCGCGGTACCGCTCATCGAGACGTTCCCGCCGGCGCCAGCCGTCGATCGCCTTGCGCTTCGCCACGGCCGTGAGCCAGGCGCCCGCGTTCTGCGGGATGCCCGACTCCGGCCATTGGGTCAGCGCATCGACGAGCGCCTCCTGTGCGAGGTCCTCGGCGAGGCCGACGTCGCCGGTCATCTTGGCGAGCGTCGCGACGATACGCGCGCTCTCGATGCGCCAGACGGCAGCGACCGTTCGCTGGATGTCGGTCACGATGTCACCGGGTGAGGGCCGTCTCAGCGGCCGTCGGGCCGGAGCGCCGCTTCCTTCTTGACGTACTCGTTGTCGGCGTAGTCCGCGAAGGCCTCCTCGGCCGCGGGGATGCGGCGCACCTCGAGCTTGGAGCCCGGGCCGAGCGGAGCGCGACTCGCCCACTCGACGGCTTCCTCCTTACTCGAGACCTCGAGGATCCAGTATCCGTTGAACAGCTCGTGCGTCTCGCCGTAGGGGCCGTCGGTCACGATCGGCTTCTCGCCGGCGAAGTCGACGACGAATCCCTCGGTCGCCGGTGCGAGGCCCTCTACGCCGGCGAGCACGCCCGCCTTGATCAGGGACTCGTTGTAGGCGCCCATGGCGTTGATGATCTCTTCGAAGTCGACCTTCTGACTGGCCTCGAAGGCCTCCTGGGTGTCGCGCATGATGAGCATGTACTTCATGGAGGTTCTCCTTCGTGCGAGGCCGCCAGTTGCGTCCTCCTACTATCGCGTCGAACGGCGACAACGAGAATTGACATCGGGAGTTCTCTGGATCAGGAGATCGAAGGGTTCGAAATCCTTCCTCGCCAGCCATCCTTACCAGCCGTAGGCACCCGAGGCTCCCCCCTCCACGACATCTAGTGGTTTCGTGTGGGAACAGCGTGCCTTGGCGAAGAGGTCGCCTTAGGCGGCCGACTATCGATGTCGCCTCGGCGGAGACGCGCTCGACCGGTTTGGCTGCCTCGATTTTCGCGTCGAAACGTAGGTCGGGCGCGCGTCAGAAGGGCTGCCGCCAGGCCCGAGGTCGGACGCGTGGACGGGCGCAGCCTATGAGGGGGCGCGCCAGATCAGCGTCGAGGCGCCACTCGAACGAATCCCGGTCTTCCTGCGCGCCGGCGCCGATATTCCGGTCGCGGGCTGAGCACGACACGCCGACGGTCTGTGCCCGTGTTTGGGGCCCGGCAAGGACCGGTGTAAACGCTCCGCGGCTATCGTCCGGTACTCGCGCCGTCGCGGGATACTACCGAGAAAGAGGCGATCGGTGGTCGTACCGAGCCGTCGCCTTGGAGAGGGATGATGGCCGAAAAGGCCTGTCCGAATTGCAGGTCGCCGGTTCCGGCTTTCAACGACCACTGCTTTGCGTGTGGCTACGACTACCCGCCCGGCTACGTCGACCCGCCCGAGGAGCGCGGACGGCCGGATGACGGTGCACCATCCCTCGATATCGCCCGACCAGGCGTCGTCACGGCCGCCGTCGCCGTGGCCCTGTGGATGGGTGTGGGCAACATCCTTCAGGGCCTCGGTCACATCCAAGGTGTGGTCGAGACGGCCACGAGACGGGGCTACCCCTACGATTTCCGATACGCTGGGCTGCTCCTCGTCGGAATCATGATCGTCTACTCGGGCGTGTTGTATCTCTGGGCGGTGCGCGGTCTCGCGCGCGGCGAACGTCCTGCGTGGGACCGCGCCCTGAGCGGCACGATCCTGCTGCTCCTCGTCGCCGTTCCGCTCATTCCTGTCGAGCCGGACAATGCGATCCTCCAGGCCGCTGTCCCAGGGACAGTGAGCCTGATCGTCCTGTTCGCAGCGCGGCCTCGACTCGGGACATTCACGCCTTCGGCGTCCGGCAACGAGCCGCAGCTGGTGCCGCTCCAGGGATGGGATCCCGAGGTGCGGATCTGTCCATGGTGCGGGAAGGAGGTGGCGGCGGATCGCCAGTCGCGCTGCAACCACTGCGGTGAGCTCGTCGCAACGCGATCGTCGCCGTCCCAAGAGAGCCGCACCTGATTCGACTTCTGGACCACTCGGGATCAGGTGACCAGACCCACCTCGATCGAGCTGATCACCGTCCGGGGTGTGCGCGCCGTGACCCTGATCGCGTATTGACCCGCAGGCATCGGCGCCGCCGAGTCGACCTCGAGAAGGCCCCCATCGTCCGTCTCCGACGATCGCATCGACTCGATCAAGACGATCGGCGCCTCCCCTGGCGTCATCGCGGGCGGGCCCGAATTCAAGGCCCACGCGGATGCGGCCGGCGACGGGGAGCTCGACTTCATACCTGACCCAGTCGCCCGCATCCAGGACGACCTCGAGTCCCTCGGCGGGGTCGCGGGGTCGACCGTCGACGTGGTCGAAGCGCAGGGCTTCGCCAGCAGGTTCGAAGTCCAGCCGGACCGTGACGGCATCGTCGCATCGAAACGCGGCAAGGGGCTCCGCCCGACCCGTCTCGTACGCGACACCCCGGCCGCCGAACCCGAAGCCGCTCGCTGGGAGCCGCAGCGGCACCCGCCGCATGACCGCGTTAAGGACTTCGGTTCGCTCGTCCGTGCGCTCGAGCCGGACACCCTCGAGCAAAGCCCTCAGCGCCGACGTGATGACGGCATCCGTCGGGCGAGGCCCGCGCCGCTCAGCGTAGGCGCGGATCGCATCCCAGCCCCCCGGCGGACGGACGGATCTCGGAGAGGTGATCGTGTCGAGCTTCTTCCACGGCCAGAAGTTCCAGAGATCTCGTAGTCCTCGTAGAGCTGGAAGGCGGCGGCAGCCAGGCGACGTTGTTCTCGCCGCCCTCGCCCATGTAGATCGGCAGGCCGAGGCGCGTCCCCCGCCTCGAGGAAGCGCGGATGCTCGGGCGATCCGGCGGCGACCAGTACTTGTGGAACTGGAGCATCGAGTTCGGGTCCCAGACCTCGGTGAAGATGGTCCAGTCCGTCGACCAACGGGTGCCTTCGTAGATGATCAGGTGGTTGGGGTCCTCGGCCCGGATGGCGGCGGTCAGGTCGCGGTAGAGGGTCACGAGCTCCGCCGCGAAGCGGTCTGCTACTCGTTGGGCAACGGTTCGTTGAGCAGGTCGTAGCCCGCGACGACCGGCTCGTCGCGGTAGCGCTGGGCGAGCTGGCGCCACAGGCTGATCGTCAGGTCGCGGTACGGGCCGCCCTCGATGAACAGCTCGGGCAGGCCGCGCGGGCGAGTCGTCGATGTTCGTCCCGGTCTGGCCCCCAGGGGCGCCATGCAGGTCGAGCAGCGACCCACAGTCCGTGCGTCCGGCACCACTCGATCAGCCGATCGACGAGCGCGAATCCCCTCGTCGAGGAATTGGCCGTCATCGTCGCATGACGAGCCGGGCGTTGATCGGCAGCCGAACGTGGTCGAGCCCGGCGTCTGCGATGTGCTCGATGTCGGCTTCGGCGATGAACGCGATCCCGAAACGTCGCGCCAGAACGACGCCGCCTCCGTCGGGCCGATGAGGTCGTCGATGAGCGCCTCGATCTGCGCGGGGCTGAGGCCGCGGCGTCGCCAAAGCCCCACATGTAGCCCTCGGCCAGCGAGCCAATTGCCGAGCCCGACGCCGCGCAGCAGGCGCGCTCGCCCCTGCCCGTCGAGCAGCCGCCGCACCTCCGCGTCGGACGAAGCCGGTGCGGGGAACGTTGCCGGCGTCCGGATGGCGGCTCACTTGAGCCCGGACAACGCGAAGCCCTGGACGATCGTGGCGCTGAAGGACGACGAAGACGACGATGATCGGGACGACCATCAGAGACGCGCCGGCCATCTGGAGCGGCGGGTTGATCGTCAGTCTGCTGGTTGAGCAGCGACAGCCCGACCGACAGCGTGTAGTTGTCTGAGTCGGTGGCGATGACGAGCGGCCAGAGGAAGCTGTTCCAGCCGGTGATGAAGGTCAGCACGCCAGCACCGCCAGGATCGGACTGGACATCGGCAGGACGATCGTCAGGAAGATCCGCCACTCGCCGGCGCCGTCGAGCCGGGCGGCCTCGAGCATCTCGTCGGGGAGCGTGGCCATGAACTGGCGGGACAGGAAGAGGCCAAAGCCACCGACGAGCGTCGGGAGCGCCGCGATCCCAGGAGCGTGTTGGTGAGACCGACCGCGTTCAGGATCAGGTACGTCGGGATCATCGTGACCTGGACCGGGATCATCATCGTCGCGAGCACCAGCAGGAACATCGCGTTGCGACCGCGGAAGCGGAACTTCGCGAACCCATAGCCGGCCATCGCCACGAGCAGCAGCCGCCGAACCCGATAAGCACGACGACGATCGTGTTGACCAGGTAACGCGCGAAGTCGAGCTCGGTGAACAGGCGCACGTAGGCGTCGAGGCTGATCGACTCCGGGACGATCGTCGGCGGGTAGTCGCGACGACTCGCGCGGCGGCTTGAGCGAGGTCGTCACCATCCACAGGAACGGGAAGGACGGTGACAAGGGCGCCCAGGGCGAGGAGCCCGCCGATGAGCGGACCGTTCGGGCGCCGCGCCCTAGTCATCGCTCACGCGCCGCAGCCGCGAGCTGGATGGCTGTGACGGCGAGGATGAGACGCAGGAGCACGATCGAGCCGGCGCTGACGCGTAGCCGAACTGGTTGAAGCGGAACCCGTCTCGAAGTAGATGTAGAGCGAGGCCGACGATGGTCGCGCCGGCCGGGCCACTTGAGCAGGACGAACGGCTCGTCGAAGAACTGCAGCCAGCCGATGAGCGTGGTGACCGTGACGAACAGGATCGCGAACCGCAGCAGCGGGATCACGACCGACAACGTGGTCCGCCACGCTCCCGCGCCATCGAGGGCGGCGGCCTCGCGGTACTCCCTGCGGGATCGCCTGCAGTGCGGCGAGGAAGATGATGATGTTGAGGCCCGGTGGCTCGCCAGATCGCCACGCAGCGCGACCGACAGCCTCGCGAAGAACGGGTCGCTGAGCCACGGCATCGGCCCGAGCCCGGCCAGGCCGAGGAGGTAGTTGAGCAGCCCGAACTGGCTGTTGTAGAGGTAGCCCCAGATCAGCGAGATCGCGACGATCGCGGTGATCGCTGGCAGGAAGTAGAACGAACGCAGCGCGCTGAAAGAAGCGGGACTGGACTGTGGTCGAGGCCGATGGCGACCACGGAGCGAGACCCCGACGATGGCCGGGACGCCGATGACCACGAAGAAGGCCGTGCTGCCGAGCGACGCCCAGAAGTCGGCGTCCGCGAACAGGGCCCCGTAGTTCTGCCAGGCCGATGAAGCGGATGGTCTCCGGGTTTCCGAGGCCGCCGATGTCGAGGTCGGTGAGGCTCACGAGCGCGGCGACGAGCGATCGGCAGCACGCCGAACAGGAACAACAGCACGACGGCGGGACCGACGAGCAGGTACGGCGTGAGCGACCCGCGCGGCGCTGCGCGCCTGCCGGCAGTCGCGCGAGCGGCGTGGGTCGTCAGCGTCACGTTCATATGGTGCCCGAGGACGAACGAGGCGGGCGCCTGGGGGTCACGCCCGCCTCGTTGACCGGGATGGGGCTTACCGCTGGAGGTCCGCCACCGTCTCGTTGAGCTGGGTGAGGGTGGCCTCCTTGTCGGCCCCGTTGAGGACGATCTCGTTCAACGACTTGAGGATCTCGGCACTGACCTTGTCCCAGGCCGGGACGAGCGGCAGGAGCTCGGCGTCGCCCAGCTGCTGGGCGTAGACCGCCACGTTCGGGTCGGCCGTGACCGCCGGGTCGGCGGCCGCCGTCTTGTTGGTCGGGAGCTGGCTGGTCGCCGCGAACCACGCGACCTGGGTCTCCGGCAGGGACAGGAAGTCGAGGAGCGCCAGCGCGCCGTCGACATTGTCCGAGCCCTTCCAGACGGCCATGTTCGAACCCGCGAAGAGCGCGGTGCCGGCTACGTCCTTCGGCAGCGTCGCGACCGCCCACTTGCCATCGAGCTCGGGCGCCCCCTCCTTGATCCCCGCCGCGAGGTAGGGGCCCGAGATCAGCATCGGAGCCGCCCCAGAGATGAAGCCCGCCGTCTGGTCGAAGTCCGAGGCGGTCGGGACGAGGTCCTTCTCGTAGAAGCTCGTGTACAGGTCGACGGCCTTGCGGAACTCCGGCGTGTCGAGGCTGATCTTGCCATCAGCGGCGACGACATCGCCGCCGGCCTGCCACGTGAACTGGATCGGCAGGGGTGCATCCCACTGCGGGATGTAGTAGCCGAACTGGCCGCTGCCGCGCCCGGCGAGCTTCTCGGCCGCCGCGGTGAACTCGGCCCAGGTCGTCGGCGGGCCGGTGAGGCCGACCTCGGTGAAGATGTCGGTCCGGTAGAAGAGGACGCGGGTGTCGGCCACCCACGGCAGGCTGGGCATTGTGCCGTCCGTCGAGAGCTTGTCGGCGGCCACGGCGTCGAGGAATGTCGCGTCATCAAGGGCCGGGTGAGCGGCCAGGTGAGGCTTCAGGTCCTCGAGGGCGCCGGCGGCGTTGAAGGTGGGCAGGAGCGACAGTCCTACCTGGGTGACATCCGGCCCGTCACTGGAAGCGACCGCGGTCGTGAGCTTCTCGTTCACGTTGTCCCACGGGACGGCTTCGACGTCGACCGTCACGCCGGTCGTGTCCTCGAAGGGCTTGATGAGGGCCTCGAACTTCGTCGCGTCCTCCATCGTCCACACCGTGACGCTGGTGCCAGAAAGAGCCGGGCTGGGCGCGGTGCTCGGAGCGTCGGAGGCCGTCCCGGGTGGCGACGCGGCGGGCGCGGACGGAACGGTGGTCGGCGTACCGCCCGAGTTGCAGGCCGCCAACACGAAGACGAACGCAAGCGCCGTCCCTCCGATGCTGCGGACCCCGTCGTTGCTGTTGCGCATCTCTTCTCCTCCTGTGGCTGGTCAGACCGCGTGGCGTTGCCCTCGACCGTCGCGATCGGTCGAGTGCGCGGCTTGCGTGGCTGTGGCGTGGCGTAGGACGAGGTCGCGATACCAGCTCGCGCTCGCCTTCGGGATCCGTCGCTGGGTCCCGTAATCGACGAAGACGAGGCCGAACCGGCGGCGATATCCCTCCCCCCATTCGAAGTTGTCGAGCAGCGACCAGGCGAAATAACCGCGCAGGTCGACGCCGTCATCGATGGCGGCTGCCGCCGCGGTGAGGTACCCGCTCAGGTACTCGATCCGCTCGATGTCTCGGACCTCGCCGGAAGGATCGACGTAGTCATCGAACGACGCCCCGTTCTCGGTCACGTACAGCGGGATCGGTGGGTACTCGCGGTGGAGCCGCACGAGGACGTCGTGGAGCGCCCCCGGGACGACCGACCAGCCGAGTGACGTCGTGGCGGGCTCGGCCGGGATCCCGCGCGCGCCCAGGTGCCGGTCCGTGGGATCGGCGTTGACGATGACGCGCTGGTAGTGGTTGACCCCGAGGAAGTCGATCGGGGCCGCGATCGTGGGCTCGTCGGCGGCGCGGATGAGGCCGGACAGGCCCAGCGGCTCGTACAGCGCACGCACGACGTCCGGGTAGCGGCCCAGCAGGACCGGGTCGAGGAAGAGGCGGTTGCCGCTCGCGTCGTACCGGGCGGCCGCCGCGACGTCATCGTCGGTCCCGGATGCGGCGACGACATCCGTCACCAGATCCGCAACCCCGATGCGGGCGCCCGGCCGCTCGGCGCGGATGGCGGCAGTCGCCAGGCCGTGCCCCAGGTTCAGGTGGTGTGCGGCGGCGACCGCGTCCGGCAGGCTCTTCCGGCCCGGCGCGTGGATCCCGCTCTCGTAGCCAAGGAACGCCTGACACCACGGCTCGTTGATCGTGATCCAGTCGTCGGCGAGGTCGCCGAGCGCGGCCGTCGCCGACGCGGCGTAGTCGGCGAAGCGCTGGGCGGTGTCGCGGATCGGCCAACCGCCGAGGTCCTCGAGCACCTGCGGCATGTCCCAGTGGTAGAGCGTCACGAACGGTCGGACACCGTCCTCACGGAGTCGGCCCAGCACCGATCGATAGAAGGCGACGCCCGCTGGATCGAGCGGGCCGCGACCCGCGGGCTGCAGCCTTGCCCACGACACGGACATCCGATAAGCGGTCAAGCTGAGGTCCCGAACCAGATCGAGGTCGTCGCCCCAGCGGTGGTAGTGGTCGCACGCGATGTCACCCGTGTCGGCATGGACGGTCTTGCCCGGAGTGTGCGCGAACGTGTCCCAGATCGATGGCCCGCGACCGCCTTCGCTCACTGCGCCTTCGATCTGGTAGGCGGAGGTCGCGGCGCCCCACACGAAGTCACGCGGGAACGAGCTGGGGTCGGGGGTCTCGGCGGCTACCCCGAGCCAAGCCGTCGACGGGCTCGCGACGGCCTTCATCGGCCGCGTCCAGCGAAGGCCGGCACGGCCGAGGTGGTTGGCGTCGTCAGGGTGAAGCCATGGTCCAGGAGGCCATCGACGACCAGCGTGGCGGCCCCAAGCGCCACAGCATCGTGCCCGAGCTGGCCCTGGACGATGTCCACCGACTCGAACGGCTGGCGCAGGGAGTACCGGCCCGCCCGGCCGCGGATCATCTCGAGCATCGCCGACGTGAGCCGAAGCCCGACCGAGCCCGCGAGAACGATGCGCTGCGGGTTGAAGAGGTTGATCAGGGTCGCGAGGCCCGCCCCGAGGTGCTCCGTCATGCCCTCGACCACCTGGCGCGCAGCCTCGTCCTCCGCGGCCGCCGCGAACAGCGCGTCCAGCCGATCCGTGTCCGGCCCGGCCGCCGCCGAGCCGACGGGATCGAGTGCCGTCCAACGGCCCAGCAGCGTCAGCTCCCCGACGTAGGCCTCAAGACAGCCCTGCGACCCGCAGCGGCAGCGTTCGCCACCGACCACGATCGGCGCGTGGCCCCATTCACCCGCGCTGCTCTGGGAACCGCGATACAGCCGGCCGCCGGTAAAGACCGCGGCCCCGACGCCGATGCCCAGCAAGGCGATCACGGCATCGTCGGCACCACGGCCGGCGCCAAACCACATCTCGGCCTGACCCATCGTCTTGGCGCCGTTGTCGACGGCGACCGGCGCATCGATCGCGCTGCGAAGCAACCGCCCGAGGGGAACGTCGTCCCATCCGAACGCGACCGCATGCACCATCGAGTCGGGTCCGCGTTCGACGACGCCAGGGACGCTCACGCCAACGCCCAATAGCTGCGCGGAGCCGACCTGGGCGGCATCGAGCACCGTCTCGACGGCATCGGCGATCGACGCGACCACGGCGACGGGATCGGGCACGGCGGGGCCGGCTTCGACGAAGACATCGGCCCGGCGCTGCCACGCGAGATCGAAGGCCTCGACCCGAACCCCACGCTCGCCCACGTCCACGCCGATCGTGACCCCGCGATCCGGGACCATGCGAACCAGCGTGCGCGGCCGACCGCCGTTGGAATCCTGCGTGCCCACTTCGTGGACGAGCCCCTCATCGAGCAGGTCGGCGATGACGAGTCCGACGGTGGCGGCACTGAGCCCCGTCCTCGCGGCGAGCCCCTGGCGCGTCGACTCGCCCGCGAACAGCAGCTCCCGCAGGATCGCGGAGCGATTGGTGCGGCGCAGGTCGCGGGCCGTGGACGGGGTCGTCATGGACTTCCTTTATGTCTTCGTGTAAGTCACACAGTAAGTGCGCTGTCAATACCCGCGGCATTGGTACGGGCGGTTCACAACCATCGCGTCAGGGGCGGCAGCCTCGGTGGGGCGTATACCGATGGCGGGTGGAATCCTGCCCGTCGTACCAGAGGCTCCGATGACCACAACTGACCCGATCGACCGCTGGATGGCCGTGGGCCGCTCCGAGAACCCCGATGCATTCCAGGCCGGGTCGGAGGCCGTGGCGGCGGCCCTGGCAGGTGGAACGGACGCCCGTCTGCTGATCGTCTTCGCCGCCGACCGGTACGAGCCTGCCGCCTTGCTCGCAGGCATCCGCGCAACGTCGGGCGACACGCCGCTTATCGGCTGCTCCACGGCGGGCGAGATCGCCAGTAGCGGGCCGGGTGACGCCGGAGTGGTCATCACGGCACTGGGCGGGGCGGGGTTCAGCGTCGCCATCCGAGTCGCAACCGGCGCCTCGGCCGACCTTCGCAGCGCGGGTGCCGGCGCGGCCGAGGCGCTCAGCGGGATCGACAACCGGCCCCATCGCGTGCTGCTCCTGCTGGCCGACGGCCTGGCCGGCGACCAGCAAGAGATCGTGCGTGGCGCCTACGGCGTCGCGGGTGCGGCGGTGCCGCTGGTTGGCGGCTGCGCCGGCGACGACCTGCGCATGGTCGCAACACATCAGTTCTTCGGAAACGACGTCTTGACCGATGCAGTGGTCGGGGCTGCCATCGGCTCTGACGCACCGTTCGGGATCGGCGTACGCCATGGATGGCGTCGCGTCGGCGAGCCGCTGATGGTCAGCGCGAGCGGCGGCAACCGGGTCGAGCTGCTCGACGAGCGTCCCGCCCTCGACGCCTACCTTGAGCGGCTCGACGCACCTCCAGAGGCCTGGCACGACGCTGCCGTCTTCACCCGCTTCGCGCAGACCCATCCACTCGGCTTGTCCCGCCGCAGCGATGAGGAGCATGTCCGCTTCGTGGCAGAAGCCGACTTCGAGAAGCGGGCCCTCGTCTGCATCGCCGCCGTGCCTCAGGGCGGCCTGGCCTGGATCATGGAGGGCGACGCGACCTCGGTCCTGGACGCCACGGATGCCGCGTGCGCCGAGGCGCTGGACGCGCTCTCCGGCAGGCCGCCGATCGGCATGCTGGCGTTCGATTGCATCGCGCGTAAAGGCGTCCTGGGCGGCGAGGTCGCCGAGGAGGTCGCTCGCGTGGCGGCCCATGCCGGGGCCGCGCCCGTGGCCGGCTTTTACACGTACGGCGAGATTGCCCGCACGAGGGGCGTATCGGGCTTTCATAACCAGACCCTGGTCGTGTTGGCGATCAGCTGAGCGTGGCCGCCCCGAACGGCTGGTCGACGCAGCAACTGACCGAGTTCCTGGCCGCCATCGGTGCGGCGTCGAGCCGCGCCGCAGCGGTACGGCTGGCGGTCGAGCGGGTTGCGGACGCCGTCGAGGCCGAGATCGCGGCGATCCTGATCGGTGGCCGACTCGCTGCGCAGGTCGGCTTTCCGCCGGGTGCCGTGCCGCGCGGGCTCCTGCAGCGGATCGCCGCCGGCGCGGATGCGGTCGAGATCGAGGGACTCGGCTCCTGTCGCACGGCCGCCAGCCGGCTGGGCGATGACGACGACATGAGCGTCGTGATCGCACGCGCCGGGAATGTCCCACTCAGCGGCGAGGAACGGGCCCTGCTGCGAGGCATGGCTCGCGTCGTGAACCTGTCCCTCGGCAACCTGCGCCTGCTCAAGCGCGAGCGAGCGGCACGGCGCGCCAGCCAGCGGCAGGCGGCCGAGATCGGCGAGCGCCAGCGGCTGCTCGAAGCCCTCTCGACCGTCGAACGCATGATCGCCGACCGCGCCCCGCTACCCGAGATCCTCGACGTGATCGTGAACGGCGTCGGCAAGCTGGTCGGAAACGAGTTGGTCGGCTTGCGTCTGCTCGACCCAGACATGTCGGGCGTCCTTCGGATGGTGGCCTCGCAGGGCATCCCCGTGGACACGTTCCAGGAGGTGGAACGCGGGGCGATCGGTGCCGGGGCCGGCGGGCTGGCGCTCGAGGAAGACCGGATGGTCGTCATCGAGGACTATCTCGAGCATTCGTCCGCCCTGCCGGCGTTGACCAGGCTCGGCGTGCGGGCCGCAGCCGCCGCTCCCATCCGTCAGGACGGCAAGCCGGTCGGCAGCCTCGTGGTGGCCTCGACCGTGGTCGGACGGCGGTTCCGCGAGACGGAGCGCGAGGCCCTTGTCGCCTTTGCCGAGCACGCCAGCCTGGCGGTCACGGATGCCGCCCGAACGCGCCACATGGTTCACTCGGCGCTGCATGATGCGCTGACCGGACTTCCCAACCGGGCGCTGTTCAGCGATCGGCTCGACCAACGCCTCGTTGGCGGGCGCCGTGCGCGCCCCCCGGCCGCGGTGCTGTTCCTCGATGTCGACGCCCTCAAGCGCATCAACGACAGCTTGGGTCACCTCATCGGCGATGAGGTCCTGGTCGAGACGGCACGACGCCTGGCCATGTCCGTGCGGACCGAGGACACCGTCGCTCGGCTCAGTGGCGACGAATTTACGGTGCTGCTCGATTCAGTCAGTGGTGAAAGTGAGGCGCTAACCGTCGCCGACCGGCTGCTCGAGGCCATTCGCCAGCCCATCGTTGCCGGCGGTCGCCAGTTGTCGCTGACGGCCAGCATCGGGGTCCGACTGGCTCGCCCTGGCGTGGACCGCTCGGCCGATGTGATGCGCGGCGCTGACCTGGCGATGTACGAGGCCAAGGCACGCGGCGGTGCTGCGGTCGCGCTCTTCCACCCTGATCTCGACCAGCGCGCGGTGCGTCGGCTGGAGCTCGAGAGCGAGCTGCGTGCTGCGATGGCAGTCGGTGAGCTCCGGGTGCTCTACCAGCCGATCGTGGCCCTGCCGAGCGGCCGGATCGTCGGTGTCGAGGCGTTGGTGCGATGGGACCGTGGCTCCCGGGGGCTCGTCTCCCCGGCCGAGTTCATCCCCCTCGCCGAGGAGACCGGGCTGATCGTGGAACTCGGAGCGTGGGTGCTCGGCGAGGCATGCCGAACCGTCGTCGATCTCGACCGGGTTTCGGGGGCGGGGCTCAATCTGAGCGTCAATCTGTCCGCGCGTCAGCTGCTCGAGCCGGGTCTCGAGGCGACCGTGGCGGCAGCGCTGAGTGCGAGCGGGCTTCGGGCCGGACGGCTGATGCTGGAGATCACGGAGGGCGTCCTGATGGCCGATACGGCCGCCACCATCGATCGGCTCGGGTCGCTTCGTGGGCTGGGGGTGCGGGTCGCGATCGATGACTTCGGCACCGGCTACTCGTCGCTCGGCTACCTGCGCCGCTTCCCGCTCGATGCCGTCAAGATCGACCGATCGTTCATCGAGGACGTGACGGAGGGCACTCGCCAGGCGGCGCTCGTCCGCGCCATCGTGGATCTGTGTCGCACCATCGAGCTCGACACGGTGGCCGAGGGAGTCGAAACACACGAACAGGCTACGCGCCTGGCGGAGCTCGGCTGCGAGTTGGCGCAAGGCTTCCATTTCGGGCGCCCGATGACCGCCGAAGATCTCGCGCGGCGCCTGACGAGTCGAGCCGCAGGGGAACCTGTCGTCCTGCCGAGCGCTGTCCGGAAGGTGGCTGCCGGTCGGGCGGTCCGCCGCTCGGCCACTGCCCTTGGATCGCGACGCGGTCCAGACACCGGTTCGGGCGGCTTGGCCGCCATCCAGGCCAAGGGCCGCCAGTAGGGCGTTCGGCTTCGACGACCCGGTTGGGCTCCGGGAGTAACGCGATCGCGACGACGATTTGGCCGACCTTCAGCCGGCCGGTATCGCCGAGCGGCGCCGCGGCGAGCCCATTCGAGGTCCCCCTCGAGGGAGGGCGTAGCCGCCCGATCATCCATCGCGAAGTCGGACGCGGTCGGCCGTCAGTCCATCCACGCTGCGGACGCCCAGCAGCTTCATGGTGCGGATGATCTCGCCGGTCAACAGCTCGGCAGCCCGCGCGACACCTTGCTCCCCGCCGGCCATCAGTCCGTACAGATACGCTCGCCCGACGAGTGCTGCGCGCGCACCCATGGCGACCGATGCGACGATGTCGGCGCCGGACAGGATCCCGCCGTCGACATAGACCTCGACCTGATCGCCCACGGCGCCGGCGATCGACGGCAGCTGTTCGAGCGGTGTCGGCGCCCGGTCGAGCTGCCGGCCGCCGTGGTTCGAGACGACGATCGCATCGGCCCCGGCATCGACGACCGCCCTGGCGTCGTCGACCGTTTGGATCCCCTTGATAACGATCGGGCCAGTCCAGGCGTCGCGGATCCATTGGAGGTCGGCAACCGTGATGGTGGGATCGAAGACGCGGTTGATCAGGTCGGCGACCGTACCCTCGGTCTCGGTGAAGGCGGCGAACCGAAGGGGCTCGGTGGTGAGCAGGTTGAACCACCAGCCTGGGTGGATCGCGATGTCGAGGAGGGTCCGGGTCGAGAGGGTCGGGGGGATGGTGAAGCCATTGTGGACGTCGCGGAGCCTCGCTCCGGCGACGGGGGTGTCGACCGTGAGGACCAGCGCGGTGAATCCAGCGAGCCGCGCCCGGCTCACGAGCTCGAGTGCTGCGTCACGGTCGTTCCAGAGGTAGAGCTGGAACCAATCGTCGCCCCCGGGAGCGGCCGCAGCCACGTCCTCTGGCGACGTCGTCCCGAGGGTGGACAGGGCGTACGGGATGCCAAGTCGCGCTGCGACCCTGGCAACGGCGGGTTCGCCTTCGTGGTTCATGAGCCTCGTGAAGCCCGTGGGGGCGAAGACGAACGGGAATGCGGACCGCCGGCCGAGGATGGTCGTCGAAGGGTCCACTTGCGAGACATCCCGGAGCACGCTGGGGAAGAATTCGATGCGGGCGAAGGCCTCCCTCGATCGCCGCAGGCTCGTCTCGGTCTCTGCGGCCCCATCGACGTAGTCGAACACGGCTCGCGGTGTGTGGCGGCGGGCGACCGACCGGAGATCCCAGATCGTCGCCGCGGAGGCCAACCGCCGGTCTCGAGGATTCAGCCGGATCGGGCCTGTTCGCAGGTACGGTCGGATCTCGGACCAGCGTGGCAATCGGCGTCGCACCCCGGGACGCTCGGTGCTGTGTGTCATCGGTCCCCTCTGGTCGAACTGGCCCGTTGTGGATCGGCGCCGTGGACGGATCGTTCGCTCGACTGACCACCACCCGAACGAGCCGCGGAGTGCGGCATGTACCGGCGGATATCCTGGGTCGTCCGTACCAGCGTGCGCAATGCCTCGAGATCGCCCCCTGGCAGCCCCGCCGCGCGCGCCTGGATCAGGACGTTGCCCAGCGCGGTTGCCTCGACCGGTCCGGCGACCACCGGGACCTCGCAGGCGTTGGCCGTGAGCTGGCACAGCAGGGAGTTGCGGGCACCACCCCCGACCAGATGCACGACCCGCACGGATCGACCGGAGAGCCGCTCGGCGTCGCGAACTGCCCGGCCGTACGCGACGGCGAGGCTGTCGAGCACGCAGCGAACCAGGCCCGCGCGGCTGGACGGGACCGGCTGGCCGAGGTGGCGGCATGCGGCCGCGATCCGCGCCGGCATGTCGCCGGGCGGCAGGAAGGTGGGATCGTCCGGGTCGATGAGGGGCCCACCGGTCGGAATCTCGGCGGCGGCTGCCAGCACGTCCGGCAGCTGCTCCGGGCTCCCTTCGAGCTCCCACGTCCGCAGCGACTCCTGCAGGAGCCACAGGCCCATCACGTTGCGGAGATAGCGGATCCGCCCATCCACCCCGCCCTGGCCGGCGTACCGCTCAACCTTCGCTCGGCCGGGGTCAGGCGGACTGGCGGCTCAGGGCTTCGATCAGCTGGCTCGCCTGCTCGCGATCCTTGTCGTTCGGGTGCTGGTGGTCTGCCATGATCCCGCAGTACACGTCGTGGATGGCTTGGCTCATCGTGTCGACGTTGGCCATCGCGATGCCGTTCTCTTGGAGAGCCGCCATCGCCCCGTCACTGCCGCCCCGGCCCATCGCCTTGTCCAAGGCCTCGCGCATCGTCGTCATGGGAATCACCTCCGATCGATAGCGTAGCCGGTCCGCATGGCCGATCCCTCTGCGTGCTGCGCCGGCACCTTGGACTCATGGCACGTGCGGCGAGGAGGATCAGTGTAGGCATACCGCCTGCGCGCTGACGGTCGCTGCGGCCTATGGGATCTGCCAGACCCCCTTGAGGTAGCGACCACCGGGCAGCGTGCCGACGAACGACTGTCGAAGGGTGTCGACCTCCAGGAGGCCGAGATGCATGGTGGGAGAACCGATCATGTCGATATACACGAGCGCTCGACTGTCAGCAGACCAGCTCTGCGGCAGGATCACCTGGTTCGGGCGCAGGATCCGGGTGGGTGCCCCACCTGTGGTGGGCACGAGATAGCCGACGGCGGCCTCGAGGGTTTGGTCCCAGCCCAGGAAGGCAAGCCAGCGGCCGTCCGGCGAGAAGCCGCCACCGGATGATGAATGCTCTGACCAGTGCCGAGGAACACCCTCCCGCACACAAGACCCCGACCGGGTTATCAGCGGGCCGCTATGCAGACGCCTGCATCGCGGTCGTGGACTGGCGCAACCAGTCATCGAAAACGGATGTCGCCGAGCATCGCGTCATCGCCGGGAACGAGCGAGCGTTCGCTCAGCTCGGCACCGAAGTAGCGGGCGTGGGGGTCGGAGTTGACCTCGCGCGGGTCGTTCCGAGCGATCAGGACCCGTCGAATGAGCATGTCGAGGTGGAACTGTTCAGGCCCGGCGATCTCGACGATGCCGTTCACTGGCGACCCTTCGGCGATCCGACCCACCGCCATCGCAACATCATCTGACGCCATCGGCTGGACGAGCACCGGTGCCACGCGAATGGCGTTGCCGTCAGTGGCAGCCTCAGCAACGCTCTTGATGGAGTCGAAGAACGGCGAGGCATGGACGATCGAGTAAGGGATCGGCGACGCCTTGATCAGCGTCTCCTGGGCGACCTTCGCCCGGAAATAGCCGCTCTCGGACAACCGTTCCGCTCCCACGACCGACAACGCGACGTGATGCCCGACGCCGGCGGCCTCTTCCGCGACCCGGAGGTTGCGCGTCGACGTCTCGAAGAATTCGAGCGCTGCGGCGTACCCGTACGAGGGCGAGTTCGAAACGTCGACGACGACCGCGCTGCCGTCCAGGGCTGCGGCAAGTCCCTCGCCAGTGATGGTGTTGACCCCCAGGCGCGGTGACGCGGCGACCGCCTGGTGTCCGCGCTCGCTGAGCGTCGTCACGAGCTTCGATCCGATGAGCCCGGTGCCACCGATAATGACGATCTTCACGATGCTCAGGCGTCCTCGATCAGGAAGACCGGGTGGCGCGGCACCAGCGCCTGCGCCTCCTCCATTGTGCCGGTCGCCTTCTCCAGGCCGAGATAGCGGCGCCCCTGGCCCGGGTACTTCGCCACGTACCAGCGCAGGTACTCGGCTGTCTCCTCCGGGCTGAGCTCCGGCAGGTGAACGGCGCGCGCACGGCCACCGCGAACGATCCGCACCGCCCGCCCGGCGCGGACGTCACGCACCCATGGCGTGATGCCAAAGAGGCCCACCACGTGATCGATGCCGTCTCGGGGCCAGATCATGATCGGGATCCGACGTGTCGCGTCCGTTCCGTCGACCTCGAGGACGGCACCCGGGCCGCGAACACGCGCAAGCAAGACTCGCGCCACCGGATCGCCGATATGCCGCCGGAACCAGCCACGCGGTTTCCGATATTCGGGGTTTGGGATGCTCATCGACGCGCTCCTGCACTGCGCACCCTTCGTGATCGTGAAGTTGCGACTGCAAATACAGTACGCCAAGTATGGTTGCACGTGCAAGTACCGCCGGAACCCGATGTCGCCGCCCAGCTCATTCTGGGCCCCACCCCGCCGCTCGAGCCGAGCGTCCGCCATCGCAGTTGTCCCCCGTCGACGGCGGGGATGGCTGGCTGAGGTCAGACGACCCGCGTCTCGCGACCGCCGGTCTCCGCGTCGCTGACCGCGGAGGCGCATGTCGGGCAATACCAGCGGGCTTCGAGGGGCGTCCCGCAGCGATCGTGGCGGAGGGGCTCCCCGAGCTCATTGCGTCGCGAGCCCCAGTCGGCGAGCAGGCGCAGCGCTGACGCCAGGTCGCGACCGTCGCCGGTCAGCGAGTACTCCATCCGCAGCGGACGCGTCGAGTAGGGCGTGGCGATCACGATCCCCTCGCGCTCCAGCCGTCGAAGCCGCTCGGTAAGGATGTTCGGGGCGAGACCCGGCAGCTCCTCGCGGAGCTCGCCGAACCGCCGGCCGCCGCCAAGCAGCGCGTCCACGAGCAGCAGGCTCCAGCGGTCGCCAACACGCTCCAGCGCCGCCTCGAGGGGCGACCTCGGGGCGGCCGGCGGATCGGGGGCGGTCGTCTCGTTCACGCTGGTCATGGTAGGGGATGTCAACGCTTGCGCTGTGTTCATCGCCATAGTATGTTGCAAGTCGCAACTAACAACTCACCACCACCAGCCGCCTTCACGGGCCGAGGAGATTTCCGTTCATGACCGCTCTCGACGAGCTTTCCGGGGCTCTGACCCAGATCACCGAAACCGCGACGCCCTCGATCGTCGGGATCGGATCCAGACTGCGCGGGTCCGGCGTCGTCTTCGCCGACGGCCAGGTACTCACGAACGCGCACAACGTCCGTGGTGATGAGGTCAGCGTGACCTTCGCCGACGGCCGCACGGCGACCGGCCGCTTGGCCGGCATCGACGTCGACGGCGACCTTGCCGTGATCGCCGTGGACACGGCCGGCGCGGCCCCGCTCGCGTGGGCTGACGGCAACGGCCCCGCGGCCGGGTCGATCATCTTCGCCGGCGCGGCGACTCCGGGCGGGGGCGCTCGGGTCACGTTCGGCTCCATCAGCGCGATCGAGCGGGCGTTCCGCGGTCCCGGCGGCCGGCAGATCGGCGGCAGCCTCGAGCACACGGCGCCGCTGGCTCCCGGTTCATCGGGTGGGCCGCTGCTCGACGCGGACGGCCACCTGATCGGACTGAACACCAACCGGATCGGCGAGGGCTTCTACCTGGCCCTTCCAGCGGACAGTGCCCTGCGGGCGCGAGTCGAGGCACTCTCTCGCGGGGAGTCCGTCGAGCGACCCCGGCTGGGGATCGCCGTGGCTCCGGCGCGTGTCGCCCGCCACCTCCGCCGGTCGGTCGGGCTCCCGGAGCGTGACGGCGTGCTCGTCCGCGGCGTCGAGGACGACAGCCCCGCCGCCCGGGCCGGGATCCGCGACGGCGACCTGATCGTCGAGATCGCCGGAACCGCCGTCACGGAAGCGGACCAACTCCAGGAGATCATCGCGTCCAACCCGATGCCGTTCGAGATCAAGGTCGTCCGTGGCACCGACGAGCGAACGGTGTCGGTCGGCGGGACCGCCAACGCGTCCGGGGAGGCGTAGCCCAGCGATGGTCGCCGAACGATCCGCGATCGCCGCGGACGAGACCCTGAACGATATCGACGACCGCGATGCGCTCGACGCGTACTCGCTTGCCGTCAGCACCGCGGCCGAGCGCCTGATCCCGTCCGTGGCGAGCCTTCGGGTTCGCCGTGACAACGGCTGGGGTGGGGGCGCCGGCTCGGCGGTGTCGTTCACTCCAGACGGGTACCTCCTGACTTCGGCGCACGTGGTCGCTGGCGCGAGCGGAGGAACTGCGACGTTCGTCGACGGCACGGAACTCACGTTCGATGTCGTCGGGCGGGATCCCCTGTCTGATCTTGCGGTCGTTCGTGCGGCGGGCAACGGGCTCGCCGCGGCGCCGCTCGGTGATGCCGACCGGCTGAGGGTCGGCCAACTCGTCGTCGCGATCGGCAACCCACTCGGCTTCGCGGGCAGCGTGACGGCGGGCGTCGTGAGCGCCCTCGGGCGGTCGCTGGCGGCGCGCGACGGCCGGTCGAGCCGGCTCGTCGAGAACGTCATCCAGACTGACGCCGCCTTGAACCCCGGCAACTCCGGTGGCGCGCTGGCCGACCGCCGTGGCCGGGTCGTCGGGATCAACACCGCGGTCGCCGGGATCGGGCTCGGCCTGGCCGTGCCGATCAACTCCGGCACCAGAGCGATCCTCTCGTCCCTGATGCACGACGGCCGCGTGAAACGAGCGTTCCTCGGGGTCGTCGGCGGGACGCGGCCACTCAGGCCGGCGCTCGCCGAGCGGCTCGGACGTCGCCGCGGGCTCGAGGTCGTCCAACTCCTCGATGGGAGCCCGGCTTCTGCCGCCGGCGTGCGCGCCGGCGACGTGATCGTCGAGCTCGACGGCAAGCCGATCGAGGGCGTCGGCGATCTCCAGCGGGTCATGGTCGGCGAGATGGTCGGCCGGCGCGTGCCGGTCGGCGTGGAGCGAAACGGCTCGATCGTGTCACTCGAAGTGACACCGGTCGAACTCGACCGATAGCAAACGTGGGCGCGCTCCCGCGAGGCCTGCTGCATCCGAACAAGAGGCGAATCAGATGACCGTTTTTGACCCAGATGCCTGGACGCGCAACATGATCGAAGACCTCCGCGCGAACGGCGGCACGCCGTCGTCCGGGCCGCTGGTCGGCCGTCCGCTCGCGATCATGACCTCCAAGGGGGCGAAGACTGGCCAGGATCGGACCGCGATCGTGACCTACCACCGCGACGGCGACGAGTTCGTCATCGCGGCCACGAAGGGCGGCGCCGAGGAGCACCCCGCCTGGTACCACAACCTCGTCGCGCATCCTGAAGCGACGTTCGAAGCCGCTAACGACACGTTCCAGGTCGTCGCGCGCGAAACGACGGGCGACGAGCGCCAGCGGCGCTACGACGAGCACGCCCGGCTGTACCCGGAGTTCGCGGCGTACCCGAGCAAAACAAGCCGAGTGATCCCGGTCTTCGTGCTGAAGCGGCGCGCCGGCTGACCGGGATCGGCTCAGGCGCCGGGTGAGCAGGATCCGACGCCAGCCAACCTGCTGGTTGTCGCGACGCTGAGCCCTTGATCGAGCATGCATGGTTGCCCGCGTTATGTCGCACCATCGATCGTTACGCGATGGAAGGGCCGCGCCGCTGGATCCGCTTCGATGAGCCTGACGAGGCCTACCTGGCTACGGCTGCCCTACGGCGGTATCACGACGGCTCGATCGACGCGATCCTCATCCCGACCGATCGTGGGCCGGCTATCGACATCGCGAGCGACGCCCTTGCCGATCCACTCGTTCGTGCCCTGGTATCGCGGTTCGGCGGTCGGCTCGCGGATGCTCAGGCAGATCTCGGGCCAGAAAACCGCAGATCCAACCGGCGTTGGCGCTGCAGCGTCGCCCGACGACTCGCCCGGGGCGTCCCAGCGCCTGCACTCCTCGCTGATGTGACGCGCGGCGCTGCGGCACCGCTAGCATCGGCATGTGACCCTCTCGACCGGACTCATCCGGGTGTCGGCCGTCCTCTTCGCCGTGATCGGCCTTGGATACCTCGTCGCGCCGTCGGCGATGCTGTCGATCGTGGGCATCGGCGGGGAGCCGACGGCAATCTTCCTCATGCGCACGGAAGGTGTCGCGCTCCTCACCGGTGCCGGAGTTCTGTGGGCTGTCCGAGCGGGCACCAGCCGTCAGCGCCAGATCGCCTTGGTGTCGCTCGCCGCCTATTACGTGGTCGGCTCACTCGTAGACCTGGCGGCGTTCAACGACAACATCGTGGGCCCCGCATCGGTCCCGAGCGCGGTGATTCGGATCGCCGTCGGCGTTCTGTGCGCCGCGGCGGCCTGGCGCGAGCGACCATCCTGACTTCTGCCAGATAAGTGGAGAACGGTCCAGCGAGGCATCGACATCACGCCTCGCGGATGGCGACCCGTCACAGGCGGTCCTCCGCGCCGAACCCCGCCAACCGGTCGGCGGTCGGGATGACGTAGTAGGCGCCAGTGACCGCACGAGCGACGCTCGTCAATTGGTCGGGTGGCGCCGACTCGTCGCCGACCATGCTTCGGAGCATCTGCACGAGCGGTCCCTGGCTCCCGCAGAAGCCGACGAAGATGGTCCCGTGTTGCGACATGGTCCCGTAGGCCACGTTGCGCCGGAAGATCTTGCCGAACCGATCCTGATCGGTGCGGGTCACGTGGGAGGTCGGCGGTCGTGGGTCCAGCTCCTGGCTATCCGACTTCCGGCGACCGATGATCGCCTCCTGCGACGCGACCGGCAGGGCCTCCCAGGCAAGCGCGTCATGCTCCCATTGCTGGAGGAGCAGGATGGACGCCCCCTCCCCGGGGAGTCCGGACGGCACGAGCGCGACCGACGTGGCCTCAACGATGGACGGGTTCTCGCTGCCATCCTCGAAACCCGTCAGGTCCCGATCGTGGTGGTATTGCCATCCGACCATCTCGTGCGCGAGCGTCGCGCGCCCCATGAGCTCGGCGACGATCTTTCGCGAGGTATCGAAGACGACGTCGTACGAGGCTCCCGCCAACCAGACCACGACGTCGTGCTGCGTCGCGGGCAACTCGTCGGGAGCGAGCCCACGGATCGGTTTCTCGAAGCCGACCACGCCGACCGGTGCCGCGTCGGGCGCAACGGCCGCCCACAGCTCTGGCCGAAAGCCGGCCACCAGGTTGACGCCGCCGATCGTCGTCCGCGGCTCACGGAGGCGCGCCACGCTGACCACGACCTCCAGCCCGTCCACGGATGCGAGCAGGTCGAACTCGAGGTAGGCATGGGCCGCGGTGCCGAGCGCGAAGATGCCGGTCTGCGGGGATGCCACGCGTCAGTCCTCCTCAGCGCACCGGATCGGGAGACGCTCCTATTCTCGGCGCGCGGGCTGGCGGCGCAACCGTCGCCGTGTCAAACGAAGCGCAGCGCTCGGAGGCAACCCCGCTTAGCGGGCGCCGGGAGGCCTCGCAAGCAAGGTCAGGCCGGCACGACCGCGATCGCGTCCATCTCGACCAGCCAGTCGGGATGGCCGAGTGCCGTGACGAACGCGGCGGTGATCAGGGGCGGCGGTGTCGTCCGGCCGCCCCAGAACCGTTGGAACGCCTCATATCCCGCCTGGATCGACTGGCCTGCGACCACGAAGAGATTCCACTTGATGACGTGCTCGAGGCCCGCGTCAACCGCCGCGAGCGCCGTCTCGATGTTCGTCAGGAACAAGGCGATCGGCACCTCAACCCCTCGACGCGAACGGTGAAACGGCCCCCGGAGATGTCTCCGAGGGCCGTTCTGATCGGGGCATCCCGTCAAAGCGGGAGTTTCATCTGCACCTTGGGTTCGTCGCCGTCCGTGGCCTTCGGGGTGGCCGTGGCCTCAGGCGGGGCTCCTTCGATGTACTCGCGACGCAGCTGCTCGATCCGGGCTGCCAGCCCGGCATCGATGTCGCTGTCGGCGGCTTCCTCCCGTCGCATCGCGAGCTCGTGCCACTCGGCAAGGATCTGCTTGGCGGTTCGAGGCGGCATGGCTAAGCTCCCGCGGTCCTTGCATGACCAACCCGGCGGATCTGACCACCGAGGGATCGTTTGGACGTCGAATAGTAGCCGCCAGATCAACGGCCGCGTCAGCCCGATAGACTGCCGCTGTGACCGAGAGCCACCCGGCCACCAGCGCGTCGCGCGAGGGGGATCGGGCGTTCGACCATGTCCCTGCGCTCGACGGTCTGCGTGGGGTCGCGGTCGGCCTCGTGCTCGCGTACCACTTCGGCGTGCCGGGTTTCGGCGGTGGATTCCTCGGGGTCGACCTCTTCTTCGTGCTCTCCGGGTTCTTGATCACGACCCTGCTGCTCTACGAATGGGACCGGCGCGCCACGATCGATCTCTTCCAGTTTTGGTTCCGGCGCGCACGTCGATTGCTGCCGGCGGTGTTCCTGTTGCTGGCGGTCCTCGCCGCCTGGTCAGCGACGACGTCCGCGTACGAGAAAGGTCCGCTGCGCTGGGACCTGCTGGCCTCCCTGGCCTACGTGGCCAATTGGCGCTTCATCATCGTGGGCGAGAGTTACTTCTCGGAGTTCGCGACCGCCTCCCCTGTCCGACACTTGTGGTCGCTCGCGATCGAGGAACAGTTCTACGTGGCGTGGCCGCTCATCGTGGTGCTCGCGCTGCGCATCGGGGCCAAGCGCCCACGCGGTGCGCGGTTCGTGACCGGGGCGCTGATCGTCGCCACGGTGCTGTCGACGATCATCCTGGCCGTCACCTACGACGAGTCCGACCCCTCCCGCGCGTACTTCAGCACGTTCGCGCGGGCCCATGAGCTGCTCATCGGTGCCGGCGCCGCGGCGCTGGCCGCCCATGCGAACAGGTTGCGGGGCTTGATCGAGCGTCACGCCGGGCGGATCGCGCTCGCGGCCGCTGCCATCGTCGTGGCATTCGGCCTTCTCCTGTCGGACACCTCGTCGTTGTACTACTACGGCGGGTCCGCGCTGTTCTCGCTCGTGGCGGCGGGGCTGATCCTCGCGCTCGTCGTCGGGAGCCGATCGACCGGACCCGCCCATCGCGCGTTGCGGGTCGCGCCACTCGTGTGGTTGGGGACCATCTCGTATGGGGTCTACCTCTGGCACTGGCCGTTCGCGATCTGGCTGGACCCCGCGACGACCGGCCTCGATGGTGCCCCGTTGTTCCTGGCCAGGCTCGGCGGCACCCTCGCGATCGCGGCTGCCTCCTTCTACCTGCTCGAGCGACCCATCCGACGCGGCCAGATCGGCGGCATACGGCTTCGTCCCGCGCTCGTCGTCGGGGCGGCGGTCGTGTGCATCGGGCTGCTCACGGCCGGGACGGTCCTCGCGACCCGCGGCGCCAAGCCGCTCCCGCCGTTCCTGTCCGACGAGCAGGTCATCCGGGTGATCGAGGGCCAGCAGCCGCGCGGCGCCGTCGGCGTCGTCGGCGACTCCGTCGCGTTGAGCCTGCTTCCCGGGATCGGTGCGACGGCCAGGACGCAAGACCTCAAGACCGTGTCGGCAGCGCTCGGCGGTTGCGCGATCGGGGAGGCGCTCAGAACCGAGGCGGACGGCACGCTCCAATGGCGGGCCAAGAAGTGCATCGAGACGACCGTGGATCTCCAGGGCCAGCTGGTCGATGACTACGATCCTTCGGTCATCTTCTGGTACAGCGGACGTGATCGGTACGACATCCGCGCCCTGGGCCAGACCCTTCAGAGTGGCTCCGACGAGTGGCAGCGGGTCCTGTTCGCCGATTGGGACCGCACGCTCGAGCGTCTGCGCCGCGGCGGCGCCACGGTCGTCCTGATCCCGCCGTTCCACTCGGAAGCTGCCGATCCAGCCACGTGTGCCGGAGTGGCGGACCTCGCCGATCCCGCGTGCGTCGAACCCTGGGCCACCAATGGCGCCCTCCGGACGGTCTATCGGCGTTGGGCCGCTGGTCATCCGGACGATCTGGTCGTGATCGACCTCGCGGACCGGTTGTGCCCGGCCGCTCCCTGTCCGGCTGCCCTCGACGGCGTGACCCTGCGCCGCGACGAGATCCATTTCGTCGGGAAGGGCGCCCGCCTCGTCGCCGGATGGTTGTTCGACGCCTTGCCGAAAGGGGCGTTGCCGTAGGGTTCTGGCGGGTCAGCGCGCGAGGCCGCGAGGTCGTCTCGCCCGCCGACCGCTCCCCTACGTCATGCGTCGCGGAGGCGGC
This sequence comes from uncultured Chloroflexia bacterium, assembly GCA_963810725.1. GTDB lineage: Bacteria > Chloroflexota > Limnocylindria > Limnocylindrales > CSP1-4 > SPCO01. The sequence continues at coordinate 50,020 of CAWEOO010000008.1, forward strand.
TCGACGAACCAGAGCGGCGGCTGGACCATCAGCTGGCAGGGATCGAGCGGCGCGATCCCCCGGGTACGACGATCCTCCATGGCATCCGGGCCGCGGTTGCCCCCGGGACCGTCGTCGACTTCAACGCTTCCGGACGGGGCGCCGCCGGACACGACGTGGCGATCGTCAATCTCGGCGAGAAACCCTACGCGGAAGGCCAGGGCGACCGGACCGACAGGATGGCCCTCGATCGGACGGACCTCGGCGCGCTGTCGACGGTGGCCCGGGCCGGTGTTCCGATCGTCGTCGTGCTCGTGTCTGGTCGGCCCCTCGTCATTACCAACGAGCTGCCGAACTGGCGCGGCCTGGTCGCCGCCTGGCTCCCCGGCACCGAGGGGGACGGCGTCGCCGACGTGTTGTTCGGCGATTTCCGACCGACTGGCAAGCTACCGATGTCGTGGCCACGCACGGCCACCCAGATCCCGATCAATGTCGGTGACGCGACCTACGATCCGCTCTTCGCGTACGGCTTCGGGCTCACCTACCCATAGGCGTCGGCGTCAGCGGGGCGACCCCGGACCAAGCGCCCGACCCAGGCTCTCGGTATCGCTGGGACCGCGGTAGCGGCGACCGTCGATGAACAGGCTTGGCGTGCCGTCCACGCCACTCTGGAGGCCGGACTCCACGTCCCGCTCGATCCGCTCGTTGATGGCGGGGTCCGTCAGGTCCGCCTCGAAGCGCTCGAGATCCAGCCCGAGCCGCTCCGCGTACCGGCGCAGGTCGGCCGGCTCGAGTCGCGGCTGATTTCGGAAGAGTAGGTCGTGCACGTCCCAGAACCGATCCTGTCGCGCCGCCGCCTCCGCCGCTTCGGCAGCCGCCTGGGCGTGCGGGTGGATCTCGCGGAGCGGAAAGTGTCGGAAGACGACTTCGACTGCGGCGCCGTCCTCCAGCAGACGACCGATGTCGCGCATCGCCCGGGCCGTATACGGACACTCGAAATCGCCGTAGACGACCAGCTGCGGTCCCCCGTTCGCGCCGCGGGCATGGTCGGCGGCGTCGACCGGGGCTGACAGATCGGGCGTCATGGGTCTGCGTCCATCTGGCGGGGCCGGATCGGTGGCCACGTCAGGCCCCCACGGGGCCTTCCGAGCGGGCGGGACGCCTCGAGCGCCGCGCGGTCCCAACCGGCGAGGTCGGCGCCCGCCTCGTAGGTGCTCTTGAAGAAGTCCATGACTGCCGCTTCAGGGTGGTCCAGCTCCTGCAGGTCCGCTTCGCGCAGCACGAACAGTCCGAGGTCGCGATCGAACGTCGCGCGATACGGCGACACCCGGCGCTCCGCGAAACCGTCCGGCTGGGGATACCTGTACGAATAGAACGCCGGTCCCAGCTCTGCGCTCGACGGCCACCATCCGGCGCTGCTCACCTCGTGGCTATACGCCTCGTGCATGACCCAGTCCGGGCAGTTCGGGATCCCGCCGGGATGCAGCGGCGCACTGCGGCCACAGAACCGCGTCACGGCCAGGTCGAAGCCGCCCCAGAAGAAGTGGACCGGACTCGCTTTGCCGATGAAGCCGCCGCGGAACCCCGTCAGCAGCCGATGGGCCCGCGTCAGGCCCGCAAAGAACGCCCGCGCGTGGTCGGCGTCGTAGCTCGCGTGCTCGTCGTCCTCCTCGAAGGGGATGGCGACCTCCACTTCGACCGGGGTCGTCCGGATCGGGACGTCGATCGCGAGCGAGGCAAGGCCGTCCATCACGGCGCGGTAGAAGGTCGCGACCGACATCGGCCGAAGATCGATGGCGAACGATCCGCCATCGCTGACCTCCGCCGCGAGCCGGTGATCGACGAAGTCGAAGTCGATCCGGAAGAGGCGGTCGTCATACGGCATCGCACTCGTGGTGAGGCCGCGTGGCGTGACATACAGCGGGACGTGCCACCAGTAATTCATGACCGGCGTTCGGGCCATCCGGATCTTGCCGACGATCTGGGTCCACATGTGGACCGTGGCGATCGTATCGGCCCAGTCGTGCCAAGGCTCGGGATCCTCGGGCGCTATCCCGGGTCGCGCCAGCGCCGCCCGGCCGATCATCCCTGGCCCCCACGCCCGCCACGGCGCCCGACCAGCTCGTCGACCCACTCGCGCAACCGGTCGATGTGCTCCGCGTAGTGATCGCCCCCGGACTTGCGGATCCACCAGACGGCCTCACCGTCGGGGTCATCGATGTCCTCCCATGCCTGGAGCATCCGCGTCCGGCCGGCGTTCGCCTGGACCCAGGCAACCTCCCACGACTGACCGGACATCGCAGCGAGGAACCTCTCATTGAGGTCGTCGATGTCGACCTCGTGCCCCGCATAGGTGCCGACCTTGATCTGCTCGAGCTGGACCTCGGCCTCCGCGAGCCACGTGCCGACGTGCGCGACGACGTCGCGAACGGCCCAGTCGGGGTCCCGGTAGTAGCCCGGTTCGAGGCACTCCGCGGGCGTCAACCGACGGATCAGGTCCGTCACTTCGTACCAGCCCTGACGTTCTGCGTCGAACTCGGCGGCGTACGGGCGATCGGTCGATGGTTGCGTCACGACGCCGGTGGCGCGAACTCGCCCTCGAGCGGCAAGCCCGCGTCCTCCCAGTCGAGCAACCCGCCCGAATAGCGACGGACGTTGGGATAGCCGCGGCGGACCAGGTCGCGATAGAGGGCCACGCTCGAGAGGCAGTCGCGGTGGGAGCAGTAGACGACGACCTCGTCCTCGGGCCGGACCGCGGCATAGAGCTCGTCGGGCGTGTCGAAATGCAGCGAGCCCGGGATGTGCTTCGCGTCGTAGGCCCAGCGATTCAGGGCCATGATCAGCTTGAACGGATCACCGCGGTCGAGCTTCGCCCTGAGCTCGTCACGGTCGATGGTCCGGACCGGCTCCGCTCCGAGAGCCGCGTGCTGTGCTGGCTGGTCCATGTCGCTCAGATCCCGCGAGCCGTCAGTGCAATCGATCTTGCCAGTCGGGTGGCACGCGGCCGGCTGGCCCCGGGACCGGCTGGTCGATCGGATGGTGTGCCGGTGGCGCCAACGGCGGGCCCTCACCGAACTGCTCCGTCGCGTAGTCCCAGTACCAGTCCTCGCCGGGCTCAAAGCTGTGGACGATCGGGTGCCGCGCCTCAGCGGCATGCGCGCTGGCGTGCTGGGACGGCGACGAGTCGCAGCAACCCACATGACCGCACCGGGCGCAGCGCCGAAGATGGAACCACCAGCCGCCCGTCGCAAGGCACTCCACACAGCCGCTTCCGCTCGGCGGGACCGTGGTGTCGATCTGGTTCTCAGCAGCCATTGCTCGTCCTCAAGACTCCTCGATCGCCCGCGTGGCACCTGCAGCGTGCAGCATGCCACTCATCGACGGTCGCGACGTTCGCGGACGCGCTCCCGCACACCCGGGACGACCTCCCTGGCGAACACCTCCAGCTGAGCCACCGGCGCGGTGGTGGGCCAGAAGATGAACGTGTCGAGACCCAGGTCGACCGACCAGTGACTCAGGGTCTCGATCCAGGTCGGCACATCGCCGGTCAGCCCGGGGCCGCCTCCGGTCCTGATGGCCCCGACCACGTTGTAGATGCGTCGCACGGCGGCCGGGTCACGACCGACCGAGCGTGCCGCCTCGTCGATCCGCTGCTGCGCCGGCGGGACCGCTGCGGGCGGCGTATAGGTGCTCAGCGGCGACACCCAGCCGTCGCTCGAGCGGCCGGTGACTGCCAGCATCCGTGGTCCCTGGCTTCCGAGCCAGAGCGGGATGGGTGCCACCGGCAGCGGGCCGGCCTCGTAACCCCCGACGGCATGCTGGTCGCTTTGGAACTCGACGACGCCACCAGCCAACGCGCGCCGCATGATCTGCAGCGCTTCGTCGGTGAACGCGACCATCTCGGGTCCGCTGCGCCGCTTGCCGCCCATCGCGGCGATGGCTCCGGCACTCGCGCCACCACCGACGCCGAGCACGATCCGGCCGCCGCTCAACACGCTCAGCGACGCGGCCGCCTTGGCGAGGATGGTCGGCGGCCGGAGTTGGAGGTCGGCGACGTCGGGAACGAACGAGATGCGTTCCGCCTCCGCCGCCAGGTAGGTGATGAGCGTCCAGACGTCGAGGAACTCCGGGTTGTAGGCGTGGTCCTGGATGGCGAGGTAGTCGAGGCCCGCGGCATCGGCCGCCCCCGCGAGCTGCCTCGCCTCTCCGAGACCGCCCACCGATGGATAGAGGCTCAACCCGAACGTGATCGGGTGTCCGTAATCAGCCATGGCGATGGTCAGTCCACGTACGGTCCGTTGTAGATCGGCGTCTCGCCATACGGCTTGCCGGCCATCAGCATGAACCGCGTGCCGGGTCGCGCGTCCGCGACGGTCATGGAAGTCCCCGGCCCGAGGACCGCGATCTGCGAGCGGCTCGCCCGGCGTCGGTTGGCCCCGAAGTCGGCCTGCCCTTCGAGGACGTAGACGAACCCCTGGAATTCGGCCGGGATCTGGCTGCTGAACGACCCGCCATCGGGCAAGTCGACATCCAGGATGAGCCCCGGCGTCCCGAGCTGGACCGGCGAGCCCTCTCCGACCAGCGTGCGCACGGTCGCGTCGCCGTCCCGGCGGACCGGGATGTCCCCGGGCTCCAGGAGCTGAGCCGTGGGTTCCGCGCCCTTGTCCTTGCGCGCGAGGTTGACCCAGAACAGGACGCTGCGCATCTCGCTGGCGGTGCCCGCCTTGATGTCCTCCTCGCCGAGGGCGTCGGCGTGCAGGATGCCCCGACCGGTCCGGAGCTTGAGGAGCGCGCCCGTCTCGAGGCGAGCCCGCTCCATCGCACCGCCGGGGCCGGTGCTATGGCCCGTGCTGGACGAGCCCGAGAGCACGTACCAGAGGTTGTCGAACCCGCGATGGGGGTGGATCGTGTCGGCCTCGGCCCCGAACCCGGCCGGGACGACACCCTCGTGGACCAGGATGAACGGGTCCACCTGTGAGTACGGGATGTGGGCAGACGGCAGGGGCTCGAGGATCTCGAGTCCCATCATCGGGCGGAGATGGGCGTCCTCTACGAGCGCGATGTCCCGCTCCAGCGTGTCGACCTTGGTTGTCATGATGGCTTGCTCCGTTTCGTTCTCTAGCACCCGAGGACTTCGTCGATGAAGACGACGGTGATGCGCCCTGGCGTGATCTCGCGATTGATGATCAGGACCTTGTTGACCCCGCTGCGGATGCCGTACTCGGCCTGCGCTTCGCATCCGTCTTGTTGGTCGCCCGGAGCACGCTGATCCCGTTCGCCTCAAGGGCGGCGGCGGCCCGCTTCACGCGGTCGTCCTCCGCCAAGGTCCCGAACCGACCCTTGGCGGACGGATCGACATGGGGGTTGACTTGGGTGATCATCGGCGCTTCCTTTTGGGCTGCTTCGTCGCTATAGTTGCGACCGCAAACACCTTACGCCTAGTTGGTTGCACATGCAAGTACCGTTGGGACCCGATGTCATCGCCCTGCTCTACCGGATCATCGAAGATGAGCTGCCGGGACGGCGCGGCTTGAACGCCTGGAGCGCACTGCTACGCGCCCACGCGACGCTCATGCGCCAGCTCGAGTCGGACCTGGAGGCCGAAACCGGTCTGGCGCTGGCCGACTTCGACGTGCTCGCCCAGTTGGCGGGTGCCGGCGGCGAGCTACGCATGACCGATCTCGCCGCCAAAGCGCTGATCTCCCGATCGGGCATGACCCGCCGGGTCGCGCGGCTGGTCGACGAGGGCCTGGTTCGTCGCGCCAGCACGAATTCAGACGGACGCGGCGTCGTGGTCGCCTTGACCGATGCCGGCGTGGCTCGCCTGTCCGAGACGGCGCCGGCGCACGCGCGTGGGATCGCCGACTACTTCGTTTCGCGGCTCGACGACGAGGAGCTCGAGGGCCTCGAGCGCTCCCTGCAGAAGGTCACCGTCGACTGCACGTTCGGCTAGGAGCGAGACGCGGCCGTCGCAGGAGGAGGGATGCGACGGCCGGCCCCGGTCGAGCGAGTGGTTACCAGGCGGACGGCGGCGGAGGCGGGATGACGGGCGGGCGGTCGTTGCAGGTGATGAGGTTTGGCATGAGCCAGGCTGGCAGCCAGGTCGTCTGCGTGGGATCACCGAAGTAGTCGTTGCCACCGAGGTCGACCATCGAGAACTCAGAGCCGTTCTCCCAGTCCCAGTTGAACGCACCGCAGTTGTTCACGAACAGCTCGCGGTCGTCGCCCCACGGGACCGGAGCCCCGACGTTGCGTGCGTCGACATTCTCGAACGACGCCGAGCCCATCGCCCGAGCACTCAGCACGGAGGTCCCGGTCCCGTCGATGCGGACGTCCTTGAACGAGACGTTCTCGATCGAATAGAGGTCCTTCACCGGCCAGTCGGCGACCAGCATGATCGCGTTGTAGGTGTTCTGGAGGTAGTGATCGCCCGTGACCTCGATGTCGGCGGTCAGCGATCCCTCGAGCGCGAACAGCCAGATGGCGCCGAGACCGATATTCCAGTTGAGCTCGTACGTCCCCGCCCGAACCGTCGTGTTGTTCGTGAACCGCAGGTAGCCCGCGAACGGCGTGCTGTTGAAACGCTGACCCGCGTGCAGGCCGCTGCCTTCGCGGATCGGGTCGGCGACGAGGTTGTTGGACACGGTGTTGTCGCGCCCGCCGTAGATCGCGATGCCGTTCGCGAGGGTCGGGGTCTGGATCGTGTTGTGGTCGTAGACGTTGTTCTGGTTCTCGTCGACGGCCACGGTCGACACGTTGTGCGACCACATCGCCATCGCGTCGTCGCCCGTGTTGCGGAAGAAGCTGTTCACGACCTCGGAGTTCGTCACGCCGCGGCGGAAGTTGATCGCGTCCGCGACCACGTCCACGACGATCGTGTCGCGGACCGACAGGCCGTCCATCGGGCCGTCGAACCAGAGTCCGACCTTCGTGTGATGGATGTACAAGCCCTCGATCGTCGAGTCGTTCAGCGCGCCGCCGACGCCGTTGACCTGGTCGGTGTCGATCCGTTCGCGGACGTCGCCTTCGATCGCGAAGTCCGCCAGGTGAACGTTCGTGCTGCCGCCATCCTCGGCGTATTTGCCGTAGAAGCCGACGCCCGTGTGGGTCGAGCCGTCCGGCAGCGGCTCGTCGAGGGTGACCTGCTGGCCACGGATGATCGTCCACCAGTTGCCGGCGCCCTGGATCGTCACGTCGTCGACGACGATGTGGCGGTTTACCTGGAACGTGCCGGCCGGGACGAACACGATCTTGCCCTTCGCCCTCGCGGCGGCGATCGCGGCGTCGAAGGCGTCCGAGGACTCCCGCTTGCCCGTCGGGTCCGCGCCGTACGCGAGGACCGAGACGGAGTTGCGCGGCGTGCGCAGCGGCGGAGCGACCTGCTCGAAGTCCATCAGGTCGATGACGTACCACGCGGCGCTGGATCCCTGGGGTACGGTGAGGCGGATCGTGTCGCCCGCCTCGTAGTCGTGTCCGAGGAGCACTCGCTGCTCGTCGTAGAAGTGCATCGGGCGGAAGGGGATCGTGATGCCGGTACCGAACCAGGCGTCACGTTCGGTGATCCACCAGTCCGGGTGGATCGGGCCGGCGTTGGGGTCGTTCGAGAACGAGTACTGGTTGTAGAGCCACGAATACTTGGAGGTCAGGGTCAGCGTCTGCGGTCGCTTGCCATTCGCCGTGAGGGTGATCGGGGCATCGATACCGCCGCCCGTCGCGGCGTCCGGGATGCTGTAGCGAACGGTGATGGCGTTGGCGGGGCGGGTCAGGGTGAACTCGACGTACTCGCCTGGCGAGGTCAGCTTCACCGCCTGCCGGCCGGACGCCTCGGCTGCGAGCGTGTAGGCCGCGGTATCGAAGCCCATCACGCTGCCGTTGGTCGCGGCATTCTCCGCTTCCTGCTCCACGAAATCGACCGTTGCGCCTCGACCCTCGGTCAATGCCGGATCGAGGGCGGCCACGGTCTCGCGGGGCGTCGGCTCCGCGGCGCTCACGCCCGAGGTCAGCCCGAGCAGAGAGAGCGCCAGGGCCGTGGCTCCGGCGACGGAGATCGCCTGACGGGTCCGGCTGACGCGCGGTGTACGGGTGACGTTGCCCCTGACATGGCCCATCGACGTGTCCCTTTCCAGCACCGGTCGGGTGTGCGGCGCCCACGTCGCGATTCGATGGTGGTGCGGTCGGGCTGCGTCGTGGGGAAGCGTACGACGCAACGTACATCTTCAAACACCGATACGCAATACTCTGCGCATTTGTTGCAATATTTGGACACCACGCACGGAATGGGTATGGAGGAGGTCCTCCCGCCGGGCCGCATCGGCCCGAGGCTAGTCCCCGCGGCGGCGGACCAGGACGAACTGGCGGAGCCCCAGCCGCCCCGCCACGACCCGGATGAGCCGCGGAAGGTGAGCCGCCGCGTCCTGACCTTCGACGACACGCGGGTCGCCGATCTCGTGGTCCCGGCCGGCGGATCGGATCGAGCCAGCACCGGCCGCGAACAGGTTCTTCGCCCATTGCGTCGCATCGCCGAACGGGAGTGGGATGATGAATTCCGAGTCCGTCCGTAGCGCCACGACGGGCGTGGCGTAGGCTGTTCCGGAAGTGCGACCCGTGTGGCGCAGCACTGCCCACAGCGGGAACCAGCGGGTGCCGGCCAACGGCCGCGCGACCGGGCCGAGGGGCACGGCGAGTCGACGGATCGGGCCGCTCAGGCGCGGACGGCCGGCAACGAACGTCGCGGGTTTGCCGTTCATCGGACACCCTCGGGGAAGTCGTCGAAGCGGCCGACCTTGGCCGGATCCCCGATCAAGTCGATCGCCGCGATACGACCGTCCGCGACGGTGAACCCGACGACATAGCGCGGTCGACCAGCGGCCCGGACGATGACCCCCGCACCCCCGTTGACGATCGCGGGCTCCGCAAGCGGCGCGAACCGCGCTCCCCCTGCCGACAGGATCTCGTGGGCGACGTCGCGGGCCCCCAGGATCGGCGGACGGGCAAGCAGGCCCGCTCCTCCACCGTCCATCCGGAACACGACGTCGGGGTCGAGCACGCGGAGCAACGCCTCGAAATCGCCGGCTCGGGCCGCGGCCAGGAACGCATCGACGACGCGACGCTGCACGGCGAGGTCGGCGTCGGGGCTCGGCGCCCCTTCACGGACGCGCCGCCGCGCTCGACTCGCCAGTTGCCGAGCGGCCGCAGGCGTCCTGCCGACAACCTCGGCGATCTCCTCGAACGAGACGGCGAAGACGTCGTGGAGCACGAACGCCAGGCGCTCGGCCGGTGTCAGCGTCTCGAGCACGACGAGCAGGGCCAGCCCGACCGAATCGGCCATGACCGCGTCGTGCTCGGGGCTCTGGTCCGGCGCGCCCGTCACGATCGGCTCCGGCAGCCAGCTCCCGGCGTAATCCTCGCGTCGCGTCTTGCGCGATCGGAGCATGTCAAGGCAGATCCGGCCGACGACCACGGTGAGCCATCCTCGAAGGTCATCGGTGCCTCCCGGATCGCGCCGATCGAGCCGGACCCATGCTTCCTGGACCGCGTCCTCGGATTCGCTGATCGAACCGAGCAACCGGTACGCGACGCCGCGCAGGTGCGGTCGCTGATGCTCGAATTCCTGGGCGAGCCATTCACGTCGTTCCACGGGGTCGGACCTCGGTCATTTCGCGGGTGTCACTGGGAGTACGGAGATCAGGGGGCAGATGTGACGGATGCGCTCGGGCCGGCTCGCGCGGTCACATCTGCGCCGGCTGCGGAGTACTCAGTTTGACAAGCCAACGACCGTCGCCATTCGAAGGGCGACCAGCCAGGAGCCTCCCGTGACCACGCACCCCGCCGCCCATCCATCCAGCCCCGTCGACATCGCCCTGCGAGCGGCGATCGTCGGCCTCACGCTCGCGACCGCATCAATCCACGCGTCCCTTGGCGGCCTGCTGTTCACGGCCAACGCGATCGGCTATGTCGTCCTCGCCACGGCCATGGTCGCTCCGCTGGCGCTCGCGAGCCGCCTGCGCGCGGTCGTGCGCATCAGTCTGGCGGGCTACGCCGCGACGACCATCCTGGGGTGGGCCATCCAGGGCCCCTTCTACTCCACGGCGTACGTCGCCAAAGCCATCGAGCTCGTCCTGATCGTCCTGCTGGCGATCGAATTCGATCGGTTCGACGGCAATCCGCTGGTCCTGATCCGGCGCGAGCTTCGATCGGGTCTGGCCCGCCTGCGCGGCGGGTATTGACATTGGAGCGACTCCAAGGTCTACCGTCGCGCCATGGCAGCGACACCAGAGACCGGTTTCCTCGTCATCGCGGACCTCACCGGCTATACCGCCTACCTCTCGACAAGCGAGCTGGAGCACGCCCCCGCGATCGCCGGTGACCTGCTCGAAACGATCGTCGGCCGCCTGGAGCCGCCGTTCCGACTGACGAAGTTCGAGGGTGATGCGGCCTTCCTCTTCGTGGAGGACGGGCGGGCCGACGCGTCGTTGCTCCTCGATGCGATCGAGGCGTCCTACGTCGCGTTCCGGCGGCGGCTCAGAAGCATCGACCAGGCCACGAGTTGCGAGTGCAATTCCTGCCGGCTGGCACCCCGACTCGACCTCAAGCTCTTCGTCCACCACGGCTCGTACGTTCGAGGCCGGATCGCCGGTCGTGACGAGCTGGCCGGCAGCGACGTGATCCTCGTTCACCGGCTCCTCAAGGGCACGACCGCCACAGAGTCCTCCCGCAGCGGCTTCGCGCTCTTCACCGCCGCGGCGATCGAAGCGCTCGGTCTCGAACCCGCGTCGCTTGGGCTCGTCCGGGCGGACGAAGCGATCGAGCACCTGGGCCACGTGGCCACCTTCACGCTCGACCTCGAGGCGCGCTGGCAGGTCGAGACGGGCGTCCGCCGAGTCGAGGTCGCTGATGCCAGTGTCGTGCTCGATATCGAAACGACGATCGACGCGGATCCAGCCGTCGTGTGGGCCCACCTGACCTCGCCGTCGCTTCGGACGTTGTGGGAGGGACCGCTGGTCATCGAGGAGACGTCACCCGGCGGACGGCGAGGAGTCGGGACCATCGCCCAATGCGTCACCGGCCGGCTGGCCACGCTCGAGGAGATCGTCGACTGGCAACCGTACGACCACGCCGGCTGGCGACTGGCTGTACCTGGGCTCGGACCGGTCATGGCGAGCGCGGATCTCGAGCCGACCGACAGCGGCACCCGGCTTCGACTGCGCTGGGCGTACGTTGGTGACCCGCCTGTCAACCGGGGGGAGATCGAGCGGATCCGCGCCGAGAAGGAAGCCGCATTCGCTCGCCTCGCAACCATCACCGCCGGCCCGTTGCCGATGATCGAACTGCTGGAGGCACGACCATGATCACGTTCGAGACGGAACAGACGATCGCTCGATCGGCGGACGACGTCTGGACATACGCCGCCGACATCCTTCGGCATCCCGATTGGATGGGGGTCACGGACGCACGGATCCTGCGCGGCCAGGGATCGGAGATCGGGGCGCGTGGACGCGAGCGCCTGGTGCTCGGGCCGTTCCGGTGGGACGTCGAATTCGAGGTGTCCGAGGCCGTGCCGGGTCGCCGGATCGTGTGGCGGGCGGTGTCTGGCCCGCTCCAAGGCGAGGTTGCGTTGGACCTCGCCGCCGTTGGACCAAGCTCTACGCGCGCGACGTACGGGGCCGCAATGCGGCTGCGCGGGCTGTGGCGACTCCTTACACCCCTCGTGGTGATGGAAGGCAAGGCCGGCCAGGCGCGGGAACTCCAACGTCTCAAGGAGAACGTCGAGACGGCCCCGGTCGTGGCCCCAGCGACTTCATGAAGGCCTGGGGACGCTTGACATTCGAGCGACTCCAAGGTTTGCTGCCGACATGAGGATCGGCGAACTCGCGCGACAGGTCGGCGTGTCGACCGATACCGTGCGCTTCTATGAGCGCTCGGGCTGGCTTCCGCGGGCCTCGCGACGGGACAACGACTACCGCGACTACGGCGAACCGGACGTCGAACACCTGCGCCTCCTGATCGACCTTCGACGGCTCGACGTCCCGCTCGGCGACGCCGGCAGGATCGCGAGCTGGTGTCATTCCGGCCATTGCGCCGACACGACCGCCGAATTGCCGCGGCTCATCGGCGAACGGCGCACCGACATCGCCGATCGGATCGCCGGCCTCCAGGCCCTCGACGCTCGGCTGAGCGGGCTCGAACGGCACCTCACCCGGCCACGCACGGTCCTGCCGATGGCGGACACGACGGGACCGTGCTGCGACGCGGCCGACGCCGTCGTCTCGTCCGAGGCCGGTGGGTGCGCGTGCTGTTCGCCGGCTGCGGTCGTGACTACAGCTCCGCGGTGATGCGCCCCGCCGTGTAGGTCGCCCACGGCTCCCGGAGCTCGGGCTCAGTCCGCTCGTACTCGGCGTTGCTGCTGGCGAGGAACTCGGCCAATCGGTCGATGCTGATGGGATGCCCGAGCAACCCGCCGAGCCCGTGCTCGACGGCGTACGCCGCGTACCAGCGCGGCCACGCCTGGTCATAGACGCCCTGCAGCTCTGTCTCCTCGAACTCGCCGTGCGCCGCGGCCGCCCGGACGAGCAACGCATCGATCGCTTCCGTTTCCACGATCTCCACTCCCCTGCTCCTGCGCGTTTCGCGGCCAATCTGCTCCCTCGCGAGCACGGGCGCAATGCACCCAGCCGCCGTCAGACCGGATCGCGGACCTGTTCCAGACCGTCGAGGATGACGTCGAGGCCGACCTCGAACTCGTTCGCGAAGTCGTAGCCCGGTTTCATCGCGTGCTCGGTGATGAAGTCGGCCAGGTTCTGGTATTCGCCCGGCGCGAACGGCGCCAGCATGGTCTCCGACAGCTCGACGATGTCGCTCGTGTCCTCGAACGGGAGATTCATCTTCGTCATCGCAAACCCATAGATGTAGGCGTCCAGGAGCGAGTAGGCCGTGGCGACCATCGCCATGTCGAAGCCGGCCGCCCGAAGGCAACCGATGACGGCGTCGTGGTGCCGAAGGTTGGCCGGCCCCGGGTTGGTCCGCGACTCCATCAGGCCGATCGCCCATCGATGCCGCAGGAGCGCGTCGCGGACCGAGATCGCCCGCCGCCGCATGGCGATCTTCCAATCGTCGCCGACCGCCGGCAGGTCGATCTCGCCGAAGACGAGGTCCACGATGCCGTCCAGGACCCGCTCCTTGTTGGCGAAGTGGTAGTAGAGCGCCATCGCCTCGACGCCGAGGGCCTGACCGAGCTTGCGCATGCTCAGCCCTTCGAGCCCACCTTGATCGGCGAGCTTCAGCGCGGCCTCGAGCACCCGCTCTCGGGTCAACGGGAGGCGGCGCTGGACTGGTTTCGTCGTCTGCGCGGTCATGGGCTCCTTCCTGCCGATCCCTTCTCGGATCCGGGGGTTGACAGTTCCGACTTTACACCGTACATTCACGGCAGTGTTGACTTTACACCGTATAGCGACTGGAGTCCAATGATGCAGGCGATCGTTCAAGACAGATACGGCTCAGCCGAGGTCCTGGAGGCGCAGGAGATCGAGAAGCCGCAGATCGGCGACGACGAGGTGCTGGTCCGCGTTCACGCGGCCTCGATCCACGTCGGCGACTGGATCCTCATGACGGGTTCGCCGTTCATCATGCGGCTGGCCACCGGCCTCCGACGGCCGAAGAACCGGGTGCCCGGGACGGATGTCGCTGGCACGATCGAGGCGGTCGGCAAGGACGTGACGGGGCTTCGCGCAGGCGACGAGGTCTTCGGCTGGGGCGCGGGCGCATTCGCCGAGTACGCCCGAGCGACCGCGGACCAGTTCGTGAAGAAGCCCGCCAACCTGACGTTCGAGGAGGCCGCTTCGGTCGGCGTATCCGCAACCACCGCCCTCCAGCTCCTTCGCGACAACGGCACCGTCAAGCCGGGCCAGAAGGTCCTGATCAACGGGGCATCCGGCGGGGTCGGCACCTTCGCCGTGCAGATCGCGAAGGCCTTCGGTGCCGAGGTGACCGGCGTGTCCAGCACCAGGAACCTGGGCATGGTCCGGTCCATCGGTGCCGACCACGTCATCGACTACACCCGCGTGGACTTCACGGCCGGCACCGAGCGGTACGACCTGATCCTCGACAACGTGGGCAACCACTCGATGGCCCGGACCCGGCGTGCGCTGAAGCCGGGCGGGATGCTGATCTCGAACGGCGGCGGCCACGCCGACGGCAAGCTGGGCCGGACGATCCGGACGATGCTCGTCTCGATGTTCGTGCGCCAGCAGGCGGGCCCGACCGTCAAGTCGCAGAACCACGATGACCTGATCGCCCTGAAGGACCTCGTCGAGGCCGGGAAGATGCGACCCGTGATCGACCGGACGTACCCGTTGATCCAGACCCCCGAGGCGATCGATCACGTCGCCGCCGGACACGCCCGGGGCACGGTGGTCATCAGCGTCTGACCAACATTCGGCTCGTTTCCCAACCCACCTCGACACACCGAAAGGAACACATCATGTCCAAGGAAACAGTGAAGCGCCTCTTCATCGGCAGCCTGATCGCCGCTGCCGCGGGGACCATCATCGCCATCAGCGCGGTCTGGCTCGCGATCGTCAACGACGTGTTCGTGATGAACGGAGGGGACATCGTCGGGATCCAGGGCAGCGCCCTCGCGTGGGTCTTGGGCGGTCTTGGCCTCGCCGGAGCGCTCGTCTTCACGGGCGGGCTGATCGGCGGCTTGATCTCGTGGATCGGCGCCCTCCTGAACACCGCCCAGCTCGAGAGCAAGGCGTGGTTCCTCGCGCTGCTCCTGCTCGGGATCTTCAACTTCGGGTTCTTCGCGATGATCGCCTACCTCATCGCAGGCCCCGATGGCACGGCAGGGGCCGCGCCGCACCGAACCCAGGCGGTCGCCATCGCCTGACGCACGCGATCCCGCGCGATCGCCGGCACGCCCGATGTCTTCTGAGGACGTCGGGCGTGTTTGCTTGTCAGCTTGCGACCGGTGACGATCAACCGCCGGCGTGAGCGGCGGCCAGGTATCCCTCGTTCACCTCGCCCTTGTGGGCGGCGAAGGCGGCCAGGACCTCCCCCTTCTCGCGCTCGGGCACCTTCGCGAAGTCCAGCGTGCGCCCGAGTTCCGCCGCGACTTCATCGAATTCGTCGGGCGAGATCTGGAGGTCGCGATGGGCTTCCTCCAAACCCAGCAGCGTGCTGCCGGGTTCCGTCGCGGTGTACTGAAATGGCCCACCGGCCACGTTGCAGACCCACAGGGTGCGCATGAACTTCAGACCGGGAAGCCGATCCAGGTTGTTCGTGTGCCATTCCCGGAGCGCGGGGTTTCGTGAGCCCTGACCCACGATGGGGTTCTTCACCAGGGCGTCGCTGAAATGATCGATGACGGCGGCGATGGCGAATGCGCCACCCAGCCGTTCGTACAGGCTTGCGTCGGACATCGCTCGGCACTCCTCGCTTGGATCTGTGGTTGGTCGTCCCTGGGCTATCGATAGGCTTCTCCAGTGGGCGCCGGCCGTGAGGAACCGAGACTGGTTCGATACTGGGTACGACGCGAAACCCGACAGCGGTTCTCGCCAGGACCGCCGTCGGGGGGGGTAGCGGCGGCTCACGTCGGGGAAGCGACGAGGAGGATTACCGATGAAGGACGGCGTGCTCGAGATGCGGCTGGTGGTGACGGCCCCCGATTACGAGGAGGCGCTCGCCTTCTATCGCGACGTGCTGGGGATGCCGGAGATCGCGGCCTTCACCTCGGAGAACGCGCGGGTCGCGATCCTCGACGCGGGACGCGCGACCCTCGAGCTGGCCGACCCACCGCATGCCGCCTTCGTCGACGAGGTCGAGGTCGGCCGGCGCGTCGCCCCGCACCTTCGCGTCGCGCTGCAGGTCGCCGATGCGAGGGCGGCCACGGACCACGCCCAGGCTGCCGGAGCGGAGCTCATCGCTCCGCCGACCGAGACCCCGTGGCGCTCGCTGAACTCCCGGCTGAACGGGCCGGCCGGCCTCCAGCTCACGCTCTTCGAGGAGCTGGAGCCGCCTGTGTCATGAGCGGGCTGCGGCGGTAAGCGCGCTCCCGACCGATGAGTTTTCCCGTCGATCTCGGTCTACATACTTGAGCAACCAAACCCAGGAGATGGACCGAGATGACAACGACGGAAGTTCGACAGGCCGGCCGACGCGAGTGGATCGGGCTGGCCGTCCTCGCGCTCGCGTGCCTGCTATACGTGATGGACCTGACGGTATTGCACCTCGCCGTGCCGTCCATCAGCGAGGACCTCAAGCCGAGCAGCGCGCAGCTGCTCTGGATCATCGACATCTACGGATTCATGGTGGCGGGCTTCCTCATCACGATGGGCACGCTCGGCGACCGGATCGGGCGGCGCAAGCTGCTGCTCATCGGCGCCGCGGCGTTCGGGGCCCTGTCGCTCCTGGCGGCGTTCTCGACGAGCCCGGAGATGCTGATCGTCAGCCGGGCCCTGCTCGGGATCGCGGGCGCCACGTTGGCGCCGTCGACCCTGTCGCTCATCTTCAGCATGTTCCCGGATCCGAAGCAGCGCGCGGTCGCGATCGGGATCTGGATCTCCGCGTTCTCGGCCGGCAGCGCGATCGGGCCCGTGCTCGGCGGCATTCTGCTCGAGACCTTCTGGTGGGGCTCGGTCTTCCTGCTCGCGCTGCCCGTGATGGCGCTCCTGCTCGTGCTCGGGCCGATCGTGCTGCCCGAATATCGTGATCCGGACGCCGGCCGCCTGGACCTCGCGAGTGCCGCCATGTCGCTGGTCGCGGTCCTGGCCGTGATCTTCGGGCTCAAGCAGATCGCGCAGGATGGTCCCGGGCTGCTCCCCGTCGCGTCCATCGCCCTGGGCCTGGGTGTCGGGTTCGTGTGGGCCCGCCGGCAACTCTCGCTCGCCGACCCGATGATCGACCTTCGCCTGTTCCGGATCCCGTCGTTCAGCGCGTCGCTGGTCATCAACTTCCTGGCCATCTTCGTGGCGGTCGGCTACTTCCTGTTCGTCGCGCAGTACCTGCAGCTCGTGGTCGGGCTGTCGCCGCTGGAGGCGGGCCTCTGGTCGGTGCCGTCCGCGATCGGCTTCATCGTCGGGTCGAACCTGGCGCCCCGCATCGTGCATCGTGTCCGGCCGGCCTATGTGATGGGCGCCGGGTTGGCGATCGCGGCCATCGGGCTCGGGGTGCTGACCCAGGTGGGCGGATCGGACGGCCTGGCAGTCGTCATCGCCGGATCGCTCGTCATCTCGCTGGGGCTCGGGCCGGTGCTGTCCCTGACCACGGAGCTCATCGTGGGGTCCGCGCCGCCGGAGCGCGCGGGCGCCGCATCCGGCATCTCCGAGACCGGCGCCGAGCTCGGCGGCGCGCTCGGGATCTCCATCCTGGGCAGCATCGGGATCGCCATCTATCGAAGCGACGTGGCCAACGGCCTCCCGGCGGGCGTGCCGGCCGAGGCCGCCACGATCGCGCGCGATACGCTCGGCGGAGCGGTAGGCATCGCCGGCCAGCTCCCCGGTCAGCTCGGCACGGCCGTGCTGGAGGTCGCCCGGGAGGCATTCGTACAGGGGATGCAGGTTGCCGCGGGCATCAGCGCCATCATGGCGATCGCGGTCGCGGTCCTCGCGGTCGTGGTCCTGCGCAACATGCGCGGGGGCGACGAACCCGGTCCGACCGCCGATACCGAGGACGATCAGCCCCGCGACCGCGGGCACGCACGTCCCGAGGTCATCGGCGCCGGCCAGGCCGCGTCAGGGGCGTGATCCCCACGTCAGCTGCCGTGCCGACGGCGGAAGGGGCCACGGCTGGGTCCGCCGCCCATGGCGGGTATCATCGGTCGATGACTGATGTCGTCACCGGGTCGCCCGTCACCGGGGCCACTGGGCCGAGCGCCGCGGACTCCCTGGGTCTCCAGCTGGAGCCATATCGCGTCGAGCTGACGGCCTATTGCTACCGGATGCTGGGCTCGGCGTTCGAGGCCGAGGACGCCGTCCAGGACACGATGGTGCGGGCGTGGCGGGCCATCGATCGCTTCGAAGGACGAGCGGCTCTCCGCTCGTGGCTCTATCGGATCGCGACGAATGTCTGCCTGGACATGCTCAACGGCCGGGCGCGCCGGGCGCGGCCCATGGACCTCAACCCGGCGACGACGGCCGATTCGCCGCTCGGCGCGGCGCTGCCCGACGGGGCGTGGGTCGAGCCGATGCCCGACAGTCGGGTCGTACCGGTCGGCGGCGATCCCGCCGAGACGATGGTGCTGCGGGAGTCGATCCGCCTGGCCTTCGTCGCCGCCTTGCAGCACCTCCCGCCTCGGCAGCGGGCCGTGCTGATCCTGCGCGAGGTCCTGCAGTGGCAGGCGACCGAGGTCGCGGAGCTCCTCGAGACCAGCGTGGCATCAGTCAACAGCGCGCTCCAGCGAGCGCGAGCGACGCTTGCGACCAAGGATGCAGGCGACACCCCGGCCCAGCCGACCGACGACGAGCAGCGCGCCCTCCTCGCCCGGTATGTCGACGCTTTCGAGCGCTACGACCTGGACTCCCTCACCGCGCTCCTGCACGAGGACGCGACCTGGTCCATGCCACCGTACGAACTGTGGCTGCAGACGCACCTGGACATCCGCAAGTGGTGTCTCGGGCCCGGTATCGGCTGCAAGGGCTCGCGCCTGATCCCGACGGTGGCCAACGGCTCGCCGGCCTTCGGGCAGTATAAGCCGAGCCCGACCGGTGGCTACGAGCCCTGGTCGCTCCAGGTCCTGGACATCAAGGACGGTCGGATCGACGGGATCATCTTCTTCCTCGACACGCCGACGTTCTTCCCGCTATTCGGGCTGCCGCCGCACCTCGACGCCTGACGTCGCGGCGCGCCCCAGGACCTCACCAAGGCCTACGAAGCGGAGCAGCGCCCGCAGCTCCGGCGAGACGCCGCGCAGCCGGAGCCGACACCCGAGCCGCCCGACGGTCAGCCGCAGGCGAGCGATGGCATCGATCGCGACGCAATCCGCGTGGGTGAGCCCACGGACGTCGCAGACGACCTCGACCGCCGCGCTCAACTCGATGGCGGCGCGAACGCGCTCGCACAGCGACGGGATCTCGGCACGTTCGATCCGACCGGCGATCTCGACGAGGATCGCGTTCGGCTCCGGGATCGGTCGGGGGGCGCGCATGGGGCCCGGCGCCGATCCCTCGGGGGCGACCAACTGGGGTCTTCCTTCCATGTAGCGTGCCGTGAGGGTTCGGAGGCGCCGACGAGAGGTCTCGTCGAGCGCCACTTACTTAGACCGTGCATGGGCCCGGAACTCATCGGTATCAGGGATTCAGGGGTCGCCGCGCGTGAACTCCATGATCCAGTTGGTTTCCCAGCTTTCGCCGCCATCGGGGGAGAACGCCTGCTCCCAGTGGGCGGAGGTCGGCGTGATCTGCGACCACTGGAACCGGACCGTGATGGGTCGCCCGTCCAGGGTGTCATCACCGATGAAGGTTCCGACCCCGTCCTCGAAGCCACCCCGCACCGGTGGCTCGATCGTCGGCGTTCGCGCATCGAGCCACCAGATCGACCAACGACGCTCGTCGGGGTCGAACGCCCGGATGCCGACGGCTCGGTAGGTCCCGCCGGGCAGCTCGAGCAGGTTGTCGTCCACCGTGCCGAGGCCTCCGAGGGCCAGCCACAGCACGCTCGTCCCGTCGAATTCCTCCCACTCAGTGCTCCCGGCAAGCCTCGCCTTCAGGCGGCGATGTCGAACGTTCCAGCTGCCGACCAGCCAGTCCCAGTCGTGCTCGTGACCCGTGCGCGCTGGTTCGTCGGCCATCGCAGGTTCTCCTTGGGGCCGCGGCAGCTGCGGCAGGGAACGCCGTTATACCGGGGACTACCTGTCAATAGATGTCAGGTATCCCGCGCCGACCGACGGAGGACTCCTGCGCTCGAAGCCTGTCAGGCCTCGAGGATCTCGACCGGATCCTGGATGAGCGGCAGGCGGACCGTGAAGGTCGTGTCGCCCACCTCGCTCTGGACGGCGATCTGCCCGCCGTGCTGCTCGACGATGTGGCGGGTGCCCGCCAGGCCGATGCCACTGCCGCTGACCGTGCCTGCCGTGTTCGAGGCCCGGTAGTACGGCTCGAAGACGCGCTCGACCTCGTTCGGCGGGATGCCGATCCCATGGTCCCGCACGACGAGGACCGCCCACTCCTGGTCCCCGGTCTCGTCTTGCCGGACCTCGAGGGTGATCTCACCGCCCTTGGGGCTGTACTTCACCGCATTCGAGATGAGGTTGCTGACGATGCGCTCGATCCGGGCCTCGTCCCAGTCACCGAGCACCCGCGAGGTCTCGGTGTCGAGGCTGATCGAGTGGCGCGGACTGATCTTCTGGTACTCGGTCGAGAGCCGGCGGACGATCTTGACGAGGTCTGCGGGGCCGACGTCGAGCTCGAGCTCATGGCCCATCCGAAGTCGAGTCAGATCGAGCAGCTCGTCGACCAGGCGGACCAGCTGGGCGGTGCTCTCGTCGATGACCTCGAGGCCCTCCGCGATCTGGGTCGACCCCCCATCCCCTCGCGCGACCGCGCGCTGCAGGAGGTTGGCGTTCCCCTTGATGATCGTGGCCGGCGTCTTGAGGTCATGGGAGATCGCGGCAAGGAACTCGTCCTTCTGACGGTCGAGATCGCGCAATGGGCTGATGTCCTGGAAGACCGCCACGCCGCCCGCCGGATGACCCTGCCCGTCACTCAACGGCGCGCTGTTCACGAGGATCGGCACGTCCTGGCCCGTGATCGAATTGGTGATGACGAGCTGCTCCCCGCGCACGACCTCGCTGTGGAAGACGGCTCGCGCCAGCGGATGATCCGAGGAGATGTAAGACGCACCGTCGATGCGCCGGGCTCCGGGAGCCCCGTCGACGATCATCCCCACCGATTCCGGCACGGTCCCCATGATCTCCGCGGCCGCCGCATTGCTCAGGTACACCCGGCCGCTGGCGTCGGCGATGAGGATGGCCTCCGGCATCACGTCGACGACCTGCCGCAGGCGAGCCAATCCGTACTCGGCCTCAGCCCGCGCGGCCTGCTCCTGCACAAGGTCCTCGGCCCGCATGTTGGCCGTGATCGTGCTCAGCACGATGCCGATGCTCTCCCCGAGTTGGTCGAGGAAGGCGATGTGGATGTTGCTCAGGTCTTCGATCGACGCGAGCTCGATGACCGCCCGCGTCTCGTCCCCGAAGAGGATGGGCAGCAGGACGATGGAACGGGGCGTCGTGCCGCCGAGCGCCGACGAGATCTTGGCGTAGTCCGGCGGGACGTCGCGGAGATGGATCCGCTGCCGGTCTTCGGCCACCTGGCCCAACAGGCCCTCGCCGAATGGGATGGTCGCGGCGGGCTCCGGCGAGATGTGGCGAGGATACGTGGCCAGGAGGCTCAGGCGCGGCGGCTGGGCGTCGACGTTGGCCAGGTAGAAGACGCCGCGCTGGATGCCGACCAGCGGAGCGAGCTCGGTGAGGATCAGGCGGCCGACCATCCGCAGGTCGCGCTGGCCCTGCAGCATCTGCCCGAAACGGGCGATGTTCGTCTTGAGCCAGTCGATCTCCCGGTTTCGCTGCGTCGTTTCGCGAAGATTCCGGATCATCTCGTTGACGTCGTCCTTGAGCAGCGCCACCTCACCCTGGGCCTGGACCTGGATGGATCGCGACAGGTCGCCGCGGGTGACGGCGGTCGCGACCTCGCCGATGGCGCGCACCTGGGTCGTGAGATTCGCGGCGAGCTGGTTGACCGAGTCGGTCAGGTCCTTCCAGGTCCCGCCCACGCCGCGGACGTCGGCCTGGCCGCCGAGCTTGCCCTCCGTGCCGACCTCGCGAGCGACGCGCGTCACTTCGCTGGCGAAGGCGTTCAGCTGGTCGACCATGGTGTTGATGGTGTCCTTGAGCTCGAGGATCTCGCCCCGGGCATCGACGGTGATCTTCTTGGACAGGTCCCCCTTGGCGACGGCGGTCGTGACGTCGGCGATGTTGCGGACCTGGTCGGTCAGGTTGCCCGCCATCGAGTTCACGTTGTCCGTCAGGTCCTTCCAGGTGCCAGCCACGCCGCGGACCTCGGCCTGGCCGCCGAGCTTGCCTTCCGTTCCCACCTCGCGGGCCACGCGCGTGACCTCGCCGGCGAAGGCGTTGAGCTGGTCGACCATCGTGTTGATGGTGTTCTTCTGTTCGAGGAACTCGCCGCGCACCTCGACCGTGATCTTCTTCGACAGGTCGCCCCGGGCGACGGCCGTCGTCACCTCGGCGATGTTGCGGGCCCGGTCGGTGAGGTTGCGGGACATGGTGTTGACGTTGTCTGTCAGGTCCTTCCACGTGCCCGCAACGCCGCGGACATCGGCCTGGCCGCCGAGCTTGCCCTCGGTGCCGACCTCGTGGGCGACGCGCGTGACTTCGCTTGCGAGTGCGTTGAGCTGGTCGACCATCGTGTTGATGGTGTCCTTGAGCTCGAGGATCTCGCCGCGGACGTCGACCGTGATCTTCTTGGACAGGTCGCCCTTCGCGACGGCGGTCGTGACGTCCGCGATGTTGCGGACCTGAGCGGTCAGGTTGCCGGCCATCGAGTTCACCGAATCGGTGAGGTCCTTCCACGTCCCGCCCACGCCGCGGACCTCGGCCTGGCCACCGAGCTTGCCCTCCGTTCCCACCTCGCGGGCCACGCGCGTGACCTCGCTCGCGAAGGCGTTGAGCTGGTCGACCATCGTGTTGATCGTGTCGGCCAGGCGCTTGTACTCGCCCTTCAAGGGCTGGCCGTCGATCTCCAGGGCCATCCGCTGTGAGAGGTCGCCCCGGGCGACGGCGTCGATGACGCGGCTGATCTCGAGCATCGGTTCGGTCAGGTCGAGGATCAGCTGGTTGACCGCAGCCTCGTTCCGTGCCCAGCTGCCGCCGGGCCCGATCGATACGCGGTGGCTGATGCGCCCCTCACGCCCGACCGCGCGGCTGATCCGACGAAGCTCCTCGGTGGTCCGCTGGTTCAGCTCGACGATGTCGTTGAAGGCCTCGGCGACGGCTCCCGCGATCCCCGCCTCGCCCGCCGGCAGGCGCACCCGGAGGTCGCCGTTGCGCAATGCCCGGAGCGCGCCGAGTACGGCCGCACCATCGAGCCCGTCGGGCTGCACTGCGGCCGTCTCGTCGTGGGTGACGCGCTGCAAGCTGCGGATCGTATCCACCCTCTATCGCCCTGTCGGGTGGCATCGAATGTAGCGGCTGATCGCGGCGGATCACCTTGCAGACTCGTTGCTGGCGGGCGCGATTCCCTCACAATGTGCCGTCGCTGGAATCGCGCCCACGGGCCGCCGGTCGACTACATCGGTTCACGCACGGCCGGCAGGCCCTTTGCCCCGGATGGAGCCTCGCTCGTCTCCGTGGCCCGCATCGGAACCTCACGCAGGAACAGGACGAGCGCGGCGGCCACCGCTGCGGCTCCGATGCCCAGGATGAACGTGCTCGCGGTGGCGATCGAGAAGGCCCGGTAGATCGCGTCGACGATCGCCGGCACGAACGGCTCCACTTGCGCGCGGACCGCGTCGGGAGTCGCGGCCAGGATGGCGCTGCCGAGATCGCCCACACCGGTGAGCGCATCGAGACCGCCACCGGTCGCCAGGACGCCCCCGACCTCGGCCGGAACGCCGGCGGCGTCCAACTGACGCGGCACTTCTTCTGCGAGTGTCGTCCCAAAGATCGTGCCGGTGATGGCGAGTCCGACGGTGCCGCCGACCTGCTGGAAGAACGTGAGGTTGCTCGTGGCGGTGCCGAGCCGCTGGATGGGCACGGCGTTCTGGACGACGAGGGTGAACACGGCGAACGTCGGTCCCACGCCGAGACCCGTCACGAACATCCATGCCCACAGCAGCGGGATCGGCGTATCCGCCCGGAGGTTGGTCAGAGCGAGCAAACCGGCGGCCATCACGACGAGCGCACCGAAGATCAGCGTCCGATAGCGACCCGTGCGGCTCACGATCTGACCCGACGCGACCGCGCTCAGGATGAGACCTCCCATCAAGGGCAGGATCTGGTAACCGGACTCCGTGGCGGACGCGCCCGTCACGACCTGGAACCAGCGCGGCAGGAACACGACGGTCGCGAGGAATCCGATCATCGCCAGGAAGACCGCGCCCACCGACAGGCTGAACGATCGATTGCGGAAGAGATCGAGCGGCACGATCGGCTCGACCGCGCGCGACTCGACCCACACGAAGACCGCCAGGATCAGCGCGCCGATCGCCATGAGCCCGCCGACCGACGGATCGGTCCAATCGGCCGACTGCTTGTTCGTGAGGCCGACTAGGATCGGCACGAGCGCGGCGGTGAAAAGCGCAGCCCCGGCGTAGTCGATCCGCGGCCGCTCACCGCTCGGGTGATAGGACGGCAGGCTGCGCCACACGATCGTGAAGACGATGGCACCGACCGGCAGGTTGAGGAAGAACACCCAGGGCCAGCCGATCATGTCGGTGGTCAGGCCGCCGATCGCCGGGCCGATGAGGACGGAGAGGCCGAAGACGGCCCCGAAGAGCCCCTGGTACTTACCGCGCTCTGACGGCGCGAACAGGTCGCCGATGACCGCGAGCGCGATCGGGAACAACGCCCCGGCTCCGAGGCCCTGGATGCCGCGCGCGCCGATGAGCTGCCACATCTCCTGCGACAGGCCGGCGAGCAGCGAGCCGAGCATGAACACGCCGATCCCGACGAGGAAGATCGGGCGCCGCCCGAACAGGTCGGACAGCTTGCCGTAGAGTGGACCGCTGATCGTGGAGGTCAGCAGGTAGGCCGTGAAGGCCCAGGTGTAGAGGTCGTTGCCGCCGAGATCGGTGATGATCCTGGGCAGCGCCGTCCCGACGACGGTCTGGTCGAGCGCGGCGAGGAAGATGCCGATCATGACGGCGCCGAGGACGCGCATCCGGACGGCGTGCGGGAGTTCGACCGGTGCGCGATCGACGAACTCGGTTGCCTGGCTGGGGGTCGTGGACACGAAGCTCTCCTTGCGTTGCGATTTGCCTCGACCATAGCAACGCATTAGGTTGATTTCGTTCCTAATGCCGTGCTACGTTTGCACACGGCATGGGAACCTCGGCTCGGCTGCTTCGCCTGCTCTCGCTGCTGCAGACACCGCGCGACTGGACCGGCGCGGAGCTCGCGGAACGGCTGGAAGTCAGCCCCAGGACCATCCGCAACGACATCGAACGCCTGCGCGGTCTCGGGTATCCGGTCCACGCCACGCGCGGCGCGATCGGCGGTTACCGGCTCGCCGCCGGGGCGACGCTGCCGCCGCTGCTCCTGGACGACGAGGAGGCCGTCGCCGTCGCGGTCGGCCTGCGGACGGCCGCCGGCGGGACGGTGACAGGCATCGAGGAGACATCGCTGCGCGCCCTCGCCAAGCTCGAGCAGGTCCTGCCCGCCCGCCTACGGAGCCGCGTGAACACGCTCCAGACGTACACGGTCCTCGTGAACCCTCGACCCGGGCCGACGGTCGACCCGGCGCTCCTCACGGTGCTGGCCGGAACCTGTCGGGATCACCACGCGCTTCGGTTCGACTACGAGGACCGACGCGGCGCCGGCAGCCAGCGACGCGTCGAACCGCACCGGCTGGTGCACCTGGGCCGGCGCTGGTATCTCGTCGCGTGGGACACCGAGCGAACGGATTGGCGGACGTTTCGGGTCGACCGGATCCGACCGCACGTCTCAGCCGGACCCCGGTTCACCCCCCGGGCGCTATCCGATGACGACGTGATCGCGCTCGTATCGCGGGGCGTCCCGGCGACCGCACGGCGCTATCCCGCGCGAATCACGGTCCACGCCAGCGCCGCGACGATCGCCGAGCGGATCGGTCCATGGGTGGGCACCGTGGAGGCGGTCGACGACGACACGTGCATCCTCGACACGGGCGCCGACAGCCTGGAAATGCTCGCCGTCTACCTCGGGATGCTCGGTGTGGACTTCACGGTCACCGGACCACCCGACCTTGTTGCCCACCTGCGCGTCCTGGCGGGGCGCTATGGCCGCAGCTTCGAAGACGTCGGTGGGCCGGTGGGGTAGCCGCCGTCAGGTCTCGGTTGCCGAGCGGTCCGGCGGCGTTGAGCGGGTTCCGGGCGGACGAAGGCCCGTGGCGAGCTGCCAGACGTGCTCGGCAAGCCGTTCCTCGATCTCAAGGGCCGTCTTGTATTCGGGGCTGCCAGGCACGAACCGATGCCGCTGTCTCGACGCATCGGACAGCGCCCCGAGCTGCTGATGGATGATGTCGGCCTCGAACGCCGACGAGTCGCCCGGGACCTGATTCTGGATCATGCGGGAATCCTGGAAGCTCGGACTCGCCCAGCCGAGGATGAAAACCCGCAATTCGGGTCACATCTCCGTTGCAACACCGTGCGCTGGCATCGCCGCCCCGCCTTGACGGCGGTGTGAGGCTGGGATCATGACCGATCGTCGGACGGGGCCTCTCGCGATGCTGGCCATCGTCGCGCTCATGGCCGGGTGTGCGGCGCCGCGGTCGACGTCGAATCCAGGCTCACCGCCCGTGCCCGCGACCGCGCCCGCCCTGTCCTCGCCGGCGACGGCCAGCCCGTCTCCCACCGCGAGGCCATTGCCCCGAGGCAGCGACCCCCTCGAGCTCGACCCGGCCGACTTCGTCTCCACGATCGATCACCCGTTCTGGCCGATGGCGATCGGCAACGCGTGGGTCTATCGCGAGACCGACGCCGAAGGCACGGAACAGCGGGTCGAGGTCACCGTCACCGATGACACCAAGGAGATCGCGGGGATCACGGCCACGGTCGTCCATGACGTCGTGAGCGAGGACGGGGAGCTCGTCGAGGACACGCTCGACTGGTACGCCCAGGACGCGGCGGGCAACATCTGGTATCTCGGTGAAGACACGAAGGAGTACGAAGGCGGCGAGGTCGTGAGCACCGAGGGCTCATGGACGACCGGCGTGGATGGCGCGCTTGCGGGGATCCTCTTGCCCGCGGATCCCGAGGTCGGGATGACCTACCGGCAGGAGTACTACGCGGGCGAGGCTGAAGACGCCGCGGAGATCCTCAGCCTCGATGAACACGTCGAGGTGCCGTTGGGCACCTACGACGGCGTCATGCTGACGAAGGACTACACGCCGCTCGATCCCGATGTCGTCGAGCACAAGTTCTACGCCCGTGGCGTTGGTCCCGTGCAGGTCATCGCGGTCTCCGGGGGATCGAGCCGCGAGGAGCTCATCATCTTCGTTTCGGACGGGCCGCCGTAGCGACCCGCGAGGCGGCGCGTTACCCCGGCCCTCCGAGCGACTGCGCGAGCGACGCCGCGAATCGTTCCAGGAGGCCCTCGTCGGCCAGCGCGTGGGCCGGGTTCAGCTCTGCGACCGTCAGCGCGACGAGGCCGTCGCCGGCCAGGAGCCCACGCAGCGCGTCCATGGCGGCGCGGAACGACGGGCCGATGTTGCGGCCCGTATTCTCGGACAGCGGCGCATCGGTGAAGTCGATGACGTCGACGTCCAGGTGGACGACATAGCGGTCGAACCGGGGGCGCATGAGCGCGAGGGCGCGTCGCGCGGCGGCACCTGAGTCCTGGCGGACCGCTTCCACCGGGACCCTGGCCACGCCGAGCCGCTCGATCTGTTCGCGCTCCCAGGGCGTGGCCTGCTCCGAACCATGCCCGAACAGCACCACTTGGTCGGGTCCCAGCATCGGGATCCTGGGTCCCACGCCGGCAAGGTCGGATTCGGTGCCGTCGAGCGCGAGCATATGGGCGACCCCCGTCCAGTCCAGCGCGCCATCGATGACGCTGAGCGGCGTGTTCATGTCGGCGTGCAGGTCGAAATAGATCAACCCGACCGAGTCATGCACGTCGAGCACGCCGGCCACCGTCCCGACGCCGACCGTGCAATCGCCTCCGAGCACGAGGCTGGTCCGTCCCGCACGCGTGGCCTCGGCCACCCGTGTGCGAGTTGCGCGAGCCCCCTCCACGACGGCATCAAGGTTCTGGGCTCGTGGTCGCTCGCGGTCGGGGCGCCAGCGCCAGACCGGCAAATCGCCGCGGTCCTCGACGTCGGCGCCGGCGTCCCGGAGTCGATCGAGGAGCCCGGCAGCCCGGAGCGCCGCCGGGGCCTTCTCCTGGCCGTTGGCGAAGGCGCCGGCACTCGAGGGGACGCCGATCACGGAGATCTTCCTGGGCATCGTTCGCACTGCCGCTGGCAGGCTAGGTCTTGGTGTTGGCCGCGCCATACCCGCGCAGCACGTTGTCCACGACGCGGTTGGCAAACGCGAGCGTGAGCTCGCCGCCGAACGTGAGCCGGAAGTAGACCGGCCCGACGAGCAGCTCCGTGGCGAGCTCCGGGTCCGCGTCCGGCCGGAGGTCGCCGCGGGCGATGCCCCGCGCGATGACCCGGGCGATCTCGTCGCGCCGTGCCTGGACGACGGTCGCCCGGAACGGATCCCCGAGGGTCGGGTTCAGCGCGATCTGCGAGAGGAGCGCCCGGATGACCGGCCCGAACGGCGTGTCCGTCACCGCGCGCATCGGGTTGACGACCGCCGCGAGGAGCTCGGTCCTCGTGTCGTCGCTCTCGACGATCGAGATGTGTGGCGCGGCGAGCTCGGCCAGCAGCTCCTGGGCGAGTGCCTCCTTGGAGCCCCAGCGTCGGTAGATCGTGGCTTTCCCGACGCCGGCGCGGGCCGCGACGTGCTCGAGTCGAAGGTCGCTGAAGCCGTCGGTGCTCAGGAGCTCGCGGGCCGCGTCCAGGATCTTGCGGTGGACCTGGTCGCTGCGCGGCCGGCCCCCGCGCGCTCGCGCCGGGACCGCCAACGTCGGGACCGCGACGTTCGCGTCGGTGCCGTTGGCTGTCGGTAGGGCCATGGAGCCGGATGATACGAGACGGTCCGTATCATTGCAACCCTTCGGCAGCGTGTCAGCGGTACCGTTGGTATCGGTTGCGTTTCGATACGGAACGTCCTCCATCTCGCGCGGTCTCCTCTGGTAAGATACGGAACGTACCGTATCAATCTTGGACCGGAGTCCCTCTGATGATCAACAACCGCCAGGTCGTCGACCTGATCGAGCGCGCCAACGATGCCCAACCCGCCTGCCCGTGTGGCCGCCACACGACCCCCGTGTGGCGAGATGGCGTCGTGTGGCTCGAATGCGCTTCCCTGAGCCAGCCGCGCGATGGCTTCCTGCAGCGCGTCGTCGCTGCCGTGACCGCGCCAGCGCACACCCATGCCCGCATCGTGGACGCGCCGCCGTTCAACGCCGACGGAGCCGCGATCTAGGCGTGTAGCATGCAGCCTCGATGAGGCGGGACGCTCCACTCCAGGGCATGCGCACGGTCGTCCTCGTGGGCGATGGTGTCGAGGACCTCGAGTACTGGGTCACCGTGATGCGGCTCCGCGAGGCCGGCGCCGAGGTCACGTCCGTGGGGATGTCCCTCGACCCGGTCCGTGGCAAGAACGGCCTCGAGGCCCGGGCAGATCGACTTGCCGCGGATGTCCCGGCCGGTGACGTCGATGGCCTGGTGATCCCCGGCGGCTGGGCGCCCGACAAGCTGCGCCGCTATCCGGCGGTGACGGACCTCGTGCGCGCGGTGCACGGCGCGGGCAAGCCGGTCGGCATCATCTGTCACGGGGGCCTCGTGGCGATCTCGGCCGGCATCATCGAACGCGACCATCCGGCGACGGGTTCGCTCGGGATCCGCGACGACCTCGTGAACGCCGGCGCGCGGTGGGTCGATGCCCCCGCCTTCCGCGATGGCGACATCGTCTGGGGCCGGGTCGTCGAGGACATCCCGGACTTCGAGCGCGAGCTCGTCGACCTCTTCGCGGAGCATCACGGCCGTCGGTCCTAGCCAGCCCCCGGGCCCTAGACTGGTCGCTTGAGCGCATCGGAACACCCCGTGGATCGCGAGGGCGAGCATCGAGCGCGCCTGGCGCGTCTGCGAACCTTGCTCGACGAACGTGGTGACGCCGCCGCCCTGTTGATGAATCGCCGGAATCTCGCATGGCTGACGGCCGGCGGCAGCGGCCACGTCCTGCAGTCGACGGAGACATCGATCGCCGGCGTTCTCGTCACGCGCGACGACGCCGTCGTCATCACCCAGAACATCGAGGCCACACGGCTCGCCAATGAGGAGCTCGCCGGCCTCGGGCTGGAGGTGGTCTCCGTCCCGTGGTGGGAGCCCGGGGCGATCGATGCGGAGGCCGTTCGCCGGACACCAGCAGCCACCGCCCGGCCGGCGATGCCGACCTCGAGCCCGAGCTGTCCGTCATCCGGAGCGTGCTTTCCGCCCCGGAACGGGATCGCATGGCGGAGCTCGGTGGCGTCGCCCACCAGGCGATGGAAGCGACCGTCGCCGCGGTCCAGCCCGGCATGACCGAAAACGACGTGGTCGCGGACCTGCTGGCCCGTCTGCCGGGCGTTCGAGCGCCCGTGGTCCTCGCCGCGGCCGACGCACGGATCGCGCGCTACCGCCACCCGTTGCCGGGCGAGACGCCGATCCGCTCGAGGCTGATGGTCGTCCTTGTCGCCGAACGATGGGGCCTGCACGTGGCGCTCACCCGGTTCCGTGAGCTCGAGGCGCCCGGCCCGGATCTCGCCCGACGCATCGAGGCCGTCGGGGCCGTCCAGTCCGCCATGCACGCCGCGACCCGACCGGGCGCGACCTTCGGGGACGTGCTCGCCGTCGCGCGGTCCGCCTACGCGGACGCCGGGTTCCCCGACGAGTGGCGAGACCACCACCAGGGTGGCTCGATCGGCTACCAGGCGCGCGAACGGGTTGCCCTGCCCGACGATCCGACCGTGATCGAGGCGGGGATGGCCCTGGCCTGGAACCCGTCGATCGCCGGGACCAAGGCCGAGGACACGATCGTCATCGGTGATGGCGTGGCACGGACGGTGACCGCCGGGTGATCCGGGACGAGCCGGGCGGAGGGAATGCCCGGTCGCACGGGGTGGCCGTCGCTGCGTCCCGGACCGCCACCCTGCTGCCCGCCGTCGCCGGGCTGATCGGCCTTGCCGTCTACGTCCGGACGCTGCTGCCCGGCCAGGCGTTCGGTGATTGGGGCGAGATGCAGACGGTCCCGCACGTCCTGGGCGTCGCCCACCCCACCGGCTACCCGACGTACATCCTCTTGTCGTGGCTGGCGCACCTCGTGCCCATCGGCTCGATCGCGTTCCGGGCCAACCTCCTGTCGGCGGTCCTCGTGGCGGGCGCCCTCGGCGTCACCGTGGCGATCCTCCTCCGGCTGGGCACCCGCCCGGCCATCGCGGTCGGCATGGCGCTGGCCCTGGGCGCCGTCGGCACGGTCTGGGCCGCGGCGACCGTCGCGGAGGTCAACCCGCTGCACCTGTTGTTCGTTGCCGCCGTCCTGCACCGTGCGCTCGTCTGGGAGGATGGCCGGCGGCCCCGGGACCTGGTCCTGGGCGCCGTGCTCCTCGGGCTGGCCGTGGGCAATCACCTCCTGATCCTCTTCGTCGCCCCCTTCGTCGCGCTTTTCGTCCTGTGGGTCGGACGCGTGGAGGTCGCCGCGCGACCGCGGGTGCTCGGAGCGGCCGTCGCGGCCGGCGTCGCCGCACTCGGCGTCTACCTGTACATCCCGGTCGCGGCAGCCGGGGACCCGCCGCTGCCGTACAACCACCCCGTGACGCTCGACGCCGTCCTGTGGCTCGTCAGCGGAGCCCAATTCCGTGGACAGTTCGCGTTCCTTTCGGTCAGCGGGCTGGCCGAGTTCGTGAGCTCCCTGGGCGCGCTCTGGCAGGTCCTCGTGAGCCGGGGGACGCCGGCCTTGCCGATCCTCGGTTTCGTCGGTGTGGTCCTGCTCGTGCGGCGGCGACGCGCCTTTGGCCTGATGTGCGCTGGCATCTTCCTGGCAGGCCTGTACATCTGGGCGACGTACCTGCGCCTGGAGCACTACCTGCTCGTGCCCTGGCTCGTGCTGGCGCTCGGGGCGGCAGTCGCGCTCGAGGGCGCCGCGCGGGCGATCCATGAACGGGCGCCGCCGGGCTTCCGTTCGCTCGGCCCGGGGGGGCTGGTCGGCGCGGCGTCCCTCGCGCTGGCCGTGGCGCTCGCCCTCACCAACTGGGGAGCCGCGGATCGAAGCGGCGATCGAACCGCCGACGCGTTCGCGGACGCGGTCCTCGGCGCCCTTCCCCCGGGCGCGGCGATCCTCTCGGAATGGGATGCCTCGACCCCGCTATGGCACGCCCGCTTCGTGCTCGATCGCCGTCCCGACGTCCTCATCGTCGACGACACGAACATCGTCTATGACGGTTGGGGCACCCGCGAAGCCCGGATCGCCGCGCTGATCTGTGAACGTCCCGTGTTCATCCTGCGGATCCGCGAAGCCGACCTCGAAGCGACGCGGGCGGCCTTCCGGGTCGAGCCGTTCATCGCGGTCATGGTCGCCGAAGGCGGGCCGTCGGCCGCCGTGAGCCGGCAGGTCTTCCGGGTGGAGCCGCTGGACGCCGGCGATTGCGGAGGCATGGCACGCACGGGCCCGGACTGAGCCCCGACTGAGCCCCGGCCGAGTCCCTCAGGCGATGTCGCGCGACCGGCGCCGCAGCGGGATGGGCCTCGGTCGAGATGGGCCATCGTCCGGGACATCCACGTGCCCACGATGGAGCAGGCGCTCCACGTCATCGGCAGCGAGCGGCTCGGCGTACAGGTTGCCCTGGCCGCGGCTGCATCCGAGCCGGCGCAGCACGACCGCCTGATCGGGGCCCTCGATCCCCTCGGCGACGACGTCGAGCCCGAGCCCCTTGCCGAGCTGGACGACGGCCCTCGCGATCACGGGCCGGAATCCCTTCTCGCCCATCCGTGCGACGAAGGATCGGTCGATCTTGAGGATGTCGACCGGGAACTGCTCGAGGTAACTGAGGGACGAATAGCCGGTCCCGAAGTCATCGAGCGCCAGGCGGATGCCCAGCCGGCGCAGCTCGGTGAGGCGGGCCACGGTCGCGGCCCCGGTCTGCATCAGCACCAATTCGGTGATCTCGAGGATGAGGGCACTCGGTTCGAGGCCGGATGCGGCGAGCGCCCCGGTGATCCGCTTGTCGAGGCCGCGATCCCCGAACTGGCGCGCGGACAGGTTGACCGAGATGAACAGGCCCGGCAGCTCGTGTCGTATCTGCCAGGCCCGGGCGTCCTGACAGGCTCGCTCGAGGATCCAGGCGCCGATCGGGAGGATGAGTCCGGACTCCTCGGCGAGCGGGATGAAGTCGTCGGGCATGAGCACGGTGCCATCGGGACGCTGCCAGCGAGCGAGCGCCTCGACGCCGAGGACGGCGCCACTGGCGAGGTCGACGATGGGCTGGTAATGGACCCGCATCTCGTCCCGCTCGATCGCCCGACCGAGCTGCTCGCGGAGGGCGGTCTCGCGCGTGGCCGCATCATGCAGGTCCGTCCGGAAAACCTCGAACCGGCCCTTCCCCGCCTGCTTGGCCCGGTACATCGCGAAATCGGCATTGCGCATCAGCTCCTCGGCCGACGCTTCGCCACGCGCACCGAGCGCGATGCCAATGCTGACCCCGATCACGACACTGGTCTCGCCGATCCGGAACGGGGCGGCCAGCTCGTCGATCAACCGTCTGGCGACCTGGTTCGCCTCGTCCCCGACGCGAAGATCCTCGAGCAGGATCGCGAACTCGTCGCCACCGACGCGGGCCGCCGTGTCGCTCGGGCGCAGGCCGGTCATGAGTCGCTCCCCGACCGCGACGAGCAATCGGTCGCCGCCGACGTGTCCGATGTTGTCGTTGATGGCCTTGAAATCGTCCAGATCGAGGAACAGCACGGCGTTCAGCCCGGCGCTCGGTCCGGGCCGCCGGGCCACCGCGTGCTCGAGCCGGTCCATCAGGAGATTCCGGTTGGCCAGCCCGGTCAGGGCATCGTGGAACGCCTGGCGGCGCAGTTCGTCGATGAGCCCGTAGTTCTCGAGTGCCATCGCAGCCTCAGCCGCGAACGGCCACGCTCTCGCGACGTGCTCCGCGTCAAAGAACGCCGGCTGCGACGAGGTCGCCTCGATGGCTCCCAGGACCCGGCCCCTGGCGATCAGCGGGATCATCATCATCGAGCGCTGGCCGATCGAATGGAGGTAGGCGACCTCGCGTTGATCCGCGTCGGGCGAGTCGTCGGAGAGGGTGACCGTCGCACCCTCGAGCACGGCACGGGTGAGCGGGTAGTCGGCCAGGTCGTAGGTGGGATCAACCGGCGCCCGACGGTCGGGCGGATAGTAGCCATACAGGAAGATCCGGTCGGCACCCTCCCGATACACGATCCCGCATTCGTCGGCACCGACGGCGCGGGCCAGGTACCCGGCGGCCAGGTCGCCGACCTCCGTGAGCTCGGCGGTGCCGGCGAGGTCGCGCGACATAGCGACGAGCTGGCTGAGCTCAGCGGCGATCGCCTGCAGTCGATTGCGGAATTGCCACACGAGGATCGCGACGAGGGCGAGGATCGCGACCGCGCCCGCGAGACGAAGCGGCAGCGCGACCCAGACGGGCACAGTCGTGGACACCGGCACGAGGTCATTGACGATCGTGATCAGGAGAACGCTGATCAGGGCGAGCGCGGTGACCCGACGCATCTCGGGACGGCCCAGATAGGACATCGCGACGGCGATCGGGAGGACCGCCCCAAGGACCGACGGGCCCGGCTGGAGGAACCCTGTGACGATGACCGGGATGAACATCGGGAGGAGGATCCCGTCGACCACGCGCTCGATGGGTCGACGACCCAGGGTTCGCCGGACCCAGACCAGGACGACGCCGATGTACGCGGCCGTCGTGACCCCGGCGATCACTGGCAGCACGTCCCCGAACAACAGCCCCAGGACGATCTCCAGGGCGGCGAACGCGAATCCGGCCGGGATCGCCACCCTCAGGAATCCCCGGAACTCCTCGGTGCGGCCATCGCGGCCCGGCGGCGGCGCATCGAGACCCGACGCCGACGCCGAGCTGATCGACACCATCACGCCACGCTACCACGTGGCCGGCCGCACGCAGCACCGGGTTTTCATCGATGCGGCGCCCGCGTCAGCCGTGTACGGTCGCGACGGTGCACGCCTACGTCGTGCACAGAGTCGGGCACGCCTAGCGCCGGCCGGGGGCATCGACATATGGATACTGACGCTCACAACGGCCACGGAGCCGGCGCCGCCGGCCAGCCTGGCCTCCGGTCTCGCGATGCGACGTTGGAGGCGCAGCGAACCATCAACGTCGACCAGGCGTCGGCCGATGCCGACCAGTCGTCCGCCGATTCCGACCAGACCGCATCGGACAGCGATCAGGCCGCCTCGACGGCCGATGACGCGAGCTCGAACCTGGACCAGGTCGCCTCCGACCGCGACCAGGCGATGGCAGATCGCGATCACGCGTCCGAAGCCCACCACACCGACGCCGACGAACGCGCCTACGACACGTCCCGTGGCGAACGCGAGGCGACCACCGTGGAGCGCCTCGGTAGCCGGATGCGACGGGCCCAGACGGCGGCGGAGCGCGACCTGACGGCCGTGGACCGGGATCGCATCGCAGACGCGCGCGACAAGGCCGGACGCGAACGCGATGCGCTCGCCGCTGCGCTGGTCAAGGCCGCGTCGGGACCCGAGCTCACGCTGGAGCAGCAGCTCGATTTCGTGCGTGCACAGGCGGCGGCCGATCGGGCGCGCGCCGCCGCGGATCGCGAGCGCGCGGCGCTGGATCGCGCGAACGCGGCTCGCGAACGGGCCCGCCTCGAGGCGGAGCTGCAATCGGCTCACCTCGATGAACTGACCGGCTGCTACCGGCGCGAGATGGGTCGGCTGGCACTCTCGCACGAGATCGACCGCGCGCGCCGATCGGACGGGCGGTTCGTCCTCGCGTTCGTCGACGTCGACGACCTCAAGGTCGTCAACGACCGCGATGGCCACGCGGCCGGCGACCGCGCGCTGCAGGCCGTGGTTCGCGAGATCCGCTCGAGGCTTCGCTCGTTCGACCCGATCATCCGCTACGGTGGAGATGAGTTCGTCTGTGGTCTTGGCGGGACCGACCTGGCGGAGGCGGCTCGGCGGTTCGATACGATCTCCGCCGCCGATCGAAGCCGACGTCCACGTCGGGCTCAGCGTCGGGTTGGCCGCGCTCACGGCGGACGAGACGCTGGACCAGCTGACCGAGCGGGCGGACGAGGCGATGCTCAAGGTCAAGGGCCGGCACCGGGCCCGGACCTAGATGCCTTCGTCAGCGCGGTCAGCGCGAGCGTCCCGGAGACGGTTCCGGGTCAGCGTCGCGGCGGCGCGCAGTCCTCGCCGGCACCCCGGGCGGCGTTCCATAGCCCTCGCCGAGCCCCTTCGAGACGATCGAGCCCGGCCATCGCCGACGTCTCGACCTCCCGCCCGACGCGATCACGAACGTCCTGGGCGAGGGCCCGCGCCCAGCGCCGCCCGAGCCATCCGGCGTGGGCACCGAGCATCCGCGCGATCAGGTAGCCCGCCAGCAGGGCCGCGACGAGGACGATGAACGGCATCGGCAGCTGGCCGAGCCCGGGGACGGTGACCGAATCGACGGGGAACTTCACAAGGACCCACAACACGACCCAGACACCAGCGAAGACGAGCGCCAGCGTGGCAGCGGTCTGGAGCAGCCCGATGACCGGCCAGACACGACTCGAGGGCACGTCGGCGCCACGCGCGGCGATGGCGCGGTCCACGGCCCGGGCGAGGTTGTTGCCGAGGGAACTCGGCTCCATGCTCGTGGCGAGCGAGGCACGGACCATCGGTGGCGCTTCACGGAGCGGCGCGTCGACGGCGCCACGCAGGACCTCCATGGCCGGTGCGAGGGAGCCACGCTCCCGCCAGCGCGTCAGGAATGCCCCCGGATCGGCGACCCGCGCCTGACGCCCCGACCAGCGGTAGATCCGCGACGTGATGCCGGCCAGCGGCCCGGCGCCCTTGGAACGGGCGCGGGCACGCGTCGCCGCCACGGCCTGACGCTCGGCGGTGGGCAGGTCCATCACCCGCAGCACCTCGTCCGTGACACGGTCGCTCGTGGCCCGCCGCGTCGCGCCGTCGACGAACGGCTTGGCCCGCGCGGTCGAGTCCACGCCCGCTGCCCGAGCGAGCGCGGTCACCGCGGCGGCGATCCTGGTGACCACGTGCGCGCGGACGAGGCGCTTGGCCTCGACGGCCTCGGCCAGCCACGCGCGCAAGGGCTCGATCCCGGCGGATCCCGCCTCGCGCGCGGAGGTCGGGAGGACGCGGACCAGCGAGCCACGAGCCCCGCGTCCAGCCTTCAACGCGAGGTCACGCTCGAGGTCTTGCCGGACCCGGGCGCCGTCGTCGACAGAGAGGCGGTCGGTCTTGTTGAGCACGACCACCTGGCGGTCCAGCCGGGGCAGCCACTTCGCGAGGAAATCGTCGTGGAGGATGGCGTCGTGGTACTTCTCAGGATCCGTGACCCAGACGACCGCATCGACGCGCGGAAGGATGGCCTCGACCCGTTCGCGGTGCTCCAGCTCGACCGAATCGAGATCCGGCAGGTCCAGGATCGCCACGTTGCCCGGCGCGTCCTGATCGTGATCGCGGACCTCCTCGTCGGGGATGCCGAGCCAGCCGAGGAGACCGCCCAGGTCCGGGCGGCTCGATCGCGGCACCCAGGCAAGCGGCTGGGCCGTCGTCGGACGGCGGGCCGAGGCGTTGCTCACGGGCGACCCGGCGAGCGCGTTGAGCAGGCTGGACTTGCCGACGCCCGTCCCCCCGACCAGGGCCAGCACGTACGTCTCCGCCGGGAACCCCAGGCGCCCCGCGACCTCCCGCGCGACCGCCTGGGCGTCAGCGGTGGGGACGCCCAGCAGGGTGGCAGCGGCGATGGCCTCGTCGAGTCGCCGTAGGCAGCCGCCGATCCCGTGATCGCCGAGCGATGGGCCGGCCCAGTCGGGCAGCGCGGCCGCGGAGGGGCTCGAAACCTCGCCGGCGGTCGTCGGGATCGGCTCGGCGACGCTCATCCCTGGCTGGGTGCCGTGGCGTCGACTCCCTCGACGCCCACGGTCCCGGTCGGGGCCGTGTCGTCGGTGGCGTCATCGGCCCTTCCCCGAAACAGCCCGAGCGCGTCCATGGGGACGACGGCCGGCAGCCGGCGTGTCTCGTCGGCCGCCTCGCGCAGGTCGGCAGCCAGCACCTCGAGGTCCTCGGGGACGGGTGCCAGGGCGTCGAACCGACGGCGCTCCTCGTCGAAGGTCGCGACGAGCGCATCGTCGAGCCGCTGCCGGGCCCTGGCGATCAGCTCGACCATCGCCGCCTCGCCGAAGAGAGCGCCCAGCAGCTTCTGGTTGACGAACGCGGTCGCCGCCGCCACGCCGACTTCGGTCCCGGTCAGCCCGGCCGTGTGGATGAACGTCGCGAGCATCACGCCGACGCCCACCGCATTGACCCCGATCGACGCGCCGCGGGCCAGGCGCCGCTTGCCCTCCCCCGTCTCGGCGATGTCGGTTCCGATCGACGCGATCCACTCGTCCAGCCGGGTCCGAAGGCGCGCATCGAAGCCGGCCGACGGGCCCCACAGCGTCGGATCCGCAGCCACCGCATCCGCGACGGAGCGATCTTCCGACCAGGCCGACGCGGTGCGGCGCGCGGCCTCGGCCGCGTGGATACGGGCCACCGCGACAAGGTCGTCGGTCGTGGCTTCGCGGATCTCGGCGACCGGCGCCTTCGTCGGGCGGAAGATGCTGGCGATCGCGCCACGGACCGCACCGATCCCCCGGGAGAAGATCCGCGTGATGTCGTCCGCGCCGACGTAGTCCTGCCAGTGGCGAAGGGCTTCCTCGCGCAGGAAGGTGCCGTGGCTGACCGCGTCGCGGACCTGGGCGAGGCCGCGTTCGAACTGGATGGCCGCGATCCGATGATCGGCCGCGGCGTCGATCGCCTCGTGGGCCGCGTCGTCGGCGATCTGCTCGATCAGCGGGCCGAGCCCCGCCAGGGAACCGGCCAGCGCGCGTGCGGCAAGCTCGAGGCGGGCCTCGCGGTCGGCGCGCAGGTGGTCGATCCGTGCCGTCACGGGCGCGACGGCCGCCGCCAGGAGAGCCTCCCGAGCAGGTTCGACCTCGCCTTCGGTCACACCGACGACCTCCAGGGCCGCCGCTCCGCCGTTCCCCGGTCGCCGATCCACCCAGGCCCGCCTCCGCGAACAGGCGAGCGACGTCCTCGAGCACTTCCCGACGGTCGTCTGCCTCGGCCGGCAGGCGGTTCACGACCACGACGAGCGGCAGGCCACGCTCGCGGACCCGTCCGAGGACCAGCCACGGAACTCGGTCGGCATAGCGAGTCGCGGTCGTCACGAACAGGCACAGGTCGGCAGCTTCGACCAGCCGGTCCGCCAGCTCCCGATTGGCGTGCTCCACGCTATCGATGTCGGGGGCATCGACGAGGGCGAGTCCGGGCGCAACGTTCGGATCGGTCTCGATCCGGAGGCGCCCGGGCTCGATGCGGGCGAGCGTGCCCGAGCGGAGCGCCCCCGCGTCGTCGGGATTGGCGAGGACGATGGCGGTTCGCGTCGTCGGCCGGAGGACGCCGGTCGGGCTGGCGGCCCGGCCGGCGATCGTGTTGAAGAGCGTGCTCTTGCCGGCTCCCGTCGGGCCGAGCAGGAGCACGACCAAGGGCGCGTCAAGGCTGCGGGCGCGAACCCGGACATGGCCCGCGAGGTGGTCGCGCAGCCGTGCCGCACGGGTCCGTGCGGCATCGGACCCGGAGGGCAGCGCGATGCGGCGGCCGGCGAGCGTCTCGAGCCGGTCGACGAGCTCTCGGAGGCCTGCGGCGGGTACGACCGCCTCAGCCTGGGCGCGGTCCTGCACCTTCACAGGGTCGCTCCCGGGCTCCGTGCGGGCACCGCAGAAGGACCCACCGCTCTATCGGTTCCGTTGCAGACCAGGGTCATCGCATCGCCCGGCCGATTGACGTAGTGGGACAGGACATCCGTCGACAAGTTGCCCCCCGAGCCCCCCGTGGTTGAAGGAACGGTCGCCTGACTCGCTCGTACGTGGTGAACCGGCGAATCCGCCGGGTGATTGGACAGGGCATCTCACGCCCCCGGATCTAAAGGAACTTCTACCGATGACGACCCGATCGCTGGATCGCCGGAACCGATCCAACCAGATTTCCCTCCTCGTGTCCATCGCGGCCGGCACGATCCTCGCCGCGCTGATCGTCTTCACGGCCTTCGGGCGTGGCGGGGGTGCGGACGACCCCGTCCTGCCACCGGTCGCGAGCCCGAGCCCCTCGGCACCGAGCACGCCGGTCCCCGCGCCGGACGAAACGCCCGAGCCCACGCCGGTCCCGGCACCGGACGAGACGCCCGCCCCGACCCCGGACCCGGACGCCGGCCCCGACGCCATGCCGTTCAGGGTCGACCTCCGAAACGCGACGGGCGCCGACGTGTACGTCGATATCGTCGACAGCACCGGTCGGCTCGTCGAGGCGCGGTCGGGAACGCCAGGCGACGGCATGTCGGTCGAAGGACTCGTGGCCGAGAACGTCGACGCGACCACGCTGAAGCTGACGTGGACCGATTTCCCGATCGATAACGCGCTGGCGCTCTACGTCGATGAGCACGAGGGTGGCATCCGCCTCCTCCTCGTCCAGCCCGGGCCGACCGGGACCACCGACGCGATGGGGTTCGATCGCGAGCTCATCCTGTCGTTCTCGGAGCCGATCTCGGCCGATCAGGTCGAGACGGTCCTCGTGGAAGGCCTGGACACGCCAGCCTGACCCCGGTCCTCGGGCGCCTACATCTGCCCGCTTCCGACCACGTTGGGAGCGGGCCGCGCGTTCGCTCAGATCGCCCGCATGCGGTTGTTCTTGGCGTCGTGCGTCACCTCGGCAAGCCCGAGGGCTTCGAGCAGCGGCGGCATGTACACGCCGAACCGACCGCGAAGACCCTTCTTGAGGCCGTACCAGCCGCCGAGCGGATTGTCCGCGGCGCGACCCCACGCCTCGACACTCCCCTCTGGCGCCGGCTTCTGCTCGTCGGCGCCACCGAGCGGCACCCAATCCCCGCTCGCCTTCAGCATCGCGTGGAGGTCGTCGATCGCCCGGGCGTCGTAGAGCAGCCGGGTCCCGCCGACCTGGCAGACGATCGCCGGCGGGTCGGCCGCGTCGTCGCGCCACATCTGGTACTCGGACGTTCCAGGCGGGGTCTTGAGCACCCACGGGGCGTCCTTGGTGCCGCTGCCGCTGAAGTTCGCCATTGCCGGTGGCCTCCCCTCGGTGAGCGCGTCCTGTGGACGCCGCATGAGAGGCTATCAGGGGACCCGCCCCGGGGTCAGTCGAGCAGTCGCTCCGCAGCCCGCCGGGCGGTGATCGCGAATGCGCTGGTCTGGTGGGCGACAGCGAGCGTGATGGCGCCGGCGAGCAGTGCGTGCAGCTCCATCGCCCGCCGGTCCGCGTCCGGGTAGCCGGCCTCCACGAGCAGCTTCCGCAGGTAGGCGCTGATCTCGGCGAGATAGTCGCGAACGACCGCCCAGGCCGGATGGGCCGGATCGGTGATCTCGATGGCGGTGTTCAGGTACGGGCAACCGCGGGATCCCTCAGTCGCGAGCCACCTGGTGACCGCCTCGAAGAACAGCAGGATCTCCGCGTTGGGATCGTCGGTCGGAATCGGCTGCGGCTGCTCGACGCGTCCGGGCTGGCCCTGACGGCGGGTGTTTCCGCGCTCGAGGCGCGGCAGCGGCGCTCGGAACAAGTTCCTCGTCGGGCCGCGGCGCGCGATGCCAGAGTGATGTCCCCCCGCCCAGGGGCCGGGTGACCACCAAGGACGGAGAGACACGACTGCCGCGTCCAGGACCCCAGATCGACGCAACAGCACCCCATCGTCCCGATGGCGCCGCCGTCCTCATCGTGCAGGACGACCCCGACCTGCTGAGGGTCATGACGGACGCCCTTGCCCGCGCCGGGCTCCGAGCGGTCGCGGCCCGAGACGCTGACGCCGTCGAGCAGGCGCTCGCGGTCGAGCAGATCGGCTGCGTCGTCGCCGACCTCGGCGAGCCCGGCATGAACGGGATCGATCTGGTCCGGGCGCTCCGCCTTCGTCCCGAGACCTCGACGATGCCGTTCATCCTGATGACAGGCTCCGAGGATGCCGAGGGCGTCATCGAGGCGCTCGACGCCGGCGCGGATGACTTCCTGCCCAAGCCCGTCCGGCTCGACGAGCTGGTCGCGCGCGTCAAGGCGCACCTCCGCACGCAGGCCGCCTGGACGCAGGTCGTCATCGCCGAGCTTCGCACGCGCGCGGTCGCGATCCGCGCGATCGGCCAATTGGCGCTCTCGAGCGTGCCGGAGGAGGCCGCCGAGGCCGTCGTCACGGAACTCGCCCGGCGGATCGGTTCGGAGTTCGTCGGCGTGTACCGGCTCGTCGGGGAGGATCAGCTGGAGCCCATCGCGACCTGGAACACGAGCGAGGGCCTGAGCATCGGCGGCGACCCGTTGCCGCTCACCCGCAGCCGCTACCTCGTCGGCCGGGCGCGTGAAGGCCCCTGGGTCGAGCGGGTGGCCGGCCCGGAGCCCGGCGAGCCCACCAGTGCGTTCTGGGATGTCCATCCCGACATCGCCGCCGGTGTCCCAATCTTCGCCGGGGAGGACCTGGTCGGGATGCTGTCGATCGCCAGCGTCTTCGATGAGCGGACCGATTCCTTGTCCATGCTTCGGGCGAGGCTCCTCGCCAGCGCGATCGATTACGCCAGCGTGCTCGGGGTCGTCGCGGGCCCGGCCTTCGCCGATCGTCGGCAGTCGGCCAGGGAGAAGGCCGAGCTCCGTCGGGTGCTCACGGAGCGCAGGTTCTTCCCAGTGTTCCAGCCCATCGTGTCGCTCGGGACCAGAGAGGTCGTCGGCCACGAGGCGCTGACCCGGTTCATCGATGGGACCGAACCATCGATCCGCTTCGCGCGTGCCTCAGCCGTCGGCCTGGGCTTTGACTTCGAGCTCGCGACGATCGAGGCTGCCATCGGGGCCGCCCCGGCGGCGGGCGACGACGGGTTCCTGGCCGTCAATGTGTCACCGGGTCTCGTGGTCACCGCCGGCAAGCGGCTCAAGCGCGTCCTCACCCGGTACGGCGGACGGATCGTCCTCGAACTCACCGAACATGTCCCGATCCCGAACTACGACGAATTCCGCTGGGCTGTCGGACGGGTCGGCGATGTCGAGGTCGCCGTCGACGACGCCGGTGCGGGCTACGCCACCCTGCGCCACATCCTGGAGGTCGGACCCGAGTGGGTGAAGCTCGACATGACCCTCGTGCGCGGTGTCCACGAGGATCCCCTGCGACAGGCGCTCGTCGCCGGACTCACACATTTCGGCAAGCGCAGCGGGCAGCGGTTGATCGCGGAGGGCGTGGAACGGCAGGAGGAAGCGGACACGCTCCTCGAGCTCGGCGTCGAGTATGCCCAGGGCTATCTGTTCGGCGTTCCGACGCGAGCCAGGGCCTGACAGCAGTTCGCCCCGGACGCCCTGTCCGGGTTTGCCGTGCGGGTCAGGCGGCGTCCAGCGTCCCCGCGGCAAGCAGCATCGTGGCCAGCTCGTCCGCGGCCAGCGGCCGCGGCGAAGAGGTAGCCCTGGCCGAGCTTGGCGCCAAGCCGCACGAGCCGGTCGAGCTGCTCCTCGGTCTCGACCCCTTCGGCGACGGTCTCGAGATGGAGCGTCTGGCCGATCTTGACGATCGAGCGGACGAGGGCGGCCGCCTGGCGTGACGTCCCGATGTCGGCGACGAAGGAGCGGTCGATCTTGAGCACGTCGATCGGCAGTCGGGAGAGGTAGCTCAGCGAGGAGTAGCCGGTGCCGAAGTCGTCGATGGCGATCCGGAGGCCCAGGGCCTTGAGTCCCTCGAGGGCCGCCAGGCTGGCGCCAGCCTCCTCGACCAGGACCCCCTCCGTGATCTCGAGGGTCAGGTCGGCGGGCTCGAGGCCGGAATCCGAGAGCGCCGTCTGGACATGCTCGATGATCGAGCCGTGGAGCAGCTGGCGCGGCGAGATGTTCACGCTGAGGCGCAGGTCATCGGGGCCCTCGGCCGACGCGCGCCAGCCCTGCACGGTCCGGCAGGCCTCCTCGAGGACCCATCGACCCAGCGGCACGATGAGGTCGGCGGCCTCGGCCAGCGGGATGAACTGGGAGGGCTCGATATCGCCCCGGGTCGGATGATGCCAGCGGGCCAGCGCCTCGACGCCGACCGTCCGGCGCGTCAGCAGCTCGACGATCGGCTGGTACGCGACGCTCAGCTCACCGTTCTCGATCGCCGACTTGAGGTCCGCGCGGAGCTCGATCTCCAGCAAGCCGTCGCCGGCCATCGAGGGGTCGTAGACCTGCCACACGCCCTTGCCGCGGTCCTTGGCCGTGTACATCGCGGCGTCTGCCTCGCGCAATACGGTGGCCGCCTCCGAGCCGGCATGGCCGAACGCGATCCCGATGCTGGCTCGGGCGGTGATCCGGTGGCCCCCGATCTCGAACGAGGGCAGGAACGCGGCGATGATGCGATCGGCGACCCGGGTCGCTTCGTCCTGTGTCGTGAGCTCCAGCAGGACGGCGAACTCGTCGCCCCCCAGCCGCGCCGCCGTGTCGCCGGCTCGGACCAGCTCGCCGAGCCGGCGCGCCACCTCGATGAGCAGCCCGTCACCGGCGGCGTGACCGAGGCCGTCGTTGATGAGCTTGAAGTCATCGACGTCGAAGAAGATGACCCCGATGTCACCGCTCGCG
Source organism: uncultured Chloroflexia bacterium (assembly GCA_963810725.1). Lineage (GTDB taxonomy): Bacteria > Chloroflexota > Limnocylindria > Limnocylindrales > CSP1-4 > SPCO01. The sequence goes on from CAWEOO010000008.1 coordinate 94,657, forward strand.
CGCCGCTGGAGCGCGTGATCGAGGCGGTCGGCGAACAACGCGCGATTGGCGAGGCCCGTGAGCGAATCGTGGAACGCCTGGTGGCGCAACTCGTCCTCGAGCCGCCGGCGCTCGGTGATGTCGTGGATGAGCGCGCTGTAGGTCAGGATCCCGCCCGCCCGGACGGGCCAGATCGTCAACTCGACCGGGAACTCGCGGCCCGTGTTGTCGAGCGCCACCAGCTCGATCCGGCGCCCGACGAGCGGCCCGACCCCGGTCCTCGCAAATCGGCGCAGCCCGGCTTCGTGGGCGACGCGTTGCGCCTCGGGGACGATCAGGGTGCTCAGCAGGCGCCCGACGGCCTCATCGGGCGACCACCCGAACGTCTCCGTCGCCCGTTCGTTCCAGTCGAGGACGACACCCTCGGCATCGATGGCCACGTAGGCGGAGCTGGCCGACTCGATGATCCGGCGTTGCTGCTCCTCGCTCTCGCGTACCGCAGCCTCCGCCTCCTTCTGCGCCGTGATGTCCATCAAGACGCCGTGCGATTGCAGACGACCCTCGGGCAGGCGCACCAGCGTGGCTTCGTCGAGGACCCAGACTTCGTTGCCACGGCGGTCGCGCATGCGGAAGGTCTGGCGCAACGGCACGCCGGTGGCGAAATGCTCGTCCTCCGCCGCAGCGACGGTCGCCGCGTCTTCCGGGTGGACGAGGCGGAACCAGAGCTCGGGATCGCCGGTTAGCTCGACCGGCGTGTAGGAGAGCAGTCGATTTGCCTCGGCGCTCACATAGATCATCGTCGAGTCGCGCAGGTCGGCGGTGAGCCGCTCATCGATATAGACGACGGCCGGGATCGTCTCGATCAGGCGGCGGTGACTGGCCTCGACCGAGATCAGATGGTTGGCGGTTTCTCGGGCCTCGTGGACAGCGGCGGAACGTTCACGGACGAGCAGCACCTGGCGGAGGACGGCGACCAGGATCACCGCCCAGCCGAGCGGCCTGACGAGCGCGTTCGAAGTGTCCGTCAACGACGCGGAGACCAGACATCCCACGGCGACGATGACGGCGGCCAGTGGCAAGGCATCGCGGATGAAGGCGCCGAGCCGATCGTCGCCTTTCGCTCCACGCATATCGAAACGAAAGGTGGCACCGGCAAGGCCGATGGCCACCGCCGAGATCGAGAACAGGTAGTTCGCCCAATATCCGGGCGGCGTGATGGCGGGAGCAGCGGCCACCCACTGCAAGTATCCCGCGCCGTACAGGGATGTCCCGATCAACAACGCGTAGAGGCCGCCATTGATCGGTCTCGCGCGGGTCGCGAGCGCCGCGATCAGGCCGGCGCCGGCGACAGACAGGCACGCGATGGGGAAGCTCAGGAGCAGCGCCCCAGCGAGGAGGTCCTGGCCTGCGATCAGATGCCCGAACACCAGCGTCACGACGGTCGCGATGGCGAGGAACGTGACCGCGCAATCGAGATAGAGGCCGAGTCGTTCGCGTCGATCGACCGCATGCCGGAGCGCGAGGTCGAGGGCAACGACCGCGGGGACCATCGCAGCGAAGGTCAGGAAGTCAGAAGGCGACGGAACGACGACGACACCGAGCGCGGACTGGATGAGCCAGGCGACCTGAGCGGCGAGCCAGACCAGGGACACCGTCGCGAGGGCGGCTCGGATGCGCCGCTCGAGGCCGCTGGAGGTTCGGAAGCCGCGAAAGGCGAGCGCGAAGCCCACGCCGTAGAACACCGTCCAGTGGGCGTTCTCCCAGAGCATCGCCTGCCCGCCGAGGTCGATGGCCGTCAGCACGATCGCGCCGATGCCCAGCGCCACGGCGAAGCCGATGCCCAGCGTCCAGCGCGCCGTGACGGGGACCGCCGCGGGCGGAACCGAGGGGTTCAGGGTGGCCATATGCAGTTGTGACCGTAACGGGGGACGAGTCAGGCTACCACGGCCCATTGGGGCTACAGCCGGGCGGCATTCACCGTCGATCCGTCTGCTGGGCCTCAGCGATCCGCGTCGGCGGCGAGGTCGCGCATGATCGCGGCCATCGAGCGCCGGAGCCTGCCGGGCATCGCCGGCAATCGCCGGTTCGCGATGAGGCGGCGGCCGAGGCGCCATGCCGCTGCAGACCTCGGCCGGGCGCTGCCGGCTACCGGCACGGCCGCGGGAGCCGGTGTCGGCACGAAGATGGGCGCCGGAGGGGCCGCCGGGGCGGACGGGGAAGACGGGGCCGACGGGATCGCCGCGGGCGACGGGGCCGGCATCGCGATGGCGCGAGGGGCGCGCTCCTGGTAGATCGTCGGGATCGCCGCCCACGGACGGGGGGAGGCCGCCGCGGCGCGCCACCCGTCGGGATCGGCCGGGCGGAGGCGCCCCTCCATGACGGCCTCGAACTCGTTGCCGTCGATCCGCTCCTGCTCGTAGAGATATGCGGCGACGTCGCGCAGGCGGGACATCTCGGCGATGAGCGTGCGGCGAGCTCCGGTGTAGGCATCATCGAGAATGCTCCCGATGGCCCGGGCCTGAGCGTCACGCACGTCACGACTGAAGGCGGCAGGGTCGCCAACCAGCGTGGTCAGGATGCCCCGACCGGTCGCGCCCTCATCGGCTGCCTGGGGGTCGCGGCCCATGCCGAAGCGGTGGACCATCGTGGTCGCGATGCTCGTGGCCTTCTCGAAGTCGTTGGAGGCGCCGCCGGTGACTTCGTGGAACAGCAGCTCTTCCGCCACTCGGCCACCCATCAGGGCGACCAACCGGGCGCGCAGGTCGGTCTCCGACGGCAGGTCGTCGTCCTCGGAGCTCGAGACCGTCACGCCCAGGGCCTCCCCGTGAGCGAAGAGGCTGATCTCCTCGACCCGACGCTTGTCACCGTGAACGAAGCCACAGACCGCGTGACCCGCCTCGTGGGCCGCGATGATGCTGCGCTCGCGCTCGTCCATGGAGCGCTTGCGCGAGGTGCCCAAGGCCGTCTTCAGCCAACCGTTGTGGACCTGGATGGGCCCGATGGCATCGAGTCCGGTCCGGGCAGCGAGGATGGCCGCCTCATTGAGCAGGTCGGCGAGCATCGCACCGGAGAACCCGTAGGTCTTGCGCGCCACGGCGGGCAGGTCGACATCGGGCGTCAGCGGCTTGCCCTTGGCGTGTACGGCCAGGATCGCGAGGCGGCCGTCGCGATCGGGCAGCGGGACGTGGATCTTGCGGGTGAACCGGCCTGGACGGAGGGCGGCCGGGTCGAGGGTGTCGAGGCGGTTCGTGGCGCCGATGACGACGACGCCCTCGTTGCTCCCGAAGCCATCCATCTCGACGAGCAGCTGGTTCAGCGTCTGCTCGCGTTCCTCGTGACTGTCCGCGCCGCCGCGGGCCTTTGCCATGGCGTCGATCTCGTCGATGAACACGACCGCCCGCCCGGCCGCTCGCGCCTTGGCGAACAGCTCCCGGACACGCCCGGCGCCGACTCCCACGTACTTCTCGACGAACTCGGAGCCCGATACGGAGAAGAACGGGACGTCGGCCTCGGCCGCGACCGCCTTGGCGAGCATGGTCTTGCCGGTGCCCGGCGGGCCGTAGAGCATCACGCCGCGGATCGCGGTGGCGCCGAGCCGGACGAAGCGGGCCGGGTCGCGCAGGAACTCGATGGTTTCGGTCAGCTCCAGCTTGGCTTCATCGGCGCCGGCGACATCGGCGAGCGTCACGCTCGGACGCTCCCCGACGACCTCGACGTCGGTCCGGCGCCGCTTGAGGCTGCGCGACGGACGCCAGGTGCGAGACGCCGAGCCGCGCAGGCGCATGAAGACGAGGACGACGAGGACCAGCATGGCGCCCGACATCGCCAGACCGACGAACGACGGCAGCCCGCCGGCGGCGGAGCCCGGGTCGAGGGCGAGCGCCTCGTCGGTAAGCAGTCGCGAATAGCCGGCGGCGCGGATCACGTCGAGGGCGTCGCCGACGGGGACCTCCGGTCTGACGACGTGGATCGCGCCGCTGACCGTTCTCGCGATGAGGATCGGGGCCAGGACGTTCGTCGTGGAGCCATTCGCCGGCGTCATGGCACTGATCGCATCGACCTCGCCGCTGCGCGCCGCAGCGAGCACCTGGTCGAGCGTCCAGCGGTCGCCGGTCGTCGTGAAGGTTGGCGGAGCCCCGCTGACCGGTCCCGCGGCGTCCATCGGAGCGCCACCAAGGACACCGGTCAGGAGGAGCGCGAGACCCGCGCCGGTCAGGAGGAAGGCGAGCAGGACCGCGATGACGCGGGGCGTGCGGAGGTTGGTCAAGACATGGCTCCGGCTGGATCTCTGGGATGCTGCACACGACCGTACTTCTCCGCACCCGGTGCAGGACATCGGTTGATGGTCCGGGCCCATCTACAGCGAATGGATGATGCAACCGTCGTCAGGAACCTGCTAGCGCGGCGATGACGGCGTCCGAGAACCGCGGCCAGGCCTCAAGCGCCCAGGGGCCGTAGTCGCGGTCGGTGAGGCAGACGAGGGCTCCATCGAGCGCGGGATCCACCCACAGGAACCCGCCCGACCCGCCGAAATGCCCGAAGGTCGCCGGGGAGTTCCGGGTTCCCGTCCAGTGCGGGCTCTTGCCGTCGCGCAGCTCGAATCCGAGCCCCCAGTCGAGCGGCTCGAACCGCCCGACGCCGGGCAGCACGCCGGTCAGGCCGGGAAAGGCGGTGGTCGTCGCCTCGTCGAGGGTCGCCCGTGTCACGAGCGACGGGCGCAGGAGCTCGCGAGCCAGGGCGGCCAGATCGGCGAGCGGGCCATGGAGGCCCTCCGATGGCCTGGTCACGAGGTCGCGTGCCGGCCATCCCGAGCGGCCCCAGGACCCGCTGGTCCAGCGCCTCCGCGATCGCGACCCCGTCGCGTTCGGCGAGCAGGGCACCGAGGATGTCGTAGCCGGGGTTCGAGTAGATCCGGCGGGTGCCGGGTCTGGGCGAGACGGCCTCGCCCTCGAACGGCAGGCCGGAGGCGTGGGCGAGGAGGTGGCGGACCGTGGCGCCGGGCGGGCCGGCGGCCTCGTCGAGGTCGATCAGGCCGTCCTCGACGGCATCGAGGACGGCCAGGGCGGTGACGAGCTTGGTCACCGACGCCCAGCGGAAGGTGTGGCCCGGGTCGCCGTGGCTGGCGATGACCCCGTCCGGACCGACGACCGCCGCGGCGGCGTGGTCGGCGCCCCAGTCGTCGATGGTTCCGAGCGCGGTGGGCGAGGTGGTGGTCCACGGCGGCTGATGCTAGCCGCCGTGGATGGGTGCTGTCCGGCGTCCTAGGTGGACGTCGACGTGTCGGTCGACGGCGACGCCGCGGGACTCTGTCCGTCCGTGCCGTCCTGCCTGCCGGCGCCGTCCTCGGGGCAATCGCCCTTGTCCGGCCGGTCGGTCGACGTCGAGTCGTCGTTGGTCGACGGCTGGGTGCCCGGCGTCGTGCCCGGGCTCGCGCTCGAGGACGGCTCGGGGCTCGCGGCCAGGACGACTGCGGCGCCGCCGACGGCCAGCAGACCGACGGCGAGGCCGAAGGTCGCCATGCTGCGGCGGATGCCGGTCAGGCGCAGCGGCGCTGCCGTCGCGCTCGAGGGTGCCGCCGCCGGGGGCGTCGTCGTCGAGGGCGGCGAGGTCGCCACGGGCCTCGATCCCGGGACGAGGGGTTCGATGGGGAGCTGGGGATCCATGACGGTCTCCTGATGCGGGGAGTGGTTGGATGCCAGCGCTGGCGAGTTCGAGGCTCGCGGCGCGTCCTGAGAACCGTCTGAGCCCTTCGCGTCCCCTTCGGATCGTCACGGGATCGACGCACATTCCGCCTAGACTTCGGACATGCAGTTCTTCCGCTCCCGACCCCAGACCGTCCCCTCCCCCGCCGACGCCCTCCCGGGCCGCTCCGAGCCGATCATGGATCCGGGTATCCACCGGGTCTTGGGCACGCCGCTGGCCGGCCCGTGGCCTGATGGCACGAAGACCGCGGTCTTCGGCCTCGGCTGCTTCTGGGGCGACGAGAAGGACTTCTGGCAGATCCCGGGCGTCGTCACGACGGCCGTCGGCTATGCCGGTGGTCACACCCCAAACCCGACGTATGAGGAGGTCTGCTCCGAGCGGACCGGTCACGCCGAGGTGGTGCTGGTCGCCTATGATCCGTCGCGGGTCAGCTACGAGCAGCTGCTCATGACGTTCTGGGAGGCCCACGACCCCACCCAGGGCATGCGCCAGGGTAACGACCGAGGCACCAGCTACCGCTCGATCATCATCGTCGCCGACGACCAGCAGCGGGCCGCCGCCGAGACCTCGAAGGCCATGTATCAGGAGCAGCTGTCGAAGGCTGGGTACGGCACGATCACGACGGGGATCGTCGACGCCGCGTCGAACCCGTTCTACTACGCCGAGGACTACCACCAGCAGTACCTCGACAAGAATCCGCGAGGCTACTGCCCGAACCACGCGACCGGCGTGAAGCTACCGGATGACTTCGCGGTCACGCCGCTGCAGTACGTGGACTGACGCTCGTCTGCGACGTGAATGGTTCAATCATTCGGCAAGGTCGAGGACACAAAGCGCTCGCGGTTGATGTCGCTGTCGGCCTGAAGGTCGGCGACCTTCTGCTCGGTGGACGCGATGGAGTCCGCCCCGGCGATAAAGCGGCGTCGCGGTGGCTCCTCACTCGCGAGCGAGACCAGAGCCAGCATGTCAGTCATCGACACTCCTCTGCTCGGGAGTGTCTCATGTCCACCTGAACGGACTCATATCTCGCAAGGAACCCGGACGGGTACATGTGTCACACCGCGACCAGTGTCGCGTGCCCGATCGGGCTTGGCGTCGCGGCGGCGCAGCGCTAGAGTCAGCGCTCGCGCAGTACCAAGGAGGCGATGCATGACTCGTCCGCCGGTCACGAAGTCATGACGATCGAGCTGAACCACACGATCGTCTACTCGCGGAACAAGCGTGTGTCCTCGGACTTCCTTGCGGGCCTCTTCGGGCTACCGAGCCCGGTGTTGTGGGGTCCGTTCCTCGCGATCGAAGTCGCCAACAAGGTGACACTCGACTTCCGCGATGCCGACGGCGAGATCGATGCTCAGCACTACTGCTTCCTCGTGGGCGAAGACGAGTTCGACGAGATCTTCGGTCGAAATCCAGGCGCAAGGCCTCCTATACTGGGCCGACCCGGGCCACGACAAACCGGGCGAGATCAACACCCACGACGGCGGCCGGGGCGTCTACTTCGATGACCCAAGCGGGCACCAGCTTGAAATCATCACGAGGCCGTACGGAGAGGCTCGCGGCTAGATCGCTGTGCTGGCGAACCCCGATGGCGGGCAGTAGGTGACCCATCTGAGAACCCGCGCGGCTACTGCCCAAATCACGCGACCGGCGTCGCGTTCCCCGACGTGTTGGTGACGCCCCTTCAGTACGCTGACTGACGCCGAGACCGGCGCTCAGCCAAGGACTCTAGACTTGGCGGCGTGACGACCCTGCGACTGGACCACGTGAGCGTCGTCGTCGACGACCTTGAGGCTGCCAAAGCGTTTTTTGTCGAACTTGGCATGGAGCTGGAGGGCGAAGCGCCGATCGAGGGACCCTGGGTAGACCGTGTCAACGCGCTCGACGGCGTCCGAGTCGACATCGCGATGATGCGAACGCCGGATGGCCACGGCAAGCTTGAGCTGACGAAGTTCCATAGCCCGACGGCGGTCACTACCGAGCCGGAGAACGCACTGGGGAACACGCTGGGCCTACGAAGCATCATGTTCGCCGTCGATGACGTCGACGGACGTGCTTGCGCGCCTGCAGTCCCACGGCGCCGAACTCGTCGGCGAGATGGCGCAATACGAGGACAGCTATCGGCTCTGTTACGTGCGCGGCCCCGAGGGCATCATCGTCGCGCTGGCCCAGTCGCTCGGCTGACCCATCCCGGCGGGCGTAGCAGGACGCAGACCCAACCCAGAAACGAGTGAGGCGGACCCGATCAGGCCCGCCTCTACAATTCACCACCCGGCGTAGCCGGGCGACGGGCTAGTTCGAGTGCCCCTTGGCCTTGGGCGCGTGTGATGGATGCGCATGCGTGGCGGCCTCGGAACGTGCAGGCACCTTGGTCGCCTTGACCGTCTTCTCTGCCTTGACCGTCGCCGCCGCGGAGCGCGGGGTCGGTGCTTTCACCGTGATCGGCGCGTTCGCCGTCGTCGTCGGCGCGGGCGCCGTCGCGGCGGCGATCGTCGCTGCCACGGCGGCACTGGCGGCCTTGTGGATCCGGACGTTGCCGCCCCGCAGGAGCTGGACACCGGTGTCGTAGCCGGTGCTCAGCGCGAGCCGGTACGTGTCGGATCGGCCGGGCTGGCCGAGGTCGGTCACATCGATCTGGAAGCCGACCAGGCCGGCTCCGTCGACGGTGGCCGTCCCGAGGATGGTGGCCGCGGTCCCGTCAGGGGCGCAGGTGACCGCCGAGACGGCGATCGAGTGGACGTTCATGGCCGCCACCGGCCCGTGATCCTGGAACTGCGCCCGACCGGACGGTCCGGCGGCGCTGGCGTTGCCACCGAACGTGGCCTTGTCGCCGTTGGCCGCCGTGATCCGGCCGCCGTACGTGACCTTGCAAGCCGGGCCGCCGGTCGGGATGGCGGCGGCGGCGTCAGCCGCGCGAGTCGCCTGGATGCTGCTCCCAGCGAACGCGGTGGTGGCGCCCAGGGCGAGCATCATCAGCCCGATCGTCAGCGACGCCATGAGCCGGCCGACGATGGACTGCGCGCGGGTGTTCTGGGTCGATGTGATCATCGGAACCCTCCAATGCGGTCGCGCGTAGGCGACATGCCCAGCTGCGACCAGTGCACCGTGCCCGAGCGCTCATGGCCTCGGCTTCTGTCGAGCGACTGCATCGGCCGAGGGGTCCGCCGACCCCCTGCCCAGCTCAACGTTGTGTCGGTCGACGCGCGCCGGCCCTACCGCGACACGACGACGTGGCCCGAATCCGTCAATGCGACGATAGCGGCGTCGAAGTCGGGCTCATGGACCAGGATGTAGTCCGTGTCGAATGTCGAGATCGCGAAGATCGGGATGCCGGCGTCTGCCAGCGGGTTCGCAAGCGCGGCCACGACGCCGATCAGCGTCATCACGATCGGGCCCTGCACCCGCAGCGCGCGCCACGGACCCTCCATCGACACGCCCTTGGGGACGTCGTCTCGGGCGCAGACGATCGACAGCTCGTCCTTCGTGCGCGTGACCGAGGTGAAATCCCCAGACCGGTCGACCCAGCTCGGAACGACGCTTTCGGCATCGAGCCGACACACGGCCAGGCGCACCTCGATGGCCTCCAGGTGCAGCGACGTGGGCATCGATCTCGATGGTACGCCGCCCGCATGATGGCCAGCGTGCCCGCCCTTGCGCTCGTCCTGACGATCGTCTGGATCGTGGCGGTCGCCGGGATCCGTGGCGTCATCGGGTACCGACGGACGGGTGAGGTCGCCCTTCGAGCCGGCGACCGCCCGGGGACGCCGCAGTGGTGGTCGCGGCTGCTGTCGGTGATCGGCGTGATCCTCGCGATCGGCGCTCCCGTGGCCGCCCTCAACGGCATGGAGCCGTTGGCGGCCCTTGGCCACAGCGCGGTTCACGTAGCCGGCGTCGCACTGGTCGTGCTCGGCATCGTCGGCACGCTGGTCTCGCAAAGGGCCATGGGCGACGCCTGGCGCGGCGACGTCGATCCTGAGGCGCGTACCGAGCTGGTGACGACCGGCCCGTTCCGCTACGTCCGAAACCCGATCTTCGTGGCCACGGCGGCGACGGCGTTCGGACTCGCGCTCCTGGTCCCCAACGTCCTGGCGCTCGGGATGCTGGTCGTGTTCCTGGCGTCTCTGCTGATCCAGGTCAGACTCGTCGAGGAACCGTACCTGCGGCGCGTCCACGGACCCGAGTACGATCGATATGCCGCCGGGACGGGCCGCTTCGTCCCACGGATCGGTCGGCGGCGGTCATAGGCTGATCGGGCAGGAGCGACGTGAGCGATTCGGGATTCCGACCAGCGATCCCCGGGGGCATCGTCGCCGGTGGCGTCGTCGCCATCGCGCGGCGTCTCACGGCCGAGGATGTGCCCCGAGTGGCCGACGCCCTCCTCGACGGCGGGGTACTGGCCTTCGAGATCACGTTGAACGAACCCATCGACTCGGCCCTGCGCGCGATCGAGTCGATCGCGAGTCGGTCGCCTGATGTCGCCATCGGCGCTGGCACCGTCCTGTCGATCGCTAGCGCTGAACGCGCCATCAGCGCCGGCGCGACGTTCCTCGTCATGCCGCACACCGACGCCGAGCTCGTCGCCTGGGCGGCGGCGCGCGGGGTCTCGACCCTGCCCGGCGCCGCGACGCCGACCGAGGTGCTGGCCGCATGGCGTGCTGGGGCCGCCGCCGTGAAGGTGTTTCCAGCGTCGGTCGTCGGGTCGGCGTTCGTGCGCGAGTGCCGCGGGCCGTTCCCGGACATCCCGCTGGTGCCGAGCGGGGGCGTGACGGCGGAGACGGCCGCCGACTTCATCGCGGCCGGTGCCGCAGCGGTCGGCGTCGGGGGCTGGCTGATCGGCGACGCGGAGCCGGCCGGCGTGGCGGCCCGGGCGCGACGGATCGCGCAGGCGGTGGCGGCGGCCCGTGCCAGGATGGCGCGATGACCGAAGGCGGCGCCACCCCGGCGGCCGAGGTCGTCACCCTCGGCGAGGCGCTCGTCTCGTTCGTGGCGACGACGCCCGGCCCGCTGGCCGAGGCTCGCGCGTTCGAGCGCCACATCGCCGGAGCGGAGGCGAATGTCGCCGTCGGGCTCACGCGACTCGGGCACTCGGTCGCCTTCATCGGGCGGGTCGGCGGCGACGGGTTCGGGACGGCGATCCGCCGCCACCTTCGGGGCGAGGGCGTCGATGTGCGCCACCTGGCGACCGACCCGGAGGCTACGACCGGCATCATGTTCCGGGAGCGCCGCGCCCTCGGCGCGGTCAACGTGCTCTACGCGAGAGGCGGGTCCGCCGGGTCGCGCCTCGAGCCCGCGGACATCGAGCGAGCGGCCACTGATGGCACCTTCGCGGGGGCGCGCTGGCTCCACCTGACCGGCATCACCCCCGCGCTGTCCGAGGGCGCGCGGGCGGCAGTCGTCCGTGCGCTCGAGTTCGCTCGCGCGGCGAACCTGACGGTCAGCCTGGACGTGAATCTGCGCCGCCGCCTGTGGCCCGACGAGGTGGCGGCGCCGATCCTGCGGTCGATCGCCGCTGGCGCCGACGTCGTGCTGGGGAGTCCGGACGAGCTGGCGGCCATCGCGGGCCGGCCTGACGATGGCACGGTCGACTCGGCGGACCTGGCCCGTGCCGTCCTCGACCTTGGACCGAGCCTGGCCGTGGTCAAGCTCGGCAGTGGCGGGGCAGTCGCGCTGAACCGAGACGGCGAGCCCGTTGCCGTGCCAGCCATCGCCGTCCCCTGCGTCGTCGATCCCGTGGGTGCCGGCGATGGGTTCTGTGCCGGCTTCATCGACGCGCGGCTCGCTGGAGCCGACCTTGCCGAAGCGCTCCGCGCGGCGAACGCCTGTGGCGCCTCCGCGGTCGCGGCGAGCGGGGACATGGCGGGCCTGCCGGAGCGCGCCGAGCTGGAGCGCCTGCTCGCGACCGGAGGCCGCGACACCCTTCGCTGAGCGGCCGGATCAACCGCCGGTCAGGGCCGTCTCGATGGCCTTGGCGTCCCAGGACGCGAGTGCCATGCGGACCCGCGCCCCGACCGTGGGGTCCGCCACTCCCCCACCCAGGGCATCGAGTCCCAGCAACGCGGCCCCGGCGACGGGCGGCGCATCCGACCGCACCAGCCGCGCCCGCGGCGCGATCGACTGCACGCCCGCCTCGATCCGCGAGAGGAATGCCGCGTCGGGCGTCCGGAAGACCCCGCCGCCGAGGACGATCTCGGGATCGAGCCGTCGGAGGCGAAGCCGCCGGATCATCGCGCCGGCCATCACGACGACCTCGTCCGCGAGGCGGTCGACGATCGCCCGCGCGGCTGCATCCCCGTCCATGGCCGCCGCGAACACCACCGGCGACAGCTCGCCGATGCGCCGCTCGCGCGACGCGCCGTTGTACATCGCCATCGTCAGCGCATGTGGCGATGCGAGCCCGAAGTGCGCCGGCACGGTCCGCTCCAGCACCGTCCGCGGCCCGCGGCCATCGCGCGCCCGAACGGCGGCCGCGAGCCCCTGCCAGCCCACGTCGGTCGCCCCGCCCCAGTCTCCCGAGATCTCGCCAAGCGCATCGAGCCGGGCGGTGCGTCCATCGGGTGCGACGCCCGGCCGCATTGACCCCTTGGCCGCAGATCACGACGACGCCCCAGCCTCGGTCCGTGCCGGCACGGAGAGCCGCAAGGGTGTCGTTGCGAAGCAGGTCCGTCCGGGCGAAGCCCTGGGCCGCCAGCCGCGACCCAAGCTCCCGGATGTCGCGCGGCGTGTCCGCACCCGCCAGGCAATACACGCCCACGTCGGCACGATCCGCACCGCCAGTCCGGCCTCGAGCCAGGCCTCCGCGACCAGCCCGGCCAGTCGCTGCATCCCGGCGTCGGCACCGACCTGCTGGTGGGACGTGGTGCGGCCACGGACCGCGGCCAGCAGGCGGCCATCGCCGTCAACCAGGGCGACGTCCGTCTTCGAGTTCCCGCCATCGACCGCCAGGACCAGCGTCACGGCAAGGCGTCCAGCCGGACGAACTCGCCGCCCCGCGCGCGCACACCCTCGATGAGCGCCGGCAGGGCGAGGCCGGTGGCCGTGGTCCACGGATGGAGCAGGATCACCGCACCGTCGCCGTGGGCCAGCGCCGCGTCCGCGGCCTCGCGCGCGACGCCACGACCCGTCGCCACACTCCGCCAGTCGAGCCCGTCCACATCCCAACGCGTCTCGCGATAGCCGAGTCGCTCCAACGCGCCGAGCACGCCCGGATCATGGGTCCCGGCCCCGAACGGACAGCGGAACCACGGCCGCGGGTCCTGGCCGGTCGCTCGCCGGATCGCCCGTTCCGCGGCGCGCACGTCCGCCGCGATGCCCTTCGGGCTCAACAGCGACATGCGCGCGTGGTAGTGGGAGTGGTTACCCACGAGGTGCCCGCCGTCGGCGATCGAGCGGGCGAGGCTCGGGTACGCCTCGGCCCAGCGTCCCTGCACGAAGAACGATGCCGTGACCCCGGTCGAGGCTAGCGTGTCGAGGACCTTCTCGGTGCCACCCGGTCGATGCCGCCGGTCCGGATGCTCCGCGTCGAACGTCAGCGCGACGCGGACCGTCACTTCTCCACGCCGGTGATGACGATGCCGCGGGTGAAGAACCGCTGGGTCAGCAGGAACGCCACGACGGGGATGACGAGCGTCATCAGCGTCCCGGCTTGGATGTACCCGGGCTCGCGGTAGTAGATGCCGTTGAACCGTTGCAGGCCGAGCGCCACGGTCTGGATGTCGGGCTTGCCGGCGGTATAGAGGAGGGGGCCGAAGAAGTCGTTCCACGAGTAGACGAGGTGGAACACGGCGACCGCCACCACCACCGGCCAGGCCTGCGGCAGGACCACGGAGATCAGCGTCCGGAACGGCCCTGCCCCGTCGATCGCGGCCGCCTCGTCCATCTCGGTCGGGATCGTCATGAAGTATTGGCGCATCAGGAATACGTCATAGGCGTTCGCGAAGAACGCGGGAACCAGGAGCGGCAGCCAGGTCCCGACCCACCCGATCCGCTGGAAGACGGTGTAGGTCGGGATGATCGTCACGGCGGCCGGCAGGAAGATCGTCGCGATCAGCAATGTGAAGAGCAGGCCGCGGCCGGGGAACCGGAACCGGGCGAACCCGTAGGCGACAAGCGTGCACGACAACAGCGTGCCGATGGTCGAGATGACCGCGATGACCACGGTGTTGAAGAGGAGACGCGGATAGTCGATGAGATCCCACACCCGCGCGAAGTTCTCGAAATGCGGTGCGAACTGCCAGACGGGTTCCAGCGCCCGCCACGATCCCTGCCACACGATCGGGGCCGCATCCGGTGCCGCCGGGTCGACGAACGTGCTCTGCCGGCGCAGCGGTTCGAGCAGGGCCAGCTGACGCGTCGTCCCGTCCGGCATCGGGACATTCATGATGGTGAGATCCTCGCCGCCGTACGAGAACGTCAGCGGATCCGCCGGGTAGAGGGGACCGTGGGCCTGGGTGATCTGATCGAGGCTCTTCACGGAATAGGCCACGGAGCGGAGCAGCGGCGACAGGAACGCCGCCAGCAGCAGCACCGCGATGAGCGTGACGAGGAACGACCGGCCGGTATCGCCGCGTTCGCGCGGCGGCCGGCTGCCGGTCGCCACCCGGCCGCGCCGCCGCAGGATCCCGCGGCGAGGGATCGACAGCGCGGTCACCGCGCCTCACCGGCGTAATAGACCCAGCGCCGGGCCGTCCCGAACAGGACCAGCGTGATGGCCAGGGTGATCGCGAACAGGAGCCACGCGAGCGTCGCGCCGTATGACATGTTCTGGAAGGTGAAGAAGTTCTTGTAGAGGTACAGGTTGTAGAACATCGTCGATCCGCCGGGCTCGCCCGTGCCGTCCTGGAGGACGAGCGGCACGAGGAAGTACTGCATCACCTCGACCACCGACAAGACGATCGTGTAGAAGATGACCGGGGTCAGCATCGGGATCGTGATGTGGCGGAGCGAGGCCCACGCCCCGGCGCCATCGATCCTGGCGGCTTCATACAGGTCGGTCGGGATCCCCTTGAGCCCGGCCAGGTAGACGATCATCCCGGCGCCGATGCCCCACACCCCGATGAGGGCGAGCCCGGGGTAGACCCACCCGGGATCTTCGAGCCACGGCGGCGGCTTCTCCACCCCGATCGCTTCGAGCGCGAGGTTGATCCACCCGGTGCTCGGGTTGAGCATCCCACCCCAGATGAACACGCCGGCCACGAACGGCACGACGTAGGGCAGGAAGAACAGCACCCGGAATCCGCCCGAACCCACCAGGTGCCTGGAATGGAGCAGCAGCGCGACCAACAGCGGCAGGATCACCGCGACCGGCAGCGCCAGCGCGGCGAACTTCAGGGTGATGGCCAGCGAATCCCAGACCTGCGGGTCCTTGATGAGGGTTTCGTAGTTCTTGAGCCCGACGAACCGCAGCGGTTCCGCCTGGGCGAGGTTGATGTTGGTGAATGAGAAGGCCAGCGTCGCGACCATCGGGATGGCCGTGAAGAGCAGGAACCCGATGATCCACGGCGCGATGAAGACGTACCCCCAGCGTGCGCGCCGCCAGCCCAGCCCGGAGAAGCGAGGCTGCCTGAGCGGTCGCGCGACGCTGGGGTTCGTCATGGATCAGCTGCCGCCCGCGTCCCAGACGGCCTGCATCTCCGCTCGCAACGCCTCGATCTCGGCCGTCAGGTCGAGGCCGGGCGTCGTCTGCCACTTCGTGCCGTACTTGCTCAGCACGTCGAGGGATTGGTTGTAGGCGGGCATGTACGACTCGAAGTTCGGCACGTCGGCGAACGCGACGCCATCCTTTGCCACCTTCGTGTCGATCCCCTGGGTGTAGTCGGCAAACTGGGCCTCCAGGAACGCATCCTGCTTCGACTCCACGGCGGGCATCCCGCCATAGAGGCTGAGCAGGTCTGGGTTGCCGAGCAGGTACAGGAGCACTTCGAAGGCCTGGTCGGGATTCTTGCTCGTCTTCATGATCCGCCACGTGTCGGCGTTGAAGGCGGCCGTCGTCTTGCCGTTGTAGGCGGGCGTGGCCGCCATGTTCCAGTCGTCACCCGCATCGGAGACGCAGTACGTCGACCAGAGATAGTTCGTGCTCATCGCGACCTTGCCGGCGCAGAACGGGTAGCCAGCCGGATTGATGTCCGTGGTCTCGAAGATCGGGCCGGTCATGCTGAAGTGGTCCGTCCAGATGCCGTCGTAGAAGTGCTTCCACGCGGCTGCCCACGGCTCCGGGATCTGGACGGTCTTGCCATCCGCCGCCATGAATGACCCCGCGCCCCAGTACGCGCCGGTCTGGCGCAGATCGTCGCGCTGCGGCTCGAAGCCCCACTGCACGATCTTCTCGGGATCGAAGCCTTCCTCGGTCGCGTCCTTGCCGCTCTCGTCCACGGTCAGGAGCTTGGCGATCTCCTTGACGGTCGCGTAGTCCCACGGCCGCTTCGAGCCGTCCGGCATCGTGTATTCGCTGTTCCACGCGTGCGGCGGCTCGGCGAGGCCGGCCTCCTTGAACATGTCGGCCTTGTAGAAGAGGACCGACGGATAGACGGCATACGGGATGCCGAGCTGGCCTTCGCCGCCGGCGTTGTACAGGTCGACGGTCGACGCCGGGAACTGGGTCATGTCGAAGCCGGCCTTGTCGATGTGGGGCTGCAGGTCGAGCCACTGGCCGTGGAACGCCTCCGCGCCGCCGATCCCGACCGGTCCGACGATGTCCGGGCCGTTGCCGGACGCGAGCATCGTGGAAAGCGCGTCGCGAGCGCCCTGATAGATGAACCCTTCGAACTGCAGGTGGATGCCCTCGTGCGAGGCGTTGAAGTCCTCGGTCACCTTGAGCTCGACTTCGACCTGCTCGGGGGCGTCGCCCGTTCCCAGGCAGCAGTACCAGCGGATGACGACATCGCCCGGGTCCGGCTGCGAGCCCGTGACGGGCAATGGGGTCGCGACGGGTTCCGTCGACTCCGCCGGTCCCGATGGCTCAGCCGACCCCGCGGGCGGGGCCGATCCAGTCGGGGCCACGGATGTCGCGGTGGGCCCGCAGGCACCGACCAGCAGGGCCAGCACCGATAGCAGGACGGCGACCCGCCCGATCGTTCCTTGCATGCTCGTACTCCTCCATCTCGGTTGACCGCTCGATGATTTGCCCGATGTCATCGACTCGCTCCTCCTCTGCCTGGTGCGAACGCCTCCGTTCGTGGCGAGCTGGCCGGCCGCTCGACGTCGCGCTCCACGTAGTAGCGCGAGCGATCGCCGCGGACGAAGGTCCGGCCGAACTCGACCGCCGTGTCGTCGGCGGTGAACGCGATCCCTTCGATCAGGAGCGCGGCCGCGCCGCGGCGCTGGCCCAGGAGGCCTGCCTCCCGAGTTCGCAGGAGGACCGGCTCCAGGGCCTCGCGGGCGCGGACGACCGGGGTGCCGTAGCGGGTCGCCAGGATCTCGTACAGCGAGGCGTGCTCCAGGTCGCTGGCGAGGAGACCCGGGAACCGCTCGGCAGGTAGATGGACCTGTTCGAGGAGATATGGCTCACCGCCGGCGAGTCGGAGCCGCTCGAGGTACAGCGTCGGGGAGCCCGTCTCCACGCCCAACGCCGCGGCGACGGTCACGGTCGCCGACTCGGGGCGAGCGGAGATGAGGCGCGTCTCCGGATCGAGGCCACGCTCCTGCATCTCGTCGGCGAAGCTCGCGCGGCTCGCGATGTCGCGCTCCAGGCGCGGTCGAAGGACGTACGTGCCACGTCCGCGGGTGCGTTCGATCCGGCCTTGCTGGGCGAGCTCACTGAGTGCCCGGCGGACGGTGATCAGGCTCACGCCGTACTGCCGGGCGAGTTCTCGCTCCGGCGGGAGGCGGTCGCCCGGCTGCCAGGTTCGGTCGTCCAGGGAACCGCGCAGGTCGAGGTAGACCTGGTGGTGCATCGGGACGGGGCCGAGCGATACGCGGAAACGTGCCATTGCGGCGGGCGATCCCTCCGGTGTCTGGGGGAAGACCAGGGTTGCGCAGACCGCGATTGCTGATAACGTTATAAGCAATCGTGTCAAGCCCCTGGCCTGCCGGCTTGATGGAATGGGAGGGCGGATGGGCACCAGGGTGACCGTCGTCGGCGGCGGCAGCACGTACACCCCGGAGCTGGTTGACGGCTTCGTGCGCCGCGCCGAACGCCTCCCGATCGACGAGCTCGTCCTGCTCGATACGGACGCGGAGCGCCTCGAGATCGTCGGTGGCCTGGCCCAGCGGATGCTGGACCGGCTCGACTGGACCGGCCGGCTCCAGCTGACGGGCGACCGCGACGCGGCCCTCGACGGCGCGGACTTCGTCCTGTTCCAGCTCCGGGTCGGTGGCCAGGCCGCGCGGCTCGTCGACGAGACGCTGCCCCTGCGGTTCGGCGTCATCGGCCAGGAGACGACCGGTGCCGGTGGCTTCGCCAAGGCGATGCGGACGGTGCCGGTGGTCCTCGAGCTCGCCGAGCTCGTCAACCAGCGATCGGCGCCCGATGCATGGATCGTCGACTTCACCAACCCGGTCGGCATCGTGACCCAGGCCCTCGTCGATGCCGGGCATCGGGCGATCGGGTTGTGCAACGTCGGCATCAACCTCCAGCGCCGGATGGCCACGCTGTTCGACGTCGAGCCGGATCGGGTCGAGTTGGAGCACGTCGGGCTCAACCACCTGACCTGGGAGCGCGCGGTCCGCGTCGACGGCGTCGACCGGCTGCCCGAGCTGCTCGAGACACACGCCGAGATGTTCGCGGATGAGTTCCGTCTGCCGGTCGACATGATCCGCACCATCGGCGCGATCCCGTCCTATTACCTGCGCTACTACTTCCTGACCCGCACCGTGCTCGAAGAGCAGCGCACGGGCCACACCCGGGCACGGGACGTGATGGACATCGAGGCCCGTCTGCTGGAGCTCTACCGTGACCAGTCGCTCGCCGAGAAGCCGGCACTGCTGGACGACCGCGGCGGCGCCTTCTACAGCGAGGCCGCGGCGCAGCTCATCGCATCGCTGCACGACGGGGCGGGCGACATCCAGATCGTGGACGTGCGCAACGATGGGGCGCTCCCGGACCTTCCCGACGCCGCCGTGGTCGAGATCCCGGCGCGCATCGATCGCGACGGGGCGCATCCTCTGCCGCTCGCCCCGCTGGCCCCAGAGCAGCGCGGCCTGGTCCAGGCCGTGAAGGCGTACGAGGAGCTGACCGTGGCCGCGGCGACCTCCGGCGATCGCACGATGGCGGTCCGGGCACTGGGCGCGAACCCGCTCGTGGGGCCCGAGGTCGCCCGCCCATTGCTCGAGGCGATACTCGAGGCGGACCGGGAACACCTCCATCGCTTCGTCAGGGTCTGAGCCCCGGCGCGACGCACCTGCAACACGGCGAGCGGGGTCCGTCACCCGCGTGATCTGACGCGATGGGGCATGCTTGCGCGCGAATGACCGACTCTTATCGATCGCAGGCCTACCCGATCGACGACCAGCCATCACCCCGTCGAACGACGCCTGGTTGGATCGCGATCATCGTGTTCGCGTTCCTCGCTGCGGTCGGCATCCTGGGCGCCGTTGGGGTGCTCTCGGTGTATGGCTCCCTCACCAGCGATCTCAGGGATCCCGCCGAGCTGACCGAGTACACGCTGCCTGAGGAGACCGTGCTCCTCGACCGGACCGGCGAAGTCGAGCTGGCCCGCTTCGGCGAATTCAAGCGCGACGTCGTGGCGTTCGAGGACATCCCGCCGATCGTCCTGGACGCGACCACCGCCATCGAGGACAAGACGTTCTGGGAGAACGCCGGCTTCGACCCGGTCGCCATCATCTCCGCCGGACTCGATTCCCTGCGCGGCAACAGCCGCGGCGCGTCGACGATCACGCAGCAGCTCGTCCGGGCGCGGCTCCTGGACGAGGAGCTCATGCAGGACCCCGACCGCACGATCGAGCGAAAACTCAAGGAGATCGTCCAGTCCATCCGCGTGACGCAACACTTCGGGGAGCAGGGCGACGAGGGCAAGCAGGCGATCATCACCGCCTATCTCAACCAGATCTACTACGGCAACCAGAGCTACGGCGTGAAGGCCGCGGCTCGCTCGTATTTCGGCAAGGAGCTCGACGAGCTGACGCCGGGCGAAGCGGCGGCCCTGGCCGCGCTCCCCAAATCGCCATCCAACTACGACCTGGTCCGCAACGCGACGGAGAGCTGCGACGTGGAACCGGAGGACGACGCCGCATGTCCCGCGGCCGACAGCCACCTCATCGTCCCAGCCGACGCGATCATCCTGCAGCGCCGGGACCAGGTCCTCAAGCTCCTGGCGGACGACCGCACCCCGATGTCGAAGGACCAGTACAGCGATGCCGAGCTCACCGCGGACATCGGCAAGGAGCTCGAGCTCGCGCGCCAGACCACGCCTCGCTGGAGGGCCCCGCACTTCGTCTGGGCCGTTCGCGACGAGCTGACGCTCAAGCTGTGCGGCGAGGACACCGCGTCGTGCGACTTGCTGGACAACGGCGGCCTGCGCGTCACGACGACGGTGGACCTCGACCTCCAGAAGATCGCCGAGAAGTGGGTCAAGGTCGCGGCGATCGTGCCGCACAACGGGAACCCCAGGCGGTCCGCCGAGAGGATCGGCTTCGACGAGTACTTGCCGTGGATGCGCAACCTCGAGAACAAGAACGTCCGTAACGGCGCGCTCGTCGCGGTCGACTACCAGACCGGTGAGCTGGTCGCCTACGTCGGGTCCGCCGAGTACTACGCGAGCAAGAGCAGCCCGGAGTTCCAGCCGCAGTACGACGTGGTCGGGCAAGGTTTCCGGCAGCCCGGCTCGGCGTTCAAACCGTTCAACTACGCCGTCGGCATCCACGACGGCACGCTCACGGCCGGCGACATGTTCATGGACGTCGGCACGGACTTCGGCGGCGGGTACACCCCCAACGATGCCGACAACCTCGAGCGCGGCCCCGTCCGGTTGCGCAGCGCCCTCCAGTTCTCGCTCAACATCCCGTCGGTCAAGGCGATGGCCGTCAACACCCCGGACCATGTCTTCGCGCGGGCGAAGGACTTCGGGATGACGTTCCAGAGCGACACGACGGACGCCGGCCTGGCGCTCGCGCTCGGCGTGGCCGAGACGAGGCCGATCGACCTGGTGTCGGCGTACGGCACCCTCGGGAACGGCGGCAAGCGCATCCCGCCGACGACGATCCTGTCGATCAAGGACCGGGCGGGCAAGGATGTCGGGGACCCAGTCACCCCGCCCGAGGCCACCGAGGTGGTCAGCCCGCAGGCGGCCTGGATCGTCACGGACATCCTCAACGGCAACACGAACCGGCGCATCAATCCGTTCTGGGGCGAGTTCGCCATCACGGGACCGGGCGGCGACCGCCGGCCGGCCACGCTCAAGACGGGCACGAACAACGACGCCAAGGACCTCAATGCGTACGGCTACATCGCCCCGCCGACCGAGGAGGGCCGCACGGCTGGTGCGTATGCGCTCGCCGTCGGGGCGTGGAACGGCAACAGCGACAACACGCCCGTCTCGACGGCCGATGCCCCGGTCTTCTCGATCGACGTCTCCACCTTCGTCTGGCAGGGATTCCTGCAGGAGGCGAGCGCCGAGTGGGAGATCACGCGGATTCGAGCGACCGGACGGCCTGACCCAGGTGGCGATCGATCCGTTCACGGGGCTCCTGCCGGCGGCGGGTAGCGACGGGGTCGACGAATGGTTCATCGGCGACAGCGGCCCGGACGCCCGCGTAGAGGGCGATACCTGCGGCGAGAAGGTCCTTCCGGTCGCCGGCCACGAGCGCAAGTTCGACAACTGGCTCGACGCGGACCGCGACTGGATCGCCCGGGCCGAACGCGGCCCCGGGACGAGAGGCGGGCCGGAGAACACCCGGACGGCGTACTTCTACAACAACCAGTTCCACCCGTACGGCCGCACGTGGGGCGTGATCGTCGGTGGTGACGGCTGCGGCTCCCCCAGCCCGTCGCCGAGCTGCTTCATCACCCCGACCCCCGACCCGAGCGGAGCCGTTCCGTCGTTCGCGCTGCCGTCGCCGACCGGCTCGGAGGCGGTCGCCCAGCCCTGCCCGACGGCGTCGCCGACCGAGAGCCCGTCCGTGGAGCCCACCCCGACACCCGAGCCGACGCCCCCGCCCGAGCCAACGCCGACACCAGAGCCGGAACCCACCCCCGAGCCGACACCGGTCCCCGAACCGTCGATCGCGCCCCAAGGGTCGGCCCCGCCGGTCGACGCCGCCTCCACACCGCCCTGACGCCCGCCCTCACCGGCCCTGATCCGGTGATCGAGCTGCGAGGCGTGACGGTCCGCCGCGCGGGCCGGACGATCCTGGGTCCGCTCGATTGGGCCGTGGGCGAGGGGGAACGCTGGGTCGTGCTCGGGCCGAACGGCAGCGGCAAGACGACCCTGCTGTCAGTCGCGTCCATGAACCTGTGGCCCACCACCGGCACCGTCGACGTCCTCGGTGAGCGCTACGGCCGGACGGATGCACGCGAGCTTCGGCGACGCGTCGGGTTCGCCGGCTCCGCCATCGAGGCGGCGATGCGCCCCGACCTGACGCCGGAGACCCTGATCATGACCGCGCGCCACGGCGCGTTCGAGCCGTGGTGGCACGTATACGACGACGCCGACCGCGACCGGGCCCGGCAACTCGGGGAGCGGATGGGCCTGGCCGATCACCTCGACCAGGACTTCGGGACGTTATCGGCCGGCGAACGGCGGCGCACCTCCATCGCGCGGGCACTGATGCCGGACCCGGACGTGCTGATCCTGGACGAGCCGATGGCCAGCCTCGACGTCGCGGCCCGCGAGCTGCTGCTGGCCGATCTCGAATCGCTGGCTCGGGAGCCTGGGCTCCGCGCGATCCTGCTGGTCTCGCACCACCTCGAGGAGATCCCGTCCGGGTTCGGACAGGCGCTCGTGCTGCGCGATGGTCGCGCCCTGGCGGCCGGGCCGAGTGCATCCGTCATCCGGGACGAGGTCCTGAGCGAGGCCTTCGGCATCCCGTTGCGGGTGGAGGGCCGCGACGGCCGCTGGACGGCGAGGATGCGACCAGGCCAGTGACAGCCCGGTGCGCGACACGCGAATGTCACGAGTCCGGCGCACCATGACCTCGTGAGCACCTCCGCGTCGGCGTTGCGCCCTCTTGCCCCGGCCCATCCCGCGATCTCGCGCGTCCACGCAGCCGCCGCCGGGGCTGTCGCGGCGGCCGTCGCGTTGGGGCTGTCGGAGCTGATCGGGGCGGTGCTGGCGGGCGCGACCTCGCTCGTCGCGGCGGTGGGACAGGTCGTCATCGACCGCCAGCCGCCCGGCGCCAAGGACCTGGTCGTGGCGCTGTTCGGCACGAACGACAAGGTCGCCCTCGAGGTCGTCGTGGTCCTCGCGTCCCTCGCGTTGGGTGCGGGTCTCGGAATCCTCGCAGTCCGCCGGTTCGCGGTCGCGGCAGCAGGCTTCGCGGTGTTCGGGGTGCTCGGATTCCTGGCGGCCCTGGGTGATCCGCTCGCGACGCCGGCCCTCGTCGCCGGCCAGACGGTCGTGTCCGTCGGGCTCGCGGTGCAGTCGCTGTCCTGGCTCCTGGCGCGGGCTCCGGCGGCGTCTGCCGAACCCGGTGTCGACGCCCGGTCGAACCCGGCCCGCCGCTCCTTCCTCCTGCGGACCGCTGCCGTCGGGATCGGCGCGCTCGTGGCCGGCATCGCTGGACGCAGCCTGCTCAACGGGTCGCGCACCGCCCCGATCGCGGCCGCCGACCTGCCGCCCGCCTCGGAGACGGTGCCGCCCCTGGCGGGTGGCGCGGATCTCGCGCCGACGACAACCGGCCTGACACCGATCGTCGTCCCCAATGACCAGTTCTATCGCATCGACACCGCCCTGCTGGTCCCGAGCGTCGACGTCTCGACGTGGACGCTGCGGATCCACGGCCTGGTGGAGCGGGAGACGACCCTGACCTGGGACGAGCTGCTGGCCCTGCCGATGTTCGAGCAGTACGTCACGATCGCGTGCGTCAGCAACGAGGTCGGTGGCGGGCTCGTCGGGAATGCGAAGTGGACCGGGGTCCGCCTGCGCGACGTGCTCGACATCGCCGGCGTCTCGTCGTCGGCCACGCAGCTCGTGGGTCGATCGGTCGACGGGTTCACCGCCGGCATGCCGACCGCCTGGGTCATGGACCCGTCGCGCGAGCCGATGATCGCGGTCCAGATGAACGACGAGCCCCTGCCACCCGCGCACGGCTACCCGGCCCGGCTGATCATCCCCGGCCTGTACGGCTACGTGTCCGCGACGAAATGGCTCGCCGAGCTGGAGCTGACGACGCTCGAGGTCTTCGACGGCTACTGGGTGCCGCTCGGCTGGGCCAAGGAGGCACCGATCCTGACCCAGTCGCGGATCGACACGCCGCGCGGCGGATCGCTCGCCGCAAGTCGGGTGCCGATCGCCGGCATCGCCTGGGCGCCGGACCGCGGTATCGACAGGGTCGAAGTGGCGATCGACGGGGAGTGGCGCGAGGCGCACCTCTCGGCCCCGATCTCGGACGCGACCTGGGTCCAGTGGGTCGTCGCCTGGGACGCGACGCCCGGGCGCCACACCGTCACCGTCCGCGCGACGGACGGGACCGGTCAAGTCCAGGAAGAGCGGCCGTCGCCGCCCGCCCCGGATGGTGCCCGTGGCTGGCATGCGATCACGGTGGACGTGTCCTGATCCCCGGGAGCCGCCCAGCGCGGTGCAGCCGGCCGCGGCTGGAATCGGTATAGATTCAAGACATGCCGCGCCGCCGCTATATCTTCGATCCGCCCCAGCGATTCGTCGCGGGCACGATCGGCGATCCGGGCAATCGGACGTTCTTCCTGCAGGCGCGCGACGGTGGCCGCGTCGTCTCGGTCGCGCTGGAAAAGGTCCAGGTCGCGGTCCTCGCCGAGCGCCTCGGCGACCTGCTGGGCGAGCTTGATCGGCGGGGCGTGCCCCACGGCGTCCCGGACGAGGCGCTCCCGGAGGTCGCCACCGGCGTCGACGACGACGCGGCGCCCCTGGACGAGCCGCTCGTCGAGGCGTTCCGCGCCGGCTCATTGACGCTCGGCTGGGATCCGGATGCCGAACGCGTCCTCCTGGAGGCGCGCGCCCAGGACGAGGACGGCGAAGCGATCGATCCCGACGAGGACGACGACGAGGACGAGGATGGACCGGATCTGCTGCGGGTGCGCCTGACCGCGGAGGCGGCCCGGTCATTCGTGGCGCGGGCCGCCCGAGTCGTCGCCGGTGGCCGGCCGCCGTGCCCGCTGTGCGGCGCGCCACTGGATCCGCGCGGTCATATCTGCCCGCGCCGCAACGGCCATTACGTCAACTAGCCGGGGCGAGGGACACGGCGTGCCGGACCGCGCCGCCACGCTCGAGGTGTTGCGTGATGGCGTGGTCACGGTGGTCGGTCGCGTCATCGGCTCCAGCAACAACGCCCTGCTGGTGACGGTCGCCTGCCCGGACCCTGTACCGGTCGACGGCCTGGCCGCCATCTACAAGCCGACGGCCGGCGAACGTCCACTCGACGACTTCCCGGACGGGACCCTGACCCGCCGCGAGGTCGCCGCCTGGCACGTCTCGGAGGCGAGCGGCTGGGACATCGTCCCGCCGACCGTGTTGCGCGACGGGCCGTTCGGGGAGGGCATGGTCCAGGCCTACGTGGAGCCGGACCCGGCGGTCGACGTCGTCGAGCTGATCACGTCGGCGGACCCGCGCCTGCGGCGGATGGCGGCGCTGGACGCGGCCATCAACAACACCGACCGCAAGGGCGGGCACATCCTCCCGGTCGACGGCGGCCGGCACATCCACGGCGTCGATCACGGGGTCTGCTTCTCGCCCGTGCCGAAGCTCCGGACGGTGCTCTGGGCGTGGCGCGGTCAGGACCTCGCGCCGGACGAGCTCGACGGCCTCACGCGCATCCGCGACGGTCTTGACGGGGAACTCGGGGCGACGCTGCGGACGCTCCTGGGGCGCACCGAGGTACGGGCCACGATCCGGCGGGTGGATGCGTTGCTGGCGAGCGGGCGGTTCCCGCTCCCCTCGCCGACCTGGCCGGCGATCCCCTGGCCCCCGTTCTAGGGCGGAACGACGTCGGCGAGGCCCGCTTATCGGACCTCGCCGAATGGACGCAGGGTGGGGCCTACGCTCGGCCGAACGCCGCCTTGATGCTGGGCTGCATCAGGTAGTACAGGATGATCGCCGAGATGGCGACGCCGATGATCTGGCTCGAGATATCGCTTCCACCGATCACCGAGAGCACGGCCAGGGCGATGCTGAGGGCCTGGAGCGCGACACCGAGGGTCCACGCCCACGGCTGCAGGGTCCACGCGCCATAGGCGAAGGCAAGGCTCGCGATGCCGGACGCGAGAATCAATAGACCGAAGATCGCGCCGAGGCCGAAGAGGGCCGCCTGGCCGGTTGACGCGGCACCGACGCCCCCGAGTCCGATCAGGGCGATGCCGGCAATGATGCTCAGGACGCCGCCGATCGCGGACAGCACCGCGAGGATGGTGATCCCCATCGGGCGCGCTCCGCCGGTCGTCGGCGCAGGTGCCGGCGGCGGTGGCGGGGTCATGGTCGGTTCTGTCATGTGGTGCTGTGCCTCCCTCTCTCGAATCCCACCCGCCTCGTGACGGTTGGCGATGTCGGCATCCTAGCCTGCCGGACCGGGGTGGCAAGGGCTATTTTCGCCGGCGGTTCGACCGGATGCACCGGGTGAAGGCTCAGTGCAGCGTCCGGCGCTACAGTCGGGGTCGATGGCCACCTTCGATGCGGACGCCCTGCTCGCCGACCTGGATCCTGCCCAGCGCGAAGCGGTGACCACGGTCCGCGGTCCGCTCTGCATCCTGGCCGGAGCCGGGACGGGCAAGACCCGCGTGATCACGCGCCGCGTCGCCTATGCGCTGGCCACGGAAGCCATCCGGCCGTCGGACGTCCTGGTCGTCACCTTCACGGACAAGGCGGCGACGGAGATGCGTGATCGCCTCGCGGCCGCCGGCCGGCGGGGCGTGTCGGCGTTCACGTTCCACGCTGCCGCCCTGCGCCAGCTCCGGCATTTCTGGCCGCGCATCCACGACCAGGAACTGCCCGGCATCCTTTCGTCGAAGGCGTCGATCCTGGTCCCCTTGGCGCGGTCGCTGCCCGGCGGATACCGCTATCTCGCCGTCCGGGACCTGGCAGCGGAGATCGAATGGGCGAAGGCGCGCCGGATCCGGCCCGCGGGATACGCCGATGATGTCGTGGCCCAGGGTCACGACGGCCCGCTCCCGCCGGACCTGATGGCCCGGTTCTATCGCGACTACGAGCGGTCGCGCGACCAGGCCGGGCTGATCGATTTCGAGGACATGCTGGCGCTGACCGTGGACCTGATCGAACGCGACGAGCACGGTGGCGGCCGAGGTCCGGGCGCGCTATCGGTGGTTCTCGGTCGACGAGTATCAGGACACGAACCCGCTCCAGCAGGCGCTCCTCGACGCCTGGCTCGGCGGTCGCGACGACCTTGCCGTCGTCGGCGACGAGGACCAGACCATCTACACCTTCACCGGGGCCACGAGCGACTACCTGACGGGCTTCCCGGTGCGCTACCCGGCGGCCAGGGTGGTCGCGCTGGAGAGCAACTTCCGCTCGACCCCGCAGGTCCTCGGCCTGGCGAACCGCGTGCTGGCGGCGGGCCGGTCGGCGCGCGACGAGCGCGCTCCGGGGACGACGGCACGGCCGGAGAAGCGCCTCGTCCCGACGCTCGACGGTGGCCCTGCCCCGCACATCCAAGGGTTCGACACGGACGACGCGGAGCTCGCGGGGATCATCGACGCCGTCCGGGCGCTGGCCCGGGACGGCACCGCGCACGGCGACATGGCCGTCCTCGTTCGAACGAACGCCCAGCTGCCGGCGTTGGAGGACGGTCTCGGAGCCGCGGGCATCCCGTTCCACGTCCGCGGCGAACGGTTCTTCGCTCGCCCGGAGGTCCGTCGGGCGTTGCGCGTCGCGGCCTCGCTGGATCGGCCGTCGGACGCTCGCCGGGTGGCGGAGTCGCCGGATACGCTCCCGGCCAGGCTGGCGGAGGCGTTCGAACGGGAGCTCGGCGTCCGTCGGGATGCCGTCCCGGACGGGGATGCGGCCCGCGAGCGGCACGGGGCGGTCGTGACGCTCCTCGAGCTCGCCGAGGACCTGGTCGGCACGGATCCCGCCACGGACGCTGCCGCCTTCCTGGCCGAGGTGGAACGTCGCGCCGAGGCGGAATCCGGCGGCGCCATCAACGGCGTCGAGCTGCTGACGTACCACCGCGCCAAGGGCCTCGAGTGGGAGGCCGTCTTCCTCCCGGCGCTCGAGGAGGGCACGCTCCCGATCCGCCAGTCGACCGAGCCAGGCGAGCTCGCGGAGGAGCGGCGGCTCCTGTATGTCGGGATCACCAGGGCGCGTCGCCACCTGTGGCTGTCGTGGGCCCGTCGGCGGACCGCCGCGACCGGGCGCGAGGGTCGGCGCAGCCGGTCGCGCTTCCTGGATGGTCTCGTCCCGGCACCGACCCGGACGGTCAGGATCGTGCCCTCGGAGCGGCCGGCGCCCGTCGCGGCCGGCGACCGATCCCCGCTCTCGAACGCGCTCCGCGCCTGGCGCACCGAGCGGGCCCGTGCCGACGCGATCGCGCCGTTCATCGTGTTCCACGACAGCACCATCGAGGCCATCGCCGACCGCCGCCCGGGCACGATCCCGGAACTTCGACGCGTGCCGGGCGTCGGGCCGATGAAGCTCGATCGCTACGGGGAGGAGATCATCGCGATCGTCACTCGCACGAACGAGCCGACCCCGGACGAAGGTCCGCATTGACCGAACGCCCGTTCGAAGGTATAGTTCACAAGTCACCGATCCGCAGCGGCGGCTCCGGTCGAGCGCCTCGAACAACGGACGCTCCCGGCACGCAGCGCGGATCACCAGACCGCTCCGGCCCCCACCTCGGGCTGTCCAGAGCGGAGCAAACCACCGGCCGCGGCCCAGGACCAAACCACCTGTGGCGCGCCAGAAAGCAATACGAGTATCCAGAACCATGATGTCCCGTTCCACCACCACGACCCTTGCTGGTCGTTCCAGTTCCATGCGCCGCATGCGCCGCCGCGCGTCGGTCGCCAACAGCAGCTCGCGCATCTTCTGCGGCACCAACGGGTGCCCCAGCTTCCTCGAGGTCGATCCGACCACCGGCGTCGCGACCTGCGCGCATCTGCGGCTTCACCCGCCGCACGCACTGACCTGACCCGCCCCCGCTGACGTCGCGTCGGCCGGGATGGCCGACACGGCGATCCGCCGACGCGCCATCCTGCCGGGGTGACGCCGACCCCCACGCTCGATCGCGCGCGCCTCGCGCGCCTCATGGCCGACGAGATCAGCGCGCTTCGCCGCCGAGCACCCGCGGTCCCGGGCGCTGCACGAGCGCGCCAAGGCCTCGCTCCTCGACGGCGTCCCGATGAACTGGATGGTCCGCTGGGCCGGCCCCTTCCCCTTGTTCGTCGAGGAGGCCTCGGGCGCCCGATTCACCTGCGTCGACGGCCACGAGTACGTCGACTTCTGCCTGGGCGACACCGGGGCCATGGCCGGTCACGGCCCGAGCCCGACGGTCGCCGCCGTCGAGTCGCCAGCTCGGCCGCGGGCATCACCCACATGCTCCCGACCGAGGACGCCATCTGGTCCGGCGAGGAGCTCCGACGACGGTTCGGCCTGCCGGCCTGGCAGTTCACGCTGTCGGCCACGGACGCGAACCGGTTTGCGCTGCGCCTCGCCCGCCACATCAGCGGCCGCAGCAAGGTCGTCGTCCACGACCAGTGCTACCACGGCTCGGTCGATGAGATCGTTCGCGGTCCTCGACGAGGACGGTCGCGTCCGCCCGCGACGCGGCCTGATCGGGCCACCGGTCGATGTCGCCGAGACGACCCGCGTCGTCGAGTTCAACGACGTCGACGGCCTCGCCCGCGCGCTCGAGGACCGCGACGTCGCCGCGGTGCTCATCGAGCCGGCCCTCACGAACGTCGGGATCGTGCTGCCCGAGCCCGGCTATCACGACGCGGTCCGCGACCTCACCCGCCGGACCGACACGATCCTCATCATCGATGAGACCCACACCATCTGCGCCGGGCCGGCCGGCGCGACCGGCGCCTGGGGTCTCGAGCCCGACATGCTCGTGATCGGCAAGACGATCGGCGGCGGGATCCCGGCGGCGGCCTACGGCATGAGCCGCGCCATCGCCGACCGGGTCGGCGCATCGATCCCGGTCGAGGACGCGGATGTCGGCGGGATCGGCGGCACGCTCGCCGGCTACGCCCTCTCGCTGGCCGCGGTGCGGGCGACCCTCGGCGAGGTCCTGACGGACGCCGCGTTCGAGCGGATGATCCCGCTCGGTGACCGCTGGGCCGACGGGGTCGATGGCGTGCTCCGCGCGCACGGCGTGCCGTGGCACGTGACCCGATTGGGAGCCCGCGCCGAGTACCACTTCATGCCCGAGCCGCCGCGGACCGGCGCGGAGCAGGCCGCCAACGCCGATCCCGAGCTCGAGCGGTTCCTGCACCTGTGGGCGATGAACCGACGCATCCTCATGACGCCGTTCCACAACATGGCCCTGATGTCGCCCGCCACGGGCGAGGCCGACGTCGACCGACACACCGAGGTGTTCGAGGCCGCGGTCGTCGCGCTGTTCGGCTGAGGCGTCCGATGCAGGCTTGACGCTGGGTGGTTGCACGCCCAGCATCCACCGCAACCATCGTCATCGCCTGAGGAGAGATCCATGACCGACGACCCGATGCGTGACGCAGGAAACTGCCGCGGACGACGCGGCCGATGCCGTGGGCGACGCCGCGACCGAGGCGGCCGACACGGTCGGCGATACGGCGGCCAGCGCGGGAAGCTGGGCGAGCGGCGCGGCGGACGAGGTCGGCGACACGGCGGCCACGGCCGGCGACTGGGCCGGTGACACCGCCGACAAGGTCGGCGATACGGCCGGCGAAGCGGCCGACGCGGTCGGCGACGCCGCCGACAAAGCCGGCGAGGCGGGCACCGGCCTGATCGACCGGCTCAAGAAGCTGCTAGGCGGCTAACGACTCCCGCGGGATTCGCCCCGGGCGGCCCGCTCGAGCCCGTCCAGCTCGGCCGCGAGGTCGAGCGGTCGCCGGTGCTGGCGCAGGGTCGGCGCCTCAGCGTTGACGCGCGCGATCGCGCGGTTCGCGGCGTCCACGATGCGGGCCAGCTCGTCACGCGCACGGGCGAGGCTGGTCGGATCCAGGCGCGCGGCGCGGGCCAGCAGGCGGTCGCGCTCGTCCAACATCGCCCGGGCGGCCTTGTCCGATTCGATCCACGGCGGCGCCGCCTCGGCATTGCGCAGCATGCGGTGGGCGAGCGCCCAGTCGCCCGCCGCCGAATCGTCGTCCAGCGGCAGGCTCGTCCCCTGGTGCGGCAGGTCGTCGAAGGCGCCGTCCTCCATCGCCTCGCGGATCTGGCGCTCCACAAGCGTCTCGCGCATCGTCTCCCGTGACGGGCGCAGCGGATCGGGCAGCTCGGGGTTGCGCTCGCGGCTGCTCACCGGCCGAGGATAGCGCCCACTGACAGGCAAGCTGTCGCGGGGTCCGACTATCGTTGCACGCGTGCAGCTGATCGATGGGCGACCCGTCTTCGCCGCGACGGATCTGGTCGCCTACCTGGCCTGCGAGCATCTCACCCAGCTCGAGCGAGCCGCGCTGGCCGGCCTCGTCAAGCGGCCGATGCGCGACGACCCCGAGCTCGACATCATCCGCAAGCGCGGCTTCCAGCACGAGGAGCGCTACCTGGCCGATCTCGAAGCCGACGGTCGGACCACGGTCAAGATCGACCTCGACGGCTCGATCGAGGATCAAGGCGATCGCCTGCGAGCCGCCGCGGCCGAGACGATCGCCGCGATGGCCGCGGGCGCCGACGTCATCTACCAGGCGACGTTCTTCGATGGGACGTGGCGCGGCCACGCGGACTTCCTGTTGCGCGTCGACGACGCCGAGCGGCCGTCCGTCTGGGGCCCGTACCACTACGAGGTCGCGGACACGAAGCTGGCCCGCCACGTCAAGGCGAGCGCCATTCTCCAGATCTGCTCGTACATCGACCAACTGGAGCGGATCCAGGGCGTCCGACCGGAGTGGCTGCACGTCGCGCTCGGGGGCAGCGCCCGGGCCGTGGAGCGACTGCGCGTGGACGACTACATGGCGTACTACCGGAGCGCCCGAGATCGGTTCCTCGCGACGATGGCAGACGAGACGCCGGCGACGTATCCGCCGGCCGAGACCTACCCGGAGCCGGTCGAGCATTGCGACGTCGTGCCGCTGGGCGGCCGAATGCGTCAAGCGACGGCGCGACGACGACCACCTGAGCCTGGTCGCGGGCATCAGCGGCCGGCAGCGCCAGGCACTGACCGGTCGCAATGTCGCCACGCTCGAAGCCCTTGGTGATCTACCCCTTCCCATGGCCCCGCGGCTCGAGGGCGTCGGTGCAAGGGGCCCTGCGTCCGCGTTCGAGAACAGGCACGGATCCAGCTGGAGGGGCGACGCAACGACGATCATCGCTACGAGCTCTTCGTGCCCGAAGATGGCCAGCCTATCGATCCGGAGCGTGGCCTCGCGACCCTGCCCCAACCTTCGCCTGGCGACCTGTTCCTTGACCTGGAAGGCGATCCCTATGCCTTCGACGACGGGCTCGACTACCTGTTCGGCATCATGGAGACCGACGGCACCTTCCATGCTTTCTGGTCGAAGGACGACCGAGCCGAGTTCAGCCCAGCAGGCGAACAGCGCGCCTTCGAGCAGGTGATCGACTTCATCGCCGAGCGCCTGCGGGCCGATCCGGATCTGCACGTCTACCACTACGCCGCCTATGAGCCGACCGCACTCAAGCGGCTCATGGGCCGGTATGGCACGCGCGAAGAGGAAGTCGACGACCTCCTCCGCCGCGGTGTCCTGGTCGACCTGCTCCGCGCGGTTCGGCAGTCGCTGCGCGCCTCGGTCGAGAGCTACTCGATCAAGAAGATGGAGGTCTTCTACGGATTCACTCGCGAGATCGACCTGCGTGACGCCGGGTCGAGCATCGTCGCCTTTGAGCAGTGGCTGGAGCTCGGCGAGGGCGAGCGCCCGGCCGCTGACCACCTGGACCAGATCGAGAAGTACAACCGCGACGACGTCGTCAGCACCCTGCGGCTGCGCGACTGGCTCGAGGAGCGACGGCTTGAGCTCGCCGAGCTGACCGGGCTTCCCGTACCACGCCCGATGGCTCGCGAGAACCCGTTGCCAGCCGAGCTGACCGAGGCCCAGGCCCGGACACAGGAGCTGGTCGAGCGGCTCGCCGACCCGGCGATCGCCGCCGTCGACCCTGCCGACCGCGATCCCGCGGATCACGCCCGCTGGCTGCTCGGGCAACTACTCGGCTGGCATCGTCGCGAGGACAAGTCCATGTGGTGGGAGTTCCACCGCCTCATGGATCTGACTCCGGAGCAGCTTGTCGACGAGGACGAGCCCATCGGCATGCTCGACCCGGACGCGCCGGTGTCGGAGATCAAGAACGGCAAGCAGGTCTGGCGATACCGCTTCCCGGACCAGGAACAGGATGTCGGGCGCCGCGCGTTCGAGCCTCGTCGCAAGCAGGAGGCACCGGACGCCAGCCCGTTCGACTGGGGCGTCGGCGATTTCATCGCCGTCGAATCAGGCCGAGCTGACGGTCGACATCCGGCGCTCGATCGCAGATCCGCATCCGGCAGCGGTCGTCCCCTTGCCCTGGGTCCCGACGCCGGAGCACAAGGCCCGGCTGTTCGAGATCGGGGAATGGGTCGCGGAGCACGGCATCGACGGCGACGGGCCGCACCGGGCGGCGCGCGATCTCCTGCTCGGTCGGCCGCCCCGCGCAGGACAGGCGCCCGGCGAATCCCTTTGCCGCCCGAACGAAACAGACCTCGCCGCCGCGCAACGGCTCGTCCTCGAGCTCGATGACACGGTCCTGCCGATCCAGGGTCCGCCCGGATCGGGGAAGACGTATTCCGGCGCCCGGATGATCTGCGAGCTCTTGCGTGCCGGCAAGAAGGTCGGCATCACCAGCACGAGCCATAAGGTCATCGGCAATCTGCTTCGCGCCGTGCTCAAGGCCTCCGCCCCCGAGTTCGAGGACGTCGAGGTCCGGCCGATCCAGCGCGGGGATGCGGACCAGCTGCTCGACGACGAGCGAGTCATGCGGGGCATCAACCCACAGGCGGTCCGCGAGCACCTCGACGACGGACGCGCCAACCTGGCCGCCGGCACGTCCTGGCTTTGGGCCTCGCCGAAGATGATCGGAGCCGTGGACGTGCTGTTCGTGGACGAGGCCGGCCAGATCTCCTTGGCCAACGTCATCGCGACGTCGACCGCGACGGGCAGCATCGTGCTGCTCGGCGACCCGCAGCAACTCGATCAGCCGATGCAGGGTGCCCACCCGCCCGGAGCGGACCGCTCGGCACTCGCCCACGTGCTCGGCGGCGCGGCCACGATCGGAGCGGATCGAGGGCTGTTTCTCGAGACGACGTGGCGGTTGCATCCGGCCCTGTGCGACTTCACCTCGGAAGTCTTCTACGACGACCGCCTCGAGCCCCAGCCGCACCTGTCTGCCCAGCGCCTCATCGTCCCGATGGAACTGGTCGATGGTGTAGGCCCACGCCTCCTGGAGGTGGCTGCCAGCGGTGCAGATAACGAATCGCCTGTTGAGGCCCGTGCGATCGCCGCGCTGGCCACGACGCTCGTCAGGGACGGGTCATGGACCGATTCGAAACGCGTCACGAAGCATCTGACCTGGGAGGACGTGCTCATCGTGGCGCCGTTCAACGCCCAGGTCGGGGCGATCAAACGGCTCCTGCCGCCGGAGGCTCGAGTGGGAACCGTGGATAAGTTCCAGGGCCAGGAGGCGCCGATCAGCCTCTACTCGATGACGACCTCGAGCCCCGAGCTGGCGCCTCGGGGGATGGACTTCCTGTACAGCCGCAACCGTCTGAACGTGGCGACATCGAGGGCGCAGTGCGTGGCGGTCGTCGTGGCCTCGCCCGACCTGCTGCGCGTCCGGGCTCGGACGCCGGAGCAGATGCGTCTCGCGAATGCGTTCTGCCGCTTCGCGGAGCTCGCGTCGACACCGCCCGACGAACCCGCGGCGCCGGCGCCCCGGGTGGAGATCCTGACCCTGGGCCTCGCCTGATCGGCCGCCGGTATCATCGCGGGCCATGACCGCCGACCTCCCGCCGATCGAGCTCGAGCGCCTGCGCCGGCGGACGGTCTGGGCGCTCGTCGCCGGCGTCGCCCTGGGAAGCACGGGCCACATCGCCGCGGCCACGGTCGCGACGATCGCGGCCAAGCAGATCGCTGGCACGAGTGCGTGGAGTGGCGCGCCGGGGGCGGCGGTCGTCATGGGCGCGGCCGTGGGCGCCGTGGCCCTGTCGCAGGTGATGGTTCGGCGGGGCCGGCGGTTCGGCCTCGCCGCCGGGTACGCGCTCGGGGTGCTCGGGGCGTTCGTGGGGACCGCGGCGATCGTGCTGGCCTCGCTGCCGCTCCTCCTCGTGGGCACCTTCCTCATCGGGTTCGGCAACGCCTCCAACCAGCTGTCGCGCTACACCGCGGCCGATCTGGTGCCACCGGAGCGGCACGCGTCGGCCATCGGCGTCGGTCGTGTGGGGCGCGACCATCGGGGCGGTCGTCGGGCCGAACCTCGCCGCACCCGCCGGCGTCCTCGCCGTCGGCCTCGGCCTGCCCGAGCTCAGCTGGCGCGTATCTCGTGCCGGTGGCCTTCGTCGGCGCCGCCGCGCTGATCTCGTTCTTCCTGCTCCGGCCCGACCCGTACGACCTGGCCGTATGCGTCGCCGGAGGACGACGGCCGGCTCCGACCGGTCGGCGGCGATCTCGCTCGCGAGCGTGGTGGCGCGCCCGAACGTCCCGGTCGCCATCGTCGCCCTCATCGCCGGGATGGTCGTGATGGTGCTGATCATGACGATGACGCCGCTGCACATGGCCGACCATGGCCACGATCTCGCGGCGGTCGGGCCTCGTCATCAGCGGTCACACGTTCGGGATGTACGGGCTGTCGCCCCTGTCCGGTCGCCTGACCGATCGATACGGGAGCGTGCCGGTGATCCTGGCCGGCCTCGCGACGGTGGCGGCCGCGGCGCTCCTCGCGGCGATCGCGCCGCCGAGCGGGGGGTCATCCTGTTCGTCGCGCTCTTCCTGCTGGGCTACGGCTGGAACCTGGGCTACGTCGCCGGCTCGGCGCTGCTCACGAGGGGCCTGTCACTGGCCGAGCGGACGCGGGTCCAGGGGCTCACGGACGGCCTCATCTGGAGCTCGGCCGCCGCCGCCAGCCTGGGCTCCGGACTCGTCGTGGCCGCCGCGTCCTTTGCCGCGCTCGGGCTGCTCGGAGCGGCCCTCGTGGTCGTGCCGCTTCCTGCTCGTCCTGGCGCGCCGCTCGGCGGTGGCCGCCGGGCGCCCTAGGCGGTCCCGAGCTCGCGCAGGACCCAGGCCGCGAGGACCCGGGCGCACGTCTCGACCTCGTCGAGCGGCACGAACTCATCGGCGCTGTGCGCCACCCGCACATCGCCCGGACCGAAGATCACGCACGGCGTGTCTCCCACGTTGACGAACATCTGCATGTCGGCGCCGTAGGGCTCGCCGAGGAGTGCCGGTCGCCGGCCCGTGACGGCCTCGACGACGTCGGCGAGTCCCACGGGCAACGGGTGATCGGACGGGACCCGCGCCGAACCGAACCGCCCGCCTGTGATCTCGACCGTGGCGGGGTGCTCGCGCAGGAAGTCGTCCGCCGCGCAGGCCGTCCGCGATCGCCGCCCGCAGCTCGGCCTCCGCGTCTGCCGGCGACTGCCCCAGCCGAACGCCGTAGCGGCCGTCCGCGGTGACCCGGTCGAGCACGGTCGACGCCCACTCCCCGCCCCCAACGATGCCGATGATCGTCGGGATACGGCAGGCCGAGTGCCGTCATCAGCGGGTCCGTCTCGGCGCCGTTGCGGCGCGTCCTCATCCGCCTCGAGCGCCCGCGCGAGCGCGAACAGCTTGTCGAGCGCGGAGACGCCCTCGCGGCGCTGCGAGGCGTGGGCCGCCCGGCCCGGAACGGTGAGCCGGAACGTGATGGCGCCCGCGTGGGCCACGACGACGTCGAGGTTGGACGGCTCGGTGATGATCGCGAGATCGCCCGTGGCTCCGGCCCGGATCGCGGCGAGCGTCCCCTGGCCGCCGTCCTCCTCGGACGGGACGAAGACGACCATCAGCTCGCCGCGAGGCGATCCAGGTCGCCGCTCGAGCGCGAGGGCGCGGACCGCGCCGAGGATCGACGCGATCCCACCCTTCATGTCGCAGGCGCCACGGCCATACATCCGCCCATCGCGGACCTCGGCGCCCCACGGGTCCGCCGTCCAGGTCGCCGGGTCGCCGGGCGGCACGACATCGAGATGGCCCGACAGGATCACGCGCGGCCGTGCGCTGGCGCCGATCGCGCCGTCGCGCGCGGCCGTCGCCCGATGACGACCGGGAGCGACGTGCGCGGCATCTCCTCGCCGGGCCACGCCGGGTCCGCCCTGATCGCGGCGGGATCGGGCTGGACGACCTCGACCGCCAGCCCGAGCTCCGCCAGCGCATCCGCCGCCCAGGCGGCGACGCGCTCCTCGGAGCCGGTGATGCTCGGGATGCGGACGAGCGCCCGAAGGTCCTCGACGAGCCGCTCGCGGTCGACGGCCGGCGCCGCCGGCGCCTCAGTCACGCAGGATCGGCCGGGTCATGCACGTCGGCCCGCCGGAGCCGTTGATCCCGATCTGCGTCGCCGGATAGGTGTGGACCTCGCAGCCGGCCGCGGCCAGCGCGGCGGCGGTCTCGGGGTTGCCCTCGGCCATGATCACGACGCCGGGCCGGACCGCCAGCACGTTGCAGCCGAGCGTCGGGAACTCGGCCTCGGGCACCTCGATCGATCCGGATGTCGAGATCGACCAGCAGCTCCCACAGACCCGCGGGAAGGAGCGGCAGGTACACGACCGCCAGGTCGTCCGCGACCGGCGAGATCACGCTCATGAGGTGGATGAGCTCGGCGGGTCCCTTCCAGTACGGCACGTCGAAGACGCGGACGTCGCCACCGACCAGGTCGGCGAGCTGGAAGACGCCGCTGGCGTTGCTCCGGAGCGTGCGCCCGATGCAGAACAGGTCCGGCCGGAGCCAGAACGTGTCGCCGCCCTCGATCGTTCCGGGCGGATCGATGCGGCCAAGCGTCGGGATCCCGGCGGCCTCGGTCCAGGCCTCGAGCATCGCCGGTTCGCCGGCGCGGTTCGGCTTGCCGGGGCGGAGCGGGATCGCGCCGCGATCGGTCACGAGCAGCGGATCGAACGGGTAGACGAGGTCCGGATCGTCGGTCTCGACATCGAGCACGTGGACCGTCGGGCCGAGGCCCGACAGGACCTCGACGAAGGCGTCGTGCTCGCGGCGCGCCACGTCGAGATCGACCGGGTACAGGAACCCGTGCGCGGCATCGTCGAAGGCGCGCCCGAACGCCCGATCCGGCCGCTTGACGAGCACCTCCCGCAGTTCGAGGTCATGCTCTGGGCGCCGTAGCGCCGCTGGGTCACCGTCATGCCCGAAGGATAGTCGCGAGCCGCGTGTCGGAGTACCCTGCAGCGACGATGGCCGCCTACGCCGTGGTCGCCCGCATCGATCGCGTGAAGCCGCACCTCGCCGGACATGCGCCCGCCGGGCCGGGCCGCCTGGACCGCGCCCGAGCCCCTCGATCCGCCCGAGGCCATCGACCTCGTGGGCCATCCGCTCGTCCCGCTCGTCGCCGAGCGCTGGACCGGGCTGCGCGAGGCGTGGTCCCAGACGACGTTCTACCTGTTCCACGCCGAAGGCTGGCGCTGACCGCCGTGACCCCCGGCTTCCGGGTCGCGTCGCGCGCGACGAGCCCTAGTCGAGCGGCGGCGGCGTGAACCGCGCTGGGTCGAGCGTCGGCGGCGGCGCCGATACCCGGCCAGCCATGAGGTCGGCCACGAGCTCGCCCGCTCGCCGGCCCCGTCGAGATGCCCCACGGCCCATGGCCGGCGGCGACCCACAGGCCGTCGATCCCGGGCACGCGCCCGACGAGCGGCCGGCCGTCGGCGCTCTGCGGCCGGGCGCAGACACGATGGGCGCCGACCCTCGCCGATGCGATACCCGGGACGTAGCCGATCCCACGGGCCAGCATCGCGGGCACGAACGCGGCGGGATCCGGTTCGCCGTCGAGGAACGTCGATCCGAGGGAGCTCGCGCCGCCGGCCGTGACCAGGCTGAAGGACTCGCCCGTGGCCCCGCGCGCTCCGGCTCGGTTCCGTCCCGGGTTCGATCTCGATCTCGGCCTCCTCGAGGACATGGATCGGGCGGATCGCGCCAGCGTGACGCCGACGACCACGCCCCACGACGACCGGATCGGCCGCCACGCCCCGCTCGGGTCGATGAGCTCCGGCGTCCACGGCCCGGCCGCGACGACCACCTGCTCGGCAGCCAGGCGTCGCCCGTCGGCCAGCTCCACCCCGGCCACCCGGCCCGACTCCGAGCCAGGGGCGCGCGGCCACACCGACCCGGACGTCCACGCCGAGTCGCGTCGCCCAGGCGGCGTAGGCGCGGGTCGCGGCCGCCGGCGCGACCGGATACCCGATCGCCAACCGGCAGGCGGCCACGTCGGCGGCGAGTGCCGGCTCGACGTCCCTGCGCCTCCTCCGGACCGAGGAACGTCGGGAACAGGCCGGCGTGGGTCTCGGTCAGGCGTGCGGCCAGGCGCCGCGCCACACTCGGGGTCGTGGGTGACCATCAGGAGGCCGGCCGGCCGCGACGGGCAGCGTGAACCCCGCAAGACCGGTCTCGGCGAGGGCGCGGTACAGGGCCAGCGTCTCGAGATGCAGATCGACGAGGACCGGATCGAAGGGGTGCTGGACGACCCCCGAGTTGCGCCCGGATGCGCCGGCGGCGATCTCCGACCGCTCGAGCAGCACGACCCGGCGGCCCGATGCCGCGAGGTGGGCCGCGCAGGAGACGCCGACGATCCCGCCGCCGATCACGACGACGTCGGGCGCCGGATCGGTGGCGCGAGGCTGGCCGGCCATCGCGGCCGATGATGGCACGGCTAGGCGGGCACCCGAGCGGCCGCGCCGGATCCGGACACACGGACGCCCCGGCCGGAGCCGGGGCGTCCTTCGCGCGGAGGAGACGCGCTGGTGATGGGCGGCGGACGGGCCCAGACCCCGAGCAGATGCCGCCTAGGAGCGCGCTGCCGACGAGATCGGCGGGCTCGGCCACGGCGACCTCGTCGGCCGCGATGGCGATCTCGAGCTTGATCTCCTTGCCGACCAGCCAGCCGCCCTGCTCGAGGGCGACGTTCCAGTTGAGGCCCCAGTCCTCGCGCGCGAACTTGGTCGTGGCGCGACAGGCCCGCGTGGCGCGCGCCGCTCATGCCGGGGACGATCCCCTCGAGCTCGACATCGAACGTGAGCGGCTTCGTGTCGTCGCGGATCGTGAGGTCGCCGGTGACGTTGAAGTGGTCGTCGCCGACCTGCGTCGACGTCGGTCGAGACGAAGGTGATCTCCGGGAATCGCTCGGCGTCGAAGAAGTCGGCGGACCGCAGGTGCGTGTCGCGGGCCCCGAAGTTCGTGTCGACGCTGGCGGCTCCGACACGGAACTCGCCGCGGGATCGGGTCGGGTCGTTCTCGTCGAGCTCGATGGTGCCGTCGACGTCGTGGAAGGTGCCACGGACGTTGGTCACCATCATGTGCTTGGCCGAGAAGTTGACCTGGGTGTGGGCGGTATCGATCTTCCAGGTGGTCATGGGTGCGCGGTTCCTTCGCGGGGTCGTCGTCGCGGGCGTTACTTGCTGTTGACGAGCAACCATATTCGGATATCGTTGCTGCTGTCAACCAGTCAGTCCGGCCAAGACCGAGGGTGTAGCATCGAGACCATGACCGTCACCGAGGGGGCCGACGTCCGGCCGCTGTCGCCCCAGCGACCCAGCGCATCGAACCGTGGCGCGCCTTCCTCCAGGCCCACGCCCGGGTCACGCGGCGGCTCGACGAGGAGCTGCGCGCCGAGCACGACCTGTCGCTCGCCGAGTACGACGCCCTGCTGACTATCGCGGACGCGCCCGATCGGCGGATCCGGATGCGCCAGCTGGCCGACCGCGTGATCCTGAGCAAGAGCGGCGTCACGCGGCTGATCGACCGGCTCGTCCTCGACGGCCTGGTCCAGCGCGACGCGTGCCTGTCCGACGCCCGCGGCGCGGAGGCGGTCCTGACGCCGGCCGGCCTGGACCGGCTGCGCCGGGCATCGCGGACGCACCTGCGCGGCATCGACGAGCATTTCCTCGCCGTCGTCGACGACGCGGACCTGACGGCGATCGAGCGCTCGATGCGAGCGGTCGCCGAGCGCGCCGGGGTCGACAGCCGACGGCTGACCGCCCGGCCAGCGGCCGCCTGTACGCCGGCACGAGCGGGTTCGCCTACCCGGCCTGGAGCCCGCGCTTCTACCCCGCGGGCCTGCAGCGGCGACGGGCTGCTCCGCCACTTCGCCACCCGGCTCGGGGCGGTCGAGCTCAACAACACGTTCTACCAGCAACCGTCCGCCGCCAAGGTCGCGGCCTGGCTGGACGCGACGCCGCCCGACGTTCCGGTTCAGCGTCAAGGCCCAGCGCGGCGGCTCGTGGGGCGCATTCGGCGGCTCGCCCGAGCCCGGCCTGCCGTGGCTGACCGGGCCGTACCGGGCCTTCGGGGAGCGGCTCGGGACCGTGCTCGTGCGGGCGCCGGACACGCTCCGCCGCGACGATTCGAAGCTGGCGGCCTTTCTCGCGGCGTGGCCAGCCGACCTGCCGCTGACCGTCGAGCTCCGGGATCCGTCATGGCAGGCGGACGAGACCGTGGCGGCCCTCGCGGCTGCTGGGGCGGCGCTGTGCGCGACCGACGATCCCGACGATCCGGAGCCACCGACCCTGCGCCGGACGGCGCCGTTCCTGTACCTGCGGCTTCGCCGCCACGACTACACGGCCGACGAGATCGCCATCTGGGCCGAGCGGCTGGCCCCGTTCCTCGACGCCGGCGACGACGTCTTCGTCGTTCTTCCGGCATGACGAGGTCGGGCGCGGGCCGGAGCTGGCGCTCGAGCTGACGGCCGCGGTCGCGGCCCGTGGCGGCTCGAGCGCCGAGTAGGCGTGCCTGGCCCGCCGGGCCGTTACCGCGCCGAGCAGCCCATGCGCGCGAGTCCTCGGCCGGCCCGAAGGCGACGAGGAGCACGAGCCGCTCCTCGATGTCATGGAACCGGTGGGTCACGCCCGCGGCCACGAAGACCACCGTGCCGGCGCCGGACGTCGCGGACGTCGTCGCCGACCGTGATCCGGCCCCGCCCCGACATCACGACGTACAGCTCGTCCTCGGTGTGCGGGCGACTGGGGGTCGACGGCGCCGGCCTCCAGCACGTAGAGCCCGCCCGACAGGTCCGGTACCGAGATGAACTCGTGGTACGGCGCGCCCCTGGCCTGCCGCGCCGCCTCGAGGTCGTCCAGCTCCCAAGCATCCATCGGTCGTGTCCCTCCAGGCCGCGAGCGTAGCAGCCGCGGCCGCGGCCGGGGGCCCAGCGCCCCGAGACGGAGCATCCGGATAGCATTCGCGGCGATGCGCCGACGACATCGACTCGCGGGCCAGCTCGGACCACTGGCCTGAGCCTGG
This sequence comes from uncultured Chloroflexia bacterium, assembly GCA_963810725.1. Taxonomy (GTDB): domain Bacteria; phylum Chloroflexota; class Limnocylindria; order Limnocylindrales; family CSP1-4; genus SPCO01. Next base: position 137,036 of record CAWEOO010000008.1, read on the forward strand.
TCGCGATCGCGCTCGTGGCGGGCTGCGCGGCGCCGTCGACCACCTCGGCTCCGCCGAGCCAGGGAGCCACGGACTCGCCGTCTGCCAGCCCCGCAGCGACGCCCTCGGCGTCGGTGGCCCCAGCTCCCGGCTCCGCGCGAGCTTCCCCCGGGCCCGGTCGGCGAGCCGCCACGTCTCGGCCTCGAACCGGTCGTCGGCGGCCTCGAGCTCGCCGCTCGACATCGCCTGGCGACGCGGACGACCCGGGACGCTCTTCGTCGTCGAGCAGGGCGGGCGGATCCGCATCGTTCGCGACGGCGCCCTGGTCGATCGAACCGTTCCTGGATATCGGCGGCCTCGTCACCGCCGGCGGCGAGCAGGGTCTCCTGGGTCTCGCCTTCCACCCGTCCGCCGCCGATCCGCGGTTCTTCGTCTACTACACCGCGCTCGATGGCAGGCAGGTCGTGGCCTCGTACGAGACCCGGTCGGACGACCGTGATCGGGCCGACCCCGACAGCGCCGTCGATCCTGCTGCGGATGGACGACCGGTTCGGGAACCACAACGGCGGCGCGCTCGCGTTCGGGCCGGATGGCATACCTGTACATCGCGACCGGCGACGGCGGCGGCGGCGGCGACCCGCTCGACTCCGGGCGAAAGCTCGCGACGCTGCTCGCGAAGATCCTGCGCATCGATGTCGACGTCGAGGCCGGAGCCGACCCGCCCTACGGCATCCCGGACGACAACCCGTTCCTCGACCTCAGCGGAGCCCGCCACGAGATCTGGCTCACCGGGCTGCGCAACCCGTGGCGGATGCGCTTCGACCGGGCGACCGGCGATCTGTGGATCGGCGACGTCGGGCAGAGGGACGCTCGAGGAGATCGACGTGGCGCGCGCGCGGCGTCGGGCGGGCTCGACTTCGGGTGGAACATCATGGAGGGATCGTCCTGCTACCGCGACGGCGGGCAGCGACTGCCTGACCGACGAGCTGACCCTGCCGGTCACGGAGTACAGCCACGACCTTGGATGCTCCGTGACCGGTGGGACCGTCTACCGCGGCGCGGCGCAACCGGCGCTGCGCGGCTGGTACGTCTTCGCCGACTACTGTTCGGGGCGGTTCTGGGTCCTCGATCGCGGCGGTCGGACGAGTTGCGGGATCCGACCCTGGCGGCGGAGAGCGAGCGCTCGATCAGTGCGATCGCCGAGGACGCGGCCGGTGAGCTGTTCGCGACCGACCTGTCCGGCGGCGAGCTGCTACGGGTCGTCGTCGACGGCGGCTAGGCTCAGCGCGCCCGGTAGGTGACCGTGACGCTGACGGCGATCTCCAGTGGAGCCGGCCTCGACGGGGTGGATGCGTCCTCGGCGATCATCATCCGCGCCGCCTTGTAGCGAGGCTCCGGGGGCGACGGCGATGCCACCCTCGACGATGTCCGAGACGCCGACGATCGCCAGCCCGGCGGCCTCGGCAAGCACGTCCGCCCGCGCGCGCGCCGCGGCCATGGCGCGCAGTCGCGCCTCGCGTTCGGCAGGGGCCGGGTCCGCGACGCGGAACGACAGGCCGTCCATGCTCGTCGCGCCGGCGCGCAGGGTGCCGTCGACGACATCGCCGAGGCGGGCGAGGTCGCGGACCGTGACCTCGACGACGTTGGCCAGCTCGTATCCGGTCAGACCGGCGGCTGGTTCTCGCGGTAGTCGTAGCGCGGCTGGACGGACAGCAGCGTCGTCCGGACGTCGCGCCGCTCGAGCCCCGCGTCCGCCACCGCGGCCAGGATCGCGTCCATCGTCTCAGCGGCGACCGCGCGGGCCGCATCGACCGTGGGCCGGGCGACCGAGACGCCCAGTCGGAGGTCGGCGACGTCGGGTTCCACCGACACGCGGCCCGTCCCACCGACCACGATCCGGCCGGTGTCCGGGTCGTTGCGCTGGGGTTCGTCTGACATCGGGCCATCTCCTCCTGTGGAGCGGTCATGGTAGGTGACTGACGCAACACCTCTTGGCGCTGTCACGGTGGTGCAACCGGCCGGGCCTCGCCGAGCCGGTGCGCGCCGACACCATCGCACCCGCAGCATCGGCCCATGCTCGCCGCCGCCTGCCGTCCCAGCATGCCCGGCGCGTCCGCATGACCAGGACCACGCGGATCGTCGCGATGCGTCGCGCCGAGTGGGATCCGGCGGCGAACGCCGCCACCGGGGCGAGCTCGCGCGTCGTCGTGGGCGGTCCTCGCGGCGGTCGGCGTCGTCCGCGCTCGTGGCGGTCGGCCTCGCCGGGATCGTGTCGGTATCCGCGCTGGGCGTGCTGTCGATCGGACCTGCCCGATCCGAGCGACCTCGGCAAGCTCGTCGTTCGCGCAACCGACGATCGTCTACGACCGCTCCGGCAAGGTGGAGCTCGGGCGGTTCCAGGACCAGCGCCGGCGCGTCATCGCCATACGCCGATATCCCGACCCTCGTCCTGGATGCGACGACGACCGCCGAGGACCGCTCCTTCTGGGACAACGCCGGCATCGACCCTGCCGCCCTGATCTCGGCCGTGGCCGAGAACGCGTCCGGCGTCAGCGAGCGCGGCGCCTCGACGATCACCCAGCAGCTCGTCCGGGCGCGACTCCTGCCGGAGGACGTCGTCACGGGATCGGATCGCTACATGCGCAAGGCCAAGGAGATCATCCAGGCCCTGCGGCTGACGGACGAGTACCCGGGCGCCGCCGGCAAGGAGCGGGTGATCAGCGCGTACCTCAACGAGATCTACTACGGCCACGAGGCGTACGGCATCGCCGCGGCGGCCGACGTCTACTTCGGCGTGACCGACCTCTCGGAGCTGACCGTGGCCCAGGCCGCACTGCTGGCTGGGCTTCCGAAGGCCCCCTCGACGCTGGACCCGTACCGCTATGCGGTGCAAGGACGAGGACGGCCGACTCGTCGTGCCCCGTCGACGCCGAGCCGGTCGTCCGACGCGACTGGGTCCTCCAGGGTCTCGCGACCGCCGGGCGCTGGACCAAGCTCACGCCGGCCCAGGTGCAGGCCGCCCTGGACGAGCCGGTCGTGCTGGCCGGGGAGCGACCGATCCGCATCCCTGGCGGGCAGTTCACGTGGCAGGTCCGCCGCCAGCTGCTGGCGATCCTGGGGCCGGACGCCGACCTGGAACGGGGTGGCTACCGGGTCGACCACGACCCTCGACTGGAAGGCGCAGCGGCTGGCGGAGCGCTGGCTCGGCGCGGCGGCCATCTCCCCGAACATCTCGCGCAAGAAGTCGGCGGCGATGCTCAAGGACGCTCAAGATCAAGAGCGGCGATCGGCGCTGGATCACGGCGTTGCGCGGCAAGGACCTGCACAACGGGGCGCTCGTCGCCCTCGACTACCGGACCGGCGACGTGCTCGCCTACGTGGGCAGTGCCGGCTACGCCCGCGACGACCTCGCGAGCAAGCGCTTCGAGCCCAAGTACGACGCGGCCGGCGATGGCGCGCGCCAGCCCGGCTCGGCGTTCAAGCCGATCCTGTACGCGGCCGCGTTCAAGGCGAAGCGCTTGAGCCCCGGCAGCCTCCTGCTCGACGTGACGACCGAGTTCGACACGGCGCCAGGACTGGGCCCCGCGCGACGCCGACCAGCGCGAGCGCGGCCCGGTCCTCGTCCGGCGGGCGCTCCAGTACTCCCTCAACATCCCGGCCATCCGCGCGCTCCACCGCGTCGGCAACGAACGCGTGGCCGACACCGCCGAGGCCATGGGCATCCGGTTCGCGGGCGGTCGAAAGGCCTTCCTCCAGTCGGGCCTGGCGGGCGCGCTCGGGCACGGTCGAGGTCCGCCCGATCGACCTGACGTCCGCCTACGGGACGATCGCCAACGGCGGCGTCCGCGTGCCGCCCGGATGATCCTCGAGATCCGCGGACCCGACGGCCGGGTGGTCTGGGAGGCGCCGAGAAGCCCGAAGGGGATCGAGCGATCTCCGCCCAGACCGCCTTCCTGGTGAGCGACATCCTGGCGGGCAACACGGACCCGCGCCCAGAACGAGATCTGGGCGGCGAAACTGGCCCTGCGCAACGGTCCAGGCGGGTCGCGCCGGCCGGCGGCGGCCAAGACCGGCACCACCAACGACGCCCGCGACCTCGGGACCTACGGCTTCCTGCCCGCGAGCGGGAAGGACGGGGTCGGCCTGGTCGTCGGCGTCTGGATGGGCAACAGCGACCATTCCTTCCCGCGATCCCGGGGCGATGCCGCGACATCGTTGACCGCGGCCGCGCCGCTGTGGCGAGCGTTCGTCCGTGACTACACGCGGACGTGGGAGGTCGCGAAGTTCCGCCGGCCGAAGAACGTGGTCGCGGCCACGATCGACGCCTGGTCGGGCGGCCGGCCCGGCCCGTGGACGCGCGACACGACCAGGGAATGGTTCATCAAGGGCACGCAGCCGGGCGCCCGAAAGGCGATCGACCGGGACGGACTCCTCTACCGCGTGGGCTGTGGCGGCTGGCGGGTCGATCCGGTCAAGGCGGAGCTCGGTCGGTCGGCGTGGCGGGCGGACGTCCAGGACTGGCTGCGCCGGGCGCGCGCGGGGTGACGGGCGTCAGCGGTCGGTACGACTCGTCGACGGCGTACTTCTGGGGCGAGAGCTCGTGGGGCGGCCCGCTGTACGGGGCGTGCTACCGACCCAGCCGGCACCCGAGAAGCCGGAGAAGCCGGACAAGCCCGACAAGCCCGAGCAAGCCCGAGAAGCCGGGCGGCGGCGGTCCCGACGCCGACTCCCCCACCACCCGACGGCGATTGACACGGCGTTGACACCGCCCCCACAGTCCGCGCCACATGCGTTCCGACATCACCACCTGGGGGATCCGCGGCATGGGCCTCGCCGCGGGCGCGCTGCTCGTGTTCGGCCTCATCCAGCTCGGGATCGCGGCGGCGAATGTGCTGCTGCTGCTGTTCCTGTCGGTCCTGCTGGCGTCGGCGCTCGAGCCGATGATCGGCTGGCTGCGCGAGCGCCTCCCGATGGGTCGCGTCGGGACGATCCTCATCGTCTACCTCGCCTTCTTCATCGTCGCGATCGGCATGGCCTTCATCGTCGTGCCGGCGGCGGTGAACCAGGGGCAGCGGATCATCGCCTCGTTGCCGCCCTTCTTCGACGAGATGCGGCTGTGGGCGGAGACCTGCGACCGGTCGCCCTCTCGACGTCGATCACCGCCCTCGTCGATTCGGTCGGCGGAGTTCTTCGCCCCGGCCCCGCCGCCGAGCCCAGGCGAGGTCGTGGAGGTCGGCACCGCCGTCGCCGAGGCGGCGCTCTTCCTGTTCACGATGCTGGCGGTCGTGTTCTTCTGGCTCGTGGAGCACGCCCGGTTGCAGCGCTACTCCCTGGCGTTCCTCCCGGCCGAGCGACGCGCTGGGGCCCGCAACGCCTGGAACGAGATCGAGACACGCCTGGGCCTGTGGGTTCGCGGGCAGCTCATCCTGATGGGCTTCATGGGCGTCACGACCGGCCTCGCCTACACGCTCCTTGGGTCTGCCGGGAGCCCTCCTGCTGGGCCTGATCGCCGCCCTGACCGAGGCCATCCCGATCGTCGGGCCGTTGCTCGGGGCCATCCCGGCCATCCTCGTGGCCGCCACCGTCTCCCCGGAGCTCGCCCTCGTCGTCGCGCTGATCTACGTGGTGCTCCAGCTCATCGAGGGCAACGTGCTCGTGCCGATCGTCATGCGCAACACGATCGGGATCTCACCGCTGCTCGTGCTGTTCAGCCTGCTCGTGGGCGCCGAGGTCGGCGGGTTGCTGGGGGCGTTCCTCGCGGTGCCGATCGCCGCCTCGATCGAGATCGTGCTGTCCCGCCTCCAGGCCCGCGAGACCCCGGTCGCCCAGGACCCGGCCGCGATCGAGACGCCGGATGAGGAGACGACGGAGGGCTACGAGCGCTCGCTGCCGGACGCCGCCAACGCCTCGTCGAAGTAGGATCAGCGTCCCGCCCGCCCGCGCGGGCGCCCGCGCTAGATCCAGTCCGCCAGCGGGCCACGGCCGAGGATCACGACGGCCATGGCGATCATCGAGCCCACGACGATCCAGAAGTTCGTCGTGTCCTCGAAGAACGGGCATCTGGAAGTTCATGCCCATGATGCCGGCCAGCACCACCGCTGGCAGCAGCACCCCGGACAGCAGGGTCAGCGTCTTCATGACGTCGTTCGCGTGCTGCGAGACCCGGCCCATGTGGATGTCGTAGGTGCCGAGCAGGCTGTCGCGCACCGAGTCGATCGCGGCGATCGCACCTTCCAGGCGGTCGACGAGCCCGGGCCACGGCTGGCCGACGGACTCTTCCGACTGCATCTCCGGGCGGGCCAGGGCGGCCAGCGCTTCGCGATGCGGGGCGAGCGTTCGGCGCGCGAGACCGATGCGCCGTCGGAGCGACACGAGGGCACCCAGGACATCGTCCTTGGGCCGGCCGTGCAGGGCGCGCTCGTCGAGGTCATCGATGTCGCGCTCGATCATCTCGACGAGCAGGAAGTACCCGATGAGGACCTCGTCCACCAGCGCCGACAGCAGGTCGGCGGAATCGAGTGCGCCCAGGCGGGTTTCGCCATCGAGGCCATCGACGTACCGATCGGAGGGCGCCGACCGGACCGGCGTGCACGGAGAGCACGAGGTTCTGCCTCGCGACGAGGTCGATCTCGCGACGGGCCAGTCGATCGGGGTCGTCTTCCGCAGTCTCGAGAGCCTGGAGGGTGAGATGCAGCCGATCCTCGGACCGCCAGGAGTCGGCCCGCCCGAGCTCGTTCGCGAGCCGTCGCTGCTCCGCCTCGGGGAGCTCCAGGCGAGCCGCCAGCTCGTGCAGCGCTTCGTCGTCATCGGCACGATCGATGTCGATCCACAGGAGCTGTCGCTCGCCGAGCTTCGAGACGTCGAGTGTCGGCCGGGTCGATCCGCCGATCATGCCCGTCGGCGTCGAACAGCCGGGCGGTGACGGGACTCAGCTGACGAAGCTCAGTTGATGAGCGCGAGCAGCACCGCCGCGACCACCGCGACCGCGGCGACCAGGTACTGGAGGACGAGCATCCCGCGGTCCGAGGTCGGCTCGGCGTCGTCCATCACGAACGGCTGATGGGTCCTGTCGGTAAGCATCGATGTGGGGTCCTCGATCGATCGATCGGCGGCATCCCCGCGTCGAACGGCATGCTCGGGCCGACGCCCATTCGGCGATACCGCGGCGAGGGCTCGGACGCATCACGCGCGCATGACAACCGTGTCTGCGAGCCGCCTGAAACCTCTGTCCGGTGCGCGCGCGACACCATCGTGGCCCTGGCTCGCCTAGGGTCAAGAAGTCGGTTGGCACTCACCGACCGGTTCGCCACCCCGCGCGCGGTGGCCGCCGCGACCAGATCTCCAGGAGGTACTCCCCATGTGGACGCGCTTGCTCCTTGCCCTGGCCCTCGGGGCCGCCCTCATCGCCTGCACGCCCGCGGGCGGGTCCAGCCCGGCTGCGACCGTCGCAGCCGAGCGTCGCCGCGCCCAGCGTCGCCGCACCGAGCGATGCCGCACCGAGCGATGCGCCGAGCATGCCTGCCGGGTCGCCGTCGCCGTCGGCGTCCTGACCCCGAGCGGATCGCGCGCGATCGCAACGCCGGGTCCCGCTCGCGGGACCCGGCGTCTTCATGCCGTTGTTACGTGCGCGCGCGTCCGTCGTAGTCCGCGCGCCGCGCGGCGAGCGCGAGAGTGGCGCCCAGCCCCGACTTGGGGGCGAACGAACCCCAGCAGGCGGGTGAGAGGCCCGCATGGGGATGGAGGTAACGAATGAGCATCATTGCGTGGATCGTCCTCGGCGCCATCGCCGGGTACCTGGCCGGTTTCCTCGTCAAGGGTGACGAGGGTCTCGGCATCATCGGACACATCGTGCTCGGCATCGTCGGCGCGCTCGTCGGCGGCTTCCTTGCCGGTGTCATCTTCAATGCGGACCCGATCGACGGCGCGCTGGACATCAGCTCGATCGTCGTCGCGACCATCGGTGCCGTGATCACGGTCCTCGTGGTCGGCGCGGTGACGGGTCGCTCGCGCGTGGGTCGCGGCCCCGTCTGATCGAACAGCCCGGGCGCAAGCCCGGACCCATCCCAGCACGCGAGGAGGCCCACCCAAGCGGTGGGCCTTTTCGCATCCATCACCATCCAATCACCACCGTCGAGGAGGACACCATGTCCCAGATCATCGAGTCGATCGACGTCGACGTCCCGGTCCGCGTCGCATACGACCAGTGGACCCAGTTCGAGGAATTCCCGCGAGTTCATGGAGGCCGTCGAGAAGGTCGAGCAGCTCGACGACACGACCCTGCGGTGGACGGCCGAGATCGCGGGCGTCAAGAAGACCTGGAACGCCAAGATCACCGAGCAGACCCCGGACCAGCGGATCGCGTGGACGTCCGATCGATGGGGCCGAGAACGCCGGCGTCGTGACGTTCCATCGCCTCGACGACCGCAAGACACGGGTGACCCTGCAGCTCGATGTCGAGCCGGAGGGTCCGGTCGAGTCGGCCGGGGACGCCCTCGGCTTCGTCCAGCGGCAGGCAGCGGGGGATCTCGAGCGCTTCAAGGAGTTCGTCGAGAGCCGCGGCGTCGCGACAGGCGCGTGGCGCGGCGAGGTCCGCCAGGACGACGTCACCGGCTGACGGCGGACCGTCGTGGGCTGGCGGTCCGCGACGCGCGCGACCGCCGAGCTTGGAGCCGTGAGGCCAGTGCAACGCGCGCGGGTCGGCCGACATGGGCGACCGTGACGTGCCGCGGCCCAACACTTGCAGCGTGGCTCCCGTGCCACTGGGGGTCCGGGAGCCACCTATCACCTGTTATGGGGATGCAATGTCCCATCCCGCTCACGTGAGCATCGCGTTTGCGCCGGGACCATACCTTGAGGGCCACAGCGGCATGCAGTCGGCCCAGGCGCTGTCGCCGCGATACATCGAAAGTCCCCAACCGGGAGCGCTTGTGACGGGGCGTTCTCGGACCGCACGGACGGCCCGGGTCCCCTCCCCGGGCCGTCCGTCGCCTTTTCCCGTCGCATCGTCCCCGGACCTAAGCTTCGGGGCCGGCGGGGCCACACCATTCGAAGGAGTCCGAGCCATGGCGACGACACCACGATCGACGCGATAGCCGACGACAGCCACCGCTCAGCAGGCCAAGGAGGCGGTCCGCGACGCCGCCGAGACCGTCCGCGGCGTGGCCAATGAGGCGGCTGCCCGCTTCCCCGAAGCCGCCGCCACGACGCGCGAGGCGATCACCGACGCCCGACGGGCGATCGACTCGGGATCCGACGAGACCCTCTCGGCCGGGACGCTCGTGGCGTTCGGGTTCGCCCTGGGCCTCCTCGTCGGCGGGGCGAATCGCCTGCTCGTGATGCTGGCGCTCGTGCCGGCCGCGGCCATGGGGCTCACCCTGCTGGACCGCCAGAGCGCTCAGGCCCGGTTCGCGAAGCCCAGCACGACGCGCTGACGGCGACCCTGAGTCGGACTCCCGGCCGGCCGCGGCACCGCGCTGCAACATCGCCGCAACCGGAGCGCCGTCCTCGGCGGGCGGCGCTGATAGGTCGCGGGGCCTACGTTCTGGGTACGGCGCAAGCAGCGCCACCACCGTGAAGGAGCCCGACCACCATGGATGACATCAAGAAGGGCGATCGAGAGGCCGAGACGGACGCCAAGCAGACATGGCGCAAGGCCGACGGCGACGAGTCGCTCGACGACAAGGTCGCGAACGCGGGCGACGAGATCCGCAAGCGAGCTCGGCAACGCGGGCGACGAGGTCCGCGGCGAGATGGACGACGCGACCCAGGACACGAAGCGCGAATATCGCGACAGCGAGAACGACGCCAAGGCCGCCTGGCGCAAGTCGGACGGCGACGAGTCCCTCGCCGACAAGGCCGCCAATGTCGGCGACGAGATCCGCGAGCAGGTCGGCAACGTGGGCGACGAGCTCCGCGGCGACCGCTGACCCTGTCCGGACATCGCAAACGGGCCCCGGCGGCGACGCCGGGGCCTCTTCATGCTGTGCGAAGCGGTGGCGCGGCCAGACGAACGGGCGCTGCCCGACTCACGGCGTATCCTCGGGCCTTCGCGCGGGGGCATGACGCCGCAGGATGGTGGGAGGGACGCGCGGCATGTCCGAGGCCGATGACGCCGCAGCCGACATCGATCGAGCGCATCGAGGGGGTCGTCGACAGCGCCGACATGGGGCCGATCGCCGAGGCGCTCGCGCGCCGCCGGGGCGAGATCCTGGCGGCGTGGCTGAAGGCCGCGCTGGAGCAGCCGTTCCACGCCGACAATCCGACGGCCGCGGTCGCCGACCACATCCCGGTGCTGCTCGACAACATCATCGGCGTCCTGCGCCAGGTCGACTACCGCGACGATGTCCAGCCGCCGATGGACGATCCGGCCGTGATCGACGCGGCCAAGGCGCACGCGCAGATGCGCTTCGAGCAGGGTCTCGGGCCGGTGGCGATCGTCACCGAGTTCCGCCTGCTCCGTCACGAGATCGGCCGCGCGCTGATCAAGTCGGTCGAAGACGCCCCGGCCCGCGACATCCTGGCCGGCCAGGCGGTCATCGACGATGCGCTCGACGGTGCCGCGACCGTCGGGCTGAACGCGCTCTCCGATCGCGTCGAGAGCCTGCGCGAGGAGTTCCTGGCGACGACGCGTCCACGACATCCGCCAGCCGATCACGCTCGTGACCGGGTCGCTCGACCTCGCCGCCCGGTGGCTCGGCGAACCCGAGCCCGACCGTGCGCGCGTCACGGAGGTCGTCGATGAGCGCCGTGGTCGCGGTCAACGAGATCAACATCATGCTCGACACGCTCGGGGACGCCTCGCGGCTGTCGATGGGCGCTCTCGAGCCGGAGCCCGAGCCGGCGAAGCTCGACGCGATCGTCGCCGACGCCCTCGCGCTCCTGGACGCCGAGACGCGCCGCCAGATCGAGTTCGAGCCCTCGGCCGATCAGCTGGTCGGGCTCTGGGATCCGCACCTCCTCCGACGCGTCGTCTCGAACCTCATCAGCAACGCCCTGAAGTACTCGCCCGGCGGCGCGTCGCGTCGAGATCGACGACCGCCCGCGCCGGCGACGGGTTCGGCACAGCTCGACGTCCGGGACCATGGCATGGGCCTGACGCACCGAGGAAGCCGAGAGCGTGTTCGATCGCTTCGTTCGCGCGGACCGCGCTCGCGCCGCAGGGGATCCCCGGGCTGGGCCTGGGGCTGTATGCCTGCCGTGGCATCGTGGCGGCGCACGGCGGCACGATCGTCCTGCATTCCGACGGGCCCGGGAAACGGCACCACGGTGGTCGTCGCCCTGCCCCTGATCGGGGACGACGGCGAAGGCTGACCGCTCGGGCACACGCGTGCCGCCTCCGACGCGCAACACGCTCGCAAGACAACCCCAGCCGCCCGCGACATCAGGGCGACCATCGATAGGCCACCCTTGGAGCATGCCGCAGTCCGACGTCGCCCACACTCCGCACCCAGGAGTCCGAGCGAGCCCGTGCGGCGGAGCACGAGGCGCTGCTGGGCGTGCTCGCGCACGAGCTGCGCACGCCGATCACGACGATCTACGCCGGCAGCGCGGTCCTCGCGCGAGACGAAGACCTCCTGCCGGCCATGCGCCGCGAGCTCGCGTCCGACGTGTATCACGAGGCCGCGCGCCTGTTCCGGGCCGTCGAGGACCTGCTGGTCCTGACCCGCCTCGAGCACGACGCCGTGCAGCGTGACCCGCGAGCCGATCTCCATGATCCGCGCCGTGGACGCCGGGACCCAGATCGAGGCGCCGCGCTGGCCCGGGCTCCGCGTCATGCTCCGGCTCGCACGGGACGCCGCCACCCGCCGCCGCCGACCCGAACGCCCTGGCGCATGCGCTGCGCAATCTCATCGCCAATGTCGCCTGGCGCGCCGCCGGTGCCGACGGACCTCGAGGTCGCCGTGAGCGGCGAGGACGAGCAGGTCGCCTGTCGGCTCCTCGATCGGACGGGCACGCTGTCGGCCGAGGATCGAGCGGCGCTGTTCGAACTCCCGGCGCGTGACCCGGGCCCGGGACCGTCAGCCCGGGGATCGCGATGTACGTGGCCGGTCGGCTGATCGAGGCGATGCGCGGCAGGACGTGGGTGACCGATGGCGAGGCGGGTGCCGTGGAGATCGGCTTCTCCCTCCCCTGCTACGAATTCGCCGCCTGGCCTGACCTTTCGCCGACCTGATCGCCGCGACCGTGCGCCCGGAGCGCAGCCCGCGCCGCGTCGTCCTCGAGCCGCTGGCGGAGGAGCGCCCGGACCGCGGCCTCCTCCTCGGTGGTGGCGCCCGTCGGCGGGGTCCGCCTGCTCTTCGGCGGCCTCGACCAGCGCCCCGGGGATCGATCCCGCGAGGTAGGCCTCGAGGACCGCGGGATGGACATAGCTGCCGCGGGCGACGGCCGGCGTGTTGCCGAGCTGGTCGGCGGTCTGCCGGATCGCCTCGACGACGTTCCGCTTCGCCGCCCCGCTCGCCGATCGCCGGGCTGGAGCGCGCGGAGGGCCCGGTAGGCGAGGACGGTGCCGGCCCATGTCCGGAAGTCCTTGGCCGTGTAGTCGCCGCCGGACGCCTCGCGGATGTAGCTCGTTGACGTCGTCGGATGCCACGTCGCGGACCTCGCCGTCGTCGTCGACGTACTGGAACAGCTCCTGGCCGGGCAGCTCCTGGCAGCGGCGGACGACGCCAGCGAGACGGCGATCGCGAAGCCCGACCTCGTGGGTCTGTCCCGGACTTGCCGCGGAACCGGAAGCGGACGCGCCGAGCCCTCGACCCGCGCGTGCCGGTCGCGCAGTCGTCGTCAGCCCGAACGAGCGGTTCAGCCGCGCGTACTCGTCGTTGCCGACGCGGATCAGCGTCAGCTCGAGCAGGCGGACGACCGCCGCCAGGACCTTCTCGCGCGAGCAGGCCACGGTCTGGCGAGGTCCGCATCGCAGCGCCTCCGGATCCGCGGCAGGACCTTGGCGAACGCGAGCATCCGATCGAACTTGTCCGCACCGCGCCGCTGGTGCCAGTCCGCGTGGTAGCGGTACTGCTTGCGGCCGCGAGCGTCGCGCCCGCTTGCCTGGAGGTGGCCGTTCGGCCACGGGCAGATCCACACGTCGGTCCAGGCAGGCGGGATGGCCAGCGCTCCGGATCCGGGCGAGGACCTCGCGATCGCGGACGGTCGCGCCATCGGCGTCGCGGTAGCTGAACCCTCGCCCTGAGCGGCGGCGGGTGATGCCCGGGGCGCGTGTCGGTCGCGTAGCGCAGGCCGGCAGTCGCGCGCGACGGCACGCGCATCCGGCGCGGCATCGGATTCGGTCGGGCGGCGATCGGGCACGTGCGCACGATGGCGGGTGTCGCGACTGGCCGCCATCACAGCGGGCCGGCCTCCGGCCTCTCAGCGGCGTGCCAAGCGCGTTCGCGATATCGATGAAACTCCGCTGCCGCGCCCGCGTCGGCAGCCCGATACCCGGCGGTCCGGATACTTCGCGTCATCCCGCCGCGCCCGTGGGGGAGCTGCGGCGGGAACCTAGCCCCGCCGGACGCGACAGCCCAGCCGCCGACGAGCCCGAGGAGACCCCCAGTGTTGGATGCACCGCCTGCGACGTCCGGATGCGGCGGCGACCGCCGACGCGCTGCCCGATGCCGAGGCGGCCGTCGTCATCGACGGTGTCACGAAGCGATTCGGGGACGACATGGCGGTCGACGGGATCTCCCTGACCGTTCGCAGCGGGCACGATCCTGGGCATCATCGGCCCGTCCGGTTCCGGCAAGACGACCACGATCCGGCTGCTCACCGGTGCGCTCGCGCCCGACCGACGGGCAGGTTCGCGTCCTCGGCGAGGACCCGCGGACCTTCCGGCGGCAGACCCGCGAACGGATCGGCTACATGCCGCAGCAGTTCACGCTGTATCCCGACCTGACGGCGCGCGAGAACGTCGATTTCGTCGCGTCGCTGTTCGGCATCCTGTGGCGCACCCGTCACCGTCGCACCCGCGAGGTCCTCGAGCTCGTGGACCTGTGGGACGTCCGCGGCCGCCGTGCCGGCCGCCTGTCGGGTGGCATGCAGCGACGCCTGGAGCTGGCCTCGGCCCTCGTCCACGATCCCGACCTGCTGTTCCTCGACGAGCCCACCGCCGGGATCGACCCGATCCTGCGAGCCACCGTCTGGAAGGAGCTCCATCGCCTGCGCGATGACGGACGGACGCTCCTCGTGACCACCCAGTACGTCAACGAGGCGGAGGAATGCGACACCGTCGCCCTGATCGCGGACGGCCGGCTCATCGCGCTGGCCCATCCCGACGAGCTGCGTCGCGAGGCGATGGGCGGGGATGCCGTCGAGATCGAGCTCGGCAACGACTTCGACAGCGCCCGCCTCTCCGCGCTGCCGGTCGTCCGGAGCGTCGAGCGGCGCGGACCGACGCACGCTGCGGGTCACGGTCGACGACGCGTCCACGGCGCTTCCGGAGGTCGTCGAGGCGATCAACGGCAGCGGCGGCGAGGTGACGTCGGCGAGGGAGGCGCGACAGTCGTTCGACGAGGTCTTCGCGATCCTCGTCGAGCGCGACCGCACTGGCCCGACCTCCACACCGAACGCTCCGAGGACGAGCCTGATGCGGCCAGCTCTGGCGGTGATCGTCCGGCTGATGGCGTTCGTCGGCAAGGAGATCATCGAGACGCTGCGCCGACCGGGGGCCATCCTCAGCCTGATCCTGGGTCCGTTCCTGATCATGGCCGTCTTCGGGCTCGGCTACAGCGGCTTCAAGCGACCGCTCGAGACCGTGATCGTGGCCCCGCCGACCAGCGGCCTGCCCGCCGACGTCGAGACGTACCAGGAGCTCGCCGGCGGCGGACTCCACATCAGCGAGGTGACGACGGATCGGGCTGCGGCCGAGGCGCGCCTGCGGGCGGGCACGCGCCGACGTGGTCATCATCGCCCCGGAGGATCCCGGATGCGAAGTTCCGCGCCGGCGAGCAGTCGGTCATCGAGGTCGTCGTCGACGTGGTGGACCCGGTCGCCGAGAACTACGCGGGCTTCCTTGCCTCGGGCCTGGCGTCGGCCGTCAACCGCGAGATCATCGAGCGCGTGGCGGCGGAGGGCCAGGGCTATGCCGTGGCCGCGGGCGAGCCCGAGGCCGACACGATCCCACCGGAGGTCATCGCCGCGCCGACACGCGCCGAGATCCGCAACGTCGTCGCCATCGACGCCGCACGTCATCTCCTACTTCGCCCCGGCGGTGCTGGCCCTGATCCTCCAGCACCTCGCGGTCACGCTCGTCGCGATGTCGCTCGTGCGCGAGCGTACGAGCGGCGTGATCGAGCTGTTCCGCATCGCCCCCGTCAGTGCCGCGGAAGTGCTCACCGGAAAGGTCCTGGCCTTCGGATTGATCGGCGGCGCCATCGCGACCATGACCGTCGCCCTGCTCGTGCTGGGGCTGGGAGTCCCGATGGTCGGGGCGGTGGCGACTCATCGTCCTCGCCATCGCCCTGCTGCTGCTGGCGTCGTTGGGCCTCGGCCTCCTGATCGCGGTCGTCTCGGACTCGGAGCGACAGGCCGTCCAGCTGTCGCTTCTCGTGCTGCTCGCGTCGGTGTTCTTCAGCGGTTTCGTCCTGCCGATCAGCGAGTTCAATGAGCCCGTTCGCGCGATCGCCTACACCCTGCCCGTGACCCACGGGATCCGGCTGCTGCAGGACCTGATGCTTCGCGGGCATGACGAACCAGGCCTGGGAGTTCCTGGCCCTCGGCGTCATCGCGATCGTGACCCTCGTCCTGCGCCTGGATCCTGCTACGGCGCGGGATGACCCGTGCCTGACCATCGAACCCGACGAACGGCAAAGGAGGACGACCACGATGACCGATGAGCTGCGACCCGTCCCGGGCGAGGACACCTACGAGACCGAGCACGAGACCGACGCCGCGCCGGAGCCCGAATCGCCTGCCGAGCCGCCCGAGGAACCGAATCCCTGGCTCAAGGAGGGCGCCGACGCCCCCGACGCGGCCGACATCGAGGACCCCGACGAGCAGCGCTAGACGAAGTCCGGCGCACCGCCGCTCAGACCGCGACCGGCGTCCGCGCCTCGATGCGCGGCAGGAGCTCCTTGCGCGCGAATTCGAAGAAGCCGTCCTGATCCGGACCGACCTGGTGGAGGTACACGTGGTCGAAGCCGGCGTCGATGAACTCCTGGATCTTCTCGAGATGCGCGTCGGCGTCCGGGCCGCACGTGATCGACCTCGGCGACCTGGTCCTCCGTGACGCTCTGGACGAGGTCCGTGAACTGGGCCGGGTTCGGGAGCTCCTGGGTCACCTCGCCGTGGAGCGCAGCGGTCGGCCACCACTCGTGGGCCGTCTTGCGCGCCGCGCGCTCGGACGTGCGCCCAGCACATCGTGACCTGGCCGAACCTCGGGCCGTCGCCGCCGGCTCGCCGTAGGCGCCGAGCAGCTGCTTGTCCGGACCGGTCGCGATGAGGCCGTCGGCGATCCGGCCCGCCACCTCGGCCATGCGCTCGCCCCCGACCGCCACGTGGATCTTGGGCAGCTCCTTGGGCAGCGTGTAGAGCTTGGCGTTCTGCACGGTGTAGTGCCGGCCACGATGGCTGGTGACCTTGCCCCGCCACAGCTCGCGGATGACCTCGACGGCCTCCTCGAGCATCTCGGCGCGGACCTCCCACTCCGGCCAAGCCTGGCCGAGGATGTGCTCGTTGAGGTTCTCGCCCGTCCCGACGCCCAGGAAGAACCGTCCGGGCATCAGGTCGGCGGCCGTGGCGGCCGCGTGGGCGATGATCGCGGGGTGGGTCCGGAACGTCGGGCAGGTCACCCCGGTCCCGACGACCAGCTTGTCCGTGGCCTGGGCGATGGCCCCGAGCACGCCCCACACGAAGGGGCTGTGCGGGTGGCGCTCGATCCACGGGTGGAAATGATCCGAGATGAGGGCGAACGAGAAGCCGGCCTCCTCGGCGGCGCGGGCATTGGCCACGAGGTCGCGCGGGCCGTGCTCCTCGCTCGATAGCGCGTAGCCGATGGCGGTCACTGGAGCGGCTCTTGCTTCTGCGCCTTGGTCTCGCCCGCCTCAGCGCGCTCCTTGTTCACGGTGCGGGCGGCGCGCTCCTCGGCTTGTCCTGCTGACGCCCGCTCCTGATAGGAGTCCTTGATGTGCTCGTACTGGCGTTCGCGCTTGTCGGTCCAGGCCTTCTGTGGCATGTGGAGCCCTCCTGTGGTGCAACCCGCGCTCCGCGGGACGCCAAGCGTCGCCCGTCGCACGTCAGGAAAGCGGCACGCGACTACCGAGACGGATGTCGCAGACACGTGGCATTCCCGCAGGCAACAGCCGAGTCTGCAGGGCGCGTGAGGTGGGCACGCGTCCGCGGACGGGCCCGTCAGCGCCGGGCGAGCGTCCGTGCATCCATCCGGTGGGCCGCCAGGCGGCTCGGGCTCGTCGATGTCCTCGTCGCTCGCCGTGCGGCCGATCCGGGTCCGACCGCGATCTTGCCGCTGGGCGCCTCCAGGCGGGCGCGATACACCGCCTCATATCGATCGGTCATGCGTTCGACCGAGAAGCGGTCGAGGACCGACTCGCGGATCGCCCGCCGATCCAGGTCGATCACGCGGTCCACCTTGAACGCCATGGCCTTGACGTCGTCGCCGAAGAAGCCATCGATGCCGTCGCGCAGGATCTCGGGCAGGCCGCCGACCCGCCGGGCGATGACCGGCGTGCCGCTTGCCAGCGACTCGATCAGGACGAGCCCGAACGGCTCCGGCCACGACCCCGGCATCAGTGAGGCGTAGCTCTCTGCGAAGAGGTCGTCGCGATCGGTGCTGGTCGAGCTCCCCGAGGTACTCGACGAGCGAGCCCGCGGCCTTCATCGCCGGCCGGAACACGTTCTCGAAATAGTCGCGCTCCAGTGCCGTCGGGCCGGCCTTGGCCGCGATCCGCAGCGGGCGATCGGCCGCGACGGCGATCTCGATCGCCTCGACGATGCCCTTCTCGGGGACCACCCGCCCGACGAAGCACAGCGCGTCCGTCCGCTTCGATCCCGAACGGCATGTCGGCCAGCCGCAGGCCGTTGTGGACGATCGCGGCCCACGGCACGTCAGGGTGGGTTCCGGCCTGGTTCTCGCTGATGGCGACGAGCCCGCCGGCGGGTTGCGCAGCAGCGCGTCGGCCCACGGAAGGTCCAGCCGGCCGTGGAACGTCGTCACGACCGGGACCGGGCTGACCCGGGCCAGCAGCAGGCTCGCCCATTCCATGTGGGCGTGGATCAGATCGAACTCGGTCGCGCGCGCCAGGACCTCGTGCAGGGTCAGCTGCATGTAGGGCAGCGAATCGCCCGGCGTAGCCAAGCGGCCGGAGCGCCTCGGGCACCGTCTCGATGTGACGGCCGGGCACCACCGAATCGCCGCTGGCGAAGGTCGTGACCTCGTGACCGCGGCGGTCGAGCTCGGTGACGAGCCCGTGGACGATCCGCTCCGTCCCGCCGTACGCCCGCGGTGGCACACGCTCGAACGGCGGGGCGACCTGGGCGATGCGGAGCGAACGAGTCATGGGACGGAACACCTCTGGGGAAAAGAACAGCCGCGAGGCCCGCCGGGCGGGATCCTCGCGGCCAAGTTTCGCACTCCCGGCCAATTGCCGGGTTGGGAAGGTCAGTACGGGCGCTCGGCCGGGCTGATCCGGGTTGGTCTCCTCGGTCTCTTCCTCGGTCTGGTCGCCGGCACCGGCACCGCCGGCCGCACCAACGGCGCCACCGACGACCGCGCCGGGAGGTCCGGCGACGGCGCCACCGACGAGCGCGCCGGCCGCTGCACCGCCGAGGGCGCCCGTGCCCGCACCGGCCTCGTCGTCGCCCTCCGCCGCCTCACCGGCGACCGCGCCACCGACGGCGCCGATCGCGCCACCGACGACTGCGCCAGGGGGTCCACCGACGGCCATACCGACGGCGGCGCCGCCGAGGGCGCCGGCTCCGGCACCCATGGCCTCCGTGCCGCCTTCCTCGTTCTCGGGAGCCGTGCCACGGCCCTCGTTCAGGAGGTCGTCATCGTGCGGATGATCGTGAGGGGTAGTCGTGTCGTGGTCCACTGGGGGCCTCCTTGTTTTCGAGCTGACCGGCACATCGCCGGGACGGGACGTCGGATGACGCCGTTGCCACGACGGTAGGTGGCGCTCGCCGGGCGGGACGTCAAGCCGCGGTCATGCCGTCTATCAGGCGGCTATCAGCGGGACTGGCCGGCGTCGCGGACCTGGTCGTCGTCGGCGGGCGGACCCTCCCGATGGCCGTCCGGAACCGAGTCGCCGGACGTTGGGCCGGACTGGGTGCTGTGCGCGGCGACCCGCTCGTCGGCAGGAGAGATCCCGCCGGGGATCGTCGCCTCCTGGCGCTCGGGCTCGCGACCCACGTAGGCGCCCGGGTCGCGGCGCACGGGGTCCGGGTGGTCCGTTCGCTGCCCGTCGTCCGGGTCCGTGGTCGTGCTTCTGGTCTCGGACGGCTGTCGGTCGGCCTTGTGCTGGTTCGTCATCGCTCGCTCTCCTTCTCATCGCCGTGTGCCGCATGGCGGACGCCAGTCGCGACGTCGTGGCGTCGCTTGTCGGCCGGCTCATCGACGGTCTCAGCCGCACTACCGGCTGCACCACCGATGACGGCGCCCGCGACGGCGCCGATCGGGCCGCCGACCACGGTCCCGAGCACGGCGCCGGCCGCTGCACCCTCCTGGCCGGCGGCCTCGGGATCGTCGGATTCGGGGTCGCCGACGGTCTCGGTCGAGAGGACGCGATCCTTCGGGCGCGGCATGGCGGCACGACGGGGATCGTCTGAGAAGCTCATGTGGGATCGCCCTCCGTGTGCGGGCCGTCATCGTGCGCGGGCGCCCATCCCGCATGGACGCCATCGCGGCGGCGGTCCGTTACGACGGGGTGACAGCCGGACCGGTCGCCTTGCCGGATGCTTGTGCCCCGGCCGCGAAGCCGGTTGCGATAGCGAACGCGAGCCGCCCCGACCGAGACGTCGTCATACTCTCGATGCTCGGCGCATCGCGAGGAGACACGTGATGGAGGAAAGGGCGGGAGCCGCAGGACAGGCAGCCGGACGAGCCAAGGGTGAGCTCGCCCGGGCACGCGATGTCCGGTTCGCATCCGGCTACGCCCTGCTGGCAGGGCTGTTCCTCGGCTGGGCGGCGGCGGCCACGAAGGCGGGGCTCAACGAGTTCGCCCAGGGCGACACGGGCTACATCGTGCTCATGGCCGCCGCGGTCCTGGCCGCCTGGTTCGCCGGCCTCATCGGCGGCATGACGGCGATCGTCGTGTCCGTGATCCTCAATGCGCTGTTCTTTTTGGGCGGGGACCCGGCGGTGGCCACTCGTGTGGAACTGGTCAAGCAGATCATCTACGTGGTGGCAGCGACCGGGACCGTCTGGTTGGTGGCCACCCGCCGGGCATCGCGCGATCGGCTCGTAGACGCGCTCGACGAGGTGGCGGCACTCGCCGAAGAGGTCCAAGCCCGTGATACCCGCCTCGAGATCATGCTCGCGGCATCCGGCACGGGCTTCTGGGAGTGGGACATCGTGGAGGGCTCCCTGACCTGGTCGGACGCGATCTTCCGCCAGCACGGCCTGGAGCCCTCGGCCAGGGCCCCGGCGTTCGATGCATACCTGGACATGATCCACCCCGACGATCGGGAGCTGTTCCGCAGCGGGATCCAGGCCGCCGTCGACGGCGGCGCGCCGTTCTCGCTCGATTTCCGGATCGTCTGGCCGGATGGATCGATCCACTGGACTCACGGAGCCGGGCGCGTGCTTCGCGACGAAGCGGGTGGCCCGTTCTCGATGATCGGCACCGGGCAGGACATCACCGAGCGTCGTCTCGTCGAGGACCAGCGAGATCAGCTGCTCATCGAGGAGCGCCGGGCCGGGGAATTCCGCGAGGCGTTCATCGATGTCATCAGCCACGAGCTGCGCACACCGATCACCACGATCCTGGGGCTCACCCAGATCCTGGCCCGTCCCGGCCGCGCCGACGACGCCGCCTCGCGCGCGTCGCTGCTCGAGGACGTGCGCGCCGAATCGGAGCGGCTCCATCGCCTCGTCGAGGATCTGCTCGTCCTGAGCCGTGCGGAACGTGGACGGCTCGTGGTCGACGCGGAGCCACTCCAGCCGCGGCGGCTCATCGAACGGATCGTCGCGCACGAGGCGCCCGAGCTGCCGTCTCTCCACATCGAGACCCGGCTCGGCCCCGACCTGCCCGTGGTCGCCGGTGAGGGCACCTACGTCGACCAGATCGTGCGCAATCTCCTGGGCAATGCGGCCAAATACACGCCCGTCGGGACCCACGTCGTCATCGAAGCCCGCCGGAACGGCGGCGTGGTCGAGATCCGCGTGACCGACGACGGCCCCGGGATCCCGGAGGAGTCGCTGCGCCGGGTCTTCGACCTGTTCTATCGAGACCCCGCTAGCGCTCGGGCGGTCGCCGGTTCGGGGATCGGGCTATTCGTCTGCCGCAGCCTCGTGGAAGCGATGGGTGGGCGGATGTGGGCCGTCCGACGCCGGGAGGGTGGCTCGGAATTCGGGTTCACGCTGCGCGTCCTCGAGGCCGACGAGCTCGACGACGAACCCGTCGAGCGGCCGCCGGACTTCCTGCTCGGTCCGATTCGCCGGCCGGCCGCCCCGGAGCCAGCAGCCCGCGAGTGACGGCGGGCCATCGGCCCGAGGTTTTCAGCCGGCGAGGGGATCGATCTTGTCAGGGTCGATGCCGAGCTCGCGGATCGCCTTGGCCGCCTTGGCCGGGGCCAGGTCACCGCAACGCGCCAGAGAGACCAGGGTCGCCGCGGCGATGTGCGGCGGGTCGATCTCGAACAGCGCTCGCAGGTCCTCGCGCGTACCGCTTCGGCCGAACCCGTCCGTCCCCAGGGAGACGTAGGGCGCCGGCAGCCAGCGCGCCACCATGTCGGGCAGGGCCTTCATCCAGTCGGTCGCCGCCACGATGGGCCGTCCGTCGTCGGGGAGCACGGTCGTGACGTACGGGACGCGCGGGTCCTTGGCGTCGGGATGCAGCCGGTTCCAGCGCTCGGCCTCGAGCGCGTCGCGGCGCAGGAGCGGGAACGACGGGGCGCTGTAGACCTCGGCGGCGACGCCGAACTTCTCGGCCAGCAGGTCGCGCGCCGCGATGACGCCGTTGAGGATGGAGCCCGAACCGATCAGCCGCGCCGGATGCGCGTCCTTGCCGAGCTGCGGCGCCTCCGCGAACCGATAGATGCCGCGCAGGATCCCCTCGTCGACACCCTCGGGCTTCGCGGGTTGGGCGTAGTTCTCGTTGTAGAGCGTGATGTAGTAATAGACGTCCTCGCCCTTGACGTACATGCGCTCGATCCCGTCGCGAACGATCGCCGCCAGTTCGTAGGCGAACGCCGGGTCGTAGCCGCGGACGACGGGCACGGTCGAGGCGAGGATGTGGCTGTGGCCGTCGTCGTGCTGCAGCCCCTCCCCCGCCAGGGTGGTGCGACCGGCCGTCGCACCCATGAGGAAGCCGCGACCGCGGGCGTCCCCGAACGCCCACATCTGGTCGCCGGTCCGCTGGAACCCGAACATCGAATAGAAGATGTAGAAGGGGATCATCGCGTGGCCGTGGGTGGCATACGAGGTGCCCGCCGCCTGGAAGCTGGCCATGGAGCCGGCCTCCGTGATGCCCTCCTCGAGGACCTGGCCGTCGGTGGCCTCGCGGTAGGACAGCACGAGGTCGGAATCCACCGGCTCGTAGCGCTGGCCGAGGGCGGCATAGATGCCGACTTCCTTGAAGAGCGGGTCCATGCCGAACGTACGCGCCTCGTCGGGGATGATCGGCACGATGCGCGACCCGACCTGCTTGTCGCGGATCAGGTTGCGCAGGATCCTCGTGAAGACCATCGTCGTCGAGACGGCCGTCGCGCTGCCGGCGGCGAACTCCTGGTCGACCTCGGGCGCCGGCACCGGCAGCGGGTCGGCGCGGACGACCCGCTTCGGGATGGAACCGCCGAGCGCGGCGCGTCGCTCGCGCAGGTACTCGACCTCCTCGGACTTGGGGCCCGGGTGGTAGTACGGCGCTTCCTTGAGCTTCTCGTCGGGGATCGGCAGACTGCAGTCGGTCGCGGAAGATCTGCAGCTCCTTCTCGGACAGCTTCTTGGCCTGGTGGGTGATGTTGCGGGCCTCGACACCCGCGCCCAGGGTCCAGCCCTTGACGGTCTTGGCCAGGATGACCGTGGGCGCACCCTTGAACTCCGTCGCCGCCTTGTATGCCGCGTAGACCTTGCGGTAGTCGTGGCCACCGCGGCGCAGCTTCGCGAGGTCGTCGTCGGTGAGGTGCTCCACGAGCTTGCGCAACCGCTGGTCCGGCCCGAAGAAGTGCTCGCGGATGTAGGCGCCACCGGCCACGCTGAATTTCTGGAACTCGCCGTCCAGGGTGTCGTTCATCTGCTGGACGAGCAGCCCGTCGACGTCACGCGCCAGGAGCTCGTCCCATTCGCGCGCCCAGATCACCTTGATGACGTTCCAGCCCGCACCGCGGAAGACCGCCTCGAGCTCCTGGATGATCTTGCCGTTGCCGCGGACCGGTCCGTCGAGCCGCTGCAGGTTGCAGTTGACGACGAAGGTCAGGTTGTCGAGGCCCTCCCGGGCCGCGAGGCTGAGCGCGCCGAGCGATTCGGGCTCGTCGGTCTCGCCGTCACCGAGGAAGGCCCACACCCGCGAATTCGACGTGTCCAGCTGTCCACGGTTGTGGAGGTAGCGGTTGAAGCGGGCCTGGTAGACGGCGCTGATCGGACCCAGCCCCATCGAGACCGTGGGGTACTCCCAGAAGTCGGGCATCAAGCGCGGGTGCGGGTACGAGCTCAGGCCCTGACCAGGCGCGCCCTCCCGGCGGAAGTGGTCCAGCTGGTCCTCGGTCAGGCGGCCCTCGAGGAAGGCGCGGGCGTAGATCCCGGGCGCGGCGTGGCCCTGGTAGAAGATCTGGTCGCCGCTCCCCTCGCCGTCCTTGCCGCGGAAGAAGTGGTTGAACCCGGTCTCGTACAGGCTGGCCGAGCTCGCATACGTGGACAGGTGCCCACCGATGCCTGAGAACTGGGTGTTCGCGCGCAGCACCATCGCCACCGCGTTCCAACGCACGATCCGGCGGATGCGCAGCTCCATCGCCTCGTCACCCGGGAAATCCGGCTCCTGCTCCGGGCTGATCGTGTTGATGTAGCGGGTCTGGGTGAGGGGTGGCAGGCCGATCTGGAGCTGGCGGGCTCGCTTGAGGAGCTTGTAGACCAGGAACCGCGCACGCGTCTCGCCGGCCTGCTCCACGACCTGATCGAGAGACTGCATCCAGTCCTCGGTCTCGTCGGGGTCGATGTCCGGCAGCTGATGCTTGAATTCGTCGAAGTACATGTGCGTTGCTGCTCCTGGGCCGCGCGATGCGCGGCTGATCGTACGGCGCTCGACCGCCGTCAGAAGGTTGCGGGTGGGGGTTGATGGGCGCGGATCACTGGCGCTCGAGGCGGAGCGTGAGGTCGAGCAGCTCGGGCCGGACCATGCTCTTCGCCGCCGGGTCGCCGGCGTATTTGCTCAGGAGCCCGGCCGACGTGCGCTCGATCGAGTCCGAGTCGTCGGCCAGGACCGCGGTCACAGGAAGCCGCTGGCCGGCGACGTGCAGGGCGACGGACGGGTCGGCCAGTGCCTCGCCGTACCAGCGGGCTTCGGGGCCACGATAGGACCGGACGAAGACGTCGCCGTCGTCGACGACCGCCCAGATGATCGTCTTGTGGACGGCGCCCTCGGCGCCGTTGGTCTCGATCTCGACCTCCTGCGTCCGGTCGATCAGATCGAGCTCAGCCTCGCTATATCCCATGCTGGAAGGGTAGCCCATCCCGTCGCCGCGAGAGCCCCGACGCGAACCAGAAGCTCGGTATTGACAATGGGACGATATCTTCCTATTCTTTTCACATGCGACGCAAGACAGGCGCCATCATCCCGCTGGAGGTCGCGATCCTCGAGGCTTCCGACGAGCTCGGACAGGCCGGCGAGCCCGAGGTCCATGGCTACTTGCTGGCCAAACTGGTCCAGGACCTCCGCCATGCGAAGCGGCTCACGGCCTACGGCACGTTGTACAAGGCGCTGACCCGCCTCGAACGCCAAGGCTTTCTCGCGAGCCGATGGGAGGATCCGCTCGCCGCGGCCGCCGAGGGCCGACCCCGTCGGAAGTTCTATCGCCTGACGCCCCATGGCGAAGGCGCGCTGGCCAAGGCACGCGCGGCCAGTCGAGACGCGCTGACCAACCGTCCGGCAGCGGCGAGCATCCCATGAACGCCGGACGCGCCGCCGGTTTGGTCCGCCGCTGGGTCGGCATGTACACCCTCGGACTCCCGACGGAGATCCGGCAGGAGCGACGCGATGAGATCGACGATGACCTGTGGAGCCAGGTGCACGACACGACTGGGTCGCGGCGCACGGATCGAGTCGCTGACCGGCGAGATCGTCATCCGGCTCGTGTTCGGTATCCCGTCCGATCTGAGCTGGCGCGTGGAGCAACGCCATGGTGCAAGCACACACATCGCCCCCGAGAGGAGTTCGACGATGGGCACCCGCGTGATCGCCTTGCTTGCGATCGTCGGTGGAGTGGGTTGGGCCATCTGGCCGAATTCCGCAGGCCCTCGTCGGGCGGGGATGGCCGGCTGGGGAACCGGTTTCGTGGCTCCTGTTCTTCAGCGTCGTATTCGGCACGTGGGCGCTGGCCGGTGCGACCATCGGCCTTGTCTCCGTTTTCCAGGACCGGATCCGCGGGGGAGCGGCGCTCATCGGATCGCTCGGAGCGGTGATGGGAGCATTCAGCGTCCTGGGGGCATTCGGCGCGATCGTCGCCCTTCCCCTGGGGTCAGCGGCCCTGGCCTGGGATCTGGGTCGGGCAGGAGTCCTTGGCCCTTGGCTGTCCAGGGCACACGTCGCCGCGGCTGTCATGTTCGTGATCCTGATCGCGGTGATCTTCGGGAACCCGGCGTTGTATGACGACCGCGCGACAGCCGTGCCCCTCCTCCTGACGCTGACCGTTCCATATGCCTTCAGTTGGATCGCGATCGGCTGGTCCCTTCGCCATGGCGCGCCCGTGCCTGAGCAACCGGTCGAGCAGCCCTCATGAGGGACCACGTGGTGGCGCGAAGGTAGCGTTCGGCCTTCGCATGTGGCGGCGTGTTTCGGCGGCACGCCTGCCCACCTGTGTCGTGGCTGTGAGTCCCGGGCGCGCGCGAGTTTCGAGGAGATCTGGAGATGCGCACCGCAGCGATGTTGATCGTCACGGCCGGCTGTGCTGCCATGGCGGCGGGATGGGCCTACTTCGTGATCGCGCTCTTGCTTCCCACGGGTGACAGCGAGCTCGCGTCCGTCCTGATACCGCTCTCCTTCACGTTCGTCGTCGATCTTCGGTGTTCTCGGAGCACTCTCCGCGTGGTGGCGCGGGGCCCGATCGCGCGCCGGGTTCTGGCTCGATCGCGGCGGTCGTCGGCCTCTTGGCGGTCCTCTTGAACGCCCCGTTCATCCCGGTAGCGCTCGCCAATCCAGCCGACACGAGCTCGTTCCTCGTCACGATCGTCGTCGTCGCCGCGGGGGCCGCGATCTCGATCGGCGGCGTGGCCGCGTTCTTCGACGTCCGTCGGGGCGAGCCAACGTGGTCGCGCAACGGGCGGACGGGCCTCGTGGCGGTGGCTGTCGTTGCCGCTCTGGTGGGCTCGGGCGCTACGTCCGTGCTGGCCGGCTCGTCGGTCGTCGGGTGGTCGCCTGACCATCGTCGCCGACGACTGCTGGATTGATCGCCGCCGAGAACACCAAGTTCGTCGGGCCGACGATCAGCGTTAAGAAGGGCGACGTCCTCGGGTTGTTCGTCACCAACAAGGACACGACCGGGCACTGGCCCCAGCCGCCTGTAATGCCGATGTAACCGGATTGCAAGGTCCGGGGCCCATGGGCGTCAGGCATCCCGGGACATGCTGCGGGGGCTTCGAGCTACCGCCCCAACTCGGGGTTTCGCTCGACCGGTCGGCGGCCCAGACTTCGCTCGACCGGACATCGCACGCACCCGATCGAACAAAGGAGTCCCAGTCATGTCCGATCAGCATCACGATCGCGATACCGTCGTCGTCAGCGAGGGCGGCTCCAGCACGGGCCTGATCCTCGGCATCATCGCCGTCATCATCGTGCTCGCCGGCGCTTGGTACTTCCTGGCCGGTCCCGGCGCGAACACGACCTCGAATCCGACCGACGTGAACGTGGATGTCACGCTCCCGAGCGTGGCTCCCGCAGGCTCCTAGGTCAGCTCCGCGTCCGTCCGGCCGTCCTCGTGGCGCGCCGGGCGTGACGCTTCGGGCCATGTCCGTCACCATGACACCGACCCAGGAGGTATGGGAGTGAGTACCCAGCCACTCGTACTCGTCGCGGATGATGAGCCGCGGATCACGAAGCTCGTCTCGATCGCCCTCGGGGAAGAGGGCTTCCGCGTCGTGACCGCCAACGGCGGCGAGGAGGCGCTCCAGAAGGCCGAGGAAGTTCGCCCGGACATCGTCCTGCTCGACATCGTCATGCCGGACCTCGACGGCATCGAGGTCATGCGCCAGCTCCGCGAGCGACGTCCGGTCGCCGTGATCCTGCTGACCGCCAAGGGCTCGACCGCCGACAAGGCCAAGGGCCTCGACCTCGGCGCCGACGACTACATCGCCAAGCCGTTCCACCCCGACGAGCTGGCCGCACGCGTCCGCGCGGTCCTGCGCCGCTCGTCCGGTGCGAGCCCGGGATCGGGCGTCCTCGCCTTCGACGACATCGAGATCGACCTCGAGCGACGCATGGTCACCCGGGCCGGGGAGCTGGTCCAGCTCTCGCGGACCGAGTGGCTGCTCCTCCAGCACCTGGCGGCGAACGCCGGCAAGGTCGTGCTGCACACCGAGCTCCTGACCAAGGTCTGGGGGCCGGAGTACCGCGACGACCTCCAGTACCTGCGGGTCTGGGTCTCGCGCGTCCGCCGCAAGCTCGGCGCCGAGCCCGGCGAGCCTGGTCGGATCAAGACCTTCCAGGGCATCGGGTACCTGCTCGATGTCGTGCCGCCGGTCGCCCCCGAGACGGTCGCCCCGGAGCCCGCGCCGGACGAGCGCTCGGCGATGATCGGATAAGTCACCCAGTTCCCGAAAGCGAAGCGGCGCCAGCGGCGCCGCTTCTTCGTATCCAGCCCCACGCCCGCGAAACGTGGCGAAATCGACACCCCTGGACGGTTATTGCCGATGGGCGCCCACTCGGCCCGTCGAAATGCACGATTCGCGGTCGTAACCGTCTCGGGGTGACGATCCCGCCGGGATTGCCGGCGGAGACCAGCCATAGTCGTCCCCGTATGTCGATCCTGCCACGTCCTGCAAACGGGGCGACTCGGCGTCGAGCACCGTACCCGAGCCCTCGCCGGGACCCTGCTACGCTCGGGTCATGCCTCGCTATGACCCGGCCACGGCCCTGATCGTGGTCGACGTCCAGAACGACTTCGCCGATCCGGCCGGCAGCCTGTCCGTCGCGGGCGCCGAGGACGTCATCCCGATCATCGACGGCGAGATCGCCCGAGCGACCGTTGCCGGCAGCCTCGTGGTCTTCACCCAGGACTGGCACCCCAAGGTCACGCCGCATTTCTCGAAGGACGGCGGCCCGTGGCCCGTCCATTGCGTGGCGGACACCTGGGGCGCGGCCCTCCACCCGGACCTCGTCGCGCCCGAGGCGGCACCGCGCGTGCGCAAGGGCGTGAACGGCGAGGACGGCTACTCGGGCTTCACGATGCGCGACCCGACGACCGGCGAGGAGACCCCGACCGAGCTGGACGCGCTGCTGCGCGACGGCGGCGTCGAGCGTGTCGTCGTCGTCGGCCTCGCCACCGACTACTGCGTCAAGGCTACCGCGCTCGACTCGGCCCGGCTCGGCTACCGGACCTCCCTGCTGGTCGATGCCATCGCCGCCGTCGACCTCGAACCCGACGACGGCACGAGCGCGATCGACGAGATGGCGGCGGCCGGCATCAGTCTCTCGCGCTCGGACGACACCCCGAGCGAGGGCTAGCGATGCAGCTCCACCTCGTCGACGCGACCTACGAGCTGTTCCGGGCCCACTTTGCGCCGCGGCCTGACGTCATCGGCCGCGACGGGATCGTCCTGTCCGGCGTGTCGGGCCTGTGCGACCAGCTGCTGTACCTCCTGCGCGACGAGGGTGCCACGCACGTCGGCTGTGCGACGGACCGCGTGATCGAGTCGTTCCGCAACGACCTGTTTCCGGGATACAAGTCCTCCGCGGGAATGCCGCCGGAGCTGCTGGCCCAGTTCCCGATCGCCGAAGCCGCCATCGAGGCGCTCGGGATCGTCCTGTGGCCCATGGTCGAGTTCGAGGCCGACGACGCCATCGCCGCGGCCGCGGTCAAGTTCGCCGCGGACGAACGCGTCGAGCGGATCCTGGTCTGCACGCCGGACAAGGACATGGCCCAGCTGGTGCGCGACGAGCGGATCGTGCTGTGGGACCGGCGCCGCGGGCTGACCTACGACGATGCCGGCGTCCGCGAGAAGTGGGGCGTGCCGCCACCGTCGATCCCGGACTGGCTGGCGCTCGTGGGCGACTCGTCCGACGGGTATCCGGGCCTGCCCGGGTGGGGCGCGAAGGGCGCGGCCGCGGTCCTGGCCCGCTACGGACACTTCGAGGCCATCCCCGCGAAGGCGTCGGCGTGGGAGGTGCCGGGGGTCGGGGGCACTCGCGCGATCGGGCTCGCGGCGACCCTTCGGGAACATTGGGACGAGGCGCTCCTGTACCGCGACCTGGCCCGCCTGCGGACCGAGGCGGACGGCGTCCCGATCCGCCAGCGCGACGCCGACGAGCTGCGCTGGGACGGCGCGCCGCGCGACGCGTGGGAGGCCTTCTGCGAGGAATGGGGCCTGGACCGTCTCCGCGGCCGGCCGCACCGCTGGCTTGACGAGGCGTGACGGCCTCCCGAGTCGAACGCCCGCGCTAACCGCCTGCGCCGACCAGTGCCTGCAGGTGCTCGGGCGGCGGCCCCTCTCGCGCAAGCGCCTGGCCCGGCGCCCCGGCGGGCCAGTCCGGTGGGAGCGGGATCGTCGCCCAATCCATCGTGCCGTCCGACCACAGGACGACGACCGCCGCCTCCTCACCGCCGAGTGCTGAGTGCATGCAGCGGGCGTTGTCCGGGCAGGCACCGCCGACGGCCATGATCAGCGGCGCCTCCGGCCGCGCCCCGGCCACCGCGTCCAGCCCCAGTTCGAGGAGATCGTTGCAATCCGGACCCTCGAAGCGACCGCACCGGGTTTCGGGCTGCCCAAAGACGACGAGCGGTCCCTCGCACCCGGCCAGGCCGGGGAGGAACACCAGCGCCAGCATGAAGGTTCGGATCCCGCGGAGGCGAGAACCTCCGAACCGCATGCCTACCGCACCAGCTCGAGCAGCGTCCCGTGATGGGCGACCGGTGCCGCCAGGATGCCGATCGACGCCGGCTTGCGTCCGAGGTCAAACCACGGGCCGCCATCCATCGCGGTGACTCGGGCCCCGCCCCGCTCGGCGATCAGCCCCGCCGCCGCTACGTCCCACGCCGACAGCCCGCCCTGCTGCACGAAGGCATCGAAGCGCCCGTTCCCGACATACGCCAGTGCCAGGGCCGCCGAACCCATCGACCGCGAGATGCGGATCGCCCGCCGGACGGCGCGCGACCGGCCGACGGCTCCCTTGCCCCCGAGCGCCAGCGAGACGACGAAGTCCGAGACCTTGTCCTTCTCCGACGCGCTGATGGCGTGGCTCGGCGACCCGAGCGCGGCGGCGAGCATCGCGGCGCCGTCGGCCGTGGCCGCGAACGTCTCGCCGCGGCTCGGGTCGTGGACGACGCCGACAGACGGGCGCCCGTCGACGACGAGCCCGATCGACACGCAGAAGAACGGGATGCCGTTCGCGTAGTTCACCGTGCCGTCGAGCGGATCGATGATCCATAGCCGGCCGCGGCCCGACGTGGGCGCCTCCCCGGCGATCGCCCGGTGCTCCCCGCTTTCCTCGGCGAGGATCGCGTCCGTGGGGTGGAGCGCGCGGACGGCATCGATGATCAGTTCCTCGGACAGATGGTCGGCCTCGGTCACGACATCGCGCGCGCTCTTGTGGTCGATCCGTTCGAGCCGCTCGTAGCGGTCCATCAGCACTTCGCCCGCCCGGGCCGCGATCGCGAGCGCGAACACCAGGTCGTCGGACTCGGCCGACGGCGCCGGGTCCGCGGCAGGCGACGTCACGGCGTCCGACACGTGACCGCGAGCTGCCGCGCCTCCGGCCCGAACTCCGTGACGACAGCCGGGAACCCGAGCGTCTCCCCGGGCTCGATGCGCGGACTGAGGACGAAGGCACTCCGGCTCAGGCCACGGTCGGCGACGTCGACGATCCGGCACGTCGTCTGGCCGGCCGACCTGCCCTCGTTCGTGACGGTCAAGGTGACCGCGAGGCCCTCGGCGGTCGGGGTGATGGCCGAGACACTGGCGGGGAACGGCCCGCTCCCGGCGATCGAGAGGCGGGCCAGCACGAACAGCAGCACGATCGCGAGCGCCACGGTCACGAACACGGTTCCATGCACCTGGGACGCCGCGGAATCACGCAGTCCCAGTGGGTTGCAGCGCTCGCACAGCCCGATCCCCGGGCCGACCGGTGCGCCGCAGCGCGCGCACGGATGGGTGGGCGCAGCCGGTGTCGCGGATCCGGCCGGGCTGGCGGGGACGCTCGGGTTCCTCGGGGTCACCCGTGGATGGTGCCACGAACCGGGGTCACCAGCGGCTGGTCGCCTCCACGAGCGCGTCGACGTCCTCGGTCGTGCGGGCCAGCACGATCGCGCCGTCCGCTCCGGCGGCATGCCATCGATCCCACGCCTCGCGTGGCACCTGGATCCACGGCGAATCGCGGATGGACGATTCCCCGAGCCAATCGCGCTGGAACCCGACGTAGACCGACTGGTCCTCGCGTCGGCGCCCGGCCGCGTCGAGCGCCTCGAGGTACTGCGGTAGCAGCGCCTCGAAGTTGTCGTCGAACGTGCTCCAGCCATCACCGATCCGTGCGGCCAGCCGCGCCCCGGCCGGTGTCTCCCCACCGATCACGATCGTTGGGACCGGATCCGGGACCGGGTGCGCGTACGCGTCGATGAGCGGGTAATAGGGCGACGGACGCGTGATCGGGCCGCCAGTCCAGAGCGCCCTGATGACCGCGATCGCTTCCTCCAGCCGAGCGACTCGTTCAGGCGCATCGGGAAAGTCGATGCCGTAGGCCTCGTGCTCCTTGGGGGCTCCACCGATGCCGATGCCGAGCACGAAACGGCCGCGACTCGCGATCTGCAGCGTGGACGTCATCCGGGCCACCAGCGCCGGGTGGCGGTTCATGACGTTCATGACGAACGTCCCGACCGTCGCTTGCGAGGTCTGGGCCGCTGCCATCGAAAGGATCGTCCAGGCCTCCACGACCGGCACCGTCCGGTCGCCCTTGCCGACGAAGTGGTCCCAGCACCACAAGCCGGGATACCCCGCGGCGTCCAGCCGCCGGGCACTCTCCAACCACCATGCCGGCTCCGTTCGGATCGGCCGCAGGCAGACCCCGATCGGGAGGCGGGCCTGCCCCTCCCCGGCCGCCTCGCCCATCGGCTACAGCTCCGTCTCGAACAGCCGCACGTCCTCGGCCGCGATCGTGTGACCGTCGCCGCGCGTCGGCCCCAGGGCCGCTCCGGCGCCGAGCGCCTCGAGATCGGCCGGGAAGCGACCGATCAGGTCGAGCACGACCTTCTGGATCCGCTCCGCGTTCGCCTGGAAGACCTCCAGGACGTCGGTCGCGTTGACGGCCTCGGTGCCCTCGTGGACGCCCGCGTCGTAGTCGGTGATGAGGCTGATGTTCACGACCGCGATCCCGAGCTCGCGGCACAGCCACGCCTCTGGGTACTGGGTCATGTTGATGACCTCCCAGCCGGCGTCGCTGAACCACTTCGACTCGCTCTTCGTGGAGAACCGCGGCCCCTGGATGACGACCACCGTGCCCCGCTCGTGGACCTCGATGCCGTGGTCGCGGATCGTCTCGATCGCCAGCCGTCGCAGCGTCGGGTCGTAGGTCTCTGCAGAGGAGAGATGCGTCACGATCGGTCCGTCGTAGAAGGTGTCGGCCCGGCCATTCGTCCGATCGACGAACTGGTCGCACACGACGAAGTCTCCGGGCTTGACCGCGAGCTGGAGCGAACCGGCCGCGCACGGCGAGATCGCGGCCTTCACGCCGAGCGACTTCATCGCCCAGACGTTGGCCCGGTAATTGATCCGGTGAGGCGGGAGCGTGTGGCGCCGGCCGTGGCGCGGGAGGAACGCGACGCGGCGGCCGGCCACGTCGGCGAGGAAGATCGAATCGGACGGCGCCCCGTACGGCGTGTCGACCTTGATCTCGCGCACGTCGTCGAGGAGCGAGTAGAACCCCGAGCCTCCGAAGACGCCGATCTCCGCGGTGTCCGCCACGTCCACTCCTCCATCCATCCGTTGCGATCGCTGAACCTGCCGATTCTAGGCGGCCCGGACTACGATGGTGGTCGCCGCACCTCGCGGCCCGCATGGAGCCGCCCATGACCGACGAGACTCCGAGCCCGACCATCCGGATGCCGGTTCCCGAGCCGCCGCCGGACGCGCCCACGACGGGCTGGCCCGGGGCCACACGGATCGAGACGCCGCCGGACCTCGAGTCGGGGGCCCTTCCGCCGCCGACCCCGCCGACCCCGCCGCCAGCCGAGCCGCCACCGCCGGTGGCCGCGCCGCCACGGCGCGACGACCGCGATCTCGGTCGCACGGCCTCGATCCTGTTCGGACTCGTCTTCCTGGGGATCGGGCTGTGGTTCTTCGTCGAGCAGACCCTTGGCTACGAGCTGCCGAACATCCGCTGGAGCCAGCTCTGGCCGGCCGTCCTCATCGTCGTCGGCCTGTGGGTAGTCCTCGGGTCGATGCGTCGCGGCTCGCGGTGACCGACTGGGTCCTGGGCGACGGCTCGGCTGCCGACCGGCTGTGGCTCGCCGACTGGCGGCGCCGGGTCTCGACGCTGTACTCGGAAGTGCGCGCGATGGCCGCCTCCGACCCGGCGGCCGCGCACGCGCACTGGCGTGCGGTCCGCGAGCGGCTGTTCCGGGAGCATCCCCAATCCCCGGTCCCGGCGGCCGTGCGGGCCGACTTCCGGGCCCTCCATTTCGATCACGACCCGCTGCTCCGCTTCCACGCCATCGTGGAGGCGGCGGCGCCGTCGGAATCCGGTGGTCTACCCCTGGAGCTGCCCAACAGCGGGACTGACAGTCTGACGTTCAGCCGGATCGGCCGCGTCCGGATTCCCTTCCCGGACGGCGAGCGGACGCTGTCCGTGTTCTGGATGGCCGGGTATGCGGGCGGGATCTTCATCCCGTTCCGCGACGCCACCAACGGCGATACCACCTATGGCGCGGGCCGCTACCTGGTCGATGGCGCGAAGGCCGCGGACCTCGGCGCGGCCCCCGGCCCGGAAGCATCGAACTGGGCGCTCATCCTCGACTTCAACTTCGCCTTCCAGCCGTCGTGCGCCTTCGACCCGCGCTGGGCGTGTCCGCTCGCGCCGCCCGAGAACCGGCTCGACCTCGCCGTTCGCGCAGGAGAGCGGCTGGCCTGATTCCCGGTCGGGAACACTGGACGGACGCGCCCTCGGCGCGTAGCATCCGGGCTGGCGCCCGCCCGCGCCGAACCTCTCGCCGGTCCCCACGCGACCGGCCTTGTGGAGGCAAAGGGGATCCTTTCCTCGGGCCGGAAGGATCGTGCCATCTCGTCCGTTCCAGCACGGCCGTGGCACCCAGGGTGCGTGGGACATGGGTCGCCGGCCGGGAACGAGGCTTGACGATGACCGCACGAAAGCACCTCAAGGCGCGCGTTCGCGCGCGCATGGCCCACACGGGCGAGCGGTACGCGGCCGCCCGCGCCCATGTCATCCCCGCGGCCACGCCCAGGTCCGCCGCCGGCACGCAGACCCGACGCGGCGTCAACCCGGCGGCCAACGCCCTCCGGATC
The DNA here is from genome assembly GCA_963810725.1 of uncultured Chloroflexia bacterium. Classification (GTDB taxonomy): domain Bacteria; phylum Chloroflexota; class Limnocylindria; order Limnocylindrales; family CSP1-4; genus SPCO01. Next base: position 172,050 of record CAWEOO010000008.1, read on the forward strand.
ATCCTGGGCGATGTCGGTCTCGAGGTGGACGAACCGCACGGCCCTGACGATCGGGGGCGGTGCCGGGATCGGCGTGTTCCAGTTCCACTACGCCAGGGAGGACTTCTCCAGCCTGTTCCTGGCCGGCCGGCACGCCTGGGACGACGACCTCGGCTTCATCGATGGGGCCCTCCGCCGGCTCGGTCTGGAACCCGTCATCAGCGAGACGGGCTCCGCGCGTACGGCCGATCGCCAGGTACGTGACGCGCTCGAGGACGGCCGCCCGGTGGTCGCCTGGGTCGACATGGCCGAGCTCGAGACGCGCGGCTACCCCGCCGAGTACCGCGGCGGCGCCTATCACGTGGTGGTCGTCCGCTCACTGGACGACACCCGCGGCGTGGCCATCCTCGACGACCTGGCGAACGACCCCGTCGCGGTGCCGATCGATACCCTCGCCCGCGCACGATCCCGCATCGCGAAGTTCCACAACCGCCTGCTGCACCTGCGGCCAGACGCTCGCCCGCCGACGGCCGACCAGGTGCGCGCGGCCACGGCAGCCGGCCTCGACGCGACGGTCGACGGCTTCGATCACCCGCGGACTCGCAATTTCAGCCTGGATGCGCTCGGCGACTGGTCGGCGCGACTGCGTGGGACCGGCAAGGACAGTTGGGCGACCGTCTTCCCACGCGGCCATCGGCTGTGGGCCGGCCTCGCCTCGATCCACCAGTACACGGAGCACTACGGCAGCGGCGGTGGTTTCCTGCGGCCGCAGGTCGCGGCCGGGCTCCGCGACGCCACCGATCGACTCGGCGATCCCCGGCTCGCGGAGGTCGCGGGCAAGTACGAGGACCTCGCCGCGCGGTGGACGGAGCTTGCCCGGTCCGCCCTCCCCGATGACGTGCCCGCCCTAGGACGGACGCGGGAGCTGCAGGACCGTCGCGCGAAGCTCTACGCCGAGCGCGGCCCGGATGCGGCGGATGAGATGGCCGCGACCTGGGCCGAACAGGCCGCCATCAAGGCCACCATGACCGACGCCTTCCCGCTGGACGAAGCGGCCACCCGATCCCTCCTCGACGGGCTCGCTGCCCGTGTCGATGCGATCCACGACGGCGAGATCGCTGCGATGGAGGGGCTCCGGGAGGCCCGTTGAGGCGACCGCCGCACCCCGACCGAACGAAGGTACTGAGCCGCGACCGGACCCCCGACATGGGTCGGAAGGCACGACCCCGGGAGCATGCTGCACGTGCACGGCGCCGCCCCTCGGCTGCGCCGTGGCCGATCGTGCCCGATCCCGGAGTCCCATGCGTTTCTTCGCCAATCCCCGCCGCCCCACCGATGAGCGCCTGCTCTGGTCGCGCGATGCCCGGTTCGTCCATCGCCTGGCCTCGTTCGTGCCTGACGCGCGCGTGCTGGAGCTCGATTCGGGCGCCATCGTGATCGCCCCGTCGAGTGAGCTGACGGAGCTCGTCGCGAGCTCGATCGCCCGGGAGGCGCGCGCACCCGAGTACGGCCTCGTCACGATCGACGCCGAACTGCCAGAGGCGGACCGGTACTTGATGGCCCTCTCGGCTGCCGTCCAGATGTCCGGCCTTGCCGACCGGATCGGCATGGCCCAGACGACCCACGTCGTCCAGACGAAGACGCTCGACTACTTCTTCAGCCTGCGCATGCTCCACAACGTCGTCTTCCAGCCGATCGTCGACCTGGCCACTGGCGAGCTGTATGAGTACGAATGCCTCTTCCGGCCGAACATGCCGATGCTCCCGCAGTCGATCTCGTCGATCGTCCAGGCGGCCATCGACACGGACCGCTCCATCGAGCTGGATGTGTTCCTGATCTCCAAGATCCTCGCCCGGGCCGGTGAGCTGGACCAGCGCCGCCGCGCGAACGGTTCGACCACGATGCGCGTGGCCGTCAACGTCACGCCCGCCAGCCTGCTCGACCCGCGGTTCGAGGCCGCGACGTTCGCAGCGATGGTTCGCGAAGCCGGCCTCGATCCGCGCAACGTCACGCTCGAGTGCACCGAGCAGCAGGCCGTCGCCGATGTGGTTCGCCTCCAGCGCGCGGTCAGGGCCCTCCGCCGGGTCGGCTTCGGGTTCGCCGTGGACGATGCCGGCGCGGGCTATGCCAGCTTCGCCCTGGTCGCGGCGCTCAAGCCGACCGTGATCAAGATCGACCGCGACATCGTGAACGGGATCGCTCGTGACGACGCCAAGCAGGCCCTCGTCGAGGCGTTCGTATCCTTCGGTCGCCGGATCGGAGCCCGGCTCCTGGCCGAGGGCCTCGAGCGGCGGTCCGACATGGCCACCGTGACCGCGCTGGGCGTCGATCTCGGGCAGGGCTACTTGCTCGGACGGCCGGCGGCGGAGCCGGCACTTCCGCGAAGCATGGAAAAGCTGCGCCTGCAGGCCGCCCGACGCGTCGCCCGCGCGGCGGCGGCGAGCCAGGCGCTGGCCGGCCCGGCCCGGCCGTCGACGCGAGGCGCCCGCGCCACCGATTGACCGCTCCCCGGGGCCCAGCCTCGGGACGATACCGGCGGAGCCGCGTACCATCGCGGTCATGGCGAACCCCACCACCTCGACGCCCCCGGCGGAGCCCACCACGCCATCGAGCCGCTCGCTTTCCCAGCGTGTCCGCACCTACCTCGACGCGAATCGCTTCGCATCCCTCGCCACCGTCGACCCCGACGGCAGCCCGCGCCAGGCTGTCGTCTGGTACCGGCTCGACGGCGACGCGATCGTCGTCAACAGCAAGGCCGGCCGACGCTGGCCGTCCAATCTCGAGCGCGACCCGCGCGTCTCGTTGGCGGTCGGCGACCAGTCCGACGGGTACCGCTGGGTGGGCCTGACCGGCACGGCCACCCTCATCGACGACCAGCCGACGGCGCAGGCGGACATCGCCGAGATGGCGCGTCGCTACCACGCCGACGACCCGGCCAAGGCCGAACGGCTCGTCCACAACCAGTTCGAGAAGCAGCACCGGCTGAGCTTCCGCATCGCGATCGATGCCGTCCACGACCACCTCGACGACTGAGCCGGGCACCCCGAGATGACGACACGGTTCGGTCTGCAGCTCTGGTCGCAATCCACGGACTGGCCCGGGTTCCGCGACGCCGCCCTCGCCGCCGAGGCCGCAGGCTGGGATTCGGTCTGGACCTGGGACCACCTGCTGGCGATCTTCGGCCCGTGGGAACAGCCCATCCTCGAGGGCTGGACGACGCTGGCCGCCCTGGGGCCGCTCACGGAGCGCGTGCGGCTCGGCCTGATGGTCGGGGCGAACACGTTCCGCAACCCCGGGCTCACGGCCAAGCTCGCGACGACCCTCGACCACGTGTCAGGCGGGCGCGCCGTCCTCGGCATCGGCGGCGCATGGTTCGAACGCGAACACGAGGCCTTCGGCGTCGATTTCGGCAAGAGCCCGGGCGAGCGCCTCCGTTGGCTCGATGAATCGGTCATGCTGCTGCGCCGCCTGCTCGACGGCGAGCGGGTCGACCACGATGGGCCGCGCTACCCGATGCGGGACGCGCTGTGTGAGCCCCGACCGATCCAGCCACACCTGCCCATCCTCATCGGCGGCGGCGGACGAACGAAGACGCTGCGGACCGTCGCCCAGCGGGCAGACGCCTGGAACATCTCCGGGCCGCTCGAGGAGGTCCGCGACGCGCTCGAGACGCTCAAGCGCCATTGCGCCGACGTCGGCCGCGATATCGCCACGATCGAACGGACGGTCAGCTTCTACATCATCCTGCGCGATTCGGCGAGCGCGGCACGCGAGCGGACCGGGGAGCTGCTGCGCTTCAACGGCGTCGAGCCGGATGGGTTCGAGGGGGCCGTGGCCGGGACGCCGGCGGAAGTCGCCGACATCCTCCGGCCCTACCGCGATCTCGGCTTCGCCACGTTCATCGTGCGGATGCCGGCGCCGTACGACCGCGAGACCATCGAGCGCATGCACGAAGTCGCGGCACACATCGACGCATGAGGGTCGTCGAGCTCGCGGGTGGTGTCGGCGGCGCGAAGCTCGCCGAGGGTCTCGCCGCACACCTGGGCGCGGACCTGACGGTCGTCGTCAACACCGGGGACGACCTGGAGCTGCACGGGCTCACGATCTGGCCGGACCACGACACCGTGGCCTACACGCTGGCCGGGCTCGACGACGAGGCGCGCGGCTGGGGCCTCCGCGACGAGACCTGGACCGTCATGGAAAGCCTGTGGGCCCTCGGGGATGCGTCCTGGTTCCGTCTCGGGGACCGGGACCTCGCGACCCACATCTGGCGAACCGATCGGCTGCGCATCGGCACCCGGCCGACGGACGTCGCCCGCGAGCTGGCTGCCGCGCTGCGCATCGCGCCCACGATCCTGCCGATGACCGACCAGCCGGTCCGGACCGAGGTCTTGACCGACGACGGCTGGCTCGAGTTCCAGGAGTACTTCGTCCACCGACACCAGGAGCCGGAGGTCCGCGAGGTCCGGTTCCGCGGCATCGAGGAGGCCCGGCCGACACCCGAGGTCCTGGCGGCGATCGAGGCGGCCGACATGATCGTGATCGCGCCGTCGAACCCGGTCGTGTCGATCGGGCCGATCCTCGCGCTTCCAGGCTTGACCGAGGCCATCGAGACCCGGCGGGCGGGGCAGCGTGCTGACGGGCTCGCGCCGTCGGTCGTGGCGGTCAGCGGGATCATCGGCGGCAAGGCACTCAAGGGACCGGCGGACCGGATGCTGGCCTCGCTCGGCGAGGTCTCGAGCGCCGTCGGAGTCGCTGCACGCTACCGCGAGCTGATCTCGCACTTCGTCATGGACGACGTCGACGCGGCGCTGCTCCCGGAGCTCGAGGGGCTCGGGGTCAAGACCCTGGTGACCGACACGATCATGCGCGACGATGCCGGCCGGGCACGCCTTGCCGGCGAGATCCTGCGGTTCGCGGAGACCGCCCCGCGTTGATCGATCGGCTCAGGCCGGGGGTTCCGGCTCGGCCGGCGGCGTCCGACGGGCGCTTCGACGCGGAACGGACGGGACGCCGGCGCCGGACGCGTCGGGCAGCCCGAGCACGACCGTATTGCCACCTCGGGTGCCCAGCTCCTGAACGAGTCGAAGCGACAGCAACCCCGGATGATCGTCGAGCAGGCCGCCCGCATTGGCCAGGCTGCGCAGCGCCGCCGTCTCGCCCCGCGCGCGCTCCAGGCTCGCCGCGCCCTCCTGGCGCGCCGCGACGACCGCGGCATAGGCCCGCTTGAGCTCCGCCGGGACCATGACGTCGCGGACGTCGACCGACAGCAGCTCGATCCCCATCTCCCCCATCCGCTCGGCGGCGATCGACGCGATCGCGGGCCCGATCGTGGTCCGGGCCGAGAGGACGTCGCCGAGCTCGCGGCCGGCGATGACCTCGCGCAGGCCGAGTTGCACGAGCAGGTACACGAATCGGTCCGCGTCCTGATCGGCCTGGAGCCGCGCGACGGGATCCCCGACGACGGACCGAACGACGAGGCTGACCTTGACCGCCACGCCGTCCGACGTCAGGACCTCCTGGCCTTCGATCATGATCGACGACGGGCGGGTGTCCACGACCTGGATCTCGGTGATCGGCTTGAAATACGTGTGCGAACCCGCGTCGAGCAGCCCGACGAAGCGGCCGCGATCGAAGCGGAGACCGCGCTCGTAGTCGTGGATCCTCGCCCGCCCGACGTACTGCGCGACCAGCAGCGCACCCGCCCAGGCGGCGATCACGATGATCACGGCCGTCAGCAGGAGGCGGAACAGTTCGTCCATCGATCCTCCGTGGTGCGTGCCCGTCCCGCAGGTCATGGACCGCCGGCGGAGGCCCGAAGCCTGCATGGCCGCCGATCCATCGCGCGAACGCCGACCCGCGAGCCGGGCACGAGTTAGAGCAGGAATCGAACCTGCTTGCACCAGACGGGATGCCACGATGCGCAGGACCGACCCCGGGCGATGCCCGATCGGCTGCTTCACACCCCACGCGATGCTACCGACCGCCCGGCCCGGACACAAGACCGCCTCGCGTACCATCCCCTCGTGCTGAGCGAGCCGGATCCGTGACCCACCGCGTGGTCGTGCACGCCGTCATCCCGATCGGAACGCTCGACGGGGCGAAGTCGCGCCTCGGTGCGGTGCTCGACGCCGAGGAGCGCCGCGAGCTCGTGACCCGGATGGCGGAGACGACCATCCGCGCGGCGGTGGCGACACCCGGGATCGCGGAGACGATCGTGATCACGCCCGACGACGAGGTTCGCGGCCTTGCCCTCGCCGCTGGAGCGCGTCCCATGCTCCAGCGCAGCACCGGGCTCAACGCCGGTCTCCGGGAGGCCCGCGACGAGGTCGTCGCCGCGGGCGCGACGGCTATGCTGATCCTGCCCATCGACCTGCCGATGATCGACCCCGACGCCCTCACGGCGGTCGTGAACGTGACGGCCGACACGCCACCCCCGCTCGTCGCGATCGTGGCGGACCGCCACGGCCGGGGGACGAATGCGCTGCTGCTCGCCCCGCCCGACGTCATCGAGGTCTGCTTCGGGGGCGACAGCGTGCCGCACACGCCGCAGCCGCCGCGGCCGCCGGGGCCCGCCTGATCCAGCTCGACGGCCCGCTCCGCTACGACCTCGATACTCCCGATGACCTGCTCCTGGCCCAGGAGCGCGCTCCGGAATCGGTCGGTGGCTGAGCGGATCGAAGCCGTCGCGATCGGCGGCCTCGGCGAGATCGTGCCGGGCGATGACCTGCCGATCCTCATCGCGGACGCGCTCGCGGCGGCCGACGTCCACCCGCTGCGCGACGACGACGCGCTGGTCGTGACCCAGAAGGTCGTCTCGAAGGCGGAGGGCGCCGTGGTCGACCTCACGACGATCGAGCCGAGCCCCGTCGCCCAGGAGTTCGCCCGCCGCCACGACCGCGACCCGCGTCAGGTCGAGGTCGTGCTGCGCGAGGCCAAGCGAGTCGTGCGGATGGCCAACGGCGTGATCATCACCGAGACCCATCACGGCTTCGTTTGCGCCAACGGCGGGATCGACGCTTCCAATGTCGGGCCGGCGTCCGGATCGATCGTGACGCTGCTGCCGCGCGACCCCGACGCCTCGGCGGACGCCATCCGTGCCGCGGTCCGGGAGCGGCTCGGCCAGGACGTGCCGGTCGTCGTCTCGGACAGCTTCGGGCGGCCGTGGCGCCTTGGCATCGTCGATGTCGCGATCGGGGTGTCCGGCCTGCTGCCCCTCGACGACCTGCGCGGCCGGCCCGACGCGGACGGGCGGGTCATGAAGTCGACGGTCCGCGCCGTCGCCGACGAACTGGCGTCGGCGGCGGAGCTCGTGCTCGGCAAGACCGCCGGGCGCCCGCTGGCGCTGCTGCGCGGCGCCTCGTTCGTCCGCGGCGAGGGCCGCATCAGCGAGGCGCTGCTCCCCGCAGAGATGGACCTCTTCCGCTGACGCCGGGGCGCCTCGGCGCGAGAACGAAATCGCAGGGCCGCTCGTCTGTAGGGCGATGGCTCAGACCGCGTCCACCGTGACCCGACGACACCCGTAGTGGATGGCGTCGATGCCGCCCAGGCGCGGTTCCTCGAGTTCGCCTCGGCCGAGCTCGACCGCGCCTATCGGTTGGCCGGGCTGCTCCTGGCCGATGCTGCGGAGGCTGAAGATGCGACCCAGGACGCCCTGGTCCGGGCATGGCGATCCAGCGGCTCCCTGCGCGATGCCGCCAGCTTCGGGGCCTGGTTCGACCGCATCCTGGTCAACGTCTGCCGGGACCGCCTCCGCCGCGGCCGACGGATCCGCTTCATCGCGCTTGATGGCGTCGCCGAGCCGGCGGGTCGCACGGATCCCTTCAAGCGGGTCCTCGACGCGGACGAGGTGGTCCGCGGCATCGCCGGGCTGGACGTGGACCTGCGCGCGGTCGTGATCCTCAGGTTCTGGGCCGACCTGAGCGTCGATGACATCGCGCTGCGTCTCGACTGGCCGGTCGGCACCGTGAAGTCCCGCCTGCACCGGGCGCTGGCGCGGATGCGGGCGGAGCTCGAGGCCGGCGGGGAGCGGGAGGTGACCGCATGAACGAGGACCTGGAACGCCGACTGCGAGCGCGGCTCCATGAAGAGCTCCCGCCTGCGCCCGCAGCGACCCGAGCCTTCCTTGAGCGCCTTCCGCTGGACCACCCAAGGGTCGCCGCGAGAGGCGGCCCCGCCCGCGGAGCGGTCATGGCTCTCGTCGGGATCGGCCTCGTCGCGCTGGCGTCGATGGCCGGCCTGGGCGGGAGCTCGGAACCGCCCGACGGCGTGGTCTCGTCCCCGCCCCTCTCCTTGCCCTCGCCCACTGGGCCGCCCCCGCCCTCGTCTTCTGCCGACACCTTCGACGGCCTCACGATCTATTCCGTCAGCGAGCTACTGGCCCGCCGGTCGGCTGGCCGGATCGGTGGCGAGCGGGTCGCCCTTCGCGGGTTCTGGTCCGACTTGAGGTTCTGGCACTCGTGCGTTGTCGCCCACCCGCCTCCGGGCGAGCTCGCGATCTTTTGCCGTGACCGCGAATTCGGGATCACCGAGCGAGACGAGCCGATCGGGACGGTGACGCACACGGGCGGTGGCACTCGCTACGAGCCTACCGACGGTCCGGCACTGACGCCGTTCGTCGAGGAGGCGTTGGCCGAACGCCTCGACCTTCCACACATCAACGGTCAGTTCTACGCGCCGGTGCCGATCCTCGTCGTGGGCCATTTCGACGATCACCGGGCCGAGGCCTGCCGGCCCGACTTCCGCCAGCGCTGCCGCGACCGCCTCGTCCTCGACGAGATCGTGGAATTCGATCCGAAGGCGGTCCCGACACCGGGTATCACGCCGTCGCCGACTCCATTCCCGTTCGACGATCCGCCATCCGCACCGTTCTCCAAGGAAAACTGTCTTGGGGATGTTCCCTACTCGTTCATCGGCTGGGGCTCCGGAGCGGCCTATGGGCTCGATCTCCCGAGCGGCAGTGTCGTGTTCATCATGGTCACCCGCGACGAGGTGCGACGCCCGGGGACGGGGACCGTGGCTCGCTGGGTGTGCTGGGCCCACGAAGGCGCGACGGTTTTCCACAGCTCCAAGCTTCCAAGCCCCTGACGGCAGCGATCCCCGACTTCCCGTACGCTCCGGCCCGTGAAGCTCGGGCTCCAGATCCCCTCGTTCACATGGCCGGGCGGACCCGAGGCCATCGGCCCGACGCTGGGCAGGATCGTGCGCGACGCCGACGATGCGGGCTTCGATTCGATCTGGGTCATGGACCATTTCTTCCAGATCCGCAGCGTGGGCGCGACCGAAGAGCCCATGCTCGAGGGCTGGACGACGCTCGGGTTCATGGCCGCTCATTCCAGCCGGGCCCGGCTCGGGCTGATGGTGGGTGGCGTCCACTACCGCCAGCCGGGTCTCTGGATCAAGGCCGCGACGACCCTCGACGTGCTGTCGGGTGGGCGCGCCTGGCTGGGCATCGGCGCGGCCTGGAACGAGGAGGAGTCGCGGGCGCTGGGGTTCGCGTTCCCGCCGCTCGGCGAACGCTTCGAGCTGCTCGAGGACACGCTCCGGATGGCCCACGGGATGTGGTCCGGCGAGCGCGGCTCCGAGGCGGTGCTCGAAGGCCGCCGGATGCGAGCGGAACGCCTGCTCAACTCCCCGCAGTCGCTCTCGCGGCCACGGGTCCCGATCATGGTCGGCGGGGGCGGCGAGAAGAAGACCCTGCGGCTCGTGGCGCAGTACGCCGATGCGTGCAACGTCTTCGGCTCACCCGAAGGGATCGCCCGCAAGTACCGCATCCTCGACGAGCACTGCGCCGCGGTCGGGCGCGATCCGGCCGAGATCGAGCGCTCCACGCTGCAGGGCGTGAACCTCTCCCGGGACGGTGGGCGCCGGGCGGAGTCCGCGGCCCAGCTCGTCGACCGCTTCGGGGAGCTCGCCGACGCGGGCGCCGAGCACATCATCGTCAACCTGCCGGAGGTGCACGACCCCGCGCGGATCGCGACGTTCGCGGAGGTGGTCCCGGCCCTGAAGGCGCTCTAGGGCGGCGCTTCGGGACGGCCAGCCATACTCTAGGGGGGTATAGGAAAGGTGATACGATATCGGTCATGAAGGACAACGAACCGTTCGGCGGTCTGGCCATCGATTTCGGCGCTGATGCCGGCGGCGCGGCGACCGCGACCCCCCTCGCCATCGCCCCGGAAGCCCCATCGACCGCGACCGGTGGCCCGACGACGATCGCCAGCGGTGGGGGTCGCGTCGATACGAAGCTCCTGATCGTCGGGTCGGGTCCGGCCGGGCTGACCGCCGCGATCTACGCCGCGCGCGCAGCGCTGGAGCCCGTCGTGCTCGCCGGTTCGGCGCCGGGCGGCCAGCTGATGCTGACCAGCGACGTCGAGAACTACCCGGGCTTCCCCGACGGCATCCAGGGTCCGGACCTGATGGCCGCGATGCGCGCCCAGGCCGAGCGATTCGGCTCGCGCATGGTCGATGTCGACATCGATCGCGTCGATCTCTCCGAGCGCCCGTTCCGGATCTGGGCGCGCGGCACGGAGTACCGGGCACAGTCCGTGATCGTCGCCACCGGCGCGTCGGCCCTGTGGCTCGGGCTCGACAGCGAGACCCGGCTGCGCGGGCGCGGCGTGTCCGCGTGCGCGACGTGCGACGGCTTCTTCTTCCGGGATCGCGAGATCGCGGTCGTCGGCGGTGGGGACACGGCCTTCGAGGAGGCGACGTACCTGACCCGGTTCGCCACGAAGGTCCACCTGCTCCACCGGCGCGACACGTTCCGCGCGAGCAAGATCATGATCGACCGTGCCTACGACCATCCGAAGATCGAGATCCACCCCAACACCGCGGTGGAGGAGGTCCTCGGCGACGCCAAGGTCGAAGGCCTCAAGATCCGCGACACGACCACCGGCGAGATGAAGGACATGTCGGTCGACGGCGTCTTCATCGCGATCGGCTACGTCCCGAACACGGCGCCCTTCCGCGAGTGGCTGGAGGTCGATCCGAAGGGCTACCTCGTCGTTCGCGACGAGACGGGCTCGAATATCGAAGGCGTGTTCATCGCCGGCGACGTCCACGATCACCGCTATCGCCAGGCCGTGACCGCGGCCGGCGACGGCTGCAAGGCAGCCATCGACGCCGAACGCTGGCTCGAGGCCCAGGGGATCACCGAAGCCGCGACCGCGACGGCCTGGTAGGGCTAGTCCAGATGGCATTCCCGCGCGGCGGCGGCACGCGAGCCGCCACGGGCGGCGCCGCTCGCGGCGGCGGCCGGATGATCGGTGGTGGCGGGATGTGGGGTGGGCCCACGACCGAGTTCACGCCGGTTCCCAAGGAGCGACGCGCTCGCACGCTCCGACGGATCGTCGCGTTCTTCCGGCCCTATCGGCTGCAGGTCGTGGTCGTGCTGGTCGCGATCCTGGCCACGAGCCTGATCGGCCTGGTCAACCCGCTCCTGTTGGGCGTGCTGCTCGACGAGGTCATCATCGGTGGCCAGTACGACAAGCTGAACCTGTACGTCGGGCTGATGATCGTGCTGCCGATCCTGACTGGACTCATCGGCGTCGGCCAGAGCTACCTCAATAACGTCATCGGCCAGAACGTCATGCAGGACCTGCGGGGCGCGCTGTACGCGCACCTGCAGCGGATGCCGCTGCGATTTTTCACCGAGACGCGGACCGGTGAGATCCAGAGCCGCCTGGCAAATGATGTGGGCGGCGTCCAGGCCGTCGTCACCGACACGGCGAGCTCCATCACCAGCAACCTGGCGATCGCCATCAGCACGGTCGTGGCCATGTTCATCCTGAGCTGGCAGCTGGCCGTGCTGTCGCTCGCGCTGCTGCCGTTCTTCCTGTACCTGACGTATCGCGTCGGCAAGGTCCGGCGGGAGATCTCGACCGAAACGCAGAAGTCCATGGCGGAGATGAGTGCGACGACTGAGGAGACCCTCAGCGTGCAGGGCATGCTCCTCTCGAAGACCTTCGGCCAGCAGGCGAACGCGATCAAGAAGTTCCGGGCGATCAACAAGGACCTGGCCGCCCTCCAGATCCGCCAGGCGATGGTCGGCCGATGGTTCTTCATGATCATCGGCACGATCTTCAGCATCATGCCGGCCTTCGTGTACTGGCTGGCCGGAACGCTCGCCGCCAACGGCGATCCCAACGCCCCGACCGCCGGCGCGATCGTCGCGTTCACGACCCTCCAGAGCCGGCTGTTCTTCCCGCTGGGCCAGCTGCTCAACGTGCAGGTCGAGATCCAGGGCTCCCTCGCGCTGTTCGACCGGATCTTCGAGTACCTGGAGATGGATCCCGAGATCGTCGATGCGCCGGATGCCGTGGACCTGCAGCACGACCAGGCCCGCGGGCAGGTCCGCTTCCACGACGTGTGGTTCCGCTACCCGACCGAGGCCGTGCCCTCGGCGCGGGCACATGACGCGGTCGCTCAAGGTCATCGACATCGCGAGGCGGAGGAGATCGAGGCGGCGGTCGCCGCCGCCCCGGTCGAGGAGGAGGCCATCGAGACGCTCGTCGCGGGCCTGGAGCCCGACGGGCTCCTGGCCGACGTGCCCGCGCTCGAGATGCTCCCCACATTCGCGCTGGAGGGCATCGACTTCGAGGCGCGGCCGGGCGAGCTGGTGGCACTCGTCGGGCCCTCAGGTTCGGGCAAGACGACGACGACCTACCTCATTCCCAGGCTGTACGACGTCGATGCCGGAGCCGTGGAGATCGACGGACTGGACATCCGCCGCATCAAGCTCGAATCGCTCGGCCAGGTCATCGGAGTGGTGACACAGGAGACATACCTGTTCCACGCGTCCGTTCGCCAGAACCTCATCTACGCCAAGCCGGACGCGACGGACGAGGAGCTGGAGGAGGCCACCCGCGCGGCCGCGATCCACGAGCGGATCATGGAGCTTCCCGAGGGCTACGACACGATCGTCGGCGAGCGCGGATACAAGCTGTCGGGTGGCGAGAAGCAGCGGATCGCCATCGCACGGGTGGTGCTGAAGGATCCCCGGATCCTCATCCTCGACGAGGCGACCTCGGCGCTTGACACCGTGTCCGAGCGGCTGATCCAGGCCGCCTTCGAGCGGCTGATGGAGGGTCGCACGACCATCGCCATCGCGCACCGGCTGTCGACGATCCTGCGCGCCGACCGGATCCTCGTGTACGACCGCGGACGGATCGTCGAGCGGGGGACGCATGCCGAGCTGCTGGCCCAGAGCGGGCTCTACGCGCGGCTGTACCGCGAGCAGTTCCTGTCCGAGCGCCCGTCCGACGCCGACGCCGTGGCGCCCGCCGCGGTCGACTGACCCCAGTGCCCACCCGCAAATCGGTCCACCTCGAGCATCGGGGCGGGATGTTGTTTGCCGCCGAGCCGAGCTCAGGGCACGCCTTGGCGTTCGACGAGCGGAAGTCGAACCAGGGCGGGAGCCCGGTCGAGACCGTGCTCTCCGCGCTCGCCGCGTGCACGGCGATGGACGTCATCTCCATCGCGTCCAAGAAGCGCCAGGCGATCACCGCGTACGAGGTCGAGGCGAGCGGCAGTCAGCGCGACGAGTACCCGCAGGTCTACACGGAGATCGATATCGTCCACGTCTTCCGCGGGAACGGTCTGTCCGAGGCGGCGCTCCGCCGCTCGATCGAGCTGTCCGCGACGAAGTACTGCCCGGTCAACGCGATGATCTCGGCCGGCGCGACGGTCGTGCACCACCGGTACCGCATCGTGTCGGAGGGGGAGCGGCCGTTCGAGACGTCCGGGCTGGTCATCTCGACGGGGCCGTACCAGCGGCCAGACGTCATCGCCTAGGGAGGTTCTGGGCGCGGGTAGCGAGGCGCGAGGCCCGTCCGCGGCGCGGTCGAGCTTCGCTCGCGCAACTCGCCGGGCCGCTGCGCCGGTGCGGCGCGGCGCGGCGTGGCGGCAGCGAAGCTGGGTAGACGCCGGGCGACGGGATCCACCGCCCAACAGACCTGGCGCGCGACCCTCAGTGGTAGTCGATCGCCTCCGTGTTGAAGGCGAGGCGGTGGACGCGGCCGCGGGTCCACAGGCGAGTCACGAGGTCCGGCACCCACCAGCGCAGGAAGTACAGCCGGCAGCCGAGGCAGTAGCCGGTCACGGCCAGCAGGGTCTGCAAGGCTGCGACCGCGAGCGTGAAGAGCCAGCCGAGCGTCGTCGCTCCGACCGCGAAGGCCACGAGGGCCAGGGTCAGGGCGACGCTGCCGAGCACCTGCGCGAAGCGCGGCGGATACTCGTGCTCGGGCTCGGTGCTGCCGAGGCCGGCAGTCCGCGCGATCCATCGCCACGCGACGCCGTAGACCGAGTACCGCAGCCCGAACGCGGCGCTCACGCCGATCGAGAGCAACGCGACGGCCACGAGCCAGGGCGTCCCGGTGACGACCGCCACGATCAGGACGAGTGCCGAGACGCCGGCGCCGAAGCGGTGGCCACGCGGGTCGATCATGCGCGCCGGCGGCAGGTGCGCGGCGGCCGTGGCGGGGATGGCACTGGGCATCGGGCGGTCTCCATGGGGTGGGGGACGGCCACGATAGCATAGAAGTCCTACTAAGTTACTTGGTTATGGCGAGCACCGCGATCGACGGTAGTGGGTCCGTTTCACGATGCGGTTCACGAGCGGGGATAACATGACCCGGGATGCCGGAGTGGCGGAACTGACAGACACGGGCAGCCGGCGCTGTTTGGCATGGGTCGCCGGACCCACGCCCGTAAGGGTTTAACTCCGGGTTGGCATCCCGATCGACCATGGCTTGCATCTTTATGCAGGAGTGCTGTATCGTCATACGCCCATGACGACGGTCCATCCGATCTCGGCGAGCCACTCCAGCCAGCCTCCCGTGAGAGGCCTCGCGCGCCCGTGAGCGCAGGGCTCGGGTCACCCGCAGCGATCGCGACGGACCGGCCGTCGGGGACTCTCCCCCGCTCTGCTCGCGGCGAGCCGACCGATGGCGGCCCCCGTCGCATCCGCGTCGGGATCATCGGCGCGACCGGGTACGGCGGCGGCGAGCTGATCCGGCTCCTGAGCCGTCATCCCAACGTGCGCATCGTCGGGCTCGCCGGCCGCGACCGCCAGGACGAGCCGCTCGGCGACCATCATGCCCACCTCGCCACGACGGACCTGACCGTGGGGACCGAGCTGCCTGACGTGGACGCCGCGTTCCTGGCCCTCCCTCACGGCGCCGCCGCCAAACTCGTGCCGGACCTGCTGGCTTCGGGCACGGCCGTGATCGACCTCGGGCCCGACTTCCGCCTGCGCGACCCGGCCGACTATCCGCGCTGGTACGGCTTCGAGCATCCCGCGCCCGACCTGCTCGACGTGGCCGTCTATGGCCTCCCGGAACTCCACCGAGCGGAGCTCCAGGCCCTCGTCGACGCGCCGGTCGCGCTGGTCGGCGCGCCGGGCTGCTACCCGACCGCGACCCTCCTGGCGCTCGCTCCCCTGGCACGTGCCGGGCTCATCGGCGACCTCGTCGTCGACGCCAAGAGCGGAGTGTCCGGCGCCGGACGCGAGGCGAAGCCCGAGATGATGTTCGGCGAGGTCAATGAGAACGTGCGGGCGTACGGCCTGGGCGGCCACCGCCACGTCGCCGAGATCGAGCAGGAGCTCGCCGTCGCCGCGGCGCGCGAGGGCCTGGACCCGGGTGCGAATCCCGGCGCCGATCACCGTCGACTTCGTGCCGCACCTGATCCCGATGACCCGCGGCATCCACTCGACCAGCCACGTCCGACCGACACGGCCCATCACCCAGCCCGAGCTCGACGCCCTGTACGGGGCCGCGTACGCGGACGAGCCGTTCGTTCGGGTCGTGGCCGCGCCCCCGTCCACCAAGCACACCACCGGCAGCAACCACGTGCTCGTCCATGTCCGGCTCGACGAACGCACCGGCCGGATCATCGCCATCGGCGTCGAGGACAACCTCGTCAAGGGCGCCGCGGGCCAGGCCGTCCAGGCCTTCAATCTCGTCCACGGCCTGCCGGAAACCGCGGGCCTCGAGCAGCTCCCGCTGGCCCCGTAGTGTCCGATGGGTCGCCCGCGATGACCGCCACCATGTCCGGTACGTCCCACCCGGTGTCGCCGACGGTTCTCCCACCGGTCGAGCGACGCGCCAGCCTGCCGGCCGGCTTTCGGGCCGGTGGGCTGGCGGCCGGGATCAAGGCGTCGGGACGCCCGGACCTCGCCCTCGCCGTCACGACCGGCGATCCCGCGGCCGCCGCCGCCGTGTTCACCCCCAACGCGTTCGTGGCGGCGCCCGTGACGCGCTCGCGGGCGAACCTCGCGGCCACGTCCGGCGACGTGCGTGGCGGGTTCGGCTGGGCACGCGCGGTCGTCTCGACGAGCGGTTGCGCGAACGCGGCTACCGGCGAGGCCGGCGACGCCGACCAGGCCGCCGTCGGCAGGCTCGTAGCGGATGGGCTCGGCATCGACGAGACGCACGTCCTCCACCTCTCGACCGGCATCATCGGCACGCGATTGCCACTCGACCGCGTGGCGAAGGGCCTGAAGGCCCTGGTCCCGCAACTGTCCTCGGACGATGCGGCGCTCGATGCCGTGGCCGGCGCGCTGCGCACGACGGATTCGGTCGCGAAGGTCGTGAGCACGACCGTGGAGCTGCCCGGACCCGAGGACGCCGGCACCGGCGCCGGATCGACCGTCACGATCACCGTCAGCGGCATCGCCAAGGGCGTCGGCATGATCCATCCGAACATGGCCACGATGCTGTCCGTCATCCTGACCGACGCGGCCGTGGAGCCGGCAGTCCTGTGGGGCCTCCTTCGCCCGGCCGCCGCGCGCACCTGGAACCAGCTCTCGGTCGACGGCGACACGAGCACGAACGACACGGTCTTCGTCCTGGCCTCGGGCGCGACGCCCAGCGCCGCGGTGACCGCCGGCAGTCCCGCCGCGGCGGCCCTCGGTCGCGCGATCGAGGCGGTCGCCCGCGACCTCGCCCGCCAGCAGGCCGCCGACGGCGAGGGCGCCACGATCCTGATCACGGCCGCCGTGCGCGGGGCTCAGGACGACGCGGATGCCCGGGCCGTCGCCCGCGCCATCGTATCGAGCAGCCTCGTCAAGGCCGCCGCGCACGGCAAGGACCCCAACTGGGGCCGAATCGCCGGGGCCGCCGGCAACGCGACCGTCGCGAGCCAGGCGGTCCTCGAAGCGGCCGGACTGGACCCCGCAGCGGCGGCCGCGCGTGCCGGACAGCCGGCACGGCTCGATCCTGACCGCCTGCGCATCTCGATCGCCGGTCATCTCGTCTTCGATGGGTCTCGCGGCGGCCCCCTCGAGTTCGATCGCGCCGCCGCACGCGTCGCGATGAACGCCCCGGAACTCGTCATCGAGCTCGACCTGGGCCTCGGCGCCGGCACGGGCGAAGCCTTTGGCTGCGACCTCACCGAGGCCTACGTCATCGAGAACAGTGAGTACACGACGTGAGCGAGATCCTCGTCGTCAAGCTCGGTGGGACCACGATCGCGGATCAGAGCCATGTGCTGGCGGACGTGGCCGCGGTCGCGCGTCGGCGGCCCGTGGTCCTGGTGCACGGCGGTGGCAAGCGCATCACCGAGTGGCTGGAACGGCTCGGCGTGCCGAGCCGCTTCGAAGGAGGCCTCCGCGTCACGGACGCCCAGAGCCTCGAAGTCGCCGCCGCCGTCCTCCGTGGCGTGGTCAACAGCGAACTCGTGGCCGCCCTGCGCGACCTGGGCGTCGATGCCGTCGGTCTCAGCGGCGTCGACGGCGGCTTGCTCGTCGCCGAGCGCATCCCGGAGCTCGGGCTCGTCGCCCGGGTGACCGACCTGCGTCGTGACCTGCTCGATGCGATCCTCGTCGGCGGCCAGGTGCCGGTCGTGGCCCCGCTCGCCCGCGACGCCGACGGCATCGTCTGCAACGTGAACGCCGACGACGCGGCGGCCGGGATCGCGGCCGGCCTCGGGGCCCGTCAGCTCGTGCTCCTGACCGACGTCGACGGGGTGCGCGACGCCGATGGGCACAAGCTCGACACGTTGACCGTCGCGGAGGCGGAGCACCTGATCGAGAGCGGGGTCATCGCCGGCGGGATGGTGCCCAAGATCCGAGCCGCCCTGTCCGCCCTCGGCTGGGAGGGCTCGGAGGCGATCATCGCGGACTCGGCGGCCGAGCGGGCGCTCGAGCGCGCGCTCGACGACCCGGCCTTCGGGACCCGCCTCACGTCCGGGCGCGCCGCGCCCGTAGGCGCCGCATGACGCCGAGCCAGGAGCTCAAGCGACTCCGCCAGCGGGCGATCCGCCAGCTCGTCGCGTCTCGCCCCGTCGGCAGCCAGCGCGAGCTGGTCGATGCACTCGTCGAGCAGGGGTTCGACGTCACCCAGGCGACGGTCAGCCGCGACATCACCGAGCTCGGCCTGTTGAAGGCCCCGCGCGGGAACGGCGGCGCCAACGGCCACGGCCACGCCTACGTCGCCCGCGAGGACGTCGCCGCCCCGGCCGCGGCCGACCTCAGACGAACGCCTGCGCCGCATCCTGCTCGACGTCCCGGTCACGGTCGGTCGGAGCGGGTTGATCCTCGTCCTGACCGGCACCCCGGGCACGGCCAGCGTGGTCGCGCAGGCCATCGACGAATCGACGCTCCACGAACAGGAAGGCACGCTCGCGGGCGACAATACGCTCCTGGTGCTGTTCGCCGACGAGCCGCGCCTCGAGCGCTGGCTCGAGCGGTTCCGTGCCCTCCAGGATTCCCTCGCCGTCACTGCCACATCCCCGTCCTAGAGCTCGGAGGCTCCGTCGTCCGCCATGAACAAGGTCGTCCTCGCCTATTCCGGCGGTCTCGATACGTCGGTCGCCGTCGCCTGGCTCCGCGAGCAATACGGGGTCGAGGTGGTCACCCTGACCGTCGACCTCGGCGGCGGTTCGCTGCGTCCCGGGGTCGAAGGGCGGGCGATGTCCGCCGGGGCGTCGCGCGCCTACGTCGTCGATGCCCGCGAGCGCTTCGTCACCGACTTCGTGTGGCCGCATCTGCAGGCCAACGCCCTGTACCAGGGCGCCTATCCGCTGGCGACCGCGCTCGCCCGGCCGCTCATCGCGCAGCTCCTCGTGGAGGTCGCCAAGCGCGAGGGGGCCGACGCCGTCGCCCATGGCTGCACCGGCAAGGGCAACGACCAGGTCCGCTTCGATGTCGCCACGCACGCCTTGGATCCGGGGCTCGAGGTCATCGCGCCGATGCGCGTGGGCATGGGCCTGACCCGCGACCAGGAGATCGACTACGCGAACGAGCGCGGCATCGAGATCCCGATCACCAAGGAATCGCCCTATTCGATCGACGTCAACCTGTGGGGCCGCTCCTGCGAGACCGGCGTCCTCGAGGATCCGTGGGTCACGCCGCCGCCGGACGCCTACGAGTGGACGGTCGCCCCATCCGAAGCACCCGACCCGGTCGAGGTCACGATCGAGTTCGAAGGCGGCGTTCCCGTGGCGCTCGACGGGGAGCGGCTGGCGCCGGTGGCGCTCGTCGAGCGGCTGCACGACCTGGGCGGCGCCCATGGGGTCGGCCGGATCGATCACGTCGAGGACCGGCTCGTCGGCATCAAGAGCCGCGAGATCTACGAGACGCCGGCGGCGACGATCCTGCACGCGGCCCACCACGCACTGGAGGGCCTCGCGCTGTCGCGCGACACGCTCCGCTTCAATCGGCTGGTCGCCGACGAGCTGGCGCGCCTGATCTACGACGGCCTGTGGTTCAGCGCGCTGTCACGCGACATTCGCTCCTACGTCGCCTCGTCGCAGCGCGTGGTCTCGGGCGAGGTCCGGGTCCGGCTCGACCACGGCCAGGCCGTGGTGGCCGGGCGGCGGTCGCCCTTGTCCCTGTACGACAAGAGCCTCGCCACGTACGACGCCGGCGACGCGTTCGACCACGCCTCGGCCGTGGGCTTCATCGAGATCTTCGGGCTGCCGCTGCGGGTCGAGGCGGCGCGCCACGGCGCGGTCGGGGCACGCCACGGGGCCGCCTGGACCTGGACGGATCCGTTGCTGGACGGGCTGCCGACGTCGGTGACGGATCCGGAGCCGGCCGCGGTCTAGGCTCGGACCGCGATCAGGTGGCGGCCGATCCCTCCGTCCCGCCGTCCAGGACCCGGAAGCGCTGGAGGACCTCGATCGCGGCGAGCAGCTGACGACAGAAGTCGTCGCGCTCGCCATCTGACAACCCCAGCCAGCGAACCGCGAAGTCACGCTCACCCGGTTCGAGCGCGGCCCAGTCGTCGTCTGTCATCCCTACCCCTCGAGGCGTCCCTGCCGGCGGCCGAATCCGCGGTGGCGGGACCTCGCGTTGGCATTGTTATGCCCCTGCAAGCCCTTCGCAAGGCCCTTTTGGAGGCCATGCGCCGCGACCTTGTCGCCGCCTGCGGTTTCATGGACGTGCCCCCAGAACCCGCAGTCGAGGAGAGTCATGCTTGACCAGCAGACGCGCCAACAGCTCCAGTCCAAGTTCCAGCAGATCAAGCCGCAGCTGAAGGGCCAGTTCAGCGGGCTGACGGACCAGGACCTCGAAGTCGGCTGGAAGGACCCGGACACGCTGATCGACACGATCAGCCGAAAGACCGGTCAGAACCGCGAGGCCGTGGAGCAGAGCGTGCGCAAGCTGGTGACGACGTCGAACTTCTAGACGCCTAACCACGCGACGGGTCGGTCCCGGATGGGGCCGACCCGTCGTTTTCCTTGTGGTGCTACCTCGCTCGATACCGGTCCTTTCCTGTCACAAGTGCACCACGTGCACCTTGGATGCGATCGAAGCGGGCTTCCGATCCCGATCCACTGTCCCCAGGGGCTCGCCAGGCCTGATCCACGCTCGGATCGGTGGCGGGATGCGTGTCGAACGGGGCCGCGAGTGGCTCCATCCCGGGTTGATCGACGCCAAGGTGCATGCCTTGCACATTTGGCAGGTTCCACGCGGGATCGCGCATGGGCCAGCCGTAGCCCCAAACCAGGTAACCGAAGACATCCCACACCGAGATCCAGGTCCGGCGGCGCATCACGCGGCCGCCTTCGAGGCATCTGCCGCCGGGCGGATCGCGCCGAGGGCGGCCCGGTCGGCGTCCGTGCCGCGTCCCAGCGCGATGGCCATCGCGGCGCCCAGCGCGCGGCCCGGGTCGGCCGGGGCCGTTTGGCAGCGCCACGCGACGATCCCATCCGGGCGAACCAGCACGGCACCACCGTCGCTCAGGCCATAGGCCGTGGCGAACGTCCCGTCAACGTCGCGCAGCCACCGGCCGACACTGACGGACCCGAACCGGCGCTGCTGGGGCCGAATCGGCCAGGGACGCCGCGGCGGTCCGCCAAGCGCCACCATCACCGGCGACCATGAGCACCATCTCCCGCCCGAACAGATCGAGCGTCGAGACGCGCTCCTCCCCGATCGCCAGCCACGCGTGAGGTGCCCGGCCACCGGGCCGAGGCGTCCGGCACGTACCGGTCACGGGTGTCAGCCGCTGCCGCGGGCTCGGGCGAGCCGTCATCGACGATGAGCCCTGACCGCACGACCGGGCCCAGGTCCTCGGCGAGGCCGTCGGCCGAGCCGCCGCCGCCGTCGGGCACCATCGACATCGCCACGTTGCGCCGACCGACCGGCCCGCGCTCGGCCTCGTAGCTGTCGACGAGGGCGTCGGTCGCCAGACCGCGCACGGTCCAGGCCAGCTTCCAGCCGAGGTCGTACGCATCGGCGATCGCGGTGTTCATGCCCGCGTCCGCCGCGCGGCGTCATCCGGTGCGCGGCGTCGCCGACGAGGACCACCCGACCGTCGCGCAAGCGGTTCGCCACCTGGGCCGAGAACGCGAAGGTGCTGGTGGCCAGGATCTCGATGCCGAGGTCGGGCCGCCGGGCGGCCTCGCGGATGAGGGCGATACAGCGCTCCGGTGGGAAGGCGGCGGCCATCGCGGCCGCATCCATGCCGGGCGGCAGCGGGAGGGCGAAGACGAATCGATCGTCGGCGCCGCTGGGCACGAGGACCGTCGGCGGCCCGGCGTTGCCGCCGATCACGTACAGCCCGTGGACGGCGTCGCCCAGGACATCGGACAGGTCGGCGCGGAACAGGATGCTCATGAACTGGCCAAGGTCGTCCGGGCCCTCCATCGCGATCCCGAGCGCGTCGCGCACCGTCGAGCGATGCCCGTCGGCGCCGACCAGGTAGCGGCTGCGGACCGTGGCGACGTCTCCGCTGACCCGGTCGCGGAGCCGGGCGGTCACGCCGTCCTCGTCCTGCGCGAACGAGACCAGCTCCGTGGAGAACCGGATCTCGCCCATGCCCAGCGACCGGAAGTGGTCGACGAGGACCGGCTCGAGATGGTCCTGCGGGCTGACCGCGGCGGTCGTCGGGCTGACCGCGGCGGCCTCGTTGGCGTCGGGGAACCCGAGCGGGCCCTCGACGGGTGCCGGGTCGCCCAGCCACTGGACGGTCGCCTGGCGCGGAACGATGCGCCAGCCGCCGCGGCGGACGTCATCGTCGATGCCGAAGCTTCGGAAGATCTCCATCGATCGCGTGCTGACGCCGGTCGCCCGCGGAAAGATCGATGTCGACGGATGGCGCTCGACGACGAGCGAACGCACGCCGTGACGGCCGAGGCCGATGGCCGTGACGAGCCCTGCCGGGCCGGCCCCGACGACGAGCACTGGCACATCGAGCGCGGTGGCGGAAGTGGATCGGGTATCGATGCTGTCCATCTGCGGTGTCGCTCCTTTTGGTCGGACATCGTGTCCGATGTCGGACATGGTGTCCGATGAAGTACGATGTCGACATGGACAAACGTCGATATGTGCAGCGGGCCCGGGCGGACGCGTCGGAGGCGACCCGCCGCCGGATCCTCGAGGCGGCGCGCGCGACGCTCGAGCGCGGGACCGCTGGGCGCGCTCAAGGTCGACGAGGTGGCGCGAGCGGCCGGCGTCTCCCGCTCCACCGTGTATCTCCTGTACGGCTCGCGGGCGGGCCTGTTCGACGCGCTGGCCCGCCATCTCCGCGACACGGCCGGGTTCGAGGAGCTGGTCGTCTCGAGCCGGCTGCCCGACGCGCTCGAGGCGTACCGGACCTCGGCCCGGATCGCCGTCCGGATGTACGCCCGCGTGCCCGACCTCGCGCGGGCGCTGTTCACGCTCGCGGCGATCGACCCCGACGCGGTCGCCGCGGTCCGCGCGATCGAGGACGGCCGCCGACCAGGCCAGGTCCACCTGGCCCGTGGCCTGGCGGCGCAGGGCTACCTGCGCGAGGACGTCGACGGTCGAGGAAGCCACCGACGTCCTGAACGTGCTCACGAGCTTCCAGGCGTTCGATGAGCTGTTCACTGGCAGCGGCCTCGATGCGGAGACCGTGGCGGACCGGCTGATCGCGATGGCGGAGCGCTCGTTGTGCCGGGCGGACCTGCCGGCGGCGGGGCGCCCCGAAGCCTAGCGCCCGTCCAGGCGCTCCAGCGCAGTGGTCGCCAGGACCCGCCCGATGGCCAGCGAGCTCGCTGATCGCCGCGGATCGACGAGCCTCGCCGTCCAGGCCTGGAGGAGGCCGACCGGGACGGCGAGGCCGTCGGTGGGGTCAGGGTAGACCGGCACCGTCGTCCATCACGGACGAGTCTGCGCCGGGGCGGGGACCCCGTGTTGGGCGCCGTCGAGCCGCCCGTCCGCAGCCAGTCGGCGATAGATGGCCGCGGTCGCGGCGATCGCGTCGCGGTAGGACGTCACCGGCACGTCGCCGAGCTCCACCAGCCGATCGTGCGCGATGTCGGCCGGAAACGGCAGCTCGGTCGGGGCCACCGTGATGAGGCCCGCGGCCTCGGGGACGGCGGCCTCGATGGCGGCAACCCAGTCGACGAGGCCCACCTGGCTGCCACCGAGGTTGAACACGCGCGGCCCGTCCGGCGCGCTTCGGCTGGCGAGGACAAGGGTCTTCGCGACGTCCTCGGCGTACTGGAACAGCGTGCGGCCGCCAAAGGTGATCTGGAACGGGACGCCCAGCACCGCGGCCGCGATCGCGACGGTCGGCGTGCTGGTCATGCCCTGATCGCGCCCGGCGCCGTAGACCGTCATCGGCCGGAGACCGACGCTCGGGATGCCCGAGTCGGCCCAGTAGATGCGTGCCGAGCCCTCGTTCGCGAGCTTGTAGACGCCGTAGTGGTTGCCGGGATGGGCATCGGCGTCCTCCTCGAGCCGACCGCTGACCGGGTCGACGTCCGACGGCGAGAACATGCCGATCGAGCCCGTGTACACGACCGGCGCCATGCCGTCGCCGCGGCGCTTGACGGCCTCGAAGACATTGACCGTGCCCGTGACGTTGACCTGGGCACCGAGCGGGGGGTCGGCACGGCAGAACGGCACCTGCAGCGCGGCCAGATGGATGACGTTGGTGATGCCGTACTCGTCGAGGGCGCGTTCGACGGCGCCGAGGTCGGTGATGTCACCGACGACGAAGTCGACGCGGTCAAGCTCGTCCGGCTCGACGATGAGCTCGATCCGGCGCGGGTCACGACCCAGATCGAAGGCGACCACCGGCACGCCCTCGCGCAGCAGCTCACGTACCGTCCACGCACCGATGCAACCGAGAGCGCCAGTGACGAGGAAGCGTTCGCCGTCTCGGGCGGCCACCGCGGTCACGCCGCCGCTCCTGCCACCGCCTCGACCCGACACACGTTCTCGAGCACGCCGATCCCCTCGATCTCCACGGTGACCCGGTCGCCGTCGGCGAGGAAGCGCGGCGGCTTGCGGAAGGCGCCGACGCCGGACGGTGTGCCGGTGGCGATCACGTCGCCGGGTTCCAGGGTGAACGCCATCGAACAGTAGCTGACGATCTCCGCCACGGAAAAGTACATCTGCGAGGTACGCGCCTGTTGGAGGACGTCGCCACCGACCGAGCAGCGGATCGCCAGGTCCCCGGCGTCGCCGAGCTCGTCGGCCGTGACCAGGACGGGTCCCATCGGACAGAACGTGTCGAGGGACTTGCCGCGCGTCCACTGGCCGTCGCCGAACTGCAGGTCACGAGCCGAAACGTCGTTGAGGCAGGTGTAGCCCAGGACATGGTCGAGGGCGTCGGCAACGCTGACCCGGCGCGCCGCTCGACCGATGACCACGGCGAGCTCCGCCTCGTAGTCGACCTGCCCGGTCAGGCCGGCATCCCAGCGGATCTGTGCGC
Organism: uncultured Chloroflexia bacterium; assembly: GCA_963810725.1. Lineage (GTDB taxonomy): Bacteria > Chloroflexota > Limnocylindria > Limnocylindrales > CSP1-4 > SPCO01. Next base: position 197,159 of record CAWEOO010000008.1, read on the forward strand.
CGTGGCCCACGACGGAGCTGGGCCATTTGGCGAAGATCAGGGGCGCCGCGGGCGGGTCGACGCCCTCTTCCTCGGCGTGCTCCCGGTAATTCCGTCCGATGGCCACGACCTTGCCGGGGCGCGGCACCGGGGCGAGGAGGTCGGACTCGGCGATCGGTCTTCCCGTCTCGCCGATCTGCGCCTGCCCCGCCGCATCGCGCAGCTCCGCCAGCGCGTCGACGCCGGCGGCGAGCAGGTCCGCTATCGTGCGGGGGCCGTTCACGAGGATCGTCGTGGCCGGCGACCAGCGCTCACCCTCGACGATACCGAGGATCTCGCCGGCGGCAGAGCGGCACGACATCAGACGCACGATGGCTCCCGGGGTCTTGGGGTTCGTTCAGCATTCTGTCCGCTGGACCGAGGACTGGACGATACGCTAGGCTCATCTGCCCCGTCAACCTCATCGCGCACAACGGATGCTGACGTCCATGCCCGTCGACTCTACCGAGCGCGTACCGCTCGGGCATACCGGTCTCACGGTCACCCGCCTTGGGTTCGGTGGCGCGTCGATCGGCGGCCTCTTCTCAGACGTGTCGGACGAGGACGCGATCGAGGTCGTCGACCACGCCTGGGATCTCGGGGTGCGCTCGTTCGACACGGCGCCGCTGTACGGCTACGGCGCCTCGGAGCGACGGGTGGGCGCGGCCCTGCGCGACCGGCCACGGGATGCTTTCGTGCTATCGACAAAGGTCGGGCGCCTGGTCCGCGAGGAGGTGGCGATCCCAGCAGGTGCCGACATCGATCACCAGGCGCTCGACGGCCGCAACGACGCGTTCTACATCCGTCATGAGCCGGTCCGCTTGGTATTCGACTACAGCGCCGACGGGATCCGCCGCTCCCTGGAGGAGAGCCTCGAGCGTCTGGGCCTCGACGGGATCGACATCGCCTTCATCCATGACCCGGACGACCACTGGCCGGCGGCCATCGGCGAGGCGTGGCCAGCGCTGGAGCGGCTCCGCTCCGAGGGGGTCATCCGCGCGGTCGGGGCCGGGATGAACCAGTCGGCCATGCTCGCGCGGTTCGCCCGGGAAACGGATATGGACGTGATGCTGGTCGCCAACCGCTACACGCTCCTCGACCACGGGGCGCTGGACGAGCTCCTGCCGGCCTGTGTGGAGCGGGGCGTCGCCGTGCTCGTCGGTGGGGTCATGAACAGCGGCGTCCTCGCCGATCCGCGGCCGGGCCGCCGGTTCGACTACGCCCCGGCGCCGCCCGAGATCATCGAACGAGCGCGCCGCCTCGGCGAGGTCTGCGGCCGTCACGACGTCCCGCTGCGGGCGGCGGCGATGCAGTTCCCGCTCGCCCACCCGGCGGTCGTCTCCCTTGTCGCCGGGGTCCGGACACGGGCCCATCTCGACGAGTACCCGGCGCTGCTCGCCCGCCGGATCCCGCCCGACCTGTGGACCGAGCTCCGCGCGGAGGGCCTCCTCGCCGCCGACGCGCCGGTGCCGGGCTGAGCCGCCGTGATCGTCGACGCCCACCACCACTTCTGGGATCCGGGCACGGCCGCCTATCCGTGGCTGACCGATGAGCTGGCCGTCATCCGCCGGCCGTTCGGGCCCGACGACCTCGCGCCGGAGCTCGCGGCCTCGGATGTCGCCGCCACCGTCCTCGTCCAGACGCGCTCCACCCAGGAGGAGACGGCCGACTTCCTGGCACTCGCCGCCGCGACGCCGTTCATCCGCGGGGTCGTGGGCTGGGTGGACCTGACCGATCCGGCCGTCGCGGATGCCATCGCCGCGCTCCGCGCGGGACCTGGCGGGGATCGGCTGGTCGGCATCCGGCATCAGGCGCACGACGAGCCGGACGCGGCCTGGCTCCTGCGCGACGACGTCGTTCGCGGCATCCGCGCGGTCGGGGCCGCCGGCCTCACCTACGACCTCCTCGTCCGACCGCGCGAGCTGCCGGCAGCGCTCCAGCTCGCCCGGCGCCTGCCGGACGTCCGCTTCGTCATCGACCACCTCGCCAAGCCCCCGATCGCGAGTGGCACCCTCGAGCCGTGGAGCAGCGGCATCGGGGCGTTCGCGGAGCTCGAGCATGTCGCCTGCAAGGTGTCCGGGCTCGTCACCGAAGCCGACTGGTCGTCCTGGACGTCGGCCGACCTCCAACCGTTTGCGGACCACGCGATCGAGGTGTTCGGGCCGGACCGCCTCGTCTTCGGGTCCGACTGGCCGGTCTGCCTCCTCGCCGCGACCTACGCGGACGTCGTGGACACGGCGCGGACCGTCCTCGCCGGGTTGACCGACACCGAACGGGCCGCGGTCATCGGCGCGAACGCCCTCCGGATCTACGGCCTCTGATCGTCCCGCCGGACCGCGGCGGCCTGGCCGGTCCACTCACCGTGGAGCGGATCGGACAGCCGGTCGGCGAGCCGGTGCAGGTCCTCGATCAGCGGCGGCACCCGATCGAACGTCGCGCGGGCCTTGAGGAGGGTGATGCTTGCGGCATAGGGGCCCTCCCCGGGTTGCCGGCCCGGGATCGCGACCCCGAAGCAGACGACGCCCTCGACCGTCTCTTCGTCGTCCATCGAGTAGCCGCGTCTTCGGACGACCTCGAGGTCCGCGAGCAGGGCCTCGACATTCGGCAGCGACCGGCGGGTGAGCGTCGGGAGCTCGACGCCCTCGAAGCGCCGCACGAGCTCGTCCACGTCGAGCGTGGCGAGTGCCGCCTTGCCGGTGGCGGTGACGCTGGCCGGCAGGCGTCGGCCGATCTGCGAGGTGAGGCGGACGGGCTGGCGACCATCGTGCCGGGCGAGGTACGTCATCTCGATGCCGTCGAGCACCGCCAGCTGGATGGTCTCGTCCGACGCGACCTCGAGGTCGTGACAGGCGTCATAGAACTCCTGGACCTGGTCCACGGAGGCGAGGTACGCGCCGCCCAGCTCGGCGAGCTTCCGACCGAGCGCGAAGCCGGTGCCCACCCGCCTGGCCAGACCGGCGTCGGCGAGGGCGGCACAGATGTTGGCGATCGACGACTTGGGGAGCCCGAGCCGCCGGGCGAGCTCGCTCGGACCGGCGGCCACGCCGCTGTTCTCTGCAAGCAGGTCGAGGATCACCGCGGCGCGGGTCACGGCCGGGGCGAGGGAATCCGCCTCGCCGATCGCAACTGCCGTGTCGGCGACGACCGCCAACCCCGGATCCGCGACCTCGTTCTCCGCGCTTGTCATCCGTGCTCCCTCGTTTGACCGGTCAGCATGCTGAACCGCGTGCCGTATCTTGACTGCAACCCTTCCGATGCCATAATGTCCAGCCTACCGCCTCCTGTCCAATATGCTGGACGGGGCTGACGGATGCAGTAGGAGGGTCCCCCGTGGTGTCGCGGTACCGATTGGTCGCGGCAGCGATCACAGCGATCTTCATCGTCTCAGCCTGCTCCGGGGCGACCCCATCGTCTGCGCCAGCATCGGTCGCACCGGCCCCCTCGGCAACGGCCGCCGGGCCCGCCCCGAGTGCGTCCGCCGCCGGCCAGGACTTCACCGGTGTCACGGTCGACCTCCTGACCTTCAACGGCCCGCAGGTCGCGGAGCCGCTCCAGCGGCGGGCGCCTGACTTCGAGGCGCTCACCGGCGCCAAGATCAACGTCGTCGCCGTCGGCTTCCAGGAGATCTACGACAAGGCCATCCTGGACCTCTCGACCGGGACGAACAGCTTCGACGCCTTCGTCTTCAACCCGCAGTGGCTCGGCGACTTCGCCGGGCCGGGCTACCTCGAGGACCTCAGCGGCCGCGTCGACGAGCGACCCGGTCGTCGACTGGCAGGACATCGGGCCGTTCTTCCGCGACTTCAACGCGACGTACGAGGGCAAGACCTACATGATCCCGCTGGACGGCGACTTCCACATGGTCTACTACCGGAGCGACCTGATCGATACGCCGCCGACGACCTGGGACGAGTACCTCACGGTCGCGGCAGCACACCACGGCAAGGACCTCAACGGCGACGGCGAGCCCGACTACGGCTCCTGCATCGCCAAGAAGAAGGGCCAGCAGAGCTATCTGGTGGATCATCTCGGTCGCCGGTGGCCTGCTCCAGGTCGAAGGGCACCGGGGAAGGCGCCTTCTTCGACACGGCGACCATGCAGCCCGCTGCTTCAACAACGAGGCCTTCGCCAAGGCGCTCGAGACCTACAAGAAGACCATGGACTTCGGGCCGCCCGACGAGATCAACCTCGGCGTCGGTGACACGCGCGGCCTGTTCACGACCGGGCGCTGCGCCCTGTCGATGGACTGGGGCGACATCGGCACCCTGGCGCTCGACCCGGCCACCTCAACGGTCCAGGACAAGGTCGGCGCGGTCATCACCCCCGGCTGGAAGGAAACGCTCGATCGAGCGAGCGGCAACGCTCGTGCCGTGCGACGACGACCACGTGCCCGAACGCCGTCGACGGCGTGAACTACGCCCCGTTCGCCTCGTTCGGTGGCTGGTCCGGCGCGATCAACGCCGCGGCCGAGCCGGAGAAGAAGGACGCGGCCTACGCGTTCCTCGCCTACATGAGCGCTCCCGCCCAGTCGCAGCGAGGACGTGACGCTCGGCAAGACCGGCTTCAACCCCTACCGCACCTCGCACTTCGAGACCTCGACGTCTGGACGGCCGTCGGCATGAGCGAGGGGGCGGCGGACGAAGTATCTCGGCGCGATCGAGGCCAGCCTCCAGAACCCGAACATGGTCCTCGACCTGCGGATCCCCAAGACCAAGGAGTACGAGCAGGACGTCCTCGACACGGCCGTCTCGCAGTACATTGCCGGTGAGCTGACCGCCGAGGAGACGATGCAGCAGATCACGGACGGCTGGAACCAGATCACCGACGCGGTGGGCCGCGACGCGCAGCTCGCGGCGTACCACGCCAGCCTTGGCGTCGAGCGATAGACCGCTCGACGTCTCGATCCCGCCGGGCATCGCGGACCCCGGACGTGATCCGCGGGCCCGCGCTTGCGGCTCCACCGCCGAGCGCCGAGCGGGTTCGCTCGGCGCGTTGGCGCTCGGACGGGGCGGCGCGGTGGGTGTTCATCTGGCCGACCGTCGCTCGTCATCCTGTGCCTGTCGATCTTCCCGCTCGTCGCGCTCGCTGACGCTCGCCTTCTCGCAAGCTCGTGTTCAGCGAGGGCCGCATCGACATCGACTTCGTCGGCTTCACGAACTTCGAGATCCTGCTGTTCGGGCACCGAGCGCAGCCACCTCCTGGGCGTGCTCAAGCCGCCGACGCCGCTCGGCTGGGCGTGCTCGGCCTCGGGGTCGCCCTGCATCGTCCTGGCTCTTCGATCGGCAGCGTGCGCAGTGGTCGCGTCCGCCGGCTTGGGGCCTTCTCCTGCGCCGTGCGCCGGCGGCGCTCCTGTTCGGTCGGGCTCCTCTGGCTGGTCGTCCAGACGCTGCGTCCGAGGGCGGCCGGCCCGGCTCCCTCGTCGTGACGTTCATCTACGTCTTCGCCGGGCATCGCGATCCAGTACGTGCTCGGGCTGGGGCTCGCGCTCCTCGCGGTCCAGCCGCTGCGCGGGCCGGCGGTTCTTCCGGATCGTCTTCCTGCTGCCCCTGACGATCACGCCGATCGGCGTCGGCTACATGTTCCGGATGATGACCGACACGAGCAAGGGGCCGCTCGAGCCCTGTCTGGGCTGCCTCGGCCTGAGCCAGTACACCTGGGTGACCGACCCGTGGCTGGCCCGGATCGCCGTGATCATCGGCGACGCCTGGCAGTGGACGCCGTTCATGTTCATCGTCCTGCTGGCCGCGCTCGAGGGCCTCGACCAGGAGGTCCGCGAGGCGGCCTTCGTGGACGGCGCCAGCCGCACTGGCAGTCTTCCGGCACATCACGCTCCCGGCGATCCTGCCGGTGAGCACCACGATCATCCTCATCCGCCTGATCGAGGGCTTCAAGATCGTCGACATGCCGAACATCCTGACCGGCGGCGGCCCCGGCACGGCGACCCAGTCGCTGACGCCTCCAGGCCTACCTCGACTGGCGAACGCTGCAACCTCGGCAGATCGGCGGCGATCGCGTACATGCTGCTGATCATGGTGACGATCGTCGCGACCGCCTACGTGGCCTGGTCCGCGCGGGCCCCGGATCCGCGGGAGCACGTGATGGCGCCGCAACCCGCTCCGGCGACGCTCGCCGCTGGACATCTCGCCGCGCGGCGAAGCTCGTGTGCGTACTGTCCTGCTCGTCGGCTGGGCGTTGGTCGTGCTGTTCCCGCTCTACTGGCTCGGCGTCACCTCGCTCAAGCTCCCGGTCGACGTCGACCGGGGGCCGTTCTATCTTCCCGTTCATCGACTTCCAGCCGACGCTCGACGCCTGGGACTACATCCTCGTCGAGCTCGGCAACGACACGCTCCGGCCTTACGTCAACACCGTCGTCGTCGGGCTGTCGAGCGCCGTGATCGCGCTGCTGCTGGGCGCGGCGGCGGCCTACGCGCTGGTCCGCTTCACCTACCGGCCGCGCGTCGGGCATCATCGGGCTCGGTTCATCGGCTGCGTGGCGGGCGCCTACGTCGCGATGCTGGCCGGCGTGCCCTGGCAGCTCGCGGTCGTGTCCGGGGCTGGCCGTCTTCGCGCATCCTGGCCCAGACGATCGGGCGGCGCTTCCGGCGGACCCTCGGCAACGGCGACATCGCGTTCTGGCTGATCTCGCAGCGGATCCTGCCGCCGATCGCGGTGGTCATCCCGCTCTACGTGCTGTTCCAGCAGGTCGGCCTGCTCGACACGCAGCTCGCGCTGATCCTGCACCTATGTCGCGACCAACCTGCCCATCGCCGTGTGGCTGATGCGCGACTACTTCGCCGCGCTGCCCGATCGAGCTCGAGGAGTCAGCCGCGGTCGACGGCGCATCGGTCTATCCGCATCTTCCGCTCGATCGTGCTGCCGGTCGCGGTCGCCGGGGCTGGTCGCGACGTTCCTGATCGTCCTGATCTTCGCCTGGAACGAGTACCTGATCGCGCTCGATCCTCTCGAGCGCCAAGTCGCAGACGATGCCGCTGCTCGTCGCGGCCCAGGACGCGACCCGCGGGCCGCAGTGGTGGGCGATGTCGGTCCTCGTCCTGATCATGATCGTGCCCGTCATCGTCATGGCGATCGTGCTGGAGCGGTTCATCTCGCGCGGCCTCCTCAGTCGGCGCGCTCAAGGGCTGACGATGTCGCGCATCGATCACCCTCGACGTCCTCGACATGCGCTTCCCGACCTCGCGCACCCTCGATGGCTCGGACGCGATGAACCCCGACCCGGACTATTCCGCGGCCTACGTCGTGGTCCGGACCGACGACCCGGATGGCCTCGAAGGCCATGGGCTGACGTTCACGATCGGGCGTGGGACGGAGGTCGTCGTGGCCGCGGTCGGGGCGCTGCGGCCGCTGGTCGTCGGGCGCTCCACGGACGAGGTCTTCGCGGACATGGGCGCGTTCTGGCGCGATCTCGTCGGCGACAGCCAGCTGCGCTGGATCGGCCCGGAGAAGGGGGTCATCCACCTCGCGACGGCGGCCGTCGTCAACGCGGTCTGGGACCTGTTCGCGAAATCGCGCAGGGAAGCCGCTCTGGAAGCTCCTGTCGACATGTCGCCCGAGGAGTTCGTCGCGCTCATCGACTTCCGCTACATCTCGGACGCGCTCACGCCCGAGCGCGCGCTGGAGCGCCTCCGGGCGCTGGCCCCGACGCGCGCCGACCGCGAGGCGGACCTGCGTCGCGACGGCTACCCGGCGTACACGACCTCGGTCGGCTGGCTCGGCTACGAGGACGACAAGATCCGGCGACTGTGCCGCGAGGCGCTGGCCGAGGGCTGGACGCGCTTCAAGCTCAAGGTGGGCGCGGACGTCGAGGACGACCGGCGGCGCGCCCGGATCGTGCGCGAAGAGATCGGTCCCGACGCGATGCTGGCGGTCGACGCGAACCAGCGCTGGGGCGTCGGCGAGGCGATCGACTGGATGGCCCGGCTCGCCGAGTTCGACCCGTACTGGATCGAGGAGCCCACGAGCCCCGACGACATCCTGGGCCACGCGACGATCGCCCGGGCCGTGGCCCCGATCCGCGTCGCGACCGGCGAGCACGTCCACAACCGGGTCATGTTCAAGCAGCTCCTGCAGGCCGGCGCCATCTCCGTCTGCCAGATCGACGCGTGCCGGCTGGGCGGCGTGAACGAGGTCCTCGCGGTCCTGCTCATGGCGGCCGAGTTCGGCGTGCCGGTCTGTCCGCACGCGGGCGGCGTGGGGCTGTGCGAGCTCGTCCAGCACCTCTCGATCGTCGACTACGTGTGCGTGAGCGGCGAGCTCGAAGGCCGGATGATCGAGTACGTCGACCACCTCCACGAGCACTTCCTGGACCCGGTCGTCATCCGCGACGCGAGCTACGTCGTGCCGACGATGCCCGGCTATAGCGCCGAGATGCGGCCGGAATCGCTCGCCCGATTCCGGTTCCCGGACGGCGAGGAGTGGCGGGCGATCGCGGACGAGGTCGCGGCCGCCGGCACGCCGACGATGAGGCGATTGCGGACAGGCTGCATCGGGGTCCGCCCCGAGGCGATCGAGGCGTATGAGCGCCTGCACGCCGCGCCCTGGCCGGGCGTGCTCGACCGGATCCACCGCTCGAACATCCGCAACTACTCGATCTTCAGGGAAGGAACGCAGCTGTTCGCCTACTTCGAGTACGTCGGCGATCGATTTCGAGGCCGACATGGCCGCGATGGCCGCGGACCCCGAGACCCAGCGCTGGTGGGCGCTGACCGACGCGATGCAGGAGCCGCTCGAGGACCGCGAGCCCGGGGCCTGGTGGAAGACCATGCCCGAGGTCTTCCACGCGGACTGACGACGCTGGACGTGGCCGTCCCGCCACGTCGCCCACCGACGACCGACTACCGGCGGCCCGCTGCAACCTGACCATCCAGCTTCCGCAGCTCGGTGAGCACGTCATGGCCCGCGTGGAACACCCCCGAGAGCGGGTGGCGGCTCTCGCCCAGGTCCTGCTCGTCCGCCTCGGCGGTCCGCCCGCCGTCGAAGGTCAGGACGCAGAAGCGGACCCGTCCAGTCGATGGAAGCGGGAAGGCGCTGGCCGGCACGAGCAGGTCGAGCGCGCCGTCGACCCGGTCCAGGAACGCCTGACTCACCACCGCGACGTCCTCATGCGTGCCGGCGCCGATCGTCCCGCCGCCGGTGCTCGTGTACAGGCTCGTCGTCCCGTCGGCGACCACGACCAGCGATGCGACCCCCTCAGGGAATGCCGTGTCCATGACGACCGCCCAGACCCGCCGGCCCCCGGGCGAGGGCACGAGACCCAGCGACACCGGATCCGTCTCGAGCAGCCTCCCCCGCAGCGCGAGGTAGATCGGCTTGGGATCCACCGGCCCGCCAGCGCCGCGTCCGCGCAGCCGGTCGAGCCAGCTCACCGCGCACCGACCACCCGCGTCTCGTCGGAGCGCAGGTGGGCGTAGCCGGGCTTGACCACCTCGTTGATCAGCCGCAGGCGCTCGTCGAACGGCGCGAACGCCGACTTGAGCGCGTTGATCGTCAGCCACTCCATCTCGCCCAGACCGATGCCGAACGCCTCGTCGAGCGCGGCGAACTCGCTGCTCATCGAGACGCCGCTCATCAGCCGGTTGTCGGTGTTGACCGTGACCCGGAACCGCAGCCGGCGCAGGAGATCGATCGGATGCTCCGCGACGGACGCGGCCGCGCCCGTGTGGACGTTCGAGGTCGGGCACATCTCGAGCGGCACCCGCCGGTCGCGGACGAACGTCGCGAGCCGCCCGAGCTCGACCGAGCCGTCGTCGCGGACCGTGATGTCGTCGACGATCCGGACGCCGTGGCCAAGCCGTTCCGCGCCGGCGAACTGGAGCGCCTCCCAGATCGACGGCAGCCCGAACGACTCGCCGGCGTGGATCGTGATGTGGAAGTTCTCGCGGCGGATGTACTCGAAGGCGTCGAGATAGCGCGTGGGCGGGTAGCCCTTCTCCGGTCCGGCGACGTCGAAGCCGACCACGCCCGCATCGCGCCAGCGGACGGCGCATTCTGCGACTTCGACCGACCGGGCGGCCTGGCGCATCGCGGTCACGAGCATCTTCATGATGATCGGGTGGCCGGCCGAGGCGGCCCGTTCGGCGCCGACCTTGAACCCCTCGAGGTTCGCGGCGACGACCTCGTCGAGGGTCATGCCGCGCTCCGTGGATAGCTCGGGGGCGTAGCGCACCTCCGCATAGGCCACGCCGTCCATGGCCGAGATCCTCGGCGCACTCCGCGGCGACCCGGACGATCGCGTCACGCTCCTGCATCACCCCGACGGTGTGGGCGAAGGTCTCGAGGTAGAGCTCGAGCGACTTGCGATCCGCGCCGCGACGGATGTGCGCCGCCAGCTCGTCGGGATCGTCCGTTGGCAGGCCGCCATAGCCGTATTCCGCGGCGAGGTCCACGATCGTGGCCGGCCGCAGGCCGCCGTCCAGGTGGTCGTGCAGGAGCGCTTTGGGTGCTCGCTGGATCGTCTCGAGCCGCAACATCGTGGCCCGATGGTACAAGGCCGCCGATGGCGGGATGGCCGCGATGACGGGCGCGGTGCTAGCCGTCGGCGGGGGGCACCGAGTCGAGACGCTCCCGTGCAGCACGCAACGCGGCCGCGACCCGGACGGGCGCGGTGCCGCCGATGACGTCGCACGTCGCGAGGGCGCTGTCCAGGGACGCGGCCGCGCGCAGGGTGTCGCCGATCCCCTCCTCCGCGGCCACGGCCGTGGCGCCCTGGTCGCCGCTCGCTCCCAGCGCGAGGCCGATCATCGAGTCAGGCAGCTCCTGCAGCTGCAGGCCGGCCTCCTCCGCCTGGGCCACGAGCGAGCCGACCACGTGGTGCGCCACACGGAACGGGATGCCGCGGCGGACCAGTGCGTCAGCGACGGCCGTTGCCGTGGTGAATCCCTCGTCCGCCGCCGCGCGCATGCGGTCGCGGTCGACGGTCAGGGTGTCGAGCATCCCCGCCAGCACGCCGAGGCTCGCCTCGAACACCGCCACCGCATCGAACAGTGGCGCCTTGTCCTCCTGAAGATCGCGCTGGTAGCCCAGCGGCAGGCCCTTGAGCAGCGTCAGCATCCCCGTGAGCGAGCCGATGACGCGGGCCGCGCGCCCGCGGACCAGCTCGGCCGGGTCCGGGTTCTTCTTGTTGGGCATGATCGATGAGCCTGTCGAGAACGCGTCGCTCGCCCGGACGAACCCGAACCGCGGGTTCGACCACCACGTGATCTCCTCGGCCAGCCGGCTCAGGTGGGCCATCCCGAGGGCGATGGCCGCCAGCGCTTCGACGACGAAGTCGCGATCGCCGACGGCGTCGAGCGAGTTGGCCGTCACCCCATCGAACCCGAGATCCGTCGCCGTCGCCACGCGGTCAAGCGGGTAGCCCGCCCCGGCCAGCGCGCCGGACCCGAGCGGCGACACGTTGGCCCGCCGCCGGGCGTCGGCAAGTCGGCCTCGATCGCGCTCGGCCATCTCGACATAGGCGAGCAGGTGATGGGCGAACAGCACGGGCTGGGCGGGCTGGGTGTGGGTCGTCCCGGGCAGCACCGCGGTGCCCTCGCGCTCCGCCAGACCGACGAGCGATCGCTCGAAATCGAGCAGGGCCCCGTCCAGCCGGTCGATCGCCCGCCGAAGCCAGAGCCGAAGATCGGTGGCGACCTGGTCGTTGCGCGAACGCCCGGTGTGCAGCTTGCCGGCCACGGCGCCGATCCGGTCGGCCAGGGCGGACTCGAGGTTGAGGTGCACGTCCTCGAGCTCGGGCACCCAATCGATCGTGCCGGCCGCGACCGCCTCCGCGAGCCCGTTCAGGCCACCGAGGAGCTCGCCGAGCTCGTCGTCGGTGAGCAGGCCGGCACGCGCCAGACCGCGCACGTGCGCGATCGAGCCCGCGATGTCGTCGGCCGCGAGCTCCCGATCGAGCTCGATCGAGCGCGTGAAGTCGGCGACCCGCCGGTCGTTCTCTTCGCTGAACCGTCCGCCCCACAGTCGCATGCCGCCTCCGTTGGTGTGCGGGCCATGCTAGCGGGTCGCCCATGTACGCTTGCTCGCTATGTCGACCCTCGACGGGCGCGACGCCCGCCGGGCTCGGGTCGCGGTCAGCGCCCTGTTCCTGGTCAACGGCGCGCTCATGGCCAACGTCCTGCCGCGACTGCCGGCGATCAAGGCCCAGCTCGACCTGTCGAACGCGGCCCTCGGCGCGGCCGTCGCCGCGATGCCCGTCGGCGGGTTGCTCGCGGGGGCGGCGGCCGGGATGCTGATCGTGCGCTTCTCGAGCCGGCGGGTGACGGTGACGACCGGCGTCGCGTTCGGCCTGCTGCTGGGGTCCATCGGGCTGGCGCCCGCCTGGCTCGCGCTGGCCGCGGCGTTCCTCGTGCTCGGGATGCTCGACGCCGTGATGGATTTCGGCGATGAATGCGCACGGCATCGCGGTACAGCGGGGCTACGGCCGCTCGATCATGCACGGCTTCCACGGCTGGTGGAGTGCCGGCACGCTGCTGGGCGCGGGCACCGGGGCGATCGCCGCCGCGCTCGATGTGCCACTGGCCGTCCACCTCGCCGCCGTCGGGCTGCTCCTGGCGGGCGTGTCCGTGGCCGCGCTGCCGTTGCTGCTGCGGGATGGTGACGTGGACCGCGCGGCCGACGAGCCGGTTGGATCGGACCCGTCCGCCCTCTTCGTCGGCGGGTCCGCCGCGAAGTCCGCAAGGCGCGCGGGGCGTCTGCTGGGTCTGCTTGCCCCGTTCGCCCTGATCGGGGTCCTCGGCGTGATGATCGAGGACGCCGCCCAGACCTGGAGCACGATCTACCTCAGCGAGGTGCTCGGTGCGGGTGTCGGGATCGCTGCCCTGGCCGTCGTCCTCTATACCGGCGGCATGACGGTCGGGCGCCTGACCAACGACCGCTGGATCGATCGATGGGGCGACGCGACCGTTGGGCGCGGCGGCGCCGTGCTGGCGGTCGTCGGCCTCGTCCTGGTCATCGCCGCTGGTTCGTGGGCGGCGGTGCCGGTCGCGGCGGCGGGGTTCGCGCTGGTCGGCCTCGGGACGTCGCCCCTGTTCCCGATCATGATCTCAGCGGCGGGCACCGTCCCGGGCGTGCCGGCCGGACAGGGTGTGGCGGTGGTCGCGTGGCTCGCCCGCGGCGGATTCGTCATCGCGCCGACACTGGTCGGATCTGGCCGCCGACGCGGTCGGCCTGGAGGCCGCCCTGGTCATCCCGCTCGTCGCCGGCGTCGCCGTGGCGGTGCTGATGGGCCCGCTCCTGGCCGCGAGCGGACGGCGAAACCTACCGCTCGCGCGCGAGGTCGTGCCTGACCCCTGATCCGACCGCTGCCTCGTGCGCCGGTGAACGGCTACCCGGCGCCTCCGTGGTCCGGCTGCGCTGGCATCGGATCCGGCGCCGGCGCGGGCTCACGCCCCGCCGCCTGACGCAAGCCTGGGACCACGAACCAACCAAGGGCGGCCGCAGCGACGGCCATGAACGCCCCGAGCCCGAAGACCGCCACATGCCCGAGCGTGTCGTACAGGATCCCGCCGACCACGTTCGCCACGATCGCGGCGATCCCGAACGCGGACGTCTGGAACAATGACTGCCCAGTGGCCTGAAGATCGGCCGGCAGCAGGGCCGCGATGGTCAGCACGACGGCGACGATGACGCCCGCGAAGCCGATGCCGCTGAGCGCCCGGGTCGCGATGATCGCGAGCGGGAATTCCGCCACGGCCCACGCCATCAGGCAGACGGCGTAGATGAGCGCGCTGCCGACGAACATGCCACGCAGACCGATGATCCGGGCGACCGCGGCCGCGACGAGCATCGTCGGGATCTCCAGCGCCGCCGCCAGCCCGGAGGACAGCGCGATATCCGACGGCGAGCCGCCGATGGCCTGGAGGCGCAGGGGCAGGAACGTGAACCCGGCGATGACGCCGACGAAGAGCATCGTGGCGGCCGCCAGGACGAGCGCGAGCCTGGGTGCGACTCGCAGGGCGACCCCGGCCGAACCCGACCACGAGCGTCGCGCGGCGCCGCTCGCGGTCACGCCGGCACGCCGCGCATGCGCAGCGAGATCGGCGCGCTTGACGTCGGGGACCCACGCGGCGATCAGGGCCATCGACAGCGCGGCCAGACCGAACAGCACGAACGCCGCGGCGTATCCGGTGACGTTGTAGATGAAGCCCGCCACGATCGTGGCGATCGCAAAGGACAGGCTCGTGAGCAGCCGGACGCGCCCGTAGTCGCGGCCGCGCAACGCGTTGACCGTGACGGCGTCAGCGAGCGGCTGCCATGACGACTCGAACACCCAGAAGACCGCGAACAGGAGCGCGATGATCAGCGCTGGCCAGGGCAGCAGCAGCGCGACGATCGCCAGCCCGCCGCCGATGGCGCAGACCTGCAGCGTCCGCGGCCGTCCGAGCCGGACGTCGGCGAGATGGCCCCAGGCGGGCACCGCGATCGTGAAGCCGACGGCCCCGATCGAGGCGATGACCCCGATCTCGCCCGGGCTGAAGCCGAAATCCCTTGAGGACCACCGCGATGAACGGGTAGAAGACCCCGAGCGCGACGCCCACCGCGAGGACAAGAAGGCGCACGGCGGTCACGGCGCCGATGGTAGCGCCGTTGGCATACGAGGGTAGGCCAACCGCCTGCGGAATCGGCCGCGACGCCCGCGCTCGATTCACCGCAGACTGCGGGCATGACGTCTGCGCCCGGTCGAGAGCCCGATCGCCCTCGCGCGCCGCCGGGCTCGGCCGGCGGTTCGGGGACCGCTGGGCCGTCCGCGGGATCGACCTCGAGGTCCGCCGCGGCGAGGTCCTCGGGCTCCTCGGCCCCAACGGCGCCGGCAAGACGACGACCGTGCGCCTGCTCACGGCCCTCATCCGACCGACCGAGGGTAGCGCGGCGGTCGACGGTTTCGACGTCATCATGCAACCCGACGACGTCCGGGCACGGGTCGGCATCCTGACCGAGACGCCGGGCCTGTACGACAAGCTGTCGGCTTCGACGAACCTCGACTTCTTCGGCCGCCTCTACGGCCTCGACGCCGCGCAGCGCGCCGAGGGCATCGAGCGCTATCTGCGCTGTTCGGCCTGTGGGACCGCCGGGACGAGGTGACCGGCACGTTCAGCAAGGGCATGAAGCAGAAGCTCGCCATCGCCCGGGCGCTGCTGCACGATCCGTCGGTCGTGTTCCTCGACGAGCCGACCGCGGCGCTCGACCCGGAAGCCGCGTTCATCGTGCGCGAGGCGATCGAGACCTGCGGCGGGCCGGCCGGACGATCGTGCTGGCCACCCACAATCTCGACGAGGCGGACCGGCTGTGCGACCGCATCGCGTTCGTGCGCGCCGGCCTCGTTCGGGTCGATTCGCCGGCGGCCCTCCGCGGCGCGCTCGGCACGCGAGACGCTGAAGATCCGACTGGCCGCGGGCCCCTCCCCTGCCGCGATCGAGACGTTGCGCACGGTCGAAGGCGTCATCGCCGTCGATGCGGTCGATGGCGTGATTCCGTCTCGCCGCCCAGAGACTCGAATCGATCGCGCCGGCGGCGGTCCGGGTCCTCGTGGCGGCCGGCGACGACATCGTCGAGGTCGTCATCGAGCGGACGTCGCTCGAGCAGATCTACTTCGATGTGATGGGCGTCCGGCCCGGCGCCGACGGCATCGAGGCGCCGGTCTGATGCGCGCTTCGATCGTCTGGACGATCCTCCGGCGCGAGTGGATGGAGATCTTGCGCAACCGGTTGCTGATGTCGACGATCCTGGTGCCGCCGATCCTCCTTACGATCGCGCCGATCATCCTGGCCGGCGCGGTCGGCGACCGGGCGCTCCCGCCGGAGCTGGCTGTCCAGATCCTCGAGCAGAAGCCGGAATGGGCCTCGTTCACGCCGGCCGAGCTCGCCGGCGCCTTCGCGGTCCAGCAGTTCCTCGTCTTCTTCCTGCTCATGCCGGCGTACATCCCGCTGTCGATCGCGACGTTCTCGATCATCGGGGAGAAGCAGTCGCGCTCGCTGGAGCCCGTGCTCGCCGCGCCGATCCGGACCGTGGAGCTGCTCGCGGGCAAGGCGATCGCCGCGCTCGTGCCGGGGGTGCTCGCGGGCTGGGCGACCTACATCGTGTTCGTGGGGCTTGCGTCGGCCGTGTACGGTCCGGCGCTGTTCGGCGTCGTGACCGACTCGTCGTGGCTGGCCGGGGTGTTCCTGCTCGGGCCGGCGGTCGGGCTGTCGTCGGTCGTGGCCGGGGTGATCGTCAGCGCGCGGGTCAACGACCCGCGGGTCGCGCAGCAGATCGGCGGCGTGATCATCGTTCCGATCGTCGGGCTCGTGCTGGTCCAGGCGACCGCCACCGTGCTGGTCGGGGCGCTGGGCTACGTCCTGA
The DNA here is from genome assembly GCA_963810725.1 of uncultured Chloroflexia bacterium. Classification (GTDB taxonomy): domain Bacteria; phylum Chloroflexota; class Limnocylindria; order Limnocylindrales; family CSP1-4; genus SPCO01. The sequence goes on from CAWEOO010000008.1 coordinate 213,527, forward strand.
TGGCCGTGGTGGTGCTCGTGGTGTCGCTGGAGGGGCTGCGGGTCGGGGTCCGGCTGTTCGACCGGGAGGCGATCCTGACGCGCTGGCGGTAAGCCTGGGCGGTGCAGGCGGTGCCCGCCGGCCAAGGTCCGATGCGCCGCCCACCATGCAGAACGCGCGTCACAGGAACCTTATGGCCGTTGCTCCGCCCCGCGACGCCGGTCCGGCGGGCTTTAGGGCCAGTTTCGCGACGTACCGCGCTCCCCGAGCACATTCCGCACGGTCGCCGGGAGATCTGGGGCCCGCTACCGGCCAGAATGTGCTCCCGGGGCGCGTTCTGCAGGGTCGGGTCCGCCCCGGGTCGGCACCAGGACACGCCCTCGGGGCACGTTTCTACAGGGTCGGGTGCCGGCCGCGGGCTCTAGCCGGCCAGAACGTGCTCCCGGCCAAAACGTTCTGCAGGGTTCGGGGCCGGTTCGCCTGAGGCTGGGGCGGCAACCATTTGCCAGCGCGCCGGGTTCTGCGTGTAGCCCGTGGATTTCGCCCGCGAAGTTGACATACCCCAGTAGGCCAAGGACCTAGAATGCACCGATGAATGCCCGCGCGACCCGCACCGAATGGCTGCTCTTCCTGCTGCTCGGCTTCATGTGGGGGTCGTCGTACCTCTTCATCAAGATCGCGGTGGATTCGTTCGGGATCTTCACCCTGGTCGCCCTGCGGCTGCTGATCGGGGCCGCGTTCCTGTGGGTCGCGTTCCGCCTGAATGGCACGTCCCTCCCGCGCGAGCGACGGATCTATGGCCACCTCGTCGTGATGGCACTGATCAACATCACGATCCCCTTCGCCCTGATCACCTGGGCCGAGCAGTCGGTCGATAGCGCCCTCGCCGCGATCCTCAACGCGACCGTCCCGTTGATGGTGATCGTCATCGCCCCGATGTTCCTGCCCGACGAGCCGATCCGCCTGAACGGCGTCGTCGGGCTCGCGGTCGGGTTCATCGGGGTCGTGCTGCTCGTGTCGCCGGGCCTCACGACCGCGACCGGGGACCTGCCCGGGAGCATCGCGCTGCTCGGATCGTCGCTGGCATACGCGCTCGGCAACGTCTACAACCGGCGCAACGTCCGCGGTCTGCCACCGCTCGTTCCGGCCGTGTTCCAGGTCACGTTCGCGCTGATCATCGTCGGGGTGCTGGCGCTCGTGCTCGAACAGCCATGGACCGCGCGGCCGGACTTCGGGGACTGGTTCTCCGTGGTCTGGCTCGGGGTCTTCGGATCGGGGCTGGCGTACGTCGTGTACTTCCGGTTGCTCGGTCGCTGGGGGGCGACGCGCACGTCGCTGGTCGCCTACCTGCTCCCGGTCTACGGGATCGTCCTGGGCTTCCTGGTGCTCCAGGAACCTGTCGACGTGACACTCATCGTGGGGACCGCGCTCGTCATCGCGGGTGTCGCCCTGGTCAACAGCCCGTGGGGCCAACGCCGCCTGTTCCGGGCGAGCGCGCCGGTCGAAACGGCCTAGCGCCCAACGGCTACCGGCCGGGGATCGCCAACAGGATCGCCCCGCCGACGATGAGCGCCGAGGCACCGACCCGGCGCCACGTCTCGCGCCGGCTGACGGCCTCGCCCAGGCGCACCGAGCCCCACGCGGCCGCGAAGACGGTCGCGGACTCGCGCAGCGGCGCGACCCCGGAGAGGGGCGCGACGCTCAACGCCCAGAGCACGAGCACGTAGGCCCCGAGCGTCAGCCAGCCGCCGACTGCCGCGCTGCGGATCGCACGCCGGCCTCCGGCGAAGACGTCGCCGCCGGCGACGAACCGAACCCAGAGCAGGAGCGTGACGACCGTCGTGACCCACAGGATGGCCGCGTACGAGAGGGGGTGGATCAGCCGCGCTCCCAGGCGGTCGATGGCGGTATAGGTCGCGATCGTCACGCCCGTGGCCAGGGCGAAGGCGATCGCCGGGTCGACGCGGGCACCAGCGCCCGCGGCGCCGCCACCACCCGGGACCGCGCCCGTTCGCCGGAGCACCCGCCACGGCTGCTGGAGCGCCATGAACCCGGCGAGCAACAGGACCACCCCGACCGACCCCGGCACGCCCAGCCGCTCCCCGAATAGCCCGACGCCGATCGCGACGGCCAGCAGCGGCGCCGTCCCGCGGGCGATCGGGTAGACGACGGACAGGTCGCCCCGCCGGTACGCGGCCGAAAGCAGGATGAAGTAGCCGGCCTCGATGACGCCGGACAGCAGCCCGAGCGCGACCCCCTCGCCGGGGAGTGCCGGGCGCCCGGTCAGCCACCAGGCCGCGACCCCCGCCGGCACGATCCCGAGGGTCGCCGCCAGCATCCCGACGGTCGCCGCCCGAAGCGGCTCGCCGGCCGTCTTGAGCCGGACGTTCCAGGCGACGTGCAGGAGGGCGCTGATCGCAACGAGAGCGATGACGAAGGGATCCACCCCCGGACGTTACCGGTCGAGGTCCCTCCGCTGCAGGCCCCACGCCCCGACGACCAGGCCGCCGACCGTGAGCGCCGCGGCCGCGACGATCCCGACGGGCTCGAAGACGCCGGCCATCGGTTGACCGAGGTGGCGGAACAGCGACAGGTCCAGCACCGGGTCCGGCAGGTTCAGCGCCTCACCGAGCGTGTCGAGCAGGAACGTGGCGATGACGAGACCCGCTGCGACCGGGGCGGCCAGCGACGCGCGCACGACTCCGCCGGCCGCGAACCCGATCCCCGCGAACGCCGCCGTGGCGAGGCCCAGGACGCCGACGCCCAGCACCGGCTCGAGGGGCGCGCCACCCTGCGACGCCACGCCGAGCGCGACGAAGGCGGCCAGGACGAGCGTCATGACCGCGATGGCCGCGAGCACGCCCAGCCCACTCTCGATGGCCCAGCGCACGCGCGAGATCGGCGCCGCGAGGACCAGGTCGAGCCGGCGCCGGCCCTCGTCACTCGACCAGCCGGCGAGGTAGCCCGCACCCGCGAGTCCAAGCATGAACGAGCCGAAGGCGAAGAACGTGAGCTGCAGCAGGCCCGACGGCTGGCTCAGGTCGATGTCCGGATAGATCGACTTGATGAGCGCCGCGATCTGCGGGATGGAAGCGATCATCGTCGAGAACGCATCCGCGGACGCGATGATCAGGATCGCGTACAGCCCCACGCCCACTCCCCAGGCCACCGCGATGCCGGCCCGATCGGCCAGCTGGCGGGTGAACGGGCGGCCGACGCCGGCCGGCAGCGAGGGCAGGCGCAGCCAGCGCAGCGCCGCCGAGTCGCCGATGTCGCGCCGATCGAAGGCGACGACGCCGATGGCCAGGAACGCGGCGGTCACCACAGCCAGCAACCCGACCGACGGCCAGTCGGTCACCCCCGCGAGTGGCCGATGACCGGCCGTCCAGGCATACCAGGACAGCGGCCGCAGGGCGTCGATCGCCGGCGAGAGCGATGCGTACGAGTTGATGAGGTAGCCGCCGAACAGCGCGATCAGCCCGAAGGCGAGCGCCCGGGTCCGGCCGACGAACGGAGCCAGCGCGAACGAGATCGATCCGGCCGCCAGCATCAGCAGCCCGTAGAGGAGTGCCTGCCCGGCGGCCGCACCGAACGCGAAGTCGTCGCCCGGCAGCACGGCGAACGCGACCCCGGTGACCCAGGTGATGACCGCGAAGATGGCCATCGCGACCACGAGGGCGGTCATGTGACCGGCCAGCTTCTGGAGCGCGATCGACCGGCGGCTCACCGGGGTCGAGGCCAGCAGGTCCAGGCTCCCCTTCGCGGCCTCGCCGGCGAGCGTGCCGGACAGCGCCAGCACCGACCAGAGCCCCAGGATGACCGGCAGGGTGTTGCCGACGCGCCAGGAGATGAAGCCGCCGAGCGTCTCGATGTGGATGGGCTCGCCGAGCAGGCCGCGGAGCGCGGCCGGGAGCGCGGTCATGCCCGTGATGAAGGTCTCGCGGAGCGCCATCGTCCCGAATTCGAGGCCGTATGGGGCTCCGGTGGCGAGCATGAACAGGCCGCCGAGGCCACCGACCACGAGCGCGGCGCGACGACTGTCGCGCACCGTCTTGGCGTAGATGGAGCGCAGGCCCATGACTCGCGACCACGGCATCTCGCGACGGGCGCCCAGGAGACGAACGTCAGTTGCCATGGTGGGCGCCGTATTGGGCGAGGAAGACATCCTCGAGGTTAGGTTCGCGGCTCACGACGTCGACGAGACCGTGCGGCGCCGCGGCAGCGATGACGGCACCGATCGGCCCGTTCACACGCATCTGGATTGTGGTTCCGGCGACGCTGACCTCGCTGACGCCCTCGATCGACTCGAAGATGGCCGGAGCGACCGGGCTCGAGAACATCAGCTCGACATGGTGGAACGCCAGCCGCCGGATGGCCTCGATGCTGTCGACCTGAACCAGGCGGCCCTCGCGGATGATCGCGACGCGGTCGCACGTCCGGTCGACCTCATCGATGATGTGCGAGCTGAGGAACACCGAGCGGCCCTCCTCGCGTGCCTCGCGGACCATCGCGAAGAACGCCTGCTGGACGAGGGGATCGAGGCCCGCCGTCGGCTCGTCCAGGATCAGCAGGTCGGGACGGTGCTGCAGCGCGACGACGAGGCCGACCTTCTGCTTGTTGCCTCGCGAGTACTCCTTGAATCGGCGGCTTGGATCGAGATCGAGCCGCCCGATGAGCTCGGCGACGTATCCCTTGTCGACGCCGCCGCGCAGGTTCGCGAAGTAGGCGATCGTGTCGGCGCCCGTGAGCCGGTCGTACAGGTCGAACTCACCCGGCAGGTAGCCGATACGCCGGTGGATCGCGACGGGGTCAGCGGTCGTCTCGATGCCGAACACCTCGGCGCGGCCGGAGGTCGGCCGGATGAGGTCCAGCAGGACGCGCATGGTGGTCGTCTTGCCGGCGCCGTTCGGTCCGAGGAAACCGAAGATCTCGCCCTCGCTGACGTCGAGGTCGAGTTCCGTGATGCCCCGGTGGGGGCCGTAGCTCTTGGTGAGCTGTTCCGTGTGGATGACCGCGGTCATGCGGCTGGGTCCTTCCTGCCGGTCCGACCGGCACGCTCGAGGAGGAACCGGGCGACGACGGCCGGGACCTCCTGCTCCATGAACGCGAACACGTCGCGAAACTCTTCGAGCCGCGCCTTGGCGGCGGGCGGTCGGTCCTCGATGGCCTCGAGCCCACGCTCGGCGACCTCCCGGAAATAGCGGTAGACGCGGTCGGCGCTCTTGAGGAACTGCTCGAAGGCTTCGGGTGGGGCGCTGAAGAACTCGCGCCGGTCACCGCCCCGCTTGGTGCGCCGGATCATGCCGGCCGTGGCGAGGATCCGGGCCGTCCCGCTGATCGCGCCGCGGCTGGCTTGGAGCGCCTGGGCCAGGTCGCCGGCCGTCTGCTCCGCCGGGTCGCAGATGAGGAGGTAGCCCCACATCCGACCAGCCATCGGGGTCATGCCGTAGGAGGCGAGGGCCTGGCCCATCTCCTCGACGAACGCCCGCTCCTGCTCGGTCATCATCGCGCTGAGTCTACGCCTGTTCCGAATGTTCAGTCAATACTGAATGTTCAGTACGAGGACGCCGATCAGTCCCAACCCGGCGCGTGCCGGATGCCGGTCCCCTCCCCGATGAATGGGATCCGCCGCCCGACGAGCCCGACCGCGATGGCCGTGGTGATCGGCACGGCGGCCACGATCCCGATGCTCCCGACGAGCGCGCGCACGACCTCGACCGCGACGACCTCGCCCGAGACCACGAGCAACGGGTCCTGGCGGCCGGCGGCGAACAGCACGATCAAGGGGAGCGACGCGCCGACGTAGGCGAGCACGAGCGTGTTGACCGTGGCCGCGATGTGCGAGCGCCCGACGTTCATGGCCCGTTTCGCGAGCGTGAGGCGACCGATGCGCGGATCCGTCTCATAGAGCTCCTGGACCGTGGCCGCCTGCGTGACCGTCACGTCGTCGAGAACGCCCAACGCTCCGAAGATGACCGCCGCGAGCACGAGGCCACCCAGGTCCAGATCCGTCCCACCCAGTTGGACCAGGAACCCGGCCGATTCGGAGCCGCGCAATGGCGTGAAGCGCGAGAGCGCGTCGAAGATGGCCGCCAGCACCGCGACGAGGGTGAGCGAGATGGCCGTGCCAAGGGCGGCCGCTACCGTCTGCCGCCGGGCCCCCTCGGTGAGCAGGAACGTGGCGATCGTCACGCCTGTGGCCGCCCCGATCGCCACCCAGGCCGGGTCCCAGCCGGCGAGGATCATCGGCACGACGAGCCTGATGATCACGGCCAGGGTCAGGGCCAGCGCAATCAGCGAGCGCACGCCGCGCCACCCGCCGACGATCGTGACGGCGACCGCGAAGAGTCCGAGCAGCAGCGCCAATGTCGGAACGCGATAGCGATCGTTGACCGCGACAAAGCCGAATTCGGGATCCGTCGAGATGTTGACGATGACCTCGTCGCCCACCACGAAGTCCGGTCGAGCCTCGAGCCCGGTCGGGCCCTGCAGGAAGCCCTCGACGATGTCGCCGGTCGCCGGGCCGCCCTCGATCCCCTCGAGGACCTCGATCCGGACGTTCGGGACGGAGGGGTCCACTTCCGGGAGCACCTCGACGATCCGGCCCCGGACCAGCTCGACGGGCGGCAGCCCGGTGGGTCGCGGCGTGAGGTCGGGAACCAGGACGAAGATGATGAGCAGGAGGGCCGCGCCCGCAACCAGCGCCCGGGCGTGCCGGCGCAGGCCGGCAAAGGGCACGTCCGGGGTCAGATCGGGATCCGTCACCCGAAGCGGGTCAGGCCGCCGGCGAGGACGAGCGTTCGGCGCGCTCCGCCCGCTCCTTGAGCGCCCGCAGGTGCGCCTCGACCCGTGCCTCGAGGGAGTGACGGCCCAGGCGGACCAGGATGATCGTCCAGCGGTCGACCGGCTCGAACGTGGCGGCATGGACGACCCGCGTCCCGCCCGCTACCGGCTCCAGGCGCCAGCCCCATTCGCTCTCGAAGCCCGATCCGGTCACGCGCAGGCGGAACACCGATTCGGGCCGAGCCTCGAGGCTCTCGACATGCGCGTGCTCACGCAGCAGTCCCAGCCTCGCCCGGGCGGTCCGGGTCGTGGCGGCTGCCGGCCACGAGGGCGCGGCCGGTCCGAGCCGGAGCTCCGGGAACAGCACGGCGGAGGCCGCCGGATCGTGCAGCGACGCCCAGACGGTCCGGGGCGATGCCTGGATGAAGACGCGCCGCTCGACGAGTCGGTCGCCGCGCAGGTGGTCGCCCGGACGGCGGAAGCCGACCTCGGGGTCAGGACGGACGGCCATCGCTCAGGTCCCGATCGGGTGCCAGACCGTCTTCATCTCGAGGAAGGCGGCGATCCACTCGGGGCGCTCCGTGGCCCGGTCGTCGAGCCAGTCGAAGCGGGCCTCGTTGATGGTGGTGGCGCGACGCGACAGGCGCTTGACGTCGTCGGCGGCGAGCTGCTCCGTCTCGACCCGCAACGCATCCGGGACGCCCCACGTGTCGAGTGCGTCGACGTCCACGTGCGCGGCGAGGACCGGGATGAGCTCCTTGCGCAGGCCGGTGAGGATATTGACCACGCCGCCGGGCACATCCGAGGTCGCGAGCACCTCGCTCAGCGTGACCGCGGGCAGTGGCCGCGCCTCCGACGTGAGCAGCACGACGGTGTTGCCGCTGACGAGCGGTGGGGCGAGCCGCGAGACGAGCCCGAGCAGCGACGACGTCTCCGGGGCGACCACCCCGACGACGCCGGTCGGCTCCGGGATCGTGAAGTTGAAATACGGCGCCGCGACCGGGTTCGACGAGCCCAGGATCTGGGCGATCTTGTCGGCCCATCCGGCGTACCAGACCCAGCGGTCGATGGCGCGGTCTACGACGTCCCGGGCGCGCGGCTCACGCAGCCCCTCGGCGGCGGCCACCTCGGCGACGAACTGGTCGCGCCGGCCTTCCATCAGCTCCGCCACGCGATAGAGCACCTGCCCGCGGTTCATGGCGGTCTTCGCCGCCCAGCCCGGGACGGCCTTGCGGGCGGCCCGGACGGCATCGCGCACGTCCTTGCGGGAGGCGCGGCAGGCGTTCGCCAGCGGCGTGCCGTCGGCGGCGTTGACCACATAGGACCGGCCGCTCTCCGAGCGCGGGAAGGCCCCGCCGATGTACAGCTTGTAGGTCTTGCGGACCTCGATCCGGCTCGCCGACTTCGCCGTCCCGTTCGTGGCGTCGCGTCGGGCGACCGCTCGGCGGCCGTTGGTGGCCATCAGCGGTCCTCCAGGCGGACGTAGGCGTGCAGACCGTGCATGCCACCCTCGCGCCCGAACCCGGACTCCTTGTAGCCGCCGAAGGGCGAGGTTGGGTCGAACCGATTGAACGTGTTGGCCCAGACCACGCCGGCCTGCAGCCGCGAAGCCATCGCGAGGATGCGCGAGCCCTTGTCCGTCCACACGCCGGCGGACAGGCCGTAGGCGGTGTTGTTGGCCTTCTCGACGGCCTCGGCCGGGGTCCGGAACGTCAGGACCGACAGCACCGGCCCGAAGATCTCCTCGCGCGCGATGCGATGGCTCTGGGCCACGTTCGTGAACAGTGTGGGCCGGAAGAAGTAGCCACGGTCGGGCAGGTCGCAGGCCGGCTGGTACAAGTCGGCGCCCTCGGCGACGCCCGACGCGACGAGCTCGGTGATCTTCTCGAGCTGCGCCTTCGAGTTGATCGCGCCGACGTCGGTGTTCTTGTCGAGCGGGTCGCCGACGCGGATCGTCGAGAGGCGGTCCTTGAGCTTGTCGATGACGGTCTCGGCGATGGATTCCTGGACGAGCAGCCGCGAGCCTGCGCAGCACACCTCGCCCTGGTTGAAGTAGATGCCGTTGACGATGCCCTCGATGGCCTGGTCGATCGGCGCGTCGTCGAAGACGATGTTGGCCGCCTTGCCACCGAGCTCCAGGGTGAGCGCCTTGTCCGTCCCGGCCACGCCACGTCCGATCTTCTTGCCGATCTCGGTCGAGCCCGTGAACGCGACCTTGTCGACATCGGGATGGGTCGCCAGCGCCATCCCGATCTCGCCGGGGCCGGTGATGATGTTGACGGCGCCCGGCGGCAGGTCGGCCTGGACGCACACGTCGGCGAAGAGCAGCGCAGAGAGGGGCGTGGTCGAGGCCGGCTTGAGGACCACGGTGTTCCCGGCGGCCAGGGCCGGCGCGATCTTCCAGGCCAGCATCAGCAACGGGAAGTTCCACGGGATGATCTGGGCGGCCACGCCGAGCGGCCGGGCGACCCTGCCCGGGAACGCGTAGTCCAGCTTGTCGGCCCAGCCCGCGTAGTACCAGAAGTGGCTCGCGGCGAGCGGCACGTCGACGTCACGCGACTCCTTGATGGGCTTGCCCGAGTCCATCGATTCGAGGACCGCGAACTCGCGCGAGCGCTCCTGGAGGATGCGTGAGATGCGGAACAGGTACTTGGCCCGCTCCCGGCCGGAGAGCTGGCCCCAGCTCCGGCGCTGGGCGCGCCGCGCGGCACGGACCGCCTTGTCGACATCGGCCGGGGTCGCGCGGGCGACGCGGGCCAGCGGCTGCTCCGTGGCCGGGTCGATCGAGACGAACGTGTCGCCGCCGGTCGCCGGCACGGACCGGCCGTTGATGAACAGGCCGTACTGCTCGCGGAGCGTGACGATGTCGCGCGCTTCAGGTGCCGGCGCGTACTCCCACGGGATCGCCTGACCGTCGCCCAGGCCCCAGCTGTTGGGGGCGCGCTCAGGCGCGGGGATCACGCTCGAGCTGCTCCGGCCGGCCATGGTCGCCATTATGGCACCGGCCCGCTGAGGCGCCCACGCTGTCGATCAGGCCGGGAACGCCTCCAGGTCGGTGAGGGTGGGGGATCTGCGCCGGCGCGAGCGCAGCTCAACGCCGCCACGCGCACCGCCACCTGGACGGAATCGCAGAGCAGGTCCATGGAGACGAGGTCTCCACGCCCAAGACCCGCACCGATCCAGGACGCCAGGAAACCGCCGCCGAACGCGTCGCCGGCTCCCACGGTGTCGACCACGTCGACCTCAGGGACCGCGACCGTCGCCTGGCCGGACCGCGTCCGGATCTCCACGTCGTCGCTGCCGTGGGTGCGCAGGACGACCCGCACGCCCAGCTCGAGGAGACGCTCGATCATCGAGTCGGGTCCGTCGTCGGGGGCCAGGAAGCGCAGGTCGTCCTCGCTGACCTTGACGACGTCCGCGCGGCGGGCGATCCGTTCGATCCGGGCGCGGAACGCGGCTGGATCCGGGGTGGCTGACCGGCGGCAGTTGGGATCGAGCATCACGAGCCGCTCTGGGTCGGACTCCCGGACCAGACGCTCCATCGTCGTGCCGACAGGTTCCAGGACCAACCCCAGCGTCCCGACGTGGAGGGCCGTGCCCGCGGTGGCCATGACGGCGGCCGCGTCCGAGTCGGTCAGCCCGGCGGCCGACGTCCCCTCGACGTAGAAGTGGTAGGCAGCGACCCCGTGCTCGTCGAGCTCGACGACGGCCAGTGTCGTCGGATCGTTCGTAGTGATGACACCGTCTTCGGCGACGCCGTCGTGCGACGAGGTTGGCCCGCAGCTCCCGCCCGAATCGGTCGCTCGAGATCCTGCCCAGGAACGTCACGGGCTGGCCGAGGCGGGCGATCGTGCGAGCGGTGTTGTAGGGACCGCCCCCAGGGTTCGCCGCCAGTCCGCCGTCCGGCCCGACGATCAGGTCGACGAGCGCTTCGCCGGCGACGACGATCATGCGGCCACCCGGCTCATGAGACCCGCCGGCCGGCGGTTGCATCGAGGGCCCCGGTCATGATCGCGACCGCATCCGATGGCGTATGCGAGGAAGGCGTGACGACGGCGACCCGCCGCCCGAGGCGCTGGATGTGGATCCGGTCGGCGACCTCGAAGACGTGCGGCATGTTGTGGCTGATGAGGATGACCGGCAGGCCGCGCTCTCGCAGATCGCGGATGAGCTTGAGGACCTGGCCCGACTCCCTGACTCCGAGCGAGGCGGTCGGCTCGTCGAGGATGATGACCTTGCTCCCGAACGCGGCGGCCCGCGCCACGGCCACGGCCTGGCGCTGCCCGCCGGACAGGGTCTCGACCGCCTGGGTGATGTTCTGGATCGTCCCGATGCCAAGCTGCTGCAGCTGTTCGCGGGCGCGCCGCTGCATCGCCCCGTGGTCCAGCATCCGGAGCACGCTGCCCAGCGGACCTCGCCGGCGGATCTCGCGTCCCAGGAACAGGTTCGAGGCGATGTCGAGCGCTGGCGCGACGGCGAGCGACTGGTAGACCGTCTCGATCCCGGCGGCGCGGGCATCCTGCGGACGCCGGAACTGGACTGGTACGCCTTCGACGCAGAATCTCCCCGGCATCGGGGACCATCGCGCCGGACAGGCATTTGATGAGCGTCGACTTGCCCGCGCCGTTGTCGCCGATGACGGCGAGGACCTCGCCCGGATAGAGGTCGAAGTCAGCGCCGTCCAGCCCTACCACGCTGCCGAACGTCTTGATGAGCCCGCGTGCCTCGATGACCGGCGATCGGAGGCGATCGACACGACCGTCATGCGCGCACCCTCCGGATCCACTGGTCGGTGGCCACGGCCACGATGACGAGCAGCCCGACCACGAGGGTCTGCCACAGCACGTCGACGCCGGCGAGGGCCAGGCCGTTGCGGAACACGCCGACGATCAGGGCGCCGAGCAGGCTGCCGATGATGATGCCGCGCCCGCCGAACAGGCTCGTGCCGCCGATGACGACGGCGGTGATGCTGTCGAGGTTGGCGTCAGCTCGCGGCGTTCGGGCTGGCCGCGCCGACCCGGCCGATCTGGATCCAGGCGGTGACGGCGAAGACGAAGCCCGCCGCCAGGTAGACCGAGACGAGGATCCGATTCACCCCGATGCCGGCGAGCCGAGCCGCCTCCCGGTCGTCGCCGGCGGCGTAGATGTGCCGGCCCCAGGCCGTATTCCTGCAGGATGTACGTGGAACCGGCGTACATCGCGAGCATCAGGAGCACGCCGGTCGTGATCCGGAACGGGCCGACCGTTGATCGGCTGGCCGGTCCACAGCAGGATGTCCGGGAAGGCCTGGCTCTGGATCGATTGGCCGCCGGAATAGAGCAGCGTCAGCGCCGTGAAGATGTTCAGCGTGCCGAACGTGACGATGAACGGTGGGAGGCGAAGCCTGGTGACAAGGAGGCCGTTGAGCGCCGCCCGCGAGCGTCCCCACCACGAGCCCGAGAGCAGCGCGCGCGGACCCGGCAGGCCGTAGTTCGACGGCGCTGCTGGCCATGACGATCGACGTGAAGACCATCACCGCGCCCACAGACAGGTCGATGCCGGCGGTCAGGATGATCAGCGTCTGGCCGATGGCCAGTCCGCCGACGACCGCGACCTGCTGGGCGATCAGCGAAAGGTTCGCCGGGAAGGAAGAACCGGTTGTTGAACGCTAGCCCAGGACCGAGCGCGGCAAGGACGAGGACGACGGCCGGACTGAGCGCCGGATACCATGGAGGATGGGTGGACCCGCTGGATCGGGGTCGTGCGCCGGAGGAATCGCTCGGCCGGATCGCGGCCGTCGCCTGGATGTCGGACATGCCGTCGCCTCGAACTACCGCACCCGTCCCGCGCTCGGCGGGATCAGTCTAGTTGGACCGTCGTGTCGCGATCCGAGGCCGGCGAGCCCGAATACGCAACGGGGGCGGCCGCGCGGAAGCGGCCGCCCCACGTGCGCGAGGAGGAGGGTGCTGGGTCAGCCCCAGCAGATTTTTCGGCGTCGGCCGAGGTGATGCTGGTCACCCGGTCGCGGCCTTGTCGGTCACGAGCGCGACGCCGGTGTTGTAGAAGTCGAGGCCTTCGCTGACGGCCGGCTTGGTGCCGGTGGTCGACCAGGTCGTAGATCGCCTGGACGCCCAGCGAGGCCATCTTCAGCGGGTACTGCTGCGAGGTGGCGCCGATGACGCCGCTCTTGACGAGCCCGACGCCGGCGCAGCCACCGTCGACGGAGACGATCGCACGCCGGTCTTGGCCGCGGCCTCGAGCGCCTTGTTGGCGCCGTTCGCGGCCGGCTCGTTGATCGTGTAGACGACGTTGATGTCCGGGTTCTTCGAGAGGCAGTTCTCCATCGCGGTCCGGCCGCCGTCTTCGGCGCCCTTGGTCGGGAGGTTGCACGCGATCTGTAGGTGCCGCCGCTGTAGTTGCCGGTCGGGGCTTCGTCGCCGTTCTTCTTGGCGTCTTCGTGTCGATGCCCATGCCGGTCAGGAAGCCCTGGTCGCGTTCGTAGTCGACCGAGACGACCTTGTCGTCGAAGAGGTCCAGCAGCGCGATCGTCGCCGGCTTGCCCGCGAGCTCGGCGGCCGTCCATTTGCCGATCAGCTTGCCGGCCTCGAAGTTGTCGGTGGCGAACGTGATGTCGACCGTATCGGCCGGATCGGGCGGGGTGTCGAGGGCGATGACGAACAGGCCCGCGTCGCGCGCCTTCTTGATGCGCCGGATTGACGTCCGGGCCGCCCGGGGTGATGAGGATCCCCTTGTCGCCGCGCGAGATCGCGTTCTCGATCGCCTGGACCTGGGTCGCCGTGTCGCCGTCTTCCTTGCCTGCCGCCGTCGTCAGGGTGATGCCGAGCTTGTCCGCGGATTCCTTGGCGCCCGTTGGCCATGGCGACGAAGAACGGGTTCGACGCGGTCTTCGTGATGAGCGTCACGCCGATCGGCCCGGTCGATCCGGTCGATGGGGCCGCCGAGCCAGCCGGTGACCCCTCCGAGGCGGGTGCCGAGGATCCGCTCGAGGCGGCAGGTGTGGTGCAGGCGACGGCGACGAGCGCCACGCCGGCCGTCAGGACGAGTCCGCGCATCCAGCCGGCGCGGTTCCTGGACTCGATCATGCGCGTTCTCCTCCAATGGTTGCGGGCAACGTTGACAACGTTGTCTGCGGTTTATAACGAAGTGGCCTTCCGGTGTCAAGTCCGTGCTGGTACGATGCGCTCATGGACCAAGAGACAACCTTGTCAACGCTCGATGGCGACATGCGACCGCGGGCCACCATCCGGGACGTCGCAGCCCTGGCTGGCGTGAGCCTGAAGACGGTCTCGAGGGTCATCAATGGCGAGTCCGGCGTCTCGGCGGAGCTCACGGCCCGCGTGCGGGATGCGGCGGAGCGCCTCGATTTCCGCCCGAACCTCGGAGCCCGCAGCCTGCGCCGCTCGGACGGCAAGACGGCCACCATCGGCCTCCTCCTCGAGGACGTGAGCAACCCGTTCTCGGCCGCCATCCACCGGGCTATCGAGAATGTCGCGCGGTCGCGCGGGGTCGCGGTCTTCACCGCCAGCGTGGACGAGGACCCGGAACGCGAGCAGGCCCTGGTCCGCGCCTTGGTCGCCCGCCGCGTCGATGGCCTGGTGATGGTGCCGGCAGGCGGCGACCAGTCGTACCTGCTCAGCGAAGTCCGGGCCGGGCTCTCGCTGGTCTTCGTCGACCGGCCGCCGGCGTACCTGGACGCGGACGTCGTGCTCGCGGCCAACCAGGCCGGAGCCGGGGACGCGATCCGGCATCTCCTTCGCCGGGGCCACCGACGGATCGCATATCTCGGCGACCTCCTGTCACATCACGACGGCCCGCGAGCGGCACGCCGGCTACGAGGCCGCGCTTCGGGAAGCGGGCATCGCGATCGATCCGGGCCTGGTCCGGCACGACCTGCAGCTCGAGCGATCTCGCCTACGCCGTAGCGTCCGAGCTCCTCAAGCAGGCCGACCCGCCGACGGCCATCTTCGCGAGCCAGAACCTCGTAACCATCGGGGTGATCCGCGGCGCTTCGCGCGGCGGGGCGCCAGCACGACATCGCCCTGGTCGGGTTTGACGAGGTACCCCTCGCCGATCTCGTGGAGCCCGGGGTGACCGTCATCGCGCAGGACGTCGCCGAGATCGGTCGGGGCGCCGCCGAGCAGCTGTTCCGGCGCCTGGACGGCGATCGCTCGCCGACCGTCAGACGGGTGGTGCCGACCCGGTCTGATCCAGCGCGGCTCCGGGGAGATCGCCCCGAGGCGCTAGGCTTGCGCGGCCATGCGCCGCTCGGTCGATGCCGAGGAACTGCTGGATGGGCCACTGGACGATCCCGCGGCCCTGCGCGGCAACCTGCGCGACCTCGCGCGGGTCAATCGGTGGCTCGGTGGCGCCGGCCTCTCGACGCCGGCGATCGATGCCCTGGCGGGCGACCGCGAGACCCTGACGTGTCCTCGACGTCGGCACCGGAGCGGCCGACATCCCCGTCGCCCTCCTGGCCCGGGCCGCGCGGACCGGCCGCCGGCTGCAGGTGACCGGGCGTCGACAACCGGCCCGAGGTGCTGGCGGCGGCGGTCGCGCGCCAACCGCGCCTCGGCATGACGCCCGGGGCTCGAGCTCCACGTCGGGGACGGTCGCGCGCTGCCCTTCCCCGATCGCTCGTTCGACATCGTCCACGCCTCGATGCTGCTCCATCACCTCGATCCGACGGTGGCGGTCGCGGTCCTGGCGGAGATGGCCCGTGTCGCCCGGCGTGGGGTCGTGGTCAACGACCTCGTCCGCGGTCGTCTCGCCTGGCTCGGGGCGTGGCTGTTGACCCGCCTGCGCACGCGCAATCGCTACACGCGGTACGATGCGCCGCTGTCGGTCCGTCGTGCGTACACGGTGGCCGAGCTGACCGCACTCCTCGCGGCCGCGGGCCTCCGCGTCAAGCGTCGACCGTCGGCGGACTCTTCGGTCACCGCGTGGTGCTGACGGCGACCGCCGCGTCGGCGGACGGACCGCAGGTGGGGGCGTCCGCGTGAGCCGTGAAGCCCGCCCGGAGCGGTCGACGTCGCGATCGTCGGCGGTGGGCCGGCGGGCTGCGCCCTCGCGGTCGCGCTCGCGCGCGCGCGGCATCGAGGTCACGGTCCTGGAGCGGCCACCGGCCTGGCGGTGGCGGGCCGGTGGCGTGTTCACGCTCGCCCGCCGACGGTCGCGGCGCTGCGCGCGGCTGGGCGTCGCGCGAGGCGCTCGACGCCGAGTCGCGCGGCCGATCCCGGCGATGCGCCTCGAGACGCCGGGCGGCGCGGTGGTGCGGCTGACCTACGGCGCGGAGAACGGCGGGCCGCCGGCCGTCGGGTTCGACCGGTCGCGGCTCGACCCGGCGCTCGAGGCGCTCGCCGCGCGAGGCGGGTGCCACGATCCGGCGTGGCGTGGCGGTCGAGGCCGTCGAGCTGGATGACGGCCGGCCGGTCCTCACGACGCGCGGCCCGACGGGCCCGGGACGCTCCGGTGCCGCGGTCGTGGTCGGGGCGGACGGCGCGCACTCGGTCGTCGCGCGCGCCGCGGGCGTGGCACGGCCGACGCGGCTCCCCGAGCGGGTCGGGTCTGACGTACCACCTCGCCGATCCCGCGGCCGGACGCGGTCGCCCGACGCGCGCCTGCCGGGTGATTCGACGGCGGCTACGTCGGGATCGCCCCGGTTCCCGGCCGGCGCGTCAACATCGGGATCGTGCTCGGGCCCTCGTGGCGTGCGCGGCTCGCCCGGGACGGCGCGTCGGCCGTCGCGGATGCCGGTCGTCGCGGCCGTTCCGCCGGCCGCGGACGACCCGCCGCGTGGCGTGACGCCGAACGCTGCGACCAGCTCGCCGGCGCGGCGCCGCTGGGCGGTCGCGTGACCCGACGCGCCGGGCCGGGCTGGTTCCTGGTCGGGGACGCGGCCGGGTTCCTCGATCCGTTCACGGGCGAAGGCCTCCATCGCGCGCTGGTCTCGACCGGAGCTCGCGGCCGCCGCGATCCGCGCGGCACTGGCGGTCCCGGCACGGGCGGACCGGTCCGCCGGCGCCTACGACCGGGCGATGCGCCGCCGCTTCGCCGCCAAGGACGCCGTCTCGTGGCTGGTCCAGGCGTTCCTCGCGCGGCCGCGCCTGTTCGAGTACGCCGCCCGGCGACTCGCCGCGCGACCGGTCGTCCGTGCGACGATGGGCCTCGTGATGGGCGATCTCGTGCCCGGCCTCGCGCGGCCTCGATCCGCGGTTCCTCGCCGCGCTGCTCGCGCCGTGAGCGGGGATGACGCCGCCGCTGGCACGGACCGGACGCGCGTCGCCGCCTATGCGGTCGTCCGCGACGACGATGCCGGGTCCTGCTCTGCCACATCGACCCGTCGGTCGGCGTCGGCGACATCTGGACGCTGCCGGGCGGCGGCCTCGACTTCGGCGAACCGCCCGCGCAGGCCGCACGTCCTGCGGAGCTCGAGGAGGAGACCGGGCTACACCGGCGAGATCGACGGCCTCGCTCGATGTCGACGACCGGCTGTTCACGAGCGCGGATGGCGGCGAGTCGGCTGCACGCGATCCGCATCGTCTATGCGGTCAGAATCGTCGGCGGCGAGCTGCGCGACGAGCCGGACGGCTCGACCGACACGTGCCGCTGGGTCGAACCCTCGGAGGCAGCGGGCCTCCGCCTCGGCGAGCTGGCGCGGTACGCGGTCGATCACCGACCCTCGGACGCCGCGAGCTGACGGCGGCTGGCGACCCGATGCACAGCGACGATCGCGATCGACATCGGCCGCCCGCCGCGACCTCGTCTTCGCGCTCGCCCGCGACGTCGAGCGCTGGGCGACGCTCCTGCCGCACTACGCCCGGTCCGCACGCCGTCGAGCGACGGCCGGACGGCATCGCTGGTCGCCGACTTCGTCGCCCGCCGGCCGCTGATCGGCGTCCTCGGGCTCGGGCTGCCCGGTGACCTGGCGGTCGCGGACGTGGAACGAGCCGGACGACGCGCCGACTGCGCTTCGTCCACGTGGCGGGCGCGACCAGCGGGATGGACGTGACCTGGCGGATCGAGCCGGCGGTGGCCGGCGGCACGCGCACGTCGCGTGACGATCGAGCACGACTTCTCGCCGCGCCTGCCGGGCTTCGCGCGCGTTCGTCGACCGGTTCTTCACGCGACCGATCGCCGGCCGCACGCTGGCCACGTTCAAGGCCCTCGCCGAGGCGGTTGCGAGTCAACGGTCCGGCCGCGCCGGACGAATCCACCGGCATGAGCGACCGCCGCCGGGTCTGGATCACCGGGCATCGGCGTCGTCACCGCCGATCGGCACGGGCGTCGACGCCTTCCGGGCCGGCCTGCGCGCCGGCCGCGTCGCCGGTCAAGCGGATCGACCGCTTCGATCCGTCGCCGTTCCGCTAGCCAGGTCGCCGCCCAGGTCGACGACTTCGACCCGCTCGCCTGGATGCCGCCGAAGACCGCCCGCCAGCTCGACCGGTTCAGCCAGTTCGGGCTGGTCGCCGGCCGGCTCGCGCTCGACGACGCCGGGCTGACGCCCGGGGAGCGCGGCGCGGCCAGACCCGAGCGCATCGGGATCTACCTCGGCTCGGCGCTGGGCGGCATCGCCTACGCCGAGGAACAGCACGAGCGCTACCTCGAGAAGGGCATCCGGCAGGTCGCCCCGAACCTGGCGCTGGCGGTGTTCGGCGGCGCGGCGCCGGCCAACCTCGGCATCGCGCTCGACGTCCGCGGCCCGATCCTGTCGACCGCGAACTCGTGCGCGTCGGGGGCGGTCGCGCTGGGCGAGGCGCTCGGCGACCTGCGCGAGGGCCGGGTCGACGCCGCGATCGCCGGCGGCTGCGAGATCCCGCTGTCGCCCCTGGCGTTCGGTGCGTTCGACATCATCCGGGCGCTGTCGGCCGGGTCACAACGACGAGCCCGGGCACGCCGCGCGGCCGTTCGACGCGGGCCGCGACGGGTTCGTCATGGGCGAGGGCGCGGCGCTGCTCGTGCTCGAGGACGCCGAGACGGCCGCGCGGCCGGGGCGCCACGCCGTACGCCGAGCTGCTCGGCTACGGCGCGACGTCGGACGCGTACCACATGGTCCAGCCGCGGGCCGACGGTCGCGAGGCGGCCCGCGCCGCCACGATCGCGCTCGACGACGCGGGCGTCGACGCCCGACGAGATCGACTACGTCAACGCCCACGCGTCGTCGACGCCGATCGGCGACGTGGCCGAGGCGCGGGCGATCGCGACGGCCCTCGGCGAGCGCGCCGCGACCGTCCCGGTCAGCGGCACGAAGGCGCTGTACGGGCATCCGCTCGGGGCGTCGGGGGCGATCGAGGCGGCGATCTGCGCGCTGGCCATCCGTGACGGCTGGGCGCCCGCGTCGGTCAACCTCGTCGACGCCGGATCCCGACGCGGCGGCGCTCCTGCCGGGCCTGCTGCGCGAGGGGCGGGACGGGACCTACCGGCGCGTGCTGACCACCTCGTTCGGGTTCGGCGGGCTGAACGCGGCGCTGGTGTTCGGCGCGGTCGACTGAGCGGCGGCCGGCGCGGACGGCCAGCGCCTCGAGCGGTCGCGGTCGACCATCGGCTCGCGACGCCGCGCCGCTCGCCGGCGCGGACGACGCCGGATGCCGCCGCCACCAGGCGAGCGCGACCAGCCCCGATCAGCAGCGACAGCACGCCGCCGATGGCGATCGCCATCGGGATCACCGGCCACGGACGCGAGGGCGCCCATCGAGCAGCCCGCCGATCGGCATCGAGGCCGAGAAGACCGTCGTGTAGACGCTCATCACGCGGCCGCGCAGGCCGTCCGGGACGGCGAGCTGGATCGTCGCGTTGCCGGTCGCCGCCATCACGATGCCGCCGGCACCGACCGGGACCATCAGCACGCAGCGACGACGGGAACGACGTCGAGTAGCGCCAGCGCGACCGACGCGACGCCGAGGACGATCGCCCCGAGCGCGATGCGGATCGGGCCGCGGCCGCCCGCCGAAGCACGAGCGCGACCGCGGCCGCCAGCGAGCCGAGCCCGGAGGCCGCCATCAGGAAGCCGTAGCCCGCGGCGTCGCTGCCGAGCGCGTTCGGCGGCGAGCGGCGGGATCACGACCTTGAAGTTCATGCCGAAGGTCGCGACGGGACCGACGACCGTGACGACCGCCAGCAGCACGATCGGGGTGTCGCGCACGAAGCGCGAGGCCCTCGCCCAGGTTCGCGCATGACCGCGCGGACCGATCGCGGGGCGCGGCGATCAGCGCGCGGCCGATCGGAAGCTCGCGGTCGCGCATCATCCGCAGCGCCGATGATCGACGGCCAGGAAGCTCAGCGGCGTTGATCGCGAACGCCGTGGCCGATGCCGAACAGCGCCGATCGTCAGGCCGGCCGACCGCCGGACCGATGACCCGGGCGCCGTTGAACATCGCCGAGTTGAGCGCGACGGCATTGCCGACATCGCGCGCGCCGACCATCTCGATCGGCGAACGACTGGCGGACCGGCATGTCGACCGCGTTGGCGCAGCCGAGCAGCACGGCGAGGACCAGGATCATCCAGACCTCGACGACGCCGCGTGGTGGTCAGGACGGCGAGCACGGCCGCGAGCAGCATCATCACGACCTGGGCCGCGATGCAGGGTCTGCCGCTTGGGCAGGGCGTCGGCGAGCGACGCCGGCGAACAGCCCGAGGACCATGACCGGCAGGAACTGGGCGGCCGCCACGACGCCCAGCCAGAACGGGTCGCCGCCGTGAGCGTCAGGACGAGCCAGCGCCTGGGCGACCTGCTGCATCCACGTCCCGACGAGCGAGATCGCCTGGCCGGCGAAGAACAGCCGGTAGTTGCGGTGGCGGAACGCGCGCATGCCATCGCGAGCCGATGGCGCGGCGCCGGCACGGCGTTGACCGATCATGGCGCGGCCCCGGGCGGGCCGGGTCGCGGCGGTCGGCGCCGCTCGTCCGGATGCGGTGCAGGTCCGCCGTCGAGCTCGGCGAGGTGGGCATCGAGGTGGCGCCGGCGGGCGCGGCGCCTCGTCGATCATCGCGCCAGGCGGGCGGCCTTCGCCTCGAGGGACTCGATCTGGCGCTCGGCACGCTGGCGGGCATCGACGAGGATGGCGCGACGCTCGGCAGGATCTCCGGTCGCCCGGAACCGCTCGCGGTTGCGCTCGCGGGCGGCCTCGTCCTCGAGCAGCTGGCCGATCTGGGCCAGCGAGAAGCCGGCGTCGTCGCGCAGGCTGCGGATGAAGCGCAGGCGGTCGAGGTCGGAGGCGTCGTACAGGCGATAGTCGCCGTCCGATCGGGCGGCGGCTCGAGGAGGCCGATCTCCTCGTAGTAGCGGATCGCCCGGGTCGTCAGGCCGGTCTCGGCGGCGACTTCCTGGATTCGCAGGAGGGCGGGCTCGGGCAGGGGGCGGGTGATCTTGGTGGGCATCCCCCCGACGATACCACAACCTTGACGTTCACGTGAACGTTAGGCGTGGGACCGCGTGATCACAACGATCCAGTCGTGGGTCTTGACACCGGGCGGGCAAGGGCGTATATATCGGCAATCGATATATCGACAGTCGTAAGGGTTGGAGTTCCGAATGGAGTCCGAAGGTCCCCGAATTCGGCCGGTTCGCCGAACCGTCGCTGCTGATCCTCGTCAGCCTCAGCGACGGGCCGAAGCACGGCTACGCGATCATGCAGGACGTCGAGCAGGGCACCGGCCGGCCGATGGGCGCCGGGACCCTCTACGCGGCACTCGCCCGTCTCGAGGAGCAGGGCTTGATCGAGCCCATGGCGCCGGTCGATCGACGGCGGCCGTATCGCCTGACGGCGGTCGGGGCGTCGAACCTCGCGGAACAGCTCCGCGGGCTTTCCGAGTACGCGCAGAAGGGCCTCCGGCAGCTCGGCGAGACCCAGCCATGAGATCGCTCCTGATCCGCCTGCTATCCCGCCCGCTGGCGGGCCCGCTACGGCGACGAGTTCGAGGCGATCCTCGAGGAACGTCCGCTGGGGCCCTTCGACGTGGCGGACATCCTCCTCGGCGCCCTCGATGCCCGCCTCCGGCTGCGCGGACGCGGGGCCGACATCCAGAAAGGAACGGGATTCTCGATGTCGCTTCGTATTGGCGGTGCAGCCGCCATCATGGGCGCGGTGCTGTTTCCGGCCGGCCTCCTCCTCGCTCCCTCGACGAATCGGTCGCGATCTGTTTCCCGGCGCCGGCTTGATCCTTGCCGGCAGCGGCGGGTGCTCGTCGCGCTGATCGGGCTCAGCTCCTTCCAGGCGCGGCAGCATCCGCGGCTCATCTGGGCGGCCTTCGCGCTTCCGGCGCTCGGGACCGTGATGTCGTGCATCGGGCTCGTCGCCATGGCCGCCGTCGGGGATCGGCCCTTCGTGGCAGGGCTCAGCCCCTGGTCGATCTGGATGCTCGGCGTGATGTTGACGGTCGTGGGCTCGGCGCTGTTTGCGCTCGCGACCTTCCACACGCGCGCGTTGCCGCGCCTCGCCGCCGGGGCTCTTGCGACCGGTTCGGGGATCCTGCTGCTTCATCATCCTCGTCGGAGGGGCCGGCATCGTGCCCGGCATGGACGGTTCGCGCCGGCTCTCACGTCGCGAGGCCTGGTCGCCTCCTCGACCGGCTGGATCGCGCTGGGCTGGCCGCGATCCGGCTCGACGCACCCGCGGCCGCCGCGCGACCGGCCTGAGTCAGTCGAGCGTGAAGTAGTCGGGGTCCTGGTAGCGGCCGGTCCGCTGGAACTCGATCTGCATCAGCACGTCGTTGAGCAGCGACGACGCCCCGAAGCGGAACCAGTCCGGTGACATCCAGCGCGGCCCGAGGGTCTCGTACAGGATCACGAGGTACTGGATCGCCTCCTTGGCGGTCCGGATGCCGCCGGCGGGCTTCATGCCGACCTGGCGGCCGGTCGCCCGCTCGAAGTCGCGGATCGCCTCGAGCATCACGAGCGTGACCGGCATCGTCGCGGCGGGCTCGACCTTGCCGGTCGAGGTCTTGATGAAGTCGGCGCCGGCCGCCATCGCCAGGATCGAGGCGCGCCGGACGTTGTCGTAGGTCTCGAGCTCGCCGGTCTCGAGGATGACCTTGAGGTGCGCCTCGCCGGCCGCCTCCTTGACCTCGACGATCTCCTCGAACACCGTCGCGTAGTCGCCGGCCAGGAACGCCCCGCGATCGATGACCATGTCGATCTCGTCGGCGCCGGCTTCGACCGCGGCGCGCGTCTCGGCAAGCTTGATGTCACGGAACGTCTGGCCGCTGGGGAACCCGGTCGCGACGCTGGCGACCTTGACGTCGCTCCCCTTCAACGCTTCCTTGGCCTCGGCGATGAGCGCGGGGTAGATGCAGACCGCGGCCACGGACGGGATCGTCGGGTCGCCGGGCTTGGGATGCATCGCCTTGACGCACATCGCGCGGACCTTGCCCGCCGTGTCCTTCCCCTCGAGCGTCGTGAGATCCATCATCCGGATCGCCAGATCGAGCGCCCACAGCTTCGACGCCTTCTTGATCGACCGGCGCTTGAGCGCATCGACCCGCTCCTCGACCCCGACCTGGTCGACGGTGCTCACGCGCCCGAGCAGGCTGCCGAGCGGGTCGCCGATGGAGCGCGACCGACCATCCCACGCACGGATGAGCTCGTTGGCGCGCTGGCGGGCGAGCGTCTCGGGGCGCTTGGTGGCGGTCATGGGACGGTGAGGATACCGCTATCGTGTGAGCATGCCTACACGACGCGCACCCCTCCGCATGGGTCTGGCCGGGGCGGCCATCCTCGTCCTCGCGTTCGGTCTGGCCGTGCCGATCGTCCTCGCCGCGACCCGGGGCATCGACATCCGGGACTTCACGTACGCGCCACGGACGATCGAGGTCCGCGTCGGCGACACGGTCAGGTGGACGAACCGCGACAGCGTCGCGCACACGGCCACGGCTCGGAATGGCTCGTTCGATACCGGGCTCCTCGCGGAGGGCGAGTCGGGCTCCGTCCGGTTCACGACCGCGGGGACCTATCGCTACGTGTGCACGCCGCACCCGGACATGACGGGGACGGTGGTGGTCCGGGCGGCGGGCACGGTCGTGCCGCCGAACACCTCGACCGAGGCGATCGCGGACGCATCGGAGGCTGGCTCGGGGACTGCCGATGCGCTCGTCGCCCTCGTGGTGGGCATCGGCGGGCTCGTGTTCCTCTTCCCCGAACGGCTCGTTCGACGGCGCCGGTCGATGCCCTGACCGTCGGCCGATCCGAGTGCCTCGCTGGCAGGATCGACATGGGGAGACGATTACGGCTGGTCGCCGGCCCGATCCCGGCAGGATCGACATGGGGAGACGGATACGGCCGGTCGCCGGCCCGATCCCGGCAGGATCGACATCGGGAGACGGTTACGGCCGGTCGCGGGCCCGATGCCGGCGGGATCGACATGGGGAGACGGTTACGGCCGGTCGCCGGCCCGATCCCGGCGGGATCGACATGGGGAGACGGTTACGGCCGGTCGCCGGCCCGATGCCGGCAGGATCGACATGGGGAGACGGATACGGCCGGTCGCCGGCCCGATCCCGGCGGGATCGACATCGGGAGACGGTTACGGCCGCGAATCCGGCAGGAACATGCCGGATCTCGGGTCATGTCGGCCATAAGCGTCCGGGGATGTCGATCCTGCCGCAAGGGACGCGGAGGGGCGGTGGTCGGGGGGTCCCTCCGCCGCCGCTTCGCGTTGCGGCCCGGGCTGGTCGCGAGGGCTACCATCGAAGCACGATGGCCGACCAGCTCGCGCTCCCGCTCGATGCCACCGCCGACCGGCTCCCGGACCCGCCGGACTTGCGGCCGATGCTGGCCCGGCCATTGCCCGAACCGTTCGATTCCGACCAACACCTCTTCGAGCCGTGGTGGGGCGGGACCCGAGCCCTGGTCTTCGTCGGACCGGCCGAGACCGCCGGCGCCGGCGACGTCCGAATCGTGGACGCCGACGGCACGGACCTGACCGCGGCACTCCCCGAGTTGGCCGGCACGGCCGTCCGGGTCGCGGCGCGTTCGGCGTGCTCGATGGTGAGCTGGTCGTGGTCGATATCGACGGCCGCGCGGACGCCCCGGCGCTGGCCGCGCGCCTCGGCGGCGATCCCGGGCGGGCCGCGGCGTTCCTCGCCTTCGACCTCCTGCACCTCGACGGGGTGTCGCTGCTGAACCAGCCACTGGTCAAGCGCCGGGCGGCCCTTCGCCGGATCCTGCGCCCGGGTGACGAGGTGGTCGCGGTGCCGGCCATCGCCACGGAGGGCCGGGCGCTGTTCGAGGCGATCGTTGCCCAGGGCCTCGCCGGCATGATGGCGCGCCAGCGTCAGGGCCCCTACCTGCCGGGCGTTCGCAGCCGCCTGTGGCGCCTGATCCCGGCCGAGGCCGGCACGATCACCGCAGCCGAGATGGCGGACGCGCCGGAGGAACCGGCCGCGACGTCGGCGACGGCCCCGGTCCTCGCGATGCTCAGCCGTCTCCCGCTCGACGAAGGCAGCTGACCGCGCCTAGCCCGCGTGCCGCGCGGCCGCGATGAACCGTCGGAGCCCCGGCCGCTGGCCGTAGAGCAGCACCCCAGTGGCGTAGATGCGCACGGTCGCCAGCGCCACGATCGTGATCGTCAGCAGCAGGATCCCGACCGACAGCGCCACCTCCCACGGCTGGACGGTGCTCACCATCAAGCGCGCCAGCATCGAGAACGGACTGAACGGAGGAACGAACGACGCCACGCTCCCAACCAGACCGCCGCCACCCAGCAGCACCGTCAACGCCGAGAGGTAACCACCCATCGCCAGGAGACTGAGCGGCAGCGACAAGGTCTGCAGGTCGTCCGGCCGGCTGACGAACGAGCCGACCGCGGCATACACGAACGCGAACAGCGTGAAGCCCATCAGGAAGAACGCGCCGTACGCCAGCAGCAGCCCGATCGTGAGGCCGCCGATCGGCAGACCGGCGCCGGTTTCGCCCAGCACGGCCAGCGCGATCTGATCCTGGAACCCGAGCACGAGCACCGCCGGGATCGCGATGGCCACGTACTGCGTGAGCCCGGCTCCACCGATCCCAACGACCTTTCCGAGCAGGAGCTGCCGTGGCGACGCGGCGCTGATCATCAGCTCCATGACGCGGCTGCTCTTCTCGGTCGCGACGCCGGTCGCCACCCACATCCCGTAGATCAGGATCGTGATGAACATCAGGATGATGAACACGGTCCCGAGGAAGGCCCGGCTGGCCGCCTCGACGGCATCGACTTCCTCGCCATTCTCCACGGGGGCGCTGATCGAGCGCGGATCGAACACCGGTGTCTGGAAGGCCCCCAGCTGCGAACCCGGTGGCAAAGAGCTCGTCCAATCGATGATGCCCACCGACAGCGCCGCGAATCCGGCGAGCTGGCTCCGAACCCCGTCAACGGGACCGCTCGTCCGGTAGTCGACCTGAAGGCGTCCATCGGGCAGCCGGTAGACGTGGAGGTAGGCGTCGATGCGCTGCCAGAACAGGTCGCCCTGGGCGGAGGCAAGGTCCGCCGCACGCTCGAAGGCGAAGGGTGGTGTCCAGGTCTCGGGGTCCGCGCCGGCCGGCGCGATGTTCATGATCCCCTGTGCGGTGGCGATCATCGCGGCGGCGAGGCGGTCGTCATCGGCCACCACGACGATCCGGTCGACGCGTTGCCGGTCGAGGTAGCGGATCGCGATCGGCGTGAGGGCGACCGCCAGCGCCAGCCCCATGAGGATGACCGTCGAGACGAGGAACAGCGGGCTGCGCACCCGGTCGCGGTACTCGCGCCGGGCGACGATCGCCGCGTTCGGCAGGAGCGGGTCTCGACGGGCCATCAGGCGGCGTCCTCGTCGAGCGCCTTCTCGAGCGTGGCGTCGTCGCCGGCCGGGTGACCGACGTATTCGATGAAGACGGCCTCCAGCGATGGCTCGGCGACCTCGAAGTGGGTCACGAGCGCGCCGCGCGCGAGCGCCGACGCGAGGACCTCGCGCGGCTCCGTGCCGGGCGTGAGCTCGAGCTCCGTGAAGCCGGCCGCCGGGCGGACGGCCGCGACGCCGTCGATCGAGGTCAGCCAGGTCGGGAGGATCTCGCCCTCGACGCCCAGGCGCACGGTTCGCGCCCGACTGGTCCGCTTCAGCTCGGCGAGCGTGCCCGAGGCGACGACACGCCCCCGATCCACGATCGCGAGGGACTCGCAGAGCGCCTCGGCCGCCTCCATCTGGTGGGTCGAGAAGACGATCGTCCGGCCCTCGTCGCGGAGCTCCACGAACGCCTCGCGCAGGAGCGCCAGGTTGACCGGATCGAGGCCGGTAAAGGGCTCGTCCATGAGCAGAACGTCCGGCCCGTGCAGGATCGCGGCGATGAACTGCACCTTCTGCTGGTTACCTTTGCTGAGCTCCTCGGCTCGCCGGTCCGCGTACTCGGGGATGCGGAAGCGCGTCAGCCAGTGCTCGGCCTGCCGTCGAGCCTCCGCTGGCGGCACTCCATAGAGCGACGCGAAGTACACCAGCTGATCCAGCACGGCCATCCGCGGATAGAGGCCGCGCTCCTCCGGGAGGTAGCCCCAGGTCCGGCGCGGCAGCTCCACGCTGCGAGTGCCTTCCCAGCGGACCTCGCCCGCGTCCGGCTGGAGGATGCCGAGGCAGATCCGCATCGTCGTCGTCTTGCCGGCCCCGTTGGCGCCCAGGAACCCGAAGATCCGACCCTTCGGCACGCTGAAGCTGAGCTCGTCGAGGGCCAGGGTCTGTGCGAACCGCTTGGTGACGCGGTCGATCACGAGGGTCACGGGGGCGAGCATAGCCGTGGGCCGGCCACCTCGCCGCTGGTCCGAAGGTCCGGGGTGTGCGACGATCGAGCCGTGACGACCCCGACCCACGCAACCGGCGCCTTCGCGCCGGCCACGCCCGAGACGACGCCGCTGAAGATCCATGCGGACCGCGCCGCCGAGACGCTCGCCATCGAATGGGCCGATGGCCACGCCACGACCTACGGGTTCGAGCCGCTGCGCTGGCTGTGCCCGTGCGCGCATTGCCGGGGCGAAGCCGGGATGCCGGGCTGGCTCGACAGCAACCCGACGCTCACCGCCGAGCAGACACGCCTGACGGACCTGCATCCGGTCGGCAACTACGCGATCTCGCCGCACTGGGCCGACGGGCACAGGACGGGCTACTACCCGTACGTGCTCCTGCGTGACCGCTGTCCGTGCCAGGCGTGCACGGCTCGCCGAGCGGGCGCGGACGGCGCTCACGGGCCACCGCCCGCAGCCGGCACCCACGAGGAGCATCGCTAAGAACGTTCATCCGGCCGTGCTATCCTCGCCGGCCAGCCGTGCGACGCCCAGGGACGCCTGCGCGCGCGCGTGACCCAGCCCAGGAGCCTCTACCCAGAGATGGCCGCTGTCGAGCCCGGAACTCGCGCCGCTTCCGTTGCCCCGGCGCGCCCCCGGCGACCCCGCAAGGAGCAGCCCGAGCTCCCCTACCTCAACCGAGAGCTCTCCTGGCTCGAGTTCAACGGGCGCGTCCTCCACGAAGCCCGTGACGCTCGCAATCCCCTACTCGAGCGAGCCAAGTTCCTGGCCATCTTCGCGGGGAACCTCGACGAGTTCTTCCAGGTCCGTGTCGCGGGCCTTCGCCAGCAGATCGAGGCCGGTGCGGTCACCCGGGCCCCGGACGGGCGGACGCCCGGCGAACAGGTCGCCGCGGCCCGCGAGCGGGTCCTGTCGCTCATCGCCGACCACTCGGAGATCTTCGTGGAGGTCCGAGGGGCGCTGGCCGCCGAAGGCATCGAGATCGTCGACTACGCGAACATCCCGGAACATCACGCCGTCCTTCGGCAGCGCTTCCTGGACGAGATCTTCCCGGTCCTCACACCGCTCGCGGTCGACCCGGGGCACCCCTTCCCGTATATCTCGACGCTGAGCCTCTCGATCGCCGTCGGCCTGCGCGATCCCGAGACCGGCGAGCGCGTGTTCGCGCGGGTCAAGGTGCCCCAGATCCTGCCGCGCCTGCTGGAGGTCGAGGCAGACCATTTCATCCCGATCGACCAGGTCATCGAGGCCAACCTCCAGGACCTGTTCACCGGAATGGAGGTCGTCGAATCGCACCTGTTCCGGGTCACCCGCAACGCCGACTTCACCGTGGAAGAGGACGAAGCCGACGACCTGTTGATGGCGATCGAGGAGGAGCTCCGCCGACGCCGGTTCGGTGAGGCCGTCAGGCTCGAGGTGGAGCGGACGATGCCGGCCGCCACGCGCACCCTGTTGCAGCGTGGGCTCGGCCTCGAGGCCGACGACTGTTATGAGATCTCCGGCATGCTCGATCTCACCGCCCTGTACCGCATCGCCGAGCTCGATCGGCCGGAGCTGCGGGCCGAGCCGTGGACGCCGGTCACGCCGCCGCGCCTGATCCCGCCCGACGAGGACGAGCCCGCCGACGTATTCGCGGCGATCCGGGCCGGCGACATCCTCGTCCACCATCCGTACGACTCCTTCGCCGCGTCGGTGGAACGGTTCATCACCCAGGCCGCGGACGACCCCGACGTCCTCACGATCAAGCAGACGCTGTACCGGACATCCGGCGACTCGCCCATCGTCCAGTCGCTGATCCGGGCCGCCGAGCGCGGCAAGCAGGTCGTCGTGCTCGTCGAGATCAAGGCGCGCTTCGACGAGGAGGCGAACATCATCTGGGCCCGCAAGCTGGAGCGGGCCGGTGCGCACGTCGTCTACGGCCTCGTCGGGCTCAAGACACATTCGAAGACGGCCCTCGTCGTGCGCCGCGAAGGCTCGGGCCTGCGCCGTTACGTCCATATCGGGACCGGCAACTACAACCCCAAGACCGCGCGGCTGTACGTGGATCTCGGCCTGTTGACCGCCCGCTCGGAGATCGGCGCCGATGTCACGGATCTGTTCAACGTCCTGACCGGCCTGTCGCGCCAGCGGACGTTCCGGCGGCTGCTGGTCGCCCCCCACAGCTTGCGCTCGGGGTTCCTGTCGCTCGTCGATCGCGAGGTGGCCCACGCCGCGGCCGGGCGACCGGCACGGATCGTCCTGAAGCTGAATTCGATCGTGGACATCCCGGTCATCGAGGCCCTGTACAACGCGTCGACGGCAGGCGTCGATATCGACCTCATCATCCGCGCCGCGTGCTCCCTGCAACCCGGCCTGCCCGGGATTTCGGAACGGATCCGGGTCCGCTCGATCGTCGGGGAGTTCCTCGAGCACTCACGGATCTGGGGCTTCGAGAACGGCGGCGATCGCGAGTGGTACATCGGGTCGGCCGACCTGATGGACCGCAACCTCGACCGTCGGGTGGAGGCGGTCGTGCCGGTCGAGGACACGGAGGCGAAGGGGCGCATCGCCGAGATCATCGAGCTGATGCTGGCGGACGATCGCCGCTCGTGGCAGCTCCAGCCGGACGCTTCTTGGGTGCGCACGGAGGTGCTCGAAGGGCGTTCCGGCACGATCGACACCTTCGAGGTCCTCAAGGAACGCGCCCTGATGTCCGCCCACGTGGCGGCGGTCCCACGACGTCCCGGCTCCGGCGCCGGCTCGCTGGACCCGCGGGCGTGACCGCCGAGGAAACACGGCCGGTGGAGGTCGAGCTCAAGTACCGGGTCGGCGAGCTGGCAGCGGCGGAACGGTTGCTCACCGCCGAACAGGTCGGGCCGTTCGCGGGGAGCGGCGGTCGTGCCCGCTCGACGCAGCTCGAGGATCGCTACGTCGACACCGCCGACGGGGCGCTCGGCCGGGCGGGCTTCGCCGTGCGACTGCGCCAGTCCGGCGGCAAGACGATCGTCTCGGTCAAGTCGCTCGCGCGGACCGATGGGCCCGGTGGCTCCGTCCGTCGCCAGGAACTCGAGGGGCCCGCCGACCGCGTGGGAGCGGCGGTCGACTGGCCGGCCTCGGACGCGCGAGCGCTCGTGCTGGAGCACGCCGGGGATGCGCCGCTGGTCGAGCTCGTGACCGTCCGCCAGCTGCGTCGCAAGCGACAGCTGAAGTCCGCCCAGAGCCGCGTGGAGCTGAGCCTTGACGAGGTCGATGTCGTGAGCCGCGGCCGGATCGTCGACCGGTTCGTGGAGCTCGAGGCCGAGCTCACCAAGGGCGATGAGGGCGAGCTGGAGGCGCTCGGGGCCGCGCTCGATGCCGAACCGACGCTGCGGCGGGCGATGACGAGCAAGCTCGAGGCGGCCTTGGCCGCCGTCGATGGCGCGACCGGGGATGAGCCGCCGGCGTCGGTGGCGGTCGACGGTGCCGGCATCGCGGTCGGCCCAGGTTCGATCGAGCCGGTCGAGGTCGGCCAACGCGAGCCCGAGGTCCCGGACGCCCCGCGCCTTGTCGTGGGCAAGACTCCGGGCGTGACCGCGGATGACCACATCGCGGAGGCGGGGCGCAAGGTCATGCGCTTCCACCTGGCGCGGATGCTCGACCACGAGCCGGGGGTCCGCGCGGGCATCGAGGCCGAGGCCGTGCACAAGATGCGCGTGGCCACCCGCCGCCAACGCGCCGCGTGGCGGATCTTCGGTGAGGCGTTCAGCAAGGGACGGACGAAGCGCTACCGCGACGGGCTGCGCGACACGGCCCGGCGCCTCGGGGCCGTGCGCGATCTCGACGTGCAACTCGAGGCAGCCGACGCCTACCGCGCCGACCTGCCGGTCGCCGAGCAGCGCGCACTCGAACCGCTCCTCGCCGCCTGGCGCCAGCATCGTGACGATGCGCGCGTCCTGCTCCTGCGCGAGCTCGACTCTGGGGGCTTCCGGCGGTGGCTGGACGACTACATCGACTTCGTGCGCACGGAGGGCGCGGGCGTCCGCCAGGTCGGTGCCGTCCAGCCGCACCGCGTCCGCGACACGGCCCCGTCACGCATCTGGACCGCGTACGAAGGGGTTCGCGGCTACGAGTCCGTGCTCCGCTGGGCGGACGTGGAGACGCTCCACGAGTTGCGCATCGCCGGCAAGTGGCTGCGCTATTCCATGGAGTTCGTGCGCGAACCGCTGGGGCGTGACATCGAGCCGCTGATCGCCCGAGTCACGGCGCTCCAGGACCACCTCGGGCTGATGAACGACGCGGACGTGACCGCATCGATGACGCGGACGTTCCTCGTCGAGCACACCGGCGACCTGAGTGGGCCGGAGAGCGCGGCGATCGGGCGCTACCTCGTCGATCGCGAAAAGGAGGTCGCTCGTCTAAAGCGAACGGTCGGAGCGGCCTGGCGGGGCGTGGCGGGTGTCCGGTTCCGGCGAACGCTTGGTCGGGTGGTCGCGGGGCTCTGACCGAGCGCCTTACTGGCGCCAGCCGTGGGCGAGCTCCGGGAGCCGATCGCGCCAGGCGCGTCCCGCATGGTGCGCGGCGAGGATCGCGCCTTCGCGCATCCCCTCCTCTGACACGCGCACCTGGTCAACGCCGTAGCGGCGCATCAGCGCCTCGACGATGACCGCGCCGGCGGGCAGCAGGCCAGCCCGAGTCGGGTTCACCCCGAAACGCTCGGAGGTGTCCGCGGCGGGTCGCGCCGTCAGGGTGGCCAGCGCTTCGGCAAGGCGCGTCATGGTCAGCACGCGATCGGCGACGCCGGCAGCGGTGACCTTGAGGAGATTGGACGCCGTGCCGCCGACCGCGACGAGGTCGGTCGGCTGCGCCGGAAGTGCCTCGACGAGGATCGTGTCGGCGGCCGCCGCCATCGACTGCAGCTGGTCGGGGGTCGGCGGGTCGGCGCGGACGAAGCGCGTCGCCAGGCGGTTGGAACCGAGCCGGAGGCCGGCTGCGCGCGCCAGGCCACCGGCCGCGACGGCACAGAACTCGGAGCTGCCGCCGCCGATGTCGACGACGAGGGTCTCGTGTACGACGGGCTGACCCAGGGTCACCCCGACGAGCGTGAGATAGGCCTCCTCCTCGTGCGACAGCACGTGCAGCCCGACGCCGGTCGCGCGTTTGACGTCGGCGACGATGCGGGGGGCATCCGCAGCCCGGCGGATGGGCTCGGTGCCCATGAAGGTGATCGCGGATGCCCCGAGCTGGCGCGCGGTCGTCGCGTACCGGACGAGCGCTTCGACCAGCTCCGCTCGCCGGGCCGCGCCCAGGTGCGCCCGCTCGTCGACGGCCGCGCCGAGACCGAGGAAGACCAATTCGTCGACCAACGGCCGGAGCTCATGGCCGTCGATCTCGGCGACGAGCAGGTGAACGGAGTTCGAGCCGAGATCGACCGACGCTCCGACGTGCGGTCGGTCGCTCACCCGTTCCGGCTGCGGCTCGCGGCGTCGACGGTCACGGAGTGGCGCCGGCGTCCGTTCCGGTCGCCGGGCTGGCCGTGCGACGGGTGCGCGTGGTGGGCGACTTGCGGGTCGCGCCCGATCGGCGGGTCGAGGCCTTCCGGGTCGTCGAACCCGCGGTGGCTCGCTTGGCCGTGGCCGCTTTGGCCGCTGCGGGCTTCGCGGACGCCGTTGGTTGCGCTGCGTTGGTGGCCGTGGCTGACGTGGCCGTGGCGGGCTTGCGGGTGGCCGCCTTCGCCGTCGCGGGCTTGCGGGTGGCCACCTTCGCCGTCGCGGGCTTGCGGGTGGCCGCCTTCGCCGTCGCGCGCTTGCGGGTGCTCGCCTTTGCCGTCGAGGGCCTGCGCGTGGCCGCCTTCGCCGTGGCGGGCTTGGCCGCTGCCGCGGTCGTCGCCGATGAGGCCGTTGTCGTCGCGGCGGCCCTGGTCGACGCACGCTTGGCGGTGGTCCGCCGGGCCCTCGTCGACGGCGCCTTGCGCCGGGTCGTGGCCGGCTTCGCCGCTGACGATGCCGCGGCTGCCGGGCTGGCGCTCGCCGGCGCCGACGCGCTGGAACTCGCCGCAGCCGACTTTGCCGTGGTCTTGCGCCTGGTCGCAGGCTTCCGCGTGACCCTGCGCCGGGCGGAGGCCGCGGTCGTAGCCGCGCGACTGGCGAGGGCCCGAGGCGCCGACTTGATGGGGGACACCGCTTGCGCGGCCATGACCGCCGCGGACCCGACGTCCATCGCGGCGTCACCGACGACGCCCGCCGCATTCCCGGCCGCCGCCCGAGCCCGGCCGCCGATCCGCACGATCAGACCCGCGACATCCGCGGCGGCCTCGGCGGCCTGCCGCTGACGCTTGGTGACCTGCTTGCGGCCCTTCGACGCCTCAGCTTTGGCGAGCTGCTGCAGCCGCTTCGTCTCCGTGGCGCGGGCCGTGTCCAGCTGCTTGCCGAGCTTCTTGAGCTCCCGGGCGGCCTTGCGGGTCACCGGCGCCGACGCCTTCTGGGCGGCGGCGACCACGTCCCCGGCCGCCCCGACGACATCCGCCGGCAGGCTGGAGCGTTTCGCCTTGGGTGCCCCGTTCGTCGACTTCGCCATCGTGTGTCTCTCCCTCTCCACGTTCACGCCCGATGTGAGGGCGGCACGGAACGGTACCACTCGGAGATTAACGCCGAACGGCCGCCAAGCCGAACGCGAACATCCTGTTAACGACCTGTCGACAAGCGGTTAGCGGTCACCGGGCACCCTCACGGGCATGTCGATCGATCCGCGCCCGACCTGGATCGCCCTGGCCGACGGTGGGCCGATCGCGCAGCTCGGCCTGCGCGGCTCGCTACCGAACCTGCGCACGACCCACGATCCCGTCGTCTTCGCCGGTCTCCTGACCGCGGCGCGGCCTCGAATCGCGATCCTGGCCCGCCCGCCGGCGTGCACCGACGATATCGAGGCAACGCTCCTGGAGCGTCGGCGCCGTCCCTCGCTGCGTGTGGTGCTCCTGAGCGCACCGGACGCCATCGACGAGCGGCTCGAGGCTCTCCGCGCCGGCGTCGACGAAGCCTTGCCGGACACGATCGAGCCGGCCGAGCTCGCCGCGCGCCTGGCCATCCTCGAGGACCGCGCACGAAGCCGGCACGAGACGGTCCTGGTCGTCACCGAGGATGCGTCGATCGACCTCATCGCCCACGAGGTCCGCCGCGCCGGCCGGCTCGTTCACCTGCGGCCAAAGGAGTTCCAGCTCCTCGCGATGCTCGCCGCGCATCCGGGGCGGGCCTACACGCGCCGCCAGCTGCTCGACCGGGTGTGGGGGCACGATCATGACGGCGACCCGCGCACGGTCGACGTCCATGTGCGCTGGCTGCGCAGCAAGCTCGAGCCACAGCCTGACGCTCCGGTCCACATCGTGACGGTGCGCGGCGTCGGCTACCGGCTCGATCCAGGCCCGCGCTAACCGAACGGATACAGAGGGTCGGTCTGCCGTTCACATTCGCCCGTTAGACCTGTTGGGAACCCCCAAGCATCCCAGGAGGACCCTTGTGCCCGAGTCCCAACACCCCCGCCAGGCGCGCCGCCGAGCCGCCGCCGCTCTCCTTGCCGCGTCGCTCACGCTGGCCCTGGCCGCACCCACCAGCGCCGCTTCATCGACCTCGACCGGTCCGAACAGCGCGACCGCTCCCTACATCCTGCCCGTCGCCGACGGCGTCCACATCCAGTCATTGCTGACGGTCGGCGACGGCGGTTCCGCCACCAACGGCTACGAGATGGTCGGGATCCCCGACGGGCTCGGCATGATCCGCGAAGGCGCGAATCTCGTGCTGTACATGAATCAGGAGCTCCGCGACACCCAGGGGCTCGCCCGGCGCCACGGCGAGACCGGCGCGTTCGTTTCCCGCTACGTCATCGATCCGGCGACGGGACGGGTCAAGGAAGGGTCCGACTGGATCAACCCCGGGGTCCAGTACTGGGACTACCCGAGCGGCACCTACGTCACGACCGGCGCCCGGTGGGCCGACAGCACGCTCCAGGATCGGACGTTCGGACGTTTCTGCTCCGGCACGCTGTCCGACCCGGGCGTCTTCTACAACGAGGCGACCGGGAACGGCTGGAAGGGCCAGATCTACTTCGGCAACGAAGAGGATGGTGACAACGGCCGGGCGTTCGGCGTGACCAAGGAGGGTGACGCGACCGCCCTGCCGCGCCTCGGCCTGTTCTCCTGGGAGAACACGGTCCCGGCGCCGAATCAGAGCGATACGACGCTCGTGATGGGCCAGGAGGACGGCCCTGGCAACGGCAGTCAGCCGTGGGTCTACGTCGGGACGAAGCAGCAGAGCGGCCCGCCCGTCGCGAAGGCCGGCCTGACCAACGGCGACGATCACGTGCTCGACGCCGTCAACCAGGCGGTCTCCAACGATGCCCAGTGGCGCGCGACCTACGGCAAGGGCGTCGCCGCCCCGGTCACGCTCGTCGACAACGACTGGAACCAGACCGGCGCCGGTCAGAATGCCGACGCGCTCGCGGACGGCCTCAGCCTCAACCGGATCGAGGACGGCCACTGGGACCCGAACAAACCGAACGATTTCTACTTCCTCACCACCGAGGGCGGCCAGAACAACGGCGAGAGCCCGACTGGACCGTTGTATCGCGACGGCGGCGGGCTCTGGCTCCTCCGCTGGGCGGACATCGAGGAGCCCGGATGCTCGGCGCGGAGCTCACGCTGCTGCTGGACGGCAGCGAGCTGCCCGGCGGCGAGATCGGGCCTCCACAAGCCGGACAACATGACCATCGATACGCACGGCAACCTCCTGATCCAGGAGGACCCGGGCAACGTCAATCACCTCGCCCGGATCGTCGCCTACCGGATCGCTGACGGCGCGCTCGGCGTCATCGCGCGGTTTGACGCGCACGCTCTTCTCGGCGGGTGCGACCGCGGACCCGACGAGACTCACGATCGACGAAGAGTCGAGCGGGATCATCGACACCGAGGCGTTCCTCGGCGCCGGGACCTTCGTGTTCGACGCCCAGGTCCACACGGCCAAGGGCTTGCCCGCCGGGACCGGTCCGGGCACGGTCCAGGAATACGTCGAGCGCGGGCAGCTGCTCACGCTGGCGATCGACGACTGGTCAGACATCTACGGGGACTGACGCCGCGGTGAGAGGCCGCCGGCTCCGCCCACGGGACGAGGATCGGGTTCGCCCGGTCCTCGTTGCCGTTAACGCAGCCTTAACGGCTCGAAAAGCGGCTGTTGACGCCCCGGCGCGAGCCTGACCGTGTCAGACCGGAGGGACTGCCCGTCGAATCCGCCCCCGTGCGGCGGACCTTGTAGGAGGAAGCATCGAGTGAAGATCATGAACCCGAGGCGCCTGGGCGTGCTCGTCGTCGTAGCGGCGGTGGCCATCAGCGCTTGTTCGAGCGGCGGCGGCACATCGGCCGCGCCGACCACCGGCGGCACGAGCGCCGCCCCGCCGAGCACGGCACCGGATTCGCAGGCGCCCGCCGACCTGTCCGGGAGCGTCACGATCGACGGCTCGAGCACCGTCTACCCGATCACGGAGGCCGTGGCCGAGGAGTTCCAGGCCGCCAACACCGGCGTGCGGGTGCCGACATCGCTGTCCGGGACCGGCGGCGGCTTCAAGAAGTTCTGCGCCGGCGAGACCGACATCAACGACGCCTCGCGGCCGATCAAGGCCGATGACGAGGGCGAGGGCCTGGCCTGCACCGCGAACGGCATCGAGTACGTCGAGCTCCAGGTCGCCATCGACGGCCTGACCGTCGTCGTCAACCCGGCCAACACCTTCGCGACGTGCCTGACGGTCGAGGAGCTGGCCAAGATCTACGGCCCCGACTCGCCGGAGGACCTCAAATGGAGCGAGGTCCGAGCCGAGCTTCCCGGCCGAGCCGGTCATCCGGTTCATGCCGGGCGCCGACTCCGGCACGTTCGACTACTTCACCGAGGTGATCAACGGCGAGGTCGATGCCGCGACCCAGCACGCGCAGCAGTCCGAGGACGACAACGTCCTGGTGACGGGCGTCGCCGGCGACGCCAACGCGATCACGTTCTTCGGCTACGCCTACTACGTCGAGAACACGGACAAGCTCAAGGCGGTCGAGGTCGACGGCGGCTACGGCTGCGTCGCCCCGACCGAGGCGACGATCAACGACAACACCTACGCCCCGCTCAGCCGCCCGCTGTTCATCTATCCGGATATCGGCAAGGCCAAGGAGCGCCCGAGCTGAAGGCGTTCGTCGACTTCTACCTCGACAACACCACGACCCTGTCGGCCGAGGTCGGCTACGTGGCGATGCCGGACGACCTGCTCCAGGCCGAGAAGGACGAGTGGGCGGCCGCCGTCGGCGGCTGACCCCCGCGCGGCACACCCTCCTCCACGCGCACCGGCTCGAAGCTCGGATCGAGCCGGTGCGTTGCTCATCCCCGCCTCGTTGCGCACTGACGTAGGCTAGGACCCGACTTCACGAGGAGCGTCACATCGCATGACGCCGCCAAGCGAGACCGCTGACCCGCCAACGGCCGCTGTCGGAGCGGATCATCGAGGTCCTGCTGTTCCTGGCCGCCGCGCTCGGCGTCGTGACGACGATCGGGATCGTGCTCGTCCTCGCCTTCCAGACGCTCGAGTTCTTCCGTCGAGGTCAGCCCGATCGAGTTCTTCACCGGGACGGTCTGGTCGGCGTCGATCCAGCCCTACGCGTGGGGCGTCCTGCCGCTGGTCTCCGGCACGCTGCTCGTGGCCGTGATCGCGATGCTCATCGCGGTCCCGCTCGGGCTTGCTGTCGGCGGTCCTGCTCGCCGAGTACGCGTCCGCCGCGCGTCCGCACCGTGGTCAAGCCCATGCTCGAGACGATCGCCGGCATCCCGACCATCGTCCTCGGCTTCTTCGCCATCAACTTCCTGTCGCCGCAGATCCTCATGCCGCTGCTCGGTAAGGACGAACATCGGGCGGCTTCTCGGCGCTGGCCGGGTGGCATCGTCGTCGGGCATGCTCGATCACGCCGCTCATCGCCTCGATCTCCGAGGACGCGATGCGCGCCGTCCCGCGCGGCATGCGCGAGGGCGCCTACGCGATGGGCGCGACGAAGTTCGAGGTCGTCCGGAAGGTCGTCTTTCCGGCCGCGATCTCGGGGATCATGGCGTCGATCATCCTGGCGATGAGCCGGGCGATCGGCGAGACGATGGCGGTCGTCCTGGCGGTCGGGGCGAAGCCGCAGTTCACCTTCGACCCGACCGAGAGCGTCCAGACGATGACCGCGTTCATCGCCCAGATCAGCCTCGGCGAGACCGCCCAGGGCTCGATCCAGTTCAAGTCGCTGTTCGCCGTCGGGCGACGCTGTTCGTGATGACGCTCGTCCTGAACCTCATCAGCGGCTGGTTCGTGCGCAAGTTCCGGACGGCCTACTGATGACCGCCGCGACCACCGGCGATCCCGCCCGCACCGCGGCGCGTCGACCGGTTCGAGCCCGCGCTCATGCGCCGGAAGCTGACCGGGACGCTGTTCTACGGCGCGTGCCTGGTCGCGATCGGGATCCTGCTCCTCGCGCTGGTCGTGCTGCTGCTCGACGTCCTCGCCCGCGGCCTGCCGTGGCTCGATCCTCGAGTTCCTGACCGGGGTGCCCGTCGCGGCGACCGAACGAAGCCGGCATCCTGCCCGCCCTCGTCGGCTCGATCCAGATCGGCCTCATCGTGGCGCTGTTCACGCTTCCCGATCGGCGTCGGCCGCCGCGATCTACCTCACCGAGTACGCCCGCGACAGCTGGCTCAACCGGCTGCTCCAGACGAACATCAGCAACCTCGCCGGCGTGCCCGTCGATCATCTACGGCATCCTCGGGCTGGCCGTCTTCGTCCGGCTGCTCGGCCTCGGGCCGACGTCCTGGCGGCGGGCCTGACCCTGACCCTGCTCATCCTGCCGGTCGTGATCATCGCCTCGATCGAGGCGCTCAAGGCCGTGCCCGAGGCCCAGCGCGAGGGCGCCTACGCCCTCGGCGCGACGCGCTGGCAGATGGTCCGCGGCTCGGTCCTCCCGGCCGCGGCGCCCGGGCATCATGACCGGCATCATCCTGGCGATGGCCCGGGCGATCGGCGAGGCGGCGCCGCTGATCCTCATCGGGGCGTCCGCCTTCGTCACCTTCCTGCCCGAACCCGTGTCAGGGCGGCTACACCGTGCTGCCGATCCAGGTCTTCAACTGGGCGACGCGCCCGCAGGCCGACTTCCAGGGCATCGCGGCGGCGGCGATCATCGTGATCCTGGTCCTCATGCTCGTCCTCAACGCTCTCGCCCTGATCGTGCGCGCCCGCCTCTCGAGGCACATCCAGTGGTAGAGGAGGACCCCGTGAACGCCCAGTCTCGGAGCCACCCGTCCGCGAGGCGTCCACGGACGGCACCGGGCCCGACCATCCGGATCGCAGCGACCGAGCGCCCGGTGCGCGTCGAGGCCGCGAGTCGACCACTGAGATCGTCGTCGAGCTCCAGGACGTGTCCTGCTACTACGGCTCGTTCCGGGCCGTCCGCAACGTCGACCTCAAGGTCGCCAAGCAACGCGATCACCGCCCTGATCGGGCCGTCCGGCTGCGGCAAGTCGACGCTGCTGCGGACGATCAACCGGATGAACGACCTGATCCCGAGCTACCGCACCGAGGGCCAGATCCTGCTCGACGGCCAGGACCTCTACGCGAAGGAGGTCGATCCGGTCGCCGTCCGGCGCCGCGTCGGGATGGTCTTCCAGAAGCCGAACCCGTTCCCGAAGACGGTCTGGGAGAACGTCGCGTTCGGGCCGAGGATCAACGGCTACAAGGGCAACATGAACGAGCTCGTCGAGCGCAGCCTGCGCCGCGCGGCGCTGTGGGACGACGTCAAGGACAAGCTGAAGCAGTCGGGGATGGCGCTGTCGGGCGGGCAGCAGCAGCGGCTGTGCATCGCGCGGACGATCGCCATCGAACCCGGAGGTCATCCTGATGGACGAGCCGTGCTCGGCGCTCGATCCGCGCTCGACGCTCCAGATCGAGGAGCTGATGGCCGAGCTCAAGCGGGAGTACACGATCGTCATCGTCACCCACAACATGCAGCAGGCCGCGCGCGCCTCGGACACGACGGTGTTCATGACGATGGGCGAGGACCGCGCCGGCTACGTCGTGGAACAGGCGCCGACGGTCGAGATCTTCACGAATCCGAAGAACCAGCTGACCGAGGACTACGTGTCCGGCCGGTTCGGCTGAGGGTGGTGGACGACATGACCGAGCGAACCGACGGCCCGCGACGCCAGACCGCGGTGGACGAGCAGGTCGAGACGCACTCCTCGACGCGGCCGCGGGCGGCATCCGCCGAGCGGTCGCCCGCGCGGCGCGAGCCCTCGACCGCCAGGAGCAGCGAGATCAAGGACGCCGTCCTGCGCATGGGCGTCGCTCGTCGAGGAGGCGATCCGCGCAGGCGAGCCGGGCGCTCAGCGGCGCACGACGCGGAGCTGGCGCTCGACGATCATCAAGGGCGACGCCCGGATCAACGATGCCCAGCGCGAGGTCTCGCGGCTGATCACGCGTGACGATCGCGACCCAGCAGCCGGTCGCCCGCGACCTGCGCTACCTGCTGACCCTCGACCACGTGACCTACGAGCTCGAGCGGATGGGCGACCACGCGGCGTCCGTCGCGAAGCAGGTCATCAAGCTCGCCCCGGAGCCGCCGCTCGAGCGGCTACGTCAACCTGCCCGAGATGGCCGAGCGGTCGGCCGTGCTCGTCCACGGCGTCCTGCGCGCGCTCGTCGACGCCGACGCGGTCGCGGC
This sequence comes from uncultured Chloroflexia bacterium, assembly GCA_963810725.1. Classification (GTDB taxonomy): domain Bacteria; phylum Chloroflexota; class Limnocylindria; order Limnocylindrales; family CSP1-4; genus SPCO01. The sequence continues at coordinate 254,742 of CAWEOO010000008.1, forward strand.
CCGCGAGGTCGCCGTCCTCGACGACGAGATCGACCGGCTCTACCACGCGACCTTCGACGAGGTCGTCGAGCTCATGCGCGCGGACCCGGCCAACGTCGAGCGCGGGACGCGGATCATCATCGCGTCGCACTACCTCGAGCGGATCGGCGACCGCTCGACCAACATCGCCGAGGACATCGTCTATCTCGTGACCGGCGACGTCGAGGACCTCAACCCGTGACCGACGAGCGGCAGCGACCCCATCCGGGTCCTGTTCGTGTGCACCGGCAACTCGGCGCGCAGCGTCATGGCCGAGGCGCTCCTGCGCCAGCACGGCGGTGACGCCTTCGAGGTGCACAGCGCCGGCACCGAGCCCAAGGGCATCAACCCGCTGACCCTGCGCGTCCTCGCCGAAGCCGGCATCGACGCGTCGTGGGCGCGCTCGAAGTCGGTCGACGAGTACCTCGGCCAGACGTTCGACTACGTCGTCACCGTGTGCGACCAGGCGCGCCAGGCCTGCCCGGTCTTCCCGGGCGTCCACGAGTCGCTCCACTGGGGCTACGAGGATCCGGCGCGAGGCCGAGGGCACCGAGGAGGAGCGGCTGGCGGTCTTCCGGCGGGTGTTCATCCAGATCGGCGAGCGGGTCCGGCAGTTCGCGACCGTCACCCGCGCGCGCGCAGCTCGCCTGATGCTGCTCCACCTGCTGCGCCACGCCCATGCCGGCGACCCGGCGGCGTGGACGGCCCGGACGCCGCGCGACCGCTGAGCGACAAGGGCCGGAACCAGGCGGAGCGGCTCGGGCGGTTCCTGGCCGGCGTCGGGTTCGCGCCCGACGCGATCATCACGCTCGCCCAAGCTGCGGGCGGCGCAGACCGCGGAGATCGTCGCCGGGCACCTCGGCCTCGCGGTCGCGAGGACGAGCGCCTGGCCGGCGCCTCGACCTCGCGACGCGTCGAGGCGATCCTGCGCGAGGCCGGCGATCCCGAGCGGCCGATGCTGGTCGGCCACGACCCGGACTTCAGCGAGCTCGTCGACGGTGCTGTGCGGCGCGGCCGGCGTCCCGATGCGCAAGGGCGCGCTCGCGCGGATCGAGGTCGACCGGCCGCTGCGAGCCGCGGGCGGCGGGACGCTGCGCTGGCTCGTCCCGCCGGACGCTGCTCAAGCCGGAGCGCTGACCGCGGGTTCGGCTTCGCCCCCGCGGTCGCGCCGCAGCGCCCCGGGCGGTACGAGGTCGGCGACCGGGATGAGGCCGCCCGGGACGAGGTCGCGGGCGATCGCGCCAAGGCGCTCGGCGACGTCCGGTGCGAGGCGGTAGAGATCCACTGGCCGCGCCGCTCGGAGGTCACGACGCCGGCCTCGCGCAGGACCCGCAGGTGGTGCGAAACCGTCGGCTGGCCGACGTCGCAGCTGGCGGTGAAGTCGCACGCGCAGGTCTCGGTGTCGGCGGCGAGCTCGCGGACGATGCGCCAGGCGCGTCGGGTCGGCGAGGGCGGCGAGGAGGCGGACGTCGGGGTCCGGGCGGTGGTGTCGGGGCGTGCGTGCCATGGCGGCAACATATCGGTCGAGATTCGATATTGACAAGTATTCGAGGTACGCGGCATATTGACGTCCGTCGATACATCCAGCCGACAAGGAGAAGAGACGCTCATGGACAACCGGGATCGCCTGGATGATCGCCGGCGGCAGGCGCGCCGAGACTCGCCGACGACCAGCCGACGCCAGCTCGTCTCGGCATCGCGAAATCGACGCTCCGGCTCGCCGAAGGGCGGTTTGCTACCGCGATGCAGCTCGCCCTGCGCGCCGCCGCCGCGTCGTCGGGGCGTTGCGTAGCGGCTCACCGCGCAGGTCGCGACGACGGCATCGCCGCTGATTGCTGCGCCGCCGGAGTGCTGCCCGGATCATGAGCGCGCGCCCGCGCGACCGCTCCCCACCCTCCCGCAGATGACGGAGCCTGACCGACGACCGACCGCCACGCCAGCGACGACCGGGCCCCGAAGCGATCAACGACGAGGTGCGAGCCCGCTACGCGGACGCGGCGCGCGCCGTGCTGGATCGGACCGCCGCGCCGGTCGACGTCGCGGGCGGCTGTTGCAGCCCGTCGGCCAGACGGACCCGCGACCCGGTCATGGGGCGAGCTGCTCTACGACGCGACGGACCGCGCGGCACTGCCCGATGCCGCCGTGCTCGCCAGCCTGGGCTGCGGGAATCCGACCGCCGTCGCCGAGCTGCGAGCCGGGCGAGATCGTCCTGGACCTCGGGTCGGGCGGCGGCATCGACGTGCTGCTGTCCGCCTCGCGCGTCGGGCCCGACCGGCTTCGCGTACGGCCTCGACATGACCGACGAGATGCTCGAGCTGGCCCGCCGCAACGCCGCCGAGGCGGGCGCCACGAACGTCGAGTTCCGCAAGGGCCGGATCGAAGCGATCCCGCTCGCGCCGACGCCGGTCGACGTCGTCATCAGCAACTGCGTCGTCAACCTGTCGTCGGACAAGGCGGCCGTCTTCGCTGAGATCGCCCGCGTGCTGCGGCCCGGTGGTCGCATCGGCATCAGCGACGTGGTCGCTGACGACAGCGCTGGCCCCGACGAGCGCGGGCCGAACGCGGCAGCTTCGTCGGCTGCATCGCGGGCGCCCTGTCGTTCGCCGAGTACCGCGCGGCCTCGATGCGGTCGGGTTCGTCGATGTCGACGATCCGGGCGACGCACCCACGTCGCCGATGGGCTGCACGGGGCGATCGTCCGCGCGCTCGAAGCCCGCCGCCTGGACGCTCGCGACATGCCGGCGGTCGATCTGCCGAAGCCGGTCGAAGGCGGCACTGCCGGTCCTCGCGAAGGCGGTGGCTGTTGCGGCGACGGCTGCGGCTGCGGCTGACCGACCGGCTGCTGTTAGTCGGTCGGCGACCGGGAACGGCAGGGCGATCGGATCGGGCGCGAGGCGGCTCCGACCATGCGCATCGAACCGATCCAGCCCGAGATCGGCCACGTCGATGAGCGACGTCGCGCCGTGGACCGCGAGGTCCGCCGCGACCCGGGCGACTCCAGGTCCCCACATCATCCCGTGGCCCGCCGCCGACGCGATCGTGACGCCCTTCGATCGCTGCCCGTCCGGGCGTGAGCGCCGGGCCCAGGATCGGCAGGTGGTCCGGGGTGTAGTCGATCGTCGCTGCCCAGATCTTGCGCAGCCCGAGGCCGCCGCGTGACGGGCACGTACGCTGCCAGTCGATCCCGGTACCGCTCGTACGCCGCCCAGTCGATCTCGCGCGCCTCGCCCGGCTCGCTCGTCCGGGTCGCTCCAGCCGAACAGCAGGCCGCCTTCCTCGAGCCGCCAGTACAGCCCGGCACGTCGATATCGAAGACCATCGGCATCCGATCCACGGCGAACGCGTCGTGCGGCTCCAGGACGGCGACCGTGTGGCGCGCGGCGCCGGCCGGGATCCGCAGTCCGGCCGAGCTCGCCGACCGCGCGCAGCGATGGGCCGCCCGTCAGCAGCACGCGCTCAGTCTCGATGGGGCCGCCGGACGTCTCGACGGCGATGACGCGGCGACCGCCGACCGCTCGGCTCGGTGCGCAGGCCGGTGAAGGCGGTCCGTTCGCGCAGTTCGACGCCGGCCGCCTGCATGGCCAGCGAGTAGGCCCGGACGTTGCGCGGCGGATCGATGTGGCCGTCCGCCGCGCACTGAAGCTGCCGCCGCGATGGCCGTCGCGCGCAGAGCGTGCCCACGGTCGCGGCCGCGTCCGCGGCGTCGAGCCAGCGGACGTCGGTCAGCCCCGCGCGTGCTGCATCGCCGACGCGCTCGCGCCCGGCCGCTCGTCGTCCTCGGTGACGGCGAGGATGAGGTAGCCGAGCTCGCGAAACCCGGAATCGGTGCCGTAGGCCGCGGCCTGGCCGCGGTAGAAGTCGATCGACCAGCGACCGAGCGCCACGGTCGCCGGCGTGCCGCCCTGCGCCCGGACGATGCCGGCCGCCCGCGACGATGCGCCCATCCCGGCGAGGCCACGCTCGAGGACGACCACCCGCCCGACGCCGTCCTCGGCGGCGAAGACCGATGCCCAGCCGCCGACCGTGCCCGCGCCGACCACGACGAGGTCCGCTCGATCGTCATGCGTGCCTCCCTGCATGCGGTCGAGGGCCTGCCCGCGGTCCGAGTCGCGGCTGCGCGTCCTCGGCGATGGGTCGCGAACGACGTGCTCACGGCCGTGCTCGCAGGCCGTCCGCGCTGTCGCGGTCTCAGCCGTCGAGCCGGCGCCACGGTCGCACGCCGCACGAGCCGTCACGTCAGCCCCGCGGCGCGCGCTCGGCCATCGAGCCCGCATCGATCGCGTGCCATTCCACGCGAGATCCCGCCACACTCGAGCTCGATCGCCGTCGCGATCGTCTCTGGCTCCAGGTCCCTCGGCGATGAGCCAGCGCGGCCACGGTCGGGACGAGCCCGGCGACCCGCTCCAGCGTGTCCGGCAAGAAGGACGAGACCACGGCGTTCACGAGGCCGGGCCCACGGCCCGCCGCCAGCACCTCCACGACCGCCCGGTCGTGCCGGCCCTTCAGCTCCACGTCGAGGAACACACGGTGGGGGATCGCGGCCAGGACGTCGGCCAGGCTGGGGACACCGAGCTCCTCGAGAGCCCGTGCGCGCAACTCGTCGACTGGCTCGGGCCGGCCCTGCACGCGCGCCAGCGTCTCGTCGTGGAGCAGCACCGGAACCCCGTCGGCCGACAACCGGACGTCGAACTCAAGGCCGTCGCAGGCCGGCGCTTTGAGCGCGGCAAGGAGGGCCGGGAGGGTGTTCTCGGCGGCGTGCCGCCAGTCGCCGCGATGGGCCAGTCGAAGCACCGGCCTGCCTCAGTGTTTGCCGTTGCCGGCGACCGGCAGAGCGAACGAGAAGGTCGAGCCCGCTCCTTCTGCCGAATTCGACCCAGATGCGCCCGCCATGCTGTTCCACGACGTGCCGGGCGATCGCGAGGCCGAGGCCGGTGCCGCCGCCCGCCTCGGCCCGCAGGCGCGCTCGATCGACCTTGTAGAACCGCTCGAAGACGCGGTCCTGAGCGTCGCGCGGGATCCCGACGCCGTGATCCTCGACGGACGTGACGATGTCGCGGCCCTCATCGCGCACCCGCACGACGATCGCCCCGCCATCGGGGCTGAACTTGACCGCGTTGTGGACGAGGTTGACGACGACCTGGCCGAGGCGGACGGCGTCGCCCCGGATGGCCGGCAGGCCGTCCGGGCTTCGACCAGGAGTGTCACGCCCTGGCGATCGGCGAACAGCCGAAGCCGCTCCGCCGACTGCGCCGCCAGGCTGCCCATGTCGAGCCCGTCGACGAGGGCCAGCGTCCCGCCGCTCTCGATCCGCGATAGATCCAGGAGCTCGTTGACCATCTGGACGAGGTGGCCGGTCTCGACCTCGATCTTGCCGATCCGGTCACGCATCTTCGGTGGCAGGACGACATCGGGGCCTTCGGCCTCGCGAGACAACGTCTCGGCGAGCAGGCTGACGGTCGTCAACGGCGTCCTGAGCTCATGCGAGAGGTTGTCGATGAACTCGGTCCGGATCCGTCTGCAGCCGGCGGAGCTCGGAGACATCGTCGACGACCAGCCACAGTCCGCCGCGGTGCGCGCGTCGTGCCAGGACGGTGAGCGTCGGCCCATCGGCATCGCTCCCGCGGAGCTCGATGCGCGCCGTGCCCTGGATCGAGGGCCGCGTGCGCCATCGTCTCGACCGAGGCATCGAGGAACGCCTCCATCAGCGATCGCCCGACGAGCGTGCCGGGCGCCCGGCCGAGCAAGGTGTGGGCGGCCGTGTTGGCCGCGGTCACGCGGAGACCGTGATCCACTCGCATCGTCCCGGAGCCAAGCGCCTGCAGCAGGCTCGCCTGCTCCGCGTCGGCCTGCGCGATCTCGTCGTCCTGCCCTGCCAGCTCCGCGCGCAGCCGCGTGACGACCGCCGCGAGCGCGTCAGCGCGCGAGCGTTCCGGAGCGCGATCGTAGCCAGGACGATCGCGAGAAGGGTCAGCGCGAGGCTGGTGACGATCCAGGGGTCCACGGGTCGAGCATCGCACAGCCGGGACGCGCCGGTCGGGCGACGTGCAGCGCGTGGTCAGTCGGCGCCGGCTCGCCTCCCGACCCGATGGCCCCACGGCGCCAGCCGCGGGATCAGCGTCCCGAGCCAGGGCGCCGCATGACGATCGAACTCCCGAGCTGGGAACGCGTGGCGGAGCACGAGCAGGTGCGCCATCCGGGCGGCAGCTCGCCGGGCCGGGGCGCTGTGCCGCTCGCCGACGCCTTCGACCGCGTCGATCGCCGCGCTGGCATCGGCCGACGCGAGCTCGCTCGACACCCGCAGCGCGTCATCCTCCTCTGGCGATGTGGCGCGCGGCCACGGCGCCGGTCCGAGGCGGTCTTTCGTGCCGGTCGGGGCCAGGGAGCGGACCTCGTCCGCGGTGAGGGCCCGGAGCCGCTCCAGGAGATCGTCGACCGCGGCCGTGGCCGGACCGTAGCGTGGCTGCCCGACGGCCGCCTCCCAGCCGCGCGTCAGCCGCTCGCGAGCTCGAGGGCCGGCCGGATCGCCAAGCAACGCTTCGAGGATGTCGCCCAGGACGATGTCCGCGAGCTGGCCGGCGACGGCGTCGCGGGTCGCGAGGTCGCGCCGCGCGGCCGCCGGCAGGTTAGCCACGGCCTCCCCCTCGGCCCGCTCGATGACGGCATCGAGCTCGGGCGGCACGAACCGCCGGAGCGTGGCGAGGAACGCGATCGGGGCCGGCTCCGCGAGCGCCAGCCGATCCAGCTCGTCGCGGGTCAGCCGGCCGACGCGCTCGACGACGGCGGTCACCCGTTCGGCGGTCGTCGGCGGCCGGCGGATCGGGCGCCAGGTGGTCGCGGATCGGTCGGCCCGGCCGGTCGCGCGCGGTGAACGCCCGGAGCGGATCCCGTCGGCGTGCTCGCGGTCGTAGCGGCGACGCAGCTCAGGGTCGCTCAGCCAATCGTGGGCGACGTTGATGCGCTTCGCGAGCTCGAGCGCGTCGGGGCCGGCGATGTCCGGGTGGTGCTTGCGCAGGAGTCCTCGCCAGGCGAGGTCGATCGCCTCGGCGCTGGCGTCGTGGGGCACACCCAGACGGGCGTACAGGTCGTCGCCGGGGAGGGTCGGTCGTGGCGGCATGACGCCGACATCGTAGTGGTCGCGCCGGGCACGCCTCGCTATGCTCCGGCGAGGCGGCAGGTGGCCGGTGTGAGTCGCGAAGGGGATCGCCGTGAGCTTCATCAAGCGCGCCCAGGAGGCGGCGGCCCAGGCGGCCGAGACCGCCCGACTCAAGGCGCAGGAGGCGACCGGGCAGGGCGGCGGCACGGCCGGCGAGACCGCCACCCAGGACATGCTCGGCAAGGGCCTGTCCGGCGCGGGTGCGAGCGCTCGGGAGGCGATCGGGCTCGCCAAGCGGGGCATGAACACGGTCATCGAGAAGATCGACCCGGGCACGCTCGCGGAGCTGGTCATCAAGGCGACCGCCCTCCAGGAGATGACCAACAGGGCGCTACGCGGCAAGGGCTCGCCGTACCGCATCTCGGAGATCTCGATCTCGGCGTCGATCCCGCCGGCCGTGACCTTCGCGATCCAGCGTCTCGGCGACGAGCCAGAGGACGTCAGCGCCGCGGTCGTGTCATCGAGCGAACTCGTCGACCAGATCGTCGAGAGCGGTGATCTCGTGCTCTCGCTCGACGGGACGACGGTCGATCCGAGCGCGGTCGAGCGGCCCGTCGTCGACGTCGCGCCCGGCGCGATGCCGCCGAGCTCGATCTCGAGCGACTAGAAGCCGTTCACCAGCAGCGCCTCGACCTCCTCGATCGGACGCGTCGAGCGCTCGCCGGTGGCGCGCTCGGTGACCTCGATACCGCCGGCGGCGAGCGAGCGGGGCGAGACCGTCAGGATCCAGGGCATCCCCAGCAGCTCAGCGTCGGTGAACTTCACGCCCGGCGACTCGTCGCGGTCGTCCCACAGGATCTCGCGCCGGGGTCCGGCGGCTCTGGCGATCTCGTGCAGGCGCTCGGCGATCTCGGTGACGCGCGGCTCCTTGGCTCCCCCGATCGAGACGAGGTGGGCCGCGTAGGGCGCCACCTCGGCCGGCCAGACGATGCCCTTGTCGTCGTGGTGGGCCTCGACGATGCAGGCGACGTTGCGTCCGACGCCGATGCCGTACGAGCCCATGACGATGGGGTGGGCCTGCCCGTCCTCGCCGAGGTAGGTCGCCCCGGCGGCGTCGGTGAACTTGGTGCCGAGCTTGAAGATGTTGCCGACCTCGATCCCGTTGCGCAGGATCACGGGCTTGCCGCAGACCGGGCAGGCATCGCCCTCCTGGGCGTTCGTGATGTCGGCCACGACGTCCGGCGTGAAGTCGCGACCGGCGTTGACGTTGCGGTAGTGGAAGCCCTCGCGGTTGGCGCCGGCGACGAGGTTCGGCGAGCGCGCGACGAGGTCGTCGACCACGACAACGGTGTCGTGCGCCCCGATCGGCGAGCCGTAGCCAGGCTCCATGCCGGCGGCCTTGATCTCCTCGACGGTCGCGGGCCGCATGCCGCCGATCGCCTTGACCGCATTGCCGAGCTTGGTCTCGTTGACCTCGTGGTCGCCGCGGACGATGGCCGTCACCAGCCGGCCGTCGCCGGTCACGAAGAACGCGGCCTTGGCCGTGCGCTCCGAGCCGATCCCGAGGAACTCGGCGAGCGACGCGATGGTCGTCGTCCCCGGGGTGGCGACCTCCTCGAGGGGCAGCGGCTCCTCCGGGGCGGGGTCCGGCTTGGGGACGACCGCGACCTGCCGGTTCGCCGCGTAGCCGCAGGCCTCGCACAGGACCAGCACGTCCTCGCCGGCCGGGTTGAGGAACATGAACTCGTGGGCCTGCGATCCGCCCATGATCCCGACGTCCGAGGAGACGGCGACCGTGTCGAGACCCAGCCGCTCGAAGGTCCGCACGTAGGCGCCGTGCTGAGCCTCGTAGCTCGCGTCCAGGCCGGCCGCGTCGCGGTCGCAGCTGTAGGCGTCCTTCATCACGAACTCGCGGACCCGGATCAGTCCGCCGCGAGAGCGCGGCTCGTCGCGCCACTTGGTCTGGAAGTGATAGACCTGCATCGGGAGCTGGCGGTAGGACTTGACGATGTCCGCGAGCAGGATCCCGACGACCTCCTCGTGGGTCAACGCGAGGACCATGTCCCGCCCGTTGCGGTCCTTGAAGCGGCCCAGCTCCGGCCCGATCGCGTCGTAGCGCCCGCTCGCCCGCCAGATGTCGGCCGGGTGGACGACCGGCATCTCCAGCTCCTGGCCGCCGATCCGGTCCTGCTCCTCGCGGATGATCTGCTCGACCCGGTCGCTGACCCTCTTGCCGAGCGGCAGCAGCGAGTAGATGCCCGAGCCCAGCTGGCGGACGTAGCCGGCCCGGAGCAGGAGCCGGTGGGACGGCATCTCGGCGTCGGCCGGGTCGTCGCGGAGCGTGGCGAAGAAGAGGTGGGACAGTCGCATGGCCGGGTAAGGATAGCGGCCGAGCACCCGGGCGGCGGCCGTGCTTCGGTCGCCGTGGCCCGGCATTACCATCGTGTTAACGACCTGGCCCGGCCCTCACGCTGTTCTGCCCGCCCCCGACCGCACCCTGGAGGCCCATCGACACCTTGGAAGGCGTCACGTTCGCGCTGGTCGTGGTCATCGTCCTCGCCGTCGCGTTCGACTACATCAACGGATTCCACGACACCGCGAATGCGATCGCGACATCGGTGGCGACCCGGGCCCTCAGCCCGCGCCACGCGATCCTCATGGCGGCGTCCTTCAACTTCATCGGAGCGTTCGCCGGGACCGCGGTCGCCAAGACCATCGGCAGCGGCCTGGTCGATGAGGCCACCACGACGCAGTCGGTCGTCGCTGCGGCCCTCATCGGCGCGATCACGTGGAACCTGATCACCTGGTGGAAGGGCCTGCCGAGCTCGAGCTCGCACGCCCTGATCGGCGGCCTGCTCGGGGCGACGATCCTTGCTGCGGGGACCGGTGCCCTCAAGATCGACGGGCTCACCGGCAAGGTGCTGGTCCCGATGGTCGTCTCGCCGTTCCTTGGCTTCACGATCGCGTTCGCCCTGATGCTCGCCATCTACTGGATCTTCCGGAATGCGAAGCGAAAGCCGATGGCGCGGATCTTCCGGCGGCTGCAGCTGCTGTCGGCCGGCTACATGGCCTTCAGCCACGGGTCGAACGATGCCCAGAAGACGATGGGCATCATCACGCTCGCCCTGTTCGCGGCCGGGGGTGATCCCGACGAACGATGTGCCGCTCTGGGTGATCGTCGTGTCGGCTACGGCGATGTCGCTCGGGACGGCGGTCGGTGGCTGGCGGATCATGCACACGATGGGCCAGCGCGTGGCCGAGCTCGAGCCGGTCCATGGGTTCGCGGCCGAGACGACGGCGGCCACCATCCTCCTCGGCACGGCTCACCTCGGGATGCCGGTCTCGACCACGCACGTGATCTCGAGCGCCATCATGGGCGTCGGCTCCGCGCGCGGGCCCAAGGGCGTGCGCTGGGGTGTCGCCCGCCGGATCCTGCTCGCCTGGGTCATCACCATCCCGGCCGCGGGCACTGTCGCCGCGCTGTCGTGGCTCGTCCTGCACACCATCGGCTTCGGCTGAGTGAGGAGACATCGATGACGTTCCGCCTGCTCCCCAAGGACGTGCGCTTCTTCGAGCTGTTCGTCGCCGATGGCGAGAACCTGCACGCCGCGGCGACGCGACTGCACGAGATGGTGTCGACGTACGAGAACATCGACGAGCACGTGGTCGAGATCCAGCGGCTCGAGAAGGCCGGCGACGAGATCGATCGTGAGATCAATCGGCGACTCGAGGATGCCTTCATCACGCCGTTCGATCGCGAGGACATCCACGAGCTGACGGTCCGGCTCGACGACGTGGTCGACGGCATCCAGGCCGTCGCCGAGACGCTCGTCATCTACGACATCGTGAAACCGACCGAGGAGGCCCGCGAGCTCACCCGGATCCTGGCGGCCCAGTCCGTCGAGCTGCTCGCGGCGCTGCGCAAGCTCGATGGGCTCAAGGACGTGGATACCCACCTCGTCATGGTCCACGACCTCGAGCACGAGGCCGACGGGCTGTCGCGCGCGGCGATCGGGCGGCTGTTCCGCGACGGAACCGCGCCGATCGACGTCATCAAGTGGCGCGACCTCTACCGCGAGCTCGAGAACGCGATCGATGCGGCCGAGGACGCCGCCGAGGCGATCGAGCGGATGTTCCACAAGGCGACCTGAGGGGGAGCGGCCGGGCGTTCCGGGCGTTCCGGGCGGCGCCGGGCGTGCCGGGCGTGGGCGGCGTTTCGGGCGGGCCGGCGGGCCAAGGGGAACCGGCGGGCCGGGCGTGGGCGAGCGTTCCGGGCGGGCCGGCGGGCCAAGGGGAGCTGGCGGGCCGAGGCCGAGGCCGGCCGGGACCAACCGAGGCCGAGCCCGGCTCCGAGGCGCCACGACTTCGCCAGATGCTCGCGACACGAAAACATCATGCGGACAACCGGGCGTTCTTGAAGCTCGAATCGGCCACATTCGTGCGGGCCCACGCAGGATCGGTCGTGGCGGAGCAGCCCTGATTCGACAGTAGGACCGCCGAGCGCTCAACGGATGGGCATGTGGCGGAGCCGTCGGGCCGGCGCGAGGGTTTGGGCCGGCCTCGGGCTAGACCGGCTCCCCGGCCGTGGTCGCTGGCCAGATGGCGAGGACATCACCGTCCCCGAGCTCGAGCCAGCGCAGGGCGTAGGCGAGCCGGACGGCACCTGGATCGTCGCGAGCGGCGTCGTCGATCACGAGGTGGAACGCCTCACGACCGTACGAGGCGGCCAGCGCCTTTCGAGTCCGCAGCGGGGCCAGGTGAGCGCGCACGAGCTCGATCTCGCGGCGGAACGACGGCTGTGCCCAGCGCGCGGATCGGCGCGCCGGGTCGCGCAGTCGACGGACGAGCCGGAGCGCGTCCATGGCCAGCGCCCGCGCGGGCGCGGGCGCGGGAGCCGGAGTAAGAACGCCACCCCCGGGGAGGAGGTCCCGGGGTGGCGCCGATGAGCTGCCGATCGCCTTGCCGCCGCGGCGCTGGACGTGGACGAGGTGCGTCGCCGCGCCGTCCGTGGCCTCGGGCTGGCGGGTCATGATCGGCATGGCAGTACTGTCCGAGTGGCGTGTCAACGCAGGGTCAGCGGTGGGTCAACGTTCGGAGCCGAGCCATAGCGCGATCACGACGGCCGGCGAAAGACGTAGCCCACGCCACGGACCGTGTGGATGAACACCGGGTTGCCCGGGTCCTCCTCGATCTGGCTGCGCAGCCAGTGGACGTGCACGTCCACGGTCCGCGTCTCGCCGGCGTAGTCGTAGCCCCACACCTTCTCGAGCAGCTGGTCGCGGGTGAAGACCTGGCCGGGGTTGCGGAGGAGGAAGGCGAGCAGCTCGAAGGCCTTGGGCTTGATCGGGAGCGTCGCCCCGTCGCGCAGGAGCCGGTGGCCGCCGAGGTCCGCTTGCACGCGCCCGAGGTCCACGATCGTGGGCGGCGCCCCGACCGAGATCGCCGCCTCCGACCGGCGGAACAGTGCCCGGATCCGGGCCGTGAGCTCGCGCAGCGAGAAGGGTTTCGTGACGTAATCGTCCGCACCGAGCTCCAACCCGACCACCTTGTCGAGCTCCAAATCCTTGGCGGTGAGCATCACGATGGGAACCCCGGACTCGGCCCGGATGATCCGCATCACCTCGATCCCGGAGAGCTCCGGAAGCATCAGGTCGAGCAGGACGAGGTCCGGGCGCTCCCCCCGGAACTGCGTCAGGGCCTCGCGTCCGTCCGCGGCGGCCACGACCCGGAAACCATCCGACTCGAGCGCTTCGACCAACGTCTCGCGTAGCGTCGGTTCGTCTTCGACGACCAGGATCGTTCGTGCCATCCACCGTTGAGCATAGCGACGCGTGTTAACGCGGCGTTAGAGGCAGGTCAACGGGAGGCTTTGAGCCGCTCCGGAAGCTCCATGAAGTACTCCACGAAGTCGACGCACCGTCCCTGGTCGTCGAACCGTAGCGTCCAGAGGTTGAAGTAGAGGTCGCGAAGCGAGCCGTCAGGATTCGTGTAGCGGCTCTCCCCGATCGCCACCGCCCGGTCGCCGTCGACGGCGTAGGGCTCGTACTGGGCAGACCAGCTGCCGGGCTCGTCCTGATCCTCCCGCCAGTTGGCAACGATCGCGTCTCTTCCGGTGACGGCTTCCGGGTCATACGGGTGGTACCGGTACGAGGCGTTCTCGGCGAAGAGCTCGCCGATCGCCTTCGGGTCGTAGGTCCGCCAGGCATCGACATACCGGTCGAGCCACTGCTGGACGTGCTCACGGGTAAGGCTCACGTGGTTGTTCCTCCTGGTCTGGCAGTCTTCGGAGCGTCACGGCTGATCCTGACAGGCGCTGTCAGGTACGCGTCATCAGCGGCGATGGGGTGACAGACGGCATCGGGTAGCGGCCCCGATCGGGCCGGACGAGCCGTCGCTATGCTCCCACGATGGCCTTGGGATCCGCGTCCATCCGGTCGATCGTCCCGACCGTGGCCGCGATCGGCGCGATCGTCGTGGTCGGCGGACTGCTGCGGGGGCTCGGCCTCCGGTGGGGGGCCCCTTTCGTCTACCACCCCGACGAATGGGTGATCGCCCGTCACGCGATGACGATGGTGGCCACGAACGATTGGAACCCACACAACTTCTTCTACCCTTCGCTGCTCCTGGAACTGCATGCCGGGCTCGTGGCGCTGCTGCACGCAGTTGACTCCCGCACGCTGGTCACCGGGCAAGCCTGGCTGTACGAAGGTGAGTTCCTGCCCGAGCAGTTCCGCTACATCCTGGCGGGTCGAACGCTCGTTTCCCTGACCGGCATCGGCACCATCCTCATCGTCTTCGAGACCGCCCGCCGGCTGGTCGGGATCGCCGGTGGGCTCTCGGCCGCGGCGATCCTGGCGGTCCTGCCACTGGCCGTCGAGCATGCCCACTACCTGACCACGGACGTGCCGGTGACGTTCATGTGCGCCCTGTGCGCCTTGGCGACGGTGATCGCATCGGGGAGCGGGCGGATGCGTTGGTGGGTCCTGGCCGGGCTCATGGCCGGCCTTGCCGGATCGACGAAGTGGAACGGTCTCGTTGTCGTGGGCGTGCCGTTGCTCGCCCTCATCGTCGCCCGTGTCGGTGAGCGGCCGTGGCCGTCGATCGTCGATCGCGACTTCATGTCGAAGCTCGCCGTGATCCCGGTCGCCGCCGCCCTGGCACTCCTCGCTGCGACGCCGGCGATCGTGCTGGCGCCGACCGAGGTGGCGGCCTCGCTCACGATCCTGACCAACCACTACCGAGTCCCAGACCCACGACAGACGCAAGGCGCACTCGCCCTCAACCTCGGCGCCCTGGTCTCGGGCTTCGGGCCGTTGCTGGCCGTGTGCGTCGCCGGGATGGTGGTTGCCATGAGGAGAGCCTGGGAAGAACCGCGGATGCGCGTGGCGATCACGATCCCGGCATTCATCCTGGTGTATTTCGTGGTCGCGTCGGTGCCGCCCCGCCAGTACCCACGCAACCTGCTCCCGATCCTCCCGTACCTGGCCATCAGCGGCGGGATCGCGATCGCGACGCTGGCGGGCTGGGCGGCGACCCGACGCGTCCAGGGGAGGACTCGACCCCGCCTGGGCACCGGACTGGTCGCGATCGGGCTCGCTGCGTGCGTGATCCCACCGCTGTCCGCGAGTGCGGAGATCACGAGCGCGATGCGCAATCCCGACACCCGGCAGATCGCGCGCGAGTGGATGCTCGATCACGTCCCGAACCGGACGCGCATCGCCCGGGAGGTCTTCACCCCGCAGTTCCGCCCCACGGAATTCCGCCTTCGTGGGTCCTACTTCCTCTATCAGCACACGCTCGAGGACTATCGGGCGCTCGGTGTGCGATACCTGATCGCCAGCGGCCGAACCTATGACCGGTTCGTGGACATACCCGGCGCCATCGAGGAGTCGGAGTTCTATCGAACGTTGTTCGCGCTGCCAGAGGTCTTCCGCGTGGATCCCGGGCCAGGTCGGCGAGGACCGACGATCCGGATCTTCCGCCTCGACCCGCCTGCTGGCGATCCACCACCCTGAGGATGCTCCTCGCGCGAGGAGGGTCGTCAGCGCCTCGCCGGTCTAGGGCGCCTCGCTGCCGAGGATGCCGATGGCGCGGTCCAGCCGGGCGAGCGTCCGCTCCCGGCCGAGGGCCACCAGCGTGTCGAACAGCGGGGGCGTCGCGGTCCTGCCGGTGACCGCGACCCGGATGGCCATGAACAGGTCGCCCGCCTTCCAGCCGCGGGCCTCGGCCAGCGCACGCAGCGGAGGCTCGAGCTCGTCCGCCTCGAAGACGACGTCGCCCACCGCGGCGATCGTCTCACGCGCGGCACCCAGGCCCTCGATCGTCGTGGCCGCGTCCCAGCGCTTCGGGACGAGTACGGCGGGATCGGGGTCGATCGCGTCGACCCACAGGAAATCGACGAGGTCGCCGATGGCGCCCAGCGTCGGGAGCCGTTCCTGGATCACCGGGAGCAGCGCCCGCAGCTCCTCGTCCGCCGGCATCCGGTCGATCCGTCCCGCGTCGAGCTCCTTCTGGACGAACGGACGAAGTCGATCGATCAGGTCGTCGGGCGTCAGCCGCCGGATCCACTGCCCATTGAGCCACTCCAGCCGCTCGCGATCGAAGACCGCGCCGCCCTTGTGCACGTCCGCGATGTCGAAACGCTCGACGATCTCGTCGAGCGACAGGATTTCCTCCTCGGTGCCCGTCGCCCAGCCGAGCAGCGCGAGGTAGTTGACGAAGGCTTCGGGGATGAACCCCTCGTGGATGTAGGCATCGACCGCGGTCTGGCTCTTGCGCTTGCTCATCTTCGTGCGGTCCGCGTTGAGGATGAGCGGCAGGTGTGCGAAGCGCGGCACGTCATACCCGAGCGCCCGGAACAGCAGGATGTGCTTCGGGGTGTTCGAGATGTGGTCCTCGCCGCGGATGACGTCCGTGATCTCCATGGACGCATCGTCGACGACGACCGCGAAGTGGTACAGCGGCGAACCGTCGGCCCGGACGATCACGAAGTCCCCGCCGATGTTGCCGACATCGAACTCGACGTGGCCACGGACGATGTCGTCGAACCCGACGACGCCTTCACCGACCCGGAAGCGAAGCGCCCCGCGGCGACCCTCGGCCTCGCGTGCTCGCCGCTCTTCCGGCGTCAGGCGCGCGCAGCGGCCGACATAGCGCGGCGGCTCCTTGGCCGCCTCCTGGGCCTTGCGGTCGGCGTCCAGTTCCTCGGGCGTGCAGTAGCAGGGATAGGCGAGGTCGTCGGCGAGGAGCCGCTGGGCCGCGGCGGCGTAGCTCGGCAGGCGCTCCATCTGGCGGTACGGCGCGTGGGGACCGCGCGCCGGCTCGCCGGCCACCTCCGGACCCTCGTCCCACTCAAGCCCCAGCCAGTGCAGCCCGTCGAGGATGTCCTTTTCGAACTCGAGCGTGCTGCGGGCGACGTCCGTGTCCTCGAGACGCAGGATGAACGTGCCGCCGACGTGCCGGGCGTGGAGGTAGTTGAACAGCGCCGTGCGCGCCGTGCCGATGTGGAGCGGGCCGGTCGGGCTCGGGGCGATGCGGACGCGGCTGGGGGATCCGGGCATCGACCGATCGTAGCAGCGAGGACGCGCCTCAGCCGGTGGCTGCCACTCCCGCGGGCACGTGGTGGAAGAGCGCCGGGTCGGCGTCGCCCGGGAGGACCCGCACCAGCGCCGCGGGTCGAAGCCCGAGGGTCGCCCGCCCGAGCGGGCCGTCGAGCGTCAGCGAATTCGAGCGACTCGGAGCGGGCGAGGATCGTGATCGGCGCCCCGGGCTTGAGGGCACGCGCCTCCAGGTACGAGAGCAGGCCGGCGTCCTCCTCGGCTTCCTCGGTGATGCGATAGACGGTCGCACGCGCGCCGGCCTCGATCTCGGACAGGCGGACGCCCTCCGGCCGTCGCTTCGCGATCGCGGCATCGATCGGGTTCCCGTGCGGGCACGTCTCCGGGTGGCCGAGCAGCTCGTCGAGGCGGGCCTCGACCCGGGGCGAGATCGCGCCCTGCAGGCGCATGGCCTCCTCGTCCGACTCCGCCCAGCCGAGGCCGATGACGCTCGTCAGCAGCCACTCCAGGAGCGCGTGGCGGCGAAAGATCGCGTCCGCGGCAGCGCGGCCGGCCGAGGTCAGCCGGAGCTCGCGGTCGTCGGCGTGGTCGACGAGTCCGTCCGCCACGAGCCGGCGGAACATCTCGCTGGCCGCCTGGGTGGTTACGCCGAGGTGGCGCGCGATCTGCGCGGCGGTCGCGCGGGTCCCGTCCCCGGCGCCGGCGGTCACGCGAAGGGCGAGCAGGTACTCCTGGGTCGCGGCGGACAGGTCGGGCTGGTCATGTCGACGGGGCATGACCTCAGGATACGGGACCGCCGGGGCCCGCGACCCCTGGTGGGCGGGGGCGGCGGAGCGAGGTCCCGCGGAGTTCACGGACGGCCCCGAATCCGAGCCCGACCACCCACGCGATGACGAGCAGGCCGCTGAGCGCGAACCGTCCGGCGGCGGTGTCCTCGGGGCTCCCGGTGGCCGAGAGCAGGAGCGCCGCCGGGATGGCGGCGGCGAGGGTCGTAAGCGTGGCGACCGACGCGATGCGAGCGAGACGCCCGACGACGAGAAGCGTGACCAGCGCCGCGACCTGCCCCAGCCAGGCGCCCATCACGACGGCGTCATCGCAGCCGGCCGCGAAGCGCCCGCAACCGGAGATCTCGCCACCCACCCACCCGATCGCGAGGGCGATGGGTGCCCAGCCCACGATGGCGCGGGCGATGCGACCGATCGCACCCGGGCGATCGTCGTCCAGCCACGAGCGGATCGCCTCGAGGACACCCTCCGCCGTGAGGTCACCGACGGAGCCGAGACTCCCGGATCCCGAGGCAGACGGGTTGTCGCGGGTCCTGGCGCCGCTGCCATGCCGGCCGGCCGCGTCGCCGGGGGAACGGACGGGCTCGCCGGGTCGCGGCGACGTCTCCGCGCGCGCCGGTCCCCTGGCCCGACCGGGGCGATGACGGTCGGACGCCGGGCCCTCCGAGCGGGGCGCGTGTCCGGCCGTGGCCTCCCACCAGGAGGACGTCGTGTGCGTGGCACCCCGCGCACCCCCGGCGCCCGGCCGTTCCGGGTCCCCGGTCGCGGGCCCGCTCGGCGCGTGCCGGCTCGGCGCGGGCGCGTCCGGCTCGGGGGGCGGAGCCGGTGCCGGTGTTCCCGGGTCGATCCCGTCGGCGTCCTCCGACCCGCTCAGCTGCCGCCGGGCGCGTGCCTGGTACTCCGGTCCGTGCTTGCGCGGGTCGGCGTATTCCTTGGGATTGAGCGTCCAGTACGTGCCCGACGTGGTCCCGTACCAGGAGGCCCCACCCCAGTCGGGCTCGAACGGCTCGGCGTCGGCGCCGTCGTAGGACGTCGAACCGAGCGTCGCCTTGTTCGGCGGCCGATCCGGCCGGGGCGTGCGAGGGCCAGGCGGGCGATCGGCGCCCGGCCGCTCCCTTGACGGGCGCTCCCCGGACGGCCCGCGACCCGGCCCGGACCCGCCGGTCGGGCGTGCCCGTCGCGGCCGACCGCCATAGGCCCGGTACGTCGCGTCGGTCCGGTCGCGATCGGGATCCCAGGGTCGCCGCCCCCCCGCTGCCCCGGCCGCCCGGGCCGCACCCGGGCGGCGTGGCCCGGAATCGGGACCGGCGATCGTGTCGTACGCGGCCTGGATCGCGAGGAAACGAGGCAATGCGGCCTCACCGGCCGCGTCCGGATGGTTGGCCTTGGCGAGGCGTCGGTAGGCCCGCCGTACCTCGTCGAGCGTGGCGTCACGGGTCAGCCCGAGCGTCCGGTACGGATCGGCGTCGTTGGCCATCGTTCGGTCCCGCCTCGATCGGCTCGGACGGCTGGCGCGCGACGCGCCCGGCCGGCTCAGCCGATGAGCTCTCCGACCGGCGCGAGCTGGAACTCGGCGATGGACTCGGCGCCGACCCGGCCGTGCGGGTCCAGGATCGTCGGCTTGTGGTAGCGGGCGAGGACGCGGAGCGCCTGGCCATCGAGCACGCCCGCCTGTCGGAGCGCCTCCACGGACGCCGCCCACGTCCCGCGGTCGTAGCCGTCGCCGTCCTCGATCTTGACGGCCATGCCGGACGCGGCCGTCCCGTTGGTGCCGACCCGCGCACCGGGCAGGATCGCCACGCCGCGCAGGGCCTCCATGCCGGCCTTGCTGATGACGCGGCCCTCGGCGGCCTTCATCAGCGAGGTGTCGAGACGGTCGTGGCGGCCGCCGATCATCTCCGGATTGGCGAGCATCGCGTCCCGGACCAGCGTGAGCGCGGGCGCGAGCGGCCGGCGAGGGTCCTTGGCGGCGACCGCACTCGGGTCGGCCAGCAGCGCGTAGGCCTGCGCCACCTGGCGAAGCAGGAACGCGTACGTCTCGACCCCGCAGCCATCGATGGCGGTCCGCAGCCGTTCCGGGGTCGTTCCGTAGGCCCGGGCGACGGCGCTGCGATAGGCAGCCTGGGCCGGGTGTTGCGGCTGCCAGTAGGTCTCGAGATCCCAGCCCTTGAGTCTCGACAGGAGGAGGGTGACCGCGT
This sequence comes from uncultured Chloroflexia bacterium, assembly GCA_963810725.1. Taxonomy (GTDB): domain Bacteria; phylum Chloroflexota; class Limnocylindria; order Limnocylindrales; family CSP1-4; genus SPCO01. Next base: position 274,393 of record CAWEOO010000008.1, read on the forward strand.
GCTGGCCAGAGCACATGTGCCGGATCGGGCTCGCCTTCTCCCCGTCCCTGCGCCAGCCGGGCGGCGGTCAGCGCGTCGAGCGGCATGCCCTCGTTGCCACACGCCAGCATCGCCTGGCTGACGCCGGCCCGTCGGAAGGCGCCCTGGATCGTCCGGACGTGGAAGTCCTCGCCGCTGTGCGAGCTGGCCATGATCGCGAGCTCTGCCGGCTCCAGGTCGAACGCCTCGATCCCGCCCGCCTCGATGAGGGCCACGACCCCGAACGGCTTGACGGTCGAGCGGAGGGTCACGAGCCGGTCGGGATCGCCGAGCTGCCGGATGAGCCGGCCGTTGACGTCCGCTTCGACGATGTCGCCGCGGTGGACGCTCTCCTCGATGCCGTTGCGCAGCTGGCGGACGAGCACCGGGGTCTCGGCACGGGCGCGACCCTTCGCGCGCGGCCGGCCGGTGCGGGGCGTCGCGCGCTCGGCGGTGGCGGTCACAGCCGCGAGGATACCGCGCAGGGGTCGCGGGGGCGTGTCCGAGTGGTACCGGGTGACGATGGCCCGTCCGGGCCAGCCCGATGCGAGACCGAGGCCTGCTACCCTGCCTCCGCCGGGGGAGTCCTCCCGACCATGTCGCTGGAGACTGGCCCCTTGCGTCGACCGATCCGCCCCATCGCCGCCGTCCGACCCGACGCCTGGGCTGACCGTCGCCCACGCGCCTGGCAGATCGCCGTCGCGACGCTGGCCGCCGCGATGATCCTTGCGTCCTGCACCCGGGACCTCTCGGGCCTCACCGGCTCGCCGAACCCGACGCCGCTGCCCGCCGGCCCGGGGGCCACGGCCTCGCCCGCCGCGGCCCCGGCCACCGCGCAGCCGAGCCGCGCGCCGAAGCCCTACGAGCTCGCGATCGCCGCCTTCGTCAAGTCGGTCACGAGCAAGAAGCTGAGCTATCGGGTGGCCTACGACGGGGAGACCGCCCTCTCGGCCGACACCTTGCCGATCGCGGGCCGAATGGACGTCTCGGGCGCCGACTTCGCCGCATCGTGGACGTACGACTTCACCAAGGACTACGGGATCGGGAAGATCCGGGTCGAGGTCCGTGGCGTGAAGGGCAAGGGCTACATCCGGACCAGCGGTGGTGCATGGAAGACGATCAAGAACTTCGACGCGTCGGACAGCTACGTGCCGTTCAAGGCGGTCGCCAAGGTCGACCAAGTCAAATACCTCGGTCCCGCCACGATCGATGGCACCGAGTACCACAAGGTCTCGATCCCCGGCGCGGTCCTGATCCATCCGACCACGCTCCCGGGCCTCGTCAAGCAGGAGAAGATCGACGCCTCGAAGCTGGAGCTCGTGATCGATGACAAGGGCCAGCCGAGGCGAGGGAGCTGGGAGCTGAAGGCGCGAGCCCGGGTCGGGGAGAGCGGGCAGCTCCAGCGGGTCGAGTACGAGCTGGACCTGCAGTTCTCCAAGGTCGGCGCGAAGCTCACGATCAAGCGGCCCTGATCCGTCCGGGCGCGCGGGAGGGCCCTAACCCTTGACCGTCGCGACCTCGTCGCGCCAGCTGTGGCTGGGCTCATAGCCGAGGATCCGCCGGGCCTTGTCGATCGAGACCAGCGCTTCGTTCGCCGCCAGGGTCTTACGAACCGGGACACCCGGGAAGACCTCCGCAGCGAGCTCGGCGCTCGAGCGGGTCATCACGGTGTCGGCATTGGCGATCTGGAAGACGTCCATACCCTTCGTGTCCAGCTCGAGCGCACGGCGAACCGCCTGTGCGCCATCACGCGCGTCGATGTAGGTCCACAGGTTCCACTTGCGCAGCATCGGGTCGGCGTCGTAGCCCGGGAAGTCGGCGTAGTCGGCCGGTTCCATGACATTCGAGAAGCGCAGGCCGATCATCTTGAGCTCCGGATCCCAGCGGCAGAGCTGGCGCGCCATCTCCTCCTCGAGGACCTTGCCCAGCGAGTAGGCCGTCTCGGGTCGAACGGGGATAGTCCTCGTCGGCCGGCAGATACGGCGGGGGCGTGTCGAACGGAAGCCCGAGGACCGTCTCGCTCGACGCCCACACGATGTTCCTGATGCCGGCGTCGCGCGCGGCCGAGAAGACGTTGTAACTGCTGATCACGTTGTTGGCGAAGATCCGGTGGTTCGGGACCATCCCGGGGCCCGGGATCGCGGCCAGGTGGACGATCGCGTCGACGCCGTCGTGCCGGCCGTCGATGCGCATCAACGCCTCGAGGGTCTGGCCGAAGTCCGTGAACTCGACGCGGGTGAAGGCGGCGCGGGGATCCCGGGGTGGCTGGATGTCGAGGTTCAGGACATCGAGGTGATGCTCGAGCAGGTCGGCGACGACGGCTCGCCCGAGCTTCCCGCTGCCACCGGTGACCGCCACACGCATGCCCGGATGATACGGGCCCGCGGAATCGAAAAGCCGGGCACCCACCGAAGTGGATGCCCGGCCCGCCGGCTCCGTCAGCCCTCGGCGAGCAAGGCCGCGAGGCGGTCCCAGGTCTCGATCGCTCCGCCGGCCATGCCGGTCGCCAGGGCGCCTTCGAGCACCTCGACCGATCCCATGTGGCCGATGGATGTGATCTTGGTCTTGCCGTCCACCTCCTCGAGGGTGTGGGTCTCCGGTCCGCCCATCGGGCCGACGCCCTCGACGTCGAACATGAAGGTCCACTTGTAGCCCGTGGGGGGCGTCACTTCGAGGTACTCGCCGTAGAAGACGACGTCGTCGCGATCGGGGGCGCTGTTGATGTAGCGCCACGTGCCGCCCGGCCGGACGTCCATCTCGACGACCGTGGTCGTCGTGCCGTGCTTGCCCCACCAGCGCGGGATGAGGTCGGGATCGGTGAGGGCCTTCCAGACCTGCTCGCGCGGGGCGTCGAAGGTGCGCTCGAATACCAGTTCGGCGCCTTCCGAGTAGATCGTCGTGGTATCGGTGCTACCGCGGTCGATGCGTGTCGCGTTCATCGTCATCTCCTTGCTGCTCCTGCTCGTCCTGTAGGTCGCGGAGGTAGGCGTCCAACCGATCGAAGCTTTCCTCCCAGTGCCGCTTGTACTGGTTCACCCAGTCGGCGATGTCGCGCAGTGGGCCGGCCCGCAGTCGCCGCGGTCGCCATTGCGCCTGCCGGCCCTGCTCGATGAGCCCTGCCCGCTCCAGCACCCGCAGGTGCTTGGAGATCGCGGGCTGACTCATGTCGAACGGTGCGGACAGGTCCTTGACCGATGCCTCGCCCTGGGCGAGACGGGCCAGGATCGCCCGCCGGGTCGGGTCGGCAAGGGCGGCGAACGTGAGACTGAGGGGGTCGGACTGCTGCATCGCCTATCACTACTTGGTTATATAACCTAGCGGTACTGTACACGAACGATCGCGCGTGTCAACCCCCCTGCCATCCATGTTCGACCGTGGGCAAATGACCTATGGGTCATCGTCACGGCGGCGAGCGGACAGCACACTGCGTTGCGTGGAGTCACCGAACCTGGTCGCCGACGGAGGCGCGATCTCAACTGGCACGTCGCGGACGCTCCGGCGGGCACCCTGGTGGGCGATCTACCTCGCGGCAGGATCCGCGATCGCCATGGCGTACTGGCTGATCCCGGCGCTGCACTCCCCCGTTCTGTACAACCTGATCTGCCTTTCGTCCCCGGTCGCCATCCTGGTCGGAATCGGCCTGCATCGCCCGGCCCGGCGTCTGCCCTGGCTGCTGTTCGCGGGTGGCCAGGCGTTATTCGTCGCGGGTGACGTGATCACCTACAACTATCCGGCGCTGTTCGGGAGCGAGATCCCATTCCCGTCCATCGGTGACCCCGTCTACCTGGCGGTCTACCCGTGCCTGATCGGGGGCATCCTCGTCATCTCCCGGAGTCGCGTGCCCGGGCGCGACGTCGGCAGCCTGATCGACGCATTGATCCTCGCGATCAGCGCGGGCGCGATGTCATGGGCGCTCTTGCTGTCGCCGATCGCCGCCGCAGCGGACTCCAGCTTCCTGCAAAAGGTCGTGGGAATGGCGTACCCGGTCCTGGACCTTGTCCTCCTGGGTGTCCTCGTCCGGCTGCTCGTAGCCGGCGGACGGCGGACGCGCAGCCTGTATCTGATGGCGAGTGCGGCGTTTGCGCTGCTGATCACCGACGCCGTCTACAGCTATGTGTCGGTCCAGGGGATCGTGTACGACCAGGATTCCCTGCTCGAGCTCGGCTGGTGCGCGTTCTACCTGCTGTGGGGCGGCGCGGCCCTCCATGGGTCGATGGCGAAGGTGACCGATCGGGCACCGGAAGTCGAGCGACCGTTGACCCGGGGCCGGCTGGCGGCCCTCGCGGGCGCGACGCTCCTGGTCGAGGTCGTCCACGGGGTGCGGGATGCCGCGAGCGGCGATCTGGGCGACCCGATCCTGCACGCGGTCTCGATCGCGATCTTCCTGCTCGTCGTCATCCGCCTGGCGGGGCTGGCCCAGCGCGAAGAGCAGTCGGCTCGCCGCGAGCGCACCCTGCGCGAAGCCGGAGCCTCCCTCGTCGCGGCGGGCGATCGGGGCGACGTGTATCGGGCCACCATCGAGGCCGCGCGCACGCTCGCAGGACCCGACTCGATCGTGACCGTCATGTCCTGGTCGGATGGAGACGAGGATGCCCGCTGGGTGACCAACGACGACGATGCGCCGGTGCGGATCGGCAGGCAGTGGCCGACATCGAAGAGCGCCGTCCGGCGCCTGCTCGCCGACGGTCCGGTCACGGCCCCGACCCACGACGCGCCGCGCGATGGCGTGCCGTCCGTGGGGATATCCGTGCTGATGGGCCTGATCGTCCAAGGTGAGCTTGGCGGTGCCCTGATGGTCGCCTTCCCGGGACGCCCTGCCGGTCCCGTCACGGCCGCGCTTGAAGCCCTCTCCGCCCAGGCAGCGCTCGCCCTCGAAAGCGTCGAGCTGGCGGACGTCCTTGCCGATCAACGCAACCAGGCCTGGTTCGCCTCGCTGGTCCAGAACGCGTCGGACGTCATCATCGTGATCGAGCCCGATACGACGATCAGGTTCGTCAGCCCCGCAAGCTTCCGGGTGCTCGGGTTCACGCCCGATCAACTGATGGGACGGCGCCTGTCCGACGAGCTCCATCCCGAGGACCTGGCCCGCGTCATCGCTCGGCTGGATGTCGTCGCCAAGGGTCGCGACATCGCCGGAGACCCGATGGAGTTCCAGCTCCATCATGCGGATGGCCGTTGGCTGTACGTCGAGACCCAGCCCTCGAATCTCCTCGAGGATGCCGATGTCAACGGCATCGTCCTGAACGTGCGCGATGTCAGTGAGCGCAAGGCGTTCGAGGCGCAACTGGCGCGCCAGGCCTTCTACGACGACCTCACGGGACTCGCCAACCGGGCCCTGTTCCAGAACCGCGTCGAGCATGCGCTGGAGCGGCGACGGCAGGGTACGTCGGTCACCTCGGTGCTCTTCATGGACCTCGATGACTTCAAGACCGTCAACGATTCGCTCGGACACGTCGCCGGCGATCAACTCCTCGCCGAGGTGGGCATTCGCCTGCAGGGGCTCCTGCGGACCTCGGACACCGCAGCCCGTCTCGGTGGCGACGAATTCGCCGTCCTGATGGAAGCCGAGTCGGACGGAGCCTCCGAACTCGCCGCCCGCATCCTGTCCGGTCTCGCGGCTCCGTTCGAACTCGACGGCACGCATGTGACCGTGCGGGCGAGCATCGGGATCAGCGCGGCGGAGGCGGATCATCGCGGACCTGATGCGGTCGCGACGCTCCTGCGCAATGCCGACGTCGCGATGTACTCGGCCAAGTCCGACGGCGGCGGTCGCTGGCGCCGCTTCGAACCGGCGATGCATGACGCGGCGCGCAACCGGCTCGAGCTGAAGTCGGCACTCGATGGAGCGATCGATCGCGACGAGCTGATCCTCCACTACCAGCCGGTGCTCGACCTGCAGTCGGGTGTGGTGCGCGGCGTCGAGGCGCTGGTCCGCTGGATCCATCCCGACCACGGCCTGATCCCGCCGCTCGATTTCATCCCGTTGGCCGAGGACACCGGGCAGATCGTGCCGATCGGTCGCTGGATCCTCGATGAGGCCTGCCGGGCCGGTGCCAGGCTCCAGGTAAGTCGCCTCGGCGAGCCGGACATCTACGTGGCCGTGAACCTGTCGGCCAGGCAACTGGAGCGACCGGAGATCGTCCAGGAAGTCCGTGACGCCCTCGCGAGTTCTGGCCTTGCCCCACGAAACCTCGTCCTGGAGATCACCGAGTCGGCCCTCATGACGGACATGGACCTGACCGTCGAGCGGCTCCAGCGCCTCAAGGATCTCGGCGTCCGGTTGGCCATCGACGACTTCGGCACCGGGTACTCATCGCTGAACTACCTGCGCCAGTTCCCGGTCGACATCGTCAAGATCGATCGTTCCTTCGTCGATGGCATCGCGACTGACGGCGAGCAGCGGGCCTTGGTCGCCATGGTCATCGACCTGGCTCGCGTCCTCGGCCTCCAGCAGGTCGCAGAAGGCATCGAGCGCACCGACCAGCTGGCCGAGCTCAGGTCATTGGGCTGCGGCTACGGGCAGGGCTTCCTCTTCAGCCGCCCCGTGGATCTGGCCGCGCTGGAACTCCTGCTCCTGGGCGACGGCGAGCTCCTGCCCGCAGCCTGACCCGCGATCGGGCTTAGGGCAGCTACGGCGTCTCCGCGACGTCGAACTCGAGGACCCACGGGCCTTCGATCTCACCGAACCGGTCGTGGATGCGATCGAAGGAGTTGAACGTGAGGATCGTGATCTTCCAATGGCCCGCGAGGTCGTCGACCACGGGCGACACTTCGAGGGTGACATCGCCGTCGGGCCCGAGGAGGCCGGGTGGCAAGGGGTCATCGTCCAGTCGCTCACCATCATGCTCGATGCTCGTCATCTGGATACCAGCCATCGCCGCTGCCGGCCGGCATCTGCGGAAGCCCGTCAACGGCGAGGCGTACGACCGTGCCCGACGGCACGACGGCGAGCTCCTCCAGGTCGATCGTGACGCCGTCTCGCGCTGGCGTTCGCGGACGGCGCAGACGGATTCGCCCAGGGTGAAGGGGGGCACGTCGAGGTCGAACGGTCCAGCTCGCCACCGACCGACGTCCAGATGCGCTCAGGATCCAACTCCATGGGATCGGGCGACCGGACCAGCAGTGACGTGATCGTGACGCGCAAGTGGAGGTCGTCGCGGAGCGCGTCAGGGGGCGGAAGGAACCGCAACCACGTCGCGATCGACCCATCGACGGGCGTCCGGCTTGGCGAGTTCCAGCCTTCGTAGACGCTGCCGTCGTCATCGGTGGCGTGTGCCGTGTCGATGTGGAAACCTGACCACCGGTCCTCCAGGTCTTCGACCGTCATCGCCACGCGGACACCGAGACGATCGGCATACGCCCGATGCATCTTGACCTGATAGCCATCGGCCGTAACCGTCTCATCCACCAGCGTGGAGATCTCCCACAGACGATCGAACGGCGCATTCCAGCCTTCGAACCACTCGATCGCTGGACCCGCCGCCGTGATGGCGAAGATCGCGGCGACCGCGAGCGCGGCGAGCACGCGCGGTCGCGCGCGACCCGGGCGGCGGATGGGAACGGTCGCGATCGCCGCTTCCATCCGTCGGTCAAGCTCGGTCGGGACCGAAACGGCGTATAGGTTGCGAAGCCGCTGCTCGAACGGCGTGTCAGTCGGCACCGTAGGCCTCCTTCAGGGCCCGCAGGCCGCGCTCGACCTGCTTCTGGGCGGCCGCCTCGCTGATCCCGAGGACGCCGCCGATCTCACGGGCCGTCAAGCCCGCCGCGAAACGAAGTTGGATGGCGTCCCGCTGGACACCTGGCAGGCCATCGATCAGGGATCGGAGCATCACGGCGTCGTCGGAGGCGTCGATGGCGGGCTCGGCCGCGCCGTTCGCCACCTCCGTGCCCCGTCGACGCTGCTGGCGCAGTGCGTCGGAATGGGCGTTACGCGCGATCCGGATGAGCCAGGCGACCATGCCGCCACCGACCGGCTGAAACCGATGGATCGCGCCCATGGCGCGCTCGAAGGTGGTCGCCGTCAGGTCCTGCGCGTCCGCGTCGGTCGCTGTCCGCGCCCGGAGGTAGCGATAGACCGGCGTCCGATGGCGCTCGTAGATGGCGGCGAAGGCGGCTCGGTCCTCCGTCGCGGCACGGGCGAGTTCGGCATCGTCCCGGTCGGGCGCGCCGGCGCGACTGATGGCCAGAGCATCGTCCATGGATGGTCTCCGCGTCGCCGAGGGCAGGTCCCCTCTGTCTGGTCAACGACGCGGCAGGCGGGAAGTCGACAAATGAGCGGGATTCGGTCGTTGCTGCCCAGCGCGCCGCCGCGGCTCAGTCGGTGTTGCCGGTCCCGAACTGGCGGTCGCCGGCGTCGCCGAGGCCCGGGATGATGTAGCCCTTCTCGTTGAGGCCGCGATCGAGCGCCGCGCAGTGGATCTCGACGTCGGGGTGCGCGGCCTGGACCGCGGCCACCCCTTCGGGCGCGGCGATCAGGTTGATGAGCTTGATGCGGACCGGTTTGACGGCGCCCCAGCGTTTCAGGACATCGATGGCGGCGGTCGCCGAGCCGCCGGTCGCGAGCATCGGGTCGAGGATCAGGCACAGGTCGACCGACGCCGAGTCGGGCAGCTTGTTGTAGTACTCGACGGGTCGGAGCGTGCGCTCGTCGCGGAACAGGCCGAGGTGCCAGACCTGGGCCGTCGGCATAAGCTCGAGCATGGCGTCGACCATGCCGAGGCCGGCGCGCAGGATCGGGATCAGCCCGATGCGCTCCCCGAGCTCGCTCGCTTCCATCTCCTCCATCGGGGTCCGGATCTGGAGCGGGCGGGTCTTGGCGTCCAGGAGCGCCTCGTAGCCGAGCAGCCAGCTGAGCTCGCGGACGACCTCGCGGAACTTCTTGGGTTCCGTCTCCTCGTCGCGCAACACCGCGAGCTTGTGAAGGACGGCCGGGTGCTGGGAGACGTGGAGGGTCGGCGGATCACTCACTCGGGCATCGTAGCGCGACGGTACTCGGTCAGGCGCCGCCGGGCGTCACGTCGACCGTGCCCTTCACGAACGACTCGCCCGTCGTGTCGACACCGACGAGGCGTTCGAGCGCGGCTTCGGCGAGATCGGTGCGGTAGGCCCCGGCCGGTGGAGCCGTGGCGATGATGCCGGCGCCGGTCGACACATCGACGGTGTGCTCCCATTGCGCGGGATCCATCACGCCGATGCCGTCGGGCGACGGCCAGATCAACGGGTTGACCTCGTTCAGCGTCCACGCCTGGTGACCCGCCCCGAGGGTCGAGCCGGCATCGATCGTGTACTGGACGCAGTCGGCCGGGCTGTCACGGCAGTAGATCCAGCCCTCGAAGGACGCCTTCAGGAAGCGCGTCGCGACCCCCTCGTTGCCGGGTCGGGCCAGCCAGTCGGCGCGGGCGTACACGGCGTCCTGCAGCATCGCCGAGCCCTCGTCGTTCCAGTTGATCACGTTCAGGTCGGTTGCCTGGTACAGGCTGCCGGTCTGCGGGTTCGTCGCTTCGAGCAGTTGGGCGTACTCGTTGTAGATCATGGCCTGCGCCACGTCGATCTGGCGCGACAGGAGGAGTGCCATGTCGAAATCCTGGATGACCTTCGTGTAGTCGCTGCCCGGTACAAGGCCGGCCGCCCCCGCCACGCCGGCAGTCACCTCGAACTCGTTGCCGAGGTCCCAGACGCCGACCTTCTTGCCCCTGAAGTCGGCCGGTGTCGTGATGTCCGAATCCTTCCACGAGACCGACAACGTGCCCGAGCGCTGGAACACCTGGGCGATGTTGACCAGTTGCGAGCCCGCCTCGCGAGCCTGCAGGACCTTGGGCTGCCAGGCGACCGTGAACTCGGGTCCATCCGGCGCCGAGCCGGTCGTCTGCGGAGCGATCGCAGGACCACCGGTCAACCACTGCACGTCGAGGTTGGCGGCGGCGTAGTAGCCCTGCTCGATCGCGGCGAAGTAGCCGGCGAACTGCGCCTGCGGATACCACTGCAACTGGAGCCGCACTGGGGTCGGGCCGGGGGCTTCGCTTCGAGCCCCGGCGCTTCCGTCGGGCGCTTCACTCGCCTGGGCGGACGGCGGAGTCGCCGGCGTCGAGGCAGCGTCTGGCTGGTCGCCCGAACACGCCCCGAGAAAGACCGCCACGACCGTGACGAGGGCGACAAGGCTTCGGGCGCGGCCGAGGGCGCCTCGGGCGGGCAAGCGGCGAGGCCGGCCGCGGGGCGCTGGCCGGCCTCGTCTAGCGGCGTGGATGCAGGACCGTCCTACTGCCCGCCCTCGGTCAACGTGACGGTGGCCTTCTGGAAGGAGGTGCCCTTGGTGTCGGCATCGCCGAGCGCCGCGAGCGCCTTCTCGGCCAGGTCGTTGCGCCATGGCGTGCCGACGACCGGCTTGGTCAGGATCTTGCCGTCGAGCGCGACCTGGACCGTCCGGTCGAACGCGGCCGCATCGGTGATCCCGATGCCGTTGGGCGCCGGCCAGATGATCCCGTTCACCTCGTTGAGCTGCCAGGTCTGGTGACCCTTGGGCAGGGCGGCATCGGACTTGAGCACGATATCGACGCACTCGGCCTGGTTGTCACGGCAGAAGATCCAGCCACGGAACGAGGCCTTGAGGAACTTGACCGCGACGTCTTCGTTGCCGGGCTTGGCCAGCCACGCCTCGGACGCGAAGATCGCGTCCTGGAGCATCGAGGTCCCGTATTCCTCCCACGAGATGACGTTGAGATCCTCGGCCTTGTAGAGCTCGCCCGTGGCGGGGTTCTTCTTCTCGAGGACTTGCGCGTACTCGTTGTAGATCATGGCCTGGGCAGCGTCGATCTCGCCCGCGGCGAACGCCTCCATGTCGAACTGCTGGGCGGTGATCTGGACGTCGTCGGGGTTGTCCGGATCGAGTCCTGCCTTGCGCAGGCCGGCGTACAACTCCGCTTCGTTGCCGAAGCCCCACGCGCCGACCTTCTTGCCCTTCAGGTCCTCGGGCTTGGTGATGTTCTTGTCCTTGAACGAGACCTGCAGCGTGGGCGAGCGCTGGAACACCTGGGCGATGACGACCCCGTCAGCGCCTGACTCGCGCGGGGCGAGCATGCGCGGCACCCAGCTGATACCGAATTCCGCCTGGCCGCCGGCGACGACGGTCGCGGGAACGATCTCGACGGCGCCCGGGATGATCTTGACGTCGAAGCCTTCCTCGCGGTAGTAGCCCTTCTCGAGCGCGGCGAAATAGCCGGCGAACTGGGCTTGCGGGAACCATTGGAGCTGCAGCCGGATCGGCGTCAGGGCCACCGAGGCGCCCGGCGTCGTGCTGCCCGAACAGGCTGCGGCGAACGCCATCAGGGCGACGGCGAGCAGCGCGACGGTACGAGTTCGCATCTGGATACCTCTTCGTGTCGGACCGCGGCGGGGAGCCGGTCCGCCTCCTCCGGGTGCAGTCTAGCGAACGGCGGCGCGCGCGCGACCGGGACGTAGCTCGCGGCTCGGGCTCAGCTCCAGGCGGCCCGCCGATCGTGCCACGGCATGACGATCCGCTCGAGGACCACGACCACGAGATAGAGCCCGATGCCGATCGCGCACGCGAAGACGATGGCCGCCCAGGACCGTTCGAAATTCAGGAACGCGGAATACGTTGCGATGTACTGCCCCAGGCTGGCGCGGGGCGCCGCGAAGTACTCCCCGACGACCGCGCCGATCGTGGCAAGGGTCACGGCGAGCCGCAGCGCCGTGAACACGTAGGGCAGCGCATTGGGGACCCGCAGCTTCATGAAGACGCCCGCTTCGGACGTCGCGTAGGACCGCAGCAGCTCCAGGGATCGTGGATCCACGGTCGTGAGACCGCGAACGGTGTTGATCATCACCGGGAAGAAACACAGGGCCGCAGCGACCATCGCCTTCGACAGCTGCTGGTCCAGCCCGAACCAGTTGTTGAACAACGGCGCGAACGCGAGGATCGGGACCGAGCTCGCCGCGACGGCGAACGGCATGAGCGAATCCTGCATGGACCGGTATCGAGCGGTGATCGCCCCCACGAGGATCCCCGCGCCGGCGCCGATCACGAGCCCGGCGACGATCTCGACGACCGTGTAGCGCGCCGCGGCGATCAGCTCGGGGAGGTAGGTCTGCCAGGCTACCGCGATGGCGATGGGGCTCGGCAGGATGAACTGCTTGATGCCGAACGCCCGGACCACGACCTCCCAGGCAACGAGCCCGCCGATGAGCAGCAGGGCCGGTGGCGCCCAGTCGCGGGCCCGCGCGGCGATGCGATTCCCGTAGGAGCGCGGGGCGATGACGGCGCCTCCCAGCTGGCTCGTCATCTCGTCATGCGGCGGTCCGCGACCAGGTCGTCACGGCGGGCACAGCGTCGGGTACAGCGTCGGGCGCATCACCCGGACAACCCTTCGGCCGCGACCCGGCGGGCCATCGCGGCTTCGTCGTCGTCGGCGCCGGAGCCCTCGGCTGCCTCGTCGCCTCGGAGCGCCTCGCGCACCTCGGTGACGAGGCGGAAATACCGATCCATCTCGCGGGTGTCGATGTTGCGCTCGCGAGGCAGGTCGATGTCGATGATCGCGCTGATCCGGCCGGGCCTGGGCGACATGACCACGACCCGTGTCGAGAGGAACACGGCCTCCGCGATCGAGTGGGTCACGAACATGACGGTGGTGCCAGTCCGTTCCCAGATCTTGAGCAGCTCGAGGTTCATCCGTTCCCGTGTCATCTCGTCGAGCGCGCCGAACGGCTCGTCCATCAGGAGGAGGGCCGGGTCGACAGCCAAGGCGCGAGCGATCGCCACGCGCTGCTGCATCCCACCCGACAGTTGCCAGGGGTAATGGCCCGCGAACTCGGTCAGCTCGACGAGTCGGAGGTTGTCGCCGGCTCGCTTGGTCCGCTCTGCCCGCGGCGTGCCGTTGACCTCCAGGGGCAGCTCGACGTTGGCCTGGACCGTCCGCCAATCGAACAGCACCGGGGCCTGGAAGACCATGCCGTAGTCGCGGTCCAGACGGGCTTGCGGTGCCGCCTTGCCGTTGACGGTCACGGTCCCGGACGTCGGCGAAGTGAGATCGCCGACGATCCGCAGGAGCGTGGACTTGCCGCACCCGGACGGACCGATCAGGGAGACGAATTCGCCGGCCGTGACCGAGAGGTCGAGGTCGATCAGGGCCTCGACCCTGCCGGCGCCCTGGCCGCGGGCATCGAAGACCTTGGAGACGCCCGAGATCTCGACGACCGTGCGCCCGCCGTCGGCCGCCCGCCCCGACTCCGCCGTCATGCGGCCGCTCCATCCGGACGTCGCTCGTGGCGTAGGACGAACCCTTCGGCGGCCGCGACCAGCAGGTAGACGCCGATCCCGAGAAGCGACGACATCACGATCGTGGCCCACAGGTATTCCGCGTTCAATGAGTAGTACTGCATGCCGGTGATGATCTGGCGCGCGAGACCGTCCTGGATGAGCGAGGGCAGCTCCCCGACGATCGCGCCGACGACCGCGGCCGGGCCTGCGATGCGGAAACCCGTAAACAGGTACGGACGGGCAGCCGGGAGACGCAGCTTGCGCAGGATGGCGCCGCGCGACGCCGCATACGAGCGCATGAGCTCGAGGGCCCGCGGGTCGTGCGCCCGCAGACCGCGCAACGCCGCGATCGTCACCGGAAAGAACGTCAGGTACGTGGACACGATCGCCACCCCGAACCAGTCGGCCTTGAGCCCGATCACGATGAGCGGAGCGATCGCGATGATCGGGATGGTCTGGCTCGCCACGATGAGCGGCACGAGGGCGCGCTCGAGGATGCGGACGTGGATCAGGACGATGGCGAGCCCCAGCCCGAAGACCGAGCCCAGCGTGAACCCGATCGCCGCATTTCGCAGCGTGAAGAGCGCCGCCCAGAAGAGCCGTTCGAAGGTCGTCGCCCCGGCCGCGTCCGGCGAGAAGAACTCCATCGCGATGTCCCACGTATGCGGCAGCTTCGAGTCGGTCGCGAAGCCGAGGGTCAGCGGCGGGTGGTAGTCAAGTGGGGTCCCGGTCCACAGGAACGAGTCATAGCGCCATGGGTCGCCGCCGATGAGCTTCGCCACCTCCCAGACGATCAGCAGGAGGCCGAAGACCGTCAGGAAGCCGAGGAGCGGCCGGAATCGACGGCGGCTCGGCAGGGAGACCGGCCGGGCGACCTCGAGGATCGGCGACGTGACGGCCATCAGGAGGGGGCTCGCTGGAGGAGGGCCGCCACCCCGGCTAGTCCGTGACCGCCTGGTCCGCGATCTCGAGCGCGGCGTCGATGATCTCGAAGCCCGCCGCGAGCTCTTCCTCGTTGATGCACAGCGGCGGGTTCGTGTGGATCGAGTTGTTGGCCAGCATCGTGTACAGGCCGTGGTCGCGGAAGTACTTGCCGATCGCCTTCATCTCGTCCGACGTGCCGTTGAACGGGGTGAGCGGCGTCCACGGGTCGCGCGTCCGAACGAGATCCAGGATGCCGAACAGCCCGAGGTTCCGGTGCGCCCCGACCGACGGATGCTTCGCGGCCAGCCGCTCGTGGTGCTCGCGCATCCGCGCGCCCAGCCGCGCGGCGTTGTCGAGCAGCCCGTCCTCCTCGTACACGCCGATCGTGGCCAGCGCCGCGGCCAGCGAGACCGGGTGCGACGAATAGGTCAGCCCGCCGTAGAACATCTTCTGATCGAAGAACTCGGCGATGTGATGGCGCATCGCGACGCCACCGAGCGGCAGATACGACGACGTGAGGCCCTTGGCCATCGTCATCAGGTCCGGCACGACGTCCCAGTGGTCCACCGCGAACCAGCGCCCGGTCCGCCCGAAGCCGGCCATGACCTCGTCGCAGACCATCAGGATGTCGTTCCGGTCGCAGATGTCGCGGACGCCGCGCAGGTACCCGTCGGGCGGGATGAGGATGCCGTTGGTGCCCACGATCGTCTCGAGGAAGACGGCCGCGATCGTGTGGGCGCCCTCATAGCGGATGACGTCCTCGAGGCCCTGGAGGGATTCCTCGACGGGACGGGGTTCCGCCTCTCCCCAGCGATGCGTATCCGGGTAGCGCACGACGCCGACCAGGCCTGGCTCATTGGCCAGCCGGCGCGGGTCGCCGGTGAGCGTCATCGCCCCCATCGTCGCGCCGTGGTACGAGCGGTAGCGGGCCAGGAGCTTGTGCCGGCCCGTGAAGTGGCGCGCGAGCTTGATCGCGTTCTCGATCGCCTCGGCCCCGCCGAGCGTGAAGAAGACCTTGTCGAGATCGCCCGGCAGGATCTCCGCAAGCTTGGCCCCGAGACGCGCCCGGATCTCGGTCGCGAAGGCGGGCTGGACGTACTGCAGCTTCGTCGCCTGCTCGGTGATCGCATCGATCACCCGCCGGTCGCCATGGCCGATGTTCACGGACATCAGCTGGCTGTTGAAGTCGAGGATGCGCCGGCCGTCCGGCGTGTACAGCCACACGCCCTCGGCGCGATCGATGGCGATCGGATCGATGGCGCCCTGCGCCGACCACGAGAAGAACGTGTGCTCGCGATTAAGGGCGACGATCTCGTCCGTCGTCAGCGCCCCCGCAGCCGTGCCGATTCCCATGGATCCTCCTCTGCGCCCGCGGGCGCGAAACCGATTACAGCACATCTCTGGCGCGCCGTAGCCCCCCACGCACGAAAGGCGTCAGCCCGCGAGGATCCGCTCGCGCAGGAGCTCGAGGCTCGCCGTCGCTTCGCGGGCCATCTCGTCGCGCACGGCCAGATCGATCGGGACCGGCGGGCGCGCCAGGCGGTCGGGAAGACCCGGGTCGTCGAACGCGCAGAGGAGGTCCGGCCGGCCCAAGCGGCGAAGCAGGTTCCGGTTCTTGTCGGTCGTGCTCATCGACACGGACGGGATCCCGTAACTCGTCGCCACGACCGTGCCGTGGAACTTGTGGCTGACCAGCATCGTGCACTCCCCGATGGCGCGGGTCAGCACGTCGAGGTCGTCCGAGGCGATGCGCTCGACGTCGTCGAGGCCGGCTTCGTCGAGCGCGCGCTCGTCGCGGGCGCGCACCTCCCCGGTCGAGAGCACGATCGTGCGCAGTCGATAGCCGAGCTCGCGCCCGCGCGCGGCCGCCGCCCGGACCGCGGTGTAATCGTCGCCGCCCTCGCGCCAGCGGACGACGATCCCGAGGATGGGCGGATCGGTCGGGCGCTCGACGGGCGGCAGCGGCAGGGCGAACACCAGGTCTGCCGATGACTCCACCGGTGCCCGCGGCCGGAGGTGCTCGCGGATCCAGGCCGCGCTCTCCGGATCGCGCGCGACGATGGAGCTGACATTGCGGTGCCGCAGGAAGGCCCGAAGCTCCGCGATGACCTTCGGCTTGGCGGGTCGCCACGTTGGCACCCCCACGCCGATCACGTGGACCGGCCGGCGCAGGTAGTCGGTCAGCCAGTAGCGGTCGCTCGTGGGCCCACGGGATGACCAGGTCCCCGCCGCCGATGACGATGGCGTCGTACTCGCGGACGACGTCGCGGACGGGCCGTTCGAAATACGGTCTGGTGGCCGATTCGAAGATCACCTCGACGTCCGCGGCCTCCCCGAGATGGCGGCGGAAGACGTCCAGGAACAGCTCGTCGCCGTAGTTGCCCGGGCCGTAGAACCCGACCAGGCCGACGCGCGGTCGCCCGCCTGGCTTCGGCCCTCTCTGAGCGACCTCGGGTGGCCAGCCGACCAGCGCGAGGTCGGGCGCGACGCGTCGGGCGGCACGGCCGGCCACGCGGCGGACACGGGTGGGGATGCGCACCGCGGCATCATGCCAGTTCGTCCCGCGGTGCTACCGTTCGGGCACCACGAACCGACCGGGAGGCATCCATGGATCGTGCCGGATTCCGCGACTGGCTCCAGCGGTACGTCGACGCCTGGCGGCTCAACGATCCGGTGGCGATCGGCGACCTGTTCAGCCCGGATGTCCGCTACGCCTACGACCCGTTCGGCGAGGCCGTGGTGGGGCGTGCAGCGATGGTCACGTCGTGGCTGGACGACCCGGACGAGCCCGGATCGTGGCAGGCCGACTACGAGGTCCTCGCCATCGATGGCGACGTGTTCGTCGCCCACGGTCGGACCCGCTACCTGACCGACGATCGCCGCGAGGTCGACCGCGAGTTCGCGAACATCTTCGTCTGCCGGTTCGATGGCGAGGGGCGCTGTCGGGAGTTCACCGAGTACTACATGCGCCGCCGGCCCGAGGCGCCGCCCGACGAACCGCCCGCGGCTGGCTGAGGCGGCGGCCTCAACGCGCCCGAGGCGAGACCACGCGGAGCGCCCGGGGCAGGGTCCGGAAGGCCAGCGGCGTCGTCCCGAGATCAGTCCCATCGGCCCGCGCCGGCAGCGGATGGGCGCTCGAGATCCGGACCGCCGCCGAACGATAAGTCGAGATATGCGGGGCATACCGCCTCCGCCCGAAGGCGATCGAGGCGAGGTGCCGCAGCAGCTCCCACTTGGAGAAGCCGCGGAAGACGCGGATGTCGAACTGACCGTCATCGAGGCGCGCGTCGGGCGCGACGGTCATCCCGGCCCCGGTGTAGGGGCCGATCGAGACCGTGACCATCAGCGCCCGGGTCCGAACGACGCCCTCATCGAGTTCGAGCCACATGCGCGCGGGGCGGTAGCGGAGGGCAACCCAGATCGTCCGGAGGATGGACACCCAGTCGCCGTCGTCGAAGCGTTGTGCCTCCCGGAACATGGCGGCGTTCATCCCGATCGATCCCGCCTCGAGGAAGCGGACACGCCGGCCGTCTGCGGCCACAGCCTCGCCCGCGTCGATGGACGAGATGCCGCTACTGGGGATCAAGGCGGCGGCGGCTTCGAGATCCCGCGGGATGTCGAGCGCTCGGGCGACGTTCATGACGCTGCCCAGCGGCAGGATCGCAAGGGCGGTCGGGCTGTCCAGGAGGCCCTCGGCGACGAGGCCGACCGTGCCGTCGCCCCCGGCCGCCACGACGACATCGACGCCCTCCTGGACGGCTGCCCGCACGGCCGCGCTGGCCGCGGCCTCGTCCGCAGGTTCGACGATGTCCTGTCCAAGACCATGGCGTTCGGCGAGCGAGCACAGCTCGTCGGCGGTGCACGTATTGGTCGATAGGCCGCCCTTGGTCCCGGCGCTGGGGTTTCGGATGATCCGGTAGCGCCGCGAGCGGTCGGGCTGGGGCTCCCCGGAAGGGGCGTGTCCGCCGGCGGGCGCCGGATCACCGCCGGACACGACGTCACCGGCCGACCTCGGCGCCGTCGAGAGCGCGATCAAGCTCGCATCCCGGCTCGCGCGGCCTTGATCCGCCGGTACAGGCCGGTCAGCCCGATGAGATAGGTCACGCCAAGGAAGTAGGAGGCGCTCACATCGGTGAACCAGTGGTGTCCCTGGTGGACCCGGCTCGGCCCGACGAGCGCCACCAGCCCGACGAGGGCCGCGACGATCGCCCGACGCCAGCCGGTCGGTCGCAGGAGCGTGTGCGCCAGGAAGGCGAGGAACCCGTACACCCCGACGTAGGTGATGGTGTGGCCGCTCGGGAAGCTCGACCCGCCGAGTGGCGCCGTCACGACCCGCAGGTCAACGTCGGCCACCGGGCGCGGACGCCGCATGACGGCCTTGACCGCGCTGGCCAGGAGCGCCGTGCCCCATGCGCCGAGCATGAAGACGGCCTCGAGCGGCAACCGCGCGACGAGCAGGCCGGCGGCGACGAGCGCCGGGATGATCCGGCTCTGGGGTGGGAACCCGGGCCACGACACGGCGCGCATGACGGTCTGCAGGACCGGGTGGTCGCGCCGCTGGAGCTTGAGCGTGACGGCCAGGTCGATGGCGTCGCTGCGCCGGGCACGAACGAGTCCGAAGATCGCGCCGAAGCCGGCAAGCGCGACCCACGCGGCGAATCGAGCCGTGCGGCCCCGGCGGACCGCGGTCCGCGGCCCGACGACCGCGTCTGGCGGTGGCGGCAGGCTGGGCACGCCCGTCGGTCTGCTGGGCAGGCTCGGCAGGCGCGTCGCGGCGCGCGGCAGGAAGGCGGGCGGGCTCTTGGTCAGCTGCACACCGGCCAGCATGCGCGGCGGTGGGTGCGGCCCGGTCCCGACCCGGGTGGCACCCTGTCGCAGCCACGTTGCAACTCGGCGGACGACGTGGCAGGTGCGGTGTACCCTCTCTCCTCTCACCGACCCGCACTCGATCGAGGGGAGACCCGATGTCCCGGAACGTCCGCGGTGCGCTCGTCCAGGCCAGCTGGACCGGCGACAAGGAATCGATGATCCAGAAGCACGAGGAGCGGGCGCACGAGGCCGCCAAGCAGGGCGCCCAGTTCATCCTGTTCCAGGAGCTCTTCTACGGGCCGTATTTCTGCCAGGTCCAGGACGCGCAGTACTACAGCTACACCGAGCTCATCCCCGACGGGCCCACGACCAAGCGGATGCAGGACCTGGCCAAGCAGACCGGCATGGTCGTCGTGGCGCCGATGTACGAGGAGGACGAGAAGGCCTCGGGCATCTACTACAACACGGCCGCGGTCATCGACGCCGACGGGACCTACCTCGGCAAGTACCGCAAGACCCACATCCCACACGTCAAGGGCTTCTGGGAGAAGTTCTACTTCCGGCCCGGCAACCTGGGCTATCCGGTCTTCGAGACGGCGGTCGGCAAGGTCGGGGTCTACATCTGCTACGACCGGCACTTCCCGGAAGGCGCGCGGGCACTCGGGCTCAACGGCGCGGAGATCGTGCTGATCCCGTCCGCCACGTCACGTGGCCTCTCGGAGTACCTCTGGCGCATCGAGCAGCCGAGCCACGCCGTCGCCAACGGCTACTACGTCGGGACGATCAACCGGGTCGGCATCGAGAAGGATCTCGGCGACGACGACTTCTACGGCCAGAGCTACTTCGTCGATCCGCGCGGGCAGTTCGTGGGCGACGTCGGGTCGGCCCATGACGAGGAGCTGATCGTCCGCGACCTCGATCTCGACAAGATCCAGGAGGTCCGCAACACCTGGCAGTTCTACCGGGACCGCCGACCCGACGCGTACAGCGACCTCGTCGCGCCCTGATCCGGGGATGCAGTTCGGCTTTACGCTCAAACCTGAGCACACGATCGAGCGCACGCTCGCGCTCACCCGCCAGGCCGAGGCGGCCGGCTTCGAGTACGGCTGGCTGTTCGACAGCCACGTCCTGTGGCGAGACCCCTACCCGCTCCTGACGCTGATGGCCGGCGCCAGCGACAAGCTGCGCCTCGGCACATGCGTCACGAACCCGGGGACGCGCGAACCGACCGTCACCGCGTCGTCGCTGGCGACCCTTGACGAGCTGTCCGAGGGCCGCATGGACCTCGGCATCGGCCGAGGCGATTCGGCGCGGCGCGTGCTCGGCAAGCCCCCGATCACCCTCGCGCACACGGAGGAGGCGATCCGTGTCATCAAGGCCCTGGTCGCGGGCGAGACCATCGCCTACGAAGGGACCGAGCTGCGGTTCCCGTGGACCCGCGGCTGGACGTTGCCCGTGTGGGTCGCCGGCTACGGGCCGATGGCGCTGGCGATGACCGGCCGCGTCGCGGATGGCCTCATCCTCCAGCTGGGCGACCCGGACCTCATCCGCTGGTTCGTGGGCCAGGTCCGCGAGGCGGCGACCGCCGCCGGCCGCGATCCCTCGAGCATCCGGATCCAGGCCGCCGCTCCGGCCCACGTCGCCTCCCGCGACGTCGGGCGCGAGCGGACGCGCTGGTTCCCGGCGCTGGTGTCCAACCACGTGGTCGATCTCGTCAACAAGTACCCGCGCGACCAGCTGCCTGAGGCACTGACGGGCTACATCACCGACCGGGAGGGTTACGACTATCACCATCACGCCGAGGTGGGCTCGTCCAACGCCGCGTTCGTCGGCGACGAGGTGACGGACCGCTTCGCGATCCTCGGGTCCGCGGATGAGCACATCGCCAAGTTGCGTGAGCTCGCCGATGCCGGCGTGGACCAATTCAACTTCTACTTGATGAACGGCGACGAGGAGGCTCAGATCGAGGCGTACGGCCGGGACGTGATCCCCGCGCTGCGCGGGTAGCCCTTCGGTCCTTTCGATGCCCCCCGGGCTGGCACCATCGTCAGGCTGGTCAAGCGGTCCCGGGAGGCGCACGATGACGTCAGATGGCGGGGCGCCTGCCCCGCGCCCTGATGGCGCCGATCCCGCCAAGGAGCTTGCATCGATGAACCTGTTCCGGCGCGCCCATGACCCGTGGTGGGATCTCGAGGGCCGTGGCGCCAAGCGCTCCCGCATCCGTCACAAGATCTTGGCCGATCTCGCCTTCGCGTTGGCCATCGTGGCGTGCGGGCTCACCGCAGCGACCTGGCTGCGCATCCTCCTGCCGGTGTTCACTCAGACGCTCGGCCTGGGCTGACCCCCTGCGGTGTCTGCAGACACCGCGATTCGCGTTTCGACCTCGCTCGAAGCCCGCCGCGATGCCTTGCGGTGGCGTCCGGATGGGCGGATGGGACCCCTTCGCTACTCGACAACGGGACCACCCCCGGCGCGACACTGCCCGTCCGCCGTCTATCACCGCCGGGGGTCCTCATCGTGCGTCGCTCGTTCCTCGTCGTGGCCATCGCCTTCGTTGCCATCGCGTCCGCGCTCGCGCTGGTCCGCGAGCCCGGCGCGTGCTGCGGGGACGGCGTCGACCTCGACCAATGGGCGAGCTCCGACAAGGCGTGGCAGAACGGCAACCTGAACGGCAACAACTCCCGCTACCCGGAAGGCGGGATCGTGCCGTTCCGGGTCGCCTTCGAAGGTCTCAAGGCCGGCGATCACTCGATCCACATCAACTACGACTTCACGGCCGGCGGCCACAAGGCCTACGACTTCCTCGCGACCTGGAACGTGACGAATGCGGCCGGCAAGATCTGCGCGGCCTCGGGCGGCGCGATCTCCTCGATGTGCCCGTCGATGGCGGGGGCATCCAGCTTCGCGTTCCCGTCGGATGGCTTCAAGGCCAATGGGCTGCCGGTCAGCGGCGCCCAGGCGTACTCCGGCTCGCCGCGCCGCCTCACGATCTGGGGCGGAACGATCACGAGCATCCAGGGCCCCGTCCACGCGGGGTCCGTGAACGGCAACAGCACGGCTGACTTCGTGGTGCAGTTCCGGTCGACCGGCAACGGCCGTCCTGCTCGCCTGGGGCGGACACCTGGCGCAGTCGGCGTACTGGGACACGGCGAACGGCGGCCCACGTGATGGCGCGGCCATGGTCTCGGGGGCGCCGTGGCACATGCGGACCCTCCAGCTCGATGGGTCGGGCAACAAGAACCAGGACCGCAGCATCCAGCCGAGCGCGATCGTCGGCGAGCTGCCACCGCAGGCCCTGGCGCCGACGCCACGCCCGACCGCGGCTCCGACACCGGCCGCTCCGCGAGCGACGCCACGCCCGACCGCGGCTCCGACGCCGGCCGCTCCCCGACGCGACCCCCGCCCCGGGCGGTGGTGGCGGCGGGGCGGTGGGACCGGCAACCCGGCCGTCCCGGCCGGCCCAGCCTCTGCGTTCCCGCGGCTGACACCACCGGCCACCAGCACCGGTGATGGTCTCCCGGCGCCGACCTCCGATGGTGGTGCCAGCATGGTCGCCGCGTTGGCCATGCTCGTGGGCCTGGTCGCGTTCGCCGCTCGGCGGCCCGCGACCCGTCGCCGCCGCCGACTGAGCCCTTCGCCGACCCGCGCCGGCGTCGGCGTCGCGTGGTGACGCGGCCCATCCCCCCGCCGCCCATCGCCTACCATCTGCCTCCTGACGGCCGATGTCTGTCGACCAGGAGGGATCGATGCGCACGCTCATCTCCAACGGCACCATCGTCACCGCCGAAGGCTCGCAGTCTGCCGACGTGCTGATCGACGGCGAGATCATCGTGGCCATCGGTGCGGGGCTGGCGGGCGCGGGCATGTCGGCGGACGAGACCATCGACGCAAGCGGGAAATACGTCATCCCGGGCGCCATCGACGTCCACACGCACATGGAGCTGCCGTTCGGCGGCACGTTCGCGAAGGACACGTTCGAGACGGGCACGCGGGCGGCCGCCTTCGGTGGCACGACCACCGTCGTGGACTTCGCCGTGCAGTCACGCGGAGCGTCCCTGCGCGAGGGTCTCGACGCCTGGCATGCCAAGGCGGAGGGCAACGCGGTCGCCGACTACGGCTTCCACATGATCATGAGCGACGTCAACGACGGGACGCTGGCCGAGATGGACCAGCTCGTCGCCGAGGGCGTGCCCGACTTCAAGCTGTTCACCGCCTACCCGGGCGTCTTCTACAGCGACGACGGGGCGATCTTCCGGGCGATGCAGCAGACCGCGAAGAACGGCGGGCTGATCATGATGCACGCCGAGAACGGGATGGCCATCGACGTCGTCGCGGAGCAGACCGTGGCCGCCGGCACGACCGACCCGATCGGCCATGGCCTCGCCCGCAAGGCCGTGTTCGAGGGCGAGGCGACCAACCGGGTGATCCGCCTCGCCGAGGCCGCCGAGGTCCCGGTCTACATCGTCCACCTCTCGGCCAGGGAGGCGCTCGAAGCCGTGCGCGACGCGCGCGACCGTGGCTCGGCAGCCTTCGCCGAGACCTGCCCGCAGTACCTCTTCCTCTCGCTCGACGACCTGGGCCACGGGTTCGAGGGCGCGAAGTACGTCTGCTCCCCGCCCCTGCGCACGAAGGACCACTGGGACGACCTGTGGAAGGGCCTCGTGAAGGACGACCTGCAGGTCGTCTCGACCGACCACTGCCCGTTCGACTTCGAAGGGCAGAAGGAGCTGGGCCGGGGCGACTTCCGCAAGATCCCGAACGGCCTGCCGGGCGTCGAGGACCGGGTCGACCTGCTCCACGACGGCGGCGTGGTGGGCGGCCGCATCTCCAGGGAGCGCTGGGTCGAGGTCATCTCGACGGCCCCGGCCAAGCTCTTCGGGATGTACCCGCAGAAGGGATCCGTCAGCGTCGGTGCCGACGCCGACCTCGTCGTCTACGACCCGGGGCACACGCGCACGATCTCGGCGAAGACCCACCACATGGACGTGGACTACTCGTGCTACGAGGGGCGGACCGTCCAGGGCTCCAGCGATGTCGTACTGTCGCGCGGCTCGGTCATCGTCCGCGATGGGCAGTTCACGGGACGTAAGGGCCACGGTCGCTTCGTGAAGCGGGCGCCGGCCGAGTACGCGCGGATGGCGTGACGACGGAAACGCGCCGCCACCTGTCGGTCCCGGCCGATCTCGATCGGATGGCGGAGATCCGAGCGCTCGTGCGTGACGTGGCCGTCAGTTGTGGTGCTCCCCCGGTCTGCATGGACGAGCTCGTGCAGGCGGTCGATGAAGCCGCGACCAATGTCGCGGTTCACGGCTATCGCGGCGACGCCGGGGACCTCGACGTCACCGCCGAGCTGGTCGGCGACAGCATCGTGATCAGGATCGAGGACACCGCGCCACGCTTCGATCCGACGCTTGCGCCGGAGCCCGACATCTCGACGCCACCCGAAGCGCGGCGGCCGGGTGGGATGGGCATCCACCTGATGCGTCTCGCCACAGACTCGATCACCCACTCGCCGCGGCCGGGGGGCGGCAATATCCTGACGCTGGCACGTCGCTTGGATCCGCGCCCGAAGGAGGATCGCTGATGGCTCTGGAAACGACGATCGAGCGGATCGAGGGCCCTATCCCCATCACCGTCGTGAGCCTCGACGGCGAACTCGATGCGTCGAACTTCGAGGCCTTGATCGAGGCGGTCCGCGGTCTCTATGACGGCGGGGCACGCCAGCTGCTGCTCGACCTCACGAACCTGCAGTTCATGGCGAGCTCCGGGCTCGTGGCGCTCCACTCCATCGTCCGGATCATGCACGGCGAGCCGCCACCCGACCCCGAGGCCGGCTGGTCGGCGCTGCATACGGCGGTCGGCCACACGCAGACCGAGGTCCAGCTGTGCGCGCCGCAGCCGGCCGTCGAGCGGGTGCTCGCCCGGACCGGGCTCGATCGGATGTTCGTCATCCACCCCGATCGCGCCTCGGCGCTCGCCGCCACCTGACCGGGCGAACGACGCCGGGCTCCATGCCGACCGAGGAGCCGCCGATGCGATTGGATCTCGAGGCGCTGATCGCGCCGTTCCGTGAGCTGCCCGGCGTCGACATCGCGATCCACGATGTTGCGGGTCGCGCCGTCGTCGGGACATCGAGCGAGCCGCCGCCGGCCGGAGCAGTCAGCCAGGCGATCGAGGCGGGCGCGCTGACGGGACCGCTGGCGGGCGGCCGCATCAGCGTGTGGGGCGTCGGCGCGGAGCCCGGTCTCAGCCGGGCCTTCCTCGCCGCGCTCGTCGGCGTCCTGGCGGCCGGTGCGGAAGCCGACCCGATCGTGGCGCCCCCGGATGCTGCCCACGCGCGACGGATGGACGAGGAGCTGGCCCTCGGCCGTCGTATCCAGCGCAGCTTCGTGTCGCTCGTCGCACCGGACGTCCCGGGCTACGAGGTCGCGAGTCACTACGAGGCCGCTCGAGAGGTCGGCGGCGACTTCTTCGACCTCTTTCGACTGCGTCGGCGCGGTCGCGCGCTGAGCGTGGTGATCGCCGACGTCACCGGCAAGGGGATCGCCGCGGCCCTGATGATGGCGTTCTCGCGACCGTTGCTCCATGCGGCGATCGATCAAACGACCGGGCCAGCCGCCGCCCTCGAGCGCACGAATCGGATCCTGGTGGAGGAGCGTCGGTCGTCGTTGTTCATCACCGCGTTATGCGCCCGTCTCGATCTGCGCGGCGGCCACTTGGCGGTCGCGAACGCGGGCCACGAGCCCCCGCTCGTGGTTCGGGCGGACGGCTCGCCGATCGAATGCCTCGTCGGAGCGGGGCCCCTGATCGGGGCGTTCCCGACGCTCGATCTCCCCGAGATCTCGACCGACCTCGTGCCGGGAGATCTCGTGCTGTTCTACACCGACGGAGTCACCGATGCTCGCGATGGCGCCGGGGAACGGTTCGAGGAGCAGCGGCTGTTCGCGGCGGTCGAGACGGCACGCGGCGGCAGCGCGCAGGACATCGTCGATGCGGTGGCCGGCGCGGTGGACCGATTCCAGGGGGACGCGGAACCGGCCGACGACGTCACGATCGTGGCGATCAGGCGCGAGCCAGCGCCGTCACGGTCAGCGGGCGCGGCCGGCTAGGACGTCGCGGACAGCAGAAGACCCGCCGGACGCGGTCCGGCGGGTCCGCCACGATGGGCTGGATCGGTCGCTATATGGCGTCGGCCGGTCGGCGGCTGAAGATCCGCAGCGCGGCGAGGATCAGGGCCTCGACCAGCGTCCAGCCGATGAGGGCGACGAGGGCCGCGACATCGAACTTCGACTCGCCCGCGGTCACGCGGTCGATCGAGAACATGCCGCGGAACGGCTCGACGAACGGGTCGGTGATGTTGAGGATCAGGGACACGACGTCATTGTCCGTGTTGGCCACGAGCAGCAGCAGGATGATCCGCAGGATCAGCGCTGCCTGGAGGATGCCGAAGAGGAAGGTGACGACCCGCGCCGCGGTGGTCAGGCCGCCGGGTCCGGGTGCCACGTAGGCGCGTTCGGTCGTTCGGACCGATGACGCGGCGGCCGGGGCGCCGGGCTCGGTATAGGTCGGCGCGGCCGGATCGACCGTCGTCGACTCTCGCGTGGTGGTCCGCTCGTAATCAGTCATGTTCGGGCCTCCCTGGGACGGGCTGACCGTAATAGGATGGGTGGTCGATGTCCCGCGTTTTGTCGCAGTCCGCGCGCGTGGTGCTTGCAGCGATGTGTCAGCGCCGCCAGGCGAAAAGCCGGGTCGCGTCGACGTCACACCAGACCAGGCCCGGCTGGGCAGGTGGATCAGTACCAAGCGTCAGCGCGCGGACCCACCCGAGGGACGAACCCGGGAAGCGTGCGGCGGATACCTCCGGATAGCGCCGGACGAGCTCGCGGTTGCGAGCCGTCGCTCGGACGACCCAGCAGCCAGCTACGCGATGCGGACGCTCACCGCCGACCGCGATCGCAAACGCCTCCGCCTCGGCGAGCTTTCGGTTGGTGGAGCGAGCGGCGGCACCGAGATCTCCGATGGTGTTCCAGCACTCCACGAAGGTCAGTCGACGGCGTTGGTCGTCACGAAGGCCGACGTCGCTGGAGCGCGTCGGTTCCGCGGGACGGGTCGGTAGCTCGAATGAGCCGCGGTACCCGGCCTCGCGCCCGAGGCGAAGCACGAGCTCCTGGATCCGCAGGTGGCCGGCGTCGATCGGTTCCTCGACGGGGTCGCGGGCGAGGTCGATGTTCAGACGGATGTCCAGGGCGACAGCCAGCCGCTGCCAGGTGTCGAGCGTGTGGCCGCCGCCAAGTCCGCGCTCGATCGCGGAAACCGCGGAGCGGGACAGGTCGACTCGCCCGGCGAGCTGTTGCTGGGTCATGCGGCGCCGCAGGCGAGCCTCCCGGACACGGCCTCCCAGCCGGGCTGTCTGCTCACGATTGCGGCGAGTTGCCTCGGCCGCGAGTTCTTGCCTTCGGTACCTGGGCATGGTCCCTTGCTCCGACTTGTCGTGACGGGCATGTCGGCGAGCTCGCTCCGCCGACGGCGCCAGGATCGGGCGGGCGCCGGCGCTGAGGACGCTCCATCGGCTCCCTACGGGCTCATCAGCCTTCCCGTGCTCGCTGCATGGTCGTCCCGAGCGCTGCACTCGCGCTTATCGGGTGGCCCCTCGGCCCGCAGGCCTGTCTAAAGGCCGTGGAGGCTCGTTTTGACCATGCAGCCGGCAAGTCCCCGCACAAGGAGCGCCCAGCCTCGAGTTAGGGCGCGGCCTAGGCTGAGGTGGTCCATGCAGCGGTCACGGAGGCGCCCAAGCGCACGGAGCGGCCGCCTCACGGCCCGTTGCTCGCGTTCCCAAGCGCCGCCCTCCCCGCCATCACTCCCCGACGGGCCAGCCGCCTCAGCGCGTGCGCGGGAAGCCCAGGTCGACCTTCGAGGTGCCGGGGTCGGGCCAGCGCGAGGTGACGATCTTGGCCCGCGTGTAGAACTGGATGCCCTCGGGGCCGTACATGTGCAGGTCGCCGAACAGCGACGCCTTCCAGCCGCCGAAGCTGTAGTACGCCACGGGCACCGGGATCGGGCACGTTGATGCCGACCATGCCGGCGTTGACCTCGAACTGGAACTGGCGCGCCGCGCCGCCGTCGCGCGTGAAGATCGCCGTGCCGTTGCCGTACGGGTTGTCGTTGACGAGCCCGACGGCCTCGACGTAGGTCGGCACGCGGACGACCTCGAGGACCGGCCCGAAGATCTCGTTGCGGTAGCACTCCATCTCCGGGCTGACGCTGTCGATCAGCGACACGCCCAGGAAGAAGCCCTTCGCCCTCCTGGTACAGGACGTGCTCGCGACCGTCGACGACGAGGTCCGCGCCCTGGGCCGGACCCGAGTCGAGGTAGGCCGCGACCTTGTCGCGGTGCTCGCGCGTGACGAGCGGGCCCATCTCGGCGTCGGGGTCCGTGCCCGGGCCGACCTTGATCTTCGGCAGACGCACCTTGATGCGCCTCGACCAGCGGGTCGGCGACGTCGCCGACCGCGACGACGACGCTGATCGCCATGCAGCGCTCGCCGGCCGAGCCGTACGCCGCCGACACCGCCGCGTCCGCGGCCATGTCGATGTCCGCGTCCGGCAGCACGATCATGTGGTTCTTGGCGCCACCGAGCGCCTGGACGCGCTTGCCGTTGCGCGGTGCCGGTCTCGTAGATGTAGCCGCGCGATCGGCGTCGAGCCGACGAACGAGACGGCCGCGATGTCCGGGTGCTCGAGGATCGCATCGACCGCGACCTTGTCGCCGTGGA
Source organism: uncultured Chloroflexia bacterium (assembly GCA_963810725.1). Lineage (GTDB taxonomy): Bacteria > Chloroflexota > Limnocylindria > Limnocylindrales > CSP1-4 > SPCO01. The sequence goes on from CAWEOO010000008.1 coordinate 303,187, forward strand.
CGACGTTGAACACGCCGTCGGGGACGCCCGCCTCGTGGAGCAGCTCGGCCAGGAAGTTGCGACGCCGACGGGTCCTTCTCGGACGGCTTGAGGATGAACGTGTTGCCGGTCGCGATCGCGGTCGCGAACATCCACATCGGGACCATGGCCGGGAAGTTGAACGGCGTGATGCCCGCCACGACGCCGAGCGGCTGGCGGATCTGGTAGACGTCGACGCCGCGTGCTGACCTGCTCGCTGAAGCCGCCCTTGAGCAGGTGCGGGATGCCGGTCGCGAACTCGAGGTTCTCGAGGCCGCGCGCGATCTCACCCAGCGCGTCGGACGGGACCTTGCCGTGCTCGGCGGTCAGGTGCGCCGCGAGCTCGTGGCGGCGCTGGTCGACGAGGTTGCGGATCTTGAACATGATCTCGGTGCGCTTGGACAGCGACGTCGCGCGCCAGGCGGGGAACGCCGCCTTGGCCGCGGCCACGGCCGCCGCCACCTCCTCGACCGAGGCGAAGTCGACGTGGCGCGTCAGCGTCCCCGTGGCGGGGTCGTAGACGGGTCCCTCGCGACCGGACGTGCCGGGCACGAACCGCCCGTCGATCCAGTGGCTGACGCGTCCGGGTGGCGACGTCTTGGAGATCTCGGGTTCGGCGACCTGGGTCATGACGGGATCCTCGTTCGGTATGGCGGCCCGGCGACGCGGGCGCGGGGTGCAGTGCCGCTCACGATACTCCGTCGGCGCGATCGGCCGGCGCCGGCCGGGCCGGCGGGAGCCCTCAGAACTGCGGACGCGTCTCGGGATCGGGCCATGACGGCTCGTCCCGTCGCGGGCCGCTCGCGAGCCCGTGCGGCGCTGCGACCACTGCGTGATCGTGACGAGCACGACCGCCGCACCGACGACGATCCCGGCGGCCAGCACGCCGCCGACCGGGAACGGGCCGAGCACCGCGGGATCGCGCCACGTGACGGAGACCGCGGCACGGACCGCCGCCCACCCGCCCACGACGAGCAGCAGCAGGCGCCCGTCCTTCGCGCGCGAGCCGCCGGCAGCACCGCCAAGGATCAGGATCCCGGCCAGCACGAGGCTCGCGATCCCCTCGTAGAGCTGCGCCGGGTGCGACGGCAGCTCCGGCGCCAGCGAGCCCCACGGGCCCGGTCCCAGGTAGGCCGTGGCCCAGGACAGCGTCCAACGGCGACCCCTGGCCGCTGCCGCCGAGGGCCATGGCCAGCTTGCCGCCACCGAGCGCCACGAGCAGTGGCAGGGCGAGCGTGTGCGCCCAGCGGCCCACGGGCGCCCCGAGCAGCTTCCCGACATAGGCGCCGGTCAGCGATCCACCGACGACCGCCAACCCGAGCTCGAGCCCGCCGATCGCCGGGTCCAGCAGGCTGAGCGGACCCGCCCGCGAATGCCTCGGGCACGATCGCCAGCTGGCCGAGGCGCCCGCCGATCACCGCGCCGGGCACGGCCCCGACCGCGATGTACAGGAGGTCATCCGCGCCGGAGCGACGCTCGACGGGCGAGCACCCCCGCGACGATCAGGCAGGCCGCCACGACGGCGGCCAGCGCGACCGTCTGCCACCGCACGACGAGGCCGTCGCCGAGGCGCAGAAGGGGGTCGAAGTCGAACGCGATGACGGCGATCGGCACGGTCTCGGCAGTGTACCCGTGCGCGGCATGTCGGCTGGCCGACACCCTGCGTGTCGCACGCTCTGTCGCGGCTCGGTGCCGCAGCCGACACGATGCCGGGCATACGGCTGGTCGAGCAAGGGGTTCACCGGCCGTGATGGGGGGAAGAGATCGGCGAGCCTGGGGGCATGCCGATCAGTGTCCGACGTCCGGCCCTCCGGGGGGATGGGCCGGACGTCGTGACCGCCGCGAGGGGGCACTCGTGCCAACCGTACCGTCACGCCGGCTGGCCTGGAGATCACGCTCCTCGGTCGCTTCTCCGTCCGGACGACCAATGGGCAGGAGGTCCGGATCGTGGGCCGGCACGCGCAGGCGCTCTTCACCCTTCTCGTCCTGACCCGGCGGCCCCGGACGCGTGAGGCGATCGCGACCGACCTCTGGCCGGAATCGATGATCACCGCGACCGGACCGCTGCGCCAGGCGCTGTACCAGATGCGCGGCGCGCTGGCGGCGGCCGGGCTGGACCTCGACGCGATCCTCGAGGCGGACGCCGAGACCCTGGGCCTCCGGCCCGACGCCGTCCACCTGCTGGACGCCGATCGCTTCGAGGCGTGCGTCGGCGGACGCGGCCTGCGGCGCCGAGACGGCCGTTGCGCTCTACGGTGGCGACCTCGCCGAGGGGCTCGGGCACGACTGCTTCGCCGCCGAGCGAGAGCGACTCGCCGACCGCTACGAGGATGCCCTCGCTATGGTCGCCGCCCAGCGCCTGGACGCGGGCGACGTCGACGGCGCCCGTGAGGCGGCCGAGCGGCTGATCGCCCGCGACCCGCTCCGCGAGGAGGCGCACGAGGTCCTCATCGCGGTGCACGGCCTGATCGGGTCGCGGTCGCAGGTCGTCCGCCAGTACCGGCGTCTCGCCGAGGTGCTGGCGCGCGAGCTCGCGGAGCGCCGCTGCCCGAGACCGACGCGAGCTATCGGCTCGCGCTGGCGCGGACCGTCGAGCGATCCCACCTGCGCGCGAGCGCCGATGGAGCGGCCGACCAGGAGCGAGCCTCGCCGCCGTCGGCTAGGTCCGGGACCTGCCGCTCGCACACCGTCGCGACCGTCGCGACCTTCGCGACCTTCGCGACCATCGCGTAGCATCAGGTCGTGCTGCGTTCCTTCCTGACCATGCTCGCCGCGCTCGTCGTGGTCGCCGCCTGCACCTCGAGCGACTCCACGACCGGCTCGGGATCCAGCGGCTCCGCGACTCCGTCGCCGGGCGGCTCCGGCGAACCCGGCACGAGCGGAGCCGTCACTGCCCGCCGCGATCATCGATCCCATCGTCGCCGACGCGGCGGCCGGCCTCGGGGTCGATCCGTCGACCGTCAAGGTCGTGTCCGCGGAAGCGCGAGACATACGGCGACGGCTCGCTCGGCTGTCCGCGGCCGGGCGAGATGTACACCCAGGCGGTCGTCGATGGCTACCAGGTCATGGTCGAGGCCAACGGCACCCAGCTCGATTACCGCGGCAGCGGGCCAGGCCGGTTCCGGATCTGCGAGCCCTGACCGAGCGACGACCCCGTCTCAGCGCGTCAGGACCTCGACGAGCTCCTTCACGGCGCCGGCCGAACGATCGAAGGCGGCCTGCTCGTCGGCCGTCAGCTCGATCTCGAAGACGCGCTCCAGCCCGCCCGCGCCGAGGACCACGGGGACGCCGACGAACAGGTCGTTGGTCCCGAACTCGCCCTTGAGGAGCACCGCGCACGGCAGGACGCGCTTGCGGTCGAGCAGGATGGCCTCGACCATCTCGAACACGCCGGCGGCCGGAGCGTAGAACGCCGAGCCGGTCTTGAGCAGGGCGACGACCTCTGCGCCGCCGTTGGCGGTGCGCTCCTCGAGCGCCCGGACCCGGTCGGCCGGGAGCAGCTCGGTGATCGGCACGCCGGCGACGGTCGAATAGCGCGACAGCGGAACCATCGTGTCGCCATGCCCGCCAAGGACGAACGCGTGGGTGTCCGCGACGCTGACGCCGAGCTCCTGGGCGATGAACGTCCGGAAGCGGGCCGAGTCGAGCACGCCCGCCATGCCGAGCACCCGCTCGCGCGGGAAACCCGACGCCTCGAGCGCGACGTGGCACATCGCGTCGAGCGGGTTGGTCACGACGATGAGGATGGCGTCGGGCGAATGCTTCGCCGCCTGCTCCACGACGGACCGGACGATCCCGGCGTTCTTCGTCAGGAGGTCGTCGCGGCTCATGCCCGGCTGGCGGGCGAGGCCCGACGTGACGACGACGATGTCGCTCCCGGCGGTGTCCGCGTAGTCGTTCGTGCCCGTGACGCGGGCGTCGTGATCGACGACGGGCGCCGCCTCGGCAAGGTCCAGCCCCTTGCCCTGGGGCAGCCCCTCCACGATATCGACGAGGATGACATCGGCCAGCCCGGCCTCCGCGATGCGCTGGGCGGTCGTGGCGCCGACGTTGCCGGCTCCGATGACGGTGACTCTGCTGCGGGGCATGGGTCGGGTGCTCCTTTACGGTCGGGTCTGCAGGGCGGTCGATTCTATGCCCGCGCGGCGGGCGGGTCGTCGTTCGTGGGGCGCCGCGATGGACGGGTGTCGATGGTGGCGCGGCCGGGGCGGCCCGACGATCGAGGCCGACCGTCTTCGTATCGGAGCCATCCTCCATGTCCAGGTCCACCCCTGTGGCGATCCTCGCCGTCCTCGGCGCCGTCATCGCCGTCCTCGGTCTGTTCGTTGCCGGCAACATCGTCATGGTCGCGGTCGGGCTCGTCGCCGTGTTCGGTGCCGGGTTGCTCGACGTGCTCGCCAGCCGGGGAGCCCGGGCGTGAGCGGCGCATACGCGGCCCTCGGCATCCTGCTCATCCTCATCGCGATCCCGTTCGGGCTGATGCTCGCCCCGCTCGCGATCGGCGTGCTCGTCCTCGTGCTGGCCCTGCGCCACATGGACCGTGCCGTCGGGCCGGCGGAGCGCTCGGCGGCGGCATGAGCGACATCTTCGTGCTGGTCGTCATCGTGGCGCTCCCGGCGGCAGCCCTCCTGGGTCCCCTCGCCATCCTCACGCTCGGGATCGCGGCCGTCGCGGACCTCGATGGCGGGCTCGTACGCGGTCCCGGGACGCCTCCCGGCGCCACGCATCAGCCGGCGCCCGGGTCGTCCTCGAGAGCGCGCCCCGCGGACGGGTCGGCGACGGTCGGTCCCGCGGCACGGATGTCGTCGGTCACGCCCTCGGCGTAAGCGGCGAAGTTCGCGGCGAACATCCCGGCAAGGGTCATGGCCTGCCGGTCGTAGGCATCCTTGTCCGCCCACGTCGCGCGTGGGTCCAGGAACGATGCCGGCACGTCCGGGCACGTCAGCGGGACCTCCACGCCGAAGATCGGGTCGACCCGCGTCTCGACCTTGGCGAGGGTCCCGTCGAGGGCCGCCCGCACCATCGCCCGGGTGTGGGCGATGTCCATCCGCTCGCCGGTCCCGTACGGACCGCCGGTCCAGCCGGTGTTGACGAGCCAGACGGTCGCATCCTGGGCCTGCAGGCGCTCGGTCAGCATGCCGGCATAGAGACCCGGGTGACGCGGCATGAACGGCGCCCCGAAACAGGCGCTGAACGTGGCCTTGGGCTCCTTGACGCCGACCTCGGTGCCCGCCAGCTTGGCCGTGTAGCCGCTGATGAAGTGGTAGGCGGCCTGGGCGTGGGTCAGCCGCGAGATCGGCGGCAGGACGCCGAACGCGTCGGCCGTCAGCAGCACGACGCTCCGCGGCTGGCCGGTCATGCCCGTCGCGTCGGCGTTGCCGATGAAGTGCAGCGGGTAGGCGCCCCGGGTGTTCTCCGTGAACCGCTCCGAATCGAGATCCAGCTCGCGCGTGTCGGGGTCCAGGTCCACGTTCTCGAGGACGGTCCCGAAGCGCCGAGTCGTCTGGAAGATGTCGGGCTCGTACATCGGCGAGAGACGGATGGTCTTCGCATAGCAGCCGCCCTCGAAGTTGAACAGACCGTCCGGACCCCAGCCGTGCTCGTCGTCGCCGATGAGGCTGCGCTCCGGGTCCGCGGACAGTGTCGTCTTGCCGGTGCCGCTGAGGCCGAAGAAGACGACCGAGTCGCCCGCCTTGCCGACATTCACCGAGGAATGCATCGGCAGGACCCCTTCATCGGGCATGAGGTAGTTCATGACAGTGAACGCCGACTTCTTGATCTCGCCGGCGTATTCCGTGCCGACGATCAGGATCTCCATGCGCTCGAGGTGGACCAGGATCGCGGTCTCGGTGCGGGTGCCGTCGGTCGCGGGGTCAGCCTTGAACGACGGGACGCAGATGATCGTGAAGTTAGGCTCGAACCCCACGAGGTCCGCGGGCGCCGGCCGGCGGAAGAGGTTGCGGGCGAACAGGCTGGCCCAGGCGGTCTCGGTGTACACCCGCAGCCGGCGCTGATGGGCCGGGTCCGCGCCGATGTGCAGGTCCTGCGCGTAGAGGTCCTTCTCCGCGCAGAAGGCGACGAGGCGCGCGCGGAGGTGGTCGTAGTGCGCCTCGCTGATCGGTCGGTTCACCTCGCCCCACCAGATCTTGTCGCGGGTGGTGGGCTCGTCCACGATGAACTTGTCCTCGGGCGAGCGGCCCGTGTGCTTGCCGGTGCGCACGACGAGCGGGCCTTCCGCGGCGATGAGGCCCTCGCCGGCCCGGATCGCGTCCTCCACGAGCTCGGCCGACGGGCGGTTCACCCGCAGGCGGCGGCCCAGCGGCGGGCGGACTCGGCCGGCGGTCGGCGTCGAGGGGTGGTCGGGGCGGGCGGGATGCGTGGTGGCCATCAGTGGTCGGACTCCTTGGCGCGAGTCATCACGTCACGAGTCGACCGGCCGCGCGTGATGCAGGCCCGTTGACGGGCGCCCGCAGGAGTCGGCTTCCACAGTCGCGTTGGCCGTGAGTGTACACGGGTCGGGCCGTCCGGATTGCGACAGAGTGACGATAAGGTTGCGAGATGGGACCGCGTTCCCCTTCAGGTAGCTACGAAATCCCGCCCGATGTCGCCGCCTCGACCTCCGTCCCGTGAACCGACGATCCGCCGGATCGGGAGTCCGCCGCCTCGCCCATCAATTCCTCGAGCCTCGCCGAGATCGGTCGCGCATCGAGGCGCTCCAGGATCGCCCGCGCATCCTCGACGGACGCCCGGACGACGGGGTCGTCGGGCCCGAGCACGAGCGTCATGTCCAGGACCACGAGCGCCTGCTTGTAGGCGAGGCCCATCGCGGCGAGCTCGGGAAGGACCTCCGTGTACTCGCGGGCGGCAAGCTCGCGATCGCCGTCGTGCGAGCTGAGGGCGGCCCCGATGGCTCGCCGTTCGAGGTCAACGACGTGACCATGCAGAGCGGCGGCGTCGATGGCCAACAGCGTCCCCCGCACACCCTCGAGGTCGCCTCCCCAGAGCGAGGCGCGCGCGGCACGCGGGAGGTCCATTGCCGTGTTCGTGACGTTGAGCTCGGCGGACCGGCGCCAGCCCTCGGCGGCGTCGCGATACCGTCCGACGGCAAACGCGGCGGCGGCCCTGCCTGCCCACAGGTTGGACTCCTGCTGGCCGTCATGGCCAACCTGGACCAGGCGCTCGTGCTGGGCGAGCAGGTCATCGACGGGCGTGCCACGAGCAGCCAGGATCTCCTCCCGACTGCGCAGGACCGTCGCACGGTCCACCGGAGACAATTGCTCGACATTGGGCTCGTCAGTGGCGGCAAGGGCCCAATCCCACTCGCCCAGGTCAACGGCGATCTCCGCCGCGTTGGCGAGTGCGACGGCGTAGGTGTTTCGGAATCCGAACCTGCCGGCCATGTCGAACGCCGCCTTGCTGCGCTCGAAAGACCTCCTCGGATCACGGGCGAGCAACGTAACGCCGAGGTTCAGCAGGCCCCGCACGACGGTCTGCCGCAGGCCCAGCGTCTCCGCAAGCCTGATGCCGGCCTCGAGGATTCCCGTCCCTTCATATGGTCGCGTACTGAAGCTGAGGCATCCACCCTTCGTGATCAGGCAATCGGCAATCAGCTCGACCGCCTCGATGCGTTCCGCGCGACCGATGGCGCGATCGGCGAACTCGATCGCCCTGACGTTGTCGTCTCCGAACCAGTACCCCCGCGCGAGCTGGTGCTCGATCGCCGCGAGGGCGGGATCGTCCACGAGGTCGCCATACGCTTCGACTGCAGGTTCGAGGACGGTGACAGCATCGGCCGACCGATAGCCGTTGACCAGGGCCTGTCCGAGCAGCGCCGTCGCGCGGGCAGCGCCCGAGCGATCCCCCATCTCCTCGCGACGCCCGATCGCATCACGGAGCAGGGTTTCAGCCTGGTCCACGGCGGCGGCGTGTGCCGCGGCCTCCCCAGCCCGCTCGAGGAGCTCCGCGATGTCAGCGGGGTCGTCGGTGACCTCCATGGCTTCGAGGAGGAACCGCACCGCCTGGTCGTGGCTGCCGAGCGAGCTCGCACGGGAGGCCGCGGCGCGGAGGGCGATCTTCGCCTGCGCGGCCAGCGGCCGGCTGTCCGGATCGTCCGGCGCCGCGCGATACGCTGCCAGGTAGTGCGACGCCAGCGCCCCGGCCAGCTCGTCCTCGCCCAATGACTCGAAGAACCGGGCCGCTGCCAGGTGGCGCGACCGACGGTCACGCCGGGACAGAGTGCCGTAGGCGACCTCGCGGATGAGCGCCTGGACGAACGCCACCTGGCCGCGCTCGGCCGACCGCGGGTCGATGGTCTGGACCAGCAGTTCCCGCCTCGTGAGCGCGCGGCACAGGTCCTCCACCTGGCTTGGGTCTTGCCCGCTCACGGCCGCGAGCCCGTCGACGGTGAAGCTCTGCCCAAGCACCGCCGCATCCTGGATCAGGCCTCGCTCCGGTGGTGGAAGCGCGTCAAGGCGGGCCGCGATCAAGGCGTGCAGCGTGTCGGGGACCGCCAGGTTCGTCAGGTCTCCAGCGGGGACATAGCCACTATCGGCCGGCACCAGACGGCCCTCGGCCACGAGCATCCGGATCGTCTCGACCGCGTAGAGCGGGATCCCATCGGCGCGTGCGGCGATCGCGCGGAGCGGCGCATCGGGGAGGCCCGGAACGAGCTCGGTGAGTAGCTCGATGATCGCGGACTCCGGCAACGGCTCAACGCCGAGTGCCATGAAGTTCCGCCTGCCGGCGCCCCAGTCCGGTCGATGCTCGAATAGCTCCGGACGAGCGACGGTGATGATCAGCATGGGCACGCCGCGGCTCCATTCGACGAGGTCGTCGATGAAGTCGAGCGTCCCGGGATCGGCCCAGTGCAGGTCCTCGAAGACGAGGGCGACCGTGCCCTCGGCGGCGATTCGCTCGAAGAACGTCCGCCACGCCGAGAACAGCTCTTCGCGCGCCATCTGGGTCGCCGTGTCGACGCCGAGCAGGACGAGGAGCGCCGACTCGATCCAGCGCCGCTCCGTTTCGTCCGGTACCCATCGCTCGACCGTCTCTGCAACCTTGAGCCGGGTCGTCGATTCGTCGTCGGTCTCGGCCAGGCCGGCGCGCGTCCGGACCATCTCGCCAAGCGCCCAGAACGTGATGCCCTCACCGTAAGCGGGCGATCGCCCCGTGTGCCAGAGGACCGTCTCGACGACACCGTCGAGGTACTTCGACAGCTCCCAGACGAGCCGGCTCTTGCCCGAGCCGGCCACGCCGACGATGGAGACGATCCTCGTTCGTCGCTCGCGACCCGTTGCGTGAAACAGGTCCTTGAGCAGGCTGAACTCGCCGTCACGGCCGAGGAACGGTGCCTCGAGCTGATCGCCCCGTCCGCGCCCGCCGCGCTCGGCGACGACGCGGATCGCGCGGAATGCCGGCACCGGCGCTTGCTTGCCCTTGAGTACCTGGTCCCCGGCCGGTTCGAAGGCGATCGCCTGGTTGGCGGCACGTTCCGTGGACTCGCCGACCAGGACGGTTCCGGGCTGCGCGACCGATTGCAGCCTCGACGCGGTGTTGACCAGGTCGCCGGCGACCATGCCCTGGTTCGTCGCACCGAGCGTTACTGCCGCTTCGCCGGTCAGGACCCCGGCTCGGGCGCTGATACCGGGGCCGAGGGTCTTGACCGCGGCGACGACGTCGAGTGCCGCACGGACGGCCCGCTCGGCGTCATTCTCCCGGGCGATCGGCGCGCCCCACACGGCCATGACCGCGTCGCCGATGAACTTCTCGATCGTGCCGCCGTAGCGGCCGATCACCTCGCCGGCAAGCTCGAAGTAGCGCGACAGGAGCTCGCGGGTCTCCTCTGCATCCCGGCCCTCCGCCAGCGATGTGAAGCCCACGAGGTCGATGAACAGGATCGAGACGAGGCGACGCTCCGCGATCGGGGTATTCGGGACGCCGGCTTCTCCTGTGAAAGCGGCCGAAGCTCCGCCGGCTTCGACGCTGCCTGTCGGCGTGCCGCACTCGGCGCAGAACTTTGCGCTGGGGACGAGCGGCGAGCCACATTGCCGACAGCTCGCCTGCAGCGCGTTGCCGCACTCGGGGCAGAAGCGCGCGTTGGGCGGCGCGGCCGCGCCGCAACTGGAACACGTCATGTGGCGGTGCTCCTCGATGATCCCCGCGAGACCGTTAGCCTAACCGCCCGAATCGATCGACGCGATGGCGGGCAGGCCGCTCGCCTTGACGGGCCTGCCCGAACCCACGTAGCATCCGCACACAACTGAAGAGCGCTTATCAAGAGTGGCAGAGGGACCGGCCCGTTGAAGCCACGACAACCTACCGGCGCGATGCCGGCAAGGTGCCAATTCCGGGCAGGTCCTCCTGCGAGATAAGGGAACTCTTCGGAGCCCCCTCGAAGCGATCAGGGTCGTCCCGTACTCCGGTCCCCGCGCCGCCCGCTGCCGCGAAGCCCGGAGACCACGCCATGACGATCGACACGCTGACACCACCGCCGACGACCACGCGACCGGACGCCGACCCGCGCGCCCCCTCCCCCGCCCGCCTCACCGGGATGACCTGTCGCAACTGCGGGCTGACCCAGCCGATCGCCTTGGCGTATGTCTGTCCGGCCTGCTTCGGACCGCTCGAGGTGACCTACGACCTGGCCGTCGTCGCGGCCACGCTGAGCCACGAGACGATCGCGCGGCGAGCCCCCGGCATCTGGCGATACCTGGAGCTGCTCCCCGTCGACGCGGCGCCAGCGCGGTCGCTGCCGGTGGGTTCCACGCCGCTGCTCGACGCCGAACGGCTGGCCCCGACCCTGGGCGTCGACCGGCTTTGGCTCAAGGACGACACCCGCAACCCCTCGCTGAGCTTCAAGGACCGGGCTGTGGCCATCGCGGCCGCCCGCGCCGTGGAGTTCGGCGTGCCGGCGCTCGCCTGCGCCTCGACCGGCAACCTCGCGGGCGCGACGGCGGCCGCAGCGGCCGCGGTCGGCTTGCCCGCCTACGTGTTCATCCCGGCCGACCTCGAACCGGCCAAAGTCGACCACGCCCTCGCCTACGGCGCGACCGTCGTGCCCATCGATGGCACCTATGACGACGTGAACCGCCTCTGCCTCGAGGTGGCCGACGAGACCGGCTGGGGCTTCGTGAACATCAACCTGCGGCCGTTCTACGCCGAGGGCTCCAAGACCCTTGCGTACGAGATCGCGGAGTCGCTCGGCTGGCGCACCCCGGACGTGATCGTCGGGCCGATCGCGTCGGGGGCGATGTTCACCCGCGTCGCCCGGGGGTTCGAGGAACTTGCCGAGCTCGGCCTGGTCGAGCGCCGGCCGATCCGGTTCGTCGGCGGCCAGGCCGCCGGCTGCGCGCCCGTCGCGACGGCCTGGGAGGCCGGCACGGACGTCATCACCCCGGTCCGCGAGCCGGACACGATCGTCCGCTCCCTCGCGATCGGGAACCCGGCCGACGGGCGCTACGCGGTCGAGGTCGCACGCGACAGCGGCGGCTCGATCGAGGCGATCTCCGGACGAGGTCACCGCGGCGGCGATCCGCGACGTCGCGCGACTCGAAGGCCTGTACCCGGAGACGGCCGGTGGCGTCACGCTGGGCGCGGTCGCCGCCGCCCGGCGACGTGGCGTGATCCGCGATGGCGACGAGGTCGTCGCGCTGCTCACCGGCAATGGGCTCAAAACCCCCGACGCGCGCGGGTTCGGGCTGCCGGACGGCGGCAACCCGCCGGCCCGACCCGGCCAGCCCGGCCTCGCGCCGGTCATCCGCCCGAGCCTGTCGGCCTTCGGAGCCTGGTTGGAGGAAGCCTCATGAGCACCGTCCGCATCCCACCGACCCTCCGCACCGCGACCGGCGGTGCGAAGCTCGTGGACGTCCCCGGCGGCACGGTCCGCGAGGTGATCTCGGGCCTGGTCGCCGCCCATCCCGGGCTTGAGGCGCAGCTGATCGCCCCGGACGGCGACCTCAACCGCTTCGTGAACGCCTTCCTGAACGACACCGACGTGCGCCATCTCCAGGCGCTCGACACGCCGGTCGGCGACGCTGACACGCTTGTGCTCCTGCCGGCGATGGCCGGCGGCTGACTCCAGGCGGTCAGGCGGCAGCCTCGCGCACGTCCACGACGATCGCCACGTCGTCCGGTACTGAACGAACGAGCCGTCGATCGGCTGTGAGCAGCGGCAGGTCTTCCCGAGCCGCGATCTCCACCCAGTTGGCATCGCCCCACGTGAGCTGATGCCGCTGTGCCAGCACCAGCACCGGCGTATCCGATTCCGAGAGTGGCACCAACCGCGCTTCGAGCGCGTCGATGGCGGCGAGCCACCGCGGGATATCCGCCCAGTCAAATCGACCCCGGCGAGCGGCGCGCACGAGGGCGTGCCGAATCTCGAACCGGAAATGCGCCGCAAACACCGGCTCGTATGTGCCGTCACCGAAGGCGTCGACGACCTGCTCGGCGGCGACGTGCGCCGGCTCGTCACCGAGCATCCACGCGCCGAGCACGCTGCTATCGACAACGACCTCCGTCACGAACCGACGCCTCCGGCCTGCGATCGACGACGACGCCGGTCACGGGCCAATCTGTCAAGCGCCCGATCGGCGGCATCGCCACCCTCCAGGGCTCGCGGATGATCCGCTTCGGCGCGACGATAGTCGAGGAAGGTCAGGCCATCCGGGTCCGGCCTGGTCCTCTTTGCGAGTTCCTTCATCGTTGCGATGGCAGCGCGCCGACGGGCGAGCTTCGCCTGGCGGTGTCGTTCCACGATCTCCGGCGTGTACGGCCACGGGCCTACCTGCCAATCAGGCGGGCTCCCGTACTGGGCTGCGGCCTCACCGACCCTCGCGGTGAGCCCGCCTCCCGACGGCGATCGCTCTTCGTCCACTAGAACGAAGACCCGACGACCCTCGCGTCGAGTGCTCAGCTCGCCAGATCGAATTTGCCGCCAGATGGTTCGTTCACTTCGGTCAAGCCGAACGGCGGCCTCGGGAACACTGAGTGCCATTGTCTCTGTCATGACAGTGACATCGTGTCATAGCCCGATCGCACGAGTCAAGGCCCACCTACGCCTGGTCGAGCGCTTGGCGCAGGTCCTCGATCAGGTCGTCGACGCCCTCGATGCCGACCGACAGACGCACTAGCGCCGGATCGATCTCGAGCGGCGACCCTGCGACCGACATGTGGGTCATCGCTGCCGGGACCTCGATCAGCGACTCCACGCCACCGAGCGACTCGGCCAGGGTGAACAGGCGCGTGCCCTCGGCGATCGCGATGGCCCGCTCCGCCGCGGACCGGGACGCACCCGGCGCAGCCATGAACGAGAGCACGCCGCCGAACCCCGGGTAGTTGACCTCCGCCACGTCCGGTCGCTTGCGCAGGAACGAGGCCACGGCCGTGGCGTTGGATTGATGACGTTCCACGCGCAGGTGCAGCGTCCGCAGCCCGCGCAGCACGAGGAAGCAGTCCTGCGGGCCGGGCACGGCCGCCCATCGCGTTCTGGAGGAAGCCCAGCCGTTCGGCGACCTCGTCGTCCGAGGTGACCGCCAGCCCGAGGATCGTGTCGGAGTGGCCGGCGAGGTACTTCGTGGCCGAGTGGAACACGATGTCGGCGCCCATCGTGAGCGGCCGCTGGATGGCCGGCGACGCGAACGTGTTGTCGACGACGATCAGCGGCCGTCGGCCGCCCTCCGCGGCCCGTCGTTCGACCGTCTCCGCGATCGCGGCGATGTCGACGACCTTGAGCAGCGGGTTGCTCGGCGTCTCGAACCAGACCAGCCGCGTCCGTTCCGACAAGGCCTCCCAGAGCACGTCCGGGCCGGCCGACAGGTCGACGTAGGTGCTCGAGATCCCGGCGCCCTTGCGGACCTTCTCGAGGTAGCGGTACGTGCCGCCGTAGACGTCGTCGCCGACGACGACCTCGTCGCCCGGTCCGGCGAGCTCGGCGATCGCCGCCGTGGCCGCCGAGCCCGACGCGAACGCGAACCCGTGGCGGCCGCCTTCGAGCGTCGCGATCGCCCGCTGGAGCCGGTCGCGGGTGGGGTTCTGCGCCCGCGCGTACTCGTAGCCGCGGCGCGGCTTGCCGACGCCGTCCTGCTCGTAGGTCGAGGTCTGGTAGATCGGCGGCGCGACCGCGCCGGTCAGCTCGTCGGGCTCGGCGCCGGCGTGGACGGCGAGGGTGTCGAAGGACAGGTCGGCGTCGTCGGTCGAGTCGGGCATGGCGGCCATCATGGCACCCGCACGATCAGCTCGTGGCGGCCCAGTCGTCGAGCTCGAAGACCAGCTCCTCGCCATCGATGTCGTCGATCTGGACGCCGACCTGGCGGAAGCCGAACTTCGCCGCGACGGCCAGGGAGGCGAGATTGTCCGGTGCGATGGCGGCCCGGAATCGGTTCACGCCGTGCTCCGTCGCCGCCCAGTCGAGGAGGGCGCGGACCACCTCGGTGGCGACGCCCTGGCGCCGCTCCGGCGCCTCGACGCGGTAGCCGATCTCGACCCGGCCCGAGTCGTCGGGCGGGCTGTGGAACCCGCACGTGCCGATGACCCGGCGCGACCCGTCGGGCTCGGTGCGCACGATCGCCCGGCCCAGCCACGGCTGTGCCGACGGGTCGACCGTCAGGTCGGCGATCCGGAACTGCAGGAAGTGGTCGAGCTGCTCGGCGAGGTCGGGCGGGATCCTCGCGCCGATCTCCGCTTCGGCGGCCGGGATGTCGCCGGCCAGCAGGGTCTGCATGAACGGCAGCGACATCGAGACGAGCTCGAATCGGGGGGTCGGGATGGCCGGCACATCGGGCATGGCGCCCATGATGGACCAGCGGGCCCTGGTGAGAGAACCTGATACATTTGCATCGCACGTTTCCCGATCGACCGAGGACCAGATGACCACCGCCGCTACCCCAACGCCCGCCCGCGACGCAGCTTCGGCTCCGATCCCGCTACGCGAGCGGCTGCTCGCCTGGAAGGAGATCCTCGAGACCGCGAATCCCCCAAAGACGCGGCCGTTGGACACCGTGGGCAAGTGGCTCGTCATCACGCGGGCCGCGGTCTTCCCGATGACCATCTGGTCGGGGTTGATCGGTGGGCTGCTCGCCGTCGAGGCGAACCGTGTCGCCGGCGGGCCGCCGGTCGACTGGGGGCTGTTCGCTATCGCCGTCGTCGGCCTCGTGCTCGCCCACGCCGCGAACAACATGATCAACGACTACTTCGACACGACCGGCGGCATCGACACCGACGACTACGTTCGGGCGCTGTACGCGCCGCACCCGATCCTGTCGGGCTGGGTGACCAAGCGGCAGCTCGGCATCGCGATCGTCCTGGTCAACGCGGTCGGCGCGGCGATCATGCTGTATCTCGCGGCCGTGCGCGGGCCGCTGATCATCGCGTTCGCCCTGGCCGGGCTGTTCATCTCCGTGTTCTACGTCGCGCCGCCGATCCGGCTCAAGCACCACGGGCTCGGCGAGCCCGGCGTGTTCCTCACCTGGGGGCCGCTGATGGTCGGCGGCACGTTCCTCGCCGCGACCGGGACGATCGCGCCGTGGGTGCTGCTCGTATCGGTGCCGTACGCCCTGCTCGTGACGAGCGTGCTGTTCGGCAAGCACATCGACAAGATCGAGGCGGACTCGGCGCTCGGCGTGCGGACGCTGCCCGTGATCCTCGGCGAGTCGCGGGCGCGCGCGGTCGGTCGGTGGCTGATGATCGCTTTCTATCCGCTGACGATCTTGGCGGCGGTCGTTGGCCTCATCGGGCCGTGGGTGCTGCTCGTGGTGCTCGGCGTCCCGCGGCTGCTGGCCGTGCTCCGGACGTTCCGCGCAGCCCAAGCCGGCCGCGCCGCCGCCCGACTACCCGACATGGCCGCTGTGGTTCGTCGGCGTGGGCATTCGTCCACACGCGCCGCGCCGGCGGCCTGCTCACGCTGGGACTGCTCCTCAACGCGCTGCTGCCGATCAGGCTGCCCTGGGTCTGATCCCGCTAGGAGCCGCTACCCGATCCCAGGCGACTCGCCGACAATCGACACTAACTGGTCGATAGTGGGTCCGCGTGACGGTGAGAGCAGAACCTCGTGGACGCGCGCTATCCGAATCTAGAGCGCAGCGCTCCGAGGTACGGGGTGGTCTGTTGAACAGCGGCTCCGCCATTTCGTAGGTAGCGTTCGAGGATCTCGATGACTCGGGCGGCTGCGTCGTCTCCCCCAAGTTCGGCCAACCTATTGAGAGCCCAGATCTCGTGACGCCATGGCCTCGCGTAGATCTTCGCCCAACAAGGAGCCGATTGGCTCGATCGATTCGACGTCGCCCACCTGCCCCAATGCGTAAGCGGCAGCCCTCGACACGCGCGGCTCGCGGGTCCATAAGGCGTCTTCGCAGGCTCGCCACCACCGCGCTGTCGTAAGGGATCGCTGCGGCCCGTCCGGCGGCCTCAAGCACGAATGTCGGCGTCGTCACTGGCCATGTACGAAACCACTTGGTCGCTCGTATCCGCGCGAAGAACAGTGACACTACCGATTGCATCCAGGGCCAGGGCTTCATCCGCGACGGCATTTCGGATCCAAGCGGTCATCCGGGGATCATCACTCGGTACGTACTGATTCAGAATCCCGATGATCTCCATGATCGGCCCGTCCGCCGCGCCGAGGTACAGGGGCTCGGCGGCCCTTCGCATGGCGTTGATCGGCGGACGAATGCGTAATGTTCGGTGCCGCCGTCAAGAAACGCATGAATCGCCGCCCTGAACTCATCGACTTCGTAGGACATGCGCTAGTTCTTCACAATCGAGTGCTTGATTAGCACGTGGACCTACGGTCAGCTACCCGAGCTCGGGTGGTGCGCCAGGTACTCCAGCAGGTCGAGCTTCGTGACAACACCGGCCGGGCGCTCGCCGCGGACGGCCACGAGCGCGGAGGCGTTGCCGCTCAGCAGCGCGAACGCCTCATCGAGGGTCGCTGACGCCTCGACCAGGGGCAGCGGCGGGTCCATGACCTCGCCGACGGTCCGCTCGACGACGGTCGGGTCGCGGTAGGCGCGATCGAGCAGGCCCTTCTCGCTGATCGAGCCCACCAGGCCGACGACGTCGTCGCCCTCGGCCTCTTCCGACACCGGTAGCTGGCTGATGCCGTACGCCTGAAGGGTCGAGATCGCGTCGCCGACGCGCTCGGTCGTGCGGGCCACGACGACGGGCGGTCGGTCGGTCGCGTGGTGGCGGTCGGCCAGCAGGACCGCGATGCGGGTGGCCGCCCCGGTCGTGGCCATCAGGCCGTTGATCCGCATCCACTCGTCGTTGTAGAGCTTCGAGAGGTAGTTCCGGCCGCCGTCGGGGAGCAGCACCACGACGAGCGCATCCGCCCAGCCGTCGCTCGTCATCAGGTCGCGGAGCACCTCACGAGCGGCGACCATCGCGGTGCCGCACGATCCGCCGGCGAGGATCCCCTCCTCGCGCGTCAGCCGGCGCGCCATCGCGAAGGCATCGCGGTCGCTGACGCGCACCCAGCGATCGACCACGGACGGGTCGTACGTGCCCGGCAGGAAGTCCTCGCCGACACCCTCGGTCAGGTACGGCCGCGCGGTATCACCCGACAGGATGGAGCCCTCCGGATCGGCCCCGATGACCTGGATCGCCGGGTTGCGCTGCTTCAGGACGCGGGCCGCCCCCGAGATCGTGCCCCCGGTGCCCACGCTGGCGACGAAATGGGTGATCCGGCCCTCGGTCTGGTCCCACAGCTCGGGGCCGGTCGTCTGCTCGTGGGCCGCCGGGTTCTCCTTGTTCCAGTACTGGTCGGGCTTGAAGGCGCCCGGGATGTCGCGGGCCAGCCGGGCGGCCACGCTGTAGTAGCTCTCGGGCGACTCGGGCGGGACGTTCGTGGGGCACAGCACGACCTGGGCGCCGTAGGCTCGGAGCAGCGCCTGCTTCTCGGTCGATTGCTTGTCGGCCATGACGAAGATGCAGCGGTAGCCCTTGAGCGCGGCCGCGATCGCCAGGCCGTGGCCGGTGTTGCCGCTCGTCGGCTCGATGATCGTGCCGCCCGGCTTGAGGAGGCCATCGCGCTCGGCCGCCTCGATCATCGGCAGGCCGATCCGGTCCTTGACCGAACCGCCGGGGTTGAGCATCTCCATCTTCGCCAGGAGGAGCGGCTGGCGGTCCTCCGGGCCGAGGTCCCTGGTCACCCGGCTGATCCGGACGAGCGGGGTGTTGCCCACGAGGTCGAGGATGGTCTCCGCGTACTGCATCGCGGGCGAGTATAGGCGGACGCTCCGGGGCGGAACTGGCCGTCAGCCGTCGCGGTCGAGTCGGCCGGGTCGCAGCAACAGCCACGTGAGCCGGCGCCGTAACCGGCGCGGGTGCTCGGGTGGGTCCACCGTGCCGAGGTGCAGCGCCTGGACCACCGGGTCCAGGAGCTCGGCCAGGCGATCGGTCATCAAGCGGGCCATAGCGAGTTCCTCGCGCGTGCCCGGCGCGGGCAGGGTTGCGCCCGGCTCGAGCCCGGCGAGCTCCCGGGCCGTCGTCGGCGGCAGCACCCGCGACGCCATCCGCCGGCCGAGGTAGAGCTCCTCGGTGCCGGCCATGGCGAGCGGCACGACCGTCGCGTCCGTGCGCAGGGCGATGATCGCCCAGCCCGTGCGCATGGCGCCGAGACGCCCCGGCGGGCCGCTGACCGTCCCCTCCGGCATCTGGACGAAGACGGCGCCCGCATCGAGAACGGCCCGCGCCGAGGCGACGTGGGGATCGATGCCCACGCCGCCGCGCCAGACCGGCAGGAGGCCGCCGATCCGGCGGACGAGCCACTCGCGCCACGGCGCGGTGAAGGTCGACGGGCCGCTCCCCAGGATCCAGCAGCGGGGCTCGACGGGCAGGGCGTGCATCGCGACGAGCGGGTCCATCCAGCCCCGGTGGGCGCCGGCGACGAGCAGGTAGCCACCGCGCGGGATGTGCTCCTGGCCGGAGGTCTCGATCCGGAAGCGGAAGAGCCCGAAGCAGAGGAACCGCGCGAACAGCCGGACCGCGCGGTAGAGCAGCGACGCCTTCGCCTCTGGCGCGCGGCCGAGCCAGGCGAGGCCCTCGGACACGCCGCCGCGGGCGGCGGCCATCGCCTCCGGGGCGATGCGGCCCGGCGGCGGTCGTCGGGGCCGGCCCGGCGGCGAGGGCTCGGACGCGTTCGCCTCGGTCGCGCGCCCGTCGCCGGTCATGCTGGGTGCGCGGACCGGGCTCGTCAGGGGCGCTGGCAGCGCCGTCACCGGGGTCGCCGTCGTCGGCCGTGTCCGTGTCGTCGGCGACTTCGGCGGCCACGTCGTCGGCATCGTTCATCTCGTCGTCAGCGTGCGTCGGCGTCATCGTCGTCGATCGGCTTCCCGAGGTTCGCCCACGGCTCATCGATCGGGCGGGTCATCCACGCCGCGCCGAGCGCACCCCACGTGGCGCGCTGCGGATCGGCGGGCGGCCGGTCGCCCATGCGGTTCGCGCGATGGCGGAGGATCAGCCCCACGACGCCGATCGCGATGAACGCCATCGAGACGATCTGCGCCGTCGGGACGCCGAAGAACGTCCAGTTGTCCTCGCGCAGGGTCTCGAGCACGAACCGCGTCGCGCCGTACCAGATGAAGAAGACGAGCAGCAGGTCGCCCGGTCGCAGCCACGACCGCAGCCGGTACCCGAGGAAGACCAGGACCGCCGCCCCGACCAGCCCCGAGATCGACTCGTACAGGAAGAGCGGGTGGAAGCGCGTCGTCTCGGGCAGGATGTCGCACGAATAGACGGCCAGCCGGTGGGCGCAGTCGATCGGGATGCCCCACGACGCATCCGTCGGCGGGCCGTACAGCTCCTGGTTGAAGTAGTTGCCCCAGCGGCCGATGGCCTGCATCACGAACAGCGCGGGCGCCACGATATCGGCCCAGCGCGCGAAGGACACGCCGCGGCGTCGCGCATACCACCAGGCCGCCAGCGTGCCGGTGACGATCCCGCCATACACCCCAAGGCCCGAATAGGGCGGCAGGATGATCTTCAGCGGGTCGTTCGCGTAGAGCGCCCACTGATCGATGACGTGGTACAGCCGGCCGCCGACGAGGGCCGCCAGCGACACGATGATGATGCCGTTGCCGACGATGTCGGGGTCCTCGCCGGCCGCCCGCGCCAGGCGGATGAGCACGACATAGGCGACCGCCAGCCCGATCGCATAACAGAGCCCGTACCAGCCGATGCTGATCGGACCGAACTGGAGGGCGACGGGGTCGGGCGGGATGTCGAACATCCGCGGAGTGTAGCCGCGGCGGCCCGCCGTGCGATGCGTCCCTATACTTCGCGACGGTGAACGCCGAGTTCAACTGGTGGCTGCTGATGGTCGGGCTCGTCGTGGGAGCCGGGCTGGTCTGGTTCGTGGTCGCGGATCAGCGACGGCGCGAGGTCGATATCGACGCGACGAGCGCGCCCAGGAGGCGCTCTGGCTGTCGGCCAACCTGGAGGACGAGGGCCACCACGTCACTCCCGAGGCGGCCGAGCGGCTCCTCGCGCTCCATCGCGCCTACCTCGAGGCGCCGCCACCGGACGAGCCGCCCCCATCCGACCCGCGCCCGTCAGAGCTCCCCGGCGATGACCGGCGGCGCGTCGAGCACGGGGTTATCGAGATCGGCGAGTGAGACCCCGAAGGTCGTCCCGGGCTCCACGCCGCTGACCGCGGGCGTATCGCCCACCCAGAAGGCCAGGTCGTCGCCGAAGAACATCCGCCCGACGTTCTCGCGCTTGCCGCCGACCTCGACCCAGCAGCGATATTCCTGGCCGGCCGGCGGGCGCTCGAGGCCCGTGGCCACGACGACGAGCCTCGTGCTGGTCGGCGAGAAGAGCAGCGTGCCGGAGGTCTCCCCCTCCGCCGCCGTGAGCGTCGACCCGCTCGGCATCCGGCGCGCCGCTGATCTCGAGCGAGGCGCTCGTCACGGCCTCGAGCCCGCCGATCGCCCGGTCCTGATCGGCCAGCCGCTGCTCCATCCGCCCGACGGCGAGGAACGATGTGGCCGCCACAGCCAGGGCGATGACGGCGGCCAGGCCCGCGACCCACGGCAGCAGCCGAGCGGCGCGCCCGCGGTCGTCGGGCGCCGCGGCGGACACCGCGGCGGGCGCGGAAGCCGGTGCCGAGGCAGAGGCCGAGGCGGCTGCCGCGGCCGCACCCCGCGGCACGCCGTGCTCACGCACGAAGGCGAGCGTGCGCTCGCGCAGATCAGGCGACGGCGTCGTGCGCACCACATCGCGCAGGAGCGGCGCCGCTCGACCCAGGCGCTCGAACTCCCCGGCGCAGGCGTCGCAGCCCGCGAGGTGACCGGCGACCGCGGCCGCGATCGCCGTATCGCCGGCTATCAGCCGTGCCAGCCCATCGGGCTCCACGGCCGCCAGCTCGAGCTGTTCGAGTACCTCGTCGTGATCCATGCTTCTCCGCGATCTCGCGTCAGCGATCCGGCCGGGCCACGGGGGCCCGGGCCAGGTATCGAGTGAATTCGGGGCCGACCCCACTGCCCAGGACATCGCGCAGGCGCAGGAGCGCCCGCCGGGTCCGTGTCTTGACCGTGCCGAGCGGCCAGCCGAGGCGTTCGGCGATCTCGCTTTGTGTCAGGTCCTCGCCATACGCGAGCACGATCACCACCCGTTCGACCTCCGGCATCTCGGCCAACGCCCCCTGCAGGGCCTCTCGCAGCTCGAGCAGCGCGACCTCCATGTCCGGTGAACGCGGCTGCGCCGCGCCCGCGACGATCGTGCCGTTCGCCAGCACGCGCTCGAGCGCGTCCGCATCGGGCTCCGGGCCGCCACCGAAGGCAGATCCGGACGCCGCCGCCGACGACAATGGCACGAGCGTCGGCCGCCGTCCCGCAGCACGAAGCCGGTCGACGGTGCGATTGCGCGCGATGGTATGGAGCCAGGCCGCGAGCGACCCGACGGAGGGATCGAATGTGTCTGCCCGGTTCCAGAGTGCCAGGAAGGTCTCCTGCACGACTTCTTCGGCGAGTCCCCGATCTGACGTGAGGCGATAGGCCGACGCGAAGACCGCATCGGCATGACGGTCATAGAGGTCGGCCAGGGCGTCGTGCGATCCCGCTGCGACCTCGCGAACGAGGCCCGCGTCGATGGCCGTGCCCTGACCGTCCCGTGTCATCGGATACGTCCGGAGCCGGGCGGCCGGTTTCTGCGTGGTTCCGTGCGTGGTCCCTCACCACGAGCCGGCCTCGTGATGGGCGACGCCCGCCAGCGTGCCGGCCGGCAGGTGCGACTCCAGGCACACGACACCGTCCGCCCCGACGATCGCATCGTGCGCGGTGTTCGCGGGCAGCTCCAGGCGGTCGCCGGCCGCCAGCTCCGTCGGGCCATCGCATCAGCCCGAAGGTGATCGAACCCGAGGCGACGACGATGACCTTGTCGTAGGTGTGGTCGTGCGACGCGTAGGTGTCGCCGGGGCCGTTCGACCACGCTCCGGGGTCCAGCCCCTCCCCGATGAGCCGCTCGCGCAGGACCGTCGCATCGCCCATTCGATCAGGCCGCCACGCCGACGCCGATGATCGAGCCGATGAGGTACGTCACGATGGCCGCGCCAAGCCCGATGCCGAGCTGGCGGAACCCGCTGAAGGCGAGGCTGCGGCCGGTCAGCACGCTCACCCCGGCCCCCACGGCGAACAGGGCCGCGAGGCTCGCGCCGAGGCTGACGGCCGTGATGGTGACGCCGCCGCCGAACAGGAACGGGATGACCGGGATCGCCGCCCCGATCGCGAACGAGACCATCGATCCGAGCGCCGCGCCCCACGGGGAGCCGAGCTCCTCGGGGTCGAGGCCGAGCTCCTCGCGCACGAGGATGTCGAGCGCGGCCTCGGGATCCTGGAACAGGCGGTGGGCGATGCGGGCGGCCTCGTCGCGGGCGAAGCCCTTGGCTCGGTAGGCCGCGGCGAGCTCGGCCTCCTCCTCCTCGGGCATCGCCTGCATCTCGGCGCGCTCGAGCTCGATCTGCCGCTCGAACAGCTCGCGCTGGCTCTGCATGCTGATGTACTCGCCGGCGGCCATGCTGAATGCCCCGGCGAGCAGGCCGGCGACACCGGCCAGGACGACGAAGGAGGGGTGCGACTGCGAGGCGCCGGCGACGCCCATGACCAACGACAGGTTGCTCACCAGCCCGTCGCTCACGCCGAAGATCACCGCGCGGAGGGTGCCGGACCGCGCGCTCTTGCGGTGCCACGGCTCGCGCCGTCCGATGTCGGCCACGGAGATGGCCCCGCCGCCGACGCCGACGCCGTCGTGATCGTCCGCCGCCATCGACGTTGCCCGCCGAAAGGCGTTCCCAGATCTGGGCGTGCTCACGCTCGTCCGCGGCGATCGCCGCGACCTCGGGCGAGGCGCCCTGGCTCTCGTAGGCGTCTTCCTCGTCGCCTTCGAGGGCCATCACGAGGTCGGCGACGGAGCGGGTCCCGAACAGGCGCGCGACGAGCATGATGAACCGGACCCGCGGCCGCGGGCCGTTCGGCGGCGGCACGGTCGCCCCGAGTTCCTGCAGCTTGCGCGGCCCAGATGTCGGCGTGCCGCCGCTCGTTCGCCGCGATCCGGCGGAAGGCGGCGGCCCGGTTCGGGTCCTTCTCGATGTCCGCGAGCGAGTCGTACAGGACGATCGCATCGCGCTCGAGCTTGAGGTTTTCGAGGCTTGTCGCAAGGTCGATGGGCGCCACGCGGGGCATCGTACCCGCGTGCGCCGTCGGGCGACGCGAGAGGGCGACCCGCGCCGGGGAGCGGCGGCCCCGTGCCGAGGAGCGGCGCCCCGTGCCGGGCCCACCGTGCGAGCGGGCGACCCGAGCCCCGCGCACGACCGGTCGTTCGCGCCCCTAGACTCGCGGTCTCATGGAGCCCGCCCCCACCCGTTACCTGTCGGCCGCGGACGTGACCGCGGCGATGCCCCCGGTCGGGGAGCGGCTGGAGCTTGCCGAGCGGACCATGACCGCGCTCGTCGCCGATGCGGAGCTGCCTCCGAAGATCGGCGTCCATCCGCGCCCCGCGGGCTCGTTCGCCCACGCGATGCCAGCCGTCCTGCGCGACCCCGCTGGCGCTCGATCTGCTCGGCATCAAGTGGGTCGCGGGCTTTCCGGAGAACCGGGCGACCGGACTCCCGGCCATCCACGCGGTCGTGATCCTCAGCGACCCGGCGACCGGCGTGCCACGGGCCATCCTGGACGGCGGCCCGATCACGGCCCAGCGGACCGCGGCGGTCTCGGGCGTGGCCATGTTGAGGTTCGCGCCCGGGCGCCTGGGGCGGGCGGCGCGGGCGGCGATCATCGGGGCAGGCGTGCAGGGCCACAGCCACCTCGAGGTGCTCGGGCACGTCCTGCCGGGCGTCGAGCTCACCGTCCACGACCGGCATCCCGATCGGGCCGAACGCGCTCGCGGACGCGGCCCGCGCGACACCCGGGATCGCGGCCGCCGGGACCGCGGCCACTCCCCGGGAAGCCACGAGCAACGCTGACGTCGTCATCACGGCCGTGTCGTTCACCGACCCCGAGCACCGCCAGACGATGACCGCCGAGTGGCTGACGTCCGATGCCCTCGTCATCCCGGTCGACTACGCCACGTTGTGTGCCGCCGAGGTCGCTCGCGGGGCGGCCCTCTTCCTCGTTGACGACCGCGGCCAGTTCGTGGCGAACCGCGACGCCGGCCAGTTCGAGAACTACCCGGATCCGGGCGCCACGCTCGGCGAGGCGATCCTGGCCGGGACATCGCGGCCGGAGCGCGGTCGCGTCATCGTGACCCACCTGGGCGTCGGGCTGGCGGATGTCGTGTTCGCCGACGCGATCCTCCGGCGCGCCGAGGCGGCGGGTCTCGGCACGGCGCTCGGCGGCTGAGGGGTCCGGAGGCGACGTGCGGATCCTGAAACGACTGGTGGTCGTGCTGCTCATCGTGGTCGTGGTCGGCGTCGGGGCCGGCGCCGGCGCGCTCGCCTGGATCACGACCCGCGCGATGCCCGAGACCACGGGCACGCTGCGGGTGGCCGGCCTGGAGGCGGCCGTCACCGTCGACCGCGACGCCGCGGGGTTCGCCCACGTCACGGCGACCACGCCACACGACCTGTTCCTGGCGCAGGGATACGTCCACGCCCAGGAGCGGATGTGGCAGATGGAGGTCTGGCGGCGGATCTCGGCCGGCCGGCTGTCGGAGGTCTTCGGGACGGGCTCACTCGACATGGACCGCTTCATCCGGACACTCGGCTGGCGGCACGCCGCGGAACGGGACCTTGCCGCGCTCTCGGGCGAAACTCGCGCCATCCTCGATGCCTACGTCGCCGGTGTGAACGCCTGGCTCGAGGCGAATCGCGGCGACCTCGGCCTCGCCTTCGTCATCACCGGCACGGATCCCGAGCCGTGGACCGTGCTCGACACGCTCACCTGGGGCAAGGTCCAGGCCTGGAATCTCGGTGGCAACATGGACACCGAACTCTTCCGGTACCTCGCCGACGCGCGCCTTGGCGACCCGAGCCGAACCGACGAGCTCTTCGCGGCCCGCGAGTTCGCCCCGGTCATCGTGCCGTCGCCGGACATCGCGCCGGTGGCGGCGGCGTTCAAGCCCGTGGTGGTGGCGGCGCAGCGGGATGGGACATCGACCGCGGAGCTGACCGATCTCGAAGCCGCCGCGTGGCGGGACGTCGCCTCGATCGGCGACGACCTCCTGCGGGTGGCCGGCCTCGACGGCTCGACCGGCGGGCTCGCCTCCGATCACGGGATCGGCTCCAACAACTGGGTCGTCGGCCCTTCGAAGTCGTCGACCGGCGGTGCCCTGCTCGCGAACGATCCGCACCTCGGCATCTCGATGCCGTCGATCTGGTTCGTCAATGGGCTCCATTGCGCGACCGTCGACGGCGCCTGCCCGTTCGACGTGGCCGGCGTCAGCTTCCCCGGTGTCCCGGGCGTCGTGCTGGGTCATAACGCGCGGATCGCGTGGGGCGCGACTAATGCCGATCCTGACGTCCAGGATCTCGTCATCGAGACCGTCGACCCGACCGATCAGACCCATTACCTCGGGCCTGGCGGCGCGTCGCTCCCGTTCACCGTCCGGACCGAGCAGATCGCGGTGTCGGGCGGTGCACCGGTCACGATCAACGTCCGCGAGACCGTCCATGGCCCGATCCTCAACGACGTCGACAAGCGCCTGGCCGACAGCCCGCTGATGGCGCTGCGCTGGTCGGCGATCCATCCCTCGGCCGCGCCGGACCGGACGTACGAGGCAATCCTGGGCCTCAACACGGCCGCCGACTTCGACGACTTCCGGGCGGCCCTGTCGCTCTACGGCGCGCCGTCGCAGAACTTCGTCTACGCCGACGTCGACGGGCACATCGGCTACCAGTTGCCGGGGTTCGTGCCGGTCCGCTCCGATCCTGGCGATCGCGGCGACCGGCCGGTGGAGGGTTCGACCGGCGACGCGGAGTGGCTCGCACCGATCCCGTTCGATGAGCTGCCCTGGGCGCTCGACCCGCTCGATGGCTGGATCGTGACCGCCAACAACGCGGTGGTCGATGCCGGCTATCCGCGGTTCATCGGCCAGGACTGGGATCCGGGCTACCGAGCCGAGCGGATCATCGACCTCATCAACGACCACGCGCAGGACGGGCTGACCGTGCCCGAGATGGGCCTCATCCAGGCCGATACGGCGCCGCTGCGTGCCCGCGACCTCGTCCTGTGGCTGGACCCGGCGCTACCGGACACCCAGGACGGCTTCACGATCGCCGACCGGATCGCCACCTGGGACGGGCGCTGCATCCTCGAGAGCACCGGCTGCGCGGCGTACATGGCCTGGGAGTATCGGATCCTGCGCGATGTGTTCGACGATGAGCTTGGACCGCTGGCGCGTGACTACGTCGGCAGCCCGACCAGCTGGGTCGCGCTCGAGCAGTTGATCGAGGATCCCGAGTCGCCCTGGTGGGACGACACGACGACGCCGACGGTCGAGACCGCGGATGACATCGCCAGGCGCGCGATGGACGAGGCCGGCGCCGAGCTGCGGGCCGCGTTCGGCGACCCCGACCTGTGGGAGTGGGGTCGGCTGCACACGGCGACTTTCAGGGAGGCCACGATCGGGACGGGCAGCGGGATCGGGCCGCTGGAGTGGTACTTCAACCAGGGTCCCCTGGCCCTGCCGGGTGCCGCCGGCGCCGTCAACAACTCGTACTACCGCCTGGGCCGGGCCTACCCCGACCCGACCGACCCCGAGTTCGAGCCACTCGGGATCGACCAGCTGTTCACGGTCACGACCTTGCCGTCGTATCGCCTGCTCGTGGACCTGTCGGACCTCGACGGGGCGCGGATCGTCATCACGACCGGGCAGTCCGGTCACCCGTTCGCGACCCACTACCACGACCAGATCGACCCGTGGCGGAACGGCGACACGCTGCCGTTGCCCTTCACCCGGGATGCGATCGCCGCCGCGACGGTCGCGACCCTGACGCTCAGCCCGTGAGCTCGCCTGTCGCGGACGTCGTGGTCGTCGGGGCGGGGACGATGGGCGCCTGGACCGCGCTCCGCTCCCGACGCGCCGGCTGGACGACGACGCTCATCGATGCGTTCGGGGCCGGCCATCCGCGGGCCACGTCCGGCGACGAGACCCGCATCCTGCGGGCGGCCCACGGCGCGGACACGTTCTACACGCGCTGGTCACGCGAGGCCCGCTCGGCGTGGCAGGCCTTCGAGGCGGAGGTCGGCGAGCCGTTCTACGTCGAGGCGGGCATGCTCTGGTTCGCCCACCGGGAGGACGGGTTCGAGGCCCATTCGATCGCGGCCCTGACCTCGCTCGGCATCCCGGTCCGGCGGTTATCCCCGGCCGACCTCGCCGATGGCTGGCCGCAGATCGCGGTCGATGACCTCGCGTTCGCCGCGTACGAGCCGGAGGCAGGCCTCCTGCTGGCACGGAACGGGGTGGCCGCCGTGGCCCGGACGTT
Source organism: uncultured Chloroflexia bacterium (assembly GCA_963810725.1). Classification (GTDB taxonomy): domain Bacteria; phylum Chloroflexota; class Limnocylindria; order Limnocylindrales; family CSP1-4; genus SPCO01. The sequence goes on from CAWEOO010000008.1 coordinate 331,109, forward strand.
CGCCCGGGACGGCGGACGGTTCGAGCTCGCGTGGGCGCTCCCGGGTGCCACGGACGGGCGGCGCCTCCTCGACGTCGTTACCGGCGATGGCACCCGCTACCCGGGCGGCACGTTCGTGTTCGCGGCCGGGCCCTGGCTCCCACGCCTCTTTCCGGACGTCGCGGGCGAGCTCATCCGGGTCACCAAGCAGGACGTGATGTTCTTCGGCCCGCCACCGGGCGACGGCCGGTTCAACGCCGAGTGGCTCCCCTGCTGGGTCGACTACGACGCCGCGATGTACGGCCTGCCCGCGATCACCGGTCGGGGCATGAAGCTCGCGCCGGATCGCTACGGCCCGCCGTTCGATCCCACGGACGGCGAGCGGCAGGTCGACCCGGAGTCCGTCCGGCTGGCGCGTCGATACATGGCTCGGCGGTTTCCGGCGATGGCCGACGCGCCGGTCGTCGAGACGCGGGTGTGCCAGTACGAGACCACGCCCGACACCGATTTCGTCATCGACCGCCACCCCGCCTACGACAACGTCTGGCTCGTGGGCGGCGGCTCGGGCCACGGGTTCAAGCACGGCCCGGTCATCGGGAGCTACGTCGTGGCGCGCATCGCGGGCGCGCCCGGCTGGCGAGGACGAGGAGCGGTTCTCGATCTCGCCGGCGTCCGCGAGTTCCGCCAGAACCTGCGAACCGGCGCCGTGCGCAGCGCTCGAGACCTAGAGCGTCGAAGGTCCCGTGAAGTCCTTGCGCAGGTTCATCGAGAAGGGCGATCGGATCGACGCCTCCGGGAACAGCACGGCGTCGTCGCCGGGCTCGGTGATCCACTCGACCAGGTGGCGGTTGACGATGATCGTCCCGACATCGCGAGCGACCATGGTGCCCGCCACGCTGTAGGCCATCGTGACGCCGGTGAACGGGATCATCGGCTCGCGCTGCAGGACGTTGCGCATGGGGTCCTGTCCCGGCCGGATGTGCAGCCGGCCCAGGATGAGGTACGGCCCGATCGACAGCTGCATCCGGGCTTCCTCGAGCTGGACCCGCTGCTTCTCGTCGCCCCGGGGTCCCGTGCCCACGACCGCGAGCAGGTCGTCGCGCTCGAGGCTCACCGAGTCCTCGGCCACCGTGTGGCCGTCGTCGAGACTCTGGAACTCGACCTTGTGGAGCCGGAAGCGCTCCTGGCCGTTGAGGAAGTCGGTCAGGCGCTCACCGAACATCGTGATCTTGCCGGTGACCGTGCAGTCGCCGGCGAAGCCCTGAAATTCGACTGGCTGCATGCCCTTGACGGTACGGCCCGGGCTCGCCTCCCGCCACGGAACCTTGGTACGGGTACCCACCGGTCTGGCGCCAGCCCTGATGCACATTCATCGCGTCGGCGGACGATGGGTTCCGCGGGTGATGCACCTCGGCGGCATCAGAGCCGGCGACGGCGCGCCGGCACCCGGCGTGATGCAGCAGAGGTGCATCGCCCAGGAAGGGTCGTCGCCGGTGATGCCGAGAAATGTGCATCAGCCACCCCCGAGCGGGCGGACACCCGCCCGAGCGAGCGGACACCGCCCGAGCCTGGCTTACTCGCTGATCTCGAGCGGGCCGTCCGGGACCTCGATCATGATGCGGCCGTCCTCGACCACGACCGGGTAGACAGCGAGGGGCTCCTCGGCGGGCGGGTCGAGCGGCTCGCCGCTCGTCAGGTCGAACCGCGACAGGTGCAGGGCACAGGTCAGGGTCCCGTTGGTCAGGAACCCCTTGTCAAGCTCGAAGTACTCGTGCGAGCACACGCCCTGGACCGCCGTGACCTCGCCGCCGATGTTGATGACCAGCACCTGGTCGGTGCCGTCCACGAAGGCCATCTTCATCTCGCCGTCGGCGACCTCGTCGACGCCGAGCAGGTCGATCCGTCTCATCGTGGGCCGCGGGTGCGCGCGAGGATGCCCCGGCGAGACTGACGTTGTGGAGGCATCAGGCGGCGGCGGCGCCGGTGGCGCCATCGGTCCCGGCCGCCCACTTGGCTTCGAGCAGCTCGCGCAGCCGGTCCTGGGCGGACGCCAGCGGCACCCGGGCGACCACCGGCTCGAGGAAGCCGAGCACGATGAACTTGCGCGCCTCGTCGGGCGGGATGCCGCGCGACTCGAGGTAGAAGAGCTGCGTCTCGTCGACCGGCCCGACCGAGCTCGGAGTGCATCGCCCGGCGGCAGTCCGGCTGGTCGATCTCGAGCGACGGGATCGCGACCGAGCGCGCCTGCCTTCGAGAGGTTCATCCCGAACTCGCCGAGGAAGCTGTCGGTGCCGATGGCGCTCTTCTCGATCGTGATGAGGCCCTTGAGATAGGTCCGCGCCTTCTCGAGCAGCGCCGCCTTCGACAGCAGGTCGCCGGTCGTGTCGCGCCCGATGTGGGTCGTGTACGACGTCAGGTCGAAGAGCTGCTCGTCGGCGCCGAACACGATCTCGACCTGCTCGACGGAGCTGCGGTCGCCGACCAGGCGGTTCTCGACGCGACTGCGTACGAGCCGGCCGCCGAGCTGCGCGAGGGCCCACTGCATCGTGGCACCCTCGCCGATGCTCGCGTGCCGATGCTGGAACGCGACCGTGTCATCGCCGAGCTCCTGGAGGCTGGCGACCTGGAGCGATGCCCCCGCCCCGAGGATCACCTCGGTCGTGCCGGCGAAGAACGCCTGGCCGGCCGGCGGATGAGCTGCGGCCTCCTCGGAGGCGACGAGCTCTTCCACGACCGAGGCCGTCGCCCCATCGCCCAGCCGGACGAGGGTGCGGGTCACGCAGCGCACGGTCGCCGGCGCCGACGGCCCAGCGGATGACGATCGGCTTCGCGAGGCGCACGCCGGCGGGGACGTCGACAAAGCACGCCCTGCGACCACAGGGCCCGCGTCAGCTGGGCGAACTTGTCCGTGGCCGGGAGCGAGGGGCCACCGTCGAGCAGGTCGCGGATGGCCTCGACGTCATCGAGCAGCGAACGGATCGCGACCCCTGCCTCGTGGGCCGCTTCCGACACCTCGACCGAGGTGACGCGGCCTTCGGTGATCTCGATGCAGGCCGTCGGCGTCCTCGGGGAGCGTGCCGGCACCCCGTTCCGTGCCGTGGTCCGTCGCGAATGCCACCCCCTCGAGCTGCGCGGCGCGCAGGTCGATGTACGGCGTGTACAGGAGGTTCGATTCGCCCGGGAGTGCCGACCAGGCCTCGTAGGCCGCGCGTCGATCCGCCGCGAGCCAGTCCGGCGAGGTGGCGATGACCGCGTCCAGCGCGGCCGCATCGACCGGCAGCGAGAGCTCATCGAGGGCCCGACGCGCCGGCCTCGGTCGTGAGGCCGGGGCCGTCATCCGAGCGACCCCTCCATCTCGAGCTTCACGAGACGGTTGAACTCGATGGCGTACTCCATCGGCAGTTCCTTGGTGAACACCTCGAGGAAGCCCTGGACGATGAGGTTGGTCGCCTCGTTCTCGGTCAGGCCGCGCGCCATCAGGTAGAAGACTTGGTCGGCCGAGACCTTCCCGACGGTCGCCTCGTGGCTCATCGTCGTGTCGTCTTCCTGGATGTCGATGTACGGGTACGTGTCGCTGCGGCTCTGGTCGTCGAGCATCAGGGCGTCGCAGCGGACGCTGGCCACGACATTGGTGGCCCCCGGCGCGACCTTGAGGTGGCCGCGATACGTCGCCCGGCCGCCGTCCTTGGAGACCGACTTGCTGACGATCCGCGAGCGCGTGTTCGGGGCGAGATGGATGGCCTTGGCGCCGGTGTCCTGGTGCTGGCCCTTGCCGGCGACGGCGACGGAGATGATGTCGGCGGTCGCGCCCTCACCGCGAAGGTAGATCGCCGGGAACTTCACGGTCTTGCGCGAGCCGGTGTTCGCGTCGATCCACTCGACCGTCGAGTTCTCGTGCGCGTGGGCGCGCTTGGTCACGAGGTTATAGACGTCGTTCGACCAGTTCTGGATGGTCGTGTAGCGGACCTTGGAGCCCGGCAGGGCGACGACCTCGACGACCGCTGCGTGGAGGGAGTCGGTCGCGTAGATCGGCGCCGTGCAGCCCTCGATGTAGTGGACCTTGGCGCCCTCGTCGACGACGATCAGCGTGCGCTCGAATTGGCCGGTGTTCTCGCCGTTGATCCGGAAGTAGGCCTGCAGCGGGAGCGGGACCTCGACGCCCTTGGGCACGTACACGAACGAGCCACCGGACCACACCGCGCTGTTGAGCGCCGCGAACTTGTTGTCCTCCGGCGGGACGATCGTGCCGAAGTACTTCTTGAAGATGTCCGGGTATTCCTTGAGCGCCTGGTCGGTGCCCATGAACACGACGCCGATCTTGGTCAGCTCCTCGCGGACGCTGTGGTACACGACCTCGGAGTCGTACTGCGCGCCGACGCCGGCGAGGAACTTGCGCTCCGCCTCGGGGATGCCGAGCTTCTCGAACGTCGCCTTGATCTGCTCGGGGACGTCGTCCCACGACTTCTCTTCGCGCTCGGACGGCTTGCGGTAATAGACGATCTTGTCGAAGTCGATCTTGTCGAGCCCGTCGGTCCAGGTCGGCATCGGGCGCTTGAGGAAGTGCTCGTAGGCGCGCAGGCGGAACTGGAGCATCCAGTCCGGCTCGCCCTTGAACCCGCTGATCTCCTCGACGGTGGCGCGCGTCAGCCCACGCTTCGTCTCGCGCAGATAGGCGATGTCGTCGTGGAAGGCGAACTGGTCACGCTGGTCGGTGACGATCTCGCGGGTCGCGGTCATTCGTTCCTCGGTCCTGGTCGGATGCGGTGCGGCGGGCGCCGCAGGACGGCGTTCGTTGCCGTTTCGTAATTCCGACCTAGATTATCGGGATTACGGCTCGAAGCGTCAACGAGGACCATCGCCGCGGGCCGTCGCGCCTGAAGACACCGCCCCGGAGGCCGGGGCGGTGTCGGTCGAAACGGTGCTGGAGGGCGTGACGGCGAATCAGGTACGGGCGGGCTCGTCGCTGGTGCTCGTACTCGTTCGCTTGCCGTTCGTCTTGCCGAATCCTTCGGGCGTCTCGCTCGGGGGTTCGGCGAACGGGCTGTCCTTGTCGACCGTCGAGTCGGAGAAGGCGGACGGCTGGACGGGCACCGGGACCGCCGCGTCGAAGGCATGCGGCTCTTCTTCGTCCCAGGCCGCGCGCCGCTCGGCCATCTTGTCCTGCATCTGCTGGACGGCCATCCGGAGGCGGGTCTTGATGCTCGGCGAGTTCGCGAGCGCCCAGCCGACGAGACCCAGGGTGACGGCCCCCGCGATCACGAACGGCAGGCGCGACGGGCGCTTCACCAGGCCGGCGTCCTGGGCCGCGGACCGCGCGTTCCTGGCCATGTACTTGCCCGCGTCACGAAGGTCCTTCCTGGCGTCCCTGAACTCCTTGCCGACGTCGATGTTCGGCATCTCGAACTTGGACGGGTCGACCTTGGACAGGTCCATGCGCGGGACCTCGAGCTCGCGGCGGAACTCGTTGAGATCCTTGCGAACCTCGCCCAGCTCCTTGCGCGCTTCGCCTAGGGCCTTGGCGATGTCGTCACGAGACATCTCGGGGAGCTTCAGCTCAGGGAGCCGTTCTCGTAGGTGAAGATCAGGCATCGCTCGCCCTCCTGCTCTGGGGTGTGGAGGGTCAGGGTACGCCGGAGCGCCTTTCGCCCCCGCCCGCGGCCGAGGGCCTCGGGTTGCGTCCGCGTGACGGCTGGGCCGAACAGCAAGAGCCCCTCGCGAGACGTGCTCGGAGGGGCTCGTGATGCGATCTCGGGGAACGCTAGGTCTTGATCGTGACCATCTGCCAGGCGCCCCAGTTGCCGGCCTTGTCGCGGGAGCGGACTCGGACGTCGTACGTGCTGTGTCGGCGCCAGGTCCTGGTCATGGAGATCCTGGTCGTGACCGCGTAGCTGCCCCACGTGCCGCCGTTGCGGCGGCGCTGGACCTGGTAGTAGCGGAAGCCGGAGGTCAGGACCTGGAGCCTGGTGTCGTTGCCGGCCCACTTGACCCAGACGCGGACGTCCGTGCTGTTGAGGTTGCGCTTCGCGGTGCCGACGATCTTCGACCAGGCGCCCGTGCGATCGGGACCTTTCATGTAGACCCCCGCCCAGTAGCGCTTGCCCGATTCGGAGATGGCCAGTCCGAAGCCCACGTAGTTGTAGCCCTTGGACATGACGATCGCCTTATGGCTTGGTGAGCCCATCCAGCCCTGGACCGCGAAGGCCGCAGAGTAGTCGAGGGCGGCGGCGCTATTCCAGGCGATGATCTCGCCCGCCCCGTACCACGTGATGCCCGCGGACTGGATCATGTCGAAGACGTCGGTGCCGTTGGACTGGGTGTGGCTGAAGTTGCCGGTGCTGGCCATGTAGGCCGCACGGTCACCTGCCAGATCCGCCAGCCGGCTGTCCCAACGGAGCGATACCAGGCCAGCGGCGGCACGACGGCGGTTCGTGAGGCTCAGGACGGACTTCTCGGCAGCCGAGATCTCGGCATCGGATGGCGCGGAGTCAGCGGCGGAGGTGGCCGGCGCGAGACCGATGGCGAGGATGAAGGCAAGGGCCAGTGGACTGAAGCGGCGGACAGGGGATCGCATGCCCCGACTGTCGCTGCCGCGTGACGTCGTCGATACGGGCCACTCGTTCCAGAGGTGCGGGGCGGATGGTCATGGTCCGGACCGCACCCCTGACTTACGGACCGCCCACGACCGCAGTCCTCCCCACCACGCACCTCTCCGCGGCGATCGCCGGGCCGCGGTCGGGGTCGACGATGTGGGACGATGACGGCATCCGAACCCTTCGCAGACGAGGAGCCGCCATGTCCGCCATCCGTCGCGCCGAGGTGCAGTGGTCCGGCGATCTGACCTCCGGTACCGGCACGGTCAGCGCCATGTCAAGCGGCGCCTTCCAAGTCGCTCCCCGTCAGCTGGGCGGCGCGGACCGAGTCGTCCGACGGCAAGACCAGCCCGGAGGAGCTCGTCGCCGCCGCTCACGCCAGCTGCTTTGCGATGGCCTTCTCCGGCGGGCTCGCGCGAGCCGGCACCCCGCCCGAACGGCTGGACGTGTCCGCGGACGTGACCTTCGACAAGGTCGACGCCGGCTGGCGCGTGGTGTCGAGCGCGCTGACCGTGCGAGGCGTCGTCCCCGGCATGTCGGCCGAGGACTTCATCGCCGCCGCCGAGGCAGCCAAGGACGGCTGTCCGATCAGCCAGGCGCTGAAAGGCAATGTCCAGCTGAGCGTGGACGCGGCCCTCGCAGGCTGACCGCCGGTCGGCTATCCGACTCAGGACCACCGGGCCACAGACGCGGGCCGAACGCGCGGCGACCGTGCGTTCATGACCGCCTTCGCGCCCGCGACCGACCTCACGGCTGGACCGGCAGCAACTGACCCCGCGACCCGGCTCGCCCGGATCCGGGGCATCCCCGCCCTGCTGCGCGCTAGCGAATACATGACGGTCGGGCGCGGCCGTCGATTCCGCGCGATCCAGCGGCGCCGCACGCGGACCGCGGCACGAGCCGGCTTCCTGGCCGTGGTGGTGGGGGTGGCGTTTGACGCCGCCGTGCTCATCGGCATGTCCGGCCAGACCGTGCGACCGGCCATCGCGCTCGACGGACTGGTTCTCCTTGGCGCACTCACCGGCTGGTGGCTGCTTCCCCACCGGCTGCGCCACCATCCTGAGCTGGCCGCGTTCGTGGTCATGCTCGGCATCACGATCTCGACCGTCATCAGCGGGACCGTGGCCCCCTCGCTGGCGGCGCAGACCGTTGGCTATCTCCTGCTCATGCCGAGCCTCATCGCGTTGGTCCTTCCCTGGCGGACCATCGTCCATTTCCGCTGGCTCCTGGCCTTCACGGTGGTCGCCAGCGCCTACCTGGTGACCGGTCCGGGCGCGCGCTTCTCGCCGGGTGAACGTGGGGACCTCGCCATCGTGCTCATGGTGTCGATCGGCGCGAGCCTGCTCGGGCACCTCCTCCTCCAGACCGGCCAGATCCGGAGCTTTGCGCAGATGGAACGCATCGGCGCCCTCCGTCGGCGCACCGAAGCGGATCATCGAGAGCTGGAGCGCGTGCACCACGAGCTCGAGCGCACCGCCCGCATCGACCCGCTCACCGGCGCGGGCAACCGCCGGCGCCTGCACGAGGATCTCGTCGCCGTCCGCGCGAACATCGACCGCTCGGGCACGACATACGGTCTCATGGAGATCGATCTCGACTACTTCAAGGGCATCAACGACCAGCTCGGCCACCTCGCTGGTGACGACGTCCTGCGACGCGTGGTCGAGGCCGTCCAGGCGGCCACGCGAGCGACCGATTTGGTCTATCGCTATGGCGGCGAGGAATTCGTCGTGATCCTGCCCATGGGTGACCGCGACGAGTTGTTCCTGGCCGCGGAACGCCTGCGGAACGCCGTCCTCGAACTCGGCATCGAGCATCCGGCGAACCCGTCCCTTGGCGTCGTGTCGGTCAGTATCGGCGCGACCCTCCTGGGCGACGACACGCTCGGCCTCAGCGACGAGCAGTGGTTCTGGGTCGTGGACCGCGCGATGTACGCGGCCAAGGCCGGCGGCCGCAACCAGGTCCGCCTGGGGACGGGCCTCGCCGCCTAGCGGGGTCGGTCCGCGCCCCCAGCGAGCGGGCAGCCCAGCGACCCCGCCGACGCCCGTTCGTGCACGGCACGCTCCTATCAGCGAACGAACGACGGGAATTCGGCGCGCGACGCCGAAATCGGGGGTCTCGTTCCTCGCGACGTGCGCCGCATGCACGGATCGTGGCCGGGCAGGCTTCCGTTCGACGACAGGCGCACCGGGCGCACGCGCAGCGTTCGGCGGTCCGGCCAGCGTTCCCGCACCGGCCCCCGTGGCTACCCGACGGTGAGCAGCCGCCGCGGGTTATCGATCGTCATCGTCTCGATCTCCGCCTCGCTGACGCCGGCCTCACGAAGCCGCGGCAGGAACGATCGCGCCAGGTACGTGTAGCCGTGGCCCTCGTACCGGCTGAGCTGCGAGTCGTGGCAGACATCCTGGGACAGCAGGATCCGGTCCGCGTGGCCGCGCGACAGCAGTTCCCGGAGCAGGTCCACGGTCCGGCCCTCGCCGTGCCGCTCGGCCGGCGTGAAGGACATCCCGAGGAAGTCGAATTCCACGCTCGCGCCGCGTTCCACGATCGCGAGATGGTGGTCGAGGTGCGGGTACGAGTCGGCGTGACCGATGACCACGCGGGTCGGGTCCGCGCCCTCGTCCTCGAAGATGCGCAGCTGGTCCAGCCCGACGGGCGACAGGACGGCGTGGGTCGTGATCGCCAGACCGGTCCTCCGGGCGGCGCGGGCAGCCGCGCGATGGACCCGCTCCTCCTGCGCGGACACCCACGGCTTGTCCGTGCCGATCTCGCCGATGATGCCGGGGCGGACGCCGCTGTCGCCCACCCCCTGGCCCACCTCTTCGACGATCTCGTCAGCGAGCGAATCCACGGATCGCCGGTCGATCAGCGCCTCCGGCGGGTAGTACGCACCGCGATACCAGCCGCAGCCCATGACGATGTGGAGCCCGCTCGCCCGGGCGACACCGACGAGCCACCCCGGGTCGCGCCCGACCCCGGGCAGCGTCAGGTCCACCAGCCCGCTGCCGCCGGCGGCTCGATAGGCGGCCAGCTCCTCGAGGATCAGCGGCTCATCGCGCGTGAGCTGCCAGTAGTCCCAGCGGTCGGGGACCTGCCACAGCGCGATCTGGGTGTGCTCGTGTGGCAGCGTGAACCCGAGCTCGGCGGGATCGATCGCCCCGAGGACCGTCTGGACGTGGGCCATGGCCCGCGATGCTACGCCGTCGCGGCGGCCGGCTGCTCGACATGCACGGCCGCGAGCAGGATGTCGAGGACGGCTCGGGCGCGGCGCACCGATTCCTCCGGCCGGTAGCTCTCGCCCGCCTCGATGCGCTGGAGCAGGAGCCCGTCCAGCAGGCCGAGGAACCCGCGGGCGAAGCCGTCGACATCGAGCCAGGCCGGGAGCTCACCGCGCGCGACGCCCTCGTGCAGGAGCATCAGGGCGGCTCCGACCAGCTGCTCGCGCCGGCGGGCGAGCATCTCGCGGACGTCGGGATCATCGGGCGCCTCGGCCCAGGCCCGGACCAGGCCCACCTGCCCAGGCGCCCCCTCGAATTGGTCGATCGTCTCGACGTAGTAGGCGACGGCCGTCATGAGCTTGTCGGCCGTCGACGTGAGCGGTGCGAGGCGGATGGCCAGCTCGTCCAGCCCTTGCCCGGAGATCAGGCCGCAGCTCTGCAGGAACAGGGCGTCCTTGCCCTTGAAATGGGTATAGATCGCCCCGACCGACAGGCCGGATCGCCGGACGACGTCGGCGATCGTGGCGCGGTGGTAGCCCTTCTCGGAGAAGACCTCGACCGCGGCGCGGATGATGCGCTCGCGGACCTGCTGTTCGTGGGCGGCGGAGATGCGGGGCACGGGCGAAAGACTCCTGAGGGGAACGGCTGCTCTTCGGACTGTAGCGCAACCTTGCGCACGTTTCAACGGTTTGGGGTTGACAAGGGGAATGACCATTCTCTATGTTAGTCCAGTCCCCGATCTGGCCCGCTCACGACCTGGAGACCCGTCACGATGTTTTCTCGCTGGGGCGCCTTCGTCTACCGTTTCCGCCGTCCGATCGCGATCCTCGCCGTGGTCCTGGCGGTCGCCTCCACGACCCTCGCATCGCAGGTGACCGGCGCGTTGAGCGCCGGGGGCTGGACGGATCCCGATTCGGAATCGGCGGCCGTGACCCAGCGCCTCGGCGACGAATTCGGTGCCGGCGGAGGCTCGATCGTGGCCCTGTTCAAGGGAGCGGCCGGTGACGACGCCCGGTCCGACGAGTTCCAGGCGGCGATCCGCGCGTCGCTGGATCGTCTCGTCGCCGACGAGCGCGTGGATGACCTCGTCGGCTGGGCGGAGACCCGCGACGACCGATTCGTCAGCACGGACGGGACGTCGGCGTACGTCGTCGTCCGCCTCGCGATCACCGACGAAGTCGCGGTCGACGAGATGGAGGAGCTGCGCACCCTCATCGACCAGCCGACCGACCTGACACTCCTGCTGACCGGCGTCGCCCCGGCGACCCAGGACCAGGCCGAACAGTCGGAGAAGGAGCTGGTCCAGGCGGAGACCGTCTCGTTCCCGTTCGCGGCCCTCATCCTCATCCTGGTCTTCGCGTCGCTCATCGCGGCCGGACTGCCCCTGGTCGTCGCCGCCCTGGCGATCCCGACGACCCTCGGCGGCGTGTACCTGGCCGCCCAGGTGACCGAACTCTCGATCTATGTCCAGAACGTCGCGACGATGCTCGGCCTGGCCCTCGCCATCGACTACTCGCTGTTCATGGTCAGCCGCTTCCGCGAGGAGCTGCGCAAGGGCCGCGACGTCGCCACGGCCGTCGAGATCACCGTGGCCACCAGCGGCAAGGCCGTGACCTTCTCCGGGCTCGCGGTCGCGGTCGGCCTGTCCGGGCTGCTCCTGTTCGAACCGACCGCCCTGCGCTCGTTCGGCATCGGTGGTGCGCTCACCGTGGCCGCGTCCGTGTTCTTCGCGCTCACCTTCCTGCCGGCGGTCCTGGGCATGCTCGGGCCGCGCGTGAACTCGCTCAGCGTGGGCGGGCTCGCTGGATCGCATCCGGCGAGCGATCGGCCGGCCGGTCGGCGAGGCCTCGGTCGTGCCCGCGAATCGCGCTGGGAGCGCATGGCCCACGCGGTCATGGCGCGTCCGTTCGCGGTCCTGATCCCGACGCTCGCATTCCTGCTCCTGCTCGGCACGCCGTTCCTTCGGCTCAGCCAGGGCATCCCGGACGCGTCGGTCCTGCCGCCGGGCATCGAGAGCCGAGAGGCGGCTGTCGCGCTGTCGACCGAGTTCCGCGCCGGCGAGACGTCGCCGATCGTCGTCCTGGCGACGGTCGAGGGCTCCCCCACCGACGAAGCCAACGTCCAGCGCATCCTCGACCTCGGCGCGGCGATCGATGCGGTGCCGGACATCGACCGGGTCGAGGGGCCGTTCGCGGGGCTCAAGGATCCGACGAGCGGTGCCGACCTCGACGCCGCCGGGATCGCGGCCCTGTTCGCCGCCCCGCGCGATCAGCTTCCGCCAGAGCTCGCCGCCGGCCTGACGCGGCTCGAGGAGGCCTACCTCCGCGGCTCGACCGTCCGGCTCGATGCCATCAGCCCGCTCGCGCCGCTCAGCCCCGCCGGGACGGAGGTCGTGCCGCTCGTCCGGGCGGTCGGCCGTTGACGGTGTCCAGACCCAGGTCGGCGGGCTGGCCGCCGATGGGCGCGACTTCATGACCAGCCAGTCGGACACGATCCCGTGGGCGATCGGCCTGACGCTCGGGGCGAGCGCGCGTGATCCTGTTCCTGCTGTTCGGCTCGGTCGTCATCCCGATCAAGGCCGTGATCATGACCCTGCTGTCGATCACCGCCTCGTTCGGCGCGCTGGTCTTCATCTTCCAGGACGGCAACTTCGCCGACATCCTCGACTTCGAGACGCCGGGGTTCACCATCGCCGGCAACCCGATCATCATGTTCAGCGTCCTGTTCGGCCTGTCGATGGACTACGAGGTCCTGCTGCTGTCGCGGATCCAGGAGGCCTATCGGCGGACGGGCGACAACACCGCGTCGGTCGCGGAGGGCCTGGCCAAGACCGCCGGCGTCATCACCGGCGCGGCGCTGATCATGGTCGCCGTGTTCTCGGCGTTCGCCCTGGCCGACTCGATCACCATCAAGAGCATCGGGGTGGGCATGGCGATCGCGGTCGCCATCGACGCGACGATCGTGCGCGTCCTGCTGGTCCCGGCCACGATGCGGCTGATGGGCCGCTGGAACTGGTGGGCGCCCGGGCCGCTGGGCCGCCTGGCCGACCGGCTCGGGTTCAACCACGTCGAGGACGAGGTCCCGGCGGCGGCGACCCGGCCGCATCGGCCACGCCGGCCGGGTAGGCTGGCACCAGATGGATGACCGCCACAGGACCCGAACGTGACCCGCCTGCCGCCCGACAGCGGCGGCCGGCGCCCGGGCTCGGGGAGCGGGCGCGTCTACACCTGGGAGTGGGGGCCCGGACCAGGCGCGCCGGCCGGGCCTGCCCTGGATCGGCATCTTCCTGCTCGTGTTCGGCGGGCTGCTGCTCGCTCCGCAGCTGTTCCCGGAGGCGCGCTCGCTCGGGTCGCTCGTCGTGCTGGCCGTCGGGATCGCGTTCCTGATCAAGTGGGCGATCGCCGCGGGGACGGGCTCGCTCTATGCCGGGGCGATCATCACCGCGCTGGCCGTGCCGGGCGTCCTCGACCGACGCGGGTCTCGACCCTCGAGGGCCTGGGGACGTTCTGCTTCGGCGTCGCATTCCTGTTCATCGCCGCGGTCCGGGCGGCGTCCGGTGGCGGGATCGGGTGGCAGGCCTGGTTCGGCGGGCTGCTGGCGCTGCTCGGTGGCGTGAACATGCTCTCGCCGCAGGTCGGCGGGCTGATCGTGCCGGTCGTCTTGCTCGCTGCTCGGGGCCATGCTGGTATTCGGCGGGGCGTTCCGGGGTGCGCGGCCGGCGTCGCTGACGCCGGCGCCCGGCGCCCGTCCTGGCTGGCGCGGTCGGCGGCACCGACCGTGCGATCCGGTCAACGGCTTCCGTCGACGGCCTCGGCCAGGACGTCCGCGATCCGGACCAGCTCGTCGTCCGTCACGATGAACGGCGGCCCGAGCAGGATCGTGTCGCCGTCGACGCCGTCGGCATTCCCGGTGCCCGAATAGACGAGCACGCCGCGCCGTCGCGCGGCCAGGACGACCGCCTCGGTGACGCGCGCGGCACGCGGGAACGGTCGACGGGTCTCGCGGTCCGCGACGAGCTCCAGCCCGACCATCAGGCCGCGGCCGCGGATGTCGCCCGACCGCGGGTGGTCGGCAAGGCGGTCGCGCAGCAGCGCATGAGCCGCTCCCCTTCTCCGCGCTGGCCTCGACGAGCCGCTCGTCGCGCAGGATGCGCAGAACCTCCCGCGCGACGGCCGCCCCGACGGGCGCGTGCGAGAACGTGAACCCGTGGACGAACCCGCGCCCGGCTGCCGTGACGGTGGCGTGGACCGTGTCTGATGCCGCGACGAACCCGAACGGCCAGTAGCCGGACGTCGCGCCCTTGGCCGCGACCAGGATGTCGGGGCGGACGCCCCAATGATCCAGCCCGAACCAGCGCCCCGTTCGCCCGAAGCCGGTCATGACCTCGTCGGCGATGAGCAGGACCCCGTGGCGGGCGCAGACCTCGGCGACGAGTGGCCAGTAGCCGTCGGGCGGAACGACGGCCCCGAGCGTCGCCCCGACGATCGGCTCGGCGACGAAGGCCGCCACTCGGCCCGGTCCCAGGTCTGTGAACGTCCGCGTCGAGCTCGTTCGCGAGCGCCTGCGCGTCGCCGAGGGCGTGCGCCGCGGCTTCGCCGGCCCGGTACGGGATACGCCGCCGAGACGTGCCGCACCCGGCCGAGCCACGGCTCGTAGGGCCGGCGCAGCGGCGGCCGGCCGGACAGGTCCAGGGCGCCGAGCGTGTTGCCGTGATAGCTGCCGTGCCTGGCGACCAGGATCTCGCGCTCGGGCTCACCGCGGGCCAGGTGGTAGGCGCGGGCGAGCTTGACCGCCGTCTCGATCGCCTCCGAGCCGCCCGACACCGGATAGATCGACGGGACCATCGAGCGGGAGGACGGCGCCGACCTCGGCGGCGTACGCCTCCAGGGGCTCGGTCGTGAACACGCTGCCGTGCGCGTACGCGAGCCGGCCGGCCTGCGTCCGCCATCACGGCCGCGATCTCGCGCCGCCCGTGGCCGACATTGACGACGATCGCGCCACCGGCCGCGTCCAGGTAGTCGTGGCCATCCGCGCCGCGGATCGTCGACCCGACGGCCGACACGGCGACGGGTGGATCGGCCATCGTGGAGCGGCGGAAGACCCGGCCCTCTGGACATGGCGGCGATGGTACCCGCCGACGGCTCCGGGAACCATCGCGGCCTGCCGGTGTAAGGGGTACGGTTGAACGTGGAGGGCCGTCCACATCGAAGACACCGAACTGATCGCGCGCGCCCGCACCGGCGACGTCGCGGCGTACGAGGAGCTCGTGCGCCGCTACCAGGACGTGGCCGTCAGGACCGCGTACCTCGTGTGCCCGGAGGCCGATGCCGACGATGCTGTCCAGGAGTCCTTCCTCAAGGCCTTCGCCGCCCTGCCGCGGTTCCGCGACGGGGCGCCGCTGCGCCCGTGGCTGCTGCGGATCGTCACCAACGAGGCCCGCAACCGGCGGCGATCGGCGGGGCGGCGGCAGGGCCTCGCGCTGCGCGCCGGCGCGACGGAGCCTCGCGACGCCGCGGCGCCGGGTCCGGAGGCCGCGGTGATCGCCGCCGAAGCCAGCGCCGAGCTCATGGCCGCGTTGAACACGCTGCGGGACGAGGACCGCGAGGTCCTCGGCGCGCGCTTCCTGCTGGACCTGTCCGAAGCCGAGACGGCCGAGACGCTCGGGCTCCCGCGCGGGACAGTCAAGTCACGGACGTCGCGCGCGCTCGCGCGCCTGCGCGAGGCCCTCACAGCCGCGCGGGGTGTCCCGATGAGCGACCAGCCGATGCGGCTCGCCGCCCTGCGACGATGCCGGCCTGGAGGCGCTGCTGCGCGGCAACGCGGAGGCCATCGCGTGGCCGACCGCCAGCCCGCCCGGCGCACCGGACATCGCCATGCGGGTTCGCGTCCGACTCGTCGCCGCGCCGCGCCCCGTGGCTCGTCGGCCGTGGACGGCCTGGCGACCCGTCCGGCGCGGCACTCGTGCTCGCGCTCGTCGCCTTGCTGGCGCTGGCCGCCATCGCCGGGGCCGTGGGCCTGGGACTGCCGGGGCTGCGCCTGATCCTGGGCGAGCCGTCGGTCAGCCCGCCGCCGTCCGTGGCCCCCGAGCCGGACCCCGACCCCGGGCCCGCTCGGGTTCATCGCTGGGCCTTGGCCAGCACGTCGCGCTCGACGAGGTCGAGACGCTGACCGGGATCCCGGTCCAGCTCCCGACCGACCCGGCGATCGGCCCGCCCGACGCGGTCTACGTCGATCGCGCTCGCGGACAACCAGGTGGCCTTCGTGTGGGCAGCCAGCGAGGCGTTGCCCGACGACCCGCGAGCCGGGCATCGGGCTCATCCTCATGCGCTTCGAGGGCCGGGTCGACGATGGGTTCCGGCAGAAGCTCATCGGCGAGGGCGTGACGGTGGAGCCCGTCACCGTCGACGGCGGACGGGGTTCTGGGTCTCGGGCGAGGCACATTTCTTCTTCTACATCCGCGAGGACGGCGCGTGATCGATGACGGTCGCCGCTGGGTGGACGACGCGCTCGCCTGGACCGACGGCACCATCACCTATCGGATCGAGAGCGCCCTGGGTCGCGACGGGAGCATCGAACTCGCCGAATCGCTCGAGTAGCCGGGAACCCTCGGCCGCGGCCGGTGTATCCGTTGATGCGCGGGGCAGCCGGCCCTGGGCCCGAGAGGAAGGCAACCGATGCGACCTGGACCACGCCTGGAGCCAGCGCCCCTGATCCCCGCGATCGCCTTGCTCGTGGCCGCATGCATGGCCGGAGCTCCGGCACAGTCCGGCGATCCCGCGCCCGCCCAGCCGGCCGCCGTGCCGTCGGCGGAAGCGGAGCCCGCCGCGACCGCACCGGCCGTGGTCTCCGGCGCGCGAGACGCCTGGCTCGTGGTCGGGCACCCCGGCGAGGATGGCGTGCGGGTGAAGCTGGCCAGCTCCGGCGAGGAGATCATCCGGCTGCCGCTCGGCGTGCCGGACGCGACCTGGGGTCGTGTCCTCACAGTGACCACGAAGCGCCCGAACAGCCTCATCGAGGATCTCGTCGTCCAGCCGGGCTTCGGCGGCCCGCTCCGGACCGATCGAGGGCGCCGTGGCGGCTGCCCACGGTCGGACTCGATCCGACGCCGGCCGGCGTGTCGCCGGACGGCAAGACCGTCGTGCTCGTCGAGGACATCCCCGACGGTGGGCCCGCGCGGACCGTGAGCCGGTTCGCCATCGTCGAGCGCTCGCTGCAAGCGGAGCCACGGATCGTGGAGTTGCCGGGCGTCTTCGACTTCGACACCTTGTCGCCGGACGGCTCGATCCTGTACGTCGCGGAGCACGTGCCCGGTCCGCTCGCCGGCCGGTATCAGGTCCGCGCCGATCGACACGGACAGCGGGCGTGATGCGCCGACGCGATCATCGTCGACAAGACGCAACCTGGATGAGGTGATGGCCGGCTGGCCGCTCGACCAGGAGGCGCGCTCCGACGGCGTCGTCCTGACGCTCTATCGCGGCGCCGAGTACCCGTTCATCCACGCCCTGCAGTCCGCCGAGGCCTGGGCGGTCTGCATCGACCTCCCGAAACGCGGCATGGACGATGCTCCGCCACCGCCGACTGGGGTGTCGTCGCGACGCCCGACGGCCGATCGAGCCTCGGCGATCAACGCGACGCTCGGGCATCGTCGTCGACATCAAGCCGGCCGACCTCACGATCCGCCGGACGGTGGAGTTCGAGCCGTCCGCGCGGCGCGGCATCACCTCGCGAAGTTCGGCCACGTCGATGCGGGCTCGGTTGGCCGGCGGGTCGTGGCTGCGCCGGACGGTTCGGCGGTGTTCGCCGCGGGCGCCCGCGGGATCGTCGCGCATCGCCACGGCCGACCTGACCGTCACCACCCGGTCGCTCGAGGGCATCGCGGTCGACGCGATCGCCATCACGCCCGACGGAAAGACCGTCTACGCCCTCGTTCGCCAGGGCGGCCGGATCGCCCAGATCGACGCCGCCACGGGCGAGATGCTGGGCTGGGCGGCCGGCGAGGGCTACGACCGGATGGTCGGCGTCGTGCCCTGGTGACTTAGCGGCTGTCAGCCGGACTCTCAGCCGGCTCTCATCTGCCGGGAAGAGGCTACCCTCCGAGACGCAACCCCTCGGAGGCTCCCCGGCATGACCCGCAATCGATCCATCCTCGCCCTCATCGCCGTCCTGGCGGTCGTGGCCGGGGGCTACCTCGCGTACGACAACGTCCTGCGTGGCGATTCCGTGGCGCCGCTCGCGTTGCCGACCACGAGCCCCGAGGCGACCGCCGCGACGACGAGCACGCCGAGCACGCCGGCGTCGAGCGACGCCGCCGGCACCGAACCATCGACCACGACCCCGACCGCCGACGGCGAGGTCGCCGGCACCTGGACCGTCACCACCGGCAGTGAAGCCGGATACCGGGTCCGCGAGCGACTCGCCAACCTCGACGCGGAGTCCGACGCCGTCGGGCGCACGGGCGATGTCACCGGCAGCATCACGGTCGTCGAGACCGCCGGGGGCGCGCAGCTGACGGCCGGCGAGATCGCCATCGACACGACGACGATCACCTCGGACGAGGACCGCCGCGACAACCGCTTGCGGAGCGAGGGCCTGCAGACCGACCAGTTCCCGACGGCCACGTTCACGCTGACCCAGCCGGTCGACGTGCCCGCGGCCGCGCTGGCCGGCACGGCCACGGACGTGACGCTCGTCGGCGACCTGACCCTCCACGGCGTGACCAGGTCCGTCGAGATCCCGGCGCAGGCCGCGCTCACCGACGGCCAGATCCAGGTCGCCGGCAGCCTGACGTTCCCCCTCGCCGATTTCGACGATCACGGCGCCGAACGTCGGCGGGTTCATCATCTCGATCGCCGACGAGGGCGCCCTCGAGTTCCTCGTGGTGTTCGCGAAGGGCTGACCGCGGATCGAACGCCGGTGACAGGCGGCCCGCCTCCGGGAGGGCCACAGGTCACTTGCGGCGCAGGGGCCCGCAGGCAGACCATGCCCGGCATGGACACGACGACGAGCCCCCGCTCCGCCCACGCCCGACCCCACCGGATCCTGGCGCCCCTCGACGGCGCGACGAACCGCGGATCCGCCGGCGGTGAGCCGGCGCGGATTCCTCCATAGCGCGGCCATCGCGGGCGGTGGTCTCGTGGCCATGAGCGTCGTGGCCTGCGCGCCGGCCTCGTCGCGTCCCGCCTGGTCGTACGGCCCGAGCCT
This sequence comes from uncultured Chloroflexia bacterium, assembly GCA_963810725.1. GTDB lineage: Bacteria > Chloroflexota > Limnocylindria > Limnocylindrales > CSP1-4 > SPCO01. The sequence continues at coordinate 350,097 of CAWEOO010000008.1, forward strand.
GCCGAGCGGCGGCCCCCGTCCCGTCGGCGTGGCGCGCCGGCGTCGAGCGCGGCCCCGTCCATGGACCACGGCGCCTCGGCGAGCCCGAGCGCCACGCCGGACCCCGGCGGCTCGCCGGGTCCGGGCGCCTCGGCCGCGCCGCCGGCCGAGATCCCGGCCGGCTGGTCCGAGCACGACGTCGTGGCGAAGACGAAGGTCGATCGCTTCCTCGCGGCCGAATACGACGAGCTGCCGGCCCCGAACGCCCTCCTGGAGCCGACCCTCGACGGTGACGTCAAGGTATTCGAGCTGACGATCGATGAGATCGAGCACCGGATCGATGCCAAGGGCGCGCCGCTCGCGGCGCTCGGCTTCAACGGCGTGTGGACCGGACCCCAGATCCGGGTCATCGAGGGTGACCGGGTCAGGGCGGTCTTCAAGAACAACCTCAAGGAGACGACCGGGATCCATTTCCACGGCCAGGACCTGCCCAATGCCGTGGATGGTGTCCCGATGATCACGCAGGAGCCGATCGTGCCGGGCGCGACGTACGCGTACGAGTTCGTCGCGGGGCCCTCCGGGTCGCACATGTACCACTCGCACCACAACGCCACCGACCAGGTCGGCCGCGGCCTGCTGGGCGCGTTCATCGTGGAGCCCCGGGACCCCGCCGACCGACCGTCGAACCTGTACGGCACGACGCCAGGACATCGTCTGGATCAGCAACGACACGCTCGGTGGCTTCACGATCAATGGCCGCGGGTTCCCGGCGACCTACCCGATCGTGGCCCAGCTCGGCGACAAGATCCTCATCCGCTTCATGAACGAGGGCGTGATGATGCACCCATGGCATCTCCACGGCCAGCCGATGCGGGTCGTGGCCCGTGATGGGTACCCGCTCGGTGGCGCGGCGTTCACCTGCGACACCCTGGGCGTCAACCCGGGAGAGCGCTGGGACGTCGTGGTGGACTGCAAGAACCCCGGTGTCTGGGCCTTCCACTGCCACATCCTCACCCACGCCGAGGGGATGGAGGGGATGTTCGGGATGGTGACCGCACTCATCGTCCAGGACGGAACCGCCGCCGTCGAGGTCCTCCCGCCGTTGGCCAGTCTCGTCGCCGGTCGGACGGCGAAGGTGCCCTTCGTGTGCGCGGTCCCGGGAGCGCGCGCCTAGTCACGGCGGACGCGTTCGAGCCGGCCGCGATCCGCTACTTCGTGTAGACACCCTCGGGGTCAAGCTCCTCGCGAACCAGCCGCAGTTCCTCCGCGGTCGGCGGTGGGCGTCCTGGCGAGGTCGGGCGCGACCTTGATGTCCCAGCCGATAGTCTCGCGCACAGCCTCGACCGACGCGCCCTTGTGCAACGAGTCGAGTCGCATCTCGCCGGTCTCGTCGAAGTGATAGATGCCGAGGTCCGTGACGACGACCGTCGGGCCACGGCCCAGCCAACCGCCCTCGCGCCGGATGCGTTCGGCCTGCTCGGCACCGCCCAGGTTGCCGGGGCTCGTCCGGAAGTCGATGGTCTCGACGAAGCTGCGCCGGCTCTGGCGCATGATCACGAACACCTCCCGGGCGTTGATCGCGATCTCGCAGGCGCCGCCGGATCCCGGCAGGCGCGTGTGGGGCGCGTCGTACGGCCCGATCACCGTCGTATTGATGTTGCCGAATCGATCGATCTGGGCGGCGCCCAGGAAGCCGACATCGATCAGACCGCCCTGCAGGTAGTAGCCGAACAGCTCGAACATCGAGACGACGGCCGTGGAGCCGGTCACGATCGTCGGGTCGCCGATGGACAGCGGCAGGCGCGATGGCCGGGCCCCGAACACCCCGGCCTCGTAGACCATCTCGAGCTCGGGCGCCACGGTCCGTTGGGCGAGGTTGACCGCGATGTTCGGGAGCCCGACTCCGACGAAGCAGACGCCCTGGCCCTCGAGCGCGCGCGCGGCGGCCACGATCATCATCTCGGACTTCGTGAAGGTGGCCGCCTGGGTCACGACTTTGACCCGGCCGGGCACGCCACGGGCACCGGATGCACCGCGTGCACCGGGTGCACCGCGTGCACCGGACGACTGTATCGACGAACGGAACTCTCTCGGTGGTCGAGGTGTGCGTACCGTGCACGCCACGGCGGAGGAACGGCACGAATTGTCCCAAGTCCGGTCCGTGGCGGGCGTTCGATCGCCGATAGACGCGTCACACGCACGAATGCCGGGCGGCGATTCGTCATCGGTAGGCCCCGTAGTCGACCGAGCCGGACGGCGCGGAGCCGGGCTTCAGGCCCGCGAGCCGCTCCTGGCCGAGCTTCTCGATGTAGGCCTCCCGGCCCTCGAGGTCGTAGACCCACTCGCGGAGCCAGGCCTGGACGGCGGCCTCGTCGCGGGTGATGGGATCCCAGTCGAGGTAGAACCGGTTGTCGCGGTCGTAGGCGCCCTGGACGTACGAGGGATGTGCGCCCCACGGCTCGACGACGACGGCATCCACGATCAGGCCCGGGATGATCGTCCGGTTCGGATCGGCGCGGACGACCGCCTCGTCCACGAGCTCCTCGACGACGATGATCACGCGATCGGCGGCGAAGGCCGCCTCCTTCTGGCAGCCGAGCAGGCCCCAGACCTGCGTGTCGCCGCCGGCCGAGGCGCGCTGCGCGTGAACGATCGCGACGTCCGGCTTCAGGGGTGGCACGGCGTAGATCGTCTCGTCCCCGTAGGGCGACTCGATCGGCCGGATGAGCGGATTGGCGACCGGAAGGTCGGTCTCGAAATAGCTGCGCAGCGGGAAGAACGGCAGGTTCATGGCCCCCGCCGTGTAGCGCGCGACCATCCCGAAGTGGCTGTACTCCTCGATCTCGAGGCGCTCGTCAGGTAGCTCGCCTTCGATGCGGCGACGGATCGCGCCCAGCCCACCCACGCCCGGATTGCCGAGCCACGAGAACACCAGCTTGGAGGCCACGCCGCCTGCGATCATCTGGTCATAGACGAGGTCCGGCGTCAGCCGAGCCAGCGTCAGGTCGCGCTTGCGCTGGCGGATGATCTCGTGCCCGGCCGCGAACGAGATGAGGTGCGTGAAGCCCTCGATGGCCACGGTGTCGCCGTCGCGCACCAGATCGGCGATGGCGTCGCGCATGGACGCGACCTTCGATGTCCCAGTCACGGGGCAAGTATCACGGACGCCGACACGGACGCGGGGCGGGACCCGATCAACCCGCGGCTTCGACCTCGGTCATCGCGCCCGCCGCCTCGGCTGCGTCGAGGATCGCCCGGCCGCCGCCGGCGACAGCGGCGACGGCCTCCCCGAAGATCCGGAGGGCGGTCGTCATCTCGTCCTCGCTGACGGTCAGGGCGGGCGACATCCGGACGCTGGTCTTGCCGCATTCGAGCACGAGGAGGCCGCGCACGAAGCACGCCCACTGGACCGCCTCGGCGTGCTCGGCCGTGTCGAACTCCACGCCGAGCATCAGGCCTTTGCCGCGGACATCGGTCACGAGGCCGTCGTATCGATCGATCAGGGGCCGCAGGCCGACGAGCGCCTGGTCGCCGCGTGCGGCGGCGTTGTCGATGAGCCCGCCCTCGAGGAGGTCGATCGTCGCGAGCGCCGCGGCGCAGGCGACCGGGTTGCCGCCGTAGGTCGAGCCGTGCGCACCGGGACCCCAGGCCTCGAGCAGGTCGGCTCGGGCGATCATCGCGCCCAGCGGCATACCCGACGCGATGCCCTTGGCGGTGAGCAGGATGTCGGGCTGGACGCCCCAATGCTCGACCGCCCACATGGCCCCGGTCCGGCCGGCGCCGGACTGGATCTCGTCGGCGATGAGCAGGATGCCGTGCTCGTCGCAGATCCGGCGCAGGCCTTGGAGGAAGCCGTCCTCGGGGACGATGTAGCCGCCTTCGCCCTGGATCGGCTCCACGATGATCGCGGCGACCTCGTTGGCCGGAGCGAGCTTGTCGAAGAGGACATCGTCGAACCACTTCAGGTCCTCGACCCGGCCGTACGGCGCGTGGAAGACGCCCGGCAGCAGGGGCCCGAAGCCCGCGTGGTACTTGGCCTTCGAGGCGGTCAGGCTGACCGCGCCATACGTCCGGCCGTGGAATGCGCCGAGGAAGGCGACGACGTACGGCCGCTTCGTCGCGTAGCGGGCGAGCTTGATCGAGGCCTCGACCACCTCCGCGCCCGAGTTGCCGAGGTACGCCCGCGCCTTCCCGGCGATGGGTGCGATCTCCGCGAGCCGGCGGCACGTGTGCGCGTAGATCGGCAGGTAGAAGTCGGACGCGGAGAAGTGGATGAGCTCGGCGGCTTGTTCCTTGATCGCGGCCACGACCTGCGGATGCGCGTGGCCGGTCGAGGTGACTGCGATGCCCGCCGCGAAGTCGAGAAAGAGGTTGCTATCGATATCCTCGACCGTCAGGCCCTCACCGCGGACCGGCACGATCGGGTAGGCCCGAGGCAGGCTCGGGGAGGTCCATTCCTCATCGAACGCCACGTGTGCGCGGGCCTTCGGGCCGGGGAGCTCGGTGACGATGTGCGGTACGGGACGATCGCCGGCGAGACGCGACGCGGCCGATGACAAGGGGCACCTCTGAACGGACGTTGTGGTGGGCAGGACTGCATAGGGAGTATGCAGACTGGATACTGGCTGCCGAGTATAGCCGACGGTGCGAGCGGGATCAGGCGTCAGGCGCCGTGGGCTGGGGTCGCCAGACGGCATCGGGTCCACGCGCAGGTCACCACGCTCCGAGGCACCCGGGGGGCGCCCGCTCACCGAAGGTTGGCAGGCTCGTCACCCAGCGACGGTTATGGCCGGTGACGACGCCGAATCGGGCGGAATCCGGCCGAAACACGACCGTAAGCGTCTCCCGATGACGATCGTGCCAAGAACGGCTCGGCGGTCGGCCATAAGCGTCCCCCGATGTCGATCCTGCCATGGGGCGCGCCACGATTGGCCACAGCATTCACCTCACGACCCCGACACCGGCCGTCCTCAGCGACCCGGCTCGGTGCGCTATCCGCCGAGGGCCGGGCTGGTAGGAACCGCATCGACCGGTGTCGACGTCGGGCGCCGCCGCGCGATGAGAAGCCCGACCAGCAGGCCGATGAAGCTGCCCACGGCCGCGCCGCCGAATGCCACGGGAACAGTGACCGCTGCCTCGTTCTGGTCACTCGCCGCCACATCGGCTGGTGCCGGCGCCGGGTTTGCCGGCGCGGGCGCCACATCGGCCCCGACCTCCGTCACCGGTGCCACCGCCTGCCCGACGCCCCCGACGATGACCGCACCGACCATCCCCGGGTGGAGCGGGCACGTGTACGGGAAGGTCCCGGCCATGGTGAACCGCTGTGAGAACTCCGTGCCTGGCGCCATGATGTCGGCGCTGCCCCACGTATTGGCGCGGCCGCTGACGGCGTGCTCGTTCTGGGCCGTGTTGAGGAATCGAACGTTCGTGCCGACCGGGACACGGACCACGGTCGGTTCGAAGCTGCACACGTCCATGCGCACGACGGTCGCGGGGCCCTCGGTGAACCCGGCGCCGTCATCCACGTGGCAGCCGCCACCGGCCCGCATCGTGGCTGGATGCGCGACGCCGAACGCGACCACCAGGCCGAGCGCGCCGAACAAGACGACCGAACGAATGACGATCTGTCGACGGAGCATGGTCGGACCCTCCGGAGCGTGGTGGTATCCGAACTACACCGACGACCGCCGGTCGGTTCCCCGCGCACGGTCGGGGCGGGACCTCAGTCCACGATGGTGTGGCTCTGCTCCCGCAGGAACTGCGCGACGTAGTACATCGACAGACCGGCCTTGCCGGTTGAGCCGCTCCCCTTCCACCCACCGAACGCCTGCACGCCCGGCCACGCCCCGGTCGTCGCGCCGGCGCGCCGGTTGACGTACACGGTGCCCGCCTGGATCCGGTCGAGGAACGTCTGCACCTCGGCCTTGTCCTCCGAGAAGATGCCCGCGGTCAGCCCATAGATCGTGTCGTTGGCGAGGGTCAGCGCCTCGTCGAGCGAGTCGACCGCATGGACCGCGGTCAGCGGCGCGAAGAACTCGTCGCGGAATACGCGATGGTCGGCGGGCAGCCCGCCGACGACCGTCGGCTCCACGTAATGACCGCGGGACAGGTCGCCGTCCGTGAGGTGCTCGCCACCGGTGAATACCTGGCCGTCGCGGCGCGCTTCGGAGACCGCCTGCTGGTGTCGATCGACTGCCTTCCTGTCGATGATCGGCCCGAGCCAGTTGCCACGCTCGAGCGGATCACCGATGCCGATCTGCTCCGTCTTCTCGACCAGCAGCTGGACGAGCTCATCGTGGACGGGCCGCTCGACGTAGACGCGCGAGTTGGCCGAGCACTTCTGGCCGCCGAACCCAAAGGCCGAGCGCATGATCCCCTCGGCCGCCTCGTCAAGGTCGGCGTGGCGCGACACGATGGCCGGGTTCTTGCCGCCCATCTCGACGATGCACGGCCGCGGCCACTCCTTCGAGAACGAGTGGAACAGCTTCATCCCGACGTCATACGAGCCGGTGAAGACGATGCCGTCGATGCCGGTGTGGTCCTGGAGTGCCTGGCCGACCGAGTCGCCCGGGCCCATGACGAGGTTTACGACGCCCTTCGGCACGCCGGCGTCGATATACGCCTGGAGCATGTTCTGCGCCGACAGCGGCGAGGCGCTGGCGGGCTTGATCACGACGGTGTTGCCAGCCATCATCGCCGCGCTCGACGGGCCGGTGGCCAGCGCCATCGGGAAGTTGAACGGCGACACGACCGCAAACACGCCGTGCGGCCGCAGGATCGAGCGGGTGTGGACGGCGTTGTCGCCCAGGTTGTCCATCGGGTGGTCGTAGCCCCCGTTGTCTTCCATCGTCTGGGCGTAGTAGCGGATGAGGTCGGCCGATTCCTCGACCTCGCCGAGCGCCTCGATCCGGTTCTTGCCGACCTCGATGGCCATCGCGGCGGAGTAGTCCATGAGCCGGTCGCTGATGAGCTCGGCGGCGCGGCGCAGGATCTCGAGCCGCTCCTTCCACGGCGTCGCGGCCCAGGCCGGCTGAGCGGCACGCGCTGCCGCGACCGCGTCGTCGATGTCGGCGGTCGTGCCCCTGGCGAACGTGCCAAGCACGAGGTCGCGGTCGATCGGCGAGCGCACGTCGAAGTTGTCATCGGCATCGCGCCACGCGCCATCGATGTAGTTGCGGTGATGCGCGCCCAGCCCGGCCTTCGCGCCGGCGACGGCCTCCTCGAAACCGCTGTGCATCTCCTCGTTGTCGGCGCGCAGGGTCGCGTAGGTGATCTTGATGCGCGGCTTGGCCTCGGACGTCATGGTCGGTCGATCCTCGTGTCGGGTGGCGCGCGCGAAGCGCGCTGGCGTGGTGGGTTCAGTCTACGTCGATGATCGGCGGCGACGCCGAGCCGCACTGGATTTCGACACACGCTTGAACGTATCCGTCGTCGCATGGCCGTGCAACGAACGCGCCGGCTTCGCCTCGTTGGGCTGCTCGCCTTCCTCGTCAGCCTGATTGTCATCGGGTCGATCACGGTTCCGCCCCTGCTACTGCGCGATGCACCCGCTCCGGCTCGCATCGCGCCATTCGTGGACGATGCCCGCACGAGACTGCTCGACGAGATCGACCATGTGGTGCCGATCCACCTCCGTTTGGTAGCCGCCCGCTGCCGCGCGGATGGCGGGGCGCTACTCGTGTTCGAGCATTGGGAGCCTCCGTACCTCGTGGTTCGCCACAGCTACGCGATGAGCGGCACGTGGCCTCCGTCGGGCTGGGGAGGCGGGATCGGCATGGAGGATCTCGCCGGCGACCCGGAGATCGCCGCATTCCTGATGTCCGGCGAAGTGCCCTGCGAATAGGGACGTGCGATGCGCCCGCACGTCCCCATCAGGCCAGTGCGGCCACCACGTCCTTGAGCGTCGCCGCGACCGCGTCGGGCTGGCGGCCACCGCGTTCCTTCGCTGCGATCTGAACATCTTCCATCGCGTGCTTGCCGGACAGCACGAAGATGCCGCGCAGGCCGACCCGCTGCGCGGCACGGATGTCAGAGCGGACGTCGTCGCCGACCATCGCGATGTCTGCGCGGGCGAGGTCTCGACCGACCTCCCGGCGGAGGTCGCTGATGGCGACTGAGAAGAACTCCGGATGGGGCTTGCCGACGATGCGGGCGCGTTTCTCGGTCGCGAATTCGAGGCCGGCGACGAACGCGCCGGAGTCGAGCGTCGGGCCTTCCGGCGTCAGCCACCACGGGTTCTGGTGCATGCCAACGAGCACGGCGCCTGCGCGGACGAGGCGGAAGGCGCGGTTCATGTTGTCGAACGTCACTTCCTCGGGTGAGTCGCCGACGACCACGGCCGCCACCGACGCCCCGCGGGCACCGGCCTCCTCGTGGGTCAGCAGCCGCTGGCCCGCGAACTCGCTCTGGGCGTCCTCGGACGCGAGCACGTACAGCGGCTCGCCAGGAAAGTGTCTCGCGGTCCAGGCCGCCGAAGCTGACAGCGCCGACTGGAACCGAGACGCCGGGATCGGCGCGCCGATCTTGCCGGACCAGCGCGCCAGGGTCGCCCGACTGACGGCGGAGGTGTTCGTCACGATCCGGTAGGGGAAGCCGCGCGCCTCGAGCGTCGCGATCGCCTCGGGCGCCCCGGGCACCGCCTCGCCGGCCACGACGATGACGCCGTCGAGGTCGAGCAGCAGCGCGCGCACCCCCTCGAGCGCCTTGCGCAGCCCGACCGCGGAGAGGGTCGCCTTGAGGGTCGTCATCGTCGAAGCGTACCGACTATGCTCGGGCGGCGAAGCGGAGGACGAGATGGGCCTGCTCGACGGCAAGAACGCGCTGATCTTCGGGGTCGCGAACGACCACTCGATCGCCTGGGGGATCGCGCGGGCGCTCCACGCCGAGGGTGCCGAGGTCGGCTTCTCATCGATCGAGAGCCTGATCGAGAAGCGCGTGCGGCCACTGGCGGCCTCGATCGGCTCGACGTTCGTGGAGCCCGCCGACGTGCAGTCGGACGAGGACATCGCGCGGGTGTTCGGGCGTTGGGGCGAGACGCATGATCATCTGGACATCCTCGTGCACGCGCTGGCCTTCGCGAAGCGCGAGGACCTGGCGGGTGGCTTCGTGGACACGTCGCGCGACGGGTTCGCGCTGGCGCTCGACGTGTCCGCGTATTCGCTCGTCGCGCTGGCGCGCGCCGCCCGGCCATACCTGCGACCGGGGGCGTCCATCCTGACGCTGACGTATCACGGGTCGGAGAAGGTCGTCGCGAGCTACAACGTCATGGGGGTCGCGAAGGCGGCGCTGGAGGCGTCGGTCCGGTACCTCGCGGCGGATCTTGGCCCGGACGGCGTGCGTGTCAATGCCATCAGCGCCGGACCGGTCAGGACCCTGGCGGCCAGCGGGATCGCCGGATTCCGCAGGATGTACGGCTCGTTCGCCGAGGTCGCGCCACTGCGCAAGAACATCACGCCCGAGGACGTCGGTAAGAGTGCCGTCTACCTGGCCTCCGGCCTCTCGAGCGCGGTCACGGGTGAGATCCACTACGTCGATGGCGGCTTCAACATCGTGGGCGTGCCGACAGGCGACTGACCCGGGTGGCGCGGCCAGGCGCGGGCCACCACGCGGGACGGCAGGGTGGGTTGCGTCGAAATGACAAGGGCGCTTGACCATGGCGGGAAGGTTGCCCTATCATCCGGCCGTCAACCACGTTCGAGGAGCCTGCACCCGTGGATTTCGGCGCATTTTCCAGCGGCCTGCTGACCGGCCTGCGCGAGGGGGTCGAGGCGGCCCTGATCGTCGCGATCGTCCTTGCCTACCTAGTCAAGACCGGCAACGTCCGACATGCGGGCAAGGTCTGGCTGGGCGCCGGGGCGGCGATCGCCATCAGTCTCGTCATCGGCATCGTGCTGTTCGCAACCGTCGGCGGCTTCCAGGAGCCGTACGAGCAGATCTTCGAAGGCATCACCATGCTCGTGGCAGCCGCCGTCGTCACGTGGATGTTGTTCTGGATGCGCCGCCAGGCCGCCAGTGTCAAGGGCGAGCTTCAGGCGGCCGTGGATCGAGCGCTCACCGCCGGCAGCATCTGGGGTCTCGCCTTTCTCGCGTTCACGGCGGTCATCCGTGAAGGCATCGAGACGTCGCTGTTCCTCGTCGGGCAGGTCAACTCGGCCGACGACGCCGCTTCGAGCGTTTTGATCGGCGCCGTGGTCGGGCTGGCGATCGCCGTCGGGATCGGCTACCTCTTCTACCAGGGCAGCCGGCGCATCAACCTCCAGTCGTTCTTCCGCTGGACGGGCGTCGGCCTGATCTTCATCGCGGCCGGGCTCCTGAGCCACGCGATCCACGAGTTCATCGAGGTCGGGGTCATCACGTTCGGCACGCAGACCGCGTTCGACATCAGCGGGATCCTGTCGCACGAGGACGGCATCGGCCAGTTCCTGCGAGCGCTCTTCGGCTACAGCGCGAACCCCGAGGTCATCACGTTCGTGGCCTGGGCGGCGTACATCGTCATCGTGCTGGCCCTGTTCCTGCGCCCGGTCCGGCGCCCGCCGACGCCGGTGCCGGCGGCGACGTCCCAGCCCGTCCGATCCTAGGCGGTCAGTCCGGGGCGGCATCCTCGGCCTGACACGCGGCACAGCGCCCGATCATCGTCAGGTGCGAGACGTTGACCTGGAAGCCGCGCTGCGCGTCGAACGCGCCGACCGCCGCGACGACGGCCGGGTCATCTGCCGTGAGCTCCCATCGGGCGCCACACCGCTGGCAGTGCAGGTGGCCGTGCTCGGTGTCCGGCAGCACATGGAATTCCTCGCGGCCGTCCGCGCCGTGGCTGTGGCTGAGGACCCCCAGCTCCTCGAGCACGTCGAGGGTCCGGTACACCGTGGACGGGATCGTGCCCGGGTCGAGCTCGCGGCAGCGCTCGACGAGCTCAGCGCCGGTGACGTGCCCGTCGGTTCTTGAGAGGACCTCGACCAGGACGCGTCGCTGCGGGGTCCAGCGCAGGCCGCGCGCCCGCAGGCGGTCCGGGATGCCGGACCACGTCGCGGACGACCTGGCACCCACACGCGTAGGCGCGACCGATCCAACGGCGTTCATCGTGCGCAGTATAGGAGGACGGAGCGCAACTGGCCGCAGATGCAACGCCTTGCGATAACGCCGTCGCCTCGGCTAGGATTCGGGGACCGGAACGACGAAAGGGATCGATGCTCGAGTTCATCGCGCAGATCGACGCCAGCCCGGCCGGGATCGGGGTGCTCATCACGGGGTTGCTGCTGGGCATCCGCCACGGTATCGACTGGGACCACATCGCGGCGATCACCGACATCACCAGCACGACCGCGGCCGCGAGCGCCGCGGAGGCGGCGCATGCCCGGGAGCATCGGACCGACACGGACCACCAGCACCGCCACGGCGGCGCGACCGAGCTGCAGGCACACGGCGCTGGGGTGAGGTCGCTCCCCCGCCCTGCCGCTGGCGGCGCTGGCGGCGCGGGCGGTGCGGGCGGTGCGAGCCTCACGGCTGGCGCGGTCGGTCAGCGCTGGATCGGCGCCGAGCAGCTCGAGGCGATCCGCCTGGGGACGCTGTACGCCGTCGGCCACGGCATCGTCGTCATCGCTCTCGGGATCGCCGCGCTCTCCTTCGGGGCGCTCCTGCCGGGCTGGCTCGACCCGATCATGGGCCGGGTCGTCGGGCTGACGCTGGTGGGGCTGGGCGTATGGGTCCTATTTTCCGTGTATCGATACGCCCGGAGCGGTGAGTCGTTCCGCCTCCGCAGCCGCTGGATGCTTGTCTTCGACGCCGCCCGATACGGGTGGCGCCGGCTGCAGGCTCGGCTGCACGGTCATGAGCACGTCGAGCCGCTCGAGATGAGCTCGTACGGAACACGGACCGCGCTCGGGGTCGGGATGATCCACGGCATCGGCGCGGAGACGGGGACGCAGGTCCTGTTGATCGCGGCGGTCGGCGGCGCGGCGAGTGCCGGCCTGGGCGTGCCGATGCTGCTGGCCTTCGTCCTGGGCCTGCTGATCTCGAACTTCGCGATCGTCGTGGTGAGCTCGGTCGGGTTCGTCGCGAGCCAGACGCGCGAGATGATCTACGTCGCCGTCGGCGCGGTCGCCGGCGTGTTCAGCCTGGTCATCGGCACCGTCTTCCTGCTGGGCCTTGATGCGGTCCTGCCGGATCTGGAGTCGATGCTGCCCTTCTAGCCGCGTACCCTTCGCCCGTGGCGGCGAACATCCGGCTTGGCCTTGGCGCGAATGTCGGGCAGTTCGCGCTGCTGGTCGGCGTCAACGCGCTGGTCGGCGCGATGGTCGGGCAGGAGCGGAGCATCCTGCCGCTGCTCGCGGAGCGGGAGTTCGGGCTGACCTCGGCCTCGGCCGCGCTGACGTTCCTCGTCGCATTCGGGCTGGCCAAGGCGTTCGCCAACCTCGCGGCAGGCGCCCTGGCCGATCGCTACGGCCGCAAGCCGGTGCTCGTCGCGGGCTGGATCGTCGCGCTGCCGGTCCCGCTCCTGATCATCGGGGCCCCGGACTGGTCGTGGGTGGTGGTCGCGAACGCGTTGCTGGGCGTCAGCCAGGGGCTGACCTGGTCGACGACCGTGATCATGAAGGTCGATCTCGTCGGGCCGGCACGGCGGGGCCTGGCGCTCGGGCTGAACGAGGCAGCCGGGTATGCGGCCGTGGCTGCCGCGGCCCTGGCGACCGGGCTCATCGCGGAGGAGGCCGGGCTCCGGCCGGCGCCGTTCCTCCTGGGGCTGGCCGTGGCGGGGCTCGGGCTCGGCGTCTCCGGGCTGTTCGTGCGCGAGACGCGCGGGTACGTCGCGCTGGAGTCGGCCGCCACCAACCAGGAGGGGGCCGCCGCCCCGGCGAGGCCCGGATGGCTGGAGATCGTCCGCCGGACCTCCGTCGGCGATCGACGGCTCTTCGCTGCGTCCCAGGCGGGTCTCGTGAACAACCTGAACGACGGCATGGCGTGGGGGCTCTTGCCGTTGTTCTTCGCTTCGCGCGGCCTGCCCGTGGTCGAGATCGCGATCCTCGCCGCGACCTACCCGGCGGTGTGGGGCGTCCTGCAGATCGGCACCGGCGCATGGTCCGATCGCGTCGGTCGCCGCCCCTTGATCGTGATGGGCATGCTTTTGCAGGCCGCGGCGATCGGCGTCATCGCGTCGGGCGAAGGGTTCGTGACGTGGCTCGTCGCGGCGGCCGGCCTGGGAGTCGGGACGGCGCTCGTCTACCCAACGCTCATCGCCGTGGTCGCCGACGTCGCCGCTCCGTCGTGGCGAGCCTCGGCGATCGGGGTCTACCGGCTGTGGCGCGACCTTGGCTTCGCCGTCGGGGCCATCGTCAGTGGCCTTGCTGCGGACGCTGCCGGGATGCCGGCGGCGATCTGGCTCGTGGCCGTGCTCACGGCGATCTCGGGGTTGGTGGCCGCAGCGCTCCTCGACGAGACGCGTCCCCGGGCAGGGACGAACGCGCGGCGGGCGTAGCATCGCCGCGTGCTTCGGGACTCGTTGCGATCCCAGTTGCCCCGGCGGTCCGGCGCGTGGAGCGTCGCACCCCGACGGCTGGCCGTGCGGATAGTCGCCCTCGCGCTGCTGCCGCTGGCCACCCTGCTGATCGCGCTGGTCGAAGGGCCTCCGCTGCGGATCCCCGACGCGTCGCCGCTATATCTCGTGGCCGTCGTCGGTATCGCAGTCGTATTCGGGACCCTCGCCGCCAGCGCGGCCGCCGTCGCATCGTTCGTCCTGTACGACTCGCTCTTCGTCGAGCCTCGCTTCGCCCTGCACGTCGACGACCCAGCCGAATGGCTCAACCTGCTCCTGTTCCTGTTCGTCGGCATCGTCATCGGCCGGCTGGCGGCGCTCCAGGCCGAGCGCGCCGACGACGCGACGAGGCGCGCGGGCGAATCGCGCGCGCTGTTCCGGATCAGCCGCACCCTCTCCACCGCTACGAGCGTGGCTGAGGCGCTGCCGGTCATCGTCAAGGATCTTCAGGCCGAGACCCGTATGGAGCGCATCTGGCTCGCCCGCAGCGAGGCCGGTCGCGCAGTCGTGCTGGCCGACTCCGGCCAAGGCACTCGGCCTTCGCATCGGATCCACGTCTCCCTCACCCGCATGCCCGGCGATCTGCCGGCGCACTGGGTCCAGGAGCATCGGCCGCAGGAGCGTTCGGGAGCCGGCCCACCGGGGCCCGACCACAGGCTGTACCGGATCGACGATCTCCGCGGGCGACGACCCGCTCGGGTCGATCTGGGCCACCCGGTCGCGCGCACAAGGCCTCCCCGATGGCGAGGAGACCCGGATCCTGAGCCTCGCCGCGGACCAGGTCGGCTTGGCGTTTCGCCGCGAGCGCCTGCTCGAGACCGCGAACGCCGCGGAGATCGCGCGCCAGGGTGAAGCGCTCAAGGACGCACTGCTCGACTCGGTGTCGCACGGGTTCCGCACGCCGCTCGCCACGATCCGCGCCGCCGCCGGTAGCCTGCTGGACCCGCAGGTGGTCTGGTCCGACGAGCAGCGGCGGGAGGCCGCGCGCACGATCGACGCGGAGGCCGAGCGACTCAACTGCTCGTGCGAAACCTGCTCGACATGAGCCGGATCGAGGCCGGGGAGCTCCGCCCGAGCCTCGAGGCACTCGACGCGGAGGGCCTGATCACACCGGTCGTGGAACGGCTGACGCGCAGCCTCGGCCAGCCGCCCGTCCAGATCGCGTTCGGTGCCCGCCTCCCACCCATCCGCGCCGACGCGAACCTGTTCGACGAGATGCTGGCCAACCTCCTGGAGAATGCCGCCCGCTACGCCCCCGATGCGGTGACCCGTGTGAGCGTGAACGCCTGCCCGGACGGCCGGGTCCAGATGCGGGTCGAAGACGCCGGCGCGGGCGTTCCGGCGGCGTCGCTGCCGCACCTGTTCGACAAGTTCTACCGGGTGCCGCGCCAGGGTGAGGGGGCTCGGCGCGGGCTCGGATCGGACTCGGCGTCGTCAAGGGCCTCGCCGAGGCGATGGGCGGTGAGGTGGCCGCGAGCACGAGCTCGCTCGGCGGTCTGGCCGTGGACGTCTTCCTCCTCGCGGCGCCGGAGCCGCCTGGAGAGGCCGGCGAGGAGACAGGCTCGTGACCGCGGACGCGCGGCCAGGCCCGCACGTCCTGCTCATCGAGGACGACGGATCCACGCGATCGCTGGTCGCGGCGAACCTCGAGGCGCACGGGTACCAGGTACGGGTGGCGGGCACCGCCGCCGACGCGGTTCGCTCGCTGGACGCCCAACGGCCGGACCTCGTGGTCCTCGACCTCGGCCTGCCCGATGCCGACGGCACGACCGTGATCCGGCGTGTCCGGCGCGATGGCACGACACCGATCCTCATCCTGTCGGCACGCGACGAGGAGCCCGACAAGGTCGCGGCGCTGGAGCTGGGGGCGGACGACTACGTCACGAAACCGTTCGGCCTCGAGGAGCTGCGGGCCCGCGTGGCGGCCCTGCTGCGCCGGGCGGCCGGACCGGCGGCCGACGCGACCGGATCGATCACGCTGGGCCCGCTGGTGCTCGATGTGACGCGGCGCGACGTACGCGTCGGTGACGTGCCCGTCGACCTGACGCCGCGCGAGTACGAGCTGCTCAAAGTCCTGATGGGTCAGCCAGGCCGGTTGGTGACCCGTGGCGCGCTCCTGCGCGCGGTCTGGGGGCGCCAGTACGTCGAAGAGGACCACTACCTCCACGTGTACGTGAGCCGGTTGCGACGCAAGCTTGCTGCGGCCGATCCGACCGGGACGATGCACGACCTGATCACCTCGGAGCCCGGCGTCGGGTACCGCATCCGGGAGCCGTGAGCCGGACCAGGAGCGCGGCGGGCGAGTCTGGGACCGTTTTGGGACCGGTTGTTGAGCGCTTGTTGAGCGGCAAGACGGCCCACGAGGCACGTTCCCTCTTGGGGTCACGGTCTACGTTCGAGACATGCACGAAGTCGGCGCGAAGCCCGTGCCCGGAGCACAGCCCGACCCGCTCGATGTCGCCCTCCGCGAGATCGACGTCGCGATCCGGCTTGTGGTCACCGGCGGTGCCAGGATCGTCCAGCTCACGGGTCTCGAGGCGGCCGAGCGCGCCGCAGCCCTGGGTCTCGCCCAGGCCCAGGCGGCCGGCGTCGAGTTCGCCCTGCAACGGTCGGGCTCATCCCCCGGCGCGGTCAGCCTGCGGATCGGGCCCCGCCTCGATGGCTGAGGCGTCACCGCCCGGCTGCACGGGAGCCCGCCGGTGATCGGCGGGCGTCGCCAGCTCAAGGGCCGCAAGTCCGGCGATCGGCGGGTCCGCGTGGAGCGGCCGCACTCACCGTATTTCCGCTACGCGGGTCCCGGCGCGCTGGTCGCCCGGGAAGCCGCCTCCCAGCCGCGGACACCGACGGGTCGCGCGGTCGCGCGCGTGCGCCAGGTCGTCTTCGGCCGGACCCTAGCCAACGAGGAGGAGATCGGCGAGCGCCTGTCGAAGAAGAAGGCCCTCGCGATCTTCAGCTCGGACGCTATCAGCTCGTCCGCATACGCGACCGAGGAGATCCTGCGCGTCCTGCTCGTCGCAGGCGCCGGTGCCCTGCTGGTCTCGGTCGAGGTGGCCGTTGCGATCGCCGTCCTCCTCGCCGTCGTGTCGGTCTCGTACCGGCAGGTCTGTCGGGCGTACCCGAACGGCGGCGGCGCCTACGTCGTCGCGCGCACGAACCTCGCGCCGATCTTCGGCCTCGTTGCCGCGGCGGCCTTGCTCATCGACTACGTCATGACCGTGGCGGTATCGACGGCCGCGGCGATCGCGCAGATCCAGTCGGTGATCCCGGCCGCCTACGACGTCCGAATCCAGATCGCGTTCGCCGCGATCGCGCTCATCACGATCGCGAATCTGCGTGGCCTGCGCGAGTCCGGGAACATCTTTGCGGTGCCGACGTACCTCTTCGTGGGCCTTGCTCTCGGGATCGTCGCGATCGGGGCCGTCCGGATCGCCACGGGGACGGTGGGCCCCGTCCCACCCGAGTCCGATGTCGTGCCGTTCGGCAGTGAGACGCTCGGCGTGCTGTTGCTGCTCAAGGCCTTCGCCGGCGGATCGGTCGCGCTGACCGGCGTGGAGGCGATCGCGAACGGCGTACCCGCGTTCAAACCGCCCGAATTGAAGAATGCCGCGAACACGATGACCACGATGGCCGTGCTGCTCGGCGTGCTGTTCATCGGGCTGACCGTCTTCGCCGTCCAGTTCGGCCTGCGACCGACCGGCGAGGGCGGCCCGTCGATCGTGGCCCTTGCCGCGCGGACCGCGTTCGGCGAGGGTTCGCCGCTCTTCTACTCGTTCGCGGCGAGCACGGCGCTCATCCTGTTCCTCGCCGCGAACACGAGCTTCAACGCCTTCCCGCGCCTCGCCGCGATCCTATCCGAGGACGGCTACATGCCCCGCCAGTTCTCCTTCCGCGGAGATCGGCTGGCGTACTCGTGGGGGATCGTCCTGCTCGCGGCTGTCGCCTTCGCCCTGCTGTGGGCATTCGGCGGTGACACCCATGCGTTGATCCCGCTCTACTCGGTCGGCGTGTTCCTGTGCTTCACCCTGAGTCAGCTCGGGATGGTCAAGCACTGGCTGCGGGTCCGGGAGGCCGGCTGGCGCTGGCGCCTCGGCGTGAATGCGTCGGGCGGCGTGCTGACGGCCGTGGTCCTGGGCATCGTCGTGTTCGAGAAGTTCGAAGCCGGTGCGTACCTCGTCGTGATCCTGGTGCCAGTCCTCGTCGGCATGATGCTGTTCATCAGTCGCCAGTACGCCCGCTCGGCCCGTCAGCTCGCGGTCGACCCCGCCCTGGTCGTTGCGCCACCACAACGCGAGGAGCGGGTCGTGGTCCCCATCGCCGGCGTCGACCGGGCGTCCATCCAGGCGATCAACGTCGGCCGTTCGATCGACGACGACATCCGCGCCGTCTACATCTCGACCGACCCCGAGGGCGCAGCCGCTGTCCGCGAAGCCTTCGAGCGACAGGTGCCCGGCGTCCCGCTCGTCGTCGTCGACTCCCCGTATCGAGCGCTGGCCGGCCCGCTCCTCGCGTACCTCGATGTGCTCGATGCAGCCTGGCCGCCGGACAAGCCCGATCCGATCACCTTCGTCGTGATCCCCGAATACGTGGCGCGCAGCTGGTGGGAACGGATCCTCTACAACCAGTCGGCCAAGCGCCTGCGCAAGAACCTGCTGGGGCGTCGCCACACGGTCGTCGTCAACGTGCCGTACCGGCGCGAGGATCCCGAAGTCGAGCCCCCGCCCATCAGTCCGCCGAGCGAACCTGGAACCGGGTCAGCGCCCGCGTCGTGAGCAAGAACCCACCGACCACGACCACGACGAGGATCCCCACGGACACGACCGGCTCGAGGACGTCGACGCCCACGTCATCGCCGGTCAGGGCGGCGGCCACACCGAGCGTCCCCTGGCGGATCGACATGAACCGGGTGCCGTCGAGGAGCCCTGCCAGCACGCCCTCCCACAGCAGCGTGTAGCCGAGCCCGACCACGAGCGCCCGTGACGTCACGACGCCGAGGGCGGCGAAGGCCACCGCATAGGCCGTCCCGCCGGCGATGGCCGCTAGCGCGAACCCGAGCGCCGTCGACAGCGAAGGACCCCCGAACCCGCTGACCAGCAGCGTCGTGACGATGATCGGCGGCACGACGAGCGCCGCCGTCAGCCCGGCCGCCACCGCCAGCTTGGCCAGGGCGGTTCGCCAGCGCGCGATCGGTTTCGCCAGGAGGAAGACGGCCGTGCCGTCCTCGATCTCCGAGCCGATGGTCGCCGTCCCAAAGACGAGGGCGACCAGCGGCAGCACGGTCCTGATCACGAGCGTGTCGAGGATCTCGGGCGCGTCGCTGCGGCCGCCACCGAAGCGGATGAGCACGCCGACCAGGATCGGCAGCCCCGCGAGCAGCACCATCAGCATGGTCCGGCGCCGGCCGAGCAGCCCACGCAGCGTCACGCCGACAAGCGCCCCGAACGGCGTCATCGGCCGCCTCGCACCAGGTAGCCGAACACGCTCTCGAGCGAATCGTCCGTGGGCTTGACCTCGTGGAGCCGGATGCCGGCCGTCCGCGCGGTCGGCGCGACGATCCGCGTGAAGGCGCCGTAGTCGGACGTGCGGACCGCCAACAGCCCGTCGACGAGCTCGGCACCGAAGACGGCTGGCTGGCGGAGCAGCGCCGCGGCCAGCGTCCGGTCGTCCGACGAGCGGATCGTGAACCGGTGCGGCCGATCGGTCATCAACCGTCGGATCGAGCGAAAGTCGCCCGATGCCGCCAGCCGGCCCGCGTAGACCACGAGGACCGCGTCGGCCAGCCGCTCGACCTCCTCGAGGATGTGCGACGAGAACAGGATCACTCGCCCGGCTGCCGCCATCTCGCGCAGCAGGCCCATCATGTGCAGCCGCTGGCGAGGGTCCATGCCGTTGAAGGGCTCGTCGAGCAGCAGGATCCGCGGCTCGTGGACCAGCGCTGCCGCGAGCTTGGCCCGCTGGCGCATGCCCTTCGAGTAGGTGCGCAGCTGCCGGTGGGCGGCCTCGGTCAGATCGACCGTGGCGATCGCCCGGTCCGTGGCGTCCGCGGCGTCCGCCATGCCCTGCAGGTCGGCGTTCAGCCGGACGAAGCCGTGACCGGTCAGGTAGCCCGGGACGGCCTCGCGCTCCGGGACGAGCCCCACCTCGCGATAGACCGACGGGTCCCCGAACGCGGGCCGCCCGTCGATCCGCGCGGTGCCCGCCGACGGCGCGAGCAGCCCGGACAGCAGATGCAGCAGCGTCGACTTGCCGGCGCCGTTGGGCCCCAGCAGCCCAGTCACCCCGGGACCGAGGGCGAATGAGATGTCGTTGACGGCCACGACGTTGCCGTACCAGCGCGAGACGTGGTCGACCTCGATCGCGGGCGGCGGGCTCGTCGCCGCGGGCGCGGTCGGCGGCGGCTCCCCCGTGGCTCCCGGTGCCCCGGTGGCTCCCGGTGCCCCGGTCTCGCCGCTCACGCCGTGATCCCGAGATAGCGCCGCAGCACGAGGACCACGCACGCGACCGTTCCCACGCCCGCCGCGACGAGGTACGTCCAGCCCGGCAGGTTGGCGGCGACGATCGTCGGGTTGGGCGAGACGGCGTCGAAGACGACGGCGTTCACCCCGTCGATGATGTCGCCGGGGCTGGCCAGCACCAAGACCCGGGCGAGGTCGCCGACGGCCAGCTCGGCCATCAGCGCCACGACGATCGGCGGAATGATGAACACGGCGATGATCGCAGCCGTGGCGTACGAGCGCCGCGGCGTCCACGCGGCGATAACCGTCGCGACCCCGCCGAGCAGGGCTGATGCGGCCAGTGCCACCGCGAGATAGCGCGGGATCTCGGGGACTTCGTCGCGCAGCCCGGTCACCGGGTCCGGGGCCGCCAGGATCCCTCCGACCGTGAGGATGAGTTGCGGCACGATCGAGATGACGAAGATCGCCAGGAACAGGCCGCCCGCCCGGGCGAGGGTGTAATCCACACGGGTCAGGACTCGCGAGAAGTACAGCGGCAGGACACCGTAGCGCTGGTCGCGCCCGAACAGCTCCGGAGCCTGGGCCGCGCAGAACAACATGACCAGGGTGGAGGTCAGGTTCTGATACGTGTCGTGACGGATCGGCGAAGCGTCATCCAATTCGGAGCCGGCACCGGCCTGGGCGGCGAGCGCGGCGATCCCCACCGCGAGGATGGCCGGCAGCACGGACAGCCCGAGCATCAGGAACGGCACGATCTTTGCCCGCCCGCCGCGCCCGATCCCGTAGGCGGCGCGGAGCGTCTGGGTGAGCAGCCCGAGCGCGACGGCCGGCCGCCCGAGCCGCGGGCCGTGATAGCCCTGGTAGCCCAGGTCGTAGATGCTCCCCGAGGCGCCGCCCGCCCCGCTCATCGGAACAGCTCCTCCAGCCCGCGGCGACGCTGTTCGATCCGGACGAGTGGCAGGTCCAGGTCGGCGACGGCATCGCGGACGAGGTCCCACGGCCGCTCGTCCTCCAGCTCGACGAGCACCGTCCGGCCGTCCACGGTGGCCGTGATCCCGGCCGCGACCAGGGCGGCGGCAAGGCCGGCCGCGCCCTCTTCGACCTCCACGGCCAGCGTGCCGGTGCGCTCCGTGAACTCATGCAGCGGCGCGGCGTGGATGAGCTTCCCGGCATCGATCGCGACGAGGAAATCGCAGACCCGCTCGATCTCGCCCAGCAGGTGGCTGGCGACGATCACCGCGATCCCGAATTCCGTGCCGGTCCGCCGCACGAGGGCGAGCATCTCGTCCCGGCCGGCCGGATCGAGGCCGTTGGTCGGCTCGTCGAGGAGCAGGAGCCGCGGGTCGTGGACCAGCGCCTGGGCGAGCTTGACGCGCTGCTTCATCCCCGTCGAATAGCCCCCGATCGGGCGATACCGTTCCTCATACAGCCCGACGTGACGGAGGACTTCCGCGGCACGCTCGCGCGCCCCGGCGGCGGGCAGGCCCGAGAGCCGCGCCATCTGGCCGACGAAATCGGTCGCGGTCGTATCGGGCGGCAGGCAGTCGGACTCGGGCATGTAGCCGACGAACCGCCGAAGCGTCGTGCCCGACGTCCGCACATCGTGGCCGAGGACCGTGGCCTCGCCCGAGGTCGCTGGAAGCAGCCCGAGGAGGATGCGCAGCAATGTGCTCTTGCCCGCGCCGTTGGCGCCGACGAGGCCGATGATCCCGGGCTCGAGGGCGAGGTCGAGGCAATCGAGGGCGACGACGCCGCCGGGATAGCGCTTGGTGAGGGCCGTGGTGGCGACGAGCGGCATGGCTGCCGAAGCCTACCGGACCCGCGCGGGCGGGCGCGACGATCAGGCGGCGACGACCTGGTTGCGACCGCCGCGCTTGGCCATCTGGAGGGCGACGTCGGCGAACTCGACGAGCTTCTCGAGCGACGACACGTTCGGCCCGAGGGAGGCACAGCCGGCCGATACGGTGGCGTACAGCAGCTCGCCGTCCACGCCGTCGAATGCGACCGCCTCGAGCTCGCGACGGATCTCGTCGCCGACCTGCTGTGCTTCGTCCAGGCTGGCCCCGTCGAGCACGGCCAGGAACTCCTCGCCCCCGAACCGGGCCACGAGGTCGCTGGAGCGCAACCGTCGCGTCAGGATCGAGCCGAACGTCCGCAGCACGGCGTCGCCCTTGATGTGGCCGTGGCGTTTGTTGAACAGGCCGAAGTGATCGAGGTCGAACATGATCACCGCCACAGGGTGGCGGCTCTCGGGCTCCAGGCGTGCTCGGGTGGCGAACAGCCGTGCCAGCGACACGTCGAGGTGACGCCGGTTCCAGAGCCCGGTGAGCGGGTCGCGGATCGCCGCATCCGCCATCTGGGCGTGCAGCTCGATGTTGTTGAGCGCCAGCGCGATCTGCGACGCGAGGAGCGGCATGGTCTCGATCTCGAGGGCCGTGAACACGCGGGCGAGATCGAGCCGGAGGACGGTCACCGCCCCGATGACGGTCTCGCCGCGCAGGAGCGGGAACGACGCGGCACACGAGGTTGTCCGGGACCCGCGCCCCGCGCAGGCTGGCCGGGAAGCCCTCGCGCTCGATGCGGTCGCTGACGTCCACCAGCGCCGTCCGCGAGGGCGCGACCCACGTTGCCCTCGTTCGGATGGATCCGCGCGCCGACGTAGCGCTCGTCGCCACCGCGGATCGCCACGATGCGATCCTCCCCGGTTGCCACATCGCGCACGACCAAGGTCGTGATATCGACTTCGAGGACGTCGGCGACGGCACCGATGATCGATTCGTGGGCCGTCGCGGGATCCAGGCTGGCGTTGATGGCACTGCCGAAGCGAGCCAGGCGGCCGAACAGCTCGGCACGATCCTGGAGCGCCTGCCGCTCACGGCCGAGCGCCAAGGCCGCGGCCACGCGGTCACCAACGACGGTCATCGTGTCGAGATCGCCCTCGTCCAGCTGGGCGTCGTCGCCGCTCTCGATGTTGAGGACGCCGAGCATCGTCCCGTCGACCGCAAGCGGGCACGCTGACTTCACTGCACACGTTCGCATTCGCGGCGGCGTAGTCGGGGTCCGTGGAGACGTCCCGGATCAGCTCGGGCTGGCCGGTCCGCATGACCCGACCGACGACGCCGATGGAGCCATCGAAGCTCTCGATCACGTCGTCGTACCCGCGCTGCGCACCCAGGCGCATCAGCGGTCCCTCGACCGTGTAGATCGAGACGTAGCGGTAGTCGAAATGGGCCACCAGCAGGTCCATGACGTCCTCGAGGGCGGCCTGCGTCGGTCCCTTCGCCGTGAGCGCCCGACCGACGGCCTCGACTGCGGCCATCTGACTGGCGCGTCGACGCTGGCCGGCCGATGCGGCACGAGCGTGGGCGATCGCTCGCTCGAGGGAGGCGACCGTTCGCCGCGTCCCGATCGCCAGCACGATCATCGTGACGGCGAGGGCGACGCCACGGTGGAGGACGCCCGGGGCGACCGCCGGCGCGGTGATCGCGACGGACATGAACGCCGCCATAGCGGCTCCCCCAAGGACGATGGCCTGGCGCGTTCCGAGGACCGCCGCCAGGCCCACGATCAGGAGGTACAGGCACGACAGCGGCATGGCCGCGAGGTCGCCGGTCCGAAGGGTCATCCAGAGGACGACCGCCAGGGCGACGAGCAATCGGGCCGTGTCCAGCGCCGCCGATCGCCCGGCCGGTCCGCGCAGAGCGAGGGCCATCTGGATCGTCAGATAGATCGCCGAGGGCAGGAGCAGGCCCACGGCGTCCGCGCGGGCGATGACCTCGATCACGAGGGCCGCGAAGACGACCGCGACGGCCAGGACGACGTGCGGATCGGCCGCGATGCGCTTCAGCGCGCGACGCAGGGGTTGGTGAGGTACGAATCCCATGCGCCGACTTTGGCGCGCACTTGTGGGCGCGTCGACTACACGATTGGGGGATACGGCCTACCCATCTGCCGGGCCGTCGCGCTCAGGGAGGATCGGTCAGCGCCAACGCATCGTGCCGGCCGCGTCGTCGGCCGTCTCGAGGATCTCGTCGAGCTCGAAGCCCTCGTGCGGCTCGATGGCCAGCAGGATCGTGGCCCCGCGGAGATCCATGACGACGATCCTCGTGGCCCTGTCGGGCTCCAGGTAGAACGTCGTACCGTTCGTTGCGAAGAGCTGGACCCGCGCCGAATCGATCGGCGTCAGGTCGCTCGAGAGGCCGCGCCGGCCATCGATCCGGACGTTCGCCGGACGCGTGGCGCTGACGCCATCGGTGGCGATGAACGCCTCGATCAGGTCACGGGCGCGCTCCCGAGGCTCGCGCTGCTCCCCGTTCGGATAGACCTCGACGACCCGGCCGGCGAGCGTGAAGGCGCCTTCGGTCCGTGTCAGCGCCACGGTGTCGGCCGTGTGGGTGGCGTTCGACCAGCCATCGCCAAGCTCGATGTCGAAGGCGGGGGCGAAGCGCGACGGCGCGTAACGGCCGGCCCCGAGACCGCACGGGATGTCGAAGAAGACCTCGCACAGGTCGGCGACGTCACCTTCGGGAAGCGGGGGTGGCTCGTCACTCGGGGCGGACGAGGGGGGCGCCGTCGGCTCGGGGGTGGGCTCGGCCGTTGGGTCCGGCTCCGCGGTGGGGTTGGCCCCGGCGGTATCGGTCGCGGGCGGTCGCGCGGTGGTCAGGGGCGTGGCGCCGTCACCCGGCCGCGCCGCGACGAGCAAGGAGGCCGCAACGACCGCGACGATGCCGACGACGACCAGGAAGGCGCTTGTGCCTCCGCCCCGGAACGCTCGGGGCATCGTCAAGGACGGCCGGCTCGGCGTGGCGGCCCGGACGTGGCTTGGGCGTGCTTGGGATCGCGGGCGGTCGGGGTCCGGAACGTGAACGACGCTCGTCGGACGTGCCACGTCCGGGGCGTTGACGATGGGTTCGAGCGCGGCGGCCATCGCGGTCCCATTCGGGTAGCGGTCGCCGGGCTCGGGCGCGAGGGCGCGGCGGACGATCGCCTCGAGCTCGGCCGGGATCTCGGCACGGAGCGCCTTAGCCGACGGCGCGGGCGCGCCGACACGGGCGAGGGCGATCGCATCGGTCGTGTCGCCGGTCCAGGCCCGCGTCCCGGTCAGCGCCTCGAACAGGACGAGGCCCAGGCCGTAGATGTCGGAGGCTGGGGTCGTGGTTCGGCCGCGGGCCTGTTCCGGGCTGAAGTAGTGGACGGATCCCAGCGTCGTGCCGGGCAATGCGGCCTCCGCGTCGGCCGCCAGGCGCGCGATCCCGAAGTCGGTGACCATCGCCCGTCCGTCCGCCGCCAGCAGGATGTTCCCGGGTTTGACGTCCCGATGGACGATGCCGCGCACGTGGGCGACCCCCAGGGCACGGGCGACGTCGAGCCCGATCCGCGCGGCCTGTCGCGGCGCGAGCCGGCCGCCGCGTCGTAGCCGAACGGCCAGGTCCTCGCCATCGATGAGGGCCATGACGAGATAGGCCTGGTCGCCGTCGGTGCCGGTGTCCAGGCAGGCGACGATGTTCGGGTGGCGAAGGACGGTCGCGGCGAGCGCCTCGCGGCGGAACCGGTGGGCGAGGTCGGGATCGGTCGCGACCTCGGGACGCAGGATCTTGACCGCGACCTGGCGCTCGACGCGAACGTCCGTGGCCCGGTAGATCGTCGCCATCCCGCCGCGGCCGATGACCGGCCCGAGGCGGTAGCGTCCACCGAGCAGGTGCTCGGCGGCGTCCCTGGCGGCGAGGTCGCGCGCATCGGTCACGCCGGGACGATAGCCCAGGTGCGCCGAATGCCCGTCCGGCGCGCCCGGGTCGGACCTTCAGGCTACGCTGGCGGCATGAGCGAGAGCGAACAGGTGACCCGCGAGCTCCTCGTCGAATTGCTCGGCGTGTTCTATGCCAAGAACTGGGTATCCGGCACCGGCGGCGGCATCTGCGGCCCGGCGGACGGGGGCGGCCTGCTGCTCGCCCCGAGCGGCCTGCACAAGGAGCGGATCCGCACCGACGAGTTCTTCACGATCGACCCGACCGACGAGCGGGTGCTCCTGAAGCCCGACGACGCGAGCCTCCGGCCGAGCGAGTGCAAGGCCATCTTCGCGCTCGCCGCGCGCGAGCGGGGCGCCCGGAGCGTGGTCCACTCGCATGCGCTCTCCGCCGTCCTTGCCGGCGACGTCGCGGCTGACGCCGACCACGTCGCGATCCGCGATCTCGAGATGCTCAAGGGAATCCGCGGGGTCGGCAACCGCGATATCCACCTGCTGCCCGTGATCCGCAACACGCCCCACGAAGCAGAGCTGACCGACCAGCTGGCTCGCGTCCTCGACGATCCGCGCTTCGCCGACAGCTTCGCCGTGGTCGTCGCGGACCACGGCGCGTACATCTGGGGCGACGACGTGTGGGAAGCCAAGCGCCACACCGAGGTCTATCACTTTCTCTTCGAAGCGGTGGTCGCCCGGCGCGGCCGCCAGAAGGAGCGCACGTAGATGAGCGGAGCCCACGACCACGCCGCCGAGATCCAGCATCTCTGCCCGACCTGCCAGCAGCCTGTTCGTCACGCCAGGATCGACGTGATCGACGTTGCCCGGGCCGTCGAGGCGGACAAGCTCACCGAGGGCGATGTCTTCAAGCGGACCTACCTCGGGCACGGCACGCAGTCGAGCGTGTTCGTGTTCCAGGGCCATCCCGGGCCGTTCAAGACGCACGTCCATGTGACCCATGACGAGATCGGCTACGTCCTGGAGGGGACCGGCGAGGTGACGGTCGGTGGCGTGACCCGGCCGGTCAAGAAGGGCGACGTCTGGGTCATCCCGGCGAACACGCCGCACGGCGGCCAGTTCGAGGATGCCCCGCAGGTCCTGTTCATCTCGTCGCCGATCGACGATCCGGACAACCAGGACCGCGTCTGGATCGATTGAGTCGCCGAAGGCGTCCTCAGCGGGGCGTCGGCTCGAACAGGTGGGCGGCGGCTACTCGGGTGAGCGCTTCCGGGTCGTCGATCGGTCCGCCGCGCAGGCTGCCCTGGAGCCAGAGGGTCGCGATGCCGTGGACGAGTGCCCACGCTGCGGTTCCGGCGATCCGTCTGGCGGCGCCGTCGCCGTCGACCGCGGCGACCGACCCGACCGGGCCGTAGAGCATCGCCGCCGACGCGGCACTCGCCCGGACCAGCTCCGGATCCGCGGGATCCACGAGATCCGGGCGGAACATCACCGCGAAATGGCCCGGATGCGCAACGGCATACCGAACGTACGCCACGCCGACCTCCAGGAACGAGCCGGTCTCCTCCCAGGTGGCGGCCGTCGCGGCGGCGAGCCCGTCGTAGCCCTCCGTCGCGATCGCCGTCAGGAGGCCCTGCCGGTCACCGAAGTGGTGGGTCGGGGCGGCATGCGATACGCCGCAGCGCCGGGCAAGGGCGCGGAGGTTGAGCGCGGCGACGCCATCGGTGGCGATGGTGTCGAGCGAGGCGTCCATGAGGGCGCGACGGAGGTTGCCGTGGTGGTAGGGCATCGTCTACGCAGGATACCCGTTATCTAGGCATTGACAAGTTCAGGCAGGTGGCGCATCTTGTCGACGACAAGTTACGACGCCCTCGATGCCCGAAGGAACGCCCGATGGAACCGACGCTGATCCTCTCCGATGCCGCCCGCGCGACCGCCGGCGTGTTGCTCATCACGATCGTCCTTGTCGAGACCGGCGGGTTGTACCTGCTCTCGGTCGTGGGTGGGCGCGTCCAGCGGACGCCGTTCCAGATCGCCTTCGCGCGAGCCGGTCACGCGCACGCGGGCGTGCTGGTGACCCTGGCGCTCGTGATCCAGCTCCTGGCGGACGCGGTCGTGCTCGAGGGTCCGGTCGCGTGGCTCGCCCGCAGCGGCGTCGCGGTCGCGGCGATCCTCATGCCGACCGGGTTCTTCCTGTCGTCGATGGCGCCGGGAGCGACCCGGCCGAACCGGCTGGTCGCCCTGGTCCTCATCGGCGCCGTATTCCTGGGGCTGGGGGCGGCCAGCCTCGGGATCGCCCTGCTGGCGACTAGCCGGGGGGCTGGTGAGCTAGCCGCGGCGGTCGGACCGGGCGAACCGCTCACCGGGGAGCGTGTTCGGGCGTCCTGAAGGCTGACCCCCGGGTCGCGGTCCGGGCCGTCCGCCCGGTCCGCCGTTGCCGATCCCCTGTCCTGGACGGTGCTGGGCGGGACGAGCCGTGGGCCGGGCGTCCTTGTCCGGGGCGTCCCTGGGCGGGCCGGCCCTGCGCGGCGTGCGGCTGTGCGGGTCGGCCCTGGGCGGGTCGGCCCTGGGCCACGTACGGCTGGGCGGGTCGTCCCTGCGCGGGGGCGCCGGGATGGAATGCTGGCGACGAGCGCCGCGGGGCGGCGTATCCGCCACGGTCCGAAGGCGCTCCGCCTCGGGGCCCACGCGGGCCGCGCGAGTCGGGCCGGCCACGACCCAGGCCACCGCGAAGGATGGGCTCGGGGCGGACCGATCGGTCGGGCTCGAACCCGGCGATGACCTCCTGCGGGACCGTGGCCCCGAGGACGCGCTGGATCTCACCGAGCAGCTTCAGCTCATCGACGCAGACCAGCGACACGGCGTGGCCCGGCGAGCCGGCACGCCCCGTCCGACCGATGCGATGGACGTAGTCCTCGGGCACCATCGGCAATTCGTAGTTCACGACGTGCGGCAGGCCGTCGATGTCGAGGCCGCGCGCGGCGATCTCGGTGGCGACGAGGATCGGCGTTCGGCCGGTCTTGAAATCGGCCAGCGCGCGGACGCGCTGTCCCTGGCTCTTGTTGCCGTGGATGGCGACGGCCGAGATGCCGTCCTTCCCGAGTTGTTCGGCGAGCCGGTTCGCACCGTGCTTGGTGCGCGTGAACACGAGCGCCTGGTCGATGGCACCGGTGCGGATGAGGTGGCTGAGCAGCTCGCGCTTGCGCTCGCGGTCGACCGGGTGGACGACCTGTGTCACCAGCGGCGTGGCGGAGTTGCGCGGCGTGACCTGGACCGACGCCGGCTCGTGCAGGAACCCGCGCGCGAGCGATCGGATCTCCTCGGAGAACGTCGCCGAGAACAGCAGGTTCTGGCGGCGGGCCGGCAGGACGTCGAGCACCTTGCGGATGTCGCGGATGAAGCCCATGTCGAGCATGCGATCGGCCTCGTCGAGGACGAGGATCTCGATGGTCGAGAGGTCGATGGTGCGCTGGCCGAGGTGGTCGAGCAGGCGACCAGGCGTGGCCACCACGACGTCGACGCCGCGCCGCAGCGCGTTCGCCTGGGGCGCGAATCCGACGCCGCCGTAGATGGCGGCGGAACGGACGCCCCAGTGGCGACCGTAGACGCGTACCGACTCCTCGACCTGGAGCGCGAGCTCGCGGGTCGGGGCGAGGACGAGGGCGCGGATGGGCCGGCGACCCGAGCGCGGGTCGATGTTCGGCGGTCCCATGTTCTGGAGCATCGGCAGCACGAACGCGGCCGTCTTGCCGGTGCCGGTCTGGGCATTGGCCATGAGGTCACGACCCTCGAGGACGAGGGGGATCGCTTCGGCCTGGACGGGGGTGGGCTCGGTGTAGCCCTGGTCCGCGACGGCGCGGAGGAACTCGGGCGCGAGCCCAAGGGTAGAGAAGGACATGGTGAGAAGGACTCCTGAGGGCCCACCCGCGGTGTCGCGGGGCCCGGTCAGGGCGCTGTACGTGGGTTCGGGATCGAAACGGGATGAACCGGGGCGCCGACCGGAGCGCCTCATCGAGCACGAGAAGGTCGCAGCATAGCCGACCCGGCCCGAATGCGCCCATGACCCATACGGCTGCAATGCGCGGACCGCGACGCGCCGTGCTGGCGGCAAGGCCCCCGGAAGCATGCTCAGCGTCGGCGGCGAGGCCGCGGGCCCGCGACGGATCACAGTCGAGAGAGGAGGAGGACGTGCGCCGCATCTGGCACGACTACGGACTCAGCATCACGCTCGCCGTGCTGTTCTTCGTCGCCTGGGCGCTCCAGACCTGGACCGGCTGGGTCGAATTCGTCTCAGACCAACGGGCCCATGGGCAAGCAGCTGAGGCCTTTGGCGACAGCGGCTACATCTGGACGTGGGCGCAGGCGACGTTCGAGAACTGGCAGTCGGAGTTCCTGCAGGTCTTCGTGTTCATCGTGCTGACCACGTTCCTCGTCCATCGCAAGAGCCACGAGTCGCCAGACACCGACTACGACGTCGAGGCGTCGCTCCGTCGGATCGAGGCGAAGGTCGATGCGCTCGAAGGGAAGGTAGGCAAGTCATGAGCGAGAAGTCGATCACCGAAGAGAAGGTCCGGCAGAACACCTGCGGGAGGTGAACCCGAACGCGCATTGGGCCTACGTGTTCGGGGTACTGCTGGTCAGCACGTTCCTGATGGTCGTGTTCATCGCGCTGATGGCCGGCGCGGCGACCTAGGAACGGGGTTGGAGCGGGAGACGAGGCTCGAACTCGCGACATGCAGCTTGGAAGGCCTGCAGTCAGATGCCTGCGCTCATCGTCACTTCGAGCACGAAACGCTGTCCAAGCCCTGATCGAAGGTTGTATGTCTGGACGGTGGCGCGACAGCTACTCCGGGTCCGCTGCGATAGGCTGCCTAGCATGTCTGTCTCGGAGGGACTTGCATTCTCGGGCATGATTCTTTCGGCGCTGCTCGGCTACCTCGCCTACCGCACGGGCCGTGAGGGACGTGAGGACGTGCGAACCCTCGAGCGAGAACGACAGGCGCGCGAAGACCGCCACCGGAACCGCGATGAGAAGGTGAGTGCCTACGGGGCTTTCTTGGCAGCTATGGATGCCAAGTTGACGGCGCTCATTCAGCAGATGAACGCAGCGCGAAATCGGGGCAGAGGGCCCTCGCGAGACCGAGGACTATCCCGACCCTAGCGTGCCTTTGCAGACCATCATCATCCTCGCGCCATCGGTCGCAGCCTCCGCGCAGGCCCTCTACGACTGGTCGGTGATGCAGGGGCTAAACGTCGGTTGGCGTGGGAATGGCCTCGATGGGACTTACGGCCCCAAGTCCGTTCGAAAGCGATATCAACGTGACCGAGTTTCACGGGCTCCGAGATGCAGTTATCGACTCGATCCACGCGGACCTTGGGATTGCTCCGAACACGATGCCGCCCAAAACAAACCCGAGCGTCTGACGCGACCGAGCCGACACCTAGCTGTCGCAGCGGGGCCTATGGTGCACCCATGGCCGAGCCAGTCATCTACATCCCCGAACCCGCCGTTCCAGACCTGACGCGCCCGAGGTGGGCCGAGAGGGCGCTGGACTACTACCGGCGCTCGACTCAGCCCGAGTCGCACGAGGTTCGGAAGTTCCTCAACCGGACCCTCAACCATTTCCCGCCGAAACATGCCAGCGGCTACGTCGGGAAACTGCGGTCGGACTGGCGGTCGTTCTACTTCGAACTCATCGTCGGGCGTTACCTGCAGGTGCTCGGCGCCGACATCGAGCCGAATGCGAAAGGGTCGAACGGGACGGACGTGGACTATCGGGCCACATTCCCCGATGGAGTGGTCGTGTCGATCGAGTGCGTGTCGAAGAAGTACAACGAGGCTGCGCAGCGCGAGATGGACCGAAACAATGACATGACCAACATGCTCGATGAGGTCGGCCCGCACAAATGGGTCATCTCATTCCGCGAGCTGCCCAGGGCGATGTCCGAGGCCGAGTTCCAGCCATACGTTGATAATGCCGCAGGGTTCTACGCGACGCTGCCCACCCCCGTCGAGGACGGCCCCCACATCTCGTTCGAGTGGGTGGGCGAGCAGGGTCGCCTCAGACTCGAAGCTATCCCGTTCCCGCGCGGGACGATGGCAAACCACATGGGACCGGGCGTGGGCTGGATAGACAACTCCATCCAACGGCTGAGGAACGCGCTCATCGATGGTCACAAACGAAGGCAAGCGCGCGGCGCGTTCCCACCCGTGTTGCTCGCGATCGACTGCCCATTCAACGGCCCTGGCACCGACGAGTTCGACCAGGCTCTGTTCGGTCAAGAGACAGACCACCGCGGGTTCAACCTGCACGAGAGCGTAGGCGTCTCTTTCAACCCGAATGGCCTGCTGGTGACCGACAAGGACATTCCCTTCGCTGGGGTCATCGCGTTTCTCGGCATGCGGATGACTGAGGCCGCCGACCCGGTTCTATACCTCAACCCCTACCAACGGTGGAAACTTCCTGCAGCACTTGCGGCCCACGAGACGCGCTTGTGGACATCGGGCATCGACCGCACACCGGCCACCCGGGAGCCGGTGATCAACTCGATCGGGTTCATCGAGTACCCAGCGGAGACGTAGCTGCGTTCGAGCGGCTCCGGCACTACTTCTTCTTGCCGGCGTCGGAACGCTTCTTCCGCCAACCGCCGTCCTGATTGCGAGAGCGCGGCGCCTTGCCGCCACCTTTGTTGGGACGTGAGGAACCATGCCCACGCGTCGGGTCTGCCATGGTCGTTCATCCCTCGACTCGTGTCGCCACATAGCAACCTCGGTCGCACGATGGACCCGATCGCGTAGGTGTGGGCAAGCAGTTAGCGGGTCCAACTCGTTAGTACGTCTAGCCGCTCCAGAGAGACGGCAACGCGCCGAGCACAAATGCTGACTTGACTTGATGGCCATACGTTAGGGTCACGGAGTGCAAACCCTGCTAGGCCTCATTGTCTTCATCGTGCTGGTGGTGGCCGGTTTGCTCGGGCTGCAGGCGGGCGGCTCCGTGCCGCAGGCGGTCATCATTCTGCTGTCGGCTGGCGTCGGGCTTGGGGTGTGGCGAGCACAGGAAAATGCGAAGCAAACGCAGGAACTCGAAGCCAAGCTCGGTACCGACAAGAAGGTCCTGTACAAGCTCTACCTCGACATTGTGCGCGACGTCATTGAGAAAGAGGGCAAGGCCGACGCGAAGGTCTATGTTCCTAAGCTGCGGCGATGGGTCTTCGCCAGCCTCCTAAACGCATCCGACGAGGTCGTCCTCGCACATGACCGCTTCCTGAACGCTAGTCGTGTCGGGGATGAGGTCGTCGTCGCGGCCATCGCCGATGTCATCCTCGCAATGAGACGGGACCTGGGCGAGGAGCCGACGAATTTGAAGCTTATCGACATCCCTGCGACGTTCATCAAGGCCGAGGACATCGACAAGATGAGGCCGCTCAGCGATAAATGGGAGCGCGAGAAAGCAACGGCGTGGCCGCTTACTCGCGCGCCCAGCGGGAAGCGTTAGCGGCCGGTCATCGTCGGGAGCGGGGCTAGTTTCGGCATTTTGCGATGGACAGCACTTAGCGGCCAGGCACCCAAGGCGACAACCGCTCTACTCGTAACCGGCCGTGCCGCCAAGGTGTATGGTCTGGCGGGTCGGGCCGGTGTCCACCGCCACCGACAACGCTCAGGCTCTCGGTGTGTTCTCGCTTCATTGGGGTGAATGGAGCGGGAGACGAGGCTCGAACTCGCGACATGCAGCTTGGAAGGCTGCCGCTCTACCAACTGAGCTACTCCCGCCCGGATCGGCGAGTTTACCAGCAGTTCTGGACGACCCTGGCTCAGCGCAGGACCTACGCGACGGCCAATTACCCCCGCCGACAGCTCACCTGAAGGCGATCGGGGCCATCATGCGCCATCTCGGTCCCCTCCCGCGTGGCGATCCAGGCTCACAGCGATGACCACGACCTCGACCGGCAGGCTCTTCCCCTTCACGGTGAGCGACCGGCATTCGAGGCCATAGACGATGACCCCCGCCTTCCCCGCGGCCTCGAGCGGCATGAGGATCTCTCCGGCGCGCGCGTGCGCGCTCAGCCGAGCGGTCAGGTTCACGGCGTCGCCCATCGCGGTCAGCTCCGTATCGGGCCCGTGCCCGACCGAGCCGACGAACGCGATGCCGCTGTTGACCCCGATGCCGATCGGGAGCCACGGCCCGCCGCGCGGCCGTGGCCCGGTCACCTCGAGGAGCCGCCGCGCCGCGTCGCACGGCGTGCGCGAGCGTGCTCCTGGCCGGCAAGGCGGGGACGAAGATGCCCGATCACCTCGTCGCCGACGAACTTGTCGACGATCGCGTCCTGTCGATCAGGACGGCGAAGGCGTCGTCGTAGAAGCGGCCCATCAGCCGCGTGAAGTCGGCCGGGCGCATCCGCTCGGCGAGCGCGGTCGAGCCTCGGACGTCGGCGAACAGGAGCGAGCACTCGATCTCGGCGCCGCCGTGGTTGGCCTGCAGGGTCCGGAAGCAGCCCTCGCAGTACTTCGGGTTCTTCGCCCAGCGGGCGTGGCCGAACATCGGCATCACCAGCCCACCGATCCCGGCAAAGGGTGCGGCGCACCTTGCAACGGGGGTTGCTGGGTATCCGGTTGCGCAACCGGCGCTTCCAGCGGACGGCGGATCCCAGCGTCAGCTGGCGACGCCATTGCTCCTGGTCGGCCCCTTGGAGGTGGGGCGGTTGCGGGCTGTCCATCGACGGACACCGTACATCGCGGCGTCGCCGATCGAAGTCGACGATGCACCCTATCGAAACTGCCCGGCGAGGTGACGCTGCGCGCCCGCCTGAGCGCGGCGTCGATCGCGTGTCAGGCGACGGCGGGGCGGAGCGACGGGCTCCGCCCCGAACGTGGGTTCCGCTACGGGAGCAGGTACTCCATGGCCCGGCCCATCACCACCTCCCGCGTTGCCGCGTCGGTGATGCCTTCGAAGCCGAATCCCATGTACAGCGTGTCGTCAGTGGCGATGACCGCGCCCTCGGGGAAGCCGCCGGCCGTCGTCACGATGAAGTCCGTGGGATTGGGAGCGCTGCCCTCGGGCTGACCCGGGATGGTCCATCCGCCGTCCCCGGCCTCGAACGACGTCGACTCGCCGTTCGGCAGGACGATGTCGTCGATGAACACGCCGAGCCCCTGGACAGACCAGTCGCTGGCGTACGAGATCGAGATCTCGATCTGGTCGCCGGCGTACCCATCGAGGTCGATCTCCCATTGCGACCAGCCCCCGGAAGAGCCGGACGCGGCGTTCCAGACGCCGCTTGAACCGGTCGGTGAGCAGGTCCCGTCCTCGTTCAACGTCTGGTAGTGGTCGAGGAACGGGTGGAGATCCCGCCAACCGGCCAGACAACTATCGCCCGTGGCCTGCGACGTGTGCCCGTTCGCATCGGGCAGGGTCGTCCAGTCGTCTCCCCCGACGGTGCGGACCTCGACGAAGAGGTGATCCCAATCGGCCTCCGTGTCATACGAGGTCCAGAACGTCAAGGATCCGCCGGCCGCGGGAACGGTCGTGGTGTTCGACAGCCGCTTGTAGGAGATGTCGGCGATCTGCGAGTAGGCGTAGTGGGTCGGGCTGTGCGGCTCGAACGGCCCGCCGACCCGGTCGTACCGGGCGACGGCCTTGCTCTCGAACTGGGGATAGTCGGCTACCGGTAGCAGCCCGCTCGTGGTGATGAACGAGGAGTTGTTGGTCTGGTTCTGGGCACTGTCGGGCCCGTTGAACGCCCAGCTCGTGCCCTCGAACGGGTCGGCCACCCCGGCGACATCCAGCGCCTCGTGCGTGTCCGGGTCGATCCCGGCGTCGATGTTGATGAGGGAGGCGCCAAACCAGTACTCGATCACGTCGTTCACGTTGTCGCCGGAGCCCGCCAGCGGACGGCAGCGCGGCGAGATGGCCGGCGACGAACACATCTGGTTGTCGAACGGGTCGTAGCGTTGGGCGCCGAGCCCCGTGCCGTACTGCTGCCCGGCGCGCTTGCCCGTGTAGAGGACCTTGCCGCCTTCGTTGAGGTAGTCGCGGACCTCGAAGAGTTCGCGTAGCGCCAAACGGGACGCGTTCCCGGGTCCCCAACCCGGCTCGCGGGTGACGACGTCGTCGCCGGTGTACCAGATGACCGCGTCATAGTGGCTGAGGATGCCGAGCGAATCAGGGGCCGTCCGGCCGTTGGCATCGACGTCGTACACGTCGGAGGCGATGCCGTTGGCCGTGAGGGCGTCCTGGTAGTAGCCCAGGTAGTGCGGCCCCGGCGCCTGGGCGGGCGAGGCGCCGGTGTAGTCCTCGGCGGCCATGATCAGGACCGGGTCGCCGCTTTCGGACACCGCCGTGTACGTGAACAAATCGCTCGTCTGGCCGCCGCCCTCGAACCAGACTTCCACGCTGTTGGTGGGGGCGGTTCCGGAGATCGTTCCGCCGACTACGTGGTAGTAGGTTCCGTTGCCTGGGCCGTACCGCTCGCCGCCGGTCCATTCCGTGGTCGAGACACTCTGGACGGCCCCGCCATCGATCCGGTACTTCGAGCGTGACCGCACCCAGGCTGCGCTTCGCGAGGATGCGCACCTCCTGCGGATCGCCGTACGACTTGTCGAACGTGTAGTCGAACATCGACAGGGTGCCGTTCTCGGCGTCGACCTCGGTCTGCGAGAGGTAGAACGGCTCGACCGTCGTCCCGAGGTGCGATGAAGGACTCCCCGGATGCGTCGCGGACTTGGCGATGTCGAGATCGAAAGCGAGGGTCTTCTCGAACTCTGCCTGGATGAGCGCCTCGTCATCGGGGAACACGAAGCCGCAGCCGCCGCAGCCCTCGCCCAGTTCCGGCGTGAACGAGATCGCGCCCACGCTCGTCTCCGCGAAGTCGGTCGTCTCGCCGTTCGTGACGTACAACTCGTCGGAGCTGAGGCCCGGATCGAAGCCCGCGATGCCGGGGTTCGCGTCGGTGCCCGCGAGCGCCGCGTAGATCGGGTTATCGGCGTCCGGCGTCCCGACCTGCCAGCCCTGGGGATAGAGGATGAGCGGGCCGTACGAGTGGAAGTTGACGAGGAACTTGGGCTTGATTCCTTCGACGAGGCCGGCCATGGCCTCGGTCTCGGGCTCCGAGCGCGCGGCGGTGCCGCGGTACGTGTCGCTCGAGCTGCTGCTCGATGAGCCCTCGTTGTCATAGTTCCAGTGCTCGTCGAAGTTCCGGTTCGGGTCGACGCCGTCGGCGCCGGTGATGATGCCGTTGGCGTCGTTGTCCCGCAGGTTGCGGCGCCACAGGCGCTCGTGGTCGAAGGTGTATTGATAGCCGTCCGGGTTGGCGCTGATGACGAACCACAGCTCGGTCGTCTTGAGGAGGTCGACGATCTCGGGGTTCTCGGCCTTGCGCTGGTCGATGAACCAATTGAGCAGCCGTCGGTTGACCTCGACGGAGATCCACTCTCGGGCGTGCTGGTTGGACACATACATCGCCGCCGGGCGCCTGCCGTCGGGCGTGCCCTTGGCGCCCTGGGTCAGCTTGAGCGCGAGGATCTCGCGACCCTGGATGGTGTGGCCGATGACCACGAGCTTCACGAAGCCCGCGTTCTTCTTCGCAAGGTCGTAGAGCTCGTCGCGGATCCCACCCGGCTCGTCATAGGAGCGGTAGACGTTGTAGCCGCTGGCCGCCTGTTCGAGGGCGCGCTCGCGCGAGGTCCGTCCCCTGGCGTCGCGGACGGCCGCGGTCCGGACGCCCTCCTTGCGCAGCTGGGCGCGTTCCTGGGGCGACAGGATGAGCGTGAGGGTGACGGTCCCGTCGGCGTTGTCAGCCGAGTCGGAGATGTCGTAGCCGGCTTGGGTCAGACGAGCGGCCGTGGCCGCATCGACCCTCGCCGAGAACATGTCCAGTTGTCCGGAGGGATGGTCCTTGGCGGTCGCGGGTGCGACGACCGAAACGGACAGGACGATGGCGCACAGCAGCGCCTGGAAGGTTCGCATCGATCTCCTCCGATCCCTGCGGTCTCCTCGCTGTCAGGCGCCTAGGCTGCCACTCGAGCCGGTGGATTACAAGTCCGAACGTCGCCTCGGCACCGGCGGGTCAGGCCTTCCGTTCGAGGATGGGCCGCGCGATGTCGGGCTTGTCGACGACGAACGCGAACATCGCCCGATCGCCCCAGCGGCCCAGGAAGAGGTGCCCGTAGATGTTCACGCCGGCGTCGGCCAGGGAGCGGGACAGGCGGGCCATGCCACCCGGCTTGTCGTCGACCTCGGTGACGAGCGATTCGCCCTCGATGTAGGTGTAGCCCGCTTCGTCGAGGACGGCCTTGGTCGCCTCGTCGTCGGCCGTCGTCATGATCACGTGCCCGGAGTCGCCGATGCTGCCGCCGCCGATCGCGCGAAGGTCCACGCCGCGCGCCGCGAGCGCCTCGGCGAGGGTCGCCATCGCGCCCGGCTCGTTCTTCAACTGGACCACGAACTGGTTGGCCATGGTGATGCTGGTCCTCTGGCGGTGGACTGGCGTGGCCGGGATTCTATCCCCCGCGAGGTGCTACGGTCGGACCATGATCGAGACGGGCTTGCCGACCGCTGTCGCCGACGCGCTCAAGGCCCCGACCGAGGGTGAGCGCATCTTCGTCGATGCCGCCGGGTTCCCGTGGTCGGCGCTGGGGTGGGGCGATCCGGCGGCGCGGCCTCTGCTGTTGATCCACGGCGTGACCTCGTCCGCGGCCACGTGGTGGCGGATCGGGCCGGCGCTGGCCGCGACCGGCCGCCGGGTGGTCGCCGTCGACCTGCCGGGGCACGGCGGGACAGGCCACTGGCAGGGCCACCACCGGTTCCGCGACAACGCCGCGGATGTCGGCGCGTTCGTCCGCGCTGCCGGCCTTGAGCGCGACGGGCTTCAGGTGGTCGGGCACAGCTGGGGCGCGATGACGGCCGCCGCACTCCCCGCCGCGGGGCTGCGACCGGCGACGCTCGTGCTGGTCGATCCGCCGGTCCTCCTCCACACGGCCATGGCCCAGATCGCCTCGAACGCGACGGAGCAGGCATACGCCGAGATCGAGGAAGCCAGCGCCGTGGTCCGCGCCGACAATCCGGACTGGGACGAAGGGGACATCCGCGCGAAGGCCGAAGCCCTGACCCAGCTGGACGAGGCCGCGGCCCGTTCCGTGCTCCTCGACAACGGCGACTGGGACGGCGGGCGCGCAGACCTGGCCGATCCGGCCGCCGCCGGCATCCCGGTCTGGCTCGTGCGCGGCGACCCGTCAATTGGCGGCTACGTGGCCGACGAACACATCCCCGCGTTCGCGGCGCTGATCGGCGCGGACCACGTCATCACCATCGCGGGAGGGCCGCACTCCCCGCACCGCACCCACCCCATCGAGACGACAGCCGCCCTGCTTCGGGCGCTCGATGCGACGGCGTGACGTCGCCCGCGCTCCCGCGCGACTGGATGGCGCGCTTTTCGGTCGCAGACCGAAGCTTCGCGGGCTACGCCCCGAATCCGCGACTTACACGCGCGCGATCGAGCTCAACGGGTGCCGCTGGCCGCGTTGACCTCGAGAACGCGACCACGAGTCGCGCTGCACTCCCTCCGCGCATACGCCGCTCGCTTGGCGAGTCTACTGACAGACGTGCTTCGCCTGTAGACCGCTCAGCGGGTCATTCAGCCCTCCAGCGCACCTGATCGAGCGTCCTATCGGTCAGTTCACTCGCTCGGCGAGTCATCGAGCGCCCGAAGACGGCTTCGTCCGCCAATAGACTCTCCCAGCGGGTGGTCGGCGGTCGCGTCACAGGCGGACGTGCGCCGCAGGGCACGTTCGAATCGGCCGGCGTTGGTCACGTCCGCCCAGGCCGCTCCTCGCGCCGGATCGCAACAGCCCGTCGATAGGCCTCCACGTACTTCGGCGCCGAACCCGTCGTCCAGCCGAAGTCGAGCGCCATCCCGCGATCCACGACGCCGTCCCAGGCCGCTCCGCCCGCCGCCCGCAGCGCGAACGCCCGCTCGCACGCCGCGAGCAGCGCGTCGGACGTCTCCCGATCGAACACGAACCCGGTCCCCTCCCCCGGCAGCGTGGTCTCGTCGATGACCGTGTCGGCCAGGCCGCCCGTGCGATGCACGATCGGCGGCGTCCCGTAGCGCAGCGCGATCATCTGGCCCTGGCCGCAGGGCTCGAACCGCGACGGCATCGCGAAGAAGTCGGCACCCGCGTAGATCTTGCGCGCCATGGCGCGGTCGAAGCGCTCGATGAACGCGACCTTCCCGGGCGATGCCGCCGCCAGCTCCCGGAACGGATCGGCGAGGGACGCGTGCCCGCTGCCCTGGACGATCACTCGGCCACCGACGGCCAGCAGGTCCGGCGTAGCGTCGGCCAGCAGGTCGAAGCCCTTTTGCGGGTCCAGCCGCCCGATCATCCCGACCACCGGCCCGTCATCGGCCGGGTCGAACCCCACGAGCCGAAGCAGGTCCGCCCGGCAGGCGGCTTTCCCCGCCGGATCGCCACGTGAGAACGGGGCCGCGAGGTCCCGGTCCGTGGCCGGGTCCCAGACCTCGTTGTCCAGCCCGTTGAGGATCCCGATGAACCGGTCCCCGCGGGTGCGCAGGAGACGATCGAGGCCCATCCCGAACGCCGGCGTCAGCACCTCACGAGCGTACCCGGGCGAGACCGTGTTCACGATCTCGGCGGCCTCGATGCCGGCGGCAAGCAGGTCGACTCCGTCCGCGTTCTGCCCTGGCGCCCCGGCACCCGGCCGAAGGCCGACTTGGGGGAGCGCGGCGTTCGCGGTCCAGCCGTGGTACGCGAGGTTGTGGAGGGTCATCACGATCGCCGCGCCCGCGACCGTGGGATCGTCCGCGTACCAGAGGTCCCGGAAGATGGCGGCCGGCCCCGCTTGCCAGTCGTGGAGATGCAGCACGTCGAGTGGGCGGTCGTCCACGCGCAGCGCCTCCATCGCGGCCCGGCCATACAGCCCGAAGCGCCACGCGTTGTCCGCATAGTCCCCCGCGTCGTCGCCGTAGAAGCTCTCGCGCTCGAATGCCGGAGCGTGGTCCACCAGCCGCAGCCGATACCCGTTGGCCGCCACATCGACGATCGTCACCGCCGACGAGCCCGTTCGGGCCCGCGGATCCGGCACGGCCAGCGTGGTCTCGCCGAGGATGTCGTCGGGATCTGGAGCTGGCACGCCCTTGTAGCGCGGCAGGAACACATCGACCGGCCCATCGACGCCTTCGACCTCGGGCTGGCCCAGGGCCCGTGCCAGGGCGTCCACGACGTCGGCCAGGCCACCCGTCTTCGCCCATGGTTCGCATTCGGCGGCCAGGAAGGCCACGCGCAGTCCCATCGGGTGATGGTAGCCCGCGACCGGACCGGCGGAGCACCAGGCGGAAAGGCCGGCGGCACGCCGACCGCTGCCGTTCGACTAAACCGGTTCACATGGCCTCGGCGACCCGCTATCATGCGCGCGCATGGACCCCGTCTCCGTCCCGTCGATCCCGGCGGCAAGCTTTCCCCTGCCGCCTCGTCTGGAAGGCCTCCGGCGGCTCGCGTACAACCTCCGCTGGGCCTGGGATCCGCGGACGCGGAACCTGTGGAGCCTGATCGACCGGACGGCCTGGAACCGGTACCGGAACCCCATCCCGGTCATCAGCGGTCCCACGGAGTGGTCCCGCCTGCTGGACGACGAGAAGTTCCTCGCCGAGTACCACGACG
The DNA here is from genome assembly GCA_963810725.1 of uncultured Chloroflexia bacterium. GTDB lineage: Bacteria > Chloroflexota > Limnocylindria > Limnocylindrales > CSP1-4 > SPCO01. Next base: position 391,418 of record CAWEOO010000008.1, read on the forward strand.
TCCTGGCCGGATTCGACCGTTACATCGCGGACGGCTCGGGGCACTGGTTCCATCGTCGCCACGGCGACAAGCTCGCGGGCCCGATCGCCTATTTCTGCGCCGAGTACGGTATCCACGAATCGCTCGGGATCTACTCGGGTGGCCTCGGGGTCCTGGCCGGCGACCACATGAAGTCGGCGAGCGACATGGCCCTGCCGTTCCTGGGCGTCGGGCTGCTGTACCGGAAGGGCTACTTCCGCCAATCGATCGATGCCGACGGTCACCAGGAGCACAACTACCCCGACTACGACCTCACCCGCCTGCCGATCTCGCGGGTCCAGGATGAGAACGGCCTGCCCCTGACCGTCCACGTGGAGCTGCCCGGGCGCATCCTGGCGATCGCCGTCTGGATCGTGGAGGTCGGCCGCGTCCCGGTCCTGCTGCTCGACACCGACGTCGCGGAGAACGCCGTCGAGGACCGGCCCATCACCCACATCCTGTACGTCCGCGGTCGCGAGATGCGGCTGCACCAGGAGCTCGTGCTGGGCATCGGTGGCGTCCGCGCCATCCGGGCGCTGGGCCTGGCGCCGGCGGTCTGGCACCTCAACGAGGGCCATTCGGCGTTCCTGCTTACGGAGCGGGCTCGCGAGTACGTCGCGGCCGGTGCGGATCTCGAGGACGCCTGGTCGCGCGTCCGGCGCGACAGCGTGTTCACGATCCACACGCCGGTCTCGGCCGGCAACGAACGCTTCGACGTCGAGCTCGTGCGCCGGGTCGCCGGCCCGCTGCTCGACGCCGGCGGCGTGCCGGTGACCGACGTCCTGCAGCACGGCCTGGGCACGGACGGCGACCCGAGCCAGTTCGACATGACGGCCTTCAGCCTGCGCCTGACCAACGGCGCGAACGCGGTCAGCAAGCTCCACGCGGTGACCGCCAACGCGACATGGCAGGACGTGATCGACCACGAGATCCTGGCGATCACCAACGGGGTCCACCCGCCGACCTGGGTCGGTTCGCCGGTCGAGGAGCTCTTCTCGCGCCACCTCGACGCGGAGCTGAGCGCGCTCGACGCGGGCAGCGGGCAGGACCAGTTCTGGGAGCGGCTCGACCGCATCCCGCGCGGCGACCTGTGGGAGGCCCACCTCCGCCAGAAGCGCGAGCTCGCGATCTTCGTCCACGGCCGGCTGCGCAGCCAGTTCGCCCGCCATGGCGAGGCGCCGTCCATCCTGGCCGAGGCCGACACTGCCCTGGACCCGGCGATCATGACGATCGGATTCGCGCGCCGGTTCGCCACGTACAAGCGCGCGGCGCTCCTGTTCACGGACATGGAGCGGCTCGCGCGGCTCCTGTGGGACCCGGACCGGCCGCTCCAGATCATCTTCGCCGGGAAGGCCCATCCCGCGGACCGGCCGGGCCAGGGCGTCATCCAGGAGATCTTCCAGCGCTCGCGCTCGGCCCAGCTGCGCGGCCGCGTCTTCATCCTCGAGGACTACGACATGCGCGTCGCGCGGTTCCTCGTCCAGGGCGTGGACGCGTGGCTCAACAACCCGCGTCGACCGCTCGAGGCGTCGGGGACGTCCGGCATGAAGGCCGCGCAGAACGGCGTCCCGAACATCAGCGTGCTCGACGGCTGGTGGGACGAGGGCTACGAGGGCGACAACGGCTGGGCGATCGGTGGCCGCGAGCAGTCCCCCGACGAAGCGGCCCAGGACTGGGCCGACGCCCAGGATCTGTACCGGCTGCTCGAGGACGAGCTGATCCCGAGCTACTACGAGCGCGAGGCGACCGGCGTCCCGACGCGCTGGACCAACGTCATGCGCCGGTCGATGGCCAGCGCGCTCTGGCGGTTCTCGACGACGCGGATGCTCCAGGACTACACCGAGCGTCTGTACCTGCCCGCGGCCGGCGTGGAGTCGCCCGTCACGGTGGCCCGGCCCGTCGTCACGGAGGCCGGTTGACGACCTTGCCACCGAGGATCTCGCTGGCGCTCGCCTTGCACAATCACCAGCCGGTCGGGAACTTCGGCTGGGTCCTCGCGGAGGTCTTCGATCAGGCGTACGCCCCCATGATCGACGCGCTCGAGCGCCATCCGGGCGTGCGCCTGTCGCTGCATTACACAGGACCTCTGCTGACCTGGCTCACCGCTGAGCGGCCGGATGCCATCGAGCGCCTGCGCTCGCTCGTGACGCGCGGCCAGGTCGAGATCCTCGGCGGCGGCTTCTACGAACCGGTGCTCGCCTCGCTGCCGGAACGCGACCGCATCGGGCAGCTGACGCGCATGGCCGACGAGCTGGAATCGATGTTCGGGGATCGCCCACGCGGCGCCTGGCTGGCGGAGCGCGTGTGGGAGCCGGATCTGCCGACGTCGTTGGTGGCATCGGGCTACGAGTGGACGATCCTCGACGACGCGCACTTCCGGGCCGCGGCCATCCCGGAGGCGGACCTGTGGGGCCCCTACACGACCGAGGACCAGGGCCACCTGCTGCGCGTGTTCGGCACCGAGCAGGGCCTTCGCTACCGGATCCCGTTCCGGGAGGTCGACGAGGTCATCGACTACCTGCGCGAGCACGCCACCGAGGCGGCCGACCGGGTCGGGATGATGGGCGACGACGGCGAGAAGTTCGGGGCGTGGCCGACCACCTGGCAGCATTGTTGGGGCGAGGGCCGCTGGGTGGAGCGGTTCTTCGAGGCGCTCGAGGCCAACGCGGATTGGCTGACGACGACCACCCCGTCGGCCTGGCTCGCCGACCATCCACCGATCGGCCGGGTCTACATCCCGACCGGCAGCTACGCCGAGATGGGCGAGTGGGCGCTGCCCGCCGACGAGAGCCTGGTGTTCTCCAGGATCCTCCACGAGGCGCAGGACGAGCGGCGCCCCGAGGCCCGCTGGCTGCGCGGGGCGTTCTGGCGCAACTTCCAGATCAAGTACCGCGAGATCAACGACCTGCACAAGCAGATGCTGCTGGCCTCGGACGCGGTGGCGGCGATGCCCGCGGGCCCGGACCGGGAGCTGGCCATCGACCACCTGTACCAGGGCCAGTCCAACGACTGCTACTGGCACGGCTTGTTCGGCGGCATCTACATCAGCCACATGCGGCTGGCGACGTACGAGCATCTCATCGCGGCCGAGGACCTGGCAGAGACCGCGACGGACACGCTGGTCGCCGCCGAGACCCGCGATCTCGACATGGACGGGGTGGACGAGGTCCGACTGGCCGATGTCGGGCAGGTCGTGACCGTCGATCTCGACGGCGGCGGCGGCATCGGTGGCTGGGATGTCCGGGCGGTGCGCCACGCCCTCACGGCGGTCATGCGGCGGCGGCCCGAGGCGTACCACGAGACGCTGCGGGCAGTTCGAGGCGGCCGGAGCGCGGATCGGTGCGGGGGGTGAGGGCGGCGAGGGGTTGGCGCCGGCGTCGATCCATGGCGTCGTGCGGGTCAAGGAACCGGGGCTCGCGGCGCGCCTCGTGTACGACCGATACGAGCGTCGGTCTGGGCTCGTCCGGGCGCTCGGGCACGACGTCTCGGCGGAGGACTGGGCGCAGGCCCGGGCCATCGATCTCGGGGACGCCGTCGACGGCGCGTTCACGCTCCTCGAGCTGGCACCCGGCCGGCTGGTCACCCGTCGGGACGCCCGGATCGGCGAGGCCGAGGTGGGCGTGACGCGCACGCTGACGCTCGGCGGCGACCGGCGGGCGCCCACGCTCGCGCTCTCGATCGACCTGGAGCATCTCGGTGGAGCGGCGCTCGACGCGCGAATCGGCATCGAGTGGTCGACGACGATGCTCGGTGGCGGCGGGAACCCGGCCGCCTGGTGGGAGGTCGCCGGCGAACGGTCGAGCCACGACGGTGCCGGCAGCGCCGTGGATCTGACGTCGATCGCCCAGGGCAACGACCACATCGGGGTATCCGTGACGACCACCGTCGACCAGCCCGCCGAGGCCTGGTGGGCGCCCATCGAGACGATCTCGAATTCCGAGAACGGCTTCGAACGGGTCTACCAGGGCAGCGGGCTGCTCCTCTCCTGGCCGGTCCGCATCGGTGCGGGCGAGCGCTGGTCGCGGACGGTCCGCCACGTCGTCGCCACGACCCGCGATCGGGGTCTGGACGGGTCGTGACCCCGAGCCTCGTGAGTCTGGCCTCGTGAGCCGCCCCGCCCTCGTGGTGCACGGCCACTTCTATCAGCCGCCACGCCTCGACCCGTTCACCGGCTCGATGCCGGTCGACCCGACCGCGGCTCCCGCCCGTGACTGGAACGAGCGGATCAGCGCGGATTGCTACCGCCCGAACGCGGAGCTGGGCAACCTCGGCGCCATGTCATGGAACCTCGGGCCGACGCTCGCCGGCTGGATGCAGACCGGCGACCCGATCGCGTACCGCGGGTTCGTCGACGGCGACCGCGGGGCGAACGGCATGGCCCAGCCCTTCCACCATTCGATCCTGCCGCTGGCGTCCGCGGCCGACCAGCTGACCGAGGTCCGCTGGGGGATCCGCGATTTCGAGGTCCGCTTCGGCCGCCGTCCGACCGGGATGTGGCTGCCGGAGACGGCCGTCGACCAGGCGTCGCTGCGAGTGCTGGTGGACCACGGCATCACGCACACGGTCCTGGCGCCGTGGCAGGTCGTCGGCGTCGATGAAGGGGAGCTCGACACGCGCCGGCCGGTCCGGGTGGACCTGGGCGATGGACGTTCGATCGTCGCGGTTCTGTACGACGGGCTGCTGTCGGCGGCCGTGTCCTTCGATCCGCCGGCGACCGTGGACGCGGACTGGTTCGTGCGCGACCGGCTCGTGCCGCGGCTCGATCAGGAGCCACTCCCCGGGGAGGCGCCACCGCTCGTGGTGATCGCCACGGACGGCGAGCTGTACGGGCACCATCAGCCGCTTCGCGATCACTTCCTCTCGAGGCTCGTCGGGGGGACGGCGCCACGGGATCTGCCCTATGCGACGCCGACGCTCGCCGGGGCCGTCGAGCGGGCCGCGGCCGCGGGCCTGCCGCTCGGACGGCTGCGCGATCGGACGTCGTGGAGCTGCCACCACGGCGTCGCCCGCTGGGGCACGAGCTGCGAGTGCGTGCCGGATGGCGCCTGGAAGGGTCCGCTACGCAGTGCGCTCGACCGCCTCGCCGGAGGCGTCGACGCCGGCACAGAGCAGCTGCTGCGGGCGCTTCCCGGTCAGCCGGATGCCTGGGCGGCGCGCGACGCCTCGGTCGACCTGCTGCTCGGGCTAGAGACCGTCGTGACCTTCGCGGACCGCTGGCTCGCGCCTGATGCCAGCGCCGCCGACCGGGCGACGTTCGCGGCTGTGATGGATGCGCAGCGCTGGCGCCTGGCGATGTTCGCGAGCTGCGGCTGGTTCTGGGACGAACCGGCCCGGATCGAGACCGCCGGAGCGCTCCGGGCCGCCGTGCGCGCCGCCCGCCTGATGGACGGCCTGGCCGGGACGGATCTCGAACAACGGCTCGTCGCGGACCTGGCGCTCGTGTCGGCGGACGGGATCGGGCTGCTGGACACCGCCCTCGCGGCCGTCGGGGCGGTCGCCTCGCGCAGACCCGTCTGAAACCGTTCGGCGGCGGGTTCTCGTACCATCGCCCAGCGATGCCTGCTCAAATGCTCGTCACACGACGGCTCTTCCTCGCCGATCTCGGCCGCGGCGCGGTCGCCCTGACCGTGATCGGGATCGCCGGGTGTGCGCCGGCAGGATCCGGGGCGTCGGCCACGGCCGGCGGCGCGGCCACGAGCGGGTCGCCCGAGCCATCCGTGGCCGGATCGACGGCCCCTCCGCGCCGCCGACCGCCGCGTCAGCGGCCCCGCCCGGCGACGGGTTCGCCTGGGAGCGAGTCAACCTCGGCTTCGTCTCGGCGTACGTGCTGGCACGCGGCGGCGAGGCGGCCGTCGTGGATACCGGCACGGCCGGCAGCGAGGGCGACATCGCCGCGGCGCTGGAGCGGATCGGGCTCGGCTGGGACGCCGTGGGCCACGTCGTCCTCACCCACAAGCACGGCGACCATATGGGCAGTCTCGCCGCAGTATTGGACGCGGCCCCCGACGCGACGGGGTATGCCGGCGCCGAGGACATCGCCGCGATATCGGCTCCGCGGCAGTTGACGGCCGTGGCGGACGGCGACGACGTCTTCGGGCTGAGGATCATCGCGACACCGGGACACACGCCAGGCTCCATCTCCGTGCTGGACGAGGCGGGCGGCATCCTGGTGGCCGGCGACGCCCTCGGGACGTCCGGCGGTGCGGTCCAGGGCTCGAACCCCCAGTTCACCGAGGACATGGATGCGGCGCTGGCCTCGATCGTGAAGCTCGGGACCTTCGAATTCGAGACCTTGCTCGTCGGCCATGGCGACCCGATCGTCAGCGGCGCCTCAAGCCTGGTCGCGGCCTACAAGCCCGCCTGAGCGAACCGCCGACGATCGACGCGCCAACCGTCCTGAGAATCCGTCAGCCCGCGACCTGCGCGCCACGGGCTGAAGGACTGGAGGAGCGGAAGCACGGCCGATCACGTTGCTATAGTTGATTGGGCCAAGGCGAGTCTAGATTGGACTACTTGACTATGTCAACGGACGATTCCGCCCCTGCGTGGCTCCGCTGGACGCAGCCTCGACGTCGAGCGCGATTCGGACGTCCCGATCTCCACGCAGATCTTCTGGCAGCTCGCCTACCAGATCGATTCGGGGCGGTTGCTGCCGGGATCGCGCCTGCCCCCGGTTCGCGAGCTCGGGGCCGCGCTGCGGGTCAATCCGAACACGATCCGGGCCGTCTATCGGCGCCTGGCCGACGCCGGCTACGTCACGAGCCGCCACGGCGCGGGGACCCACGTCGCCGACCGCCCGCCGCAGCGTCGTGGCGCGGAGGCCCTGGCCGGGGTCGTCGCCGAGATGCTGCGTCGGGCCGCCCACGCCGGGTTCACCGCCGACGAGGTCGCCGCCGCGACCTTCGCCGCGGCCACGGAGCGCAAGCGCCCGGGTCCGCTGGTCCGGGTCCTGTTCGCGGAGTGCACCAGCGCCGATGCGGGCTACGACGCCGAGCGTCTGGTCGACGCCTTCCCCGGCCTCATCGAGGTCGAGGGCGCCCTCATCGACGACATGCCGGAGCGGCTCGACCGCTTCCATTACGACCTCGTCGCGACGACGACCTTCCACGCCGACGAGGCCCAGGTGCTGGCCGCCGGCCGCGTCCCGGTCGTCGCGATGCTCGTCGGTCCGGGCTATCTCGAGCTCGTCCACGAGATCGCCGGCCTCAAGCCGGGCTCGCGGGTGGGCCTGGTCTGCCCGTCGGAGCGCGGCGCCGACAACATGCTCGACGTCCTGCGACTGTCGGGCGCGACCGGGATCGAGATCGTGACCGCCCTGACCAGCGAACCCGATGCGCTCGAGACAGGTCGATGCGACCGCCGACCTGATCCTGATGTCGCGCGAAGCGCTGGCGGCCGGGCTCGACCGCCGGCCTGAGCCGGCCGGAACGCGTCCGCTCGTGGACCTACGAGTTCGACCCGTCCGGGCTCGAGCTGCTCCGCCGTGCCATCGACCACGTCGCCGCCGACCGACCGACCGAGGCGCTCGGGGTCTGACGCCCGCGGGGACCGCGTGCCATCCTTCGGGCCTATGCGCGAGTTCCATGTGCGCCGCACGGCGCGCGAGCGCCACGCGATCGACGATGCGCTCCTCGGCGCCCGCGGCGATCTCGTCGTCGCCGACCTCGCCGCCATCCGCCATCTTGCCGCGCGGATGAACTCGGTCCGGCCGGCCGGGGCGCCGTCGGTCGGGGCCGGCGAGATCGTGGCGCTCGGACTGCTCCACGAGGTCGCGCACCTGCTGACCGCGCGGTTCGAGGCGCTCGGGGCGGGCGCGATGGCCGGCGCGCTGCGCGACATCCGGCGCGACCTCGGCGACGACGCGGACCTCGTGCTCGATCGGTTCGCGGCGGCCTTCCCGGGTGTCGGGCCGGAACCGGAGCCGGCCGTCCTCCGCCTCGAGGAGCTGCTGCTCACCAGGATCGCCAACGAGAACCCGGCCCTGGGACCGCTGCGCGAGCTCGTCGACGACACCGTCCTCCGCGAGGGGACGCGCTACGACGACCTGGTCGCCGCCCTGGAGCATGCCCTCGACGCCGGCGAGAGCCTGGAGCTTCCCGACGGGACGCGGGCCAAGCTCGTCGAGCTGCTGCGGGCGCCGGCCCGTCACGTCCCGACCTCGCTCGCCGGTCAGCTGCGCTACGTCCGGGAGCACTGGGCCGCGATCCTCGGGGCGGAACTCGACGCGCTCATCGGGCGGCTGGACATCGCGATCGGGGTCCTCGCCGAGGAGGAGCGCGGCCTGCACCTGCGTTTCGGTGGCGGGGGCGGCGGCAAGGACGCTCCGCCGGACGTGCCGTCGTTCAAGGCGGGCGTCGCCGATGAGCCGGAGGCCTTCTCCAGCGATTCGGACTGGATGCCGCGCGTGGTCCTCCTGGCGAAAAGCACCTACGTGTGGCTCGACCAGCTGTCGCGCCGCCACGGCCGGGACCTGCGGACGCTCGACGCGATCCCCGACGAGGAGCTCGACACCCTGGCGAGCTGGGGCGTCACGAGCCTGTGGCTGATCGGGCTGTGGCAACGCTCCGTCGCCTCGGAGCGGATCAAGCGGATGCGGGGCAATCCCGATGCCGTCGCCTCGGCCTATTCCCTCGACGATTACCGGATCGCCGACGACCTCGGGGGGGAGGCCGCCTACGCCAATCTGCGCGACCGGGCGTGGGCACGCGGCATCCGGCTGGCCAGCGACATGGTGCCCAATCACATGGGCATCGACTCGCGCTGGGTGACCGACCATCCCGAGTGGTTCCTGTCGCTGCCCGAGCCGCCATTCCCCGCCTACACCTACAGCGGGCCGGATCTGTCGCACGACTCGCGCGTGGGGATCGTGCTGGAGGACCACTACTGGGACGACACCGACGCGGCGGTCGTCTTCAAGCGCTTCGACCGCGAGACCGGCGACGAGCGCTACGTCTACCACGGCAACGACGGCACGAGCTTCCCCTGGAACGACACCGCCCAGCTCGACTTCCTGTCGGCCGAGGTGCGCGAGCATGTGATCGGGGTCATCCTGGACGTCGCCCGCCGCTTCCCGGTGATCCGGTTCGACGCCGCGATGGTCCTCGCGCGCAAGCACATCCAGCGGCTGTGGTGGCCGCTCCCGGGGTCCGGCGACGGGATCCCGTCACGCGCTCAATACGCGATCTCGCAGGAGGAGTTCGACCGGCGGATGCCGAAGGAGTTCTGGCGCGAGGTCGTCGACCGGGTCGCGGCCGAGGTGCCGGACACGCTCCTGCTGGCCGAGGCCTTCTGGATGCTCGAGGGCTATTTCGTGCGGACGCTCGGCATGCACCGCGTCTACAACAGCGCGTTCATGCACATGCTCCGCGACGAGAACGGGGCGGGCTACCGCAAGCTCATCCGCGAGACCCTCGAATTCGACCCGGAGATCCTCAAGCGCTACGTCAACTTCATGAGCAACCCGGACGAGGAGACCGCGCTCGAGCAGTTCGGCAAGGACGACAAGTACTTCGGGGTCGCCACGGTCATGGCGACGCTGCCGGGGCTGCCGATGATCGGCCACGGCCAGGTCGAGGGCTACGCCGAGAAGTACGGGATGGAATTCCGGCGGGCCCGGCTCGACGAACAGCCCGATCCGTGGCTCGTGGAGCGTCACCAGCGTGAGGTCTTCCCGTTGCTCCACCGGCGCGGCTGGTTCGCCGAGGCGCACGAGTTCCTGCTCTACGACCTCGTCACCGACGGCGGTGGCGTGGACGAGAGCGTGCTGGCGTACTCCAACGGGACGGGACCGACGCGGTCGCTGGTCATCTACCACACGAAGTTCGGGTCGACCGCCGGCACGATCCGCGAGTCCGCCGCCTATGCGCGCAAGTCCGCGAGCGGGGCGAAGCGCCTCGTCCATCGGTCGCTGGCCGAGGGGCTCGGGTTGACGGACGACCCGTCGATGTTCGCGACGTTCCGGGACGCGCGGACGGGCCTGCAGTACATCCGCTCGTCGCGCGAGGTCTGGGAGCGCGGCCTGTGGCTGTCGCTCGACGCGTACCAGGGCCACGTGTTCTGGGAGTTCGACGAGGTCCGCGATGGAACGGCCGGCCAGTGGCGGCGGCTGGCCGAACGACTCGGCGGCGCGGGCGTGCCGTCCCTCGAGGATGCGCTGGTGGAGCAACAGCTCGAGCCGGTCCACGCGCCGCTCCGAGCGGTCTTCGAAAGCGGCGCCCTCGCCGCGGTCGTCGATGGCACTGCCGAGGCCTCCCACATCGATGCGCTGGAGGGCCGGCTTGCCGCCGTGCTGGCTGCACTGGCCGCCGCAACGGGCGTGTCCGGCGACCCGATCACGGTCGCGGCCGAGATCCGGGAGCAGGTCGTCGAGGCCCTCCCGACCAATGTAATGGTCGACGCGCCGCTGGCCGACCCCGCAGGCCAGTCCCTCACACGCGCGGACCGGGCCGCCCTGCTGCTGTACCTGGTGCTGTCGCGCCTCGGCGCGGTGGCCCCGGGAGCCGATGTGGCCGCCACGAGCCTGGCCTGGTACGACGAGCTGCGACTGGCGCCGGTCGTGGCGGGCGGTCTGCGATCCGCCGATCTGGCCGAGGAGGCCGCGGCTTCGGCCCTTGCCACGACGGTTCACGCGTTGTTGGCGCTCCCCCGCCCCTCGGGCCTCCGCGGTCGGGGCCGCCAACGCGACCTACGCCTGCTGGAGCGCTGGCTGGCGAGCGAGCCGATCCGCGAGGCGATGGGGGTCAACACGTGGGACGGCGAGGAATGGCTGGACCGCGACCGGTTCGCGGCGCTGCTCGCCTGGGCACAGCGGCTGGATGCCATCGAGACCGGCGCCCCACCCGACTCGGCACTCACGGACCGACTGCTCGCGGCCGCGGAGGCCGCCGGATACCGCCTGGACCGGCTGCGGGCCGCGCTCAGCGAGCCTCCGGCGGCCGCACGAACCCGGTCCACGTCCCGGCGTCCCACTCGGCCTCCAGCCGGGTCATGATCGCGTCGAGTCGCCCGCCCTCGAGGTCCGGATAGAGCCGGCGCAGCAGGAACCGAGCGCGATCCAGCTCGGTCATCGGCGATGCGCGATCCGCCTGCGCCCAAACGCGCGCGAACCCTTTCGCGCGGAGGCGGTCGTGCGTCGCGCGGCGGCCCTCCAGGCCGGCCTCGATGAGTCGCCGGTCCAGGAGGGCCTGATCGCTACCGATCGCCACGGACGCGCTCCACCAACGGTTCGATCCCTAGCATCACCGCGAACCCATCGATGTACGCCCAGTCGAGGTCCGGCTGGATGCGCACGATCGATGCCGAGTTCTGCAGCTGCCGCTCCGAGGCGCCACCGTCCGACCATGCGAGCTTGGCGAGGATCAGGTCCTCGGGACTGATGAACCAGGCCTTACCCAGCGCGGGGTCGTCAACGAGGCGGCGGCGCTCGAAAGCGGCGAGTCCCCACGGATCGGTGCGCCGCATGATGAGATCAGCCTTGTGCACCTCCGTCCGATGGATGACAGAGCCGTAGCCGCGACCGTCGACCATGATCAGGTCGTTGACGAGGTAAGCGTCCTCGAACGCCGGTCGGATGACCGCGTCGTATCGCTCCTGCGCGAGATCCGTGACGATGTCGATGTCGAGCGTCTGGCGTGGCTCAGCCCAGACGGCGAGCGCCTCGGACCCCGTCACGTAGTAGGCGACGCCGGCGCGCTCCAGGCGCTCCACGACGTCGCGCTCGACGCTCATCCGAGCAGGATCCGCCGCAGCAGCGACGTCGGCGGCGCCCCGTGGCCGATCACCGCCTCGAGGTGTGGCCGGTAGCGGAAGCCCGGCGAATCGCCGAACCCGCCCGGCAGCCCGCGCGGCTCGATCCCCGACGGATCGGCGCCCGCGGCCACCGCCGCCCGCCGGCGCGCCTCGAGCTCGATGTCCCACATCTCCATCGACCCCGCGAAGTAGGTCGAGAGCTGCGTGGACGAGAGCCGGGCGCGGTCGTACTTGGCGCGCGCCTCCGCCTCCTCCTGGAACCCGCCATCGACCATCAACGCCACGGCCTCGTCCCCGGTCATCGCGGCCGTGTGGATGCGCGCATCGATGATCGCGTTCGTGGTCGAGCGGAGATAGAACTTCCAATGGGTCAGCAGGAGGGCCCCATCGTCCGCGCCGTAGCCCGCATCCATCATGACCTGGGTCACGTACACGGCCCACCCCTCGGCGAACAGCCCGCTCGAGAAGACCGCCCGAGGCAGGGACTCCGATCGGTTGGCGTACACGCCCTGCAGGTAATGGCCCGGGACCGCCTCGTGGATCGTGAGCAGGCGCAGCATCCGCGCGTTGTCCTCGCGCAGGTACGACTCCTTTCGCTCCGGTGGCCAGTCATCGGGCATCGGGGTGATCGCGAAGAAGGCCTTCTGACCCTTGTCCAACGGCCCGGGCGAAATGAGCATCGCGCCGCCGTACGCGCGCATGAACGTCGGCGTCCAGCGGATGTCGAGCGGCTCGTCGACGAGCTCGATCAGGTCGCGAGCGCGACAGAACGCCTCGATGCGGGCGTTTTCCGCGCGGCAGAAGTCGAGCAGCTCGTCGGCCCTGGGGTGCTCGGCGGCGATCGCGTCCAGCACCTCGCGCACGACCGCGCCGTCGTCGTCCGGGACCGGGGCGCCGCGCCGCCACCTGGGCCAGAGCTGCCTTGCCAGGCGGACCATCTCGACGCGGACGGCCTCGAATTCGCGCTCCGCGGCGGACAGGATCCGTTCGGCGGTCAGCGTCTCGGACCGCATCGTGTGGCGCATCTTGCGCGCGAAGAGCTCGGCGCCGAGACGGCCTTCCCCCTCGCTGCGCGGCAGGACGTCGTCGCGGAGGTGGCGCTCGAAGGCGTCGAGCGCGCCCTTGGCGTCGGCGGCCGCGGCGTCGAGCCGACCGCGCAGCGCGGCCACCGCGTCATCCCCCGCCGCTGCCCGCTCGGCCTCCGCCAAGGCGTCATCGATGAGCTCGGCGATCCCCGGGAGCTGCTCGAGCGCCTTCTCGGTCTGGAACTTGCCGACCAGCCGCCCATCGCCGGGACCCGCAAGCGCGACCGCGGCACCGTCGAGGACCGCCGGCATGCCTTCGAGCCGGCCCGCCACCGAGGCCAGCCGCTGCGACAGCGGGGCGAAGTCGCGGGCGATGAGTGTGAAGATCCCACCGCCGAGCAGGTAGACCCACTGCAGCGGGTCCCAGGTCTCGTCCCGCAGCTCGGTCTCGGCGAACCGCTCAGCCTCGAGCTCCATGACGACGAGGTCCCGGTCGATGGCGTCGTCGACGGTCAGATCCCCGCCGGCCAGCCCGCCGAACTCCGCGAGCCATCGATCGATGAACGCGAGTCGCGCCTCCCGGCCGGCCTCGGTGACGTCCGGCCAGCGATCGTCGTAGCGGTGATCGCCGATCGCGGTGGCATCCGTCGGGTTGAGGGCGACGAATTCGTCGAGGAAGGACGCGAACCGCTCACTGAAGTCGGGCACCCGCAGAGTCTACGGACCGATGACCACCCTCACAGGGCGGCTACCATCCGCGCATGCCAGCCTTCGCCCAGACCTGGGTGGCGCCCGTCACGCTCCAGGGGTCCCGCGTTCGGCTCGAGCCCCTCGAGGAGCACCACCTCGACGAGCTCGCGGCTGTCGCCTTCGACGACGCGATCTGGCGCTGGACGATCGCCCGGCCCATCGACGAGCCGGCCCTGCGCGCCTGGTTCGAGACGGCACGGGCCAATGCCGTGACCGGCGTGGAGGTACCGTTCGCGACCGTGGACGTCGCCAGCGGCCGGGCCATCGGCAGCACCCGGTTCATGACCATCGCGCCCGAGCACCGGCGGCTCGAGATCGGCTGGACGTGGGTCGGCACCGTCTACCAGCGCAGCGGCGCCAACCGTGAGGCGAAGCTGCTCCAGCTGACCCACGCGTTCGAGACGCTCGACGCCGAGCGGGTCGAGTTCAAGACGCACGCCCGCAACGAGCGGTCGCGCGGGGCGCTGCTGGGTATCGGGGCCACCTTCGAGGGCGTCCTGCGCCACCACACGATCATGCCCGACGGCTCGAACCGCGACTCCGCGTTCTACAGCGTGCTCGCCGGGGAGTGGCCGGGGGTCAAGGCCCGGCTCGAGGCGCTGCTCGCCCGTTGATCGAGATCACGACCGCCGACTACCACACGGGCGGCGAGCCGTTCCGGATCGTGACCGGCGGCGTCCCAGCGCTCGATGGCCGAACCGTGCCGGAACGACGCCGCTGGGCCGCCGCCAACATCGACCACGTCCGCCAGCTCCTCGTCAACGAACCGCGCGGCCACGCCGACATGTACGGGTGCTTCGTGACGCCGCCCGACGACGCGGGCGCCGATCTCGGCGTCGTGTTCTTCCACAACGAGGGGTACTCGACGGCTTGCGGGCACGGAACGATCGCGCTCGTGACCTGGGCGCTCGACAGCGGTCGCATCGCCGTCGAGCCGGGCACGACCAAGGTGGACGTGACGGTCGACGTGCCGTCGGGCCGCCTTGCGTGCACGGCTCGGCTGGATGGCACCGGCCGGGTCGAGGCCGTGCGGTTCCGCGAACGTCCCCTCGTTCGTGCTCGCCCTCGATGTCCCGGTCGAGACCAGCCGCGGTCCGCTCACGCTCGACGTCGCGTTCGGTGGCGCGTTCTACGGCTCCGTCGAGGTCACGACCCTGGGGCTCCGCGTCGAGCCGTCGGCCCTGCCGACCCTCATCGCCCTCCAACGCGAGCTGCGGCCCGCGATCGATCGCGCCATCGACATCATGCATCCGCTCGATCCCGCGCTGCGCGGGATCTACGGCGTGATCTTCTGGGAATCGCTCAGCGGCGTGGCCGCGCTCTGAGCAGCGCAACGTGACGGTCTTCGCCGACGGCGAGGTGGACCGCTCGCCGTGCGGCAGCGGGACGAGCGCGCGTCTGGCGATCATGGCCGCCCGCGGGGAGATCGGTGTCGATGCGACGTTCACCCATCGGTCGATCGTCGACAGCGTCTTCGACGCCGCCGTCTTCGGCATCACCGAGGTCGCCGGTCGGCCCGCCGTGCATACCTGGGTCGAGGGCTCGGCCTTCCGCACCGGCGAGCACACCTTCACCCTCGACGAGCGCGACCCGCTGGAGCGGGGATTCCTGCTGCGCTGAGGGGCTATCCTCGGCGCACACCGCCCATCGCCCATCCAGGAGGACGTGTCGTGAGAGGCTTCGTCATCGGTACGGTCGTGACGGCCGTCGCGTTCTACATCCTCGTGTGGTTGCTGCCCACCATGTTCCAGTACGACGGCGGGGTCGTCGGGCTGATCGTGATCGCCGTGATCTTCGGGGTCATCAACGGGCTGATCGGGCCCATCGTCAAGACCGCCACGCTCCCGATCTCGTTCATGACGATGGGGCTCGTCGGGTTCCTGGTGAACGCGGCGCTGCTGCTCGCGACGGCGTTCATCTCGGACATCGCCGGGTTCCCGTTGACGGTCGGCGACTTCCCGCCGGACCTGCTGACTGCCGACACGCTCGTCGCGGCCGTGGTGGGCGCCGTTGCGTTGAGCCTCATCTCCACCGTCATCCGGCTTGTCGTCCCCGACTGAGGCAGCGCTCGGGGACGCGTTACGCGCCGCCGCGCGGCGCTTCGGCACGCCGCTCTTCGTCACCGATCTCGCGACACTGGAATCCGCCTGCGCGGCCGTGCGCGAGGCGTTCCCGGACCCGATCGTCCGGCACTACTCGGTCAAGGCGAACGACGTGCCCGCCGTGATCGCGGCGGTCGCCGCACGTGGCTTCGGCGCGAACGTGGTCTCGCGCGGGGAGTGGGCGCTCGCGCGGCGCGCCGGCCTCCCGAACGACCGGATCACCCTGGAAGGCGTCGGCAAGACGCCGGCGGACCTGCGGGCGGCGGCCCGGGCGGCGGCGGACGGCTCGCCGCTGCGCTGGGTCGCCCTCGAATCGCCGGAGGAGGCCGAAGCGCTCGCGACGGCGGTCCGCCGGGCGGGGGGCGCCGGGCTCCGGCTCGACATCCTGTACCGGCTCAACCCGGACGTCGCGCCCGAAACCCACGCCGGGCTGGCCGTCGGGTCGGGTGCCGCCAAGTTCGGCATGACCGAGACGGAGATCGGGGCGGCCATCGAGGCCGGCGGCGGGATGGACGGCCCGCTCCGCCCGCGCGGCATCCACCTGCATGTCGGATCGCAGCTCGGGGCGGTGGACGCGTGGCGCGATGCCGTTCGCAAGGCGCTGGCGCTGGCCGCGCTGTGGCGCGGGTCGATCGAGGGTTTCGACACCGTCGACCTGGGCGGCGGGTTCCCGGTCCTCCCCGCCGACCAGCCGGCCCCGACCCCCGAACGCTTCGCGCGCGAGCTCCCCGCGGCGCTCGAGACCGTCCCGGTCGAGCGCCGCCCGACCCGCCTCGCGATCGAGCCCGGACGCGCCCTCGTGGCTCGCGCCGGCTGGCTGGTGGCCCGAGTGCTCCACGTGCGAGACCGCGGCGGCCGCCAGGTCGTGCTCGACGCAGGGATGACGGAGCTGATCCGACCCGCGCTGTACGGGGCACGACACCCGATCGTGGCGCTCACGTCGCTGGGTCGCGCGACGGACCCTGGCGCGCGGGCGACCCCGGCGAGGTGGAGCCCGCCCGGGTCGAAGGCCCCATCTGCGAGTCCACCGACTCGCTCGGCACGCACGACCTGCCGCCACTCCGCCGAGGCGATCTCGTGGCCATCGCCGACGCCGGAGCGTACGCCGCATCCCTCGGCTCCACCTACAACGGCCGCCCCCGCCCACCCCAGGTCCTGCGCGACCTCGACGGCACCCTCACGGTCGGCCGCCGCCGGGGCTCCATCGCCTCCCTCGGCTGAGCCACGGCCCGGGCTACCGGTGGCGGGGGCCGCCGGAGCAGGGCGCTGAGCGCCGAAGGCGGTTGTGTCCTGCGCAGGCGGCCCCCGCCGCCGGACCCTCAACCAGCGGCAACGACCGGACAGCCGCCGATGTCGCCGTGCCATCATCCGCACGTGATGCGCCGTCACGTTCGCGCCTCGCTCCTGTTGCTGGGCACGGCCATTGCCCTGCTCCTGCCCGTGGTGGCGGCAGCGGCCGGGCCGCCGTTCCCGCCGCCGGTCGACGGTCAGGCCGTCTACGACACCGCCGGCATCCTGTCCGACGGAGGCGATCGCGGACGCCGAGGCGACGATCGATGCCATCGAGGCGCGGACCGCGGCCGAGATCGTCGTCTATACCCAGCTCGTCGACTACGGCGTGACCACCGAGGAGACCGAGTCGCGCGCCCGCGCGCTCATCGACCAATGGGGCGTCGGCCGGCGCGGGTTCGACGACGGCCTTGCCATCTTTTTCGACATCGACCCGTCCCTCGAGCACGGTCAGGTGCAGCTCTACGCCGGGCCTGGATTCGAGGCGACGTTCCTGACCAACAGCGAGCGCCAGGCGATCTTCGACGACGACATGGTGCCGTTCCTGCGGAACGCCGACTTCGACGGGGCGCTCGGCATCGCGCTCGACCGGATCTCCACCGCCGCGACGCCGGAGAACGCCGCGCGCCTCGAGGCGCGGGCGGCAGTTCAATGCCGTGCTGGGTCTGATCGGTGCCCCGATCGCGTTCATGGGCCTGGCCGGATGGACGTACATGCAGCTGGCGCCGCTTCGGCAAGGACCCCGTCTATCTCGACGACCCCTCGATCCTCATGCCCGCACCGCCGACGGACCTGACGGCCGCGTCCGGGGCGTTCGTCATGGAGGGCGGGACGTCACGGCGCGCGCTGACCACGGCGATGCTCGATCTCGCGTCGCGTGGCCTGATCTCGTTCCGGGAGGACCGCGGGCTGCTCGGGTTGTCGCAACAAGGTCGGCATCGACGTGGGGCCGCCCACGCTCGACGCGGTCGAGGAAGCGCGGCGCGCGCTCAATGCCCGCCGGCCGATCGGGGCCGCAGAGGAATACGCGCTGAAGGAGCTGCGCGACCTCGCGAAAGGCGAAGACGAGGGCTACATCGATGCCGACGACCTCCCGAAGTTCGGTCCATCCGTCTCGACATTCGACTCGAAGCTCGAGTCGCACGTGGTGAAGAAGGGCTGGATGGTCGAGAAGCCGAGCAAGGTCGTCGCTCGCTGGGTTGGCCGGGGCGTGCTGGCGATGGTGGCCGGAGGCGCGGCGGTCTTCGCCGGCATCAACGTGCCGATGTCGGGTCTCGTGATGATCGGGGCCGCCGTGATCGCCGGCGGCATCGTCATCCTCGGGTTTGCGCGTGGGATGCCGTCGGTGACGATGCCCGGGGCGATGATCCGGGCGATGCTGGCGGCCTATCGCCGCACGCTGCGCAAGACGATGGAGCAGGCGCGGTCCATGCAGCAGGTCGTGGACGAGGCCGGTCTCGAATGGCTCGATACGCCGGATCAGGCCGTGGTCTGGGGTACCGCCCTGGGGCTGCAGGGCGAGATCGAAGGGGTCCTGGCGCGAAGCCTCGAGGACGCGCGTGAGCAGCCGTCGATGGCGTCGGCGATGTACTTCCCGGCCTGGTACCGGACGAACGACGGCTCATCGTTCGCGAGCGGCATCGCGGCCGGCAGCGGTGGCAGCATCTTCTCGGGTTCGGCCGTGCCCGATCTCGGCGGGATGATGTCGGCGCTTGGCACGATCGGGAACGCACCGTCGTCCTCGGGGAGTGGCGGAGGCGGAGGCTTCAGCGGTGGCGGCTCGGGTGGTGGCGGAGGCGGCTCGGGCGGCGGGTTCTAGCGGGGCGTGCGGCAACGGGCGCGGTCCAGCCGGGCACCCGACGCGGTCCAGCCGAGCAACCGACGCGGTCCAGCCGAGCCCAGCCGGGCGACCAGGCCCAGCCGGGCGACCACGCCCAGCGGGGCGACCTGTCATCCCTCCCGGTGATGGAAATCGCGTCGAGCGTGCCACCCAGGGCAGGTCACCCGATCCAATGCGCCCGGTCCGGAGCTTTCCATCGCTGCCGGCGATGAATTCGGTGGCCAAGGGCGATGCAAGCGACGCCCTGAGGTTCGATCACCCTGGATCCATCGCTCTCGGTGATGATCGTGGTCGGGCGATGGCGCACAGCCATCGATTCCTTGCCCGAGCCCGGGTGAGCGAGCCTCGCCTGGCCCGGAGTCCCGGCAAGTTCACGAATTCGTTGGCTAGCTGCCATCACAGGCGGGCGGGCAAGGCGGGGCGCTCGGGACTTGGTCGGTCGTTCTGCGCCTCGACCGGAAATCGATGGCTGGGAGCCAGCGCCAGCGCGGCCGTCGGGTCGGCCGGCGTCCGATCGGACGGCGGCGGGTTCCAGCACGTTGGACGGCGGCGGGTCCTGGTAGGTCGGACGGCGTCTACGTCTCGTCCAGGATCCGCGATCGCTGTCGCGCGAGTTCCTCCTGCGAGATCGGGCCCGCGCGGCCTCGTCAAGATCGCGCAGGCGACCGGCGAGGCTGGCCAGGGGGACGCGAGCGTGGTCGCAGGTCGGACGTCGGCGTCCACGGGCGGCCGACGGTACACTCCGCCCATGGGTGCTGTCGAGACGATGGAAGACTTCTTCGAGAAGCTGAACAGCGGCGACCGCGAGGGCGCGGTCGCCCTCATGGACGAGAAGACCGAGATGCGCGTGCACGTCGGCGACAGCGTCCAGATGTTGCGCGGCGTCGAGCGGGTCGGTGGCTGGTTCCTGCGCGGCGACGCCGGCCTGCGCATGATCCCGGGTGGCATCCGCGACACCGGGAACACCTACGAGGCGGACCTCCTCGTGGTGCGGCCGGGGGCACCGACGCAGCACATCGACGCAACGTTCCGGGTGGAGGCCGGCCGGATCACGGCCATCAACATCGCGCCCAGGTAGCAGGGCGCGGGCCGCGGTCAGGGGGCCAGGGGTCAGCGGGCCGGGCCAGGGGTCAGGGCGCCGGCGAGTCCGAAGCGGCCCCGCCATCCACCTCGTCCGAGGTCGGAACCGGGATGACGATCTCGTCACCCACGACGATCCGGTCGGGATCCTTGATCGTCTCGGTGTTCGCGGCCAGGAGCTCATCGAGCGTCAATCCGAACGCGCGCGCCACCTTCGAAAGCGTGTCGCCTTCCTTGATCACGTAGACCTGTGGGGTCGGCGCGGGCTGCGGCGTTGGCTCGGGCGTGGCGGTCGCGACGGCGCTCGGGCTCGGGGTCGCGTCCGGCTCCCGATCCCCGCCCACCCCGAACAGCGCGGGCAGGAAGAACAGGGCGAGCGCGGCGATGGCCAGCGCCCCGGCGAGCACCACGATACGTGGCATCGCGGGCATCCCCGGCATCGATCGGCCGGCCTTGATCTGCGGGTACGCCTCGTAGCGGCGCTGGCCTTCCCACGCTGGGCCGTCCACATGCCCTCGCTCGCGCTCGCGTTCCCGTTCTCGCTCGCGCTCCCGGTCCCGGTCGCGCGTCGAACTGACGGTGGGGGCGCGGCTCGATCTGGCCACCGGTGGCAAGCCGTCACGAGCGCCGCCCGCTCCCGCCCGGTCGGGCCGGCCCACGAGTCCGGCAAGCTCCGGGTCGGCCGGGGTGGACGGGTGGTCCAGGAGGCGACTATCCGGCGGCTCGTCATCGAGGTCCGGATCCGCGGCGCCCGCGACGTCGCGCGCGAGTCGATCGGCGGCGCTGCCGGCGAGTCCGCGGCCCTCGGTCTCCCGCGGTCCCAGGAAGTCACGCGTGCCCCTCGAGCCGGCAGCCCCGGAGAGGCCACCGGCACCGGCAGCGCCCGCTCCCGCCGCGCCAAGGCCACCGGCACCGGCCAGGCCGCCGGCACCGGCCGCCCACGGCGGGGGTGCGGCCCAGTCACGCGGTGGATTGCGGCGCGGTCGCTCCTCGATCGGGCGCTCGTCGCGTCGTCGCTCCCAGGGATCGTCATCCGTGTCGGACGCGGCGGAGTCGTCGGACGCTTCCGCCGGAGCGTTCTCGGCTGATGCGACGGTCGCGCCCGCGGGCGTCGGCGTCGGGGTCCCGCCCGCCCGAGCATGTGCCGCCTCCCGCCGCGCCCACTCCTGGAACGTCGGGCAGACCGGGAAGGCGCTCGAGAGGCAGTACGCCTCCTGGTGCGCCAGTGCGCGCGGGGCGGGCTCGGGTTCCGCATAGCAGCGGTGGCGGTGATCCGGTCGGTCGGCGCGTTCGTCCCGCTCGTCCTCGAACGCCACGAACGGGCAAGCCGGCGAAGCATCCGCGCTGGGCAGCCCACGCTCCGTCATCCGGGCGATGATACCCGGGGTGCCGGGCCGCGGTCGGTGATGCACGCTGATCCGCTGCGCGTTTGACATGCCCGACGGAGGCTCGGACACTTCGATCCATCCCCCGAGACGATACGGTGAGCGCCGCATCCCCAGTGCGAAGGAGTCCCATGTCTCGCTTGACCCGTTGGCTCGCGCCGACAACCACCGCCCACGCCCATTGCGACCTGCCCTGCGGTGTCTACGACCCGGAGCAGGCACGCATCGAGGCCGAGTCCTGCCACAGGATCATCGAGAAGTACGCGGCCAACGAGGACGCCACGTTCCGGACGCGCGCCATCGCGATCAAGGAGAAGCAGGCCGACCTCGTCAAGCACCACCTCGACGTCCTGTGGCACGACTACTTCAAGCCCGAGCACCTCGAGAAGGTCCCGAACCTGCATGAGCTGTTCTGGAATGCGAACAAGCAGGTCTCGAAAGTCAAGGCGTCCACCGACGCCGCCGACTCGCAGAAGCTGCTCGAGATGATCGACCAGATCGACGCAGCCTGGAAGGCGACCGGCGGTCTCGAGAAGACCCGCGTCGCGGGGCGCCCCACCTGACCCTGACCCGCTTCCTCGCGCGCGTCCCGAGGCCCCGCCGGTCGGCGGGGCCTCGTCGCACCGACCGCCTGCTGCATCGCCTGCGGGGACCGTGGCGGATCGCCATCGAGGGGGCGAGCATGGAGCCGGCCCTCACGGCGGGCGACTGGCTGCTGCTCGATCCGACGACCGCTCGTTGGCCAAGACGCGGAGCGATCGTCGCGTTCCACGAACCCGACGGCGGGACCCTGTCGGTCAAGCGCGTCGCGGCGCGACCCGGCGATCGGGTCCCGTTCGAGGACGGTTATCTCGAGCTCGCGGACGACGAGGCCTGGCTGGTCGCCGACGCATCCGAGGAGGCCGCCGCGCAAGCCGGTTTCGGGCCCCCGATCGACTCGCGCCGCTACGGTCCGGTCCCCGTGGCGCTCCTCGTCGGCCGGGTCTGGTTCCGCTACGGCCCGTGGCGCCGCATCGGGCGCCCGTCATGAGCGGGACCATCGGGCGGTTGGACGGCCTTCCCGACAGGCCCTAGGCTGAAGTCATCAACACATCCAGGGGGAATTCCACGCTCATGACCAACCTGACGCTGCCTGTGCGCAGCGCGCTCTCGATCACGCTGCTCTCCATCGCCCTCGCCGCCTGCGGCGGCTCCACGGCCTCCGCTCCTACGGTGACCGTCGACCCCGTGACCGGAACCACGCCCGTACCGACATCGGCGGAGCCGGGCGCCTCAGCGACGGCCCCCGCAGCGGCCACGCCGGCGGCCAGCCTCGCAACGACCGGCCGCATCGTGGTCGCCGACAAGGGCTTCGCGGTCACGTTGCCCGATGGCTGGACCCGGGTCGACGTCACGCCGGAGGCGCTCGAAGCGGCGATGGAGGCGAGTGACCTGGACCCGGCGCTGGCCGCCCAGTACGAGGCCCAGATCAAGAGCCTTCTCGGCACCGGCCTGTCCATCTTCGCTTTCGGACCCGATCCGTCCAAGGGCACGCAGGTCACCGTCCTGGCGCTGCCCGCGATGGGCCTGAGCCTGGACCTGCTGGATCAGATCAACTCCTCCACATTGGACAACCTGGCCGAGGGCGATGTCGTGTCCGAGCGGATCACCCTCCCGGCCGGCGACGCCATCCACTACCAGTACACGCTCGGCGTCGCAGGCGCCGGGGGCGCCACGCTCGATCAGTACTTCATCCTGGCGGGCTCCAACCAGCTCGTCGTCACCGCGACGAACGCCTCCGCGGCAGACGCCCAGGCCATCGCGAACTCGGTCGAAGTCGTCAACTAGGCGGGGACGCGCCCCTCGAGGGTGATCCCGGCCGCCTCGCAGTCCTCGGCGAAACCCGACTGGGCATCGAGCGTTGGCGACCAGCGCGTCGGGAACGCCACGAGGCGGTCCAGGCCGATCTCCGCGAACCGACCCAGCCGGTCGACCCGGGCCTGACCGGCGTCGCGCATCTGCTCGTCGCGCGCGTACAGCGAGAAGCGCAGCGTCGCCGGGTCGCGTCCTTCGGTCTCGCAGCGTTCGCGCACGTGGCGCATCCGGTCGACGATCTCGTCGGGCTCCAGAAACACGTAGTTGAGCTCGTCCGCATAGCGGATCGCGTACCCGGCCGTGATCCTGGGTCCATTGCCGCCCACGATGATCGGGATACGCGGCTCCTGCACGCCGCGTGGCTCGTTGATGGCGCCGCGGACATGCGCGAAGCGCCCGTCGAACGTCGCCCGACCTGGCGCGAACATCTCAGTGATGACCGCCAGGTGGTCGCCGAGGACCGCGAGCCGTTCGGGCAGCGGCGGAAACCCATAGCCGTACGCTCGCCACTCATCCTCTTTCCAGCCGGCACCGATCCCGAGCTCGAATTGCCCGCCGCTGATCACATCGATCGTCGAGGACTGCTTCGCCGTCAGCGCTGGATTGCGGAAGCCCGTGCACACGACCATGTGGCCGAGTCGGACCCGCTCGGTGCTGACCGCCAGGGCGGCGAGGACCGCGAACGATTCGAAGGTCATCTCGTCGGACGGCTCGGGCACCGTGTGGAAGTGATCGAAGACCCATAGCGATTCGAAGCCGAGCGACTCCGCCTGCGCGGCCAGCTCGATCGTCCGGGCCCAGCCGTCCAGCGGCCGCCAGCCGTCGTACTCGCCCTTCCAGCCCTGCGGCGCCATGAGACCGACCTGCATCCGTGCCTCCAGTACGCGTGGTGTGCCCCTGGCGATATGGTGACGGCTCCGGCCGAACACTGCGCCGGGGCCGCATCGTCGCGGCGCGTGGGTCGTGGGAACCGGGGCTTCGGGTGACGCCTATGCTCCCCGGATGAGCACGTCCACCTTCGACCCCACGGCCCCGCTGCCCGGCCCGCCCGACCCCTGGCGTTCCACCTCGCAGCCGAGCCCGCGCGGCACGCCGCCGTTCCACATGACCGACATGATCGAGGCCGAACCGGCGCTGGCCGCGCGGATCCTGGAGCGCAACGCAGCACCCGGCAGTGGCGCCGCCGAACTGGCACGAGCCATCCGGGCTGCGATCCGTGCCGGCAATCCGGTCGTGCTGACCGGGTGCGGAACGTCCGAGCACGCTGCCCTCGGCGTCACCGAGATCCTGCGCGAGGCCGTCCGCGCCTCCGACGTCCGAGCCCCCGGTCACGCAGCCCGACTCGAGCCGGTCTCCGCCCAGGCCTTCGAGCTGGCCCTCGATCCGCCCGGCGGCGGCGTGGTCATCGGGGTCTCGCACGAGGGCGGCACGACGGCGACCAACGCGGCCTTGACGGCCGCCAAGGAGGCCGGGGCGCGTACGGCCCTCATCACCGTGTCGGATCGATCGCCCGGCGCGGCCCTGGCCGACATCGTCGTCGAAACCGGTGAGCTCGATCAGGGTTGGTGCCACACGGTCGGCTACGTCAGTCCGCTCGTCGCCGCCGTCGCGATCGGGGCGCACCTGGCGAAGCGGCCCGTTGACGCGGCGCTCGGCGATGCCCTCCGCGAGCTGCTCCAGGCTGGCGTGGACCGCGCGTCGATCGCGGAATTGGTGGCTGGCCGGCTCGCGTCCGCCCGCCCGATCCTTGTCGTCGCGTCCGGTGCCGACCGGCCGGCTGGCCGCGAGCTCACGCTCAAGATCGAGGAGGGGACCTGGATCCCGGCCGCCTACCGCGACCTCGAGACGTTCCTCCACGGCCACCTCGCCGCGACCGACGAATCGACGGCGCTCGTGCTGATGCTCACGGATCGGGACCGCCGCGACGATCGCCTGGAACGCGCCCGGGGCGTCCTGCGCGCGGCCCGGGTGATCGGCATGGAGGCCGCCGCGATCGTGACGGCCGACATCGCCGCGGAGCTCCCGACCGAGCTCACCCCCGCCGGGCGGATCGTCGTCCCTGAAACCCCGTCACTCCCCTCCCCGGTCGCCGCCCTGCTCGGCACCGCCACCCCGCTCCAGCTCCTCACCGAGCGCCTCGCCCGCGCCCGTAACGTCGACCCAGACGCGATCCACCGCGACGTCGACAAGTACCGCGAAGCCGCAGACGCGGCCGAACCTTCCGAGGGGATGGTCTAGCGAAGCGCGCCTCAGGGCGGTGCCGGCGAAGGCGCCGGGGAGCACGGGAGCGAGCGAACCCAAGCTGCGTGAGCGAGCGCGCGGACCCGGCAACGAACGCCCGCGCCGTCCTGCGGTGTGCCGATCTCACGATTCGTCGTTCAGACGCGCCCCACCAATTCCTCCCCCATGACGTCGATCATGTCGAGGTCCCAGGGGATGAAGTCCTGGAGCATGATCCGTTCCAGACCCGCAGCGGCGAACCGCTCGAGCTGTGCGCGTGCCTGGTCGGGCGTCCCGTAGACCCAGCGGTTGCGCCGTTCATCGAGCCACGCTTCCGCGTCGGCGAACTCATCCGGCCCGAAGAGCTCGAACAGGGCCCGTTCGCGTGCCTCCACCTCAGCCTGGTTCCGGCCGACGAGCACGCCGGCCATCGTCGAGCGGGCCAGGGTCGCCGGGTCGCGATCGATCGCCCGGCAGGCCTCGTCGAGCGCCATGCTCACCTCGATCGCCTTGTCGGGTGACGACGAGCTCAGGTTGAACTCGTCGGCGTAGCGCGCGGCCAGCCGGTACGAGCGTGGCGAGCCTTGGCCACCGACGATGATCCGGGGCCGGGCGCCACCGACGGACGTGCGCGGCCGGCCGGCGACGTCCACCGGGCGCGGCCGGAAGAGGGCGCCGTTGAGCTTGATCCCGGTGATGCCCTCGTACGACCAGCCATCTGGCTCACCCCACAGGCCGTGCAGGATCGCCAGCTGGTCCTCCATGAGATCCGCCCGCTCCTTGATCGGCGGGAACGCGAGCCCCAGCTGCTCGTGCTCGATCGCGTTCCACCCGGCGCCCACCCCGACCTCGATCCGGCCGCCGCTCATCTCGTCGACCGTCGTGACGACCTTCGCGAACACGCCCGGATGACGGAAGGTGACCGGCGACACGAGAACGCCCAGGCCGATGCGCTGGGTATCGCGCGCGAGACCGGCGACGATCGTCCAGGCATCGGTGGTCGGCTGCCCGGCGGGCCCTGGGAAGCTCGCGAAGTGGTCCGCCCGGAAGTAGGCGTCGAAGCCGTTCGCCTCAGCTCGCTTGGCCGCCGCCAGCTGATCGGCGTAGCTCATGCCCTGCTGGGGCTCGGTCATCAGGACGTAGCGCATCGAGACTCCTGCATACGGCGTCAACCGTTAAGGTTGACACGATGATTGACTCCGATTAGATTGTTCACGTGGTACGAACTAATAAGCCGGTCGCCGACGCGACCCCGACAACCCCCGTCGACGATCCTTACGGCCCCATCATCGCCGACTTCCGAGCCGCGATGAACCAGGTCAAGTGCGCGTCGAGCGAGCGGCTGGTCCGCAAGGGCGTCAGCATGGCGCAGCTCCACATCCTGTACACGCTCCAGCGTAGCGGCGAGATGCCGATGAGCCGGCTGGCAGACGTCCTCCAGGTGTCCCTCTCGAATGCCACCGGCTTGATCGATCGCATCGAGGAACGCGGATTCGTCGAGCGGACACGCGTGCCTGAGGACCGCCGCATCGTGATGATCCGGGTCACGGACGCCGGCCGCCGGATGCTCGAGGAAGTCGATGCCATCGGCTCGGACCTGCTGCGCTCGGTGTTCGGCAGGATCGGGCGCTCCCAGGTGACCGCCGTCGGCCGAGCCATCGCGGCGCTCCGTCGTGGGCTCGAGGAGGAGGTTGGTGCACCTTCGGATCCCCATGCCGTCTCCATCCCCGCTCCACGATCCCCAGCGACCGTTCGCACTGCCGATCGCGCGCCTGCCCACGCCCCATCCGGCCGCCCCATCGTGGCCTCAGCGAAGGACTGATCCATGGAAAGCTTCCCCACCCGCCCGAATGCACCTTCCCTGGCGGAGGACCCCGCCCTCGGCCTGAGCCACCGCGCGAAGATGGAGATCCTCTTCGCGGTCCTCCTTGGCTTGTTCCTCGTCGCGCTCGATCAAACGATCGTCGGGACGGCCCTGCCGCGCATCGTCACCGATCTGGGCGGCAACGAGCTGTACACCTGGGTCGTCACGATCTACCTGCTGACGAGCACGATCACCGTGCCGTTCTACGGCAAGCTGTCCGACCTCTACGGACGGCGGCCGATGCTGATGATCGGCATCAGTCTGTTCCTCATCGGCTCCGTCCTATCCGGGCTCAGTCAGGAGATGTGGCAGCTGATCCTCTTCCGCGGCATCCAGGGCCTGGGTGCGGGCGCCCTCTTCCCGATCGCCCTTGCGGTCATCGGTGACCTCTTCACCCCGGCCGAACGCGGCAAGTACCAGGGCCTGTTCGGGGCCGTCTTCGGGATCTCGTTCCTGATCGGTCCGGGCCTCGGCGGCTTCCTGACCGACACCATCGGCTGGCACTGGATCTTCTTCGTCAACCTGCCGATCGGCATCGCCAGCCTCATCGTCATCTGGCGGCTGCTGCCGACGATCAAGCGGGCCGGCGTGTCGCGCGATCTCGACTATCTCGGGGCCCTCATCTTCACGGTCGCGATCGGGTTCCTGCTGGTCGGCCTCACCAACAAGTCGGGCTTCCACCTGGTCGGCGCGCAGAACGTCCCGAACGACTGGGGCGAGCTGACGGTCGGCGGGTTCATCGCGATCGGCCTGCTCCTCAGCGCCATCTTCGTGTGGGTCGAGTCCCGGGCCAAGGAGCCCATCGTTCCGCTGGACCTCTTCCGCAATCGGACCTATGTGTCATCGATCGTGTCCACGTTCCTGGTGAGCTTCGGCTTCTTCGGGGCGATCATCTTCCTGCCGCGCTGGTTCCAGGTGGTCCGTGGTGAGTCGGCGACCGCGTCGGGCTACCTGATCTTCCCGATGCTGATCGGGCTGATCGGCAGCTCGATCATCGCCGGCAACCTCGTCTCGCGAACCGGCAAGTACAAGGCGGTGGTCCTCTCGGGCCTCGTGGCCATCGTCGTCGGGATCGGGCTGATGACGCAGCTGCGCGCCGACACGCCGTACCCGATCCTGTTCCTGTGGATGTTCATCGCCGGCGTCGGGATCGGCCCGAGCCTGTCGGTCTTCACGATCGTCGTCCAGAATGCGGTGCCATTCTCGAAGCTCGGGGTCGCGACCAGCAACCTCACCTTCTTCCGCCAGATCGGCGGATCGGTCGGCCTGGCCATCGCGGGCACGCAGTTCGCCTCCGCGCTCAACCAGGAGCTCCCGGCGCAGCTCGAGCCGGTCACGACGCAGCTCCTGGCCAGCGTGCCGGAGCCGGGCCGCGCGGCCGCCGAAGCTGGGTTCCAGCAATTGTCGGGCGGCAATATCAACCTCAACGACCTCACCGGCGTGGGCCAGAGTTTCGGCACCGTGGTGCTGAATCAGGCGCCCGCGCAGTTCCAGGCCTTCATCCAACCGTTCGTGCCGCAGTTCGACCAGGCGTTCAACAACGCCATGAGTCTGGCCATCGCCCAGACCTTCTGGATCGGCGTCGCGACCGGGATCGGCGCCCTCGTGGCCGCGTTCTTCATGCGCGAGCTGCCGCTGCGATCGACGAATGAGAGTCCGGCGACCGCCGCCCCGGCTCCGACCGAAGGCGGCCGGACGCTGAAGCCGACGGGCACACCCGCCGACTGACCTCGCTCCTCCTTCTCGCCCGACGACCCCGGTGGTTCATCCCGCCGGGGTCGTCGGTCGTTCGCGGGTAGCATTGCCACCATGCCGATGACGCCGGCCCCGTTCCGACCGCGCTTGCAGGCCGCGGGGACGGCGGACGCGCCATTCGAGCCGATGCTCGCGGTCGACGAGCTGCCGGAAGGTGCCATGCGGCGGGTGAGCCGGGGCGAGCTCGACGTGCTCCTCGTCCACACCGAGCGGGGCGTCTTCGCGACCGAGGACCGCTGCCCGCACATGTCGGCGCCGCTGTCGATCGGCATCCTCGATGGCTGCATCATCCAGTGCCCGCTGCACGAGGGCCGGTTCGACCTGGAGAGCGGCGATCCCGCGCAGATGCCGACGACCGGGGGCCTCGATCCGGACGGGGTGTACCACCCGACCTGGTCGCCGGCCGGCCGCGACCCCAAAGTGGACCCGCCCGGCACGAAGGCCGAGGCGCGCCGCCTGACGCGCGTCCGCCGCTTCCGCTATTACCCGGTCCGCATCGCCGACGACCGGATCGAGGTCGCGATCCCGGTCCTCTAGCTCTCGCCCTGTTCCGGTTTCGCCGGCTCCTGGACCTCGGATCCCTCGATCGGCTTGGTCGATTCGGCGGTGGCCGCGGCCTGGCTCCGCCGCTGGACCGCGTAGGCGTTGATGATGGCGCACGCCTCGGCGGGATCGTCGGTGAGGCGCAGCAGGTCGACGTCCTCCGCGTTGATGGCCGCGGCCTCGAGCAGCGACGCCCGGATCCAGTCGATCATCCCGGTCCAGTACTCGGTGCCCATCAGGATCACGGGGAAGTCCTGGATCTTCTTCGTCTGGATGAGGGTCAGCGCCTCGAACAGCTCGTCGAGCGTCCCGTATCCGCCCGGGAAGATCACGAACGCGTCCGCGTACTTCACGAACATCACCTTGCGCGCGAAGAAGTAGCGGAATTCGACGCCCAGGTCGACGTACGGATTGAGGCCCTGCTCCAGCGGGAGCTCGATGTTGCAGCCGACCGACAGCCCGCCGCCCTCCTGCGCCCCGCGATTGGCGGCCGCCATGATCCCGGGACCGCCGCCGGTGATGACCGCGTAGCCCTCCTTGGCCAGCATCGTGCCGAGCTCCCTCGCCATCTTGTAGTAGCGGTGGTTCGGCTTCGTCCGGGCCGAGCCGAACACGCTGACCGCGGGCCCGACCGCCGCCAGGGCATCGAAGCCCTCCACGAACTCCGACAGGATCCGGAGCGAGCGCCACGGATCCGAGTCGAGGAACTCCGGGCGACCCTGCGGGCGCTGGAGGAGCGCCTCGTCCTCTGTCCGGCCGGCTCGCCGGACGGCAGGGCCCGGAGCGTCGGGGCGAACCGTGACGCGGCCGCTGCGATGCCGGCCCGCGCGCCTGTCGTCGTCACCTCGTGCCGTCATCCCGGTAGGATGCCACCGTGGACATGACGCCGAGCTATCAGCGGCGCGGACGGCTGATCACGGCCGCGTCGCTCGTGGTGGTCGGGCTCATCTGGATCGGCCAGGGTCTCGGCGTGGTACGCAGCTCGAGCTTCATGACCGACGAGCCGTTCTGGGCGGCCGCCGGCGCGGTGTTCGTGGCCGCTGGCGCGGCCCTCGCCCTCATCGAGTGGCGGGGTTCCCGGCCGGACGCCTGAGCCAGTCCGCCCACGTTGCTTCGGCCTTGCCGGCGGTGACGTCGTTCCCGTGGCGGACGAGCGGGACGCGGAGGAGCCCCGGGTCCACCAGGAGCCGCTCGACGATCTGCGGGTCGGTCATCGTCAGGTAGCCCAGGCCGGCGTCCCGGTACGCCCTCGAGGTCTCGTCGAGCAGGGCCCGCGCGCCCAGGCGTTCGACGAACCGGCGCAACTCGCCGGGCGCGATCGGCCGCTTGCGCAGGTCCGAGTAGCGCACGATGATCCGCCGCTCCCGGAAGAACCGTTGTGCCGCCCGCGTGGCGGCCGAATCGTCCATCCCGAAGACCTGGATGTCGGGCATCTTCCTGGTCGGCGTCTTGCCGAGCGGTGCTGGCATCGGGCCAGCGTAGCGCGGCGACCGGGTACCATCGACCGACATGACAGGAGGTACCCGCGTGGAGGTCTGGTTCACGGTCCAGCTCACGGATGCGCCCGGTTCGCTCGCCCGCGTCGCGACCGCGCTCGGCGAGCGCGGCGTGAACATCACCGGGATCGTCGGGGTCGCAGAGGACACCGACGGCGCACTCATGCTCACGACGTCCGACGCAGCGGCGACGCGCGATGTCTTCGGGTCGCTGGGCCTGGCGTTCGAGGAGCATGACCCGACCGGCGGCATGGAACCCGAGACGATGACCGTCGGCGACCTTCGACCCGGAGCGGCCGGTCGCGGCTCGCTCTTCTGAGCGGGGCCCCGTCAAGCATGCCGCGAACACCGGCGGTCGAGACCGCCGCGATCCGGTTCGACATCATCGACCGCGTCGAGGCGATCTCCGCCATCGCCGCGACCACGGCCGCGATCGGCGGCCGCGTCCGGACGCTCGCCACGGTCCGCCCGATCGCCGGTGAGCCGCCGCTCGTCGAGATCGAGCTCGAAGTCGAGGGTGTCAGCGAGGACGCCCTGGTCGCCGCCCTCGAGGCGGTCGAGGACGTCCGCACGATCCATCGGACGCGCGCCCTGGGGTCGGTGTTCGGGAAGCGGATCATCGTCGTGGGGGGCGGCGCCCAGGTCGCGCAGGTGGCGCTGGGTGCGGTGAGCGAGGCGGACCGCCACAACCTGCGCGGCGAGCGCATCTCGGTCGACACGATCCCGCTCGTCGGCGAGCCGGCCATCGCGGCCGCCGTCCGGGCCGTCGCGGACCTGCCGCGCGCGCGGCTGCTCGTCCTCGCCGGCTCGATCATGGGTGGCGACATCAGCAATGCGGCCGACGAGCTGCGCGCCGTCGGCATCCCGATCATCGCGCTGAACATGGTCGGCTCCATCACCGAGCACGTGGACCTGGTGGTCTCGGACCCGGTCCAGGCGGGCACGATGGCCGTCATGGCCGTCGCCGACACCGCGACGTTCGACCTGGAACGCCAGCGCGGCCGCCGGTACTGAGCGCGGCAGGCATCGGCATGCGCATCGCGACCTGGAACGTCAACTCGCTCAAGGCGCGCCAGGAAGCCGTGGAGAACTGGCTCCAGCGCGCCGACCCCGACATCCTGCTCATGCAGGAGACCAAGCTCGGCGACGCGGACGCGCCGGTCATGGCCTTTGCGATGGCCGGCTACCAGCTCGTCCACCACGGCGAGGGCCGCTGGAACGGGGTCGCGATCGCGGCCCGAAACGGGCTGGAGATCGGCGACATCGTCACCAACTTCGGCGACGGCCCAGTGCGCGACTCCGGGCCCGGCGGCACCGCCGGGAGCGAGGACGACTTCGACCCGTTCGACGAGGCACGCGTGCTGGCGGCGACCGTCGAGGGGCTTCGGATCGTGGCGGTCTACGCGCCCAACGGCCGCGTCGTGGGCTCGCCGTTCTACGAGGGCAAGCTCAAATGGTTCGAGCGGCTCGGTCGCTACCTGGACGAGGAGCGCAAGGCGGGGCGCGGCGACCAGCTCCTCGTGGGCGGGGATTTCAATGTCGCTCCGACGGACAAGGACGTTTGGGACCCCGCCGCCGCGCACGGCGGGACGCACGTGAGCGAGCCGGAACGTGCCGCCGTCCGCGCGCTCATCGACCGCGGGCTGACGGACACCTACCGCGCCCGGCACGACGAACCCGGCCGCTTCACGTGGTGGGACTACCGGGCTGGCATGTTCCACAAGAACTTCGGCATGCGCATCGACCTGCTCCTGGCCGGGGCGGACGTCGCCAAGCGGCTGGTGGACGCGGAGATCGACCGACAGGCCCGCAAGGGGCCGCCGGTGCCGTCGGACCATGCCCCGCTGACGGTCGACCTCGACGAGCCCGGCAAGCCGTTCGACCCGGACTGGGAGGGCGCCCTCTCGCGCATCGCGAAGCGCACGCGCTGACGTTGCGGAGGGCGGGACGGCCCGCACCGCGTCCCATCTGCCGAACGTAGGCTCCGGCCGTCCGATGATGGCCCCCAGCGACGTCGCCGCGACAGAGATCCGCCTCATCGACCTGGAGAAGCGCTTCGGCGCTATCCGGGCGGTCGATGGCGTTTCTTTGGACGTCCGCCCGGGCGAGTTCTTCTCCCTCCTGGGCCCTTCCGGGTGCGGCAAGACCACCACCCTGCGGATGATCGGCGGGTTCGAGCTTCCGACCGCCGGGCGGATCGTGCTCCGCGATCGCGACATCACCACGGACCCGCCCGACAAGCGGCCGGTCAACATGGTCTTCCAGCACTACGCCCTCTTCCCGCATCTCGACGTGGGATCGAACATCGCCTTCGGGCTCCAGCGCCGCAAGGTCGCGCCGGCCGAGATCGGGCGGCGCGTCGGCGAGGCCCTGGAGCTCGTGCGCCTGGAGGGCTTCGACCGGCGCAAGCCCGACCAGCTGTCCGGCGGCCAGCAGCAGCGCGTCGCGCTCGCCCGGGCCCTGGTCAATCGACCGACCGTCCTCCTGCTCGACGAGCCGCTCGGGGCGCTCGATCTCAAGCTGCGCCGCCAGCTCCAGCTCGAGCTCAAGCGCATCCAGGCGGAGGTCGGGATCACGTTCGTCTACGTCACCCACGACCAGGAGGAGGCGCTGACGATGAGCGACCGCATCGCGGTGATGCACGCCGGGCGCGTGGAACAGGTGGGCACACCCGAGGAGCTGTACGAGCGGCCGGCGACGCGCTTCGTGGCCGACTTCATCGGCTCGACCAACCTCCTGCGCGGCGTGGTCGAGGCCGACGGGTCCATCCGGCTGACATCCGGGGAAGTGACACGCGTCGCGCATGACGCACTCGGCCCGGGCTCCGAGGTCGAGATCAGCATCCGTCCCGAATCGATCGATCTCGTCCCGGCCGGGTCGCCGGACGCCATCCGTGGTCAGGTGGAGCAGGCCGCCTACCTCGGCACGAATCTCAGCTACCAGGTCCGCACGGCGGGCGGCCTGGTCCTGTCGGTCCTGGTGGCAAAGACCGGGCCCCGCCTCCCGGTCGGAAGCGAGGTGGCCGTGTCGTGGTCCTCGTCCGAGGCCCTGGTCCTCGGCGACCCGGTGGCGGTCCCATCCGATGAGGAGGAGGAGCGGTCATGACCGAGCGATACGACGGTTCGACGATCGACCTGGAAAAGGCGCTCGTCCGCTACATGGTCGAGCAGCGCCTGACGCGGCGAGACCTCCTGGAACGCATCGCCCGCGTCGGAGCAGCCGCGGCCCTTGCGCCGGTGATCGCCGCCTGCACGGGTGGGGGCGCCAGCCCCTCGCCATCCGCCAGTGCCGCGGCGCCGTCCGCGCCGCCGTCGACCGCGCCATCGGCGACGCCCGCCCCGACGCCCGTCCCCGAGCCCGAGGCGGAGCTCTTCGTCTACAACTGGACCGACTACATCGGCGAGACGACGATCCCGTCCTTCGAGGAGAAATACGGCGTCAAGGTGACGTACGACTTCTTCGCGAACACCGAGGAGGCGTACGCCAAGCTCGGCAACGATGGCGGCGGCTACGACGTGTCGTTCCCGATCTCGGTCGACATCCCGGCCTTCGTCGAGAAGGGCGCACTGCTGCCGCTGGACAAGTCGCTCATCCCGAACATCGTGAACCTGGGGCAGGAGTGGGCCGATCCGGGTTACGACAAGGGCAATACGCACTCGGTCCCGTACATGTGGTGGACGACCGGCGTCGGCTACGACTCGACCAAGGTCACCGACAGCCCCACGAGCAGCAAGGCGCTCTGGGATCCGCGCTACTCGAAGCACATCGCGATGCTCGACGACTTCCAGGAAGTGTTCGCAATGGCCCTGATCCAGCTCGGGCATTCGGCCAACACGACCGACACGGCCCAGATGGATGAGGCCCTCGCGCTCCTGCAGCAGCAGAAGCCGCTCGTCCGCGTGTATAGCACCGACACGATCGGCACGATGAGTTCCGGCGACGTGTGGATCGGCCAGATCTGGGGCGCCGACACGTATGCCATCCAGGCCGAGAACGAGAACGTCCTGTTCTACCTGCCCGAGGAGGGCGCGGTCCGGGGTTCGGACACGCTCGCGGTCTTCTCCGGCGCGAAGCACCCGATCGCCGCGCACCTGTTCATCAACCACATGCTCGACGCCGAGGTGAGCGCGGCCAACACGAACTACGTCTTCTACATGGGCCCCAACGCCGCGGCGAAGGAGTTCATCGACCCGGCCATCCTCGCGGACCCGGCGGTGAACCCCGAGCAGGCCCTCGTGGAGAAGCTCGAGGAGCTGCTCGACCTCGGGCAGGCGGTCCGCGACGAGTACCTGTCGCGCTGGCAGACACTGCGTGGCGGCTGAGGCCACCGAGGCGAACCGTCCGGAAGGGGCAACGGCCGCGGGCCTGGTCGGGCAAGGGTCCCTGGGCGGGCGCCTCACGGCGTACGCTCTGGCGATCCCGGGCATCGCCTGGCTGACGCTCTTCTTCGTGGTGCCCATCGCGATGATCTTCCTGGTCAGCCTGGGCACGCGGGACGAGCTGGACCGCATCGTGCTCGACCGATTGAGCTTCGACAACTACGGCCGCGCCTTCGACCCGACGTTCCTGCCGACGTTCCTGAACTCGCTGCGCTACGCGGCGGCGGTGACGATCCTGTCGCTGGCGATCGGCTATCCGATCGCGTATTGGATCAGCCGCTACGGGGGACGCCACAAGGGGCTCCTGCTCGTCCTGGTCATGCTCCCGTTCTGGACGAGCTACCTCATCCGGACCTATGCCTGGATGATCATCCTGCGCGACAACGGGGTCGCGAACTCGCTGCTGCAGGCGATCGGCCTCACGAGCGAGCCGCTCATCCTGCTCAACACCGACTTCTCCGTGATCCTTGGCATGACCTACGGGTTCCTGCCGTTCGCGATCCTGCCACTGTACGTCTCGATCGACCGGCTGGACCCGGCGCTCGTTGCCGCGGCGCGCGACCTGTACGCCAGCGGGCGGGACGCCTTCCTGAAGGTCACGTTGCCGTTGACGATGCCCGGGATCGTCGCCGCGTCGATCCTGACGTTCATCCCCGCCATCGGCGACTTCGTGACGCCCGACCTGCTCGGCGGCGCCGAGACCACGACGATCGCCAAGGTCGTCCAGGAGCTCTTCCTCGAGGGCCGTGACTGGCCGTATGGCGCCGCCCTCGGCTTCATACTCATGGTCGTCACTCTCGGGGGCACCCTGTTCGCGCTGCGGCCACTGCGGGACGAGGTCGTCGGGTCATGAGGCTGGCACGATGAGCGGGCGCAACCGCTGGCTCTCGGCCTACGCGCTGGCCGGCTACCTCTTCCTGTTCCTCCCGATCGCCGTGCTGATCGTGTTTTCGTTCAACGACTCGCGGCGCAACTTCCAGTGGCGCGGGTTCACGCTCGACTGGTATCCGCGGCTCTTCGCCAACGACGAGGTCGTCGACGCCTTGTTCGAGACGCTGCGGGTCGCGGCGGTCGCGGTCGTCGTCTCGACGATCCTTGGGACGTTGCTTGGGCTCGCACTGGCGCGCCACCGGTTCCGCGGCCGGGCGGCGACCGAGACGCTCCTGCTCGTCCCGATGGTCACGCCGGAGATCGTCATGGGCCTGAGCCTGCTCGTCTTCTTCTACCAGCTGTTCGGCGCCCGGGGATCATTCGCCCAGCTGGCGCTCGCCCACATCACGTTCTGCATCAGCTACGTCGCGATCGTCGTGCGGGCGCGGGCGGCCGGCATGGACCCGCGGCTGGAGGAGGCCGCCCGCGACCTGGGCGCCTCGGCGATCGGCGCATTCCGCTACGTGACGCTGCCGCTCATCCTGCCGGCGGTGCTGTCCGGCGGGCTGCTCGCCTTCGCGCTCTCGTTCGATGACTACGTGGTCAGCACGTTCAACGCCGGTGTCGGGTCGTCCACCCTGCCCCTGTACATCTACGGCAAGGTCAAGTTCGGCGTCACGCCGGAGATCAACGCCATCTCGACGATCATCGTGGCCATCACCGCCGTGGCCGTGCTGGCCGCGTGGCGGCTGGGCCAGCGGCGGGCCAGCCGCGCGAGCCGGACCGCGGACGCCGCCGCCGGCTGACCGCTCAGCGTTCCGCGGCGGCCTTCGAACGCGCCGCCTTGCGGGCGGCCCGCTCCGCGACATCGTTGCCAGCCTGGTCGCCGGCCTCGTGCCCGTTTGCGCCATTCGACCCGCTCGGCCCGCCGGACCCGCCCCACCGCTCGACCCGCCCGACCCGCCCGACCCCGGCACGATGCCGCGATCCTCGCCCGGCGCCGGCGCAAGCTCCCCGTGCTCGCGCAGGTACCTGGTCGTGCGGAACGGATCGCCGGCGTAACGATCCGCGACCATCTTGTCGAAGAGGTGGACCGGGGACTCCAGGTTCGAGTAGCGCCCCGCCACCCAGGTCGACGAGCGCGTCCCGCGTTGCTGGAGCTCGCAGACATGCCAGTCCTGGGTGTTGGTGAGATCCCAGAACGCGACAGCGTCGGACGGATCGAAATCGGGCATCGCCATCGTGGCCGGCGGGAACAGCCAGTCGCAGGTCACGAGCGTCCGGTCCGGGCCTTGCGGGATGAGCCGGTGGACGAGCAGGTAGTCCGGGTGGATGGACAGGAACGTCGAGGGCCACACGATGTAGTAGTCGATGCGGCGCTCGTCCTGCGCGGTGACCCCGGTCATCGCCGGGCGGCCGCGTCGCGATCCCTGGCCGCCGTCGAGCGCCATCGTCTCCACGCCATCGGACAGCTCCATCCAGCCGCCCTGCCATGCACCGTCGGGGTCCCATTCGGCGCCGAGGTCGTATGGCGTCAGGTGGTTGAGATGCGGATGCAGCCCGGGGCAGTGGTAGCACTCGCTGTAGTTCTCGGCGATGAACTTCCAGTTCGCGGCCACGTCGTATTCGGCCCGCTTGGCCGAGCGCAGCGAGGCGAAGTCGAAACGGCCGAGGTGCTCGGTGAGGTCGCCAAGCTGGGTCGCGAGCGGCGCCGCGTCGGGATCGAGGTTGAGGAACACGAACCCCTGCCACGTCTCCAGGCGGACCGGCGCCAGGCTGAACGCCTCGTGGCTGAACTCCTCGAGGTCCTCGGTGTGCTTGGCCCGGACGAGCGCACCGTCGAGGTCGTAGATCCACGCGTGGTACGGGCACTGGAAGCGCACGACCTTGCCGCAGGCCTCCTCGGCGACGGCGGTCCCGCGGTGGCGGCAGACGTTGTGGAACGCGCGCAGCACCTCGTCGCGGCCGTGGACGATGATCAGGTCCTCGCCATCGAGCGTGACGAGCTGGTATGAACCAGGCTCCGGGACGTCCTCCTCGCGCGCGACCATGACCCAGTCGCGTTGCAGGATGTTCGCCCCCTCCCAGTCGAAGATGGCCGGGTCGTGGTAGACGCGCTTGGGCAGCAGCGAGGCCGCGCGGTACTCGCGTCGGACGGCGGCCAGCTCGTCCGCGGTGAGGATGTCGGTCGTCATGACTTGGGCACGTCTTTCTTCGGGTCGAGGAACGGGATGGCGGCCGTCCGCGCCGGCCAGCGCCCACCGTCGGGTGCCTCGATCTCGAGCGGCGTCCCGGCGCCGGCGAGCGCGATCGGGACCCACACGTAGCCGATGTTGCGTTCGAGCCGCGGGGACCAGATGAGGTCGGTGACGGTCCCGACGGCCTCGCCGTCGTGGCGCGCGATGCACTTGCGCGACAGCTCGAAGGGCAGCGCCTCGCCGTCGACCTCGATGCCGACCAGCTTGCGGTCGACGCCGCGAGCACGGATCTCCTCGAGCGCGGACTTGCCGATGTAGTCGGCCGCCTGCGGCTCGACCAGGCGCTCGAGCCCCATGACCTCGAACGGGTTGTTCTCGATCGTGATGTCCGAGCCGTAGTTGAAGATGCCGGCCTCGATCCGGCGGGCCTCGCACGGGGCGATCGGACGGATGTCGTGCGGCCGGCCGGCCTCCATGATCCGGTCCCACAACTCCGCCCCGCGCGACGGGTCGCGCAGGTAGACCTCGTAGCCGACCTCGCCCGTCCAGCCCGTCCGGCTGATCACGACCGGGATGCCGTCGAGCTCCGTCTGGAGCGTCCAGTAGTACTTGATGTCATGGACCTGCGGCCCGAACAGCGTCGCCATGACGTCCTTCGACTTGGGTCCCTGGACCTGGACCGGATAGACCTCCGGCTCGCGGACCTTGACGTCCATGCCGCTGTTGATCGCGACCCCGCGCGCCCACAGCCCCGCATCGCTGTCCGCGAGGGCCAGCCACCAGCGATCGGCGTCCACCCGCAGCAGGACCGGGTCGTTGACGATGCCGCCGTCCTCGGCGGTGATCAGCACGTACTTGCCCTGGCCGACGGCGCACGTCGTCAGGTCGCGGCAGGTCAGCGTGTTGACGAAGGCCGACGAGTCGGGGCCGGTGATCTCGACGATGCGCTCGACCGACACGTCCCACAGCGTCACGCCGTTGAGCAACGCCCAGTACTCCTCGACCGGGTCGCGGTAGTAACCCGGCAGGTACATGTGGTTGTAGATGTCGTACGCGCTGCAGCCGGCGTCGAGGGTCTTCTCGAAGAAGGGGGAGCGGCGATACCACGGTCCGAAGTACAGCGTCGACGAATCGGTCGTCGCGGGCGTGGTCATCGGGCTGGCCATCAGATCCTCCATCGAGTCGGGCGATGGTCGGGATGGTCCGGCATCCAGGTTCAATTGCCTCTCGCGTTCCGCCTGATGGGGCGGCTGTTTCGGGTGGCGCGACGATCACGTCGCGGCGACTCCTAGTCCAGCGTGACCCGCTCGTGCCAGTGCGGAACGTGCGTGGCCAGGCCGAGGGCCTGGACCTTCGGCTCAAGGGCGATCTGCGCGTCAGGATCGCCGTGGACGAGGAAGACCCGGCGCGGATACCCGGGATCCCCCGGCCGCTTGCCCTTGACGAACGCGCGAAGCCAGTCGAGCAACTCCGTCTCGTCGGCGTGCGCCGAGAATCCGCTGATCGAGCGGACCTGGCAGCGGACCTGCCGTTGCTGCCCGTCGAGCCGGACCTCCTTGGCACCGGCCTGCAGATGCGCCCCGAGCGTCCCCTCACCCTGGTAGCCGACGAACAGGATCGTCGCGTCCGGGTCGTCGATGAGCCGGCGCAGGTGGCCCACGACGCGACCGCCGGTCAGCATCCCGTTCGAGGCGACGATCATGTACGGGCGTTGCGCGCGCTCGATCGCCTGCGACGCACGGAAATCGTTGGTCACGATCTGCTCCGGGTAGTCGAGCGGGGTCTCGCCCTCGCGCAGGAGCCGGGCCGTCTCCTCATCGAAGTAGCCTGGGTGACGGCGATAGATGTCGGAGGCCTTCGAGGCCATCGGCGAGTCGAGGTACAGCGGCAGGAGCGGGATCTCGCCGCGCTCGATGAGGCGATCGAGCTCCCAGACGACCTCCTGGGTCCGGCCGATCGCGAACGACGGCACGAGCAGCACGCCGTTCGCCTCGTTCACGAGATGGATGGTCTCGACGAGGATCCGGATCGCCTCGTCCTGGGGCTCGTGTTCGCGGCCACCGTACGTCGACTCGACGAGGACGTAGTCCGCGGCCGTCATGACGGTCGGGTCGCGGATGATCGGCGTGCCCGGTCGACCGAGGTCGCCAGAGCAGACGATGACCCGCTCCTCGCCGCCCTCGCGATCCTGGACGACCAGCCGGATGATCGCGGAGCCGAGGATGTGACCGGCGTCCAGGAACGTGGCCGACACGCCGGGTGCGACTTCCCGGGACTCGTCGTACTCGATCGCCCGGAATTGCTCAACGGCCCGTTCGGCGTCCTTGACCGTGTAGAGCGGGGCGTCGAGGTCGACGGCAAGCTCGGGCGGTTGTCGCCGCAGGTCCGCCTCGGGATCGGTCGGCCAGGCGCCCGCAGATCCGGGCTCGGCCTCGATGCTCGTCGGGACGTGTTCGCCGATCGACGACCCAACCGCCGTGGCGACGGCCGCGGGCTTGGCCACGGATCCCTCCGGGGCGGCGGCCGTCTCGATCGCGACCTCCTCCCCGGAACCGCCCGCCGCCGCGAGGTCGACGGCCGCCTGATACGTGTCCGCCTCTTTGCGGTCGTCCGCCTCGACCTCGTCCGGATGGCGCTTCTCCCACCGCGCCTCGCGCTTGGCGAACTCCTCGTGGAGGTGTCCGGAGTCGAGGAGCACGAGGGTCGCGAGCTCGACGGTGCCGGCCGTGGCGTGGATCGGGCCGTTGAAGCCACCTTTGACCAGGAGCGGCAGCAGGCCGCAGTGGTCGAGGTGGGCATGGGTCAGGACGACGGCGTCGAGGGTCGCCGGGTCGAACCCGAACGGGATCCGGTTACGGACGGACTCGTTGGGGCTGCCCTGGAACATGCCGCAATCGATCAGGACACGCGCCCGGTCGGTCTCGAGGAGGAACTGCGAACCGGTGACGGTGGTCGCGCCACCCAGGAAGTGGATCTGCATGGCCATCATGGTGACAGCCCGGAGGTCCGTCGGGGTATCGTCGCGGGCGCGTCACCTGACAACGCCGTCGCGAGGTCCCGGACGATCGGGGTCTCTTACGGGCGTCAGGCGGTGAAGACGAGCGCGTCGACCGCGATGGCGAGGAACAGCAGCGACAGGTAGCTGATCGAGTACTTGTAGAGCTTGATCGCGCCTTGTGTCGAAGCCTCCTCCGAGGCGCCGCGCCGCCACAGCCCGTAGGCCTGCCAGATGAAGACCGCGCCGAGGCCGACCGCCGCGCCGAGGTAGATCAGCCCCATCCGGGCGACCGGCCAGAGCAGCAGGGAGATCGCGACCATGAGCAGCGTGTAGAGGGCGATCTGGCGGGTCGTCTCGGGGATGCCGCGCACCACGGGCAGCATCGGCACGCCGGCCGCCGCGTAGTCCTTGCGGATCCGCAGTGAGAGCGCCCAGAAGTGCGGCGGGGTCCAGTAGAAGACCAGGGCGAACAGGATGAGCGCCGGGACGCCGACATTCCCGGTGACCGCCGCCCAGCCGATGACCGGCGGCAGGGCGCCGGCCGCGCCACCGATGACGATGTTCTGCGTCGTGGTGCGCTTCAGCAGCATCGTGTAGACGACGACGTAGAAGCCGATCGCCAGCAGGGTCAGGAAGGCCGCCAGCAGGTTCACGAACCAGGCCATGACGACGAACGAGATGACGCCGAGCACGATGCCGAACACGACGGCGCGCTCGGGCTCGACCTGGTGGGCCGGCAGCGGCCGGCGCCGGGTGCGGGTCATCAACCCGTCGATGTCGCGATCGAGATAGCAGTTGATCGCGTTGGCGCTGCCAGCGGCGAGCGTCCCACCGATGAGCGTCCAGACGACGAGCCGGCCCCAGTCGCCCCAGTCGAGGCCCGGGACCCAGCGCGTGGCGAGGACCATGGCCGGCACGGTGGTGACGAGCAGCAGCTCGATGATGCGCGGCTTTGTCAGGGCGATGTAGGCTCGGATCGAATCGCGGGTGGTGTGGGTCGCCAGGCCGTCGCCGCCGGAGACGTCGAGGCCCGATTCGGCTCCCCGTCCGGTGCCGACGCGGGCGGTCCGTGCCTCGTAGAAGCTGGTGACCGCCAACCCGACATACAAGGCGAAGATCACGGCGCCCAGACCAAGGTGGAGCGTCTGCGACCACCCCGACAGCCCGGTCAGGACCTGAAGGCCACCGACGACGACCTGGATCGCGTACAACCCCGCGGCGACCAGGGCAACGCGGGCGAGCGTCGGTCGATCGCGCCGGGTCCGCCAGGCGACGACCGCGACCACGGCCACGATCAGCCCGACGACGGCGGCGACCCAGCGGTGCAGCACGTGCGCCGCGGTCGCGTCGCTGAGCACCGGGACGAGTGTGCCGCCCATCAACGGCCAGTCGGGGAACACGAGGGCGGAGTCCGTCGCGGTGACCTGCGACCCGAAGAGCAGAAGCGCGAACGTGGCAAGGGTCGTGAAGGCGGCCAGCAGCGTGAACCGCTGACTGCCGGTGCTGCCGCTGCCGGTGCTGCCGCTGCGTCCACCGCTCGCGAGGTGCGCGGGGAACCCGGCTCGGACCGTCAGGAACACGAGCAGGGCGACGAGCAGCAGCGCCGCGGTCAGGTGCGCCGTGACCGATTCCCCGCTGTTGCCGAGGCGGACCGTCTCACGCCCGAGCCAGGCCTGGAACCCGACGAGACCGACCGCTGCGATCGATGGCCACAGCAGCGACGGCCGGTCGCGATGGTCACGGACGGCCAGGA
The DNA here is from genome assembly GCA_963810725.1 of uncultured Chloroflexia bacterium. Taxonomy (GTDB): domain Bacteria; phylum Chloroflexota; class Limnocylindria; order Limnocylindrales; family CSP1-4; genus SPCO01. Next base: position 434,586 of record CAWEOO010000008.1, read on the forward strand.
TCGCCAGCCCGAGGATCTCGAAACCGATGATCGCCGCGATCGTCCGGTGGGTCCATTCGATCCAGGCCTTGGCGTCGTCGATCGGCGGGAGTAGCCGGCCGTGGCAGAACGGCCAGTCCGGACAACCGAGACCGGAATCGGTGGCGCGCACGACCACGCCGACGATGACCAACAGGATCGCCGTCCCGAGGGTCAGCGCGGCAAGCTTCTGGAACTGGGGCAATGGGTCTCCTGGCACGCCGGACGCCGGTGCGCGCCGGAACGGTGTAGCTGGTATCGGACAACGGCCACGCGCATTCTAGCGCGACGCCGATCGCCTCCCCGTTGCGTCCCTTGCGGCGCCACCGAGGCACCCTTGAGGCGTCCTCGGCGTCCTCCGGCGGCCTCCGCTAGGCTTGCCGTCATGACCCCTCGATCCCGGCTCGCGGTCGTGGCCGCGCTCGTCCTGGTCGTGGCCGCGTGCGGCCCGCCCGAGCCGACCTCGTCCCCCTCGTCGCCCTCGCCCGCCGGATCGCCCGCGGCCGGCGCCTGTCCGACCACACCCGCACCGGCGGGCACGCCCGAGGGCTGGGACGTCACGGCGCAGCGGCCGTCGGTGTTCCCGCAGATCATCAATCCGAGCGGCTCGATCGCCTGCGGCAAGAACCGGCTGATGTTCTCCTTCCTTGACGACCAGAACGTCCCGGTCGCGAACCCGGACCAGGGCGTCGAGGTCGCGCTCTTCGACCTTGGGGCGGATCCGGCCGCCCCGGTCCATACCGGGCTCGCGACGTTCATCTGGGCGATCGAACCGACCGTCGGCGTCTATGTGTTCGATGCCGACGTCCCGACGGCCGGGACGTGGGGCGCCCAATTCACGTTGACCACCGGCGACAGCGCGCCGGAGGTCATCCGGGTCAGATTCGACGTGCAACCGGACGCGGCGGGCGTGGCGATCGGCGATCCGGCGCCGGCATCGGACACCCCGACACTCGCCGACGTCGATGGCGACATCACGAGGATCTCGACCGACGACGAGCCCGTCGAGGCGTTCTACGAGACATCGGTCGCCGACGCGCTCGCCGAGAAGCAGCCGTTCGTCGTGGTCTTCGCGACACCGAAGTTCTGCCAGTCCCAGCAGTGCGGGCCGACGCTCGACCGGGTCAAGCCGATCGCCGCGGCCCATCCGGACGTGACCTTCATCAATGTCGAGCCGTACCAGCTCGAGGTCGTCGACGGCCAGCTCCAACCCGTGTTGACGGGCGAGCCACCCAACCTGACCCCGGCCGCGTCGACGAACGATTGGCGCCTGCCCAGCGAGCCGTGGGTCTACGTCGTGGACCGCAACGGGATCGTGACCGCGTCGTTCATGCTGATCTTCAGCGAGCAGGAGTTGGAAGCGGCGGTCGACGCCATCGAATAGCCGGTCAGCCGCCGGCATCCTCGAGGCGCACGGCGAAGCGCTCTTTGCCCTCCATCCGGTAGAAGACGAGGACGGGCTCAGCCGTGGCCTGGTGCTCCGAAAGGTGGCCGGGCGGGAACTCGTCCCCGTTCTCGAGCTCGCCAAGGCGAAATTCGAGGATCTCGCCGCCGACTTGGCGCAGGCTGAACCCGCGGACGTCGGCGAGGCCCGAGCTATCGACCGCCACGATGACCCCCTCGACCTGGCTCCCCTCGTCAGGTCCCGCCGAACTCATCGGATCGACCGGGAGCGACGTGTCACTCAACAGCAGCGCTGCCCCGCCTGTGATCGCGACGACCACGACCAACACGAGCGCGAACAGGTTCCGCGTCCGGCGATCCACCCCGGATCAGGCGCCGGCCGCGGCCCCGGCACCGGTGCTACCCGGCGCATACACGGGTTCACCGGCGGCGCAACGAGGACACGTGGCCGCGCCCGGTTCGTACGTTGGCAGGTCGAGCTGCCAGAGCGATCGCAGCGGGTAGGTCCGCCCGGTCGCCGGTGAGGTCAAGGTGGCGCGCCCGCCGCTGCGATCCACGAGCACCGCGCATTCGACGATCTCGCCGCCCATCGCCTCCACGGCAGGGATCATCGCGAGCAGCGAGCCACCGGTCGTGAGGATGTCGTCGACGAGCAGGACCCGCTCGCCAGGCACGATCACGAAGCCGCGCCGGAACTCTCGCCGGGTGCCACCGTGCGCGTCGTGGACTTCCTCCGCGAAGACGCTGCGCAGCCCGAGCTGGCGCGCGGTCTCGAAGGCGAGGATCACGCCGCCGGTCGTCGGACCGGCGACCAGATCGACGAGCGGGCCCGGAGCGTCGTCGGCCCCCCGTATCCTCGCGGCCCAGAACGAGCACAGCTCACTCGTGGCGGCGGGATCGGACAGGACCGCGAACTTCTCGACGTATGCATCGGCATGACGGCCGCTCTTGAGCTGGAAATGCCCCTCCCGGAATGCCCCGGATGCCCGGAACAGGGCCTCGGTGCGCTGCGCGATCCCCGCGCGCGCGACCATCTCGAGCGCAGGCTTGATCGTCGTCATGCGTCCAGTTTACGTGGCGGGCCGGCTACGGCCGGTATTCGACGCCCTTCGCCGAGGGCGCGCCGGCGCGTGCGGGAAGTGCCGTCCCCACGAGGTCAAGGTGCGTCGTGACGCCCACCCGGCGGCATTCGGCCGTCAGCTCATCCACGAGCCGGACCGGCAGGCCCGGGTCGGCGAAGATCGCGGTGCCCACCTGGACCGCGACCGCGCCCACGGCGAGGAAGTCCAGGACGTCGGCCAGCTCGGTCACGCCGCCGATCGCGACGACCGGGATCTTCACGACCTGGGCCGCCTCGTACACGATGCGCAGCGCCACGGGCTTCACGGCCGGCCCACTCAGGCCGCCATAGATGTTGCCGAGCAAGGGGCGGCCGCGTCCCGGCGCCACGGCGATCCCGGACAGGGTATTGATGGCCGTGAGGGCGTCGGCGCCCGCGTCGGCGATCGCTCGGGCGATCGGGCGGACATCGGCGACGTTCGGTGACAGCTTGACGAGCAGCGGCAGGTCGGTGGCGCGCCGGACGGCGGCGGTCACCTCGCCGGCGGCGCCGGCATCGATCGCGAACTGGAGCCCACCCTTGCCGACGTTCGGGCAGGAGATGTTCAGCTCGATCGCGGCGATGCCCGGCACGCCCTCGAGCCGGCGGGTGACCTCGACGTAGTCGCTCACCGATTCGCCGGCCACGTTGACGATGACCGGGACCTTCCAGCCGGCCCAGGTCTTCGCGTACTTCTCGATCACCGCGTCGACGCCCGGGTTCTGGAGGCCGATCGAGTTGAGCATCCCGCCCGGTGTTTCGGTCACGCGCGGCGTCGGGTTGCCGATGCGCGGCTTCAGGGTCGTGCCCTTGCAGCAGATCGCGCCCAACCGATCGACGTCGACGACGTCGCCGTACTCGACGCCGTAGCCGAACGTCCCCGACGCCACGAGGATCGGGTTCGGGAGCACGAGCCCGCGCCCGAGGTCGACGGTGAGGTCGACTTCGGTTTGGCGGGCGCCCACGTCGGCCGGAGCCACGGCGCCCGACGTGGCCGAGGCGGGCCGCGGCTCGGACTTGGGTTGCGGCACGAGCGAGGCGAAGGCGGGGCGCGATCGTCGCGGCCTCGGGGTCCGGCTGGCGCCGGCGGGCCGGCCCGACGACGTGACGACGCGCCGCTTGGCCTTCACGACCAGGCTCCCTCCCAGGCCAGTTCCTCCGAGGCGAAGACCGGCCCCTCGCGGCAGACCCGCTGCGGAACCCCGGTCGTGCTCATCACGACGCAGCCCAGGCACGCGCCCACCGCGCAGCCCATGTTCTGCTCCATCGACACCTGCAGGAAGGCCTTTCGACGGGCCGCTGCCGAACCGGCCGGATCGCCGCGTCCGCCACCACGCTTCCGGCCGAGGCGCGCGACCCCGAGCCGCCCCCGTCGGCCCTCGGCCTGCCTCGCGAGCGCGGCCAGCATCCCGGACGGTCCACAGGCGAACGCCTGGTCGGCCCAGGCCTCATACGTCGGAACGAGGTCCGTGACGAAGCCGTGATGGCCGAGCGAGCCGTCGTCGGTCGCCACGACGTACTCGATCTCATCAGGCAGGAGGCTGGACGGGTACACCTCGCGCGAGCTCGCCGCACCGAACAGCAACGTCACCTGGCGGCCGTCGCGGATCGCCTCGTCGGCGAGCATCCGCACGCCGGCCATACCCAGGCCGCCCGCGACCAGCAGGAGGTGGCGGCTGCGCGGATCCACCTCGAACGGGCGCCCGAGGGGACCGAGCAGGTCGATCTCGTCACCGGGGCGCAGCCTCGTGAACCACTCCGTACCGCGGCCGATGACGCGGAAGTGGATCGTGATGATGCCGGTCGCGACGTCCGCGGTGTTGACCGAGAACGGGCGGCGCAACACCATGCCGGAGAAGTCCCCGGTGCGGACATGGACGAATTGGCCGGCACGCGAACTGCTGGCGATCGTCGGCGCGTGGTACGCCTGGAGCCACTGACCGGGCAGGATCTCGCGGCTCTCCACGAGCTCTGCCGCGGCGAGCCGCATCGTCACGCGGTCGGGCGATCCTCCGGGTCCTTCACGGCGTCCTCGACATCCTCGACGTCTTCCACGTCCTCGACATCGACGACGTCCTCGGTGTCCACGGCGTCGGCGACGACCGCTCCATCCTCACCGGTCTCGGCGATGTCCCCGGCCGCGCCGGGATATTCCGGAGCGACGGCCGGATACGCTTCGGCGAGCGCATCGGCAAGGTCGCCGAAGACGTCGGTCGGGTCGTAGAACTCGACGAGCTCGTCTGCTCCGGACAAGGTGCGCCATGCGCCATCGGCCTCCTCGGGGACGACCTCGGCCCGGAACTCGCCGGCCGCGGTGAGCACGAGCCGCTCATCGTCGTCGTCGACGATGACCAGGTCACCGAGCAACCCCGACGCGCTCGCGGCGGCCACCTCGAAGTCATCCAGCAGCCGGGATTCGCTGCGCTGGCTGCGCTCCTGGTACTCGAGTGCGAGGTCATACAGCCGTCTGGCGGCCGACTCGTCGTCCTCGAGCGCCGGCGCCTCGCCTTGGCCTGCGGCCCACGAGTCGGCCGCGGCGGCGTACGGATCCTCGCCGAGCGTGATGGTCTCCTCGGGCGAGATGCCGGCAGACTCGAGCAGGTCCTCGGCCGCGGTCGGGGCCTCCGCGTACCCCGCCGCCTCCCGGGCGGCGTCGCCGAAGGCGGCGTAGATGTCGGCCGGGTTGTACAGCTCGACGAGCTCGGACGCGGATTCGATGACCTCGGTCTCGCTCACCCATTCGCCGGTCGTCTCGTCCTGGTACCGGCTGCGGCTGCGGAACGAGAGGTCGGGCGCGATCGAGAGGTAGTCGGGCTCCTCGTCGATGAGCGTCAGTCCGCCGTACGCCGCAAGGCGCTCCTTGTGGCGATCGAGGAACCGGCGCAGCTGGTCGGTGCTCTGCACGAGGAAGTCGGAACGCTCAAGGGCGGCGTCCGCCGCGATCTCCCCGAGCAGGTCGTTGCGGCCCGTATCCATGGGTTGCCTCCCGTTCGGTTCATCGCCAGGTGGTCGTGCGTCGCGTCGGATGCTCATATCTCGCTCATCGGTCTTGGGTCAGCGATGGTATTCGAGGTCGGGGCCCATCCGCTCGCGCAGGAACATCGAGTGATGCCGTTCGAAGATCCACTCACCGGCTCGATGGCCGAGCGCGCGCGTCCCTTCGTCATGTTCGAGCTTGTCGAGCGTGGCGTAATCGGGCAGTTCGAGGAGGATGACGTTGTCGAAGTCCCAGCCGTGCGCGACGTTGAACCAGCCGATGAAACGGATCCCGAACCGCTCTTCGTAGTCCTTCACGGTGCGCGGGAAGATGGTGCGCATGAAGAACTTGAAGAAGGGGTCGCGGCCGCGGCGAACGGAGAAGTAGGTCGCGAGCACGGGCACGGGCGCTGCGGTCCTCCTGGCTGATGCTGGGATGGCGGCCATTGTCGCACGGGGCTCGGGCCGGACGTTCCGTGGCGGCACCACGTTGCGTGGCGCCATGACGTCCCGTGCCGGCCGATGTGGCCGCGGCGCGGCAGGATCGACATCGGGAGACGCTTATGGCTGATCGAGACCCGGTTCGGGCCGTTCCGCGGCAGGATCGACACCGGGAGACGCTTATGGCTGATCGAGACCCGGTTCGGGGCCGTTCCGCGGCAGGATCAACATCGGGAGACGCTAACGACCGAATTCTGACCACAAAAGCGGGACCATACCGGCCATAAGCGTCCGTCCATGACGATCTTGCCAAGGGCCGACCGCGCTCGGGCCTACGCCTCGGGCCGATCGTTGCTCTCGGTATCGGTCTCCACCGCCGCTTCCTCGTCTTCCAGCTCCCCGACCGTCTTCGTGGCACTGCCCAGCGGCCGCCGCCGGCCGCGCCGATCGGCCGCCACCAACCGGAGCAGGAAGATGATCGTCTGGCCCGTGATAAGCAGCAGCAGGATGACCGCGAACAGCAACGCCCCGCTCACGACATCGGGCCACTTCCAGAGGACGGTGAGCGGCGTCAGGACGAGCAGCACTCCGAGCACGACCAGCTGGAACCGGAAACACCCGAGCCCCGGGCCACGCTCCGCGTCAAGCTCCTCGCCCTTGTACCTCACCGGCCCGGGCTGACGGGGCGGCCGGGGCGGCGTCGGGTCGGCGGCAGGATCGTCGTCGGTCACGAGCCGGAACGATACGGGAGGCGGCCCGAACCCGTCGGCCGCGCCCGAAACCGCGCGCGCTACGCGGTCAGCGGCTCCGTCGCCAGGCCCTCGACCACCTCGACACCCGGCAACGCCAGCAGGATCGAAGGCGGCGCGATGACCTTCCACGACCGCGAGCCGCCACCGAGCACGACGCGCTCGCGCTGCATCACGCGCGCATCGACCCAGACCGGCAGCTCCGGCGGCAGGCCGAAAACGGTCACACCACCGATCTCCATCCCGGTGATGTCGCGCGTCGACTCGGACGGCGCGAAGGACGCTTTTCGCGTCCCGAGTCGGTCGCGCACGGTCCGGTTCACGTCCAGGCGGTTCGGGGCGAGCACGACGCACGCGGCGTAGCGCGGCGGATCGCTCTTGCCGATGACGAGGATCGTGTTCGCCGAGTCCTCGGGCGCGAAGCCGTAGGCCGCGCAGAAGGCCGCCGTATCCGCGAGCGCCGGATCGCAAGCGAAGAGCTCGTACTCGATCCCGAGTGGCTCCAGCGCGGCGACCAGGCGCTCGCGCCCGGCCGGATCGTGCGAAGGGTCGGGGTCGGTCGGCATGGGCCGAAGGGTACGACGCCGGGCCGGCGACCGACCGCGCCCGCTACCATCGAGCGCGATGCCCGACCGGTCCACGATCCAGCACCCGACCGCGCCGCCCGACATCGACGCCTACCTCGCCCGGTTCGACTGGCACCCCGAGCCCGAGCTGATCGGCTACCGCGATGAGGGCGCCTCACGGACGGCGCTGACCGAGCTCGGCGCGCAGACCTGGGCGGCCGCGCTCGAGTTCCTGTACGGGACCGCGATGGTCCGCGCCATGGGCGACCCCTCGCCATACGACCAAGCGCGCCGCCGCTACTACGGTCCGGACGCGACCGGCCCCAGCGCCGCACCGCAGACCCCCAGCCCCGCCGCCTCCGTGATCGCCGAATTCTCCGATCGGCTGGCGGGCAGCCTGATGAACGCCCAGCACCCACGTCAGTTCGGGTACTTCACGCCGCCGCCCCTGCCGATGTCGATCATGGGCGAGCTCCTGGCCCAAGTCGCCAACCAGGGCGTCGACGTGTGGCATGCCGGCCCGTTCGCGGCCTTCGTGGAGGAGGAGGTCGTGCGCTGGCTGTGCGACCTCGTCGGGTACGGCGAGGGCTCGTTCGGGCTGCTGACCAGCGGCGGCGTCATGGCCAATTTCATGGGCATGACCCTGGCGCGCGACCTGCATCTCGGCCGGCGCAAGGGCCTGGACCGGCCACCCCGGGGAGGGGCCCTCGAGGATGCCCGGGTCTACACGAGCGACCAGACGCATTTCTCGATCGCGCGAGCGCTCGATGAGCTCGGGTTCCCGCCCGAGACCCTGGTCGTCCTGCCCGCCGACGACGACTTCCATCTGCGCGGGGCGGCCGGTCGCGGCGGCGGCCCAGCGTGACCGAGCCGCCGGCCTGACGCCGTTCGCGATCGCGGCGGTCGCGGGCTCGACGAACACCGGCTCAGTCGACGCGATCGGCGAGCTTGCCGACGTCGCCGCCGCGGAGGACCTGTGGCTCCACGTCGACGCGGCCTACGGCGGAGGCGCCCGATTGTCGGACCGCGACCGGGATCGGGTCCGGGACCTCGATCGCGCCGATTCGGTGACCGTCGATCCGCACAAGTGGTTCTTCCAGGCCTACGACATCGGCGGTCTCCTGGTCCGCGACGGCCGGGCCCTCGGGGCGGTCTTCGGCGGCCGGGCGCCCGAGTACTACCGCGGCGGCGAGACGCCTTCGGCCGACGAGCGGCGGCCACGACGACCACGACGACCAGCTCAACTTCTACAAGCTCAGCTTCGAGGGCACCCGCCGCTGGCGTGCCCTCAAGCTGTGGATGACCTGGAAGCACCTCGGCACGAACGGGTTCGGCCGCCTGATCGAGGCCAACGACGACCTCGCGGCCCACCTCGCCGCGCGCTGCGCCGCTTCCGACGATTTCGAGGCCCTGCCCGCCGTCCCGGAGCTGTCCGTCGTCTGCTTCCGGCACCGGCCACCGGGGCTCGAGGGCGCCGACCTCGATGCCCACCAGGACCGCCTCCAGGCCGCACTCGAGGCCTCCGGCGACGGCTGGCTGACGACGACCAGACTGCGTGGATCGACCTGGCTTCGTGCCGGGATCGTGAATTACCTGGCGACCGAGGACGACATCGACCACCTGCTCGGCCTCCTGCGGGAGCTGGACGCGTGATCAGACCGCGGCGGCCGCGGTCGCGCGACGCCCTCGCCATGGCGGCCCTCCTTGCGGCCTCCACGATCGCGACCGGTTGCCAGCAGGCCCTCGCCTGCGACGTCACCGTCTTCTCCGTCGGGAGCGCCCTGCTGGCGCCCGGCGATGCGCTCCCGCCGAACGCCGAACTCATCCTCAAGCCCGACGACTTCGACACCTCGCAGGCCACGCTCGTCCCCACCGACCTTGGCACCGAGGTCCAGCTCCAGCTGCAACCGGCGGCGGCCGACCGGTTCCGGCAGTTCACGGCCGCCAACCTCGGCGAATCGATCGCGATCAGCCTGAACGGCAGTGTGGTCACAGCGCCGATGATCCAGGGCGAGATCCCGGACGGCGCCCTGAGCCTCACGCTCGAACCCGGGTCACCGGCGAAGGATGCGTTCGCCAGGTGCATCGACAGCCGGGCCCTGCCCCAGCCCTAGGGCGGGCTGGAAGCCGGGGCGGGCGTCAGCGCCTGGGGCGAGACCGCGCGGCCATTCGGTCCTGCAACCGGAACCACTCCCCGGCGAACGGCAGGAACCACGGCCGGCCCTCGAATGGCGCCGGAACCAGCGGGAACTTGAGCCGCGTCAGCGCCGGCGCCTCACCGCCCGCCAGCCACTGCCCGACCCGCGTGCCGAGGTAGGTCATCAGCGCCACGCCGGTCCCACAGCAGCCCATCGCGTACGCCACGCCGTCCCGGGTCCGCCCAACGTGCGGCATCCGGTCGAACGTGAAGCCCACGTTCCCGCCCCAGGCGTACTCGATCCGGTAGTCGGCCAGCTGCGGGTGGACCTCCAGCAACCCGCGATGGAGGATCCGCGCCGTCTTCTCGATCGACGTCGGCAGGAAGGATGCGCGCCCGCCGAAGATCATCCGGCGGTCGGCCGAGACGTGCCAGTAGTACAGGAAGTTCTTCGTGTCGAAGAAGGCGCGGCCCTTGGGTGAGAGCTCGTGGGCGAGGTCGTCCGGCAAGACCTCCGACGCGATGATGAACGAGCCGATGGGGATGATCCGGCGTCGCAAGGACGGGACGACCCCGTCCGTGTAGCCGTTCGTGGCCACGAACACGTCGCCGGCCAAGATCCCGCCACGCGAGGTCTCGACGACGAATCGACCATCCGCCTGCCGCCGGATCTTCTCCGCCCGAACGCCCTCGTGCAGGTCCACGCCGGCCCGCGCCGCGGCCGCTGCCAGCCCCGCGAAGAAGCGGCCCGGGTGAAGCAGGCCGCTCCCCTCCACCGCGAGCGCCCCGTAATAGGCGTCGGTGCCGATCTCCTCGCGGATGCGCTCGCGCGGCACGACCGTGGAGCTCACCCCTACCGAAGCCAGGCTGGCGCGCGCATGCTCGAGCTCGGGCACGTGCGACGGCGCATACGCAAGCTCGAGGTGGCCGCCCTCCCGGAAGTCGCAGTCGATCGACTCCTCGGCGATGAGCCGCTTCACGAGGTCGTAGGAGTCGAGCGTGTCGCGGTAGAGGGCCTTGCCCGTTTCCTCGCCGTAGCGCTTGATGAGCTGCCGGGCGCTCCACTTGTAGCCCGCGTGGACGATGCCGCCGTTGCGCGTCGAGGCACCCCAGCCCAGCGTGTGCGTTTCGAGGAGCGTGACGGCGACCCCGCGCCGGGCCAGCTCGCGGGCGGCGTTGATCCCCGCGTAGCCGCCACCGACCACGACGACATCGGCAGAGTCCGGGAGCTCGCGCCCGGACCGATCCGGAAGCGGCGTCATCGATGCCTGCCAGAACGGCCGGCGCTCGAAATCGGCGTTCAGGGAGCCTGGTGAACCCATGGAGGCGGAGCCTAGCGGAGCCGTTGTGTCCGCGGTATCCGGTCTCGCACTGCCGCCGAGCGCGATCAGAGCGCGGGGGCTTCGGGCTGGTCGAAGGGCTAGTCGAAGTCCGGATGCGTCGCTGCGGGGAGCTGCCAGTCCGGATCGGGCGGGATAACCCGGTCGGCGGTCTCGCCGTTCACGACCGCGAGATGGGTGAAGAACCGGGCGCGCCGGTGCGAGACGATCCGTGCGTCCTGGCAAGGGCAGCCGGGCGCCAGACAGCCCGAGCGTCGCGAAGGACCCGCTTCCGACCTTGGCCTGGTTTCGCTGACGTCCATGTCCTGTCTCCTGCGCCGAGTCTGGGCTCGACCCCGGATGCTCCGGATGAAATGTGAACTGACCTGGATACGTTCGGTGACGCTGCGGGGACGCATTTCGTTGCATCCGCGAGCCAAGGTGTCGGCTGGCCGACGCCCAACAGCCGTGCGGGACGCGCAGGCAGACTGAACCTCGCGCACCCGACCGGCATCAAGTGGTCGAACGCGTGCTCCCTGGAGGCAGCCGATCCCACCCGCGACTGACCGGTCGCTCGTTGACCGGGCCCGCCACGGCGACCTCGACGCGTTCGAGGAGATCGTTCGCGCCCGAATGGATGCCGTGTACCGCCTCTCATTCGCGATCCTCGCCGACGAGGCCGACGCCCGCGACGCCGCGCAGGACACGTTCGTGACCGCGTGGCGGCAGATCGGGAAGCTGCGCGACCCCGAGCGCTTCGACGCCTGGCTCCAGCGCGTGGCCGTCAATGCCGCCCGGATGACCCATCGATCCCGCCGGCGGCGGGGCGTCCGCGAGATCCCGGCTAGCCGCGTCGGCGGTGTGGCGGACCTGCCCGCGACCGCGTCACCAGTGGAGACCGACGCCCGAACGCTCGAGGTGGCGCTCAGCCGCCTGTCGATCGACCAGCGCTCGATCCTCGCGCTTCACCACCTCGAGGGCCGTTCGGTCGCGGAGCTCGCGGAGATCCTCGACATCCCGACCGGGACCGTGAAATCGCGGCTGCACACAGCCCGCCAGGCGCTGCATGCGGCCCTGCGGGCCGAGGCGACTGGGCGATGACGGCCGAAGCCTGGGACAACGCGCGGCTGTCGACCGCCTATACGGCGATGACTGCGGCGCGGCTGACACCTCCAGGACTCGAAGCCCGCGTACTCGCGGCCCTCCGAACCCCATCGATCCGTCCGCGTCCGGCCCCTCGCTTGAGAGGCCTGCACCCGGTCGTCCCGTCGTTCGGCGCCCTTGCGATCGCGCTCATCGTGGTCGTTGCGCTGGGCAGTCTGGCGCGCGACGGCGTCGCCGTGCCGGGTGGATCGCCAGCTGCGCCCAACCGATCGATCAATGCTTCAACCCCAGGCTCGACACCGACGATATCGTCGGTCTTGGGCATCCCGGTGATCTCCGTCCCGGAGCTCATCGATCGCCGCACCAGGCGCGTAGCGCCGTCACCGGTGGAAGTCGCGGTCCGCGGCTGGATGGTGCGCTCGAATGTCGTGTACGACTGTGCCCTGGACCCCGATCCGCATGTGCTCGTCCCGCACTGCCTTAGCCCGGTATTCCTGATGGAGCGACCGGAACGTTCGCCAGGGACCTCGACCGATGGACCATCCGTCGTTCCGGTGCTGGGCCTGGACAGCCACATCGAGATCGACATCCCCTGGCAGGAACCCATCGCGGTCATCGCCATCGGTCATTACGATGATCATCGTTGGCCGACGTGTCTCCCCGCCGAGCAGGACGCCTGCCGGCGCGCGTTCGTCGCCGACCGGATCGTTCCAGCCAACGCGTCCATCCCTGGGCCGCCGGACCCGTGGCGGATCCCCCGGTCATCTTCGATCGAGCCCAGCACCGATGGGCTGGAGGTGATCTCGCGGCTCCAAGCGCAGCTCGGCGACATCAGTGTGGTGTCGGTCGGGCATGTCGCGGCGGGCCTGCTCTCGGAGATCGAGCCGGCCGTCAAGGACCGCGGCGAGATCGATTCGGCGATTTCCGTGCACCCGGTTTGGATCATCCGGGCGCTGGTCGAGGCCGACCCCGAGCCTGGCGTGGCCAGCACCTTCATCATCGCGGACCTGCCGGTCAGCGAACCCGCGCTGCCGATTTGGGGCGCCAGCGAAGACGGCGTGGCACCGCTGCCCGAGCAGGACGTATCACTCCGCTGGATCCCCAAGGGCGCGGACGTCGTTGAGCTGCCGTTCGACGTCGGGGCTGGGCGACCGAAGATCCTGGTCGCGGTCGTCGACCAGACGGGACACTTGGTGGAGGCACGCGTCCCCACGGCGAATGAGCGGGCGGCTCGCGATCTTTCGATGCGCGCCGTGTGGGTGGACGACCTCTCGGATGGCCGGGTCCTCGTGCAATGGGGTGGGTCCATGTGCGACGACCGCCTGACCCTGACGATCTCAGCCTCGTTCACGCTGGCCGTCGACGGCCGCCGCGGATCGCCGTGTCGCCTGGCCTTGGTCCACTACGCGGTCGTGTTGACCTTCGACCCGGCAATCCCGGCGGCGGACTTGGCCGGCCGCTACCTCATCGGACCGTGATCAGGTCCGCCTCGTAGGCGACCTGCCCGCCGGAGATCGTCAGCAGCACGCGCCCGGGCAGGTCCATCCCGAGCAACGGGGAGTTCTTGCCCTTGGACGAGAGCGCGTCCGCGCTCACCGTCCAGCGCTCCGAACGGTCGAAGACCACCAGGTCCGCCGGCGCCCCCTCGATCAGCCCGACCGAGCCGTTCCGGCGCGACCGGCCGCCGAGGATCGCGGCCGGACCGACGGTCAGTGCCGCGATCGCCCGTGGCAGCGTCAGGTGGCCCGCGTCGACGGCCTCGAGCACGAGACCCAGCGCCGTCTCGAGGCCGCTGATCCCGTTCGCGGCCAGGCCGAACTCGACGGTCTTGTCGACCTCGGTGTGGGGCGCGTGGTCGGTGGCGATCAGCGTCGGCCGTGCCGTCGGCCAGGGCGGCCAGGCAGGCCATCGCGTCCGTCGGCGTCCGGAGCGGCGGGGCCACCCGGAGCGAGGACGCGTACGGCGCCGCCAGGCGAGCTCCGTCTCGCCAGGGATCCGCCGTCTTCGCCGGCCTCCCAGGCGAAGCGCCGAGCGCCCGCGACCCACTCGTCCGTCAGGGCGAGGTGGTGGGGCGTCACGTCGCACGTCACCGGCAAGCCCGCGGCCTTGGCCCGGCGCACCAGATCCAGCGCCCCGGCCGTGGAGACATGCGTGAGATGCAATCGCGCGCCCGGGACGTCGCGCACCACGTCGGCGAGGATCGCAGAGGTCCCGACCGACCGCCGCCTCCTCGGCGGCGGACGGGCCATCCGCGCAGCCCCAGCACGGTCGCGACGAACCCATCGTTCGCCTCGGCGCCCTCGGTCAGCGTCGCATCCTCGGGGTGGTCCACGATCGGCAGTCCCAGCGCACCGGCGTACGCGAGCGCGTTACGCAGGATCGCGGCCGATCGAACCGGGCGCACCGTCGTCGGAGAAGCCCACGACGCCGGCGTCGGCCAACTCGCCGAGCGCCGCCAGCGTCTCGCCGGCCCGCCCGGTCGACACGGCCCCGTGGGCGAGCAACTCCACGGGCGAGCCCGACGCCGCGGCGGCGGCCCGGATCTGGGACAGCACGCCGGGCTCGTCGAGCGCCGGGGTCGTGTTCGGCATCGCGCAGACGGTCGTGAACCCGCCATGCGCCGCTGCCGCGAGCCCCGAGGCGACCGTCTCGGCATCCTCGTTGCCGGGTTCGCGCAGGTGGGCGTGCAGGTCGATGAACCCGGGCGCCACGACGACACCACCGGCGTCGATCCCGTCGGCCTCCTCGCGTTCGAGCCACGTCACGGCCTCGAGGATCCCGTCCCGAACGACGATCTCGCCGGGGCCTTCGCGCCCCGCGGCCGGATCCACCAGCCAGGCGCGCCCGATGTCGAGATCGGTCACGTGGCGGGCGAGGGGTTGCGGACCCCCCGCCACCCCGGCGAGCAGGTACAGCAACGCCATCCGGATCGCCACGCCGTTCGTCACCTGATCGGTGATCACGGACTGCGGCACCCGCGGCGACGTCCGCGGCGATCTCGACGCCCTCGTTCATCGGACCCGGGTGCATCACGAGCGCCCCGGGCTTCGCGAGCGCCAGCCGCGTGGCGGTCAGCCCGTACCGTGCCGCGTATTCGCGCAGCGACGGCAGCAGCCCCGAGGCCATCCGCTCGCGCTGGATCCGCAGCGCCATCACGACGTCCGCATCCCGAAGCGCGTCCTCCACCGACGAGGTCACCTGAACCGCCGCCCGGCCGCCGCACCCCGCCCCGCCCAGGCCTCGAAGCCGCGCAGTAACGTCGGCGGCCCGCACAGCCACAGGTCCGCGCCGGCGGCGGTCAAGGACCAGATGTTGGAGCGCGCGACCCGCGAGTGGAGCACGTCGCCCAGGATCACGATCTTCCGCCCGGCGACGCCGACCCGCCCGTCCAGGCGCGAGCGCATCGTGTAGAGGTCGAGCAGCGCCTGGGTCGGGTGGGCATGCCAGCCGTCACCACCGTTGAGGACGGAGCCGCTGAAGATCTCCGCGGCCAGGTACGGCGCGCCGGACACGGAGTGGCGGATGACGAGCATCTGCGCCCCGAGCGCTTCGACCGTCCGGACCGTGTCGACGAGCGACTCGCCCTTCGTGACCGACGAGGTCGCTGCCGCGATGTTGACGACATCGGCCGACAGGTTCTTCGCGGCGACCTCGAACGACACGCGCGTGCGCGTCGAGGCCTCGTAGAACAGGATCGTGACGTTCCGCCCGCGCAGCGCCGGCACCTTCGCGATGGGCCGAGCCAGGACCTCGCGCATCGCGTCCGCGGTGCGCATGACGAGGTCGAGATCGACGGCGGTCAGGCCATCGACATCGAGGAGGTGGCGATGGCGCCAGCCGACCGGCTGGCTCTCGGGCGCCACGTCGACGGACGGGACGACCACCTCGGTCGTCGCGGCCTCGTCGATCACGGCGCTCACCCGACCGGCTCGCCCGCCCCGACGGGCTCCGGGACGTCGACGATGCGCTCGATCTCGACGCCGTCCTCGCCGTCGGTCTCCTCGAGATGGACCCGGACGAGCTCCTCGCGCGACGTCGGGACGTTCTTGCCACGTGGTCGGCCCGGATCGGCAGCTCGCGGTGACCGCGGTCGACGAGCACGGCCAGGCGGATCGCCTGCGGCCGCCCGAAGTCGACGAGCGCGTCCATCGCGGCGCGGATCGTCCGTCCCGTGTACAGCACGTCGTCGACGAGGACGACGGTCCGCCCGTCGATGCCCGACGGCAGCTCCGTGCCCTTGACCACGGGCTGCTGCGCGACCAGCGAGAGGTCGTCGCGATAGAAGGTGATGTCGAGCGCCCCGACCGGCACCTGTGCCCCCTCGTTCTCGAGGATCGACGCGGCGATCCGCCGCGCGAGCGGCACGCCGCGACGCTGGATGCCGATCAGCAGCAGGCCGTCCGTGCCCGCCTGCTTCTCGACGATCTCATGGGAGAGGCGGATCGTCGCGCGACGGATCTCGTCGGCGGTCATGATCCGGCGTCCGGTCACACGCTCCTTCCGGCCTCACTGGGCCACACGGGCGGCCTCACGGGGCCGCGGCCGAAGGGTCAGTGCGAAGGATACCGCGGGGACGCGGCCGAGGTTCAGTAGACGTACACGGTGACGTCGACGACGCCGCTCCACGACGGGCAGCCGCAGATGTCGAAGAAGTCCGGCCGGTACAGATCGACGATCCGCGACGGCTTCTGCGGTCCGTAGTCGTTCACCACGCGCTCGATGCAGCCGCCGCCACCGCAGATGATCACGATCGTCCCGCGCGGCAGGCGCATCGCGGTGGTGCCGTCGTCGTAGAACGTGGCCTCGCCGCGGAGCGTGTACTTGGGCGGCTTGCGGCTCGAGCGGCGAGTCGGGGGCGGGCTGCTGGACGCTGGCACGTGTCGTCGGGCCCGGCATCGGGCGCCTCACCCGGCTCGATGAAGGGGCCGCCTCGTGGACGAACGCCCGCCGAAAGGAACCCGCCATCGAGCCCGGCGATCGACAGGGCGGATCGACGTCGTCAGACGCGGGGACCGAGAGCGACTGGAACGCGACGGCCGGCACGGGCTCCATGGCGCTGGGGACGCGGGAGCCTGCGAGACCCGGCAACGCGGCCAGGGCGAGGGCGGCAGTGAGCACCGACCCCACGACCAACCATCTGGGTCGCACGATAGGCGGGGAACGATACGACGATGTGGCGCCCTTTGCACGCCCGCCGTGTCAGCGACGCGTGGTCCGTCAGCGGATGACGACGAGATCCTCGCCCGGGGCGCTCTCCACGGTGCCCACGCCCTCGTCGCTCCAGGCCACGATCTGGATCCGGCTGCCT
The DNA here is from genome assembly GCA_963810725.1 of uncultured Chloroflexia bacterium. Lineage (GTDB taxonomy): Bacteria > Chloroflexota > Limnocylindria > Limnocylindrales > CSP1-4 > SPCO01. Next base: position 451,707 of record CAWEOO010000008.1, read on the forward strand.
TCGCCGTCCTGCCCGGGCGGGGTGGCCCACGCGAGCCGTCCTTCGCCGATCGAGAAGCCGGGGAGGGCTGGGACACCGGTCGGGGCATCGTCGGGGCGCTCGAGCTCCGCGCGACCTTCGCTCGACGCGATAGAGGCTGAGCCGACCGACGCTGGGATCGGCCTCGTCGGCGACCCACACGGCGACCCACTCACCGCTCTCGTCCCAGCGGACGTCGAAGCCGGCCGTGGCAGTCTCGGCCAGGACCATTGCATCGCGGGCCAGGCCCGTGTCCGCAAGCTTGGCGCCCAGGACGGTCCAGCGGCGCAACTCCAGGTTGCCGCTGTCGGGCGTCCAGGTCACCCCATCCGCAGAACGCGTGATCGATCCCGCCCAACCGATCGCCCGCTTGCGGGTCGGGTCGACCACGGGCCGCCACACGTCGCCGGCCGGCGACTCGGCGGCGGTCGCGGGATCGATCCGAACGGTGACCGAGGCGACCGATCCCTCGGTCGACGTGGTCGCCTCCGGGCGGCTCGCGACGATCCGAGCGCCGTCCCATGACGCGAACACGGTCGACCCGTCGGTCGTCAGGGCGCGGGCGGCGAGGTCCCCGACACGCCAGACGTAGATATCGGGTCCGCGCGACCCATCGCTCGGCCGGGCGGTGAAGGCGAACCACGAGCCGTCGGCCGAGAAGGCGGCCGATTCGCCGACGAGCTCGATATCGCTCGCGATGGCCAGGCTGACCGCCATCGACGCGGACGGGGACGGGGCGAGGCTCGACCTTGGCAGGACCGGCGTCGGGGTCGGACCGCCCCCGCCCGCGTCGGGTCCCCCGCTGGGCGACGCCGACGGGACGGCCGCCGAGGGTGGCGGCGACGGGGTGGTCGCCGCCCCGGCGGAAGCCGTTGCTGCCGCCGACGTCGTCGGGGTCGGATCGGGCGGCTCGGACGCCGCGGCCGGTGTCGGGGTGCGCTCGGGCAGGTCGACGAGCAGGAGCTGGACGCCGCCGGCGCCATCGTCCGCGACCATCACGGCCTGGCCATCGCTCGGGGAGTCGATGATCGTTCGTGGTTCGGAGACGAAACCGAGACGCTGCTGATCGGCCTGCTTGAGGGCGGGGCAGTTGGACGTCTCTCCGGCGGGGCAGACCTCGTCCACGTCGGCGTTGTTGTAGCCGAGGGCACCGCTGGCGTCCTTGTCCACCCACGCGACCGGACCGGCGCCGACGATGAACGGCGTCGCTTCGGCCCCTGTGGTGGCGGTGACGTCCTCGCCGTTGGTCGTGGATCGTCGGACGGTCTCCTCGGGCGCGGCCGACTGGGTCTGCGTCAGGAAGTTCGCGGACAGCGTGCTGACGCCGATGACGACCGCGATCACGGCGAGGCCAGACAGGGCACCGAGCGGGAGCCGCGATCCGCGCGATGCATGTGCGGCCGCCGATCGCCCGCCGCCCGACTCCTGCTCGATCGCGGCTGCCGTACGCGCCCACAGGTCGCGCGGGGGTTGCGGAGCCGCGTCGCGGAGGGCGCGCAGCGCCAGCCGGTCAGCGGCGAACTGCGCCGCGACACTCGTACAGAAGGGACAGTCCGCGAGGTGCCCCTCGAGCCAGGCGGCCTCTTCGACGTCAAGATCGCCGGCCATCCGCTCGGCGAGCCGCAAGCGAGCACGCTCGTGCGGCGAATCCCAATGATCGGGTCGGCGGGCAACACGCCCGAAGCGGCTCATCGGTCCACTCCGGCCGTCCCGCGGTCGCGTGTCGCCTCGGCGGTCGCCTCGACCTCGCGCTCTGCGGCGAGCGCCTGGCGGAGGCTCTCTCGAGCGCGGGTCAGGAGCGCCCGGGCAGCCACGTGGCTGACGCCCAGCGCAGCCGCGAGCTCGAGGCCGGTCAGGTCGTGCAGCTCAGCCAGCAGGAGCGCGGCGCGCTGTCGTTCGGGGATCCGAGCAAGAGCCCGCTGCATGTCGCCCGACAGGCGCGCCTCCATGACCAGGTGCTCCGCGGACGGCGCCGATCCCTTCGATTCACCCGTCCAGGGCAGGAACCGGATGATCTTGCGGCGACGGATCTCATCGAGCGCGACCCGATGCGCGATCTGATAGAGCCACGCCCGGGCGTTCTCCGGCTTCTCGAGGCTGGCGTAGTTCTTGTACGCCTTCACGAACGCGTCCTGGGTCATGTCGGCGGCCATCTCCGGGTCGCGCATCATCCGCATCAGGTAGGCGTAGATCTCGCCGTGGTGTTTGGCGAACAGGGTCTCGACGAAGACACCGGCCTCATCGCGGTCCCAGGCGCCACTCATCGGCCGGCTCCGATCGGATCGGGCAGCGATGGGGCGGCCGAGTGGGTCGCGAAGTCGGGCTGGTGCGTCGAATACCACAAGCACTCCGTGCGGGCGAGGTCGCAGAACGCGGCCGAGGGGGGACGCGCGCTCGATGGGCCAAAGACGAGGCGCTCACCCCTGATGTGACGCCCGGTGCGCTCGGGCACGGCGCGCATCAACCCGATCCACCTCCCTCCGGACCGCTGCGGCCCAGCAATTCTTCCACGGCGTCCTCCGGCGAGACGGGATTCACCGGCAGACCGGTTCCCAGCTCGAGGCCGGCGATCTCGCGCAGGCGAGGATGGATCTCCCAATGCCAGTGGTAGGTGCCGTCGACCTGTTCGCGCAGGGGTGCCGTGTGCAGGACGAGGTTGTAGGGCGGGCCATCGAGCGTGGTCGCGAGCCGTCCAAGGACGTTCCGCAACGCCTCGGCGGTCGCCCGGACGTCCGGGGCGGTCGCCCGCCCGAAATCCGCCTCGTGGCGGCGTGGGACGATCCAGATCTCGAACGACGAGCGGGACGCGTAGGGCGCGAACGCGACGCTGTCGTTGTCCTCCCAGACGAGCCGGTCGGGTCGGCGCGTTTCGTCCCGGACGAGGCGGCAGAACGGGCACTCCCCTTCCCGGATCACGAAGCGCGCCGCGCCCCCGAGCTCCTCGGCGATGCGATGCGGGATCTGGGGCAGGTCGTACAGGTCCAGGCAGAGATGGTTCGTGCGGGCACCCGCCTGCGCGCCCCAGTTCTGGACGACCGTGAGGTATTCGGTCTGACCGGTCGCCCGAGATTCCGCCAGGGCGTCGCGCGCGCCGGTCACGAGCGCCTCGATCAGCTCCGTCCCAACGGCGTGGAGCGGCCGGTGCTCGTGGGGTGGCGCGATGACCGTCCGCCAGCTCCCCGTCGCGCGCGCCTGGGCGAGCGACACCTGGGCGATGCCGTGATCGCGATCGAGCTCGCGAGCCTCGACGTCCGTCCCGATGACGTGGAAGGCGAAGTCCTTGAGCATCCGCGTCCGGACGCCTTCGCCGGCCGGGCTGGAGCAGTTCGCGCAGCCGAACATCTTGTCGTCGACGGGCTCCGCCGCACGGGCGAACCGGTCGCGATGGAAGGCGCGGTCCACGATCGTGGCGACCCACCAGCCCGTGATCGGGTCCTTGCGCAACTCGAACAGGCCGCTCGCCACCGCCGTTCAGTCCACCAACGTGAGGGGTGCGCCGATCGCGGACGCGAAGGCGCGGGCGAAGATGGGCGCGGCGCGCTCCACCGACGCGGTCGACGGCGGTCCCGCGTGCTCGCCGCGCTCGTGCGCGATCGACGTCGACGCGACGCCGGGCATGCCGCACGGGTCGATGAGGTCGAAGTCCGCGAGGTCGACCGTCACGTTGAGGGCGATGCCGTGATAGCTGACGCCACGCTCGATGCGCAGGCCAAGGGCCCCGATCTTGCGCGGAACGGGGCCTGTCGGGTCGCACCAGCAGCCGGGATGACCGTCGCGCCGATCCGCGGCGACGTCGTGGGCGGCACAGGTCGCGATGAGGGCGGACTCGAGCGCACGCACGAGCGGGCGCACGAGCAGCCCGCGCTCGTGCAGCCGGATGATGGGATACGCGACGAGCTGACCAGGCCCGTGGTACGTGACCTCACCACCGCGCTCGGTCCGCTCGACCGTGATCCCTCGAGCGGCGAGCTCATCGTCGGTCGCGAGGATGTGGGCCGGATCGGACTGGCGGCCAAGGGTCAGGACGGCGGGGTGCTCCAGGAGCAGGAGCTGGTCCCCGATCGCGCCGGTGGCCCGCTCGTCGACGAACCGCTTCTGGAGGGCATGCGCGACGGCGTAGTCCATCCGACCGAGCCATCGGGCGTGCAGCGGCGCCGCCGCGCCGGACGGCTCCCCGGCGGGCGCGTCCGACCGGGGATCGATCAGAGCGGCCTCCACCCACGCACGATAGCAGGGGGTCGCCCCAAAGCCGTCCGGGTAGCCCGATAGTACTAGGCCCGAGTGACCCTACGGCCGTAGGCGCGAACGCCCCGGGGAAGCTACATTTCAGGCGCATTACAACGAAGCACGCAGGTAGGCACTCGACTGATGACCCCGATCCGCATCCGACCGCGCTCGTCCATCGCCGATCCGGAACTGGCCCGCGCGGCGGTGGTGGATCTCCCAGCGGCGCCCGCGCGCCGGCGCCTGCACACCCCGCTCGTTCTGCTTGACGCCATCAGCTTGTTCCGCCGCAGCGCGGACCCTGAGCCCGAGCGGGTGATCGTTCTCACCCTCGCCCCGGTGGCCGCGCGCAACCGCTGACAAGGGGCATTCGTCGGGGGGTCGCGTCCGAGGGACGCGATGAAGCCCCTCGCCGTCTGGTTTCGGTCCCCGCGGCGAGGGGCTTGCAACTCAGATGGGGACTGTCTTCCCGTTAAGGAAGGGCACTCGGTCGACCCACCTGAATTTGCTCGCCCAAGATGCCGTTTTGGCCCGGCGGTCCGTGAGGATGAAAACACGTACCGACTGATCGGGATCCCTGGCACTCCGGCGCGTGCCGAGGGGCCAGACCGGCGCAAGGGACGCCCCGACGAAGCCGTAGGGGTGGGGTCATCCGGGCTCAGACAAACGACCCGGCGGGGGCCGAGCCGTTCGTCGCGATCAAAGGCGAGGATCATTCCAGCCGGCCGAGACGGTCCCAGATTTCGCCACTGCCGAGAGGGGAGGAGGAGATCACATTCGCCTTTGCTCCTGACGAACGATAGGTTCGAGCGGGCGTGGCAACGAGGATGGAAACTCGCCCGCGTCACACCGCCGCAACACGCGCGAATCCCGTTCCGAGCCGAGGGACGGCCTAGAATGCGGCATCGTGGGGACACAGTCGGCGGAATCCAAGCTTGTCGTGATCGGCGCGTCCGCCGGCGGCATCGAGGCGCTGTCCCGCGTGGTGGGCGGCTTGCCCCCGGATTTCCCGGCGCCGGTCGTGATCGCTCAGCACCTCGATCCGCGCCGACCGAGTCATCTGGGCGAGATCCTGTCGCGTCACGCCGCCTTGCCGATCAAGGTCGTCGAGGACACGGCCGCGCTCGAGGACGGGGTCATCTTCGCCGTCCCTTCAAACCGCCTGGTCGAGATCGTCGACGGCGAGCTGCGACTCCGACCCGCCAAACGAGGCAGCGTGGCGCCATCGGTCGATCTCCTGCTCGAGACGGCGGCGGCCACCTTCGGGCCCGGCTTGATCGCCGTGATCCTGACGGGGTCCGGCAGTGACGGATCGGCCGGCGCCTGGCACGTCAAGCAGGCGGGTGGTGCGGTGGTCGTCGAGAATCCGGCCACGGCGCTGTTCCCCTCGATGCCCCGCTCCATCTCACCGTCACTCGTGGACGAGACCGCCGATCTCGAGTCGATCGCCGACGTCATCAGCGGACTCCTGGCGGCCGGCGGAGCGGCTCCGAAAGGACGGGAGGGCCGCGACTTCGCGACCGTCCTCGACCGGATCCGGGAGCGGAGCGGCATCGATTTCAGCACGTACAAGACAGCCACGATCATCCGCCGCCTGCGCGGCCGGATGGTCGCTACGAAGCAGGCATCGCTCTCGGACTACGCCGGGCTGGTGGAGAACGACCCCGATGAGTACGCCCGGCTCGTCAGCAGCCTCCTGATCAAGGTGACCGAGTTCTTCCGCGACCCGAAAGTGTTCGCGTACCTGCGCGACGAGACGCTCCCGGCCCTCATCGCAGAGGCGCTCGCCAACGGCCGCCAGCTGCGGCTCTGGTCCGCCGGCTGCTCGACGGGTGAGGAAGCCTATTCCCTCGCGATCACACTGGCGGACGCCCTTGGCCCCGATCTTGGTGCCTTCGACGTGCGCGTGTTCGCGACCGACATCGACACGGCCGCGATCGCCTTCGCCAGACGCGGCGTCTATCCGGCTTCCGCACTCCAAAAGGTGCCACCGGCCGTCCGGGAACGCTATTTCGTGAAGTCCGACGGCGGGTACGAGGTCGTGAAATCCGTCCGGGCGATGATGACCTTCGGCGAGCACGACCTCGGAGCGCGCGCGCCGTTCCCCCGGATCGATCTCATCCTGTGCCGGAACGTCCTCATCTACTTCACGGTGCCGATGCAGCGGGCCGCGCTCGAGACCTTCGGGTTCTCGCTCCGCGACGGCGGCTGTCTGGTCCTGGGGCCGTCCGAGACCGTGGCGGCCATGCCGGACCTCTACGTCGAGGATCAGGGCAGAATGCGGATCTACCGGCGCGCCCATGGCGGGCCACCGTTGCCCCTTGCCCAGGTCAAGCCACCACGGCCGCCACGGGAGCGCGAGCTGCATCTCGACGCCGCGATCCGATCGACCCGCCGAGATGTCCAGGCCTCGGCCGACTCGACGGAGGCCGCCGAGAAGCTGCTGCTCGATCTCGGCCTCGGGGTGGTCGTGGTCGACAACCGTTACTACATCACCCGGATCAACACGGCGGCTCGACGGATGCTGGGGATCCACGGCCTGGCGTTCGACCAGGACTTGATCCATCTCGCCGAGTCCCTGCCATCGACCGCCGTCCGGACCGCGATCGATGCTGCGCTCGAGGGGAAGACCACGACGACCGTGTTCGAAGTCGAAGCGACGGATGTCTCTGCGAAGGGGGCCCGATTCATCGAGACAGTCGTCCGCCCGGACATCCGCCGGGGTGGCACCGTCGACGGCGCGGTCATCGAGCTCACGGACGTCAGCCGAGCCGAGCACGGGCGCTTGGCAGCCGCGCAGGCGGAGCGCCGGCTCGACCGCGCGACGCTCGTCAACCAGCGGTTGCAACAGGCGAACGAAGAGGTGACGGCCCTGGTGGCCGAGCTGCGGAACAGCAACCAGTCCATGCTCGAGGCGAGCGAGGAGGCCCAGTCGGGGCGGGAAGAGGTCGAGACCCTCAACGAGGAATTCCAAGCGACGAACGAGGAGCTGGAGACGCTCAACGAGGAGCTGACCGCGAGCGTCGAAGAGCTGCGGATCGCCAACGAGGACCTCGGCGCGCGGACCGAGGAGCTCCGGCTCCAGTCGGTCGCCCTCGAAGAGCAGAAACAGCGCCGGGAAGAGGAGCACAATCGTCTCGAATCGGTGCTCGCGAGCCTCGGCGACGCCGTGGTCGCGGTGGACCGTTCGGGTCGGACGGTCGCCACCAACCCGACCTATGACCGGATCTTCGGCGGGCCCGACGCCAAGATCAGTCCAGAGGACCTCGCCGGCCTCCCGCTGCCCGTCGACGAATGGCCGCAGCAGCGGGCCGCCCGCGGTGAGCGGTTCCGGATGGAGTTCGCGCTGAGCGATCCGGATGGATCACGCCGCTGGTTCGAGGCGGTGACCGAGCCATTGACCAGCGAGGATCGGACCTGGGGCGGGGTGATCGCCATCCGCGACGTCTCGGAACGCACGATGCGCCTCAGCCTGGAGCGATTGATGGCCGCGGCGGGACACGAGCTCAAGACGCCCACCGCCGCGCTCCACAACTACCTGCAGCTGGTCGACCGCAACCTGGCCGACGGCGAGGTGGACAAGGCCGGGACCTACGCGGCGCGGGCGCTCGCCCAGACACGCCGGCTGGCCACCCTGATCGAGCGCCTCCTCGACGTAAGCCGGATCCAGACCGGACAACTGGAACTGCTCGTCGAGATCGTCGATCTCGAGGCCGTCGTGCGATCGGCCGTCGAGGTCGCCCAGGTCCTGCCCAAGGCTCCACCGATCCGCGTGAAGGCCGGACCCAAGCCGGTCTCCGTGCGAGCGGACCCGGGCCGCCTGGAGCAGGTGTTCCTCAACCTGCTGGCGAACGCGATGGAGCATGCGCCGGACTCGAAGTCGATCGAGATCACGGTGACCCATTCGGATGGCCAGGCGGAGGTGGCCGTCCGAGACCACGGGCCTGGGATCTCGGGCGAGAACATCCGCACGATGTTCGACGCCTACACGCGCCTCGGGCATCCGCACCGGGCCCCCGGGCTTGGGCTGGGGCTCTATGTCGCCCGCGAGATCGTGACGGCCCACAAGGGCGAGATCGAGGCCAAGTCACGGGTCGGCAAGGGCACGGTCATGACCGTCCGATTACCCGTCGCGAACGGCAGGACCGGGCGCGCGCGGAGCCGAGGGCGCGGCGCCGACTGAACGAGCGCGGGCCGGCACCCACGCCACGCGGAACAAGTTCCTCGGGTGAGTCCCCGGACACTGCGATAGTCGCGATAACATCGCGATATCCTGCACGTTGGGCGCGCGAGTTCTGGGTCCACCGGCCGGGGGGTGTCGATGACGAGGATCGTCGAGTTGAGGGGTCCGCGGCGGAAGTGCGCGCCGATAGCGGCCGGGCGGCGGCCGTGATCCGCGTTGCGATCGTCGAGGACCACCCCGCCATCGCCGATGGGCTCGCGGCGCTCATCCACGGGTCGCCCGATGTGACGGTCGTTGGCACGGCTCGCGACGTGCCATCGGCGAGCACGCTCATCGAGCATGAGTCGCCGGACATCGTCCTGTGCGACATCCGCCTCGCGGAAGACGGCGACGGCTTCGAGCTGATCGGAAGCCACCGTCCTGGGCCCGCGTTCATCATCCTGAGCGCCTACTGGTATCCGAGCTACCACGTTCGGGCGGTCGAGCTGGGGGCAAAAGGCTACCTCTCCAAGATGGCCACGGTCGACCAGATCCTCAGCGCCGTGAAGACCGTCGCAGCTGGCGGGACCGCGTTCCCCGCGGCCGCGCGCCAGGCAGCCAGCGATGCGCTCCGGGTGCCCACCCCGCGCGAGCTCGAGATCATCGCGCTCGTCGCCGAAGGACTCTCGAACGCCGAGATCGCTGAGCGGCTGTCGCTACGGGTCAAGACCGTCGAGAGCCAGCTGCGGCGGCTGTTCGACCGGTACGACGTCGCAAGCCGGACGGCGCTCGTGCGACTGGCCAGCCTGCAGGGCTGGAACGAGGAGGGACGCTAGGGCCGGGCTACAGGTCCGCCGCCCGTGCCCGCAGCTCGTCCCGGAAGTCCGGGTGCGCAATGGCGATGAGGGCTTCGGCCCGTTCCCGCAGGCTCCGCCCGAGGAGGTCGGTCACCCCGTATTCGGTGACGACCGTCCGCACGTGCGCCCTCGTCGTGACGACGCCCGCGCCCTCCTTGAGCGTCGGCGTGATCCGCGAGACCGTGCCCCCGGCGGCCGTCGATGGCAGGGCGATGATCGCGCGACCTTCGTCGGCCAGCGCCGCCCCGCGGATGAAGTCCATCTGGCCGCCCACGCCCGAATACGGCCGCGAGCCGATCGAATCGGCGACGACCTGACCGGTCAGGTCGATCTCGATCGCCGAGTTGATCGCGACCATCTTGCGAAACGTCCGGATGATCGAGGTGTCGTTCGTGAAGTCGACCGGTCGCATCTCGACCATGGGGTTGTCGTCGACGAAGTCGTACAGGCGGCGCGAGCCCATCACGAAGGCGGTCACGATCTTGCCGCGATTGCGTTCCTTGGCCGCGCCGGTGATCGCACCCGACTCCACGAGATCGACCACCGAGTCCGTGAACATCTCGGTGTGGATGCCGAGGTCGCGTTTGTCGCGCAGGAACAAGGCCGTGGCGGCCGGGATCGCCCCGATCCCGAGCTGCAGCGTGGCCCCATCCGGAACGAGGTCCGCGACGTGCGCCCCGATCTGCCGCTCGACCTCCCCGATCTCGCCGATCGGCCGCTCGTAGGGCGGCACGTCAACCTCGACGGCGAGGTCGATGTCGCTGACGTGGATGAAGCTGTCGCCGAGCGTCCGCGGCATCGCCGCGTTGAACTGCACGATGACGGTGCTCGCGGCCCGGATCGCCGCGTGGATCGCCTCGACCGACGTGCCGAGCGAGCAGAAGCCATGAGCGTCGGGCGGGGTGGCGTTGACGAGGACCGCATCGAGCGGCAGGGCCCGGGATTCGAACAGCCGTGGCACGTCGGACAGGAAGACGGGCACGTAGTCCGCGCGACGCTCTCGTACGGCCAGCCGCGCATTGGGGCCGATGAACAGGGCCCGGTGACGGAAGTGGCCGGCCATGGCCGGGGCCAGGTGGGGACCCGGTCCCTCGATGTGGAGGTGGATCATGCCGACTTCGGTCAGCTCGTCTGCCCGCGCCATGAGCGCGTCCAGGAGCACGGATGGGGCCGCCGCGGCGCAGTGGATGTAGACCTGGTCGCGGGAGCGGATCCCGGCAACGGCCTCGGCCGCGGTGACGATCTTCATGGCCACCGTACGGTAGCCGGAAACGTCGCCCGGTTACTCGAGGCCGAATTCGGCGGCGAGCTGCTCGTTGGCGAGCTGTTCGACCGTCGGGCGCGGGAGCGACTCGACAAGATCCTCGAGGTGGGCGATCAGGGTCTCCACGGCAGCCTGGGTCGCGCGCTCGATGGGCTCCTCGAGCATGCCGCCGGGCGCCGACCGGCCAAGGCCCAGGTGGCGGGCCGGGTGGATGGCCGCGACCGCAACCTCGGTGAGCACGCCGGCGACCCGTCGATGGGATTCGTCATCACGCAGCCGGTCTCGGACCTTGCGTTCAAGGGTCGTATTGGGATCGGCGACCAACATGGCGTTCCTCCTCCCCCGCTCCGTCGGCCGCCGGGGATCGCATCGCGCGTGGCGGCCTTCTTGGATGCCAGTGTCGCGTGGCCCGCGCCGGCGTGCGACGGCCGAATGGCCCCCATCGGGCGGCCATTGGTCACAGGGTCTCGCCAGAATGCCCTCCCCGATGCTTGGCGATGAACGCCGCCGCCTGGGCTCGGCGCTCCAGGTCGAGCTTGGAGAGGATCGAACTGACGTAGTTCTTCACGGTCTTGTCCGACAGGAAGACCTCAGCTGCGATCTCCTTGTTGGTCTTGCCCTCGGCGACCAGCATCAGGATCTTGCGCTCCTGCGCGGTGAGCGCCGATAGCTCGTCGTTGAGGTCGCCGGACGCCATGCGACGAACACGCTCGAGGACCTTTTCGGTGACCCCCGGGTCGAGCAAGGACTCGCCGCGACCCACGGCCTCGAGTGCGGCCACGAGGTCGCGGGCCCGGATCTGCTTGAGGAGGTACCCGGACGCGCCGGCGATGATCGCGGACATCACGGCCTCCTCGTCGGGGTACGAGGTCAGCATGATGACCCTCGTGCCCGGGAGCTCCGCCCGGATCTCGCGACACGCCTCGATCCCGGACCCGTCGGGGAGGCGGACGTCCATGACCACGATGTCGGGCTGGTGCCGGCGAGCCCCCTCGACGGCCTCGGCGACGTTGCCAGCCTGGGCGACGACCTCGAAGCCCGCCCGTCGGTCGAGCAGCGCGACGAGACCCTGGCGCACGACTTCGTGATCGTCGACGACCAGGAGACGCAGGGGCGCCGTCGTGGACGCCAAGGGAGTCGTCTCGTCAGCCATCGACCGTCCGAGCCTCCTCGTGGCCACCGACCGGGATGCGCACGATGATATGGGTGCCGCCGCCCGCGGCGCTCTCCACGACCAACACGCCTCCGAGGGCCGCCGCCCTCGCTTGCATGTTCGCCAGGCCGAAGTGACCCTCACGCGAGGCGATCGAGGGATCGAAGCCCCGACCGTTGTCGCGGATCTCGAGCTGGAGATCCGCATCGTCCGCCGCGAGCCGGACCGCCGCCTCGGTTGCCCCGGCATGGCGAGCCACATTCGACAATGCCTCGCGGGCGATCTGGAGGAGCTCGGCACGAACGTGTGCTGGGGGCTCGACGAGACGGTCCGGCAGCTCCAGGCTGACCTCCACGAGGCTGTTCTGATGGAGCTGCTCCGTCAGGGCGACCAGCAGTCCGACCAGGTCCGTCCGGTCGACCAGCTCAGGTCGCAGGCCAAAGATGAAACCCCGCAGGTCGCGGATCGTGTCGTTGAGGGCGTCGATCGAGCGATCCACCCGGGCCCGCGCCTCACTCGGGTCGTCGGCCATGACCTCCGGCAGGTCCTCGAGCGAGAGCGACACGGCGTACATGCTCTGGATGATGCCATCGTGGAGGTCCTTGCCGATCCGGTCGCGCTCCTCGATGACGGCCAGCCGGCCGACCGCCTCGTGCAATCGAGCGTTTTCGATGGCGATGCCGGCATGCAGCGCGAACAGCTCGATGAGGCGCTGGTCGTCGTCGCTGAATTCGGCGGCGGCCTCCTTGTCCGTCAGATAGAAGTTCCCGATGATCCGGCCCTTGATCCGCACGGGCACGCCGAGCAGGGACCGCATCGGTGGGTGCGCCGGCGGAAATCCGGAGCTCGCGGGGTGGGAGCCGATGTCGGAGACGCGTAGGGAGCGACCCTCGGTGATGATCAGCCCAAGGAGCCCATGGCCCTCGGGCAGCGGCCCGAGACGGGTGCGCTGGTCGAACGAGATCCCGCTGGTGATGAAACGCTCGATGCGCCGCTCGTCGTCGACGATGCCGAGCGCCGCGTAGTGCGCGCCGACCAGGTTGCGGACACGATCCACGATGAGCTGGAGCACGGTCTCGACGTCGAGCTCACCGGCGACGGCGCCGACCGCCTCGCTGAGCGCCTCGAGGGCGGCGCCGGCGCCAGAGGCGGTCTCGTGGGGATCGGCCATATGGAGACGGTACCAGCGCCGGTCGGACGGTCGTGGTCAGACGGTCGCGGGCTGGCCACTCCGGGCGGGGCCGGCAGGGCCGGACGCGGGCCGGATGACGAGCACGGGACATGGCGCGTTGCGCACGACATGCTCCGAGACGGAGCCGAGGAGCAGGCGCCCGATCGTGCCCCGCCCGTGGGTGCCGACGACGACCAGGTCGACGTTCTCGGCTTCGGCGGCCGACACGATCGACTCGCCCGGGTCGCCCGTCCACACCAGGAAGGACACCGTCACCCCGACCGCCAGGCCTCGGGCGACCAGTGCCTGTGCGGCTTCGTGACGGCGATCGCGGACCTCGTCCCAGCGGATGCCGACCTGGCCGGGCTGCTGGTCCAGGTCCGACGGATCGATGACGCTGACCACGAGGAGCTCGGCGCCGTGTCGTTGGGCCAGGTCGAAGGCCCGGTCCGTGGCCAGCGCCGTGGTATGGCCGAGGTCCGTGCCCAACAGGACACGACGGATGTCCGGGGGGAGCGGTGCTGTGGGCTTGCCGTGGAGCGTGGGGAACACGGTGGCCTCCGAATCCGATGCGCGCCGGGCTGGGGACCCGGCGCGTCGGTGGGAACTTGGATGGCTAGGAGAGCGAGGTCGCGGTTCGCAGGGCCGGAGCCTTGACTTGCTCGGTCTGGGCTCGTGTCGCCCACACCAGGCCAAGGCCGGTGATGAGGACCGTGCCGCCGATGCCGGCGAACAGGGCAGCCATGCCCAGGCCGACCTGGAGGGTCGAGGCGGTCACGGCGCCGACGCCAAGCTCGCCGATGAGGGCGTGTGCGGTCGGGGTCCAGATCTGCTCACGCGCGGCCGCTTCGATCGGGTTCGAGCGGTCGAAGCCGGTCCAGTAGCGGCCGTCATTCTCGAACTCGTAGGTGCCGGCGGCATAGACGGTGCCGTCGTCGGCCGTGACGGCTTCGTCGAGGACGACCGTCGTGCTGCCGTGCAGGGTGTGATAGGTGATGGTGGCCAGCTGGTACATGTACTCACTGGCGGTGTTGACCATCGGGTCGTTCGGGTCCAGCTCGGACGGGTTGACGGCGTAGGCCCAGTCGCTCGCCAGGAGCGACATGATCGCCTGGGCGCCTGCGGTCTCGCCGCGATCGACCAGCTGTCCGGCTTCGTTGTAGTTGAGCTTGACGTTCTGCGCGGCGCTGAACGCCTGGAGCGACTTGGCTCCCTGGTCCGTCTTGTAGTAGGCGAATCCACCGCCCGCGATGAACGCGAGTCCGATGACCGCCAGCATGACGCCGATCACCTTCAAACGACTGTTCACGGTTCCATCCTCGCTGACTGCTACTGCCTGGTTCTGTCACAAGCAGAGTCCGCCATGGGGTGCTTGCGGGCCATGGGCCATGCCGACCGTTCTTCCGGGCCGATCGACCCGGGTGGAGGGCCGAATGGCCCCCCCGTGCCAGCGGGCTGGCCGCCGCGGGCGGGATCCTCGGGCGCAGTCCCGCCGCCGTTAGGCGGCCAGCAGCAGAGCGGCGCCTATCTATCTGCGGGCAACACGCGCACACTGCTGAGCCTTCCGACGTAGGAGCACCCGATGACCGACGCGCGTTCGATGACCGGCAAGACCGTCTTGATCACCGGAGGGACGGGCGGGATCGGTCGTGCGGCGGCGATCGGGTTGGCCACGATGGGTGCGCGAGTGGGCATCACCGGTCGCGACCGGCCTCGCCGAGCCGAGGCGGCTGCCGCCAGCGATCGCCCGCGAGTCAGGCAACCCGGCGGTCGATGCCTTCGTAGCCGACATGTCGTCGCAGGCCGAGGTCCGGCGGTTGGCCGACGAGATCCTGGCCGCTTACCCGCGGCTGGACGTGCTGCTGAACAACGTCGGCGGGTTCTGGGCCCACCGCCAGGTGACCGCCGACGGTCTGGAACACACGTTCGCCCTCAACCACCTCGCGCCGTTCCTGCTGACGAGCCTGCTGCTCGACCGGCTCATCGCCAGCGCACCGGCCCGCGTCGTGACGGTCTCGTCGAATGCGCAATCCATGGGCAAGATCGACTTCGATGATCTGATGGGCGAGCGAACGTACTCCGGCTCGCGCGCCTACGACCAGTCGAAACTCGCGAACGTGATGTTCACGTATGAGCTCGCCAGGCGTCTGGAGGGGACCGGGGTCACCGCGACCGCGCTGCATCCCGGCCTGACCAGCACCGCCTTCAGCGCGGAAGACCCGGCTCTCGGGCTCCTGGTCAAGATCCTCCGACCATTCATGAAGAGCCCGGCCCGCGGCGCGGAGACGCCCATCTATCTGGCCAGCTCGGCCGAGGTGGAGGGGATCAGCGGTGAGCTACTCCTCCAACCGCAAGGCCAAGCGGTCGCACGAATCTTCCTACGACGCCGCGGCCGGTGCCCGGTTGTGGCAGATGAGCGCCGCACTGGTCGGCATCGCGGTCGACGCGCGGCACTGAGGCGCAGGCCCCTCGGTCAGGCGTTCGCCCGGATCAGGCGAAGCACCTCCGCCAGGCCGGCACGCGAGGGCTCGCCGTGGCCGGGCAGGACCCACGTGGCCGTCGATGCCATCGAGCTTCGCGAGGGACGACATGGCCTGCGCCGGCTCCAGGGTGAACGGCGCCGGCCGCGGCCCGACCTCGCCCGTCAATACGCTGCGTGTCGTCATCGCGTCGCCCATGAACACCGCGTCGACCGCGGGGACATGGAGCGCGACGCTGCCCGGAGTGTGCCCCGGGAGGTGGATGACCCGAGGCGCACCCGGGACATCGAGCGTCGCGCCGTCGCCGAACGTCACGACCTCGGTGAGCGGCGGGATGCGCAGGCCGCCCTTTCGAGCCGTGTAGAGCAGGAAGCCCGCCAGCGGCGCGAACTTGACCGGGCCCCAGCCCGACGACGGCTTCTTCACCTCCGCGCGGGCACGCGCGGCATCGAGCTCGTGGACGTAGACCGGGACGCCGCGTTCGCGTCGGATCCGCTCGGCAAAGCCGACGTGGTCGGTGTCGCCGTGCGTGAGGACGACCGCCCGAACGTCGTCGAGTGAGCGCCCCATCGTCGCGAGCTCCTTCGGCAGGTCGCCCCAGTAGCCGGGTAGCCCGGCGTCGACGATCGTGACAAGGCCGGCCTCTTCGATGAGGTAGCTGTTGACCAGGCTCGAGCCGAGCCGGTGGAGCGATGGCGCGAGTGCGGTGGCCATGAGGTCTTCCCTTGTTGTAGGATGCGTGATGTGGCTATCCTAAATAGCCATCATCGCTATTGTCAATAGCCATGGGAAGCCGCCCCTTGCCCACTCCCTCGCGCACCTCGGTCGCCGAGATCGTCAGCGCCGGCCGGTCGATCCTCGAATCGGAGGGGATCGACGGCCTGACCATGCAGCGGGTCGCCGCCGCCGTCGGTGTGCGCGCGCCGTCGCTGTACAAGCGCGTCCGAGGACGCGCGGACCTGATCCGCCTGATCGGTAATGACATCGCGCGCGAGCTCGCCGAGACCCTGGACGCCGCTGCGGCGACCGGCGATCCGCGGGCCGACCTGCGCGGCTTGGCGAACGCGTTTCGGCAGTTCGCGCGCACCCACCCGCAGGCGTACGGCCTCCTGTTCGCCCAACTCCCCGAGGATGCCCGTGCCGATCCAGAGCTGAACGTCCGTGCAAGTGAGGCCCTGCTCCGCACGGCCTCCACGCTCGCCGGCCCGGATCACGCCCTGGAGGCGGCACGGACGGTCGTGGCCTGGGCGACCGGGTTCATCAGCATGGAGCTTCGCGGCGCCTTCCGGCTGGGCGGTGACGTCGACCGGGCGTTCGCCTATGGCATCGATCGACTGACCCGCAGTATCTCGTCGTGAGATCCACGCTGTGAGGTAACCTCTGGCACCCCGGAAAGGACACCGCTGGACAACGCAGGCCCGCTGCTCGAGACCAAGCTCTACGTCCCCAGGCCGCGGCGCGGTCTGGTCGCACGTCCGAGACTGAACGAGCGCCTCAGCCGCGGGGCCGAGTCGAAGCTGACACTCATCGCCGCGCCGGCCGGCTTTGGCAAGACGACGCTGCTCGCCGACTGGCTGGCGACTGCTCCGACCGGCGAACGGTCTACCGCGTGGCTCTCCCTCGAGGAGGCCGACAGCCAGCCCGTGACGTTCTGGACGTACGTGATCGCCGCGCTGCAGATCGTGACGCCGGGGGTCGGTGCGAGTGCGCTCTCCCGGTTGCAGGAACCACAACCACCGCCGTTCGAGACGGTCCTCGCACCCCTGCTCAACGACCTCGGCGCGCTGCCGAAGCCCATCGTGCTGGTGCTCGACGACTACCACCTGCTCGAATCGAATGACATCCAGAGCGGGATGGCGTTCCTGCTGGAGCACCTCCCCCCACGGCTCCACCTCGTGATCGCCACCCGCGCCGATCCGGCCCTCCCGCTGGGTCGCCTCCGAGGCCGCGGAGAACTCGCCGAGATCCGAGCCGCCGACCTGCGGTTCACGCCGGAAGAAGCGGTCGCGTACCTCAACGACGTGATGGGGCTCGATCTATCCGCACGGGATGTCGCCGCGCTGGAGGGGCGGACGGAAGGCTGGATCGCGGCCCTGCAGCTGGCGGCGTTGTCGATGCAGGGGCGCGACGATGTCGCCGGCTTCATCGCGAGCTTCTCGGGGGACGATCGGTACATCGTCGACTACCTGGCGGAGGAGGTCCTGCAGCGTCAACCCGAGGCGCTCCGGAGCTTCCTCCTTCAGACATCGATCCTGTCCCGGCTGACCGGACCGCTGTGCGATGCCGTCACCGGGCAGAGCGAGGGCAAGGCCACCCTCGAAGCGCTCGATCGACAGAACCTCTTCCTCGTGCCGCTCGACGACCGCCGTCATTGGTATCGCTACCACCATCTGTTCGCGGATGTGCTGCGGGCGCGCCTGCTTGACGAGCAGTCCGATCGGGTGCCGGACCTGCACCGGCGAGCGAGCATCTGGTACGAGCGGAACGGCGAGCCGTTCGAGGCCATCCGCCACGCGCTGGCCGCCGAGGACTTCGAGCGCGGGGCCGAACTGATCGAGCGAGCGCTGCCCGCCTTGCGGATGAGGCGCCAGGACGGGGCGCTGCTCGCCTCGCTGAAGGCGTTGCCCGACGAAGTGGTCGCCTTCAGGCCCGTACTCAGCGTTCACTACGCCGGGGCATTGGTGGACAGCGGCCAACTCGAAGGCGTGGAAGCCCGCCTGCGAGACGCCGAACAGTGGCTGGAGGAGACGGCGGCGGGAGCACGAGCTCGGCCGGCGGGGATGGCCGTCGTGGACGAAGGGGAATTTCGGCGTCTGCCGGCTGCGATCGCCATGTACCGTGCCGCACAAGCGCATCTGGTTGGCGATGTCGCCGGAACGATGACCCAGGCCCAGCGAACGCTCGATCTCGTCGGTGACGGCGACCATCTGACGCGTGGATCGGCAGCAGGGCTCCTGGCACTGGCCTACTGGACGAGTGGCGATCTCGAAGCAGCCCACGCTTCCTGGTCCGACGCCCAGGCGAGCCTGCAGCGGGCCGGGCATCTCGCTGATGCCGTCATCTGCGCCATCGCCCTCGCCGACATCCGGATCACGCAGGGTCGTCACCGCGATGCGCTGAGTACCTACGAGCGATGGCTGCGCCTTGCGACCGAGCAGGAGGCGTACGTCCTCCGCGGAGCGGCTGACATGCATGTCGGCATGAGCGAGCGCTTCCGCGATCGCGATGACCTCGAGGCCGCCAGGCAGCACCTGCTGACGAGCAGGGAGCTGGGCGAACACGCGGGCGGTCGGCAGAATCCGTACCGATGGTGTGTCGCCATGGCCCGGATACGGGTGGCCGAAGGGGATCCGGACCGTGCGCTCCAGCTGCTCGACGAGGCCGAGCGGCTGTATTTCGGCGATTTCTATCCCGATGTTCGGCCCATCGCCGCGCTTCGCGCTCGCGCGTTCATCGCGCAGGGGAGGTTCGGCGAGGCCCTGGGTTGGGCGCGCGAGCGGGGCCTCTCGGCTGGGGACGACCCCACGTACCTCCGCGAGTTCGAGCACGCGACGCTGGCGCGGTTGCTCCTTGCCCAGGGAAGGCAAGACCGCAACGAAGACCTGATCGACGCGGCGATCGAACTCACGGACCGCCTGCTGGCAGCGGCCGATGACGGCGCGAGGAACGGGAGCGCGATCGACATCCTCGTCGTGCAGGCGCTCGCCCGACACGCCCGGGGCGACGTGGAGGGCGCGCTTGCGTCGCTGGATCGGGCTGTGGCGCTTGCAGCGCCGGAGGGCTACGTCCGCGTCTTCGCCGACGAGGGGTCGCCGATGGCGGCCCTCCTGAAGCTGGCGGCGAAGCAGCCGGATGCTCCGAGCTTCGTACGCCGACTCCTTGCCGCCATCGTCACCGCGGACGGTGTGCCACAGATGCCCCACGAACAACCGCTGATCGAGCCGCTCAGCGAACGGGAGCTCGAGGTCCTGCGCCTGCTCGAGAGCGACCTCGATGGTCCGGACATCGCGCGCGAGCTCTCGGTCTCGCTGGCGACCGTGCGCACGCACACGAGGAACATCTACGCGAAGCTCGGCGTGAACAGCCGACGAGCCGCCGTCCGCCGAGCCGCCGAGCTCGGTCTGCTGTCGCGCACGCGGGATCGCCGACCAACCGCCTAGGTCTCCGGCGGCCCGACTCCGGCGCCCGAGCTGCATGCACGCGTCGCCGTGCACGTCAGGGTCTCGCTCGCCCCTGACAAATCATCACTTGACTCATCAGGTCTGGTGATGCGCGCTCATCACCTCCGACTCCACGGTGTGGCCAGTGACTCAGGTCGGTTCGTCCGGCCGGAGCTCGAGCCGCGACACGCACGAGGAGCGGAATGACCGAACGACAGGCATCAACACCCGACCACCCTGAGAGCGGACGGTACGAGATCCGGCTCACGGGGCACCTCGACGCGCACTGGACCGCCTGGTTCGACGGACTGACTGTCAGTCATGAGGGCGACGGCACCACCGTCATCGGCGGTCCGATCGCCGACCAGGCAGCGCTCCACGGCGTGCTCCAGCGAGTGCGTGACCTTGGCCTGCCGCTGGTCTCGGTCATCCGCGTCGAGGGCGATCAGTCCACATCGGCCGGCGACGAAGCCGGGTACCGCAGACCACGAAGGAGATCGACACGATGATCACAACGCGTATCAAGACGACAATCCGCCTCATCATCGCCACCATTTCGCTGGCGGCGGTGGCATTTGCCCTCGTTGCTGCTCCGGCCGCAGGCGCGGCCGGCCCCAGGAACTGCGTCGACATCAGCGGCCCGCAGTCCGGCCGTGTCGGCTGCTACGAAGATGTCTGGGCGGACGGCGCCGAATATCGGATGACCTTCTCGAACACCCGGTTCGCGGGCGCTACACCGCAGGAACTCGAGCCCTTCTACGTCCTCGCACCGCAGACGGACAGGCCGCAGGGCTGGCCGCCCAACACGTTCCTCCACGACCACGTCGTCCGCGGGGTGCCGAGCCAGAATCTCGGTCGGTACAGCGTCCGGCTGCAAGGCTTCTTCGTCCTGTGCAGCGGCCAGGGCATCGTCAGCGGCGCCTGTGTCCCCGCCTGGACCGCGGTCGGAGGCGACCCGCTGCCGTTCGCGAAGACCGTCGACGGACAGTCACTCACGTCCACCGACGCGATCGAATCGGCCGCGAACGACGGCGATGTCGCGCTGCTCAACCTTGGCCCCGGCGCTGTGCTTGTTGGCACGATCTCCGGTCGCTGACCTCCCACGCATACCGTTCCCTGAAAAGGAGCCCCAAGACCATGACCTCGCTTCGCAAGACCGCGTTCGTCGCGGGCCTGCTCTATCTGATCACCTACCTCGCGATCCCGACGGTGGCGCTCTACGGCTCCGTCCTGAGCGACCCGGGCTTCATCGGAAGCGCCGGCACTGACACAGGCGTCCCTTGGGGTGCCGTCCTCGAGCTGATCGTGTCGTTCGCCATCGTCGGTACCGGCGTCGTGCTCTTCACGGTGCTCAAGCGACAGAACGAAGCCGTCGCGCTCGGGTTCGTCACGTCCCGCCTCTTCGAGGCCGCCATCATCGGCGTCGGGATCATCAGCCTCCTGACGATCGTGACCCTGCGACAGGAAGCGAATGCGATTCCCGGCGCCGACTCGGCATCGCTCATCGCCATCGGACTGTCGCTCGTGGCGATCCACGATTGGACGTTCCTGATCGGACAGACCTTGCTGCCAGGCATCAACGCGCTGCTGCTCGGCTCCCTGATGTACCGATCCCGCCTCGTGCCACGCATCATCCCGCTGATGGGCCTCGTCGGAGGTCCCCTCATGATCTCGTCGGCGATCGGACAGGTGGTCGGCGTCAACGAGCAGTACTCCGCCTGGTCCGCCATCGCGCTGGTCCCGATCTTCCTGTGGGAGCTCACGCTCGGCCTGTGGCTGGTCTTCAAAGGCTTCAACCGGTCTGCCCCGCTGATGGTCGCGGCTGCTGCCGAGGCGACCAGCGCGAACGGGTCGCCCGCAACCGGCCCGTCACCCGTCGGCGCCGCGACGGCGGCGGGCGCAGCATGACCGCGACCCGCGAGCCTCGCCGCTTCGCGGCGGTGACCGAACACGCGACTGCATGACGTAGCCAGAGGTGGATCGCGAAGGCCCCGGCGAATGCCGGGGCCTTCGCCGTGCTGCCGGGCGATTCGTTCGGGCGTCCGGCCATGTCTCATCATTTGGAGCGGCGATTCCCGGAGAAGGAGACCAACGATGAGGGACTTCGAGCCGCTGATCGGCGAATGGCACGGTGAAGGGGAGTTCCCGATCGAACCTCCGATGAAGATGACCGTGGAGGCGACGGTCGAGCGCCTCGGCGAGTTCATCGTCTTTCGCTCGGTGGGCGAGCCCGCGGAGCTGCCCGACAGCATCTCGGTCATCGGCGGCGCCCCGGACGGCGAGGCGCAGCCGATGCACTACTTCGACGAGCGCGGGGTGAAGCGGCTGTTCATGACGGTCCTTGACGGTTCCACCTGGAAGATCTGGCGGGCGTCCGGCGAGGATTGGAACGGCCCTGACGGCCCGGGATTCGACCAGCGCTTCATCGGCGAGATCTCTCTTGACGGCAAGACGATCGAGGGCCGCTGGGAGCGCGGTACGGGGGACGCCGGCGATGACTGGGAGCTCGATTTCCCGCTGACGTACGTGCGCAAGTAGCCCGATGGTGCCGCCTCGCATGCGGGCGGCGGCCACCGGTCGATGTGACTGGCGCCGAGCGTCAGATGTCCGCTTCGTCCAGGGGCTTGTCAGGATCGGAGGTGTCGTTCTTCGTGGCGTCGCCGTCCGCCGTGCCGGTCGTCGGCCCATCGGTCGTGGCCTTGTCCGCGCTCTTGGGCTCTGTGATCTTCTTGACAGCATCCACGGCAGCAGCAGCCTCTTCCTCCGTTGCCACCGCGGCCTCCTTGGCCTCGGCTGACTCACGCCTGCTGCGTGCGGCACGTTTGGCGACGCGTTCGACGGCCGCCGTTGCTTCGGCTGCGTTGCCCTCGGGACCTCCGGTCTCCGTCTGCGCGGGCTCCTGGGATCCCGGCGCAGCGTCGGCGCCGGCTCCGGTCTCCGTGCCTGCCGGCTCCTTGGGTGCCGTCGCAGCGTCGGCTCCGGCTCCGGTCTCCGTGGGGGCCGGCTCCTTGGGTCCCGTCGCCGCACCGCCGCTGCCGCCTTGCCCTTCGCCCCCCGACCCGCCACCGGCGCAGTGCTCCCGAAGCCGCGGCGGCTCGATGTTCTGATCCGTCAGCCAGCGCACGACGTGCTCATCGGTTTCGAGGATGCCGCGGATGAAATCGATCCCCGCGGACTTGCAGAGGTCGGCCAGGATCTCAGCGGGCGTTCCCTGCTCCGAGCGGATGCGCGACAGCGCGCGGTTGAACTCGTAGAACAGCCAGCCGGTCTCGCCGTTGGCGTCGCGCTCGCTGATCGCCTCAGCCAGGTGCTCGATGGCGCCCTGGTGGTCCGGCTCCGTCTTGTCCTTGAGCGCGAAGCCGAGCTGACCGTGGATCACGTGCTTGTGCTCGGGATCCGCCTCCAGGAGTGCACGAAAGATCGGGATCGTGCGCTCCATCTTCAGCAGGTCGCCCGGGTTCCTGCCCTTCCAGTACTTGCTGCGCTGCTCGGACGCTCGCTGGAGAGCGATGTCGCGGAGTGGTTGCGATGCGCGCTTGATCGCGTCGGACAGCTCGGCGAACGGCGGTTCGGGCGCCCCGGCGCCGGCATCGAGCTGGAGGCTGACGAGTCGAATTCGCTTCCGTGTCAGCGCGGATCTGGTCCTGGGCTGCGTTCGCCACCTCCTCGACCTTCTTCTCCACGGCAGCCGTGGCGTTTTCGGTCGCGGCAGCGGTCGCCCTCTCGGTCGCGATCCGGGTGATCTCGGGATCGGCTTCGAGGAGCGCCCTCGGCAGGTACAGGCGTGCCAGCAGATACCCGGCCAGGAACCCGGCGACGACGGCCATCGTGAGCATTCCGGCGACGAACGCGCGGGCCTCGGGAGTGCCCCCGAAGCCGTCGGCGACGCCGTCGATCAGGACACCGACCTGCGCCTGGATCTCGCTGAGCTGGGTCAGGCTGACGCCGACGATGATCTTGGTCAACCAGTCGGAGATCTCCTCGAGATTCGTGTTGGCTCGATAGCGCCGGGTCGACGTCTCTGGCGCCGGCGACGGGTTGTTCTGGTCGCTCTGTAATGAGCGCGGGATGCCGAACAGCAGACCCAGGAGGGAACCGACGCCGAGCGCACCGCCACCGACCGCAAGCCCCGTGCCGATCGCGCCGAGCCCGGTCTTCCCGGGTTGCATCGCGAAGATGATCAGGGCGACCGAGAGCACGACCAGCGCGACCCCGAGGCCGAACAGCACTCCAAGCGCATTCCCGAGTGACGAATCCCCGTCGTCGGTAGCCGCGTCCGATGGCGCACCATCCGCCTTGGCACCCTGAGCGCGCTTCGACCGGCGGACGGCCGGCATCCGCAGCGCTCGGGGCCAGGCCACGAAGAGCGCGATGAGCAGCAACGCAAGAAGTTCCAAGGCGAGCAAGGTGTCCGCCTGAACGGCCGCGTCGTTCCCGAGCCGCGCCACGATGATCTCCTGGACACGTACAGCGCAGCGGCGGCAAGGGCCAGATAGGCCGTCCGAACGGCGACCTGCCAGGCCGAGACGCGGGTGGAGCCTGCGATGTCCATGTATCGCTTGGGCAGCATGGCAACGATCGCCACGACCACGGCTGCGACCACCGCGACGGCAGCGAAGATCGACAGCGGGGAGGGCGGGTTCGCCGTTCCGCGAACGGCCAGCACGATAAGGACCGCCAGTGCCCCGACGACGGCAGGCACCAGCTGCCCGAGGCGCTCGGGGGTCGGCTCGTCAGCGGGAGCGGTCGTCTTGGGTTGGACGTCCGCTGCGTGCTGCTGGTCTGGCGGCTGGGCGTCGTTGCTCACGTGCCCCCCTGGAGCCGCGTGGCCGCTCGGCCTCGCGGCGAACTCATCTCTTCCTCGTATGAAGCGCTGGCTGGCTCAGATCCGATCGCCACGGAGCCTACGGGACGAGCGTTTGACGGCGTCTCGGCTGGCTGGGCCACCGCTCCGCCGCTGCTGTGCTGGTCACCCAGTCACCCCTTGAGGTAATCTCCTGCACGCACGAACCGAGTCTTGGTCGCGCCTCCCGAGCGGGAGTAACTCAGCTGGCAGAGTGTCTGCTTCCCAAGCAGAATGTCGCGGGTTCGAATCCCGTCTCCCGCTCCAACTCCTTCGCCCGCACTCGATCCGTGCGAAATCTTGCCCCATCGACCCGCCAGGTCGCCACCGACCACTGACCGTGACGCCGCCGGCGGTGCACGAGATGCTGTGGGCGTTGGATGCGGTGCGACCCCGTGGCGCAGGCTCTATGATTTGGGTATGCGTGCCCTCCGCGCGAGCCTCCGGCGATCGCGCAAGGTGCTCAGAGGCGCCATCAACGCGGGCCGCACGCTGGCGCGGCGGCTGCCGACTTGGCGAACGGTCCGAGCAAACCCTCCTCGAACGGGGGACGTGGACCGGCTCAGCCGACGTCCTCGATCGATACCTCGTGGCGGGCTACCAGAACCCGCGACTCAACGTCCAGAGCATCCTCGTTCGCCATGTCCTCCTCGCCGACATCGTCGGCGATCGAGCTGGGACGGGCATGGAGGATGAGATTCGGTTCGCGATCGACCTGAACGAGGCCCTCCGACGTGAGGCGGCGGAGCTGGGCGTCACCATGGGGTCGTTTCGAGATCCGGAGAAGCTCGCGGCCGTCGAACGGGTGAGCGCGGTGGTCGCCGACCGGGACCGCGCCTTCGTCGACCGCTGGCGCGACGAGGTCCAGGCCGTACCGCCCGGTCGGATCCAGGTGCTCGAATTCGCCTGCGGCTCCGCTGACGATTACCGGGCATTCGCCGAGTCCGGCCTCGGGCCGCGCCTGTCCTACGTCGGCATCGACCTCAGCCCGCTGAACATCGCCAACGCTCGGCGTCGCCACCCGGAGGCTCGCTTCGAGGTCGGCGACATCCTCGCGCTGCCGTTCGAGGACCAGTCGTTCGACCACGTCGTCGCGGCCGACATCTTCGAGCACCTGTCACCGGACGCGTTCAAACGGGCGATCGACGAGGCCGGTCGGCTGGCCCGCCGTGCCCTGGTGTTCACGTTCTTCAACATGGCGGATGCCCCGGAGCACGAGATCGTCCGGACCACGTCCTATTACCGGAACATGCTCAGCGCCGGGCGGATCGAGGAGCACGTCCGAGCGCTCGGTTTCGACACCGTCCTTCGCCTCCCGATCGCCCGCTGGCTGGAGACGCGCTACGGGTATCCCCACTCGTATAACCCGAACGCCTGGACGATCATCGCTGAGCGCCAAGCCGAGCTGATCCCACGCCTCCCGCATCGGTGGGACGAGGGCGCGGACACCCCGACCGCCAGGAGATAGGCCGCGGTTCGCATGTCAGCTGACGCTTGACGCCGTCGATGTCACGCATCCACGAGGCGTCATCGTGGGATGTCGTGGGTTCGAATCCTGTGTCCCGCTCCATTTTTCGCGCTCAGTCCGTAACTGGACCCACGGGTTCAGAGCGCGCCGCGAACCGGATCTCGTGGATCTCGCGCGCGAACTTGGCCGCTCGGGCGGCCCAGGCGACAGGCGGCTTGTGTCCCTTCACGACCGGCTGCATCGAGACGAACTTGCCGTCCCAGACCATCGGGAGCGGTGCGTACCGCCACGGGGTGAAGAAGCGGCGTAGCCGATCCGCGGATAGCTTCGTGTCGGGCGGCATGTCGTAACCGTTCTTGCTCTGGCGACCGAACAGCGGCCCCACCACGCGCACGCTGGTCACCTCGAACTCGTCGGTCAGGAGCGGATCGGCGGTCGCCTCGAAGCCGGTGAGGATCCAGCCGTGATTGCCGTTGGACACGGTCGAGCGCCACCGGCAGGCCGGTCCGGCGCAGGTTCGCGGCCGCCGAGCGGAGACCCGCCGCGAACGACCGGCTCGCGACGAGCCGGTAGCGATCGTCGACGAAATGGCGCAGCCCGGCGGTCCAGCCCTGCGGATCCACGCCGGCCAATTCGGGCAGGTCGTAGCGGTTGCGCTTGCGCATCCAGTCGAAGTAGCGGCGCTGGCCGCTCGTGGAGTGGTCGTTGTCGCGTTCGACGATGTTGCGCACGATCTGGACACCGGCCGCCGTGCACCACAGCCAGCTCTTCTGCGTGGTGAAGACGCCGTCGCGGTAGAGGTCGATGCTGCCGTCCCAGGCCGGCAGGAGGGCCGCCGACGGCGCGGCGGCGCCCGGTTCCGGCCGCACGGTCTGGGCCGCGGCCGACACCGGGACCGTGGTCAACGCGGCGGCCAGCGCGGTCGTGGCCAGGGCCTTCCGGATCGATGGTGTCGAGCGAACCATGGGTCGCATCGTGCGCCGATCCCCGAGATCGTGCCATCCCGGCGACCAGGCAAATGGCGAGATCGTCACCCCCAGACGCTTAGGGCCGATCGGTCGGAGCCGAATCCGCCGAAGAGGCCCGAAATCCCGGCCAAATCGTCATCCAGAGACGATCCTGCCAGGAAGGGGCCGATGACGAGCCTTGGATCGGCCATAACCGTCTGCCGATGACGAAACTGCCAAGGACGGGGCCGTGCGGGCTCGGCGCGAATTAGGGCCGCGCGGGCTCGGCGCGAATTAGGGCCGCGCGGGCTCCGCGCGAATAGGGGCCGCGCGGGCTCGGCGCGTTTAAGGTCCGCGCGGGCTCGGCGCGTTTCGGGCCTACCCGCGCTGCGACAGCTCCCCGAGGCGTTCGGTCAGCCGCAGGTTCTCGGCATAGTCGATCGGGACCTCGACAAGTGACGGGCCGTCAACCGCCAGCGCCCGTTCGAGCATCGGATAGAGCTCGGCCGCCGACGACGGCCGGAACCCGGCGATCCCGAACGACTCCGCGTACGCGACGAAGTCCGGGTTGCCGAACTCCACCCCGAACGGCCGTCCGAACTCGTTGCGCTGCTTCCAGTCGATGAGGCCGTAGCCGTCGTCCCGCCACACGACGACGCAGATGTTCGCGCCGATCCGCTTCGCGGTCTCGAGCTCCTGGCTGTTCATCAGGAACCCACCGTCCCCGCACAGGGCGACCACCTTGCGCTCGGGATGCACGAGCTTGGCGGCGATCGCACCCGGGATCGCGATGCCCATGGCCGCGAAGCCGTTCGAGATGATCACGGTGTTCGGCTCGTAGGCCTGGTACAGCCGCGCCACCCAGACCTTGTGCGCCCCGACGTCCGACACCACGATGTCCGACGGCCCCATCGCCCGGCGCAGGTCGCCGATCGCCCGTTGCGGCGTGATCGGCCAGGCGTCGGTCGACTCGTGGGCCGCGAGCTCGTCGAGCAGCTGCGTGCGCAGGTCGGCGTGGACGAGGATCTCGCGCGACTCGTGTCGCGCGGACGCGTCGCGGCCGCCAACGCCCAGCGGCAGGACCGCCTCGAGCAGCCGGCGCAGCGACCCGTCGATGTCGCCGATCAGCTCGACCTCGGGGCGGTAGGCGGCATCGATCTCGGCCGGCTGCGTATCGATGTGGATGACCCGCTTGGAGCCGTCGGGATCCCACGATGACGGCGCGTACTCCACCAGGTCGTAGCCGACGCAGATGACGAGGTCCGCCCGGTCGAAACCGGACAGGACGTGATCGCGCGCCTGCAGCCCGACGGCCATCAGCGAGAGGTGCGACCGGTCGTCGATGGCGCCCTTGCCCATGAACGTGGCGGCCACGGGCACGTGCAGCCCCCGGGCGAGCGCGCGCAGCTCCGGCGCAGCGCCCCGGCGCAGGATCCCGTTGCCGGCCAGGATGATCGGCCGCTCCGAGGCCGCGATCAGGCGTGCGGCGTGGGCGATGGCCTCGTCGGTGGGTTCCGGGAAGTAGGCACGACCCGGGGTGAGGGGCACGGGCGGCGGAGCGTCCGGCGAGAACGTGGCCGCGGCGATGTCCTCGGGCAGCTCGATGTGGGTCGGGCCAGGCTTCTCCAACGTCGCCACCCGGAACGCCTTGCGCACGATCTCCGGGATGAGTTCCGCCTGCTCGACCCGCGTGTTCCACTTGGTGACGGGCTCCAGCATGCGCACGATGTCGACGACCTGGTGGGCCTCCTTGTGGAGCTTGGACGACGCCGCCTGCCCGGTGATCGCGACCATCGGCGCACGGTCCAGGAACGCATCGGCGACGCCGGTGATGAGGTTCGTCGCGCCCGGGCCCAGCGTCCCCATCGCCACCGCGGCGCGGCCGGTCAGGCGCCCGTAGACGTCCGCCATGAACGCCGCGCCCTGCTCGTGGCGGGTCGTGACGTGGCGCACGCCCTCGTGGCGCGAGAGCGCGTCGAGGATGTCCATCGTCTCCTCGCCCGGCACGGAGAAGACGTAGTCGCAGTCCTCGGCGGCGAGGCAGTCGACGAGGAGGTCGGCGGCGCGGCGGGTCGCGCGCGGGGTGGTCGTCATGACCCGCCAAGGGTAGGCCATCGCCCGCCCATCAGGCGGTCCCCAACGAACCGGGCCCCGGAGCGGTGCGCTACGCTCGCGGCCGTTCCCCAAGGGAGGACCCGTGCGCCCCAGCCTGAACATCCTCGCCCCCGAGCTCGTCGATCGGATCGTCGACGAAGCGAAGCGCGTGCTCGCCGAGGTCGGCATGGAGATCCGCGGGCCGGAGATGCGTCGCCGGCTGCTCGATGCCGGTCTCCCGACGAACGCGGCCGGGCGACCGCGTGCTGTTCCCGCGGGCGGTCGTGGAGCGCGCGATCGCCGACGCGCCCACGCGCCTTCACGCTCTACACGCGCGACGGCGAACCGCACGCCGACCTGGGTGGCGACCGCGTCCACTTCGTCCCGGGCTCGTCGGGGCTCAAGACCCTCGACCACCGGACGGGCCAGGTCCGCCTCGCGAACTCGACCGACTTCGTCGAATACGTCCGCCTCGCCGACGGCCTCGAGCACATCGCCTATCTCGCGACCGCGTTCTCGACGAACGACGATATCGAGCCGCAGGTCTCCGACGCGTGGCGCCTGTACATGACGCTGACCAACTCGAAGAAGCCGGTCGTCTCGGGCGCGTTCACCGAGCACGGGGTCGGGCGGATGGTCGAGATGATGCAGCTGTTCCGGGACGATCGCGCCGACCTCATCGCCCGGCCGATGTCGATCTTCACGATCACCGCCACCGGCAACTTCCGGTACAGCGAGGACTCCTGCCAGAACCTCATCGACTGCGTCGAGGCGGGCGTGCCGGTCGAGATCGTGCCGGTCACGCTGATGGGCCTGATCGCGCCGGTCACGACGGTCGGCGCCACGGTCTTCCACACGATCGACGTGCTGGCCGGCATCACGATGGCCCAGGTCATCAGGCCAGGAGCGCCGGTGCTGTTCGGCGGGGCGCCGGCGACGTTCCACATGAAGGTCGCGAGCTCGCCGATGTCGGCCATCGAGGCGCTCCAGCTCGATGCCGCCTACGTCGCGGTCGCGAAATCGCTCGAGCTCGCCGTGCCAGTCGTACATGGCCCTCTCGGACGGGCCGATCCTCGACGCCCAGGCCGGCGCGGAGACGTTCGGCAGCGCCCTCATCGCGGCGCTGGCCGGGGTCAACTCGGTCAGCGGACCGGGCATGCTCGACTTCCTGCTCGTGTTCAGCCTGCCCAAGCTCGTGTTCGACAACGAGATGTGCGGCCAGGCCCTGCGCTTCGTGCGCGAGATCAAGCCGCTCGACGACCTGCCGGTGGACGCCCTGATCGACCAGCTCATGGCCGACCAGCACCTGATCATGGCCGAGCACACGATGGCCCACTGGCCGAACGAGCTGTACCTGCCGTCCGCGATCGTCGAGCGGGACAACCGCGAGAACTGGACGAAGGCCGGCGCCAAGGACACGTACCAGCGCGCGATCGAGGAGGTCGAGCATCGGCTCGCTGCGTACCGGCCGCTCGAGACGGATCCGGCGATCGACGCCGAGCTGCGGCAGGATCATCGCATCGGGCCTGGAGTCGCAGACCGAGCTGCCGTACATCCCGCCGGCCGCCGAGCCCACCGCCGAGGCGCTTGCCCATCGGGCCGGGCCCGTGCGCCGTCGGAACGCCCGCCGCGCCGGCTGACCCGCGATGCGAACCGATGCGTCGGAGGACGCCGGCACCGCGGCGGTGGACACGGGCATCGCATCGTCGTCGGATCCATCGGACTCGATGCCGCCGGAGCCGATCGGACGAGAAGGACGATCCGTCCGACTCCGCGAGGCGACCCTGGCGGACGCGGCGATGCTGGACGCGCGCGACGCGGGTCCCGCGACGCGAGGGGAGTTCAACGATCTGGGCCAGCCAGCCCCGAAGCCGCTCGCCGACCGGCGGCCTGTTGGCGGTGAGCCATCGATTCGGCCGCCTAGCCCGACGCAGCCGACCAGCTAGGGCTTCAACGCTCCCGCAGGTCACCCAATGTTGGCTCCACGCCTACGAAAGGTGTGCAGGCGATGTCCGACAGGACGCGGCCGGGGCTTGGGCACGCGATCGATGGCTCTGCGCCAACGACCCTCTTCCGGCGCCGAGTCCGAGGCTTGTGCAATTCAGACCAGCGAGGCGAGTCGGCGCGGCGCGATGAGCCGGTAGGCATCCACGATCCGGGCCGCAAGTTCGTCCCAGTCGACCGGTACGTCGACATACACGCCGATCCAGCCCGCGCCCACCGACGTAGGGCGGTCGGAAGAACCGCGCGGGTCCGACTCAACCAGCGTCTCCTGAACACCGTCGGCGTGCCGCGATCCAGACCGCTCGACGGTCGTCGTGGTGCCGGTCGGCGGACGTGACGAAGATGCGCTTGCCGACGAACCAGGTGGCCTCGCCGTGGCTGTCGCGCTCGTTGACCTCGGGGAGGGCGGCGCAGATCGTGCGGATGCGGTCGTACGGGTCGCGGGACGTGGCGGTCAACGCGTGGCGTCGGGGTCGGGGCGCAGCGCGTTCGGTGACGGGCTCGGGGACGAGCTCGCCGCCGCGGACGGTCGCGCCCAGCACGATGGCCGCCGCGACCAGCACGACGTTCTTGATGATGTACTGGCCCTCGAGGGTCGGCGCGAGCGGGAACGTCGTGAACGTCTCCGCCGGGAAGAGGAAGAGCGGCGTGATGGTGCCGAGCATCTGGACGAACAGGAGCAACAGGGTCAACCGCATCCAGCGGTTGACGAACAGCCCGACGCCGATCGCCATCTCCCAGACGGCCAGGACGGGCAGGGCGACCGACGGCTGGACGACGCCCAGGGTCAACGCCTCGATCGTGCGGGCCGCGAGATCCTCCGCCGGACTCGCACCCGGGAACAGCTTGAGGGCGCCGAACCAGAAGAACACGATGCCGAGGGCGAGGCGCACCAGGGTCAGACCGTGCGCGGCCATCCACTCCGTGATGCGCCGGTCCAGGCGGTCGAACCAGCGCGGCGGGCTCGTCATGACCGCTCGGCCTCCATGCTTGGTCCCATTGTACCACGGGAGCACGTCCTAGGCCGGCCCGCCGGCGATCTCGCGCTTGCGCCGGGCCACGAACGCGTCCAGTGCCTCAACGACCGGCGGGTCCAGCGCCGGTGGCACGGCCTCG
Source organism: uncultured Chloroflexia bacterium (assembly GCA_963810725.1). Classification (GTDB taxonomy): domain Bacteria; phylum Chloroflexota; class Limnocylindria; order Limnocylindrales; family CSP1-4; genus SPCO01. Next base: position 483,668 of record CAWEOO010000008.1, read on the forward strand.
GCCAGGAGTCGTTTCCAGATGCCGTTCGCCCGCTCGGTGGCGGTGTGTGCGCCGTCGGCCTGCCACGTCTCGAAGTTGCGCCAGTCCGACACCATCGGCTCGTAGAAGGCGTGCTCGAAGCGCTCGAGCGTGTGGGCCGTCCCGAAGAAGTGGCCGCCCGGGCCGACCTCGACCATCGCGTCGAACCCGAGCGACGCCTCGTCAACGACAAGCGGCTGGAGGACCTCCGAGATCATCTGCAGGATCTCGGCATCGACGATGAGCTTCTCATACGAGGCCGTGAGCCCGCCCTCCAGCCAGCCCGCGCCCTGGTACAGCAGGTTGACGCCGCCCATCACGGCACCCCAGACGGCCATCTCCGCCTCGTACGCCGCCTGGGCGTCCACGACGTTGGAGGCAGTCGCGTTCGACGATCGCCACGGCAGCCCGTAGCGCCGCGCCATCTGGCCGCTGGCGAACTGCGACTTCACCGACTCCGGCGTCCCGAAGGCCGGTGACCCGGTCCGCATGTCCACGTTCGAGGTGAACGCGCCATAGACCATGGGCGCACCGGGTCGCACGATCTGGGCGAGCGCCACGAGGAACAGCGCCTCGGCGTTCTGCTGGGCGATCGCCCCGGCGAGCGAGACCGGGCTCATGGCCCCCGCCAGCGTGAACGGCGTCGCGACCACGGGCTGCCCGTGCACGGCCATCTCGATCAACCCGTCGCTCATCGGGCCGTCCAGGCGCAGTGGCGAGTTCGTGTTGATGATCGTGATGAGCGACGGCTCGCGCGCGAGGTCGTCCCGGTCCACGCCGCGGATGAGCATCGCCACCTCCAGCGCGTCGTCGACCACGGTCGAGCCCGTGCCCAGGCAATGCCACGTCTTGTCGAGCTCGGTCGCGAACGTCCGGTACTGGTCGAGATGGCGGGTCTCGACCGGAAGGTCGGTCGGTTCCAGCGGCCCGCCGCCCTCCTGGTGGAGCACGTCGAGGGCGCCGATGAGCCGCACGTAGTCGACGAAGTCGGCGAAGTTGCCCGGCCGCCGACCGCGGTCGAGGTCGCTCACGAATGCCGGCCCGCCGACGGCGCAGAAGACGAGATTCGAGCCGCCCATTACGACGTCGCGCTCGGGATTGCGGGCATGCAGCCGGAACTCGCGCGGCGCCATCGCGACGAGCGACTCGACCTGCGCGGGATCGAAGCGGACCATCCGCGTCGCGCGGTCCACGAGCGCCCCGGCCGCCGCGAGCGCATCGAGCGCCCGGTCGCCCAGGACCTCCATCCCGATCTCCGCGAGGATGCGCAGCGACGCCACGTGGACGGCCTCGACCTGGTCCGCCGAGAGGATCTCGACCGGGCGATACGGGTTGACCAGCCGACGCCACGGCAGCTGGCGGATCCCCGCCGCGACCCGACGCGGTCGACGCCGGGAAGCGTGGGGCTCGGGCGTGGTCATGGCGGCTGATGCTACGCGCGACCACGCCCATTCTCACGCCCGTCTCAGGGGCCGCCGCTTCCATGGCGACCGGGTGGCGCCTCCGGCGGCACCGATGGACGCAGGATCCGGACTTGGGAAGGGACCGACATGAAGCTCAAGCTTGTCGCGCTGGTCGTGCTCGTCGCGGTCGGCGTCGGGGCGCTGGCGGTGACGTTCGGAGGTCTCGGGGCGAACGCGGCCGCCAGCACGGAGTACCTCACCGCGACCGCGACCGTCGGCGACGTCACCGACGACGTGGCCGCCACCGGAACGTTGGCCGCGACGGAGTCGTACGGCCTCCTCTTCGGCGCCGACCCGTATCTCGTCGGGTGCCGACGACTCGGCGCCTCAGGGCGAGGGCTCGTGGCCTGTGACCGAGGTCACCGCGAAGGTCGGTGACACCGTCGCCGAGGGCGATACGCTCGCGACGGCCGACACGAGCAGCCTCGAGACCGACCTCGAGCGGGCGACGGCCGATCTTCGCGCCGCGAACATCAATGTCCAGATCGCCAAGGAAGCTCTCGCGGACGCGCAGGACGCGGACGACGCCGACGCGGAACGCCAGGCAAGGCTCGCCCTGTACGGCGCCCAGAACCAGCACTCCCAGGCGTTCGAGGCGCGCCGGACGATCCAGCAGCAGATCCACGCGGCGTCCCTCAAAGCCCCGATCGCCGGCGTTGTCACCGAGGTCAACATCAAGGCTGGCTTCGACGCCCCGGCGGGCCCGGCCATCGTGATCGCCTCGACGACGTACCAGGTCACCACCGACGTCGTCGAGAGCGACCTCGCCGGCATCGAGCTCGGGCAGAAGGCCTCGGTCAGCATCGACGCGCTCGGGACCGAGGCGGAGGGCACCGTCACGGCCATCTCGCCGGTCGCCGGTGACGGCTCGTCCGGTGTCGTTGCCTTCCCCGTCACGGTGACCCTTGGCAAGGCACCGGCCGACGCCCGCGCCGGCATGAGTGCCGACGTGACGATCACGATCGCCAGCGCCACCGGCGTCCTGACGGTCCCGAGCAGCGCGCTACAGGGCGGCGAAGGCGATTACGCCGTCATGACCCTGGGCGCGGACGGTACGCCCCAGCGCCAGCCGGTCCAGGTCGGGCTCCTGACGAGCACGGCGGCCGAGATCACGTCCGGGTTGGCGGAGGGCACGGCCGTCGTGACCGGCACCGCCTCCGACCTGATCGGGACCGCGACCCAGGGCAATGGCCGATTCGACGACGGCGGCTTCGCGATTCCCGGCAACGGCGGCGGCGGTCCGCGCAACGTGGTGATCGAGGAGGGCCCCAAGCCATGACCACGCCGATCATCTGGCTCGAGCGGGTCAGCCGCGTGTACGACATGGGTCGGGTCGCCGTGCCCGCCCTCGACGACGTGAGCCTGGGCGTCCAGCCCGGCGAGTTCGTCGCGATCGTCGGGCCGTCCGGCTCCGGCAAGAGCACGATGATGAACATCCTCGGCTGCCTGGACCGGCCGACCCACGGCGCGTACCGGCTCGCCGGCACGGCGGTCGCAGAGCTCGACGACGACGGCCTGGCCAGGCTCCGCAGCCGGTCCATCGGCTTCATCTTCCAGTCGTACAACCTGCTGCCGCGGACCACCGCGCTCGACAACGTCGCGGCGCCCCTTCTGTACCAGGGCGTCGGTCGCGCCGAGCGCGCTCGGCGGGCCCGGGCGGCCCTCGAGCGCCTGGGGCTCGGCGACCGCGTCGACCACGAGCCCACGGAGCTCTCCGGCGGCCAGCAGCAGCGCGTGGCCGTGGCGCGCGCACTCGTCACCGAGCCGGCGCTCATCCTTGCCGACGAGCCCACCGGCAACCTCGACAGCCACGCCGGCGCCGAGGTCATCGCCCTCCTTCGGGAGCTGCATCGCGCCGGTCGGACGATCGTGCTCATCACCCACGACGCGGACGTCGCGGCGTCGGCGGACCGCCAGGTCCATCTCCTCGACGGGCGGATCGCCGCATGAGCGCGGTCGAGCTGCTCCGCCTGGCGCTGTCACGTCTGCGCACGAGCCGGCTGCGCGCGGCGCTGACCATGCTCGGGGTCATCATCGGCGTCGCGTCCGTCGTGGCCCTCGTCGGCGTCGGCCAGGGCACGACCTCGAACATCACCTCCAGCCTCGCGAGCCTCGGCACGAACCTCCTGACGATCATCCCGACGAGCCAGGACGCCGATGGGTCGACAAGCCTCACGCTCGACGACGCGGCGGCCATCGCCGACCTCGCCTCGGTCGCGGCTGTCGCGCCCGAGGTCACGACCAGCCTGACGGTCAGCGCCGGCGCCGAATCGACCGACCCGACCGTCGTCGGCACCACGACCGATTACACGACGGTCCGCGCCTTCAGCGTCTGGCAGGGAACGTTCCTCACGGACGTCAGCGTCGATCGCGACCTGCGCGTGGCCGTCCTCGGCGCCACGACCGCCGAGGACCTGGGACTCGATGCCGAGGATCTCGGGTCGGAGATCTCGATCGGTGGGATCCCGTTCCAGTTGATCGGCATCCTGCAGCCCAAGGGCGGCGCCACGAACCAGGATCTCGACAACCAGGTGATCGTGCCCGTCGGCACCGTGCAGAAGTACTTCGTCGGCGGTGACAGCGTCCGGACGATCGGGGTCAGCGTCGCATCGACCGCTGACATGACCGCCACGAATGCCGAGATCACCGCGCTCCTGCGCGATCGCCACGAGCTTGCCGCAGCCGACGACGCCGACTTCGCGATCTTCGACCAGACCCAGCTGCTCGCGGCCGCGTCCTCGATCAGCGGCACCCTCACGCTCCTGCTCGGCGGGATCGCATCGATCTCGCTGGTCGTCGGCGGCATCGGGATCATGAACATCATGCTGGTGTCCGTCCGCGAGCGGACCCGCGAGATCGGCATCCGCAAGGCCATCGGTGCGCGCGGCCGCGACATCCTCGCCCAGTTCCTCGTCGAGGCGCTGACTCTGTCACTGCTCGGCGGGCTGATCGGCATTGCCGTCGGCCTTGGCGTGTCCGCCCTCATCGGCCAGATCGCCGGCTGGGGCTTCGCCTTCAATCCCTCGACGCTCGGCGTGGCCGTCCTGTTCAGCCTCCTGGTCGGCGTCGTCTTCGGCGTCTGGCCTGCCCGCCAGGCGGCCCGCCTGGATCCCATCAGCGCCCTGCGCTACGAGTGAAGGAGACCCCCTGATGACCATGGACCCGACCCAGCCGGTCGCGCCGGTGCCCAGCCCGACCGACGCTGCGCGTCCGCGTCGCACCGTCGCGCCGGTCGCGCCGGTCGCCCCGGTCGTGGCCGTCGCGCCGCGGGCGAAGTCGGGCGGTGTGCTCAACCTGCTCCTGATCGGCGCTGCGATCCTGGCCGTCGGGGGCGTGGCGTTCGCGATCGGACGATCGACCGCGCCGGCCAGCGCGTTCCCGGGCGTCGGTGGCCTGAGCGGCGGACCGATCATGCGCTCCGACGGCAGCTTCGATCCGGGCGCCGGAGGGCCCCGCGGATTCGTCTCCGACGGCGAGCTGGCCATCGACGGCAACGGTCACCTCGGTCGATGCCGACAGCATCACGCTCACCCTCGACAACGGTGAGGAGATGACGTTCGCGCTGAACGGCGAGACGACCTACCACGAAGCGACGAACGCGGCGGCCACGGACGTGGCGATCGGTGACGACGTCTCGGTCAAGGTCGAAGGCGGCCCGAGGCAGGGCGGCACGGACGCATCGAGCTCGGAGCTGACCGCCGGCGACGTCACGGTCGCCCGGTAGCGCCCGACGAGTTGCTAGGCTGACCGACATGCACCTGCTCGTCATCGAAGACGATCCGCGCCTGGGGCGCCTGCTCAAGCGCCTGCTGGAGGACGATCGGCACGTGGTCGAGCTCGCGACCGACGGCGCAGAGCGGGCTCGAGATCGCCGAGGACGCGCCCGGCATCGAGTGCGTCGATCCTCGACATCGGCCTGCCCGATATCAGCGGTCTCGAGGTCGCCCGCCGGCTGCGCGCGGCCGGCTCCGCCGTGACGATCCTGATGCTCACCGCCCGCGACACGGTGGGCGACCGGGTGACGGGGCTCGATGCCGGGGCGGACGACTACCTCGTCAAGCCGTTCGCGTTCGAAGAGCTGTCGGCCCGGCTGCGGGCGCTGTCGGACGCCGGGGCGCGCCGGCCGGTCGGCGGACCGCTCCCAAGCTCGTGGTGGGGCCGATCACGCTCGACGAGACGGCGCGGCGGGTGACGGTCGAGGGGGCCAGCGTGGAACTCAGCCCGCGCGAGTTCTCGCTGCTCGAGTGCCTGCTGCGGCACGCCGGGCAGACCCTGTCGCGCGATCAGCTGCTCGACCAGGCGTGGCCGTTCGGGGTCGCGCGTGACCCCGAATGCCGTCGACGCCTACATCCATTACCTGCGCGACAAGCTGGGGTCGGCGGGCCGGTTCATCCAGACGGTTCGCGGGGTGGGGTACCGCCTCGCCGATGCCTGACGGCAGGGCGGATCCAGCGCCCGCTGCCGGTTCGCCATCGGAGGTGACCCCTTCCGAGGCCCGGCTCCTTCGCGGCGTCCGGATCAACCTCGCGCTGTGGAGCGGCGGGATCACGCTGGTCGTCCTGCTCGTGCTCGGGACCGTCCTGTACGTTGCCGTCGAGCGGTCGCTGGCGGCGTCAGGGACGGCGCAGCTCGTCGAGCGGGCGAACCAGGAGACAGGCGGACGACGAGACCCTGGCGGTGACCTGCCACCCGGCGGATTGAGCTTCGGCGGCCCGAGCTCCGGTGTTTTCACGCTGGTCGTCAACGTCGACGGCGTGCCCGTGGGACCGGGGCGCGGCGCCGTTCCACTCGGCCTGCCGGTCAAGGAATCGTTCGAGGCGGCGAAGGCGACGGGCAGGCGCGACGTTCGCAACGCGACGATCTCCATGACCGTCGTGGGCATGGTCTCGGGCGGCGTGGAACCGGCCATCCTCAGCCCCGGCGAGGTGCGCGAGACCGTCGTGACGACCCCGGTTCGCGTTCTCACGGAGCCCGTTCTCTTCCGGGGCCAGTCGTTCTACCTCCAGTTCGTCGGCGACCGGACGACCGAGGAGCGCACGCTCCGGATCCTCGTCATCGTCCTCGTGGTCGGCGGGCTGGTGGCGCTGCTCGCCGCGTCGGGCGTCGGGGCGGCCTATGCGCAACGGGCGCTGGTTCCCATCCGCCGCTCGCTCGTCGACCAGCGCGAGGCCCTGCGCCGGCAACGCGAGTTCGCGGCGGACGCGTCCCACGAGCTGCGGACCCCGCTGACGGTCATCCGGGCCAGCGTCGACGACCTCGGCCGTCATGCCTCGGAGCCGGTGGGCAGCGTGGGGAGCGCCCTGACCGATATCCGCGACGAGGTCGACCACCTCACGGCGATGGTCGACGACCTGCTGCTGCTCGCCCGCTCGGATTCCGGTGCGGTGGAGCTCGAACGCATCGCCGGTCGACCTCGGCGACATCGCATCGACCGCGGCGGCGGCTCTTCGAGGCCGGCCACGGAACGTGGGGTGGAGGTGGTCGTGGACCCCGCTCCGGCCGAGCTGACGGGCGATCCGGCACGCCTGCGCCAGCTGGTGATGATCCTGCTCGACAACGCCATCCGCCATTCCCCGGGCGGCGGCACGGGTCTTCGTGCGCGTCCGGACCGACGGACCCGAGGCCATCGTCGTCGTCGAGGACGACGGGCCGGGCATCCGGAACGAGGACCTGCCGCGGCTGTTCGACCGCTTCTACCGTGCGGCGGGCGCGCCCGGGCGGCGGAACGGGCCTCGGGCTCGCCATCGCGGCCTGGATCGCCGAACGGCACGGCGGCCGGGTCGAGGCCGCGAACCGCGCCGGAAGGCGGCGCACGATTCACGGTCCGACTCCCGATGCGGCGGCAGGCACCCGGGACGAGCGCCTAGACTTTCGACCGTGAGGTCGACTTCCGACGACGACGCCCGCTGGCCCATCTTCGGGCGCGACGGCGACGGCGTGGCGTGGCGGCCCGATCCGGCCGCCGCGGAGGCCTCCCGACTGGCCCGGTTCCTGCAATCGACCGGCGAGCCGTCGCTGGACGCGCTCCAGGCACGGGCCGTGGCCGACCCCGACTGGTTCTGGGGCGCGGCCGCCGATGACATCGGAGTCGCCTGGGCGCGCAAGCCATCGACCGTCCTCGACCTTGCCGACGGTCCTGCCTGGGCGCGCTGGTGGGTCGGCGGGTCGTTCGACTGGGCGTGGGCGGCGACGGGGCCGCGCGCGGCGCGCGATCCGGCGGGCGTGGCGATCACCTGGGAAAGCGAGGACGGCACGGTTCGTGAGCTCACGAACGCACAGCTCGCCGCCGACGTCGCCGCCGCCGCCCGGCGTCTCACCGATCTCGGCATCGTGGCGGGCGACCGGGTCGGCATCCTCCTCCCGATGCTGCCCGAGACCGTCGTGGCGGTCCTCGCGGTCTCGCGGCTCGGCGCCATCTTCACCCCGATCTTCTCGGGCTACGCCGCGCCCGCGATCGCCGCGCGCCTGGTCGATTGCGGCGCGACCCTCCTGATCACCGCCGACGGGTTCCTGCGCCGCGGCGCATGGGTCGACCTCAAGGCCGTGGCCGATGCGGCGGTGGCCGCGGCGCCATCGGTCAAGCGGGTGATCGTCGTGCCACGCGCAGGCGAGGCCCTGAACGTGCCGTGGACCCCGGAACGGGACGAGTGGTGGGGCATGCCGTCCGCATCGGACGAGGAACCGGACCGCCTCGGACTCGTCGGCCGCGATCCCGAGACTCCCTACATGATCATCTACACGTCCGGCACGACCGGCCGGCCCAAGGGCGCCGTCCACGTCCACGGCGGCTTCCCGATCAAGGCGGCCCAGGATCTCGCCCACACCTTCGACCTGACCGAGCGCGACACGTTGTTCTGGTTCACGGACCTCGGCTGGATGATGGGACCGTGGGCGATCGCCGGGGCCCTGTTGCTGGGCGCCCGGCTCGTGATCTACGAAGGCGCCCCGGACTTCCCCGGCCCCGACCGGCTGTGGGACCTCGTGGCGCGCCACCGGGTCACCCATCTCGGGCTGTCGCCGACCGTCATCCGCGCATTGATGGCCCACGGCGAAGCGCCCGTGCGCGGCCACGACCGCTCATCACTCCGCGTCCTGGGCTCGACCGGCGAGCCCTGGAACCCGGAGCCGTGGTGGTGGTACTTCCGCGAGGTCGGTGAGGGCCGCTGTCCGATCGTCAACTATTCCGGCGGGACGGAGGTGGCGGGAGGCATCGTCGGGGGGAATGTCATCGGCCCGATCAAGCCCGCGAGCTTCTCGGGGCCGTGTATCGGGACCGCGGCGGACGTCGTGGACGAGACCGGCGCTCCCGTACGCGGTGCCGTCGGCGAGCTCGTCATCCGCGCGCCCCTGCCGGGCATGACCCGCGGCTTCTGGAACGACCGTGCCCGGTACGAGGAGACGTACTGGGCGCGCTGGCCGGGGATGTGGGCGCACGGCGACTGGGCGTCGGTCGATGCCGATGGGTTCTGGTACATCCACGGCCGCTCGGACGACACGCTCAAGGTGGCCGGCAAGCGCGTGGGCCCGGCCGAGGTCGAGAGCGCGGCGGTGTCCCATCCGTCGGTCCTGGAGGCGGCGGCCATCGGCGTCCCGCACGAGATCAAGGGCGAGGCGATCGTGGTCGTTTGCGTCCTCCGGCCGGGCGAGACGGACGAGGGCGGGCTCCGGGCGGCCATCGCGGCGACGATCGCGGGCGAGCTCGGCAAGCCCCTCAAGCCGGAGGTCGTCGCCGTCGTCCCGGCCCTGCCCAAGACCCGCTCGGGCAAAGTCATGCGCCGGGTCATCCGGTCGGCGTGGCTCGGCGAGGACCCGGGTGACCTCTCGGCGCTGGACGATCCGGCCGCCGTCGCGGCGGTCCGCGACGTGCGTCGACGCGCGGGTCTGGGCTAAGGTGGAGGGGCTCCCGTGCCCCAGCGGGTGTCGCGAAACGACCAGGAGCTGCCCTTGCGCCGCCTGCTGACGTTCTCGATGGCCACGGTCCTGAGCCTCTCGTCAGGCTCGCTCGCGCTCGGGGCGGACCCAGGCGATCTTCGAGAACGCGAAGCGGCGAACGTGGGCCGGGCCCGGGCGGCGGCGATCCTCGGACGCATGCCGGGGGAGGTCCATCCGCTGGCCTACCAGGAGCCCATGACGTCGGTCGGCGGGCGACGCTACTGGACCGGGGTGTTCCGCGGCGCCAGCGACGAGCAGACGTTCGTCGCCGTCGACCTGGCGTCGGGCGAGGCGCTCGACGCTGCCGCGTACCAGACGAAGGTCGAACGTGCGATCGGTCGCGAACCGCGCGTGACACCGCCCGCCCGTACCCGCATCGACGAGGCGAAACGCTCCGGCGCATCCCCACTGCTCGCCTACGTCCTGTCGCCCGTCGATTACGGGCCCGCCGTTCGCGCCGTCAAAGCCGCCCACCCGGAGGTCGAGTGGGACGGCGATCGCCCGGTCGGGGACGATCTCGAGGTCCTCGCGGCGGTCAGCCAGGAGCTCATCCGGGCCAAGGCCAAGCTCGTCGCGAAGCAGCGTGGCCCGTTCGTGGCCGACGCGGCGCGGCGCGGCGCGAGCGATGTCGTGGCGCTCGATCTCGCGCCCATGGTCTTCCTGCGCGTCCCGCCGGGCCAGGCCGATGCCCTCGCCGAGCACAAGTCCGTCCGCCAGGTCCGCGCCCCGGCCGGCTGGGCGCCCACGATGAACACGGCCCACAACGCCGTCGGAGCGAACTGGACCGACAGCAAGGGCTACACCGGCGGCGGCGTGGTCGTCGGCATCGTGGAGTACGCGCGGGTGGACTACTCGCGACCGGGGCTGTCCGGTGCGCGCCGCGACAGCTACCGGGTGAGCTCGACGGGTACGTCGTGCCCGCACGCGCGTGGCACCTACAACAACGCCGCGGCCATCAGCCACGTCAGCTGGGCGGCCGCCATCGCGGTCGGACGTGGCTCGACCTACAAGGGCATCGCCAATGCGGCCCGCCTGGTCGACGTCTCGGCCGACTACAACCCCGGCTCCGATTCCGCGGACCCGCGCATCCTCAAGGCCGTCGACTGCGCGATCCTCCAGGGGGGCGCGCACCTGATCACGATGTCGCTGGTCCAGAACGATTCGAGCCGGTTCTCCACGTCGAACGCCTATTTCGATGCCGTCGTCTGGGACCACCATCGATTGATCGTCGGCAACGGTGGCAACAACTATTCCGAGACGAACTCCCACTGCCCGGGCGCCACGGAGCGGGTCCGCAGCCCCGGGTCGGCGTGGAACGTGCTGGCGGTGGGCGGGACCTCGAACGACGCGAAACGCCTCTGGTACCGCGCCAGCAAGTCGGAGCCGTCGTACTGCTGGGAGGATCCGCCGGGCCATTCAGGCGACGTCAACGACCGGGTCAAGCCCGAGATCGTCGCGCCCGCCCAGAACGTCAGCAGCGGCTTCTTCAACGGCAGCGGGGTCTCGGCGTCGACCCCGATGGTCGCCGGGATCGCCGCCGCCCTGCTCGATCAGCGGCCCTCCCTGCTGAACTACCCAGAACAGATGAAGGCGATCCTGCTCGCCGGCTCGGAGGCGAAGCATGCCCTGACCCCGGGTGGCAGCCAGAGCATCAGCGCCGAGGGGCTCGGGACCGCGACCGCCAAGTGGGCCAGCCGGGTCGCCGAGAACGACGCGACCCTGCACACCGGCGGCTACGGCGGGATGGGGTTCAACGCGGTCGGGGGCGGCGACTGTGTCGTGGCGCCCCCGGCGCAGACGATCGACTTCGTGGTGCCGTACGCGTCGCGCAAGGTGCGCTTCGTCATCGACTGGATGGCCCACACCGGCGATGCCAACCCGCGCTCTGGCTCGACGTTCACGCATCGCTACGCCGATTTCAATCTCACGATCCGGAAGGGCTCGACGGTCGTCGGCACCTCGACCCGGAGCGCGTCCAACGTCGAGTGGGTCGACTTCACCGGCGCGGCCCACGGCGCCGGCGTCTACACGGCCGTCGTCACGCCGGTCCGCTGGGGTTGCACGGTCGCGACCGAGCCGGTGGGCTGGGCGTGGGTCAGCTTCACGACGCCGTAGCGCCAGTCGGGCGACGGCCGGATGCCGCGCAACGAGGGCGCGGGTCGCGGGTCCTGCCGCTTGCGGTCGCGTGCTTCGCCGTCCTCGGCGCGCTGACCAGCGGCTGCGCCCCGGTCGATCCGCAGCGAGTCCGTATCGCCCGGGCTGCCGTCGCCGGGTTGCGTCGCGACCAGCCCGCCCAGCCAGCCCGGCGGATGCGCGGCACCGGGCACCGCCGTCGCGTCGGCGTCGCCGTCGCTGACGCCGTCGGCCGCCGCCGTCGAGCCCGGGGTGGCCCGGCTCGTGTGGCTGGTCGACCGGGCCGGCGGATTCGGCGTCTGGACCACGGATCTGGTCGGCGGCGACGTCCGCGCGTACCTCGCCGACCTTGACGAGGCCGGCATCTCGATCCGTGACCCGCGACTGGTCGGCGACGAGGTCGTCGTCATCCGCGATGCAGCGACGGCCGAGCTTTGGGTCCTGTCGCAGACGGGTCCGCCGCGGCTCGTCCTGGACAACGTCAACTCGTTCGTCCAGACCGCCCCCCGTGAGGTCGTCGCCGTGCGGGACATCGGCTCGGTGCGCTCGATCTGGCGCGTGCCCCTGGGCGGCGGCTCCGCGGCCGCGATCGCGGAGCTTGCCGTGCCCGATCACGGCCCGCAGGTCGGGCCGTTCGGGTTTGCGATCTCGCCGGATGGGCGGACCGTGGCCGCGGGCTGGGTCGGTGGTCCGGTCGAGGTCAGCGGACCCGCGCCCGCGACGTTCCGGGACATCGGCGCGCCGCTCATCGTCGCCGACGACGGCCGCATCGTGGCGGTCACGGGCCGGGTCGGCGAGGCGTACCTGCTGGACGGGGGCCGGCCGGTCGAGCTGGCAGGGCCGGAAAGCGACCCGCTGGCCGTGCCCGGCTCGGGCGTCGTGGCCTGGGCGTCGATCGGTGAGGATGGTGGCCTCCTCGCGGTCGAGGTCCGCGACATCCTCGCGGGTACGAGCGAGACGTACCCAGCCGCTGGCGTGGCGACGAACGTGCGAGAGATCACCACCGACCACGTCATCCTCGAGGCCACCGCGTTCGATCCGGCGACGCGGACGGCCGGGGTCGTGGACCGACGGACCGGTCAGTTCCAGCAGTTCGAAGCGTCGGCCCCCGCGGGAGGCTGAGGCGTCCCGAGCCGAATGGGCGTAACGGGCCGTAACGGGCCTGTTACCGTGACCGCGAGGACGGCCGCCACGGATGCAGCCCGCGACGGCGCACGCTCGGCGTCTGCCGGCCACTCGGCCGATGCCCGATCCGAGGGAGGACCGTATGTCCGGAGTCACCGACTGGGGCGACGCCGTATTCCTGTCGCTCACCAACGCCCTGAACTCGTTCCTGAACGCGATCCCGCAGGTGATCGGCGCGCTGCTGATCATCATCATCGGCTGGGTGATCTCGAACCTCCTCGCCCGCCTCGTGCGCGAGGTCCTGGAACGAGGTGGCGCGGATCGTCTGTTCGCCAAGCACGGCGGCGCCGTCTACGGCACCCGCTCGAGCGCGTTCCAGCCGAGCGTCGTCGCGTCGGAGGTCGTGAAGTGGATCGTCCGCTTCATCTTCCTGGTGGCGGCCGCGAACGTCCTCGGCATGCCGCAGATCAGCCTGCTCCTCAACCAGGTCCTGCTGTGGATCCCGAACCTGCTCGTCGCCGCGGTCATCCTGCTCGTCGCCCCGCTCCTCGCACGGTTCGTCCGGGGGGCGATCGAAGTCGGCGCAGGCCAGATGGGATTCTCGAATTCCGCGCTGCTGGGCCGCATCGCGGAGATCGCCATCGTCGCGTTCGCGGTCCTGGTCGCGATCAACCAGCTCGGCATCGCCGCCGACCTGATCAACATCCTGTTCATCGGCGTCGTCGCGGCCGTGTCGCTCGCGTTCGGGCTGGCCTTCGGCCTGGGCGGGCGCGACGTCGCTGCCCGCATCACCGAGGACTGGTATCGGGGCATGAGCAGCGCGACGGAGAAGGTGCTGGAGGCCGCCAGCGCGGCCGAAGCGTCGACGCCGTCCATCCCGATCCCACCGCCGGCTCCGGAGCGCGACCCCGAGGCGATCTGACTCGAGACCGCGCCCGCCCGGCGGCCGCCCGGCGCCGCCTCAGCGTGACGCGATCGAGCGCGCGGAGCGGATCGAAGCTTTCGGTCCGCTCCGCGACGGCGTCGCCGCCGATCGCGACCCTGGCCACGACGCCCTCGCCATGGTCGCCGCGGCGCGGTGGCTCGCCGACGACCGCCCGCCACCCGAGATCCGAGAGGCGTTCGAGCGTGGCCATCGCGGCCGCCAGCATCGCGGAGGCATGCGCCTCTGCGGCTCCGCCGAGCGGCCCGGCGGTCGAGACCTCGGCGACCTCGGCCGCGGTCGCCGCGGCGGCGCGCCCCTCGGCGACGGCTCGCCTGGGCTCCGAGTGGGGCCGGCGCATGACGACGGACATCGAGCCGGCCCGTGCCAGTGCCGCGGACGAGCAGGTACGGCCACGCCGCCACGGCGGGCGATTCTTCGCGGTCGCCGGGAGGCTCGTCGAAGCGCATCAGCTGGTCCGGGAAAGCGCGCCGACGGATCACGACCTCGGCCAGGACACGCGCCGTGGCCGCGGCCTCATCCGCCAGCCAAGCCGGGATACGCACCGACGACGATCCGTTCCGTGGCGATCCCGTCGGCCCGTGCCAGCGCGACGCCGACGAGCTGCAGCGCGAGCGCGCGGCCGGAGCGGGTCGCCACGTCCGACGGCACGCCCGACGCGAGGTCCGGCGCCACCACGAGCGGCCCCGGCCCGATCGAGACGAGGGTGTCCGCCCGCCGGTGCAGACGCCGCGCGAAGGCGTGGTCCGCGAGCGCGCGGTCCGGGTCGACACCGCCCGCCACGATCTCCGCGACCGGGTCCGCCTCGACGAGATCGACCCGCTCGGACGAGGCGACGACGGCGCCCTCCGGCACGCCGAGCGGCGGGATCGCCATCGCCAGCCGCACGTAGCCGCGCCGTTCGGCGGCGACCCCGTCGGCGACCCGCCGAAGCCGGGCCAGGGCGCGCTGGCTGCCGGACGGGGCGGATTCGGCCGCGTCGAGCGGACCGGCGTCGCCCGATGGGCCCAGCGTGCCACCACCGCCTCGGCGTGCGGGCTGGAACGCATGGCGTTCGTGTGGGTGCCACTCAGGCACGTCGAGACCGGCGTCCTGCAATTGATCGGCGAGCTCGCGGCCGATCGGCACCTCGACGCGGAGCAGGTCGTAGCCCGCAGCGGCCAGATCGGCCACCTCGTCGAGCGCCTCGTCGAGATCGGGCTCGGCGACCGTCGTGCCGAGCCACGGTCGACGGGCCTCGCCGAGCAGGTCCACGAGCTCACGCCGGGCGACACGGTCGCTGTCCATCCGCTCGATCGCCGCGCCGGCCAGGCGGGTCGCCTCGGCCTCGGCGACCGCCCGGCGGTCGGGCACGCGCAGCAGCTCCGCCTCGAGCGCGAGGTCGACCGCACCCGACGCCACGTCCATCGCCAGCTGCTGCGGATCCAGGTCGTACTCGAGGAGGGCCATCGCAAAGGGCAGGGCGATCCCGCTGCCGAGGCCGTCCTGCGCGCTGGCGAGCCAGCGATCGACGGCGGCACCCGCCAGCGGGCGGCCCGAGCGGTCCAGGCCCGTCACGCCGAACAGGCGCAGCAGCGCCCGCTCCTGCCCCAGGGTCGTCGAGGCGCGGGCGCGGGCACCCCAGGCGCCGGCCAGCGTCTCGGCGCGATCGGCCAGGCGGTCGATCGCGTCGAAGGTCGGGTTCCTGGGGCTCATGGCGCCAAGGATAGGGGCGCCGGATCAGCCACCGACGGCCACGGCGAGCCGGTTCATCGCGAGGAAGGCACGAAACGCCACGAGTGGATCGTCGGCGCTGAAGCGGACGGTCCGGTCGCCGACCCGCTCCGCCCCGGGGACGATCGCCGCATGGTCGGCCAGCACGCCGCGGGCGAAATCGATCTCCACGATGACCGGCGGCCCGACCTGGAGTCGGTGCATCTCGCCGGCCGCGGCGCGCCGGACGGCGCGCTCGGCGCCCTCACGGATGCGCTCGCAGGCGACCGACGGGTGGACCGATGCGGCCGAATGCCCGCCGTCCGCGGTCTTGACGACGACCCGCTCCGTCCAGGGCAGCCAGTCCGGCGACCTCCTCGGCCAGGGCGTCGTCGCCGGTCACGAGGCCGACCGGGATCCCCCACGCCCCGAGGGCCAGGGCGTTGAGCCCGTACTCGCCGGTCGGGCGGCCGTCGAGCCGGGATCTCGACCGGCGCATCGGAGTAGGTGTGGGCGATCGTGCCGCGCGGGTGACCGGCGCGGGCGTGGTAGCCGACGAACAGCGCGACGTCGAAGCTCGGCGCACCGTCCGGTCCCGGTTGCGCCCCGGCGACCATCGACCATGCCTTCTGGCCCTGGAGGACGTCGCGTCGGGATGGATGTCGACGGGCGTCAGGTTGAACATCCCGCCGTGGCTGTCGTTGACGAGGACGGCCGTGGCGCCACCCGCCAGGGCGCCCTCGATCGCGGCGTTCGTCTCGGCGACCATCAGCTCGACCGCCGCGGGGTACTTGGCGTCCTTCGAGCCAGTCGGTGCGGGATGGCTGATGCCGGCGATCCCCTCCATGTCGACGCTGATGTAGACCCTCACGTACCGGCCTCCGCAGCTCGTTCGCGCCGGGTCGCCGATCCAGACATGGCCGTCGCGGAAATGCTCGGCTTTCCAGATCGGGGCGCGCGCCTTCGTCTCATCGATGGCGTAGCGGGCGGCCGCGAATGCGGCGTCGCGGTGCGGCGCGACCGCCACGACCGCGATCGACACCTCGCCCAGCGGGACCGCGCCGGTCCGGTGGACGATCGCCAGCCGCTCGACCCCGAAGCGGGCCGCGATCTCGTCGGCGATGTCGGCGAGGACCGCGAGCGCCATCGACTCGTGCGCCTCGTACTCGAGCGACTCGACGGCACGGCCGGCGTGGCGCTCGGCCTCCGCTTCCTGGCCGGGGGCGGGCGTGCCCGGGGTCACCCGGGTCCGCCCCAGGAACCCGACGGCGGCCCCGTCCTCGGCGGATGCCAGGCGGTCGGTCAGCTCGGCCAGGATGGTCGCGTCGAACGGCGCGGCGCGCAGTTCCAGGATGCGCTGGGGCGCGGTCTCGGCGCCGTCACCGCCGCCGGACACCGGCGGGATCATCGCCACCTCGTCGCCCTCAGCCAGGGTCGTGGCCTCGTCGGCATAGGCCCCGTTGCGCGCGAAGCGGACGAAGTCGCGACCCGGGGCGAGCGCCGGCAACCGAGCCACGAGCGCCTCCCAGGCGTCCGCGACGTCGGCGCCATCCGGCAGCTCGAGCGCCACCTCGCGCGTCCCGGCGAGCTCGCGCTGGACCGCGAACAGGCGCACCCGGATGCGCACCGGCCTAGCCGTGCCACGTCGCGATGAGCAACCCGTCCCCGACCGGCAGGATCGTGGACGGTGAACCGCTCGTCGGCAAGCACGCGCTCGCAGAACCGGCGCAGGGCGTCGGTGTTGGTGCCACCGGGCTCGCCCGCCGGAGATCGCGCGACGCGGCCGCTCCACAGGACGTTGTCGGCGGCCACCAGCGCGCCCCGGGCCAGCCGCCCATCGACGAGGGCGTCGAGATACGCCTCGTACTCAGGCTTCAGCGCGTCGATGAATGCCATGTCGAACGGGCCGGCCAGCGCCGGCTCCGGCGCCGCGAACGCCTCGAGGGCCTTGGCGCCGACGATGGTGATGCGCTCGTCCCCGATGCCGGCGTCTCGCCACCAGCCACGGGCGAGGTCGGTCCGCTCCCCGTCGGGATCGATGGTGACGATCGTGCCGTCCGCCGGCTGGCCCAGGGCCATCCACAGCGTCGAGTAACCGTAGGCCGTTCCCACCTCGACGATGCGACGCCGGTCACCGGCCAGCACCGACAGGACGCGGCCGGTGTGGCGGTCGACGATCGGGATGTCGCGCGGCTGGGCGGCGGTCTCGATGGCGACGAGCGCGGACGGCTGGGGCGGCGCCGATCGACTCGATCCAGTCGAGATCCGTGGCGTCGGGGATCCAGTCGCGGTCGTCCTTCATCGGGCTCCCTCCATCACACGAGCAGGCCGTAGCCGAAGTACACGCCGGCGGCGAGGATCGTGCCGGACGCGATCGTGCCCACATTGATGTACAGGAGCCCGGTGGCCGACTCCATCGAGCGGGTCTGGGCCGTCTTGACGGCCGCCCAGCAGACGATCAGCGGGAACACGAGCCCGACGATCAGGCGCAGCCAGACGAACAGCGCGGCCTCGCCGGTGAGCGCACCGAACGGCGCACCGCCGGCGGGCCCGGCGCCCGACCCGACCCAGGCCACGAAGAGCACGAGCTGCACGCTGACGACCGCGAGCAGCGCGCGCGACAGCAGGATCAGCGGTGCCTCCGGGAGCTTTGGGGTCACGAGATACCAGTGGCCCAGGATCATCGCCGCGAAGACCCCGCCGGTCGCGGCGCTGAGCACGGCCAGCTCGACGAGCAGACCCAGCGTGCCGAGTGATCCCCCGCCCCAGGCCAGCGCGCCGAAGGCGAGCGTCAGGACCCCGGCACTCACCGCGATCAGCTCCATCGGCCCGGCCACGCTTCGCCGGACGCGCCGGGCGACCAGCGCCAGGGCGGCCACGGCGCAGAACGCCAGCAGGGCGGCCCGGCGCGGCGCGTCCCAGGTCACGTCGAGCGCGATCGGCGACGCCCCGAGCGTGGTCGGCAGCGCGCCGTCGCTCAGCCACGCCAGGAGACCGAACGCGATGGCGCACGCGGTCGCGAATCCAAGATAGCCGCGCGTCGCGTTGGAGCGCCGGCGGAGCAGGATCGACGGCCGCGTACGTGCCCAGCGCGAGACCGGTCAGGACGGTCCAGTTGATGAAGGCCAGGTTCTGGGCGATCTGCGTCGCGGGCACGGCGCCAGTGTAGGCGGGTCGCTAGCATCGACACCGACAGCAGGAGGTAGCGCCATGGGACTCCCCGCCGGGACGACGATCACCTGGTACGGCCACAGCGTCATCCGCATCGACACCGCGGGCGGCAAGACGATCATCATCGACCCGTGGTTCGCGAACCCGTCGAGCCCGATGTCCGCCGACGCGGTCGACCGCTGCGACCTGCTGCTCGTGACCCACGGCCACTTCGACCACATGGGCGACGCGGTCGGCCTGGCCAGCCGGCTGCGACCGGCCTGGCCGTGCATGCACGAGATGAGCCTGTGGCTGGCCCGCCGGCTGCCGGGCGGCGCGGACGCCGCCATCGGCATGAACAAGGGCGGCACGGTCGAGGCCGCGGGCCTCCGGGTGACGATGGTCGGCGCCGACCACTCGGCCGGCGACTGGAACCCGGGCGGCGAGACGACCCTGTATCTCGGCGACCCGGCGGGCTTCGTCGTCGAGCTCGAGGACGGCTATCGCATCTATCACGCCGGCGACACGCAGGTCTTCGGCGACATGGCGCTCATCCGCGACCTGCACCGCCCGGACCTCGCGATGTTGCCGATCGGCGGGCACTTCACGATGGATCCGACCGCGGCGGCCCTGGCCGTCGAGCTGCTCGGCGTGAAGGACGTCGTGCCGCTCCACTACGGCACGTTCCCGATCCTGGCCGGGACGCCGGATCAGCTGCGGGCCGCGCTGGCGGACCGCGGCCTGGGCGATGTCACGGTCCACTCGCCGGCCCCTGGCGGCTCGATCTCCTAGCTCGCTGTCATCTGGTCGACATTTCAAGGATTTGGACTTGACGTAGTACGAAGGTACTGGTACACCCAACGTCCACATCGTGCTGTCGCTGCGCCGGGGGGCGCGCCTCGCGATCGGTGGGGGAACCGCAGGAACACGTCGTATGACCGCGCCGTTCGCGGCCGAGGGTGTACGGCGCCGACTGCCGCGATAGCCCGGGGGAGGGAGCGACGCGTTGGCGTCCGCTTGGAGCCGGCGGATGGGGCCGCCGTCGTCCGGGTGCGAAACCCGGAAGGCCGGATCAGTGTGCTGGGCGGGTCCGCGTGCCCGTCGCACAGGCTTGGGAGCGCTCCGTCCGCGTTCGCGCGGTCTGCGTCGACCCTGTTCACCGCCGACGCAACACCCAGGAGGTGACGACCCGAGGACCAGGACGAGCGCGCAGGAGTTCATCGCGACGAAGGGAACTGACACATGACGTCAGCAGGACTGATTACAGAGGGAGGATCATGACGACCACGCAGATCAAGCGACGAGTACCGCGCAAGACCGGGTTCCTGGCGGCGATCGTCGCCACGCTCCTGGTGGGGAGTAATGCGTTCGCGTTCCACGTCGGGGACGCGATCCTCGAGCTCGACGGCAACATCGCCGATGACGGCGCCGCTGTCGTGGGTGACACGGACTGGGGGGCGCTGTTCAACGCCGATGGCGACCCGGTCGGCCTACCCACCAACACGCTTGACACCACTGGGGTCATCCAGGACTTCGTGCCAGGCGCGAGCGGCCCGGACACGAGCTATCACGCCCCGAGTAACAAGGACGACCAGGCGATCAACCCCGCTGCTGGCAGCGCCGTGTGGGGTTGTGTGCAGGTCGCGAACGCGACCGACAAGAACGACATCCTCAACGCCTACGCGCTGGCGTCCGTCGGCACCGGTGAGGACGAGGACGACCTGATCCTGCACTTCGGCACGGAGCGCTTCGACAACAGCGGTACCGCATTCCTTGGCGTCTGGTTCTTCCAGGCCGACGTGACGTGCGATCTCGCGACCAACAAGTTCACCGGGAAGAAGACCAACAACGACATCCTGGCCCTCGTCAACTTCAGCAACGGTGGCGCCAACATCTCGATCCAGGCCTTCGCCTGGCATCCGAATGCCACCAATGTCGACAGCGCCGGGAGCTTCACGCTCATCGGACAGGGCGTGAACTGCTCGACGACGAGCGATAACAACGGCTCCGTCACTCCCGGCGGCGGCGCCGTCGACATGTGCGCCGCAGTCAACGTCACGAACAACGTCGTGACGCCGTGGCCGACCGAGGACAAGGACAAGCCTGGTCCCGACCCGGTCAACACCCTTGAGCCGGCCGAGTTCGTCGAAGGCGGTATCAACCTGACCGACGCGTTCGCGGCGGCAGGCCAGACCGCTCCCGCCTGCTTCGGCTCGTTCATGGCCGAGACTCGCTCGTCCGACACGCTCAGCGCAACGCTCAAGGACTTCGCCCTGGGCGATCTCGACACCTGCGACGTCACCGTGGTGACGACCCCGTCGGCGACCACGCGAGAGCTTGGTTCGAACGGATCCGATCACGGACACCGCTGTGGTGTCCGGCACCGCCCCAAGTGGGACCCCACCTAGCCCGACCGGCACGGTGAGCTTCTTCCTGTGCGGCCCGGATGTGACCGACTGCGCGGACGGCGAGGGCGCGCCGGTCCCGTCAGACCCGGCAGCAGCGGTGGAGCTGGGTGCCTGTGATCCGGTCGTCGCAGGAACGTCCTGCGCGACCTCGGCCGACGCAAGTGGGCTGATCACCGGGATCGGTACCTACTGCTTCCGCGCCGTGTACGACCCCGGCGACGATCCGTTCTATGCGGGCAAGGGCGGCAGCTTCGACGGTCCCGAAGAGTGCTTCACGGTCACCGATGTGTCGGAGATCGTCACCAACCAGGACTGGCTGCCCAACGACAGCGCGACCGTCACGACCGGTGGATCGGCCGTGAGCGGCACGGTGGTCTTCGACCTGTACGAGAACGGCGACTGCTCGGGTGAGCCGGTGGCGTCGTTCACGGACAGCACGCCGCTCGACGGCTTCACCACGGACAACGACGACGTGTACACCTCCGACCAGACAGTGTCGTGGGGCGCGACGTTCACGTCCGACAACGGTGTCGGCGGCTCGACGAGCAGCTGCGAGGTCAGCTCGGTCACCATCGACAACAACCACTAGGTAGCGCCGACCGAGCTTCGACCCATGAGGCATCGGTCGCAACGGCACGAGGCCCCGGCAACGCCGGGGCCTCGCTGCGTCACGGGCCAGACTTCCGGTGCCAACCGGCACCGCCGCCCGAGCCAGTGCGGGGTGCTCCCGTGGACATGGGTGGCGTCCGCACCTGACCGGGGCCGCCTTGAGCGTGGACCATTCGGTCATGGCTCCGCTGGCGGCCTCGGCATAGCGTTCTGATCCACAGCTGTCATTGGCCCTGTCGCCACGGCTGGCCAGCTCGTTCAGGGGCGACTGGATCGATAAACGCAAACCCGTCGCGAGGCGGGGACGCAAAGCCCACGGGACTGGTGCGAGCCAGTCGGCCGGGCTGCCGAACCCAGGAGGTTCTCCATGCGACCCGGTTCCACGATCGCCTCGGGCACACGCCACATCTTCGGCGTCGGTCTCCAGGCACTCCTCATCGCCGCGATCCTCGGGCTCGCCGCCCTGGCCGCGTCGGCCATCTACAAGCCGGCGGCGTTCATCGCGGGCGTCGATGACGCGAGCGCCGCTCGGAATTACTCGGGCCACATCAGCGTTCCCGATGGCGACTACGCCGGGACCACGGTCGCGACGGTGAACCCCGGCGGGGACGTCTGGGTCCGCGCCCGCTGCTACCAGGACAGCCTCGTCTACGAGCAGTACGTCAGGGCAGGCGGCGACAACCAGGCGACCTTGTCGCTCGGGCCTACGCCTTCCTGGACCGGCGGGGACGCCACCTGCATCGCCCAGGAGGGCGAGTTCACCAGGAACAACCGCTGGCGGGTCCTGGCCGAGACCACGTTCAACGCCTGGGATCGCTGAGACGCTCGAACCCACCAACCACGACCGAATCGAAGAGGCCGGCCCCGTGGGGCCGGCCTCTTCTCACGCGTCGCGTGTGACTAAGCCTCAGAGGGTGGTGCTGGACAGTCGATCCTCGTCGCAGTGGCCCGGACCGATGTCACCCTCGTTGTACGACGCGAGGGTGCCAGCGAGCGAGATGAACTGCGGCCGCGGGGGCTTCTTGCCCTTGAGCTGTTCGATCTGGGCCGGCGTGTAGGTCTCGAACAAGACCTTTGCCGCCGCCAGCTCATCGTCCACCACGGTCGTGCTGGCGCCGTTGACGCCGTTCAGGACCGCGGCCATGTATTGCTTGGCCAGGATGTAGTAGGCGTTGCCCTTGGGCGCGGTCCAGAAGACCTGGTACCACGTCTGGCCGGACAGGAAGAAGGTCTCATTCGGGCCTTCCTGGGTCCCGTCACCGTCGACATCGGGGAGGTCCATCCAGACCTCGTCCTCGGGCGCCGGCCCGAACGAGCTGTGCGTCTTCCAGTAGCCCTGGGTCAACGTGCAGCCTTCTTCGCACGGGATCGAGATGACCACGTTCCAATCATCGGAGCCGGTGTCGTCACCCTCGCCGTCCTGGTCGCTGGTCTCGAACGAGGCGGTGTTGGGCACCTCGTGCTCGCCGCATTCGGTCTGGACCACATCGAACGTGTATTCGAAGTGGAAGTCGGCGGGATCGTCGTCGGCGCACACGACGCCGAGCTCACCGCCACCGAGCGGATCGGTGACCGTGATGCATTCGTCGGTCTCGGCATCGAGGCCGAACGTATACCCGTCGGTGTCCGTGACCGCGACTTCGGCGCTCAACGTGGCCGTCGCCGTGTTGGTGCCGTCCTCGCCGGCAACGACGCCGGCCAGGTCCGTGAAGTCGTAGGTGCAGACGATCGAATCGCCCGCTGCGATGACGGCGTCGTCGCCGTCGCCGGCGGCTCCGCAATCGATATCGCCCGCGGCGAGCGACTCACCCGAAGACAGCTCGTCGGTCACGTCGACCGTCATCGCGTCCTCTGGGCTGGGGTTACCGACGGTGATGGAGCCGGCGACCTCGAACTCGCTGTCGGTCTTGGTCGGCGTCACGGTGACGTCGTAGTCGACGATGAACGACTGGCCGGGGGCCAGGATGAGGTTGGTGGCCGATCCGACCTTCTCGATCGTCCAGTCCCAATCTCGGTCGAAGCTGCCGTCAGCCGACTTCGTGATCGTCGGGATGTAGCAGTCGACGTCGACCGACTCGGAGTCGTTGTCGCCGGTCTCGTCGATGGTCGCGGTGTTGTTCTTCGTGTACTCGTAATGGCCGTTCGTGTAGAGCGTCTCGTCGGTCGAGCACGCGAAGTTGTGCGTGTACGTCGCGAACGTCGTGGTCACCGAGGCGCTGCCGAGCGCTGTGCCGCCGTCGCCATCGAAGACGTCCGTCACGTTGATCGTCTCGGGATCACCGGTGTTCGTCGCGGTGAAGGTGTACGCCGCGTCGTCGCTCACCGACACGTTGGCGTCGGCGCTGAAGGTCGCGGTGGCGGTGTTCGTCCCTGCATCCGCGTCGGCCGGGTTCAGCTCGTAGGTGCAGACGACGGACTCGCCATTCGGGACGACCAGGTCGTCGCCGTCACCGGCCGCTCCGCAATCGATGTCGCCGGCCGCCGCGGCCTCGCCCGAGGACAGCAGGTCGGTCACGTCGACCGTCATGTCGTCTTCCGGGTTCGGGTTGGCGATGGTGATGGAACCGGTCACGGCGAAGTCGGTGTCGCTGACTTCCTTGGTCACGGTGACGGTGTACGTCGAGTCGGCATCCTCACCGGCCAGCATGGTGTGCTGGTCGATGTCAACGTCCTTCTCGATCGTCCAGTCGACGCCGTGGTTGAAGTCGCCTTCAGCTGTCTTGCTGATGGTCGGGATGTAACAGTCGACGTCGACCGACTCGGAGTCGTCCTCGCCGGTCTCGTCGATGGTCGCGGTGTTGTTCTTCGTGTACTCGTAATGGCCGTTCGTGTAGAGCGTCTCGTCGGTCGAGCACGCGAAGTTGTGCGTGTACGTCGCGAACGTCGTGGTCACCGAGGCGCTGCCGAGCGCTGTGCCGCCGTCGCCATCGAAGACGTCCGTCACGTTGATCGTCTCGGGATCACCGGTGTTCGTCGCGGTGAAGGTGTACGCCGCGTCGGCCGTGAAGTCGATCGCGTTGAGCGTCACGGTGGCGGTGTTCGTACCGGCGTCCGAATCGGCCGGTGCGATGGTGTAGGAACACTCGACCGTCGTAGCCGCCGGGATCACGAGGTCGTCGCCATCATCGACGCCGGGGCAGTCGATGGCCGTGGCAACGAGGCTCTCGCCCGAGGACAGCGCGTCGGTCACGTCGACCGTCATGGGGTCCTCGAGGCTGGGATTCTCGATCGTGATCGTGCCGGTTACCGAGAAGCCCGAATCCTGGACCGTCTTGGTCACGGTGACCGTGTAGGTCGAGTCGGCGTCCTCGCCGGCATTCTGGGTGTGCTGGTCGATGTCGACCGACTTCTCGATGTCCCACTGGACGTCGTGTGTGAAGCTGCCGGCGGCCGTCTTCTCGACGAGCGGTCGGCAGATGGTCGCGACCACGGTGTCGCTGTTGTTGGCGGGATCGGTGTCGCCGTCCACCGCCACGGTGCCGGTGTTGGTGACCTCGATGCAGCCGTCGTCCGAATCCCCGAAGACATCGAGGGTCGAAGTGACGTTGACCGTGATGGTGATCGAGTCACCCGCATCGACGTCGACGGTGCACTCGATGTCCTGGCCGGTGACGTCGCACGTGCCGGCGCCGACCGGATCCACGGTCGCGCTGTTGATGGTCAGCCCATCCGGGATCGTGTCGGTCACGACCGCGTCATCGGCCGGGCCGTCGCCGGAGTTGGTGACCTCGAGCGTCCAGTCGAAGCTCGTCCCGACATTGTGGCTCTGGTCCTCGGGCTCCTTGTCGAGCGCGAGCTCCGGGTTACAGGTGTCGATATTGCCAAGCGCGTAGTCGAACAGGGTCGCCGTGAGGGACTGCGACGAGCGGGTCGTCAGCATGAACCCGGTGAAGCACGAGTCCGCGAACTCCGGGAACTCGGCCAGGTTGATGCCACCCTCGAAGAAGTTCGGCGAGACCTTGGCCGCGTTGATCACGCTGCTGTCGGCGGTCCGCCACGGCATCGTGATGGTTTCGCCGTTGACGACGGCACACAGCCGATCGTCAGCGCCCGCGGCGGCCGCGTCGAGGCAGTCGCCACTGATGGCGAAGGGATCCGGATCGAGCCCGGGGTCGTCGGCGGTGCCATCGCCGTCAAGGTCGTCGGTCCACTGGTAGGCGGTGATATTCGCCACGCCGCCGCCGTTCGTGAACGCGGACACGAGGAAGATGTCACCGGCGACGTGGTTACCCGTGAAGGGGACGGCCCCGCCGGTGCTCGAGCACTCGACGTCGGGGTCCTGCATCAGCCAGAGGCCGACGTTGTTGGTCCCGTTGTCGACGTCCTTCTCCAACCCGAAGTAGAGGATGCGGTCGTCCCCATCCTCGAACAGCGTCGCGTAGGCGTTGACGATGTCGGTCTTCGAGTTGACGTTGTTGTCCTGGTTGCACTGCCAACCGGGGGTGATGTCCAGGGTGTCTTTGGAGCCGGTCGCGAACGTGGTGTCGTCGGACGTGACGAACGTCGTGCCCGAGTACTTGAAGTCGACCACGAAGTCTCCGTCAATGAAGCCGGCCGGCAGAGCAGCCGCCAGCTCACCGGTCCCGTCGGGGCCGGTGTTGTCGAAGATCGAGTCCCAGTCGAACGGACCGGCGAAGACACCGCTCAGGGTGCCCGGGACCAGGACCGTGCAGACGGGATTGCCGGGACACGTGTCGTCGATGTCGACGAACGTCAGGTCGGCCGCCTCGGCGTTGCCTTCCAGCTGGAAGCCTTCATCGTGGACGGCCAGCGCCGCGACCGCGACGAGCAGCACGAGGCCGAGTCCGCCCAGGAGCCCAAGCACCTTGGCGCGGCGGCCGCGCGGCGCGCGGGACAGGAGGATCCGCGTCACCGCTGATCCATGGGTAGGCCCATCCGGGCTGATGGCCTGTTCGGTCATGAAGATGCTCCCTGGCTGGCGCTCGTGACTCTTTGGATCGATGGGTGGGAAGAGCAAACCAAGGCCTCCGCGTTCAGGGCGCGGAGGCCTCGGTCCGGTCTCGGGGGCCGGCTGATGGTCAGGCGGGATGAGCCGGTACAGGAACACCGGCAGGCAGCACACGATATGGTCGTCGCGATCGTCGCGTTCAAGAGCGCGTCACCTTGTCTCCCTTTTTTGCACGCGACAGGCCACGGCTTCGGAACCCGGCGCATGACGGCGCCCGGACCGATATACCTGTCGTCCCCTCGTGGCTGGGCGCGCCCCCCGGCGGTTGCGACACAGCCTGTGGATGCCCTGTGTAGCAGTACGAAAGTA
Organism: uncultured Chloroflexia bacterium; assembly: GCA_963810725.1. GTDB lineage: Bacteria > Chloroflexota > Limnocylindria > Limnocylindrales > CSP1-4 > SPCO01. The sequence continues at coordinate 510,419 of CAWEOO010000008.1, forward strand.
CCCCGTCAAGGGACATTTGCAGGGGGCGGGCCTTGATCGTGCGGCCCCTGTCGTCTAGATGACAGGCGGGGCCGGAGCCCCTCCGTGCGGCGCGAGCCCGGGTCTGGCGGCATGGTGGGGCCCCGGCCTGGTTCCTGACCCGATGTGGCGGCGGTGCGCCCGCGCACCAGTAATGAAACGGCAAGCCCTGGGGGAGCCTTTGCGAGGGGTTTGTAACGGTTGGCTGAGGGGCCCGAGAGGGCCATGAGCCGCGGTCGATGGTACGATTTAGTCATTGATGGCTCGCCACGAAGAGCCCAGGCTGTCCCCCAGCAGCTCGGGCGCGACGCCATCGACTCACCCCTCACGCCCTGCCGCGACCGGTTAGAGACACGTCGTCCTGCCGGAACGACAAAGGCAAACCCGGTGTGAGCCGGGGACGCAAAGCCACGGGACTGGGTGGACCCCAATCCACCCAGTCAGCCGGGTTGCCGACGCGCGACGCTGTTCAGGAAGCGCGCACTGACCGCGACCCGCGAAAGGTCAAAGGAGACCCTATGCGGATCAGATCCTTCACGAAGCACTCGGCCCAAGTGGTCGCCGAGGGCGGACTCATCGCGCTGCTCGTCGTCGGAGCGATGGCCGGCACGGCCTTCGCCGGCAAGCCCACCGCCGGTGGAACCTCGTCGGGCGTCCGCGTCGATGACGGCGTGTACGCCGGCACGACGACGGCGTACCAGGGAGCCAGTGCCGCTGTTTGGATCCACGCCCAGTGCTTCCAGGGCGGCTCGCTCGTCTACGAGCAGTGGCGCAGCTACACCGGTGGCACCACGACGTTGTCGCTCGGCCCCACGCCGAACTGGTCTTCGGGTGCCGCGAACTGCACGGCTGACGAAGGCTACTTCGCCCGCAACAATCGCTGGCGCGTGAGCGGCTCGACGACATTCAACACGGCGGCGAGCTAAGCCCGCAACCGCGTCGAACATGCAGAAGGGCCGGCCCCGATGGGGCCGGCCCTTCTGATTCCGATCTTGGATCGGTCTACGGCAGGTCGGGGAACACGGGATCGTGGTCGGGGACCTCGATCGTGGCGTTGTAGGTGTCATCCGGCAGGTCGCCGAAGCTGGCGCCACCCTGGTTGCAGAAGTCGGTCTGGGTCAAGGGGGTCTCGTCGCTGTCGAACCAGCCGAGGGCCGTGAAGTCGGTCGGCGAGATGGTCTCCTTGGTGCTGTCGAAGGTGCCCGCCGGGTCCAGGTTGACGGTGCCGTCGACGAGGAGGTCCGTGATGTCGTCACAGGTGATGACGATGATCCGGAAGGCCTTGATGTTGACGAAGATCGTTTCCAGCTCGACGTCGACGTTGAGCGGTTCGATCGTCATGGCGGGGAAGTCGAACGGACCGGCGCCGGGCGGAACCTGGATGTGATAGCCGACCGGCGGGATGGTCTCCTTGACGTTGTAGAGGCCGAGGACCAGGTCGTTGACCTGGATCTCGCCGGCCGTTTCGTCGGCGTCGGGAGCGTCTGCGGTCCCGTCGAAGTCGTCGAAGACGGTGAAGCAGAAGGGCTGATCGCCGGCCAAGTCCGGATCGACATCCTCGGGGTCGTAGGACCCGTCGGAGCTGTCCAGGCGCGCCGTGCGGCACACCTCGAAGGTCGCGCCGCCCAGAAGGGCGCCGTCACCGTCGTGCTTGAGCCAGCGGATGCTGCCGTCGATGAACTCCTTGACGGCGTCGCCGGTGCTGCCGGTGTCGTCGGTCGAGACGGTGATGGAGACACCACCGACCGACACGGTCGAGGTGGCCTCACCGTTGACGGTTCCGGCGATGTTGGAAGTGAAGACGACATCGCACTCACCGGCGGCGTCCGTGTCGGCGTCGGTGTTGGCCGCGCCGCCCACGTCACACGTCGTGCCGGTCGCGTCCAGGATGAACGCGGCGCCATCGTTCGTGAGCGTCACATCGACGTCCTCACTCCCGGCGGGAACGAACCCAGCGCCATCGCCGAGGTCCTTCTCGAGCAGCACGGTGAAGGTGTGATCCTCCTCGATGCTGTTCGTGTCGTCACCAGTGATGCCGATGCGGGCGTCGACCCACGTCTTGGTCGCGTCCCGCTTGGCCTCGGTCGTCGCGTCGTCGGTCGTGTTGATGTCGAAGGAGATCCCGCCCACCGTCACGTTCGCCGAGGCCGTGCCCGTCGTGACGCCGGTGGTTGCTGACGAGAAGGTCACGGTGCACTGGCCGCCGGCATCGGTGCCGTCGTCGCAGGTGGACGTCGTGTCCGGATCATCGTCGATCACGGACGTAGCGCCCAGGGTGTCCGTCAGGGTGACGTCCACGACCTGGCTCTCGACAGGTTGCGGTCCGGTGCCGTCGCCATCGTCGGCGAGGACCGTGACCGTGAACACGTGCGGCGCGTCGACGCGGTTGGTGCCGTCGCCGCTGATGTTGATCGATGCGTCGACCCAGGTCTTGAGGACTTCCTCGTTCCCTTCGACCGCGGCGTCAGTCGCCGTGGTGATGGTGAACTCAAGGCCGCCAACGGTGACGTCGGCCTCAGCCGTGCCGGTCGTCGTGCCCGTCGAGTCCGAGCTGAACTCGACCGAGCAGGTGCCATCGGCGGCGGTGGTGCAGGTCTGGTCGCCGGCGGGATCGGACACTGCCCCGAGGTCGTCGGCCTTGTGGACCGTGACCTCCTGGCCCTCCACCGGGTGGAAGCCATCGCCGCTGCCGTCGTCGGCCTCGACGAGGACGCTGAATTCGTGGGCCGCACCGACGCGGTTGGTGCCGTCGCCGGTGATGTCGATGGTGGCGTCGACGTAGGTCTTGACCGCGTCGTCGCTGTTGTGCCTTCGCCGTCGGTGGCGCGGTTGAGAATCGTGCCGCCCACATCGACGGCCACGGTGGCATGGCCGGTGATCGATACCGCCCACATCCGAATGGAAGATGATCGTGCACTTCCCGTCGGCGTCGAGGTCATCCTCCACACCGGCACCGTTGATGCACGTGCTGGCGGGGTCGACGACGATGTCGTCCGCGGTGATGCCATTGCTGCCCGTCAGGGTGTACTCGACGTCACCCACGGTCGCGGCCACTTCGCCGCTGCCAACCTTCTGGTCGACCTCGACGGTGAACGTGTGCTGCTCGCCGACGCGGTTCGTCTCGGTCGGGGTGATCGAGATATCGGCGTCGCAGAACTGGAGGTCGCCCAGCGCGTAGTCCTTGAGCGTCGCACTGAGGGACGACGAGGAACGCGTCTCAGCGAGGAACGAGCCGAAGCACGGGGGAGGCGTGCCCTGCGTCGCCAGGAAGATGTCGGTCAGGTTGACGCCGCCCTCGACGAACTGGTCGGGCTCGAGTGTGCTTGGCCACGTCGGGGTTGGGTGGGCCCGGCTTGATCTTGTCTTCCATCGCCCACGGCGTGTCGACGCATTGCGTGTCGTTGAGGTCGCGCAGATGTCGTTGAACGGGTAGATCTGATCGCCGCTAGGCGTGTTCTCGCACTTGCCCGTGACCGCCGCGAGCTCTCCGAACGTGCCGGGGTTCGAGCCGATGCCTGCCGTGTAGCGGAACAGCTGGATCGTCGCGGTCGAGCCGCCACCAGTGAAGTTGGCGAGGATGAGGATGTCGCCGGTCTGCTTGGAGCCCACGAACTTCCCGTCCGCGGTGCAGCTGACGTCGTCCTGGAACAGCCAGAGGCCGATGAAAGCGTCGCCGCTGTTGTCGAAGCGCTCGACCCCGAAGTAGAAGAGCTGGTCGTCGGCGGTGTCGCCGTCGCCGTCTCCGGTCACGGGCCCGTCGCCCTGGACGGCCATGCCGTAGGCGTTGACGATGTCGGTCTTGTCGGTCGGGTTCGGGCCGACACACAACCCCAGGTCGCGCCGGTCGGGGCCGATCGCCTGGTCGTCCTTGTTGCTGGGCTCGTGATACGAGATGTCCGGGCCGGATGCGCCGGGAACGAAGTCCTGGATCACGTCCGTCGTGTCGAGCGTGCCGGCCGGAACTCGCGGCGGTCTCGATCGCCGTTGGCGTCGAAGATCGCGCCCCAGTCCGTGCCGGGCGCGGGGCCGTCGGCGATGTTGCCGTCGAGCTCCATGGGGCCCGTTCCGGGGCCGTTTCGTCGTGGACGGCGAGCACCGTGCCGCCGACGAGCATGATCGCTGCGAGGGCGCCGAACAGGGCCCATCGGCGCGGCACGCGCCGCTTGAGTTGCGCGGTCGTCATGAACATCCCTCCAAGGATCGCTCTGTCGATGTCATTTCTCTCCGTCGTGTGTCGAGCTTGTGCTGCTGGATCAGTGCCTGGCATCGTCATCGGCTGGCTACCCTTCCTCCCCTGTGAGTTCGGCTTCCTGCCGGGGTTTGCTACCTGTTCGCGCGCTCGCTTCTTCGGTCGGTTCTCCTCCCCGCTAGGGCGTTCTGGGCGACGCCGGATGGCTGTCGATGGGATGGGCAAGACAGGCGGAAGCCCCCGCGTTCAGGGCACGGGGGCTTCAGCCCGGTCTCGAGGACCGGCAAGTTGGTACTGGGTGACGCCGGGAAAGCCGCTCACGCAAGCGATCGATGGGACGGCGAACTCGCCCTGAGCGTATGGCAACAAGACTCACCCTTCCCCCCGGAAGCGTCGACGGCGAACAGGAAGCGTGAACCCACGAACGCAACGATCCGTGGGCCCCGAACGATCCCCATTCCCCAGGCGGGCGCGCCCCCCGGCGCAGCAACTCAGCCTGTGTGCGATGTGGTGTAGCAGTACGAAAGTACCAGCGTCAAGAGTGTAATGCCGTTGAAATGTGCTTTAGGTAACGTTTGTCTGTCGGTTGAAATTTGACCGTTGCGCTGTCGCACCGGTCTCACGCTCGCGCGCCGACCTACGCGTCCGCGTTATCGACCGTCTTGGCCACTTTTCCGCGAGCCGCTCCTCGTACCGCCGATCGCGCCAGGCAAGCGCCGCCTTGAGCCCGTCGCGGCGGACGATCGCGTCCCATTCGCGCTGCTCGGGCGTGTCCGCGGCGTTGATGATCGCGCCCAGGTCCAGGCCCGCCTCGACCGCCAGGCGGAATCCCGCGGCGTCCATCGCTCGATTGAGCATCCGCTTCGTCGGGCCCATGACCTCGGGAGGCGTCCGCGCCAGGCGGTCGGCGAGTCGGGTCGACTTCCGCGGCCAGGCGCATCCGGCGGCACGACGCGGTTGATGAGCCCGATGCGTTCCGCGTCGGTGGCATCGATGAGATCCCCGGTCAGCAGCAGCTCCCGGGTCCGCTTCTGGCCGATGAGGTACGGCATCAGCAGCGTGACGGGCGCGGACCCGTAACGGATCTCCGGCTCGCCGAGCTTGGTGCCTTCGGCCGCGACGATGAGGTCGCAGGCCATGGCGAGCTCCAGGCCGCCCGCCAGGGCGTAGCCGTGCACCTGGGCGATGACTGGCTTGGGCGAATCGAGGAACCGGAGCGTGGCCGCGACGTCCGCCGCCAGCGCTCGCGCCAGGCGACCGGGCCGCCGATGGCGCCTTCGGCCTCCTCGGTCAGGTCGTAGCCGGACGAGAAGGCCCGTCCGGCGCCTTCGAGGACGATGACCCGGACGGGCGGGTCCGCCTCCGCCGCATCCAGCGCGGCGACGAGGGCGGTCACGAGCTCCCCGTTCAGGGCGTTGAGCTTCGCCGGCCGGTTCAGCGTGAGCCTGACGCCCCACGGGGTGCTGGTCGTCAGGAGCACGGGCTCGTCAGGCATCGATCGCGCCCTTGGACCGGCGGCCGACGCGGGCGAGGCCAGGACGACCAGGGCGTCGACCGCCACGGCGCCCTCCGCCGATGCGATGACCGGATTCAGGTCGACCTCGACGATGTCCGGCCGCGCGGCGCCGAGCCCGGCCAGCGCGACGATGAGGTCCGCGAGCGCGCCGCGATCGACCGGCGGGCTGCCGCGAACCCCGTCGAGGATCCGGGCGCCGCGCAGCTCGGCGAGCATCCCGATCGCCGTGTCGCGATCGACCGGGGCGAGGCGGATCGCCACGTCGTCGAGCAATTCCGTGAGGACGCCCCCGATCCCGACGACGACCGCCGGCCCGAACGACGCATCGCGGCGCAACCCGACGATCAGCTCGACGCCGGGGCTCGGCCATCGGCTCGACGAGGAGGCCGCGCGCGACCAGCCCGTGGGCCCGGGCGGCCGCCAGCAGGTCGTCGCCGGCACTTCTGACCTTGTCGTCGCCGAGGAGCCCCAGCCGAACCAGGCCGAGGTCGCTCTTGTGCGGCAGGTCGAGCGCGTCGAGCTTCAGGACGACCTGGCGCCCACCGAACGCTCGCGCCGCCTCCACGGCGGCGGCGGCATCCGGCACGGCCGATGCCTCCGTCACGGCCAGGCCCGACGGCCCGCAACAGCTCCAGGCTCTCGCGTTCGGGCAGGGCACGGGGCGTGGCGGTTGCGGCCACCGCGGCGCGCGAGCCGTCCGGCTCGAGCCCGTAGGCCGTGCGGTCCGTGGCCAATGCCGGCCAGCCCGGCCGCCACGGCCCCCGCTCGAGCCGGCGCGTTCGTGCCCGCTCCCAGCCCGCGACCGACGCGATCGCGCTGAACGCCTCGAGCGCCCCGCGCAGCAATGGCGCCCCGCCCCCCAGCTCGTCGAGCACGGCCTTCGTCTCGGGCGGCGGCTCCCCGGACGTCAGCGACACGTAGACCGGCAGGATGTGCGGCCGCTCGCGGGTGGCGCCGAGGAGCTGGAGGGTCACGTCGTTCGCGGTCGCGACCTCGGCTGGCATCGACTTGTACGGGAAGTCGTGGACGAGCACCAGGACGTCGTACGCGTCCGAGGCGGCCATCGATTCGAAGACGGCGCCGTAGGCCGTCGGTGGATCGGCGGCGCCCCACGGGTCCATCGGGTTCCCGATATAGCCCATCGTCGGCAGGTGCTCGAGGATCCGGGCTCGGGCCGTCTCCGGCAGCGGCGGCAGGTCGAGCCCGGTCCGCGGCGCGAGGTCCGCCACGAGCGACGCCTCACCGGTGCTCACGGTGACCACCCCCGTCCGCCCGCGGCCGACCGATCGGCCCGTTCGGCGGATCCCCTCCACGAGCTCCGCCGTTTCGAGCAGCTCGTCGAGATCGGCGCAGCGGATGACTCCGGCGGCGTCGAGGGCGGCGTCGGTGACGCGCGTCTCGCCGGCGAGTGAGCCGGAGTGGGCGACCGACGAGGCCTGTGCCTGGTCGCTCCGACCGACCTTGACTGCCATGATCGGCTTGCCCAACTCGAGCGCCCGATCGGCCAGCGCGAGGAAGCGTTCCGGCCGCTTGAACCCCTCGAGGAACAGGATGACCGACGTCGTCTCCGGATCGTCGAGGCAATAGGCGAGGTAGTCGCAGACGTCGAGGACGACCTCCGTCCCACAGCTGATGATCCTGGTGAACCCGACCCGCGATCCCGAGTGGATGAAGGCATCCGTGACCGACCCCGACTGGGCGATCCCGGCGACCCCGCCACGTGGCAGGTACGGCGAGACGTCGCCGATGTAGACGGACGAATTGACCGTCAGGTCCATCACGCCCATGCAGTTAGGCCCGACGAGGGCGATCCCGTGCTCCCGCGCGATCTCGGCCACCTCGCGCTGCATCGTCGCGGCCGCCTCCCCGCCCTCGACCACGCCGCCGCCCGGGATGATGACGGCCGGGATGCCGGCCGCGGCGGCGTCCCGGGTCACCATCGCGGCCCGCAGCGGGTTCAGGGCCACGAGCGCGACGTCCGGCCGCTCGGGGAGCGCGTCGAGGCTCGGGTAGCAGGGCTGCCCGTGCAGCTCGTCGTAGCGCGGGTTCACGAAATGGCAGCGGGTGGCACTACCGGTCACGCGCAGGTTGTCGCGGACCGTCTCCGCGATCCAGCTGCGCGGCGACGCGCCGACGACCGCGATCGATCGCGGGGCGAACAAGGGCCGCAGGTCGATCGTGCCGGTTGGCGCGGTCGCTTCGGTCGCGTCGCTCGCGTGGTCCACCTCGGTCACGTCGGTCGCGTCGGTCACATCGGTCATGTCGGCCATGCGAGATCCTTCATCCGACGACCCGGTCGACGCCACGCTTCTCCATGGCCCTCGCGATGATCAACCGCTGGATCTCGGAGGTGCCCTCCCAGATCCGGTCAACGCGGAGCTCGCGGAAGAACCGTTCGGCTGGGTACTCGCGCATGTAGCCGCGCCCGCCGAACACCTGGACCACGCGATCGGCGCAGCGGAAGGCCGCCTCCGAGGCGAACAGCTTCGCGAGCGAGGCCTTGGCGTGGACGACCTTGGGGTCGGCGCCGCTGTCCGCCAGCCAGGCGGCCTCCCGGGTGAGCAGCCGCGCCGCGGCCGCGTCGGCGGCCGAATTGGCCAGGGGGAACGACACGCCCTGGAAGTCGAGCAGGCGCTGGCCGAACTGCATCCGTTCGCCGGCCCACTCGACGGCCAGCGTCAGCAGCCGCTCCATCGCACCAGTGCAGCGCGCGCCGATGTGGATGCGCTCCTCGACGAACCATTCGTTAGTGAGCTCGTCGGCGCGGCCCACCCCGCCCAGGACGGACGCCGCCGGCACGCGCACGTCGGACAACACGAACTGGGGATGCCGGTCGGCGAAGGTGTGCATGTAGTCGGGGTCGTGGCTCATCGCCACGCCGGGCGTTTCGTAATCGACCAGGAACAGCGTCGGCAGTCTCCGGTCGCCATCGACGACGACGCAATGGAAGATCATGAAGTCGGTCTCGTCGGGAGGCCCGGTCACGAACCACTTCTCGCCGTTGAGCACGTACTCCCCGGAGGCGGCGTCACGGACCGCCGTGGCGGCGAGGGCGCGGGCATCGGACCCGGCCCCGGGCTCGGTGACGGCGTAGCTGCCGAAGCGCTCACCGCGCAGGCTCGGCTCGAGATAGCGTGCCCGCTGCTCCGGGGAGCAGTGGATGAGCGCGTTGTAGGCGCCCGGGATGAACGACCACATGCCCCCCGTCGACTGGCCCAGCTGCTCGTGGACCAGGACCTGCGCGAGCATGGTCCAGCCCTGCCCGCCGACCTCGCGCGGCAGCGACCCACCGGCAAGTCCGGCCGCGACCGACGCCTCGCGGATCCGCCGCCTCGTTTCGCCCGGAAGCCGCCCACCGGCCTGCTCGAACTCACCCTCCAGTGGCTGGAGGACATCGCGGGTGAACGCTCGCGCCCGACCCTGGAGCTCGAGCTGGCCGCCATCGAGGGTCAGGTTCATGTCGCAAGCATGGCGCACGCCGGGGCGGGAGCATTGCCGCAGTCGCGGGGCGCGGGACGGTCAGGCCGTCGCGAGCCGCCGAACCTCACCGCTCGGTGAAGGCGAGCCTCCCGGCCAGCACGGCGAACGTGCCGGCGAAGGTGCGACGCATCCAGGTCAGCACGCGGGGGCGCGCGATGACGTGGCTCCGGATCCCGGCGGCGAAGATCCCGTAGACGACGAAGACGGCGAACGTCACGAGCATGAAGACCGCGCTCAGCTCCAGCATGCGCAGCGACGCCTGGGGCTGGGTGACTTGCACGAACTGCGGCAGGAAGGCGAAGAAGAAGATCGTGAGCTTCGGGTTGAGGATGTTGATCAGGATCCCGGAGGTGATCACCTTCATCGCCGAGACCGGCGCGGACTCCTCCACAGTGAACGCGCCCTGGTCGCGGAACGTGCTCCAGGCCATGAACAGGAGATAGACCACACCGAGGTATTTCAGGATCTCGAATGCGAGGGCGCTTGTGTGCAGCAGCGCGGCGAGCCCCGTGATCGCGGCGAGCATGTGCGGGACGATGCCGAGTGTGCATCCGGCCGCGGCGATCACGCTTGCGCGAGCACCGCGCGACAACCCGGCGGCAAGGGTGTAGAGGACGCCGGTCCCGGGCGTCGCGACAACGATGAACGTCGTCAACAGGAACTCGGTGCTCACGGGGTCGCCGCAGGCCTGTTGGATCCGATGACGTGTCCGCAGGTCATCCGGGCTGGGCCAGCACCATGATCCGGATCTCCGTCATGTCCTCGATCGCCCAGCGGATGCCCTCGCGCCCCATCCCAGAATCCTTCACGCCGCCGTACGGCATGTGATCGATCCGATACGTCGGGACGTCGTTCACGATCACGCCACCGACCTCGAGCTCGTTGAACGAGCGCCACGCCCCCGCGAGGTCGTTGGTGAAGACGCCGGTCTGGAGCCCGAACATCGAGTCGTTGACGCGCGCGATCGCATCGTCCAGGTCGCGGAATTTGAAGGCGACCACCAGCGGCGCGAAGGCCTCGTTCGAGCACACCTGGGCGGCGAGGGGCACGTCTGCAAGCACGGTCGGCGGAGAAGTACGTGCCGTCGGCCGTGCCGCCGGCCAGCACCTTGCCACCCATGGCGACCGCCTCATCGACCCAGGCCTGCGTCCGGGACGCCTGGTGCTCGTCGACCATCGGGCCGACGTCCGTGGTCGGATCGAGCGGATCGCCGACCTTCAGGTTGCCGACGCCCGCCAGGAACTTCGCCATGAACTCGTCCCAGATCGCCTCGTGGACGAACATCCGCTGCACGCTGATGCAGACCTGGCCCGACATAGGCATACCCGCCGACGAGGACGCGCTTGACCGCCCAGTCGAGGTCGGCCGTCGCGTCGACGATCACGCCGGCGTTGCCGCCCAGCTCGAGCACGACCTTCTTCTTGCCCGCCCGTTCCTTCATCCGCCAACCGACCGAGGGGCTGCCGGTGAAGGTGAGCAGCTTGAATCGATCGTCGGCGACCATCCGATCGCCCAGCTCGCGGGTCATCGGCAGGACGCTCACCGAGCCCGCCGGCGGGCCGGCCGCTTCGATGATCTCGGCCACGGTGAGCATCGTGAGCGGGTCCTTGGACGGCGGCTTGAGGACGATCGGGTTCCCGCTGGCGATCGCCGGGGCGACCTTATGCGCGGCCAGGTTGAGCGGGAAGTTGAACGGGCTGATGCCGGCGATCGGGCCGATCGGGAAGCGGCGCGTGATGCCGACCCGGTCCTTGCTGCTCGGCAGCAGGTCGAGCGGGATCAGCTCGCCGGTCATCCGCTCCGCCTCCTCCGCGCCGAGGCGGAACGTCAGCGTCGCCCGGTCTACTTCGACCAGGGCATCGCGGATCGGCTTGCCGGCCTCGAGCGAGATGAGCCGGCCGAGCTCCTCGCGGCGAGCCTTGATGCCGGCGCTGATGTCACGCAGGATGCGGCCGCGTTCGTAGGCGGGCAGGTGACGCGTGACCTCGAACGCGGCGACGGCCGCTTCGACCGCCTCGTCGTACTGCTCGGGCGTGGCGTTGTAGGTCGCACCGGCAGGCTCGGCGGCATTCGCCGGGTTGGCCACTTCGAGCACATCCGGCGACTCGACCCAGCGGCCGGCGAGGAAGATGGGATGCGGCTTGGTGCCGACGACGGTCATGCGAGACGCTCCTGCCCGGCGATGCTGGGCCGTTCTGCGATTGCTTCGAGTTCGCGTTCGGACTCGATAGTACCGGCCATCCGGCATGCGGTCTGCAGGACGGGGGTCAGTCGGACGTGCCAGGCCTCCCGATCGACCGGCAGGGTCAGCGTCGGGGGATACGGGACGTCAGGATCGCGACCGTGACACCGATCAGACCGACGGCCACGACGAGTGCCCGTTCGACCAGCCGATTCGTCGATGACAACGCCGCGCGCGGAGTCGGTCGGTGGCTCACGGTCACGGGAACCCAGGACCTGACAGGAGCCGTGGGCTCATTTGGTCGACCTGCCTCGCCCACCTTGTCGGCGATCGCGGCTGCGGCCGATGCGACGGCTCGATCCAGTCGGATGGACTCGCGCCGCTCGTCGATCAGCTCCGGCTCGAACCGTTTCGTGAGCAGGGCCACCAACTCTCCCGCCGCGACCAGGACCATGGCGGTGACGTAGAACCACAGCATCAGGACGATCACGCCGGCGAGCGCGCCATAGGTCGCCCCGTAGTCGGCGAAGTTCGCGACGTAGAGCGCGAACCCGAAGGTCGCGATCAACCACCCGACAGCGAACACGACGCCACCGATGAGGGTCGACCTCCAGGACGGGGTCATGTTCGGGCCGATACGCAGGACCACCGACACCCCGATCACGAGGACAGCCAGCACGACGGGCCAGCGGGCGATGCTGATGACGGTCCAGGCCGTGGCGCCCAGGCCAAGCTGGCTGGCGATCTGCTCCGTGAGGAGCGAACCGCCGACGATGGTGACGAACGCGAGGATCAGCACGAGGGCCGCACCGATCGTCAGGCCGATGCCGATCCCGTAGCGGGTCACCGCCGAGCGTGTCTCGTCGACACCGTAGGCTCGGTTCATCGCCTTGATGACCGTCATCGTGCCACTGGTCGCGGCCCACAAGGCCAGGAGGGCACCGATCGAAACCAGGCCCGGCTGCTGCTGTCCGATGACCCGCTCGAGCTCGGGCTGGACCCCAGCGGCGAGCTCGGCGGGCAGGTTGTCACCAAGCGCGTCGACGATCCGCTGACCGGGGTTCTGGATGCCCATCCACGAGGCGACGAAGGCGCCGAGCGCCGCGAGGAAGAGCCCGAACGGGAACACGGCGAACAGCCATCGGTAGGCGAGCTCGGCGGCCATCCCGGAGGCATCGTCCTCCTGGAACTGCTGCACGAACTCCTTGCCGAAGCCGGCGACGTCGTCGCGCGTCATCCAGCAAGTGAAGCGCGATGGAGGATGCGGTCGCGCCAAACCGCCCCTGCTGGGAGGTCAGATGCGTTGCATTTGTCCCGTCTGGGTGCGGCGAGGTCATGCGGGACCACGCACGCGCGAGATAGGCTTTCGAGCCACCAACTGCGGGAGCCATGATGCGACGGACCGATGTCGGCGACGCCCTCCTTGTCAAGCCTGGGGTACGCGTTCGGCTGTCCCGGATGGACCACGGCGAGACGCACGGCTGGGACAAGGCCGGCGCGGAACCCGAGCTCGAGCGCCAGCTGGCCCGCCTGGCCGATCTCCAGGACCGCTTCTGGGCGGAGGCCAAGCGCTCGGTCCTGGTCGTCCTGCAGGGCATCGATGCCGCCGGCAAGGACGGCACGATCAACAAGGTGATGGAGGCCTTCAACCCGCAGGGCTGCCCGGTCACGAGCTTCAAGATCCCCTCGACGGAGGAACTGGCCCACGACTTCCTCTGGCGCATCCATCACAGGGTCCCGCGCAAGGGCGAGATCGGCATCTTCAATCGATCGCATTACGAGGACGTGCTCGTCGTGCGCGTGCACGACCTCGTGCCACGCAAGGTCTGGTCCGCGCGCTACGACCAGATCAATGACTTCGAGCGGATCCTTGCCGACAACGGGACGACGATCGTGAAGTTCTTCCTGGCCATCGATCGCGACGAGCAGCGCGAGCGGTTCCAGGCGCGCTACGACGACCCCACCAAGCGCTGGAAGTTCTCGATGGGTGACCTTCAGGAACGCGAGCTCTGGGACGACTACCAGGCCGCGTTCGACGACGCGCTCTCGAAGACGTCGACGACGACGGCGCCGTGGTACGTCATCCCTGCGAACCGGAAGTGGTTCCGCAACCTCGCGGTCGCGACGATCCTCGCGGACACGATCGCGGGGTTGAAACCGGCCTACCCGCCCGTAGCCGACGACGTACCCGCGGGCCTCGTCATCGGGTAAGCCGGATCCCCTCAGGCCCTGCCGTCGTGTGACAGACGACGCCAGCGGGTCGAGGCGGCCGCGAGGGCGTCCTGGGGGGCCTCAGCGGCCTTTGCCGCCACCGAACAGGACCCCGAAGACGCCGCGGACGATGTCCTGCCCCAGGCGCGAGGTCACGACCTTCCCACCGGTCCGCAGCGCGGTGTCGATGGTCTTCTGGCGCGCCTTCGCCGCCACGGCGGCGGCCTTCTCGTCGGCGCGTCGCTGCCGCTCGGCCTCACGAGCCGCGCGCGCCTCGGCCGCCTCGATGGCCTTCTGCTGGCGGGCGAGCTCGCGGGCCTGCTGGGCCGGCGTCATGTCATTGAGCCCAGCCGCCGTCGTCGGGACGAGGCCTGCCCGGGTGGCCGCCTCCACCGCGGCCTGCCCGGCCGCCGCCCGCGCCGCGGTCAACCGCGCCGTGATCCGCTCGTGGGCGCTGTCGCGGTCCACGGTTGTCCCGTACTTCGCCTGGAAGGCGCTCCCCGCGACCGTCGCGGCGAACTCGTCGGGCGGCATCGGTGCCATCTGGGAATCCGGCGGCAGGAGGCGCGTGGCGGCGAGGGGCGTCGGCACGCCCCGGGGGGTCAGCACGGTCACCAGGGCCTCGCCGGTGCCCAGCGACGTGATGGTCTGCTCGACGTCGTAGAAGTCGGTCATGGGGAACGTCCGAGCGGTCTTGCGCAGGGCGTCGGCGTCGTCCGGGGTGAAAGCGCGGAGCGCGTGCTGCACGCGATTCCCGAGCTGCGCAAGCACGGGCGCCGGGACATCGGTCGGCGCCTGGGTCACGAAGTAGATCCCGACGCCCTTGGAGCGAATCAGTCGGGCCGTCCGCTCGACCTGGTCCATCAGCGCCTCCGACGCATCATCGAACAGCAGGTGCGCCTCGTCGAAGAAGAAGCACAGCTTGGGCTGGGGCAGGTCGCCGACCTCGGGCAGGCTCTCGTACAGCTGGGCCAGCATCCACAGCATGAACGTCGAGAACAGGCGGGGCTGGTCCATGACGTCGGCCAGCTCCAGGACGCTGACCACGCCCTGGCCGTCGGGCGTCGTGCGGAGCAGGTCGTCGACGTCGAACTCGGGCTCGCCGAAGAAGACGTCCGCGCCTTCCTGTTCGAGCACGACGATGGAGCGCAGGAGCACCCCGACCGAAGCGGCCGACATCCCACCGTACTCCTCGAGGATCGGCTTGCCCTCGTCGGAGGCGAGGAACTTGAGGGTCGTGGCGAGGTCCTGGAGATCGAGCAGGGGCAGGTCGTTGTCGTCGCAGTACTTGAAGATCAGCGCGAGGATGCTCGTCTGGGTCTCGTTGAGATCGAGCACCTTGCCGAGCAGCAGCGGACCGAAGGAGTGGACGGTCGCGCGGACCTGCGCCCCGTGCTTGCCCGTGAGCGACAGGAACTCGACCGGGTGTCCGCGCGCCTCGAAGTCCCACGCGAGTGAGGTCGCGCGCTCCAGCACCTTGGGATTGGCCGGGTCGCCGGGCAGGGCGATGCCCGAGAGGTCGCCCTTGATATCGGCAGCGAAGACGGGCACGCCGGCCCTCGACAGCTGGCCCGCGAGGAGCTGGAGCGTCTTGGTCTTGCCCGTGCCTGTGGCGCCCGCGATGAGCCCGTGCCGGTTAAGCATCGACAGGGCAACCCCCACGCGCGTCTCGTTGAAGAGCTCGCCGTCGTGCATCGCGCTGCCGATGACGATCGTGGGTTCGTCGAACGAGTAGCCCGCGGCGATCGCGTCACGGAACGCCTGGTCCATGCGGTCTCATCGCCTCCGCTGGGGTGGCTGGCTGGGGGAGCGCAAGGGTAGCATCGGCCTTGCCGGCGGCGATCCAGACTCGGTCGTGGTCCGGTCTACGCCGGGAGAAGTGAGGACGCCGATGTTGTCCGAGTTCAAGGGGTTCCTGCTCAAGACCAACGCGCTGGCCCTGGCCATCGGCGTGATCATCGGGGCCGCGCTCGGCACCGTGGTGACGTCGCTCGTCGAGGACATCATCATGCCGCCGATCGGTCTCGCCCTCGGCGGCGTCGAGTTCGACGACCTCAAGCTGGTGCTGAAGCAGGCCGCGGCCGGCGACCCGACCACCGAGGTCGCGATCCGCTGGGGCTCGTTCCTCAACGCGGTTATCACCTTCGTCATCATCGCGTTCGTCGTCTGGCAGATCAGCCGGATGCTGATCAAGGAAGACCCGGCCGCCGAGGTCAAGACCTGCCCGTATTGCAAGGAAGCGAACGCGATCGACGCCACGAAGTGCCGGGCCTGCGCCAGCGCGATCTGATGGGCGGCTAGGCGTCGGGACTCGGGTAGCTGCCCAGGACTCGCGTCATCGTCGTCACGCCGCGGACCTGCTCGAGCGCCGCCGCCATCGTGGGTTCGGCCGCGTCCCCGTCGAGATCGATCCAGAACACGTACTCCCAAGCACGTTCGCGGCTCGGCCGCGACTCGAGCTTGCGCATGTTGAGGCCGTGCTCGGCCAGGACCCGCAGGACGGCCAGCAGCGTGCCCGGCTCGTTCCGGACCGCGACGACCAGCGTGGTCCGTCGCTGGGTCGGCGGGTCCACCAGCGGCGGCACGGCCGCGCCCGGGATGGCGAGCACCAGGAACCGTGTCCGGTTGTCGGGCAGGTCGCCGATCTCGTCGGCGAGGACCTCCAGCCCGAACAGGGCGGCAGCCCGCGGCGACAAGACGGCGGCGGCCCGCAGCTCTCCGGCATCCACGATGGCCTTGCCGGCGCCCGCCGTGTTGTAGGTCGAGAGGAGCTGCCACGGCCGGGCGCGCAGGAACCCCTCGGCCTGGCCGAGGGCCTGGATGTGCGAGTAGACGCGCTCGATGTCCTCGAGGCGCTGGCCCGGCAACGCGGCCAGGCACAGCCGCACGGGGACGACCACCTCGCCGGCGATCGCCAGGTCGTGCTCGATCAGGAGGTCGTAGTTCTCGCGGACGGTGCCATGGATGACGTTCTCGATCGGGACGACGCCGGCCGCGGCGGCGCCGGAGGCGACGGTCTCGAAGACCGCCCGGAAGCTCGCGACCGCGTGGCGTTCGATGTCGCCGAAGGCCACCAGGACGGCATCCTCGGCGAACGCACCCGGTTCGCCGGCATAGGCGACGGAGGTCATCGATCCGGGCCGCGCGGTGTTACGCGTGGCGGATCCGGGGGGTCGAACATGGTCCCTCGTGTGCAGAACGGAGCGGTCGATTTCCCGCGGTCCACTGAAAGTTTACGCACGAGTCGACCGATGGTACCAACCGGTCCGGACCATCGGGCTCTGGGCCATTCCTCCTACTGAGTGCACCTTACCGCTCAATCCGCAATGCATCTGTAATGCGGGTGAGTCCACGCATCCACCCATCCATTTTCCATAGGGGACTCGAATCCGATGACTCAGGCAACCACCCATGACCGACGGCGTCGTCGGCGTCTCCTCGGCCTGCTGATCGGCGCGCTCGGCGTCGTGAGCCTGGGCGCCGGCGAGATGTCGCTCGCCTTGTTCACGGACCAGGAAACGGTCCCGGGGACGTTCTCGTCCGGCAGCGTCATCCTCGACGACGTCAAGATCGACGCACTCACGCTGTCGACGGCCGGCATGGTCCCGGGCGACACGGTGACCGACGATGTCGTGGTCGAGAACGACGGCAGCGTCCAATTCCGCTACGCCCTGTCGACCTCGAGCACGAACCCCGACACCAAAGGCCTGCGCGATGTGCTGACCCTGACCGTCAAGGAGCTCGACGTGACCACGCCCGGGACGCCGTGCAACGACTTCGACGGTGCGTCCGTCCTCGCCGCAACCGTGCTCGGTGCCAGCGGCGCCGGCTTCGGCAATCAGGCTCCGGGCGCCCAGGCTGGCGACCGCACGCTGAATGCCGCCGCCAATGAGACGCTGTGCTTCCGGGTGACGCTCCCGGCCGCGACGGGCAACGCCTATCAGAGCCGCGACGACCACCACGACGTTCACATTCGACGCCGAGCAGACCTCGAGCAACCCGTAACGATGGCCATGACCACCGGCTCGACCAGCGCGGTCGAGCCGGTGCCGCGCCCCCACCACTCGGCCCAGGCAGCGATCTCGGTCGCGATCCCGTTCGTGCGACGTTTCGTCGGCGTCCTGTGGATCGCCTCGCTGGCGACGGTCGTCCTCCTGGCCCTGGTGGCCAACCTCGGGCCGCGGGTCGGGCTCGAGGTATTCGCCATCCGCGGCGGTTCGATGACCCCGACGATCCCCATGGGCGCAGCCGTCATCGCCTTCGGCGCCGAGCCGGACTCGATCCGTGCCGGCGACATCGTCACGATCCGGGCGGACAACGGCGTCGTGTTCACCCACCGCGTCGTCGAGGTCGACGACAGCGAAGCGGACGTCTTGCTCCGCACCAAGGGCGACGCGAACACGACCCCGGACGCCGCGCCCGTGCCGCTCGCCTCGGTCATCGGCAGGGTCACGCTGATCGTGCCGCTCGCCGGATACCTGATCGCATTGCTGGCAACTCCGGCCGGGATCGTGAGCTTTCTCGCGTTCGCGGTCGCGCTCCTGCTCGTGATCGGGGAGCTGGAGATGGCCGGGTCGGCGGGCGATCGAAAGGCCGGGCTCGCGTCGCGTGCCGGATGTCGCCCGCACGTAGGCTCCTCGCCTCCGGGGTCGCGACCGTGCTCGCCGGGTACCTGCTCGGCGGCGCTGGCACGCCCGCTCTCGCGTTCCTGGCCGACACGGAGAACGTGTCCGCGACGCTCTCGACGGCTGACCTGTTTCACCGCGGACAATGTCCCGCCGGCGGTCAGCAGCACGGTCATCTCCAAGACCACGCCGTACTTGCCCGACTACATCCGCCAGGCTGGTACGTACCACGTGTATGCGAACGTCACGGACGGCGGCTGCGCGCCGTCCGGCATCGCGACCGTGGGCGCCAACGTATCCACGGTCACGACCGGCTCGACGGCGGTCGCACTGTCCGCCGGTGCTTTCACGGTCGGGGGTGTCGCCTACAACTACCGCAGTGGGTCGCTGACGGCCAACGCCACGCTCACGGCCGGTGCCAAGGCCTACACCATCACCTCGACGGACAACGCGGCCAACGGGCAGACCCAGACGGGATACAGCGTCACCGTCGACAACACCCGCCCGACGGGATCGAACGTGCAAACGGCGAACGGCGGCGCGACCATCGGCAAGCCCGAGCTCGGTGACAGCGTGACGCTGACCTTTTCCGAGATCATCGATCCGCAGACCGTGCTCGCCGGCTGGACGGGCGCTGCCACGAACGTGGTGGTCCGGATCACGAACAGTGGCGGCGGCGACCTGCTCACCATTCGGAACGCGGTCAATGCGGTCCAGCTGCCGCTCGGCTCGGTCAACCTCATCGGGACGGCCTACGTCACGGCCAACCGCGACTTCGGCGCGACCGGGACGGCCTCGACGATGGTCCAGAGCGGGGCTTCGATCACGATCACCCTGGGGACCGCGTCGGGTGCGACCGGGACGCAGGCGACGACCGGGACCATGACCCTGACGCCGACCGCGACGCTGACGGACCGCGGCGGCAACACCTGCCAGACGACCGTGGCGAACGAATCGGGTGCCGCCGACGTGGAGTTCTGAGGCTCGGCCGACTCGACGGCCGGATCCCGGGTCGCGCTGTCCTACGTCGTGCGCCAGGTCGCTGGTCACGGCTCGCGAGTCCAACGTTGCGGGGCCGATGGCACGGGTATCGCCAGGACATCGGTGGCGAGCCCGGGTCTTGCGGCCGAATCGTTTTCATCCACGACCACCGTGACTGTTATGGAAGCGGGCCTGGCCCTGCAGGCCGCCATTTCGGTCGATCCTTGTCATCCACGCACGAGGCGCACGTCTAGCCCCGCTTCCACGCGTTCAGGCCTGCCTGGTCGGCTGCCGATAGCCGATAAGAGTTGCTCCGGTATTGCAGGACAAGGATCAGGGCAGGGCGCACGCCGCGGCCCGCGCCGGAGGCGCACGCACCACGGAGGCGGCGCCTGGCGCGGCGCTCCACGGGCGCAGGCTCATGGGCGCGGCGCGACGCTCGGCGGCTCACGCTCAGCGGCGCGGCGCACGGCGCCCCTGCCGGCTGCCCCGCCCCGCCCCGGCGTGCGGCTCACGCTCAGCGACGCGGCGCACGGCGCCCCTGCCGGCTGGGCGCACGCTCAGCGCGCGGCGCACGGCGCCCCTGCCGGCTGCCCCGCCCCGCCCCGACAAATCAGCCCTGGCGGTTGAACCAGTCGGTCGTGTCGATCTCGGCCGGATTCCTCGTCGAGCTCCGCGCGCCGTTCGCGCGCCGCACCGGCCGTCACCGGCGCCTTCGCCCGGGCGCGCTTTCCGGTGGCCGAGGCCGCTTCCGGAGCGCCTTCCCAGTGCGCCTCGCCGAGCATCGCGTTGAGCGCGACGATGTACGCCTCGATCGAGGCCGCGATGATGTTCGTCCCCCTCGCCTCACCGGCGTATTCGCCCGTGCCGCGCTTGCCCGCGGCGTCGGGTGGGGCGATCCGCACGGTCACGGCCCCCGTCGTGTCGGTCCCCTCCCCCAGCGCGTGAAGGTCGTAGGCCAGCAGCCGCGGGTGCCCATCGAGGATCTCGGACAAGCGCCTGGTCGACAGCCCGGAAGAGCGCATCGATCGCCCCGTTGCCCTCGGCTGAGGCGCGCCAATGATGGTCGCCGGCGTCGATGATGACCGCGCCCCGGCTGCGTGCGTTCGAGCCGGATGTGACGGTCCAGCGGGCGAGCTGCAGGGTCGGCGTTTCGGGCGTTGGCTCCGGCATCCGGGCTACCTCCGGGTCGCTGTGGCGGGACCGTCCGCGGGGACGTCGCTCGCGGGCCCTGTCGTGAAGTGTCGCTCATCGCGCCGGCGCAGCTCGGCGCCGGACTTCCAGATCGCGTACTCGAGCGAGTCGGCCAGCGCCGATGCCGAGGCCGCGATGATGTTCGTGTCGCTGCCCATCGTCGACCAGGTTCGCGCCCCATCCTGCGAATCGATGATCACCCGGGTCCGGGCGGCCGTGGCGGCATCGCCATCGAGGATGCGCACCTTGTAGTCGACGAGATGGACGTCGTCGATCGCCGGATAGAACGCGCGGAGCGCCTTGCGGAGCGCCGCGTCGAGGGCATTGACCGGGCCGTTCCCGTCGGCGGCGGTGTGCAGCACCTCCCCGTCGACGGCCACCTTGACCGTCGCCTCGGCAAGGAGCTCGCGGCCGTCGCGTTGCTCGACGAGGCAGGTGTAATCGACGATCCGGAACGGCGGGGCGTAGTCGGCGGCGTGACGCCGGATGAGCAGCTCGAACGACGCCTCGGCGCCCTCGAACGCGAGGCCGTCGGCCTCCATCTGCTTGATGAGCTGGGACAGCTCGCGCGGGTCGATGCCCTCGAGGTCGTGCCCCAGCTGGCGCGCCCGGATCGACGTATTCGCCCGGCCGCCGAGCTCGGAGACCACGAGCCGGCCGATGTTCCCGACGGCCGTGGGCTCGATGTGCTGGTAGGACCGCTCGACCTTGGCCACGGCCGCCCCGTGGACCCCGCCCTTGTGCGCGAACGCCGATCGACCGACGTACGGCTGGTAGTCGTTGGGGGTGAGGTTCGCGATCTCCGCGACGCTGCGCGACAGCTCGGTCAGGCCCTCGAGGCGGCCGCCGCCCGCGGGCACGAGCGTGTGCGGGGTCTTGAGCGCGAGGTTGGCGAGGATCGACACCATGTTCGCGTTGCCGGCGCGCTCGCCGTAGCCGTTGATGGTCGCCTGGACGTGGCGGATGCCGGCGGCGACCGCGGCCATGGAGTTGGCCACGGCGAGCTCGGCGTCGTTGTGGGTGTGGATGCCCCAGGTCACGGCCGGTGCGTCGGGATCGCCGTCGAGGGAGGACCGGACGTCACCGACGATCCTTGTGAGTTCATCCGTCAAGGTGCCGCCGTTCGTGTCGCACAGGACGAGGGTCCGCGCGCCGGCCTCCCGAGCGGCCCGCAGCGTCGCCAGCGCGTAATCGGCGTCGTCCTTGTAGCCGTCGAAGAAGTGCTCGGCGTCGTACACGGCCTCGCGCCCGCGGTCGACGATGAAGCCGATCGAATCGGCGACCATGTCGAGGTTCTCCTGCGGCGACGCGCCGAGGACCTCGGTCACATGGAGCAGCCACGACTTGCCGAAGATCGTGACGACCGGGGTCTCGGCCGCCACGAGCTCGCGCAGGTTGGGATCGTCGTTCGCCGTGTTGGATCGATGGCGGGTGGACCCGAATGCCGCGAGCTTGGCGGACTCCCAGCGAACGGTCCGGGCGGCGGCGAAGAACTCGATGTCCTTGGGGTTCGAGCCCGGCCAGCCGCCCTCGATGTAGGGCATCCCGAACTCGTCGAGCATGCGTGCGACGCGCAGCTTGTCGGCGAGCGAGAGCGTCACGTTCTCGCCCTGGGTCCCGTCGCGCAGGGTCGTGTCGTAGAGGATGACCGGGGCGTCGGTCCGCTCGGTCATGCCGGCACCGCCGCTTCGAGGGCGTCGATGACGGCCGTCGCCATCGCGGTCGTTCCGACCACGACCAGGCCATCGTCGGCATTGGCGGGATCGGCGAGATCCAGCGTGCGCCATCCGTCGTACAGCGCCTGGCTGACGGCTGCCTCGATGGCTTCCGAGACGTCCTTTCGGCCGAAGGACGAGAACATCATCATCGCCGCCGACAGGATCGTCCCGATCGGGTTCGCCCGGTCCTGGCCGGCAATGTCGGGTGCGGAGCCATGGATCGGCTCGTACATGCCGAACGTGCCGTGGTCAGTCAACCGGCTTGCAAGCGACGCCGATGGCAGCAGCCCCAGGCTGCCAGCGAGCACCGCCGCCTCGTCGGACAGGATGTCGCCGAACAGGTTCTCGGTGACGATGACGTCGAAGTCCGCCGGCCGTCGGATGAGCAGCATCGCGCACGAATCGACAAGTTGGTGGTTCACCTCGATATCCGGGACCCGCCTCCGTTCCTCGTCCACGACGCGTCGCCACAGGCGGGACGTCGCGAGGACGTTGGCCTTGTCGACACTGGTCACGCGTCGGCGCCGCAGGAGGGCGTACGCCGCGGCAACCAGGAAGATGCGACGAATCTCCTCCTCGCCGTAGGGCATGGTGTCGACGGCACGTCGATCACCCTGTTCCTCCGCCGCCTCCTGACGCTCCCCGAAGTACACGCCGCCGGTCAGCTCGCGGACGATCAGGAGGTCGACGCCCTCGAGCAGCTCCGGTCGGAGCGGTGACGATCCGATGAGCGCCGGATGGACCTTCACGGGCCGCAGGTTCGCGAAGAGCCCGAGACCGCCGCGCAGCGCGAACAAGGCCTGCTCGGGCCGGACGGTCGCCGATGGATCGGACCACTTGGGTCCACCGACGGCGCCGAGCAGGATCGCGTCAGATGCCCCGCACGCCTCGACATCTTCGGGCCGGATCGCGACCCCGTACGTGTCGATCGCGATGCCGCCGGCGAGGATCTCGGTCCACTCGACCGCGAAGCCGAACCGGTTCCCGGCCGCGTCCACGACCCGCCGGGCCGCCTCGACGACCTCAGGCCCGACCCCGTCACCCGGGATCGTCGCCACACGGTACGTGGGAAGGTTGCCCTCCGTCATGGGAGCCGTTCGCTCGTCTGCTGGTTCGCGAAGGCCACGTCGACCCCGTTGATCTCGGCCCCGTGGAGCTTGTTGGTCGCCACGAGATACGCGTCGAGCGACGCCTCGATGATGTTCGTGGATAACCCGTGACCCGACACGACGAGCGCCCCAGGACCCTCATCCGACGAGCGCCGGCAGCGGACCAGGACCTGGCCCTGTGCGTCCTCCCCGGCGGAGACCGCCTTGATCTCGTATTCGGTCAACGTCGGGTGCCAGCCCAGCACGGGCTGGAGCGTGTCATCGACGGCCTTGAAGAGCGCGTTGACGGGGCCGTTCCCAGTCGCCTCGGCACTCCGCTCCTCGCCGTTGACGCTGAGCGTGACCGTGCCGACGGCATTGCCGCCGTGCGACGAGGTCACGCTCCAGCCGACGAGCGCGACGCTCGCCTCGACCTCCGCCGTGCGCTGCTCCACCAGGGCCAGGAGGTCGGCATCGGTCACCTCCTTCTTCGCGTCCGCGAGCTCGATCGCCTGCCGGTAGATGCTGTCGAGCGCGTCGCCTTCGAGCTCGTGGCCGAGCTCGCGCAGCTTGCCCTGCAGCCCACGTCGACCCGACAGCTTGCCGATCGTCAGCTGGCTGCCGGAGAGGCCGATCGATTGCGGCGTCATGATCTCGTACGTGAGCGGGTTCTTGATGACGCCGTCCTGGTGGATGCCCGACTCGTGGGCGAAGGCGTTGCCGCCGACGATGGCCTTGTTGGGCTGGACCGCGAAGCCGGTCAGGTAGGAGACCAGCCGCGAGGCGGCCGTGATGTGCTCGGTCTGGACGCCCGAGCCGAGATCGGGGAACTGCGTCGGGCGGGTCCGGAGGGCCATGACGACCTCCTCCAGCGAGGCGTTGCCGGCGCGCTCACCCAGGCCGTTGATCGTGACCTCGACCTGGCGGGCGCCGGCCTGGACCGCCGCCAGCGTGTTGGCCGTGGCCAGCCCCAGGTCGTTGTGGCAATGGACGCTGACCGTGGCCTGTCCGCCGACGAGGTCCACGACCCGCCGGGTCAGCGCACCGAACTCGGCCGGGATCGCGTAGCCGACGGTGTCCGGGATGTTGACCGTCGACGCGCCCGCTTCCACGACCGCCTCGTAGACCTGCAACAGGTAGTCGATGTCCGTGCGCGACGCGTCCTCGGCGCTGAACTCGATCTCGGCGTCCCGGCCCAGCTGCTCGCGGCCGTGGCGGACCCAGCGGACCGCCTCGGCGAGCGCCGTGTCGCGATCGACGCGCAGCTTGTGCTTGAGGTGGATGTCGCTCGTGGCGATGAAGACGTGGAGATGCGGTCGGTGCGCGACCTTGATCGCCTCGATCGCCCGTTGCGGGTCGCCGTCCCGGCAGCGGGCCAGGGCCGCGACCGCGATGTCCTGCGGCGTCTCCTGGGCGATCCGCCGGACGGCCTCGAAGTCGCCGGGTGAGGCGGCCGGGAAACCCGCCTCGATGACGTCGACCTTGAGACGCGCCAGCTGGCGGGCGACCTCGAGCTTCTCGGCGGCGGTCAGCCCGGCGCCCGGCGCCTGCTCACCATCGCGCAGGGTCGTGTCGAAGATACGGACCGTGCCGGCGGCCACGAACGGACCATCCGGCCGCGGTACTGGCCCGCTCACCGGGCCGCCCCCGGGGTCGTGGCCGCGGCCTGGGCCTGCCCGGCCTGCACCTCGACCGGGTTGAGGAACGGCATCTGGGCTCGCAACCGGCCACCGACCCGCTCGATGAGGTGATCGTGATCGGCCTGGCGGAGCCGGTCGAACTCGTGCCGGCCGGTCTCGTTCTCCTCGATCCAGCGGTTCGCGAACGAGCCGTCCTGGATGTCCGTGAGGACGGCCCGCATGCGCTCGCGGACGCTTTCGTCGATCAGGCGCGGCCCACTGACGTAGTCGCCGTACTCCGCGGTGTCGCTGACGCTGAAGCGCATGAAGTTGAGGCCGCCGCGGTACATCAGGTCGACGATGAGCTTGAGCTCGTGCATCGTCTCGAAGTAGGCGAGCTCGGGCTGGTAGCCCGCCTCGACCAGCGTCTCGAACGCCATCTTGACGAGCGCCGACGTGCCGCCGCACAGCACCGATTGCTCGCCGAACAGGTCCGTCTCGGTCTCCTCGGCGAAGGTGGTCTCGAGGACGCCCGCGCGGGTCGAGCCGATCGCGCGCGCGTAGGCCAGCACCCGGTCGCGCGCCGTGCCCGACTGGTCGCGCTCGACCGCGAACAGGGCCGGCACGCCGCCGCCGGCCTGATAGACCGAGCGCAGCAGGTGACCGGGGCCCTTGGGCGCGACCATGCCCACGTCGACGATCCCCGGCGGGTCGATGCGCCCGAAGCGCAGGTTGAAGCCATGGGCGAACATCAGGAGGTGCCCGGCCCGCAGGTGCGGACCGATCTCGGCGTCGTAGACCGCCTTCTGGGACGTGTCCGGCACGAGGATCATCACGACGTCGGCGTCGCGCACGGCGTCCGAAACGTCGCTGACCCGCAAACCGGCATCCGCAGCGAGCGCCCGGCTCTTGGAACCCGGCGCGAGCCCGACGATGACATCGACCCCGCTCTCGTGCAGGTTCAGCGCATGCGCGTGCCCCTGGCTGCCATACCCGATGATCGCGACGGTCTGCCCAGCGAGGGCCGACGGATCGGCATCGTTGTCGTAATACATCTTCGCGGTCACTGATTCTCTCCCTCAGTCTTGACACCCTCAACGGGATGCCGCGTATCGCGCTCCGAGGTCCGAGGCGGAGCCCCTGCGACGCCATCGGCCCGAGGATTCGTCATCGCTTGATCGCCTCCTCGATGGACCCGGAGCCCCTCGCCATCACGACGGCGCCGGTGCGGACCAACTCCTTGATGCCGTAGGTCCGCACGAGCGACACGAAGGTGTCGATCTCGGACTCGGTGCCGGTCACCTCCACGATGACCGAGCCATCGGCCAGGTCGACGACCCGGCCGCGCGAGAGCTCGACGAGCCGCAGGACCTCGTCGCGGTTCGAATCGGTGGCGCGGATCTTCACGAACGCGAGCTCGTGCTCGACGGTCGGGTCGGACGTGACGTCCTGGACCTTCAGCACGTCGATGAGCCGGTACAGCTGCTTCGCCGCCTGCTCGACCGCGACGTCGTCCCCATGCAGGGTGATCGTCATCCGGCTGGTGTCCTCGCGATCGGTCTTGCTGACCGCCAGCGAGTCGATGTTGAAGTTGCGCGCGCGCATGAGGCTGGAAACCCGGTTCAGGACGCCGGGCCGGTTCATGACGATCGCGACGAGAACGTGCCGGCGGGTCTCGCCGCCGCCCGGCAGGGAGCGGGCGGGCGGGGCGACGTGCGCCGGTGGGGGCGGCGTCGGCGCGCCGACCGACGGAGTCGCCCCCGGGGTCGCGGCCGTCGCAGCCGGATCGGCCGCGGGGCCGGTCCCGTTCGAGCTCGTATCGGAGCTCATTCGTCGGCCCCGCCCCACTTCTCGATCAGGTCCGACAGGCCCTTCCCGGCCGGCATCATCGGGAACACGTTCTGCTCCTCGGCGATCTCGAACCAGACGAGCGCCGGTCCCTCGACCGCCTGGGCGCCGCGAATCGCGTCATCCACCTCGCCCGGGGTCCGGGCGCGGAACGCCGGGATCCCGAACGCATCGGCGAGCTTGGCGAAGTCCGGCCCCGGCAGGTTCGCCGAGTGGTAGTTCCCGGCGTAGATGATCTCCTGCCACTGGCGGATCATCCCGAGCTTCTTGTTGTCGAGCAGGGCGATCTTCACGGGGATGTCGTCCGCGACCAGCGTCATGAGCTCCTGGAACGTCATCTGGAACCCGCCGTCGCCGGTGATCGCCCAGGTCTCGCGATCGGGCCGGCCGAGGGCCGCGCCCATGGCCGCCGGGACGGAGAAGCCCATCGTCCCAAGGCCCCCGGAGCTCACATGCGAGTTCGGGTTGCGAAAACCGGTGTAGCGGGCGAGCCACATCTGGTTCTGTCCGACATCGGCCACATAGGTCGCCTGGTGATCGGTCAGCTCGCCGATGCGCTCAACGACATAGTCCGCGGACAGCAGCCCATCGCGCCACGCCCCGGAGCCATGCCACGAGGACGCCTCGGAGTCGCGCCGCCAATCGGCCAGCTGGTCGAGATACTCGCGGCGCTCGTCCATGCCCGTCTCGGGCACCATCGGCGTCAGCGCCTGCAGGACCCGCTTGGCGTCGCCAACGATCGGGACCTCGACCGCCACGTTCTTGCCGATCTCGGCGGGGTCGATGTCGACGTGGATGATGCGGGCATACGGCGCGTAGGTCCGGACGTTGCCCGTGACCCGGTCATCGAAGCGCATCCCGATCGCGATGAGGAGGTCGGCACTCTGGATGGCGCGGTTGACGTGCTTCCAGCCGTGCATGCCCATGTAGCCGTAGGCAAGAGGATGCGTCTCGTCCATCGCGCCGATGCCGAGCAGCGTCCAGGCCACCGGGATCGAGGTCTTCTCGGCAAAGGCCTTCAGGTCGTCCCACGCCTCGGCGTGGAGCACCCCGTGACCGGCCAGGATGACCGGGCGCTTGGCCGCGGCGATCTCGGTCGCCGCCGTCTTGAGCTGTCGGCCGTGGCCGTCCAGGTTCGGACGGAAGCCCGGCAGCCCGGCGACGATCTCGTCCTCGGTCGGGTGCGCGGCGCGCGTCTCCTGCTGGAGGGCGTCCTTGGTGATGTCGATGTGGACCGGGCCAGGGCGTCCGGTCCGGGCGATGTGGAACGCCTCGGCAACGACGCGCGGCAGCTCGTCCGCGTCGCGCACCAGGTAGTTGTGCTTGGTCATCGGCAGGGTGATGCCGTTGATATCGATCTCCTGGAAGGCATCCTTGCCGATCAGCGCGGACGGGACGTTGCCGGTGATGGCGACCATCGGCACCGAATCGAGCATCGCCGTCCCGATGCCGGTGACGAGGTTCGTGGCTCCCGGGCCGGACGTGCCCATGCACACCCCGACCGTACCCGTGACCCGCGCGTACCCGTCAGCGGCGTGGGCCCCGCCCTGCTCGTGGCGGACGAGGATGTGGCGCAGCTCCGGGTAGTCGCCCAGGACGTCGTACAGCGGCAGGATCACGCCGCCCGGGTAGCTGAAGAAGATGTCGACACCCTGGCGGAGGAGGGCCTCGCACAGGACGTCGGCACCGATGCGCGTCCGCTTCAGGTCGCGCGCCTCATGGAGCATGCCCTTCTGGGCGCGCTCGATCGCCGCCGCGTGCGCGGAGCCGTCGGCAGGCACGTGACTGCGTCGGCCCGTGGCCGGACCCGGTGGTTTCGCGGGATCGGTCTTCATCGTCATGGCTGGCCCTCGTAGTGACGGACATACAAAAGACCCTCGCCTCCCGGCGAGGGTCCCTTCGGGTGTTGCGTGGTTCGTGGCGCCTTAGCGTCCGTTCCTCCGCGTCCCTCCGTTCTCCCGCCGGGAGCCGGTAATGAGGCCAAGAAGGCCATCAAGCCCCAGAAGCGAGCGAAGAAGCGCGAGGATCGATACGTCGGAGAGCGGGTTCAATTCGACGGGCACATGGACGCGGCGACCGTCCGTCGTGACGACGACGGCGACCATCCGGCGATCCTGCCGATCGAATTGGCCCAACTTGGCCTCCAACGTGCTGCATCCGCCCGGTCGGGGCCGTGCGGTCCGCGCAGTCTAGCAGGCTTCGTTGGTGCGTCAACGCCCACCCGATGGTCCTGTCCCCCGCCGTCAGACCGTAGACTCCGCGCGACATGGCCGAGACGCAGGTCGCCCAACGCTCCCGCCGGGCCGCCCTGCGTGACCTCCCGGGGCGCCTCACACCGATCCACTGGACGGCCGTCCTGGCGACGGTTGCGGCGCTCGTCGTCTACGCGACCACCGCGCTGCGCGGCGTCAGCTTCGGCGACTGGGCGGAGATGCAGCACGTCCCGGCACGCCTCGAGGTGCCCCACCCGACCGGCTTCCCGCTGTACGTGCTGCTGGGCAAGGCCTTCAGCCTGATCCCCATCGGGTCGGTGGCGTTTCGGGCGACGCTGCTGTCCGCGGCCGCGGCGGCGGGCGCGATCGGGATGCTCGTCCTGATCGCCGGGCGGCTCGGCGTTCGGCCCGTCATCGCCCTGGCCGCCGGGATCGCGCTCGCCGGGACGGCGATCCTCTGGGAAGAGGCGACGTTCTCGGAGATGAACACCCTCCACCTGTTCCTGTGCGCGATCCTGATCCACCGGGCGCTGGTGTGGCGCGACGAGCGACGCGATCGCGACCTGCGGCTCGGGGCGCTCTTCTCGGGTCTCGCGCTGTCGAACCACCTCCTCGCGCTGAGCGTCGTGCCGGTCGTCGTCCTCTTCGTCCTGGTCGAGGACCGTCTGCGCCTCCTGCGGCGCCCGAGGCTGCTGCTCGAGCTGGCGGTGCTGTTCGCAGCCGGCCTCTCGTTCTACCTGTTCATCGTCATCCGCGCCTTCACGGGCCCACCAGAGCTGTACGACGACCTGCGCACGCTTGATGGACTCATCGGGTTCATCAGCGGGGCACAGTTCCGCGTGGACATGCAGTTCGGCACGCCCGAGAGCCTGGCGCTGGCATGGCGGGCCGTGCCGGACCTGATCGCGGACATCCAGCAGGGTTCGAACGTGGTGTTCAGCGTCGTCCCGATCGCCGGAGCCGTGATCCTCCTGCGGCGGGACCAGTGGGCCGGATGGCTGGCCGTGGCCCTGGTCGTGGCGAACGTCTACATGTTCGTGGGGTATCGCGGTGACCTGCCGCATTACCTGCTCCTGACCTGGCTGATCCTGGCCGTGTGGCTGGCGGTCGCCGGCGAGGCGGCGGTCGGCTGGCTCCGATCGCGGCTCGGACCCCGCTTGGAGGACGCCGAGTTCGCGCTCGTCGCGCTGGCCGTGCTCTTCCTCGCGTCGAACTGGACCGCCCACGACCAGTCCGACAACCGGCTGGGAGAGGAGTACACGCGGACGGTGTTCGACCGACTTCCGCAGGACGCCCTGCTGGTGACGTACTGGGACACCTTGACGACGCTCGGGTATGCGCACTGCATCGAAGGCGAGCGGCCGGACGTCGCGCTGATCGCCCACGACCGACCCCTGACCGCGTCGTGTGACCTCGTCACGGCGCCGCTCCCGGAGGTGGCGCGCGACCGACCGATCTACGCGTTGCTGCTGTTCGACGCCCAGCTCGAGAAGTTTCGCGCCGAATTCGACCTGGTCCCCGACGCGACGTTCAAGGTGCCATACGGCGGACGTGCGCCCGGGTTCACGCGAACGCTGTACCGGCTGGAGCTCAAGGCCACGCCGAGTGACTGACACGTCGGGGCAACAAGAAAGGCCGCCGGCGGTGCCGGCGGCCCTGATCTGTCTGGTGCGGACCTAGACCGCGGGAAGGTCATTCCAGCGGTGACCGGCCTCGATGACCATCACCAATCCCACCGCATGCCGGCGCCCACGGTGAGGGCCAGCGACGCCAGGACCGTAAGGGCCCACGAGAGTCGGGCAAACGTTCTTTTCACGATCGATCCCCTTCGAGCGAAGAGTGGATCACGCCTGGATCGGCGGCCGGGCGGTCTCTTGCGAGATCCCTGGCTTTGCGTCCCCGCCTCGCGACGGGTTTGCCCTGAGCGATCGTGGTGTGCAGGACGAATGTCCGTTGTGTGCGCAATGTGGCCTATCCGCCCCCACACGGGGATACCCTAGAAGTACCGGTACCCGGGTGCCGTTGGTCGGAGTTGCCGGTGTGCACCGGCCCGCGCTCAGGCGCCGACGGGCGGAGACGCCGCAGCCGTCGGCGACGGTCGATCCCACGCGCGCATGGCCGAGACGATCACGACGACCACCCCGATGCCGATCAGGACGTCGCCGATGCTGAACACGTTGGCGAAGGGGACCCACGGCGGAAGCGCGAAGATGTCGGTCAGTGGGGCGAGCGCCGGGTCCGCCACGATGGCGCTGTTGGAGTAGGCCGTCGGATGGGCCGCTCCGAGCGCGGTCAACGCCGCGGGATCCGCCGGCATGAAGCCGCCGTTCGCGACGATCGCGGCGAGGTTGCTGACGGCGCCGGCGGCCACGATCAGCATGCCGCGGACGGCGCGGTTGGCCAGGACGGCGGCGATGACGGCGGCCGTCGAGCCAACGTAGATCGGCGGGCCGAGGCCACCGATCCGGGCGCTCACCGGCTCGGAGAACAGCACGACCTGGACGAGCAGTCCGGCCAGGATGACCCACGACCACTTGAGCTGGATCGCGGCGAGGCCGGCGGGGCGCCCGCCGGCGAGGAAGCCGGCGATGAGGCCGATCACGACGGCATAGAGGATGAACATCGCAGTCTGGCCCGACTCAGCTGGCGACGTGATCGACGGCCAGGCTCGCGGCCGCGGATCGAAGCCCATTCGCGGGCCGGCGGCTGGAGTCCGACTGCGGCCGGCCGGCCATCAGCATCTCGGTCATGGCATCTGCCTCCTGGGGGCGCGCGAACAGGTAGCCCTGACCATACTCGCAACCGAGCTCATGGAGCCGCCGGTACTGGCCCGGCTCCTCGATGCCTTCGGCGATGATGCTCAACCCAAGCGTCCGGCCGAGGGCCACGATCGGCGCCCGCGAATGCCCACTCTTCCTCGCTCTCCGCGGGGCCGATGAACTCGCGGGCGATCTTGAGGATGTCGACTCGGAAGCGGCGCAGGTAGCCGAGCGATGAGTAGCCGGTCCCGAAGTCGTCGATCGCGATCCGGACACCGAGGTCGCGGATCGCCTCGAGTCGCGAGATCGTCGTGGTCGTGTCGTGGAACATCACGGTCTCGGTCATCTCCAGGACGAGTTGCCACGGCGTCAAACCGCTTTCCTCGAGGATGGCCTTGAGATCGCTGACGAAGGTCGGCTCCTGGAGCTGCTGTGCGGACAGGTTCACGGACATCGTCAGGGGCGGATCGCTCGGCGCGAGCCTGGTCCAGGCAGCCGCCTGGCGGCACGCCTCGGACAGGACCCAACGCCCGAGCGGCAGGATCGTCCCGTTCTCCTCGGCAAGATGGACGAACTCGCCGGGTCCGATCAGGCCCCGGACCGGGTGGCGCCAGCGGACGAGCGCCTCCATGCCCCTGACCTCGCCGCTGGAGAGCGCGACGATGGGCTGGTAGTAGACCGCCAGCTCACCCTGCCCGAGGCTTCTGGAGAGCTCGGCGCTGAGCGCGTGCCGCTCGACGATCGCCGCGTGCATGGTGGGCTCGAAGACCGACACGCGGTTCTTGCCGGATGCCTTGGCCGTGTACATCGCCACGTCGGCGTTGCGCAACAGCTCGTCGGCCCGCTCGGTCCCCAGGCGTGCGGCGGCGAT
This sequence comes from uncultured Chloroflexia bacterium, assembly GCA_963810725.1. Classification (GTDB taxonomy): domain Bacteria; phylum Chloroflexota; class Limnocylindria; order Limnocylindrales; family CSP1-4; genus SPCO01. The sequence goes on from CAWEOO010000008.1 coordinate 542,931, forward strand.
GCCGATGCTTGCCCCGACGGTCGTGTCGTGCCCGTCGATCGAGAACGCCACGCGCATCGCCTCGATGATCCGATGACCGACGGCCTCCGATTCGGACAGGCCCTGGTCATCCTCGAGGAGGACGGCGAACTCATCGCCGCCGAGGCGCGCGGCGACGTCCTCCGTGCGCAGGACGGTCCGGAGTCGCGCGGCCACGTCGAACAGCAGTCGATCGCCCGCGGCGTGTCCCAGGGTGTCGTTGACGACCTTGAAGTCGTCGAGGTCGAGGAACAGGACGACGGGCATCTTCTCGCTCGGACGGCCGATCCGATCGACGACCTTCTCGAGGAACAGGGTCCGGTTGGGCAACCCCGTCAACGGGTCGTGGTAGGCCTGGTGGCGGAGCTGCTCCTTGAGCCGCGACAGCTCGGCGAGAGACTGCTCGAGGTGGCCGTTCTCCAGCGCGACCGCGGCCTGGTTGGCCAGCGTCTCGAGCAACCGGAGGTCGTCGTCACTGAACATCGTCCCCTCGGTCAGGCGGTTGCTGATGATCAGCGAGCCGATCAGCTCGGACTCGCCGCGAAGGGCGCTGACCATGTGCCGCGAGATGCGCCCGTCCTGGTCGCGCGTCTCCTCGAAGAACGGGGCGGGCGAGCGGGCGATGCGCTGGTGGATCGGGTCATCGGAGTATTCGCGATCCGGGACCATCACATCGGCCTCGCGTTCGTGCCAGGAGCGGGTGCGCAGCCCCGCCTCGCCGGCGACGCGCGGGTACAGGACCACTTCCGCGAGCTCGGCGCGGAACATCGTGCGAGCGTGGCTCAGCAGGGAGACCAGCGTCGAATCGATCTCGGGGGAGTGCTGCAGGATCCGCGACGACTGGTAGAGCAGCTCGAGGCGCTCGTGCTTCTCGCGCTCCGAGACATAGGCCTGGTACGCGAGGAAGACCATCGCGACCGGCAGGATCAGCAACCAGAGCATGGCCGGGCTCAACCACAACGCCCCGACGGCGAGGAGCGCGAGGCTCGTATTGGCCAGCGCGACCATCAACCCGAACTGGATCATCTCGGGAAGCTTCCGGAACTGCGGGGCGCCGCCCGACAGGGTGATGACCGTCGCGATCGTGAGCGAGCTGATGATCGTCGCGGTCGAGGTGGCGGCGAACGCCGCGAGCCACTCGCGCAGGCCGGGCATGCCCTCGCGCGATACGAGCGCCGACACGACGCTGAACGACACGACGGCGATCAAGCCGAAGTTCGCGAGGTTGAACGCGACCTTGATCGGGCGTTGTCCCGAGGCGAGCAGCATGGCCGCAGCCGAGCCCGTCACGACCGCCAGGATGTAGTCGGGCGGCGAGAGGAAGAACAGGCCGACGACGGCCGGGAACTCGCTCAGCGAGAAGGAGTGGGTCTCGCGGCGGAAGTGGACCTCCACGACCTTGAGCTCAGCCGCCGCAAAGGCGATGGCGAGGAGCGGCCACGGGATCTGGAGCGGGGCTTCGTGCGCGGGAAGGCCGTGCAGTCGCGCGATATAGATCGCGACCGCAAGGATGCTCAGCGTCAGGGTCAGGCCCCAGACGCGCACGGCGGCCGGGATCGTGCTCCCGTCCGAATGCAGCCGTCGAGTGGCCGGTTGGTTGTGCAGGCGCTGCGCGAGACGCGTCCGCTGGTACGTCGCCCGGCCTCGGTCCGTTAGCCCCCGGATCCGAGTCGACAAGTGTCGCCGCCCCCTATTTGGTGTGGTCACGTGAGGGAAGGTGTTGACAGGAACGGTTGTACCCCCTCCGACCCCATCCGAAGCACAGCCGGATGTACTCCCCTCCCTGGGACTATCGGTGCAATCGTGGGGGCTGGCAGGCCCGTGCGCCGTCTCGCTGGTAGGCTGCATCCTCGCACCAGAACCCTGAGTGGAGTACCGCCGCCTCATGACCGTCACGGATCCCGTCAGCGCCCCGCAACCGCGCACCATCGTCGACAAGATCTGGACCGACCACGTGGTCAGCCAGGATCCGGGCGCCCCGGCCGTCCTCGCCGTCGACCTCCACCTCGTGCATGAGGTCACCTCACCGCAGGCCTTCACGGGGCTGCGCCAGCGCGGCCTGACGGTCCGCCGGCCGGCGCAGACGGTCGCGACCGCCGACCACTCCATCCCGACGACGCCGCGCGACCTGCCGATGCTGGACATGGCGGCCGCCGCCCAGATCTCCCGCCTCGAGGAGAACTGCCGCGAGTTCGGCGTGCCGCTGCACGGGATCGGGTCGCCGTCCCAGGGGATCGTGCATGTCATCGGGCCGCAGATGGGTCTCACCCAGCCGGGCATGACGATCGTCTGCGGGGACTCGCACACGAGCACGCACGGCGCGTTCGGCGCGCTCGCCTTCGGGATCGGGACGAGCGAGGTCGAGATGGTGCTGGCCACGCAGACCCTGCTCCAGCGCGACCCGAAGACCTACGAGGTCCGCGTCGACGGCCGCCTCGCGCCCGGCGTCAGCAGCAAGGACATCATCCTCGCGCTGATCGCCCGGATCGGGGTCGGCGGCGGAACGGGCCATGTGTTCGAGTACCGCGGCGAGGCGATCCGCGCGCTGACGATGGAGCAGCGGATGACGATCTGCAACATGAGCATCGAGGGCGGCGCGCGGGCGGGCCTCATCGCCCCCGACGACACCACCTACGAGTACGTCCACGGCCGGGAGTACGCGCCGGGGGGCGCGGCCTGGGATGCCGCCGTGGAGCGCTGGCGGCGGCTGCCGACCGACGAGGGCGCCACGTACGACAAGTCGATCACGATCGACGCGAACAGCCTCGAGCCGATGGTCACGTACGGCACCAACCCCGGGATGGGCATCCCGATCACGTCGCGCGTCCCGTCGCCTGCGGACGAGCCCGATCCTGCCGCCAAGCGCGCCCTCGAGCGCGCGCTCGAGTACATGGACCTGCAGCCCGGGCAGGCGATCATCGGCCAGAAGGTCGACGTGGTCTTCGTCGGTTCGTGCACGAACGGCCGCATCAGCGACCTGCGCCTCGCCGCCGCCGCGCTCAAGGATCGCCACGTGGCGGACGGCGTCCGCCTCATGGTCACGCCTGGCAGCGACGAGGTGAAGCGGGAGGCGGAGGCCGAGGGGCTGGCCGAGATCTTCAAGGCGGCCGGGGCCGATTGGCGCGAGTCAGGCTGCTCGATGTGCATCGCGATGAACGGCGACCAGCTGGCGCCCGGCCAGTACGCGGTGAGCACGAGCAATCGCAACTTCGAGGGTCGCCAGGGCAAGGGCGGTCGGACGTTCCTGGCCTCGCCCCTGACCGCGGCCGCGTCGGCGATCGCAGGCGTCGTGACCGATCCGCGCACGCTGCCTGGGATCGAGCACCTGGCCGCCGTCGGCGGTCGCTGACCCGTGGCCGAGCCATTCCGGATGTTCACGAGCCGGGTCGTCCCGCTCCATGCCGAGAACGTCGACACGGACCAGATCGTCCCCGCCCGCTACCTCAAGGTCACGGACAAGGACGGGCTTGCCGAGGCGCTCTTTCGCGACTGGCGGTTCGAGGAGGACGGCTCGCTCAAGGATCCGCCGTTCGTGCTTGACGAGCCCGGCATGGCTGGACGCCACATCCTGCTGGTCGGTGACAACTTCGGGGCGGGATCGTCGCGTGAGCACGCGCCCTGGGCTCTGACCGCGTGGGGCATCCGGGCGATCCTCTCGACCGGTTTCGCCGACATCTTCCGGAGCAACAGTCTCAAGAACGGGGTCCTGCCGATCGAGGTGCGACCGGACGTGCACCAGCGCCTGTGGGACCTCGTCGAGCACGACCCCGACGCGGAGCTGACGGTCGACCTCGCCGAGGAAGGCGTGCTCCTGCCGGACGGTTCGACGATCGATTTCCACATCGACCCGTTCGCGAAGCGGATGCTCCTGGCCGGGACCGACGAGCTCGGCTACCTGCTCTCCAAGGAGGACGCCCTCGCGGCCTGGGAGGCCGCGCATCCGCCACGAGTCGACACGCTGGCCGGAACGCGCTGAACGCTTCCCCGCCTGCGGCGTCCGTGGATCAGCCGCCGACCGGAAACAGGGCGCGGTAGTGGTTCGCGGCGACACGGGCGCAGGCAGCGCACCCGAGAAACGGCGTCGGAGCGTGGCGACGATGCGTGTCGGCTGCGACACGGGTCATGCGGAACGGGCGGACGGCCACGTGGGTGGAGGGGCGGTGCATCGGTCGGAGCTCCTCAGGGTGGATGGGTCATCGTGTCGTGGGATTGGCGCCATGCTCCGCGCCTCGGTGGGACATACCAACTGGCACATGCCTGCAGCCGCGCTGGACGAACGTCCATCCGGACCCTCGACATCGCGCCGTCCGTCCCGCCCGGAACCGATGCCGCCGGCGCGCCGTCTCCCGGGCATGAACCACCACCGCACACGGCGCCTCGGCGTCGGCCTCCTGTTCCCTGTCCCTGCTGCTGGTCGCCTGCTCGGCGGCCGCGGCTCCATCGGCGTCACCGCCGCCCAGCAGCGCACCACCGGATGCCCCGGTCAGCGCGCCGCCCAGCAACCCAGCGGACCCCAGTCTGGATCCCGGTGGCATCGGTGACGGCGCGAAGGTCGTCGTTCCCAAGCCCGGCCAGCTCGACGTCCATGACGTCTCGGCGGACAGCCTCGCGGCTCGAGTCGACGGGTCCACGATCATCGTGACCGCGACCTGGTTCAGTGGCGTCGAGCCCTGCAACATCCTCGACCAGGTCGTCGTGGCGAAGGGCGAGGGCTCGTACTCGATCACCCTGCGCGAAGGCCACGGACCGCAGGACGTCGCGTGCATCGCGATCGCCGAGCTGCACAAGACCGAGATCGCCATCCCGGACGTCGCCCCGGGCACGTACCAGATCACCGATGGCACCGGCGGCGCCGCCCCCATCGAGGTCACGGTCAGCTAGCCTTCCGCCCTCGATCCATCCGCCGCATGACGCCCCGGACGACCGCCGCCCGGGGCGTTCGCACGTCCCCCGGTGACCTGTGCGACCATCCCACCAGTGAATCCACTGGACGTGGTCGCCATCGTCCTGGTGGTGCTCGCCGTCCTGCTGGGGTACCGATCGGGGGCCTTGCCGCAGGTCGGTGGTCTGCTGGGGGCGATCGGCGGCGGCGCGATCGTTGTCATCTCCTTGCCACTCCTCGTCGAGCCGCTGGACAGCGTCCCGACAGCCTTGCGACCCTACGTCGTCCTGACCGGCCTCCTCCTTGCGGTCGGGGTGGGCGAATCGCTGGGGTCGGCGATCGGGCGCGCGATCGCGCGGTCCCTCGGTGGCGGGGTCCTGGGTGCGGCCGATCGGGTCGCCGGCGGGTTCACCGGCGCCGCCCAGGCACTCCTGATCGTCTGGCTGGCCGGCGGCCTGCTGGCGATCGGCCCGATCCCACGACTGACCGAGGCGGCCCAGACCTCCACGGCGATCCGCACCCTGAACGCGGCTCTGCCGCCACCAGGCGAGATCGCGACCGAACTCGGGTCGCTCCTGGACGCCTCCGGCCTGCCAGAGGTCTTTGTCGGCCTGGAGCCGCTGCCCCAGCCGGCCATCGATCCGCCCACCGACGCCACGGCCCGGGCGATCGCCGAGCTTGCCGAGGCGAGCACGGTCCGGATCTCGGCGGCGACGTGCGGCTTCGAATTGTCAGGGAGTGGCGTCGTCGTGGCGGACGGCTACGTGGTCACGAACGCGCACGTCGTGGCCGGCGCTCGCTCGCGAGGGGTCCGCATCACGGGCATCGCCGGGCAGGTGGACGCCAATGTCGTGCTGTTCGATCCGGCCCTCGATGTCGCCGTCCTGTACGCCCCGGACCTGCAGGCCGCGGCCCTCCGCTTCGCGGCCGCCGACCCGACGCGCGGCGCCGTTGGCGCCGCCCTGGGCTATCCGGGCGGTGGCAGCCTCACGGTCGTGCCCGCGGCGGTGACCGGCGCCTATCCGGCGACCGGCCGGGACATCTACGACCAGGCGATCGTGACCCGCCGGGTCCTCGAACTCCGAGCGCAGATCGACCGTGGCGACAGCGGCGGGCCGTTCGTCCTTCCCGACGGGACGGTCGGAGGCCTGATCTTCGCCGAGGCGCGGACCGAACCGGACGTCGGCTACGCGCTCAGCCCGACCGCCGTCGCCAGCCGAGTGACGCCGGCCCTCGGCCGGACCAGGCCCGTCGACACCGGGGAGTGCCTGCGCTAACGCAGGGCGTCGGTGACCGACGCTCGGGGTCTAGTGCGTAAGGTCGCCTTCCAGTCTGGCGATCCGCCGCGCCAGCGCCTCGAGGACGGCAGCCTGGATCGTCGGGAATTTCGACAGCAGCGAGTGGAACTCGCGATGCCCGACGACGAGCAGACGGCAGGGCGTCGCGCACGTCGCTGTCGCGGTCCGGGGAACTTCGCCCAGCAACGCAAGTTCGCCGAAGAAATCGCCGGGGCCCAGGTCGGTCAGGTGCTCGCCGTCGCGATCGATCCGGACCGTGCCGTCGACGATCACGAAGAACTCGGCGGCGCTGGCCCCCTGGCGGGTCACGACCCGGCCCTCGGGCAGGTCGACCTCGTCGGCGAGGCGGGCGACCTCCTCCAGACCGCGGCGATCGAGCGCGGCGAGGAGCGGCACCTTCTTGAGCAACTCGACCTTCTGATCCATCGCTCGATCTTGCCTCCACGTGACGCGTCTGCGGCCGGTGCGGCATCGCGGCGCGTCGCGGCAGCATACGCGTCGTGCGTCCGCGCGGGAAGACTGCGGCGGAGCGCGGCGGCCGAGAGCGCGCTGGCTCTATGCTCAAGCCGATGTCACCGCTGCGCAAAGGACCGAGTCCGGCCGTCGCCGCGCTTCGGACGACGCTCGAGGACCCGGACCTTCGGCGGCTCACGATCGCGTGGTTCACGGTCATCGCCGGCAAATGGGCCTTCCTCGTCTCGACCCTGGTCGCGGCCTACGAGGCCGGCGGAACGGTGGCCGTGGGTCTCCTCGGGCTGGCGCGGTTCCTGGTCCCGACCCTGACCTCGCCCTTCGCCGGCCTGCCGACGGTCCGCTGGCAACCGGAGGCCGTGCTGCGGACCGTGAATGCGATCCGGACCGTGGCGATCGGCCTCGCGGTCGTGGTCGTCGCCCTGGATCTCCCGATCCAGCTGCTGTTCCTGGTGGTCGCCATCGAAGCCGGAGTCGGGGCCTTCAGCCGACCGCTCCACATGGCGCTCCTGCCGGCCGTCGCCCGGACGCCCACGCAGCTCATCGCCGCCAACGTCACGTCGAGTGCGGCCGAGGGCCTCGGCACGTTCGTCGGTCCGGCGATGGCGGGGCTCCTGCTCGTCGCCAGCGGGCCGCTGGGCACCACCCTGGCCGTGTTCGCGATCTACGCGGTCGGCGTCTCCGCCATCGCCAGCCTGCACGTGCCGGCCGTCGGGCGCTCGGACACGTCGGCGCGAGCCGTGCTCGGCCAGCTGTCGGCCGGCGTCCGAGCCCTGGCTGCGCTCCCGGGGCCTCGATTCATCGTTCTGGGACTCGGCCTCCAGACCTTCGTCCGTGGCTTGCTCACGGTCCTCGTCGTCGTCGCCGCCATCGAGCTCCTGGGCATGGGCGAACCGGGTGTCGGGGCGCTGAACGCGGCGATGGGCCTAGGGGGGCTGCTCGGGGCGGTCGTGGCCATCGCCCTTACGGGTCGCGAACGCCTCTCCCCTGCGTTCCTGCTCGCGCTCGCCGGGTGGGGCGCCCCGATCGCCGTCATCGGGCTCGTGGTCCATCCACTCGTGGCGCTCGGCGCCCTGTTCGCCGTCGGGGTCAGCAACGCGCTCATCGATGTCAGTGGCTTCACCTTGATCCAACGCATGACCCCGAACGCGAGCCGGATCTCCGTGCTCGGCCTCATCGACAGCGTGGCCAACGGTGGCGTCGCGATCGGCGGCATCGTCGCCCCGGTCCTGATCGAGGTCCTCGGCATCCGCGACGCTCTGATCGCGAGCGGCCTGATCCTGCCGATCGTCGCGATCCTGTTCAGCCCCGTCCTGCGCGGCATGCCCGAGGGCGGCGTCGGTGGGGCTCGCCGTGTCGAGCTGATCCGCGGTGACCCGTTGTTCGCGCCGCTCTCCCTGGCCACGGTCGAGCATCTCGCCGCCGCCCTCAGTCCCGTCGCCTTCGACGACGGGGCGTGGCTGATGCGCGAGGGTCAGCCAGGCACCGACTACATCCTCATCGACACGGGCAGCGCCGAGGTCTCCCAAGGGGGCCAGGTCCTCCGAACGCTTGGCCCGGGCAGCGGAGCCGGGGAGATCGCACTCATGCGCGAGGTGCCCCGGACCGCGTCCATCCGCGCGGTCGGGCCGGTGACCGCGTTCAGCCTGGGCCGGGCCGACTTCCTGGAGGCCGTGACCGGACACGTCGCTAGCCGGGCCGTCGCGACCTCGCGCGTCGACGCACGCCTCGCCGCGGACACCGAACGACCCGCCCTACACTGAGACGGTCCCAGGCTCCCGCCCGGTCCGCACCGTCCGCCTGTCACGCCCGGAGAGATCGCCCCGATGTCCGACCTTGACACCCGGCACCCGTACCTGCGCCCCTCGGATCCGGCCAAGCGCCATTCGGCGGCCCTGACCGACGGGCCGGACCGCGCCGGTGCGCGCGCCATGCTCAAGGCCATCGGCTTCACGGACGATGACCTCGCGAAGCCCCTGATCGGCGTGGGCACGACCTGGATCGAGACGATGCCGTGCAACTACAACCAGCGCCGCCTGGCGGAGCACGTCAAGGACGGCATCCGCGCGGCCGGCGGCACGCCCATGGAGTTCAACACCGTGTCGGTCAGCGACGGCGTGTCGATGGGCACCGAGGGGATGAAGGCGTCGCTCATCAGCCGCGAGGTGGTCGCCGACTCGATCGAGCTCGTCGTGCGCGGCCACCTGCTTGACGGGGTCGTCTGCCTGGTCGGCTGCGACAAGACGATCCCGGGCGCGGCGATGGCCCTCGGCCGGCTCGACCGACCGGGCGTCATCCTGTACAACGGCACGATCTATCCGGGCACGTACAAGGGCGCCCGGAACGCGACCGTCGTCACCGTCTACGAGGCGATCGGAGCGTATCGCGCCGGCAAGATCACCCTCGATGAGCTGTACGAGATCGAGGGGGTCGCGTGCCCGGGACCCGGCGCCTGCGGCGGCCAGTACACGGCCAACACGATGTCGACGGTCATGGAGTTCATGGGCCTCTCGCCCGCGGGGCTCAACGGCATCCCGGCCGAGGACCCGGCCAAGGACGAGGCGGCGCGGCAGACCGGCGAGCTGATCATGGACCTCGTCCGCCGCGACGTACGCCCCGCCACGTTCGTCACACGCGAGTCGCTCGAGAACGGCATCGCGTCGGTGGCCGCGACCGGTGGCTCCACCAACGGCGTGCTGCACCTCCTCGCGATCGCGCACGAGTTCGGCGTCCCGCTCGACATCGACGAGTTCGGCGCGATCGCGGATCGGACGCCGATCGTTGCCGACATGCACCCGGGCGGCCGCTACCAGGCGGCCGACCTGTACGACGCGGGCGGCATGGAGCTCGTCATGCGCGAGCTGCTCAAGCGCGATGGCCTGCTCCACGGCGACGCGCCGACGGTGGACGGCCGCACGATCGCCGAGATCGCGGCGGCCGCCAGGGAGACCGCGGGCCAGCAGGTCGTGCTGCCCATCGAGACCCCGCTCAAGGCGAGCGGCGGACTGGCCATCCTGCACGGGTCGCTGGCCCCGGACGGCTGCGTCGTCAAGCTGGCCGGCCACGAGCGAAAGCTCCATCGCGGGCCGGCGCGCGTGTTCGACTCGGAGACGGCCTGCTTCGAGGCCGTCAAGGAGCGCCGCATCGTTCCCGGCGACGTCGTGGTGATCCGCTGGGAAGGCCCGGTCGGTGGACCCGGGATGCAGGAGATGCTGAGCGTCACGAGCGCCCTCGTCGGCGAAGGCCTCGGCGACAGCGTGGCGCTCATCACGGACGGCCGGTTCTCGGGCGGGACCCATGGCCTGATGATCGGCCACATCGCGCCCGAGGCGGCGCTCGGCGGCCCGATCGCAGTCGTCCAGGAAGGGGACGAGGTCCTCATCGATGTCGACCGCAAGGCGGTCGACCTGGTGGTGCCCGCGGACGAGATCGCCCGGCGGCTGGCCGCCTGGACGCCGCGTCCGCCCAACTACGCGACGGGCGTGCTGGCCAAGTACGCGGCGCTCGTCGGGTCGGCGTCGGGGGGAGCGGTCACGACCGGGGCTCGGATGACTGCCAACCTCTCCGCGAGCGGGCCCGGCCGTTGAGGCTGTCCCCGCGCGCTGGCGGCGCGATGACGGCTCGGTGAGCGCCTGATGTCCGCCCGCCACGTCCCGATCGGGATCAAGACTTCGCCGCAGGCCGTGGACTGGTCCACGCTCGACGCTGCGTGGGCGCGGATCGGCGAGCACGACGTGTTCGAGTCGGTCTGGATGAACGACCACCTGACCGACGTCTCGCGCGAGCACCACGGCGCCAGCTTCGAATCGTTGACCGCGATGGCCGCGCTCGCCCACCGCGTGCCGGGCAAGTGGGTCGGACACGGCGTGCTGTCGGCCACGTTCCGCCACCCGGCGGTCCTCGCGAAGGCGGCCACGGTCATGGACCACGCCACGGGTGGGCGGTTCATCGTCGGCCTGGGCGCCGGCTGGCACGAAGGCGAGCACCTCCCGTTCGGCATCCCGATGCCACCAATGCCCGAGCGCTTCGACCGGTTCGAATCGGCTGTGCACGTCCTTCGCGCGCTCTGGTCGGAGGCGGCCGCGACGCCCCCCGGCGTCACGCGGCCCGACCCGTTCTACCCGTTGACCGAGGCCACCAATGAGCCGCCGCCGCTGACGCCCGGCGGGCCGCCGCTCTGGCTGGGCGGGCAGAAGCGGCGTGGCATCGCGCTGGCCGCCGCGGTCGCCGACGGCTGGGCGCTGCCCGCCGTCGTGGGCCTCGGCAACCCCACCGACCTCGAGTATTTCAGCGAGAAGCGCGAGGTGATCCTCGCCGCCCTGGAAGCGGCCGGCCGCGAACCGTCGACGTTCGACATCAGCGCCCAGGTCCCGACCGGGACGACGGCCGAGGACCGCCGCTGGGCCCTCGGCCAGGCGAGAGAGGCCGTCGAGCGAGGGGCCACCCACTTGATCCTTGGAATGCCGCCGCGGCTGGGTCCGGCCGGGGTGGACGCCGTCGCCCGCGAGGTCGCCGAGCCGCTCCGGGAGTCGGTCGCGTGACGGGCATGAGGCGTCCTGCCGGCCTGATCATCCGGACCGTCACCGACGAGGCGAACCTCGAACGCCTGATCGCGATCCTCAATGCCACCAACCCGGAGTCCCCGACCTCGCTCGACGAGGTCCGCTGGAGCGACACGACCTACCCCGGCGCGGCACGCTTCCTGGCGGAGCTCGACGGGCGCGCCGTCGGCGCCGCGACCGTCGGTCGGATCTACGTCTTCGCCCCGGATCACCCGGCGCTGTGGGCGGTCATCGGCGTGATGCCCGAGGCGCGCCGGACCGGCGTCGGCGAGGCCCTGCTGCTCGAGGTCTCGAACGTCGGGCGGTCGCGCGGGAAGACGGAGCTGTACTTGCGTTGCGCCGAGGATCGCCCGGACGGCGTCGACTTCCTGGCACACCGCGGATTCCGCGAGCTGGAGCGGTCCAAGACCGTCCGCCTCGAGCTCGCCGATCGGCCCATCCCGACGGTCGCGCCACCGCGGGGCATCGAGCTCACGACGCTCGCCGCCCGACCCGACCTCGTCGAGGGTGTCCACGCGGTGGCCATCGAGACCTTCCCCGATGTCCCGGGCGGCGAGGAGCCCATGGACGTGGGCGATCTCGCCGAATTCCGCGCTCGCGACGTCGACCGACCGTCGGTACCGAAGGAGGCGTTCTATGTGGCGGTCGACACGGCGAGTGGCCGCGCCGTCGGGTATGCCTGCCTCCTCATGCAGCCCGGCTCGACCACGGTCGCCTATCACGACATGACCGCGGTGCTCCGGGCCTACCGCGGGCGCGGCATCGCCCGTGAGCTCAAGAACGCGACGATCGCCTGGTCGATCGAGCACGGGCTGACCGCCCTGGAGACCGGCAACGACGAGGCCAATGCGCCGATGCGCGCCGTGAACGCCCGTCTCGGCTATGAGCCCCTACCCGATGAGGTCCTGATGCGCGGACCGCTGTTCGGCGCCATCATGAGCCGGTGACCGAGATCGAGCCGACGCGACCTACGCTGGGCACGCCCGCGCCCGCGCCCGCCGAGCCGGGCCCGACCGAGCCCGAGCCCACCGAGTCGGCCCCGCTCCAGACCCTCCCGCCGGACCCCGTCGCCTACGACTCCCCACGCGCCGTGCGGGCGCGCCAGAAGGGGCTCCAGGCGCCGTACATCGCCGGCGGCAACGACCCGGACCCGGCCGCCGGCCTCGCCGAGGATCGCCGCTACGTCCGGCTGCTGCTGGCGATGGCGATCGTGATCGTCGCGTCCGGGTTCGTCATCGGGACCGTGATCGCCCTGATCGGGCCGGCCGGGGGCCGATGACCACGGCCCGACCGGCGACACCCGCGGCCGCCGTGCCCGCGACGACCTGGGCCGTCGCCCACGATGGGGTTGTCGCGACGCTGCGTGACCTGATCCGGATCCCGTCGATCAACCCACCGCCGCCCGACGCGCCGGACGGCGAGACCCGCGTCGCCCGGTATCTCGCCGAGCGACTCACGGCGCTCGGCCTGCGACCCGAGGTCATCGAGCCCGTCCCGGGGCGTGGCTCCGTCCACGCCCGCCTGCACGGCGACGGCACGGGCGGCGAGCCGTTCCTCCTGCTATCGCATCTCGATGTCGTGCCGGCCCCGGCGGATCGCTGGACGCACGACCCGTTCGCGGCGGACGTCGCCGATGGCTACGTCTACGGTCGCGGCGCGGTCGACATGAAGGGGATGATCGCGCTCGAGCTCGGCGTCATCGCCCGCCTGGTCGAGGAGGCGCGCGCTGCGGGCCGCGATCCCGCCACGGATCCGATCCCGAGGCTGCGCCGCGATGTCCTGTTCACGTGCACGTCCGATGAGGAGGCCGGATCCATCGACGGTGCCCGCTGGATCGCCGCGAACCGACCGGACTGGCTGCAGGCGGCCGGCGCCGTCAACGAGTGCGGCGGCGTGTCGGTGACGGTCGGCGGCAAGCGGCTGTACCCGATCCAGGTCGCCGAGAAGGGATTCGCGCCGTACCGGATCCACATCACCGGCACGTGGGGGCATGGCTCCATGCCCCGCGCCGACAACGCCGCGGTCCTTGCCGCCCGCGCGATCGAGCGCTTGGCCGCGCCCGGCCCGATCCGGATCACGCCGGTCATGGCCCGCTTCCTCGAGGCGGCCGCCGAGGCGCTCCCCGGCGAGGCGGCCACGGTCCTGCGGCGGATCGCGGCGGGCGAGGAGGACGCCGCCGCGGCCGACGCCGTGATCGATCGCGTGTGCGACCCGATGTACGCCCGAGCGCTGCGGGCGATGATCCGCGACACGATCAGCCCGGACATCGTCCACGCGGGCGTGAAGTACAACGTCATCCCCGGCGACGCCGTCATCGAGGTCGATTGCCGGGTCCTGCCCGGCACCACCGAGGCCCAGATGCGGGCGGAGGTGGAACGCCGGCTCGGCCCCGACCTCCTGCCGGCCTGTGACATCGAGCTGCTCGTGTGGGGCCAGCCGGTCGAATCCCCAGCCGAAGGCCCGCTCTGGGACATCCTCGTCGAGACCCTGATCGATCACGATCCTGACGCGATCCCGCTCCCGGTCATGGCGCCGTTTGCGACCGACGCCAAGGCGACCGAGGCCCTGGGCGTGCCCATCTACGGCTTCTCCCCGCTGCGGCTCGAGCCGCACGAGCGCTTCCTCGAGCGGTTCCACGGCGTCGACGAGCGCGTCTCCCTTGAGGCGCTGCGGTTCGGGCTACCCGTCCTGTACGACGTCGTGCGCCGCTTCTGCGGGTAGCCGCGAGCCGAGCCGGTTCAGCGCAGGGCGGTCTCCTCCCCATCGCCCGATCGGACGCGGACGAGCTCATTGCACTGCCCGCACGCGTAGATCGTCCCGTCCGCCCATGCGCGTTCCGGGTCGTTGTCGGCCGGTGAGTGAGGCCGCGCCTCGAGATCCTGCCACGACCCGTCCGAATGCTGGTGCTGGATGTGCAGCTGCAGCTCACCCACCCGAAGAAGATCCATCGACCGCCCTCCTTGTGCCGAAAGCCTAGCCCTACTCCTCGCGCGGCGTCCGGATCAGGCGCCCCCGGCGGCTGATCGCATGCGTGGCAAGAGCCGCGACCCCCATCGCGACGATCGCCCGTTCCGGTGTCGGTAGGGGCCGGACGGCGGACAGGAACTGCTCGGCCCGTGCCCGGTCCACGACCCGCAGCACGGCGTGCCCGCGCGGCGTCAGCCGGAGGATCTTCTGTCGGCGGTCCTCCTCCTCGGCCTGGCGCTCCACGAGCCGGCGCTTGACCAGGCCGTCGATGAGCCGGCTCGTCGCGGATGGCGATCGGTTGATCGATTCGGCGAGTTCCCCGACGGTCAACGTGCTGCCATCGGCCAGCACGTAGAGGGCCGCGAGCTGGGTGAACCCCAGGCGTAGCTCTCCGAGCTGGCTGGCGAAGCCGATCACGAGCTCGCGCCACAGCGCGCGACCCATCGCGACGCGCTCGCTGATCTGGCGGACGTTCCGGATCCGGCTCCCGGCGGCGAGCACGGGCGCCGAGAGGTCCTGTTCGAAGCGGCGGGCGATCGTGCGCGCGGGCGCGGGCCGGTTGATCGTTCGGGTCGGGCGCTCGTCGGGCATGTCCGACGCAGCGTACGGCGAGCGGCGGAACGCTTGCAACGCTGCATGTGAATTGACTGCCGCGGTACTTGTTCCGGCTACCCTTCGGCCGATGCCAGATTTCGCCTTTGTGTTTCCCGGCCAGGGCTCACAGACCGTGGGCATGGGCCGGGATCTTGCCACGTCCTCGCCGGCGGCCGCCGCCGTGTTTGCCGCGGCCGACGCCGCGCTCGGCGAGCCGCTCAGCGCGCTCGCCTGGGAGGGTCCGGCGGAGCGGCTGGACCTGACCGAGAACGCCCAGCCGGCCTTGCTGGCGGCGTCCATCGCCATCCTCGAAGCGCTGCGCGAGCGCTGGGCCGCGGACGGCCTCCCGGCCCCGACCCCGGCGTTTGCCGCCGGGCATTCGATGGGGCAGTACTCGGCGCTCGTCGCCGCCGACGCGCTCTCGCTCGAAGACGGTGTGCGGCTCGTGCGCGAACGCGGACGGCTCATGCAGGCCTCCGGCCTGGGTCGTGATGGCGCGATGGCCGCGCTCATCGGCCTCGACGACGCCAGGCTGCCCGAGCTCGTCGCCGCGGCCGCCGCGCACGGAACGTTCGTCGTGGCCAACCGCAACGCCCCGGGCCAGGTCGTCGTATCCGGCGACCGCGCCGCGATCGAGGCCGGCGCCACGCTCGCACGGGACCTTGGGGCGAAACGCGCCATCGTCCTGCCGGTCAGCGTCGCCGCCCACTCGCCGCTCATGGCAGAGGCCGCCGACGCGATGCGCGAGACCCTCGCCGGCGTCGAGTTCCACGACCCGACGACCACGCTCCTCGCCAACGCCGACGGTCGTCCCATCACGACCGCCGAGGGCGCGCGTGCCGAGCTCGTCGAGCACCTCACCGCGGGCGTCGACTGGGTCGGCGCGGTCGGGCACATGGTCGACGCCGGCGTCACGACCTTCGTCGAGATCGGACCGGGAAAGGTCCTCACCGGACTCATCAAACGCATCGCTCCCGACGCCGAGATCGTCCCCGCGGACGACCCAGGCTCCACCGATCGACTCACCACCCTGGCTGCTCACGCGGCCTGACCGCCCACCTGGAGGAACGTTCACCCATGCGACGACCCGACTACGACCGCCGCGTCGTCGTCACCGGTCTCGGGGTCATCAGCCCCGTCGGCAACGACAAGGACACCGTCTGGCGCAACCTCACGAATGGGGTGTCCGGGCTCGACTTCATCACGCACTTCGACACGACCCCCTACGAGGCCAAGTTCGGTGGCGAGGTGCAGGACTTCAGCGCCGCGGCCTGGATGGATCCGAAGGCCGTGCGCCGGAGCGAGTCGTCCATGCATTTCGGCGTGGCCGCGGCCAAGCAGGCCCTGACCGACTCCGGGCTTCGAGCTCACGGACGAGAACCGGACCGAGGTCGGCGTCGTCTTCGGCTCCGGGGCCGGCGGCCAGCAGCTCTTCCTCGACCAGTTCGTGATCCTCCAGGAGCGGGGGCCGCGCGCCGTTTCCCCGACCTTCATCGCCAACGCGCTGACCGACAGCACGTCGGGGATGATCGCCATCGAGACAGGGGCCATCGGGCACAACATGTGTGTCGTGTCGGCATGCGCCACCGGCACGCACAACGTCGGCGAGGCGGCCGAGGCGATCCGGCGCGGCGACTGCATCGCGGTCATCTCGGGCTCGACCGAGGCGCCCTTCATCGAGGCCGGGCACGCCGGCTTCTCCAACATGCGCGGGATGGGCATGCCCCGTCCCGGTGAGCCGATCCAGACCGTCTCGCGTCCATTCGACCTGACCCGCAACGGGTTCGTGCTCGGTGAGGGCGCGGGGTCGTTGTTCCTCGAGGACCTGGAGCTCGCCAAGGCGCGCGGGGCCAGGATCTACGCGGAGGTCGTGGGCTACGGCTCGGCCGCGGATGGCTGGGACATGGTCCAGCCGATCGATGCGGGCGTCGGCTCGGCGCGCGCGATGCAGATGGCGCTGGATCGGCGCGGCGTCCCGGCGGACGAGGTCGATCTCATCAACCCGCACGGCACGTCCACGCCGCTCGGCGACAAGCGCGAGGCCGAGGCACTCCACACGGTCTTCGGGCCGCGCGCCGCGCGCGACGCCCGTTCGCTGGCGATCAGCGCCACGAAGTCGATGACCGGCCACATGATGGGCGCCGCGGGGGCGTTCGAGGCGTTCGCGACGGTCATGTCGGTCGCCGAGCAGTGCGTGCCGGGCACCCTCAATTTCCGCGACGCCGACCCCGACTGCGACCTCTGGGTCGAACCGGAGTCGTTCTCGCACCCGATCCGCTATGCCCTCTCGAACAACATCGGGCTGGGCGGCCACAACGGCGCCGTCATCTTCAAGCGCTACGACGGGGATTGAGCCTCGGGCCGTGGCGTCGCGTGGCAGACGACGCCAGCGTGCTGAGGGGCGCCGAGCGAGCGCCTCGGGGCCGTGGCGTCGCGTGGCAGACGACGCCAGCGTGCTGAGGGGCGCCGAGCGAGCGCCTCGGGGCCGTGGCGTCGCGTGGCAGACGACGCCAGCGGGTCCGCGCGACCCGCAGTCGCGTTTTGAGCCTCAAGCCCGGCCGTGGCGCCCGCCTCGGCACGGGTGCGCGACCACGAGTCGCGATCCCGCGCCGATGAGGCCACGGTTGGCCTTCGAGCGCGAAAACGTGACCCACGGTCGCGACCCGGGCGTGCTGGGCGCCCCGCGGCCCCGACTCGCGGCAGGATCGTCACCGGGAGACGGCTGTGGCTGGTGGTCGCCCCGACTCGCGGCAGGATCGTCATCGGGGAACGGCTACGGCCACTGGTCGACCCGATTCCGGCAGGATCGTCAGCGGGAGACGGTTATGAGCGGGAAACAGGCGATTCCAGCCCCGGGAAGCGGCGGCATCGGCCATAACCGTCCGGGGATGTCGATCCGGCCACGCCTCGTTCCGATCCGAGCGGCCATTACAATCGGGCCTGAAGCCCACCTGAGGTAACCCGTGCCCGAACAGGACCCCGCCCGGCGGGCGGTCATCACCGGCCTTGGTGCCGTCATGCCGATCGGCAACGACTTCCCGACCTACTGGTCGAATCTCGTGGCCGGCGTGACCGGGACGCGCACGATCCAGAGCTTCGATGCGTCGGCGCACGAGGTCCGCATCGCGGCCGAGGTCCTGGACTTCGACCCGCGCGAGCACATGGATCCCAAGATGGCCCGCCGGATGAGCCGGTTCATCCACCTCGCGATGGCCGCCGGCAAGGAAGCGGTGGCCGACTCGGGCATCGACTTCGCGGCCATGAGCCAGGAACAGCGGGACCGCGTCGGCGTCGTCGTCAACACCGGTGGCGGCGGCATCGAGCAGATCATCGACGGCACACACGTCCACGACAGCAAGGGCCCCCGCTTCGTCTCCCCGTTCGCGGTCCCGGCCCTGTCGGGCTCCATGGGTGCGGCGATGCTGTCGATGGAATGGGGCCTCACCGGTCCCGTCATCACCCAGGTCGCCGCGTGCGCGACGTCCGTCATCGCGTTCCATGACGCCCTGCGACTGATCAACTCCGGCGAGTGCGACGTCGTCGTCACCGGCGGCACCGAGGCGCCGATCTGGCCGATGGGCGTAGCGGCGCTCGCGAACATGACCGCGCTGTCGAAGCGCAACGACTCCCCGGAGACGGCGTCGCGCCCGTTCGATGCGACACGTGATGGGTTCGTCCTGGGCGAGGGCGCCGGGGTGGTCCTGGTCGAGTCGCTCGCGCACGCGCGTGACCGCGGCGCGACGCCGATCGCGGAGATCCTGGGTGGTGCCCTGACGGCCGACGCGTTCCACATCAGCGCCCCCGAACCGACCGGCCGCGGCCAGGCCCGGGCGATGACCATGGCCCTGCGCAACAGCGGCGTCGCCCCCGACGAGATCGACTACATCGTCGCCCACGGCACCGCGACACCGCTCAACGACGTGACCGAGACGCGGGCGATCAAAACGGCCTACGGCGAGCATGCCTACAAGGTCGCGATCAGCTCCCCGAAGTCGATGATCGGCCACCTCGTCGGTGCCGCGGGCATCGCCAGTGCCCTGGCCGGGATCGGGGCCATCCGTGACGGCATCATCCCGCCGACCGCGAACCTGCGGACGCCCGACCCGGAGTGCGACCTCGACTACGTGCCGCTGACGGCCCGCAAGGCGAAGGTGGACACGGTCGCGGTGGACGGCTTCGGTTTCGGCGGCCAGAACGCCGTCGCCATCCTGCGCCGCGTCATCGACTAGGCCCGAGCCGTCGGGCGGGGGTCAGCCGCCAGTCGCCGCCCGAAGCTGCTCCAGGACCGCCGGGTCGATCCAGCCGGCGGCTGCGGTCCGCTCCTCCAGGTTGGCGACCCCCATCCAGGTCAACAGGGCGCCGTCCCACGCGGCGTCCCACTCCGGTCCCGCGTCGCGTGCGTCGCCGATCCGCGAGAGGCCGCCGACGACCCCCCGGATGCTCGTTGCAAACGCGTCGTCCCGCCCCGGCGCCCATCCCGCACGCGTGAGTCGCTCCTGCAGCTCCCCGGCGAGGGCCGGATCGATGGCCAAGAGGTCGCGGGGCTCGGGGCGCTCGGAGAGCAGCCGCCAGATGTCGAGCAGGCGACGGAGCTCGGGCACGGGATCGACGTGGTCGTCGACCCGGAGATCGATCCAGCGGTCGGTGGTCCCGCCGTAGCCGCCCCCGGCCCGAACGACGAGCAGGGCCGCCGACTGGCGCCCGCGGGCATCGCCGCCCGCCCGGTCCCCCGCCAGCAACGCGCCGAGCAGCCGATCGGGCAGCGGCCCGCTCGCCGCCTCGAAGGCCGACAACATCGCATCCACCACCTGGGGGCCGGCCAGGATGTTGCCCTGGACGGCCACGCCGTCCCCGACCCGTCCACCGGCCCAGACGAGGCAACCGGTACCCGTGTGCGTGGCCGCGCCGCCGCGCGCGTCGACGATCCCGAGCTGCCGCTCTGAGCGTCCGTCATCCGCCCCCGTCAGGTCCGCCAGCACCGTCGTTGCCTTGTTGCCGCCCGCCAGGGCTGCCAGCCCATCGGGCCCGTAGGAAACGTTCGCAAGCGCCTGTGTCGCGATCGCGCCGACCTCCGCCATGGCCCACGGGACCACCGAGCCGACCGCCAGGAACTTCGACGCCACCGCCACGCCCAGGTCGCCGTTGGCCGGATCGCGAGCCACGATCGAGAACGTCACGACAGCGTCCGCCCCTCGAAGGCCTCGATCGCGGCGACGAAGGCCGGCCCAAGTGGTGTCGGCCGCTCGCTCGCGTAGTCGTAGCGGACCATCACCAATTCGCTCGTCGCCACGAGCCGTGGGGTCTCCGCCGGCTGCCGGGCCGTCAACCGGTGCTCGAGGATGAAGCTCGATCGGCCCAGCCGCGTGGCGCGCGTCTCGACCGTCACCCGCTCGCCGTGGAACACCGGCGCCCGGTACGTGATGCGGGCCTCGGCCAGGATCAGGCTCTCGGCGCCCTCGTGGCCCGGGGCGATCGGCTCGCCGGTCACCTCGGTCCAGTAGCGGACGCGGGCCATCTCGCAGTACGTCAGGTACACGGCATTGTTGACGTGGCCCATCGCGTCCGTGTCCGCGAAGCGAACGTCGATCTCGACCTGATGTGCGAAGTCGCCAGGGAGGTCGCGCGGATCCTCGGCCGTGGCGATGCGCGTGCGGGCGGGGGTCGGGGCCGGCGGCTCAGGCATGTCGAGGGTCAGTCTGCGACCTCGACGACCAGGCTGCCGACCATGCCCGCCTCCGCGTGACCCTCGACCGTGCACTCCACGATGTAGGTCCCGGGCTCGTCGATCGTGAATCGGATCCGCTGGGTCTGGCCCGGCCGGGCGCCGGCGTCCACGTTGGCGAGGCCGACCACCTCCCAGTCGTGGAAGACCGGGTCGTCGTTGGTGAACTCGAGGACGACCGTCTCGCCGGCCCCGACGTGGAGGTCGGCCGGGGCGAACGCCACGTTCCGGGCCGTGACCTGCAGCTTCGTCGCACCCGCGTCGATCACCCGGTCCGCCGCCAGCACGCCGCCGGCTATGCCGAGCGACGCGACCGCGATCGCCGCCAGGAACCAGGCCTCGCGAAGGCGTCCCAGCGTTCCCCGCCCGGCGACCCGGTGGACGGCGTCGGGGCGGGCATCGTAGCTGCGAAGCCGCAGCGAGTTGGCCACCACCGACACGGACGACAGCGCCATCGCGCCGGCCGCGAGCGCCGGCGAGAGCGTGATCCCGAAGATCGGGAACAGCGCGCCCATCGCGACCGGGATGAGGACCACGTTGTAGGCGAACGCCCAGAAGAGGTTCTGGCGGATGACCGTCATCGTGGCCCGCGACAGGCCGATGGCGGCGGGCACGCCGCGCGGGTCGCCGCCGATGAGCGTGACGTCTGACGCTTCGATCGCCACGTCCGCTCCGGTGCCGATCGCGATCCCGAGGTCCGCCCGCGCGAGGGCGGGCGCGTCGTTGATGCCATCCCCGACCATCGCGACGATCCGGCCGCGGGCCTGCAGCCGCTCGACGATCGCGGCCTTGTCGGCGGGGAGCACGTCGGCGACGACCTGGTGGGCGGGGATGCCGACCTGTGCGGCCACGGCTTCCGCGGTCGCGCGCGCGTCGCCGGTCACGAGCCAGACCTCGATGCCGGCCGCCGTCAGCTCGCGCACCGCCGGGGCCGATTCGGCCTTGACCGGGTCGTTGATGGCGAGCAGGCCGGCCGCTCGACCGTCGATGGCGACGAGCGCGATCGTCCGCCCCGCCGTCGCCGCATCTTCGATAGCCACGGCGAGGGGTGCCACGTCGATGCCGCGTGTCTCGAGCAGTCGGCGGGTGCCGACCAGCACCTCTCGACGTCCCCCGTCAGTCTCGACCGTGCCCGCGACCCCGCCGCCGATCACAGCCACGAATCCGTCGACCCGGCCGAACCCGAGCTCGTCACGGTTCGCCCTCGTGACGATCGCCGCCCCGAGCGGGTGCTCGCTGGTGCGCTCGAGCGCTCCGGCGAGGTCGAGCACCTCGCGGGTCGTGAACCCAGGGGCGACCGCGACCTCGGCGACCGTGGGGCGGCCACGGGTCAAGGTGCCCGTCTTGTCGAGCACGACGGCGTTCACGCGATGGGCGATCTCGAGAGCCTCGCCGCCGCGGATCAGGATCCCGGCCTCCGCTGCGCGCCCGGTCCCGACCATGATGGCAGTCGGGGTGGCCAGGCCCATCGCGCACGGGCAGGCGATCACAACGACACCGATGAACGCGGTCAGCGCGAGGGTCAGACGCGGCTCTGGGCCGAAGGCCAGCCAGACGAGGAAGGTGCCGGCCGCCACCACGAGGACGATCGGGACGAACACCTCGGCGATGCGGTCGGCCAGCCGCTGGATGGGCGCCTTGCTCCCCTGGGCGCGACTGACGAGCTCGACGATGCGGGCGAGGGCGGTGTCCCGTCCGACCCGCGTGGCGCGCATCACGAACGTGCCGGTCGTATTGAGGGTCGCGCCGATGACGTCGGTGCCGGCCACCACCTCGACCGGCATCGGCTCGCCGGTCAGCATGCTGGCGTCGACCGCGGATGCGCCCTCGACGACGAGCCCGTCGACCGGGACCTTCTCGCCCGGCCGGACGCGCAGCAAGTCGCCGACCGCCACCGCCTCAAGGGCCACGTCCTCCTCGCGCCCGTCACGTACCAGCCGGGCGGTCGTGGCCCCCAGCCCGACGAGCCGGCGGATCGCACCGGTCGTGCTCGTTCTGGCCCGGTGCTCCAGCCACCGACCGAGGAGCACGAGACCGATGATGATCGCCGACGAGTCGAAGTAGGTCTCCGGGTGCAACCCGGCCTCGTGGATCACGTCTGGCGCGAGGGTCACGACGACGCTGTACAGCCAGGCCGCCGTCGTCCCGACCGCGACGAGGGTGTCCATGTTCGCCGCACCGTGGCGGGCCGCCCGCCAGGCGGCGCGGTAGAAGCGCCGGCCCGCCCAGGCCTGGATGATCGTGGCCGGCCCGAGCGCGAGCCAGTTGATCGTCTCCATCGCGATGCGCGTCTGGGGGACGAACATCGCGACCATGATCGCCGCGGCGACGGCGATCGAGACGACGGCTTGGCGAAGCAGCGATCGCTCCTCGCGGCGACGGTCCTCGTCGTCCGCGGACAGCTCCTGGAGAAGCGAGACCGGTGCCCCGCCACGGTCGGGTTCTGCGACCGTGCGGACGTCGTACCCGGCGGCCTCGACTGCGCCGATCAGGTCGGCGCGATCGGCGACCCCCGGCAGGTAACGGATCGTGGCCATCTCCGTCGCGAGGTTGACGGTGGCCGTCTCGACACCTGGGGTCTTCGTCAGGAAGCGCTCGATGCGGTTCACGCATGACGCGCACGTCATGCCCTCGATCGGCACCTGGATCTCGATGGTCGCGGGGGCGCCCGCCTGGTCGGTCGTCATACTCCAGGGGAGTATAGCAGCCGATTCCCGGCGGACCGGCGACGAGGTTGGCACACTAGACCCATGCCGCCCGTCGAGATCGCGCTGATGACGCTCCCCGGACCGTGGGGTCCGTACGTCGTCGCCGCCACGGAACGAGGTGTGGTCGCGGCCGAGTCGGCGACGAGCGAGGACCACCTCCTGGCGGGCCTGCGCCATCGGCTCGGGCCGTTGGAGGTCGTGCACGACGGTCCGGCTGCCGACCTCCTGGCTTCGGTCCTGCCATCGATCAAGGCCATCCTCGCGGGCGAGCCCGTCGGGACCGCGGCGATCCCGATCGATCTCGACGACCGTCCGCGCTTCGACCGGGTCGTCCTCGAGGCCGTCCGCTCGGTCGGCTGGGGCGAGACGACGAGTTATGGGGCCATCGCCCGGCAGGTCGGCGCGCCGCGGGCGTCACGCGCGGTCGGCGGGGCGCTCGGGCGCAACCCGATCTCGCTCGTCATCCCGTGTCACCGGGTCATCGCGACCGACGGCACGATCGGCGGATACGGTGGCGACGGCTTGATGGACCGGGACCGCCACCTGTCGCGGAAGGAGGATCTGCTGCTGCGTGAAGGGGTCACCGTCGCCCGGCGGCCCGGCTAGACTTTCGCTGCCGCGGGGCGCCTTCACGCGTGGCTGCGCCCGGGGCGCGGATGGACGGAGGGCGCCGCTGAGGCGGCTGGAGGTTCGATGAGCGTAGCGACCGGGCCCGCCCCCTCCATGTTCGCCGTGTTCCGGCGGCGCGACTTCTCGATGCTCTGGCTGGCGCAGCTCATCTCGACGGCCGGCTCGTCGCTCACGGACCTCGCCGCGGGCATCTACGTGTACCGCGAGACCCAGTCGGCGCTGGCGGTCGGCTTGACCCTGATGGTCACGGCCATCCCGAGCCTGATCGTCGGGCTGCTCGCTGGCGTCTTCGTCGATCGCCACGACCGCAAGCGGATCCTCATCGGGACCTGTCTCATCCAGGCCGTCATCGTGGCGACCCTCGCGTTCGTGATCGGCATCGAGGCCATCGCCCTCCCGGGCTTGTACGTCCTGCTGCTCCTCAACGCCGGCGTGAAGCAGTTCTTCGACCCCGCCCACGACAGCCTGATCCCCGAGATGGCGAGCGACGAGGAGCTCGCGGCGGCGAACTCGTTCCTGTCCATCGCGTCGTTCGGCTCCACGGCGATCGGCTTCGCCGGGGCCGGGTTGCTCGCAAGCACGGTCGACCTGACCTGGGCGTTCATCATCGATGCGGGGTCCTTCGTCGTGTGCGCCGGGCTGATCGCGCTGATGGGCCGATATCCCATGCCGAAGCCTGAGGACGAGGCCAGCGTCGCGGTGATCGTCGCGAACCTGCGGTCCGGCATGGCAACGCTGTTCGGTACACCCGTCCTGCGCTCCCTGTTCCTGGTCGGCGCGTTCATGTTCTTCTCGTTCGGCCTGTGGAACGTCCTGTTGCTGCCGTTCTCGATCCGCGAGCTCGGGGCCACGGAGTTCGAATACGGCCTGCAGGAGGGGCTGACATCGGTCGGCTTCGTGCTGGGCTCGTTCTTCATGGCGCGGTTCTCGGGCCGGCTGCCGGAGCCACTCTGGATCGTCATCGGCCTCGTCGGCATGGGAGCGGCCGGCATCCTCTACGGCCTGGCGACGTCGATCCCCCTGGCGATCCTGCTCGTGATGATCACCGGATTCTTCAACTCGCCGTCGTCGGTCGCGCGGTCGGTGCTCCTGCAGCGGAACACACCGCGCGAGATGCGCGGTCGCGTGTTCTCGGCCTTCTACGTCATGCGCGACATCATCTTCCTCATCGGCATGGCCGGTGCCGGTCTCGCCGACGTGGTCGACATCCGGCTACTCATCGTCGTCGCCTCCAGCCTGCTCTTCGTGTCCGCCGCCTTCACGCTCGTGGCACCTGGTCTCGGGCTGGCCTCCATCCGGGCAGCGAGCGCCCGCTTGCGCGACGCGGATGCCGCCCCGGCCCTCGACGCGACCCCGCTCCGCCCGGCAACGGTGCCCGACTTCGGCCGCGTGGCCGTCCGACTCCCGTCCTTCTCGCGGCTGTCCGCGGAACAGCGCGCCGCGTTCCTGCGTGACGCGAAGATCCGCGAGGTACCCGCCGGCACACGCGTGCTCGAGCATGGTGACGTCGCGGACTCGGCGTATTTCATCCTCGATGGGACCGCGACCGCCGGGATCCCCGAGGAGGACGGCTACCGTGGCCTCACGACGATGGAGCCGGGCGACTTCTTCGGGGAGATCGCGGCCCTGACCGGGAGTCCGCGCACGGCCGATGTCGTCGCCGACACCGACCTGACCCTGATGGAAGTGCCGGCCGAGGCGCTGCGCGGGGTCATGACGGTGCCGGAGATCCGGAAGCTCGTCCTTTCGACGCTGACGTCGCGGTTGCTCCGGACCGAGGCGACCGACCTGCCGCGGCTGGCCGGCATCGACCAGGAGTCGCTGCGCGACCTGCGCACGCCCCGACCGAGTGTCGAAGCGCTTCCCCGCTCCAGCGCGAGCGGGGAGTCCTAGGGTGTGTCACAGCTGACAGTCGCCCGGTCACGCCATGGCCTTGGCGCGCTCACGGCCGGCGCGTACAGTCCACACACGAAACCGCGAGATCAGCAACAAAGGGGACCGACCATGGTGCGACGGGCGATGAGGCTTCCCAAGGACCAGATCCTGGAGCCGGAGGACCGGACAGACCCGATCGGCACCACGACCGACGACGTCGAGGGCCACGGGTTCCCGCTGACGCCGCCCCCGGGCCTGGCCTCCCGGCGCGGCGCCGGGCATGGCGGCGAAGCCATCCCGACGGTGGACGACGAGGACGACGTCGAGGGCCATCGAATCAACTTGTGAATCGTCGCTGCACCGACATCGATGCGACCGTCCGGGTCCCCGGGGCGGTCGTTTCGATTCAGGGCGGCGTTGTGGCGCTGGCCGTCGCCGCGAGGAGGGCCTTGATCTCGAACGGGGTGGCCGTGGGGTAGCGCGAGCGCAGGCGCGCGGCGTGCGCCGCGAGATGGGGAGCGGCGAAGGAATTGCCGGTCGCCCGGATCCGCCCGCCGTCCCGCCACGGCACGTCCACGTCGACACCGAAGGCGCCGAACTCCACCGGTGGCAATGGGTTGTAGAACCACGCGTCCGGATCCGGGATGTCGTGGGCGGCCACCGACACGACCGCGGCGAACAGCGACGGGTACGACGGCCCCGGGACGTTGTTCGCCGCGCACACGAGCAGGACGTTGGCGAAGTAAGCCCGATCGGCAAGGTCGTGGAAGACGCTGAACATCGCGTCACTGCGCGAGGAGAGGCTGAGGTTCACGACCCCGACCCCCTGGTCGATCGCCCACTGCACGGCCGCCGCGACCGCCTGGCCCTTGCCTCGATTGTCGGCGCCAAGTACCCGGATCGAGACGAGCTCGGCGGCCGGTGCGATGCCCGCGATGATGCCGGCACACGCGGTCCCATGCCCGACGAGGTCGGCGGCGTCCGGGTCGTCGACGACCCGCGCGTTCTCGCCGTCGAGATCGACGCGAAACCGGCGGGCGACGCGGCCGCGGACACCCGGATGGTCCGCGTCGACGCCCGAATCGACCACGGCCACGACGACACCGGCCCCATCGGCGTCGCCGAAGACCTCGTTGCGATCGAGCCGGCCGAACGGCCCTTCGCGCGCGAGCCCGTCGCGAGCCTCCGACGCGAAGGCCTCGCTCCAGGCCGGGATCGTCGCAGTCATCGCCCGGCTCCCGACCCTGGCCCACGGGGCCCGCGCCGGCGGAGCAGGGCGTCGAGCCAGTCCACCGCCAGCTCGACGGAATCCGGCTCGACGTCACGCAACCTGGCGATCCGGTCCGCGAGTCCCCACGTTGGGTCAGAAGGGTCCGTCGACAGGGATGCCGTCGCATCGCTCACGAGCGCATCGATCGCCGCGTCGTCCAGCTCCTGAGGCCCGGTCCCTGCTCCGTCGCGCCCGGCGAGCGCCACCAGCGCGCCGCGCAGGAGCGCGGCCGCATCGACGGCCGACCGGCGGCGTCTCACGGCCTTCGTCGCCGCGGCCGCAAGGGCGCCGGCGACCTCGAGGTCGCGAAGCGTGAACGTCCCGCCACGCCGATCGAGCACCTCGAGCACCCCGAGCGTGCCGTCGGCGTCGGTCAGCGGCGTCGCGAGGATGGACGAGGGAACGTAGCCCGTGGCGTCCGCGATCGTTCGGTCGAAGCGGGGGTCGGTCGTGACATCGGCGATGGCCAGTTGCTGGCCGGTCGTGAACGCGTAGCCCGCGATGCCCGCGGCTGGATCCATCTGCAGCCCGACGACGTCGCCGCCGGCCGGCCCCGCGCTGGCGAGAAAGACCAGGCGGTCGGCGACCGGGTCGTGGACTGCCACCGACGCAGCCTGCGCATCGAGCACCACGGTCGCGGTCGCGAGGATCGTGGCGAGGAGGTCGTCATCGGCGACCGGGGTGATCCGCTCGGCGGCGGCCAGGCGCCGCGCGACGGCGGCGAGCAGCAGGAGGGTGGCGTCGGCGGCTCGGCGCTCGGTCACCGGCGGGCGGCAGCGGCAAGGCGTGCCGCATCCGGGATCACCAGGTCGTCGCCCTCGAAGCGCAGCAGGCCCTGTGCCACGAAGTCGGCCAGCAGCCGGTTCACCGATTGGCGCGAACCGCCGATCATCCCGGCCAGCTCGCCCTGCGTGTACGGCCACGGCAGGCGCTGCTCGCCGCCCAGGTGTGCCTCCCTGGACGCCTCGCCGTTACCGCCTGGCAACGAGCGCAGGAGATGCCGCGCAAGCCGGCCTGGCAGGTCCAGGAAATGGAGGTCCCCGAACTGGACCGTGAGCCGGCGGATCTCGGTCGCGAGGGCTTCGAACAGGGCACGCCGCAGGGCCGGCTGCTCGTCCACCAATTGATCGAAGGCATCCCGGCGCAGGACCTGCGTCTCCACCGCGACAAGCGCGACGGCCGTCGCGGAGCGCGCAGCGCCGTCGAGCAAGGCGAGTTCCCCGAAGAACCCACCCGGCGCGATCGTCGTCAGGATGGCGGGCTCGGAGCCATCGCCCGGCGGGATCGTGATCTTCACCCGACCCGAGGTCACGATGAACAGGGCGTCGCCCGGGTCGTCGGCGTGGAAGATCGTCTCGCCACGTCGGAAGCGGCGCGGACGGAGCGCGGCGGCCACGATGCTGAGGATCGGCGGATCCAGGCCAGCGAAGAGGCGGCACTCGTGCAACGCGTCGTGCGCCAGCGACATATCTCCGGTGCGCCCAGCCATGCCGCTCATCGTACGCGCGCGGGCGTCGCGACGCGGGCCGGTAGACTCGGGTGCATGGAGGTCGTCACCTGTCCGAACTGCGGCGAGGAAAACCCCGCCCGATTCCGGCTGTGTGGGTTCTGCGGCACGGCACTGGCGGCGGCCTCGCTGCCGCCCGGGGAGGTGCGCAAGCCCGCGACCTTCATCTTCGTCGACCTGAAGGGCTCGACCGCGCTCACGGAGCGGATCGACCAGGAGGCGATGAGTGAGATCAAGAAGCGCTACTTCACGGTCATGGCCGCCCAGATCGAGCGCCACGGCGGGACCGTCGAGAAGTACATCGGCGACGCGATCATGGCCGTGTTCGGCATCCCGAAGGCCCACGAGGACGACGCGTTGCGCGCCGTCCGTGCGGCCTACGGGATGCAGCAGGAGCTGACCGAGCTCAACGAAGAGTTCCTGCGCTTCTACGGCGTCGAGCTCGCCAATCGGACGGGCGTCAACACGGGCGAAGTGGTGGCCAACACCGATCCCACGGCCAACCAGCAGCTGGCGACGGGCGACACCGTCAACGTCGCCGCGCGACTCGAGCAGGCCGCGCCCGAGAACGAGATCCTCATCGGTGAGACGACCTACGACCTCGTGCGGCGACACGTCGAAGTCGAGGTCGTCGAACCGCTGGAGCTCAAGGGCAAGTCCGAGCGGGTCGCCGCCTACCGGGTGGTCCGCCTGCGTGACATCGCCAGCGCCGCCCTGCAGGAAGCGCCGCTCGTCGGACGCGACGCCGAATGGGCCCAGCTGGAGGGCTCCTTCCAGCGCGCCGTGGATGATGCCGCCTGCCGGCTCATCACGGTCGTGGGAGATCCAGGCGTCGGGAAGTCGCGCCTCGTCAGGGACTTCACCTCGGCGCGCGCGGCGGGGGCGACGATCCTCGCCGGCCGGTGCCTGCCGTACGGCGAGGGGATCACGTTCTGGCCGCTGGCCGAGGTGGCCCGCGCGGCTGCCGGGATCGTCGACGAGGACCCCACGGACATCGCCATCGCGAAGGTCGCCGCCGATGATCGCGCCGGCCGGCGCCGACGCCCACGCGATCGTCGAGCGGGTGACCTCGATGCTCGGTCTGTCGTCCAGCCAATTCCCGGTCAACGAGCTGTTCTGGGGCGGGCGGCGGATGCTCGAGACGGTCGCCCAGGGGCGGCCCGTCATCATGGTCGTCGACGACATCCACCTCGCCGAGTCCACGTTCCTCGATTTCCTGGAGCACCTGGTCTCGGTGTCCGTCGTGGCGCCGATCCTGGCCCTGTGCACGGCTCGCCATACCCTCCTCGAACAACAGGCCGACTGGAGCCACCGCACCGACAGCCCGGTCGTCACCCTTGAGCCGCTGTCGGCCGAAGACGCCGGTGGTCTGGTCGACGCGCTGCTGGGCGGCGCGGGGCTCGACGCCGCAACGCGCTCCAAGGTCGTCCAGGCGGCCGACGGCAACCCCCTGTTCGTCGAGCAGATGGTGTCGATGCTCGTGGACAAGGAGCTCCTGCGACGCGTCGATGGCCGATGGGAGCCGACCAGGGACGTGTCCGAGGTCGCGGTGCCACCGACGATCCAGGCACTCCTGGCCTCCCGTCTCGACGACCTGTCGCGCGAGGAACGCTCCGTGGTCGAGCCCGCCGCGGTCATCGGCCTGGTCTTCTTCCGGCCCGCGGTCGAGGAGATGGTGCCCCAGCAGGTGCGACCGAGCGTGCCCGGGCTCCTTGGCGCCCTCGACGACAAGCAGTTCGTGGCCCTGGATTCGAGCGATCCGGACGACGAGACGTTCCGCTTCCGGCATGGCCTGATCCGGGACGCGACGTACGGCAGCCTGCTCAAGCGCAACCGTGCGCAGCTCCACGAGCGGTTCGTAGCCTGGGCCGAGCCCGTCAACCGCGAGCGTGGCCGGGAGCAGGAGTTCGAGGAGATCCTGGGGTTCCACCTCGAGCAGGCGTATCGCTATCGAACCGAGCTCGGGCCGCTCGACGACGCCGGCCGAGAGCTGGCCCAGCGGGCGGCGACGAAGCTCGGGGCGGCCGGGCGCCGGGCGTTCGCCCGCGGCGACCTCCCCGCGGCGATCAGCCTGCTGCGCCGCGCCGGCACGCTCCTGCCGCCCGATGATCCGGTCGGGATCGACACGCGCACGGAGCTCGGCGAGGCGCTGTCCGAGGGCGGCGAGTTCGTGGAGGGCGGGGCGGTGCTGGACGCCGCCCACGCCGCAGCGGTGGCCATCGGCGACGCGCGCCTGGCGACGCGCGCCCGGTTGGCGCGGATCTCGCTCGAGCTGTACTCGGCGGAGATGCCGCCGGGAGCGTTCGTGGCCGCCCTGGCCGAGGCCGAGGCCGCCATCGAGATCTTCAACGCCGCCCTCGACGACGCCGGGGCCGCGCGAGGCACGAGGATCATCACCGCGATGCAGTCGACGATCGGTCGCTACGACCTGGCGGCGGCGGCCGCCGAGCAAACGGCCGAGAGCGCTCGGCGTGCCGGCGACAGCCGGCTCGCGTCGCGGGCGGCGGCAACCTACGCCGCGACGGCCCTGTACGGTCCCACGCCCGTGCGTGAGGTGCGCGACCGCTGCGAACGCCTGCTCGATCAGGTGGCCGGCGACCGGAAGGCGGAAGCGCGGGTCCTGGCCGCGATGGCGATCGCGGATGCGATGCTCGGCGACATCGATGACGCGCGCGATCGGCATCAACGGGCGAAGGAGAT
Source organism: uncultured Chloroflexia bacterium (assembly GCA_963810725.1). Lineage (GTDB taxonomy): Bacteria > Chloroflexota > Limnocylindria > Limnocylindrales > CSP1-4 > SPCO01. The sequence goes on from CAWEOO010000008.1 coordinate 574,135, forward strand.
CCTCGCCGAGCTGGGACTGAGCGTCGCGTCGGCATCGACATCGATCGAAGGCTCTCGGATCGAGACGCTCGCGGGCGACGTCGACGCGGCCGAGGCGCTGCTGCGAGCCGATGATGCGGCACTGGCCAAGTTCGGGGAACGCTACGTGCGGTCGACCGTCGCAGGTCTGCTGGCCAATGCCCTCGAGAGCCTGGGCAAGATCGAGGAGTCGGAGGCGTACGTCGCGCTGACCCTCGAACTCGCCGACGAGGCCGACGCCAACTCACAGGTGCTGGCGCGGATCGCGCGGGCGAAGCTGGACGCCCGCCAAGGGCTTGCCGACGCCGCCCTCGGGGCGGCGTCGGACGCGCTGGAGCTCGCGGACACCACGGCCGACATCGATTTCCAGGGCGACGTCCACGCCGACTTCGGGCTGATCCTGGCGCGCCTCGAGCGGATGCCCGAGGCACGGGCGCAGTACGAGCTCGCGCTCCGGTGCTACGAGCGCAAGGGCAATATCACGTCGGCCGCCAGCGTCACCCGAGCGATCGAGGCGATCTCCCGCTCATCCGATGTTGCCGGCTGACCCTACCACTGGACCTTGCCGTTGCCGGGGGTCTGGATCGTGACCCGCAGGATTTCAACGCCGTCGATGACGTCGATCTCGGCGGCTCCACAGTCCTTCTGGATGTCGGTCTTGCAGGCGTTCTTCTTCGTGAGCGGGATGAGCGTGACGTCGGTCGGGTCGTCACCCTGGTGATACACGACGATCCTGGTCAGGTTCACGTTCGTGCCGGCCGGGAGTACCACCTCGAGGATCCACTTGACCGTTTGGCCAGGCTCGTCGCCCGTGATGTCCGCCTCGACGGCCGCGTTGCTGTAGCAAGTGTCCAGCTGGGCCGGGCAGACATCCGCGACGTTGTCGTCGAGGGAGATCGTGGTGAGGTTCCCGGGCAGCGTGACGCTCGCGAACTGACTGTTGTCGTTATCCGGATCGGTCACGTCGCACGTCTTGACGATGTTGGATTGACCGTGGGTGCGGTAGGCCGAGATGCTGTTGCACGAGAATTCCAGCAGGTCGAGCGAGCCTTCCGCCGCGAAGGTGTCGGCGTTGCTGCCGTGGTCGTTCCCGATCTCGGCGACCGTCACGACGGCCTTGATCGGGATCATCTCCTCTAGGGCATCCTTGGTCGCGGTGATGGTCACCAGGATGACGAAGGAGGTTCGGCCAGCGAGGGTGCCGATCGTGCAGGTCAGCTTGGCCCCGCCGCTACAGCGGCCGCCGCCGGTGTCCTTGTCCGAGATCGTGACCTCGTCCGGAAGACCGCTTGGCGGCTGCGGCACCACCGTCGCCGGGGGACTCTCGGGCTCCGACCAATCATCCCGGCCGAGGGCGAGCATGACGTTGTTGAGCGTCTGACGACCGGTGTTCCTGACCGTGAGCGGGAAGATGATCTCCTCGCCCGCGGATACCTTGACGCTCGGGAGCTGCCCATCGACGCCCGAGCCGACGGTGACCAACCTGGTGTTGCCGGCCATCGCTGGGACGGCGGACCCGGCAAGGGCCAGGACGGTGACGAGGCTGGTCGCGAGCGCCAACCAGCGAGGAGCAACGGAGCGACGGTGCACGGATCTTCCCCTTTTCGGTCCCCGGAGTCATGCGGCACTCGCAACGCTGAGCGCTCGCCGATGTGACGGTGTATCGGTATGCGCTGGGCCGGGTCCCAGTACGAAAGTACCGATCAACCGAGCGTGCGATGTGGCGCACGCGATGTCAAGTCTTGGATTTGACACTGGTGCGTCGATGCACCTGACGATCAGGACCGCGGGATGGGCCGCATCGGGTAGACGCCCACGACCACGGGTGTCCGTGGATCGAGCGACAGCTCGTAGCCGATCTCGCCGCCACGCAGCAGCTCACCGAGCAGGCCGCCCTCGCGGGACGGCAGGCCGACGTACACGTGGCCCTGTTCGATGGTGACCTGGGTGACGTCGTCGTCCCCGCCATCGATCGCGAAGCGGCGTCGCAGCTCGTGCATCGGCACGTAGGGACGGCTCTTGATGAAGCGTCGGAGCTGCGGTGCGGTACAGCCGTTGCCGCGATCCTGGCCGTTCACCGGTCCGGCGCCGTGGCCGTTCGGGCGGCCGTTTCCGTGGGCGGGCAGGGGTGCGGGGCGACCCCGTTCGTGGTCAGGCGCCGGGCCGGACGCGCCCGCGAGGCCGGCCCCAGCCGTCGCGCCCTGTGCGACATCGAGGGCCTCGGGTCGGGCCTCCGCCGATCGCGGCGCGACGTCGTCCGGGGTCGATCGCGGTTGGGCGCCCGACGTGTCCACGGGCGCGGGAGGCACCCCGGGCGCGGTTCCGGGCGCATGGCGCCCCGGGTCATGACGGTACCGGCCGCCTTGCTGCGATCGGCCGCGATGGCGTCGACTCATCGGTCGGCGCACCCGGGATGGGCATCCCGGGCGGGTGGCTCGGCGACGGGATGTCGCCGTTGGGTGGTGGGCATCGGATCTCAGTGCTGGGCGGGGCCGCTTGGATACGGCACCGTCCTCGATGATACCGCAGGTGCCCACGGCTGCCGTCCGGGCGATCAGCCCTCGACGACGTACAGGTGGCGTGGCGCCTCGTTGAGCACGATCGGGCCCTCCTCGCCGCAGACGACGATGTCCTCGATCCTGGCGCCGTACTCGCCGGGGAAGTAGATCCCGGGCTCGACGCTGAAGGCCATGCCGGGCCGCAGCGGCAGGTCGTTGCCCGCGACCAGGTACGGATCCTCGTGCCCCTCGAGGCCGATGCCGTGCCCGGTCCGATGGAAGAATGCCTCGCCGAAGCCCTCGGCCTCGATCGGCGCCCGCGCCGCAGCATCGACGGCCTCGCAGGGAGTGCCCGGCCGCGCGGCGCGCGTGGCTGTCTCCTGGGCGCCGTGGAGGACCGCAAACAGGTGTCGAAATCGCTCGTCTGGGCCGGCCGCCGGATCGCCGCCGGTCACCCACAGGGTCCGCGTGATGTCGGAGCCGTAGCCGCCGAGCGTGCCACCGATGTCGAGCACGATCGGCTCCCCGGCTGTGATGACCCGCTCCGAGGCCTCGTGATGGGGCGACGCCGAGTTCGGGCCGGACCCGACGATCGCGAAATGTGCCTCCTCGTGACCCTCGGCGATGAGTCGTTCGCGGACCTCCCGGGCGACGTCCGCCTCCGTTCGTCCGATCAACCGCCCGCCGGCGATCTGGCCGACCACGCGGTCTGCGGCCTGGGCAGCGAGTCGCAGCAGCGCGATCTCGTCGGCGTCCTTGACCATGCGCAGCTCGCGCAGCACGATCGAGGCGGACTCGTAGGTCGCCTCGGTGGCGATGGCGGCCTGCAGTCGGAGGACGTGCAGCGCGATCATGGTGTCCGAGAGGCCGACCCGAACGGACGGCCCCTGGGCGCCATCGATGACGGCGGCGACCAGCGCGTAGGGGTCGTCGGTCTCCTCCCACGTCCGGATCTCGATCGGGCTGCGTACGCCCGCCTCCGCCGCGCCCCGTTCCAGGCGCGGCACGACCATGAACGGCTCCTGGCCGGCGACCAGGGCGAGCAGGGTCAGCCGCTCGAGCGGCATCGCCTCGTAGCCGGTGAGATAGCGCAGGTCCGAGCCGACACCGATCAGCAGCGCGTCGAGGCCGGCGGCGGCCGTTGTGGCGGCGGCCCGCTCGAGCCGCTCGGCGAAGCGCTCCGCGGGGATCTCGGGCCGTGCGGGGCGCGCGGCCGCGGGGCCGGTCACGACCCGACCGGTGTCGATCGCTCGAAGAACGCGGCGATGGTGGCAGGCCCGTCCTCGAACAGCTTGCGATAGGCGTAGACCCGCTCGGCGCCGGCGGCGAGCGCGCGCTTGCGGAGCTCGTGGTCGTCATGCTGGCCGACGGCGAGCACCGGGACCCCGCCGGCCCGGGCCGCCTCGATCGCGGCCACGCCGTCGTAGGCCAGAGCGGTCAGGTCGATGATCGCGCCAGCCGCCCCGGGCAGCTCGCTCTGGAGCCGCTCGAGCGAGCCGACACGGACCGGCTCGGCGCCGGCTGCCTCGACCGCCCGCGCCAGGCGATCGGCCCAGATGAGGTCCTGGGCGAGGACGATGACACGCCCGGTCACGACGAGGCGCGGTCCATCGATGACGCGAGGTGGTGGAAGACGTCCCGGGCAGTCACGACGCCGGTCGGACGTCCATCCTCGACGATCGGGATGTGGCGGAACCCGCCGATGGCCATCTTGTGGATGGCGACCGCGATGGGGTCGTCGTGGCGGAGGACGACCGGGTCTGGGGTCATGAAGTCGCGGACGTGGAAGGACTCCAGGCGCTTGCCGGCGGCCTTCACCACCGCATCCCGATCGGTGAAGATGCCGACCAGGCGGTCGTTCGCCATCACGAGGACGCAGTCGGTCTCGGCTTCGTGCATCCGGGCGATCGCGACGTCGAGCGGCGTGTCCGGGGTGACCGTGACCGGCGGGGGTGCCCCCAGCCGATCGAGATGCTCGCCCATGAGCTCGCCCTTGAAGGCGGGCGCCTGCCCCGGGGTGTCGTGGCCGAAGATGTCGGCGCCGCAGTTGTCGCAGATGTCGGCGCCGATCAGATTCTCGTAGCCGCACGACGGGCAGCGCATGCCGCCGGTGCCGGCTTCCTGGCCCGCGACGATGCCGTCTTCGCCAGCGTCTATTCGACCGTCCACGTCTCTCCGCCTCGCAGCACGCGCTCAAGGTCGCCGGGTCCGGACCGGGCGATAGCGGCCGACACCTGATCCTCGAGCAGCCGGTCGTGTGTCGGCCGGGTGATCGCGCGCAGGACCCCGACCGGGACCGGGAAATCCGGCCAGAACATGCGGGACAGGACGAGGGCGAGGTATGGGTCCTCAGCCGACTCGTCGTGGACCAGCAGGTCCGCCTCGGTCACGCCGTCCGCCCCGATCGTCACCACTTCCGGGCGCAGGCCGTTGAGCCGGATGCCCTTGTCGCGGTCCTTGCCGAAGATCATCGGCTTGCCGTGCTCGAGCACGAGCATGCGGTCCTCGCGGACCTCCCGGTCGGTGAAGTCGCGCCACGCCCCATCATTGAAGATGTTGCAGTTCTGGAGGACCTCGATGAACGAGGAGCCCTTGTGGCGGCCGCCGCGCTCGAGGGTCTGCTGCAGGTGCTCGGTGTGGGTGTCGACCGAGCGGGCCACGAACGACGCCTCGGCGGCGAGCGCGATCGTCAGCGGGATGATCGGGGTGTCGATCGAGCCGACCGGGGTTGACTTCGTCTTCTTCCCGAACTCCGATGTCGGCGAGGCCTGGCCCTTGGTCAGCCCGTAGATGCGGTTGTTGAACATCACCATGTTGATGTCGACGTTGCGCCGCATCGAGTGGATGACGTGGTTCCCGCCGATGCTGAGCGCGTCCCCGTCGCCGGTGATGACCCAGACCATCAGATCCGGTCGCGCCGCCTTCAGCCCGGTCGCGAGCGTCGGGGCCCGGCCGTGGATCGTGTGGAACCCGTACGTGTTCATGTAGTACGGCAGGCGGCCGGAACAGCCGATCCCGCTGATGAAGACGATGTCCTCCTTCTTGTAGCCGAAGTCGGGCATGACCTTCTGGGTCTGGGCGAGGATCGAGTAGTCGCCGCAGCCCGGGCACCAGCGGACCTCCTGGTCGGACACGAAGTCCTTGCGCGTGAGTGCGATGACTTGCGCGTTCTCCGGGCTGAGCGCAGGCTGCGCCGGCTCCGCCGGGACGGGGGCGTCGGTTTCGGTGGTCATGTCGGTTGGTTCTCCGCGAGCACTCGCTCCGCTTCCTCGACGATCTCGGCGATGCGGAATGGCTTGCCACGAACGCGGTCGTAGCCGACGGCGTCGATGAGGTACTTCGCCCGAACGAGCATCAGCAGCTGGCCCAGGTTCACTTCGGGGATCAGCACGCGGCGGTAGTTGCGCAGGACCGCCTCGGTGTTGGCCGGGAACGGGTTGAGGTGACGCAGGTGCGCGTGCGCGACCGAGCGGCCCTCCGCCTGGAGGCGCTCGGCGGCGGAGCGGATGGCGCCGTACGTCGAGCCCCAGCCGAGCATCAGCAGGTCGCCGCGCTCCGGACCCATGACCTCGAGCGGCGGGATGTCGGTGGCGATGCCCGCGACCTTCTGCTGGCGGAGCATCTGCATCTTGTGGTGGTTGTCCGGGTCGTAGCTGACGTTGCCCGAACCGTCCGCCTTCTCGAGGCCGCCGATCCGATGCTCGAGGCCGGCGGTGCCCGGCACGGCCCATGGCCGGGCGAGCGTCTCGGGGTCGCGCAGGTAGGGCTGGAAGATCCCGCCGTCGGCGCTCGCGTTCGAGACCGCGATGTTCGGGAGTGACGCAAGGTCGGGGATCGGCCACGGCTCGGAGCCCGTGGCGAGGAACGCATCCGACAGGTAGACGACCGGGGTCATGTACTTGAGCGCGATCCGGACCGCCTCGATCGCGAGGTCGAAGCATTCACCCGGGGTCGCCGGGGCGACGATCGGGATGGGCGAGTCGGAGTTGCGCCCGAACATCACCTGGAGCAGGTCGGCCTGCTCGTTCTTGGTCGGCATCCCGGTCGACGGGCCGGCGCGCTGGACGTCGATGACGACGAGCGGCAGCTCGACCATGACCGCAAGGCCCATCGCCTCGGTCTTGAGCGCGATGCCGGGCCCGGACGAGGCGGTCAGCCCGAGCGCACCGCCGTAGCTCGCTCCGATGGCCGCCCCGATGGCCGCGATCTCGTCTTCCGCCTGGAAGGTCTTGACTCCGAACGTCTTGTACCCCGACAGCTGGTGCAGGATGTCGCTCGCCGGGGTGATCGGGTAGGAGCCGTAGAACAGCTGGCGGTCGGCGAGCTTGCTGGCGGCGAGGAAGCCGAGTGCCGTCGCCTCGTTGCCCGTGATGTTCCGATAGGTGCCCGGGGCGAGCTTCGCGGGCCGGACCCGGTAGTGGGTGTGGAACATCTCGGTCGTCTCGCCGAAGGCGTAGCCGGCGCGGAGCGCGCGCTTGTTGGCCTCGGCGATGACTGGGCGGGCGGAGAACTTCGAATCGATCCAGCCGAGCGTCGGATCCATGCTCCGCTCGTACAGCCAGAACATGATCCCGAGCGCGAAGAAGTTCTTGGTGAGGTCCTTTTGCTTGCTCGTCATCTCGAGCCCGTCGAGCGAGCGCTCGTTGAGCGACGAGATCGGGATCTCGAAGGTCGTGTAGGCCTTCAGCGAGCCGTCGGTCAGCGGGTTCGCCGCGTAGGCCGCCTTGTTCAGGTTGGACTGCGTGAACGCGTCGCTGTTGACGATCAGCGCACCGCCCGCCGGCAGGTCGCCGATGTTCGTCTTGAGCGCGGCTGGGTTCATGGCCACGAGGACGTCAGGGGCGTCGCCCGGCGTGTGGATCTCGGTCGAGCTGAAGCTGATCTGGAACCCGCTGACGCCGGGCAGCGAGCCAGCCGGCGCGCGGATCTCGGCCGGGAAGTCCGGGAGCGTGCTGATGTCGTTGCCGAAGACGGCGGCGGTCCGGGTGAACTGGGTCCCGGTCAACTGCATCCCGTCGCCGGAATCGCCCGCGAAGCGGATGGTGACCCGCTCGAGTTCCTGGGTCGGGAGCTCGGGCTCCCTCGTGATCGTCACGCCCCTTCCGGTGCCTTCATGCGCTGGTGTGGTCGAGGCGGCAGGTTCAGCAACTCCTCGGGGAAGGATTCGGCGAGGTACTTGATGATGTCGTTCTGGCGGACCACGCCGACGAGGTGCCCGGACGCGTCGACGAGCGGGATGTTGCGATACAGGCCGGTCTGCATGAGCTCGAGTGCATCTCGGATCGTCTGGTCGAGGTCGAGCGTGCGCGGCTCGGTGGTCATGAGCGATTCGACCGGCTGGTGAAGGTCGACGTTGCCGCCCACGATGCGACCGAAGATGTCGCGCTCCGTCAGCACGCCGCGGAGGCGGCCGTCGTTGTCGCAGACGAACACCGAATTGCCCGTCCCGGTGCGCTGGATCGCGCGCAGGCAATCGGCGAGGCTGGTGCCCGGGGGAACGGTCACGGGGTGGCGGCGGCTGAGCACGCGCAGTCGCTCGTCGGTCAGGGATGGGACGCGACTGGCGACCACGCCTTCGGAGAGGTCGGTCACGCTCGAAGTGTAGACCGTCCCTGCGCGCGATGGTTGCGCGCTGGTAGCCTCGCGACGCATGGATCGACGGTCGGCGGTGGGCATCGGCCTGGTGGTGATCTCGGCGGCGGGCTACGGATCGGGCTCGATCCTTGCGGCGCCCATCTACTCGACCGGGGTCGATTGGCTGACGCTGGTGAGCTGGCGGTTCCTGATCGGGGCCGTGCTCGGCTGGCTGTGGGTCCTGGCCTCGCCGGGTCGGCGCGCGGCGCTGTACGGGATGACCCGCCGACAGGTCGCGGTGGCCCTCGCCCTGGGTGCCCTGTTCGTCGGCAACGCCGGGACGTACTACGCGAGCCTCGAGACGGTCCCGGCGGCGCTGGCGGGCGTCGTCGTCTACACCTACCCGGTCATGGTGGCGGTCCTGTCCCTCCGGTTCGCGACCCGGCTGCCGGGTCGGCGCCCATGGGTCGCGGCCGGGCTCGCCGTCGCCGGATCGGCGCTGGCGCTCGGCGGCATCGACGTGGCCGCGGCGCCCCCAGTCAGCGGGCTCGCTGCTCGTATTCGCCTCGGCCGTCATCTATTCGGTCTGGATCATCCTGTCGGCCCGCCTGTCGGGCGAGCGCCGGGACCGGCTGGCCAGCGAATCGAGCGCGGACGGGTCGCCGTCGCCGGCCGGCGATGCCGCGGTCACCACGACCCTGATGATGAGCGCCACGGCAGCCGTCTACGCCGCGGCTGGCCTGGTCACGGGGCGGCCGCTGGATCCCGCGACGGTTCCGGCAGCTGCGTGGCCGGGGATCCTGGCTGTGGCCTTCGTCGCGTCGTTCCTCGCCATCCAGACCTTCTACGCCGGAGCCCGAAGGATCGGTGCCGCGCGGGCGGCGCTGACCGCGACGGTGGAACCGCTGATCATCGTGGTCCTGGCCTGGCTCTTCCTGGACCAGACGTTGGCGCCGATCCAGCTGGTCGGGGCAGGGCTGATCATCGTTGCCGTGGTCGTCGCGCAGACCGCGCCGCGCCCGACCGGGGCGCCGGAGCCGGCCACGCCCCTGGAGGCGGAGGTCGGCGGCTAGGGAACGCCCAACGCCGAGGGCTACGCGCGGCCGGCGGCCGCCAGCATGGCCTTTGCGCCGGCGCTGACGAACGAGCCCTCCGAGCCCAGCCCGATGAACCGGAAGCCCAGCTCCCGGTGGCGCGCGAGCGCCGCGGTGTCGTAGAGCAGGATGCCGGCGGCCTTGCCGTGCCGCTCGCAGGCGTCGGCGACCGTTCGGAGTGACGCGACGTAGGCCTCGTCGTCGAAGCGGCCGGGGACGCCGAGCGCGTGCGAGAGGTCGGTCGGGCCGACGAACAGCACGTCCACCTCGTCCATCGCCGCGATCTCGTCGGCGGCGGCGACGGCGCCGCGTGATTCGATCTGGACGATCCCGACCACGCGCTCGTTCACGACCCGCGCGACGTCGGCGTGGCCGAGGGCGCCCATGTCGGCGCCGCGGGTCCGGAGCGCCAGGCCGCGCACCCCGCCCGGCGGGTAGCGCAGGTACCCGACCGCCTGACGGACCTCGTCGGCCGACTGCAGCTGGGGCAGCATGACCCCCGCGGCGCCGAGGTCCAGCGCCCGCCCGACCCGAAGCCGCTCGGCCGACGGCGGTCGCACGATCGGGACCATGGGCGTCGTGCCGACCGCGTAGAGCAGCCCCAGGAGGTCCGCCTCGGTCGCGCTGCCGTGCTCGAGATCGAGGCAGATCCAGTCGAAGCCGGCTCGACCGCACAGCTCCGCCGCCAGGGGCGAAGCGAGGTCCGAGAACACGCCAATGAGCGTCTCGCCGGCGCGGATGCGGGCTCGGAGGTCGGTCATGCGCAGATGATGCCGGGTCGGCGCGCCGCGCGTTGCGGTCGGGCGCGACGGGACGGCACCCGGCGGGCCCGGCCGCGAATGAACCTTGTCCGGCGTGCGACCATCTGTGTAGGTGAAGCGCCCGTCGGGCGCCGCAGGGGTGCCGTGCATGCGGACGAGGCTGGTCGAGCAGGCACGCGAGGGCGACGACAGCGCCTTCTCGGAGCTCGTCGACCTCGACGGGAACCTCTGCTACGCGATCGCGTACCGGATCCTGCGCGATCCCGAGCGGGCGCAGGACGCCGTCCAGCAGGCATTCCTCCTCGCATGGCGCGAACTACCGCAGCTCCGTGACCCCGAGCGGTTCGGACCGTGGCTCCACAAACTGCTCGTGAACGCGTGCTACGACGAGCTGCGCCGCCATCGGCGCTGGAGCACCCGCATCCGGGCCTTGCCGATGGACGGGCCAGGCGGTCCCGACCCGATGCTCACCGTCGAGGATCGCGACACCCTCGATCGGGCGTTCGCGCGCCTCACGCCGCAGCATCGCGCGGTCTTCGTCCTGCACCACCACGCCGGCCTTCCATTGACCGAGATCGCCGACGTCGTCGGCGTGCCGATCGGCACGGTCAAATCCCGACTCCATCACGCCACACGGGCCCTGCGCGCGGCGATCGCTGCCGATAGCCGCGTCGACACGGAGGTACGACTCGCATGAACCCCCCGCGCGAGCGGAGCGCCGTCGTCGCCGCCTGGCTCGAGGAGGGACCTAATGAGCTCCCCAAATCGACCAGGCGCGCCATCGCGGTCGACGTTCGAACGACCCCCCAGTCGCGACGCTCCAACTGGTTTCCGTGGCGCTTTTCGGCGGTGGATCGGTTGTCGTTGGTGGCGCTGGCCGCGGTGGCAGTGATGGTGTTGGCCATCGCCGGCCTGGCCGTGTCCCGGTTCGCCCCGGATGGCGCCAAGGTCGGCGGACAGCCACCGGCGCGATCGATCTCGGCCTCCCCGTCACCATCGCAGGCGCCCCCAGCCGACCCAACACCCATCCCGACGACCATCGTCGTCCCCGTCATGACCGAGATGTACGTCTCCGGACTCCATGGCTACGCCCTCAAGCATCCCGCGAACTGGACCGTGACGGAGGCGAGTCAGACGTGGTGGCCACCCGATTGGAAGGCGGACGCGTCGCCCGGCCAACCGTTCGACTTGATCGGTGACATGGACAACCCGCGGCTGCTGCGGGCGGCCTCCGCGCCGATCCTGGACGGCCTGCCGAGCGTCAACGACTGGATCGACGAGTTCCTCACGTTCGGCGACCCGAACTGTGTGCTACCACGCGAGAGACAGGAGCTCATCTCCATCGACGGGGCGCCAGGGCGCCTCCGGGACGCCTGCGGCGAGGTCGAGGTCACGATCGTCCTCGACGGGCGCGTCTACATGTTCACGCTGTGGTTCGGCAACGGGGTCACGAATGGCCGGGAGCTATTCGACGCGATCGCTGCGACCATCGACCTGCGACCCGAGGACGCGGCTGTCCCCAGCCCGAGTCCTTGAGAGCGGCCACGTAGGACCTCAGTCGGGGAACGCCTCCGGACCGCGCTCGCTCAACTCCGCGGCCTCGCCGGACGCGTCATCGGGCGGCAGCCACGAGTAGGGATAGCGGTCGTCGTCGAGCTCCATCGCCGCCTTGGTCACGTGCAGGGGATGGAACGTGTCGACCATGACGGCCAGCTCTTCGGTGGCCTCCTTGCCGATGGACGCCTCGACGGTGCCCGGGTGCGGACCATGCGGGATCCCAGCCGGATGGAGGGTGAATGAGGCGATCTCCACGCCGCGCCGGCTCATGAAGTTGCCGGCCACGTAGTAGATGACCTCGTCGGAATTGATGTTCGAGTGGTTGTACGGCGCCGGGATGGCGAGCGGGTGGTAGTCGAACTTGCGCGGCACGAACGAGCACACCACGAAGTTCCGCGCCTGGAACGTCTGGTGGACCGGCGGTGGCTGGTGGACCCGCCCGGTGATGGGCTGGAAGTCGCCGATGTTGAAGCGGAACGGCCAGAGATACCCATCCCAGCCCACGACGTCGAACGGGTGGTGGCGGTAGTGGTAGGCCGTGATCCGGTCGGACGAGCGGACGTTGATGACGAAGTCGCCCGCTTCGGCACGCGGTTCGGCTTCGTCGGGAGCGTGGAGGTCGCGCTGCGAGTACGGCGCGTGCTCGAGCAGCTGGCCGTAGTCGTTGCGGTATCGCTTGGGGGGCTCGATCACCGACGGGCGCCTCGAGGTACAGCATCCGCTGCTCCGAACCCTCGTCCGGGTCCAGCCGCCACGTCGTGCCGATCGGCAGGACGAGGTAGTCCCCCGGGCCGTAGCGGAGCGGCCCGAAGATCGTGTCGCAGACACCGGCTCCCTCGTGGACGAACAGCATCTCGTCGGCGATCCCGTTGCGATAGAACGTCCCCTCGGGCATCGACTGCGCCGGGCGCACGACCCCGAAGACGACGTCGCTGTTGAAGTACAGCGGGACGCGTCCGGTGACGACATCGCCGTTCGGCTCCACGCCGCCGGTCTTGGTCAGGCGATGCCGATGGACCTCGTCGTCGGCGGCCTCCAGTCGGACCCGGCTCACCGGCTCGATCTTGTGGGTCTGCGTCGGCGGTGTCAGGTGGTACAGCAACGAGCTACGCCCCGTGAAGCCCTCCATGCCGAACAGCTCCTCGGCGTAGAGGCTGCCATCCGGCGCGCGGTGCTGCGTGTGGCGCTGCTGCGGGACAGAACCGTGACGGACGTAATACATGGAATCGACTGGCCTCCGGGTCGTTTGGAGGCCAGTCTAGTGGTGGCGGACGGCTCAGGGCTCGATCGTGATGGTCTCGAACACACGCTGCAACTCGGCCCGATCCGCGGCCGACGTATCGGGGAGGTAGCTCAGGTTGATCACGACTCGCGACCCGGCGACGTCGAGGATGAACAGCTCGTTGAGCTGGTCCTCATCTTCGGTCCGGTCGCCGTCGGCGTCCCGCCAGAGCCACAGCTCCCCGGAGCAGCTCGCCGCGTCGACGTCGACGTCGTAGTCGATTCGCTGCCCGCTGAAGCCATCGATGGTGACCAGCGTCGGCTCGGTCGTCTCCGTGAAGGGTTGGGCGGCCAACGCCGCGACCAGGTCGTCCACCGTGGGTCCGACGCCGGGGTCCGGCAGCGAGCCCGAGCTGCACGGGTCCGAGTAGACGTTGACTGGCTGCCAGAAGGACAGGATCCCTGCGCCCTCCTTGAGCACCGCAAATCCGGTCACCGGAGGTCCCTCCCAGCCGGCCGGGATGGTGAAGGTCGCGCTCACGCCGCTGACCGTGGTCACCCGGTACGGTCCGGGCTCGAGCGGGCCGGACCCGACGAACCCCGGCGTGGCGGCCGGAGATGGCCCTGGCGTCACTGTCGGCTCGGCCCCCTGGTTGAGGGGACTGTCTCGGTTCGCGATCATGGCGGCGCCCCCGACAACGAGGACGCCGATGACGGCGGTCGTGGCGATGCGGATCGGTGTGGACATGGTGCCGAACCTCCACGGGATCCGGAGATCCCGTTCTTGTCGTGTCGTCTGGATCCGGGCCAGGGCGGCTTCGACAGGCCGTTCGGGGGCGCGAGTCGGCCCCTCTTCCAGCCACGATCGAGCGGCGCGTTCGAGCGATCGATCGTCGGTCATGCGAGACGTCCCTCCCGGGCGATGGGCTCCGCGTCCGCGGTGAGCGCGTGGCGGAGGCCGGCGATGGCGTAGTGCAATCGAGATCGGGCCGTTCCCGCAGGGATCTCCAGGAGTGCTGCGATCTCCACGAGAGGAAGCCCGAGGTAGTGGTGCAGGACGAAGACCGCTCGCTGTTCGATCGTCAGCAGGCGGAAGGCCCGCTCGAGCTCGTCGCGATCGGCGATGGCCGCACTGTCGTCCGGAGTGGATAGCCCACCGATGGGCATGACCCGGATGTTCGCGGTCCGATGACGGGCCCGCTGCGACTCGTCGTAGCAGGCGTGGACGAGGATGCGGTGGATCCAGGCCTCGAATCGGTCCGGATCGCGTAGCTTCGGGATGCGGCGCCAAGCGAGCACGAGAGCGTTCTGCAGCGCGTCCTCGGCGAGGCCTGGGTCGCGCAGGATCCGCTGGGCAACCGCATAGAGGCTGTCACTGACCTGGTGCACCAGGACGGCGAACGCCTCACGGTCTCCCCGGCGGGCCTGCTCGACGAGGTCTCGATCCACTTGGACCTCCCGATTGCCGCGACCCATGGCCGCGGACTACCCCCTATGACGGTGCGGTGCCGCGCAAACGTTCAGCGACCAACTAAAGGTGCGCGGCGCTGGCCCGGCCCGCGAATAAAGGCGAAACGATCCCGAAGATGCCGAGGTCGCCCGATGGCACGAGCCTTCCTTCGCCCTACGTTAGGGACATCGCGAAGACCAACGACCGCGATGCCAACGAGGGAACTCCGATGACCGCCGAGATCAACATCCTGATCGCAGCTCAGGACCACCGCGCCGAACTTCTGGCAGAGGCCGACGCACGCCGCCTGACCCGGACCAGGGACCCGCATGCGGCGGGAACGATCCGGCCCGCCAGGCGCCGACTGACGATCCTCCTTCGCCGACTCGCCGGCGCGCCGGCCTCCGCCTGACACGGGAGTCCTCGGAGGTCCGGGCCGCGCCGGGACGTCATCAGTCCGACGGCGGCGTCCGATGCTCGAGCAGGACGACGTCCCGCCAGCGTCCACCGGGGTCACGCCCGAGCGCCCGCTGGACGCCGACCCGGCGAAACCCGACCGCTTCGTGCAGCCGGAGACTGGCCGTGTTCTCGGCCATGACTCCGGCCAGCAGCGTCCAGAATCCGGCCTTCTCCGAGGCCGGGATGACCGCCTCGAGGAGCGCTCGACCCACGCCTTGACCGCGGGCTTCGGTCGCGACGTAGACGCTCTCCCAGGCGACGCCGCTGTACACCCGGCGCGATGAGTACGCCGTGAGGGCGACCCAGCCCAGGACCGGCGAGCGCGCCTTGTCGCGCGCGACCAGCCGGCAATCCGGCCGGTGGGATCGATCGAAGTGGTCCCAGTCGGGCGCGTCGCGCTCCAGCGTGGCGTGGCCGGTCGCGATTCCTTCGGCATAGATGCGCCGGACGGTCGGCCAGTCGGCCGGCGTCATCAGCTCGATCTGGAATCCACGCTCCGCCGCCACCGTGGCATCATCACACGTCGGCGGCTGGTCATCGCCTCGACCACCTCGCGGACGTCTACGGCGAGCAGATCGTCGGGATCTACTTCCAGGCGCTCGGCCACTGACCTCGCGCCCTCGAGTTCTGTGAACGAAGGCGGCTCGCCCCAGGCGAGTCGCCTTCATCGATTTTCGAGGCCAAAGCCAGGATCGGCCCCGGTCATTCCGGGCGTTCGATGACCGTCGTCACCAGCGCACCCAGGCGCTCGACGTCGAGCCTGACCTCGTCGCCCGGTTGCAGGTAGCGCCCCAGGGTGGGGTCGCGGACCTCGAGGAGGCAGCCCGTGCCGACCGTCCCCGACCCGATCAGGTCGCCGGGCCGCAGGAGCGCGTCCGACGACGCCCGCGCGGCGATGTCGGCCAGGCCGTGGACCGCGTCCGACCAGCGACCGCGCGACGTCTCGACCCCGTTCACGGAGGCGGTCATCGAGAGATCGAAGCCGCGGCCCGACCGCGCGTCCTCGAGCTCATCGGGCGTGACCAGCCACGGCCCGAACGAGCTCGCGAAGTCCTTGCCCTTGGCCGGCCCGAGCCGGACCGCCGTCTCATCGCGCTGGAGGTCGCGTGCCGACCAGTCGTTGAAGATCGTGTAGCCGCCGATCGCCTCCTCGGCGCGGTCCGGCGTCAGATCCCGAACCGGCGTGTCGATGAGCGCGGCCACTTCCAGCTCGTAATCGAGCTCCTCGGAACCTCGTGGCGCCCAGACGGGATCGCCCGGCCCGCGGATCTCGGAGACGTTCGAGAAGTAGAAGACCGCCAGGCGATACCAGGCCTCGGGGACCTCGCCGCCGCGCCGCTCCCACATCGTGCGGACGTGGCGCTCGAAGCCGTAGCCATCGCGCACCGACGGCGGCGCCAGCAGCGGCGAGCCGAACACGAGGTCCGCCTCGCGGGCGACGGCCTGGTCGTCGTCGCCGCGGAGCTCGAACCCCTCGAGGACCTCGGCCAGGGCCGCGACGCGCAGCCCGCGCGCCAGATGATCGTCGAGCGTGGTCACCGGCTGGCGAAAGAGGGCCGCGTCATGGGCCAGTTCCGGGCGAGCGGCGACCATCCGCCGACGGGCGACCTCCAGGTCCAGCCAGCGGGTCGGCGGGTCGTCCAGGGCCGCCGCGAGCCGCCAGGGAGCGCCAGCCGGGGCGTGGCGTTCGCGGACGTGGGCCAAACGCATCGGTGCCGCCGTCAGCCGGGCACGAAGGTGAGGGGCTCTGGGCCGCCCAGCGTCAGGCGGCCGTCCCCGCCGAGCGACCAGGACGAGACCCTCGGGAGCCACTCGAGGTACTTGCCTTCGACCTCGCTTGCGCGCGCGCAGGCCATCTTCGTGGTCGCCAACGTCCCGATCTTCAGGTCGCCGCCGACGGCCGTGTACGGGCCGTGGAACTGGTTGCAGCCGGCAAATCCGGCGACCGTCTCATCGGCGCCGAACTGGAGCGTCGGAACGAGGCCGGCGAAGTCGGTCATCGAGCCGAGGGCCTTGAGGATCCAGCTCGTGCCGGCGAGCGTGGCAGCGGGCTCCTCGCTCGGTGAAGCCACCGCGGACGATCCTGCAGCGATGCCGGGGGCTGCCGCGATCGCCAAAGCCCCGCCGATCTCGAGCTGGCCATTCTCGGTCTGGCGCCACGTGGCGGCGCCATCAAGCGCCTTCAGGAACACGGCCTCCTGCTGCCCGCGCTGGCCCTCGCAGCCCATGAGCGTCGAACGACACCTGACCGAACGCGATCTGGTCGCCGTCTGTGCGGAAGCTGCCGGAGTACTGGTTGCAGCCGCCGCTCCCGCTGACCGTGCCGCCCGCGTCGAACGTCATCGTCGGGCGTGCCTCCGGAAGGGTGGCCTGGCCGCCGATCGAGATCACCGTCCAGGACGTGTTGCCGAGGCCGCCGTTCGCTTTGTCGTCGCCGATCGGCGAGCACGCCAGGAGCACGGCCGCCAGGCCGATGAGAACAAGGGCTCGATGACGCAAGGCGGCACTCCTGGGTCGATGGACATGGTGGCGGCCGGTCTCAACCGCCGGGCTTGATGACCATCAGCCAGACGAGCAACACCAGGCCCGTGGTTCCGACCACCGTCAGGATCTCCGGCCGCCGGGTATCGAGCATCGCCGCGAGCGCCGCGGGCTCGATCGTCGGGCGCCCGTCCGGTCCGCGCTCCTCGAACGCCTTGCGCAGGCCCATGTAGTACGGCGACGCGACCGCCCACATCACGATCGAGCACCGCGACGAAGACGACGATCGACGCGATGACCCACGGCCTTCCCCACAGGTTGACGGCGGCCGCCGCCCCGAGGCCACCAACGATCAGAAGCAGCAGGCCGATATACATCGGCCCGACCGACATCCCGCCGACCTTCAGGAGCGCATCCACGACGACCGGGTCGCGCTCGTCGCGGATGCGGAACGACATGAACGCCGAGGCGCCGTGGCTGACCGCGAAGATCACGAGCCCGACGAGATGGACGACGACGAACCAGAGGTACAACCCTTCCAACGGAGCCCTCCCAGTGCGGATGCGAGTCGTCCGCGAGGATAGCGCCCCGGCGTGGCGTCCCGATGGCTAGAGGTTCCCGCGCTTCTCCTGCTCGCGCTCGATCGCCTCGAAGAGCGCCTTGAAGTTGCCGACCCCGAAGCCGCGCGAGCCGTGGCGCTCGATGATCTCGAAGAAGAACGTCGGGCGGTCCTGGACCGGGCGCGTGAAGATCTGGAGCAGGTAGCCCTCCTCATCGCGGTCGGCTTCGATGCCGAGCTCCTCGAGCGTATCGATCGGCACGCCGACGTCGCCGACGCGATCGGCCAGCGTCGCGTAGTACTCGTGCGGCAGGCCGAGGAATTCGACCCCGTTCTCGCGCAGCCGCCGGACCGTGCCGACGATGTCCTCGGTGCGCAGCGCGATGTGCTGGCAGCCGGGCGATCGATACCAGTCGAGGTATTCCTGGATCTGGCTCTTCTTCTTGCCCGAGGCGGGCTCATTGATCGGGAACTTGATCCGGCCGTTGCCGTTGGTCATGACCTTCGACATCAGCGCGCTGTAGTCGGTGTGGATGACCTTGTCGTCGTAATGGATCAGCTGGGCGAAGCCCAGCACGTCCCGGTAGAAGTCCACGAACTTGTCCATGTCGCCGAGACCGACGTTGCCGACGCAGTGATCGACCTCGAGCAGATTCAGGCCTCCGGCCGCGCGGGCCGGCGACGCGACCTTGCGGTAGCCGGGCGCGAACACGCCGTGGTAGTCGCGCCGGTCCACGAATGAGTGAAGCGTCTCGCCATACGTCCGGATGGCCGCACGGCGGAGCGTGCCGTCCTCCCCGCCGTCGATCTCCGTGGGCTCCATGGCCGAGGCCGCGCCCCGCGTCGTCGTCTCGCGCCAGGCCGACTCCACGTCCGCGACCGCGAACGCGATGTCGTGCACGCCGTCACCGTGCTCACGCAGGTGCTCGGCGATCTCGCCATCTGGCGTGAGCGGGGCGGTGAACACGAACCGGATCCCGTTCTGGACCATGACGTAGCTCGCGCGGTCGCGCACCTTCGTCTCGAGGCCGCTGAACGCGACCGGCGTGAAGCCCCACAGCGCCCGGTAGTACGCGGAGGCCTGGCGGGCGTTGCCGACCCAGAACTCGACGTGGTCGATGCCATCGATCGGCAGGAAATCGGCGGCCTTGGCATACGCGTCGGCGTCGACGCGGGCGCCGGCCTGGTTGGCGGCCCCTCGGGCGACCGTGTCGGTCATCGTGCATCTCCGCTGCAGGCGGGTTCCGAGCTGGTCAGTACCGTCATCGTACGCCGCGCGTGCGACACTGGCGACCATGACGACGTCGGACCTTCGCAGCGACCTGGACCGCCTCGCCGATGCCCGCGCCGACTTCGAGGCGCTGTCCGGCCGCGTGGCCGCCGGCGAGCCGTGGCCGCTGGCCGCGGCGTTCGGCACGGAGCCCGAGGCGTCCTGGGGGCCCCGCGAAGTCCTCGCTCACGTCGCCGAGATGCTCCCCTTCTGGCTCGGTGAGCTGGAGCGGGTCGTGGCTGGCGACGGCGGATCCCCGGTCCCGTTCGGGCGCATCGCGGACGATGCCCTGCGCATCGGGCTGATCGACCGGGACCGATCATTGCCGTTGCGCGTCCTGTTCGTGCGCATCGACGCCGGCCTGGGCGCGTGGCTCGACCGGCTGCCGACGCTGACCGACACGGACCGGGCGAAGGTCGGCCTGCATCCGCGACTGGGCGAGATGCCCGTTGGCGGGATCGCCGAGCAATTCGTCATCGGCCACGGCGAAGAGCACGTCGTCCAGCTGGGCTCGATCCTGGAGTCCGCCGGGCACTGATCGGCCCGCGAATGGTGCCCGAAGGCAGCGGTTCTTGAAGGCGGTCAAGGCGGTTGCGCTCGGAATCGGCTCGCGAGGTACCCCAACCGGCTAGTCCGACCAGTACCGATGGCCTATGGCCGATTACCTAGTCGGGTCGTAGGTTTCCTCTCCGGGGGACGCCAAGCGCACTCCCAATTGGAGCCCAGAGGGGACGCACGATGAACAACCGCTTCAAGTCACAGACGTTTCGGATCGTCATGTTCCTGTCGATGCTGGCCAGCTCGAGCCTCGTGCTGATGGCCGGACGGCGCTGGTAGCACTGACGCCCGATCGTCAATCATCCGACCCGCTGGGGCGGGTCTCGCGAACTCTCGAGCGGTCATCTGCTCAGATGACCGCTCTTCGATTCCCGCCGCGCGACGGCGCGTAGTCGGCGCCGCGTGGAGCGGCTAGATTCGCCGGGATGCCATCGCTGCCGGAGATCGGCTCCAGCCTCCCCGAGGTGGTCCTGCGGACCGCCATCGTCTACCTCTTCGTCGTCACGGCCCTGCGCCTGTCGGGCAAGCGCGAGGTCGGCCAGATGTCGGTGCTGGAGCTGGTCGTCATCCTCGTGATCAGTGACGCCGTCCAGAACTCGATGGTCGGCGACAACACCTCGGTCTGGGGTGGGCTCGCGGCGGTCGCCACGTTGCTGGCCCTCGATCTCGGGCTCAAGGCGATCACCCGCCGGTCGAAGGCGCTGCGCGAGGCGGTCGAGGGTGAGCCCCGACTGCTCGTCCGTGACGGCCGGCTGCTCGACAGGGCGATCAGCGAAGAAGGGCTCGACATCGATGAGGTCAGCGCCGCGATCCGGTCGCATGGCCTCGCCGGCATCGAGGATGTCCGGATCGCCGTCCTCGAGACCGACGGTTCCATCAGCGTGATCCCACGCGACGGCGACGCGCCGCCGTCGAACCGCCCGCCGAGCGACGAACGCACGACGTGACCGGCCCGCAGCCGGCGCGCGCTCTCCGTCCCATGGTCGCGCTCGTGCTCGTGCTGGGGGCGGCGGTCGCGATCGGGGGCTGCAGCCCACTCCCGCTCAGGACCGTCACCATCGGCGATCGGCCCTGGTCGGTCTACGTGGGCGGCGCGAACGGGATGCGCGGCCTGGACGGCTTCGGCGACGCTGACGGCATGCTCTTCGACATGGGTCGCGAGGTCGACCCGGGCGGCGTCGCGTTCGGGATGGAGCACGTCGGCTATCCCATCGACATCGCCTGGTTCGACGGCGATGGCGCGCTCGTGAGCACGGCCGCGATGGCGCCCTGCCACGAGGCGCCGTGCCCGCTCTACCACGCCGCCGGACCCTACCGCTGGGCGGTCGAAGCTCCGGTCGGCGCGTTCACGGACCTCCGTCCGGAGGACCGCCTGGTGGTCGCCGACGGCGACTAGGGCGCCTCGACCGTCCAGCTCCGGCCACGGCAGACCAGGTACAGCTCGTCGAGCTCGGCGCCCTCGGCGGTCAGCGCGACCAGCCGGCCGGTCCGGCACAGCCCCTCGCGCTCGGCGAAGATCGAGTCGAGGACGGCGTGCTGGCCGGGCGGCAGGTCCACGAGCTTCTCGATGCCCCCGTCCGGGCGCTCGTACACGATCGTCACGGTCGCCGAGTCGATGCCGTTGCTGATCGTGACGCCGTTGGCCGGGTCGCCGGACGGCAGCGGCGGCACCGTCGGCGACAACCGGCCGAGCACGGCCCACGCGACGACCAGGGTGACCAGCACGGCGAGCAGTGCAAGGACCGCTGCTCGACCGCGAAGGCGACTCACGGCGTCCCGGAACCCTCCCCCGGCGGCTCCTCGAGAAGGTGCGTCCGCAGGAATTGCAGGATCCGCTCGAACGCGTCGCGCCGGTTCTCGCGACGCTCCCAGCCATGGCCTTCATCGTCGTACCAATGGACCTCGTGGGTCTTGCCCTCGATCTCGAGCGCCTCGACCATCCGCTCGGTCATGAGGGGCACGACACGCTTGTCCTTGCGGCCATGCAGGATCAGTACGGGTGCCTCGATCCGCTCGGCCCGGTAGACCGGTGAGCCGCGCCGGAAGAGCTCGGTCCGCACCGGGTCGTCGGGCGTGCCCATCATCTTGAGCAGATCCAGGCGCCCCGGCCGGTCACCGTGGCGGAAGCTCTCGGCGATCTCCGAGTCGCCGTACAGGTCGACCCCGGCGGCGAACATCGCCGGCTCCTCGACGAGAGCGCACAGGACCATGTAGCCGCCGTACGAGCCACCGAAGACCGCGAGGCGGCCGTCCGACCATGGCTGGTCCCCCGCCCAGCGGCCGGCGTCGATGAGGTCGTGGACGTCGGCGTGGCCCCATTCGTCGTGATTGGCCTGGCGGAAGTCCCGGCCGTAGCCCGTCGAGCCGCGGAAGTCGACGTCCAGGAAGGCGAAGCCTTCGCGCGCCAGCAACAGCTTGAACGGCTGGAAGCTGCGGTACGCCTGCCAGGTCGGTCCGCCGTGCGGGTAGATGACGGTCGGTACGCGCTTGCCGCCGCGCTTTCCGGTCGCGGCGCTCGGCCGCCACAGTGTGCCCTCGACGCGCAGGCCGTCGCGCGCCGTGATCGCGATCCGCTCGCCGGCCGGCACGCGGCCCGGACTCAGGCTCGAGGCCAGGACGGCGGGCCGCGAATCGGTGACCTGGCGCGGTCGGGCGCCGTCGGGGGCTGCGCCCGGGACGGGCAGGAGCCACAGGTCCTGGGGCCGGGTCTCACTCTCGCCGATCGCTGCGACCCAGGCACCGTCGGGCAGCCAGCCGACGGGCCGCCACACGCCGTCCCAGGGCGAGATCCGCTCGGCCTTGGTGGTCGCCGCCACGGTCCGTGGGGCCTTGGGCGGTCGGCCGCGGCCGCGCTTGGGCCGCTCTCCATCGCCCAGGCCGCGCACGATCACGTCGATGAGGCCGTCGTGGACCTCGATATGGGCGACCCGGCTGCCGTCCGGGGACGGCAACGGGACGTACCCGACGCCGCCCGATGGCTCGCCATGCTCGCGCTCCCCGTCGGTGAGGACGATGCGGTCTCGGCCATCGGGCGAGCGGCGCACGACCTGGTACCAGCCATCGGCATCTGACACGTAGAGAAGCGAGCCGTCGGGCGCCCACTGGGCGCCGGTATCGTGGCTGCGCTCGCCTGCCACGACCTCGCTCTTCCCGGTGGCGACGTCGACGAGCGCGATCTGCGACGTCGTGAGGTCCTCGGGCGATTGCTGGGCCATGACCGCCATCCGGCTGCCGTCCGGGGACCAGACCATCTGCTCGACATCGATGCCGCTGGGGGTCAACGCCGCAGCCTTCGGCGGACGCGGGTCGCGTTGCGGACGCCCGCGCCGCGGCACGGGAGCATCGATCAGCCAGACCTGCGACCAGCCGCGCCGCCGCGAGAGGAACGCGAGCCGCCGCCCATCCGGCGACCACTGCGGATCGCGGCCGCCGCCGGGCTTGGGGACCACCTTCGTGAACCGGGATCCGTCCGCCTCGACGATCCAGATCTCCTCGTCCCGAACGAAGGCCAGGCGCCGCCCGTCCGGCGACCATTGGGGTTCGCCGACCGCTTTCTCCGACGCGGTGATCTGGGTGGCGGGCGCGCCCGTGCCGCGCAGCGACAGCGTGAACAGCTGTCGGGCACCGGCCATCTCGGCCGTGTAGGCGACCGTCCGCTCGCGCGGATTGATGCGGAATTCCCTAGGCGACTCGACCGCCACGATCCCCTCGATGGTGAGGCCGGCGGCGCCCGTCGCGGCGCCCGGGTTGCGATCGGTCGGCATCAGGCTCTCGGCCAGTCGGCCACCGCGCACCACCGCCCGAGCATCGCGAGGTGCTTGCGGACGTGGCCGTGCAGGCAGTCCTGCGCCCAGCTCCAGCCGTCCGGGGAGCGAAGGTCCTCGATGGTGAGCGTCTCGACCGCCGCGAGGAGCGCGGCCCGCTCGTTGTCGTAGCGGGCCAGCGTCGCGGCCGGGCTCTCGTCACGCGCGGCGATGACGTGCCGCTCGTTCCAGGCGTCGATGCCTTCGTCCGGATCGGCGAGCCAGGTGCCGGTGGCGTGGAAGACCTCGATGGCGCGGGCCCCTTCGAGCGCCCAGTCGGCGAGGTGGCCCACATGATCGCGGAGCGTCCAGCCCGGGGTGATCTCCTCGCCACTCCAGCGGTCGGGCGGGACGGTTCGGACAAGCGCGTCGAACTGCGCGCCGATAGCCGCCTCCTGCACGCGGAAGCCCGCATGGTCGGGCGCCCGCGGGTCCGCGACGAACGGATCGCCATCGACCTGGCGGAGGCGGAGGGTTTCGGTCCACGGCTCGACGACCGCGAGGTGATCGAGGTAGTGGCCGTGCAGGACGAAGTACACCCAGCCCCAGGCCTCGTGGCCGCGGATCGTCTCGGGCGTCAGGCGCTGCGCCGCCGCGAGGAGGCGGGGCCGGGCGGCGGTCGAGGCGCGCCAGGATCGCCTCGGCCGACATCGTCGTCCAGGGCGCCCGGCGGCGCTCGTTGTAGCGATCGAAATCGCCCCCGTCGTAGTCGTCGTCCGACGGCCAGCGGCCTGTCCCGATTGCCAGCGGGATGTAGTCGGCCGCGAGCTCCTGCCAGTCGGCGATGTGGCCGATGTGCTCCGCGAGCGACCAATCCGGCCCGCCGGCATCCGACGGCGCGGCGCCGGGCAGATGCCAAGCGGCGTCGTCCAGGCCCGCCCACGACACCACGAGGCGATCCCAGGTGGCGGCCTCATCGGCCCAGAGATCCCGCTCCGCGCTGCGCAGGTCGAGGGCACGGACGTCCGCGAGGCTGGCCCGGCGAAGGTCGATCCTCGGCGTCGTGGTCGTGGCCGTCATCTGGTCCGCGGACCCTCTCGGGCAGGTAACTCGACGCTGGCTTCGAGCTGATCGCCGAGCTCGACCGTGCGCCGGAACGCCGCCCAGACCGCTTCCGACAGAACCGTCCGCAGGCGGCCGCTCTCGAGCTCGTGCAGGGCCGCGGCCGACGTCCCGCCGGGGCTCGTGACCATGTTGCGCAACTCGGCGGGATGCATGCCGGACTGCTTCGCGAAGAGGGTGGAGCCCTCGAGCGTCTCGATCACGAGGTCGTGGGCCACATGGCGAGGGAAGCCGAGGTGCACGGCGGCGTCGATGAGCGCCTCCATGACGAGGAAAACGTAGGTGGGTCCGGTGCCGCTCACCGCCGTGGCCATCGCGACCATCTTCTCGTCGTCGACCTCGAGCTGGAGCCCCAGCGCGCCGAGCAGCGCCGCCGCCTGGGCGCGCTGCTCCTGGGTCGTCTCGGGCGTGGCGTACCAGACGCTCACGCCCTTGCCGAGGCGAGCCGGGGTGTTGGGCATGCTGCGGACGACCTGGTCGTGCCCGAGGATGCCGGTCAGGGCCGCGGTCGTGGCGCCGGCGAGGACGCTCAGGACCAGCTGGCCGCGGCGCAGGTGCGGACCGATCTCGCGGCCGACCTTGTTCAGCATCTGGGGCTTGATGCCAAGCAGGATCACGTCGGCATCCTTGACCGCTTCGACGTTGTCGGCCGCGGTCCGGATGCCGTACTCGCGCTCCAGGGCCTCGCGGCGCTCGGCCCGCGGATGGCTCGCGATCACGCGCTCGGCGTCCACGAGGGCGCCGCGGAGCAGGCCGGCGATCATCGCCTCGGCCATGACGCCAGAGCCGACCGTGGCGATCGTTGCGTTCGCGAGGGGGGACATCGGCCGGAGTATAGCGACGCGGGTGGCGTGCACCGACGAGCGTTCCACGCGTGGCGGGACGGGCTCCTGCGGTCGGGGATCTGAGGTAGGTCGTCAGACACGCGCCGCCCCGACCGTCATTCGTCATGCTCGTGCTCGCTGCATGGTCGCCGCACGCTCTTTACCTTCGGCAAGATGTCGAAGGCCCGGCCGACGTCGTCCCTTACCGCCCCTGCGGGGTCGTGGCGACCATGCACGTAGCGCGATGGTCGACGATCCGGGCTGTCCGTCCGGCTATCGACCCCTGTTGTGCTCACCACGTCTATGCAGCGCGCATCGAGGCGCTCAAGCGCGCCGGCCCACGGGGCGGCGAAGCTCCAGCCGCCGGCACCGTGGCATCCGATCGTCAGCCCGACCGAGCGGACCCGAGAACGAAGAACCGTCCGGTGGTCGTGACACCCACGTCCGTGAAGCCGGCGTCGGTCAAGGCCACGGTCAACTCGGCGGGGCTGTAGTACACCTTCACGATCGTGAACTCGCGGCCGTCGGCCAGACGGCGCGTGGCAAGGTCGTCGGCAGGCTCGGGATGGTCGGCGGCGCCCGACGCGGCGTCGGGCAGGGAATCGATGGCCGCGAAGCGCCCACCGGGCTTGAGCCAGCGGCGCGCGAGGGCCAGGAAGTCGCCGAGTCGCTCGCGCGGGACGTGGCTCAGCCAGAAGCCGAGGAACAGGCCGTCCACCGCCCGGTCCGGCTCGGCCCACGCGTCGCGCACATGCAGGTGGGCGCGGAGGTTGTGCGCCACGAGCCGCTCGCGCGCCCGATCGAGGGCCGCCGGCGACGCGTCGTACAGGGACAGCTCACCACGTGACGCGAGCAGTGGCGACCACCAGCCCGTTCCGGCCGCGAGCTCGACGATGTCGCCGTTCCACGGCAGCCCGTCCAGCCACCGACCGGCGCTGTCGAGCTCGGCGTTCCACGCGGCATCGTGGATCGCGCCGCGCGCATAGCGGCCGCGGCGCAGGTACCAGTCGTCGTATTCCGGGGCGCGCGCCTCGTAGTAGTCGATCATCGAGCGCTCGGCGTCGGTGGCGGTCGAGGCGTCGGGCGGCCCGGGCGGTCGGTGCGGTCGCGGTCGCGGTCGCCGTGTCGAGGGCGGGGGCCGCCTCGCCCCCCTCCGCTCCCTCTCCCGGCGCCGCGGTCCGTGCGGCCGCCGACCGCTCGGTCAATGCCTGGCGCAACCGGAAGCGGAGGAACCCGTTGTCACCGGCCTTGCCCACGCAGTCCGGGCAGAGCTGCGCCCAGCCCTCAAGGTCGTCGGGCGATCTGACCGTGTGGGCAGCTCCGCACCACAGGCACGAGAACGACGCGAGGAAGGGCAAGGTCAGCCGACCGGGACCGGGGTCCAGCCGCCGGGTGGGGCGATGTCCACGAAACCCGCCGGATCCATGATCTCGGCGAGGAGCTCGATCCCGTCGATGACGCGCGGACCGGGGCGCGAGAAGTACGCCGAGCCATCGACCGCGAACACCGCGCCCCGCTGGACCGCGGGCAGCTCGGCCAGCCATGGCGGGACCGGGGTCCTGGCCCAGGTGCGGACCGTCTCCGACAGGTGGAACCCGCACGGCATGAGGAACAGCATCTCCGGGTCCACCTCGGCGACCGCGTCCCACGTGGTCGCGTGCGCCTTCTCCCCGTCAGAGCCCAGCAGGTCCCAGCCGCCGGCTCGGCGAATCTGCTCGGGCACCCAGTGGCCCACCGTGAACGGCGGATCGAGCCACTCGAGCGCGACGACCCGCGGCGCCCGGTGACCGGCCTCTCGACGCGCCGCGACCCGCTGTTCGATCGCCCCGAGCCGCTCGCGCAACGCCTCGACCACGTCGATGGCGGCGTCCTCGACCTCGGCCATCGCGCCGACCGTCGTGATGGTGTTGAGGATGCCCTCGATCGACGTCGGCTCGAGCGACACGACCGTGATGTCGGCGTCGATCCGGCGAGCGACCTCGTTCACCTCGCGATAGCTCACCGCGCAGACCCGGCACAGCTCCTGGGTCAGGATAAGGTCCGGTTTGGCGGCCGCCAGCGCCTCCTCGTCAAGCTCGTACAGCGACGACCCGCCGTGCATCGACGCGGTCACCCGCGCGTGGATATCCCGAGACGAGGCGCCGGTGAGGTCCTGCACGCTGCGCGTAACGACGGGCTTGCCCACGACCGACGGCGGCCAGTCGCACTCGTGCGTGACGGCGACGAGCTCGTCCTGCAGCCCGATCGCACAGACGATCTCGGTGGCCGACGGAAGCAGCGACACGATGCGCATTGCGAGGGCCGGGGTACCGGCACCCTCAACGGGGAGCTGACACACGCGCCCCGAGGTCTGAGGGGGAGCTCCGCGACGCCATCAGCCCGAGGGCTTGATCTCGTCTGTGGCGGCCCGGGCGGCGGCCTTGTCCGTGTACCACGTGGCGTCGATCACGGTGAACTTCGCCCACTCGGGCGGCAACGACTCTTCCGGGAAGATCGCGTTCACCGGGCATTCGGGCTCGCAGGCGCCGCAATCGATGCACTCGTTGGGATCGATGAACAGCTTGCGGTCCACGCCCTCTTCGTAGTGGATGCAGTCGACCGGACAGACGGACACGCACGAGATGTCGAGCACATCGATGCACGGCTCGGCGATCACATACGTCATGCAGCGTCCTCCTCGAGCGGTGTCGGAACGTCCGAAATGCGCACCCCGTCGGCGCGGGTCCAGAGCGTACCACCGGCCGCGCTCACGACGCGCCGACCCAGCGTACGGGAACCTGCATCCCGCGCTCCCAGTGGCCGGGGATATGGCAGCCGACGATGAACGCCGGCGGGTTGCCGCCG
This sequence comes from uncultured Chloroflexia bacterium, assembly GCA_963810725.1. Lineage (GTDB taxonomy): Bacteria > Chloroflexota > Limnocylindria > Limnocylindrales > CSP1-4 > SPCO01. The sequence continues at coordinate 602,168 of CAWEOO010000008.1, forward strand.
GAATCGCCGGTCGGGACGGTCCACGATGACGTCCACGCGTTCGCCCGACCGAACGACGATGCGCAGACCCGAGACCTCGGGCGCCACGCTGACGACGGGCGTCGGACCGGGTGGCGCCCCGGCGACCGCGGCCTCGGCGCGCTCCCAGGCGTCCTGGACACCCGCGTCGCCGATGATCGCCTCGTGGACCTCGAGACCGCCGTTGATGACGTGCAGCAGCACGGTCTCGCCGGGAACGAGGTCGAGGGTCGCAGGCAGGAACTCGTAGTCCTTCGCGATGAGGTTGACCTCGCGCGGGGCCGCGGAGGCTCCCGGGACGATGGGCGGTGTTGCCGGGGCCGGGCCCGCCTCGCACGCGCCGGAAATGGCCGCGGCCACGGCGAGCAGGCCCGTCAGCGCGATGCGCTGGCGGCGGGCACCCGAACTGCGCCACCGATCCACCAGCCGAGTCTATGGCGCGACGACCGGAACGACCCGCGAATCCGCTTGACACCGCCGCTGCGCGCGCCGCATCGTTCGCGCGACCCGCCACCGAGCCCGGCGCCGTCACAGCAACGAGGGGCGTGGTTGACCTTGCCGATCGATACCCGCGCGACCGAGCCTGTGGCCGCCCGCGGCGCCGCCGTCGGCGAGCGCGCGGACACGACCGGGATCGCGGTCCGACTCGAGGGTCTCGAGAAGCGCTACGGCGAGGTGGTCGCGGTCGCAGGGGTCGATCTGGACGTCCGCGATGGCGAGTTCTTCTCGATGCTCGGGCCGTCGGGTTCGGGCAAGACGACGACCCTGCGGATGATCGCCGGCTTCGAGCTGCCGACCGCGGGCCGGATCCTGCTCCATGGCGCGGACGTCACAGCCGTCCCGCCGTTCGACCGTGACGTGAACACCGTCTTCCAGGACTACGCCCTGTTCCCGCACATGACGGTCGGGCAGAACGTTGCCTACGGCCTCGTCGTGCGCAAGGTGGCCCGGGCCGAGCGCGAGGCGCGCGTGGCGGAGGCGCTCCGGATGGTCCGTCTCGAGGGCTATGACGGTCGCCGGCCAGCCCAGCTCTCAGGCGGTCAACGTCAGCGCGTCGCCCTCGCCCGCGCGCTCGTGAACCGGCCTCGGGTCCTCCTCCTCGATGAGCCGCTCGGCGCCCTGGATCTCAAGCTTCGCGAAGAGATGCAGATCGAGCTCAAGGCCATCCAGCAGCAGGTCGGCATCACCTTCATCTACGTGACCCATGACCAGGAGGAGGCGCTCACCATGAGCGACCGCCTGGCGGTCTTCCGGGACGGCCGGATCGAGCAATTGGGTACGCCAGCCGATGTGTACGAGCGACCGGCAACCCGGTTCGTGGCGGGCTTTGTGGGGACGTCCAACCTGGTCCGAGGCGAGGCTGCACAGCAGGTCCTCGGGCGAGCCGGCACATTCACGATCCGGCCGGAGAAGATCCGACTGGCCGAGCCGGACGCCACCGCCGCGGACGACGAGACGGCGGCCCCGGGCACGATCCAGGAGGTCGTCTATCTCGGGCCGGAGACCCGGTACATCGTGATCCTGGAGGCGGGCGCTCGGCTCGTCGTCACCCAACAGAACCTGGCGACCACCTCGACCGAGGCGCTCGCCCAGCAAGGCAAGGCTGTCCGCCTGATCTGGAAGCGACAGCACGAGCTCCGCGTCGCGGATGGCGACGGATCGAATCGAGGAGGAGGCATGAAGCGCATGCGACATGGACGGTTCCTGGCGTTGGCGACGGTCGCCGCGCTCGCCATCGGAGCGTGTACCGGCGCAGGCGGTAGCCCCGCACCGAGTGCGCAGGCGTCGCTCGGGGCGGGCGAGGGGGCGCTGAACCTGATCATCTGGGCCGGCTATGCCGAGCGCGGCGCGGTCAACCCGGACTTCGACTGGGTGACGCCATTCGAGACGGAGACCGGCTGCAAGGTCAACACGACCGACATGACCGACTCCAACAATGGTGTGTCGCTCATGCAGTCCGGCGATTATGACGGCGGCTCGTTCTCGGGCGACGCTACCAACCGGCTCATGGCCGGTGGCATCGTCGCTCCCATCAATACGGCCCTGATCCCGAACTACGCGAACATCTTCGAGGGCCTCAAGAACAAGGGCCACAACTCATTGGCCGGTGTGCCCTATGGCGTCCCGCATGGCCGTGGGCCGAACCTGCTCATGTACAACACCGACGTCGTAACGACCGCGCCAACCAGCTGGGATCCGGTCTGGGAGGGCGGCTCTGAGTACGCCGGCAAGATCAGCATCTACGACTCGTCGATCTACATCGCCGACGCCGCCTTGCACCTGATGACGACCAAGCCCGACCTCGGCATCAAGAATCCCTACCAGCTCAACCAGGCTCAGTTCGACGCCGCGATCGCCCTGCTCGAGGCCCAGAAGGCGAACGGCGCTCAGTACTGGGGCACCTACACGGACCAGGTCAACACGTTCGGGTCCGGCGACACCGTCATCGGCACCTCCTGGCAGTTCCAGGTCAACCTGATGTCGTCCGAAGGCGCCCCGATCGCCGGCGTGCTGCCGGAGGAGGGCTCGACCGGCTGGTCCGATACGTGGATGATCGCCAAAGCAGCCAAGAACCCCAACTGCATGTACATGTGGATGAACCACATGGCGTCGGCCGAGGCCAACGGGCAGGCCACGGTCTGGTTCGGCGAAGCACCGACCAGCCAGCAGGCGTGTGACTATGCGGAAATCCATCTCGGCCGGGCACTGCGAGCTGACGCACGCAACGGACGAGGCCTACTACGACAAGATCTGGTACTGGAGCACGCCGCAGGCAGACTGCGCCGACGACGACTCCGCGACCACCTGCAAGGACCAGGACGCCTGGGTCGCCGCCTGGACCACGCTGCGCGGCGGCTGACCCGCGCGAGCGCCCGACACCGTGACCGACGAAGGGCTCCCGGGCTCTCCCCAGGAGCCCTTCGCCACGCCACCCGCCGCCACGCCGCCGGCCGTCGCTCTCAGGTCGGCCCCGGCGCGGCCGCGGCCGGGGCTCGCCCACCGCATCTCCACGTGGGTCTATCCGCGCTCCCGAGTCCAGCTCGCTTCCCTCCTGGCCGGGCCGTTGGGCTGGCTGGCCATCGCGTATCTCGGTGCGCTGTTCATCCTGTTGCTCAACGCGTTCTGGGATAAGGACGCATTCACCGGCAGGGTCGAGCCGTTCGCCTGGACGCTCGATGCATTCATCGAGCTCGTCACCACCGACGTCTACCGGACGATCGCCCTGCGGACCGTGGGCATGGCCATCCTGGTGACGGCCACCGACATCGTCCTGGCCTTCCCGATCGCCTACTACATGGCCCGCGTCGCCTCGCCACGCGTCCGTGGGCTGCTCGTCATCGCGGTGCTGATGCCGCTCTGGGCGGCCTACCTCGTCAAGGTCTACGCCTGGCGCACGATCCTGCAGGGCAACGGTCTGGCCGACTGGATCCTGAGACCGCTGGGCATCGAGCCGTCCGGCCTGACCGCGTTGAGCAACAGCTGGCTGGTCCTGAGCTACCTGTGGCTGCCGTACATGATCCTGCCGATCTACGCCGGCCTGGAGCGCATCCCGCGCTCCCTGCTGGAGGCGTCGTCCGACCTGGGCGGGCGCCCGGGCACGACGTTCCGAAGGGTGATCCTGCCGCTCGTCTTTCCGGCCCTGGTGGCGGGTTCGATCTTTACGTTTTCGCTGACCCTCGGCGACTACATCACGCCGGATCTGGTGTCCGACGCGAAGTTCATCGGCAATGTGATCTACGACAATTCGAGCCTTGGCAACCTGCCACTGGCCGCCGCCTATTCATTGCTGCCGATCGTGATCATGACCATCTACCTGCTTGTGGCGCGCCGCCTCGGCGCCTTCGAATCGCTGTGAGGCGACGGCCATGATCGAGTCGCGCGCCGTCCGAATCCTGCTGCGCCTGGCTTCAAGCGTGGTCCTCGTCTTCCTGTACCTGCCCGTCGTGATCCTGGCGATCTATGCCTTCAACGAAAGCCGCCTCCAAGTCTGGCCGCCGACCGGTTTCACGCTGCGCTGGTTCGGTGAGGCAGCCAGCAACCCCGGCCTCATCCAGGCGATCCTGAACTCGCTCAGCGTGGCGACCGCGGCGACGGCCATTGCCCTCGTGTTGGGCACGCTTGCCGCGCTGGCTGTGCAGCGCTACGCCTTCTTCGGACGCCAGACGATCTCGTTCCTGCTCGTGCTGCCGATCGCCTTGCCAGGCGTGGTGACCGGCATCGCGCTTCGTACGTCGTTCGTGACGTTCGGGATCGACTTCGGCCTGCTGACCATCATCATCGGCCATGCCACCTTCTGCGTGGTCATCGCCTACAACAACGTCGTTGCCCGGCTTCGACGCCTGCCAAAGTCGCCCGAAGAAGCTTCGGCGGACCTCGGAGCCGACGCGTTCACGACGTTCCGTCGAGTGACGCTACCCGGTATGGGCACGGCCCTTCTGAGTGGCGGGCTGCTGGCGTTCGCGCTGTCGTTCGACGAGATCATCGTGACGAACTTCACGGCCGGGGCCGGGACACAAACGGTCCCAATGTGGATTCTGGCCGCCATCCAGCGGCCGACCGAGCTGCCGGTCGTGAATGTCGTGGCACTGATGCTGATCGTGATCTCAGTGGTGCCGGTGTGGCTCGCGACTCGGATCAGCTCCGGGGTCGAGAGTGCACGACTCTGAAAGGGTCAGCCAGGACCGTCCAAGCGACGCAAGATGCCGACGAGGTCGCAAGCGCGCGGACCTGATCAGGACCAGCGACGTCCGAGGTCGGCCGCGACCGGAGCCAGGACGACGAGGAAGTAGACAAACGACAAGCGCAATCGCGCCATGGGGCACCTCCGCCGGCCGCGACCGGCACCGGATCCGCCGGTCGATCCCGACGAGGAGTGCCCGATCGAACCCGTGGAACCGCAGTATCCCAACGGGCGCTTCAGCTGCGGCTTATCTCTCGGGGTCGAGCCGCAGCGCCGCCGAGTTGATGCAGTAGCGCATCCCGGTCGGATCCGGACCATCGTCGAAGACGTGGCCCAGGTGCCCACCGCAGCTCGCGCACAGCGCCTCGGTGCGGGTCATGAACAGAGAGCGGTCCTTCTCCGTCGCGACCGCCGCGGCGTCGGCCGGCTCGAAGAAGCTCGGCCAGCCGGTCCCGGATTCGAACTTCGCGTCGGAACGGAAGAGCTCGGCTCCGCAGCCGGCACAGCGGTACGTGCCTGATCGATGCTCGTCCCAGAGCGCGCCTGTGAACGCTCGTTCGGTCCCCTTCTCGCGGAGGACGCGGTACTGCTCGGGGGTCAGCTCGGCGCGCCACTCGGCGTCCGACTTCACGGCGTTCTGGGTAGGGGTGTGGGTGGAGGTGGTGTCGGTGTCAGCCATGTCGGCATCGTACGAGGTCATCGTGTCGGGACGGTGACGGAGGACGGGCGGGCCGCGACCTCACATCGATGGCGCGTATCCCGGATCGAGGTATTTGTCCGGGTCGTCCTGGAACTCGAGCAGGCAGCCCTTGCCACAGAACCAGTAGGTCGTCCCGTCGTGCTCGAGGGACAGCTGCGAGGTCATGGTGTCGACCTCCATCCCGCACACGGGATCGATCGCGATGGCCATGGTCCTGATCTCCTTCGTGGCTGAGTCCCGCAAGGATAGGTCGATGTGCGCCGGCATGGGCTCGGGCGTACAGTCCGCCGATGGAGGAGATCGACCCGGTCGCCATCCGCGCGGCCCTCGCGAGCGAGCGCGTGCGCCTCATCGCGGAGCTCGGCGAGGCCATCCAGGCGCCTGGGCAGATGACGTACGGCTCGCAGGCCGCGGCGGCGACCCAGGTCTTCGAGCAGCAGCGCGACCTGGCCCTGCGCGACCGATCGAGCCAGCAACTCGAGCTCGTCGAGGCGGCACTCGCCCGACTGGAGGCGGGGACGTTCGGGACGTGCCTGCGCTGCGGCGAGCCGATCGCGCCCGCGCGGCTCGAGGCGCTCCCGTGGGCGGCCCACTGCATCGGCTGCCAGGCGATCGTCGACCGTGGTGGCCGGTGACCGACGCGCCCGCCCTCGTGACGATCGGGGCCATCCGCGCCGCCGCCAAGGTGTTGCGTGGCGTGGCCATCCGCACGCCGCTCGTCCCGTACGGCCCGCCGGAGGACCGCGTCCTGCTGAAGGCGGAGAGCCTCCAACCGATCGGGGCGTTCAAGATCCGGGGCGCCTACGTCGCGATCGCCGGGTTGCCGGCGGCGGATCGGGCGCGGGGCGTGATCACATATTCCTCGGGCAACCACGCCCAGGGCGTCGCGCGCGCGGCCCGTCTGCTGGGGGCGCCCGCGGTCATCGTCATGCCCAGCGATGCGCCCGCCATCAAGCGCGAGCGGGTCGCCGCCGATGGAGCCGAGATCGTCACGGTCGGGACCGCGTCGGAGGAACGCCGCGAGCGGGCCGAGGCGATCGCCGCGGAGCGGGGTCTCGCCATCGTTCCGCCGTACGACGACGACCGCATCATCGCCGGGCAGGGCACCGTCGGTCTCGAGATCGCCGAGGACCTTCCCGATGTCGCCATTGTGGTCGTGCCGGTCGGCGGTGGTGGGCTCGCGAGCGGCGTGGCGGTGGCGATCAAGGCCCTCGTCCCGGGAGCGCGCGTGATCGGCGTCGAGCCGGAGCTCGCCGCGGATGCGCGCGAGTCGCTGGAGCGCGGCGAGATCGTCGCCTGGTCCGCGGCGGACGTGTCGCGCACGATCGCCGATGGCACCCGGACCCAGGCGCTCGGGGGACGCACGTTTGCCCACCTGCGCGCCCACCTCGACGGCATCATCACCGTGACCGAGGCGGAGATCGCGGCCGCGGTCCGGCTCGCCGCCGAGCGGTCACGCCTCGTCGCGGAACCAAGCGGGGCGCTGGCCCTGGCGGCCATCGCGTTCCGGCGCGGGGACCTTGGCCTGGACGGCCTCGAGGGAACGGTGGTCGGCGTCGTGAGCGGCGGAAATGTCGATCCGGCGCAGTACCGCGCCTACCTCGAAGCGCCGCTCCCCGGCTGACCGTCTTCGCGCTCGCGCGCGAGCCGATCCGCCAGCAACCCCTCGCGCACCCGGATGTCGGCCATCTCGGCGGCCGCCCGGCGGTCCGTCCGCCCCGTGTCGCGGGCCTCCGCTCGCATCCAGGCGAGCACGATCGCCATCACTCCGACGAGGAAGATGGCGTCACCCGCCAGCCACATGATCCCAGCCGCGGCCTGCTGGTCGGCGAGCGCCGTCAGGCCCCACGACCGCTCGAGCGTCCCGTAATGCGCGTACAGCACCGTCGGGGCATTGAGCAACACGACGGCGAGGAACGTGTTCTGCGGCATCTGGAGCAGGACATACAGGGCGCGCGCCGGGTGCGGCATCCGCCACGGCGCGGGATCCAGCCCGACCGCCGGCCACCAGAACAGCAGGCCCGCGCCCAGGAACAGCGCATGCTCCAGGTCGTGGATCAGGGGGTCCTCCAGCGCCGCGTCGAACAGCGGCGAGAAGTGGCTGACCCACATGACCCCCGCAAAGATCACCCAGGCGACGACCGGGAACGCGAGGACCCTCGTCACGCGCGAATGCAGGGCCGGCAGGATCCAGCGCTGCCGCGTTGCCGGCGAGGCGACACGCAGAAGCAGCGTGATCGGGGCGGACCGGGCGATCAGTGGCGCGGCGACCAGCGCGAGGAGCAGGTGCTGGACCATGTGCACGGAGAACAGCGTCGTGTCGTATTGATCGATGCCGGAAAGGAGCGCAACGGCCACGGCTGTCAGGCCGGCGGCGAACGCCACGGACCGTCGAACCGGCACGGGATTGGTCGGGTGCGCGGCGTTGACCCGCCGGACCGCCCACCACCACCAGGCGCCGGCGACCGCGATGCCCAGCGTGGGCAGGGGCTCGAACGTCCAGCCGAGAAGGAGCGACGCGGTCGATGGCGGCTCGGACGGCACGGGCCCATGGGCCGCCACGGCCGTCGCCCCCGCGAGCCAGCCGATGGCTCCGACCCCGAAGATCGAGCCCGTGAGCCCGACCCTCTCGCCCAGACCGCGGCGGAGCTTGGGGCGGGTCCTCATCGTCCGCATCGTCGCACGAACGCCGCCGGGAGCCGCGCGAGACGGCCACGCTCCGGGTATCATGGCGCCGGTCCGACCCTCGGGCGGTTCGGCCGCGATCTCCCTTGACGGTGAGGCACTCGGGTTTCGGTGCTCGCCGACGCTCCGCTGAGGATCTGCATGGCGAGTCCCCCCCGATCCGGCCGCTTCGCGCTCCAGGCTCTCGTCGTCGGCGCCATCGCGCTGCTGCTGGTGGCCATCGCGATCATCGCCGGCGTCGACCTGGTCGCGACCGGGCAGGGCATCGTGACCGGTCTCTACCCGCCGAAGGCCGTGACTGTTCAGGGCGAGCAGATCCGCGACCTCTACACGATCGTGTTCCTGATCGCGGTCGCGATCTTCTTCCTCGTCGAGGGGCTGATCCTCTGGACGGTGCTCCGCTACCGGCGCCGGCCCGAGGACGTGACCCTGCCCCCGCAGACCCACGGCAACGCCATCGCCGAGGTCGTCTGGACCGTCGTCCCGACCTTGATCGTCGCGTTCCTGTTCGTCATCTCGTGGCAGACCCTCAACACCGTCGAGGTCGTGTCCGCCGATCCACAGACCCGGATCAAGGCCGTCGCCGGCCAGTTCCAGTGGACGTTCGAGTATCTCGACGAGAGCGGGCAGAACACGGTCTACACCCAGCTGCTCCCCACCGGGGACGATGGCGGTCTCGTGCTGCCCGCTGGCCGCACGGTCCAGCTGAGCCTCGAGAGCCCGGACGTCATCCACGCCTTCTACGTCCCGCAGTTCCTGTTCAAGCGAGACGTCGTGCCGGGCCGGACCAACGTGTTCGAGATCACGGTCAACGAGGCCGATGCCGGCCAGACGTTCCGCGGTCAGTGCGCCGAGCTGTGTGGCGCCGGCCATCGCTTGATGCTGTTCGATGTCCACGCCTACACGCCCGCCGACTATGACGCGTGGCTCGAGGCGAGCATCGCCAAGGCCAATGCGAGCCCGTCCCCGGCGCCGTCAGGTGGACCTTCCGGGGCGCCGTCGGGTGGGCCGCCCCCGCCCGCCGGCCCCGCGCTGGCGGTGACGGCGTTGAACCTGGCCTTCCAGCCGACTGAGCTGCAGGCCGCGGCGGACACACCATTCAAGATCGACTTCGACAACCAGGACCCGAGCATCCCGCACAACGTCGCGATCCATGAAGGCGGCCCGACCGGACCTGAGGTCTGGAAGGGCGAGATCTTCCCGGGTCCGGCCAAGAAGACCTACGACGTGCCGCCGCTCAAGGCCGGTGCCTACGCCTTCATCTGCACGGTCCACCCCAGCATGACCGGCACCCTCACGGTCAACTAGGAGCATCCCGTGGCGACCACCGTCCTGCACCCCGCCGCTCCGACCTACCGCAGCAGCCTGTACGACTGGGTGACGACCACCGATCACAAGAAGATCGGGATCCTGTACGTCGTGAATTCGTTCCTGTTCTTCTTCATCGGCGGGATCCTGGCCCTGCTCGTACGCACGGAGCTCGCGGTCCCGGGCCTGCAGTTCCTGACGGACCAGACCTACAACGAAGTCTTCACGATGCACGCGACGCTGATGATCTTCCTGTTCATCATCCCGATGCTGGCCGGCTTCGGGAACTACGTCGTCCCGCTCCAGATCGGGGCGCCCGACATGGCCTTCCCGCGCATCAACGCGCTGTCGTTCTGGATGCTGCCGCTCGGCGGGTTCCTGATCCTGCTGGGGTTCGTCACAGGCGGCGCCGCGGCGGCCGGCTGGACGTCCTACAGCCCGCTGGCCCAGGACCGCCCATTGGCCTCGGTCGGGTCCGGGCAGGACCTGTGGATCGTCGGGCTCGCCCTCGTGGGCACGAGCTCGATCCTGGGCGCGGTCAACTTCCTCGTCACGATCTTCAAGATGCGCGCCCCGGGAATGACGCTGTTCCGGATGTCGCTGCTGACGTGGACCGTCCTCGTGACCGCCGTGCTCGTGCTGCTGGCCACGCCGGTGTTCACGAGCGCCGTGATCATGCTGTTCATCGATCGCAACCTCGGCGGGAGCTTCTTCGATCCGGCCAACGGCGGCGACGCGATCCTCTACCAGAACATCTTCTGGTTCTACTCGCATCCGGCCGTCTACGTGATGATCCTCATCGCGATGGGCACGGTCAGCGAGATCCTGCCCGTCTTCAGCCGCAAACCCCTGTTCGGGTACAAGGCGTTCGTCTTCGCGACGGTGGGCATCGGTGCGCTCGGCTTCTCCGTGTGGGCGCACCACATGTTCACGACCGGCGCGGTGTACCTGCCGTTCTTCAGCCTCATGACGTTCCTGATCGCCGTCCCGACCGGCGTGAAGTTCTTCAACTGGATCTTTACGATGTGGCGCGGCCAGCTCCGCCTGGCCACACCCCTCCTCTTTGCGCTCGGCTTCCTCACGATGTTCCTGATCGGCGGCATCAACGGGGCCTTCAGCGCGTCGGTGCCCGTCGACTTCGCGCTCCACGACACGTACTTCGTCGTCGCGCACATCCATTACGTGCTCTTTGGAGGGTCCGTGTTCGGGGTGATGGCCGGCCTCTACTACTGGTTCCCCAAGATGACCGGCCGGATGCTCAACGAGACCCTGGGCAAGGTCCAGTTCGTGCTGATGTTCATCGGGTTCAACCTGACGTTCTTCCCGATGCACGAGCTGGGGCTGTCGGGCATGCCGCGGCGCATCGCCGACTACTCGTCGACGGCCGGCTGGAACGACCTCAACCTGGCCGCCACCATCGGTGGCTTCCTCATCGCCGCCAGCATGGTGCCGCTGCTGTGGAACGTCTTCGTCTCGCTGCGCAGTGGCCAGATCGCCGGCGACGACCCGTGGGAGGGCAACACGCTCGAGTGGGCGACCACGTCGCCACCGCCGCCGTACAACTTCGACCGGCTGCCGGAGATCCGCTCGGAGCGACCGGTGTTCGACGTCCGCCACGGTCCCAAGCCGGGCTCGGCTGTTGCCCAGACGGAGCACTGAGCCGATGACCACCGAAAGCCACGCCCTCACGACCACCGACCACAGCCCGGTCGCGGGGCTCAGCCACGACACGTCGGGCGGCATCAGCAACGTCGTCCTGGGGATGCTCCTGTTCCTCACCTCGGAGGTGATGTTCTTCGCCGGGCTGTTCGCGGCCTACTTCGCGGTTCGGGCCAAGACGGAGCTATGGCCGCCGATCAATCCCGAGACCACCCCGCCGGTGCAGTTCCATCTCGAGATCCTGCCGCTGGTCGGGCCCGCGACCGTGATCCTCATCCTGTCGTCGTTCACCTGCCAGTTCGCGGTCTGGGCCATCCGGCGCGGCGATCACGTCGCGTTCGTTCGCAACATCGCGGTGACCTTCCTGATCGGCGTCACCTTCCTCGTGATGCAGGCGATCGATTACGCGGAGCTCGGCGCGGAGGGGCTGACGATGGCGTCGGGCCCGTACGGCACGACGTACTTCACCCTGACCGGCTTCCACGGCGCGCACGTGTTCGGGGGCGTGGTGATGCTCGGGGTCGTCCTCTACCGTGGCATGGCCGGGCAGTTCTCGGCCCGCCACCACGATGCGGTCGAGGCGACGTCGCTGTACTGGCACTTCGTCGACGTGGTCTGGATCCTGCTCTTCTCGCTGCTGTACCTGCTGCCCGGCAAGGGCCACATCTGATGCACCCACTGCGCCATCCCCGCAACGCCATCTTCGTCGGCCTGCTGTTCGTGACCATCGGGGCCGTCTATTGGGGGGTCCAGTACGTCGCCGGCTGGGAGGTCGACTACGCCGGGGTGACCTTGCTCGTGCTCCTGGGGGTCGCGATGGCCGTCATGGCCTACGTGCTCATCGCCGGATCCCCGAACGACTGACGGCCCGGTGCTCGAAGAGACCTGGACCGGGATCCTGGAGCTGCTGACGCAGTTCGTCATCCCCGATTGGGGCGCGCTGGTCGCCCTGCTCCCGGTCTTCATCTTCGTCCTCACCCTGGTCTGGCTGGTGATGACGTTCGTGCGCCTGTTCCGCGCGCCCAAGGCACGGCGCGGGAAGCGGCGCGTGGCCCCGCGGACGCCACCCGGCCTGCACATGCCCGGTCCGTCGTGGGCCCCGATCCTCGCCTCCATCGGCGTGTTCCTGCTCTTCCTCGGGGTGGTCTTCCCCGGCCCCATCCTGCTGCTCGGAGCCATCGCTCTCGGGCTGACCTTGCTGTATTGGCTCACGGAATCGACGCGGATCTACGATCAGGACCTCGGCGTTCGGACGGCGACTGAGCTGCCGGTCGTGGAGCGTGGGGGTCCGCCACCGGGCGTCCACATGCCGGGTCCGTCGTTCCGGCCGTTCCTCGGCGCCGTGGGCATGGGCATGCTGATGCTCGGCCTGGTCTTCGGCGGCTGGTTGCTGGCGGTGGGGGTGATCGCGCTCGTCGCGACGCTGGTCGGCTGGTTGATCGATGCCCGCAAGGAGTACGTCAAGGCCGAGGAGGCCGACACGACCGGCCACCTCGAGAGCATGCCCGCGCCGCGGACGCCGGGGTTGCTGCTCGTCGTGCTGGGCGTCCTCCTGATCGCCGGCGTGGCACTCCAGGCCGGCTGGCTGCCGCCGCGCGACGTCAGCGGTGGCGAAGGCGCTGGGGCGTCCGGTGCCCCCCCGAGCGCGTCGGGTGGACCGGGCGAGCCCGGTGGCTCCGGCGAACCGCCAGCAGGGCCGACCGCGGACGTCGTGGTCCACGCCAAGGACATCAAGTTCGCCGAGGCCAGCCTGACCGGCCCCGCCGATCGACCGTTCACGCTCGCGCTGGTCAACGAGGACGCCGGCACGCCCCACAACGTCGAGCTCAAGGACGGCGCCGGGGCCAGCGTGTACCAGGGCGAGGTCTTCAACGGAGTCGAGACGCGCGTCTACGCGGTGCCAGCGCTCGCCGCCGGGACCTACACCTTCCTGTGCACGGTCCACCCGAGCATGACGGGCAGCGCCACCCTCCAGTAGGGCGCGCACGGCACCGAGGTCATCGTCACGCCGCGCCGCCCGATCCTCATCGCGCTGGCCATCGCGGTCGTCACGACCGCTGCCCTGTGGTGGTTCATCCGCGTGGGTGACGCACCCGGCGTCTCGGTCGGCCAGCCCGCCCCGCGCATCGTCGGCACGACGCTGGACGGCGATGCCTTCGACCTGGCGAAGTTTGCCGGCCGGCCGGTCGTCCTCAACTTCTGGGGTCCGAACTGCATCCCGTGTCGTGACGAGTTCCCGCTGCTGGCCGCCAAGCTCGCCGAGCACGCCGACGACGCCATCGCGATCGTCGGTGTCCTGACCGACGACCCCGCGCCCCTGGCGCGCGACTTCGTGGCCGAGTTCGGGGCGACGTGGCCGACCGTGGACGATCCGGGCAAGGCCCTCAAGACGGCCTACCGGGTCCTGGGACGGCCCCAGACGTTCTTCATCGATGGGTCGGGGGTCGTGCGCTCCGTGCAGATCGGCGAGGTGCGCGCGACCGACTTCGAGACGCACTACGCCCGAATCGCGCCATGACCGCCCCGGCGGTCGTCGTCGAGGACCTGCGCAAGCGGTACGACGATCGGGCGGTGGTCGACGGTGTCTCGTTCAGCGTGGCGCCCGGCGAGCTCGTCGCGCTCCTCGGGCCCAACGGCGCGGGCAAGACGACGACGGTCGAGATCGTCGAGGGCTACCGGCGCGCCGACGACGGGACGGTGCGGGTCCTCGGGGAGGACCCGGCGCGCGGCGGTCGCTCGCTGCGAGCCCGCGTGGGTCTGATGCTGCAGTCCGGCGGCATCGACCTCCGGGCGAGACCGCGCGAGACCATGGTCCAATACGCCCAATTCCATGAGGAGCCGCGCGACCCGGACGAGCTGCTGGACGTGCTGGGTCTGCGGCCCGTGGCGTCGACCCCGTTCCGCCGCCTGTCGGGCGGGGAGCGGCAGCGGCTCGGCCTCGCGCTCGCGCTGGTCGGGCGGCCGGAGGTGCTGATCCTCGACGAGCCCACGGCCGGCATGGATCCGGAAGGGCGCGCGACGATGCGGGCCCTGATCGCGGAGCAGCGAGCTGCCGGTGTCGCGATCCTGCTGACCAGCCACGACCTCGTGGATGTCGAGCGGCTGGCCGACCGCATCGTCGTGCTGATCGGCGGCCGCATCGCGGCGGCGGGTGCGCCCTCCCAGCTCGCGACGGACCTCCGCCCCCGGCTGCGGTTCCGGTTGGATCGGTCGCTCGAGGTCGACGAGCTCGAGAGGCTGCGTGCCGCGGTCCGGTCGGTCACGCCGGGTGCCACCATCCGGCCGGCGGGGGGCGAGACCTGGCTGGAGGCCGCGGACGTCGATCCCTCGCCGGACCTGGTCGCGGCCGTCGCCGACGCCTGTCGCACCGCCGGCTGGCTCATCGTGGAGTCGCGCGCGACGGGTGGCTCGCTGGAAGAGGTCTACCTCGATCTGGTCGCCGACTCGGAGCGGGTGTGAGCCGGCCCGCGCCCTGGACGGCCGCCGTCATGGCCCAGGCGGGCGTCGAAACTCGACTTGCCGCTCGGCGCGGCGAGAACCTGCTGGCGATGGTCGGGGTCCCGGTCGCGGTGCTGCTGTTCGTCGGCCTCGTGCTCGATCGCGGTGCCGTGGGCGGGCTGCTGCCCGGGACCCTCGCGCTCGCCATCGTCGCGAGCGGCCTGGTCAACCTCGGGATCGCGACGGCCTACGAACGCGGCTACGGCGTCCTCAAGCGCCTCGGTGGCTCGCCGCTCGGGCGGTCCGGCCTGGTCGCGGCAAAGCTCGGCGTCGTGGCCGTGATCGCGCTGGCCCAGGTCGGCGGCCTCATCACGGTCGCGGCGCTGGCCCTGGGCTGGCGAGCCGGCCCGGAGGCATCCGTGCTGGCGATGCTGGTCACGACCGTCGTCGGGGCGGCGGCCTGCGCCGGTCTGGGCCTCACGATCGCCTCGATGTTCCGACCGGAGGCCGCCCTCGTCCTCGCCAATCTGCTGTTCCTGCTCGCGCTCGGCTTCGGTGGCGCGCTCGTCCCGATCGGCGACCTGCCGGCCTCGCTCGCCGCCGCGGCGCGCCTCCTCCCGATCGGGGCACTCAGCGAGGCCTTCGCTGCGGCGCTCGGCTCGGGCGGATCGGTGGCGACGCCGCTGGCGATCGTCGGAGCGTGGGCGGTCGGATCGCTGCTCGTGGCGGCGCGCACCTTCCGCTGGGACTGACCGGCGGCCGCACGGCCGGGACACCAGGTCAGCCGCCGGGTGCCTCCCCGGGCTCCGGAAGGTCGCGCAGCCGGAGGACCCGCGAACCGAGCAGCCAGACGACACCCAGCGTCGCTGCGATCGACACGACGAACAGTGCCGCACGGACGCCGATGGCGGCACCAAGCAGCCCGCCGAGCAGCGCCCCGATCGGCCGCACCCCGTAGTTGATGAATCGGAAGGCGCCTGACGAGCGCGACCGGATCCGGTCCGGGATGCGCGCCGACATGATCGCGCCAATGTTGATGTCCAGGATCATCACGCCGAGTCCGGCGGCGAACTCGTAGGCGAACAACAGGCCCAGGATCACCGGCATCGGCAGGCCTGCATCCGCGACCGGCACGAGGATGAGGGGCAGGGTGAACAGCACGCAGCCCAGGGCGTACGCAGGCCCCAGGCCGATCCGTCGTCCCACCTTGCTCGCGATGACCGCACCGATCAGGCCACCGACCGCGCCGGAACCGAGCACCAGACCGAGGATCCCCGGCGCGACGCCGAGTTCCGTGGTCGTGTACAGGATGAAGAGCGCGGCGAACGCGAGGTTGAACAGGTTGATCGTCGCGACGGCGAGCAGGGTCGGCCGCATGATCGGGTCGCGCAGGATGAAGGCGAGGCCCGCCAGGAGCCGTTCCCGGAGACCGCCCTCTTCGTGCTCGATGGGCGGCTCGGGAGACCGGATCCGGCGCAGGAAGAGGACCGAGCCCAGATACGAGAACGCGTCCGCGAGCATGGCGAGCGGCGCCCCGAGCACCTGGACGAGCGCACCCCCGACCGTCGGCCCGGCCACATACGCCATCGACCGGCTGCCGTTCAGCAGCGAGATCGCGTCCACGAACCGCTCGCGACGGACGACGGCGACGAACACGGCGTTCCAGGACAGGTCGAAGACGACGGCGAGGGTGCCGCTGAGGAAGCCGACCACGTAGAGCTGTGCCATGCTCAGCGCACCGAGCACGTAGGCCATCGGGACCGTGGCGATCAACGCTGCTCGCCCGATGTCCGCCCAGATCATCAGCCGGCGACGCTGACGCACACGATCGAGCCAGATGCCGGCGGGCATCGAGAACAAGAGGTGCGGCAGGAGCCCGACCGCCGTCAGGTATCCCATCTCCGCGGCGTCGGCACCGAGCGTCAGGACGGCGACCAGCGGCAGGCCGATGCGCGACACCTCGTCGCCGAAGACCGAGATCGTCTGGCCGATCCAGAGTCGCCGGAAGTCGGCGACGCGGCGCAGGAGCGGCGGGACGAGCCGCGCGGGTCGCACCCGCATCAACGTCGGTCAGCCATGTCTGGCGGATGGTAGGTCGGGCCACGATGGTCGTGTGATGGCTGCACGATGGCGGCCCGTCGGCCACCGCACGGATCGATGCTGACGCCGACCCACCGTGAACGTTCGGGTCACCGTCCGACTCATAGAGAGTGACCGCGGCGACATCCGACGCGGCGGCGGAGGGAGCATCCGTGCTGGAGTTGGTCGAACGGGCTCAACGCGGGGAGCGCGAGGCATTCGCGGCGCTGGTCGGGATGATCAGCGACCGGATGTACGCGCTGGCCGCTCGGATCCTGCGCGACAACGACCTCGCTGAGGACGCGTTGCAAAGCGCCCTCATCACGGCCTGGCGCCAGCTGCCCACCCTCCGGGACCCGGACCGCTTCGAAGCCTGGGTCCGCAAGGTGCTCGTCCATGCCTGCTACGCCGAGGCCAGGCGTCGCCGGTCGTGGACGGCCAACGTCCGAGTGCTGCCGGTCGACGGGCCGGCTGGCCCGGATGAGCTGCTCTCCGTCGTCGATCGCGATGCGCTCGATCGGGCGTTCAGACGCCTGTCGATCGAGCAACGCGCGGTCTTCGTCCTGCACCACCACCTGGGCCTTCCGCTCGTCGAGATCGCCGACGCGCTCGGCATCCCGGCGGGCACGGCCCGCTCCCGACTCCATTACGCGACGCGGGTGCTGCGTGCGGCCATCGAGGCCGACGCCGCTCCGGTCGCCCCCGAAGGACGGATGGCATGAGCAACGAACGCGACTTCGACCGGATCGCCCGAGCCTGGCTCGACCTTGGTCCGGATGAGGCACCCGATCGCGCCGTGGCCGCCGTCCTCCAGGCCGTTGAGACGACGCCGCAGGTTCGGCGACCGTGGATCCGGCCATCCAGGAGGTTCCCGATCATGAATTGCGTTGCGACCCTGGCCGCGATCGCGGCCGCCCTCGTCATCGCCGTCGGCGGTGGCGCCCTGCTCCTCGGCAGACCGGCAGACGACCCGAACGTCGGCGTCCCGGTGAGTCCGTCACCCTCCGCCAGCCCCTCCGGATCCATTCCGACGGCGTTCCGTCACGTATGGCTCGGGGAATTGCGCGCTGTCGTGGGCATCGACACCGACCGTTCATTCCTGGGGTTCACGGCCGATGAAGTCACCTATCTGGATACCCTCGCTTCCGTGGCGTCGATGTCGGCGCCAGATCGCCTCACGCTCACCTTGAAGGTCGCCCGCAATGGATGCGAGGCCGGCGACGTCGGCACCTACACCGTGGCGCTCTCTCCCGGCGGGACCAAGCTCAACCTGGCCGCGATCGATGAGGCCTGCTCCGCGCGCCGCGACGCGATGGCCGGGGACTGGCTCAGGTCCGACTGCCTCGACCCCGAGAACTTCTGCCTCGGTGAGCTCGAGGCTGGTGAATATCCGTCGTTCTTCTTCACGCCACGTCTGGGTCCGGACGACCCATGGGCGCCGGACTGGGGGGCTCTTCGATACACCGTCCCCGACGGCTGGGCGGCGACCTCCGACTGGCCGGAGCGCTATGAGCTCGAGCCCGCCGACTGGTACGCGTCCAATCGAGGCGACGTGGCCCGCGAGATCCGGGGCATCTACGTCATGTCCAGGATGGGCGCCTTCGACCATACGCCGACGTGCGACGCCGGCGCGCTCGAGAGCGTCGGACGATCGCCGGACGCCCTCGTGGCCTGGCTCGAGGATCATCCCGCGCTCGTTCCGGCGACGGCGCAGGACATCACGATCGACGGGCGGGCCGCCCAGATGATCGACGTCAGCCTCGTTCCCGGCTGGACGGCAGGATGCCCGGGGGACCCGACACCCAGAGCGATCCTGTTCGGACTGGACGGCGAAGGGGCAGATGGCCGGCAATGGGGTCCGCTGGAGGGGATGAAGCAGCGCTACGTCCTGTTCGATCTCGATGGCGACACGATCCTGATCGCGATCGGCTCGAGCGCGGACCGCTTCGACGAATTCGTCGCCGACGCGATGACCATCGTGGAGTCGATGACCTTCGAATGAGCATCGACGGGGCGGGCGGATCGGGAACGGTCCGCCCACTCCCCGATGCCGCAGCGAGAACCGTTCACGCGACACGAACGCCATACCCTGTGAGCACGACCACGAGGGTCGTGCCGCATGTACGAGGCGACCGTGGACCAGCGAGGGCTCGTGGAGCGCGCACGTGGAGGCGATCATGACGCCTTCGCCGAGCTCGCCCGTGCGGCCGTCGTGCGGCTGGACCAGGCCGCCCGTCTCATCCTCCGCGACCCCGAGCTCGCACGCGACGCGGTCCAGGAGGGGCTGATCCGGGCCTGGCGGGACCTCCCGAAGCTTCGAGATCCCGACCGGTTCGATGCCTGGCTGCATCGACTCACCGTCAACTCCTGCATCGACCAGACACGCCGCCGGCGACGGCGGGTGATCGAGGTCGAACTGACGCCCATCCACGCACCGTTCACGTCCGACATGTCCGGTGCGCTCGCCGATCGAGACCAGGTCGACGGAGTGCTTCGGCACCTCGACGAACGTGGCCGCGCGATCGTGGTCCTGCACTACTTCCTGGGGATGCCGTTGACCGAGGTCGCGGCGACCCTGGGCATCCCGGTCGGAACGGTCAAGTCGCGACTGCATCGCGCCCTGGGCGAGATGCGGGTCGCGGTCGCCGCTGATCCGACCACGACTCCATCGCCCGTGTCCGGAGGGCAGCTCGTATGACGACCGAACGTCGCCTCGAGCGCGACCTCCCGTCCATCCTGGGCGACCTCGCGATGGGCCCCTACCCCGAATACATCGATGACGTCCTCACGACCACGGCGCGTCAGCGCCAGCGGCCGGCCTGGACGTTCCCTGAAAGGTGGCTTCCCGTGGAACTGACGACCCCTTCGGTCTTCCGATCGGCCCTTCCTTGGCGCCAACTCGGCGTCCTCGCGCTCATCGCGCTCCTCATCGCCGCCGCCGTGGCCGCGTTCGTTGGTTCGAGTCAGCGGCTCCCGGCCCCGTTCGGCCCGGCAGCGAACGGCGTCGTTGCCCTCGTGGATGGAAGCGGCGCCATCCAGCAGGTTCACCCGGTGACCGGCACCGCCATCGTGATCGTCCCGGGACCCGGCAACAGCCGTCCGACCTATTCCCCGGACGGATCCAGGCTCGCGTACTTGCGTGAGACTCCGAACGCTTCGTTCGACCTCGTCGTCGCCCGATCGAACGGTCAACAACCCGTCACGATCACGCCGGAGCCGCTCACCTCGGTGGGGTATCTCGGATGGTCGCCCGACAGTGCGAGCGTCGTGATCTCGGTCCCGGCCGGCCGACTCGAGGCCTACGATGTGTCATCGCCGGGCGCACCTCGCGTAATCACGGTCGAGGGCCAGCGGCTCGGATCCAAGGGCGTCGACGACTTCAACGGCAGTATCCCGGACATCTTCCGGCCCCCGACCGGGGAGGAGATCCTGTTCCTTGGCTCATCGGCCGGGGGCTCGGCGCTCTTCGTGGCCGATGCCGATGGGACGAATGCCCGAGCGATCCTCGACCGTGACCGATCGGCCGTCGCGTACTCCGATCTCGACGTTCCCCAGTGGTCTCCGGACGGGTCACGAATCGCCTTGGCGCTCGCGTCACCCGACGACCCGAACCAGTGGCGTATCCACGTGCTTAACGCCGATGGCTCGGGCCTCCGCGAGTTGAGCAAGGAGCCACAGCCTCGCTCGGAGGGGCACCCCTCGTGGTCACCAGACGGGACTCGGGTGGCCTTCCAGCGCTGGTTCAGCAACGAATTGTGTGGGTCCTGCGAGACAAGACCGATCACTGTGGTCGGCGTGGACGACGGTGTCGAGATCGAGGTCGGGATCGTCAATGTGGATGGCTACCGCGGATGGAGCTGGTCTCCGGACGGAACGGCTCTCCTCGCCGTGGCCCAGAACACCGACGAGAAGCGGCTCCAGATCGTGCCGTTGGACGGCGGCCCCCCGCGGTTCGTCGAGGTCATCCCCGAGTCTGCACCGAGCTGGCAGCGAACTTCGGACTAGAGGTTCCCGAGCCCGAGGTGAACGATTCCAACAACACGGACGCCATACCCTGTCGAGCACGACCGCCATGGCCGTGCCGCAATCGAGGCGACCGTGAACCAGCGAGGCCTGATCGAGCGAGCGCGGCGAGGCGAGCATGACGCCTTCACCGCGCTCATCGATGTCCACCTCGCGCGGCTGGACGCGGCCGCCCGCCTCATCCTCCGTGACCCGGAGCTCGCGCGCGACGCGGTCCAGGAGGCCCTCATCCGCGCCTGGCGCGACCTGCCCGGACTTCGCGATCCGGACCGGTTCGACGCCTGGCTCCATCGACTGACCGTCAACGCCTGTCTCGACCTCATCCGGCGCCGTAAGCGCCGGGTCCTCGAAGTCGAGCTCAAGCCGATCGACTCCATGGCGACCCGCGACGTCGCCAGCGGGCTGGCCGATCGCGATCTCCTGGACCAGGCGCTTCGGCATCTGGAGCCCGGGCATCGCGCGGTCGTCGCCTTGCACTACCTGCTCGGGATGCCGCTGCCGGAGGTAGCGCGCGCCCTAAGCATTCCCCTGGGCACGGCGAAGTCACGACTGCACTACGCCCTCGCGGCGATGCGCACGACCGTGACCGCCGAACCGGAACCCGTTCCGACACCGCTCGTGGGAGGGCAGCTGGCATGACCTCACCGCGGCGCTTCGAACAGGACCTGCCGGCGCTCCTCGCCGACCTGTACCTGGCCCGGACCCCCGACTACCGAGATGACCTCGTCCGGCAGGTCGACCGCGTGCGGCAGCGGCCCGCCTGGACCTTCCCCGAAAGGTGGCTTCCCATGGATCTCGTCACGAAGGCGGCGCCCGCTTCGCCGCGGGTCCCGTGGCGCACGCTCGGTGTGCTCGGCCTGCTCGCCGCGCTCCTCGCGGCTGCGGTGGCCATGTACGTGGGCTCGCAGCCGCGACTCCCCGAACCGTTCGGCCTCGCCGCGAACGGCCTCATCGCCTATGACGACTCAGGCGACATCCTGGTCCGTGAGTCGACCACCGGGCCTGCCCGCGAATTGATCGGCGGCGACACCGAGGATCACGACCCGTGGTTTACGCCCGACGGCACCCGGCTGACCTTCGTCCGGACGATCGATGACCGGGACTTCCTCATGGTGGCCGACGCCCACGGGGGCGGCATCCGACAAGTCGTCGATGATCCCCTCGTCGGACAGTGGGCGGCGTACGCGCCGGACAGTCGGTCCCTTGCGCTGGTCAACGAGATCAAGGGCATCCCACGTCTGGCGATCATCCCGCTCGACGGAGGAGCTCCGCTGGAGATCGATCTTGATGGCGTGGTTCCGACCGACCTTGCATGGCGACCGCCGGACGGTCGAGAGCTGCTCATCCGCGGCAAGAATAGAGAATCAGACCGTCGACTTCTTCATCGTGAACGCCGACGGGAGCGGACTTCATCCTCTCGGTCTGGACCCGCACAAGAATTTCGGTCCGGGCTGGGACAACTCCGGGCCCGTCTGGTTCCCCGATGGCTCAAGGATCGCGTACAACGTCGTCGAACCGGCCAACGTGGAGAACGGTGGGTACTGGCGGGTCCACACCGTCGGGGCGGACGGCAACGGCCGATCGTGCCTTGCCTGCTCTGTCCGATCGATCGATCCAGGAGAACTGGCCCACGGTCTCGCCTGACGGTAAGAACATCCTCGTTCACCGTTGGAAGTGGGATACGGCCGAGAACGGGTGGCTGGCCGTCATGCCAGCCGATGGTTCCGCGGTGGCCCGAGACATCGGGCCGAAGGTGAAGGGCGGAGTCGACACCGGCCTTGTCAAGGCGTGGTCCCCGGACGCATCGACCGTCCTGCTCCGTGCCGGCAACTCCGGCCAGTCGTGGTCCATCGACCCATTGACCGGCGAGTATGTCGAGCTCGCCTGGGGGACAGACGCCCTGCCGGACTGGCAGCGCCGAGCGCGCTGACAGGGCGGCGGACCGGCCACGGACAAGGAAGAACCCCGGGTTGGTCGGGACCCGGGGTTCAGGAAAAGGCGTTGGTTGCGGGGACTGGATTCGAACCAGTGACCTTCGGGTTATGAGCCCGACGAGCTGCCGCTGCTCCACCCCGCTCGGAGATGATAGGTAGCGAGCCCGATTCGGTCAAATGCCGGGCAGCGCGGCCTCGCTCGCGGGCGGCCGGCCAGCTCAGGCGGCGCCCGCCGATCGCGAGGCCCACGACCAGCGTGATCATCATGACCGCGCTGAACACGTAGAACGGGTACAGGATGTTCCGCTCGGCCAGGACGCCGGTGCCGAGCGAGGCGGCGATGAACCCGAGCGTGCCCGCGGCCCCGAACAGGCCCTGCGTCGTCGAGGAGCGCCCCGGTGGTGAATTCGCCGCAACGACCGCGTACAGGGCCGGGTTGAGGAACGCGAAGCCGGTCGCCTCGACGAGGATCAGCGGGACGGACAGGACCGGATCGGACAGGAACGTGTACAGGATGCCGGTAACGGCGGGCAGGACGCAGCCGAGGACGATGAACGCCATCGACCCCCGCTTGTCGATGATCCGGCCGGCGATCGGCGACAGGACCAGGACCGGCAAGCCGAACATCGCGAACGTGAGCCCGATGAGCGGCAGGTCCGCCCCGAGCCCTTCCAGGAAGAGGCTCCAGATGACCTCGTACGTGCCGCCCCCGTAGTACCCGCCCAGATTGATGATGAGCGCGGCGATGAGCCCCCGGTTGAGCAGCCGCATCGCCCGGGAGGGCCTCCCCGGCGTATCCGCGGCGAGGTCCGCCGCGAGGCGGCCCTCGATGAAGGGCGAGTCCGGCGGCAGGGTCGTGACGTCCGGGGACCGCGTCCCGTGGGCCTGGCGCTGGTAGCCCTCCTCGCGGACGCGCAGCGCGATGCCAACGGCCGCGACCACCGCCGCGATCGCGCTGAACACGAACACGAAGGCGATGCCCCCGAACTGGGCCGCCCCGAACGCACCGATCGTCGGGCCCAGCAGCAGCCCGCCCATCTGGGCCGCCCCGTACAGGCCGAACGCCTCGCCGCGCCGGTCCGGCGGCGTCGCGTCGGTCAAGAATCCGCGTGCCGCAGGGTCGTAGATGGCGGCACCAAGGCCGGCGCCCGCGCGCAGCAGCACGAACGCCACGGGCCCGGTCAGGACGAGCGGCAGCGCCCCGAAGACGCCGGTGGCGATAAGGCCGATAACCATCAACGGAACCCGCTCCGTGCGGTCCGCCAGCCAGCCGAAGATCGGCTCGCTGACGAGCCGGGCGGCCGGCCATGCTGCGATGACGATGCCCAGGGTCGCGAGGTCGACGCCCTGCTCCGCGAAATACAGCGGCAGCACCGGCAGCAGGCCGCCGAATCCCAGCCAGACGACGAATTCGGCGACGAGCAGCGGGGCGATGCCGCCCCATCGGTCGAGCCACCCCGACCATCGACGACCGAGCCCGGACGAGGCCTCGGGCGGGTTCGGGGCGACGGGTTGTGGCAGGCTCGGCGACATGGGACCGGGGCTACGGGTCGGCGGGTCAGCGTAGCCGACGAGCGTCGCCCGGCTGCGGCTCCGGATGCGCCCGGCAGGACGGCGGGCCGTTAACACGCAAGCCCTATACTCGGGTCTCCGACCGACCGTAACCCAGGGGTGCGCCACCGCATGGACGCCATCACGGCCGAAGGCCTCGTCAAGATCTACAAGACCCGCAAGAGCGAGGTCCGGGCGCTCGACGGCGTCGACCTGAACGTCCCCGAGGGCACGGTCCTGGGCCTGCTCGGCCCCAACGGCGCCGGCAAGACCACCGCCGTACGGATCCTCGCCACGCTCCTGAAGCCGGACTCCGGCCGAGCGACCATCGCCGGCTTCGACCTGGCACGCCAGCCCGACGACATCCGCCGGGTCATCGGATTGTCCGGGCAATACGCGGCCGTGGACGAGAACCTGACCGGGAGCGAGAACCTGTGGCTCTTCGGTCGGCTCTACCAGCTGAGCTCCGCCGAGGCCACGCGCCGGGCGAAGGAGCTTCTCGAGCAGTTCGACCTCGTCGACGCCGCCGATCGGGTCGTCAAAACGTACTCCGGTGGCATGCGCCGTCGCCTGGACCTCGGGAGCGCGCTCATCGGGCGGCCGCGGCTGCTCTTCCTGGACGAGCCGACGACTGGCCTCGATCCCCGGAGCCGAATCGGGATGTGGGACGTCATCCGAGGTCTCGTTCGTGAGGGCGTGACGCTCCTCCTGACGACCCAGTACCTCGAGGAGGCCGACGAACTGGCCGACAAGATCGTCGTCATCGACCACGGCAAGATCATCGCCCGTGGCACGGCGGATGAGCTGAAGGCGGACGTCGGCGGCGAGCGCATCGAGGTCGTCGTCCACGACCGCGATGCCATCCCGCGAGCAACGGAGATCCTTTCGCGCGATTGTGCGGGCGACGTCACCGTCGATGACCACACTCGCCGCTTGACGGCGCCCACGAGCGCCGGCGCGGGCGCGCTCGTCCAGGTCGTGCGAGACTTCGACGAGGCAGGGGTCCGCATCGACGACATCTCCCTCCGGCGCCCGACGCTCGACGATGTCTTCATCGCCCTCACCGGCCACGCGGCCGAGGAGGAGACCCTCACGCCCGAGGCCAGGGCCAGGAGCGCCGCATGACCGCACGAACGACATCCGCGCCGAGCGGCGGAATCGGCCGGTCGATCACCGACGGCCTCCTGGTGGGCTGGCGAAACCTCAAGCGCATCCCCCGCATCCCCGAGCTGGCGATCTTCGCCATCCTCCAGTCGATCATGTTCGTGCTGCTGTTCGTGTTCGTGTTCGGCGGCGCGATCAACGTGCCGGGCGATTACACGTCGTTCCTGATGCCCGGGATCTTCGCCCAGACGATCGTCTTCGCCTCCGGTACGACGGCGATCGGCATGACCGACGACGTCAACAAGGGGATCATCGACCGGTTCCGGTCGCTGCCGATGTCGCGCTCCGCCGTCCTGACCGGCCGGACGTTCTCGGACGTCATCTACAACGCCGGGATCCTCGTCGTCCTGATGCTGACCGGGTTCGCCATCGGCTGGCGCGTCGAGAACATCCCGTCGCTCGTGGCGGGCTTCGCGCTGCTGCTGTTCTTCGCCTATGGGATGGTCTGGCTCGGCGTCTGGCTGGGATTGAACGTCCCGACGGTCGAAGTCGGCCAGCAGGTGATCTTCACGGTGCTCTTCCCGATCACCTTCATCTCGAACGTGTTCGTCCCGGCTTCGACGTTGCCGACCTGGCTCCAGCCGGTCGCGGAGTGGAATCCGACGAGCACGCTGACGGCCGCCCTGCGCGAGATGTGGGGTTACCCCACGCAGCGCGTGTCGGACAGCCTCGCCTCGACCCAGCCCGCGCTCGTGACGATCGTCTGGGTGCTCATCTTCATTGCGATCTTCGCGCCGCTCGGAGTGCGCCGCTATCGCTCGATGAGCCGCTGAGCGAAATGCTGGCGCCGCCCTGGCTGCTGGCCCTCGGGTTGGTCCTGGCGCTCCTGGTGCTTATCCCGGCACGCCGCCTGCAGCTGGCCGGCCTGGCGCCGCGGACCATCGGCCTCTTCGCGCTCACGCTCTGGGCGGTGGCGATGCTCGTCGCGATCAGCCCGGGCGGGACGCGGGTCCTGATCCCCATCCTGCTCGTCGCCTACCTGGCGCCGTTCGTGGCTGCGCCGGACCGGGTCGCGCGGATCCTGCGCCGGGGCGGCGGCCCGGGGCCTTCGGGTGACGGTCGGCCTCCGATGAAGAACGTGACGCCGCCACCCGACACCGACACCCCAGCCGACCGCCAGTCCGGCGAAGGACCGCAGTGACCGGGCCTGTCGCGCTCCACGGCGGCGGCGAGTTCCTGCCAGGTGACGAGCCGTTCCTGCTGGCGATCCTCGCGCTCGCCCAGCGCATCGATGGCATCGTCCGCATCGCGGTCGTCCCAACGGCCGCGGCACGCGGCCGACCCGACCTCGCCGCCGCCCATGGGGTGGCCGCCTTCCACCGGGTCGCCGATGAGGCCGGCATCGAGGTCATCGTCGACTCGGTGCCCGTCGTGGATGCCGCCTCGGCAGCGGATCCAGCGCACGCGGACCGGCTGGACCGAGCCACGCTGATCTATCTGCCGGGCGGCGACCCCGACATCATCCCAACGCTCTACCCGGGGACGGCGGCATGGGCGGCCATCGAACGGGCGCACGCCCGCGGCGCGGTGCTCGCCGGCGCGAGTGCCGGGGCCATGGCGCTCGCCGGATGGACGTGGACCCGGGACGGCGGGATGGAGGCGCTCGGGGTCGTCCCGGCCATCGGTGTCGCGCCCCACGCGGACGCCGACTCGTGGCAGCAGGTCCTGGCCCGGTACGGGGCCGCGGTTCCACAAGACCTCGACTTCATCGGCCTGGCCGAGCGGACGGGCGTCATCGTCCCGCCCGGGGCCGGCGAACCGTGGCTTGTCGTCGGCGAGGGCGAGGCGCGCTGGTTGACCGCTGCCGCCCGGGCCACTGGCGCGCCACCGCTGGTCGCCCGCAGTGGCGAACGGATCGTGCCCTAGCGGATGCGGACGGACCTCGGCTGGAGCCTGGATCCCGGGGTCACGTTCCTCAACCACGGCTCGTTCGGGGCGTGCCCTGCGGCCGTGTTGGCGGTACAGCGCGAGTGGCGCGATCGCCTGGAGCGCGAACCGGTCACGTTCCTGGACCGCGAGCTGGAGGGCCACCTCGACCATGCCCGGAAGGTCCTCGGTGCCTTTCTTGGGGCCGACCCCGACGGGCTCGTGTTCGTGCCCAACGCCACGACGGCGTGCAATGCGGTCCTCGCTTCGCTGCGTTTCGAAGCCCGCGACGAGATCCTGACCACCGACCACGAGTACAACGCCATCCTCAACACAGTCCGCGCCGCGGCGGACCGCGACGGCGCGCGGGTCGTGCTGGCCGCGCTGCCGTTCCCGACGACCGGCGAAGACGAGCTCGTCGATGCGGTGATGGCTGCCGTCACGCCGCGCACCCGGCTGGCCGTGCTCAGCCATGTCACGAGCCCAACCGGGCTCGTCCTGCCGATCGAGCGGATCGTTCGTGAACTGGACGACCGCGGGATCGACACGCTCGTCGACGGCGCGCACACGCCGGGGATGGTGCCGCTCGCGCTCGATGCGCTCGGGGCGGCCTACTACACCGGCAACGGTCACAAGTGGCTGTGCGGTCCCAAGGGGGCCGCGTTCCTGTGGGTCCGTGCCGATCGGCGGGACGCGATCCACCCTACGATCGTGTCGCATGGCGCCAACGCCACGCGCGTCGACCGGCCGCGGTTCCGCCTCGAGTTCGACTGGGTCGGGACCGGCGACCCCACGGCGGCCATCAC
Organism: uncultured Chloroflexia bacterium; assembly: GCA_963810725.1. Classification (GTDB taxonomy): domain Bacteria; phylum Chloroflexota; class Limnocylindria; order Limnocylindrales; family CSP1-4; genus SPCO01. Next base: position 630,080 of record CAWEOO010000008.1, read on the forward strand.
GCTGCCCGCGGCGCTCGAGTGGATGGCGGCCCTCGAGCCCGGCGGGTGGCCCGCCGTCATGGCCGCGAACCGGGCGCTGGCGCTCGAGGCGCGCGATCGACTCGTGACCGCGCTCGGCGGCCCGCTGCCGGCGCCCGATGGGCTCATCGGATCGATGGCTGCGGTGCCGATCCCGGGCCTGCACACGGACGCGGAGGCCGCCTCGCTGCACGAGGCGCTCTTCGAGGAGGATCGGATCGAGGTCCCGGTCGTCGCCTGGCCCGTGCCCGGCGCCCGCCCGACCCTGACGGATCCGCCGCGCGCCATCCTCGTGCGCGTCTCGGCGCAGCGCTACACCGAATCCGAGGACATCGAGCGGCTGGTCGCGGCGCTCGGCCGACGGCTGACCGCCGAGTAGATCCCGCCCAGGAACCGGCTCGGGACACGAGCGAGCTGCGCCGTGTTTCGCTAGTTCACGGCCACCATGATCGTGACCTTTCCCTCGCCGTCGTCCGGGACCTGCGCGTGACCCGCTCCCAGGAACCCCCACTCGAAACCTCGCCAGATCTCGACCCGGTAGCCGGTCGCGGCCACGAAGTCCCATCGGCAGACGCCTCGCTCGTCGGTTAGGTGGATCACGTCCTCGACGAGAGCGCCCGGCACGTCCGAACGGACGAAGCAATCGACTTCAGGGACTGGCTTCCCCGCGAGGTCCAGCACTGTGATGGTCAGACTTCCCGTCCCGAGGTTGAGGGGAGGTCGGACCGTCGCATCGACGCGCATCTTTCCCTCGGCATCCAAGTGATCGATGATCTCGTCCTCGATCCCCGGGCGTGGGGCCTTCGTCCAAACGTCGATGACCACCATGTTCTCGGCGGGTCGGACCCCGCCTCCCTCGAGCTGGATGGCCTGCCGCCCAAACCACGTGATCTCCTTCCGGATCGATGCACGAACGGGTTCGAGTTCTCGCAGCGACCATCGGACCTGGCGGACTTCGATCCGCACGGTCCCCGGCACGAACATCGCCGCGATGGCCGATCGATGGGTCTCGATGTGGCCACTGAAGGAGGTCACCACCGTCCCGTCGTCCTTGACGAAGATGTCGGCCCAGTCCTCCGGGTGGGCGCGCCCGTACTCCGTCAGCGCTGGGCCCGCCATCTGCATGTCATCGAAGCGGGCGTCCCACGCCTCTGCCTCGGCCGGCGACATCAGGATGCGGCCCTCGCGGGTCACCGTCGAGCGATCGACTAGGAGGGCTCGGACGTTGGCCTCATCCGCGGGCAAGCCCACGCCCTCGCGAAGGCCCATCACCTCGTGCAGCCGGCGGTCGTCCATGAGCGCAGCCTCCTCGGGCGACACGCGGATGCCGTTCCAGGCGACCGATGCGGGGTCGGCGATGACGGTCTCGACCCAAACTTTGTCTGCGCGAAGGCCAGCAGCCGTGCGGGCATCGATGGACCGCACGACTTCCGGATCGGGACTGGGTGAGGGCGGTCCGGCGAAAGCGCACGACCCGATCGCGGCGGCAAGGGCAAGGAAACGAAGTACGGCCAGCAACCGCGCTCCGTCGCTCGATCTATCCCTCTTCGCGTCCCATCGCCGATCCATCGCCACCCCTGGGCTCGAATCAGACCCCACCCGACCCTGTGCGTCTTCGGAGCATAGCGACGTGCCGAAGCCCTACAGAGAATCCGAGGACCTCGAGCGGTTGGTCATGGGGCTGGCCGGCGGCTGACCGCGGAATAGATCCCGCCCAGGAACCGGCTTGGGACGCGAGCGAGAGGCGTCGTGTCGACGAGGCCGGCTTCGGCGGCCATGCCGGGCGAAAGTCGTTGCCGTGAACGGGTGCGGGACCCAGGGATTGCCACGGTCCGCGTCGTACTCGACGACGATGAACGGCGCGCCGGGCCGCAGGTGCGACGCGAGCGACCGGATGACCGCCACTTGGCGGTCGCGCGGCACGAAATGGAGGCTGTTGGCGGCGACCAACCCGTCGAGTGGCGGGAGCGCGAGGCGGGGCGGTGAAGTCGGCGACGAGGGTCGTCAGCGCCAGGACCGGGAAGCGCGCGGGCAGGATTTCCGCGTTCGACCGCAGCGCGCCGGCGTCCCGATCGAGCGCGACGATCCGGGCGCCCGGGCCGAGCAGGTCGGCGAGGGCCAGCGTGAACGCCCCCTCCCCCGCGCCGATGTCCGCCCAGGTGCCGCCGGCGCGTGGATCCCGCCCTCGATGAGGGCAACGTGGTCATCGATGATTCCATCGCTTCAGCCTACGTCCCGGGCGGACGGGGAAGCCGGGCGCGTGCGTCGGCGCCGCTATCGTCGAACGGGCGGGAGCCAGCGTCGCGAAATCGGTCCATTGGCGTACATGCCAGTCCCTGACGTGTGACGTGACGGACAGTCGCGCGAGCGAATGGTGTGGCGGTCGCGGAACGAGCCCCTGGGCCTGATATGAACGCGAGTGGCAGGCACGTCGCCGGCCAGCTCCATCCTCAGCCGGTGTTCTGGAGGCCGGCTGCGACGCCGTTCACCGACATCTGGACGAGGCGCAGGACCCGGCTGCGCTCGGGGTCGTCAGGTGGCAACGCGCGGAAGCGAGCAAGCAGCCGCACCTGGAGCTCGGACAGCGCGTCGACGTAGGGGTTGCGCAGCGCGATCGACCGCTGCAGCACGGGCGCCCCGTCGAGCAGGTGGTCGCGACCGGTCACCCGCAGGAGCAACCCGACCGTCCGGTGGTACTCCGCTTCGATCGTCTCCCAGCGACGCTCGCGGTCCGGGCTGGACGCGAGGGACGCGTACCGGCGGGCGACGCCCATGTCGGCCTTCGCCAGGATCATCTCGGCGTTATCCAGCACGGACGCCAGGAACGGCCACGACCGGTAGAGCCGGCCGATCTCGGCGAGGCCCTCGTCGCCGTGCGCCGCGCGGAACGCCTCGAGCGCGGACCCAAGGCCGTACCAGCCGGGGACGTTGATGCGCGACTGGGACCAGGCAAAGGTCCACGGGATCGCGCGCAGCGCGTCGATCGGTGGCAGGTCGGCCTCGAACCCACCGGCGCGACCGCGGGCCGCCGGCCGCGAGCCGAGACGCAGGTCGGACAGCTCCGCGATCGGGGTGATGTCGCGGAAGAAGGCCGCGAACCCCGGGTCGTCGTGGATCAGCGCGCGGTATGCGGCCCGGGCAGTGTCGGCAAGCTCGGCCAGCAGCGGGCCGCCGTCGCGCAGCGCTTCGGCCGCGGCGGCATCGTGCTCCGGGGTGGACGCGATGAGCGCCGCTCCGGTGAGCTGCTCGAGATGCCGCCGGGCGATGGCCGGGTCCGCGTAGTTGGCCGCGATCACCTCGCCCTGCTCGGTCAGCTTGAGCCGCCCATCGACCGAGCCCGGCGCGCCGCCCAGGATCGCCCGGTTCGCCGGCCCACCGCCACGCCCGATGGCCCCGCCGCGGCCGTGGAACAGCGTCAGCTCGACGCCGTGTTCCCGCGCGACCGCCACGAGCGCCTCCTGGGCCCGGTGGAGCATCCAGGCCGCAGCCAGGAAGCCCGATTCCTTGTTCGAATCGGAGTAGCCGAGCATCACTTCCTGGCGATCGCCGCGGGTCGCGAGGTGGGCTCGGTACACCGGGTCGCGCAGCAGCTCGTCGAGGATGGGCCCGGCGCGGGCGAGCGCGTCGGACAATTCGAAGAGCGGCACGACATCGAGACGTGGCGTCAGGGCGTCGGTGCCGTCAATGGCCTCGGCACCGTCGCCGGCCGCGCCCCGCTCGAGCGCGATGCGCGCAAGTCGCAGCACGTCGGTCACGTCATGCGGCTCCGCCGTGAACGAGACCACGACCCGCCGGCACGCGTCCTCCCCGAACCGCTCCTGCAGCGCGACGATGGACCGGAACGTGGCCAGCACCTCCCCGAGCGTGACGCCCGGGGCGACCTCGAGCGCGTCCTCGGCCTCCGCCGAGCCCGACCCCGACGCGGCGTCGAGCGCCGTGAGCGCCGCGCGGTGGACGGCGGCGTGCTGGCGGACCTCCAGCGACGCGAGGTGGAACCCGAACGTCGCCAGCTGCCAGCGCAGCTCGGCGACGTCGCCCCAGGCGACCCGCGCCAGCCCGTCGTCGACGAGGGCGGCCTGGAGCTCGGCCAGCTCCGCATCGAGGTCGGCGGCGCTGTCGTAGTGCCCAGAGCGCGGACCCGTGTCGTCGGCCAGCGTCACCCGCGTGCGGCGGAGCCGCTCGGCGATGAACCCGAACCGCTGGCGGTACGGCTCGTCCGGGAAGCGGCGGCGCAGCTGCCGATCCGTCTCGGGCAGCGCCTCGGCGTCGCGTGCGAGGCGGTTCGCCAGCGGTCGGGCGACGCGAGTCGACACCGTGGCCGCGGACACGGTCTGCATGAGCCGTAGCGCGACCGCCTCGTACCCGTGGAGGACGTGGTCCGCCTGGATGCGCAGGGTCCGTTCGGTCATCTCGGCCGTCACGGCCGGATTCCCGTCGCGGTCGCCACCGATCCACGATCCGAAGCGCAGGAACGCCGGCACGCGCGGCGGTCGGGTGCCGGTCCGCGGGCCGCGGTCGCCGGGGAGGTCCAGCGCCGCATCGGTCGTGCGGTACAGCCGCGGCACGAGCGTGAACAGCGTCGCATCGAACACGGCCATCGCCGTGCGCACCTCGTCGAGCGGCTCGGGCGCCACGGAGCGCAGGTCGGAGGTCCGCCACATGAGCGTGATCTCCTCGCGCAGGCGGCGGCGGACCTCGCGGTCCTCTGATGGGGTCAGCCGCGGGTCGTCCAGCCGCTCGAGGAGCACGGCGCAGCGACGCAATGCGATGAGCGCCGTCCGCCGGCGGGCCTCCGTCGGATGGGCGGTCAGGACCGGCGTGATCTGCAGCCGTTCGAGCATGTCGTCGAGCGCCGTCTCATCGAGCCCGGCTCGGCGCAGCCGCCCGATCGCCTCCGCGACCGAGTCGTCCAGCACGCCGTCACGCGCCGAGCGCTCCCGTCGCCGAAGCGCCCTCACCCGGCCGCGCGCCTCGGCGAGGTTCACGAGCTGGAAATACAGGGAGAACGCCGAGATGACCGCCTCGACGGCCCCCAGGTCCAGCCCGTCGAGCTCGGCTTCGACCCGGCCGCGGAGCGCGGGATCGTCGCCCCGTCGCAGGTCGATAGCGGCTCGACGAAGGCGTTCGACGAGCTCGAAGACCGGCTGACCCGCCTGCTCCGCGATGACCTGCCCAAGGAGTGCGCCGAGGAGTCGGACTTCGAGCGCCAGGGGATCGCGTGCCCCCGCCGACCCGATGCCGGTGGGCTCGGCTCCGCGTGCGCGCGACGCGGTCTTCCGTCCGCCCGGTGGCGTCACGGAACGGCCTCTGACGGCGACTCGGCCCGCCGCTTCCGCAACCTAGCGAGCACACGACCGCAACCTTTCGGGGCCGCAACCTTTCCTACCCTTGTATGGTGACGACGATGGCCGCCGACCGAACGACGCTGCGCGACGCTCCCCCGCCAAAACCGGCGGGCCGCAAGCGCGCGCCCGACGACGCCCGCGCGAACCCGCCGGGCGCCGGCGACCGGAACCCACTGCCCGCCTCGGATCAGCTCGATCAGCTGCAGTTCATCCACGACGTCGCGCGGCTGGCGACCACGGCGCGCACCTGGGACGAGCTGCTCGAGACCGTCGTCGACGGGACGCGCGACGCCCTCCATGCCGATGTCTCCTCGCTGTACCTGCTCGACCGGGACGGAGCGTACCTGACGCTGGCCGCGACCAACGGCCTCGACCGCTTCCAGATCGGCCGGGCGCGGGTCCCGTTCGGGGAGGGCGTGACGGGCTGGGTCGCGGACCACCGGGAGCCGCTGATGATCCCGGACGTCAAGGCCGACCCGCGCTTCCTGTGGGTCCGCGGGCTCGACCAGCGCCGGTTCGTGACGTCGATGCTCAGCGTGCCGCTGTCGTGGCACGACCAGACCGTCGGCGTGCTCAACGTCCAGACCGAGGCGCCCCGGGTGTTCAGCCCCTCGGACGTGGCCCAGCTGAGCGCCGTCGCGGACCTGCTGGCCGGCATCGTCGAGAAGGGCCGCCAGCAGTCGGAGGCGGAGGCGCGGGTCGAGTCGCTCAAGGCGATCGACGAGGCCCGCAGCGAGCTCATCGCCCTCGTCACGCACGAGCTGCGAACACCACTGGCCGTCGTCCGCGCCTACGCGGACCTGCTGGCCGAGGAGCCCCAGCTCGCTGGGCGCGAATCGCGCGACGTCGAGCGGCGCAAGACACGCGCCGACTGGCACGGTGCCGCGCTCGAGCAGATCGAGCGGCTGGACCGCCTCGTCGACTCGATCCTCGCGTCGGTGCGCGTGGTGCCGGAGGACGCGCCGTCGGTCACGCCGGTGGACGTCGAGGCGCTCGTCGCCGAGGTCCTCGGGTCGCTGCGGCCGCTGCTGGGGCGGCATCACGTGGCCGCTCACGGCTCCCCGCGGCTCCACGGCCTCGCCGATCCGCCGCGCCTTCGCCAGATCATCGAGCACCTCGTCGAGAACGCCGTGAAGTACGCGCCGTCGGAGACGACGATCACGATCGACTGGGCGCTCGTCGAAGGCGTCGTCCACCTCGGCATCAGCGACGAGGGCCCGGGCATCCCCGACGAATGGCGCCACCGGATCTTCGAACCCTACGCGCGGCGCGACACGCACACGGCGCGTGGCTCCGGGATCGGGCTGTACGCCGCGAAGCGACTCGGTGAATCGATGGGCGCGCACCTGTGGTGCGAGCCCGCCAAGCCGCACGGAGCGCAATTCGTCGTCGCGATGCCGGCCGCGGTCGCCATCTGACCCTACGAGAGGACCATGATCAGCATGCCCAGCCGCTCCCTCCGAATCCTCGTGGTGGACGACGACCCGGCGATGGTCGGGGCGATCACCGCGCTCGTCGGTACGGAGGGCCACCAAGTCATCACCGCGTACGACGGCCTGACCGCCGTGAAGCGCTTCCGCGATGAGCATCCGGATCTCGTCCTGCTCGACCTCGCGATGCCGGGACCCGACGGGTTCAGCGTGGCGGGCCAGATGCGGGCGGTCGGCCAGGCGCCGATCCTCGTCGTGTCCGGGGAGAGCGGCGAGGCCGCCAAGGTCCGCGCGCTCGGCATCGGCGCGGACGACTACCTGACGAAGCCGTTCGGCAAGGCCGAGTTGCTGGCGCGGATCGCCGCGGTCATGCGCCGGGTGGACCGGCCTGGGGCGAGCGGCGGACCGGCCGGACCGCTGGAGGCCGGGGCGCTCGTCCTGGAGCCCGGGCGGCACGAGGCGCGAGTCGGCGACGTGTCGCTGGCCCTCACCCCGACCGAGTTCCGGCTGCTCGAAGCGCTCGTCCGCGCGGACGGCGACATCGTCCCGCACCTGCAGCTCGCGCGGGCGGGCTGGCCGGCCGAAAGCGATCCGGACCTGCTCTGGCTGAAGCCGCACTTGGCGCGGTTGCGGGCGAAGGTGGAGGCCGCGGGCGGGCCGCACGTCGTGGCGGTCCGGGGCGTGGGCTATCGGATCGTCGTGGAGGGGATCGCGGCCGGCTGACCGGCTGCCGACCTAGCTGGTCGGCGTCAGACGTTCACCGAGATCGCGCGGCCACTCGTGTCGTGCGCCGCATCGGCACACGTGACCCGGCAACCGCGCGCATCGCGCCCGCCGAGCGGATTGAAGTGGAACCACGCGTCACCGGTCGCGGCCAGGCGACAACCACACGCGGCACAGGTGACGGGCGCTCCCTGCCCGCCTCGGACGGCGAGCGGGCGGTGGAGCTCGGGTTCGGACGGAAGGATCATGGCGTTCACCTTGTCGTGTTGCGGTCGGGCGGAGGCCGGGGCGGAGAGGGTCGCGAACGCCGACGGGTGACGCTTCCCCAACATGACGCCAAGCGTAGGTTCTGCCTCGGTCCGCGTCGGCGCCGACAGGGCAGCGGCACGGTTGCGGCTCGGTGGCGAGCAGGGAATGCACCACGAGACAGGGACCTGGCGATAGAACGTGACATGTCTTGGCATGTATGTCTGGGAGCATACGGACATCGCACGCGATGTCGGGCTCCTGGCCCCATCTCATGGATGGCCTGTGGGCCTATCGATAAGACCAGGGACGGTCCACCATGACGGTACCGACATCGCCCTGGAGGCTCGCCATGGAAATGCTCTTCATCTGGATCGTCGTCATCGCCGCCCTCATCGCCCTGGATGCGGGAGCCCTTCGCTGGGGCGCCGACTCGCGCGACATCCTGCCCGACGACCACCGCCGCTGATCCCCACCGCCGCAAGCAACGGAGCATCCACCATGTATCTGCTCGACTATGAACTGGCACTGGACCGCATGCGGGAGCGCACGACCGAGGGTGAGGCCGCACGACGTCTCGCCCTCGCGGGGCCCCGTGACCATGACCCGGTCACAACTCGTCGCCGGCTGGCCCTTGCGCTGGCGCGTGTGAGCCGTGCGAGCGCTGGGGGCGTTCGGCGGCTCGATGCCTGCCTGGCCGACGACCTGGCCGGCCACTTCGCCGCGAACCAGTGACGCCGGCCACGATCTCGACCGGGCCGGCCACGACGATCGATCCCGTCGCCTCGCCGGAGGCCTATCGACGCGCGCTGCTGTCGTGGCTCGGCGAGGACGACCCCGCCGTCGTCCAGCGGGCGACGGTCGAGCGGTTGCGAGAGATCGTGGCGGCCGCCGGCGACCGGCTGCGCGTCCGACCGGAGCCGCTCGAATGGTCGGTCATCGAGTGCGTCGGCCATCTCGTCGATTCGGAGCTCGTGGCGGGTGCCCGGATGCGCTGGATCCTCGCCGAGGACGAACCAGACATCGTCGGCTACGACCAGGACCGCTGGGTCGATGGGCTGCGCCACAACGACGACGACCCTGGGGACCTGATCGAGCTGTTCGAGGCGCTGCGCAGCGCGAACCTGCGGCTGTGGGCGGCGACGCCGCCGGCCGATCGCGAGCGATTCGGGCGGCACCGCGAGCGCGGACCCGAAAGCTACAGGCTCATCGTCCAGCTCGCGGCCGGCCACGACCGGTTCCACATCGCCCAGGCGGAACGGGCGCTCGCGGCGGTCCGGGGCCGCTGAGGGTCAGACGACCGGCTGGCTCGGGTCGGCGGCGGCGCGGGACGCGGCGATCGAGGCGATCGAGGCCGGGCTGGCCTGGACGGCGGTCGCATCGAGGACGACGGTCGCTTCGACCACGGGGGCGACCGGTTCGACCACCCAGAACGCCGACGTGAGGTCCTCGAGCCGGAGGATCTGCCCACCCAGGGCCGACCCGGCAGACGCGTGATCCTCGAGCAGGCGTCGCAGCTCGACGAGCCGCTCCGGACCATCGGTCCGCTCGGCGACGACGGCCGATAATCGGACGGCCCCCACGCTGTCCCCGTGCAGCGCCGCCACGTGGCGGCCACTCGGGTCGTAGAGGTAGGCCCGCCCGCCGGTCATCCCGGCCCCGAAGTTCGCACCGACCGGGCCCAGCACGACGACCGTGCCGCCGGTCATGTACTCGCAGCCGTGCGGGCCGATGCCCTCGACGACCGCCTCGGCGCCGCTGTTGCGGACCGCGAAGCGCATCCCGGCACGCCCGACGAGGTGCAGCCGTCCGGCGGTCGCGCCGTACAGCACCGTGTTGCCGGCGATCGCCTCACCGGCGGCCGCCACGGGGAGGTCCGGCTCTGGCGCGATCGTGATGCGACCACCGGACAGGCCCTTGCCGACGTAATCGTTGGCCTGGCCGACGAGCCGCAGCTCGATGCCGGAGCTCGAGAAGGCGCCGAACGACTGGCCCGCGGCACCGCGCAACTCCAGGCGGACCGGTCCGCGCAGCTCGCCGCGCTCGAGGGCACCGGTGAGCCCGGCTCCGAATGAACGGTCCGCCGTGGTCAGCCGGAGCCCGCCGACCGTGACCGGGCCCTGGTCCCGGAAGGCCGCCGCGATGCGGGTCTCGAGCGGGGATGCCGGCGCGTGGCGTGCGACCCGCGCCGGAAGCCCGGGGTCGGCACGACGGGCGGCGTCCGCGCCCCACGACGAGGCCCCGATCACCGGGGCCAGCTCGGCCCGGGCCGCGGCGACCGGCCGGAGCAGGCTGCGGCTCTCGCCCACGACCTCGCCGACGGACCGGGCGCCGATGGCCGCGAGTTCCCGGCGCAGATCTTCAGCGACCGCCAGGAAGAACCGCTCGACCATCTCGGGGGTGCCCGTGAACTTGGCGCGCAGATCCTCGCGCTGGGTGGCGATGCCCGTCGGACACGTGTCGAGGTGGCATTGCCGGGCCATGTCGCAGCCGACCGCCACGAGCGCCGCGGTCCCGAACGCGAACTCCTCCGCGCCCAGGAGGGCCGCGACGAGCAGGTCCCGACCCGTCTGCAGGCCGCCGTCCGTCCGCAAGGCGACCCGGTCGCGCAGGTCGTTGCGCAGGAGGACCTGGTGGACCTCGGCGAGACCCAGCTCCCACGGCGCGCCGACGTGCTTGATGGAGCTCGAGGGGACGCCCCGGTCCCGCCCGCATGGCCCGAGAGGTGGATGTACGTCGCGCCGGCCTTGGCGACGCCGGCGGCGACCGTACCGACCCCCCGGTTGGCCACGAGCTTGACCCCGATCCTTGCGGTCGGATTGATCGCTCGCAGGTCCGCGATGAGCTGGGCGAGATCCTCGATCGAGTAGATGTCGTGATGCGGCGGCGGGCTGATGTAGCTCTGGCCGGCCTGCCCGCGGCGGAGGGACGCGATGTACGCCGTCGCCTTGCGGCCGGGGAGCTGGCCGCCCTCGCCGGGCTTGGAGCCCTGCGAGATCTTGATCTCGAGCTGGTCGGCGCGGGCAAGGTACGTCGCGGTCACGCCGAAGCGCGCCGACGCCACCTGCTTGATGCGCGCGTCGTGACGGCGGCCATCCGGCCCCGGCGTGTACCAGGCCGGGTCCTCGCCGCCCTCGCCCGTGTTCGCGGCCCCGCCGGCGCGCTGGATCCCGATCGTGAGCGCCTGGTGCGCTTCGGGGCTCAGGGCACCCACGCTCATCGCCGACACGACGAAGCGGCGCGCGATCGAGCGCGCATCCTCGACCTGGTCGAGCGGCAGGGCGGCAGACGGGCGGCGCACCAGGAGCTCGTCGCGCGGTACCGCGGGGGCGTCGGCGCCGCGGGTCATGGCCGTCCGATAGCGCGCGAGCGCCGCGTCGACCGACGCGGCGGCGGCTTCGCCATCGATCGATCCGGACAGGACCTGGATCTCCTTGGCGATGCCCGGTGAGAACAGGTGCGCCTCGCCATCGGCCCGGAAGCGCGCCCAGCCCGGGTCCGGCAGGCGCGGCTCGCGTCCGGCGGGGGTGGGGGGCAGGGCCGCGGCCGCCGATCGTCGTCGGAGCGCTCGCTCGCCCAGGTCGTCCAGCGTCGACCGGCCGGGCCACGCGGCCGCGTTCGGGAAGCATCGGGCGACGACGTCGGGCGCGAGGTCCACGGTGTCGATGAGCGTCCCGCCGATGTAGCTCGCGACGGCGCTGATGCCCATCCGCGCGAGGGTCTTGCGCAGGCCGGCTTCGAAGGCGACGACGAGATTGCCGATCGCGGCGGCCGGGGAGACCGCTTCAGCGCCACGGCTCCCCGCGAGCTCCGCGGCGAGCTCCAGGGCCAGCCGCGGATGCGCGGCCGTGGCGCCGACCGCGAGGACCATCGCCATCGAATGCACGTCGAGGATGTCCGCGGCGTCCACGACGATGTCAGTCCGACCACGAAGGCCGGCATCGCTGAGCGCGGTGTGGATGGCGCCCGCGGCCAGGATCGACGGCACGGGCAGCCGATCGATCGACATCGCGGCGTCGCTGATGAGCACGACCTCCGCACCCGATTCCGCGGCCCGAACGGCGGCCGTGGCCAGGCCGGCGAGGGCGGCGGCAAGACCCCGAGCCCCCGCCGCGGCGGCCCAGGTCGCGTCGAGTGTTCGGAGCCGGCTGCCGCGGTCGCCCAGCGCCGCCAGCAGGCCGGGCAGGTCGGCGACGATCGGTCGCTCCAGGCGCAGCGTGCGCGGTCCGCGCGGCGGGCCACCGAGCAGCGCCGGGCGGCGACCCAGCTCGACCCGCAGATCCATGACCACCCGCTCGCGCTCCGGGTCGATCGCCGGGTTGGTGACCTGGGCGAATGCCTGGCGGAGGTGGTCGGCGACCGGCCGGTCCAGGCGACCCCGTCCCGCGGTCGGGGTGTCGTCGCCCATGCTCCACAGCGGCTCGTGCGACTCGAGGGCCATCGTCTTGATGTCGAGCCGGGCACGCTCGGCGTCGAGGCCGGCGAGGTAGCGCGCGGCGTGCTCGAGCGGGGGACGATGCTCGATCGCCAGCGCCGCGGAATCGGCGGTGTCCTCGTGCAGCGGGCGCGGCTCGTCGTGGATCGGCAGGTTGCGCAGCACCCAGGCCTTCGCGTCGGTGTCCTCGAGGATCGTCCGCCGCCCGGGCTCCACGAGTAGCAGCTCGCCCGGCCCGAGTCGCCCACGACGGATCGTGTCGGCGGCGGGGAACGGCACGGCGCCGGCCTCCGACGCCACGGCCACCAGCCGGTCGCGACTCACTGCGAACGCCGCCGGCCGCAGGCCGTTGCGGTCGATGAGCGCCCCGACGCGCTTCCCGTCACCGAACACGATCGCGGCCGGACCGTCCCACGGCGCCAGCATCCCGGCCGTCCGCCGACGCAGCGTCGCGACGTGCGGGTGCGGAGCCCGCCGGAGGGCGAGCGCCTCGGGGATGGCCGCGAGCAACGCGGGGGTGAGGCCCCAGCCGGTCGTCGTGAGCAGCTCCAGGCCTTCGTCCAGCGACAGCGAGTCAGAACCATCGGGGGACAGCAGCGGTCCCGCGGCCGTGAGCTCGGCGGCGATCGGGCGGCCACCCAGATCGCCCACGCGACCGCGCACCTGCTCGCGATTGCCGCGGACCGTGTTGATCTCGCCGTTGTGGGCGATCGAGCGGAACGGCTGGGCGAGCCGCCAGACCGGATGCGTGTTCGTCGCGTAGCGCTGGTGGAAGATCGCGTAGCCGACCTCGACGGGTGCGAGGAGGTCCGGGTAGAGCTCGGCCAAGCGGCCACCGGCGACGAGACCCTTGTAGACGATCGTGCGACACGAGGCCGAGGGCACGGACAGCTCGGCCACGGGCCGGCCGGTGTCCCGGGCGGCGGTCTCCAGCCGGCGACGGGCCACGACGAGGCGCCGCTCGAAGTTGTCGTCGGTGAGGGGGCGCGGATCGGTCGCCGAGCGCACGGGCCGGGCGACGATCGCCTGCACGACGGTCGGGCGGGACTGCGCGGCGGCGGCGCCAAGCGCCCGCGGGTCCATCGGCACGGTCCGCCAGGCGACGACCGGGATGCCCGCGTCGGCGAAGACTCGCGCCACGAGGGTCCGGGCCGCGCGCGCGGCGCTGCGGCCACGGGGCAGGAACAGCATCACGACGGCCGGGCGGCCGGCTGCGCGAGACGGTGTCAGGTAGGCAAGGAGCGAGGCGTCCAGCGGGAGCGAGATGCCCGCGCCGTCGCTCGATTCGCCATCGGCGCCGAACGCGCCGCGGTGGGCGAGGGCCCCGAGCCCGGCGAGGGCCAGCGGCAGCACCCGGGCCCGCGACCGGCCGCCGGCATCCGCGACGAAGCCCACGCCACACGCGTCGTGCTCGTAGCGAGGGTCGTAGAGCGGGGTGGCGGGATGCTGGCGGGGCCGTGGCATCGGCTGCCTCCGGGGCGAGCTGTGGGGACGGAGCTGCGGCCGATCGGGGCTTGGGAGGAGCCTCCCGATCGGCCGCGAGCCCGGGTGGGGTTACGTCTGGTACGCGGCCTCGCCGTGCGTCGCGAGGTCGATGCCCATCTCCTCGTCCGTCGCCGAGACGCGGATCCCGAGGATCACGTCGACGACCTTGACGATGACGAAGGTCGAGACGACCGCGAAGGCGACCGTGGCACCGACGGCGATGAGCTGGTAGACGAGCTGCTGTCCGTTGCCTTCGAGCAAACCGGTGTAGGCCTCCTGGACGGCGGCCGTCGCGAAGACGCCGGTCGCGACCGCACCGAACATGCCGCCCACGCCGTGGACCGCGAAGACGTCGAGCGCGTCGTCGATCTTCAGGCGCGAGCGCAGCAGCGTGGCGCTGTAACACAGCCCGCCCACGACGAGACCGATGAACAGCGCGCCAGCGACCCCGACGAAGCCGGACGCCGGGGTGATCGCCACGAGGCCGGCCACGGCGCCGCACGCGGCACCGACGACGCTGACCTTGCCCTTGTGCAGGTAGCTCGCGAGGACCCAGGTGATGGTCGCCGCCGCGGCGGCCGTGTTGGTCACGACGAACGCGTTGGCGGCCAGGCCGTTTGCGGCCACGGCGGATCCGGCGTTGAAGCCGAACCAGCCGAACCACAGGAGGCCGGCGCCGAGGACCGTCATCGGCACGTCGTGGGGCTCCATCGGCTCGCCGTTGACGGCGCGACGCCCGATGAGGAGCGCGACGACGAGGGCCGAGACGCCCGAGCTGATGTGGACCACCGTCCCGCCGGCGAAATCGAGCGCGCCGAGCTTGAACAGCCAGCCGTCGGATGACCAGACCCAGTGGGCCAGCGGCGAGTACACGAAGATCGACCACAGCAGCGTGAACAGCACGAAGGCGCTGAACCGCTTTCGCTCGGCGAAGGCACCGGTGATGAGCGCCGGCGTGATGGCCGCGAACATCAGCTGGAACCCGGCGAACAGCACGAACGGCACGGTCGTGGCGTACGTCTCGGACGGCTGGAGGCCGACGTTGTTGAAGAACGCGAAGTCGAGCCCGCCGATCAGGCCGAGCCCGCCGACATCAGGCCCGAAGGCGAGGCTGAAGCCGACGACGACCCAGACGACACTGACCAGGGCCAGGCCGAAGAAGCTGTGCATGATCGTCGAGAGCACGTTCTTGCGACGGACGAGTCCACCGTAGAACAGGGCCAGCCCCGGCAGCATGATCATGACCAGGGCCGTCGACATCAACAGCCAGGCGGTATCTCCGGTATCCATCGATCGCACATTCCTTCCAGGTTGCAGCCGTACCTACGACAGGTCGTGCAGGGAAGGCTAGGGTGCGAGCCGGTCGTGGTCGGGCCCTCGGGCAGGGCTGACAAGGTGTCGGTTGGGGGGCGAACCGGGTTGCGACGACCCCATTCGTTGCGAACGGGGTGCGAACGAGCGTGGGCAGCGGCCGCGGTCGACGCAACCCCCGCGTCCGGGGTGGCGCCTCAGTGCGTCAGCCAGGTTCGCTCGGGCGGCGCATCGAGGTGACGACGAGCAGGACGCCGAGGCCGACGAGCACGAGCGGCCAGAACCAGTCGAAATCGATGCTCGGCAGGAACTCGCGAGCCAGGAAGAAGCCACCGAGGATGATCAGGAAGCCGCCGAGGATCACGGACGCCGGGAAGGCGCCGCGCTCGCCGCCGGCGGCGCGCCGCGCCGCGACTCGGGCGTCGTGGGCGGCCCGGGCGGCCGCCTGGGCTTCGGGGGTCGCCGCCTCGCCCGCCTCGGCGGCCCGATCGAAGTCGAGCGGCTCCTCCGGTACGACCAAGGCCATCACGATGTAGACGAGCAGGGCGATCCCACCGGTGAACACGACGAGCAACGCCCAGATGACGCGGACGAGGGACGGATCGGCGCCCCACATCTCGGCGAGGCCGCCGGCGACCCCGGCCAGCATCCGGTCATGGCGGGAGCGGTACAAGCGGTTCATCGGGGTCCTGCCTCACGAGTGGGTCGAACGCGTGCCGTGCTCCGAGGATAGCAGGGCCGTCACGCGGCTCCCGACGGCGCGCGAGTCGCGGTTCGCAAGCGGGCTGCAACGGTTCCCGGCCAGTCGGTGGCGAGGCTCGCGGGTCGGCCGACCATACTGGGCCGATGCTGAGTCAAGGTCTGCGCTTCCTGCTGTTGCGCTTCCTGCCCCGGCGCGTCCTGCCGATCCTCACCGCGATCGAGATCTTCCGGCTCGTCCAGCGTCTGCGCCGCCGCGGCCCGGAGCCCGTCGCGCCGCGGCGACTCGTGACCACCGACCCTCCCGCGAATGACCGTCCTGACTCCGGCTGATTCCGGCGTTCGCGACTCGGTGGCCGAACTCGATCAGGAAGTCGCGACCGGCTGACGGAGGTCGGCGTTGCCGTCTCCCTCGCCCGTCCACCAGTCGGCATGCTCGGCGTCGAGCCGGATCAGCGTGACATTCGCGTCTTCGGGGCCGTTCGGGAACCAGCGCCCGAGCTCGGGCAGCCAGTACTCCTTCTTGAGAGAGGGATCAGTCTCGAGCGTCGCCCGGCCGCTGATCGAGATGAAGTCATACGACTCCTCGGCCCGGTAGGCCGCCACCGCCTCCGGATCGGCCTGTAGCTCGGCCACGAGCCGGCCGTCGGTCGGAGCGAAGAACCACGATCGCCCCTCCCACTCGACCTGGCCATTGTTCGACATGGGTCGGGCGTGGAGTTGGCCACCGTCGCCGCGCGTGCTGAAGAGACAGATGTCGATCTTGCCGATCAGCGCGGCGATCTGAGGAATGGCCTCGCGGCCTGAAGCGTCGGTCATCTGGAAGTCCTCGAATCGGTCGGGCTGGGGGTGGCTCCAACTTTGGGCTGTCGACCGACCTGTGCGTGCCACAGGAGGACCGCTACTGCTGCAGGATCGTTGCATCCGCAATCAGGGGCGCTATGCCCGCGCCCGTCCGCAGCGAGGGTCAATGAGCCGTGGTGCCACCGTGATCGTGAGGGGTCTCGAGCGCACCGGGCGCGGTCAGGGCCGGAGCGTCGTTGGGGTGTGGGTGTGCTGCACCGTCGGCATGGCCATGGCCATGGCCACTGAGACCGTCGGCCATGGCGAAGGTCGTCGCGAAGACGACGAAGCCGATACCGACGAGGAACGCCGCCCTGGGGCGCGGGCTCGGGCGCGTCGCCGACCGGCTACGCACAGGACCAGCGCCGCGCAGGCGAGGCCGGGCGGCCAACATCGACAGCAGGACGATCTCGAAGGCAACGGCGGTCGCATCGGCGATGCCTACCGGCTCCGGACCACCCGGGATCATCGGCAGTCCGATGGTCCGCGACCAGGCCCACGCGAAGATGACGGCGAGATTGATCCCGATACCCGTCCGGACAAGCGGCCGCGAGCGAGGACGAGCCAGGAGGGCCAGCGCGAACGCGGCCTGGAAGAAGGCGACCCAGTAGAACCCAAGGGCGAGGTCCCCCAGTGGTTCCACGTGCGTCGACGCGGCCGCGAGGTGGATCGCGGCGGCGCCGATCGAGAGACTGGCGACGAACATCGTCTCCGCACGCCGTGACTGCCGTACGGAAGCCGCGGCTCCGTGGTTGGTGCGCCGGCGGTGAGCGACCTGGGGGAACATGGCGGCTGCGTTGATCGAGCTCATGGTCATTGGCCTTGCCGGGACTCCAGAGAGGCGCGCCGAGGCGGGCTCCCTCGGGGGAAGAAGAGGCGGTCGACGGGGAGGAACCGTCAACCGCGAGAAACGAGTGGAGTTACTGGCCGAACTTCTCCGGCATCTTGGTGACGATGGCCTCGGAGAGGACGTCGCCGGTGGCCCACATGTGGGTGTAGCCCATGCCCATCAGCTCGTACGCCATTGCGTAGTCGCCCGCCGCGTAGGCGTCGATGGAGCCGGCCAGATGCTTGATGTGCGAGTCGAGCTCAGCCGACAGAACGTCGGCCGGGAGATCCGTGGCCGATGCCAGGAAGGCGCCGAAGTCGCGCGAGTAGCCGGCGAGATCTTCGCCTGCCTTGGTCTTCTTCGCGTCGTCCTTGGTCGCGGTCCCGACGGTGTAGTCGACGAAGAAGCCGATATGGGCGCGCCACAGCTCGAGGAAGGTCGCCTGAGCCTCATCACCGAAGACGGACCCGATCGCGTCGCCGAGGGCGACGGTATTGGTCTCGAGCTGGCCGGCGGCCGCATCGAAGGCCTTGGAGCCCTCAAGGCCACGATGGGTGGCGTTGGAGGCCAGGAAGGCGTGCTCGCCGAGCGCGCTGTCGAGGGCGACCCGGAGGTCGACGGCCGACTTGGTCGCGTCGTCCATCGCGGCGAACTTGTCCGGGAATTTGGCCGCGATCGCGTCGGCAAGGGTGCCGCCGGTGGCGACCATGTGCTGGTAGGCCATGTCGGTCAGCTCGTAGGCCTTGGCGTAGTCGCCCGCCGCGTAGGCGTCGACCGACCCGGCCAGGTGCATGACGTGGTTGTTGAGCTCCGCTTCGAGAACGTCTGCGGGCAGATCCGTCGCACCGGCGAGGAACGCACCGAAGTCGCGGGAGTAGCCGGCGAGATCTTCGCCCGCCTTGGTCTTCTTGGCGTCGTCCTTGGTCGCGGTCCCGACCGTGTAGTCGACGAAGAAGCCGATATGGGCGCGCCACAGCTCGAGGAAGGTCGCCTGAGCCTCATCACCGTAGACAGAACCGATCGCGTCGCCGAGGGCGACGGTGTTCATTTCGAGGGCCGCAGCGGCCGCCTCGAAGTCCTTGCCACCCTCGAGCCCGCGATGGGTCGTCAGCGAGGCGAGCAGGGCGTGCTGCCCGAGGCCGCTCGCGAGCGCGTAGCGCAGGTCGGCGGATGGGCTCTTGGTCGTGGGAGCCATCGCGTCGGGTGACATGGACGGGGCCACGCTCGGTTCGGTCGAGGGGGCCATCGTGGCCTCGACGGACGGCGCCGTCGCGGGTGTGGTGGTGGCTCCGCCGCCCGTGCAGGCCGCGACGAGGATCGCGGTGCCGAGCGTGCTGAGCGCGAGAGTACGTAGCTTCACGAGAATGGGTTCTCCTTGCCTGGGGGCCGGTGTCCTGCATCCTGTGGTCGGACGCGGAGGACGCCGTTGATACGGCGGTGACCCTCTCAGGGATGACTCCGCGCTTACGGCGTGACCGTGACGACGCCCTTCATGAAGTCGTGACGTGCGCAGTAGAACGGGTAGGTACCCTCGTCGGTGACGGTGTATGAGAACTCGACGCCGGTATCGATCTCGCCCGAATCGAAGAGTCCGGAAGGGCTCGCAGGATCGCCGGATGTCACGGTATGGAGGGAGTCCTCATCGTTGACCCACGTGACCGTCGTCCCGACCGGCACCGTGAGGTCGTCCGGTGCGAAGGCGAAGCCCTTGATGCTGATGGCATCGACCATCCGGCCGTCGGATGCCGGGCCCGACGCGGCCGGAGTCGGCGCTGTCGTGGGCTCGGCCGTTGCCGCCGGGCTGGCGCATCCGGCGACCGCCATGAACGCGACGAGGGCGAGGCTCGCTCGAGCGAGCGCGAGGATATGGGGCATCGGGGTCTCCTGAGGGCGGGGTCGTACTCCGCGGATACGCAGCGACGCCCCATCTGGACCGTTCCAACCGTGCCATCACTCGGGACGGATCCGCTCGCTCATTCGTTGGTATCGGTGTGACGACCCTCGCGAGCGCCGCCACGGTGTCCCTGTTTCGCCGCCTGGATGCGGCGCCGGATGAGCGCGACCTGGTGACATCGGGGCTCGACGCCGAGACCTTCGAACAGGTCTACCGCGACCATTACCGCGACGTCCAGCGGTACGTGCTGCTGATGGTCGGTCGCCCGGACGACGTCGAGGACATCGTCGGCGACACGTTCCAGCGCGCGTTCACGGCCTGGCGGTCGGGGCGCGGGCCGGCCGGCCGGTCGCTGCCGTGGCTGCTGCTCATCGCCCGCCGGATCGTGACCGACCGCTGGCGTCGTGCCCGGCTCATCCGATGGCTGCCGCTCGGTGGCAGCGCCGCATCCGAACCGCGCGACGTGGACGCGGCCACGGAACGCTCGGAGTTCTGGCTGTGGCTCGCGCAGCTGGCGCGGGTGCTCGTCGGACCGGCAGCGAGAGGTCGTTTACCTGCGCTACCAGCGCGACCTGACAGATGAGGAGATCGGGGAGATCCTCGGGCTGTCCTCGTCCGGGGTCCGATCCCTGCTCGCGCGGGCGATCGCCGCGCTTCGCCAGCATCCGGAGCTGTGGTCATGACCATCGATTCGCGCGACGAGCGCATCTGGGCCGGACTGGTCACGCGGCTGGAGGGCGTGGAGGCGCACGTCAAGGAGCCGCCGCCGTGGCGCGGCGCCGAGCCCTCGAGGGCCCGGCCGGACCGCGTCGCCCTGGGACCCACGCTCGTCGGGCGAGCAGCCCAGGCATCGCGCCGGCCGACGTCGCGCCGCCCGCTAGCGATCGGCGGCGCTGCCCTGGTGTTCGCGCTCATCGCGGTGACGCTCGTGGCAAGACCGACCGGGCCGGATCGGTTCGGTGCGTCGCCTCCGGCCTCGTCATCTGGATCCGCACCGCCCTCCGGTTCAGCGGCGAACACGTGGGGTCCACTCGCGGTCATCCCTCCCCAGGATGGGGCCGACACGGCGCGGGACGAGGGCACGCTGCGCATCACCGACACCTGCGTGACCCTGGAGCGTGCTGGCGAGGTCCAGCTGCTGTTCTGGCCCGCCGACCGTACGACCTGGGACGGCGTGGCGCGGGCCGTCACCTTCGAGAACTTCGACGGAACCGTGGTAACGGTGAGCGACGGGGACGATGTGGTCCTCGGCGGCGGCGGGGACAGCGAACTGGAGAGCGGTCGCTCCGCCCAGGAATGGGTCGACAGCATGGAGTGGGTCGCACCGCCGGATCCCTCGTGCCCACTCGAATCGCGGTGGGGCGTCGGTGCGGTAGAGCGCGTAGGGGCCGGACCACAGGCCTCCCCGATCGTGACGGAGGCCGAAGCGGGGGGCTTGAAGCTCGTGGCGACCTTCGATCGCATGGAGGTCGAGGCCGGTGGCACCGTCACCGTCGCGCTGAGCATCGAGAACACCCGCCCGACCGACGTCGTCTTCGACGAGCCGTGCGACGTGCCGGCGATGACCGTCGCGGTGCGCGCTCCGGTCGAGCCGATCGGGCGCGACTGGGATGGGATCGCGGCGGCCTTCAAGTCCTATGCGCTGGAGACGAGCACGGGAACGCCCATCGAGTCCTCGATCCGCGAACCCCTTCGCACCAACGCCAAGGGTGAGCCGTGCCATGCGACGGCGAGTGAAGCCGGCGTCGGCGGCACGCTGAAGCTGATCGAAGCGGGAACGACCTACGAGACCTTGCTGACCTGGGCGGCCGAGATCGTGCCCGGCGTCCCTGCGGCCCCAGGTCCTGCACCCTACACCATCGCGGTCGCCTTCGATCACAAGGAAGCCGGTAACGGCCTGTTCAGCGTCGAGTCGCTCGACGCGACCGGGACGATCACCGTGCTGGAGGGCGCCCCGAGCGCGATCAGCGCCGGTGAGGCGCTGGACGCCGCTCTTGGCGATCGGGAATTCGCCGCCTGGCTCGAGCAGCAGCCGAAGGACTCGTGGGGGAACGCCAACCTGTTCCTGCAGGGCCGGGCGTTCGGTGTCGATGTCCTGCCGGAGGTCCCCTACTGGGACGTCGAGCTGTACCGCGAACCGCGCAACTGGGCGGTCCTGTACATCGACGCGATGAGCGGCGAGGTCCTGCGCAGCACGTTCTGCGACATCCCGTGCGACCGCTGATTCCCTGGCGAGCCGGGTGGGATTCGAACCCACGACACAGGGATTAAAAGTCCCCTGCTCTGCCGCTGAGCTACCGGCCCGCGCGAAGCGTACCGCGGAGCCCGGCCCTCATGCGGGCGGCGGCACCTCGGTCGGGAGGGGCTCGCCGCGCACGCCGGCCAGCAGGTTCGCCGCGGCCATCGCGGCCATCTTGCCGCGGGTCGCGCGCGACGCCGACGCGATGTGCGGGACGATGAGGCAGTTGTCGAGGCCCACGAGCGGGTCGTCCATCGGGATCGGCTCGGGGTCCGTGACGTCCAGGCCGGCCGCCCAGATCACGCCATCGCGCAACGCGTCGGCGAGCGCGCGCTGGTCCACGACCGGGCCGCGCGACGTGTTGACGAGCACGGCCGTCGGCTTCATCCAGGACAGCGTCTCGGCGTTGATCAGGTGCCGCGTGACGTCGGACAGGTTCACGTGGAGCGAGACGAAGTCGCTCCGGGCGAGCAGCTCCTCGAGCGGCAGGAACGTCGCCCCGAACGGCTCCGTGACCTCGCGCGGCAGCTCCTGGACGTCGTGGTACAGGATCTCCATCCCGAAGCCCTGCGCCCGGCGCGCCACGGCCTGGCCGATCCGCCCGAACCCGACGATGCCCATCGTCGCGCCGTGGACGTCGGGGCCGAGCAGCAGCAGCGGTCCCCACGTCTTCCAGTTGCCGTCGCGCACGTAGCGATCGCCCTCCGGCAGTCGCCGGGCGGCGGCCATCAGCAGGGCCCAGGCGAGGTCGGCGGTCGTGTCGGTCAGGACGCCCGGCGTGTTGCCGACCGGGATGCCGCGGAGCGCGCACGCGCCGACATCGATGTTGTCGAACCCGACTGCGTAGTTCGAGACGACCCGAAGCTTTTTCCCGGCGGCGTCGAGGAACTCGTCATCGACGCGGTCGGTCAGCAGGGTGAGCACCCCATCGCAGCCCGCGACGCGGCGCAGCAACTCGTCGCGTGGCGGCGGCAGGTCCCCGTCCCACAGGTCCATCTCGCAGGCGTCGCGGATGGCGGCGAGGCCCTCCTCGGGGATGATGCGCGAGACGAAGACGTTCGGTCGGTCAGCCACGGCCCAGGCCGTCCACGAAGCGCCCCATGCGCCCGAGTGCCTCCGTCAGGTTCTCGCGCGAGTTCGCGTACGAGACCCGGATGTGGTCCGTGCCGACGCCGCCGAACGCCGTCCCGGCCAGCACGCAGACGTCGGCCTCGTGCATCAGGCGCTCGGCGAACTCGGCTCCGGACAGACCCGGTCCCGGCGATCGAGGGGAAGGCGTAGAACGCCCCGAGCGGCGTCGCACAGCGGATGCCTGGGATCTCGTTGAGCCCCGCGACGATCAGATCGCGGCGAGCCTTGAACTCGACGACCATCGCGTCGACGTCGTCCTGCGGCCCGACGAGCGCCTCGACCGCGCCGACCTGGGCGAACGTGGGGGCGCACGAGATCGTGTTGATGATGAGCTGGGCATAGGTCGGGATCAGCGATGTGGGCACGACCGCGTAGCCAAGCCGCCAGCCGGTCATCGCGAAGGTCTTGGAGAAGCCGTCGAGGATGATCGTGCGTTCCGCCATCCCGGGGAGTGCCGCGATCGAGACGTGCTCCTCCCCGTCGTACAGGATCCGCCCGTAGATCTCGTCGGTGACGACCCACAGGTCGTGCTCGATGGCGAGCTCCGAGATACGCGTGAGGTCGTCGCGGTTGAGCACGCCACCGGTCGGATTGGCCGGCGAGTTGATGAACAGGACGCGGGTCCGGGGCGTGACGAGCGACGCCAGCTCGTCGATGTCGAGCCGGAACTCGTTCTCCATCCGGATCGGGATCGGCACCGGGGTGGCGCCGACGAATCGGGTCAGCGATTCGTAGATCGGGTAGCCGGGATCGGGGACGATGACCTCGTCGCCCGGGTCGACCAGGCCGAGGATCGCGTAGAGCATCACGCCCTTGCCGCCGACGGTCACGAAGACCTGGGACGGATCGGCCTCGACCTTCTTGCGCTTCGCGACGTCGGCGGCGATCGCCTCGCGCAACGCCGGGATGCCCGGGAACGGCGCGTAATGGGTCTCGCCCTCGTCGAGGGCGCGCTTGGCCGCATCTCGGACGTTGGCGGGCGTGTCGAAATCGGGCTCGCCGATCTGGAGGTAGATCATCGGCCGGCCCTGAGCCGCGAGCGCGCGGGCGCGGGCGCTGACCTCGAATGCGCTCTCGGTGCCGATGGTGCCCATCCGGGCGGCGACGCGACGGGCTTGGGTGACGGACATGGCGGGCCTCCTTTGCCCCTACGGCAGCAGCGAGCGGATCGCGAAGGTCACGTTGGCCGGCCGCTCGGCGAGCCGGCGCATGTACCAGGGATACCAGGCATCGCCGTACGCGATGAGCGTCTGCACACGGTACCCGTCCCGGGCCAGCCGGAACTGCTCCCCGGTCCGGATCCCGTAGAGCATCTCGATCTCGAAGCCGTCGCGGCCGATGCCCGCCGGGGCGACGGCGGTGGCGATGCGCTCGATGAGCGCGACGTCGTGGGTGCCCAGGCCCAGGCGGATCGGCCGGCCGCGACCGTCGGTGAGGAACGACACGGCGAGGTCGTGGTAGCTCTCGTCAACCTCGCGCTTGTCGCGGAACGCGATCGAGGCCGGCTCGTCGTAGGCGCCCTTGACCAGCCGGATCGCCGGGTCCAGCGGTCGCAGGCGCTCGATATCCGCCGCCGTACGATGGAGATAGGCCTGGAGGCAGATGCCGGTCCGCGGCTGGATGGCAGCGGACCCGCTCGTACAGCCGCATCGTGGCGTCCGTGTAGGCGCTCCCCTCCATGTCGATCCAGACGTACGAGCCGGTCGTGGCGGCGTGGGCGGCGAGGCGGGTGACATGGGCCAGCGCGCGATCCTCGTCGAGGTCCAGCCCGAGCTGGGTGGGCTTGACGGAGATCTCGCCGGCGAGCCCGCGCTCCTTGATCGCGTCGAGCACCGCGATGTAGTGATCGGCGACGGCGTCCGCCTCGGCGATGCTCTCGAGGTTCTCGCCGAGCTTCGTGTACATCGTCCCGATGCCGGCAGCCTGGAGCGGCGCGGCGGCGTCGAGCGCGGACTCCAGCGTCTCGCCGGGCATGAAGCGGCGAACGGCCCGGCGCATGAACCGCATGCGCGGCAGGTGGTCGCGCAGCCAGCCGTTGCGCGCGGCCCACAGGAACAGCCGGCGCATCAGGGCAGGCTCCGCACGAGGCCACCATCGACCGGGACGATCGCCCCAGTGACGTACGAGGCGGCGGGCGACAGCAGGAACGTCCCGAGCCGGCCGACCTCCAGCGGGTCGCCATAGCGGGCCAGCGGGATCCGCTCGATCGTCGCGGCCGCGACGGCTTCGGCGGTCTCGCCGGTTCGGCGCCGCGGTCATGGCGTCGATCTCCTTGATGCGCTCGGTGGCGATGCGGCCCGGGCGCGATCGCGTTGATCCGGATCGGGGCGATCTCGGCGGTCAGGGACTTGACGAGCCCCGCGAGGCCGGGCCGCAGCACGTTCGACGTCGTGAGACCCGGGGACCGGCTCGCGCGCGGTCGAGGACAGGATGATGAGGATCGCCGGCCGATCGCTCTCGCGCAGGTGCGGGAGCGCGGCGCGGATCAGGCGCAGGGCGCTGTGCAGCGTGCCGTCGATCGCGCGCGTCCAGGCGTCCTCGTCGAGGTCCTCGAAGTCCCCGGTCGGCGGGCCACCGGAGTTCACGAGCACGAGGTCGAGGCCGCCGAGGGCGGCGACGGTCCGATCGACGGCGCTCGCCGGGCCGTCCGCGGGTCGCGAGATCCGTGTCGACGGGACCGCGCCGGCCAGGCGTGCCGACCGCCGCGTCGAGCCGATCCGACGGTCGGGCGACGAGCGCGACCCGCGCGCCCTCGCCGGTCAGGGCGGTCGCGATGGCGCCGCCCAGCCCGCCCGAGCCGCCACCGATCAGCGCCCGCGCCCCGTCGAGACCCAGGTCCATCTGTCCGTGCTCCTCCCGTCTTCGAGGTCGATGGTACCGCGACCGTCGCACGCTGGCGCCCTTCGTCGCGCACGTCGGGCTAAAATCACCCGACGATGACCCGCTTCTTCGACATCGACGCCGCCAACGAGGCCCTGACCGAGGTCGGGCCGCTGCTCGCCACGCTCTCGGACCAGCGCGCCGAGCTGATCCGTCTGCGCGATCGGGCGCTGGCGGCGCACTCGGCGGCGTCGGGTGGTGGGACGGCCAAGGACGACCGCGAGGAGACCCAGCGGATCCGCCTGCGGATGCAGGGGATCATCGACCAGATGGCGGCCGCCGTCGCCCGGATCGATGCGCTCGGGATCACGCTGCGCGACATCGAGCAGGGCCTGATCGACTTCCCCGCGCTGACCAGTGGCCGCCAGGTCTGGCTGTGCTGGCAGCTCGGCGAAACGGACATCGCGTTCTGGCACGAGCTGGAGACCGGGTTCGGCTCGCGGCGTCCGCTCATCGAGCTCCTGTGACCATGCCCGGCCCCGTCGGGGAACGTGCCGACCGCCGGACCGTGCTCGATGCCGACGGCCGGGCCAAGGCCTACCGGCCGGTTGCGGCCGCGCGACCGCACGGCCGCCGTCGTCGCCGGCCTGCAGGCCTACGCCGAGGGCGACTTCTTCGAGGCCCACGAGCTGATGGAGCCGGCCTGGATGGGCACCGACGATCCCGCGGAGCGCGAGCTCATCCAGGGCCTGATCAAGCTCGCCGCGGCGGATGTCCACGGGGTGCGTGGCAATCCCCGTGGGGTGGCACGGAACCTGGAGGGCGCGCGCGATCGACTCCGGCGCGTCCCCGATGGCGACGCGATCGCCGGCGTGCGGGTCGACCTGCCGAGGCTGCTCGACGCCATCGATCGGCCGCCTGGCCGAGCTCGCTGCCGACCGATCCACCGAGCCCATCCCCGTCAACTGGAGCCGCCGATGAACCCCGCGCCCGCCATCCCGACCATCGACGTGGCGGAGGCCGAGCGCCGCCTCCGCGAGGACCCGGACGCCCGATCCTGCTCGACGTCCGCGAGGTCAACGAGTTCGAGGAGGTCCGCGCGCCGGGGGCCGTGCTCATGCCGATGTCGGCCTTCGCGGCACGGGCCGGGGAGCTGCCGTCGGACCGGCCGTTGATGGTCGTGTGCCATCTCGGTGGGCGATCGGCCGCGGCCGCCGGGCTTCCTGATCCGGGCCGGGCGGACGGACGTCGTGAACGTCGGGGGCGGCATGGACGCCTGGGAACGTGCCGGCCTGCCGGTCCTCCACGGCACGCCGGCCCCGGGCGAGGGCGACCTCCCGGGCTGACCCGGGCTCGCCGGGGTCAGGGGCGGCGGAGCACCCGCCGCACGATCCCGCGCGCCTGCTCCTTGTGGGCGAACGCCCAGCCGAGGATCAGCAGGATCACGAAGTCGACCGTCCCGGCGCCGGCAGCGTTCAGGTAGCCGAGCTGCTGGCCGATCTCGCCGTCGATCTTGAGGCCCGGCACCGTCGCGCCCACCAGGCCCAGCTGGAAGAACGGGCTCTGCGGCGCGGTGTTCGCCCGGAGGCTCGTCGTGGCCGGTCCCTCGGCGCGCTCGCCACCGATGATGATCGCGTTGGGACCCGTGATGATGACGGTCCCGCCCGAGAAGCCGTACGGCAGGTCGCTGACCTCGAGCCGCTTCCACTCGGGCAGCTCGCCGGCGTTCGAGGGGATCGCCCAGTACGTCTCGCGCTGGCCGCCATCGGCGCTCGCGCCACCGACCGCGTAGAGCGAGCCGTTGGCCGACCAACCGGTCGCATCGTCGCGCGGTGCCGGCAGGTTCGCCGCGGGATTCACCGCCCAGACCACGACCTTGCCCTCGTCGGGATTCTCGGGGAATCCCTCGGCCGCCTCCAGGCCCAGGTCGCCGCGCTGCACGGTCGCCGTCGGGCCGTTCGCGTCATGCCCGCCGTACAGCCAGACGTGGTCGCCGACGATCGCCGCGGTCGCGTCCGCCTGGGGAGCCAGGAGCGCCGCCTCGGTCTCCCATTTCTGCAGCGCACCCTTGTCGTCGAACCGGCTCTTCCACGTCGTCGCGACGGGGCCATCGGGTCCCTCGCCGCCGATCAGCAGCAAGCCGTCGGGCGCCGCGGCCCCGGCCGCCCCGGAGCGTGCCTCGGGCAGCGTCAGCTCCTCGGGCGCCGTCTCCCAGCCGGGCGAGCTCGCCCGTCTGCGGGTCGGGCGTGAGGGTGAAGACGGTCGTGGTCGGGGCGCCGTCGGCATCGAGGCCGCCCAGGACGTAGACCGTGCCGGACACCTGCACGACGCTCGCGTCGGAGCGCGGCTCCGGCAGCGGCGGACCCTCGCTCCACTTGTCGAAGTTGCCGATCCCGGACAGCTGGGCCACGAACACGGTCGTCCTGCGCCGCCTCGCCATCGGTCCCGCCGATGTACAGGATCTTGGTCCCGAGCTGCGTGGCGGAACCATCCGTTCGCGGGCGCGGGCAGGTCAGATCGGTCGGCGACTGGTGCCACGGCGTGATCGCCCCGACCGGCGCCGGGCACGGCAGGCTCTCGTTCGTGGGCGGGCAGAGATTGACCGGGGACCATGCGAGGACGCCCAGCTCCACGGTCCGGTTGACCGTCAGGTAGTAGGCGCGGTCGGGGATGTACCCGAGCAGCAGGATGATGATGACCAGCCAGACGAAGGCCTTGACCCCGGCCCACGCCCAGCCGTCCGCGTCGAGCAGGCCGAACAAGGCCCGCTTGCGCGGCACGATCATCCCGGCTCCGAGCGCCCGTTGCGCCATCGTCCTCCCATCCTCACCCATCGATCGGTCGATCCGATCGACGGTCGATCATTGCGCGGTCAGCGTTCCTGTCATGTTGGCGTGCACCGAGCAGACGAACGGGTAGGCCCCCGCCGCCAGCGCCGGCACCGTGTAGTCGCGTTTCGCGGCGCCGGGGAACACGTCGGTCTTGAAAACGACGGTCCCCGACGCATCCTTGACCTGGACGTCGTGCGGGATGCCGGCGTCCTGATTGTCGAACGACAGCGTGAACGCGGCATCGGCCGGAGCCGTCAGCTCGGTCGGGTCGAACGCGATTGAGGCGGCGGTGATCGTGACGACTTCGGCGTTCGGGTCGGTCGAGGCGGACGGCGCCGGCGATCCCCGCCGCCGGAGGCGAACTCGTCCTTCCAGCAATCGGGATACGGGGTGGCGCCGGCCTCGGGCTTGTAGTTCGGGTCGCGCCAGCCCTTGAAGGTCTCGACCTCGCCGGTCATCGGGTTCACCTTCGGATCGAGCAGGTGCTCATCGCGGACGATATAGGTCGTGTCGTTCGTCGCGAGCAGGAACGCGATGAGCTCCTCGATCTGGCGGTAGTTGAGCGGTCCCGGCGGGTTGCCGGTGTCGGCCCACACCGGCATGGCGGACTTCGGATCGCCGCACACATAGCGTCCGCCGACGGTCAGCACGTTCTTGAGGTAGTTCTCGTTGAGGTGGGCGAACAGCTTGTCCTGGCGGTTCAGGACCGGACCGGCCCCGCCCTCGCCCTGCTCGCCGTGGCAGCGGGCGCAGTTCGCCTCGTAGACGAGGTAGCCGCGCTCGACGGCGGTGACCTGCTGCGCGGTGATCTCGGCCTGGAGGCGCGGCTGCGTCAACCCGAGCGGTGCGCCAAGCTCGTAGAACCAGTACAGCGCGACGAACAGGATGACGACGACGGTCGCGAGGAAGCCGACCCAGCGCGCGTTCGACGACTGCCGAACGACCTGCGCAACGCGCTCCGGGCTGAGCTCGACGGCACGGATCGACGGTGGCGACGTGAAGCGCTCGACGGGCGCGACCTCGGCCGGCGGGCGCGTCGCGGGCAGGCGCTGTTCGGGACTCCCCTCGGGTCCCGCAGGCTCGGGTTCGCCGGGCTCGGGCGCCCCGGGCTCGCGACCGGGCGTGTCGGTCATCGGTCTCCTCGGCCGTCGGTGTCGAACGTCACAGCGTCAGATGCAGCCGGTCG
This sequence comes from uncultured Chloroflexia bacterium, assembly GCA_963810725.1. Taxonomy (GTDB): domain Bacteria; phylum Chloroflexota; class Limnocylindria; order Limnocylindrales; family CSP1-4; genus SPCO01. The sequence continues at coordinate 659,545 of CAWEOO010000008.1, forward strand.
GTGTGCGCGGCGGGATGATGCCGGGCTGACCAAGGGCCACCGGGAGCGGGCCAAGCGTGATCTTGCCGGTATCGATGGTGAGCGCCCCCGCCCCATCGACGGCGATCGAGAAACGGTCCATCCCGCGCGGTGCCGGTCCGAACTGCGGGCCGTCGGCCTTGATGCCCAGCCGATCGTAACGCGAGCCGTGGCACGGACACTCCAGCCAGAAGTTCTTGATGCACGGGTTCGGCTTGCAACCCAGGTGCGGGCAGCGCTGATAGAGCGCCCTGACGTTGAGTGGCGTACCGTCGCCGGTCGTGTCCTCGCCCTGGAAGAACCGCTGCTGGGACGGGTCGATGAGGATCACGAAGGCCCGGGCCGGGGCGAAATAGGCCGGGAAGCCCTCCGCGATCGGCAGGTTCGTGTTGGCGAGCTTCACGTCGTCGAGCGTGCCGATCGGCAGCTTGCCCCCGAACCCGCTCGCGAGGTTCGGCCAGATGAACCCGAGCGTCCCGGCAGTGATCTCCAGCAGCCACAGGGCGACACCGGCGCCAAGGGAGCGGCGGATGAGCTGCCGGCGGGACAGGCCCTGGACCTGCTGGTGGCGCAGCGACTTGAGCGCCTGCGAGGTCAGGGCCGCGGGCTTGTCAACGGCTTCGACGTGGTAGTTGCTCATGCGGGGTCAGTGGTCCTCGGTCACAGGGAGAAGTACATGCCGGGGGCGGTCACGTACGGGATGACGAAGGTGTAGCCCGGACCGCGGAAGAAGATCCCGACGAACGTCAGGACCAGGCCCAGGATGCAGAACAGCGTGAACAGGATCACGGCCGTCTTGCGCTGCGATGGGCGCGTGACCAGGATGTCGCCGCGATCGATATACGGGATGAACCCCGCGCCAACGAGCACGAAGGTGGGCACCAGCACCCCGGCGACGGTCGGGTGGAAGTAGGCCAGCAGCTCCTGCAGGCCCAGGAAATACCACGGCGCCTTCGCCACGGCCGGCGTCACGTTGCCGTTCGCCAGCTCTTCGAGCGGCGCGTTGATGAACAGACCCATCATCAGCAGGAAGATGCTCATGACCCCGGCCGCGAGGAACTCGATCGACAGCAGGTGCGGCCAGGTCATGACCGTGTCGTCCGGTTCCTTCTGGACACGGACGACGGCGTCCTGCTTGACGAGCGCCAGCAGCCGATACGGCCGCGCCGACATCGGCACGCGCTGCTTGTCGATCTCCGTGCGCCTCGTCGGGTCGACCGGCAAGACGACACGCTTGTCGGGCGGGGACTTCACGTCAGACATGATTCACCAGCTCACAGCGGCCCACTGACGCCGCCGTCCTTCCTGATCCTCCAGAAGTGCACCGCGAGAAAGATGGCCGCGACGAGTGGCAGCACCATGATGTGGAGGACATAGAAGCGCAGCAAGCGTGTTCTGGCCGACCTCCACGCCGCCGAGGAGGATGCGCGACACCGGCGTGTTGAACAGCGGTGCGTAGCCACCCATGTTCGTGCCGATCGTGATGGCCCAGTAGGCGATCTGGTCCCACGGCAGGAGGTAGCCCGTGAAGCTCAGCATGATGGTCAGGAACAGCAGCACGACCCCGACCACCCAGTTGAACTCGCGCGGTGGCTTGTAGGCGCCGTGGTAGAAGACCCGCATCATGTGCAGGAACACGAAGAAGACCATCAGGTGGGCGCCCCACCGGTGGATGTTGCGGGTCAGGAGACCGAACGTGACCTGGCTCTGGATGTCGAGGATGTTCGTGTACGCCTGGGTCGCCGACGGCACGTAGAAGAACATGAGGTAGACGCCGGTGATCGTCAGCACGAGGAACAGGAAGAACGATAGCCCGCCCAGGCAGAACGTGTAGGCGAACTTGACCGCGTGCTGGCGGACGCGCACCGGGTGGATGTGCAGGAACACGTTGTTCATGACCGCGTACGCGCGCGAGCGCTCGTCGCGCGGGTAGGGCTGCCGGAACAACGAGCGCCAGGCCCCGCTGCGGCGGATGGTGTGGTCCATCCGCTCGAGGAAACTCACCGGGCTCCTCCTGCGACGCCGGGGGTGCCGGCGAGTTGCGCGTCACGGTAGGACTCCTTGTAGAGCCGACCGTCCGTCGAGATCTCCTGCAGCTCGAACCGTTCCATCGTAATGGCGTCGAACGGGCAACGCTTGACGCACAGCGCGCAGCGGATGCAGCGCTCCTCGTCGAGGATCATCGCCCCGCCGTTCTCCCAGCCGTACGCCTCCTCGAGCTCCGGCAGGAGGCCCTCCGACTTGAGCGTGTTGATATCGACCATGTGGATGACGCCCTCGGGGCAGACATCGGCGCAGGCGCCGCACAGCACGCAGCGGAACGGGTCGAACCAGATGTTGTAGTTGCACATCAGGCAGCGCGTCGATTCGGCGACGGCACCGGTCGCGTCGTAGCCGAGCTCGACCGGCGTATTGAAGTTCACGACCGGGTCGGTCGATGGCATCCGCGCCCCGAGCTGCACCATCGGGATGTGCTGGCGCGGCAGCACGTCGTAGAACTCCGGCATGTCGTGGCGCCACGAGCTCGTGACCTTGACGTTGGCCGCGACCGACACGTCCGTCCGGCCGGCGAGATAGCGGTCGATGGCGTAGGCGGCCTTCTTGCCGTGGCCGGCAGCCTCGATGAGGGTGGTCGGTCCGGTCACGAAGTCGCCGCAGGCGAACACACCCTTGACGTTGGAGGCATAGGTCGCCGGATCCACCTTGACCCGGCCGCGATTGATCTCGAAGCTGGCTTCGACCGGCAGGAACGTCAGGTCGGCGGCCTGCGAAACGGCCGGGATGACGGTCTGGGCCGGGACGACGAACTCGGAGCCCTCGATCGGCACCGGCGAGCGGCGGCCCGACGCGTCCGGCTCGCCGAGGCGGTTGCGGATGAACTTGACGGCGCTGACCTTGCCGTCCTCGCCGAGGATCTCGATCGGGCTCGCGAGGAACTCCATCCGCACGCCCTCGCGCTCGGTCTCGCCCAGTTCCTCCTCGTCGACCACGAGCTCGGAGCGAGTCCGACGATAGGCGATCGTCACGTTCTCCGCGCCGTGCCGAAGGCTCGTGCGCGAGCAGTCCATCGCCGTGTAGCCACCGCCGATCACGACGACGTCGTTGCCGACCTCGAGCGGCTGGCCCAGGTTGGCCTTCTTCATGAAGTCGACGCCGTAGTCGACGCCCTCGAGCTCCGCGCCCGGGATGTCCAGGGCGACCGCGTCCATGGCCCCGGCCGTGATGGCGATGGCGTCGTATTCGGCCTGGAGCTGTTCGAAGGTGATGTCCTTGCCGATCGTCGTGTCGTAGACGAACGTCACGCCGAGGCGCTCGACCAGGCGAACGTCCATCTCGATGGCCTCGCGCGGCAGGCGGAAGGCCGGCACGCCGATCAGCATCGTGCCGCCACCGTAGGGCAGGCTGTCGAAGACGGTGCACTGATAGCCCTTCATCGCCAGCTCGCGCGCGACCGCGATCCCAGCGGGCCCGGCGCCGACGATCGCGACCCGTTCGGCGCGGGCGGTGATCTGCGGCATGACGTCGGGGATCCCGGACGCCTCATGCCACTCGACGAGGAAGCGCTTCATGGCCCGGATCGCCAGCGGGCGGTCGATATCACCGCGGCGGCACGCCCGCTCGCACGGGGCCGAGCAGACATACGAGCACATGGCCGCCACCGGGTTCGGCTCGCGCGACAGGATGTAGCCCTCTTCGAACCGGCCTTCAGCGGCGAGGTTCAGGTAGCCGCGGCAGTTGGTCCCGACCGGACACGCTTCCTGGCACTCGATGTTGCACTGCAACCAGGAGGCGTCGACAGGCTGGACGAGGAATTCCTGGGCGGGGTCGATGGCCAAGCGGGGACGTGCCTTTCCCTGGGGTTGGTCGGAGCTCGGGCGCCATCGGGCGATCGGCGGTTCGCCGACCACGCCAATCTACCATCCGCCTCGCGAGGGCTGCAAAGCGGTGGGGTGCCTGCGGGCCGGCTCGCACGGCGACCCTTGTGGCCTGGCGGCGGTTGACGCTGGCCCTGCCCGCAGCTACGCTGGCCGGCGGAGACCGCGTACGCTCGGAATCATCGAGCGCGACCGGAGGGAGTTGCGGCAGTTTGACCGCCAGCGAGTTCGTGTTCCTGGCACTGGGACTCGTCCTAGGGGTTGCCGCCGGCGCGGCTCTGGTCGAGATCCTGCGTGCACGACCCCCCGCCCCGCGTGAAGTCCGGGTCACGGTCGCCCCCGATGCCGTTCCGAGGCGTCGTTCGACGACCCTCGCCGACGACGCGTTCGCGGGGATCGCGGCGGCCGAACCAGCTCGTGGCGGCCCCGCCGACCGGCGCGGTGACGCCATCGCCGTGGCACCCGGAGTCATGGAACGTCGAACACCTGTTCGTTCGTGGACGTCGGCTGAGGCCATCGGCACCGACGGCGTCGGCGAGGGGCGGACCATGCCGTCGCCGGCGCGACGGCCCCTGCCGATCTCCGGTGGAGCCGACCCGACCCTGACCGCCCTGCGCGCATCCGCGGCGGCCAGCGCTGCCTCCGCCCAAGGCTCGCAGACCGCCACGGCGCTTCTTGACGCGCCGACCGGCAGCGCCGACGACGTGGCCTCCTCCGCGCCGTCGGCGCCGTCGGCGCAGGACGCCCGCCCGACATCGACCGGTCCCTGCGCCGAGCCTCGCCGGCTGGCCGACGAGCGGTGTGAACTCGCCGTTCGCGCCCGAGCCCAGGCCGGTGTCGCCGCTGATACCCACCGCTCCGCCCAGCGCGCCTACGATCAGCACGAGGCCGCCGCCGAGACAGCCGCGGCCGCCGCGGATCCCCGCGCCGTGCGCCGGGCCAAGGACGATGCCCAGGCACGGTTCCGCGACGGACGGACGAACGCGATGACCAGCGACGCGGTCGAGGCGGCCGCACGCGACTGGCTGCTCGAGATCAACTCGATCAATGCCGACGCGCGCGAGGCGACGGCAACGCTCACCCGGGAACGCGAAGCCGCTTCCTCCATCGCCCAAACCCTGGAGCGGCTCGCCGTCGAGGCCGATGCGGCCCGGATCGCCGCGGAGACGGCGGAGGCGGTCTGCCTCACGGCACGCGAAACGCTGGCCAGGTGCGAGGAAGCCGAGGCTGGCGGCGTGGTCGGCCATCTGCCGGCGGTCCCGTCGCAGGAGCCGGCAGGCGATGACTCCCTCGACGACGATCCGCTGGCGGCCGCCCTGGGTGGCGGCGGCGACCCGCGGATCTTCCGGCTGCTGCGCGGAGACCGGGTGGCCTTGACGGAGCTCGTCACGGCTGTCGCCGGCGAGGATCCCGAGGCCCGGCGTCACTGGCAGACGGCCTTCGTCGACCTCATCGACGCGATCCTCGCCGACAGCATCGCCGCGGGCTCGCTGGATTTCCCGGTGGACCATCCCTTCTGGGGCGCGTTCACGCTCGAGCAGGACCGCGAGATCTCGGCGGCGCTCTCATCGCTCGGCTTCCAATTCGATGGCCTCGGCGGTTGGGTCGACGACCGGGTCCCGACGCAGCGGGACCTGTCGCTGTCGCTCGGCTACGCGGGCCTCGACCCGATGCGCATCCGTCAGTGGCCGAACGAAGCCGAGATGTCCGAGCTGTTCCGTGAGGTCCAGGTCGCGGCCGCCGAGCACCTGGTCGGCTCGGCCGGCGACCTGACGCTCGGTGAGCTCGTGACGATGCTCGGCCGGCGCGCCGACGGCCTCGCCGAGGTCTGGAACCACTGGGGCCGGATCCGGCCCCTGCTCCTCGAGGAGTCCTAGCCAGTCGTCGCCGGTCGTCCGCGAACGTGCGACACGATGAGCTCCGGGATCGGCGGCTCCCCTCCGTCGACCGCCTTCGCCGGGAAGTCGAAGACGCCGATCATGAGCTGCAACGGGTAGTCGGGTGCCTGGTCCAGGCGCCTGACGACGCGGCCATCGATCGTGAAGGCCACTGAATCCGGGCGCCAATCGACGCCGTACGTGTGGAATGCCGCGACGTCGAGGTCGAAGCGCTCGGCGGCCCACTCCTCGCGCAGCGCGGGGTCACCGAACTGGTGCACGCCCATGCCCACGGCCACGGAGCCGTCGCGGACGGCATCGCCGAACATCTCCGCCACCGTGATCTCGCCGGAGCGCTCGGGATGGTCCTCGATGCCGATCATCCAGAACGCGACCATCGACCACGCCGTGATGATCCCGCGCATGCGGACCTCGATCTGACCGTAGTGCGGGGTGTAGCCGGCCATCGGAGGCTGTTCCTCGCGGACGAGCAGGCCGGGACGGAAGGCGTTCTGGCCGAGTGCCGAGCCGACCGGGCCGGACCACGTCCCGCTCTGGATGCACGAGACCCGCAGCGGCTCCTCGTGGAGGTCGGCGCACCAGTTCGGCTGGTTTGGAGGGATGGTCAGGTGCAGCTCGCCGTCGCGCACGGCATAGGTCGCCTTCGACTCCGCCCTCGAACTCCACTCGGGGAGGTAGTACGGGAACCAGACCTCCAGGTCGAGGTCGTCGCCCGGGAATCGTTCGTCGAGCTCGGCGCGGGCCACGGTCATGGCGCGGCTACTGATCGGCGGCCTGGGCCGCGACGTCGGTGTCGGCCCCGGCGCTCGGGCCTTCGTCCTCGTCGTCATCGATGACGATCACCCGCAGGGATTCGCCGGCCGCGACGCCGATCGGCGCGCCCTCCTCGGCTGCCCAGGCGCGGATCCGCTTCTCGAGGCCTTCGCGGTCGCGGATCTGGCTGCGATGCTCGGCCAAGGCGGCGATCTTGCGATCGAGCGTCGAGGTGATGTCGACCCAGGCGGTGGCGTGGTTCGACCAGAACAGGTACAGGCGGCGCACGACGTGCGCGGCGAGACCGGATCGCGCGAGCGACGGGAAGGCCATCGGGTTGCGGGCGGCAGGGTAGACGGCGTCGACCGCGGCCAGCCCGGCGGCTCGGTGGTCCGTGTGGTTCACGCCGCCGTCCCCGTGGAACAGGGTCTCGGGGTCCGTGGCGAGCACGGCATCGGGCCGGAACGTCCGGATCTCTCGGACCAGCATCTCGCGGAGCGCCAGGTCGTTGGCCAGGGCGCCGTCAGGCTGGTGGAGGAAGCTGACGCCCGCATAGCCGGTGACGGCGGCCGCGGCCCGTTGCTCGGCCTCGCGCAACGCGGCAAGCTCGAGCGGATCCGCGTCCGGGTCCTCGCCGCCCTGGTCGCCGCTCGTGCAGCACACGAGCCAGCCCACGGATCCCTCGTCGATCCAGCGGGCCGCGGTGCCGGACGGCCCGAACTCCGCGTCGTCGGGGTGGGCGGCGATGACCATGAATCGGGCCGGGCGCCAGGGATGGGCCGTCCGGACTTCGGCCGTCGTCACCGCGACTCGCGGCCCTGGGTCAGCACGCGCGATCGCCTTGCACGATCGCCTTGCGACGGGTATTGGCGCAGCGTAGGCTTCCTGCCGAGGCTTCGCTCGTCTCCCCCCACGAGCGAAGCCTCACGCGATTCGGGCGGTCGCCGGGTCATGCCGCCGGCGTCTGGAGCTCGTCGAGCGCGGTCAGGACCTGGGCGGCGTGGCCCTCGGCCTTGACCTTCGGCCAGACGCGCGCCACCCGGCCGTCGGGATCGATCAGGAACGTGGCGCGGGCCGTGCCCCAGTAGGTCTTCCCGTAGTTCTGCTTCTCGACCCAGGTCCCGTACGCGTCGGCGATCGCGTGATCCTCGTCCGCAAGCAACGTGAACGGCAGACCGAACTTCTCGCTGAACTTCCGCTTGCTGGCCACGCCCTGCGGGCTGATGCCCCACACGTCGGCGCCGCGTTCGGTGATCGTGTCGTTCGCGTCGCGGAATTCGCACGCCTCGGTGGTGCAGCCGGGCGTGTCGTCCTTCGGGTAGAAGTACAGGACCGTCCAGCGGCCGCGCTGGTCGGCGAGCTGGTGGACGGTGCCCGTGGCATCGGGCAGCGCGATCGGCGGGGCCGGGTCGCCGACGGTCGGCATCTCCATGCTCAGAGCGTAGCAGGGGTCTCGATGACGAGGAGTTGGCCACGGCGCACGGTGACCGCGGCATCCAGCCGTTCGCGGATGTTCGACAACCCCCGCGTCCGACCCGCGTACAGCGGCTCGTCCTCCAGGCGATAGGTGAGCCCGTGGGTCGTGACGCCCTCGGCATCGGCCCCGATCGGCAGCAGCGAGACGAGGTCGCCGATGCGACCGGCGAGATCGAGCCGGGCGGCGGCGCCGTCTGCGCCCGGGGCGAGCAGCCGCCGGACTCGAGCGTCGACCGCGACGAGCCGGACGCCCAGGGGCTCGAGCTCCGGCATCGCGAGGAGCCCGAGGTTCGCCAGCGCGTGGTCCACGCGCGGGCCGCCAAGGGCGCCGAGCACGGTCAGCTGGGTCGCCCCCATGGCACGCGCAGCGAGCACGGCGAGCTCGGTGTCCAATTCGTCCTTGTCGGGCCGCGCTCGCTCGACGGGCACGCCGGCGGCCTGCAGCGCGACGATGCCGGCCTCGCCAAGCGAATCCCCGTCGCCGACCCAGCGGTCGATCTCGAGGCCGAGCGGCTCCGCGTGACGGGCGCCGCCGTCCGCCGCGATGACCCGCGCTCCCGGCACGAGCCAGCCCGGCCAGGCGGCATCGAGGGCGGCCCGCGAACCGACCTGTCCGTCGGCGAGGACGATGACCTGCATGGCCCAGATGCTAACGGCCGCTGGCCGTGACCCGATGTAGACTCCGGCCGTGCCCCAGCCCAGCGACCACCCGGCCGTTCGCCGCGTCCTCGACGCCGCCGACCGCAAGGGCGTGACCCTCGACGTCGTCGCGTTCGACGAATCGACGCACACGGCGCAGGAGGCCGCGGCGGCCGTGGGCGCGGACCTCGGTCAGATCGTCAAGTCGCTGGTCTTCGTGGCCCCGCGCGAGGACGGCACGCAGGAGCCCATCGTGTGCCTCGTCTCGGGCCGCAATCGAGTCGATGTCGCGCGCCTGGCGGCCGTCACCGCCGAGCCCGATATCCGGCGGGCCACGGCCCGCGAGGCCTACGACCTGACCGGGTTCAGCATCGGCGGCATCCCGCCCATCGGGTTCGAGCGACCCCTCCGCGTGGTCATGGATCCGGCACTGGGTCGCTATCCGACGGTGTGGGCCGCCGCCGGCCTTCCGACGGCGGTCTTCGAGGTGCCCCCGGCCACCTTGCGCATCCTCTCCAACGCCACCGTGGCGCCGATCGTGGAACTGCAGCGCGCCGCGGACGCGGCGGCCACCTCGCCCGGGGCGTGACCGGTCCGACGCGATCGGTGGCCGAGCCGCGGAACGCGACCGTCACCTATCCCGGTGGCCTTCGGGCCCGATGGCGCTGGGGCGGCAGCGGCCAGGCGGCCGCGGTCTTTGCCCTGAGCGAGGCCGGGGGCACGCTCGTCGACCTCGGTCCGCGGGTCAGCACGGATCCCGATGCCCTGTGCCGGGCCGAGCTCCGCTTGGAGGGACCACGCGGGGCCTGGGCGGCCCGCTTCGCATCGACCATCTTCGACGAGCCGCGCGGACGGTACTGGGACACGGCCGGCCTGCTGGTCGTGGCCTACGGCTTCCACACGTTCGGGCTGGACGCCGCGGAGGGCGAGGCACGCTGGGAGCACCGCTCGGCGACCCCGATCGTGGCCCTCCTCGGGTCGCCCCGCCTCGCCCACGTGATCGTGCAGGCCGAGATCGAGACGTTCGCCCTGGAAGCCGACGGCGAGGTCGCCTGGCGCGTCGCCCACAGCGACGTCGTGACCGCCGCGGAGCTCATCGGCGGGCGGTTGGTGCTGACCGGGTTCGACGGCCAGCTGAACGCCCTGGACGCTGTGACCGGTCGGTCGGCCGCCTGAGCCCCGCGGTGGATCCACCGCGACCGAACCCGGAGCCTCCAGCGCGCCCGCCGTGGCCCGGTTTCTGTGGACAGCCGGTGGATAACCGGGAGCCCTGTATCGACATTGGTGGACGAGCGCCGTTGACCGCGCCCGGTCGCGGCCCGTAGCGTAGGCGGCAGCCCGGAGGGGCCGAACGATACTAACGGCAGCGATCGCATCAACGCCCACGTGTCGTGGAGGTTCCTACGGGCCCTTCCATGTCCGGCGCGTATCATCGCGGCCGTGGGTCCCCTCCTCCTCATCGTCCTGGGTTTCGTCGCGCTCGGAGCCGGCGTGCTGGTGCTGCGCAGCTTCGGGTCTCGCTACCGGGTCGGGCGACTCCTGGCGGCCACGCCCTCGGTCACGGTGGCCGAGGCGCGCGAGCTGGCGGCCGGCCCGGCTCGCTACGTCGCCATCAAGGGACGGATCGATGCAGAGGACGAGTTCGAGGACGACGCTCACCGACCCCTCGTGTTTCGACGGGCCAGGCTGCAGCTGCGTCCCGGCTCGGCCTGGGTGACCGTGGACGAACACACGACCGCCGTCGCGTTCGAGGTCCGCGACGGCCTCGATTCGATCGCCATCGACCACGACGCGCTCGATGCCGGGCTGATCGTGGTCCCGCGCGAGTCCGTCGGGACCGCAGCGGATGCGCCGGACCGGGTGCCGGACGGCACCGCGCCCGACGCCCCGATGCGGCTCCTCGTGGAGCAGGTCTCCTCGGTCGAGCATGCCGTCGTCCTGGGCATGCCGATGCCCGGTGAGGGCGACACGCCCTTACGGATGACCGCGGGGCTCGGACGGCCATTGATCCTGACGACGCTCGAACCAGCGGAAGCGATGCGCATCCTGGCGGCCGACGGCCCGCGCCGGCCGCTGTTCGCCGCGATGGCCCTGGCGATCGGGCTCGCGTCACTGACGATCGGGATCGTGTGGGCGGTCCTGGGCGCCATGACCGTGACGGCGCTCGCCGCGTCACCCGCCCCGAGCGCCGCCGGCGGCGATCCCCGCTCCAGCGGTCAGGGTCCGGGCCTGGTCGGCGAGCCGCTGACCGCCGTCGCCCTCGTCGTCGCGATCGGGCTGGTGGCGGCCGTCGCCACGCTCGGCTATGTGCGTCTCACCGGGGGCCGCCGGACCTAGTTCCAGCCCTGAAGGCCCGTCGGGTCCGCCCATTCGCTGGGTTGGGACCATCGGGCTATTGGAAAGAACTGTGAGATTGGTAGCCTCCACCCGTGGACTTCACAGTTCTTACATGTCGGCACTGATGGCGCAGCTTCCTCCGCGACCCACGGACGCGACCCTGTCGGTCACGAAAGCCGCGCGTCTTCTGGGCGTCCACCCCAACACGGTCCGGACCTGGAGCGATGCGGGCCGGCTGCGCTATTACCGCATCAACGCCCGGGGCGATCGGCGCTACAGGCTCGGTGATCTCCAGCGGTTCCTGGCGGCCGCGGAAAGCGCGGCAACGGACGGCCCCGGCGGCAATGCCGCCGCCCGCCGGCAGCACGACCCGGGCTCGACTGCGCCTCCGGGTGGACACCTTGTCGGACGTGCCGGCGGGCCGGCGTTCCGCGGAACGAACGACGTGGATCCCCTCGACGAGGAGCGACATCGCCGCGACCTCGCCCTGCTCGACCATGTCGCCCGCCTCACGATCGTCGGGGGCGACCTCGACGACAACCTCATGCGGCTTGCCCAGGAGATCCGCGCCGCGACCGAGCTCGCGCTCGTGGCGCTCTGGGAGCTGCGCGGCGACCAACTCATCCCGCGCGCCACGGCGGTTCCGGCCGGCGCCGTGACGCCGCGCCTGCTGGGCCTGCCACGCGGGTTCGGGATCGTCGGACGGGCCCTCGATTCGGCGCCTGGCGGCAGGTCCAAGGTCGATGGCGAGCCGTCGCCCGGAGCCGTCGCCGCGGTCGGTTCGATCGCGGAGCGGGTGACCTCGACGGTCCTGCCGGGCGCCTTCAGCGAGCTCGCGGTGGCGATCCCGGGGCCGGACGGCCCGTGGGGCGTGCTGCTCCTGGTCGCGGAGGGCGGCGACGGGCTCGGCGCCACCGACAGCGACCTTGCTGCGGTCCTCGCCGACGCCATCGGCACCATCGTCACCTTCTCGCGGCGCGAGGAGGAGGTCGGGCACCTGCTCCATCGCGCCGAGGCGCTCCGCCGCGTCGCCGGCGACATCGGCAGTCGGCTCGATCTCGATCGGATCCTGACGGGCCTCGTCGATCACGCCATGGTCCTGTTCGAGAGCGACCGGGCGGCGGTCTTCATGCGTCGTCCGGATGGCACCGACCACGTCGAGGTCAGTCGCAACCTCTCGACGGGCTATCTCAATTCGATGCGAGCCGTCCAGGCCCGGTCGCTGCCGGCAGCGGCCATCGCGGCGCGTCGACCCCTGTTCTCGGTCAACTACCGCGACGACCCGCGCGGCGTGGACATGCGCGCCGCGGTCGTCCAGGAGGGCTACGACACGCTGTGCACCGCGCCGCTCATGGACGGCACCGAGCTGCTCGGGTTGCTCAACGTGTATCACGACACCCCGCACACCTGGACCGCCGACGAGCTGGAGACGATCGCGTCGCTCGCGACCCAGGCCAGCGTGGCCATCCGGACCGCCCAGAACTTCCAGCAGATGGCGACCTGGACCGCCCAGCTGCAGTCCATCCAGCAGCTCGGGACGCGGCTGAGCCACCTCTCGAACGTCCATGACATCGGCATCGCGATCGCCACGGAGCTCCGCCAGCTGATCGACTTCCACAACGTCCGTGTCTACCGGATCGAGGGGTCGAACCTCGTGCCCGTCGCCATGCAGGGCCAGGTGGGTGAGTACGTCGACGAGACCCCCGACCAGCTCCGCGTCGCGGTCGGCGAGGGGATCACCGGCTGGGTCGCCGCGAACCGCGTCGCCCAGTACCTTCCGGACGCCGCTACGGACCCTCGGGCGAACACGATCCCGGGGACCGAGGACGACCTCGACGAATCGATGCTTCTGGCGCCAATGCTCTTCGAGGACCAGGTCCTCGGCGTGCTGGTGCTGTCAAAGCTCGGACTGCATCAGTTCAGCGACGACGACCTGCGCCTCCTCGTGATCTACGCGAGCTTCGCCGCCCAGGCGATGGCGAACGCCGACGCCACCCAGCGACTGCGCGAGCAGTCGATGACCCTGGAGCGTCAACTCCGCAGCCAGCGCGAGCTGCTGCAGATCACCGAGGCGATCCTCACGACGCTCGATGGCCGGGACATCCTCGAGGGCATCACCGAAAGCCTCGGCAGCCTCATCGCCTACGACAACGTCGCGATCGAGGTCGTCGACCCGTCGACCGGGCGGCTCACGCCGCTGACCGCGCGCGGCGTGCACGCGACGGCGTATCTGGAGCCGTGGGAGCCCGGCGAGACGGGCGTCGCGACCTGGGTCGTGGAGCACAACGAACCCGTCTACATCGAGGACGAGACCAATGACAACCGGGTCAACCACTTCCGTGGCGAGGAGACGGCCAGCGGCAGTCTCATCGTCGTCCCGCTGCGCGGGCGACTGGGCGCCATCGGGGTCATGACCATCGAACGACTGGGCAGCGGCAACACGTTCGAGCCGGAGGAATTCGACCTGGTCAAGCTGTTCGCCGGGCAGGTGTCGATCGCGCTCCAGAACGCCGAAGTGTTCCGAGCCGTCGAGATCCGCGCCCAGACGGACGACCTGACCGGGCTGCTCAACCACGGGACGTTCGTGGAGTACCTGAACGGACTCGTCCGCGAAGGCGCGCCATTCGGCCTGATCATGCTGGACCTCGACGACTTCCGCGAGATCAACAACACCAGCGGTCACCAGGCCGGCGACGAGGCGTTGCGCCGCATCGCCGCGGCGCTCATCCGGGCCGGCCGCGACACGGACCGCGTGTTCCGCTACGGCGGCGACGAATTCGCCTTCCTCCTGCCGCATTCCGACCCGACGGGGGCGTGGCAGGTCGCCGAGCGGGCGCGCGCCGCGGTCAAGGGCCTGGGCGGGCCCGCCACCGCGTCGATCGGCGTGGCGAGCTTCCCGACCGATGGCGCGACCTCGGCCGAGATGCTGCTCGCCGCCGACCGTGCGTGCTTCGTCGCCAAGCGCAACGGTCGCGACCGGGTCGCCACGGCGGCCGAAGGCATCGCTCTCGCGGCGGAGTTCCGGCTCCAGGAACCGACGCCGGTCGACTCCGAGACCGCCGCGGCGAGCTGAGGGTCCCGATCGAAGGCGCGGTCGCCAGGCGTCGCGAGGGCACGCCCCGGCGATGTGCGCGACGATGCGCCGAGAGATGAGCGGTCCACGCCGTCATCCTGCCGCTCCGACCATCGCCGTCGTGTTCGCGCTCGCGTTCGTTGGGGCGTGCATCCCGCCGCCGGGAGGAGGTGCGACCGGGAGCCCGGTCGCGAGCGTCGGTCCGCCGGCCACACCGACCCCGACACCGGCCCCTACCGGCCCCACCCCGCCGCCATCGTTCGTGCGCCCGACGCCGACCCCGCTGCCGACCTTCCTCAGCTACGTCGTGAAGTCCGGGGACACCCTGACGTCGATCGCGAAGGCGCACGGGACGACCGCCCGTAGCATCGCGTTCTGGAATCGAACGAGCCATCCGTCGCTGGACCCGGACTCGCCCGACTACGAGCCGAATCGCATCAAGATCGGCTGGACCCTGCAGCTTATCCCCGGCGTCGAGATCGACGAGGACGAGACGTTCCCGGAATAGCCCCGGCCCGACCGCTCATCGGTGCCGGCGGTCAGCCGCGCGCGATATCGATGAGGAACTGCGGCGTCCAGAGCACGTCGCTGGTGCCCAGGAACCCTCCGAGCGTGGCCGCCACGAGGAGCGCCACGAAGAAGCCAAGGACGGCCCAGTCGTCGCGGTCGTAAGCCAGCTGACGCAGCCAGGTCCGTCGGCCGGTCCCGAACCCGCGCAGGTCCATCGCGTCGATGGTGTCCTCCGCGCCGGCGATCGCATTGACGACGGTCGGCACGATGACGGGTGTCGACCGAACGACCCGCGAGAGGAACCCGGTCGCCCCGGCCGACCAGTCGAACCCGCGGATCCGTTGCGCGTCGACGGTCGACTGGAAGTCGGCCGCGAGCGACGGCAGGAATTGGAAGGTGAGGTCGATGCCGAAGGCGAACTTCTCGGGGACCCCCAAGCGCCGAAAGGCGACGCCGAAATCGGACGGGGCGATCGCGAAGGCGACGGGAAAGCCGATCGTGGCCATCGCGAGATAGCGCAGGAGCTGCGTCACCGCGAGGCTGACCGACTGGGCGGAGATCGGCGTCCCGAGCAGCGGGACATGGAACAGGACGTCCGGCTCCCCTTCCGGCATCGCCTCGACGTTGCCACCCGCGACCAGCATGTTCACGACGACGAGCAAGCCGATGAACAGGAACACGACGGTCCAGTTTCGCCGGATCTGCGACCACGGGATCGCGGCGGTGCGGTAGTAGAGCACCGAGATGATCAGCAGACCGAACACCAGGCGGCCGTCCCAGATCTGCAGGACCGTGAAGATGAAGAAGAAGACGGCGAGGATCAGGACACGGGGATCGCGGCGCGCAAGCCACGATCCCCGTCCCAGATAGCGCGGGGCGATGTTCATGGGTGCCCCGGGACCCCGAGCCTACCTGCCCAGTTGGGCTTTCACCGGCTCCCAGGCATAGACGAGGATGGGCACGAGGATGATGGTCCCGATCAGGTCGCCGACGATGACCGGGATGTACAGGGTCGAGAGGATCGTGCCGAGGTCCATCCCCTGGAGGATGTTGTCGGTGAAGACGAACAGGAACCCGATCACGACGGCGATGACACCGGCGATCGCGCCACCGATGGCGCGGTCGCGCAGGGATCCGTTGACCCAACGCTCGAGATACAGCGGCGCGAGGCCCGCGATCAGGCCCACGAGCCCGTTCGCGATGCTCCAGTTCCAGGATGTGAGGGCGCCCCAGCCCGAGATCTGGTCGCCGATCCCGTTCCCGACGAGCCCCGTGAAGAACCCGACGATCGGACCGAACGCGTAGCCGAAGAACGGCACGATGGCGAACGCCGGTCGGACGGACACCGTGCTGCCTGGGATCGGGAGCTGCGCGACGAGCAGGATCCCGTAGAGTGCGGCGCCGATCGCCGCGTACACGATCGTCCGCGACGTGACCTCCCAGAGGCTGTTGCGGCGATCCATCGAAATAGCGGACATGATCATCCCTCCAGAACACTGATGAGACGGACTCCCTGGATCAGTGCTCGGTCAACAGTCCACTCCCTCGGCCTCCCTTCCAGGCCCCGAACGCGCTGTCGGCCGCTGGGCGGCAAGCCGGCGCGCCAGGGTGTCGGCATCGAGGAATGGCCCCTCTGCCGGCCCCCACGCTCTATTGGCCTCCATCAAGGTGGTCGACCGCAGGTTGCACGCCAACCAGCGTGCCGTGTCCGTGATCACCGCCTTCGGAGGGCCATCGGCCACCACTCGGCCCTCTCGAAAGAGCAGGATACGGTCTGCGTGCGTCAATGCAAGGTCCACGTCGTGCGTGACGAAATAGAGGCTGCGCAGCCCCGGGATCGCAAGGACCTCGCGCATGAACGCCTCGGCCGTGCGGTGATCCTGGCCGGCTGACGGCTCGTCGAGGATGAGCGTCTGCGGGCGCAGGGCCAGCGCGATCGCCAGCGCCAGGCGCTTTTGCTGGCCGAAGGACAGCGCCAGCGGCGGGCGTACGAGGATATCGTCGAGCTCGTCGAGGGCGGTCCGGCGGAGGCTGTCGGCCACCAGCTCGTCGAAGGTCGCGGGATCACGGCCCAGGTTTCGTGGCCCGAAGAGCAGTTCCTCCTCCACCGTCCGGGCGAACAACATCTGGCTGGGGCTCTGGAAGACGTACCCGAACTCGGTCGCGAGTTCGGCGGTCCGGCGGCTCGCGTGCGAGACGCCGTCGACGAAGATCAAGCCGCCCGTGATGTCGAGCAGGCGCATCGCGGTTCGGAAGAGCGTGGTCTTGCCGGAGCCGTTCGGGCCGAGCATGGCGACCACCTCGGCCGGGCCCAATCGAGCGTCGACGCCGTGCAGGATCTGGGTGTCACCGATCGAGGCGGTCACGCCCCGGAATTCGAGTCGCGGCGCGGCATCGGCCGGGGCGGGTGTCGGGACCGCCGCCGCCGGCTCGGCTGCACGGTCGCCCTCGGCGGCGGCCATCGCCAGCCGCCTGGCGACGACGGCGAACGGCAGTTTGACCGCGGAAGGATCGGCGACGTCGAGGAAGCCCTCGACCGAGCCCAGGTAGCGGGTGCGCCCCTCATCGAGGTACAGCACCCGGCCGGGCTCGAGCGCGAGCGCCTCCTCCACCCGGTGCTCGACGATGACGATCGCAGACCCCGCATCGGCCAGGGTCCGCAGGAGGGTCAGCAGCCGCTCCGCCGTGGCCGGATCCAGGTTGGCGAGCGGCTCGTCCACGACGAACAGCCGCGGCCGCATCATGAGGATGGCGGCCATCGCCAGGAGCTGCCGCTCCCCGCCGGACAGGGCGGCGGTCTCGCGCCCGAGCAGGGCCTCGATCCCGGCCTGGGCAGCCACGTCGCGGATCCGCTCGACGATCTCGTCGCGCGGCACCCCGAAGTTCTCCGGCCCGAAGGCGAGCTCCGCGTCCACGGTCGCCCCGACGATCTGTTTGGCCGGGTCCTGCAGCACCGTCCCCACGGTCCGTGCGATGTCACGCAGCTTCAAGTCGGTCGTGAGCTGGCCCTCGACGCGGACGGTACCCTCGAGATCGCCCGAATAGGCGTGCGGGATCAGGCCGTTGATCGCCCGGATGAGCGTGCTCTTGCCGCAGCCCGACGGTCCGGCGACCAGCACGACCTCACCCGGCTGCACGACGAGGGACACGTCGCGGATCGCCGGTTCCGTGGCGCGCCGGTAGCGGAACGTCAGGCCCTCGACGGCGACGAGCGGGGGCGGAACATCCGCCAGCGGAGCTTCGACGCCGATCGCTGGGACGACCATCGGTCAGGCCGGCTCGATGCGGACGGGCGTATCGAGCCCGAGACCGAGCTCGTCGGCGGCCGAGGCCCGGTTCATGGCGATGCCGAGCCCGCCGTAGTCGGCGTCCGCATAGAGCAGAGCCGCCCCGGGTTCGACCTCGCCGAAGGTGCCCTGCCACGGGACCTCGAGCTCGCGCCCGCCGATATAGACCCTGAAGCGGCGACCCGCCGCGAGCCCCGTGCCCGCCGCGAGCCCCGTGCCCGCCGCTGGGAGGTCTGCCGGCTGACCGGCGAGCCGGGCATTCCCGTAGCGATCGATCAAGAGCACTGCCGTATCGAGACCGCCGTCTCGGGCCGCGGCCTCCGGGAAGCGCAGGTCGGCGAGCGACGCGACGTCGAGGCTCGGGCCGACTCCGGCCGGATCGAGCCCGCCGGCCAGGTGCCCTGCGACCGGGGCGAAGAGGTCGCGCCCATGGAACGTGGAGGACACCGTCGGCAGGAACAGATCTCGGTTCGTGATCTCCCAGCCGTCCGTGGCCCCGCCAAGCTCGCGGGCGGCGGGCAGCAGCAGTCCGTTGTCCGGCCCGACGAGCAGGTCGCCACGGGCCGCGCGCACGACGACGGGCCGCCGCGCGGTCCCGACGCCCGGATCGACGACGGCCACGTGGACCCCGACCGGCAGGTAGCCGACAGCCCGCGACAACAGGAAGGCGCCGTCGCGGACCGCGAACCGGCGGACGTCGTGGGTGAGGTCCAGCAGCCGAGCATCGGGCGCGATGGACCACATCACGCCGCGGCACACGGCCGGGGTCGATCCCGTGCCGAAATCGGAGAGGAACGAGATGAGCGGGCCGGCCATCCGATCAGGCCGGCCGGATGCGGACCGTGCGGTCCAGCCCCAGCCCAAGCCGTCGGGCCGCATCGCCCTGGTTGTCGGCCAGCGACAGGTGCCCCTCGGAATCCGCCATCAACAGCGACGAGCCGACGGGGACCCGGCCGAACGTGCGCTCCCAGACCGTCCGTTCCTCGACTGCCGGAGCACCGTCGTGCTCGGGGAACTCGAGGACCAGCTCCCGACCGGGCGCCAGCGGCCCGATCGCCGCTTCGAGATCTGCCGGCGTGCCGGCAAACGTGACGTTGCCGTAGATGAGTACGTGGACGATGGCGGAACGCAAGACCCCGTCCTCGATGGTCGGCCGGATGACCGGCAGGCGCACCAGGTCGTCGATCGTGACCGTTGGCCCGACCGCCCCGAACTCGACGCCCGCCGCGAGATGACCCGCGACCGGCGCGAAGATGTCGCGGCCATGGAAGCTCGAGGTGATGACCGGGAGCATCAGCTCGCGGTTCTCGAGCGCACGCGCCTCGGTGATCCCGCCAAGAGCCTCGGCCGCGCCGATGAGCAGGCCGTTGTCCGGCCCGATCAGTACGTCGCCGCGCGCCGCTCGAAGTCCCACGGGCAGGCGGTCCGTGCCCACGCCCGGGTCGACGACTGCGACGTGCGTGCCGACCGGCATGTGCGGCAGGGCGAAGACCAGCGAGGCGGCGCCGTCGCGGATCGAGTAGCGCGGCACCTGGTGGTTGATGTCGATGATGTTCGCGTCGGGGCAGATGCGGAACATCACGCCACGGCAGACGGCGGGCGCGGCCGGGCCGAAGTCGGTCAGGAAGGT
Source organism: uncultured Chloroflexia bacterium (assembly GCA_963810725.1). GTDB lineage: Bacteria > Chloroflexota > Limnocylindria > Limnocylindrales > CSP1-4 > SPCO01. The sequence goes on from CAWEOO010000008.1 coordinate 679,041, forward strand.
GATGACAGGTCGCATCCCGCGGATGGTAGCGAAACCCCGAACGTACCGAAGCGGCGCCGGGAGGAGGCTCGGCGCCGCTTCGGGAGGGAAAGGACCGCTCGGGCGGGAGGAGGATCCGCCGTCGCGGCCTGGTGGAGGCGAGGTCAGTGCGGGCGGGTCGCCTCCCCGTCCGCAGGTCCGAACCGGCCCTTGCGAGCCAGCTCACGAAGGAACAGCAGTTGGTTCACCTGGCGGAGCGACCAGTGGACGTCCGCCACCGGGATCCCGCACAGGAACGCGGTCAGGTTTGCGGCCTCGTCAGGTGCGAGGCCCTTCATCAGGAGCTGCCGGTAGGTCGAGCGGGTCACCAGCGGGTCCGCCGCCGTTCGCGCCGGGTTCGTCGCCGGCTGAAAGGCCGGAGCCGTGCCCACGGATCCACGTCCGACCGTGGATCCCGCCGCGGGACGCGGCCGCGACGAAACGTGGCGAGCAGATCGCCCGTGTCCCCGTGAACCTCGTGGCGCCGGGCCGGCCATGTCGCACGTGCCCCTCGATGCTGTGACGGTCCGCTCCGGTCGGTCCGGTGCGGTAGGGGCACGTTGCGCTCGACGGTCGGGGGTCGCGATGACCCACCGGTCCTATGGTCGGTGGTACTTGCGGCATGGTCGAACGTCATGCATCGGTAGACTCGGGTCGATGCGTGCCCGTCGATTCGAGCTCCGGCTGCTCGGCAGCGCCCTGGTCGGGGCGTGGGGACTGGCTGCGGTCCTGGTCCTCCTCGCCTACCGCCCGGGTGGACCGTTCGACATCGCCGTCGGGATCACGATGCTCGTGCCGCTGGGCATCGCCATCAGCGGCGTGCTGTGGCCACCGGTGGCACGCGGCCGCGACACGTACCCGATGGTCGTGGCCCTGGGCGTCGGGCTCGCTGCTGCTGCTGCTGCCGTCCATCGGGGGCGTGCTCAACCAGCTCCAGCGCCCTCGGTTCCCAGACCTTGATGCCGTCGCTGGAGGCCGCCTATCCGTGGCTCCTCGCGCTGGCCGGGACGAGCCTGTTCGCCGGCTTCGGCCTCGCCCGCCGGCTCGATGCGGGGACGGCCCTCCGGCCACGCCGGCTGCGCGTGGGGACCGCCGTCGCGGTCGCGTTCACCGCGGTCGCCGGAACGGCCTTCGCGGGCGCGGCGATCGCCAACGAGCTGGCCCTGCGCGACCGGACCACGCCGCCGGCGGTCTCGCGTTTCGGTCCGACCGATGCCGAGGCCGAGCTCCCGCCCTGCGACGGGGCACTGAACGCCGGGAAGAGCGTCCCGGCTGATCGCCCATCTGCGTGGCCAGATCGACGGCGGGGCCGATCGGCTCCGTGGACCTGTCCGGCCAGCGGGTCGGCGCGAACTTCCGCTGGCTCGCCTACGTGGCCACGGATCGCGAGCTCGGCCAGTACGGCGCCGCCAGCTTCGGTGGGCGGGCCTGGACCCGGACGCCCCGTGACGGCTGGCGGCCGGCGGAGGCCGAGAGCGTCCGGACGCAGACGCTCGACCTGCAGGCGGTCCGGACGGCCCTGGCGCGCCGCTCGCGCGCGACCGCCGAGGACCGCGGCATCGAGGTCATCGAGGGCGCACGGGCGCGCCGCTGTCGCGTCGCCGTGGACGGCGCCACGTTCGGGGCGGCCTTCCCCCAGGTCCGCTGGCTCGTCGGCGACGCGGACCTCGGGCGCTGGCGCGGCCAGCTCGACTACTGGGTCTTCGTCGACGGCCAGCTCGGCCAGGTCGCGGGCAGCGTCAACGGCGAAGCGGGTGCGATCCGGCCGGAGGCCGTCCAGGCGACCATCGAGGTCTTCCTGACCGCGACGGAGCGGGGCGGCGGGCTGGTCATCTATCCTCCGGCCCCATGACCTTCGGGGACGAGCCCGAGCGATTCGGCAAGCGCGACCGGCTCGCGCGGATGCTCCGCGTCGTCACCGTCCTGCGCGGGCATCCCGATGGCATCCGCCCGCCGGAGATCGCCCGGCGCGTCGGCGTCGCGACCCGGACCGTGTACCGCGACCTGCGCGCGCTCGAGGAGGAGGTCGGCGTCGCGGTCTGGTCCGAGGGCGGGCTGTGGGGCGTCGTCAGCGAGGAGTTCCTGCCGCCGCTCAAGCTGACCCTCGACGAGGCGATGGCCGTCGTCCTGTCGGCGCGGCTCATGGTCCGCTACGCCGACAAGTACGACCCCGATCTCGCGGCGGCCTTCGAGAAGCTCGAGGAGGTCCTGCCGCGACCCCTCGCCGAGCACGTCGAGCGCACGCTCGACGTCCTCGCCCAGCACCCGCGCGACGAGGCCTTCAGCGAGCACGTCCATCGCCTGACCCGGGCCTGGGCCGAGCGACGCGTCGTCACGCTCGAGTACGAGCCGGCCCAGTACGGCACCGACGCCACCGCCCGGCAGGCCGTCGTCCGCCCGTACCTGATCGAGCCCTCGCTCCAGACGCACGCGCTCTACCTGATCGGCTGGGACGAGACCAAGCGACGCGCTGCGGACCTTCAAGATCGAGCGGATCCGCGACGTCGCGCTCACGCCGCGGACCTTCGAGCTGCCGGAGGGCGACGGCGTCGAGGCGACCCTGAAACGGGCGTGGGACATCATCGCCGACCAACCGCCGACGAAGATCGTCCTGCGTTTCAGCCCGACCGTCGCGACCCGTGTGCAGGAGGCGACCTGGCACGCCAGCCAGCGCGTCGAGCGCGGAGCCGGACGGCTCGTTGACGTGGCGCGCGACGGTCGCGGGAACCATCGAGATCCGCCTCTGGATCCTGTCGTGGGGCGACGACGTGGAGGTCCTCGAGCCCCCCGAGCTGCGCGCCGACGTGGCCGCGACGCTGCGCCGGGCGCTGTCTCGCTACGACGACTGAGCCAAGGGCCTGCTCGTCGTGACGCGGGTTGGACAGGTGCAGTCTTGGGCGGTTAGGGTAGGTCCCCTACGACGTGCCCCCCACACGCTCGGAGGATGTGCCCTTGAGTCCCCGCCCCCCTCGTCGGTTGCTGTCCCACGCCCTGGGCGCGACCCTCATCGCGGCGATCGCCGTGACCGCCTTCGCCGCGCCGGCCAGCGCCGCGACCTCCGCCTCCACCGCCGAGGCCTACGATCATCGGATGGGTCAACACGGCCCGCGCCGAGCCGGGCTCACGCCCCTCCGCGGCGACAAGACCCTGGCCTACCTCGCCGGGCTCCGCGCCTCCCGGATGGCCAGCAGCAACACGATGAGCCACACCGTCGGCGGGAACCTCTTCAACCAGCTGAACTACCTCGACGTCCAGTGGTATCGCTACGGCGAGACCATCGGCTGGTCGTCCGCGGCCTGGACCGTCGACGCCGCGCGGGCGATCTATCGCGGCTGGATGGGGAGCGCCCCGCACCGCGCCCTGCTGATGAGCGACCGCTTCAACTACATCGGGCTCGGCCTGGCGCATCGCTCGTCCAATGGGCGGACGTTCGGTTCGGCCGTGATGACCGAATCGCTCGACCACACGGGCTCCATCGCACGGGTCGACCGGAGCGCACCGCTCGGGTGACGACCTCAGCTGGACGTGGAGCGGATATGACCCACGCCTCCAGACCCACACGGCGGGTTTCCGCGACTTCGACGTCCAGTACCGCGTCGGCTCCGGTGATTGGCGCACCATCCGCAACGACACCACGTCGACTTCGCTGACGCTGCGCGACCGGTCGCATGGCCGCTACTACGCCATCCGCGTGCGGGCGACCGACCGCCGTGGCAATGTGGGGCCGTGGACAGCCCAGTCTCGCGTCTGGGTGCCCTGACCGGATCGCTCCGGCGGCACCCGTTCGCTGCCGTCAACTTCATCAGCGACCCGATCCACGGGTATATCGAACTGACCAAGCGGCTCGGCCCGGCCGAATTGGCCGCGGTCGGGCTGCCGGCCGAAGAGGTCGCCGAAGAGGACCTCCTCGATACCGCGTGGCTGCAGCGGCTACGGCGCATCAGCCAGCTCCAGAGCGCCCGCTGGGTCTTCCCCACGGCCGAGCATTCGCGCTTCACCCACGGACTCGGGGTCATGCACGAGGCGGGGCTCTGGGCGCGCTCGCTCTACCCGAGCCTGCGCTCCACGCTGGCAGCCTCGCCCGACGGCACGCCCGTCCCATCGGAGGGCCTGGTGACCGAGACCCTGCGGATGGCCGGGCTCCTGCACGACGTGGGCCATGGGCCATTCGCCCACTTCTTCGACGACCACGTCCTTTCCGACTTCGACGCGCCCGCGGATCCACGTCGCCCCGACGCGAAGCGGCTCACCCACGAGGACCTCAGCGCCCGGATCATCGTCGAGGAACTCGGTCCGCTGCTGCGCGGCCTGCGCCGGGCGCCCGGGGCGGTCGCGGAGCGGGATGCCTTCGCCGAAGGCGAGTCGATCGATCCGGAGTGGGTCGCCTTCCTCATCGCGAAGCCCGCCCTGGCCGATCCCGCGATGCCCCGCTGGGTGCGCTGGCTCGCACCCCTGCTGTCGGGCGTGTTCACGGTCGACAACCTCGATTACGTGCGGCGGGACGCCTACCTGACCGGCGTCGCGGCCGGCCCGATCGATGTCGAGCGACTGCGCCGCTACACGTTCATCGGTGCCGATGGGCTGACGCTCTTCGAGCCGGGTCTCGGGGCCCTCGAGATCTTCCTGACCGCGCGGCGGTTCATGTACCAGCAGGTCTACTACCACCGCACCGTACGCGCGATCGACCTCGACCTCGCCGACGTGTTCGGGCCGTCGGTCCGGGCGATCTTCGGTGACGGGTCACCGGCCGAGCGACTGGCCGCGTATGCCGACCTCGACGAGTACGCGCTCCTCCACCAGGCCGCCCGGTGGGCCCGCGGAGTCGACATCGCACCGCCCGACGCGACGCCCCCGACCCCCGGCGACGGACGCGTGCCGGCCGGCATCGCGGATCGCTGGCGAGCCATCCTGCTTCGCCAGCCGACCTGGCGGGCGGATGCGGAGGTCCGCGCCGAGTACGAGGCGGGCGAGCAGCCGGACGCCCTCATCGCGACCCTCGGCGAGGCTGAGCCGGGCCGCGTGGCGATCGATCTCGCCATCGTGGATGCGCGGCCGGCCGACGCCGGCGCGGCGGACCGATTGCTCGCGCTCGAAGCGCGCGACGGCCGAGCGCTGTCGCTCGCGGCCGCGCTGGCCTCGATCCCGGCGTTCTGGCTGATCGGCCGGCGCTACCGCCGGCGCTGAACCGAGGTCAGCTGCCGGGGCTCGCGCTGGGCCTGGCGCTCGGCTTCGGCGGCTTGGGCCGTTCGCCCAGCACGAGCATCGGGTCGACCCGGGCGATCTGGCGGTCGGGCAGCTTCATCCGCTTGACGACCTTGGGGTCGATGCCGAAGGTCGCGACCTCCGCCGGGCTGAACAGCCCGTAATGGAGGTGGCAACCCGACGCCCGACCCGTCCGACCTTCGTAGCCGAGCAACTGGCCGGCCTTGACGACGGCGCCCTTCTTCACCGCGAGCTTGCCGAAGTGCGCGTAGATGCTTCGATAGCCGTTGCCGTCGTCGATCACGACGACGATCGGCAGCGTGGCCCACAGGTGCTGCTTCTCGAGCCGCTTGAGATACGGCTGGATGTCGCCCTCCCAACCCATGAATTGGTCGTACTTGCGGCCCGCGGCCAGGACCTTGCCGGCATGGGCGGCCACGATCCGGTCGCCGCAGAACGTCGCGAGATCGACGCCGTCATGGAATGGCTCACCGTCAACGATGCGGGAACCCCACCGCGACGGCCCGAACGGCAAGGTCAGCCGACCGCGCGGGAGCGGCCAGCGGTAGCCGGTGAGGGTCGCGACGGGCGGGGCGGTCGGAGCCGCGCTGGAGCTCGGGGCCACGGCAGCGGGGGGCTGGCTCGTGGCGCCCGGCGGCTGGGCGGCGGCCGGGGTCGTGGCCGGTCGGGCACTTGATGTCGTGCTGCCGATCGCGCCCTGGACGTCCCCGACCGGGGTGAGCGGCCCGCTCGACAAGGACGTTGCGACCGCGACGCCCACGGACGCCACGACCCCGGCCAACAGGACGGCGCCGATCCGACGGCGGCGCTGCCGCGGACCACGGTCGCGCTCGCTCAACGGGCGCGGCAGGTGATCAAGGGGGCCGGGAGACGTCGTGGCCACCTAGCGGCCGGGCGCGGGTTCGACGACCGGCACGTCGTCCCGGGCGCGGAGGTGGAACGCGATTCCATCGACCATCTCGGTCGCCGGATCGCGGCGCGGCATCGCCGTCAGGCGCCAGTCAAGCCCTTGGCGTTCGATCCAGCGGGCGAGCGGTCGACCGCGCTCCAGGACGGCGTCGAAGAGCGCGAATGCCGTATCCGGCATGTCGACCATGACCTCGCGTGCCGGCATCCCGATGCAGCGCGACCCGAATTGGGCGTGGAACGCCGGGTTGCCGTAGATGAGCACGTGACCCGGCCCGGCGCAGATGCCGGCCGGGCGGGTCCGGGGCAGGGTCGGAGGCTGGTCGTGACGGGCCATGGACCGCGAATGATAGTCCGAGGCTGCCGCCACAGGAAGGGTTGCATGAAACGCAAAGTATGCGTATGGTTCCGCATGTGAACCGCCGCAACGTCTCCGAAGCGTCGAAGGCGAAGCTCTGGCGGCCCTGCCGGGAGGCACGGGCCCTGGGGCTCTGACGGCGCGTCCACGACGACGAACCGGGGCCTCCAGGGAACGGAGGCTCCAGGGGCCGCGGCACCATGACGGTGGCCGCGGTTTTTGTTTGCCCACCGCACCCTGCGCAGACCCCACCCATGAGTGAGGACCACGCAGATGCAGACCATGATCCTTGGCGACGGCCACCTCGGTTGGGCCATCGCCGCCGCCGCCTCCGAGCGCGGTGAGCGCACGCCGGTCCTCGGCCGGCCGGCGTTCGAGCGACACGACCGGGCGGCGCTCGCCGGCGCCGATCTCGTTGTCGACGCCTCTCGCGGCGAGGCCGTGCGGGCCAACGTCGTGACGGCGCTCGATGCCGGCGTCCGGCGATTCGTCATCGCCACGACCGGCTGGTCGATCGACAGCGAGCCCGTGGCCCGGGCCCTGCGCGACGCGGAAGCGTCCGCGGTCGTGTCGGCGAACTTCAGCCTTGGCGTGGCGCTGTTCGCCCGACTCGTGGAGAGCGCGGCAGAGCTGTTCGGGGCGGTCGAGGGCTTCGACCCGTTCCTCGTCGAGTGGCATCGGCGGGCCAAGGCCGACCGGCCATCCGGTACCGCCCTCGACCTGGCTCGCCGGCTGACGGCGGCGCACCCGGGGCTTGCCACGAGCGACGACCTCGAGGTCGTCTCGATCCGGGCCGGCGCGTCGCCGGGCATGCACCTCGTGGGCTTCGATGCCATCGGCGAGACCGTCGAGCTGCGCTTGACCGCGCGCGATCGAACGGCCTACGCCATGGGCGTCCTTGCCGCCACGGACTGGCTGCGGCGCGCCCCGCGGGCACCCGGCATCCACGCCTTCGACCCCGTCGTGGACGAGCTGCTGGCGCGGAACGACGCGCTGGCCGCCTGATCTGATCCCGTACGACCTGACGCAATCGAAAGGAGAACTCCGATGACCCGACCCGTGCTTCGTGGGGCGTTCACCGCCCTGGTCACCCCGTTCACCGCCGACGGCTTGCTCGATGAGGCCGCCTTCCGGCGGCTCGTCCGCTGGCAGGTGCTCGCCGGGATCGACGGGCTCGTGCCGTGCGGCACGACCGGCGAAGCCCCGACCCTGTCGGCCGACGAACGAGACCGGCTCATCGCCGCGACCGTCGAGACCGTGGCCGAACGCCCGTCGCGTGGCCGCGTCCACGTTATCGCCGGGACCGGCACGAACGACACCGTGGCGACGATCCGTGCCACCCGGCGCGCGGCCGTCCTCGGGGCGGATGCCGCGCTCGTCGTGGCGCCGTACTACAACCGGCCCGACGGCCGGATGCTCGAGGCCCATTTCCGGGCCGTGGCCGACGAGGGCGACCTGCCGATCGTCGTGTACAACGTCCCGTCGCGAACCGGCACGAACGTCGACGCGGCCACGTTCCTGCGGCTGGCCGAGCATCCGCGGGTCGTCGCGGTCAAGGAGGCGAGCGGGAACCTGGAGCAGATCGCCCGGATCTGCGCGGAGCGGCCAGCCGACGTCGCGGTCCTGGCCGGCGACGATGCGTGGACCCTGCCGATGCTCGCGCTCGGCGGCGATGGCGTCGTGTCGGTGGCCAGCAACGAGATCCCGGGCGAACTCGTCGCCCTGTGCGCGGCGGCGCGCGCCGGCGACTGGGAGACGGCCCGGCGGACCCACGAGCGCTGGCTGCCGCTGTTCCTCGCCAACTTCCGTGGCGCCCCGAACCCGGTGCCGGTCAAGGCCGCGCTGGTCGCGATGGGACTGCTCGACGACGACGCGGTCCGGGCCCCGCTGCTGACGCTGGACCCGGAAGCTCGGGCGGCGCTCGCCGCGTTGCTGCGCGGGCTGGGTGTCGTGGAATCGGCCGGCGGTCGGATCGGGACGGTCGATCGGGCGGCCGTCGCATGACGGGCATCGCTTCGCCGGAAGGCGCGATCGTCGCCGCGAGCGCGCGGGCCGCTTCCGTGGCGGCTCCCCTTTCCCCGGATACGCTCCTCGACGACCTCGAAGCCGGCCGCGTCCGCGCCGCCGAGCCCGACGCGGCGGCACCCGAGGGCTGGCGCGTACGCCCGGACGTCAAGGCCGCCATCCTCGAGCTCTTCGGCGACCGCACGACGACGGCCTGGGAGGCCGGCCCGCTGACCTTCCGCGACCGGGCCGCTGTTCCGCCACGCGACGTGCGCGACGGTCCGTGGCGCGTCGTCCCGGGCGGCACCGCGGTCCGGCGCGGCACGTATCTCGGCGAGAGCGTCGTCGTGATGCCACCGAGCTACATCAACATCGGGGCGTGGATCGGCGACGGCTCGATGGTCGATTCCCACGTGCTGGTCGGGTCATGCGCGCAGATCGGTGCCCGCGTCCATCTCGCGGCCGGTGTCACGATCGGCGGTGTGCTCGAGCCACCCGGGGCGCGTCCGGTCATCGTCGAGGACGACGCCTTCGTCGGCGCCGGTTCGGCGTTGCTCGATGGCGTGCTCGTCGGGCGTGACGCGGTCATCGGCGCGGGGGTGACGCTCACCGGCACCTCGCGGCTATACGACCTGGTTCGCGCCCGGGTGCTCGTCGGCACGGCGGAGGCGCCCCTCTCGGTCCCGCCCGGCGCCGTCGTCGTCCCGGGTGCGCGCGCCCTCGATGGCGCAATCGCGGCGGACCACGGGCTATCGATCGCCGTGGCGGTGCTCGTGAAGGACCGCGATCCGGGCACGAGCGCCCGGGTCGCTTTGGAGGCCGTGCTGCGCTGAAGTCCACGCCCTCGAACTACGACGTTCGGATGATGCGGGGTCGGCGGCGCTGGCGATAGCGTGGCATCTCCACCGCAGCTCCGAGGTCCCAGCTCCCCGTGTCCCGCGTCGTCACCTCGCACCGCACCTCGCACCGCCACCTTGCCGACCGTCCGACGGTCCGTCGGTCCACCTCGACCCCTCCTCGCCCGTCTTGGGGGACGGGCGCGCGCACCGGCCGCCGCTGGTAGCGCCCGATCGCCCGGCCCGGCGGAGGGGATCGCTCAAGCCCCGTCGAGTGAGCCGCCCAGCCGGGCGATCGGATCATCTTCGAACGAGCCAGACGCCGCCGACCGGGTCCCGCTATGCTCGGCGACCATGGACGAAAAGACCACGATCCTGGCTCGCCTCCCGATCTTCGCCAAGCTCGATGCGCGCAGCCTGGAAGCGATCGCGAGCCTGGCTCGGATCGTCTCCATGCCCGCCCGCTCGGTACTGATGGACGAGGATGAACCGGCCGATTCCTTCTACGTCGTCGTGACCGGCACGGTCCATGTCGAGCGCAATGGCCAATTCGTGCGGTCGATGTCCGACGGCGGGTTCCTCGGCGAGATCGCGCTGGTCGAAGGAACGACCCACACCGCGACAGTGAAGTGCATCACGGACTGCCAGTTCGTGCAACTCGGCGGCCACGAGTTCGGCCGGGTCATGGCCCGGTTCCCCGACATTCGCACGAGGGTCGACGCCGCCGTGGCTCGTCGTCCGCACGAGGCCAACAGCTAGCGACCCAGCGCGAGCCATCGTGCCCAGCGCGGTATCATCCGGTCCGCATCCGCCCGTAGCTCAGTGGATCAGAGCGACTGACTTCGGATCAGTAGGTCGGGGGTTCGAATCCCTCCGGGCGGGCCACCAATCCACGCACGAAACGGCCCCCGGAGGCTATCCGAGGGCCGTTCTGATTCGGGCCGTACCCCACGCCGTACTCCTAAGCGGTCTGCCGGCCGAGGATCGTGTCCGTCCGCTCCGCCGCCCGGTCGAGCATCGCGCTCGTCAGATGGCCGTACGTGTCGGCCGTCGTGGCGAGGCTGGCGTGGCCGAGGACCCGCGAGACGACCGCCAGTTCCTCGCCCTGTTCGAGGCGCAGCGTCGCGCAGGCGTGGCGCAAGTCATGGAAACGCTGGCGCGGGAGTCCGGCCGCCGCCAGCGACGCCTGGAAACGGTGCAGCACGTTCGATGCGTCGAGCGATCGCCCGAGCGGGGTGGCGAAGACGTAGCCCTCGTCGACCCACCGGCTACCGGCTACGAGCCGTTCGGCGACCTGGCGCCGCGATGCTCGCGCAGGGCCGCGGCAAGCTCGGAGCCGAGGCGCAACGTCCGCCGTGAGCGGTCCGTCTTCGGCTCGGCGAGCTCGCCCGTCCTGACGTTGCGGGTATGCCGGACCGTCAGGGTGCCATCCTCGAGATTTCACGTCGTCCCAGCGGAGCCCGAGGAGTTCGCCCTGCCGGAGCCCGAGGCCGACCGCGACCATGTAGAGAGGTCCGAGGCGGTCATCGGCGACGCTGCGGAGGAAGATCCCAACCTGTTCCAGCGTCAGAGGCCGACGCTCGGCCGTGGCTCCGCGCGGCGCGCGGACCTCCAGCGCGACGTTGCGAGTCACGCGCTTGGCCCGGAGCGCATCGCCCAGCGCGATCCGCAGGACCGTGAACGCATACCGGACCGTCGTGGGCGAAAGGTCGCCCCGTGCGGTCAGGCGCGCGACCATCCGGGCGACATCATGCCGCCCGAACGCACCCCGCGCGAGCCGTGGGACCGCGAGAGGGACGATGCGGCCTACCGTGAAGCCTTGAGGGAGTCCCGCCCCGTCAAGGATGGCCCCGACACGATCCTGGCCGACATGGAACGGGACATCGAGGCTGCCATCGTCCGGGCGCGCGGCCGGTTGAGCCGCAGCTAAGACGCGATCCTACCCGGTAACCTCGCCCCGGCTCCGCGTCCGGGCCGACGATGCCGCTTCTGCGGCCAGTCGAGCCCGGCGCGACCGGGGCGACTCCTCCCTCGCTCTCTTGGCGTAACAGGCAACGCTTGGCCGCGTCTCACCGCTACTGGATGGAGGGACCTAGCGAAATGATTCCGAGATCGACCCTGAGGGCGACGATGATCGCAGCCGCGGCGCTCCTGCTGCTCGCGCCCGCCGCCCTGGCAGACACCTGCTGCGCGAACATCCCGGTCGGGCTCGACCCTGCCTCCGCGAAGCCGGCTGACACCGTTCGGCTCATCGGGATGCAGTGTCTGCGCTCGGATGGCTCGGGTCCGCTGGCCGTGAACCTCGGTTCCTTCTGGCTTGCGACCACCGACCGGCCCGCGATTGAGCCCGGTGACGTGCCCGGCCCCGGCCTGCCTCAGGATCTCCCGCCCGTTGACGAGTGGCTCGCCTTCGACAGCGTGCCTGACCCTTCGGCCACCAGCGGAGACGCCACGATCAAGGTCCCCCAGCTGCCCAACGGGGGGACGTACCAGCTGTGGTGGTGGTGTGACGACGGTTCGGGACCGGGCGGGGGGATCCACTACTCGACGGGGCCGCGGCTCGCGATCGGCGGACCTCCCGACACCGATACTGCGGTTGCGGCCTCGCCCGGCACATCGGGGTTCTCCGCTTGGCCTGTGGGGCTCGGTCTCGCACTCGGAGCCGTCGTCTTCGCGTGGACCGTTCGATGGGGACCGTTTCGCGCCTCGCATGCACGGGCGTCACGAATGCCGGCGCGATTGGCACCGGCCCCGGCTCCGCGTCCGGACGACGATCCCGGCCCTCCGGTCAGTCGAGCCGGAGCGACGGGCGAGCGACGCTAATGCTCGTCGCCTACCCGGCCGTATCGACGCCGCCTGGCAAGGGCCTTGGCGTCTTCGACGATGCGCTCGGGCCTGTCGATCGCGGCGACCTTGCGTTCGAGCTCGGCAGCACGTCGTTCCGCCTCGGCCGTACGTTCTTCCGCGGCGGTCTCTACTGGATCCCTCCACACAAGACCAAGGGCCGCGCCAATGCCCGCTGCAGCTAGGCCGCCGACCAAAGGGACCCCGCTGACGGTTCGGAATAGCGCCTCAACGACGACGGCCACGACCATGAGGCTGAAATCTGTAGCCCGCGGAGAGAATGCGGGGTCTAGTCAGCATCGCCTCATCGTAATGTCCGTACCCCAATCCGTACCCCTTAGTCCATGGACGGGGCCGGTATCAGCGGACGCTGCCGGACGCGATGTACGCACGAAAGGGCCGGGCCGTGCGCGGCCGGAACGAACTTCGGATCAGTAGGTCGGGGGTTCGAATCCCCTCCGGGCGGGCCACAGGCTTCTCGCTGGCGAGGCGGGCCGTCAGCTGTCGTCGGCCTCGGGATCCATGTCGAGCGCCTCGTAGTGCGCCACCCGCAGGTCGAGCACGAGCTCTTCCGCGCCCGGCAGCAGCCGCGGCCGCTCGAGGTTGGGGCCGGCCCAGGCGTACAACGACGCGGCGTCCTTCCACTCCTCGAACAGGCAGACTTCCTGCTCGTTGCCGCGGATGCGACGGGCGAGCTTCACGTACCGCAGACCCGGGTAATCGCGCAGGATCGGCAGCTGCGTCCGCATGAGCTCGTTGAAGACTCCCGCCTGCTCGGCCTTGAGGGTGGCGGTAAGGACACGCACGATCATGGCCCTACACTATTCGAACTGGCCGGCGCCACGCAGCCCTGCCATCGCGCACCGACACGACGCACGAGGCAACCGATGATCGTCCGGGCCGGCTCCTGACCGACACGCCGCTCGGGCGGCGATGGACGCGGCCGTGGAGCCTGATCGATCCTCTCCGGCGGTGGCTGGCCGACGCGCCCGCCTACCCCGCGATCGAGGCCGACCGGCGCGAGATCGATGTGCTCGGATTGCGGCTGCCGTCTCGGGCGACCGTCTCGATCATCGTGGTGACGCTCGTCCTGCTCCTGGACTACTCGCGGACGCTCCTCCCGGACGCCATCGATAGCCTGGGCCGCTCGCCGCTGGCGCTGCGCTTCATCGCCATCGAGCGATTCGCGCTGTTCGGGCTGCTGCCGCTCGCGGTCGTGCTCGGGGTCTTCCGCGATCGGCCGTGGCGCTACGGGATCGCGATCGGCGACTGGCGCACCGGAGCGTCCCTCGTCCTCGTCGGCTGCGCGCTGATGACCCCGTTGGTCCTCTGGTTCGCGACGCTGCCAGACGTCCGGGGTTACTACGCCTCGAGCGCCGAGCCGCTCCCCGGGCTGCTGTTGACGAACGCGCTCGACCTGTCGGCGGGCGAGTTCCTGTTCCGGGGTTTCCTGACCTTCACGCTCCTACGGGCTATCGGACCCACGGGCGTGCTCGTGGCGACGATGCCGTTCGTCTTCGTCCACCTCGGCAAGCCCGAGCTGGAGCTCTTCTCGACGCTGGTCGGCGGGCTCATCTACGGCTGGCTGGCCTGGCGCACCCGATCGATCCTGTGGGGAACGATCGGGCACGTCTACATCCTGAGCCTGGTCATCGTCGCGGCCGGGGCCGCGGCGTCGGCGACCCCGGTCTAGCCGGGGCGCAGGCTGGGTCTAGCGCCTCGCCTCGGGGTCCCGCGCGGCTGCGACGCCGGGGGGGCCGGCCGGGACGTCTAGCGCTTAGCGGCCTTCGCGACGTCGGAGCTGTCATCGACTTCGATGTCGTGACGGCGGGCCGCCGGCATGATCTTGCGGGCTGCCGTGTGCTTGGCGCCCGTGTCCTCGAAATCGGTCTGGTCGAAGCGGGAGATCGCGTTGCGCACGTGGGTTTCGTCGTTGATCGGCAGGTGGCGTTCGCCGTCTTTGTCGATGTAGGCGAAGGATCCGTCGCGCAGTCGGTCGCGCTTCTCGGTGGTCAATTCGGCCACGGTGATACCTCCTTATGAGGGTGCGTCCCCATGGTCGCGGAGCAGACGTCGAAACCGCCCGGGCGGCTACGCTCGGGCGGCTTTCAGGTACGTGTCGGGTAGCGGCGCGAGCGCTTTCCTGCCAGATCGTCACCCCATGACGCTTGGGCGTACTCGGAGGCCCAGATCGGCTCGAATCGAGCTCCCCCGTGAGCCAGGTGAGCGTGGCATCGCGTCCAACTGCGGGGTTCCGCGGCCCGGTTTCGCGCCGGAGCGTCACCCCATGCCGATACGACATGAAACCGATGCCGTACGGCCCCACCCGGGTGCGGAACCTGCCAGATGTGCACTCCATGCACCGTGACGCCGGTTCGCCGGGCTCACCAGTCCTCAGCGTGCTCGACTCGTGCATGGGTCAGCCGTCAGAGCATCCCTAAGCTCCCGATTGCGCGCGTTACCGCCCCGATATCCGCTCCCAAAGTGCACCATGCGCACCTTTGGCAGGGTCCTGGCACCGTCGATCCCGGCCGGGAGCGCGGCCTGGGCGGCGGTCGCGGGCCGCCGTCGGCCCCGTCCGGGAGCGCGGCATGGACGGTGGTCGCAGGGCCGATATCGAGTTGCCCGGGCGGCTGGGCCCGGGCGGCGGCCACTGGTCAAACGTCGAACCGCCCGGGCGGCTAGGCCCGGGCGCATTCAGGTCGGCGTCGGCTGGCGCCGAGTCAAGCCGTGGCGGCTCCGGCGGCGCCCCAGCGACGCACTTCGGCGTCGAGGTCGAGCGGCAGCACGACGCCCTTGTCGGCGTACTCGCCCCACGCCTCGCTCGGGACGCGCCACATGATCTCGAATTCGTTGCCGTCCGGGTCGGCGCCGTAGAGCGACTTGCTCACGCCGTGGTCGGAGCTGCCACCCAGCGCACCCGCCTCGGAGAGGACCCTCGCGGCGACCGCCAGGTCGTCGATCGTCGGGACCTCCCAGGCGAGGTGGTACAGGCCGGTCGATCCGCGCGGCGGGCGCGGCGCATCCGGCCCGACCGAGAACAGCCCCAGGTCGTGGTGGTTGTCGCCGTCCGGCGAGCGCATGAAGACGGCTCGGCCGCCAAAGGCGCTCTCCACGACATCGAACCCGAAGACGCGGCCGTAGAACTCCGCCGACGTCGTCGCGTCACGCACGTAGAGGACGGCGTGGTTGAGCCGTGCGACGGGGATCGATGTCATCGGGTCAGCTCCTGTCGTCGGGGCCAAGGATCACCCAGGCGTCCTGCCACGTCCCGCCCTGGGTGGCACGGTTGATGTTGAGCCAGGCCATGCCCTCGAGGGTACGGGCTGACGCAAGGGATCCCGCGTCCACCGGTCGGAAGCCGATCGACTCAACGAGGTCGAGGACCGTCCGTTTCGCGTCGTCGTCATCGGCGGCCACGAACCCGTCGGCGGCGACGCCACCGAGACCCGGGTCCGCCTGGCGTGTGGCGAAGGCCGTGTTGAAGGCCTTGACGACGGTCGCGTCCGGGATCCGCGCCTGCAGCTCTTCAGCGATCGATGTTCCGGCGCCGGACGGATCGGGTGTGGGACGGTTGCTGACGTCGACGACCACCTTGCCGGCCAGCTCGTCGCCGACTTCGCCGACGATGGCATCGAACGCGGTCCCCGGGACCGCGAGGACCACGATGTCGCCGGCCGCGATCGCCTCCTGGTTCGTTCCGACGGAGCCCGTGCCGGTCGACTTCGCGGCCTGCGCCGCGTGCTCCGCATGCTTCGCGCTGATGGTGACGTGGTGGCCGGCGCGGGCGAATGCCCCGGCGAGGGCGGTGCCAACGTTGCCGGCGCCGATGATCGCGATGTCCATGATCCTGATCTCCTGTTGTCGCCGGTCGCTGGGATGGGGCCGGTCGTTCGTTGATGACGCAACCATACGCCGGTGCTATACTCCTGTCAATACCTGTTTGTTGAGGACAAATACCACGATGACGATGGAATCCTTGGACGACGGACCGCGATCGCGCCTGCTCGTCGGTCGACAGATCCGCCGCTGGCGCACGGAACGCGGTCTCACGCTCGCCCGTGTCGCCCAGCACAGCGGGCTCACGGTCGGCTATCTATCGCAGATCGAGAACGACAAGGCGTCGCCATCGCTCGCGGTGCTCGGGCAGATCGCGGGGGCGCTCGATGTCGCGCCCGCCTGGTTCCTGATGGACGACGTCCCTCCACCGCGGGTGGTGCGCGCCGCCGAGCGACCGGTCACCGCCGCCGAGGGCGGCCGCGTGGAATACGTCGACGGGCGGACCTCGCGCGACGTCTCGATCCTCGAGGTCAGCGGGAAGCCGGGCTCACGCGTCGGCGCCCACGCCCATCCCGGGGACGAGCATCACATCGTCCTCCGCGGACAGATGCGATTGACCCAGGGCGACCACAGCGTCGACGTCGGGCCGGGCGACTACGTCCGATGGGACGGGTCGATCCCGCACGACGGCGAGATCCTCGGCGAGGAGGACGCCTCGATGCTGATCGTGCGGATCAATCCACGAACCTGACGGTTTCGCGCGTACCATCGTCGGCGTGACCCGCCAAGCCGTCACGTACGCGTCGTACCTCAAGGTGCCGGAGTTGCTCGCGCTCCAGGTCGAGCGATCCGTCGGGACGGACGGCCCCGAGCATGACGAGCTGCTGTTCATCGTCATCCACCAGGTCTACGAGCTCTGGTTCAAGCAGGTCCGCCACGAGCTGCGAGCCGTCCAGGCGGCGTTGGAGGCCGGCGACACCGATACGGCCCTGCACCTGCTCAACCGGGTCCTCAAGATCCTCAAGACGCTCGTCGCCCAGGTCGACGTGCTCGAGACGATGACGCCACTGCAGTTCCTGTCCTTCCGCGACCGACTCGAATCCGCGTCCGGGTTCCAGTCGGGCGGCTTTCGCCAGGTCGAGGCACTCCTCGGCATCCGCGACCCGGCCGCGGCCCACGCCCAGCCGGCCGAATCCGAGGCGCGCCGGGCGATCGAGGCGGACCAGGCCGGCCAGTCGGTCTGGGACTCGTTCCTGGTCTACCTGGGTGGGCGCGGTCATCCCGTGCCGCCCGACGCTGCGGTCCCCGACCCACGGGTCCAGGAGATCGTCGTCGCGGTCTACCGCGGCGACCCGGATGCCGCACTCGTGGCCGAGCGACTCGTGGACCTCGACGAGGGCGTGCAGGAGTGGCGCTACCGGCACGTGAAGATGGTCGAACGGACGATCGGCACGAAGACAGGCACGGGCGGATCGAGCGGCGTGGAATACCTGCGCGCAACCCTCTTCAAGCCGGCGTTCCCCGACCTGTGGGAGATCCGCTCGCGTCTATAGGACAAGCTTGACACTATATCCATTGTGGATACAGTGACCGCATGCCGGACGAGCGATCGACTCTCACGACCGCCGCGCTCCACATCCTCGTGGCGATCGGCCCAGGCGAGCGGCACGGCTACGCGATCATGACCGAGGTCGAGCGCCTGACGGATGGTGCCGTGCGCCTGGCACCCGGCACCCTGTACACGACGATCAAGCGGTTGCTGGCCGCAGGTCTCATCGAGGAGACCGGCGAGCGACCTGACGCCGACCTCGATGACCAGCGTCGACGTTACTACCGGCTCACCCCTGGTGGCCTGGTGGTCATCGCCTCCGAGGTGCGTCGCCTGGAATCCCTCGTGTCGAACGCACGCCCGTGGGCGTTGAAGGCCGATGCCCGATGAGTCGCCATGAGCGCGCCTTTCGACGGCTGGTCCATCTCTACCCGACAGCGTTCCGTGCGGAGTACGAGGACCAGCTTGTCGGGCTATTCGCGGATCAATTGCGAGATTCCCAGATCTCGGGCGGCACCGCCGCCGTCGCCCGACTCTGGGCGCAGGTCCTTACCGACCTCATCGCGACGGCCCCCCAGGAACATCTTCGAAAGGAGTCGCCCGTGCTACAACCTGTCGAGCCTGCCGCCTCGCCGGCGACCCCAATGCGATCGCCCGTGCACCGCGTCGCGGTGGTCGTCGCATCGGTGCCCGTGGTGATGTTGGCAGCGCTGTGGATCGTGGCTCCCGGGTACATGGACACAGTGGGGTTCGATCCACCAGCCGTGATCGGATTGCCGATGGGCATCGTCATCGTGGCCTTCGCCGGCAGCATGGCGGTGTTCGGCTGGCTCGTGGCTCGTCGTGCACAGACGCTCGGTGTCGCGCTGGGAGCCCTGGCCTTCCTGACGATCCCGGCCTTCTTGCTGATCCGGTGGCGCCGGTGCTCATCCTGTTCCTGGTCCAGACGGCGGGGAGATAGCGGAACTCGCAGGCTGACCGTCCCCGCACCCGAACCGCAACCCCCGGGCCGTCGCAACCTTCGGCGCGCCCGCGGTATCCTGTCGGCCGACCCCAAGCGACCCCCGCGAACCTCCCCCAGACGTCCGCGGTCCGTCATCCCACGAATCAGGTGGTGCCCATGAAGGTCGGTGTCGCCAAGGAGACCGCGCCCGGAGAGCGGCGCGTCGCCCTGGTACCCGAAGCGCTCGGCAAGCTGCAGGCGGCCGGGCTGGAGATCCTCGTCGAGGCCGGTGCCGGTAAGGGTTCGGCGATCCCCGACGGCGCGTACGCCGACGCGGGCGCGACGGTCGTCCCGACCGATGCGCTGTACCAGCAGTCGGACGTGGTGCTGCGCGTGGCCAAGCCATCGGCGGCCGAGGTCAAGCTGCTGCGCAAGGGTCAGGCCGTCGTGGGCTTCCTCGCCCCGCTCATCGATCCGGGCACGGCCAAGTCACTCGCCAACCAGGGCGTGACCGCGATCAGCCTCGACGCGATCCCGCGGACCCTGTCCCGAGCTCAGACCATGGACGCGCTCAGCTCCCAGGCGAACGTCGGCGGCTACAAGGCCGTTCTCATCGCGGCGAACGCGTACGGCCGCTACTTCCCGCTCCTGACGACCGCCGCCGGCACGGCCAAGCCCGCCAACGTCCTCATCCTGGGCATCGGCGTGGCCGGGCTCCAGGCGATCGGGACCGCGAGGCGCCTCGGGGCCGTCGTCAAGGCCTACGACGTCCGGCCGGAAACCAGGGAGCAGGCCGAGAGCCTCGGCGCCCAGTTCGTGAAGCTCAAGACGACCATCGACGCCACCGGCGCCGGCGGCTACGCGCGCGAGCTGACCGCCGAGGAGCGCGCCGCCCAGCAGGCCGAGCTGAACGAGGTCATCGGCACGATGGACATCGTCATCACGACCGCCCAGGTCCCGGGGCGCAAGCCGCCGGTCCTCGTGACGGCGGACGCGGTCGGCAAGATGAAGCCGGGCTCGGTGATCGTGGACATGGCGGCCTCGGAGCTCGGTGGCAACTGCGAGCTGTCGAAGGCCGGTGAGACGGTCGAGACGCCAAACGCCGTGTCGATCATCGCGCCCGATAACCTGCCCGCCTCGATGCCGGCCGGGGCGTCGGCGTTCTATGCCCGCAACATCTCGGCCCTGCTGCTCGGGATGGTCAAGGACGGAAACCTGAACCTCGACTTCGAGGATGAGGTGACCAAGGCCACGGTCATCACCCAGGACGGCGCGGTCGTGTCGGACGCCGTGAAGAAGCTGCTGGAGCCGGCCCCGGCGGCCGCGGCAGGAAGCGGAGGCCAGGCATGACCCCCGAAGAGATCGACGTCCTGATCCAGGCCCTGACCGTCTTCACGCTCGCGATCCTCGTCGGGATCGCGGTCATCAGCAAGGTGCCGGCGACGCTCCACACGCCGCTGATGTCGGGCGCGAACTCCATCCACGGGATCGTCCTGGTCGGCGCGATGCTCATCGCGCTGGAGGCGAGGGAGCCGGTCAGCCAGCTGCTCTCACTGGTGGCGGTGGCCTTCGCGACGATGAACGTCGTCGGCGGGTACGTCGTCACCGACCGGATGCTCCAGATGTTCCGAAAGAAGCCGACGGCGCCCGCGCCGGCGCCGGCCGCCGAGCCCGAGGCCTAGCCCGTGACCACGCTCGAGATCGTCGAGATCCTCGTCCGGATCGCCTGGCTGGTCGGGGCCGTGGCGTTCGTCATCGGCCTGTCCCGGATGAACTCGCCGGCCACGGCCCGCAACGGCAACCTGGTGTCGGCCGCGGGAATGACGGTGGCCATCGCCGCGACCGCAGTGCTGATCCTCACGAGGCAGCTGACCGACGGCGGCATCGATGGCGTCGTGTGGGTGATCATCATCGTCGGCATCGTGCTGGGCGGGGGCCTCGGGCTGTACACCGCCCGGACCGTGAAGATGACCGCGATGCCGCAGCTGGTGTCGCTGTTCAACGCGGTCGGCGGCGGCGCCGCGGCCCTCATCGCGATCGACGACTACCTGCGACTTGTCGGCAGCGAGGCCGTCCGCATCGACCTCCACATCTTCATCGTCCTCGACATCATCATCGGCTCGATCACCTTCACGGGATCGATCATCGCGTCGGGCAAGCTCCAGGGCCTCATCCCGGGCAAGCCGATCATCGTGCCGGGCGGTCAGCTCGTGACGCTGGCGCTTGCCGGGATCACGGTCATCGCGTCGCTGTTCCTGTTCATCACCGGAACCCCGAACCTGGCGCTGATGCTGGTGATCCTGGCCGCCGCCCTGATCTTCGGCGTGACCATGACCCTGCCGATCGGCGGGGCCGACATGCCGGTCGTCATCTCGCTGCTGAACTCGTTCACGGGCACGGCTGTCGCGATGGCGGGCTTCGTGATCCAGAACCCGGTGCTGATCATCGCCGGTGCCCTCGTCGGGGCGTCCGGCGCGATCCTGACCAAGCTCATGGCGGACGCCATGAATCGGTCGGTCATGAACATCATGATCGGCGGCTTCGGTGGCGGCGACGACGCGGCTGGCGCCACCGACGGGCCCGGCGGGTCCGTGCGCTCGATCGGGGCGGACGACGTCGCGATCCAGCTGGCGTACGCCCAGCACGTGATCGTGGTCCCGGGCTATGGCCTCGCCGTCGCCCAGGCCCAGCACGCGGTGCGCGAGCTGGCCGAGCTGCTCGAGGAGCGCGGCGTCGACGTGAAATACGCCATCCATCCCGTCGCCGGGCGGATGCCCGGGCACATGAACGTGCTGCTCGCCGAGGCGAACGTCCCCTACCCCCAGCTCAAGGAGATGGAGGACATCAACCCGGAGTTCGCACGGGCCGATGTCGCCCTGGTCATCGGAGCGAACGACGTCACGAACCCGGCAGCGCGCCGACCGGGGTCTCCGGTCTCGGGCATGCCGATCCTCGATGTCGACCATGCGAAGTCGATCGTCGTGATCAAGCGCTCGATGGGCAAGGGCTACGCCGGCATCGACAACGAGCTGTACACGAACGAGAAGACGGGGATGCTGTTCGCCGACGCGAAGGACGGCCTGGCAGCGCTGACGGCCGCGGTGAAGGCGCTCTAGCGAGCATCAGCCCGCGGACGCGGTCGCCGCCTCGGCCCGCGCCACCGATCGGGCATCGCCCATCTGCAGCGGCGCCAGCGTGCCCAGCGACTCCGCCACCACGACCGCGTCATCGCCGGGCTCAAGGACGAAGTCGGCGGCCGGGTTCACGAACGTGCGCCCACCGCGATTGACGGACAGCAGCGTCGCCCGGTGCTCGGTGCGGAGCCGGCCCGCGATGGCGTCGATCGACAGCCCCAGGTACTCATCGGGCAGCCGGATCCGGTACAGCTCGGAGCCCTCGCCGCCGGACACGATGTCCGTAACGATCCCGGTCAGCCCCGGATACAGCGCCGATCGCGCGAGCAGCCGGGCCGCGATCTTGGACGTCACCAGCAGCTCGTCGACGCCGGCCCGCCGGAAGTGCGGCTCGTGGCGAGGGTTGTTGACCTCGGCCACGGTCCGGACGCCCGGGGCGAGGTGCTCGATGGCCATGATGGTCAGGATCGAGTGCATGTCCGCGCCATCCGAGGCGTCATCCGGGAAGACGAGCGCCGCCGATGCCTCGCGCAGGTCGGCGCGGTCGAGATCCGTCTCGTCCGTCGCGTCGCCGCGCACGAAGTAGACGCCCTCACCCGCCGGGTTCTTGTCCACGTCGGCGATGACGACCACCTTGAGCTTGAAGTCGTCACCGCGCAGCTCCGCGATCAGGTCCCGCGCGGTCGAGTTCCAGCCACACACGACGATATGGTCCTTGTACCCCGATGCACCCAAGCCCTGACCCTCCTTCAGCAGGAAATCGATGACCATCGCCACGAGGGCGCCCGTGATCATGCCGAGCATGGCGACCCCGAACAGGATCAGCAGCCAGCCGACCACGCGCCCGCCCGGCGACGTGACGAACGCCGAATCGCCCTGGCCGAGGACCGTCGCGATCCCCCAATTGAACGTGTCGAAGATCGACTGGAACGTCCACGGCTTCTCGACGAGCGTGATGAGGATCGCCGCGATGAACACGACCACGACGATGCCCTGGGCGAGCGTGAGGAAGAACCGCCGGTCGAGCTGACCGCCGACGCGCCGAACGTGCCACGCGACGCGCCGGATCATCGGCGAGACGAGGAACGGCAGGGTCACCTGGGGACGGCGGGGCACGCGGGCGATGATGCCAGAGCCCCGCGGCGGTTTTCGGTCGACCGCGTCGCCGATGCGCAGGCCCGGGCTACTCGTGCCGGTGGCCGACGTCCCCGAGCGTGAGCCCGTCCAACCCGCTGAGGTCCGCGCTGAGCCGGTCGCGGTTCATCCGGGGCGGGAGGCCCAGGACCAGGTCGAGGGTGTTCCTGCCGGCCTCGTCATGCTCGCTGTCGAAATGGACGATGTCGACGCGCCGCTCGGCGAGCCAGGCGAAGAGGTCGGTCAGCCGCGACGCGTCCTGGAGCTGCACCCGGACGTGCAGCCGGCGCGGGCTGAGGACCTCGAGTCGCTCACTCAGCAGCCGGAGCGGCCACAGGGACACCAGGACGATGACCGTCGCCGCCAGCCCGAGCACCGGCAGCCCGGCTCCCGCGGCCATCCCGATCCCCGCAGCCGCCCACATGCTCGCCGCGGTCGTGAGGCCGCGGACCGTGGGGCCATCCTTGAGGATCGCGCCGGCGCCCAGGAATCCGATACCGGTCACGATCTGGGCCGCCACCCGTGACGGGTCCGTCGCCGTGCCGTCCGCGGACGGGAAGCCCACGATCGACAGCACCGTGAACAGCGCGGACCCGAGCGCGACCAGGAGGTGGGTGCGGATCCCGGCCGGGTGATCGTGGATCTCCCGCTCGATCCCGATGACCGCGCCGAGGACCGCCGCGAGCAACAGTCGCCCGACGAGATCCGAGTTCAGTGGCGAGGTCAAACGCCATGGGATGGTCAGTCTACGGCTCGGGCTCCGGCGTCGAGACGTCCACGATGTCGGCCGACAGAGTGCCGCGCGAGGTCCGCAGGCGCCACGTGCAGGTTGACGCCGAACCCGCCACCGCCCACCGAGACGCGCTCGAACCCCATCGCCGAGGTGTCGATGATCGCCGGCCACGAGCGGCTCGAGCCGAACGGCGTGATGGTGTAGCGCTCGTAGCCGGTGACCGCCCGGGCCTCCTCGGCGTCGGGGAGGGTCAGCCGCCGTACGCCGAGGTGGGCGCGCAGCCTGGGCCAGTCGAAGCGACGGCCGGCCGGAACGAGGACGAAGAGGTAGTCGTCGTCGCCACGGCGCACGACGATCGTCCGCAGCAGGGCGCCCAGCGCGATGCCCTGCAGCTTGGCGGCTTCTTCGGCACTGGCCGCACGCTCGGTTCGCACGACTTCGTGCGGCATCCCAGCTGCCTGGATCGCCTCGATGGCCGGCGTCGGCGGGCGGGTCGGCCATCAGGCGTCGGCGATCGGGTCGACCAGCGCGATCCGGATGCGCTTGTTGATCCGGCCCTTCGACTCGTAGCCGGTCACCCGGATCCCGCCGACCTCGCTGGTGTTCGCGACGTGCGTGCCCCCGTCGGCCTGCAGGTCGAGTCCGACGATCTCGATCGTGCGGATCTCCTCGATGCCCTCGGGCAGCAGGTTGATCTTGGTTCGGATGAGGTCCGGGATCGCGAAGGCCTCATCCCGCGGCAGGACGTTGACGCGTACGTCGCGGGCGGCGGCAAGCTCCGCGTTGACCGTCGCCTCGATCGCGTCGACGAGGTCGCCGCGCATCGATCTCGAACTCGAAATCCATGCGCCCGGATCCCGGCTCCATGTTGCCGCCCGTGACGAGCGCGCCGTAGTCGCGCCACACGACGCCGCACAGGGCGTGGAGCGCGGTGTGGGTCCGCATCAGGGCGAAGCGCCGGGCCCAATCGAGGTCGACCTGGAGCTCGTCGCCGACGGCCGGCGGATCGCCGTCGCCGGGCTCGAGCTCGTGGACGATCTCGCCACCGGCCTTCCTCGCCCCGCGGACCGTCCACGACCGCCCGTCGGCGGTCCGCAGCAGGACGCCGCGATCGGACGGCTGGCCGCCGCCGCCCGGGTAGAAGACCGTCCGGTCCAGGACGACGAGCGGGGCCTCGCCGGGCTCGACGTGGCGGACGCGTGCCGCCACGGACCGGGCGTAGGCGTCGGTGTAGCAGAGCTGCTCCCCGGTCGGGGTCATCGGCGCGACGGGGTCACTGCACCGTGAGCGTGCCGGTCATGTTCGGATGGACCGTGCAGACGAACTGGTACGTCCCGGCCGGCAATGCCTGCACGTCGTAGGTCCGCGTAGCGACCCCTGTGAAGACCTCGCCCTGGAAGACGCTGCTGCCCGCCGCGTCCTTGATCTCGACGTTGTGGGGGAGCGCCTCGTTGTTGGCGAACTCGATCTGGAAGGCCTGGTCGGCCGGCGCGCTGAGCTCGGTCGGGTCGAACGCGATGTTCTGCGCGCTTACCTGGACGACGGTACCCGCGCCGGACGGGGCCGCGCTCCCGCTGGGGGCGGACGAGGCGGCGCTGGGCGCGGCCGAGGGTGAGGGCGCCGCCGATGGGACCGCCGAGGCCGACGCGGACGGCGCCACCGACGCGCTGGCGTCGACCGAAGGCACGGCCGGTCGCGCGACGGCGCCGGGGCGTAGGTCCAGCCGGGCGTGGATGAGGCGCACCCGGCGACCGCCAGGATGGCGAGGCCGGCGGCAAGCAGACGCGTCGATCGCATGAGCGGTTGAGACCTCGAGGTGGGCGCGGGGGACCGCAGTCGGTATGGTCCCGGCGAATCTACCGCGTCCGGGCCGTGCGCACGCGCCGAGCCGACGGTCGCAAGACGTGTGTGGTCGGGTGGACTGCGGGGCAGTCCACCTCGTGCACGTGCACGAGGGTCCGAGGGGTACGAAGGTCCGGGTTGCCCCGGGACCTTCGCAGGGGCTAGGTTTCGGGTCCCCTGCGGGGAATACAGGGGAGCCACTGGCACTGTGGCCGGCCGCCGATGGGACGCTTTCCGTCGGGCCTCGGGTGCCGCGAGCGCGGCCATCGAACATCGCCAATTCGATCACCGGACATTGCTGGCCGGTGAACGTCCTCATTGAGACCCGGAGACCTCCCTCCGGGTCTCTTTTTGCGCGCCGGTTGCGCGCCGGCTCAGTTCCGCTCGGTGAGCCCCAGGCGGATGGCGACCGTGGCCGCCTCGACCCGACCGGACACGCGGAGCTTCGAGAGGATCTTGCCGACGTGCACGCCCACGGTCTTCTCGCTGATGAACAGCCGCTCGCCGATCTCGCGGTTGGTGCGGCCACGCGCGATCTGCATCAGGACCTCGCGTTCGCGGCCGCTGAGGCCGAACGTGTCGCGCCGTGCGGGCGCCTCCGGGCTCCCGGCCACGCCGAGCACGAGCGCAGAGGGCTCGGCGCCGTTCGTTGGCGCGCCACCGGTGGCGGAGACCGCCGCGCCCGCCCATGGCCGCGGCCCTTCGTCCGTCCCGGCGCCGACCAGGGCGTCGACCTCCGGCGGCAGGACGATGAGCGCCCGACCGGCCAGCTGGCGAAGCTCCCGCACGAGCGGGATCGCGCCGAGGGCGAGCGCGAGGCGGACTGCTTCGAGCAAGGGCTTACGCGCTACCTTCCGGCCTGCACGCCCGGCGCCTGAACCGAGCCGCGCCTCTGCCTCCCGCCAGCGAGCACGGGCCGTCTCGTACGGGATCTTGAGCGCGGCCCACGCATCGCCGACTGCGCGCCACGTCGCGGGGTCGTCGTCACCGTCCACGCGACGGCGGTAGGCGCGCGCGGTCGCCAGCCAGGCATCGGCGAGGCGGCGTGATCCGAGCGATGGGTCGACGCCGTGGCGGCGAACCACCGCCTCCGCCGACTTGACGACTTCGTGGGCGCGCTCGCGGGCCCCGGCCAGCGCGGCGAGATCGCGCTTCTCGCGAGCTTCGACGGCCGCCGCGGCCTCGACCTCGATGGCCGTGGCCGCCGTTCGAGCGGCCAGGATCCAGTCCTCGGTCTCGCGCACCAGCATCCAGCCCCGGGCGGCCGCCCGCCGGGCGTCGGCCAGGTCGCCACGCCACAGCGCGAAGGACGCCGCCGCCAGGTGCAGCGGGACCGCCTGTTGCGCGTCGCGGACCGCCTCGAGCTCGAGCAGGGTCTGGCCCAGCAGGCGCCCGGCCGATTCGCCGGCGGACAGCTCGATCTCGACGGTCGCGAGCGAGACGAGCGTGTTGAGAAAGTTGACACCGGCCGGGAGCCACTCGAGCGCGGTCATGCTCTGTGAGCGGGCCTCTTCCCAGCGCCCCAGGAGGAACAGGGAGTCGGCCGCGTTGCCGCGCAGGAAGTTGCCATAGACGGCCTCCAGCCCGGCCGAGCGGGCGGCGGCGATGCCCTCGAAGGCGACGTCCACGGCCTCCTCGTGCCGCCCGGCCAGGTCCAGCACGGTGGTCAGGTTGGCGTAGACACGGAAGAGCTCGTCGAGATCGCCGAGCGCCTCGGCCATGCGCCGGGCCTCGGTCAGCATCGCGACCGCGGCGTCGGGGTCGGCCCGCCAACCGAGAGACACGCCGAGCGTCGTCGTCGCATGCAGTTCCCAGGTAGCGGCCTCAGGCCCGCAGGCACGCGCGATGCGGATCGCGTCTCGGGCGAGCTTCTCCGCTACCGAGAAGGTGCCCTCCAGCATCCGGAGCTGGGCGAGCCCGGCCACGACGGCGGCGCGCGCGATCGACGGCGCGGTCGGGACCAGCTCCACGGCGCGCCGGCGTGCCGCGACCGCGCCCTCGGCGTCGCCGGACACCCGCCGGAACTGGCCCAGTCGGTCATAGATCAGGCCCAGGCGAGTCCGGTCCTGGCGGGCATCGGCCGCACCGATGGTGGCGTCCAGGTATGCCGCCGCCCGGACCGGGCGATCGGCGGCGAACGCGGCCTCGGCGGCGCGGATCGCGAGGTCGGTCGGGTCGTGGCCGTCGCCGGCCGTGCCGCGGGCCGCGCCGCCGCGCCCGCCGCGCCCGCCGCGGGGAAGCCGGTCCGCCGGGGCCGTGCCCTGCGCGGAGATCGCCAGCTCCAGGGCCGCGAGCTCATCGGCGGGCGAGTCGACCGCGGCGGCAAGGTCGGCCGCGGCGATGGCCGCCCGTCCGGCCGCTGGAGCATCCAGGGCGATCTGGTGGTGATGCATGGCCATGAACGGCTCGATCCTCGAGCGCCCGCGCGACGGCGGCGTGGTGCCGGATCCGCGCTGAGGGCAGCAGGTCCGCCTCCACCGCCCGGCCGACCAGCTCGTGGCGCAGGAAGACGCCATCCCCGTTCTCGATCGCGAAGCCGTGGGCCAGGGCCTCATCCAGTCCCGCCGCGAGGTCCGCATCGAGCACCCCGTCGCCCTGGCGCGGACCGCTCGACGATCGCGGCGGACCGCTGGTGGCATCGATCTCGAAGGACTCGGCCACTGCCGCCACCATCGCGCGCGACAGCGGTCGACCGGCCGGGGCGAGGAGCCGAAGCACCCTGCGGGTTTCGGTCGAGCGGACGGCCATCCGGGCGAGCACCAGGTCCTCGAACGTGGACGTCAGCGACACAGTCGGTAGCTCGCGACGGGCGGCCAGGAGCTCCTCGGCCACCAACGGGCGGCCACCCGACCGCTCGACGACGACGACGAGGACGCTGGCCGAGGGCGGTTCACCCTCGATCGCCTCGATGAGGCTCGCCAGGTCATCCCGACCGAGCGGCCCGAGCGTCATCCGATCCGGCTGACGCGGCGCGAGATCGAGCGAGCGCAGGTCGATGGCCCACGGGTCGTCGCGGCGGATGGCGTCCGCCTGATAGGTGCCCACGATCGCGACGCGCTGGGCGCGGGCGATCCGGGCGAGGAACGTGACGAGCGTCCGGGTCCCCGCGTCCGCGCGGTGCAGGTCCTCGATGACGAGCAGGATCGGGCGGCGCTCCCCGAGCCGACCAAGCACCCCCAGGATCCCCTCGAGCAGACGCGCCTGGCGGCGCTCGGGAACCGTGGTCAGGACGCGATCCCCGTCGTCACGCACCCCCAGCCGGGACCGCAGCTCGGGCAGCAGCCGGAGCAGCTCTTCGGTCGCGCTGCCCATGATCGCGGCGAGGTCCGCGTCGGGGAGCTCGGCGAGCCCCGGACGCATCGCCCGGACGAGCGGCGCGTACGGCGCATCCGTCGACGGACCGAAGGCGCACCCGCGCAGGACGGTCATCGGCTCCTCGAGCGCGCCGACGCGGCGGATGGCCTCGTCGATGAATCTCGTCGTCCCGATGCCGGACGTGCCGTCGAGCAGCAGCGTCCGGGCCTCGCCGGCACTCGCCGACTGAAGCACGGATGCGAGCTTGGCGAACGCGTCCTCTCGCCCCACGAATCGCGCGCTCGTGAACGTGACGGGCATCGGGCAATTCTAGTCGGCTGTGTGGGACGTCTAGACGGCCGGCGCACGTCGCGGCCTGACCGGGCGCGAGCGCCGTCGACGCGGCTTTGCTCGGCTACGCTGCACGTCGTGACCAACGGCCGCCGAGCCCCGCATCCCGCCAACGAGCTCAACGAGCTGCCCGGGGAGGAATGGCTCTACTTCACGAAGTCGGTCCTGACGACGGCCTACCCGTCCGAGCTCGGGCATGCGGCCCGCAAGGCCCACGGTGCGAACAAGCCGCCACGCCTGATGGCCCGCCTGATCGAGTTCTTCAGCCGGACCGGTGAGCTCGTGCTCGACCCGTTCGCGGGTGTCGGCGGGACGCTCCTCGGGGCGGCCATCGCGCGCGGGCCGCGGCGCGCGCTGGGCATCGAGCTCGATCCGCGCTGGGCCGACGTCTACGCCAACGTCGTAGCCGCACTCGCCGCGGAGCGCGACGGAGCCGGTCCGCTGATCGCCGATCTGGACAAGGCCGACCCGGGCGGAACCCGCTCATTCGACCCGAGCGGCCTGGAACTGCGGGTGGGGGATGCGCTGACCGTGTTACCGGAGCTCGAGGACGGGTCGGTAGACCTGGTGGCGACCGACCCGCCGTACAACATCCAGCTGCCCCTGACGATGGCCGGTGGGGCACTGGCGGAGACGCATACGAACCGGCGGACCGACTACGCGATGATCAGCGACGCTCCTGCCGACCTGGCCAACGCGCCCGACTACGCGACGTATCTCGACCGGATGGAGGCCGTCTTCGTCGAGCTCGTGCGGGTCTTGCGTCCGGGTCGTTACGCGGTCGTGATCGTGCGGGATGCGTACCAGAACGGGCGGTACCAGTTCGTCGGATCGGATCTCGCCGCCCGGGCAGATGCGGCCGGGCTCGTGCCCAAGGGGGACCTCATCTGGCACCAGGCCGGGACGCGCCTGCGCCCATATGGCTATCCGCGGGTCTTCGTCCCGAACATCGCCCACCAGCACATCCTCGTCCTCCGGCGCGACCCGGAGCCGGGTCAGGCGCGGCGGCGACTCTCGAGGTAGGCGGTCAGGACATCGCCGTCGACGTCGTCGCCCATCGTCCACGTCTCGGCGGCGATCGGCATCGTCGCGGTCGGGGAGCTCTGTCGCTGCGGCTCGCCGACGACCTCGCCCAGGGTCATCTTGTGGATCCAACCCTGGCGACCGTCCGGACACAACACCAGCCAGTACACGCCGCGCTTCTCGAGGAGCTGGACCTCATCACCCTGATCGAGGAAGCCGATCTCGGCGCCACGGAGCTCGTCGGGCGTGTCGAGCAGGCGAACGACGTTGTAGCCGATGAGGCGACGCTCCCGGCCGTCGAGCGCGCCGACAAGACCGTGGTCGAAGGTCAGCCGAGGGGCGGGGGCGGCGGCGTCGCGGACCGGGTCCGCCCGGCGGGCTTCGAGCAGCGAGGGACGACGCCAGCGGGGCATCGCCAGCTCGGGATCGAGCAGGAGGGCCGCGGCGGCGGCGTCGGGCGAGGGCTTGTCCGCGAACCCGTAGGCGTTGCCGACCGCCACGCCACTGGCGGCCGCGGCCGCGAGGACGTCATCGGATGCGGGCTGGTCGCCCTCGCGGCGGCGCTTGCCGAACACCCCGAACGCCATCGCACTGCCGACCACCCCGGTCGTCGTCACGAGGGTGGCGACGAGCCCGAGGGGCAGGACCGGCCGGGCACCTTCGAGGGCGGACATCGTCGAATTGATCGCGCCCAACGGACCGCCGCCGTTGTCGCCGCCGGTCGAACCAGCACCGTCGCCACCGCCATCGCCGCTGAGGCCGGCGCCCGGCACGAAGGCGATGCCGCCGTCGCTCGGTTCGGCGGACGGCTCGGGAGCGAGGGATCTCGTGGGGGTCGCGCTGGATCCCGGCGTGAACCCGCTCGGCGTGCTAGTCGGCGCGGTCGAGTCGCTCGGGGCAGGGCTCGGAGTCGGTGACGGTGTGGCGGCAGCAGCCGGATCGGGCGTCGGCGTGGGCTTGGGGGTAGGGGCGGCGGTGGCCCTCGCCGTCGGGGCCGGGGTCGGCTTGGGTGTCGGCTTGGGCGTCGGCTTGGCGGTCGGGGCGGGGGTCGGGGGCACGGTGATCGTCACGGACCCGCCGCCAAGGCTATCGCTGAATCGGTCGCGGCTCGTCGCCTCGAACGTGACGGCGTGGGTGCCGGCGGGCAGCTTGCCGGACCAGCTGAACCGCACGCCCGCTTTCCAATCGGTCCCGCCGGTGCTCATGGCGTGCGTGCTTCCGGCGACCCGGACGCGGACGCCGTCGGCGGGCGATCCCTCGCGGTTGCGATAGGTGACCGCGAAGACGATCGTCTTGGCGGTCGTGCCATTGCGCGGGGAGACGGACGGATCGGAGAGGCGGGTGGGGCCTGCGGCGGCGGATGCGGGTGCCACCATGGCCAGGACCAGCACCATGGCCACACCCCAGGCGCCGAGCGCCGCGACCATGGTTTGTCCGCGCGCGCGAAGGCCAGGGTCGAGCCTGGTTCGTGAGCACGCGGGGACCATCGGGGGAGGGGTCGATCGGAGCATCCTGTTGGCGAGGATGGGGCCGCTCCAATGGGCGGGCAATGGTACGGGGGTCCGGTCGGACACAGCCGACCTGCGACGGCATGCGACCGCTTCGTGGGCGGTGCGGTGGACTCTGGTGTGGCGGATGGTCCCACCGGCCGACCGCGTTACCCCCGTTCGGTCATTGAGCCCCTGGGCGCGCGCGACGGAGGATAGCCCTCATGGATGTGATCGCTCCCACTCGCCCCTCCCAGCGGACGTTCGCCCCGATGCTGAGCGGCACGCTGTTCGGCGCGTTGTCCATCGTCAGCGGCCTCGCCCTGGCCTACGTCGCGTTCGCGACGCCATTCCTCGACCTGGCGATCCCGTCCGGCCGCCCCGACGCGTTCCAGACCGCGATCGGCATCACGATCTGGGCGGTCGCCCTCGTCGCACCCGCCGGGTTCGTCCTGGCCGGCGCCAACCGTCTCGCTCGTAACCTCGCGACGGCCCGCGGTCGCACGCCGCGCCGCTCGGCGGCCCTCAAGGCCCTTGACAACCTGCCCGGCGAGGTCACGGTGGCGGGCGGGTTGACCCTGTCCGACGGCCGCGGCGTCGCAAATCTCGTGATCGGCCCGTTCGGTGCGGCCGTCGTCCGCGAGCTGCCACCGTCGCAGGTCACGCGGGTCCAGGGCGACAATTGGCAGGTTCGCGGGTCGCGCGGCTGGATCTCGATCGACAACCCGCTCGAACGGGCGACCCGGGATGCCGAGCGGGTTCGCCGCTGGCTGACCGAGGACGACGACTTCCTCGTCAAGGTGTACTCGGCGGTGGTCGGGACGGACCCCACGGTCGCCCGGACCCCTGGCTGCGCGGTCCTGACCCCGGATCAGCTCGCTGCCTGGATCTCCGCGCTACCGACCCAGCGCAGTCTCACCCCGGGGCGCCATAGCCGCGTCATCGAGCTGGTGCGCGCCGCCGCCCGCTGAACGGGCCGGCGGTCAGCGCCCCACAGCGGTGGCCCGAGGCATAGACTGACGGGCCTTGGGGGAGTAGCCCAGTTGGTTAGAGGCGCCGAGCTTATACCTCGGAAGTCGGTGGTTCGAGTCCACCCTCCCCTACCAGGATCCTCGGGTGCTGCCGCGGCACTGGCCCCGACCATGCACAGCGCGCATCCGCGGCACGTTGTGGCCGTTTCGAGGTCCTCGGCAGCGTCCATCGCGGCCACCCGGGCCACATGCACATTACGCATCGTCGGGCCCCGGCAGCCGTGGAGATCGGCCATAAGGTGGCCCCGATGCACGTATCGCATGGTGGGCGACGGATCGACCAGGCGGCACAAGCCGGGCGACTCGAGCGAGAGCCAAGCGACTCGGTCAGGGCCGTCCGACGCGGCCGCGATGGTTCGATCGGGCGAGGGAGAAGGGCGGTGCAGCGGGGGTCGCACGCCCGGGCCGATCAGCCGCGTTGTTCAGCCGCCGTTGAGGAGCTTCCCGGCGATCGTCTTGAGGCTAAGCGCGCGCGGCCGGAGGCCCGCTTGCGGCTGGGCGTGGCCGTCGTGCGCGTGCCCGTCGCGGCCCTCGACGATCGCGCCACCCGGCGCCCAGGCTCGGGCCGGCAGCGTCGAGGCGAAGTCGCGCTCGTCGTCAGTCATGTAGGCGTCGATCGGCAGGTCGTCCGGATCGAACGGCCTGGCGACCGTGGCCGTCGGGCCGGGCGGCCGCGCATAGGCCGGGGCTCCGTAGAGCTTCGGCAGTGCGACGTGCTGCTCGTCGATGGACAACGCGACGGACCTCGAACCATTCGATGGCGAACGGAAATCCGGCGCCATCTCCGATGATAGCCAGCGCAGAGTACCGCGGAATGGTACGAATGGACCAGAAATCATCACGGCCCCATGTCGGCATCTGGTGCGTCCGCGCCCCAGCGCAAAGCCTCAGCCGAGCAGCGGCCGGACGATCTGCACGGCCGCCACCATCACCAGCCAGGCGATCGGGACTGCGGCGAAGAACCCGAGGGCCGCGCTCCAGCCACTCCGCCGACGCAGCGTGCCGGACCCGGTCGGCTGTGGAACGACGAGATAGGTGACCACTGTGCCCGCGACCAGGACCAGCAGCGCGTAGCTCGCCAGCGCGAGCACGCGGAGATCGCCACCCGGCAAGCGCGCGCCACGGCTGAGCGCGACGTCGTAGGCGACATACGCGCTGGCGAGCCCGACGGCCACGACCAGGCTTGACAGCACCGCCCGAACGACCGGTCGGGGGGCATGGCGGAACTGGCGCCAGCGGACCTCGGCCCACGACCGCTGCCGGACGGCGACCGACCGCTCCGGGGCCCCGCCATCGGGGGGCGCGGTCACTCGTCGCCCAGGATCATCAGGCGGCGGCGCGGCGGGAGCGACTGCGGGGTATGCGCCGCGAGGAGCGCGACCGCCGCGGCGAACCGCTCGAGCTCCTCCTCCGACGTGAAGAACCCGACGCTGATCCGGACCGCGTCGACGAGCGGCACCGTCCGGGCGATCGCGAAGACCCGGGCGCCCAGCTCCTCGAGCGCCGCCTCGGCCGGCCAACCCGCGATCCGGAACGTCACGAGCGTGGCCATCCGCTCGCGCGGGGTGACGAGCTCGACGCCCTCGATCGACGCCAGCCGATCGGCCGCCAGGCGGGCCATGGCCGCGCCCCGCTCGTAGACCCAGTCGAGCCCGACGAACATGCTCAGCCAGCCGATCGAGCGGGCCATCCCGACGATCGACGGGCGGTGGAAGTTCGACGACTCGAACCGGCGGGCATCCGGCCACCGGAGGGCCACCCCCGCGGGGTCGACCGTCTCGAAGGAGAAGTAGCCGCCGAACGACGGCTGCAGGCGATCGCGCACGCCGGGCGCGACGGCCACGGCGCCCATCCCCTCCGGGCCGAGCAGCCATTTCTGCGCCGACAGGGCGTACACATCGGCGCCGGTGGCGGTCAGCTCGATCGGGATGGCACCCGCGCTCTGGGCGCCGTCCACGACGACGATGGCGCCCCGCGCGTGGGCGATCTCGGCGATGCCGGCGATGGGCATGACCGCGCCGGTCGCCCACAGCACGTGGGAGATCGCCACGAGCCTGGTCCGTTCGTCGATCGCCGCGTCGAACGCGGTCAGGATCGCGTTCGGATCGGCACCGGTGCCGACGTCGACGAACGCGAGCTCGATGCCGAAGCGATCGCGCAGGTGGTAGAGCGCGCCCGTGCCGCCCGGATGCTCGAGCCGTGTCGTGACCGCGCGATCGCCGGCCTTCCAGTCGATCGACCACGCGCCGATGTTCATCCCGTCCGTCGCGGAGTGCGTCAGCGCGATGTCGGCGGGATCGGCCACCAGCACCGCGGCGACCGCCGCGCGTGCCTCGGCCATCCGCTGCAGCGTCTCGATCCAGTAGTCAGGGTGGGCGCGGCCGGTCGCCAGCTCGTACGCCGAGATCTCGTTCATCGCGGCGGCCGTCTCGGCGGGGAGCGGGCCGACCGACCCTGTGTTCAGGTAGATCCCGGCCTCGAGGGCCGGGAGGGCCGCCCGGACCGCGGCCAGGCGGTCCGCATCGGGCGGGAACGGGGCGACCACGGCCGTATGATACCGACGATGTCCGGCCTGGCCCGTCCCGAGCTCCTCGCCACGACCGAATGGCTGACCGAGCATCTCGGCCGGCAGGGCGTGCGGCTCCTTGATGCGCGCTGGCGACCGGACGGCACCGGGGTCGAGGTCTACCGCGCCGGCCAGATCCCGGGCGCACGCTACATCGACTGGCGGGTCGATCTCGTCGACGACGCCGAGGATTCCGATGCGATGCGGCTGGCGGCCCCCGACCGGATCGCCGCGGTCGCGGCCCGCACCGGGATCGGCGACGGGACGACGGTGGTGGTCTACGACGACACGCAGGGGCTGTACGCCTCACGGGTCTGGTGGTCGCTGCAGGCCTATGGTCTCGAGCAGGTCCGGATCCTCGACGGCGGGTTCCCCGCTTGGGAGACCGAGGGTCGTCCGATCGCGCGCGGCCTCTCCGACGGGATCGAGCTGCCCGTCGCCCCGTTCACGCCGCGCGGACCGAACCGGATGCATCTCACGACGTCGGACGTCCGCGGGATGCTCGGCGCACCGAGCGTGGCGCTCATCGACGCCCGCGCCCCCGCGGAATACCGCGGCTTCGAAGGCAATACCCGGCGACTCGGGCACATCCCGGGCGCGGTCAACGTGCCCGTCGGGACGATGCACAGCTCCGGAAGCCAGCGCCTGCGCAGCGGGGACGAGCTGCGCAGCCTGCTCCACTCGGCGAACGTCAGCCGCGGCCGGCGGATGGTGGCGTACGACGGATCCGGGGTGGCCGCCGCGAAGCTGGCCTTCGTATTGATGCTGCTCGGCCACGACGACGTCGCCGTGTACGACGGTGGCTGGGCCGAGTGGGGGAACCGGCTGGACCTGCCCGTCGACCGCTAGGCGGGGCGGGGCGGGGCGACGGCCCTTGCATCTCAGCGGCCGCGCATCACCAGCCGCTGGGTTCCGTGGGTGGCCGCTCCGGGGCGATGTCCGTGGCGGGCCAGGCGGGATCGCCGGACGGTGCCGGTGGGGCCGTCCCGGCCTGCGGAGATGTCCCAGCCGGTGGTGTCGCCGCGGCCCCGCCGCCGACATCCGCCCATGGGTCGACGAACCGGTGCGGAGCGAGGATCTGCGCCCGATGGTGGTTCACCGCTACGAGCTCGGCGGTCTGGCGCGCCTCGCCCAGGACGTCGGACCAGTACGAGGCGCTGGTGACCGGCACGAAGTTGCCCTGGAGCTCGTTCAGGGCCTCGCGCAGGCCGTGCCCCGGCATGAGGTAGATGCTGCCGGTCACCTTGAACGGCGGCACGGAGATCATCGCCTCTTCGGAGACCTTGGGCGTCCGCAACTCCGGCGGCGTTTCCACCTTGGTGTCGGCGACGGCGAACAGCACCGCGGCGAGATTGATCTGCGCGAACTCCGCCCGGATGGTCTCACCCCGCGTGCCGAACTCGTCGGAGTTCACGTCGCCCAGCACGAGGAACCCGTCGTCGGCGTTGTTCAGGATGTCCGTGACGCGCCGCTGGCGGGTCACGAGGGTGCCGCGGATGATGAATGCATCCGTGTAGAGGGTGAGCGAGACTACCGGCGTTTCGCCCCCGTCATCGAACATGCCCGAAGGATACGCGGCCGGGCGACCGGGCGGAGGGTCATTCGGGTCGCGGCGTCACGGCCCTGGCGCCCGCCGTCACCAGCAGCTCCGATCCCTGCTGCAGTCCTTCGTACAGCGCGGTGACCGTCTCGACCGTGTCGATCTCATCGACCGACTTGTCCGGGCGCAGCGCGGCGATGCGGGGGAACCGCAGGCTGAAGCCCGAGCCGTGGCGCTTGCTCCGCACGATGACGTCGAACGCGATCTCCACGACGACCGTTGGCTCGACCTGGCGATACCGCCCATAGCTGGCGATCGTGTGGGCCTCGAACCACTTCGTCATGGCGGCGATCTCGGCGTCGGTCAGGCCGCTGTAGGCCTTGCCGATGTTCACGAGCTTGCCGCTCGTGGTGTCGCGAACGGCGAACGTGTAGTCGCTCAGGACGCCATGGCGCTTGCCGTGCCCGACCTCGACCCCGACGACCACGCAATCGATGGTCGCGAGCGCCTTCTTCATCTTCAGCCAGCCGAGACCGCGCCGGCCCGGCGAGTAGATGCTGGTCGGGTCCTTGACCATCAGGCCCTCGTTGCGCCGTCCGCGCGAATCGGCGAAGGCGACCTCGAGTGCGTCGACATCGATCGCGACGCCGAGGTGCGAGCGGATGAAGCGGCCGCCCTCCCCGGCGAGCGGCAGGTCGAGCGCGTCGAGACGCCGCCGCCGTTCGCGCAGTGGCTCGCGCAGCAGCGGCTCGACGGTCACGTCGCCGTCGGCATCGTCACCGGGTCCCAGCGCGAGCAGGTCGAAGGCCACGAAGATCACCGGCACCTCGGCCTGGATCGCGCTCGACGGCGACTTGCGCCCGAGCCGCGCCTGCAGGCTTTGGAACGGCAGCACGAGCCCGTCCTTCCAGGCGAGGATCTCGCCATCGACGACGCCGGTCCAGGCAAGCGGCCGGGCGGCTTCGACGACCTCGGGGAACTGCGCGCTCACGTCGTTGAGGTCGCGCGAGTAAAGGCGCACGTCCGTCCCGCGCTTGTGGAGCTGGGCGCGGATCCCGTCGTACTTGTCCTCGACCCAAACCTCTGGGCCGAGCCTCGTGAGGATCTCGGTCGCGTCCTCGGCGGGGGATGCGAGCATGAATTTGAGCGGGTGGAAGAGCGCGAGCTCGGCGTCGTCGAGGCGGTCGTCGCGGGCCAGCTCGGCGAGCCGGCCGACGTCGCCGGTCAGCATCCCCGCCCACTTGACCGCATCGAGCGGGCGGTCGAAGGCCTTGGCGATGGCCGCCTCGACGAGGCCTTCCCGGAGCCCGATCCGGAGCTCGCGACCGAGCACCTTCACGATGCCCTTGGCGGTGGCCGGGTCGGAGCGGGCGAGCAGGTCGCCGAGCAACCGCGCCTTGGCGGCCGGGCCCGAGGCGGCCTCGACCGCCGTGAACGTGGCGGCCACCTCGGGGAGGGTCGGTGACGATTCGGGCGGTGGGGCGTGCCCGGCGCCGGCGAGGACGTCCTCGACCGCCTTGCTGAGGTCGGAATGCCGGTCATACGCCGCGCCCAGGTCCGCGCGCGTGACCGCGGCCACTCCGCCGATGGCGGTCATGATCGCGGACCAGCCCAGGCCCGCCGACCGCTGGTCGGCCTCGGGGAACGGCCGCCCGGTGAGGAAGACGGCCGCGACCGGGAGCTCGTCGGGCGTGAGGCTGCGCAGGTAGTCGGCCAGGAGGGCGGTCTTCTCGGAGGTCCGGGTGGTCGCCGCCACGCGCTCGGCCAGGTCGCTCCAGCGGCGCATGGCGGCGATGGTATACGGTTCCGGCGATGCCGCCCCGAACGTGGTTCCCCGAGATCCTGCCCGGTTCCCGGATCGTCCTGCGCCGCCACGTCCCGGAGAACGTCGCGTGGTTCCGCAAGTGGTACGCGGACCCCGAGATCGCCCGGCTGGCGCGCTACCAGGAGGCGCCGATGCGCGCCGACGAGATCGAGCGCTTCTTCGCGGCGCGGGTCGTGGGCCCTGATGCGCTGGCGATGGCGATCCACGAGCGCGCCGGGGACCGGCTCGTGGGGACGTGCGCGTTCAGCCAGCTCGACGGGGACAACGGCTCGGCCCTGTACCACATCACGATCGGCGAGAAGGACGCGTGGGGCCAGGGCTACGGCACCGAAGCGACCCAGCTGATGCTCGATCACGCGTTCGGGACGCTCGGGCTCCATCGCATCGCGCTATTCGTGTTCGAGTTCAACGAGCGGGCGATCCGGACCTACAAGCGCTGCGGGTTCGTGGTCGAGGGGCGTTCGCGCGAGTCGATCTTCCGGGACGGCCAGTGGTGGGACGAGATCGCGATGAGCGTGCTCGAGTCGGATTGGCGCCGCCTGCGGGCCGAGGATTCCGGGGGGAACGAGGAGCGGGCGCTGCTCGAGGCGGAAGCCGTGGCGACGCAGGGGCGCGACGGGGACGGCTCGCGGAGCGATGGGGATGGCGCTGCCACGGGCTCGACGACGACCCGGCTGTTGCGGCGCACGATGCGCAAGCTTCGATGACGACGTCCGGGGCCGCCGCGGACGCGGCGCGGGCCGACGTCCGCGAGCTGATCGTGGCCAAGGGCCACAGCGTGGACAACGCGCGGGCGGCCGTGGCGCGGCTGGAGGCGGCCTTCGCCGACGGCTCGCTCGAACGAACCCCGTCGCTGGACCTCTTCCTGGGCGACCTGATGCGCGCCCTGGAGCAGGACGAGGGCGAGAAGCTCGGGGGCAAGAGCGCGGAGGCCGCGCGCTTCATCCTCCGCGCGATCGATCGGGAGCTGGATCGGGCGTAGGTCCCTGATACGGGCCCTTGTCCTAGACTTGGCGTCCCCACCTGACCCTCCGGAGGCGCCCACCCATGACCGACCTCAAGACCGGCATCCTGCTGTGGAGCCAGGGCGCGACCTGGCCGGAGATGCTCGATGCGGCGAAGCGGGTCGATCGGCTGGGCTACGACCACCTCTGGACCTGGGATCACCTGTACGCGATCTTCGGCGACCCGTACCAGCCGATCGTCGAGGGCTGGACCTCGCTCGCGGCGTGGGCGATGGCCACCGACCAGACCCGCCTGGGCCTGCTCGTGGGCGCGAACACGTTCCGCAATCCAGGCCTGACGGCCAAGATGGCCGAGACGCTCGACCACATCAGCGACGGCCGCGCGATCCTCGGCGTCGGCGGCGCCTGGATGGAGCCGGAGCACCGTGCCCACGGCATCGACTTCGGGTCGGGCTTCGGCCAGCGGCTCGATTGGCTGGACGAATCGGTCAGCGCGATGCGCGCCGTGCTCGACGGCAAGTCCGTGACCTCGGAGCCCGGCGGTCGCTACGCGTTCGATGATCTCCGCCACAACCCCCTGCCGGTCCAGAAGCGACTGCCGATCATGATCGGCGGCAGCGGCGAGAAGAAGACCCTGCGCACCGTCGCGAAGTACGCCGACATGTGGAACGCGATGGGCACGCCCGAGTTCATGGCTCATAAGGTCGAGGTCCTGCGCGGCCACTGCGACGCGGTCGGGCGGGACATCGGCGAGATCGAGTTCACGCTCGGCGTCAAGCTCACGATCCGCGACTCGGCGGCCGAGGCCGACCGGGTCTGGAAGGCGGCGATGGAGCACAACCGGACGCCGATGGTTGACGTCGCGGACGACGACACGTTCTGGAA
This sequence comes from uncultured Chloroflexia bacterium, assembly GCA_963810725.1. Classification (GTDB taxonomy): domain Bacteria; phylum Chloroflexota; class Limnocylindria; order Limnocylindrales; family CSP1-4; genus SPCO01. Next base: position 719,312 of record CAWEOO010000008.1, read on the forward strand.
CGGGTCATCGGAGCAGATCGCCGATCGCCTGCGCCCCTATGTGGAGCTTGGTTTTCGAACGGTCATCTCGGAGCAGCCGGCGCCGTACGACGTCGAGACGTTCGAGCGCTTCATCGGCGAGGTCGTGCCACTGCTCCGCGATTCGTAGCAGGACCGCCGAGCCCGGTACGACCGAGCTCGACGGTCCGGAGCGAGCGCCGCTCAATCGAAGATCGAGCAGATGAGCTCCACGTTCGTGTTGAGTCCGGCCTGGAAGACGCGGACATCGTCGTCCTCGTTCACATCGGGCGTGGTGCCGCTCCAGTCGAGCACCTCGCGGCCGGCGACGCCGAAGAGCATCCCGGCGCCGGGCCACGTCAGGTGGTGGACACCTCCCGTGCCGGTGGTGGTCTCCGCCAGGTAGTCGTCGGTGACGCGACGGGCGCCGTCGTCGTGGATCACGAGGCCGCTGACCGGGTCGGTCAGGGTCGCGAAATAGCGGGCATGGAGATCCCAGCGGACGAGGTTGCCGTCCGTGTCATACGACTCGGTGATCGTCCGCTTCGCGTCCAGGACGTAGTCCAGTGTCACGCTGCCGCAGGCGATGAACCCCGTGATCTCGCGGTGCACCGGGGCATTCCGCTCGATGACCACGGGGCCGGCCGCGAACACCGGCATCGCCGACACCGTTAGACCGGCGAGAACGACGAGGGCCAGCAGGCTGGAACGGATCGTGCGCATGGTGAGGCCGTCCTTTCGATGAAGTCAGATGCGGGTGAGGTCAGTCGAGACGACCCTCGAGCTCAGGGTGCGAGGCGCTGCCAGGTATCGGCCTTGGAGCTCTGGAGCTCGGTCGCCTCACCGGACGCCACGTCGATCGACCAGACGGACTCGTCGCCGAACGACGGAACCACCGCCACCGCGAGGGTCTTGCCGTCGGGTGACCACGTGGTCCACAACGAAGCGCGATTGTCAGCGTTGGGGCCGACCGGGCGCACGGGACCGGAGCCGCTCGCCGACGCGATCGCAAGCTGACGCCGACCGCCCTTCTCCACGATGGACGTGAACAGGCTGCCGTCCGGCGACCATGTCGGGTACGTCTCTCCTCTCGACTCGGGATCGAGCTTGAGCCACTGCAGGTCGGTCAGCGCTCCGCCGGTGTCGATGGTGGCGATGCCGATCTGCCAGTTCATGGTCGTCCCGGCCAGACTGCCGGCGCTCATGAAGCTGAGGCGGGTCCCGTCGGGCGTCCAGCTCAAGCCCTCGAAGTCGACGAGATCCGTCGTCTCGATCGGCAACCGGCGCACGTTCGTGCCGTCGGCCCCGGCGATGAACGCCCCCGACGTGCCGTCGTCGAGTCGGCCACGGAACGCCACGTGGCTGCCGTCCGGTCGCCACCCGGCCCAGTCCGCGGCCCTGCCGAGCGAGAGCTCGCGAGACCCGGACCCATCGGCCTGGACGACGGCCACCCGGAATCCGGTGATGCCGGTCTCCGTGAAGTTCAAGAGGAGGGCGCTGCCGTCCGGCGACCACGAGAGGCGGTCAACCTCGCCCGGGAAGCGGCCGAGCTCCCTGGCATCCGAACCGTCGGGTCGGACCGCCATCAGCTGGATCCCCTCACCATCGTCGCGGACGAAGGCGAGTCGATCGCCCTGCCTGGAGAAGAGCGGGTAGGAGTCCGCCTCGGGGCCTCCGAGGAGGGTCCGCGTCGGACCGTTCAGCCCATCAGCGACGATCAGGTCGCCACCCTGCTCGAACACCACCACCCCGTTCCGGGCGATGCCGAAGGGCTCGGGCAGACGCTGCGAGCCGACGAAGACCGCCGCCGCGGCCAGTGCGGCGATGAGCAGGCCCACGAGGGCGAGGTACACGATCGGGCGCAGCGACGGCGTCCGTGCCATGGTCAGTTGCATCGGGAGCCACCTTTCAGGGAAGGTCCACCCCGGTCGCTGCGACGTTCGACGGGTCGCGGCGAGGACGCGCTCCAGGGCCTCGCGGGAGCCGTGCTCCGGCCCCTCGCGCAGCCAGTCGGCGAGCGCTCGATCCATCGACTCGTTCATCGTCCGTGCTCCGAGGCGGTGAGCGGCAGCGAGGTCTGCCGGCCCAGTGAGGCCCGCATCGCCCGAGTGCCGTGGTGAAGGCGTGAGTAGACGGTCCCGGTCGGGATGCCGAGGATCTCTCCGACCTCGGCGGCCGGCAGGCCGACGTAGTGCGTGAGCACGAGCACCGAGCGGTGCTCGACGGTCAATTCGAGGAACGCCCGCTCGATCTGCTCGCGATCGGCGACCCGGGCGAGATCGTCGGCATCGTCGGGTCGATCGATCAGGTCGACCGTGATCTCGAGCCGCCGTCGCCGGGTCCGACGCGCCTGATCGGCGCAGGCGTGGATGAGGAGTCGATGGAGCCAGGCATCGAAGCGCTCGCGGTCACGCAGACCGCGAAGGTCCCGCCAGGCACGGATGAGCGCATCCTGGACCGCATCTTCCGCGGCATACCCATCGCGGAGGATTCGTCGTGCGATCGCGTACAGCCGGTGGTACGCGGCGGTCGCGAGGGCATCGAATGCCTCGTGATCGCCCCGCTGTGCGCGTTCGACGAGCTCGGTCGTCACGCCGACCCCTCGTTGCGACGCGGACACTTGCCGCGTTCACTGAGTATGGCGTCAGGTCGTGGCGAATCCTTCAGTCGAGCACGGACACGAGGATCGCGCGGGCTTCGGACGGGGTCGGGAGTCGCGGCGAGTTGCGGATCGCGGCGTCGACGATGGCGTCCTCGGCGATCACATCGAGCACGCGCTCGTCGAAGCCGAGGGTCCGCAGGGTCGGTCGTTGACCGACCAGCTCGCACAGGCGACGGATCGCGCCGATGGCGACGCCAGCGGCCGTGGTGTCGTCCTCGGTCGGTGACGCGACCTTGAGCGCGACCCCGACCAGGGCCAGTTCGCGATCGCGGGTGCCGCGGTAGAAGTCGAGGACTTCGGGGAGGACCGACGCCAGGGCCGTGCCGTGGGGCAGCTTCCCGCGCGTCCCGAGCGCGTGGCCCAGGGCGTGCACGAGGCCTACCCCCGTGCCGCTCGCCTGGCCGACGCCCGCCAGGTGCGACGCCAGGAGCATCTGCGAGCGCGCCTCGAGGTCCGTGCCGTCCTCGACGGCGCGCGGTAGCCACGCCGCGACCGTCCGGATCACGCCCAGGGCGGTCGACTCCGCGAACGGGTTGGGGTTGGCAGACAGCAGCGATTCGAGCGAGTGGGTCATCGCGTCGATGCCGGTCGCGGCCGTCGCGGTCGGTGGCAGGCCCACGGTCAGGGCCGGGTCCAGGATGGTCGCGACGGGGAGCAGCGATGGATGGCCGACGTAGCCCTTGCGGCCGACGAGCTCGTCAGTGATGACCGCGAACGAGTTGGTCTCGGCGCCGGTTCCGGCGGTCGTCGGCACGGCGACAACAGGACGCCCAGGGGCCAGCGATGCGCCGTCGTACTCCAGTTCCCACACGGACATGGGCTCGTTCGCAGCGCGCAGGTCCAGGGCCTTGGCGGTGTCCATCGAGGAGCCGCCGCCGATCGGCACGACCACGGTCCCGTCGAGGCCGAAGGCCCCGAGTGCCGCGGCCCCGCGCTCCACGGTCGAGGCGGCCGGGTTCGGCTCGACCTCGTCGAAGAGCGCGTGCTCCATGCCCGCCTCGGCCAGCACGGCCAGCGCCCGATCGACCACGCCCGACGCGCGCACACCCGGATCGGTCACGACGAAGACCCGGGAGCCCCGGCCGCGGCGACCACCTCGGGGAGCCGCCCGATGGCGCCTACCCCGAAATAGACGCGATTGCGCAGCACGATCTCGATCTGGCGGTCGGCGAGTCGGGTCACGGGAGGACCTCGACCACGCGGTCGACGGCCGTGTCGCGCCGCACCGTCAGCCAGCGCCGGCAGCCCGCGGCGTGGAACCAGCGCTCGGTCGTGATGCCGTCGGGGTTCTCGAACACCCAGACCTCGTCGAAATCACGCTCGTCGGCGTCCGTGATCGAAGCCGGCACGGGCCGGCGCTCGCCACCGAACGAGAACTCGTCGAGCGGTCGCCGCCCGCATCGCGGGCAATCGAGCCAGAGCATCAGCGCGTCCCCGCCGAGCCCTGGTCGGCCAGGACGTGGTCGCGTCGGAAACGGTCAAGGCTGAACGGGGCGATGAGCGCCGGCGGGCGGCCCGTCGCGATCAGCTCGGCCATCGCCTCGCCGCCGGCCGGGATGGCCTTGAAGCCCCAGGTGCCCCAGCCGGTCGTGACGAGGAAGCCGTCGACGCCGGTGAAGCCCATGATCGGGGAGAAGTCGGCCGAGATGTCGCAGATTCCCGCCCACGTGCGCAGGATTCGCAGGTCGCGCAGGAACGGCAGGAGGCGGCGTGATCTTGTAGGAGTACCCGCGCAGCGCCGCGAACGACGACTGGCGCGAGTACGAGGGCTGCGAATCGAACTCCGCGCCGATCAGCATCTGGCCGCGCTCGGTCTGTGAGACGTAGCACATGAGCTCCGTGCTGGCGACGATCGGCGAGAAGCCCTGGGCGTAGTCGTTGGTCACGAACGCGTGGAGTGGATGGGTGCGTACCGGGAGGCGAAGACCGGCGTGCGCGGCCATCGCGGTGACGCGTCCACCCACGGCGGAGAGGACGGTGCCCGCGGCGATCGGCCCGTCCGCCGTCTCGACCCCGACCACGCGGTCACCGTCGCGGAGCAGGCCGGTCACGGGCGTGTGCTGGAAGATGTCGACGCCGCGCTGGGACGCACCCGAGGCATAGGCCCAGGCGACGCGGTCATGTCGGGCCGTGGCGCCTTCGACGTGGTGGGATCCACCGAGGACGGGGTAGCGGCCGCCGCCGGTCAGGTCCAGCTCCGGGATCAGCTCCTTGAGCTCGGCCGGCGTTCGCATGAACGTCTGCGCGCCGTTTGCCGTGTTCATGAGGCAGCGGGCGCGCTCGGTCCGCATCGCCATCTCGGTGTGGGCGAGCCAGACGATGCCCTTGGTCTGGTGGAGGATCGCGGCGCCGGTCTCCTCCTCGAGCGCCTGGTACATCTCGAGGGAGTGCTGGTAGAAGCGGATGGCCTCGGGGATGCCGTAGTTGGCGCGGATGATGGTCGTGTTGCGGCCGGTGTTGCCGGACGCGATGTAGTCGGCCTCGAGGACGGCGACGTTCGTGATGCCGTGGCGGGTCGCGAGGTGATACGCCGTCGACAGGCCGTGGCCGCCGCCGCCGACGATGACCACGTCGTAGGACGAGCGGCGTTCGTCGGGCCAGCGGATCGGGAGCAGGGTGTCCGTGTAGTCGCTCATGATCGCCACCCGAGACGCGTCTCGAGGTCGCGGGCGTACGCGGCGGCCGTCAGGAGGAGCGCGTCTCCGTCGGCTGGTAGCCAGAGCTTGGCCGGCACCCCGGCGATCGAGCCTTGGGCGAGCGTCGGTCGTTCGGTCGGCAACGGCCATTCCGTGTGCGGCTCGATCTCGGCCGGGTCGAGCCACGCACCGACGAAGCCGGCCTCGTCCTCGATGATGCCGTGCGGGTCGTCGATGTCGACGGTCCGGGCACCAAGGCCGTACGCGTCGTCCGGGGCGAACCGCAGGACCGTGACGTCGTCACCGTGCCAGGTCGAGCGGTCCACGGCCGCGGGGTCCGCCACGACCCGGACCCCGCGCAGTCGATCAAGCGCGGGCACGGTGGCCCTCCGGGTCGTAGAAGGGGGTCGGTGTCACGGTAGCCTCGCGGCCGTCGATCTCGACGCGGTCGCGGAACGGCGTCCGGCGCTGCCAGCCGAGGAGCAGGGCCTTGCCGAGCAGCGGGGAGGTCCAGCTCCCCGTCACGTTGCCGACGATCTCGCCGTCGGCCCAGATCGGCGATCCCTCGGTCGGGGCCGGACCGTCCATCGTGAAGCCCATCCAGCGGCGGTGGTCATCGAGCTTCGCGGTCCGCTCCAGCGCGGCCCGGCCGATGAAGGCCGGCTTCTCCATCCGGACCGCCCAGTCCATGCCGATCCTTCGCGGCGTCGTGTCGAGCTCGGTGTCCATCCCGACGATCACGTGGCCCTTCTCGAGCCGCAGCCCGAACAGCGCCTGGAGGCCGTGCGGCCGGATGCCGAGGTCCGCGCCCAGGTCCATGAGCGCGCGCCACAGCTCGACCGAGCGATCGACGGGGTGATGCAGCTCGAACGCGGCCTCGCCGGTGAAGCTGAGGCGCATGACGTGGCACGGCACGCCCGCGATGTCGGCGTGGACGTGGCCCAGGAACCGAGGCGGGTCCGGGAGGCCGGCCCGTCGCAGGAGCTCCCCGGCGAGCGGTCCGGTGACGTTGATCGCGGCCAGCGACATCGTTCGATCCAGGACGTGGACGCGGAGACCCCAGGTCTCGATCCAGTCGCGGATCCACATCTCGGCGTTCGCCGCGCCGCCGGACGTGAAGCTCAGCACGAACCGGGTCTCCGATTCGCGAAGGATCATGCCGTCGTCCATGACGTGGCCGCGCTCGTTGAGCAGCAGCGCATAGCGCGACCGGCCGGGCTTGATGTCGGCGACGTGGCACGGGTAGAGCCGCTCGAGGGCCTCGACGACGTCCGGGCCGGACACGACCAGCTTGCCGAGCGTGCTGACGTCGCCCAGCGACACGCCTTCGCGGACGGCCCAGTACTCGGCGATCGGGTCGCCGTAGTGCCACGGCCGCCACCAGTTGCCGAAGCGGTCCATCCGCGCCCCGAGGGCGAGGTGCTCGTCGTGGAGCGGCGTCCGCCGGAAGGCGTCGACGGACGTGTCCGCGGCCGCCTCGCCGAGCGTGATCTGGCGCGAGGCCGGGCGGGCGGTGAAGGGCGCGGGGACCTCGCCGGTCCGGGCGGCGATCCACGAGCGGACGTGCGGCAGGCACGCCCCGCCCTGGCACGTCCCGAGGCACGCCTGGCTGGAGCGCTTGAGCAGCTCGAGCTCCTGGAACCCCTTGTCCCACGCGGCCTCGAGGTCCGCGACGGTCGTGCCCATGCACGGGCAGACGACGCCCTCGGTCGGCGGTGGCGGGAGCGGCGCCTCATCGGCCGCGGCGCCGACGACGCGCGACCGGCACCTCGCCGGCCATCCGCGCGAGCAGGTCCCGCGGCGCGCGGCCCAGCCCGAGGATGACGGTGCCGGCCGGGGTCGTCGTCTCGACGCCGGTCGCGTCGTCGACGGTCACCACGGCTCGGACCCGGCCATGGTCGTCGCCTTCGAACCGGGCGAGCCGTCCCTCGACGGCGGTCGCTGGCACGCCCGTCGGCGGCGTCCCGATCGCCACGGCGTCATCGAGGGGCACGCCCGCTGCGTGCAAATCTTCGGCGGCCCTACTCGTGAACAGGCCCCGCAGACCGCTCCCGGGCAGACCGGGTGGATCTCGGCCGCACCCGTCGCCACGACGATCTCCTTGGCGTGGACGTGCAGCATCCCCGTCTGGGTGCGGACGACGAGCGCGGGCCGGCGTAGATCGCGACGACCTCGTCTCCGGCATGGGCGTCGAGCACCAACACCGACTTGCCCGCACGCTCCGCGACCGCCGCGGCCTCGACCCCGGCCGAGCCGCCCCCGACGACCGCGACATCGACCACCGCCCGCCGCACTTCGACCTCGTGGCCAAGCGGTGTCGCCGTGGCAGCCGTCGCGCGGACGACGGGCAGGGGCGGCAGCCCGTTCCGCGACTGGCCGACGACCGCCAGCCCGGGTCGTGCCGCCGTCTGGCAGGTCCGCACGTACGCGACCCCATCGACCGTCGCCAGGCAGTTCCCGCAGTCGCCCGCGAGGCACAGCGTCCCGCCACGCCCCGGTGTCTCGCCGGCGCGCAGCATCGCGACCGCCACGGAATCGCCGTTTTCGAACGCGATCGGCCGACTGTCGACGACGAGCCGGGACTCGGCTCTCCGATCCCGCCGGCACGCGCCGTCCGGCGACGAGCGCTCTCCAAGCTGCTCCAGCCGCCTGTCGACCTCGGCGGTCCGGTACGGAATCGAAGACCCGATCTGCGGCGGTCACGCCCGCATCCGCCCGCCGCTGGGGTCGAACAGTGGCTCCGGCTGCAGCCGCGCCGGCCGACGATTGCCGATGATCTCGATCTCGAAGCCACTCCCGCCCGGGCCATCGGGGGTGGCAAGTTCCGTCGGCACGTAGCCCAGCGCGATCGACTGCTTGACGTGGTGCCCGTACCCGCCGGACGTGATCCAACCGACGACCTCCCCGTCGTGCCATACCGGCTCGTCGCCGATGACATCGGCCGGGTCGTCCAGGTCGGGCTCCACGACGAACGCCACGAGCCGGCGTTTCGGGCCACCGGCCGCGAGCTCGGCCTCGTGCGCGGCGCGCCCGATGAAGTCGTGGTCGAGCTTGAGATACCGCGTGATCCCGCCCTCGGCCGGCGTGTAGATCGGGCGGTACTCGCGGAACCAGGTGCCGTAGCTCTTTTCCAGGCGTAGCGACATCAGGGCGCGCATCCCGAACAGCTGCAGGCCGTGCGGCGCGCCCGCTTCCATGATCCGGTCGAACAGCGCGCGCTGGTACTCCGGGGCGACCCACAGCTCGTAGCCGAGGTCGCCCGCGTAGTTGATGCGGGCGAGGTGCATCGGGATCATCCCGAAGTCCACCTGCCGGAATGTCATGAACGGGAAGGCCTCGGTCGAGAGGTCGAGGTCCGGGGCAACGGCCGCGAGGACATCCCGCGACCGCGGCCCGGCCACGGACAGCCCCGTGAGCCCCAGGCCCAGCACGTCGAACCGCACCGACCCGTCTGCCGGCAGGTGGTGCCGGAACCAGCGCGAGTGATGGACCTCCGCCGGCAGCGAGCCGAACAGGAAGAATTCCTCGGCCTCGCTGGCGCGGGCGACGGTAAACTCCCCGACGACCCGCCCCGCGTCATTGAGCATCGCGGTCAGCGTGATCCGGCCGGGGGCCGGCATCCGTGCGGTCAGCAGCGACGACAGCCACGCCTCGGCGCCGGCGCCCGTCACCCGGTACTTGGCGTAGTTCGAGATCTCGGTCATCCCGACCCGCTCGCGAACGGCCGCGACCTCCTCGGCGACGCACTCCCAGGCGTTGGACCGGCGGAAGGTGACGTCCTCCACGGGCTCCAGCCCGGCCTTCTGGAACCACAGCGCGTGCTCCAGCCCGAACGTCGCGCCCCACACCGCATTCGCGGCCGTCAATCGGTCGTAGATCGGCGTGGTCAGGAGCGGCCGCGCACCCGGCAGCTCCTCGTTCGGGAAGGTGATTCGAAAGCGGCGCCGGTAGTTCTCCTGGACCTTGGCGTTCGTGTAGGCGAGCGTGGCGTAGTCGCCGTACCGGGCCACGTCCATCGCCCAGATATCCATCCCGGAATCGCCGTGGTCCCCGGCGGTCATCCACGTCGCCAGGGCCAGGCCCACGCCGCCACCCTGCGACAGCCCGGCCATGACCCCGCACGCGACCCAGTAGCCGCGCAGCCCGCGCACCGGCCCGACCAGCGGATTGCCGTCGGGCGAGAACGTGAACGGCCCGTTGACGACCCGCTTGATGCCGATCGTGCCCATGGCCGGGTAGTGCTTGAAGGCGACCGACAGCTCCGGTGTGATCCGCTCGAGGTCGGGCTTGAGGAGCTGCGACCCGAAGTCCCACGGCGTCTCGCGCGGCGACCACGGCACGCACGCCTGCTCGTACGTGCCCAGGAGCATCGCGCCGCCTTCCTGGCGGATGTAGATCTCGCCTGCGAAGTCGAGCGCCATCGGCATCTCGTGCCCGGTCTTCGCGACCTGCGCGGCGACCTCGGGCATGTCCTCGGTCAGGAGGTACATGTGCTCCATCGCCAGGACCGGCAGCTCGATGCCGACCATCCGGCCGACCTCCCGCGCCCACAGGCCGCCGGCGTTGACGACGTGCTCGGCGTGGATCGTGTCGCCGCTCTCGACGCGAACGTCCCACGTGCCGTCCGCGCGCTGCTCCAGCCCGACGACCGGCGTGCGCTGATGGACCTCTGCGCCCGCCTTCTGCGCGCATTTCGCGTAGGCGCGTGTGACCCCGGTCGGGTCGACATGGCCTTCGACCGGGTCGTACAGCGCCCCGACGAAGTACTGCGGGTCCAGCAGCGGGAACAAGTCCCGGGCTTCGTTGGGCGTGATGAGGTCGAGCTCCATCCCGAGGTAGCGGCCGCGCGCCTGCGCCATGCGCAGGAAGTCCATCCGGACCTCGGTATCGGCCAGCATCAAGCCACCGGGGAGGTGGATCGAGCAGTCCTGGCCGCTGACCCGCTCGATCTCCTCGTACAGCTGGATCGTGTACTGCTGCAGCCGCGCCACGTTCGGGTCGCCGTTGAGCGTGTGCATGCCGCCGGCCGCGTGCCAGGTGGAGCCGGCCGTCAGCTCACGGCGCTCGAGCAGCATGACGTCGATCCAGCCCGCCTTGGTGAGGTGGTACAGCACGCTCGCCCCGACGACCCCACCACCGATCACGACGACCTGGGCGGATGTCTTCAACAGAACGACCCCTCTCGCTTGATTGACGGATGATGGCTAGTAGTCGGTCGGGACGCCGCCCTCGGCGACACGCTGGTCGACGAAGGCCTGGAGCTCTTCGGCCACGGCTGGATCGATCGGCGGCGGCTCATACGAGGCCAGCAGCTCCTTCCAGATCCGGTTCGCCTTGGAGGGCAGCTCCGGTGAGCCCGCCTCCTCCCACGTCTCGTAGTTGCGCCAGTCGCTGAGCATCGGCTTGTGGAAGGCGGTCTTGTAGCGCGACTGGGTGTGCTCGGCGCCGAAGAAATGGCCGCCCGGCCCGACCCCCTCGATCGCGTCGAAGCCGAGCGTGTCCTGGTCCACGACGACCGGGTCCAGGAACGCCTCGACCATGCCCAGGAGCTCGGCGTCCAGGATCATCTTCTCGTAGCTGGCGTGCAGGCCGCCCTCCATCCAGCCGGCGCCGTGCATGAGCAGGTTGACGCCGCCCATGATCGCGCCCCACAGCGAGAAGACCGACTCGTACGCCGCCTGCGCATCGAGCGCGTTGGCCGCCGACACATTCGACGATCGATACGGCACGCCATAGCGACGGGCGAGCTGGCCGCCGATCATCGCGGTCCGCATGTACTCCGGCGTCCCGAACGCCGGCGCGCCCGACTGCATGTCGACGTTCGAGGTGAAGCCGCCGTAGATGACCGGCGCCCCCGGCCGCACGACCTGGGTCAGGACCATGCCGGCGAGCGCCTCGGCGTTCTGCTCCGACAGGGCGCCCGCGAGGGTCACCGGTGCCATGGCCCCGGCGAGCGTGAACGGCGTGATGCACACGATCTGGCCGCGCCGCGCGAACTCCATGATCCCCTGCAGCATCGGGGCATCGAGCCGCAGCGGCGAGCTCGAGTTCACGACCGTGAAGATCGACGGCTCGCGATCGATGGTCGCGTCATCCACGCCCCGCGCGATGCGGACCATCTCCAGGCAGTCGACGTTGCGCTGCTTGCCCAGGCTGTAGCAGTGGATCGCCTTGTCCATGAGCGTGAGCGCATCGAACGTGGCGTGCAGGTGTCGCACGCCGTGGTGCACGTCGACCGGCTCGACCGGATAGCCGGACAGGAAGTGGATCGGGTTCAGCAGCTGCGCCAGTCGCAGCAGGTTCTGGTAGTCCTCGCGATTGCCGGTGCGGCGTCCGCGGTCCAGGTCGGCGACGTTCGGCGGGCTGCCCACGGTGCCGAACGCCATCCAGTTGCCACCGAGCTGGACGTTGCGCTCCGGGTTGCGGGCGTGCAGCGTGAATTCGGACGGCGCGGTCCTGATCGCTTCCGTGACCATGTCCGGATCGAAGCGCACGCGCTGCGTGTCGGGATCGGTGTGCGCGCCGGCCGCCTTGAGGACCTCGCGCGCGTCCGCGTCGAGGAAGTCCATGCCGATCTCCGACAGCACGCGCAGCGACGCGAGGTGGATCGACTCGAGCTCGTCGGCCGAGATGACCTCGGTCGGGGCGTACTGCATCCGCGGCTGGGCCCACGGCCGTTGTTGCGGCAGGAGGTGGCGCTCGTGGCCAGCACGCCCGCCTGTACGACGCCGGCGGAGGCCCTCCCCCGCCGCGGTGTCCATGTCCGTCAACGTCGCCTCACTTCCCCGACAGGTCGAACCAGGTCGTCTTGAGTTGCGTGTAGCCGTCGAGGGCGGCCATCCCCTTGTCGCGGCCGAACCCCGACTGCTTGAAGCCGCCGAACGGGACGGTGATGTCGGCGGTGTCGAAGGTGTTGACCCACACGACGCCCGCCCGGATCGAGCGGGCGAGGCGGTGGGCGCGGTTGAGATCGCGGGTCCAGATCCCGGCCGCCAACCCGTAGGGCGTGTCGTTGGCGATGGCCAGCGCGTCCGCCTCGTCCTCGAACTCGGTCACGGTCAGGACCGGCCCGAAGATCTCCTCGCGCGCGACGCGCCAGGCGTTGTCGACGCCGTCGAGGATCGTCGGCTCGACGAAGTACCCGCCGCTGTCCTCGCGCACGCGCTCACCACCGGACACGACCCGCGCCCCCTCCTCGCGCCCGAGCTGGACGTAACCCAGCACCTTGGCCAGCTGCCGGTCGTCGACGATGGCCCCCAGGCGCGTCGCGGGATCGAGCGGCTCGCCCGGGGCGACCGACCGGCCGAAGTCCGCGATCCGCTCGACCAGCTCCTCGCGGACGCTGCGGTGGACGATGAGCCGCGAGCCCGCGTTGCACGTCTGGCCCGAGTTGTAGAAGATCCCCCACCCGATGGTCTGGGCGGCCGCCTCGACGTCGCCGACGTCGGCCAGCACGACCTGCGGACTCTTGCCACCGAGCTCAAGCGAGATGGCCTTGACGTCCGACTCGCCGACCGCCCGCAGCAACGACTTCCCGACCTCGGTCGAGCCCGTGAAGGCGATCTTGTCCACCGCGGGATGGCGGGCGAGCGCCGCGCCGAGCACGGCACCCGGGCCCGGGACCACGTTGAGCACACCGTCGGGGAGCCCGGCCTCGGCCGCGAGCTCGGCCAGCCGAAGGGCCGTGAGCGGCGACTGCGACGCGGGCTTCAGGACGACGGCATTGCCCGTCGCCAGGGCCGCGCCCAGCTTCCAGGCCGTGATGATCAGTGGGTAGTTCCAGGGGACGATCGCGGCCACGACCCCGATCGGCTCTCGCGTGACGAGCGAGAGCGCATCGGGCCCCGTCGGACCGACCTCGCCGTAGACCTTGTCGATCGTCTCGGCGTACCACTGGATGGTCTTGGCCGCCGACGGGACGTCGACCGCGAGCGTGTCGCGGATCGGTTTCCCGACGTCGAGCGATTCGAGGAGGGCCAGCTCGTCGCGGTTCGTGCGCATGAGCTCGGCGAGCTTGAGCAGCACGCGCTTGCGGTTCGCGGGCGACTGGTCGGCCCAGCGTCGGTCGTCGAAGGCGGTCCGGGCGGCCTTGACGGCGCGATCCACGTCCTCCACGTCGCCCTGGGCGACGTCGGTGATGCGCGAGCCGTCCCGCCCGGCGATGTCGGGGAAGGTGGCACCGGACGCGGCCGGCACGAAGCGACCGTCGATGAACGCCTCGTTTCGTGGCGTGACCGCGGCGGCGCGGGCGAGCCAGTCCGCGGCGGTCGGCCGGTCGCGGGGGGTTGTGGCGGCGGCGTCGGTCACGCGGCGTACCTCGCGATCGCGGCTTCGTCAAGAACGACGCCGAGGCCGGGCCGCGACGGAACGCGCAGGACACCGTCGCGATCCGGACGGATCGGGTCGGCCAGGAAGGCGTCGCGGCGTTCCGGGGTCCAGCCCGGTGGGTCGTACGGGTACTCGATGAACGGCCCGCCACCAACGCCCGCCGCGACGTGGAGGTTCGCGAGCAGCCCCAGGCCGTTGGTCCAGGTATGCGGCGTGAACCAGCGGTTGCGGGCCAGCGCCAGCTCGGCCAGCGTGCGCGTCCGGAGCATCCCGCCTGCCAGCACGACGTCGGGCTGGTAGACGTCGAAGGCATCGGCATCGAGGGCGGCGAGTGCCTCGCTGAACGTCCGCGTCATCTCGCCGCCGGCGATCCGGACGCCCGTGGCGGAGGCCCGCAACGCGGCCAACCCTCGCAGATCCGCGCCGGCCAGCGGCTCCTCCAGCCAGAGCACGTCGTAGCTGGCCAACTGGGCCGCAACGTTCCGAGCCGCCACTGGATCCAGCGACGGCGACGTGTCGCCCGGCATCCGCCAGCCCTGGTTGAGGTCGACCATGAGCGCCATCGAGTCGCCGAGTGCGGCCCGTGTCGCCGCGACCGCCGCCAGACCGTCGTCGAGCCGCCGCGGGTCCACGCGGAGCTTCATCGCGAGGAAGCCCTCTTCGCGCAGCCGCAGCGCCGACTCCGCACGGGCCGCGGCCGGCAACAACGAACCGCAGGACGCGTAGGCCGGGATCCCGTCGCTCGCTCCGCCGAACAGCGTCGCCACCGGGAGGCCGGCGACCTGCCCGACGATGTCCCACAGGGCCGCCTCGAGCGGCCAGTAGCGACCGGCGTGGAACTCGATGGTCTCGAGCGCGCGGACGTGGCGGGCGATGGCGAGCGGGTCCTGCCCGACGAACAGGTGCTCGTACGCCTCGAAGCCATCCATCGTGTCGCCCGATCCGACGCCGATGACCCCGTCGTCGGTCTCGACCCGGACGATCGTGACCGGGAAGGTCCGCCGCGGCTCTGGGTCCCAGGCGGCCGCGAACGGTGGTTCGAGGGGAACCACGAGGCGCTGCAACCGGACGGCGCTGATCCGCACCACCGAAGTATCGCCGACCACGGCCAGCGGCCGGGGCGCGGCTCGGCTGCGATACTGTGGGCCCCTGCCCGGCCACAAGGACCCTCGTTTGTCGACCGCCCGCGACCGCCCGCCCGAAGAAGCCGCCGAGGACACCTCGTTCGCCCGCGGGCTACGGGTGTTCCTCACGATCGCCGACCGCGGCGAGATCCGTGCCGACGAGCTCGCCACGCTTCTCGAGACGCCGCTCTCGACGGTCTATCGCTACCTGCGCACGCTGACCGAATTCGGGTTCGTGGAGCGGCTGGAAGGCGGCTACCGGCTCGGCCCGCGGCTGCATCTCACCGGCGGCACTACCGTCAGCAGCGAGGAGCTGATCCGCCACGCCGACCCGGTCCTCCGGATGCTCGTCGCTGAGGCGGGTGAGACGGCCGTGATCGCACGTCGGGTCGGCCTGTCGGCGGTCTCCCTGCACGAGGTGCAATCGACGCATGCCCTGCGCGTGACCTCCGAGCCAGGATCCGCGACGCCGCTCGTCGCCGGCGCGATCGCCAAGGTCCTCCTCGCGTATGCCCCTGCCGAGATCCAGGACGAGGTGCTCGCGACGGCCCCGCATGCCGGGGCGCTGCGGCGCGACCTCGCGACCGTGCTCGCGGAGGGCAGCGCGCGGAGCGAGGGCGAGCAGTTCTCCGGCACCGTGGCCATGGCCGTTCCCATCCTGCGGGACGATGGGATCGTGGCCGCGATCGGCCTCCTCGCACCGACAGACCGGGCAACCCTGCCGTGGCGAGCACGAGCCGGCCGCCTCCTGGCCGATGGCGCCGCAGCGATCACGGGTGCCCTCCGCGAATAGGACCAGCCGGGCCCCATCGGGACTATCGCGATATGGCATCGGTACGTTCCGCGATTTGACAATCGTGCCCCATCGGCAGATGCTCCGGGCACATGGACGCGTTCGCCGCCCTCGCACCGATCTCTGAGGCATACGCGAGCCTGCCGGTCGCAGAGGCCTTCGACTGGAGCCGCGTTGGCCGCAGGCTCGGTAGCGGTGAGTGGTACCTGGTCGCGTTTCGCTCCATTCGCCGAACCGACGCGGACGAAGTGAGGCTGGCCGAGTTCGACGATCGAGCCCATCACGAAGCGCAGTCGTCACCGGGATTCGTCCACTATTTCAAAGGCCCGGCAGCCGCCGATGGGTCGTGCCTCTCGTTCTGCCTGTGGACCAGCCGGGCGGAGGCGCGCGCCGCGTCGGGACGCCCGGACCACGTCAAGGCGGTGTCCGTGATCGGCGAGATGTACGAGCGCTACACGCTCGAGTTCCTGCGCGTCACGGGTCGAGCCGGTGCGCCGTTGCAGTTCGAGCCGTACGATGCGGCGCCCGTGGGTCAGCCTGAGGGAGCGTCGCTTCCACTCTTCGGGCTGCCGATGCCCGGAGCCGCTCCCGCTTCCTGACGAGGAACGCTCCCGCTCTGGTAGGGGTCGGTTTCGGCGTCGACCGCGGTCGCCACGTCCGCATCCGTTCCCGCGTCGAGACCCACCCCCAGACGCAGCGCGGCGATGACGCCACCCACCGATGTGATCGCGAGGATCATGGCGTGGACCAGCAGTGCCATCGCGAACGCGGCGTCCGCATCCGCCCCGAAGATGCTCGCGATGCCGACAGCCGTCAGCTCGAAGGTGCCGACATAGCCCGGCGCCGAGGGGACGATCGTCGCGAGCGCAACACCGCTACAGAGGAGCGCGGCCTGGCTCACGGATAGCTCGATCCCGACGGCCTGACCGCCGGCGATGAAGGTCGCGATGGAGGCCGCCCACGCCGCCGCGCTCAGCAGTAGGGCTCGCGCGAGGATCGCGGGGTTGCTCGCCACGGCCAGACCCGTTCGAAGACGCCGCGCGAGCTCGAGCACCCGCGGATACCGTTCGGCCACGGCGATGAGTCGCTCCGCACCCGGCAGCCGGTGGCTGACCATCGCGACGGACAGCCCCACGATCAGCAGGCCGACGAACCCCGCCCCGAGCACCACGGCCGTCGACATGACGCCGCTCACGCCCAGGACCACGACCGCGAGCGCGGCCAGCCCGACGACGATGACGGTGTCGACGATGCGCTCCACGACGACCGTGCCGAGGACCGTGGGCCGGCTGACGCCCTCGCCCTCGCCCAGTGCGTGGCTCCGCACCAGCTCACCGAGGCGCGCGGGCAGGACGTTGTTCGCGAGGTAGCCCAGGTACGTGTAGCCGAGCACGCGGCGATACGGGAGCCGCTTGATGGGCAGGAGCAGCGCGTGCCAGCGGCCGCCGCGCGCCGCCACATCGAGGAACACGGTTCCGATCATGAGCAGGATCCAGGCCGGGTTCGCCGTTCGCAGGACGTCGACCGTTTGCGGCAGGTCGACCGACCGCGCCAGGATCCAGATGGCGACGCCGCTGATCGCGACCCCGATGACCGTCCGGAGGATCGTCCTCCGGCTCATGGCCGTGAGGGGCGGTTCATCGATCCAGGTCGGCGCGCGGCGTGCCCGGCGGTCGAGCCGTCAACTTCGGCGAGCGGCGGACCCGCAATCGATGGAGGAGGTAGCGGGCCACGACCCGCAGCGTCGAGAGGCCATACACGACGCTGCGCCGAAAGCCGACCGAGCTCGCCTCCTCGAAATAGCGCGTCGGGACGGCGATCTCGCCGATCCGCCGGCGCATGCCTGCGGCCACGACCTGGGCGATGAGCTCCTGGTCGAACACGAAGTCGTCGCTGTTGTGGTCGTAGGGAATGGTCTCGAGCAGCTGGCGGCTGTAGGCGCGAAGGCCCGTGTGGTACTCGGACAGGCGCAGGCCGAACGCGACGTTCTCGACGATCGTGAGGAACCGGTTGCTGACGTATTTCCAGCGCGGCATGCCACCGGCCAGCGGGTCGCCGAGGAAGCGGCTGCCGAGCATGAGGTCGTGGGTGCCGGCGGCGATCGGCTCGATGAGGGCGGGGATGCGTGTCGCGTCGTACTGGTAGTCGGGGTGGAGCATCACGACGATGTCGGCGCCCGCGGAGAGGGCCGCGTCGTAGCACGTCTTCTGGTTGCCGCCGTAGCCGCGGTTCTGGGAATGGATGATGACGTCGAGCCCGAGGTTCCTCGCGATGTCGACCGTCTCGTCCTTGGACACGTCGTCGACCAGGATCACCTTGTCGACGATGTCATGCGGGATGTCGGCATAGGTGCGCTCGAGCGTCCGGGCGGCGTTGTACGCGGGCATGACGATGACGAGGTTGGGACGGGCAGGCGGGGTCACGGCGGCAAGGGTACCCGAGGAGGCCGGGCGGGAAGCGGTGCTCGAAAGTCACGGGACGGTCATGACCGTTGTGCGACGATAGAGGCCGCGCCCGCTCGTCGACGGTCGCCCACACCAAGGACCCGCGTCACATGTTCGAACGCCTCTTCGGCAATACCGCCACCGACCCCGCCATCGCCGAGCGCATCCCGCCCGGCCAGTACCGGACGGAAAAGTTCCCGGTCCTCCACTACGGCTCGGTGCCCAAGGTCGACCTCGCCACCTGGGACTTCCGCGTCTTCGGCGAGGTCGATGCGCCGTTCACGCTGACCTGGGAGCAGTTCAAGGAGCTGCCGCGCAAGCAGGTCCACACGGACGTCCACTGCGTGACGCGCTGGTCGAAGCTCGATACGACCTGGGAGGGCGTGGCGATCCAGACCATCCTCGAGCTCGCCCAGGTCCGGCCGACGGCCACGCACGTCGTGAGCCATGCCGAGCAGGGCTACACGGCGAATCTCCCGCTCGCGGTCCTCGACGATGACGACGTCCTGCTCGCGGACACGTTCGACGGCCAGCCGCTCGAGCCCGAGCACGGCTACCCATTGCGCCTGCTCGTCCCGAAGAAGTACTTCTGGAAGAGCTCCAAGTGGGTCCGCGGCCTGGAGTTCCTGGACCACGACCAGCTCGGCTTCTGGGAGCGCTACGGCTACAACAACGACGCCGACCCCTGGAAGGAAGAGCGCTTCAGCGGCGACTGACGCGGCTAGTACGGCTCAGCTGCGGCGCGGCCCGCCGAGCAGCGCCGGATCCGGCGTGAAGTAGCGCAACCGCCGGGTCAGCAGCACGAGCTCGCGTTCCAGCAGGTCGACCAGGCCCTCCAGGCGGATCACCGTCGTCTCGGCCTCGAGCAGCGCCTGGCGACGTGGCAGCTCGACCTGGACGATGCCCGACAGCAAGTAGGACAACACGGTCGGGTCGTCGGGGATGTGCAGGTCGGGTGTCGGTTCGGGCGAGAGGCCCTCGCCCTCGAGGCCCTCCATCTCGGGCCGGCCGGGCACCCGGTCGGACCCGTCGTCCTGCTGCGATTCGATCTCGACGCGGATGTCGAGCACTTCGGTCGTCTCGCCTTCACGTGCTCGCATGAGGTCGAGGTAGCGGACGAAGCGCCGGATCGCGGCCGCGGCAAGGCGCTCGGCTCGCGGCTCGTCGCCGACCTCGTCGTCGAGCGGCGTGACCTGCGCAAGCAGGTATGGCTCGGTTTGCGCGTCGACGGACTCGATCGCGAAGCGCCCGGTCGCGGCGGCGAGCAGGTCGAAGCGGCCGTCCGGGTAGCGCCCGGCCTGGCGGATCTCGGCGAAGGCGCCGACGCCGGCGAGCGTGGCCATCCTGGCCGTGCCGATCTCCCGGCCGTCGCGGATGAGCACGACGCCGAACGGCTCCCCGGTGTCGAGGCAGCGCCGGGTCATCGCCCGATAGCGCTCCTCGAAGATGTGCAGCGGCAGCACGATGCCCGGACAGAGGACCGTGTGCAGCGGAAAGAGCGGGATCTCCATCGAGCACCGTTCCGTGAGCCGTGTTGCGCGGATGCGCGCCCCGAGCGGCGCGACCGCGTCCGTCGAGTCTAGTCCCCGACACGAAGAAGCCGCCGGACCTGCCGGCGGCTCTTGGTTCGAGACGGTTTGAAGATCAGTGGGAGCAGCCCTTCGGCGACCCCGTGTCGTCCGCTGTCCGGAAGCTGGAGCCGCAGCCGCACGCCGCAACGGCGTTGGGGTTGTTGACCGTGAAGCCCGCGCCCATCAGCGTGTCGACGTAGTCGATCTGCGAGCCCTGCAGCAGCGCGATGCTCTGCCCGTCGACGTAGACCTTGATGCCGCTGGCCTGGAGGACCTTGTCCTCGGGCGTCGGCGCGTCCTCGAGCATCATCCCGTAGCGGAAGCCGGAGCAGCCGCCGGAGTACACGTACACGCGCAGGCCGATGTCCGGATTCGTCTCGTCCTTGGTCAGCTCACGCAGCTTGCTGGCCGCAGCGTCGCTCAGGGACACGACCGTGCCCGGGTCGAGGATGGGAGTCGGCTCGACCACGGTCGGCTGCTGTTCGATCATGCGGGTTCGTCCTCCTTCGGACGGGGCTGGCGAGGATGTTCAAGGAGTCGATTCCAGAGGCGCTGCTCCGTATCGTACGCACGGCAACGGGTTTCGACAAGCGTAACGCCGAAATCCGATGGTCCGGGGTCGGAAGATGCGTTAGCCGTCGATGCGCTCGACGATCGTGGCGATCCCCTGGCCCACGCCGATGCACATCGTCGCGAGGCCGTAGCGGCCGCCGGTCCGCCGCAGCTCGTGGGTCAGCATCGTGATCAGGCGGCCGCCGCTCATGCCGAGCGGGTGCCCGAGCGCGATCGCCCCGCCGTTCGGGTTCACCTTGGCCGGGTCCAGGCGCAGCTCGTCGATGACGGCCAGCGACTGCGAGGCGAACGCCTCGTTGAGCTCGATGAGGTCGAGGTCCTCGATGCCGATCCCGGCCCGCTCGAGCGCCTTGCGGGTGGCGGGCACCGGGCCGATGCCCATGACGGCCGGGTCGACCCCGGCGACGGCGGTCGACACGACGCGGGCGAGCGGCTTGAGCCCGAGGGCCCGCGCCCGCTCGGCCTCCACGAGCAGGACCGCCGATGCCCCGTCGTTGATGCCCGGAGCTGTTGCCGGCCGTGACGCTCCCGCCATCCTGCTTGAACGCCGGGCGGAGCTTCGCCAGCGCCTCGGCGGACGTATCGGCGCGGGGATGCTCGTCGCGCGTGACCGTCGTGGTCTCGCCCTTCCGCCCGGTGACCTCGACCGGGACGATCTGGTCGTCGAACCGGCCGGCCTCGATGGCGGCGACCGCGCGGCGCTGGCTCGTCGAGCGCGAACGCGTCCTGGCGCTCGCGGTCGATGCCGTAGCGCTCGGCGACGTTCTCGGCCGTCTCGCCCATCGAGTACGGGTAGTGCATCTCGGCGAGCTTCGGGTTGAGGAACCGCCAGCCGAGCGTCGTGTCCTCCAGCTCGCGTGGCCCGCGATCCCAGGCGTTGGCGGGCTTGGCCATGACGTACGGGGCCCGGGTCATCGACTCGACGCCGCCGCCGATGAACACGTCGCCGTCGCCCACGGCGATGGCATGCGCCGCCGAGTTGACCGCCTGCAGCCCCGACCCGCACAGCCGATTCACGGTGAGCCCGCCGACCTCGACCGGGAAGCCGGCCAGCAGGACGGCCATCCGCGCGACGTCGCGGTTGTCCTCCCCCGCCTGGTTCGCGCAGCCGAGGATCACGTCCTCGACGAGGGCCGGATCGACACCGGCGCGGTCGACGACGGCCCGCAACACGAGCGCCGCGAGGTCGTCGGGGCGGACGCTCGCGAGCGCCCCGCCGTAGCGACCGATCGGGGTGCGAACGGCCTCGACGATCCAGGCGTCGCGCAGCGATCGGTTCGGGTCAGGCACGAGCGGATTGTAGGCGGCGGCCGACCATGCGGCCCCGGACGTGCCCGGCTGCCGTCGTTACGGCAGCTTCGAGAGCGCCTCGGCGACGAGCGTCTCGTCCGTCGCGGCGACCGTGAACGACACGTCACCGGCACCGTAGACGTAGAACGGCACGGTGGCGGTCGTGGTGGTCACCTTGACGACCCGCTTTCCGCCGAGGTCGAGGTCCTCCTTCGTCGTGGTCGCGTTCAGCGCGCGCCCGGCGATCATGGCCTCACCGACCTCCGCGGCCGTCTTGCCCGCGACGCGGACCGCGATGACGCTCGCCTTCGAGTTCCCAGCGAGCCCGATGGTCATGTCGGCGTCCGGGCTGCCGAGGACGTTGAGGAGGCTCCCGAAGACCATGGCCGCAGAGGCGTCGAGGGCGCTGAGGTCGGAGCCGCTCAGGGCGTTCTTCTGCATCGCCTCGCCGCCGATCTCCGCGGGAAGCACGTCGATCAGGGGCGTGGTCGCCGTGAGCGTGGGCACGACGACCGACGCGGCGGGTGTGGTCGGCGGCGGGGCGATCGACTCGGCGCCGCCGGTCCCGGCGGCCGAGGCGACCGGGGTCGCCGAGGCGGGGGAGTTCGTGGCGGACGGCTGGCCAGAGGCGGCTGACCCGCCGCAGGCCAAGATCGTGGCAGCGAGGACGAGGACGCCGCCGAGGCGCAGCAGCCCGTGGGTAGAGGTTGTCATCGTGATTGGTGGTTCCTCGTGATGCGGGAGAGCACGCCGGGTGGCGGCACTGGGGTCTTCCTGCGACCCATCGTACGTGATGGTCAGCCGCGCGCGGTCATTCGCTCAAAGGGGCCCGTCGGGTGTGCGGCGCCGAGCCGGAGCGCGAGGTCGATGTCGGACGCGGTGGCCACGCCATCGGCCAGGGCGCGCCGAGCCTCGGCGTCGATGGCTTCCAGGATCCGCGCCGTGATCTCGGCGGCGAGCAGCCCGGCGTCAAGCGGTTCTGATGCCCGGAACTCCGGGGCGACCTCGCCTCGCCGGCCGTCCTTGTACTCGTAGAACCCGGCGCCGGTCTTGCGCCCCAGCCGACCCTCGGCGGCGAGCCGCTCCTGGATTCCCGATGGCCGCAGATGCTCGGGATGGCCCAGGCCCTCCCAGATGCCGCGCGCCGCGGCCAGGGTTACGTCGATGCCGGTGAGGTCCATGAGCTCGAAGGGGCCCAGCGGGAAGCCCGCGTCGCGCATCGCCCCGTCGATGGCCTCGACCGACGCGGCACCCGACTCGAGGAGCCGCAGCGCGCCGATCGTGAAGGGGCGGTTCACGCGGTTGACGATGAACCCGGGCGAGTCGGTGGAGCGGACCGGGGTCTTGCCCCAGGCGCGAACGATGTCCTCGGCGCGAGCGACGACCTCTCGGGCGGTCAACTCCCCGGGCACGACCTCCACGAGCTCCATCCGTGGTACCGGGTTGAAGAAGTGCAGACCGAGGACTCGTGCCGGCTTGGCGGTCGAGGCCGCGATCGCGTCGATCGATAGGGCGCTCGTGTTCGAGGCCAGGATCGTATCGGCGGGAGCTCCCGCGTCGAGGGCGCGGAAGATCTCCTGCTTCAGGCCGAGATCCTCGAGGGCGGCCTCCACGATCAGCTCGGCTTCGGCGGCGACCGCGTCCAGCGTGCTGGCCTCGCGCAGGAGCTCGAGTCGGCCGCCTGCCCAGTCATCGACCGTGTCGGGATCGAGCTCCAGGCTGAGCGCGCGGCGCTCGAGGCCACGTCGGATGCCCGCCCGGGCACGCTCGATCGCCGCCGGATCGACGTCGTGAAGGACCACCTCACAGCCGGATTCGAGCGCGACCTGGGCGATGCCGGCCCCCATCGCGCCCGCACCGACGATACCGATCGTGGGCCCGGGGCGTGGCTGGGTGGCTGGGTTGGGCGAACCGGTCACGCGCGGAGCGTACGCGCCCGCGCGGACCGGGTCACCGACTGCGCGGCTACCGGCGGCGTCCGCGGATGATCGAGGAGGCCGGCACGGTCGCCAGGGTCACCGTCGTGCCGACGACGATGAGGAGGAGAAGGGTCGCCCACAGGCCGGCCGAGCCTGGGGTCGGCTGATCGGCAGTATCGGTCGGCGGAAGGGTCGTGCCCGGGGTTCCCGTGACACCGGCGACGGCGCCTGGCGGTGGGGTGCCCTGCGTCGGGGCCCCGCCGCCGCTCGGTGGCGTCGGGGTCGGGGTGCCTTCGACCGGCCCGACACCACCGCTCGGAGGCGTCGATGGCGGGGTCGATGGCGGGGTCGAGGGTGGGGTCGACGGCGGGGTCGAGCGGCCGCCACCGGGCGGGGTTGGGGTCGGGGTCGGGGTCGATGGGGCCTGTCCACCATCCTCGCAATCGACCCAGAAGACCTTGTGCTTGTCGTGCTTGTTCGTGTCGAGGTCGCCATCCCAGATCAGCTTGTAATGGCCGTCCGGGAGTTCGTACACGCCCGCGTCGGGGTCGCGATCCTCGCCGTTCTCATCGGTCTCGTAGGTGCCCTCCAGGACGACGGTGCCCTTGTCGCCGGGCGCCCATTCCTGGATCTCCCACGTGCCCGAATCGCCGGCGTCGGCGAAGAAGAAATGGAGGTGGAAGGTGCATACGTGGGGTTCGTTCCGGACCTCGGACGGCGGTTCCCCGGCGCCCTCGTGGATCTTCACGGTGCCGTTGTTGCCCGGCACCTCGGGTTGGGCGGCCAGGGCGGCTGATCCGAGTCCGCCCACGAGCACCGCCGCGGTCGCGATCGCCAGGAGGGGACGGGAAAAGCCGCGCCTCGATCGCACGGCTAGCGGATGCGTGTCCATGCTTGTCTCCACATGTCGGGATGACACGATCGGGGACGTGGACTGGGCATCCGCCGTATTCGTTTCAGTTGTGGAGTGAGTTATGCACCGAATGGCCCTTTAGGGGCATCGAGGCCCGGTACTTATCCATCGAATCGGTGTGACAGTGCTGCGCAGGCAGGCTCAGACCGATTTGAGCGCCTCGAACGGCTGGCGGCATGCGCGGCAGTAGAACAGCGACCGGCATTGTGTCGGCCCGAACGCGCTGTCCATGACGACCCGATCGGACGTACAGAACGGGCAGCGCACGTCCGCGGGCTCCGACGGCGGGGCGATGCCCACCGCGGCGAGGGCGCGCTTGCCGGCCGCCGAGATGCGCTCCGAGGTCCAGGGCACCTCGAACGTCGTGTCGACCACGACCGGCAGACCGAAGGCCCCGAGCCGCTCCGCGATCGAGGCCCGGATGACATCGAGCGCCGGGCAGCCCACGAAGGTCGGGAGGATCTCGACCCGGATGCTGGCGGCGTCGACCTTGACGCGGTGCACGATGCCAAGGTCCACGACCGACAGGACGGGCAGTTCGGGGTCCGGGACCTCCGTCAGGGCGGTACGCACGTCGGCGACGGTCGGGATGGGCGCATGAGGGGGCACGCCGGCCCGCGAGCGGGCGATCGCCACGTTCGTCCCGAGCTCGCTCACCAGGTCGCTCCCGGGTCGCTGCGGCGAACGGCGGTGAACTCGCCGTGGAGCCACGTGAATGGTTCGCCGTGGTCGGTGCGGCCGCGCGCCGGATCGCGGGTCGCCGGCAGGGTCGGAAGCCCGAGCCGCTCGAGCGTGGCGGCCACGCCGGCCCGCCAGTCGAGCTCGAGCTCGCTCATCGAGCGACCGAGGATCCCGGCGTCGAGGAGTGCCGGCTCCCCGGGGAGTGCCGTGAACACGGTCCCGGAATCCGGTCCCAGCGTTTCGAGCGCCTCGATCAGGCGGTCCCGTGGCTCCCCGTTGGTAGTCGCGAGCCGATCCAGCCACAGCGCGACGTGCATGAGGTGGTAGCGCTCCTCGCGCACGAGCTTGCCGACGAGCTCCGCGAGGGGCGGCCAAGAGGCGGCGGTGAGCGCTGCGAGCCGAACGGAATCGGCTGTTTCGTACAGGTAGCGCCGGGCGATGGTCATCGCCCAGTCACCGCGGCCGTGGTCGAGCAGGCGCGCATGCCGGTACTCGGCAGGTTCGCGATCGTAGGCGAGCGAATCCGCGTCGACGCCGCCGGTGACGGTCGCGAGCAGCCCGTAGAGCGCCTGCGCGTGGCCCAGCTCGTCCTGGGCGAGCGAGCTCATCGCGATGTCCTCTTCGAGCAGCGGCGCGATGCCCGTCCACTCCGAGTCGGAAAACCCGATGACGAACTCGTCGTCGGCCATCGAGCGCAGCAGCTCATCCAGACCCTCGACCGCGGGCGGGGCGGCGCGCTCCAGCCGGGTCGCCGTCAACGGGACCTGGCCTTGGGCTTTTCCTGCCCCGCGGCCGACCGGGCCGCCGCGAGCTTGTCGCGCATCACGTAGCCACCGGGCTTCTTGAACGAGCGATCGAGCGGCGGCTGCAGCAGGTCCGGATCGTGCAGGTCGACGACATCGGCCCGGCGCACGATCCAGAGCCGAACGCTCTCCTGGCGCCGCCCGAAGAGCTCGCGGGCGTAGTGCGTGGCGAGCTCGGCGTCCGGCGCCATGACACTCCCGCCGTGGCGCATCGGGCCGCCGTCCTTCTCCTGGCGGAAGACCTCCCAGGCCTCGAGGGTCCCCGGCCGCTCCGAGGCCCGAGGCGACGGTCCGCTAGCCATCGGCCCGAGGATTCGTCATGCCGCCTGCGGTGCGGCGAGGATCGTCTCGCGGACCCAGGCCGTCTCCCTCCGGGCCAGGCGCCGGAACTCCAACCGCTCCTCGGACATCGGCCCGTGGTTCGTCACGACCGTGCGCAGCTCGTCCCAGTCCGGTTCGGTGTAGCGCCATTCGCCCGCGTCCTGGTCCAAGCGCAGCTCCGGATCGGGAATCACGAGTCCGAGCTCGCGGATGCGTGGAACGTAGATCGTCAGGAACTCCTGGCGCAGCTCTTCGGAGGTCTTGGCCTTGATCCGCCAGCGCAGGTCCTTGTCCTTCTCGCGCGGGGAGCGCGGGCCGTGCATCTGCATCAGCGGTCCCCACCAGCGGTCGAGCGCCTCCTGGATGGCCGCTCGCTGTCCCGGCGTACCGGTCGCCATCGTGATCACCACGTCGCGCCCGTGCATGATGTGGACCGATTCCTCCCAGCAGATCTTGCGCATCGTCCGGGCGTACGGTGCATACGACGAGTCGCGGAGGGCCATCTGCGCCACGATGGCCGCGGCATCCACCAGCCAGGCGATCATCCCGACATCCGCCCACGAACGCGTCGGGTAGTGGAAGACGTTGTGGAACTTCGTCTTGCCGGCCAGCAGGTCGTCGAACATGGCTTCGCGCGGCTTGCCCAGGTCCTCAGCGACGCTGATAGAGGAGCTGGGCGTGTCCCACCTCGTCCTGGATCTTGGCGGTCAATGCCAGCTTCCGGCGAAGGGTCGGCGCGCGCATGATCCAGTCGCGCTCCGGGAGCACGCCCATCAGCTCGGAGTTGGCGTGCATCTCCACGAAGCGCAGCACGGCGGTCCGGTACTCGTCGGGCATCGAATCGGTCGATTCGACCGTGCCGCCGGCCGCGAGATGCGCCTCGAACCGCTCGAACCACGCCTCGTAGGCCTCGTCGTGGGCACGGGTCGGGGCCGGCGTCGACGCCGGCACGTCGGTCGAACGGTCGCCCGGCGCGAGGACCGGATCGAGCGCGAGCGGGTCGGTCATGACGGCGCCTCCGCGACGGCACCCGACACGGCCCGGATCGACAGCTCGACGTAGGCGTCGGTCACGGAGCCCGGGCCGAGCCGGCCGTCGGGCTGGTACCAGGCAGCGAGACCGTTGAGCGCGGTCAGGAGGTAGGCGGTTGCCACCGTGGGATCGATGGGGGCGAAGGTTCCCGCATCGATGCCCTCGCGAATCACGCGACGGAAGCGCTGCTCATACGCGTCCCGGCGGGCGAGGGTCCGGGCCCGGCGCTCGGGTGCCAGCGAGCGCCACTCGTGGATGAACACGCTGGCCCGCCCGATGTCCTCGACCACCACGCCGACATGCGCGAGCGCGAGCGCCCGGAGCCTGGCCATGGGGTCCGTGTCGCGGAGACCGGCCAAGGCCGCGTCCGCGGCCGCTTCGAATTGCGCTGCCGTGCGGTCCACGATCGACCAGAGCACGTCCTGCTTCGAGGCGACGTGGGCGTACAGGCTCGCCCCCTGGATGTCCAGGGCGCGGGCAATGTCACGCACGCTCGTACCTGAGTAACCGTGCTCGCGGAAGAGCTCGCTGGCGACGTCCTCGATCTCCCGGCGTCGAGTGGTTTCGACCATGGGCTGGGCTCCAACCTAACGTTCGTTAGGTGAGAGCCTACGCCACGGCGGGCATGCGGGCAAGCGCGCGGCTACTCCCCGGTGAACCGCGGCGGCCGCTTTTCGCGGAACGCGGCGAGGCCCTCGGCGTGGTCGGCGCTCGCGCCCGCGATGCCCTGGAGCTTCGCCTCGCCGTCGAGCGCTTCGTCGAGGTCGATCGACCACGAGCGACCGAGCGCGCCCTTCGTCAGGGCCATCGCCAGCGGCGCCCCGGCCGCCACACGATCCGCGAGGCCACGCGCCTCCGCCATCAGGTCGTCGGCCGGGACGACCCGCGAGACCAGCCCGATGCGCAGCGCCTCGTCGGCCGAGATCGGGTCGCCGACGAGCGCGATCTCCGCGGCCCGGGCCGCTCCGACGAGTCGCGGCAGGAACCACGTCGCGCCGCTGTCCGGCACGAGCCCGATCCGCCCGAAGGCGAGCACGAACCGCGCCTCGGTGGCGGCGATCCGCAGGTCGCAGGCGAACGCCAGCGATGCACCGGCGCCCGGCGGCCACGCCGTTGACCGCGGCAATGACCGGCTGGCCCATCGAGCGCAGGGCGCGGATGATCGGGTTGTAGCGCTCCCGGAGCTCCTCGTCGAGCGGCGCGGCGTCCGGTCGCTCGCGCTCCGCCAGGTCCTGGCCGGCGCAGAAGGCGCGACCCGCACCGGTCAGGATCACCGCGCGGACGGCGCGGTCGGCAGCGATCCGCTCGAGCTCCCGGCGCAAGGCGATCTTGAGCCCCACGGTCAGGGCATTGAGCGCCTCCGGGCGATCCAGCGTGAGCGTCGCGACCGGCCCGTCGACGTCGACGCGCAGGCCGTCGGTCATCCGCTGAACTCGACCAGCCGCCCGTCCACGATCTCGAACACCCGGCGGTCGATGGGCTCGTCCGCGCCACCTGACTGCTCGACGATGAACTCCGCGAACATCGCGGCGAACCCCTGGTCGTTCGGTCGCAGGCTCGCGGCCGTGAGGAGGTGCCGTTCCGGGATGCCGACGAGCACGCGCGCCCCGTCGGTGCCGAGCTCCTGGGCCAGGTGCGCGATGACGTCCGGGCAGCAGGATCCGGACCGCGTCCAGTCCGTCGCCCGTGTCGGAGCTGATCAGGCGCCGCTCGCCGGAGACCTCGTCCGTCCAGGGAGCGGTAGCGGACCAGGCCGCGAGGTTGCGCAGGGCGGCGTCCTGGAGCTCTACGGCCTCGATCCCCCATGACAGCACGTGATCGCCGTTCACGACGATGTCGAAGCCACCGGCGGGGATGGCGTAGACGACGGGCAGGCCGGCCGGCCCGGCATCGAGCACCGGCTGGGCGTGGCTCTGCATCGCATGCTGGGCCAGCGTGTCGCGCTGGATGTCCTCGACCGCGAGGCCCTGGGTCCCGACCGGCCGGAAGGCCGGCCGGATGACATCGCGCGCCAGCGCCCAGTCGTGCTCGGGCGAGTCGGCGATGGACGTCGAGGATCGCGCCGCGGGCGTGTGCCCGCTCACGGGCGCGGAGTCGTCGATCGGGGAGAGGATGTCTGGCGCGCTGTCGCGGAGCGACGATGGCGGCTCGTCGCCGAGATCACGGGCCAGGTCGCGCCCGACGTCGCTTCCGCCTTCGTACGGGTCACGCTCCATACGTTCCTCCTCGTGTGGTCATCGGCCGGTCCAGGTCGGCGAGCGCTTTTCCATGAACGCGCGCATCCCTTCGCGCTGGTCCTCGGTGGCGAAGAGCTCGAAGAAGGCCGCCCGTTCGGCGCGAAGACCCGCTGAGAGTGACAGGTCCGCGGCGGCCAGCACGGAACGTTTGGCGGCACGGACCGCGAGGGGCGGCATCGCGGCGATCGTATCGGCGAGCTCCAGGGCCGCCTCGACGGTCCCCGCGGACGGGACGACCTTGGTGACCAGACCGGCCGCCTTTGCCTCGGCCGCCGGCATCGCCCGCCCGGTCAGGATCAGCTCCATCGCCAGCGCGCTCCCGACGGCCCGCGTCAGCCGCTGCGTGCCTCCGGCTCCCGGCATGACCCCGATGCGGATCTCCGGCTGACCGAACTGGGCGTCGTCACCGGCCACGATCAGGTCGCAGGTCATGGCCAGCTCACAGCCACCACCCAGCGCGAAGCCACGGACCGCGGCGATGATCGGCAGGCCGATCGAGCCGATGCGATCCCAGGCCGTGAAGTTGCCCTCGGCGTGCAGGCGCTCGGGGGTCTGGTCGGCGAGCTCCACGATGTCGGCGCCGGCCGCGAAGGCACGGTCGCCGGCGCCGGTCAGGACGACGACCCGGATGCGGTCGTCGAGGTCGAGCGCCTCGAGCTGGGTGGCCAGTTCGGCCAGGAGCGCGAAGCTGAGCGCGTTGCGCGCCTCGGGCCGATCGATCGTGACGAGCGCGACGCCGTCATGCCCCGGCACTGGGGCATCGACACGGATCAAGCGGGTGGTCGGCTCGACGTCGGTCAATCGGGCTCCTCGCTGGTCGTCCGGTCAAGTATCCACGTTCCGGGCCTCGCGCGACCGATCGAAGATCCCAGATCGTCGCGGCAGCCGCCAGCCGGCGTTCGGTGGGGTTGGGGCGGATCGGTCCGGTCCGGAGGTACGGCTGGAGCTCCGACCAGCGCGGTCGGCGGCGTCGGACGCCGGGACCTGGATTCCCTCGAGCGACCACCTCCGCGTCAGTCTTTGGCCGCCGGTTTCCTGCCCAGGGCCAGATACCGATCCCGCACGCCCTTGTCGAGCTTCTCGATCGCGTACCGGAGCATGACCCGCGGCATCGTGGCCGCGTGTGCATCGAGGAACGCCACGAGCCGGGGCTCGTCACGTTTGCCCGCCTCGCGCAGCATCCAGCCGACGGCCTTGTGCACGAGGTCCTGGTCATCGCCCAGCAGCCGCTCGGCGATCCGATACGTGTCGTCTAGTTCGCCGCGCCGGATGAACGCCATCGTGCTCAGGATGGCCGTGCGACGTTCCATCGGCGCCGCCGAGACGGCCAGGGTGTAGAGGACGTCGCGTGGCTTGTCGGCGAGCCACTCGCCGACGACCCAGATCGCGCTCCGGTCGACGAGATCCCAGGTGTTGATTCGATCGTGGCGCCGTACATAGAGGTCGAACAGCGCCCGTCGGCGGTCGACCGAAGTCTTCCTCTCGCGCGCCTGCCAGTCCATGATGCTGACCGCCCCGACCCGGACTTCATGGACCGGGCTCTCGAGCAGCGACTCGATCTCCTCTGGCGGCATGTCCATGCACGCCTTTGCGAGGGCGAAGATCTGGCCCATCCCGATGCCGCCGCCGGGTGTCCGAAGGGCTTCAAGCTTCACCTTGAACTGGGCAGCCGTGGTTTCCACGTGCTCATCCTGTCATGCCCGGGAGACCCTCGAACGACCCATTCCGGTCATGAATCGAGCTTTCGACCCGTTGACCCGGAAGCGCGTCAGACGGCGTGATCTCCCCCGACGTCATCCGCGTCCTCCAGCACCAGGAACGTGGCGATGCCGGGTGCGATCTCGCGCAGGTTCCGGCCGGCCGCGCGCATCGCGTCCGACGCGAGGCCCGCGTCCATCGCCGTGCGGTCGTCGAATCTCATCGCCGTGATCATCACGAGATCGGTCTCGCCTCCAAGGGCCTCGGAGACCCGCTGCACTCGGGTCGAGCGCAAACCCGGCGTCTCCGCGACGAGCGGCAGGTGTTCCGCGGCGTAGCGCCGCTCGAATTCGGCCAGTGCGTCGGGGCCGCCCGCGGGGCGGCGGTACATGGCGAGTAGCGTGGTCATGCGGTCACCTCCTCAGTGGCTGTCGCGGTCGTGCCGGCGCGCTGGCGCGCGACGGCCTCGGTCGATCGATAGAACTCGCCGAGCGCTTCCGTGGCGATCGCCGGCCGTTCCAGCAACGCCTCGTGGCCGGCACCTGGCAGGACGAGCAGACGCCCGTCCAGGACGGAGCGCGACAGCCGCCAGGCATCATCGACGGGGACGAACGGGTCGCGGTCGCCGACCGCCACGAGTGTCGGCGGGTCGATCGTCCGGATCTCGCGCGGCGTCAGCAGCGATTGCGTCGCGACGTCGCGGGCGATGGCCGGGAGCAGCGCCCGCCACGCACCGGCGCCCTGCCGGGGATCGTGCCGGCGTGCCAGGTCGGCGGCCCACGTGGGATCGTCGCGGTCGATCCGGATCGGGTCCATCAGCCGTCGCGCGACGCTGGCGCGCGGCTCACGGTCGGTCGTGATGCCGACGACGACGAGCGTCCGCAAGCGCTCCGGCGCCCGCACGGCGACGCGCAACGCGGTCATCGCGCCCAGCGAGAACCCGAGCAGATGGAACGTCTCCAGTCCCAGGGCATCCGCGAACGCCAGCAGGTCGTCGGCGAGCCAATCGGCCGAGAACCCATCTCTCGCCGTGTCCCAGCGCGTCCGTCCATGACCGCGCGCGTCCGGCGTGTAGCAGCGAAAGGCCTGCGTGAGCGTCGGGAGCTGACCGCGGAAATCGCGGGCGGCGTCGGACGTCGCGCCGTGCAAAAGGATCAGCGGCGGGCCGGCACCGGCGACGTCATACCCGATGGTCAGGCCGTTGGCGTCGATCGTGGGCATCGTGTCAGCGATGCTACGACCTTCCGTGGCGCAACAACGCAGCGAGGCAACCGTCCGAACCACATGCCCGAGCCAGAGACCGACCTGACGGCCAAGCCCGGTGCCGCCACGACGCGAGCGAGCGCGAGCTCGATGCAGAACCCGGCGGCTCGCCGCGACGACGAACTGCGGCGGGTCGCGATGGCGCTGTACGACGCCCATCACCGCGAGCTCGCGAACTTCGTTCGGGCGATCGAACGCGATCGAGAAGCCGCCGACGACATCGTCGGCGAGACCTTCGTCCGGCTCATCGCAGAGTTGCGGCTGGGCCGCACGCCCGATCAACCGCAGGCCTGGCTCCACCGGGTCGCGGCCAACCTGGTCGTCGATGGGGGGCGCCGACGGCGGCTGTTCGGGCAATTCGCCGGTCGGCTCGTGGACCACGGCACTGCAGCACCTCCCGACGAGGCGCTCCTTGGTTGGGAATTCCGACGCGAGTTGCGGGAAGCGCTCGGGACGCTGTCGGTCGAGGCGCGGACGGCCCTGTTGCTTGCCGCGCACGGATTCACGGGCCGCGAAGTCGCGGCCGCCCTGGGCCGGACGGAGCTCGCGACCCGCTCCCTGATGTGGCGCGCTCGCTCCGACATGCGCGAGCGACTCGCTGGGGCGGCTGAAAAGGAACAGCCATGATCGATCACCAGACGGCGCGACGGCTCGCCGCGACCGCCATCGACTTCCCGCTCGATGCGGATGAGCGTGCGGTGCACGACCTGCATGTCCGTTCGTGCTCGGCCTGCCGGGCGCGCGAGGCCGACCTGCGGCGCGACGCCGCGATGCTCAGCGACCTCGATCTGGGTCCGGTGCCGATCTCGGTGCGGGCGCACGTGGCGATCGCGGCCGAGGCGCCCGGCGGCGGGCTCAGTCCTCGCTGGGTGATGCTGGCTGCCGCAGCCATTCTCCTCATCGCCGTCGTGGGGGCCGGGATCTTCGCCGGTGCCGGAGCCACCGGTCCGGGCAGGATCGGGCGGTCCGTCCATTGGACTACACCGGTCGTCGACCTCGTCGCCCAGGACCTGTGGATCGAGGCGGCCGGGCGGCGGTTCGTCCCGCCTCAGGACGGCCAGCTGGAGGTCGACTCCGATCCAGGCGACGCAACGCGCTGGACGCTCGAGGTGACCTGGTTCGACGGTGACGTCGAGATGCGGATCTACCTGTACTTCGCCTCGGACGGCGAGCGCTGGCAAATCACAGAGACCCGCACCTACGACGGTCGGAGCGCGGGGGACTGGATCGAAATCGAGAGCACCCGTCGCCGAGGAGCCGCTGGGCACCGCGTTCGAAGGCGACGTCGTGGTCGAGCTCGAAGACCGATCTGGCCCGAACCAGGGTCCCGGCCGCCTCGTGGTGCGTGGCCTGCGTCTCTCGACGAACCCGCGTGGCGGGCCCGGCGCCGTCGAGACGAACGGGCCGATCCTCGTCCCCGTGTCCGAACTCCCGTCGTCGAGCGCCGCTCGCGTGCCCTGACCGACCACCTCGCTATCCTCGCGTCGTGCTGACCCAGCGGCCCGGGCGGAGCCTGGATGACCTGCGCCTCGCCGGCGAGCTGATGGCGCGTGCCTGGCGGGCGGACGCAGCGCTGGTCGCCGCGACGCCGGCCGCGATCGAGTGGTGGCATGCCGCCACGGCGCCGGAGCCGCTCGAAACCCATCTGCGACTGTGGTCGGAGGACGGCGACATCGTCGCCTGGGCATGGCACGACGGCGATGAGATCGAATGGCACGTTTGGACGGGGGACGCCGACCGGGACCGCGCAGTCTTCCGGGGGATCCTCGAAATCCGCGATCGCCGATGCGGGCATCCGACCGATCGGCTGCTTCGCCGCGGATAACGATCCGGGCAGCATCGCCGCGCTCGCCGACCTGGGGTTCTCGCCGGCCGGGCGACGCCTGTCGCAATTCCAGTGGCGTCCCGACGACCAGCGCCGCACGACAGTCCCGGAGCCAAGGCTGCCCGCGGGATATCGGATCCGCCCGGTGACCGGGCCCGAGGAGGTCCCGGCGCGCGTCGAGCTCCATCGCGCCGCGTTCCTGCCCTCAAGGTTGAACGTCGAGAAATACGAGCGGCTGCTCACCCTCCCGCACTACCGATTCGAGGACGATCTCGTCGTCGAAGCGCCAGACGGCAGTCTCGCGGCCTTTGCGATGGCGTGGTGGGACGAGGGCGCCCGGGTCGGTGAGTTCGAGCCCGTCGGCACGCACCCCGATCACCAGCGCCGGGGCCTGGCCCGGGCCCTCCTGAACTGGGGTCTGGATCGATACGCCGGGCGCGGCGTCCGGGTGGTGCAGGTCTACTCGGACGCCTCGAACGCGGCCTCGGAGGCGCTCTACGAGGCGGTCGGGTTCCGCCGGCGGGCGTTCCACCGCCGGTATGAGCGACCCGGCGACCCGGGCCTGCCGGGCCCGGCCATACAATCGGGTCCATGACGAAGCCCGCTCCCGGCACCCGCACGGAACGCAATTCGATGGGCGAGATGGCCGTCCCCGCCGATGCGCTCTACGGCGCGTCGACCCAGCGCGCGGTCCTGAACTTCCCGATCTCGGGCCAGCCGTTCCCGCGCGGCTTCATCCGTGCTCTCGCGCTGGTCAAGCTGGCCGCCGCCGAGACGAACGGCGAGCTCGGGCTCCTGGAGCCCGAGATTGCCCGGGCGATCGCCGCCGCGGCCGCCTCGGTGGCGGACGGGGACCACGACGCGCAGTTCCCGATCGACATCTATCAGACGGGCTCGGGCACCTCGACCAACACGAACATGAACGAGGTCGTCGCCCATCTCGCCGCGCGGCGGCTGGGGGCGGACCGCACGGTCCATCCGAACGACCACGTCAATCGCTGCCAGAGCTCGAACGACGTGATCCCGACGGCGCTCCAGCTCGCCGCGGCGATGGCTTTCGAAGATGCGCTTCTGCCGGCGCTCATCGAGCTGCAGACCGCGCTAGCCGCGAAAGCCGACGAGTTCTGGCCGGTGGTCAAGACCGGGCGAACGCACCTCCAGGACGCCACGCCGATCCGGCTGGGTCAGGAGTTCCGCGGCTACGCCGGGCAGGTCGAGGAAGCGGTCCGACGGGCGCTCGCCGCCCAGAACGAGCTGCTGTCCGTGCCGCTCGGAGGCACGGCGGTCGGCACCGGCATCAACGCCCACCCCGAGTTCGCCGCGCGGACCTGCCAGCGCCTGGCCGAGCTGACCGGTCTGCCCGTGCGCGAGACGCGCAACCACTTCCACGCCCAGGCCTCGCTCGACGCGGCGATCGCCGCGCACGGCGGCATCCGGACGATCGCGCTGGGGCTGTGGAAGATCGCCTCCGATGTCCGGTTGATGGGCATGGGCCCGCGGGCGGGGTTGGCGGAGATCGCGCTCCCAGAGACGCAACCGGGCTCGAGCATCATGCCGGGCAAGGTGAACCCGGTCATCGTGGAATCGCTGACGATGGTCGTCGCGCGGGTCGTCGGCAACGACGCGACCGTGGCGTTCGCCCAGACCGGGTCGCTGCTGGAGCTCAACGTCATGCTGCCGGTCACGGCGGCCGCGATGCTCGAGTCGATCGGCCTGCTGGCCGCCGCCGCCCGCAACTTCAGCGAGCGGACGGTCACCGGGCTCACCGCCACCGAGCGCGGACCGCAGCTGGTCGAGCAGGGACTGATGCTGGCGACGGCCCTCGCGCCGGTGATCGGCTACGACGAGGCGGCCAAGCTCGCCAAGGAAGCGTTCAAGTCCGGGCGCACGATCCGCGAGCTGGCCCTGGAACGCGGCATGGCTTCCGACGACCTGGACCGGCTGCTGGATCCGGCCGCCATGACCGAGCCGGGCCTCGACGGTGGGCCGGCCGGCGGCTGACGCTCACTGGACCGTCAGGCCCGACGTCATGTTCGGGTGGACCTCGCACGAAAATCGATAGTTCCCTGGCACGAGGCCGGACGTCGTCATGGGCTGGGTCGTGCCCGGTCCGTTGATGATCTCGGACTTCGCGACGACCGTCGTGAAGCCCGGGCCGGCGAGGAGCTGGACGTTATGAGGAACATCGACGTCCCGATTGTCGAGCGTGATACGAAGCGGGACTCCCGCGGGGATCGCGGCCGATGGCGGGTCGTAGGCGATGTTCGCTGCGACGATCGTCATGTCGACGGGTCCACCGATCGGGATCACGCCGCGACAGGCGGCGACCGCGAACGACGCCGCGCACTACCAGGAGGAGGATCCTCAGCCCAGGGGTGGTCAACGAAGCAACGCCCGAGGCGAGGCACCCGGTCGCTCGTGGACCACTTGCCACAGGCCGATGCCCGTCCAGAACGCGCCGACGATGAGCCACGCCGCGGGCGTCGGGATGAACAGCACGGCCCCGGCGACGACCAAGGCCTCACCGATCGGGTGCACATCGGCGCGGATGAGCGCGAGGCCGATGCCGATGGTCGCGATGGCAGCCGCGGTCTGGGCGATCGCCGTGACCGCACCGTACGGCCCGCCGAGCGCGGCAACGACGAGCGCGGTCGCCCAGGCGATGTGGGTGACGACGCTGGCGAGGACCACGAGCTCCAGGCCCGGACCGCTCGATGACCAGGCGAGCCGCGCGACCCCGAGGCCGGCGATCAGGATGGCGAGGGCGCCCACGATGGCCACCGAGAGGGTCGAATCCAGGTAGCCCGGCCAGTCCGGCGGCACGGGAGCGCCGACCGAGGCCACGCCGGCGATCGTCCAGGCCCCGCCGGCGACGAGCGCGGCGGCCACCGCGCGGCCCGGCCCTCGCCACGGCTCGGGGTTCCGCAGGTGGGCGTCGAACGCGCCCCGGACGAGGTCGAGGCGGGCTCGCACGTCCGGCGGCCGGGTTTCGAGGAGCGCCGCCATCTCGTCCCCGTACCGCTCGCGCCACCAGGACGGGTAGAGCCGCAGCAGGCCCTTGCCCGTGCTGCGCGCCGCCGAGCTCGAAGACATCAGACGCATCCCTGCGCGACCAGCGGCGGGATCAGGCCCGGCTGCCCGAGCGCAACGGGCAGTGGCCCGAGGGTGACCCGCCCCGTTTCGACGAACAGTACGCCCGAAGCGTCCACCTCGATCGCGTACCGATCGAGCGAACGCGGCGCCGGGCCGAAGAGCTCACCCGCGGCCTTGATCCCGAGGCGGTCGTAGCGCGACTGGTGGCAGGGGCACTGGAACCAGAAGTCCTCAAGGCACGGGTTGGGGCGACAGCCCAGGTGCGGGCAGCGCTGCGACATCGCGCGGACGTTGAGAGCCGTGCCTTCACCCGTCTCGTCGCGACCCGCGCTCCAGCCCCGACGATTCGGATCGACGATGACCACGAAGGCCCGGGCCGCGGCGACGTAGGCTGGGAATCCGTCGGCGATCGGCAGGTCGCCCTGGCCGGTGAGCAGCTCCTCGTACGTTCCGATCCGCACCCTGGGGGTCGCCTGCGCGACCGCGGACCACAGGAACCCGAGCGTCCCCGCCGTCACCTCGAGGAACCAGAGCCCGATGCCTGCACCGACGGCGCGTCGCAGCAGCTGCCGGCGAGACAGCCCGGAGACCTGGGCCTCGCGACGCGCCCGCAGGGCGCGGCCAGGCACGGGGCGCTCGACGAGGGCCCCGTTACGCGCGCTCATCGCGTTCGGGCTATCCGTGCGGCTGGGCACGCGGGTGGAGCCGGACCGTGGCGATCACGACGATTCCCGGAGTCGTTCGAGGCCGGTTCGGGCAAAGCCCTGGAGGCGCTCGAGCTGGGCGCGGACGGTGGCCTCGCCGAGGCCCGTGAGCTTGTACGGCCGTCGGCGGTCGACGGGTTCCAGCGCCTCGATCAGGCCCCGCCGTTCGAGCCGGGCCAGCGCCCCGTACAGGGTGCCCGGACCCATCGGCGAACCGGTGATCGCCTCGACGTCGGTCATGATCGCGTAGCCGTGCTTCGGCCCCTCGCTCAGGGACACCAGGATGTGCAGGGATGGCTCCGCGAACCGGCCCAGATCGGACACGCCGTCGCTCATCGTCACGCTCCCCGTTGCATCTCGATCGTCGTCAAGTCGCCTCGATCACGCCGCAGGCGACTCGCGGACCGCTGTTTCCGGTCGGGTTGGTCACCTGATCGTCCTCGAACGCGTGGATGACGATGGCCGAGCCGTCCGCGTCGAGCAACGATTCGTCGTCGTTCGAGAGCAAAGCGTGGTGGCTGATCGCGTCGAGATGGCCGCGCCCGGCCACGTTGACGACGAGATTCGGCAGGTCACCGTCGTGGGCACCGAACGGGCTGTCCAGTCCGTGCTGCGCGCCCGACGGGTTGTGGTGAGCGCCAGCCGAAGCGAACGTCGGGCCAACACACTGGCCCACCGCATGGAGATGGATGCCGTGCCGGCCGGCGGTCAGCCCGGCGACCTGGACGTTCATGTGCAGCCGGCCGGCCGCGTCTTCGGTGAGCTGCGCCCAGCCGATCGTCTGGCCGGCGCCGTCGATGATCCGAGCCTCGGCGTGGGTCGACCCACCCGCGGCCGCCACCCCGGCCGGTCAGGCCCAGGATGGCCAGCCCGGCGAGTGGACCGATCAGGCGGTGTCGTGTCGTGATGGAACGCATGGCTCTCGCCCCTCATATGTCGTGATGCGGTATATCGTCGCGCGATATATACGCCTCGCCGCGCCCGGTGTCAAGCCGGAGATCGGCTCGCCTCGCGACCGGTACAATCCGGCGCGATGACCGACACGCGCCTCTGGGATCGCGCGGCCCTGACCGTCCAGACGGGTGAGCGACGCCTGCCGGCGGTCGCCTCGCTGCCGGCCGCCCTGCCGACCGCGACGGAGCTGTTCGATTTCATGCGCGATGCGGAGCTGCGATTCGCGACCCTGCGCATGCGCATCCTCGAGACCGACGACCACGACCCGCGGCGAGGACGCCGTCCAGATGGACGTCCTTCTCCGCCACCCGGCCCACGCCAAGGTGACGACCAGCCGGCCCGGTCGCGTGCTGGGCCAGGACTACGAGGTCTGGATCTCGGACGGCGATCTCGTGCAGACCTATGCCGCGGCCCACAAGCTGGGCACCCAGCGGCCGATGCGCAACCGGCCGAGGGGGCTCGACGACGCCGACTTCCCCGGCATGTCGCGCGTGTACGAGCCAGTCACGGCGCTGCCGATGGAGACGCTGCCCGACACGTTCGTCCATCCCGCCGGCTACTGCCAGAACGTGCTCGCCACCGGACGGTGCACCGTCACCGGGACCGACCTCGTCGCGGACCGCGAGGTCGTCCTGCTCGAGTGCGACCACCCGCGTGCCATCGAGGTCGCCGCCGATCGGCCGGACTTTCGCATCTCGATCGCCGTCGATCGCCAGCTGGGCGTGATCCTGCGCCTGGCCGAGACGATCGGTGGCGAGATCACCCGCCACGCCGAGGTCACCGACATCGGGCCGGACGCGCCCCTTCCGCCGACCGCCTTCGACTTCGTCTTCCCGACCGGGACGACGATGCTGTACTGACGAGACGGTCTTTCCGCGCCGCGGAGGGGCGCGTATAGTCCGGCCATCGTGTCGGGGTCGGGCGACCGATCCGGGGCGCTCGCGGAGCTGCCCCGAAGACACGCGGAAGGAGGGCCAGCGAGCGACCCCGCGCCGTCGACCCGTCGGCCCTACGGCGCCACCGCGGCCATGCCGCTCTCGTCCCCGCGTCATCCGCGCACCCATCCACGCGTCCTTGGCGCTCGGCGCCCCATTTCGTGGGCTGCAGCCGGCGCCGCGTCGGGCATCGAGGGAAGCCCGATCACGGGCCAGCGCCGGACAGCTCGTGCCGGCGGCCCCCGCTGTTGTGAGGGAGGTTTCGGTGACCAACGCACGTTCGCGCGACGACGTCATCCGCAGGACGTCGCCGACCTGCACAAGCTTGGCTACGCGCAGGAGCTGTTCCGCTCGATGGGCGGCTTCAGCAACTTCGCGATCAGCTTCTCGATCATCAGCATCCTGACGGGCGCCGTCATCCTCTACGACTACGGGCTGGCCTGGGCGGGCAAGGCCGCCGTCACGCTCGGCTGGCCGCTGATCACGATCTTCGTGCTCGCGATCGCCGCGGCGATGGCCGAGATCGCCTCCGCCTATCCGACGGCCGGCGGCCTGTACTACTGGGCCAGCCGGATGAAGAACAAGGAATGGGGCTGGTGGACGGCCTGGCTGAACCTCATCGGTCAGTTCGCCATCGTCGCCGGCATCAACTACGCGGCCGCGGGCTTCATCAACGCGACGATCATCGAGCGCTTCACGGCGCCCTCCTTCGCGAACACGACGGAGATCATCCCGGGCATCCTCAACGGCCAGCTCGTGACGATGGGCATCCTCATGCTCGTCCAGCTGGTGATGAACATCCGGGGCATCAACCTCGTCGCGATGCTCAACCAGGTCAGCGTGTGGTGGCACATCGTGATCGTCGCGGCCGTCGTCGTGCTGATCTTCCTGACCGGCAAGCCCGATGAATCCGGGCTGAGCCTCTTCGGGATCCAGCCGCTCGATACGGCGGGCAGTTGGGACAACAACCTCGGGGTCGTGCATCTGACCTACGGCCCGGCCATCTCCTACCCGATCGTGCTGGCCTTCTTCTTCTCGCTGCTCCAGGCCAACTGGACCTACACGGGCTACGACGCCTCGGCGCACGTGGCGGAGGAGACGGTCGGGGCCCGGGTGGCCAGCGCTTGGGGCCTGTTCCTGTCGGTCGCGGTCAGTGCGGTCGTCGGATTCGTGTTCCTGCTCGCCCTGTCCACGCACCTGCCGAACCTGTCGGCGCTGTTCCCAGCATCGCTCGACGATTCGGCCACGTACAGCCAGTACTACTTCGGCGGCGGCGTGGCCGTCATCGAGATCCTGCGCTACAACCTGGGCCAGCTCGGCGACCTCCTGTCGGCCGGCATCGCCATCGCGATGGCGTTCTGCGGCCTGTCGTCGGTTGCCTCGGCCGGTCGAATGCTCTACGCCTTCAGCCGCGACGACGGCCTACCAGGAGCCGGCTGGCTCAAGAAGGTCTCGCACACGTACCGCACGCCGGCCAACTCGCTGATCGCGATCGTCGTCATCTCGTGGCTGTTCACGGTCGCGGCGTTCATCGTCGGGACCGGGACGGCCATCGTCATCGTCACGGCCATCAGCACGATCTTCCTGTACGCGGCCTATGGGGTGGTGATCTACCTGGGCGCGACGACCGATGAGTGGATGAAAGAGCGCGTCTGGAGCCTGGGTCGCTGGTCCAGGCCGATCGCGTGGGTCGCCGTGGCCTGGGTCCTGGTGCTCATGGTCCTCTTCAGCTGGCCCACGTCGGGCAACATCAGCTGGCCGTTCATGGTGCTCACGGTCATCTTCCTGCTCGTCTACTACTTCGCCTCGGCACGGCGCACCTTCAAGGGCCCGCGCTCGATGGGCGATAGCGAAGCGCTCACCGAGATCGAGCGCGAGTTCTCGCACGAAGCCGAGAAGCTGGGCGGCTCCACCACCGCCTGACCCATCGTCGATCGATCCAGCTGAAATGACCCGGCCGGCCCCGCCGGCCGGGTCGATCCACCCAACCCGAGCGGAGTCTCCGATGACCGACCATGGCCACGCGACCAAGCACCCGCGCCTGGCGGAGCTCGAGGGCATGGTCCGCGACGGGCGGATCGACACGATCGTCGTGGCGTTCACGGACATGCAGGGCCGGCTCATGGGCAAGCGCGTCCAGGGCCAGGCGTTCCTCGACGGGGTCATCTCCCACGGCGCCCACTTCTGCACGTACCTGCTGGGCACCGACATGGAGATGAACACGCCCGACGGCTTCAAGCTGATGAACTGGGAGACCGGCTACGGCGACTGGATCGCGGAGCCGATCTGGGAGCAGCTCCGGATCCTGCCCTGGCTGCCCGGGACCGCGATGGTCCTCGCCGACACCATCGACGAGGAGACCGGCGACGAGATCCCCGTCTCACCGCGGACGATCCTCAAGCGCCAGGTCGCCCGCGCCACGGACGCTGGTTTCGCGATCAAGGCCGGCTCGGAGTTCGAGTTCTACGTGCTCAAGGACTCCTGGGAGGATCTGGCGGAGCGTGGCTGGCCCGTCCCGCGGCCCTTCGGCCACTACAACGAGGACTACCACCTGCTCCAGGCGACCAAGGCGGAGCCGCTCCACCGGCTCTTGCGGAATCAGATGACCGAGGCCAACGTCCCGATCGAGTTCAGCAAGGGCGAGGCGGCCAACGGCCAGCACGAGGTCAACATCCGCTACGACCACGTCCTCGAATCGGCCGATCGGAGCGTCGTGTTCAAGCACGGCGCCAAGGAGATCGCCTACCTCAACGGCTGGGGCATCACGTTCATGGCCAAGCCCGACCATCGCTGGACGGGCTCGTCCGGCCACCTGCACATGAGCGTCTGGGACGTGGTCAAGGACGTGCCCCTGATGCACGCCACGGGCCGCGAGAAAGGCGGCCCCTACGGCCTTTCGAAGGTCGGCCAGCAGTTCATGGCCGGGATGATGACGCTGTCCCGCGAGCTCGCCGTCTTCGTGGCGCCCTTCATCAACTCCTACAAGCGCTACGCGTCGCTGTCGTGGGCGCCGGTCAACGTCGTGTGGGGACGCGACAACCGCACGACCGGCTTCCGCCTCGTCGGGCGCGGGCCCGCGCTCCACGTCGAGAACCGCTTCCCGGGCGGGGACATGAACGCCTACCTGACGTACGCGGCGATGATCGGCGCGGGGCTGTACGGCATCGAAAAGGGCCTCAAGCTCGAGCCCGAATTCAAGGGCAACGGCTACCTCGCCACCGGCCATCCGCGGATGCCGCGCGCCCTGTACGAGGCGATCGGCGAGCTGGAACGGTCCGAGCGCGGCCCGCGCGATCTTCGGCGAGGACGTCGTGGACCACTACCTCAACGCCGCCCGCGTGGAGCAGGAGACGTACGACTCGATGGTCCACCCGTGGGACCGCGAGCGCTACCTGGAGCGCGGCTGAGGCTCACTCCGCGATGGGCACTACGAGTGACGCCGTGCCCACGAACGAGCGTGGGTCGCATCGGGAGTCGCCGAAACTCGCCACGAGCCTTGCGGCTTCATGGCGAATCCGTCACTGATGGTGGCGCGTCGGGCGGACCGGCGGTCGGACCTACTCCGCGGCAGCCACCTCCCGGAGCCGGCCGGCCAGGTCGGAGTGACCGGCGGCGGCCGCGAGCTGGGACGGGGTCTCGCCGGCATCCGTCACCAGGGCCGGGTCGGCCCCCGCGGACAGGAACAGCTCGGTCATCTCGACGTCCCCGTGCTGTGCCGCCTCGTGAAGCGGTGTGAACCCGCCGTGCTGGGTCGCGTTCACGTCGGCGCCCGCGGCGAGCAGCACGCGGCAGACCTCGATGTGCCGGCCTGCCGCGGCGGCGTGGAGCGGCTGGTTCGCGAACGGGTTGCGCGTGTAGACGTCGACGCCCGCTCCGTTATCCAGGAGGAGCCGCGCGACCTCGGCCTTGCCGAAGAACGCGGCGAGGTGCAGGGCCGTGAAGCCATCGGGCGAGAAGGCCGCGACCGCGTTGGCCGAGTCCAGGAGCCGCTCGCGGAGGCGATCGACGTAGCCGAGCGCCGCGGCCTCGAAGACGTCGAGGTCCGGATCAACGGCGAGCAGGGCATCGGTCGTCTCACGATCGAACCGGTAGCGGGCGAGCAACAGCGCGGATACACCCTCCTCGTCACGCGCCGCGACCAGCGACGGGT
This sequence comes from uncultured Chloroflexia bacterium, assembly GCA_963810725.1. Lineage (GTDB taxonomy): Bacteria > Chloroflexota > Limnocylindria > Limnocylindrales > CSP1-4 > SPCO01. The sequence goes on from CAWEOO010000008.1 coordinate 763,258, forward strand.
CCGCGGCGAGGAGGTCCCGGACACGGTCGGTGTCACCGGCCATGACCGCGTCGATCAGGTCGCCGGGCGTCGCCATGTCGGACCTCCGGTAGGCACAATGTGGGCTCGGCACGAATTTAGCGCCCGACCCACGGGTAGGATGCCCGACACGGGACGGACAGCGCCGACCGAGGACACGGCCCGGCGGCCAGCGGAGGGACGACACTTCGATGCGACTCGCTGACAAGGTCACGATCATCACCGGGGCCGGCGGCGGCATGGGCCGGGTGGCGGCATCGATGTTCGCGAAGGAAGGGGCCAGGGTCGTCGTGGCCGAGTACGGCGAGGCGGCGGGCCAGGAGACCGTTGACCACATCCGCGCCGAGGGCGGCGAGGCGACCTTCGTCAAGGTGGACGTGTCCAAGGAAGTCGACGCCAAGGCCATGGTCGATCACGCCGTCGCGACCTACGGCCGGCTCGACTGCCTCTACAACAACGCCGGCGTCATGCCCGAGGCCGACCACTCGGTCACCGACACCGAGGTCGACGTCTGGGACCAGGTCATGGCCGTCAACGTCCGCGGCGTCTTCCTGGGCTGCAAGTACGCGGTCCCGGCCATGGAGGCAGCCGGCGGCGGGTCGATCATCAACATCGCGAGCTTCGTCGCACTCGTCGGCTGCTCCGTGCCACAGGACGCCTACACGGCATCGAAGGGGGCGGTCCTGAGCCTGACGCGCAGCCTCGCCGTGCAGTTCGGTCCCAAGGGCATCCGCTCGAACGCGATCTGCCCGGGCCCGGTCGAGACGCCGCTCCTCATGGACTGGCTCGTCAAGGACGAGGCCGCCAAACAGCTGCGCCTGGCGCGCAACCCCACCGGCCGCTTCGGCAAGCCCGAGGAGATCGTCAACATGGCCATCTACCTCGCCTCGGACGAGTCGCGCTGGACGAACGGCGCATCGCTCGTCGTCGATGGCGGCATCACCGTCAACTACTTCTGAGGTGTGAGGTGACCGACAGCCCGCTCGACGCCACTGGCTCGGAAGGAGCCGGCGGGCCGCTCGCCATCGGGGTCGATGTCGGCGGCAGTGGCGTCAAGGCCGCGATCGTGGACACGGCCGATGGCCGGCTCGTGTCCGAGCGGCTTCGGGTGCCCACGCCGACCCCCTCGACGCCGGACAAGGTGAGCGCCACGATCGGGCGGCTCGTCCGTCGACTCGCCAAGGCCAACGACCTGCCCGACTCGGTGCCGATCGGTGTCGGCCTGCCCGGTGTCGCGGTCGGCGGCCGGCTGCTGACGGCCGCCAACATCGATCCCGCCTGGGTCGACTATCCCGTCGCCGACAAGCTCGCCAAGACACTCAAGCGGACCGTGAGCATCATCAACGACGCCGATGCCGCCGGGATCGCCGAGATGCGCTTCGGGGTCGGCCAGGGGAAGCCTGGCGTGGTGATCTTCCTGACCCTCGGCACCGGTGTCGGTTCCGGCGTCTTCGTCGACGGGACGCTCGTCCCGAACACCGAATTCGGTCAAATGGAGATTCGTGGCCGCCCGGCTGAACGGCGATCCGCGGCCGCTTCCCGGGTCCGCCGCGGCCTGTCCTGGAAAGCGTGGGCGATGGACCTCGATGAACACCTGCAGCGGATCGAAGACCTGATGTGGCCAACACTCTTCATCTTGGGCGGCGGCGTCAGCAAGAACGCCGACAAGTACATCCCCAGATTGACGACCCGGACACCCGTAGTTCCCGCGTCGCTGCGCAATGACGCCGGGATCGTGGGCGCTGCCGTCGTGGCGTCGGAGGGCCTCGCGGACGCGCAGTCGACGTGGGACGACCTGCCCGTCGCCAAGCGGCCCAGGTCGGCCGGAGCCTGATCCGGGCGTATCATCGGGGTCCTTTCCCGACGGCTCACGCCCGAATCCGAGGTCCCGACCATGACGACCGAATCGAAGCCGACCACCACGGCCGATCCCGCCGCGCCCACCGTTGCGCGCATGCTCATCGGCGGTGAGGCCGTCGATGCGGCGGATGGCCAGACGTTCGACGTGGTCGATCCCGCGACCGGCCGCGTGATGGCGACGGCGCCGCTCGGCGGGCGCGAGGACGTTGACCGGGCGGTCGATGCCGCTCGCAAGGCCTTCGAAGACCGCAAGGGCTGGGCCAACTGGGCCGCCGGCAAGCGCGGTCGGAGCCTCTCCAAGCTCGCCGACCTCATCAAGAAGAACAGCGAGGAGCTGGCCCAGCTCGAGAGCCGCAACGTCGGCAAGCCCATCACTGGCTCACGCGGCGAGGTGATCGGCGCCAGCCTGGTGTTCGACTATTACGCTGGGGCGGCGAACAAGCTCTACGGCCAGACCATCCCCGTCAGCAAGCCCGGCCTTGATTTGACCCTTCGCGAGCCGATCGGCGTCGTCGGGCTGATCGTGCCCTGGAACTTCCCGATCCTCATGGCTTCCTGGAAGGTCGCGCCGGCGCTGGCCGCGGGCAACACCGCGATCCTGAAGCCCGCCTCGTACACGCCTCTCACCGCGATCCGTCTCGGCGAGCTGGCCCTCGACGCGGGCATCCCGCCCGGGGTCCTCAACATCGTGACGGGGCCTGGCGGCACGGCCGGCGCCTCGATCGCCGCCCACGATGGCATCGGCAAGGTCGCGTTCACCGGCGAGACCACGACCGGCCAGGAGATCATGCGGCTCGCGTCCGGGAACGTGAAGAAGATCTCGCTCGAGCTCGGTGGCAAGAGCCCGAACATCGTCTTCGCCGACGCCGACCTCGAGAAGTTCGCGCGCGAGTCGCCGTACAGCGTCTTCGACAACGCCGGCCAGGACTGCTGCGCGCGCAGCCGGATCCTCGTCGAGCGATCGGCGCATGAGCGCGTCGTCGAGCTGTTCGTCGAGGCGACGCGCAAGGTCAAGGTCGGCGATCCGGCCGACGAGGCGACGGAGGTGGGGACGCTCGTCAGCGCCAAGCAGCGCGACCGGGTCAAGGACTACATCGAGATCGGGCTCGGCGAAGGCGCGACGATCGTCGTCGGCGGCACCGAACCCGACGATCCGGCCCTGGCCGATGGCGCGTATCTCCTGCCGACGGTCTTCGACGGCGTGTCGAACGACATGCGGATCGCCAGGGAGGAGATCTTTGGGCCGGTGGTCTCGATCATCCCGTTCGACACGGAGGAGGAGGCGCTGCAACTCGCCAACTCGACGCCGTACGGCCTCAGTGGCTCGATCTGGAGCCGCGACATCGGCAAGGCGCTGCGCGCCGCGAAGGCGTTGCAGGCGGGCGTCATCAGCGTGAACTCGAACAGCTCCGTCCACACCGAGGCGCCATTCGGCGGCTACAAGATGTCCGGCATCGGCCGGGAGCTCGGCATGAGCGCGCTCGACCTGTACACGGAGACGAAGAACGTCTTCATCGACATCAGCTGAGACACGGTTCCGGGGCTCGGTCGGCGGGCCGAGTGCGGGCGGGCGCCGGCCCGGGCGGTTCGCGATCGCGGCGTGGGTTCTCGGTTTGGCGGCGGTCGTGGGCGTGGCCCTCGCGGGTGGCATGGAGGACGAGGCCGCCGACATCGCCTTGACGCCGCGCGGCAGCCCGGGGCCATCCGCTCTGGTCGCCGCTTCTGGGGCTGTCCCATCGCTCGACCCGGCATTCGCCGACGTCGTCATGACTTCGCCGGCGCGAGCTAACCAGGTCATCACCACCGGTGATCTCGTGGTCCGCGGCCACGTGCGCGAATCGTCGTGGCGGGTCCAGGTCGTGCTGCAGTCGCGCAGCGCCGAGCCGATCGTCGTGCGGACCGGCGGGCCGATGACCCGACCGGGCGATCGGGACCGCAGCCCGGGGCGAACCTTCATCGTGACCTTGCCGCTGCCGGATCCGCGCCCGTCGGGACCTGCGGTCGTCCAGGTCGTCGTCTACGACACCAGCGGACGGGCGCAGGACGTCATCCTGCGGGCCATCCAGATCGGGGCGCTGCTCGGTCCGGCGTCCGGCGCGGATACGGGACTGATCGCCCGCTGCCACCTGCCGGACGTCGTACGCGGGCAGCGGCGGATCGACCTCGCCGGGCCGGGCTGCTGACGCGTCCCGCTCCCGCTGGCTAGCGACCGATATCGCCGGCCGGCCATGACACGTCCGGTCGGTGGTGCCCGAGCCAATCGCGCAGGGCCCACACCGTCGTCCGGAACGCGAGGCCGGACCACGGGATGTCCTCCGGCGCGAACGTCCGGATCTCGAGCGCCTCGGCGGTGGGCGCCGCGGTGCCGCCCACGATGCGGGCGTCGAAGGCGAGCGTCACGACGGCGGCCTCGAGTCGCGTGTACAGCCCGATGATCTCGCCCGGTTCGACGAGCAGGCCGGTCTCCTCCCACGTCTCGCGGATGGCCGCCTGATTGACGGTTTCGTCGATCTCGAGGAAGCCGCCCGGCTGCGCCCATTGACCGAGACCCGGCTCGATGCCGCGGCGGAGCAGCACGATCTCGCCGTCGTCGGTGATCGGGAAGACCGTGACGACGAGGCGCGGATTGACGTAGGCGATGTGGCCGCAGTCCGGGCATGACAGCCGGTCGCGGTCCTCACCGTCGATCTGGCCGAAGCGCAGCGACGTCCCGCAGTTCGAGCAGAAATTCAGGGTCTGGGCCATCCACGGCGGCACACCGCCACCCGAAGGCAGGTCGGTGGAGCGGCCGTCGGGTCCGCGATCGAAGTCGTCCATGCGCTCGGAGTGGGCGGGCTACGCCAGCAGCACGGCGACCGCCGCGACGACGAGCCCGCCTAGCCCGATCAGGCTGACCACCACCCACGCAAGCCGGAACAGCCCCTTGCCGCGATCGACGCCCATCCACGCCCAGGCGGAGCGCCAGATGCGGACGATCGCATCGGCGGTGGTGACGACGAGCAGGGGCGCCGCGACGATGATGCACAGCTTGATCAGCGGATCGCCGAGCCGCGCCCCGAGGTTGAGCGCGGTGATGGCGATCGCCCCGCAGATGAGCACGATCACCGACAGGTTGATGTACTGCTTCTGGAGCGGCGTCGGTGCGACTTCGGGCACGGAGCGCGGCGGCAGACCCTGGAGGCTGGGCGGCAGCGGGTCGGCTGGCGGACGGCCTGGCGATCGAGGGCGGGCATGCCGGGTTCCCAGCGTTCGTCGTCCATGGTCACGCCCCCGAGTGTAGCCACGTCCGGCGCAACGGCGGTGCGGTGTGGTCGAGTCAGGTGCGGGTTCGTCGCAGGAAGCTCGGCACGTCGAGGTCGTCGCCATCGGAGGTCGTCGATGGATGAGGCGGCCGCTCGGGGGGCTCGGGGCCGCCCGCCGAGCGAGCCTGGATGTGCTGGGTCGCTGCAGTTACGGGTTCTTCGGCTGGGCCTACGTCCTCGGCGGGGATCGGTTCCTCGGGTGCGACTTCGTCGGGGCGCACCACTTCGTCGACGGGTGCCTCCGTCGGCGCCCGTGCCGGGCGCTTCGGTGTTCGCGGCACCGTCACCACCGCCCGCGGCGGCTTGGGGACGAGAGCGGGGCCATCGGTCGACGCCGTCTCGACGCGCGGTGGCGCGGTTGGCTCGGGCGCGGTTCGCGCATGCGTGGCCAGCCCCGTGGCGATCAAGGTGATGAGGACATCCTCGCCGAGCGTCTCGCTGAAGCTCGCCCCGAAGATCACGTTCGCCTCGGGATCGGCCCGCTCGCGGATGGCTTCGGCCGCCCCCCGAACCTCGCGCAATCGGAGGTCGGCCGGGCCGGAGACATTGAAGAGGATCCCGCGGGCGCCCTCGATGTTGGCCTCCAGTAGCGGGCTGGCGATCGCCTGACGGGCCGCGTCGGTCGCGCGGTGCTCGCCCCTCCCCCGGCCCAGGCCGATGAGGGCGGGGCCGGCGTCCTGCATCACGGATCGGACATCGGCGAAATCGAGGTTGATAAGGCCGGGCGCGGTGATGAGGTCGATGATCCCCTGGACCGCCTGGAGCAGGACGTCGTCGACGACACCGAACGCGTCGATCATCGAGGCGTCCTCATCGAGAACGTCCGCGACACGGTCGTTCGGCACGACGATCAGGGCATCGACGTTCTCGGCGAGCTCGGCGGCGGCGGCCTCGGCGACCCGCATCCGGTGCGATCCCTCGAATCCGAACGGCTTGGTCACGACGGCGATCGTCAGCGCGCCCTGGCTTCGCGCGTTGGCCGCGACGATCGGCGCGGCTCCGGATCCCGTGCCCCCGCCAAGGCCGGCGGTGACGAAGACGAGGTCGGCGCCCGCGACGGCGTGGGCGATCTTCGTCTCGTCCTCCTCGGCCGCCCGCCGGCCGATTTCGGGGTCGCCTCCTGAGCCCAGGCCACCCGTAATGCCCTGACCGATGCGAATCTTCGTCGCCGCACTGGACCGGCGCAGCGCCTGGGCATCGGTGTTGCAGACCACGAAGCTCGCAGCCCGGATGTTCGCGCGGACCATGCGATCCACGGCGTTGCTGCCACCGCCGCCGACGCCGACGACGCGGATCGCCCGCGACTCGGGCTTGCGCGAGCGGCTGATCCAGCCGGGGACGGCGATCAGGAGGCGCACGGTGAGGAGGGCGGCAAGACCGACGATGAGGACGGCAACGGCCTCGCCTTGGGCAGGCACGCGCCGATTCTAAGCCCGTAGGGCGAGCTAGCCCGCGCGAAATCCGTACCGGGAGCGGGGGCCCCTTCGTCCGGGCCCCGCTCAGAGCACACGATCATCCGCGCGTCGGCGGAGTCGACGGCCGCCAGGCGAGTCGGACATTGGTAGCGAGCTCGACCGCAAGTGGTCGGTGATCGGTCATCGGCGTCGATGGTAGTCGGAGCGAACGCCCGGCGATGCGTAGCGTCGTGCCTCAACATCCTGCAGGGTCCGAGGCCGCATCCCGGCTGGGTGGCGGTCATGGGCCTCCAAATGCCCGGACCGCCGCGCAGAAACCCCTGTCGGGTAGCATCGCGGCGATGGACCGCATCCTGGGCTGGTACCGCGTCGCCTCCTCGACCGGGGCCGTGGTCGCGTTGATCGTCGCGAACGCGATCCCGCTGTTCGGCGCGGTATTCCTGGGTTGGAACGTCTGGATGATCCTGATCGTGTACTGGCTCGAGAACGGGATCGTCGGCTTCTTCAACGTCCTCAAGATCCTGCGGGCGGAGGATGGCGCGGACTCAACGAGCGCGTGGCGCATGAGCGGAAAGACGATGGCTCTCGCGGGCCGCGGTGCGATCGCCGGGTTCTTCCTGATCCACTACGGCATGTTCTGGTTCGTCCACGGCGTGTTCGTGCTGACGATGCCGCTGTTCGCGGGGCTTGGGGGCGACGTTCGGGACGTCAGCCCGCTCATGCCCGCCGAGGGGCAGTTCGTCGACGGGGTCTTCCAGCCCGGATTCGGGTCCGGTGCCTCGATGGCCACCGGGTTCGATCTGGGAGGCGTGGGCCTCGCGGTCATCGCCCTCGCGATCAGTCACGGCCTGTCGTTCTGGTTCAACTACCTCGGGCGGGGCGAGTACAAGCGGGCATCGGCGGTCGGTCAGATGTTCGCGCCGTACGGCCGGCTGGTCGTCCTGCACATCACGATCATCGTCGGGGGGTTGGCCATCGCCCTAACGGGGGCGCCCGCCGCGGCAGTCGCGATCCTGGTCGTGCTCAAGACGCTGATGGATATCGCGTTCCATTTGGCGGAGCACCGCAAGCGAGCCTTGCCGCCGGGTACCGTCGCTCCCGCCTGATCAGGCGTTCGAGGGATCGTCCAGCACCCGCTGCGTCTGCGCGGCGCGCCAGGCGGCCAGCCGCTGGGCCAGTCCCTCATCCGACAGCGCCAGGATCGACGCCGCCAGCAGCCCGGCGTTCATCGCGTTGCCGATCGCTACGGTCGCGACCGGGATCCCACGCGGCATCTGGACGATCGAGAGCAGCGAATCCATCCCGCCCAGGTGCTGGGTCGGGATCGGCACGCCGATCACCGGGAGGATCGTCTTCGCCGCGAGCATCCCAGGCAGGTGGGCCGCACCGCCGGCGCCCGCCACGATGACCCGGATCCCCCGGCCCGCCGCCTCCTCCGCATAGCGGAACAGCTGGTCGGGCGTGCGATGCGCCGACACGACCCGCAGCTCGGACCCGATCTCGAGCTCCATGAGGACGGCGCAGGCCTGCTCCAGGACCGGGAAGTCCGACCGGCTGCCGCCAACGACCCCGACCTGCGGGGGTCCCGCGATGTCCCAGCTCACCGTTGGCCCTCCTTTCCGCCGTCGGTCGAGTCGTCTCCCGGCTCGTCCGCCCAGCGCACGTGCGTCGCCGCGGCCCGCGCCCGCCCGAGCGCGTCCTCGACGGACGGGCCGAGCACGGTCAGGTGCCCCATCTTGCGACGTTCGAAGACGTGGCGCTTGTCGTAAAGGTGGAGATGGACGGCCGGATCGGCGAGGGCGGGACCGATGCCATCGGCCTCGAGTCGCGCGGGGCGCGGCCGGCCCGTGCCGAGCAGGTTGACCATCGCGCTCGGCGCGAGCGCGTCGGTCGAACCAAGACCGAGACCGCAGATCGCCCGGATGTGCTGCTCGAACTGCGAGGTCGCGGCGCCTTCGATCGTCCAATGGCCGGTGTTGTGGACGCGCGGGGCGAGCTCGTTGACGACGAGCTGGCCGTCGGGCATGAGGAACAGCTCCGCGGTCAGGGTCCCGACCAGCCCCATGTTCAGCGCGAGGGCCTCCCCGAGCTGGGTGGCACGCTCTGCGATCTCGGGCGGGACCGGTGCGGGCGCCACGGATTCGGCCAGGATGCCGTCGTCGTGCGTGTTGCGCGCCACTGGGAAGGCCGCCGAAGCACCGTCCATGCCACGCGCCACGATGATCGAAACCTCCGCGTCGAACGCCATCTCGACCTCCGCCAGGAGGGGGTCGCCCGCGCGCCGGCCGAGCCGCTGGAGCGCGCCCTCGAGGTCAGCCGCATCACCGACCCGGATCTGGCTCCGCCCGTCGTACCCCCCGGTGGTGGCCTTGATCCGCAACGGCAGGCTCAGCTCGTCGGCGGCCTTCCTGAGATCGTCCGTCGTGCGGATCTCGCGCCAGGGTGCGACCGCGATGCCCGCCTCCTCCACGAAGCGGCGCTCCGCGATGCGGTCCTGGGTGACCTGCAACGGCAACCGGCCGGGCCTGACCGGCACGAGCGAGTCCAGGGCATCAACGACGGCGAGGGCCACGTGCTCCAGCTCGTACGTCACCACGTCGCTGAATCGGGCCAATCGCAGGGCCCCGCCGACATCGTCGTACCCGGCCACGATCTGGCGATCGGCGAGGGCGGCGGTCGGGCAATCGCGGTCGGGATCCATGACGGCGATCCGGTAGCCCATCGACCGACCGGCGATAGCGAGCATGCGACCCAGCTGCCCGCCCCCGAGGATGCCGATCGTCGCGGGCGGGGCGATCGGTTGCAGGCTCACGGCCCGAGTGTAGACTCCCGCCCATGCGACAGGTCATCGGCCGGCGCGTCGTCGAAGTCGACGTCGGCTAACTCTGCAGCCTGATCGCCCGGTCCGACCGGGTGGTCGCCGATATCGGTACCGGTGACGGCCGAGCGGTCCTCGCCCGGGCACGCGCGGAGCCGGCTTCCCTCGTGCTTGGCGTGGACGCCGCTGCAGGCGCGATGGCCGAGGCGTCCGGAAGGGCCGCGCGCCGTGGCCCGGCGAACGCCATGTTTTTCGCCGCCGGTGCCGAGACGTTGAGCGAAACCGTGCTTGCCGGCCGCATCGACCTCATTACGGTCACCTTCCCGTGGGGTTCGCTGCTACGTGGCGTGCTCGGTCTTGACCCGGAGGCCCTCGACGGCGTGGCGGCCCTGGTCGCTCCGGGTGGACGGCTGGAGGTGCTCGCCTCGGTCGTCCCATCGGACCGTATCGAGGGCATCGCCTCGCTCGACGCGACATGGGAGCCGTCGATCTGCCGAGCCTGGGCCGCGGCCGGCCTGGAGCTCGCCTCGATGCGCCTCGCCAGCAGCGAGGAGGTCGTTGCCTCCCGTTCTACCTGGGCCCGGCGCCTGCGTGCCGGCCGAGATACCCGAGCCGTCTGGCGCCTCGATCTCTGCCGGCCGTAGAGAACGGGCTCGTCCGCCGCGGCCGTGGCATCGACGAACGTCGGACCCGCCGGGACCCACGATCCGGCCGGCCCGTCACTCCCCGTGACCGATCCGGGATGAAGGTGAAGAGCTGCGTGCCTGAATCGGCGAACGTGGGGCGCAGCTCCCCTTACTCATCGTCCCTTCGTCACTGCCAGTGACGCAGCGGCGTCACCGTAGCCTCGGTACGGGGAGGGCGTCCGCCCACCTCGGATCCGCGGGCGGACAAGCCAGCTTCGCCGTCGGCGCCTCGGGTCGATCAATGCAAGCGCCCTGCCGCCTGGCCAGTTCGAACCCGGATCGTCCAGCAGGGCCTGCATCAAGTGGACATCGACGCCGAACGCTCGGTGGAACACGTCGCGGTTGCGCGCGATCGCGAGCTCGTTCTGCTCGCTCGAGAGCACCAGCAGCCACGTCACGATGCGGCGCGGGCGCCATCCTTGCTCAAGCGCCACGCGTCGAGCGACCCGCTCGTACCAGCCGACCTGTCGCTCCAGGGCCCCGAGGTCATCGATCGTGGTCTTGATCTCGATGACCAGAAGCGTCCCCGTCTGAGGATCGAAAGCCAGCAGATCGATCCAGCCCCGCCAGCGTCCATCGACGACCGCGACCTCGCGGGCGGTCTCCAATCCAGCGCCGCGGAGCCGGCGATCTGCGTACCCGGAGCAGCGAGCGTGCACCGCATCCTTCTGACGTCGGTCGCCAAGGATCACCGGCGAGCGCAGAGCCAGATCCACTTCAAGACCGAGGGCTCGAGCAAGACGCATGATCACGTCGAGCGACGGGTTGGCTTGGCCGTGCTCGATGCCGGCGATGTACGACCTGGCAACTCCGACCTTGGCTGCGATCGCCGACTGTGTGAGCCCGAGGGCCTGCCGTCCATCGCGGCACGCTCTGGCCAACGTGACCCGCGGTGGTGTCCGGTCCAAGGAATCGAAAGGCATTCGCCGAGTCAACCACCAGCCGCTTGCCTGGCACTTATCGGGTCGCTGGTCACCCTGAGAGACGCCCAGGAGATGAACGAGCACGGCTGATGCGCAATTCGCTCTTATATCGCTCGAACTTGTGCGTGTTCATCGCGAAACGGTCACTCAGGGCGACGCGGGGACGGCTGCGTTCGGACCCGGCGGTCTGTGCCGACCGTAGAACGGAACGACCCGGCGGCCCGGCGGCCTGCGGCGGGAACTTGCGCGGGGCACACTGCGTGCATGGGGCACATCGTGCTGGTCGGGCTGATGGGGAGTGGCAAGACCACGGTCGGGGCCGCGCTCGCCGCCGCGCTGGACATGCCGCATCGCGACTCCGACACCGACATCGAGCGCGACACCGGCCTGACCGGACGCCAGCACGCGGCGCGCGACGGCATCGATGCGCTCCACACGCTGGAGGCCCGCCACCTCCTCGAGGCGCTCGAGCGACCCGCTACCAGCGTCATCAGCACCGCGGCAAGCATCGTCGACGACCCGGCGTGTCGGGCGGCCCTCCTCGATCCACGACACCTCGTCGTGTGGCTCGAAGCGAGCCCCGCCGCCCTCGCGGGACGCCTGCAACCGGACGACCATCGGCCCGCGATCGGACCGGACATGTCCGAGGTGCTCGAGCGCCAGGCGGTGCAGCGATCGGCGGCATTCCGGGAGGTGGCCGACCTCACGCTCGACGCTACGAAGCCCCCGCCGGACCTCGTCGACACCATCCGAACGCACCACGACACCGTCCGCTAGCATCGCCGCGTGCCCACCCGCCTCCCCCTCATCCTGGACGTCGATACCGGCATCGACGACAGCCTCGCACTGCTCTATGCGGCGGCCTCGCCAGATGCCGACCTCATCGCGGCGACTTGCGTGTCCGGCAACATCGAGGCGGAACAGGTCGGCATCAACACCAGGGCCGTGCTGGAACTCGCCGGCCGGACGGACGTCGAGGTCGCAATGGGTCGCCAGATCCCGCTCCTCCGGCCGCTCGAGACGACGCCCGAGACCCACGGACCGCAGGGCCTGGGCCACGCGACGCTGCCGCCGCCGAGCCAGCCACTGAGCGACCGCCACGCCGTCGACCTCATCCTCGACGAGGCACGCCGGCGGCCCGGCGAGATCACGCTCGTGACGCTCGGTCCGCTCACGAACCTGGCCCTCGCGGTCCTGCGCGAGCCCGCGTTGCCACGCCTGCTCAAGGGCTATTCGCTGATGGGCGGCGCGTTCGGGGTGCCCGGCAACACGACCCCCACCACCGAGTGGAACATCCATTGCGATCCGGAGGCCGCGAAGATCGTCTTTCGCGCCTGGGGGGACGCGATGGCCGCTGATCCGACGATCCCCCGGCCGCTGGCCTTCGGTCTGGACGTGACCGAGAAGGCCCGCATCGAGCCCGAGCACATCGTTCGTCTGGCGCATCGCGCCGGCAGCACGCCTGACGACTCCGTCACCCTTGGCGTTGGCGACGACCCGATGGCACCGGAGCGATCCGTCGCCTCCCACCCGGTCGTCCGCTACGTCGCCGACGCGCTGCGCTTCTACTTCGAGTTCCACCAGCAGTTCGACGGCTTCTACGGCGCGTTCATCCACGATCCGCTGGCCGTGGCGGCCACGCTGGACCGCGCACTCGTCGAGACCGACGCCCTCTATGTCGATGTCGAGACCCGTGGCGAGATCACGACCGGGATGACCGTCGCGGACCGGCGCGGCCTCACGGGCAAGCCCGCGAACCTCGACGTGGCGAGGACCGCGGACGTGCCCGCGTTCCTCGATCGCCTCATCGAACTGCTCGGGGGGCTGGCGGCGGACCGGGTGAACGTGGCACGCTAGACGCGGAGGGATCGCGACCCGCAGCGGGGCCGTCATCTGAGGGAGTGGAGGACACCATGGGCTTCAGTTGGGGCCGGTTCGATACGAGGACGATCGTCCTCATCCCGATCGCCATCGCCATCAACATCGTCCTGGGCCAGACCGTCTCGGCCGCACTCAAGATCCCGATCTACCTCAATTCGATCGGCACGATCCTGGTGGGCGTGCTGGCCGGCCCGATCCCGGGCCTGATCACCGGCCTCCTGGCCAACCTGATCTGGACGTACGTGCTGCCGGCGCCGCTGCAGTCGCCGTACGCGGCTCCGTTCGCCGTCGTCGCCGCCGAGATCGGCTTCGTCTCGGGGCTCTTCGGGCAGTTCGGGTTCTTCCGGAGCCGCCCGAACTCGAGCGGGCGTGAGCTCGCGACGGCCGCGATCGTCGCGCTCGCCGTCGTCGGCGTCCTTGCCCTGTACACGGTCAGCCGGTTCTACACGGGCGCCTTCACGTTCTTCAACCCCGAGGGCGACCAGAGCGTGCTCTTCCAGGTCCTGGGCTGGCTGATCCTCGTCGGCATCGTCGCGACGATCGTCGGGTTCCTGGTGCTCCTGTTCGTACGCCGGGACGCTGGCGTCGCCTACGTCGTCATCGCGGGCGTCGTGATGGGCATCATCTCCGCCCTGATCTCCGCCCCGATCTCGGCGGTCGTGTTCGGCGGGGTCACGGGCTCAGGCACGGACTTCTTGGTCGCCGCGTTCCAGCAGGCGGGTTCCGACCTGCAGACGGCGGTCCTGCAGCAGGGTCTGCTCTCGGATCCGATCGACAAGGTGATCACGTCGTTCATCGTGTTCGCGATCCTCCAATCGCTGAGCCGCCGATTCATCGCGCGCTTCCCGCAGGGCGAGAAGGCCGTCGGTCTGGATCAGCCATAGAGATCGCCCCGTCCGCAACGGCGCCCACGGACGACGAGCTCGAGCCGGACGACGCCGCCCTCGTCGCCCGGCTCATCCCCCCGACCCCGACCCCGTACCACCGACTCAACCCGCTGACCAAGGCGGTCATCGCGACCGCGGGATCGATCGGGGCGTTCGTCCTGGGCGGCTACTTCGGCCCGCTCGCGATCATCGCGATCATGCTTGGCCTGGCCACGATCGCTGGGGGACTGTCGACCCTCGTGCGGGCGTCCGTCTTCCTCACGCTCCCGATCGGGATCTCGGTCGTGCTGGTCAGCGTGTTCACCCGCGCCGGCACGACCGTGTTGTTCCAGCTCGGCCCGTTCGACGCGACCGTGGAGGGCGTCGACTTCGCCGCCCAGACCCTCGTGCGGCTCTTTGCGATCTCGTTGTCGATCGGTCTCTTCGTACTGGCCACCGAGCCCCGTGCCTTCGTGTTCGACCTGGAACGGCGCGGGATCCCGCCCCGCTTCGCCTTCGTAGCCGTGGCGACCATCGAGGCGATTCCCACGCTCATCGAGCGAGCCGCCGTCATCGGCGAGAGCCAGCGAGCTCGGGGCCTCGATACGGAGGGCAGCTTCCGGGCTCGGATCCGGGGGGTCCTGCCGCTCGTCGGCCCCGTGATCATCGGCTCGTTGACCGATGTCGAGGAGCGCAGCCTGGCGCTCGAATCGAGGGCCTTCAGCCGGCCCGGTCGACGCCACCTGCTGTGGTCCATGCCCGACACGACCCCCGAGCGGGTGCTGCGCTGGGCCCTCTTCCTCGGCCTGGTCGCGCTGATCGTCCTCCGCCTCACCGGCCGGATCTGACCGGGTGCTCACGCTCGCCGGGATCAGCTACCGCTACGCCGGGTACGCGACGCCGGTGATCCACGGCATCGACTTGACCCTGGCCGACGGCGAGATCGTGGGCGTCGTCGGGGCGAACGAGTCCGGCAAGTCGACGTTGTGCCTCGTGGCCTCGGGGCTTGCGCCGGGCTCGATCGGGGGTGCGTTGACCGGCGGCGGTCTCTCGATCGACGGTGAAGCGATGGCGGGGAAGCCGCTCCACGAGTTCGCGACGCGGGTCGGGATCGGGTTCCAGAATCCCGCCACGCAGCTGTCGGGCGTCACCGGATCGGTCTTCGAGGAAGTGGCGCTGGGACCGATGAACCTCGGACTCCGCCGACGTGAGACTGTCGATCGGGTCAAGACCGCGCTGGCGACCCTCGGCATCGAGGATCTCGCCGAACGCGAGCCGCGGCGGCTTTCCGGCGGCCAGGGCCAGCTCGTCGTGATCGCCTCGCTCCTCGCCATGCGTCCGGCCCACCTGGTGCTGGACGAGCCCACGGCCCAGCTCGACCCGGAGGGCACGCGGCTGGTCGGCGAGGCGCTTCGCGGGCTCGCGGCCAGCGGGACGGCGCTGCTCATCGCGGAGCACAAGACGGACCTGCTCGATGCGCTCTGTTCGAGGGTCGTCGTTCTCGACGGGGGGCGCGTCGTCGCCGACGGTCCCACGAGGGCCGTGCTCGATGACCCCTCACTCGTGGACCGCGGAGTCGATCCACCGGCCCGCGTTCGCCTTGCTCGATCACTTGGCGTCGCCGGCCTCGACCAGAGCGTTCTCTCGTGACCGAGATCCGGCTTGAGGACGTGGGCTTCGTCTATCCCGACGGGACGCGGGCGCTGGCGGACATCGGCCTCGCGTTCGCCCGGGGCAAATCGGTCGCCATCGTCGGGCAGAACGGGAGCGGCAAGTCGACGCTCGTACGCCACCTCAATGGCCTCCTTCGCCCGACCGAGGGCCGGGTCCTGCACGACGGCGAGGACATCGCGGGGCGGCGGACGGCGGCGCTCGCCAGCCGGGTCGGCATCGTGTTCCAGAACCCGGACCGCCAGATCTTCGCCGGGAAGGTCCGCGACGAGGTGGCGTTCGGGCCACGGATGCTCGGACGGAGCGAGGCAGAAGCGGCCGCGGCGGGCGCCGCCGCTCTCGAGACCATCGGGTTGAGCGAATCGATGGACGCCAACCCGTACGACCTGGGCTACTCGCGCCGCAAGCTGCTGGCCATCGCATCCGTGCTGGCCATGGACACGCCCGTCGTCGTCCTGGACGAGCCGACCACCGGTCAGGACGCGCGCGGCATCGCCCGGGTGCAGGCGGTGCTCGCCAACCTGCTCGGCGACGGCCGCACCGTCATCGCGATCAGCCACGACATGCGCTTCGTCGCCGAGTCGTTCACGCGCGTCGTGGTCATGGGCGACGGCCGCGTGCTCCTCGACGGATCGCCCGCCGAGGTCTTTGCCGAGTCCGCCTGGCCGGTGCTCGCGTCGACCTATCTCGAGCCGCCGTACACCGCCCGGGTCGGGGCGCGGCTGGGCCTGGACTCCACACCCACGGAGGCCGCGCTAATCGAGGCGCTCGCCACTCGCGCCTGAGCCGGCGGTCAGCGCCGCCCGACGACGAGGAGGAGGAACGAGGTCTCGAGCACGTCGATGCCGGCGATGACCGCCGCGATGATCAGCGGCAGTGGGTGCCCGATGGCCCAGCCCGCGGCGGCCGCGAGGGCCGCCACCCCCAGGAACGCGAGGCGGACCGCGCGGATGAGCCCCGGGACGTCACGTTCCGAGACTTCGGCCAGACCCGTCACGGAACGGGCAAGCAGCCCGAGGCCGAGCGCCACCGACCCACCCACGAGCGCGGCCCGCAGAAGCGGCGGGGGCGTGACCATGGCGTCGAGCAGGCCCTCGTTCCAGCCGACCCACGTGGCACCGACCACGGCGAGGGCGCCGACCGCGAGCGCCGTGACGGCCCCCAGCCTGGGGCGGTCGGTGGCGGCGCCCGCGCCCCTCATCCCGCGACGATCTCGACGGCGACCTCGTGCGTGGTCCCATCGACGATCCGCCAGGCACGCACGCTCGGCGTGCCGGTCATGGGATGTGACTCATCGCCGCTGAGCGACACCAGGAGATAGAGCGCGTCCGGGTAGAGGGCCAGCCCGATGTCCGTCGGCGAGGGGACCGCCTGGGTATGCGTGTGAGAGTGGACGATGCCCCAGAACACCTCGTCGGCGTCCTCGGCTGCGACCGTCAGCCGGTAGAGGTCGTCCGGGTGGATCTCGTAGCGGTACGGCGACTGGGCCGCGTTCCGGGTGGGCTCGAAGCGCAGCGCCCGCCCGCCGGCCGCCGCCGTGGTATCGCCGAGGATCAGCCCGCACGACTCATTCGGGTACCCCGCGCGGGCGTCGTCGATCATCGCCTGGAGGAGGTCCGCGGGGATGGAGGCTGACCCGGGACCCGGGTGGTTCGGCGGCGTCATGGGCGGCTCGCTCCATCGGCCGAGTGTGTCTCCGGCCGACGGGCGACCACCCAGAGGAACAAGGCGTCGTGCCGGTCCTTGGGCTCTGCCTGGACCACGGCGGTCTCGATCTCAAAGCCCGCACGCCGCACCAACGCACGGTTCCGCCTGGCGCCGGGGTGCCCGAAGAACATCGGGACACCGAGCCAGTCCGACTCGATCTCGTCCGGGGCTTCGTGGGCGCCCATCGACGCCATGAAGACCCCACCTGGACGCAGCCAGCGATAGATCGAGGTCAACAGGCCCGGCAGCTCGGCCTGCGGGAGATGCGTGAGCGAGTAGAAGGCGACGACCGCATCAAGGGTGGCCGACGGCCAGTCAAGCCTCGTCATGTCCGATCGGATGAACGTGGCCTCAGGGACGTTCCTTCGGGCAAGCTCGAGCTGACGTGTCGACAGATCGACACCGGTCACCTGGCGGCCGGCGGCAAGCGCCTTGGTCATCGGGATGCCCGCTCCGCAGCCGAGGTCGAGGACGTCGGAACCGAGCGGGATCCTGTAACGTGCCCGGTCGAGCCAGGCGAGGCGCGTCGGCGATGGCGAGGCATCGCTCCATTCGAAATAGCGCTCAGCGATCGCGTCGTAGCCTTCCGCGACGACACGCTTCGGGTCGATCGCCGGTTCGCCCGACCCGGTGCTCACCACCAGTTCACGCCACCCTCGAGGGCGTCTTCCATCTCGTCGAAGTCGGTCGTGAACGTGCCCGCGGATAAGTACTTCCAGCCCCCGTCGGGGAGCACCGCCACGATCGTCCCGCCGCTCATCGCCTCGGCCTCGCGCGCCGCCGCGACCAGCACCGCTCCGCACGACGGCCCGGCGAAGATGCCCTCGCGGAAGACCAGTTCGCGCAGCGCGGCGAGGGCATCCCGGTTCGAGACCAGGTACTTCGCATCGATCAGGTCGGGGTCGAGGATCTCGGGGATGAACCCCTCGTCGAGCGAGCGCAGGCCCTGGACCTTCTCGCCCGGGAGCGGCTCCGCGGCGACGATGCGCACGCCGGGCTTGTGCTCGCGCAGGTAGCGCGACACGCCCATCAGCGTCCCGCCGGTGCCCAGACCCGCGACCAGGACGTCGATCTCCGGGCAATCGGCCAGGATCTCCGGCCCCGTCGTCTCGTAGTGGGCGAGCGGATTCGCCTCGTTGCCGTACTGGTACGGCATCACGAACCGCGCGTCCAGGCCGACGAGGTGCTTGGCCAGCGCGATCGCTCCGTTGGAGCCCTGCGCTCCGGGCGAGTCGATCACCTCGGCGCCGAACAGGGCAGCCATCTGGCGCCGCTCGTTCGTGACGTTGTCCGGCATGACGAGCGCGACCCGATAGCCCTTGCGCCGGCCGATCATCGCGAGCGCGATGCCGGTGTTGCCCGAGGTCGGCTCGAGGATGATCGAATCCTCGTGGAGCAGCCCGCGCCCTTCGAGGTCCTCGATCAGGTACTTCGCGACCCGGTCCTTGACCGACCCGGTCGGGTTGAGCATCTCCAGCTTCGCGAAGATGTGGACGTCCGGGTTTGGGCTCATCCGCGGGATCTCGACCAGGGGCGTGTGCCCGATGGCCTCGAGGATGTCCGCGTATCGTCCGCCATGACGAGCGAGGCCCTCGTGCGCGTGGGTATGGTCGTGCTCGGCGTCGAGCCGCCACGGGATGGCCACGGTCAACCGCCGGCCATGGCCGGGAGGAGGCGCACCTCGTCGGTCGGGGCGACCGGCGTGTCGAGGCCCGCCAGATAGCGCACGTCCTGGCCGTTGACGTAGACGTTGACGAACCGATTCAGGTCGCCATCGTCGGTCAGGAGCTGCGTCTTGAGCGCGGGGTGCTTGGTCACGAGCGTGTCGACGACGCCGCGGATCGACTCGCCTTCGATCTCGAGCGACTTCACGCCACCGACGTTCGCCCGCAGGACGGACGGGATGAAGACCGTGCTCACCCGCGCGCCTCGGGCGAGATCGTGCCGGCGAGCCCGGTCGTCGTCATCAGGAACGGGGCGTCCTCGCCCACGCCGGCCGTGGCCAGCGGGCGGCCGGCCTTGCGGGCCTCGACCGCCGCGTCGGAGCAGACCGGGCAGTTCGGGTCGCGCCGGAGCTGGAGCTCGGTGAACTCCGTCTCGAGCGCATCGAACAGGACGAGCCGGCCAGCCAGCGTCGTGCCGATGCCCAGCAGGACCTTGAGCGCCTCGTTGGTCTGGAGCAGCCCGAAGATGCCGGGCACGACGCCCAGGACGCCGGCCACGGAGCAGCCGGGCGCGAGCTCGGGCGGCGGCGGGGTCGGGTAGAGGCAGCGGTAGCACGGCCCCTCGTACGGGATGAACGTCGTCAGCTGGCCCTCGAACCGGAAGACGCTGGCGTGGATGACCGGGATGCCGGCCGCGACCGCCGCGTCGTTGAGGATGTAGCGGGTCTCGAAGGTGTCCGTTCCGTCGAGGATGACGTCGTAGCCGGCGATGATCCGTTCGACGTTCGAGGCGACGAGCATCTCCTCGTGCTCGATGACCTTGACGTCCGGGTTGAGGGCGTTGATCGCGATCCGCGCGGACTCGACCTTGCGCTCGCCGATCCGCTCGGTCGTGTGGACGATCTGGCGCTGGAGGTTGGAGAGGTCGACGACATCGAAGTCGACGAGACCGATCTGCCCGACGCCCGCCGCCGCGAGATACAGGGCGGCCGGGCTGCCGAGGCCGCCGGCGCCGATGAGCAGCGCCTTGGAAGCGAGGAGCTTGGCCTGACCGGCCGAGCCGACTTCCGGGATCAGCAGGTGGCGGCTGTAGCGCTGCTTCTGCTCGGCGGACAGGACGACCGGGCGTCTCGAAGTCGAGACCCGCGCTCTTCCAGCCTCCGAATCCGCTCTTCATCGACTTCACGTCGGTGTAGCCCATGTCGGCGAGGGTCTGGGCCGCGAACAGCGAACGCACGCCGCCGGCGCAGTACAGGATCACCGGGGCGTCGCGGTCCGGCGCCGCGGCCTCGATCTGCTGCTCGATGTAGGACTTGGAGATGTGCTGGGCGCCGGGGATGTAGCCCTGCTCCCACTCCGACGCCTCGCGGACGTCGACGATCGTGGCCGCGCCGTCGGGGAGGGCGGCCACCTCCTGTGGCGTGACTTCAGCGATCTGGTCGCGGGCCTCCCGGAGGAGGTCGGCGTAGGACTTCGGCATGGGTTGTCGGGCTCCGATGGGTCGACGGGCTGGCTCGCTCGTGGCGGCCAGGGCGGGATGGGCTGTGGCGGTGGGGTCGGCGGAGGGCCGGGTGCGGCCGCCGGCGCTCAGGCCGGCTCGCTACACCTGCAGCGGCGCTCGATCCTGGTCATGCCCCGGCTCGCTCGGGGGTGAGCACGCTCGTCGGGTCGCCCGCGCTCGCGGGATCGGCGGCACCGAGGTCGCCCAGCACGTGCTGGAGGCTCTCGTGGCTCAACATCGCGCACTTGAGACGGGCCGGGCTGATGTCGATGCCCAGCAGGTCAAGCAGGTCGTCCGCCCGGATGGCCGCGACCTCGGTCAGGGGCTTGCCCTTGATCTCGTCGGTCAGGAGGCTCGCGCTGGCCTGGCTGATGGCGCAACCGCGGCCCGTGAAGCCGACCCGATCCACGACCCCGTCCTTGACGCCCAGCATCAGCGTGATCCGGTCGCCACAGAGCGGATTGGCGCCCTCGTACGAGGCGTCGGCGTCCTCGACGATCCCGAAGTTGTGGGGTCGCCGGTAGTGCTCGAGGATGTAGTCGCGGTAGAGGTCGTCCATGCTCATCCGAGTGTAGCGCGAGACGGCAATCCCGACCAGCGGGGTCAGGATTGATGTCAATCATTTGCGGAACCGCAACGGGGGCTGTACCCGTGCGTCTCCTCGCCACACAACTGGAGCGAGGACGACATGAAATACGGTGCATCGGCTCGCCTGATGGTCATGGCCGTCACGACTTCCCTGGTCGTGGGCTGCAGCAAACCGGCCTCGAGTCCGGCTCCCCAGACGGCGGCGCCAACGACACCCGTGGCGAGCTCGCCATCAGCGCCGCCCAGCACCGCGCCATCAGCGTCGCCGGGATCGACGCCCGCCCCGACCGTCTCGACGACACCGGCCCCGCCCGAGCCGTTGATCCTGGACTGGACACGACGAAGCGTTGCGGGCCTGGACGGTCTGATGGAGATCCGAGGGTCCGCCTCTGACGGCGCGACGAACGTGCTGGTCGGCAACGTGGGCCGTACCGCTGAAGGCCATGAAATGTCGGTCATCTGGGCGTCGTCCGACGGTCGCCACTGGGAGCGCGTCCTCGATGCCCCGAACGGTCAGCGTCTCGTTGCGGTCACCGCCGGTGGGTCGGGCTTCGTCGCCGTCGGAACGGATAACGCCAGGGCCGTGGTCTGGATCTCAGAAGACGGGACGCGCTGGCGCAGGATCTCGGACGGTGCGTTCGAACGAGGGTCGATGCGTACCGTCGTTGCCACCCGCAGCGGATTCGTGGCGTTCGGGCACCGTTGGGATACCGACTTCTCCCAGGTCATCTGGACGTCGGTCGACGGCGTGGACTGGTTGGCTGCGACCAATGAGACGGGCCTGCGGGTGGCGCGCGGCCTCCAGGCTGTCGCCGCGCTCGATGGCCGAGCGATCGCTTTTGTCGGCGGCGAAGGCGAAGAAGAAGCATACGGGCCGTTGGAGGTCTGGGAGACGACCGGCCGTGCGGAGTGGGAGCGGACCGGGACACTGCGGGACGCAAACCAGGACCGCGTCGGCGAGTTGGCTGCCGGACCGCGCGGTTGGGTTGCGCTCGGCTCGTCCACGTCGCACGACGGACCGGTCGCCTGGTACTCGGCGGATGGCGAGACGTGGGAGCTGGCACCGACGGGTCCGGATGTGTCGACGGCGATCATCGGGGTAGACGCCGGGTTCGTGGCGACCGGTGCGGTCGGGTCGCTGCGGGACGAGACCTGCGGCGACCAGCGCGACTATCACGGGCACACCTGGACCTCCGCCGACGGAAGGTCCTGGCAGCGCATGCCCCCCACCGCCGATTTCGAGTGGGCGTCGATCGCCGCCATGCTCGATGTCGGACCGAATCTCGTCGGTATCGGCGTGAGCTATCCAGGGGAGCATCTCTCCACCTCCGCTAAGCCGGCCCGCTGGACCGCCCGGATGCCGCGGGCGCCTGCGGAAACCACCTCGGACGTCCCGCCGCCGCGCCAATCCTGCGGCGGATAGCGCGATCGAGGCCGCAGGATCAGGTGCGCCGGCGCAACGGACCGTTGGGGCAGGGCCGTGGTACCAAGCGCCCGGCCCCTCGGCGCGGCGAGCGGAGTATCGTCCGGAATCGGTGGTCAGCAAGCTTCGATCGTCACTCGAGATCCGGCTCGAAGGTCAGGCATCCAAGCGTGGGCTCATCCCGCGGATGCCCGACGGTGAGCGCCTGCTCGCGGACGCCGCGGCGTGGCTGACCGCGGAATACCCGGACCAGGTCCGCTCGACCCGCCAGCACGTCCTTCCCACCGGTGAGACCCAGCTGCAGGTGGCGCTCCACCCGGCCACGCCCGATCTCATCCTGACGGCCGACGATTCCGGCATCGTCCGGGCGTTCGCCGAGACCGTATCCGGTGGTCCCGGCTATCACCGGTTCGTCGGCCGCGTGCTGGAGCGGCTGGGCAAGGAACGCAGCATCGACTGGGACGAGAGCTCCGCGGACCTCGCCTTCGCCGAGCGACCCGACGTGGAGACGGCGTATCTGGCCTGGCTCGGGCCGACCCTCGCGCAGGTGCGAAACGCACGGCAGCGGAGCAGCACCGGCGTGCAGATCGGAACGCCACCGGGCACGCGCTACACGTTCGAGGGCGCGATCGCGACCTCCCTGGGGCCGCGCGACGACGCCTGGCTGGAGTCGGCCATCGCCGACCCACGCATCGCCATCGAGATCACGCCGTGGTGGCTGGACGCCACCGATGGGCGATACCTGCTGAACCGCGCGCTTGCGCTGATGTGGCTTGAGGTCCGCTGGCGCAAGCCCGCCCTCGAAGGCGAGGCGGAGCGCCTCGAGGACGTCCACCGACTGTTGTCGAAGGCCTACCCGATCGATCCCGATCTGGCCTACCCGTGGCATGCCTGGGCGGAGCTCATCGGGTTCGGTGGGTTCGAGGACGGGATGACCCGCCAGGTCAACTCGCGGACCAAGCTGGAACCGCCGGGGCCGCCCATCGGCTATCGGCGGGACCCCGTCTCGATCAGCCACGAGGGCTGGGCGCTGGAGATCCCGGGCGATTTCGCCGAACGCCGGACCGAGGAGGAATGGTGGGGCGGCGGCGCCGGACGGAGCGTCACGCTGGCCGCGACCGACACGGGCTCCATGGCGGCCCAGGCGTTCCTGGCGCAGGTCGCCGGAGATCTCGGCGGCGAGGCGCTCACGCACCAGGCAGGGCCGGTCGTGGGCCGGGCGCGGATCACGAGCGACGACGCGTCCGGCGTGGCGGTCGGCGTGCTCGACGGCTACTCGGCGGTCAACGGCTCCGGCGCCGCGATCCGCATCGTCTTCGACGACGCGAACGACTGGCAGTGGGCGCTCGAATTGTGGCGGTCGCTGGCCCCCGGCTGAGCGCCGATCGCGGCAGCGGTGGCGGGACGCTGCGGGTTTTGGCCGAATCGACATCGGGGGACGGTTATGGCCGGTCGAGACGCCCGAATCCCGTGAATGGGTCCCAGATCGGGGCGTAACCGTCTCCGGGCGACGATCCTGCCGCGAATCGGGACGACATCGGCCATAAGCGTCCGTGGGTGTCGATCTTGCCGCGCGGGCTCGGTCACCATCGGCGCGCTTGGCCGAAGCGACATCGGGGGACGGTTATGGCCGGTCGTGACGCCCGAAACCCGTGAAACGGCCCAGATCGTGTCGTGATCGTCTCCGGGCGACGATCCTGCCGCGAATCGGGACGACATCGGCCATAAGCGTCCGTGGGTGTCGATCTTGCCGCGCGGGCTCGGTCACCATCGGCGCGCTTGGCCGAAGCGACATCGGGGGACGGTTATGGCCGGTCGTGACGCCCGAAACCCGTGAAACGGCCCCAGATCGTGTCGTGATCGTCTCCGGGCGACGATCCTACCGCGAATCGGGACGACATCGGCCATAAGCGTCCGTGGGTGTCGATCTCGCCGCGCGGGCTACCTCCCGGGGGCTGATCGGACGGACGAGGCCGGCAGATGAGGTTCCGGGCAACGGGCGGGCGAGCACTTGAGCGAGCGCACTTGACGTACGTGAGCGAGCCCGCGGACCACGCAAAGCGGCCCGGGGCCGCAGATGGCCGCCTCGGTCAGCCGTTGAAGACGCGCTGGACTTCCTTCAGGCCCGTGACGAGGGCGTCGATGTCGGCCGTCGTCGTGTAGACGCTGAAGGACGCGCGTGCCGTGGCCGCCAGGTCGAGGCGTTCGTGGAGCGGCATCGTGCAGTGGTGGCCGGCCCGGACCGCGATGCCGGAACGGTCCAGCACCTGGGCCACGTCGTGCGGGTGGATGCCGGGAAGGTTGAACGGCACGACGCCGCCACGGAGGTCGGGATCCAGCGGGCCATATAGCTCGATGTCGGGGATCTCGCGTTGGAGCACGTCGAGCGCGTAGGTCACGAGCTCGCGCTCGTGCTCGCGGACGCGGTCCATGCCGAGGTCCATGAGGTACTCCGCGGCGACACCCAGGCCGATCGCGTCACCGACCGCCGGCGTCCCGGCCTCGAACTTCCAGGGGATCTCGTTGAACTCGCTGCGCCGCAGATGGACCTCGCGGATCATCTCGCCGCCGGCGAGGAACGGTGGCATCGACTCCAGCAGCTCTCGGCGAGCCCAGAGCGCGCCCGAGCCCATCGGCCCGAGCATCTTGTGGCCGCTGAACGCGTAGAAGTCGCAGCCGATCTCCTGGACGTCGACCGGGACGTGCGGCACGGCCTGCGCCCCGTCGACGAGCACGAGCGCCCCGGCGGCGTGCGCCATCTCGGTCAACTCGCGGACCGGATTGATCGTGCCGAGCGTGTTGCTGACGTGCGTGAACGCGACCAGCTTCGGCTTGAGCCGGAGCAGCACCTCGAAGACGTCGAGGCGGAGGATGCCGTCGTCGGTGATCGGGATGAACTCGAGGTCGCCGTCCTGCTCCTGGACGAGGAGCTGCCACGGGACGAGGTTGGCGTGGTGCTCCATCTCGGTCAGGACGATCTGGTCGCCGCGGGAGATGTTGCGGCGGCCCCACGAGTACGCCACGAGGTTGATCGCCTCGGTGGCGTTCCGCGTGAAGACGATCTCGTGGCTGTCGGGCGCATTGATGAAGCGGGCGGTCTTGACCCGCGCCGCCTCGTACGCGGCCGTGGCCTTCTCGCCGATCGTGTAGATCCCGCGATGGACGTTGGCGTTGTACTCGCGGTAGTAGTCGGCGAGGGCGTCGATCACGACGCGCGGCTTCTGGCTCGTCGACGCCGAGTCCAGGTAGACCAGCGGGTGGCCGTGGATCTCCTGCTCGAGGATCGGGAAGTCGGCGCGGAGGGCGGCGGCGTCCAGCCCGGATGACGGCGCGGCGGCGGGGACGGGCACGGGTGGCGAGGTCTCGATGGCCATCGGCAGCGGCCCGCCTTAGCGGGCGGCCTCCACGGGCTGGCGGTCGGACTCCGCCTCGGGATCGAGCTCGGGGCCCTTGGGTACGAGCAGGGCGTGGTCAGGGACGTCGATCGACAGGCCGGCCTCGCGCAGGATCGGGCCGTAGCCCTCCTCCTCGAGTCGCACGGCGAGGTCCTTGCGCCCGCTCTTGACGATGCGGCCCTCGGCCAGGACATGGACGTAGTCCGGCTTGATGTAGTTGAGCAGCCGCTGGTAATGCGTGATCAGGAGCACCCCGAGCTCCGGGTTGAGCATCGAATTGACGCCCTCGGCGACGATCCGCAGCGCATCGATGTCGAGGCCGGAGTCGGTCTCGTCGAGGATCGCCATCTCGGGTTCCAGGACGGCCATCTGGAGCATCTCGAGACGCTTCTTCTCGCCGCCCGAAAACCCGTCGTTGACGTAGCGGGTCGCGAAACCCTCGTCCATCCGCAGCAGCGCCATCTTCTCGCGCATCTTGTTGCGGAAGTCGCGCATCGAGACGCCGCCCTTGACGGAGTCGGTGGGGTCGATGTCCGGGTTCTTGTCGATGCCCTGCAGCTTCGCGTTGAGCGCGCTCCGGATGAACGAGGCGACGCTCAGGCCCGGGATGGCGGTGGGGTACTGGAAGGCGAGGAACAGGCCGAGGCGCGAGCGCTTGTCCGGCGAGAGCTTGAGGAGGTCGCGGCCCTTCCACAGCACCTCGCCGCTCTTGACGACATACGCCGGGTGGCCCATCAGCGCGTAGGCGAGCGTCGTCTTGCCCGAGCCGTTGGGGCCCATGATCGCGTGGACCTCGCCCTTGGCGACGGTCAGGTCGATGCCCTGGAGGATGTCCTGATCGGGCTTGGCGGCGGGCGCGACCCGCAGGTCGCGGATGACGAGGTCGTTGTCGGTGGGCTGCTTGGTCTGGTCGGTCACGGTGGGGTCAGGGCTCCTTCGGGTCGTAGGGAGTCGGGGGCGTTCGAGGCGTCAGCGCCGGAGAGAGCGGCCGGGCCGGTGTCCGCGCGCTCGGGTGCGAGATCGGCCAGCGTCATCGATTCGAGCGTCGAGGTGATGGCGTCGCGGACCCGGACCCACAGCAGGTTCACCGTGCAACGCGAGGATCGATCGCACACCATGGCGTGCTCCGGGTCGTCCGTGGCACAGAACATCGGGGCGATCGGGCCTTCGAGGGCGCGCAGGACGGCGCTCATGGTGATCGCCTCCGGAGGACGCGAAAGCTCGTAGCCGCCGTGCGCGCCGCGGGTGCTGAGCACGAGGCCGGCTTCGCGCAGGCTGACGACCAACTGCTCGAGGTAGGCGCGCGGCAGGTCCTCTTCGGCAGCGATCCCGGCGAGGCTGGCCGGGCCCGTTCCGTAGTGGCGAGCGAGTTGGACCATCAGGCGCACGCCGTACTCGCCCTTGGTCGAGAACGAGACGGCGCCGGAGCCGTGGTAGACCGGGCGCAGGACGGTGGTTGTGGTCGGGATCAGAGCTTGGTCCTCGATATCCGAGTGAATTCGTCGGATATCGAGTCTAGGGCGGCGGACGGAGAGCGTCAACGAGGCGGTGTTGCCTGAACTGGCCCCAAGGCGGGTGGCAGAAGGTTATGCGGCAGTCCCGGCGGGCCGGCCCGCGCCGAAGACGTATCCTCGTCGTCGGCCGGTCCGAGGGTGGTGGTACGTAGGGCGGATACCGGGGCAGCCCCGGCTTGCCCGGGCTGCTTCCGGACTGTAGGACCGGCCGATCCCAGATCGAGCTACTACCGCGTCGCGACCGGGTGGCGGGCTCGCAGCCGCCGCGCGAGTTCGGCCGCTTGTTCGTATCGCCCGAAGGACGGCATGACGTAGGTGCCCGACACCCGGTCGCCGACGGCGTCGAGCAGTTCCTCCGTGATGCGCAGGCCGATCTCCGCGCCGTGCTCGCCGGCGTCCCGGAGCACGGCGCGTGTGGCATCCGGGATCGTGATGCCCGGGACCTCGTTGTGGAGGAACTCGGCGTGACGGGTCGACTGGAGCGGTAGGACGCCGAGGAGGAGCGGGATCGGGAACCCGCCGGCCCCGAAGCGCCGCTGTGCCTCGTCGAACATCGCCTCGACCTGTTCGATGGAGTAGAGCGGCTGGGTCATGATCAGGTGGGCGCCGGCCGCGATCTTGCGCTCCAGTCGATCCCATTCGGTGGCCGCGTCGGCGGCCGTCGGGTCGAGCGCGCAGGCGATCGTGAACCCGGCCTGCTGTCCGATCGGCGAGCCCGCCGCGTCCTCGCCCCGGTTGAGGCGCGTGAGGATCTCGACAAGGCCGATCGAGTCGACATCCCAGACCCCCGTCGCGCCCGGCAGGTCGCCGATCCGCGGCGGGTCCCCGGTCAGGGCCAGGATGTCGCGGACGCCCAGGGCATGCGCGCCGAGCAGCTCCGACTCGAGTGCCATGAGGTTCCGGTCGCGCGTCGTGACGTGGACGACGCACTCGAGGTCGAGGTCGTGCTGCACGCCGAACGCCACGGCGAGCGCGCCCATCCGGACCCTGGCCATCGCGGAGTCGCTGATGTTGACCACGTCGACACCGGCCGCCTGGAGCAGCCGGGCGGCCTCGATCGTGCGCTCGATGCGGACGGAGCGCGGCGGATCGATCTCGACCGAGATGACGTAACGGCCGTCGGCGAGCGCGCGGGCGAGACCGGTGGGCGGTGGCGGCCCGTCGGTCGTCGCGGCGATCTCCGCGCGGATCGTGGAGATGGCCGCGGGCGCGGGTGCCGCCGACGCCGGCGCGACCGCCGAGTCCCCGGCCCGCGCGTCGATGGCGCTGCGCATCGCCGCAATGTGCTCCGGCGTCGTGCCGCAACACCCACCGACGATCGCCGCCCCCGCATCGAGCATGTCACCGACCATGCGTCCGAAGTAGTCCGGCCCGGCCGCATAGACGAACTGGCCCTCGACCCGCTGGGGCAGTCCGGCATTCGGCAGGATGGCGCGACCCGCCGCGCCCATCCCCGCAAGCGCGTCGAGGCAGCCCACCGGGCCGGCGCCGCAATTGACCCCGACGACGTCGATATCGGCGACCGCGCCGAGCGCCGTGGCCGCCGCTCCCGGCGCCGTCCCGTCCGCGAGCGCAAGGTCCTCGCCGAACGTCAACAGCGCGACGATCGGCAGGTCCGCGGCGGCGGCGCGCGCCTCCTCGACCGCGATGGCCAGGTGGTCGATGAGCGCGAACGTCTCGAACCAGAACAGGTCCGCGCCGCCTTCCAGGAGCCCATCGACGGTCTCGCGGAAACAGCTCCGGATGGCACGCTCGTCCAGGTGCAGGATCTCACGCGACGGCGCACCGAGCGGGCCGATGGAGCCCGCCACGAGCACATCGCGGCCTGTGACGTCGCGGGCCTCGCGCGCGATCTGGGCGCCACGCCGCGCGAACCGGGCCGCCTGATCGCCCAGGCCGTACGGCGCGAGCCGGATGCGGTTCGCCCCGAAGGTCGAGGTCTCGATGATGTCCGCGCCAGCCGCCAGGTACTCGCGATGGATCGCCCCGATCAGCTCGGGGCGCGTCGCGACGAGCTCGTCCAGGACGGCGCGCTGCGGGATCCCGCGCGAGAATAGCAACGTGCCCATCGCGCCGTCGGCCAGTAACGGGCCGGCGGCGAGGCGCTCGCGAAATCGGTCCCGGGCCCCCACCGGCTAGGACTCGTCCGCGAGGTTCGGGGCGAGCCAGCGTTCCGCCTCGGCCACGGGCATGCCTTTGCGCCGCGCGTAGTCCTCGAGCTGATCGTGCCCGATCCGGCCGAGCCCGAAGTAGGCACTCGCCGGGTTCCAGAAGTAGTAACCTGCGACCGACGCGCCCGGCCACATCGCGTACGACTCCGTGAGCCGGATGCCGGCCCGCGCCTCGGCCTCGAGGACCTTGAACAGCGTTCCCTTCTCCGTGTGGTCCGGGCAGGCCGGGTAGCCGGGGGCGGGTCGGATGCCCTGGTAGCGCTCGGCGATCAGGTCCGTGTTCGTCAGGGCCTCATCGGGCGCGTAGCCCCACAGCTCGCGTCGGACCCGCTGGTGGAGCCGCTCGGCGAAGGCCTCGGCCAGCCGGTCGGCCAGGGCCTTGGCGAGGATCGACGAATAATCGTCGTTGGCCGCCTCGAATTCCGCGACGATCTCGTCGAGGCCGTGCCCGGTCGTGACCGCGAACGCCCCGATGTAGTCGGCCAGGCCGGTCTCGAGCGGCGCGACGAAGTCGGCGAGGGCGACGTTCGGGCGGCCGTCGGGCTTGGCCATCTGCTGGCGCAGGGTCCGGAACGTGGCCAGCGGCTGGCCTCGTTCGTCGTCCCTCCAGACCGCGATGTCGTCGTCGTTCACGGTGTTCGCCGGCCAGAAGCCCACCACGGCACTCGCCTTGAGCCGCCCGTCCGCCACGATCCGTTCGAGCAGCGCCAACGCATCGCGATGCAGGTCGCGCGCCGCGGCACCGAGCTTCGGGTCGTCGAGGATCGCCGGGTAGGCGCCGCGCATCTCCCAGGTCGCGAAGAACGGCGTCCAGTCGATGAACTCCACGAGCTCCGCGAGCGGGTAGTCCGTGAACGTCCGCGGCCCAAGGAACGTGGGGCGCGGCGGGTCCACCGCGGACCAGTCAACCGGCACGCGGTTCGCGCGCGCCTCGGCCACGGTCAGGCGTTTCTCCTTCGCGCGCTGGCCCGCCCGCTCACGGCGGACCGTCTCGTACTCCTCGCGGATCCCGGCCACGAACGCATCCCGCCGCTCCTCCTGGACGAGCGAGCCCGCGACCCCCACCGCCCGCGAGGCGTCCAGCACGTGGACCACCGGCCCCGAGTAGGCCGGCGCGATCTTCATCGCGGTGTGCGTGCGCGACGTCGTCGCCCCACCGATGAGCAGCGGGATCGTGAACCCCTGGCGCTCCATCTCCGCGGCGACATGGGTCATCTCGTCGAGCGAGGGCGTGATCAGCCCGGATAGGCCGATCAGGTCCGCGTCGATCTCGATCGCCTTCTCCAGGATCCGCGCGGCCGGGACCATGACGCCCAGATCGACGACCTCGTAGTCGTTGCAGCCCAGGACGACGCCGACGATGTTCTTGCCGATGTCGTGGACGTCGCCCTTGACCGTCGCCGTGACGATCGTCCCGGAGCGCTTGCCCGTGCCCGCCCGCTCCGCCTCGAGGTACGGGATGAGCACGGCGACCGCCTTCTTCATGACCCGGGCGCTCTTGACGACCTGGGGCAGGAACATCCGTCCGGCGCCGAACAGGTCGCCGACGACGTTCATCCCGGCCATCAATGGGCCCTCGATGACGTCGAGCGGTCGAGCCGCCGCGAGACGAGCCTCCTCGGTGTCGTCGACGATGTAGGCATCGATGCCGGCGACCAGCGCGTGGGTCAAGGCGCTCCTCGACGGGCTTCTCCCGCCAGGCGAGATCCTCGGCCGCGCGCTCCATCCCACTCTCGCCGGCGAAGCGTCCGGCCAGCTCGAGCAGCCGCTCGGTCGAGTCCGGTCGGCGGTTCAGGACGACATCCTCGACCAGCTCGCGCAGCTCCGGCTCGATCTCGTCGTAGATCGGCAGGACGCCGGCGTTCACGATGGCCATGTCGAGGCCGGCGGCGATCGCGTGGTACAGGAAGACCGAATGGATCGCCTCGCGCACGCGGTCGTTGCCGCGGAACGCGAAGGACACGTTCGAGACGCCGCCCGAGGTTCGTGTGCCGGGGAACTCCTTCTTCAGCCGCCGGACGGCCTCGATGAAGGAGACCGCGTAGTCGTTGTGCTCCTCCATCCCCGTCGCGATGGCGAAGATGTTGGCGTCGAGGATGATGTCCTCGGGCGGGAAGCCGACCACGTTCGTGAGCAGGTCGTAGGCGCGGCGCAGGACCTCGACGCGCCGCTCGGGTGACTCCGCCTGGCCCCGCTCGTCGAAGGCCATGACGACCACCGCGGCCCCGTAGCGCCGGCACAGCCGCGCCTGGCGCAGGAACTCGGCGTCGCCTTCCTTGAGCGAGATCGAGTTGACGACGCCCTTGCCCTGGAGCTGCTGGAGCCCGGCCTCGATGACGGAAAACTTCGAGCTGTCGACCATGACCGGCACGGTCGCGATGTCGGGCTCGGCGGCGATCCGGCGCAGGAACCGGGTCATCGCCGCGACGCCGTCGAGCATCGCCTCGTCCATGTTCACGTCGACGATCTGGGCGCCGTTCGAGACCTGCTCCCGGGCGATGTCGACCGCCTCGTCCTCGCGCTCCTCGGCGATGAGCCGGGCGAACTTGCGCGAGCCGGTCACGTTCGTGCGCTCGCCGACGTTGACGAAGGCGTTGCCCGGCGGCGGGATGACGAGCGGCTCCAGGCCGGACAGGCGGGTGACGCCGCGCGGCTCGGGGATCTGGCGCGGCGGCAGACCGGCCACCGCGGCGGCGATCGCGGCGACGTGGTCCGGGGTGGAGCCGCAACAGCTGCCGGCCACGTTCAGCAGGCCGTGCTGGGCCCATTCGCCGAGCGCCTCGGCCATCTCCTCGGGCGTCTCGTCGTAGCCGCCGAGGTCATTGGGCAGGCCGGCGTTCGGGTAGGCCGAGACGGGCCGGTCCGCGACCCGCGAGAGGACGTCGAGGTGCTCGCGCAGCTGCTTCGGCCCCAGGGCGCAGTTCAGCCCGACGATCAGCGGATCGGCGTGACGGATGCTGTGCCAGAACGCCTCGACGGTCTGGCCCGACAGCGTCCGGCCGGACGCGTCCACGATGGTCCCGGAGATGATCAGCGGCAGCCGCTCGCCGAGCTCGTCGAACAGCGACTCGACCGCGAAGATCGCCGCCTTCGCGTTGAGCGTGTCGAAGATCGTCTCGATGAGGAGGATGTCGGCGCCACCCTCGACGAGCCCGGCGGCGGACTCGCGATACGCGGTCGCGAGCTCGTCCCAGGTCACGCTGCGGGCCGCCGGATCGGACACGTCCGAGCTCATCGACGCGGTCCGGTTCGTCGGCCCGAGCGAGCCGGCGACGAAGCGGGGACGGTCGGGCTCGGCGCGCTCGGCGGCGTCGGCCGCGTCGCGGGCCAGGCGGGCGGCCGCGACGTTCATCTCGCGGACGGTCGCGGGGTCGAAGCCGTAGTCGGCCTGGGCGATGCTCGTCGCGGTGAACGAGTTGGTCGAGAGGACGTCGGCGCCGGCGGCGAGGTAGGCCGTGTGGACCGCGCTGACCGCGTCGGGCTGGGTCAGGCACAGCAGGTCGCTGTCGCCGCGCAGGTCGCTCGGATGGTCGCGGAACCGTTCTCCCCGGAACGCGGCCTCGTCGAAGGCATGCGCCTGGAGCATCGTCCCCATCGCCCCGTCGAGGACCAGGATCCGCTCGCCGAGCAGCTCGAGCAGGCGCGCCCGGCGGGTTGCTCGCGTGAACGGGCGCGATGCGTGTCGGGGGCGGATAGGCCACAGCGGCGTGATGGTCCGACGGTCAAGTTCGGTCTCCGTTACCCAGGCTTCGACGCGGGTCGGCGCCAAGGGTACGGACTCGGACGACCTGATCGGAACGAGGGTCTCCGGAGGGAGTTCCCTTATCTCGCAGGAGGCACCTGCCCGGATTTGGCACCTTGCCGACGTCGCATCGGTAGGTTGTCGTGGCTTCGACGGGCCGGTCCCTCCGCCACTCTTGATAAAGCCCTCTTCGGTTGTGGCGCGATGATGGACCATCTGCCTGCGATCCGGCAACCGTACGAGACGGGCCGGCGGGGCGGCACGCCTACCGTGGACGTACCTCCACATGACCGACGAGACAGCGCCTCGCCCGAACGCCAAGCCCGACTTGATCGGTTCGCGACGGGGTTCGCGGCCGTCGCCGATGCCCTCGACGGCGCCGACGACGAGGACCTCGACCGGCGCGGTCCATCCGGCGAGTGGTCCGCCCGCGAGATCGCCCACCACCTGGCCGACAGCGAATCGATGGCGTACGTCCGACTGCGTCGGCTGATCGCCGAGGACGAGCCGGTGATCGCGGGCTACGACGAGCCCGAGTGGGCGCGCCGACTCCACTACGAGCGCCCGATCGAGACGTCGCTCGAGGTCCTCCAGGCGGTCCGCGGCGCCAGCCAGCAGCTCCTCATGTCGCTGACCGCCGAGGAGTGGGAGCGCCGCGGCACGCACAGCGAATCCGGCGCGTACTCCGTGGACGACTGGCTCGGGATCTATGCCGAGCACTCGCACGAGCACGCCGACCAGATCCGCCGGGCACGCCGAGGCGAGGACTGACGGTGCCCGCGGGGACGGCCCTTCTGGCGGACGTGCGCACGGCCGCCGAGGCGATCCTCCCCGACGTGATCGAGATCCGGCGCCGGATCCATCGAAGACCGGAGATCGGGCTCCAATTGCCCGAGACGCAGGCCGTGGTCGCCGAGGCGCTTCACGGTCTTGGCCTGGAGCCGCGGCTCGGGCGAGCGACGTCGTCGGTCACGGCGGTCATCGAGGGCGGCCGACCCGGCCCGACGATCCTGCTCCGGGCCGACATGGACGCCCTGCCGCTGCGGGAGGATACGGGGCTCGACTTCGCCTCCGAGATCGACGGCGCGATGCACGCGTGCGGCCACGACACGCACGTCGCGATGCTGCTGGGCGCGGCGCGCCTGCTCGTCGAGCGCCGGGGTCAGCTGCGCCGGCAACGTCCTGCTGATGTTCCAGCCGGGCGAGGAGGGCTTCCACGGCGCCCGCGTCATGCTCGACGAAGGGCTGCTGGACGCCGCGCCGACGTCGCCCGCGCCGTACGCCCTGCACATCGGCGACGCGCTACGCCGCGCGGGACGGTCGCGCTACGCGCCGGGCCGTTGCTCGCGTCGGGCGACCGGATCGTGGCCACGGTCCGCGGGCGCGGCGGTCACGCGTCCGCGCCGCACCTCGCGCTCGATCCGATCACCGTCGCCGCCGAGTTGATCCTCGCGCTGCAGACGGCCGTCACCCGGCGGATCGACGTCTTCGATCCCGCCGTGGTCACGATCAGCCGGGTCAGCGGCGGGACGACCAACAACATCATCCCGGAGTCTGTGGAGCTGGAAGGGACGATCCGCACGATCTCGGCCGGCGACGCGGACCGCCGCAGCCGCGCTCGTCCGACAGGTCGCCGCCGGCATCGCGGCGGCGCACGGCGCCACGATCGAGCTCGAGATCGTGCCGGGCTACCCGGTCACGCACAACGACGCTGACGTCGTGGCCTGGGTCCGCGGCGCTCGCTGCGGAGCTCGCCGGCGAGGCGGCCATCGACGACCTCGCCGCGCCGATCATGGGCGCCGAGGACTTCTCGTACGTCCTCGAGCGGGTGCCGGGCATGATGGCGTTCCTCGGCGCACGGCCCGCGACGGAAGATCCCGCCACGGCCCCGCAGAACCATTCCAACCGGGTCGTGTTCGACGAGCCGACGATGGCGCTCGGCGTCGCGCTGTACACGGCGGCGGCACTGGATTTCCTGAGCGGCTAGCGACCCGACTGGCCATCTCCGTCCGGGGCGATGCCCCGCAGGTGCTCCTCGTCGTGGTCGATCGCCACGCCCAGCAGCCCCGCGACGTCGAGGCGGCCGTACGCGGCATGCGTGCCCGAGCGCGCCCAGCCGGCGTCGTCGAGCGCCCGGACGGTCTCGACCGTGCCGGCCCGCGCCGTCTCGAACGTCGACAGGAGCTCCTCGAGCGAGGCGTCCTCAAGGCCGGCAGCGAGGCCCGGCTCCGTCCGCGACCAGCGCGGGTCCGCGGTCGTCGCCAAGTCGCGCAGGCGAGCGCGCCACACGACCTCCTCTACGGCGATCAGGTGCGAGACCATGTCGCTGGGGCCCCACTCCCCAGCGGGGACGGGACGTTCGCGAGCCACTCGGGCGGCGGCGGCTAGGCGTTCCGGGAATGCCGCGAAGCGCTCGACCAACTCTCGTTCGCTCACGCGGCCGGGACCGCCAGCTTGTCGAGGAACCCCTGCCGCCAGCGCTCGGTGACGTCGACCGCGTTGAACGTGTACAGGTGCATGTCGACGATGCCGTTGGCCGGATCCGAGATGACCGGGGCGAGGCCCTCCAGCAGCCCATCCGGCCGATAGAACCCGCCGGAGCGGATGAGCCGCGCGATGAACTGCGTGTTCTTGACCAGGAAGCGGTGCGTGTCGGCCACCCCGATGCGCGCACTGATCGCCAGCAGCCGCTGCGGCTCCGCGACGCCCGGCAGCCCCACATGGACCGGCAGCGCGAGGCCCTCCCGCCGACGGTCCGCGAGCCACGACCGGATCGCGGCGGGGTCGAAGCACAGCTGGGTCGTCATGTAGCTGGCGAAGGCCGCCTTGGCCCGGAGCGCATCGAGCAGCGGCGCATCGGCGATGAACGAGTGGCCCTGCGGATAGCACGGGATCCCGATCTCGGACAGCGGGTGACCGATCTCGGCCATCATCCGCAGCAGCGACAACCCGTCGGGGAAGTCGCCCGGCTCCTTGGCGTCACCGCCCACGATGAACGCCCGATCGACCCCCGCCCCCTCCAGCCACGCGATGAGCTCGGACAGGTGGCCGCGATCGCGGATCATCCGCGCCGACAGGTGCGGCACCGCGCGAAATCCCAGGGCCTGGAGCTGCTCGCACAGGGCGACGGTGGCCTCGATGCCCTTGGCCGGTGAGGCGGTCACGGACACGGTCGCCCCGGACGGCAGGAATGCCGCCTGCTCCAGGGCGTTCTTCAACGGCACGAGCTCGAACGTCGGCGCGTGCAGGACCGACGCAAGGGCGGCCGACTGGGCACGGGTCAGCGAGGAACGGCGGCGGAAGAGCACGCCTCAGACCTCCGAATCCGGCATCGACGCCTTGCGCCGGATCATGAACTCGAGGAGCGCCTCGTCGACGCCGGGGTCGATCGGCGGCGCCTCGTACTCGGCCAGCATCCGCTTCCAGATCGCGTTCGCCCGCTGCGGCGCGTCGAGACCCCCGTCTTCCGACCACTGCTCGAAGCTGTTGTTGTCGGCGATCTCGCTGCGGTAGAACGCGTTCTCGAAGTTGGCCAGCGTGTGGGCGGTGCCCAGGAAATGCTGGCCGGGGCCGTTCGACCGGATCGCATCGAGCGCCTGGCCGTTCTCGGACAGGTCCACGCCCTTCACGAACACGGCCATCATCCCGAGCTGGTCGGCGTCCATGATGAATTTCTCGTAGCCCACGGCGAGCCCGCCTTCGAGCCAGCCGGCCGCGTGCAGCACGAAGTTGACGCCGCCGAGCACGGTCGGCTGGAGCGTCGCGGCACTCTCGTAGGCCGCCTGGGCATCGGCGATCTTCGAGGCGCACAGCGAGCCGCCGGAGCGGAACGGGACACCGAGCCGCCGCGCCAGCGCGGCCATGACGTACAGCACCAGGGCCGGCTCCGGGGTCCCGAACGTCGGTGCGCCCGACTGCATCGACATGGAGCTCGCGAACGAGCCCAGCACGACCGGCGCGCCCGGCCGGACCAGCTGCACGAACGTCATCCCCGCCAGCGATTCCGCGAGGGTCTGGGCGGCGACGCCGGCCGCCGTGACCGGGGCCATCGCGCCGGCCAGGATGAACGGCGTGAGCATGGTCGCCTGGTTCGCCTCGGCGTAGGCGCGCGCCGCCCCGAGCATCGTCGAATCCCAGACGAGCGGCGAGTTGGCGTTGATCAGGCTGAGGATGACGCAGTGGTCCTCGAGGTAGTCCGCGCCGAACGTCAGCCGGGCCATCTCGACCGTGTCGCGGGCACGCTCCGGCGCGGTCACCGAGCCCATGAACGGCTTGTCCGAGTAGCGGATGTGCGAATAGACCATGTCCAGGTGGCGCTTGTTGACCGGCACGTCGACCGGCTCGCAGACCGTCCCGCCGCTGTGGTGCAGGTGCGGGCTCAGGTACGCGAGCTTCACGAAGTTGCGGAAGTCCTCGATCGTGCCGTAGCGCCGGCCGCGGTCGAGATCACGCACGAACGGCGAGCCGTAGTTCGGGGCGAAGACCGTGTGCATCCCGCCGATCTCGACGTTGTTCGCCTCGTTGCGGGCGTACTGCGTGAACTGGCGCGGCGCCGTGGCCTGGACGACCTGCCGGCACATCCCGCGCGGGAAGCGGACGCGCTCGCCCTGGACGTCGGCGCCGGCGTCGCGCAGCAGGCGAAGCGCGTCCTCGTCGCCGCGGAAGTCGATGCCGACCTCCTCGAGGATCGTGTCCGCGTTGTGCTCGATGATCGAGAGGCCCTCCTCGCCGAGCACCTCGAACGGCGCCAGCGTGCGGGTCAGGAAGGGCAGCCGCTCGACGGCGTGGCTGAGTCGGACGGCGCGCCGGCCCTCGCGGCCGCCGGTGCGGCGGTTGCCCATGTTCTTGCTCATCGATCGTCTCCAGGTCCGCCGGAGCCGGGCGTCGGGGTGCCCGAGGCCGCCGCGCTGCCCGTCGCGGCCGGGGCACTGCCGTCACTGCTGGCGGCGCGCCGGCGCCGGCGTTCCGCCCGGGCATCGCCGCCGCGATCGGCCGTGACCGGCCTGGCTGGCAGGGTGACGACCAGCTCGAGATTGGGACTCGCGGCCGTCCGATGCGGGATCGCCATCGCCTCGACGAAATGCTCCTGGAACCGTGGCTCGACCGCGGTCTCGATCTTCTCGACGCGGCGAACGACGGCCTCGATCTCGCGCCGGGCGGCGCCCGACAGGAGGGCGATCAGCGCGCCGGTGCCGGCCGCGTTGCCGGCCGCCCGCACGCGCGCGAGATCGCAGTCCGGGACCAGGCCGAGGACCATCGCGTGGAGCGGGTCGATCTGGCTGCCGAAGGCCCCGGCCAGGCGGACCTCGTCGACGGTCTCGATCTCGAGGTGGTCCATGAGCAGCCGGACCCCGGCATACAGGGCGGCCTTGGCGAGCTGGATCGCGCGGACATCGTTCTGGGTCACCAGGATGCGAGGCCCGTCATCGACGGGGGTGTGCAGGACGTAGCTGAACGTCCGGCCATCCGATACGACCCGCTCGGTGCGTGCGGCGAGGGCGCCATCGATCACGCCGTCGGCGGTGATGACCCCGGCGAGGTACAGCTCGGCGACGACCTCGATGATCCCGGAGCCGCAGATGCCGGTCACGCCCGTGCCAGCGGCGGCCACGGCGTCCGCGAACCCCTCGTCGTTCGACCAGGCGTCGACGCCGATGACGCGGAACCTCGGCTCGAAGGTCTCGCGGTCGATGCGAACGCGCTCGATGGCGCCGGGTGCCGCCCGCTGCCCCGCGCTGATCTGGGCACCCTCGAACGCCGGGCCGGTGGGCGAGCTCGCGGCGAGCAGCCGGCGCTTGTCACCCAGCACGATCTCGGCGTTCGTTCCGACGTCGACCACGAGGGTCATCGCCTCGGCCTTGTGGGGCTCCTCGGCGAGGATCACCCCGGCCGTATCCGCCCCGACGTGGCCGGCGATGCACGGCAGCACGTAGACGCGCGCGCCCGGGTGCGCCCGGACCCCCAGTTCCGCCGCGGTCATCTCGACCGCGGCGTCGGTCGCCAGGGCGAACGGCGCAGAGCCCAGCGGCGTCGGGTCGATCCCGAGCAGGAGGTGGTGCATGATCGGGTTGCCGACGATCGCGAGCTCGAGGATCTCGGCGCGTTTGATCCCGGCCCGGTTGCCCAGCGTCGCGAGCAGGCCGTCGAGCGCCTTGCGGACCGCGTCGGTGAGCTCGACCTCGCCGCCCGGATGCATCATCACGTAGCTCACGCGGCTCATGAGGTCCTCGCCGAAGCGGATCTGCGGGTTCATGACCCCGGCGCTCGCGAGGACCGAGCCGTCGGTCAGGTTGACGAGGTGGCCGGCGATCGTCGTGGAGCCCACGTCGATGGCGACGCCGAACGCCCGGTCGTGGAAGCCCGGCCAGACCGCGATCACGTCGCGGCCGCCGTGGACCGCGACCGTGACGCGGTACGAGCCTGCGGTCAGGGCCGCCTGGAGCCCGCGGATGACCGACAGGTCGGCGCGCAATCCGTCGAGGTCCCACTCGCTGCGGAGCGCGTCGAAGAGCCGGCCCAGGTCCCCGGTCGGCGTGGCGAGATCCGGTTCCGTGACGTCCACGGTGTGCAGCCGGACGACCGGATCCATCTCGAAGGCGCGGGCCGCGAGGTCCTTGCGCACGACCTGCTTGTGGACCTGGCTCTCGGGCGGGACGTCGACGACGGCGTCGCCCAGCAGCGTCGCCGTGCAGGACAGCCGGCGGTCCGCAGCCAGGCCGTGCTCGGCCCGGTAGCCCGCCTCCACGTCGCCGGGGGTGCTGAGGTGATCCGGTGAGGACGTGATGCCGTGTTTGGCGAACGATCCGAAGGCCGGCACGACCGCACAGCGGCCGCAGATCCCGCGGCCGCCGCAGACCGAATCGATGTCCACGCCGAGGGAGCGGGCCGCGTCGAGGACCGTGGTCCCCGCCGGCGCACGCCCGCGCCGCCCGGATGGCGTGAAGATGATCTGCGGGTCGGCGGTGGCCGCGCCGTCGCTCACGGGCGGATCGTCAGTCGCGCGCGGCGACGTCGGCCGGCTGGGCGTCGGCGGGCGCTTCGTTGGCCGCCAGGTCCACGGCCGGCACGTCGAGGCCCGGCACGTCCACGCCCGGGACGTCGGCCGAGAAGACCGTCACGCCCGGGATCCCGGCCGGCCCGGCCCCAGCTCCCGCACCGCCGCGGCGACGGTTCGTTCGTCGGCCGCCGGCCTCGCCGTCGGCCGGCCCGGTTCGGAACTGGCGGATCCAGCGGGCCGCATCCCCGTCGTTGCCCATCAGCACGTCGCTGGCCATGACCGCGTGCTTCACGCCCTCGGCGATCGGATTCGTGATCGCGGACGTCAGTCCGGACGCGATGGCCATGCTCAGGAACGCGCCGTTGATGCCCTCGCGGTTGGGCAGGCCGAAGCTGACGTTGGACGCGCCGCAGCTCGAGTTGACCTTGAGCTCGTCGCGCAGCCGGCCCAGGATGTGGAAGACCTGGCGACCGGCCCCGCTGAGCGCCCCGATCGGCATCAGCAGCGGGTCGACGACGATGTCCTCGCGCGGGATGCCGTGGTCCGCGGCGCGCTCGACGATCCGCTTGGCGACCGCAAAGCGGACGTCGGGGTCCATCGAGATGCCCGTCTCGTCGTTGCTGATCGCCACGACCGCGCAGCCGTACTTCTTGACCAACGGGAGGACACGCTCGAGACGTTCCTCCTCGCCGGTGACGCTGTTGAGGAGCGCCTTGCCCTGGTACACGGCAAGCCCGGCTTCGAGCGCTTCGACGATCGACGAATCGATCGAGAGCGGCACGTCGGTGAGCGACTGGACCAGCTGGATCGTCTTGGCCAGGATGGCCGGCTCGTCGGCGAGCGGGATGCCGGCGTTGACATCGAGCATGTGGGCGCCCGCCTCGACCTGGGCGATGGTGTCGCGCTCGACGCGGGAGAAATCGCCGGCCTTCATCTCCTCCGCGAGGAGCTTGCGCCCGGTCGGGTTGATGCGCTCGCCGATGATCACGAACGGCTGGTCGTCGCCGATGACGACCTCGCGCGTCGCGGAGCTGACGACCGTCCGCGTCACGCCTCCGCGGCCTTTCCCTGGGTCTCGTCTTTCGCCGGCTCGAACACGGGGCCGCCTTCCACGCCGCCGGACTGGATGAGCTGGGCGAGTCGGTGCTTGTCGTACTCGGCCTCGAGACGCTCGACCTCGGCGGCGACCTCGGCGTCGATGTCCGCCCCGCACGACTTCTGGGTCCGGCGCCACTCCTCGATGTAGTCGTTGTAGGCGCGCTTGCCCGCGCGGCTGGCGGCCTTGTCGATGGCGACCTGGAAGCGGGGATGGAGCACGATCTTGCTCTGCTTTCGACCCTCGCGGGCGGTCACCTGGGCCGGGATGTCGCGCCACCAGATGATCGTCATGACCGACACGTTCATCGTCCTCCCATGGAGAGCACCGAGGTGACGGGCGGCGCCGAATCGCCGGCGACGACGGCCGCGATCGTCGTGGCGAGCTCGCCGTAGCCGGTCTGGCGATGCTCGAACGTCAGGCCCAGCCGGCGGGCGGCTCGCCGCGCGGCGGCGACGAGCTTGGGATCGACGGTCTGGGCCAGGTAGACGAGCCGTCGGTAGTTGCCGAAGTACGTGTCGCGCAGCTCCGGATGACGATCGAGCCCGAGCGCGCCGATGACGAGCCGGTCGAAGTTGCGGGCGAGGAAGTCGGTCAGGTAGAAGGTCCCGGGCTCCTCGGCGCTGAGCTGCTCGAAGGCCTCGCGGCCGGCGTAGAACTCGTAGCAGTGGGCGCCAGCGAGGCGCTCGACGCCTTCCTCGGCGATGACGGGATCGAGGAGGCCGCCCGTGCCGCAGTCGGCGTAGGCCACGAACACGCGGTCATAGCCCTTGCGCCGCCGGCGGATGCGATCACGCACGGCGGCCGGGATCCCGCCCGGCCGGTTGTGCAGGGTCGCCGGCAGGCAGGTGATGTCGACGTTCGGCAGGTGCCGGGTCAGGGCGACGAGCTCGTTGGCCAGCGCGCCACAGCCGACGATGAGGACGCTTGGCGCGGTGCCGTTACGCCGGTACGCGGGCACGTCGCTCGTCGATCAGGCGGCGGGCCGTCTCGGCGGCGACGCCGGCATCGCGGCAGTAGGCGTCCGCCCCGACCGCCATCCCGAACTCCTCGTTGAGCGGCGCCCCGCCAACGAGCACGATGAAGTCGTCGCGCAGGCCGCGATCCTTGAGCGTCTGGATGACGACCTTCATGTACGGCATGGTCGTGGTCAGCAGTGCGGACATGCCGAGGATGTCCGGCTTGTGCTGCTCGAGCGCGCCGATGAACTTCTCGGCGTCCGTGTTGATGCCGAGGTCGACGACCTCGAAGCCGGCGCCTTCGAGCATCATGCCGACCAGGTTCTTGCCGATGTCGTGGATGTCGCCCTTGACGGTGCCGATGACGACCTTGCCGACGGGCTCCGCGCCGGTCTCGGCCAGCAGCGGTCGGAGGATCTCCATCCCGGCCTTCATGGCATTGGCGGCGAGCAGGACCTCCGGCACGAACAGGATGCCGTCGCGGAAGTCGATGCCGACGATCTTCATGCCGGCGACCAGGGCATCGTCGAGGACCTTCGTGGCCGTGAAGCCGCGCTTCAGCAGGATGTTCGTGCCCTCGACGATCTCTTCTCTCATGCCGTCGTAGAGATCGTTGTGCATCTGCTCGACGAGCTCGTCGTCGGAGAGGGCGTTGAGGTCGATGTCCTGGAGGTCGTCGGTCATCGTCGTGCTCCGGGTGGGGGCCGGTCAGGGTCGGTCGTCGTGATCGGCGGTGGCGCAGGGGGTTCCACATCGTGGAACCGTGCCGTATGATGGAACCGCCGCTAACCCGAATTTAGCCCACGAAGGGTCCTATGTCCAGCATCCAATCCGTCAAGCGAGCGTTCGACGTGCTCGGCAGCCTCGGCGACGGCCCATTAGGCGTGACCGAAGTCGCCGATCGGGCCGGCCTGCCCAAGTCCACAGCCGCGCGCGTGCTGGCGACGCTGGTCAGCGAGGGAGCGGTCGAGCAGGTCCCGGGCGACACGTCGTACCGGCTCGGGCCGCGGCTCATCACGCTCGCCGCGGGCTTCAGCCTGACGAGGTCGCTCGCGGCCATCGCGCGGCCGATGCTGATCGACCTTGCCGAGTCATCGGGGGAGGCCGCCGGCCTCGCCATGCCCGACGGCGACCTCGTCCACTACATCGACCAGGTGGACACGGTGCAGCCGGTGCTGGTACGGGATTGGACGGGCGCGCGGATCCCGCTGCACGCCGTGTCGTCGGGCCAGGTGCTGCTGGCGTTTCGGACGCCGGCGGCGATCGAGCGCTATCTCGAGCGGCCGATGGAGCGCTTCACCGACCAGACGCTGACCGACGCCGATGCCGTCCGCGAGCGCCTGCGCGAGGTCCGGCGGCAGGGCTGCATCTGGGCGATGGACGAGTTCGAGGACGGGATCTCGTCGATCGCGGCCCCGATCGCCGACGCGTCAGGCGAAGTGATCGCCGCGGTCCACGTGCACGGACCGTCGTACAGATTCCCGGCGGAAGGCTCGAAGGCGGATCTCGCGCAGCTCGTGCTCGCCGGGGCGGCGCGGATCGCCGCGGGGTTGCGCGAGACCTGAGCCTGGGCTGCTAGTAGGCCCGTATATCGCCCGGGGCGATCGTAAGTCCGATCAGGTCCCGGATTCGAGGCCCAGACGTCTCGATCTTGTCGATTTCGAGGTTCGGATATCGCCAGTGGCGATACCTGAGGCCAATCGGGCCTATC
Source organism: uncultured Chloroflexia bacterium (assembly GCA_963810725.1). Lineage (GTDB taxonomy): Bacteria > Chloroflexota > Limnocylindria > Limnocylindrales > CSP1-4 > SPCO01. The sequence continues at coordinate 807,166 of CAWEOO010000008.1, forward strand.
GGGCCGACCAGCCGGTGATCGGCTGTGGTTAAGATCTCCCACAGCGATATCTGGGGCGCTGATCATGGAGGCGCTGGGCGGCGGCCAGTAATCCACGGTAGCAAGTCCTGCCGGTGCTCGCCCTCGGTGGAGCGATCCTGTTCGTCATGGTTGCGTACGCAGTGAGCGTCAGCAGCTGATCATCCGCAACGGGCACAGGCACGATCGAAGACTTTGCCCTCTACCCGGGGCTCGTCCCGACGGGTTCCAGGTCGATGGTCCGGACCTGGCGGGTCTTGCCGGCTTCCGTTCGGACGATCGCGGACGGGATGACGCCGCCCGTGCCGAGCTTCTCGATGACGGCGATCTCACCGGCGTACAGCCCGTTGCCGGCGATGCGCACGCTTCCGCCGACGGCGAGACCGGCTCGGCCCTTGCCGGCGGTCAGATCGATCGTGGCGACGGTGGGGCGTACATAGGGCGGATCAGTTGGCAGGCCCGTGGCGGGCGCGGGTCGGTTGGAGGTCTTGGCCGGCGGGTACGTGACTTTCCGTTTTCGCATTGGCTCTCCTGCAAGGCCGGCCTCGTAAGGTCAAGGTCGAACCGAGCGAACCATCGCACATCCGCGCAAGAGGGACTCTCGAGCGCCCGGGCACGCAGGTCAAGCCCGCTACTCCGAGGCGGCGTCCTTTGCGGACTTCTTGACCTTGGCGGCCTTGGCCTCGACGTCGGCCGCCAGCTCGGCCGCGGCCTCGGCGGCTGAGGCCTGGGCATCGTCGAGCTTGGCTGCGGGCTCGTCACCTGTCGCGGCCGCGACCTCAGAGCCCCTGGCGCGCACTTCGGCGAGCTGGGCATTCATGGTTGACTGGATCTCCCGTGTCCGCAGTCTCGAGCTGATCGCCCAGCTCGCCCAGCTTTCGATCGACCCGGTACTGGTCACGGAAGCGCTCGCCGGAGCGGGACATGTACCAGGCCGCCGCCCCGGCCGCCAGCGCCACGCCGGTGATCACGCCGCTCATGAAGCCCATCGAGTCGTCTCCTTCCGTAGCCGGCCCCCGCCGATCGTCGGCCCGGTGCCGTCGCGCACCGAGGAGTGTACCGCCCATGAAATCGGGCCTTGACAACCGGCCGGCGGTACCTAGGATCGTGCTACATCCAATAACGATGTAGAGGAACCACCGGCCCATGCGACTCGACACGCAGCTCCTCAAGGGGACGACCCCGCTCCTGGTCCTCACCGTGATCAACGACGGGGAGCTGTACGGCTACGAGATCGCGCAGCGCATCCGCGAGGGCAGTGGTGGCGCCTTCGCGCCGTCCGAGGGCTCGCTCTACCCGGCCCTCCACCGGCTCGAGGCTGACGGCGCCCTCACCGGCGCGTGGCGGGCGAGCGACCGCGGTCCACGTCGCAGGTACTACCGCCTAACGAAGAAAGGCCACGGCCTGCTGGCCGAGAATCGCGATCGCTGGAGCGCCTTCGTCGCCGGCGTCCAGCGCGTCACGACGAGCCCCACCGATGTCTGACCCGCGGGCGAACCGCGACGCGTACCTCGCCCGAGTCTCCGCGCGGCTCCGGCTACCACCGGACCACGAGCGCGACGTCCTCGAGGAACTCGAGGGCCACTTGACCGAATTTGCCGCGAGCCTGGTCGAGGAAGGGCTGTCGGCCGAGCTGGCCGAACGCGAGTCGATCGCGAGGCTGGGCGACCCAGGCGAGCTCGCCGACGGGATCCGACGCGCGCACCAGAGCCGCCGGAGACTGCTGGCGGCAGCCGGTGCCGGCGTGACCGCCGCCGTGGGCGGCGTCGTCTGGGGATACGTCCTCGCTGCAGGGCTGGCAACGGTGGCCGGGGCGCTTTCGGCCATCGCAGTCTCGACCGTGCTCGGTTGGCTGAACCTCAGTACATCGGGCTGGGCCAACACCGCCCAGACCTTTTCGATCCCGATCGCGCTGTTCGTTCCCGGATGCGTCGGGTACCGCCTCGTCACCGCGGTCGCCGTGCGATCGGCGCGCCGCGCCGTGACGCTCCGTCGACCGATCGCGATCGTCGGTGGCGGCATCCTCGCCGTGGGGTCGCTGTTCCTCCTTCGGACCGAGCTCGACCCGGTCGGGGTGGTCAGCCATGCCGCCATCCCGATCGGTTTCGTCCTTGGGGCCATGCTGGCTCCCGAGGCCGGCACGCCGAGTCCGATCCGCTGGCGCTGGCGCGGCGTCGCGGCGCTGATCCTGCTCGCCACCGCGATCATGATCCCGGTCAGTCTCGCCGGCACCAGGATCTATCCAGCCGGCCAAACCTTCGGGGCCGTCATGCCGATGGGCGAACCGATGGATGGCGATCAGCTCGGCGAGGGATGGCTGAGTCAGGGGAGCTCGAATCGAGATCGGGGTCGTCGACATCATGATCTCGGCGGAACCGGTCGACCTGCTCGACGGCTGGCGTGACCTCCGGCTGGAGATCTGGCCGGCGCTCGACGAGCACGCCTTCGACATCGACCCTTCCGCAGTCGGTCCCGCGGCCGTCGCGCCGCTGAGGCAGGACGAGTTCGGGTCGTACACGGCCGCGCTGGACCTCGGGACATCAAAGGAGCGCCGCTGGTTTATCAGCGCGACGACCGGCGTCGGTCCCGACGGGACGCGCTACCTCCTGACCGGACCTGACGGACCGGTCGGTACCCGGCCGTGGACCGGCACGGTCTGGGAGTGGTTCACGACGCCGTAGGCCGTCAGTCGAGGCCGACCGCCGCGTCCGTCAGCCACGCGGCGAGGTAAGCCGCGAACGAGGGCCGGACCAGGATCCGAAACGCGGGCTCCACGGCCGGGCCGACCGGCACGATGATCACGTTCGCGCGGGCGAGCAGTGTCTGGGCGCACATCCCGGGCTTGAACCGCCGCTCGTCGAGGTCGAGCGCGCATCCGAACGCGAGCAGCTCCCGCGCCCGTGGCCCGCTGACCGACAACGTGGTCCGGTTGGCCGAGACGTCGATGACCGAGCCATGCCCGTCGCCGACCGCCTCGCGGAGGGCACGCTCGAGTCCGGGCGCCGTACCGGGCTCGCCCAGGATCAGCCACTCGTCCGGGCCCAGCCAGAGCACGTGGCGGGTGCCGTCGTCCGAGACGACCGCGGTGTTCGGCTCGGTCGGCGGGCGAGCGCCGATGGCCTCGGCCAGGCGCGCCATGAGCGCCGCGTCCGACGGATCGGCTCGCAGGTCGACCTGCGCGAGGAACGGCAGCTCGCGGACGCGCGCCGGCAGCTCGACGCCTTCGAGCGGCGAGTGCGCGGGCAGGCCGGGCGCCGTCCCGTCACGCGGCGGGCTCCCCGGTCGTGGCGGGCTCGCCGTCCCGTCGCCGGTTCTCCGGGTCGAACACGACCGAATCGACGATCTCCGCCTCCACCGTGCCCTCGACGAGGGGCGCGACCACGCGTTGCCCGATCCGGTCGCGCCCGCCCTTGATCAACGCTAGCGCGAACGTCCGGCCGAGCGCGGCGCTCCGGTACGACGACGTGACGTGGCCGAGCATCGGGACCGGGGTGGTGCCGAGATCGGCGTCGGGCGCCACGAGCTGGGCGCCTTCGGGGAGGCGCGCGTCCGGGTCGACGGGCAGCAGGCCGACGAGCTGCTTCCGGTCCGCCCGGGCCGTGTCCGGCCGCCGGTGCGACCGCCGGCCGATGAAGTCCTTCTTCGTCGACACGGCCCACGCCATCCCGAGGTCCTGCGGCGTGACGGTCCCGTCCGTCTCCTGGCCGATGATCGGGTAGCCCTTCTCCGCGCGCAGGACGTGCATCGTCTCGGTGCCGTACGGCGTGATGCCGAGCGGCTCGCCGGCGGCCATGACCGCCTCCCACAGGGCCAGGCCGTGCCATGTCGGGACGTTGAGCTCGAACGACAGCTCCCCGGAGAACGAGATGCGGAACACGCGCCCGGGCGTGCCCGCGATGACCGCCTCGCGCCAGGTCATGAACGGGAAGGCCTCGTTCGAGACATCGAGATCGGGCATGAGCGGGCCCACGACCTCGCGGGCGCGCGGCCCGACGACGGCCACCGTCGTCCACTGCTCCGTGACGCTCGTCGCGTGCACCCGCAGGTCCGGCCACTCGGTCTGGAGCCACTCCTCGAGGTGGTCGAGCACGGCGCGCCGCGTTGCCGGTCGTCGTCGTCATGTGGAACCGCTGCTCGCCGATCCGCGAGGTCACGCCGTCGTCGAAGACCATCCCGTCGGCCCGGCACATGAGCCCGTAGCGGCACGACCCGACCTTGAGCGTCGAGAACATGTTCGTGTAGACCCGGTCGAGGAAGATCCCGGCGTCCGGTCCCTGGATGTCGATCTTGCCGAGGGTCGTCGCGTCCATCACCGCGACGCCGGTCCGCGCGGCGGCGCACTCGCGCAGGACGGCCTCGTCCATCGACTCGCCGTCGCGCGGGAAGTAGCGCGGGCGCTTCCACTGGCCGACGTCCTCGAAGACGGCGCCGTTCGCGACGTGCCACGGCTGGATGGGCGTCGTCCGGACCGGGTCGGCGAGCTGCGCGCCGCGATCGCGGGCGGCGAGCTGGGCGAAGCTGACCGGCACGGTCGGCGGGCCGGAACGTCGGCACGCCGACGGCCCCGACCTCCTGGCCGAGGATCGACGGCGGCGATGGCGCTCGCGACGACGCCGCCGGCGCGCCCCTGCTCGATGCCGGTGCCGATCGTCGTGTAGCGCTTGACGTGCTCGATCGACTCGAGGCCGGCGCCGAGCGCCCGCTGCAGGTCGCGCACGGTCGCGTCGCGACCGACGTCGACGTAGTGGGTCGCCCACGCATCGGCCGTCGCGGGCCCTGGCGGCGGCACGACCCAGGTCGGGGCGATCTCGCCAAGGTCCGCGATCTCGCCGGCGGCCGCCCCGACCGCCTCGATCCGGCCGTGGGGTCCTGGCCGGTCGGGCACGAAGGCGGCGATGCCCTCATCGAACCGGAGCGTGCCGCGGGCGTGGGTCCACAGCGCGACGTTCGGGTTCCAGCCGCCGGACACCAGCAGCAGGTCGGCTTCGACGGTCTCGTGGTCGCCGCCGACAGCCCGCGCGATCGTCACGGACGTCAGTCGCCCGGCATCGTCCCCACCGTGCCGACGACGAGGTCGCCCGCCCGCGCGTCGACGGTCGCGACCACCTCGACGCCGGCAGCGGCCAGCGTCGCGGCGACGCCGTCGGTGGTCCCGTTATTCGTGAAGATGACGGCCCGCTCGCCCGGCCGGACGCCGTACCGGTCAACGTACGTCGGCCGCCGCGCCGGCGAGCATGATCCCGGGGCGGTCGTCGTCGGCAAAGACGATGGGCCGTTCCGTGGCCCCGGTCGCGATGACGATGCGCCCGGCACGGATGTGCCAGAGCCGGCCGTCGGTCGTCGGGGTGGGTTGACGCTCGACCGCGGTCACATACCCGTGGTCGTAGATGCCGAGCGCGGTCATCCCCGAACGCACGCTGTCACCGGTCGCGGCAGGATCCGCGTCGATAAGCAGGACGCGGTCCTCGGGGTTCGACACCTGGGCGATCGCCGCGGCCTTCCGGCCCGACTCCCCCGCCCCGATGACCAGGACCTCGCAATGCGAGTGCCGGCTGTCGAACCGGCCCGAGTCGTCGCCACCGTCCACGCCGTCAGCGCCCGGTTCCAGCCGCCCGCGCCCCGCGAGGCTCGAGACCACCAGGCCCTCCTGCAGCATCACGGTCGTCGCGGGGAGCATCGGCTCGGAGGCCCCGTCGGGCCATCGCACCTGGACGAGCGCATTCGGCTCCTCCGGTCCGGCCGACACGATCCCGCGTGGCCGGTCGTGGTAGATGCTCCGCCCGACGACATCGATGCCGTTGGCCAGCAGCGCCGAGGCGATCGTGTCGCCGGCGAAGCCGGTCAGGGCCCGTCCGTCGAACTCGAAACCGACGGCCATCGATCGGTCGATGTGCGTGCCGCCCGTCGATAGGCGCGACGCCGTCATCGACCGCCCTCGAATTCGTTCGTCAGCGTGTCGCGGGTGATGTCGAACCAGCGACGGCAGCCGGCGCTGTGGACCCAGCGCTCGCGCCAGGCGCCCTTCGGGTTGTCGCGCAGGAACAGGTACTCGACCCACTCCGCGTCGGTGAGGGCGTCGGGATCCTTCGGGTAGGCGATCCCCGCCTGCCCGCCGTACTTGAACTCGGTCTCGTCGCGCGGCCCGCAGTGCGGGCAGGGGATCAGCAGCATTGAGCGCGAAGTATGCCGCGTCGCGGCCCGGCGTCAGGGAGCGCTGTCGAAGCAGGTCGTCCCGGCCGAGAGCGAGATCACGAGGGAGGCGCCTTCGCCGTCCTGGACGTAGCCGTGGATGCCGGTGGGCCCGTCGATGTCGAACTCGCGGGCGCCCTCGGGGGTGTCCGACTTGGTATCGATGAAGGCGAACCGGTCCCCAAGATGCGCCTCGAAGTGCTCCAGCTCGATCCCGATCCCGAGATCCTCCGTCGTCTTGAGGTCGAGCCGCGGGCCGTCTTCCGCCGGGTAGAACATCGCGTCGACCCAGCCGACGAAGACGCCATCGATCACGAACACGCCGAGGTCCGCCCAGCGGAGGAAGCGCACCTCGCCGGGTGGGTCCGGACAGGTCCACCGATCGTCGTCGTTCGGCGGCCCGAGGAAGCCTTCCAGCTTCTCGACCGTGGCATCGCCGTCCTCCCCGAAGGACGCGAGCCCAAGCCCGTCGGCCTTGAGGGAGGCCGCGAATTCGGGCCGCACAATCGGCGTCGGGATGGGGGCTTGCGTCGGAAGGACCATGACCGACGTCGTCAGGAAGGGCGCTGGCCGGGACACCTCGGTCCAGATCAGGACGGCGAACAGCGCCAGGACCGCTCCGATGACCGCGCCGCTCGCCAGCGCGCCGAGATCGCGTCGACTCATCCGCTGAGCACCCGCTGGTGCAACTGGGTGACAACGCTGCGCGCGGATTCGAAGGCGCCGTGCTGCCAGGCCGTCATGAGGGTCAGGTGATCACCGGCGAAATACACGCGGCCCTGCGGCTCCAGCAGACGGGCATAGGCCTCGCCGACCGACCCCGTACGCTCGTCCCAGGCGACCCACCCGCCCTCGCTGTGAGGGATCCGTCGCCATGACGACGAAAACGACGAGACGAACTCGTTGACGTAGGCGTCGCCGTGGACCTTGCGCCCCTGCTCGAGCGCGCGCGCCTCGCGACCCTGCGGCGTCATGCCCGCGAACGCGTCGGCCTCGTTGAAGAAGTTGTAGGCGCCGACGATGACGCCGCGCTCGCCCAGATACCCGTGCGATGGGTACCAGATCGTGCCGATGTCCATGTTCGTGTTGGTGATGCCGCCAAGGATCCGGTCGTCCTCCTCCCAGAATCGGCGCCGGAACTCGAGACCGACCTTGCCGGTCGACACCGGGCGCAGCGAGGCGAGATCCTGCTGGACGGCGGTCGAGAAGTCGTTCGGGATCCTGGTGAGGATCATCGGCGGGATGGTGCAGACGCAGTAGTCGGCCGTGACCTCGCGCATGGCGTCCCCTTCCGAGAAGGTGACCGCCACGCCGTCGGGCGTGTTGGCGATGCCCGCCACCTGGACGCCGTAGCGGATGCGGCCGTTGATCGCATCGGCCAGCGCGTGCGGCAGGCGGTCCATGCCGCCGACCGGCTGGAACATCAGCATCGCCTGGTCCCACTCGAGCTCGAACGGGAAGTAGAAGCCGAGCTGGCTGGCGAGCACATCGGAGAGGGGAGGCGGCGGGTCGGACGTTCCGGCCTGCAACCCGGCGCCGGGCGGGACGACGTACCCGCGCCGCTCCCCGCCGACGTACGTGTCGTTCGGGCCGAGCGCGCCGAGGCCACGGAGGAACTCGACCATGCGCACGGCGTCGTCGGCGCTCAGCTCCGCGTCGAGCGCCCGCTGGCTGATCGCCTTGGCCAGCAGCTCGCTGACGTAGCCGAGGTAGTCGGCCTTCGCGGTCCGGTGGCGGATCCGCCGCCCGGTCAGCGGGCCGGCGGCGCCATTGCCCGCCTCGTTGTAGTACCAGCCGTCCGCGTTCGCATTGGCGAAGATCTCGATCGGGACGCCGAGCTCGCGGCAGTAGTCGATCGTCGTGTGGTGCTGCGGGATCCGGGCGGGCCCGGCGTTGAAGTATTGCCCGTCGCCGAAGGACGCGGTCTGGGTCGGGCCGTTGATCTCGGTCTCCGTGGTCCCGCCGCGGACCGTCCAGTTGCGCCCGCCGGGCCGGTCGCGCGCCTCCAGGATCTCGCAGGCATAGCCCGCCTTCTCGAGCTCGTAGGCGCTGGTCAGGCCGGCGATGCCGGCACCCAGGATCAGGACGCGCGTGCCGTTGGCGCGGCCCTGGAGGGCGAAGTCCGACTTCCGCGGCGGCTGGAACGGTTGGCGGTTCTCTGAGGCCGGCGCGACGAGCCGGAGCGCCTCCATCGAGCCGAGGACCGCGGCCGCCCCCCCGGCGGCACCGACCGCCTGGAGGAAGCGTCGCCGGGTGATCCGCGGCCCGGTGGGCGTCATCCGACTACTACACCGTCGCGCGCCGATGCGTTCCGCGCATCAGTGGGCGACGGCCGCCGCGCCGTGCTCGTCGATCAGGGCGCCGGTCTCGAAGCGCTCGAGCGCGTAGGGCCGGTTGAGCTCGTGGGGCTCGTCGCTGGCGACGGTGTGGGCGAGCACCCAGCCTGACGCCGGCGTGGCCTTGAACCCGCCAGTGCCCCAGCCGCAGTCCAGGTAGAGGCCGTCGACGGGGGTCTTCGAGATGATCGGGGAGGCGTCCGGCGATACGTCGACGATGCCGCCCCAGGTCCGCAGCACGTGGGCGCGCGAGAAGATCGGGAAGAGCTCGAGGGCCGCGGCCATCTGGTGCTCGATGATGTGGAACGCGCCGCGCTGGCCGTAGCCGTTGTAGCTGTCGATGCCGGCGCCCAGGACCAGCTCGCCCTTGTGCGCCTGGCTGACGTAGACGTGGACCGCGTTCGACATCACCACGGTCGGGTGGATCGGCTCGAGCAGCTCCGAGACGAGGGCCTGGAGCGGGTGACTCTGGAGCGGCAGTCGGATGCCGGCCATCGCCGCGATGATGCTGGCGTGGCCGGCCGCGACGATGGCCACCTTGCCGGCGCGGATCGTGCCGCGTGACGTCTGGACGCCCGTGACGCGGCCGCCATCGATGTCGATGGCGGTGACCTCGGCGTTCTCGATCAGGTCGACGCCCAGGTTGTCGGCGGCTCGGGCGTAGCCCCACGCGACGTGGTCGTGCTTGGCAATCCCGCCGCGGGGCTGATAGGTGGCGCCGTGGACCGGGTAACGGACGTCGGGCGAGATGTTGACGATCGGACAGAGGCGCTTGACGTCGTCGGGCGTGAGCCACTCGGCATCGATGCCGTTGAGGCGGTTCGCGTAGACCCGGCGCATCCCCTCGCGGACATCGCCCAAGTTGTGGGCCAGGTTCATCACGCCGCGCTGGCTGAACAGGACGTCGTAGTCGAGCTCCTCCGCCAGGCCTTCCCAGAGTTTCAGGGCGTGCTCGTAAATGGCGGCGCTCTCGTCCCACAGGTAGTTGCTGCGGATGATCGCGGTGTTGCGGGCCATGTTCCCGCCGGCCAGCCAGCCCCGCTCCACGACGGCCACGTTCGTGATGCCGTGGTTCTTGGCGAGGTAGTAGGCGGCCGCCAGTCCGTGACCGCCGCCGCCGATGATCACGACGTCGTAGGACGGCTTCGGCTCGGGATGACGCCAGAGCCGGTCGGGGTGTTCCGGAAGATGCGGGCTGGGGCTCACCGCCGAAGGGTACCGGGCGTACGACAACGGCCACAACGGCGGCGACACGGGTGTGGCGCGGCCCGCGCACCGGCGACTTGACGCGGGCCGGGCCGCCGCGGACCCTTGCCAGCACCGAGGGGTAGCCGCGAGCCGAGGGATTCCGTGCCGAGCCTGTTCATCGACGGTCAGTGGGTCGCATCCGGCGACGGTACGTGCAGCCCGGTCGTCAACCCGTCCGACGGCACGATCGTCACCGAAGTCGACGTCGCCACGGACGAGCAAGTCCAGCAGGCCATCGCTGCCGCCCGGCGCGCCTTCGACACGACCGACTGGCCGCGGACGCCGGCGACCGAGCGCGCCGCGCTGCTCGATCGGGTGGCCGACCTGATCGACCGCGACCTCGAAGAGCTCGCGACCGAGGAGACCCAAAACACCGGCAAGGCCATGCGCGAGAGCCGCTGGGACATGGCGGACGTCGCCAAGGTCTTCCGCTACTACGCCCGGCTCGCCGCCGACGAAGCGCACACCCGGGTCGTCGACGCCGGCAACCCCGACGCGATCAGTCGCATCGTCCACGAGCCGGTCGGCGTGTGCGCCCTCATCGGGCCGTGGAACTACCCGCTGCTCCAGGTCTCCTGGAAGATCGCGCCAGCCCTGGCCGCGGGCAACACCGCGGTCATGAAACCCGCCCAGCTCACACCGCTCACCGCCATCCATCTCACCCGGCTCCTGGAAGAGGCCGGCACGCCGCCCGGCGTCGTCAACCTCGTTCTCGGCCCAGGGGACCGCGTCGGCCAGGCCCTCGCCGACTCCCCCGACGTGGATCTGATCTCGCTCACCGGCGGCATCGACGCCGGCCGCCAGCTCCTCCGCGGCGCGCGCCGTCAACATCAAGCGCGTCGCCCTCGAGCTCGGCGGCAAGAGCCCCAACATCGTCTTCGCCGACGCCGATTTCGAGACCGTCGTGGACAACGCCCTGACCGCCGCGTTCGTCCACTCGGGGCAGGTGTGCAGCGCCGGCTGCCGGGCGATCATCCAGGACGAGATCTACGACCGGTTCGTCGACGAGGTCGGACGGCGCGCGGACAATATCCGCCTGGGTCACGGCAACGACGACGCAACGGAGGCCGGAGCCCTCATCTCCAAGGACCACCGCGACAAGGTGGAGCGCCACGTCCAGGGCGCCATCGACGAAGGCGCCCGACTCGTCGCCGGCGGCCGCCGCCCCGCCGAACCGCACCTTCAGGACGGTTTCTTCTACCGCCCCACGGTCTTCGCCGACGTCCATCGCGAGATGCGCATCATCCGCGAAGAGGTCTTCGGCCCGGTCCTGACCATCGAGCGCTTCTCGAGCGAGGACGAAGCGATCGACCTCGGGAACGACACGACCTATGGACTCGCCGGCGCCGTCTGGACGGCCGACCCCGCCCGCGCGGAACGCGTCGCGCGCCGGCTGCGGCACGGAACGGTCTGGATCAACGACTACAACACCTACATCCCTGAAGCCGAGTGGGGCGGCTTCAAGCAGTCCGGCATCGGCCGGGAACTTGGCCCGAGCGGTCTGGACGAGTACCGTGAGGCGAAACACATCTGGCAGAACACGGCACCCGCACCGACGGGGTGGTTCGGCGGGTGACCCAGGCGGCCCAGAACGGTGACCAGAGGGGTGAGGTGAGCGTGACCGCGACCATCGAGCGACCCACCCGAGAAGGCGGCTCCGCGACGCCGACCCTCGCCGTCCGGAACCTGTGGAAGGTCTTCGGGCCGGCCGAGCACAAGACCATCGGCACGCCCGACGCCGACCTGCCGCGCGACGAGCTGCGGCGCAAGACCGGCTCCACGATCGCGCTACGCGACGTGACCTTCGACGTCCGGCCGGGCGAGGTCTGCGTGGTCATGGGCCTGTCGGGAAGTGGGAAATCGACGCTCGTTCGCTGCATCACCCGGCTCATCGAGCCGACGGCCGGCGAGGTGCTGCTCGACGGGGTCGACATCCTCAAGGTCGACCAGGCCGACTGCGCGAACTGCGCCGCCGGCGCTTCAGCATGGTCTTCCAGCATTTCGGCCTGCTGCCCCATCGCAAGGTCATCGACAACGTCGCTTACGGCCTCGAAGTCCGCGGCGAACCACGCTCGACGCGCGAGGAGCGGGCGCGCCAGATGATCGATCTCGTCGGGCTCCAGGGCCACGCGGAGAGCTACCCGGACCAGCTGTCGGGCGGCATGCAGCAGCGGGTCGGCCTGGCCCGGGCTCTGGCCGTGGATCCCGAGGTGATGTTCTTCGACGAGCCGTTCAGCGCGCTCGACCCGCTGATCCGGCGCGACATGCAGAACGAGGTCCTGCGCCTCCACCACGAGGTCGGCAAGACCATGGTGTTCATCACCCACGACCTGGCCGAGGCGCTCAAGCTCGGCGACCACATCGTGATCATGCGCGACGGCAAGGTCGTGCAGATCGGCCGGCCGGAGGAGGTCGTGGGTGCCCCGGCGGACGACTACGTGGCCGACTTCGTGAGCGACGTCCCGCGCAGCCACGTGCTCACCCTGCGCTGGATCATGCGGCCGCTCGAAGCCAGCGATCCGACCGACGGCCCGGAGTTCGACGCCTCGTCCGTCATCCGCAACTGTCTCGAGGTCGCCGCCAGCACGGAAAAGCCGATCCGCGTCATCCAGGACGGGAAGCTCGTGGGGGTCGTCGACCGGGCCAGGATCCTCGCCGCGGTCGCGGACACCATCGGCGAGCGGTTGATCAGCACGATGGCCGGCACGATACCGGCGCCGGCCGCGGCCGCCGTAGCAGCCGCCGAGTCGGGAGGGCCAGCCGCGGGATGACCGCGATCACGGCGCCGTTCGCGGCCCGCTTCGAGTCGAAGACCGGGCGTCGTCTGCTCCTGCTGATCGGCGCCGCCGTCGCCGTCCTGCTGTACCTCGTGTTCCAGGGCCAGGGAACGCTGCCACATGACGAGGCATACCCGTTCTTCGCCACGCTGAACGGCATCCGTGAGTGGATCGAGGAGAACCGCGATTCGATCTTCATCTTCGCGGTCATCCGGGCTGGCATCGGTGGGCTGGTCGGCGCGATCGAGGGACTGCTGGCCGGCCTCGGCTGGCCCGGTGTCATCGCCCTCGCGGGCGGACTCGGGCTCATCTTCGGCGGGTGGCGACTCGCGCTCCTGGGCGCGCTGGGGTTCGCGGCCATCGGGGTCCTGGGCCTGTGGGTGTCGGGGATGGCGACCCTCGCGCAGATGCTGGCAGCGGTGCTCATCGCGCTGCTCATCGGGATCCCGCTCGGGATCGTCGCCGGGCGCAGTCCGCGCTTCGCTTCGGCCGTCGGGCCGGTGCTCGATGCGATGCAGATCATGCCGACGATGGCGTACCTGGGCCCGATGACGCTGCTGTTCGGCATCGGCGTGCCACCGGGAACGATCGCGACCCTGATCTACGCCATCCCGCCCGCCATCCGCATCACCGCCCTTGGGATCCGGGGCGTGCCGAAGGCGACCATGGAGGCCGCCGTATCCCAAGGCTCGACCCGCTGGCAGACGCTATCGAAGGTCCAGCTGCCGCTCGCCCGACGGACCATCGGCATCGGCGTCAACCAGACGATCATGATGGCGCTCTCGATGGTCGTGATCACCGCGCTCATCGGTGCGCCGGGGCTCGGCGTCGACGTCCTGCGGGCGCTCCAGTCGGTGAACGTGGGATCGGCGTTCCAGGCCGGCCTCGCGATCGTGATCCTGGCCATCGTGCTGGACCGTCTCACGGACCGGGCCGGGGAGTGGATGGATCCCCGCTTCCGCCGGGCCGGGGAGACGGCCCGACAGCGTCGGATCGTCGCGGCGATCGCGGCGGGGGTCCTCGTGCTGGCCGTCCTCTACACGCGGACCCTCGCCGACCCCAGCGCGTTCCCGGACAACGTCTTCATCGACTTCCGCGACCCGGTCAACGACCTCGTTGGCTGGATCAAGTCCAACCTCGTGGGCGCCACCAACGCGATCAAGGATGCCTTCTCGTTCGGCGTCCTCAATCCGCTCCAGGGGGTCCTCACGAAGGCGCCCTGGCCGCTGGTGGTCGCGGTCGTCTACGGCGGCGCCTGGTACATCTCCGGCATGCGCCCGGCGATCGTCGCCAGCGTGTGCCTGTTCCTGACCGCGGCGCTCGGCCTCTGGGAGCACGGCATGGAGACCTTGGCCAGCGTGCTCGTCGCCACCGCCCTGACACTGATCCTGGGCGTGGCGATCGGGATCGTCTCCGCGCGGAGCGACCCGTTCCGCTCGATCATCCGGCCGTTTCTCGACGCGGCCCAGACGCTGCCCGCTTTCGTCTACCTGATCCCCGCGGTCGCCCTGTTCTCGGTCGGGCGTTTCACGGCGATCGCCGCAGCCGTCATCTACGCTGTCCCACCGGTCATCCGGCTCGTGGACGCCGGTATCCGCTCCGTCTCGCCCACCGTGATGGAGGCGGCGCGCTCCGCCGGCTCGACCGAACGCCAGCTGCTCTGGAAGGTCCAGCTGCCGCTCTCCCGGGGAGCGCTGCTGCTGGCCGCTAACCAGGGGATCGTGATGGTCCTCGCGATGGTCGTGGTCGGGGCGCTGGTGGGGGCCGGAGCGCTGGGCTTCGACGTCATCTCCGGCTTCACCCAGCGCGAGGATTTCGGCAAGGGCCTGGCGGCCGGCTTCGTGATCGTGCTGCTCGGGATCATGCTCGATCGGATCACCCAGGGCGCGGGAGGGCGCCCATCGACGGGGGCGGCCCGGGCGGGATAGCATTCGGGGCCGCCGCGGTAGTGGCGAAGAGGAGGAGCACCAATGCAGCGAAGTCTTCTGGCCCGGCTGACCACGTCGGTCGCCGTGCTTGCCCTCGTGCTGGGCGCCTGCAGCACCCCGGCCGGCGGCAGCGCCGCACCGACCACGGCCACCGGCACGGGCGCCGCCCCGAGTTCCGGCGGCGGAGCGAAGGGCACCGTCAAGATCGCGATCAACCCGTGGGTCGGCGCCGAGGCCAACGTGGCCGTCGTCAAGAGCCTGCTCGAGGACAAGCTCGGCTACACGGTCACGGCGACGCCGCTGGCCGAAGAGGTGGCCTGGCCAGGGTTCGAGACAGGCGAGATCGACGCCATCCTCGAGAACTGGGGCCATGCCGACCTCGAGCAGAAGTACATCACCGAGGCGAAGGTTGCCCAGGACGCCGGCCTCAACGGCGTCAACGGGATCATCGGCTGGTACGTCCCGGAGTGGATGGCCACGCAATACCCCGACATCGTGGATTCGGACAACCTCAACAAGTACGCGGAGCTGTTCAAGACGTCCGAGTCGGGCGATCAGGGGCAGTTCCTCGCCAGTGACCCGACGTTCGTGACGAACGACGAGGCGCTCATCAAGAACCTCGACCTGAACTTCAAGGTCGTCTACTCGGGCAGCGAGGCGGCGTCGATCACCGCCTTCCAGCAGGCGACCGAGCAGAAGACCCCGCTGCTCGGCTACTTCTACGACCCGCAGTGGCTCCACAGCAAGATCAAGCTGGTCAAGATCAACCTGCCGCCATGGACCGAGGGCTGCGACGCCGACCCGAACACCGTCGCGTGCGATTACCCCGTCTACAAGATCAACAAGATCGTCGCAACCAAGTTCGCGGAGACCGGCGGCGACGCCTACACGCTGGTCAAGAACTTCAGCTGGACCAACGAGGACCAGAACCTCGTCGCGGACTACATCACCAACCAGTCGATGAGTGCGGACGAGGCGGGCGACAAGTGGGTCGCCGACAACGAGGCCAAGTGGTCCGCCTGGATGCCGTGATCGGGTAGCGCGCCCGAGCCGGAAACCCCAGGGGTCGGCGATCGCCCGGTCGCCGGCCCCGTTCCTATCTCTCGAGGAGGCGGCTGTGCCGTCCAGCCCGCGCGTCGCGATCATCGGTGCCGGGATCGTCGGCTGTTCGCTGGCCGACGAGCTCGTTCTGCGCGGCTGGTCGGACATCACGGTCATCGAGCAGGGGCCGCTGTTCGCTGCCGGCGGCTCGACCTCGCATGCGCCCGGGCTGGTGTTCCAGACCAACGGCTCCAAGACCATGGCCGAGTTCGCCCGGTACACGGTCGAGAAGTCGTGCTCGCTCGAGCTCGACGGGGAGTGGTGCTTCAACCAGGTCGGCAGCCTCGAGCTCGCGCTGACCGACGACCGGCTGCGGGAGCTCCGTCGCCGGCAGGGGTTCGCCGAATCGTGGGGCATCGAGGGACGGGTGATCGACCCCGACGAGACGGCCCGGCTGTGGCCGCTCGTCGACCGCGACGCGATCAAGGGCGCCTACCACGTCCCGACCGACGGCCTGGCCAAGGCCGTTCGTGTGTCCGAGGCGCAGGCGCGCCGCGCGACCGAGGGCGGCGCGCGATTCCTCGGCGGGCACACCGTCACGGGGATCCGCACCGACGACGGCCGGGTCCAGGCGGTCGTCACGGATCAGGGCGATGTCGCGGCCGACATCGTCGTCTGCGCCGCCGGCATCTGGGGCCCGTTGATCGGCGCCATGGTCGGAATGACCGTACCGCTCCAGCCGCTCGCCCACCAGTACACGAAGACGACCGCCCTGCCTGAGGTCACCAGGTTCGCGATCCCGCCCGATCGCGAGAACCTCCACCCCATCGTCCGAGCCCAGGACCGCGACCTCTATTTCCGCGAGCACGTGGACCGGTTGGGGGTCGGCTCGTACGCCCACGTCCCGATGCCGATCGATGCAGCCACGATCCTGCCGCCGAGCAAGGCGCCGGTGATGCCGTCGGTCCTGGACTTCACGCCCGAGACCTTCGCCGAGTCGTGGCGCTGGGCGCAGGGGATCGTGCCGGCCCTGCGCTCGCCGGACGTCGAGATCGACAGCGGCATCAACGGGATCTTCTCGTTCACCACGGACGGCGCCCCGCTGATGGGCGAGTCGCCAGACGTCAAGGGCTTCTGGCTGGCCGAGGCGGTGTGGGTGACGCATGCCCTTGGCGTCGGCAAGGCCATGGCCGAATGGCTCGTGGATGGCGGCTCGCCCACGGACCTCCACGAAGCCGACGTCAACCGCTTCGAGGCCCACCAGCTGGCCCCGTCCTACATCCACGACCGAGGCGTCCAGAACTACATCGAGGTCTACGACATCATCCATCCCCTCCAGCCCATGGAGGACCCCCGGCCGCTGCGCACGTCGCCCTTCTACGAGCGGGAGCAGGAGCTCGGCGCGTATTTCCTGGAGGGCAACGGCTGGGAGCGGCCGCACTGGTACGGGGTGAACGAGGGGCTGCTGGGCCGGTACGAGGTCCCGCGGCGCAACGCCTGGGCCGAACGCTACTGGCACCCCATCGCCGGGGCCGAGGCGCTGGCCACGCGCGAAACGGCCGGCCTCTACGACATGACCTCGCTCAAGCGCCTCGAGGTCACGGGCCCGGGCGCGCTCGCGTTCCTCGACGGGCTCACGACCAATCGCCTGGACCGGGCGGTCGGCACGGTCGTGTACTCGCTCATGCTCGACGAGCGCGGCGGCATCCGCAGCGACCTGACGATCGCGCGGCTGGCCACGGATCGGTTCCAGATCGGCGCGAACGGCAATCTCGACTACGACCAGCTCCGGCGTCTCGCCCCGGGGGACGGCAGCGTCGCCGTCCGCGACATCACGGCCGGGACCTGCTGCATCGGCCTGTGGGGGCCGCGCGCCCGCGATATCCTCGCGTCGCTGACCGACAGCGACGTCTCCAACGAGGCCTTCCGCTACTTCCAGGGTCGCGACCTGTGGGTCGGCAACGTGCCCGTCACCGCGCTCCGGCTGTCGTACGTCGGTGAGCTCGGCTGGGAGCTGTACACGACCGCGGACATGGGGACGAAGCTGTGGGACACGCTGTGGGCCGCCGGGCAGGAGCACAGCCTCATTGCCGCCGGTCGCAGCGCCTTCGGCAGCCTGCGCCTGGAGAAGGGCTACCGCTCGTGGGGCAGCGACATGACCACCGAGCACGATCCGTACGAGGCCGGGCTCGGGTTCGCGGTCCGCATGGACAAGGGCGAGTTCGTGGGGCGATCGGCGCTCGAAGGGAGCAGCGCGGAGACCGCGGCGCGCCGGCTCGTGCCGCTCGTCATCGCCGATCGCGGCGCCGTCGTCATGGGCAAAGAGCCGGTCGAGGTGGACGGCCGGCCGGTCGGGTACGTCACGAGCGCTGCCTACGGGTATTCGGTGGACGCACCGATCGCGTATGCCTGGCTTCCCGCCGACGCGGCACGGGCCGGGCAAGCGGTCACGATCCGCTACTTCGGGGAGGCGGTTCCGGCGACCGTCGCGATGGATCCGCTGTTCGACCCGGAGATGACGCGCCTGCGAAGTTGACCGCGCCGCGCGGTCCGCAAGCGGATATCGTGGCGGACACGCGCCGTTAACGAACTCATCACATCGTCTTGACGGCAGCGGGTCCGCGGGGTGGAATGCACGGACACCGATCCAGACGCCATTTGGCCGTCCATTTCGGGGATCGGCGGGGCCGAGGAGGGCCCGGCCGATAGGGGAACGTTGGATCCAGGCATCGATCGATTCGGAGGAGAGTCACTTGTCCACGAAACGAACCCTGACCCGCTGGGCGGGTCTCCTGGCAGCGTCGGCGATCTTCTTCGCCGCCTGTTCAGCCACCAACACGGGCTCGGGCGCATCGGCGGGCGCCGGCGCGGGCGGCATGGATGCGCTCATCGCCGCGGCCAAGGCGGAAGGTGGTCTCACGACCATCGCCCTGCCGCATACCTGGTGCAACTACGGCGAGATGCTGACCAGCTTCACGACGAAGTACGGCATCCCCATCAACGAACTGAACCCCGATGGCAGCTCGGCCGAGGAGATCGACGCCATCAAGGCCAACAAGGACAACCCGGGGCCGCAGGCGCCGGACGTCATCGACATCGGGCTGGGTCTCGCCCCGCAGGCCGTGACCGACGGACTGCTCCAGCCGTACAAGGTCGCGACCTGGGACACCATCCCGGCCACGGCGAAGGACACCGACGGCAACTGGTATGGCGACTATTACGGCGTGCTGGCGTTCGAGACCAACACGGCCGTCGTGAAGAACGTGCCCAAGGACTGGGCCGACCTGCTCAAGCCGGAGTACAAGGGCATGGTCGCGCTGTCCGGCGACCCGACGCAGAGTAACCAGGCCATCTCCGGCGTCTGGGCCGCCGCCATCGCCAACGGCGGGTCGATCGACGACGTCCAGCCGGGGCTCACCTTCTTCAAGCAGCTCAATGACGCGGGTAACTTCGTCCCGGTCATCGCCGGGGCGGCGACCGTCGCATCTGGTGAGACCCCGATTCGCATCACGTGGACCTACAACGGCCTCGCGGACAAGGACACGCTGGCCGGCAACCCGCCGGTGGAGGTGGCCGTTCCGACGTCCGGCCGCTTCGGTGGCATGTACGTCCAGGCCATCAGCAAGTACGCGCCCCATCCCAACGCCGCGAAGCTGTGGATGGAGCACCTCTATTCCGATGAGGGCCAGCTGATCTGGCTGAAGGGCTATTGCAACCCGATCCGCTATGAGGATCTGGTGGCGCGCAAGGTCGTCCCCGCGGATCTGGCCGCGAAGCTGCCGGACACCACCGGCGCCGTTCTCCCGACGCTCGACCAGATCACGAAGGCGACCGAGGCGATCACCGCCGGTTGGCCCACCACCGTGGGAGTCACCGTCGAATAGCGCTGGCCCGCGATCGATCCGGCATCGAGCGGTGACGAGCGGTGACTGACGCCGCCGCCTTGCCGCAGACCGCCCAGGGCGCGCCGCCGGCGCGTCCTGGGCGTCGTTTCAGCCTGACCTGGTTCGGGCTGGTCCCGTTCCTGCTCTTCGCGACGCTGTTCCTGCTCATCCCCGCGCTCTACCTGGTCGTCGGCAGCTTCATCGGCCAAGACGGCGAGATCACGCTCGGGAACTACGCGCAGCTGACCGAGGGGCTGCAGCTCAACGCCTACCTGACGAGCATCGAGATCAGCTTCGTCACCGCGCTCGCGGCGGGGATCTTCGGGTTCCTCATGGCCTACGCCGTCATCTCCGGCGGCCTGCCACGGCCGCTGCGCAGCGCGTTGATGACCTTCTCGGGCGTGGCGTCGAACTTCGCCGGCGTGCCCCTGGCGCTCGCCTTCGTCTTCACCATCGGCCGGGTCGGCCTCCTGACCACGTTCCTCGCCGGCCTCGGCCTCAACCCCTACGACGCCGGGTTCACGATCTACTCGAAGATCGGCCTCGAGATCGTGTACTTCTATTTCCAGCTGCCGCTGATGATCCTGATCATCGCGCCGGCGATCGACGGCCTGAAGAAGGAATGGCGCGAGGCGTCCGAGAACATGGGTGCCAGCCAGCTCCAGTACTGGCGCTACGTCGCATTCCCCGTGCTGCTGCCGTCGCTGCTGGGCTCGATGATCCTGCTGTTCGGGAACGCGTTCGGCGCGCAGGCGACCGCCTATCAGCTGACGGGCGGGTTCATCAATCTCGTCACGATCCTCATCGGCAACCAGCTGACGGGTGACGTCCTCCACAACGTCGGCCTTGGCTATGCGCTTGCCATGGGGATGGTCTTCATCCTCGGGATCACGCTGATCGCCTATTCCTTCATCCAGCGACGGTCGGAGCGCTGGCTGCGATGACGCGGCGATGCCGGCACAATCGGCTGCGGTCAGGGGATCCAGGCCATGCAAGGGCGAGTCGGCGGACCCGCCCGCTCGTGAGCGCCGGTCGCCGTGGCGCTTCGCCTGGTGGTTCGTGTTCATCGCGGGGTCCCTGTACTTCATCCTGCCGCTGATCGGCACCTTCGCGTTCTCGCTCAAGGCCCAGCCGGCCGGCGCGGCCTACACCGGGATCCTCGACGATCCGCAGTTCTTCTCCACGCTGCTCTACTCGTTCGTGGTGGGCTTCATCACGATCATCGTCAGCATCGGCATCATCCTGCCGACCGCCTTCTGGGTTCGCCTCCGCATCCCGCGCGCCCGCCCGTTCATCGAGTTCATCACCCTGCTGCCCTTCGTCGTGCCGCCGATCGTGCTCGTCTTCGGCCTCATCCAGACCTATAGCCGCCCACCCCTGCCGTTCACCCACACGAGCCTCGGCAGCACCGCGTTGCTGGTGTGCGCCTACGTCGTGCTGTCGTTCCCGTACATGTATCGCTCGATCGACACGGGCCTGCGGTCGATCGACGTCCAGAGCCTCACCGAGGCGGCGCAGAGCCTGGGAGCCGGTTGGATCCGCATCCTCGCGCAGGTGATCTTCCCGAACCTGCGCGTCTCGCTGCTCAGCGGCGCGTTCCTCACGCTCGCGATCGTCGTCGGCGAGTTCACCGTCGCGCTGTTCCTCGCCCGGCCGGTCTTCGCCGTCTACCTCTCGCGCCTGGGCGATTCCGCGCCGTACCAACAATCCGCCGTGGCGCTCATCAGCTTCGGGCTGACGTGGATCGCCATGGGCTTCATCGCCGTCCTCGGCCGGGGTGGTCGAGGCGTGCCCATCACCGGCGCCCGCTAAGGAGACAAGGACACCATGGCCTTCCTGGAACTCAGCGGGATCCAGAAGCGGTTCGGCGACGTGGCCGCGGTCCAGGACTTCGACCTGGCCGCCGAGCGCGGCGAGTTCGTGTCCTTTCTCGGCCCATCGGGCTGCGGCAAGACGACGACGCTCCGGATGATCGCCGGGTTCGAACGCCCCACCGCCGGCACGATAGCCATCGACGGGGCCGATGTCACCAACCGGGCACCGAACCAGCGCCACGTGGGCATGGTCTTCCAGTCGTACGCGCTGTTCCCCAACATGAACGTGGCCGGCAACATCGGGTACGGCCTCAAGATCCGCAAGCGCCCCAAGGCGGACATCGACCGGCGGGTCGCGGAGCTGCTCGAGCTCATCCACCTCGAGGGCCGCGGCGATCGCTATCCGTGGCAGCTCTCCGGTGGCCAGCAACAGCGCGTGGCGCTGGCGCGCGCCCTGGCCATCGAGCCCACGGTGCTGCTGCTCGACGAGCCGCTGTCCGCGCTCGACGCGAAGATCCGCGTCGCGCTCCGCCACGAGATTCGCGAGATCCAGCGCCAGCTCGGAATCACGACCGTGTACGTCACCCACGACCAGGAGGAGGCGCTCGAGCTCTCGGACCGGATCGTCGTGATGAGCGAGGGCCGGATCGAGCAGATCGGCACGCCCTTCGAGATCTACAACTTCCCGGCCACCGCGTTCGTCGCCTCGTTCGTGGGAACGCTGAACGCGATGGAGGCCCGGATCGTGGATGCGGCCGCGGGCCGCCTCTCGCTCGGCGGCCACGAAGTCCGCACGACGTCGAAGCTGACGGGCTCAGCCGGCCAGGCCGATCACCGTGGCCCTCCGACCCGAGATGATCGCGCTCACGAGCCCCGACGGATCGAATGTCGTGGCGGTCAGCCCGGGCGCCGAGATGAGCGGCACGAACCGGCTGCCGGGCACCGTGGCGGACGTCGCGTTCCTGGGCTCGGTGGTGCGCGTCCGGACGACCGTCGGGCCGGACGCGATCCCCGTCTTCGTCGATACGTTCAACAATCCGAACCTGGCCGTGCCGCCGGCCGGCTCCCCGGTCGTCCTCGGGTTCCCGCCGGAAGCCTGCCTTGTCCTGGGTCACGACGCCGTGCCGGACCGGACGGACGCGCTGGCGGCCGCGGAGGCGCTGCTGTAGCCGCCGACGACGCTCCGCGCGATTCGCGGCCGGCCGACTCGCCGTCGGACGGTTCCCCGCCGGACCTGACCGGCATCGACCTCGTCATCTTCGACAAGGACGGCACGCTCATCGACTTCCACGCGATGTGGGGCGGCTGGGCGCTAGAGCTCGGGCAGCGGCTGGAGGCGGCCGCCCGGCGGCCCGTCGCCCCGGACGTGTTCGCCGCGATCGGCTTCGATCCATCAACGGGCAGGGTCGCCGCGGGCGGGCCGCTGGCGACCTCGACGATGTCCGGCATCGAGCAGGTCGTGGCCGCCGTGCTGCGGCGCTGGTGCCCGAGCGTCGCTGCGGCGCGCCGGGCGACCGAGACCGCATGGTTCGTCCCCGATCCCGTCGCCCTGGCCAGGCCCCTGGCCGACCTGCCCGTGCTCTTCGGGACCCTGCGCGCCGGTGGCCGGCGGCTGGCCGTCGTCACGACGGATGATCGGGCCCCGACGGACGCGACCCTCCGCGCCCTGGGCGTCCGGTACGCGGTCGAGGCGATGGTCTGTGGGGACGACGGTTTCCCGATGAAGCCGGCGCCTGATCCCGTCTTCGCGATCTGCCAGGCGCTCCAGACCGAGCCGCACCATGTCGCGGTCGTGGGTGACTCGCCGGCGGATCTCGCGATGGCTCGCGCGGCGGGCGCCGGGCGCGCGATCGGCGTCCTGACCGGGGTCGGCACGAGGGCCGACCTGGCGGGCGCGGATGTCGTACTTCGGTCGGTGGCGGCGCTGCTTCCGATGCGCGACTGACGCCCTCGACGACGCCGTCCCGGGAACGGCCGCCGACCCCGGATGGTACCGATGGGCCATCGTTCTTAACGACACCAGACCGTACCGTTCCCAGACGCCCCGTATGAGCGGGCGGCCCGGCCGTGCCCGGATCTTACGTGGAGGCGCCGCGGCGCATGGTCCTCGCCCAGGAACGATCTGCCTCGAAGTCCCGTGCCCCCGCGCCCCGGCGCGAAGTCCCGCGCCCCCGCGGGACGGATCCTGCGGGCCTGACCACGGCCGACGCCCTCAGCCGGATCGCGTCCAAGGTCAGCGGACGGCGCGATGTCCACGGGCTGTTCGAGGACGTCATCGACGAGGCGTTCGGCCTCTTCGGGGTCGACCGCGCCGGCCTGTGGCTGTACGACCAGACCGCGACGCGGCCGCTCTCGCTCGCCGCCCACCGTGGCCTGTCGGCCGAGATCATCGAGGCCATCGGAGGGCTCCCTCCTGACGCCCCGACGACCGGGATGGACGCCATCCGCCGACGACGCGTGCGGGTGCTCGACCGGGCCATGCGCACCACGACCCCTCGGCTTCGCGCGGTCTACCGCGCGATCGGCGTGCGCAGCGTGTGCTTCGTGCCGCTCGTATTCGGCGAAGAGCCGCTCGGCCTACTCGTCCTGTACCACCGCGAGGCCTATGCGTGGACGCCCGACGAGCGGGCGCTGGCCCGTGCGTTCGGCGACCAGATGGCCACGGCGATCGGTGGCGCCCGCCTGGCCGATTCGCGTCGGACACTCGCGGACCGCCTCAACTCCATTGCGGAGCTCACCGGCAGGCTCAGCCAGCTGCGCGATCAGGAGGCGATCGCGTGGGCGATCGTGGCCGAGGCCAAGCGCCTGTCCGACCACGACACCATCCGCATCTATCGCGTCGACCACGAGAGCGGCATGTGCGAGCCGCTCGCCTTCGAGGGGACGTTCCTCGGGACCACGACCCCGGCACTCGAGAGCCTGCGCGTGCCCATCGGCACCGGGTTGACGGGTTGGGTCGCGAAGCATGGCCGCCCGGTCCGGCTCGGGGATGCCGCGCGCGACCCGCGAGGCCTGGTGGTCGGGACCACCGACCAGCCCGAATCGATCCTGATCGTGCCGATGCTCCAGCAGGACGTGGTCCAGGGGCTGATCGTTGTGACGGCGCTCGGCCGGGACCGCTTCGACCTCGACGACGAGGTGACACTGGCGATCTTCGCCGCCTCGGCGGTCCAGGCCCTCGTGAACGCCGGCAACGTCGAGCGGCTGCATCGCCAGCAGCTCGAGCTGGAGCACCAGCTGGACGGCCAGCGGCGCCTGCTCGATGTCAACGAGCGACTCCTTTCGACGCTGGACCCGGCCGGCGTCCTCGACCTCATCGCCGACTCCCTCAAGGCGATCGTCCCGTACGACACGCTGACCGTGTACCGCGTCGACCGGGGGGCGGGGGTCCGCCGCGCGGTCATCACCCGCGATCGTTTCGCCGAGGAGATCCTCGCCTACGAGAGCCCGTTGGGGCCCGGCATCACCGGCTGGGTCATCGATCATGGCGAGGCGGTCCTGGCGAACGACGCGATGGGCGATCCACGCTCCATCCAGATCCCAGGCACGCCCAATGAACCGGAGGCGATGATCATCGTCCCGCTGATCGTCAACGGCGAGACGATCGGCACGCTCAATATCGGACGGATGGGCGAGCAGGAGGCCCATTTCAGCACGAACGAGTACGAGCTGACGAAGCTGTTCGCGGGCCAGGCCTCGATCGCGATGCAGAACGCGGATGCCCACGGCGCGGTCCGGGTCCGCGCGGAGCAGGACGCCCTCACCGGTCTGCGCAACCACGGATCGTTCCAGCACGACCTGGGACAGGCCGCGGACGTCGGCCGGCCGTTCGCGGTACTGATGCTCGACCTCGACGACTTCAAGTCCTTCAACGACGCCCTTGGCCATCCGGCCGGAGACGCGCTGCTCGTGGAGATCGCCGCGTCGATGGTCTCGGCCACCCGCGACGGCGACCGCCTCTACCGATACGGCGGTGACGAGTTCGCTGCGATCCTGCCGAACGCCGACCGCATGGTCGCCCACGAGGTCGCTGAACGGATCCGCCGCGCCGTCCGCACGAAGGCGGAGGGAGATGCCGCGCGGACCCCCGACTCCCGCCCGGTCGTGTCCGTCAGCGCGGGCGTCGCCTGTTTCCCCGACGATGGCCGGACCAAGGACGATCTCGTCGCGGTGGCCGACCGTGCCCTCTACCAGGTCAAGCCCGCGGACCCGCAACGCAACGACGGGGCGCTCGCCGATCCGTACCTGCAGGCGCTCGACGAGACGGCCCTTGCACTGCTGGACAACCTCGATCCGAGCCGCCTGCTCGACGTCATCGTCAGTCGCGCGACCGCGCTGCTCGGGACCCCGCACGGCTACATCTACCTGCGCGAACCGGGTGACGATGCGATCACCGTCCGCGTCGGGACCGGTGTCTTCGAAGGCTATCTCGGACGTCGCATGCCACTCGACGAGGGTCTGGCCGGCCGGGTGGTCACGACCGGACTTCCCCTGGCGATCGACGATTACGACGCGTGGGAGGGCCGCTCACTGACGCTGCCGTCGCGCACCTTCGGGTCCGTGGTCGGGGTCCCGCTCACATCGGGTGGGAACGTGGTGGGCGTGCTGGGCCTGGGCTCAGGACACACGGCACGGCGTTGGGGAAGCCGCGACATCGAGGCGTTGACCAGCTTCGGGAAGCTGGCGTCCATCGCCCTCGACAACGCCCGGCTCATCGACGTCGCCCAGCGCGGCGCGCTGTACGACCCGACGACCGGCCTGCCGAACCGCGAGCTGCTCACCGACCGCATCTCGCATGCGCTCGCCGGTCATCGCGCAGACGACACCGAATCGATCGCGGTTGTCCTGCTCGGGCTCGACCGCTTCAAGGTCATCAACGAGAGCCTCGGGCACGCCATCGGCGATCGCCTGTTGATCGCCGTCGGTCAGCGGCTCATCAAGGGCCTCCGTCCCGGAGACACCGTCGCGCGGGTGGGCGGGGACGAGTTCGGGATCATCTTCGATCCCGTCGCCGACGCGACCGAGGCCGGCGCCATCGCCGACCGGATCGTCGACGAGCTGCGTGCGCCGTTCCCGCTGAACGGCCGCGAATGGTTCGTGAGCGCGTCGATGGGCATCGCCCTGGCGCGACCCGGCCGAGCTACGCCGGACGAGCTCCTGCGCGAGGCCGAGATCGCGATGGTTCGGGCCAAGAGCGACTCGACCCAGCGGCACGCCCTCTTCGAGCCGTCGATGAGCGCCCAGACCATGGAGCGCGTCGAGATGGAAAGCGACCTGCGCTCGGCGCTCGAGCGAGGCGAGCTGCGCGTCCACTACCAGCCCATCGTCACGCTCGAAAGCACCGAGATCGTCGGGTTCGAGGCGCTCGTGCGCTGGCAGCACCCGACCCGTGGCCTGGTGCCGCCGCTTGCCTTCATCCCGCTGGCCGAAGAGGCTGGCTTGATCGTGCCGATCGGCAAATGGGTCCTCGAGACCGCCTGCCGTCAGGCCGCCAGATGGCGCGCACGGGAGACCATCGCGAAGGCCACGCCCCTCTTTGTGTCGGTCAACCTGTCGGCGCGCGAGTTCTCCCAGACCGGCCTGGTCGAGGACGTCGCCGCGATCCTGGCCGCGACCGGCCTGGAAGCCTCATCGCTCGAGCTCGAGATCACGGAGAGCATCCTGATGGACCAGTCCGAGACCGGCATCCGGACGCTCCACCGCCTGCGTGCCCTCGGCGTCCGGCTGGTGCTGGACGACTTCGGGACGGGCTATTCCTCGCTGTCGTACCTCAAGCACCTGCCGCTCGACACGATCAAGATCGATCGCTCGTTCGTGGCCGGCATCGAGGAGAAGGCCGACCAGTCGATCGTCGAGGCCGTCGTCGCGCTCGCGCACGGCCTTGGGATCGGGGTCGTCGCGGAGGGCATCGAGACCGAGCGCCAGGCCGCGCGGCTGCGCGAGCTGGGCTGCGATCTGGGCCAGGGCTACCTGTTCAGCCGACCCATCCCAGCCGCCAAGACCGCGCGCCTGCTGCGCGCCCCGACCATCCGCGCCGCCGCGCTTCGCCGCGCGGGCTGATCAGCGCGGGCCCCGCCGGGTCACGGAATCGCGTCTAGTCGCGGCTGCCGCCGAACAGCCGCAGCATGAACAGGAACAGGTTCACGAAGTCGAGGTAGAGGTGCAGGGCGCCGATGACGGCCGCCTTCTCCATCGACCCCGTCTGGATGGCGAGATCGCCATTCTGGATGCGCTGGACGTCGTAGGCGGTGAGCGCCGTGAAGATCACCACACCGACGATCGAGATGATCCAGCTCAGGCCGTCGCTCGCGAGGAAGATGTTCAGGATCGACGCGGCCAGGATGCCGATGACGCCCATGAACAGGATGCCGCGGAGCCCTGCCAGCGAGCGCTTGGTCACGTGGCCGTAGATGGCCGCCGCACCGAACATCGCGGACGCCGACAGGAACGCCGTCACGACCGATCCGAGCTCGAAGCCCGACACGATCAGCCCGATGGTCAGGCCCAGCGTCGCGGCATAGACGAAGAACAGGCCGAGCGCGACCGTCGCGCTGATCCGGTTGATCCCCCAGCTGATCCCGAGCACCAGCGCGAGCTGGGCGATGATCAACAGCAGGAAGTTGCCGGCCGCAAACCGCACGAGCGTCTCGTTCGACTGGACGACGAACGCCACGCCGGCGCTGATCATGAGGCCGACGAACATCCACACGAAGGCCTGGGTCAGGAACGCCTGAGCCAGACGGGCATCTGGGCGGACGCCGAGGGCCGACGGCGAGGTCGCCGTTCCGGACCTGCCGTCCGGGGTGAGGTACGGATTGGAGACGCGCTGGTCACTCATGGGTCTCGGTGCTCCTAGAAGGTGTCAGGGGAAGCGTTCACCACATCAAGCCGGCGTCGCGCGGGTCCCAGCGCTCGGCCAGAAGCGTGACCTTCACATCATGCTCCACGACAGACTCGGCCTGCTCCTTGACCTGCGCGATCATCGAGCCCGCGTAGGGGCAGAACGGCGTGGTCAGGATCATCTTGATCTCGGTCGCGTCGGGGCCGAGCAGGATCTGCTTGATGAGCGCGAGCTCGACGACGTTCATCCCGATCTCCGGGTCGACGACGGCGCGCAACGCGTCAAGGATGGCGAGCTCGGTGGCGCGCCGCTCCGGATCGAAGGCCGGAGCGTCCGCGGCGGCGGGCGTGGCGTCGGCCACGGCGGGCGTGGCGGGGGCGGTGGGGACGTCTGGGGTCGTGGTGTCGGTCATGCGTGGTGATTCTCCGGGATATGCGTACGAAGAGCGTACCACCGAGCCCGTTCGGGCCTGCGCAACGGCGAGTCATGGCCGGTCGAGCGGGATCTCCAGCACAACGGCGGCTCCGGGTGGCAGGACGACCGTACCGCGTCCGACTTCGGCGTTCCCGACGTCGCGCATCTCGAGGATCGTCACCGTGTAGGTCGCCGGCGGTAGCCGATCGATGACGAACGTGCCGTCACTCGCGACCCCGATCCCGATCGAGTCGCGTCCCCCGATGTCGATGTCGGCCTCGTACTGCGGGGAGAGCCGAGTCATGTCCGTCCCCGGCGGGGCGATGATGTGCCCGAGGATCCGGCCGGTCGGCTGCAGCAGGACCCCGGTCCCGTCGACCTCGACGCGGAGCATCTCCTGTGCGCCGAACTGGGCGACGACCCGCTCGCGCGGCATCGGGCACGGCGCTCGAGATCGACAGCTCGGCGACGTTGTCGATGACGTTGACGCCGGCTGCCTTGAAGCGAGCCGGGATCGATTCGATGAAGGCCATGTCGGCGACGATCCGATCCTGGAGGTCGCGCAGTTCCGCCTCGGTCCAGCGCACGCGGCGGATCACGAAGGCCGCATCCGGCCCCACCAGCTCGGCGAGAGCGGCCTCGTGCGGTGCGGGATCGTCCGTGACCAGGATCGTGACGATGCCACCGGCTGCCTGGTCGATGTACAGGCCACCGGCCACGTCGGCGTGCTGGGCGAGGTAGTCGTTCAGCGCGGTCGTCAGGGCATCGCCGCCGTTGGGCCGACGCATGATCTGGTCCCGCTCGAACGGCATCAGGGGCACACCGAAATCCATCACCGCGGCCGGGTCTGCCGCCACCGTCCGGACCCAGGCCTCGTCCGAGCGCAGGCCGAAGTCCTGCCTGAGCGCGATCGCCTCGGCGATCTCCTCCGCTTTCGCGCGCTCGGGAGCCTCCATCGACGACGACGCCGGTGCCACCGATGACGGCAACTGGTCGGCGCACGCCAGCACGACGGCGGCAACAACGAGGAGGCTCAGGAACGCGCGGCGGGTCAGCACGAGAGGTAGACGCGCGAGCCGAGGAGCGTGCGATGCCGCTCGGTCAGCTTGCTGCGGTGGCGGCGATCCGGCGCGGCCTTGATGACGACGCCGGGCAGCCGGTACTGGGCGGGCAGGACGGCCGCTTCTGTCCTCCGTGTAGCCCGGGCCGGCGAGGGACCCGTCCGGCTCGAAGAAGTCGGCGTATCGCTCTCGGTTGCTCGCGGCGAACGTGTACGCGGCGGCGATGCCCACGGTCCGCAGCTCGGGGTGGTCGGTCAGGATCCGGGTGAGGTCGTAGCCATTCGACCGCAGCTCGAGCAGCTGGCGGACGGTCGAGCCGGGAGCCGTAGCAGAAGGGCTCGCCGTTCATCACGAGCGGGTCGCGCTGGACCCACTTGATCGTCACGCGCTCAGCCGCCCTTGTAGATGAACTGGAGGAACGCGTTGCGCTTGCGCGCGTCGCCCGCGAGGCGGCGATGCCACTTGAACTGGGCGATGGCCTCGTCGATCGCCACGTCCGCGGCGGCCGTCATGCCGGGTGCGACGGCGCCCGCGATGGCCGCGCGCAGACCCTCGCACAGGTTGATCAGGTCATCGAGCGGGACGCGCTTGCGGCGGTACATCGGTGACGTCCAGTCGGCGTACTCGCGGGCGGCCGTCGGGTCGTCGGCGGCGACCGAGACCGCGATCCGCTCGGCAAGCAGCTCGGCGTCGCGGAGCCGCTGGCGAAGGCCGATCTCGTCGTAGCGCTCGCGGAGCGTGGGATCACGCTCGATCGCGACCGCAAGCGCTCGGGCGGCGAGCTGCGGCACGTTGTCGCGGATCCGTCGGGCGACGTCCGCCGAGGCGGCGTTGGCGTCGCGCGGCGGCAGGCCAAGGCTTGGGTGACTCACGCTCGCGAGTCTAGCGCCCGCCCCGACGCCGCGCCACGGGCCGGCTTCATCGGCGATGCGGCTAGGATGCGTGGCGTGACCGAACCCCGACGCAACCCGGAGCCGGACCCCAACCGCCACCCCAGGTCGCGGGTGAGCGCCGCCTGGCGCGCCCGCCCTCGGCGCGCTATCGGAACGCCGAGCCCCGGGAGCCCTCCGACGTCCGGACCGGGAGCCGACAGCGCGACCGGTGCTGCCCCGGCCGAATCCGGTGCCGCACCGGCCCGCGGGATCGCGTTCGGCGCCGTCGCGGCCGTCGTCGGGGCCGCGCTCATCGTCGTGTTCGGTGGTGCGCTCGCCGTCTCCGCGGGGCTGCTGGTCGTCGCGTCGGCGGTCGGCTACGCGGTCGGGCTGGCGGTCATCGTCGGGGCGGCCGGGACCTTGTCGGCTCGCGGGCGGCCGTGGATCGCCGCTGTGCTGGCGGGCTTCGGCGTCGCTCCTCGGCCAGGTCGGGCTGTGGCTCTACGCCCGGGCCGAGGGTGGGGTCCTGGCGCCCATCGACTATCTCGGCCAGACGTTCGGCGTGCTCGTGCCACTGGAGATCGCGCTCGCGGCCGTCGTCGCCGGGTGGCGCGCCAGGTGACGTCGGGCGAGGATCCGGCCGATCCGGCCACGCGCGGCGACCTTGGCGACCTGTCGTTCCGGCGACCGACCGAGGCGGACCACCCCCGCGTGGTCGACGTCATCGACGATTGGTGGGGCGACCGGCGGATGCGCTACCTCCTGCCGCGCCTCTGGTTCGAGCATTTCAGCGGCACGTCCTGGATCGTCGAACGCCCGGACGGGCGGCTGGCCGGATTCGTCGTCGCGTTCGTGAGCCAGGACGATCCGGAGACGGGCTACGTCCACATGATCGCGGCGGAGCCGAGCCGGCGGCGGCGCGGGCTGGGCCGGGCGTTGTACGAGCGGGCCTTCGCGGACCTCGCCGTCGCGGGGCGCGCGCCGCGTCCGCGCCGTGACGTGGCCCGGCAACCGGACGTCGATCGCCTTCCACCGCGCGCTCGGCTTCCGGGTCGACGACGGACCCGGGCACGCAGCGGCTCTACGGCACGCCCGCCCACGCGGACCACGATGGCCCCGACGAGGATCGCGTGGTGTTCAGCCGCGACCTGTGAGGTGCGGGGGCGGCCGCACGGGAACGGGAACCGATGTGGCCCGCCCGGTGTAGTTGGGTCGATCCGGACGAGCTGCTGCCTCGTCCCACGCCTGGAGGAGCCGAAGATGATCCGCCGACTGGCCGCCACCCTCACCGCTGTCGCTCTGTTGCTCGCCCTGGCCGTGCCGGTCCTCGCCGGCGGCTGGGCCGAGATCGTCGCCGACGTCGCAGACCGCCGAACCGCCGGTCGAGGGCACAGCCGATCGCGGTCGGGTTCCTCGTCCTCCAGCACGGCGAGACCCCCGCCCCGTGGGAGACGGCGACCGTCCATTTCACGAATTCCGCGACCGGCGAGACCATCGACGTCGTCGCGACCAACGATCGGCGAGGACGGCCATTTCACCGCCACGGCGACGCTTCCCGAGGCCGGCTACTGGAGCTGGCAGGTCACGCTGAAGGACCTCGCGAGCGACCCACATGCCCGTGTCGTTCGCCGTGGCTACCGCGTCGGGCAACGTCCCGGCGTACGACCCCGCGACGACCGTCACGGCGATCGCCCAGGCGAAGAAGGACGTGACCGAGCAGATCGAGCGCGCAGTTCGGCACCGAGATCGAGCGCCTCGACGGCCTCATCCGCGCCGAGCATGCCCGCAGCGACCGCCTGCTCGCCCAGACCGACCAGATCCTCGCCGAGCGAGACGAACTGGCGACACGCCTGGCGGCGGCCGAGGGCGCCGGCGGGCTGCCGCTCCTCGCCATCCTCACGCTGGCGGTCCTCGCCGGCGCGACGGCCGGGTTCGCGATGTCGTGGCTCGCCGGCCGGCCAAGCCCCAAGGTGATGGTCAGCCCAGCTCCGCGAGGAGTCGACCCGGCGTGAGCTGTTCGTGGAGGAGGCGGCCGAACCGCGCGACCCGCTCGGGCGCCGGCACCGCCTCCACCCACCGACGGACGAGGGCCTCGCCCTCGTTGTAGACGAAGACGTACGTCCGCCAGAGGGGGTGCTCGATGAACTCGAGCAACTTGGCGGCCACCGACGGCGTGTACCCGCCGACGTCCTGCAGATAGGCCAGGACCGCGTCGTGGGACACGCCGTCGGCGTGTCGCAGGAGGGCGGCGTTGCCACGGCTCGCCGCGAGAGCCGGTGGCGCGGGCCATCCAGGGCCACGGCGCGCTCCGCGGTCTCGCGCGCCTCCCCGGGATCGGCCGCGACCGCCAGCCCGGCTCGCTCGAACAGCTCGACCAGCAGGTCGGCCCGCTCGTCGATCGGGGCCGCGAAGGAGCGTCCCGAGATCGGCCAGGCCCTCGCTGATCGGGCACTCGGGCGTGTTGATCAGCAGCATCGACGACTCGAGCCGGCCCAGCCGATCGACCAGGTCGGCTTCCTTCCAGGCATGCTCGAGGTGGTGGCCCGGGATAGGTCTCGTGGGCGACCGTGTTCACGATGACGTCGGGGGCACGGACCGGCAGGTCGGTGTTGATATCGACGCGGGAGCGCCGCGCCGCCGTCGTACCAG
This sequence comes from uncultured Chloroflexia bacterium, assembly GCA_963810725.1. Classification (GTDB taxonomy): domain Bacteria; phylum Chloroflexota; class Limnocylindria; order Limnocylindrales; family CSP1-4; genus SPCO01. The sequence goes on from CAWEOO010000008.1 coordinate 840,238, forward strand.
TTGTAGCCGGACCACGGCTGGCCGCGTGACGATCGAGACGCGCAGGTCCTCGCCGTCGGGCAGGCCGAAATCGCGACGCGCGCGGTCGCGGAACCGCTCGACGAGCCAGTCGATGACGCCCGGCAGCCGATCGACCGGGATCTCCAGCCGCCGATCCCAGGCGACGAGCCGCTCCTTCCGTGGCCCCTCCCCGGGGAGCAGCGCGTCCAGCTCCCCGAGCGCCTCGCGCAGGTCGGCGTCGTCGTGGCGTGGCGGCTCGAAGCCGAGACATAGCGCCACGTGGTCGCGGTACGGGAGCGGCTCGCCGTCGAGCGCCTGGGCGTGCGCCGCGAGGGCCCGGACCTGGGCGAGGAGCCAGTCACGCCGCTCTGGTTCCGCGACCTCGTCCTGCGACCCGGGTGGTCAGCGCCGCGGCGTCCTCGCGCAGCCGCGCCGGGGCCCGAAGCTGATCCGTGTCGACCCGGGCCTTGATCTCGGCCGGGCCGAAGTAGCCATCGACCAGACCCGGGATGCGCTGGTCCAGCCGCAGGCCGAGCAGCAGGTAGTCCTCGGCGACGGGGTCCGGCGCCGGGACCTGTCGCGCGCCACCGACCGCGGGTCGACGTTCGCCGGCCGTCGCCGTCGGCCGGCGTCACCGCTCCATCCGGTCCGGCCGGGGGGCGCGCCGCTCCCCGTGGTCCCGATGCGCGTCGGCGCTGCGGCGAGCCTCCGCCAGGCGGTCGGCCAGGGTCGGGTCCGGCGGCAGGCCGCTTCGATCGGGGGCACGGTCCGGGGATCGATCGGAACCGGCGTCGCCGGACGGGCGTGGGCCGGCCGGAGAGACGTCCCCGCCGTGGCCGAGCCCGCCCCCGGTCTCGCCGACGAATGGCATGTGCTGCCGATCGACGGCATCGAGGCTCATCCGCAGGGCGGCGGTCTTCTGGGTCGCGACCTCGCGCACGTAGGCCGCCTCCTCGGCGGGATCCATCGGGCGCCCGCGAACGATGCCCTTGGGCTTGCCGACCATCAGCCAGGCCAGGTGGTAGCGGTCCATGCTGCCCCACGCGCGCGAAAGCAGCTCATCCGAGAGCTGGAGCCAGGTCTGGAGCGCGCCCATCGACGGCGACGCGACGAGCCGATCGCCCTCCGCGATCAGCTGCCGTGTCCGGTCGATAAATTCGTCGCGGGTCACGCGGTCACACGGTCGCTGGTCACGCGGTCAGCCGCGCCGTTGCCGCGGATCATCGACTCGCGGTCCGCGCGCGCACGGAGCGTCCAGGCGCCCGGCACGCCATCGCCGATGGGCTTCCCATCGAACGCGGTCACCGGCAGGATGCCGGCCACGCTCGAGGACAGGAACGCCTCGCGGGCGCCGGCGAGGTCGTGACGGGTCAAGGCGCCTTCGAACGGGTGCAGGCCGACCCGCTCGGCCCAATCGAGCAGCCACGACCGCGTCGTGCCGGGCAGGATCGCGCAATCGAGCGAGGGTGTCGCGAGCTCGAGGCCCTTCCCGCCAGCCGAGCGCACGAGGAAGATGTTGGCCGACGTCCCCTCGGACAGGTGGTCGTCGACGGTCAGGAACAGCGCGTCATCCGCCCCCGCCCGGCGGGCCTCCAGCCGCGCGTACACGTACTCGGCGCGCGAGGTGGTCTTGAGCGTCGCCAGCGGGTTCTGCGGGATCGCGCCGGACGGCCGACCCGACCAGGTGCAGGCCGCGCTCCAGATGAGCATCCGGCACCGGGGCGACCGGCCACGCCTGGATGACGACGGTCGCGGGCACGACCTCGTCGGGTGGGAGCACGCCCCGGGATCGGTAGGCGCCACGCGAGACCGTGATCCGGATCGAGGCATCGCCGTCGGGGCCGTCCAGGCCGTCCGCGGCGAGCAGGGCCGCGATGCCGTCCGCGACGCGGGCGTCGAGGTCGGCGGGCAGGCCGATGTCGAGGCCCTCCGCGGATCGATGGAGGCGGGCCAGGTGCTCCGCGAGCTCCGTCGGGCGACCACCGCTCGCGCCGCAGCGTCTCGAAGATCCCGTCGCCGAGCTGGAAGCCGCGGTCGAACGCCGACAGGTGACGCTCGGTCGCGGGGAGCAGGTCGCCGTCGACCCAGACGTGCGTCTCGTCTCGACCCTCGCTCACGCGACCTCCTCGCCGCCGATCGCGCTGAGGGGGCCCCGTGCCTTGGCCACGGTCTCGTCCCACTCGGCCGCCGGGATCGCTGCCCCAGGTGATGCCGCCGCCGACGTGGAGCGTCAGTCGCCGCCCGTCGGCCACGAAGGTGCGGATCAGGATGCTGGTTTGCATCGCCCCGTCCGGCCCGATCCAGCCGAGCGCGCCCGTATACGGCCCGCGCCGGACGGGCTCCAGGCCTTCGAGGATCTCCATGGCGCGGATCTTCGGGGCGCCGGTGATCGAGCCGCCCGGAAAGCTCGCGGCCAGCAGGTCGAAGGCATCGCGGCCGTCGGCCAGCCGGCCGGTCACGGTCGATACGAGGTGCTGGACCGCCGCGGTCCGTTCCAGGCGGCAGAGCCGCGGCACCCGAACGGTGCCCGGCACGCAGACGCGGCCAAGGTCGTTACGCAGCACGTCCACGATCATCACGTTCTCGGCCCGGTCCTTGGCGCTGGTCAGGAGCTCGCACGCGAGGTCGCGGTCCTCATTGCGGTCGCGGCCGCGCGGTCGCGTGCCCTTGATCGGGTCCGAGGCGACCAGGCCTTCCGCGTCGACCGAAAGGAACGGCTCGGGCGAGGCGGACAGGAGCGCCCGCGGCCGGCCCGTTTCCTGGGACGGGCCCAGATCCAGGAACGCGGAGAACAGCGACGGGTCGCCGGTCCGCAGCCGCCGGTACTCACCCCACGGGTCGCCGGCGTACGGCGTCTCGAGCCGGCGGGTCAGGTTCGCCTGGTAGAGGTCGCCCAGGGCGATGTGGTCCCGGATGCGCTCGACGCCGGCCTCGTAGGCCGCGCGGGACAGGGAGGATCGGAAGCGGAGGGTTTCGCCGGCGCGCGGGTCAGCGGAGGCCCCGGCGCTGCTGATCCCGGTGGCGGCCGGGTCGGTGACGGGCGTCGTCAGTCGCGCGTGGACCTCGTCGAGACGCCGCGCCAAGGCGCCGCCCGTCGCCATCCAGCGCACGGCCACCCAGCCACGCGTGGCCCGTCCGCCGATCCCAGGCGACCACCCAGTCGTGGAGCGCGAGGCGGAGCGGCGGCAGGCCCTGGTCGTCCTCCGCGACCGAGCGCAGGCGCTCCAGGACGTGCCCCAGGTCGTACCCGAGGAAGCCCACGAGCCCACCCAGGAACGGGGGGCATCGGCCGGGACGACGGGCGTCGCATCCAGCCGCGCGACGAGCCGGCGGGCCACGGCGAATGGGTCCGGCCCGGCGGCCGGGGCCTCGAGGACGGCCACGGGATCGGCGGTCAGGTAGGTCCAGCGCGCATTCCGGCCGGGCCGCGCGCTCTCCAGCAGGGCGAGGCCCGGCAGGTCGCGGAACGCCTCGGCGACGTCGATGGGTCGCGCACCGGCGATCCGCTCCGGGAGGCGTCGCAGTCGAAGCGAGGCCGTGGGCGAACCGGGGTGATTGCTTCCGACGGGGATCACCCGGCGATGATACGGCGGGTCGCGCGCGGCGGCCGTCGGAACGTCCTCGTCGGGAGCGCGCAGGTTCGTTACAGTCCGGCGATGCGAGCACGAGACCTGGGGATTCAGATCGGGCTGGGGACGCCGGGACCATACAACGCCATCACGGACATCGCCGGTGTGACCGTCGGCCACACGACCCTCATCCGCGGCGATGGACAGCTGGTCGTTGGCGAGGGTCCGGTCCGGACCGGAGTCACCGTCATCTGCCCGCGCGGCTTCGCCGACCGGCGCGAACCGGTCTTCGCGGGCTGTCACCGCCTGAACGGCAACGGCGAGCTGACCGGGCTCGAATGGGTCCGTGAATCCGGGATGCTGACGACCCCGGTCGCGATCACGAACACCCACAGCGTCGGCGTGGTCCGGGACGCGCTCGTCGCGGCATCGGTCACCGGCGACGATGCCACGTGGTCGCTCCCCGTGGTCGGCGAGACGTACGACGGGCTGCTCAACGACATAACGGCTTCCACGTTCGCGCGGAGCACCTCCACGAGGCGCTCGCCGCCGCGGCCGGCGGCCCCGTCGCGGAAGGCACGGTCGGTGGCGGGACCGGGATGATCTGCCACGAGTTCAAGGGCGGGATCGGGACGGCGTCGCGCGTCATCGACGCGGCCGCCGGCGGCTTCACGGTTGGTGTCCTCGTCCAGGCGAACTACGGCAAGCGCGACTGGCTGCGGATCGATGGCGTGCGGGTCGGTGAGGCGATCCCGACCACCGAGGTGCCGAGCCCGTACGAACAGGTCGGCCGGCCGCGCTCCGCGCCACCGGCGGGCTCCGGTTCGATCATCGTGGTCGTCGCCACCGATGCGCCGCTCCTCCCCCACCAGTGCGAGCGGCTGGCTCAGCGGGCCGGTCTCGGCATCGCCCGCGTCGGGGGCACGGGCGGGCATACCAGCGGCGACCTGTTCATCGCCTTTTCGACCGGCAATCGACTGCCCTCGACCGTGGACGACGAGCACCCGTCGGGTCTCGCCACGTACGAGGTTCGGGCCGTCGGCGACATCGTCATCGACCGGCTGTTCGACGCGACGATCGAGGCGACCGAGGAGGCGATCGTCAACGCCCTGGTCGCCGCGACGACGCTCGTCGGTCGCGACGGCCTCGCGGCCCACGCGCTCCCCCACGACCGATTGCGCGAGGTCATGGCCGCGCACCGGCGATGACCATCCGGCCCGGTCGAGCGGCCGACATCCCGGCCATGGCGGCCATCCTCGCCGCGAACCGGGAACCGATGGATTGGCCGGATCTACCGGATCTGGGTTGGCCGTATCTCGATCATCTCGTGGCGCGGGCGCGTACGAACGTTGCGGAGGTTGACGGCGAGGTCGCCGGATTCGGTGGTTCGGTCAGCGTGGGACGAATCGACGTCCGGTTCCTGACGGACCTGTTCGTGCTCCCGGCCAGCCACGGACGAGGCATGGGGCGATCGCTGCTCGGTCCGCTGCTGGAGGGGGCCGTGGAGCGGATGACCTTCTCCTCGGGGAACCAGCGGGCGCTCGGGCTGTACATCCGTGCGGGCATGCGGCCGTGGTGGCCGTTGCTGTACATCGACATCCCGGCGGGCGCTCTCGCCGATGACGCCAGCCTCCGCGTTCGTCCCGCGGACGTCGCGGAAACGACTCGCTGGTCGAGCGCCTGGAGCGGCGTCGAACGCTCGCTCGATTTCGCCCATTACGCGTCGCTGCCTGAGGCGTCCGGCGTGCTCATCGAGGATGACGGCGCCGTGGCTGCCGTCGGCTGGGCCCGGCGCGAGCGGAAGCGCGCAGACGGCCGGTGGCTCGACCACGGCTCGCTCGCACCGGACGCCGATCCGGGCCGGGTCGGCCTCGCGCTGCTCCGAGCGGCGGCCGGCCACGAGCGCCTGATGGCGCCCGTGCCGGGACCGCATCCGGTCGTCGCTGCCCTGCTGGAGCGAGGCGCGCGGCTTCGCGGACGCGACCAGTTCTGTGCGACCGATCCGGCGCTGGTGGACCCGGCCCGTCTGTTCCCGAACCCTGGCATTCCTGTAGGCCCCGCCGGCCACGTCGACGACCGGCGGCGGCGCGCGCCTACTCGACGGCGACGGCGACCGGCTTCTCGATCGGCACGCCGATCAGGCTGCCGTATTCGGTCCACGAGCCGTCGTAGTTGCGGACCCGCTCGTAGCCGAGCAGCTCGTGCAGCACGAACCAGCTGTGCGACGACCGCTCACCGATGCGGCAGTAGGCGATGACGTCCTTGTCGGGTGTCACGCCTTTGCTCTCGTACAGCGTTCGGAGGTCGTCGGCGTCCTTGAACGTGCCGTCCTCCTTGACCGTCTGGGCCCACGGGATCGAGGCGGCGCCCGGGATGCGTCCGGGTCGCTGGGCCGTCTCGCTCATGCCGGGCGGCGCGATGATCTCGCCGTTGTACTCGGCGGGCGAACGGACGTCCACGAGCGAGAGCTCGGCGTCGCCCAGGCGCGGCAGGATGTCGTCGCGATAGGCACGCAGCGAGAAGTCGGCCTCGGGCAGGTCGTAGCCCGTGGCCTCGTACGACGGGACGTCCGTCGACAGCGGCAGGCCGTTGTCCAGCCAGTACTTGCGCCCGCCGTTGAGGATCCGCACGTCGTCGTGGCCGTACAGCTTGAGCTGCCAGTACGCCCAGGCGGCGAACCAGTTGTTGTTGTCGCCATACAGGACGATGGTCGTGTCCGGGCCGATCCCGGAATCGGACAGCAACTTGCTGAAGTCTTCACGCGACGCGATGTCGCGGCGGATGCCATCGGCCAGCTGGCTCGTCCAGTTCCAGGCGATGGCACCCGGGATATGGCTCTGCTCGTAGGCCGTCGTATCGACGTCGACCTCCACGAAGCGGACGTTCGGATCGTCGGCGTGGGCCTGCGCCCAGTGGCTGTCGACCAGGGCGTTCTCGGTGGCGTAGTCGGTGGTCATCTGGGACCTCTCCTTGGTGGCTCGCGCGGTTCGTCGCGCATGTCAGGTTGATGGACGGTGTTTCGGGGTCGCGGCCGCTGGTCAGTCGCCGGATGGTCGATCGCGTCGGCTGAACTCGGCAAGCCGCTCGGTACACTCGGCCGCGACCCGCTGCGCCTGGCGCACGATCCAGGGATCGACGCGGCTCGAGTCCTCGATGGTCAGCACCGGCCCCGTCGGCCCGTCCTCCACGATGATGCCGGAGCTGTTGCGGTAATCGGCCATCCAGTTGGCCTGCAGCTGCAGCGCCACATTGGCGATCACCGGCACCGGGAACAGCCAGTCGAGATAGCTGGCGTTGAGACGATCGGCGATGTCCGAGAGCCGGACCGGCCGGCCGCGCTCCAGCCGCGCCAGGAGGTCGATGACCCGGAGCGCGGTGAAGGGATCGCCGGTCTCGCCGATGTTCGGCGGATCGATGAGCCGGGTCGGGCAGGCCGGCGGGTGCCGGGCGCAGCGGAGCCAGGCCGATGGTGACGGTAGGCGCGTCGGTCACGGGGCGTTCGATCTCCGAGTCAACCACTAGGGGTTGCCGAGTCTAGCGCAGCCGGCGGGACCGGTCCATCGCCGCAGCGCCATGGGCTACTGTCGCCGTCACGACGGTCGTGGAGCCCAACCCGGGGCGCAACTGGAGGACGAGGATGGGCCGGCTCGAGGGCAAAGTCGCGCTGATCACCGGCGGGGCCGGGGCGATCGGTCACGCGACCGCGTTGCGGTTCGCGCGAGAGGGGGCAAGCGTCGTCGTGGCGGACCGGGACGAGGGGCGGGCGGGGGAGGTCGCCGCCTCGATCCAGGCGGCCGGCGGCCCGCGGGCGCTGGGTCTTGCCGTGGACGTGACGTCCGACGCCAGCGTCGCTGTGATGGTGGATCAGGCCGTCGCGTCGTTCGGCCCCATCGACGTCCTGTTCACCTGCGCGGGCGTGCTCGTCTCGGGCTCGGTGACGGAGACCTCGATCGCCGATTGGGAACGGACTCTGGCCGTCAACCTGACCGGCCCGTTCCTCGCGTCGCGTCACGTCGTCCCGGTGATGCTCGCGAACGGCGGCGGCTCCATCGTCCACATGAGCTCGACCGCCGGGCTCGTGGGTGAGACCTCGATCGCGGCCTACTGCGCGAGCAAGGGCGGGGTGCTGATGCTCGCTCGCCAGATGGCCCTCGACTACGCGCGCCAGGGCGTGCGCGTCAATGTCATCTGTCCCGGCTGGATCGACACACCGTTCAACGATCCCGCGGTCGAGGCGGCCGGGGGCAAGGAAGCGCTCGCCCCCTATGTCGAGCAGATGGTGCCGATGGGCCGGCAGGGCACCCCCGACGAGGTAGCCGACGTCGTCGCATTCCTCGCGTCCGACGAGGCTCGGCTCATGACGGGCTCGGTGATCACGGTGGATGGGGGTCTGACCGCTCAGTAGGGCCCTGCCCACAACCGGCGGCGGTCCGTTCTGTCGGCGGCCGACATTGCTGGCGCCCGGACCCACGCGTAGCCTCCGCCGGGGTGATTCCGGCCACGAGGAGGGACGGCGTGAGCGAGGCGGTCATCGAGTCCGGCGCAGTTGCGGCGGCGCCCAGCCAGGTTTTCAGCCGGGAGTCGTCGGGGTTCGTCCGGGTGGGCTCACCCTGGCGGATGCTCCTGCTGAACGTCGCCAACGTCGGCGTCGTCTACATCATGTTCACGTTCTGGGCGCATCCAGCCGTGTTCGCGCAGAGCAATCTGCTGGTCGCGATCCCCATCGCCGCGGCCATCGCCCTGCCGTTCAACCTGCTCTACGGGATGCTCGCCTCGATCATGCCGCGAACCGGCAGCGAGTATGTCTTCCTGTCGAGGACGTTCCACCCGGCGATCGGCTTCATGGCGAGCTTCGCCGCGGCGATGAGCCAGTCCTTCTGGGTGGGCATCGGTGGGTACTGGATCGCGCAGTTCGTGATCGGACCGATGTTCAGCTCCTACGGCGCGGTCAGTGGCAACGAGACGATCGCCGCGATCGGCGCCTGGGCGAGTGAGCCCACGACGTGGTTCGTCTTCGGCACGGTCTTCATCTTCCTGATGGCCTCGCTCAACATCCGAGGCCTGCGCGCCTACCTCAAGTTCCAGGACATCAATTGGCTCATCGGCGCGATCACCGGCATCTTGTTGCTGGCGGTCTTCCTGCTGGCCTCGACGACCGTCTTCCAGGCCGGCTACGACCGCTACGCCGCGGCGACCGGGGTGCCCGGCTACCAGGCCACGCTGGACCTGGCCGCCGCGGGCGGCATGCCCACGGGCATCTCGCTCACGGACACGCTCGGGATCATCCCGATCATCTGGCTGATCGCGTGGGCCTCCACCTATGTCGGTGGCGAGGTCCGGACGCCGACCAAGACGCAGCTCCGAGCGACGGTCGGTGGCATGCTGCTGTACGCGGGGATCGCCTGGGTGCTGTTCTTCGCGATCTCGACGGCGGTCACCGTCGACTTCAACCAGGCGCTGGCCTGGCTCAGTTACAACCCGCCGGCAGACACGACCGTCGAGGCGTATCCGGTCTTCATGCTCTACGCGGGCGTGCTCATCGACAACCTGCCGCTGTTCCTGATCGTGGCGGCAGGGCTCGTCGTATGGAGCTACCTCTGGATCCCGTCGGCGATGATCATCGCTACGCGGGCCATGTTCGCGTGGTCGTTCGATCGGCTGGCACCCGACAAGCTGTCCGAGGTCCACCCGAAGTACAACTCGCCATGGGTCGCGGTCATCGTGGTCTCGATCATCGGCGAGGCGTTCCTCATCCTCTACCACATCGGCGTGTTCAAGTTCCTGACCCCGGCCCTGGCCTACTACGTCGTGTTCTGGCTCGTGTCGCTGTGCGGCCTACTGTTCCCATTCCTGGCGCGGACGCGGCCGCTCCTTGAGGCCAGCACCGTGAACTGGCGGGTCGCCGGCATCCCGGTCATGTCGATCTGCGGCGCGGTCGGGCTCCTCTACTTCAGCATCGGGCTGTATTTCATGCTGACGAACGACCTGCTCTTCCTGAACACGCCGGAACAGCTCGTCACGACGGCCCTCCAGTTCATCGTCCCACTCGGGATCTTCTTCGTGGCGCGCGCCTATCGACAGCGACAGGGTCTGCCGATCGACGCAGCGTTCCGCGAGATCCCGCCTGAGTGATCGAGCGCGACCGGACCCGGCTTCGGGGTGGCTGACCTCACGATCTTCTACGTCGCCGACATCCACGGGTCGGACGTCTGCTTCCGGAAATGGCTGAACGCGGCCGGGTTCTACGGCGCGGACGTCCTGATCATCGGTGGCGACCTGACCGGCAAGGTCCTGCTGCCGATCTACCAGACGAGCGGCCGCGGCGCGCATTGGAGGGCGACGTGGAAGGACCGCGTCCACCGCCTCGAGACCCGCGCCGAAGTCGACGAGCTGATCCGGCTCGCTCGGAACGAGGGTGCCTACGGGTTCGTGACCACGGCGGACGAGATCGCCGAGATCGCCGGCTCGATCGAGCGCGAACGCGCCGTCTTCGGCCGGCTCAAGCTCGAAGCGCTCGAAGCCTGGCTGGCGCTGGCCGACGAGCGGCTCGCCGACCGCCGGACGCGCGCGTTCCTCATGGCCGGCAACGACGATCCGCCGGAGATCGACGGGCTGCTCGCCGGCGCCCGCTCGCTGGTCGACGTCCAGGGCACGACCACCGAGCTCGCGCCCGGCATCTGGATGGCCTCCCGCGGGGAATCCACCCCGACCCCGTGGCATACCCCGCGGGAGGTCCCCGACCCAGCCCTCGGCGAACTCGTACAGGCCGCCGTCAAGGACCTGCCCGCCAGTGGCACGACGATCTGGAACCTGCACATGCCCCCATACGACACGGGCGTCGATCGGGCCCCGCGGCTGGACGACTCCCTGCACGTCCAGTACGACGGCTCGGGTGAGCCGGTCATGGTGCCGGTCGGAAGCCACGCGATCCGGGACCTGATCGCCGAGCGTCAGCCGACCATCGCCCTCCACGGCCACATCCACGAGGGACGGGGCCGCTACCGGATCGGGACGACGAGGGGGTTCAATCCCGGCAGCCAGTACCAGGACGGCGTGCTCCAGGGCCTGCTCCTGCGGGTCTCCGCCCGCAAGGGGCTGCGCGACTTCGCGTTCACCGCTGGATGACGACCCTCGCAGACCCGGTCGACGAAGCGCGCCGCATCATCGAGGCATCGCGGGACGCCGGGGTGACCCTCCGAGTGATCGGTGGCGTCGGTGTTGCATTGGTCGCCCCGACGATCGGTCGTTTTGAGCCGCGCCGGACGTATCACGACATCGACCTCGTCGCGCCGGCGGGGGCTGCGCCGGTCAGCCGGGTGATGACCGCGCTGCGCTACGAGCCCGCGCGTGCGTTCAACACGCTCAACGGGTCGGAGCGCCTGCTCTTCCAGGACGCCGGCGGCCGTCGCGTCGACGTGTTCATCGACACGCTCAGGATGTGCCATGAGCTGCCCTTCCGCGACCGCCTGGCGTCGGCCTGGCCCTGGACGCTCCCGCCGGCCGACCTGTTGCTGTCGAAGCTCCAGATCGTCGAGCAGACCGCCCGCGACGCCCAGGACGTGCTGGCGCTGCTCGCCGATCACGAGCTCGGCGAGTCGGCCAGCGACGGGATCGAACTCCCTCGTGTGCGCCAGGTGTGCGGAACCGACTGGGGCTGGTGGCGCACGGTGGACGACAACCTCGAACGACTCGATCTCCCGGTGGATCGAGCCGACGGCGGCAGGTGAATCCGCGCCGGCCGGTGCGCGGTCGAGCGCCATCGACCGAGCTCGTGCGCTGCGCGCCGCCTTGGCCGCGTGCCCGAAGTCGATGGGGTGGCGGGCCCGATCCGCGATCGGCCCGCGGATCCGCTGGTACGACCTGCCCGAGGAGGTCCGCTGACGGCGGCTACGTGGTCGCGGCTGTGGCTTGAGCCTTGGCCGATGGGTCGGGCCACGCCGCCGCCGGCCCAGGCTCGAGCAGATCCAGGATCCGCAGGGCCAGGGTGATATCGAAGACCGTCGTCGGGTCGCCGAGGTCGACGCCGAGGAGTTCCTCGATGCGACGGACGCGGTAGACGATCGTGTTCACGTGCACGAAGCAGCGGGTCGCGGCCCGGCGCTGGACGCGGTCTTCCTCGAGGTACACACGGAGCGTCCGCAACAGGTCGCTACCGTGCCCGCGGTCGTGCTCGAGGAGTGGCCGCAGCGTCCGTCGCGCGAACGCCTCGAGGTCGTCCCGTGAGCTGGCACGCAACAGCAGCCCGTACGGCCCGAGCTCGCTCGTGGCGACGATCGCCCCGCCGCGGCCCAGCTTCAGCATCAGCTCGATGGACTCGCGGGCGAGGTGGAATGCCGGGGAGTGGTCGTCCGGGCGCGTGCAGCGATCCGCGATGGCAACCGTCACCAGACCCGCGCCGGCGACCTCACCGATCGCGGCCTGGAGTTCGCGAGCGAGCTCACGGAGGTCGAGCTCGCTCGCCCGGGTGGCGCCGGCGAGCACGACGATCGAACCGCCGTGCAGGACCGCGAGACTGCGCGGGGCGCGGACGGCGAGACGCTCGCGGACGACGTCGAGGTAGCGTCGCTGGCGGTCGTGTGCGCTCGCCGCTTCGACGCCCTGGCGACCGACGTCGGCGCCGCCATCGGCCTCGGCGACGTCCAGCACCAGCAGGTCGCGCGGCTCGGCCAGGTCGTAGCCGAGGCGGGCCGCCCGTGCCGCGATGGCCTCCTCACTGGCGTACGTGCCGCTGAGCAGGTCGGCGGCTGCCTCGCCGCGCAATCGCTCCTCGACCTCGACGGCGGCGCGCACCTTGGCGAACGCCAGGGCCACGCCGGTCGTGGCGGCGTCCACCAACGCCCGATCGATCGGCCCGAGGTCCTCGTCGGACGAGATGAGAAGGTGGCCCGCAACCTCGCGACCGATGCGCACGGCGACAGTGAAGGGCTCGCCGCCGACCAGGCCGGGGTCGCGGCCGCCGTCGGCCGACCCCGCCGGCGACCCGAGTAGCCCCCGCCAGCCGTCCCCGCCGTCCGGGGCGGCGCCCGCGATGAGCCGGTGCAGGTGGTCCTGGATCGCGACTTCGCGACCGAGATCCTCGGCCAGGACCGTCGCGATGCCTCCGGGGCCCTCGTCGAGCAGCACGTGCTCGGCCAGCCGCTGCTGCACCGTGAGCAGCCGGGTCAGCTCGCGATTGGTCTCCGCCAGGTCTCGCCCGAGCTTCACCTCGTTCTCGTACCGCCGCGCGTGGTCGATGGCGATCGCCGCATGGCCGGCGAAGGCCGCCAGCAGGTCGGCCGAGCCGGGCGGGAACGTGTGCCGGCGACTCCGTGCATGGACGTTGATGGCCCCGATGGCCGCGCCGCGGAACAGCAGCGGTGCACACAGCACGGACCCGAAGACATACCGGTCGAGCGCGCGGACCCGGTGTTCGTAGGTGGCGTAATCCTCGACCTCGATGGCCCCTTGGCGGGTGATCGCCTGGGAGGACATCCCCTCGCCGAACGGCATCTCGAAGCCGAGCATGTCAGGTGGGAAGTTGGAGACGGCGACCACGCGCAGGGCGTCGCGCTCGCGGTCCCACAGGAGGATGTCGCCACTGTCCGCCCCCAGGAGCGTGGTCGCGTCGTTGACGATCGACGAGAGAACGGTGTCGAGGTCGAGCAATTCGGCCACGCGCCGCGCGGTCACCAGGAGCTGGTCGAGCTGGTCGCGCAGGGCGTCGGTCGCGAGGTCGGTCATCGCGGGTTCTCGAACCTCCGCGGGCATGCGGCCACGTCGTGTGCTGGGCCGGATGATAGTCGCTCTGGCCGCGAGCGGGTTGTGGCTGAGCACCAAGGTTCCTCCATCGGATTCGGTGGTTGCCACCATATGGACGGTCCCCGCGGACTGCTACGTTGCGGGGACTTCCAACCGACACGGAGGGGTTTCTTGAGCCTGTCCCCGGACGTCCTGGTCATCGGCGGCGGGATCGTCGGTGCCGCGAGCGCCTATCACCTCGCGCGGCGCGGCGCGGACGTCCTGCTGCTCGAGGCGGAGCAGCTCGCCTTCGGGGCGACAGGGCGGAACCTCGGGTTCATCTGGGTCCACACCCGGCGAGCCGGCCCGGAGCTGGATCTCGTGATGGCCACCCGGACCGGGCTGGAAGACCTGCCCGAGGAGCTCGGCGCGGATTTCGGCCTGCGCTGCCGGGGCGGGCTGACCTACTTCACGACCGAAGCCCAGGCCGTGGTCATGCGCGAGTTCGTCGAAAAGCGGACCGCCGACGGCGTGCCGATGCAGCTCCTTGACGGCAACGAGGCCCGTGAGCTGGCGCCGATCCTGCCCGACACCGTGCTCGGGGCCACGTTCTGCCCGCTCGACGCTCAGATCGATCCGCGTCGCTTCGTGCGCGCCTTCGCGCTGGCGGCGCAACGGCACGGCGCGTCGATCCGCGAAGGAACGGCGGTCCGCACCCTGGAAGTCGAGGGGTCGCGGATCACCCGAGTGCACACCGACCTTGGGCCGATCTCGCCGGGGCAGGTCGTCCTCGCGACCGGAGCCTGGAGCCCGGATCTCGGCCGGCAGCTTGGCCTGGAACTGCCCATCCACCCCATGCGGTTGCAGGTCGTCCAGACCGAGCCGATGGCCCCGCGTCTTGAGCACCTGCTCTACGGGCCGGCGGCCGTGAAGCAGTACTCGATCTTCCAGGAACTCGACAGCTTCTCTGCGGAGCCCTTCGAAACCGAGACCGAGCGGCGACTTGGCCTCGCCCTGCTCGAATCTGCCTGCCAGACGGCGGATGGCTCATACCTGCTTGGCATCGCCATGGACTATCCCGGGTTCGATTGGAAGCCCGACCTTGCCGGCATCGCCCTCGTGACCGCGGGCATGCTGGGTGCGCTCCCGGAGTTGCGTGCCGCCCACCTCGCGAGAGCGTGGGCCGGCGTCCTGCCCTTTACGAGCGACGCGTTGCCCCTCATCGGGCGCGTGCCGGGCCACGACGACCTGATCATCGCGGCCGGCCATGTGTTCGGGAACGGGGCCGGTCCCACGACCGGGCGGCTCGTCGCGGACATCGTCTGCGGTGGGGAGCCGGTGCTCGACCCGACCCCGTTCCAACCCGACCGAGACGGCCTCGAGGCGACCCTGGAGGCGAGTATCTGGTGACGATGGAGATGCCCGTGGAACGCCGCATCGCGTTCATCAACCCGTTCGGCACGGCCGCCTTCGACGAGATCATCCGAGAGACGCTCGTGCCATACGCGAGCTCGGGCACGGCGGTCGACGTCATCCACCTCGAGGGCGTGCCCGCGAACATCGACTACTACTACCCGAAACACCTCATGGAGCTCGCGATCTTCGAGGAGGTCCGCCGGCTGGAGGACGCGGGCTACGACGCGGTGGTCGTCGGCTGCTGCTACGACCCGGGCGTCCGTGTCGCGCGCGAGCTCGTGGACATCCCGGTCGTCGGGCCCCTCGAGGCGGCCATGAACCATGCGTCCTACGTCGGCCACCGATTCACGATCGTCACCGACCATCGCAAGGCGCTGCCGTGGCTGGAGGATCAGGTCCGGCTCCACGGAGCGGGAAACTGCCGGGGCGTGCGCGCCATCGACTGGTACGTCACTGACATGATCCAGGACACGACGTCCGTGGCCGACGACGCCGCGGCTGCCTGCCAGGTGGCCCTGCGCGAGGACACCTCCGAGGTCGTGATCCTGGGCTGCACGATCATCGGCGGCTGCCTCGAGCGCGAGATCATGACGACCGGCCGCCATCGCGAGCTGCCCGATCCTCAACCCGAACCTGCTCGCCCTCAAGGCCGCGGAGTCCCTCGCGGACCTGCACCGGATGGGGAAGTACCAGATCAGCCGGATCGGGTTTTACCAGCGCCACGAGCAGCACGACGCGGCGGAGGCGGCGGAGGTCCGCCGGCGCTGGAGCCTGGTCGATGCCGGCGCGGAGGGGGCCGGGGTCGCTGAGGCGGCGCCCGCCACGGAGACGGCCACGGAGGCGGCCCCTCCGACCGAAAGGACGCCAACGCCGAAGGGCGACGAGCGAGCGGCGGTCGAGGCCGCGGCCGGGGACCACAGCCCGTGATCGGGGCGGTCGAAACCGTCGCCACGACCGCAGGACGCGTCGTCCGCGACTACCTGGGGGTCCAGCCGGGCGAGCGGTTCACGATCGTCGTGGACGACCGGACCGACCGCGAGATCCCCGATGAGCTCGCCCGGATCGCGCGCGACCTCGGCGCCGAACCGGTCGTCGTCACGATCGCCCACCGCGCTCGGAGCGGGGCCGAGCCTCCGGCTCCGGCGGCCGCCGCGATGGCCGCCGCGGACGTCGTGCTGTGCGCGGCGAGCACGTCGCTCTACCACACGACGGCGAAGGCGGTCGCCCAGCGGGCGGGGGTCCGCGGCGACTTCAACGCCCCGTACCGCGCCGACGCCTGGCGCAACGGCGCGATGACCGCCGACTTCGTCGCGATCCGCCGCAGGGCCGAACGGCTGGCCGAGCTGTGGCGCGGCACCAGCGTCGTGCGGGTCACGTCCCCGGCCGGCACGGACCTCAGCGCGACCGTCCAGGGGCGCGAGCCGAAGGCGTGGCTCACCGGGATCTGTCGCAACCCGGGCGAGGTCTCGGCGCTCCCCGGCGGCGAGGTGTCGCTGCCGCCGGTCGAGGGAACCTCGAACGGTGTCGTGGTCTGGGAGCGAGTCGCATCGGACCTCGGGGCGCTCGAGGAGCCGCTGACCATCACGGTCCGCGACGGCCGGGCCGTGGCATTCGCCGGCGGCGCCGCGGCCGATACCCTGCGGCGGATCGTCGAGACGACCGTCGACGCGGACAACATCGGCGAGGTCGGCATCGGGCTCAACCCGGCGGCGCGGATCGGTGACGACATCACGGAGGCCAAGAAGGCGTTCGGGACCGTCCACATCGCGCTGGGCAATTCGGCCAACGAATACGGCGGTTTCGTGGAATGCGACGTCCACCTCGACGGCCTGGTCATGGAGCCGACGATCGAATTCGATGGCGTGCAAGTCGTCGTGGCCGGCCGCCACGTCTACGACCTCGAGCCGTGACGGCGGAGCCGGCGACCGCGCCGCGGATCGTGACGCCGTATCCCGGGCCCGAGGCACGCCGGATCATCGCGCGGATGCGCGCGGTCGAAGGGGCCGGCCCGAGAACGGGCGGCGCCGACGATCCGCTCGTCGTCGCCGAGGCGAGCGGCGCCACGCTGGTCGACCCAGACGGGAACGAGTTCGTCGACCTGACGTCGAGCTTTGCCGCGGCGAACCTGGGCCACTCCCATCCCGATGTCGTCGCGGCGATCCGCGACCAGGCGGGCCGGATGAGCCATGTCTCATCGGCATTCTCGAGCGAGCCGCGCGTCGCCTTCGAGGAGGCCCTCCTCGAGATCGCGCCGGCTGGGCTCGACCGGGTCCTCCTTGGCATGAGCGGTGCCGATGCCAACGACACGGCCCTCCGGCTGGCGCGCTCGCTGACCGGCCGTCGCGAGGTCATCGCGTTCTCCGGCGGCTACTTCGGCCGCGCGAGCGGCGTCGTCGGCCTCAACGGCAAGGCGGCGCAGCGCGTCCGGGTGGCACGCGACGCGGACGCACATTTCGTGCCGTTCCCGTACCCGTATCGCTGGCCGCTGGGTCGTGCCGAAGAGGCCGGCGAGGGGGCACTCGCCCTGGTGCGACACGCGCTCGAGGATCCGGCGTCCGGGGTCGGGCCGGTCGCGGCCATCGTCGTCGAGCCGGTCCAGGGCAACGGCGGCGTCGTCATCCCGCCAGACGGATTCCTCCGGGGTCTCCGCGAGCTCTGTGACCGCCACGGGGCCGTGCTCGTGTTCGACGAGATCCAGGCCGGGTTCGGCCGCACGGGCCGCCTCTGGGCAGCCGAGCACTGGGGCGTCGTACCCGACCTGATGACCGTCGGCAAGGGCATCGGCGGCGGGATGGCGCTGTCGGCCGTGGTCGGGCGGCAGGGATTCATGAGTCACTGGCCGGCGGGCACCCACACCTCCACCTTCATGGGCAACGCGGTCAACCTCGCCGCCGGCCGGGCGGCCATCGAGGTCATGCGCCGCGACCGGCTCTGGGAGCGTTCCGAGCGCATCGGCGCGGCGCTGCGCCAGTCCATCGCGGGCCTCGCCAATTCCCCCGGGTCGGCGAGGTCCGCGGCCTCGGCCTCTTCATCGGCATCGAGCTCGTCACCGACGACGTGTCCCGGGCACCGGATCCGGCCCGGGCAAGCGCGATCCGGCAAGCCGCCTTCGAGCGCGGAGTCCTCGTCGGTATCGCGGGCCATACCGACAACGTCCTCAAGATCTGCCCGCCGCTGACGATCGACGAGCGACTGCTCGATACGGCGGTCGGCGTCCTCGTCGAATCGATCAGGGGAGCCCCATGACGTCGACCGCCGCGCCGCCCATCCAGGTCGAGAACTACGTGGGCGGCGCCTGGACGCCGGCAGCGTCCGGGGCGACGATCGAGAGCCGCGACCCGGCCACGGGCGACCTCGTCGCCGTTGCCCCGCGATCGGGCATCGAGGACGTCGAGCGCGCGATCTCCGCTGCCCGGGCCGCCTTCGACGACGGCGCTTGGCCGACGACCTCCGGTCGTGAGCGGGCGGCGATCCTGCTGGAGCTCGCGCGGCTCCTCCGCGAAGAGATGGAGCCACTCGCGCGACTCGTGGCGACCGAGATGGGCAAACCGATCCGCTACGTTCGCGAGCGCGAGATAGAACCCGCCATCGACCGGATCCAGTTCTACGCTGGGGCTGCGCGGCTCGTCCATGGGGAAACGACATCGGCGGCCGCGCGCCACCTCCTCAACTTCACGCTCAAGGAACCGGTCGGCGTGTGCGGGCTGATCACACCGTGGAACGACCCGGTCGACCTGCCCCTGCGCAAGATCGGCGCCGCGATCGCGACGGGCTGCACGTTCATCCTGAAGCCGGCCAGCGACGCGCCGGCGTCGTCGATGGCCATCTTCAAGCTGCTCGAGCGGATCCCCGCGTTGCCGGCCGGCGTCGCCAACGGCATCGTGGGCGACGGTCGGGTCATCGGCGAGAAGCTCGCGACCGATTCGCGGGTCGACAAGCTCAGCTTCACCGGCAGCAGCGAGGTCGGGCGGCGGCTGATGGAGCTCGGTGCCCGGAATTTCAAGCGCCTCTCCCTGGAGGCGGGGGGCAAGGCGCCGGTCCTCGTCTTCCCCGACGCGAACCTCGAGAAGGCGATGGATGCCGTAGCGGTCGGGATCTTCCTGTACGCGGGCCAATCCTGTACGGCCGGGTCGCGGTTGCTCATCGAGCGCTCGATCAAGGATCGCTTCGTCGAGGGGCTGGTGGAGCGCGCCAACGCCCTCCGCGTCGGATCGCCGCTCGACGAGGAGACGCAGCTCGGGCCGATGGTCTCGGAACGCCAGCTCGACCGCGTCCTGGGCTACGTGGCGCGTGGCAAGTCCGAGGGGGCGCGCCTCCTGCTCGGCGGCGAGCGGCTCGATGGCGAGTGGTCGAGTGGCCACTACATGGCCCCGACCATCTTCGACGACGTGCAACCCAGCATGACGATCGCGCGCGAGGAGATCTTCGGGCCGGTGCTCTCGGTCATCCCGTTCGATCGGGAGGAGGAGGCCCTCGCGCTCGCCAACGACAGCGAGTTCGGACTCGGGAGCGCGGTCTGGACGTCCGATCTCGACCGGGCGGTGCGGCTCGCCCGCCGGCTCCGGGTGGGGGATGTCTGGGTGAACACGCACTACGTCCGCCTGGCGGAGAGTCCGTTCGGCGGCGTCAAGCAGAGCGGGGTCGGGCGCGAGCTCGGGATGGAAGGCCTCGACGCCTACCTCGAGACGAAGCGCGTGTGCATCGACAGCTCGCCCACGTTCCACCTCCGCTGACGTGCCGGCGCGTCGGCTGCCCGCGGCCTCGACGAGCGAGGTGGAGCGGGCGCGGGTCCCGTTCACGTTCGACGGTCGCCCCTACGAAGGGGTGTGGGGCGAGCCGCTGGCCGTGAGCCTGCTCGCGGCGGGGCGACGGACCCTGTCGCGCAGCTTCCGGTTCCACCGACCACGGGGCCTCATGTGCAGCACCGGCCAGTGCGGCTGGTGCGAGTGCGAGGTCGATGGCCGGCCGAGCGTGCGGACGTGCCGGGTCCCGCTACGGGACGGCATGGTGGTCCGGGGTGAGCATGCCTGGCCCTCGGTCGAGCACGACCTGCTGGGGGGTCTCGACGTTGGCTCGCGGCTGGTGCCGCCGGGCTTCTATCACCACCGATTCCTCCGTCCGCGGAGGCTGCGCAAGGCGTACCTGGACGTGATCCGCGCGTTCGGCGGGCGGGGGCGGCTGGGTGATGGTGCCACCTCGTCCGGGCATGGACCGCGGGTCGTGCGGCGGGACGAGCCCGACGTGCTGATCGTCGGGGGCGGACGCGGCGGGCTCCTTGCGGCGATCGCGGCCGCGGAGACGGCCGGGGGCGGGCTACGGATCGTGGTTCTCGAAGCCGACGCGGTCGTCGACGGAGCCGGCCTCCTGGCGGAGGCGCGGAGCCACGGCGTCGAGGTCCGGGCGGGGACGGCGGCCACCGGCTGGTACGCCGGGATGATCACGGCGATCGACGACGAGGCCATCTGGGAGCTCCGACCGCGAGCGGTCGTGGCCGCCACGGGGAGTTACGAGCTCGTCCCGAGGGTCGCGGGCTCGGACAAGCCCGGCGTCATGGGCGCGCGCCTGGCGCTGGAGCTGCTGGGGCGCCATGGGGTCCTGCCAGGCGAACGGGCGCTCCTCGTGGGTCACGGCGAGGAGGTCATCGCTGCCGCGGCGGCGCTTCAGGAGGCGGGCGCCCGCGTCGTCGGTCCGATCCCGACCGACGGCCTGCGCTCGATCGGCGGGCGCGGACCGGTGGCGTGGGCTCGCTTCGTCACGCCGGGCGCCCGCGTCGTCGGTCCGATCCCGACCGACGGCCTGCGCTCGATCGGCGGGCGCGGACCGGTGACGTGGGCTCGCTTCGTCACGCCGGGCGCGGGGGCGGGCGCGGGGTCGGGCGCAGTCGCGGGCGCGGGCGGCGGGGCGGCGGGCGCGGGGGCGAGCGGACGGGCAGCGGTGCGGCGCGAGCGGGTGGAGCTCGTGATCTTCGGGGATCGGACCCCGAACCTGGATCTCGTGCTGGCCGCCGGCGGAACCGTCGGCTGGCGCGACGGCCGTCTGGCCCCGGATCTGGGCCCGGACGGGCAGACGAGCGTGCCGGGCCTGTTCGTGGCCGGGGACGCTGCCGGAATGGCGGCGGACTCGACCGGCACCGAGGCCCAGGCACGGCAGGCCGGCGCCGCGGCGAGCTCGTGGGCGGCTGGCGCGACCGGGCGCGAGGCAGGCGCTCAGACTCGTCCCGGCACGCTCCGGACCGGCGACGCGCCGCGAAGCGCGAGCGTCGGCCGGCCGCCCGACGCCGGATCCGCCCACGCGGTGCTGTGCTTCTGCGAGGACGTCCGGGGCTGGGAGGTCCGCGCCGAGCTACGCGCCGGATACGCCGACCCGGAGCTGGTCAAGCGCAGGACGGGCGCACTCACCGGTCCGTGCCAGGGAAAGTACTGCCTCTCCGCCATCACCTGCGAGATCGGTGGCGGCGAGGGCGTCGCCGCGCGCGACGACATCGACCTGCCGACCGGACGCCCACCCCTGCGCCCGATCCGGCTGCGCGACCTCGTCACCGAGAAGACGCCGGCCGCCACGGCCGATCCCGGCCACCGGGCCACCGGCGCTGCCGCCGCCGACCACCGATGACCAGCGCCTCGGTCGCAACGCTCATCGGCTCGTCGGCGCCGCCCGCCCGCGCCGACGTCGTCATCGTCGGCGCGGGCATCGGCGGCCTCGCGATCGCCCGCGAGCTGCTCAGCGCGGGCATGCGCGACATCGTCATCGTCGAACGCGGCTACCCGGGCTCGGGGGCGACCGGCCGCAACGTCGGGCGCATCCGCGCGATGCAGCTGACCGAGGAGCTCACGCACATTGCCCGGGCCTGCCAGGACAAGTACGAGCGGATGGGCGAGGAGCTCGCGTTCAACGTGCTGTTCTACCGGATGGGCTACGCGTGGGTGCTCTACGACCCCGACGAGGTCGAGCGGATGCGCGACATCGTCGCCATGCACCACCGCATCGGCGTCCGCAGCGCGCTCCTGTCCCCCGATGACACGCTCCGGCGATTGCCGGTCCTGCGCGGCGGCGAACCGGTCGCGGGCGCCGTCCTCAACGACGATGCGATCGTGCATCACGACGCCGTCGTGTGGGCCCACCTCGAGCACCTCGCGGGCCGCGAGGTCCGGCTGCTGACAGGGACCGCCGTCCTCGGCATCGACGTCGGCGACGCCGGCGTCGAATCCGTCGAGACGGACCGGGGCCGGATCGAGACTCGCACCGTCGTCAACGCCGCCGGCGGCTGGTCGGGCGAGCTCAACGCCCTGGCGGGCGTCGTGGCACCGAACCGTCCCCACCGCCGCGAGGTGCTCGTGACCGCCCCGCTGCGTCGCTCGATCGACGCGGCCATCACCTTCTACCGACCGAACGAGGGCTGGTTCAACCAGACGCTCCGGGGCGAAATCGTCATGGGCGTCGTGGATCCCGGCGAGCCCGAGGGTGTGGAGCAGGCTTCGTCGGCCGCGTTCCTGCGCCGAACGGCCTCGATCATCACGCACAAGGCGCCCGCACTCGCCGACGCGACCGTGATCCGCCAGTGGGGCGGCATGTACGACATCTCCCCGGACCATCTCCCGCTCGTCGGCCCGACCCGCCAGCTCGACGGCTGGTGGCAGGCGAACGGCTGGAGCGGCCGGGGCATGCTGCTGGCCCCCTATCTGGCGGAGTTACTGGCGGCGGGGATGGCAACTGGGGTGAGCCCCGCGCGGCTGGAGATGTTCGACCCGGACCGCTTCGGCGCCACGACGGAGACCGCCGCGTCCGGACAGGACTACTACGCACGCTACACGAAGCGCTGACCAGCGAACGAACCTTCACCTTGCGCCCAACCTGCCCGTAACCGATCTGGGGCATCCTTCGCGGTGCCGGACAGTCGTCCGGTGCCGTCCGCGCGGCTGCGCGCGGTCGACCGTCGCAACCGCACGAGCCTGATGCCACCGATGGACGACGACCGGACCCCGACCGAACCGACCACCGACCACGAGCCGCCGAACGTGACCTCCCTCACGCCCGGTCCCTCCCAGGCTCCGACGTCAAGGGCGGCCGGCCAGGGAGGCCGGGCGGTGATCATCGGTGCGATCGTCGGGCTCGCGTTGGTGGTGACGTTCAGCGCCGGGATCGGGGTCGGTCGACTGGTGACGCTTCCGGGCGCGCCAGCCGGCACGGCCTCGAACCCTGCGTCGGGCCCCGGAGCCTCCGCGCCGACCGAGTTCGGGCTGATCAGGGAGGCCTGGGACACGATCCATGAGAAGTACGTCGCCAAGGACGAGCTGGACGACCAGCAGCTCATCTACGGCGCGATCGAGGGGATGACCCAGGCCGTCGGCGACACCGGGCACACGGACTTCATGACGCCCGAGGAGCGCGAGGAGCGCAACGACGCGCTGTCTGGCTCGTACGTCGGGATCGGCGTCCGGATCGACGAGACCGAGGACGGCCTGCCACGCATCGTGTCGGTCTTCAAGGGCAGCCCCGCCGAAACGGCCGGCCTGCGCGCGGACGACGTGATCGTCGCCGTCGACGGGAAGACCACGGTGGGGAGTTCGATCGACGACGTCGCCGACCAGGTCCGGGGCGAGGCGGGCACGACCGTCGAGGTGACGATCCGCCACTCGGACGGCACGGAACAGACGCTGTCGATCGTCCGGGCCGACGTGCCCATCGAGCCGGTGACATGGGCTCTCGTCCCGGGGTCAAAGACCGCCTTCATCCGCCTCGAGCAGTTCTCCGCGGGCGCGGCCGACGACATGGTGCAGGCCCTCAAGGACGCGCGGGCCGCGGGCGCGGATCGGATCGTCCTCGACCTCCGCGGCAATCCCGGGGGCTATGTCAACGAAGCGGTCGGTGTCGCCAGCCAGTTCCTCTCGAGTGGCATCGTCTACATCGAGCGGAACGCCGCCGACGAGCGGACCGAGCATCCGGTCTCGCCCGACGGGGTCGCGACCGACCTGCCCCTGGTCGTCGTCGTCGATGGCACGACCGCCAGCTCGTCCGAGATCGTGTCCGGCGCCCTCCAGGACGCGGGGCGGGCCAAGGTCGTCGGTGAGACCACGTTCGGGACCGGCACCGTGCTCGGCGAGTTCAACCTCTCGGACGGCTCGGCGCTTCGGATCGGTACCGTGGAGTGGCTGACGCCCGACGGCCGCCGCATCTGGCACGAGGGGATCGCGCCGGACGAGCCGGTCACGATGCCGGATGGTGTCGTGCCGCTCACCCCGGACGATGTTCGTGACCTCACTCCCGCCGAGGTCAGCTCGATGCAAGACGCCCAGCTTGCCAAGGCTCTCGAGATCGTGGCGACGGAGCCAGCCGCGGGCTGACAGACGGGGTCTTGGTGCGGGCGGACTAGCCGCTCGACGGCGGCTCCGTTGGGTCGGGCGGTCCGATCCGTGGCGTCGATTCATCGTCGTCGGGGAAGATGACCTCGAGATCGCCGCCGTCCTCGCCACTGAGCCCGCGCACCGGCTGGCCCTTGACGATCAGCTCCTGGACCGGCGGCGTCGTCCGGAAGATCTGCTGATCGAACCCGACGATGATGCCGCCGATCGTCTCGCCGACCGGTCGGCGCTTCCTGCGCTTGCCGGTCACGCGGCGCTCGCCTCGGCCGGGGCGACCGTGACCGGGGCCCCGGCGACCGGCCGGCGGATGGCCATCGCCGCGAACCCGGCGACGATCGCGATCCAGCCCGCGGCCACGAACGCGGGCGCGTAGTCGCCCACGTTCTCGCGGACGATGCCCGCCACCCAGGCCGCGATCGCCGCACCGAGCATGTGCGCGGCGAAGACCCAGCCGTAGACGATGCCGACGTTATGCCGTCCGAACCGATCGGCCACGAGCGCGACGGTCGGCGGCACGGTCGCGATGTAGTCGAGCCCGAACAGCACCGCGAACGCCGCGATCGTCACCGTGTCGTGGATGAACGGCAGGAACAGGAGGCTCACGCCCGCGGAAGGCGTAGTAGACGAGCAGAAGGCGGCGCGGGTCGATCCGGTCGGTCAGCCAGCCGCTGGCGATCGTGCCGACGAAGTTGAAGAAGCCCATGACCGCGAGCGCGCCCGAGGCGGCCACGGCCGTGAAGCCATGGTCGACGGCGTGCGGGATGAAGTGCTGGCCGACGAGCCCGTTCGAGGTGGCTCCGCAGATGAAGAACGTGCCCGCGAGGAACCAGAAGTCTGAGGTCCGGACCGCTCCCCGCATCACGCCGGGATCACCCGGGCGGGTCGGGACGATCGCCCCTTCGGTCACGCCCAGCGGCCGCGCGCCGACGTCCGCCGGGTCGTTGCGGACCCACAGGACGACCGGGACGACGAGCACGAGCGCGAGCACGCCGAGGACGACGGCCCCGAGCCGCCAGCCGGCGGTCACCGCCAGCGCCGTCAGCAACGGGAAGAAGATGAGCTGCCCGGTGCTCGTGCTGGCGCCCAGGATCCCGGTGACGAGGCCACGGTTCCTGACGAACCAGCGCGTGGCGACCGTCGGGCCGAGGACGCTGGCCACCAGGCCCGTGCCGAGCCCCGACAGCAGCCCGAAGAGCAGCGTCAGCTGCCAGATCTCGCGGACCAGGCTGGTCGCGATGAGCGCGATGCCGGTCACGACCAAGCTGATCAGCACGACCGCCCGCACCCCGACCCGCGCCATGAGCCAGCCGCTCAAGGGGCCTGACAGGCCGAACACCACGAGGCCGGCCGCGGCCGCGAACGACACCGACGCCGTCGACCAGCCCGGCTCCGCCGTCATCGATAGCAGGAACGCCCCAGGCGCCGAGCGCACGCCGGCCGTGACCAGCACGACCACGGCCGTGACCGCGACCACGACCCACCCGTAGAAGAACGCCCTCCGCATCAGCGGATGCTACCGGTCACGACGGTCCTCGCGACTCCCGTTGGCTCGCAGCCATCGATTTCGAGTCCAATCGGGTCGACGTGGACTCTCGCCTCCGACCGCCTCGCTTTACCCGGCCAACTGATGGCTCCGCGCCAACGATCCTGGCGGCGCGGGGCCGACCGGCGGCACGCGGCGGCCGTTCAGGCCAGGATCGATGGCTAGGAGCCATGGCCATCGCTGCGGAGCGATGGATTCCGAGTCGAAGCCGTCATCGCGGCGGTCATAGCGGCGGCGCGGAGCCTCGGAACCCGTCGAGTTCATCGCCGAGAGCGATCGAGGCACGGCGAGCGAGGTGGGTCGAGCCGCGTCCGCATGAGTTGGCGCCGATATCCATCGCTGTCGGCGATGGAACTGCGGACCTGAACGGCAGGTCCACCTCGAGCGGCTAGAGCAGCTCCCCGTGGGCCGCCGCGGTCGGCTCGCCCTCGCGCGGGCGGGGTTCCTCGCCCGGGCCGTATTCCGGCGCGCTCGTCGGCGGTCGGCGACGTCGCCCGCCTCGATCACCCGGAGCGGCGCCCCGGCCTGGCCCTCGAGCGCGCCGACGCCGAACGGCACCCACTTGGACGGGTCCTGGAGCCGGTGCGCCTCGGTGTTGCCGCGCGTGTGGACCTCCTCGAAACCCTTCGGCTCGATCCACATCCGCTCGCCCTCGAGCAGCCCCAGGACACCGGATTGACCGGGCTCGGGGCGCTCGTGCTGGCAGTACGAACACGCGGCCGAGTCGTGCTTTCGGTAGTTCTCGGGCTCCTCGTAGGTCGTGATGTAGCCCTCGTAGTTGCGCAGCACGACCTTGTGATCCGAGTACGAGATGAGGTAGTTGGGCATGACCGGGATCTTGCCGCCGCCGCCAGGCGCATCGATGACGTAGGTCGGCACCGCGTAGCCCGACGTGTGGCCGCGCAGCCCCTCCATGATCTCGAGGCCCTTGCCGACCGGTGTCCGGAAGTGCCCGGACCCTTCGACCAGGTCGCACTGATAGAGGTAGTACGGCCGGATCCGGTTCGCGACGAGCTTGTGGACCAGCGAGCGCTGGATGTGGACGCAGTCGTTGACGCCTGCCAACAGGACGCTCTGGTTGCCGACCGGGAGCCCCGCCTTGGTCAGCTTGTCGACCGCGCGCGAGACCTCGGGCGTGATCTCGTTGGGGTGGTTGAAATGCAGGTTGATCCAGAGCGGGTGGTACTTCTCGAGGACCTCGCACAGCTCGTCGTCGATGCGCTGCGGCAGGAAGACCGGCACCCGCGACCCGATCCGGATGATCTCGATGTGCGGGATCTCGCGCAGGCCGCGTAGGATCTTCTCGAACAGCTTCGGCGCGAGAGTCAGGCCGTCGCCGCCGGAGATCAGGACGTCGCGGACCTGCGGGGTCCGCCGCAGGTACTCCAGCTGCGCCTCGTGATCGCGGCTGTTGAAGTTCTGGGTCGGGTCGCCGACGATGCGGGACCGCGTGCAATACCGGCAGTACGAAGCGCACTGCGTCGTGACGAGCATCAGCACCCGGTCCGGGTAGCGATGGACGAGGCCGGGCACCGGGGAGTGGCGGTCCTCGGCGAGCGAGTCCTCCATCATCGCCGTGAACGCCTCGTGCTCGGAGCCGACCGGGATGACCTGGCGACGGATGGGGTCGTCGGGGTCGTCCGGGTCGATGAGCGAGATGAAATACGGGGTGATATCGACCCGGAACTTGTCCGGCGCCGAAAGGCCCACGCGCTCGTCGTCCGTGAGGTTCAGGATCTGCCCGACCTCCTCGAGGTCGTTGACCCGGTGCGAGAGCTGCCAGCGCCAGTCGTTCCATTGCGCGTCGGGGACATCCTCGTAGATCGGCGCGCGCCGGCTGACAGCCGGGCGACCGTCCGGACCCAGCACGCGCGCCGGGTCGGACAGGTTCACGAACGGCGCCTCGGCGGCGTCGCGGGCCGCCGCCTGGTGCGCGACAGCGGTCTTGATCTCCTGGGCGTCCACGCGGGCGGCCTCCGGGCTTGATCTCTCCGTATCGACGGTCCTTGGATGCATAGAAAGTATGCACCCTGCAAGTCGCCGGATGATAGCCGAGGACGGTCGAAGGGGTCCAGCGCCCGAAGGTCAGGTCAGAACGCGACGCGATACTCGCGAATCGCGATGACCTCGCCGCTGATCGGGTCGACAAGGGCAGCGTGCAGGACGGGATCGCCGTCGTCTCGGTACCACAGGAGTCCGACGGCCCAGAGGTCGAGGGCCGCATCGTACTCGGCGATCATGCTGGCATTGCCGGCGAGCGAGCGGGTGACGAGCCACGACGCCAGCCGCTCATCCGCGAGAGCCGCGTCGACCGCCTCGGCCGGCGACAGGTACTCGTCCGGACGACCGCCCAGCACCCAACTCTCGAGCGTCGCCACGATCGGGTCAGCAGCGTTCGGTCGGCCCGGCCGTGTCCACCGCCCGAACGTTGCCGTCAGGGTGACCGGCCCGCTCGGCGGAAGGCCGAGGCGCGGCGTCGCGAAGCCGTCCCAGACGAGTTCCTGCGTGACCCTGCGGCCCGGCGCGAGTTCCTTCGCGACGGCGAGGTCCGCGCAGCCATACGACCGAAGCCCGGCGAATTCGGCCTTCTGGAATCGCAGCTCGATCGGGTCGACGACGCGCGCCTCGAGCCGAAGGCGGTCGCGGTACGGCTCGAGTTCTGGGGACGATCCCTGCGTGCCTGTCGCGCCACGTCGCCGACATCGTCGCCTCGATCCAGGCGTTCGTATCGCAACCGTCGTTGGTCCATCGGAGGAGGCGATCGCCCCGGTTCTCGATGGTCACGAACGCCAGCACCCGGTCTCCGGCGCGCATCGGGTTGGCGCCGCCGAGCCTGATCGTCAACTTCACCCCATCGCGCTCGGCCGAGGCCGAGGTGGGCAACGACTCCTCGGGTGGCGCGCCGAACGGACGAGGTGTCGATCGGAATGGCCGTACGGTCGCAACGGCAGGGATCGGGCTCGGACTGGGCGACACAGTCGGCTTGCCTGGCCTTGGCGACGGCTCGCCGGAGCTGCTGGGCGTCGGGGGACCGCCGCAGCCCGCGATGGCGACCGCGGCGATCGTGAAGAGCACCCTCAGGCAACCTGCTCGGGTGAGAACCATCGTGGCCGTCCTCCAGTCACGACGAGGACGGGCGAGAAGATCCACGGGTGACGCGGATGCGACGCTTGAGCGCGCCGGTCGACGATCAAAGGCATGTGGCTTCGGGCTGTGGCTTCGCGCCGGCGCGAGTGGCTCGCCGGACCGATTACTCCCCGATCACCGCCCAGAGGAAGCCCATCATGATGAAGAACCCGCTGAACATCATGATCAGGCCGAGCGCGCCGTACGGGGTGCTGGCGCCGCTGTGCGGGACGAGCTGCAGCCCGATCCCGAAGACCACGGCCCAGCCGATGAACAGGAACGTGAACAGGAACTTCGCGTTCGTGTTCGTGATCTTCCGGACCCACCCGGCGCCGCCCTCGGACGAGAGCGCCGCCTTGAGCATGATCACGATCATCGCGGTCACCACGACCGCGCTGATGCCGAACGGGATGGGCTGCTGGAAGGCGACAAGGAACAGCTGCATCGTATCGAGATGCTAGCAGAAGGCCCGTGCGTCCCGAGGCGCCCCCGAGCGAGAGTCCGGCATCCTCGGCCAGCCGCGGGCGAGCGGGTCATGCGCGGGACCTGAACCCGAGCTCGTCAAGCGCGGCTGGCGTGTCCCCCGCAAGCGACCCATGATGCGTTCGCAAACGTTCAACGACGTACTCACGTTGGGAAGGGAATCGGAATGCGCCATCGCGTCGCGGTCGTGGGGGCTCCTTCGAGCATCGGCCTCCGCCCCGACGATCAGAGCGGTGAGGCTCAATCGGTGGATCGCGCCCCGAGCGTCCTCCGCGAACTCGGGATCGTGGAGCGGCTTGACGCGGACGACCTCGGCGACGTGCTGCCACCGCCCTACGAGGACTTCACGCGCCCGCCCGGTCGGGCACGGAACGAAGCTGGCGTGGCCGCCTACAGTCGGTCGCTCGCGGATCGTGTCGGAACAGGTCTCGACGCTGGTCAATTCGTGCTTGTCCTGGGCGGCGACTGCAGCATCGTGCTGGGGTGCCTGCTCGGCGCGGGTCGGCGTGCAGGCAGGCTCGGACTCGCCTACGTCGATGCCCACGCTGATTTCGCAACCCCGGAGGAATCGCAGACAGGGTCGGTGGCCAGCATGGGTCTCGCGCTCGCGGTCGGGCACGGCGACTCGCCCCTCGCGAGATTGGCGGGTCCGGCGCCGATCGTCCGGCCAGAGGATGTGGCGCTCATCGGACGGCGGGACGCGAGCCAGCCGAGCTACGGTCACGCCGCGCTCGGCGCGTCTGGCATCCTGGATCTGCCCGATCCTGCCTTCCATCTGGGCGCGGCGGCCACGATCGCGGCTGCCGCTCTCGCGCGGATCGGAATGAGCGAGTCGAGCGGGTTCTGGATCCTGGTCGATGCCGACGTCCTCGATCCCTCGGTGATGCCCGCCGTCGGCTCGCCCGAACCGGGCGGACCTGGACTCGAGGAGTTGGCCGCCCTCCTTGCCCCGATGATCGACCATCCCAAGGCACTCGGGATGGCGCTCACGCTGTACGACCCCTCGCTTGATCCGGATCGGAGCTCCGCCGCGGGACTGGTGGCGCTGCTCGAAACCCTCCTCGGCCGGCCCACCCGAGCGACGCTCGCCTGACGCCCTCCCCGGCGACGGCCTCCCGGCCCGTCACGACTACGATGACGCGGTGACCCCCTTCGATCGACTCGGCCGGTTCGTCGTGCGCCGCGCCCGCGTCGTCATCGGGGCATGGGCCGTGCTCATCGTCCTGGCGCTGCCACTCGCTCCGCAGGCGCCGGGCGCGCTCAGCGCGGGTGGCTTCATCAACGACAGCCTCGAATCCGCTCGCGCGAAGGCGCTCCTGGAGGCCGAGCTCGGGACGCCGCCGTCGGCCCTCGTCGTCGTCTTCTCGAGCCCCAGGCTCGAGGCGGGCACGCCGGAGTTCGAGCTCGCCGCCGCCGCGGCCATGCGCGACATCCCGACCGCCCAGCACGTGGCTGGCGTCGTTTCGCACCTGCTCCAGCCGCGGCAGGTGTCGGCCGACCGCCACACGGCCTACGACATCGTCCTGCTCGATCTCCCGCCGGACGACTCCCCGAAGGCGCTGCCGATCCTGCGCTCGACCCTACGCGAGGCACCGAACCTCACGGTCGAGCTCGCGGGCGGCCCCGCGTTCTACGGCGATGTCCAGACGGTCAGCGAACAGGACCTCCAGCGCAGCGAGCTCATCTCGCTGCCGTTGGCCGCCCTCGCGCTCCTGCTCGTGTTCGGGTCCGTGGTGGCGGCTGGCGTCCCGCTCATCGTGGGCGGGGCAAGCGTCCTCGTGGCGCTGGCCGGCGTGTTCCTCATCGCGTCGGGGACACCGATGAGCATCTTCGTGCTCAATCTCGCCACCCTGCTGGGCCTCGGCCTCGGCGTTGACTACTCCCTGTTGATGACGAGCCGGTACCGCGAGGAGCTGGCCCGGCGTCCCGCGGCCACCGACGCCGATGTCGCCGAGGCCGTCCGGATCACCGTCGCGACCGCCGGTCGGGCGGTGTTCTTCAGCGGGCTGACGGTCCTTCTCGGGCTGATCGGCCTGGTGCTCTTCGACTTCATGATCCTGCGCAGTGTCGGGATCGCCGGGGCGCTGGTCGTCGGCCTGGCAGTCCTCGCCGCGCTCACGCTGCTGCCGGCGCTGCTCACGGTCATCGGGCCACGGCTCGACCGGTTCTCGGTGCGTCGCGTCTCGACGGCACCCGAGGGCGATGGCCGGTGGGCCCGCCTCGCTCGCCGGGTCATGCGCCGGCCGCTGGCGGTGCTCATCCCGACGCTCGCGGTCCTGCTGCTGCTCGGTGCCCCGTTCCTGCATGTGCGGTTCAACGCCCCGGACGCCAGCATCCTGCCGCCGGGCGTGCCCTCGCGCGCCGCGTTCGACCGCCTCCAGGCGGAGTTCGGCGAAGGCGCGTTCGCCCCGATCACGATCGCCATCCGAACCGACGGCGACGCGACCCGCCCCGAGAATGTCACCCGGCTCTACGAGTACTCACGCCGGATCGCAGCGGACCCGCGCGTGCGTCGGATCGACAGCCTCGTCGACGTCGAGCCACGACTGACGCTCGAGCAGTACCAGCTCCTCTATGCCGACCCGAACGGCCCACGCGATCGATTCATCGCGACGGCCCTGGCCGCCACGACCAAAGGCGACCTCACGACGTTCAGCCTCACGACGCCCTACGGCCCCAACCGCCCCGAGGGGCGCGCGCTCGTTGCCGATCTGCGCGACACGGGCAGCGCCATCGCGTCGCCGCCGGGATTCACGATCCTCGTGGGCGGCGGCGCCGCCGATGTCGCGGACGTGGTCGATGGGGTGGCCGCGGACTTCCCGCGGACCGCGCTGTTCATCGTCGTGACGACGTATCTCGTGCTGTTCGCCCTGCTGCGCTCGGTCGTGCTGCCGGCCAAGGCGCTGGTCATGAACACCCTGTCGATCACCGCGAGCTTCGGCGCCCTCGTCTGGATCTTCCAGGACGGCAACCTGTCGGCGCTGCTCGGCTTCGCGCCGCTCGGGTTCGTCGAGACGACCCAGCCCGTGATCCTGTTCTGCGTCCTGTTCGGCCTCTCGATGGACTACGAGGTCTTCCTGCTGACCCGCATGAAGGAGGTCTGGGACGCGACCGGCGACAACACCGAGGCCGTCGCCCGCGGCCTGGAACGGAGCGGCCGCATCGTGACCTCTGCGGCGCTCATCGTCGTGGTCGTGGCCGCGTCGTTCGTATTCGCCGACATCGTGCTGATCAAGGCGCTCGGTCTTGGCGTCGCGATCGCGGTGGCGCTCGATGCGACCGTGGTGCGCGCGCTCCTGGTCCCCTCGACGATGCGGCTCCTGGGCAAGTGGAACTGGTGGATGCCCGCGTGGCTGGAACGGTTCGTTGGCGATCGGCTGCCCTCGTCGGAGGCCGAGGCCGAAGCGGCGGCCGTCCGGTGACGCGCGCGTCGTGGTTCCGTGTCGCGTCCCAGGCGACAGGAAGCGGCCGAGGAACCGACACGTTCGCCCCACAGAGCCAATTCGTCGCGTACCAGCCGACACCGGGCGGCCGAGGGGGCTTCATCCAGCGCCTCGACCCACCCTGGTCGCGTGGCAGACGACAAGTCGGCAGGTAGCGGTCCGCGATCCCACGTTCAGGGCCGTCGCGTCGCGTGGGAAGCGACAGGCCGCGCCGGTGCCGCCCTCGCCGCGCTCCTCGGGACGATCCTCCTCGCCGGTTGCACGGCCAGCGGCCAACCGATCCTCGCCAACCCGACCGCGCCACTCCCGTCCGTGGCACCGCCGACGGACCCGCCGGCACGCACCAGCGATCCGCTCCCCGTGGTCCTGCCACGCGACGACGGCCCGCACGACCGCCTGTCCGAATGGTGGTACTACACCGGCCACCTCGACGGCGCCGGCGCCGACAGCCAGAAGCGCGAAATGGGCTTCGAGTACGTGATCTTCCGAGCCGAGCGCGGCGGCTTCCCCACCATCTGGTTGTCGCACGTGGCCATCACCGATGAGACCGGCGAGCGGTTCCTGTACAGCCAGCGCCTCGAGGTGGGCCAGCAGGTGGATCGCTCGCCCCGCGACGCCGACGGGACGCCGAGCGGCTTCGACCTCTCCCTGTCCGGCGTCGACCCGACCGATGCGGCCACGCTCGGTCGGCCGGCCTGGACGATGGCCGGCTCGAACGGGATCGACCGGCTGGGTGCGACGCTGGCGCCCGCCGAAGCGGCCGCTGCCGGGAGCCCGGGCGGCCTCGCGCTCGCCTTGGATCTCGAGGCGACCAAGCCCGCGGCGCTCCACGACCTTGACGGCTGGATCGACTTCGGTCCGGCGGGCAGCTCGTACTACTACTCGCGCACGGCGATGGATGCGGTGGGCACCGTCACGCTCCACGGACAGGAGCTCGCGGTGACCGGGGGGGCCTGGTTCGACCACCAGTGGGGCGACTTCATCAGCGTCGGTGGCGGCGGCTGGGACTGGTTCGCGCTCAACCTCGACGACGGCACGGATGTGACGCTGTCGCTCGTTCGCGACACCGATGGGAGCTACCCGCTCATCTACGGGACGATCGTCGATGCGGAGGGCCGCAGCCACCACCTCGGGCGCGACGACTTCAGCGTGGAGGTGACCGATCGCTGGACGAGCCCCGCGACGGGCGCGGACTATCCGGCCGGTTGGTCCATCGCGATCCCGAGCGCCGGAGACCTGCGCATCCAGCTCCACCCGACCGTGGCAGCGCAGGAGCTCGACACGCGCGCGACCACGGGCGTCGTGTACTGGGAGGGCTCGCAGGTCGTCTCGGGCACACGTTCCGGTGCGCCGATCGGCGGGAAGGCGTACGTGGAGCTGACAGGCTACGCGCCAAGCGCGGCCGGAGGCTAGAAGGGCCGCGCTACGGCGTCGGCGTCAGCGGCGGCAGGTCGAGGTCCGCTGCGGCGGCCAGCGTCCGCGAGGCCGCATCGAGCGCGTCGAGCCCGGCCACGAACTTCAGCATTCGCTCGCCCGCGGCCACGTACGTCCGGTCACTCGACAACGACGACGACAATCCCTGGTCGGCGGTCTCGATGATGGCGGCGTAGAACGCGACAAGATCCGCGGAGACCGTCTCGGCCTGCGGCCAACCACCGACGGTCGGCGCGAGCCGCTGGCCGAACATCGCCGTGGAAGCCATCGATCGAAGGATGGGGGCGATCTCGGAGCTCGATGGCTTCGTCGTCGCAAGTGCCGCGGTCAGCCGGGCGGCGTCGTCGAGCACACGCTGGTTGAGGAGCGTCGACTGGCGGAGCGCCGACACGGCGCTGCTGGGGATACCCGGATCGACGGCCGGCGCCGGTGCGCTGGCGATCGGCGCCTGACTCGGTTGGACGACCGCCGGGGCCGGCCCGACCACAGCCGCGGCGGGCCGGGTAGCCAGGAATGAGATGGCCGCGACGAGCCCGCCTCCGAGCACCGTGCCGGCGAGACCGCCGACGAGGACGAAGCCAACGGCCCGACTGGCCTTGACCCCGGCGATGAGCCGGGTCGCGCAACCCGGACAGCGACTCGTGCCCGAATCGAGCGGTCTGGAGCAGGCTGGGCAGGAGAAGATGTTCGCGTCGATCTCACCGATCGGCATCGAGGGCGCCATGCGCGTGCCGCGACGGCCGATCCGTCCGACCTTCTGGCTTCCGATCTCGAGTGTCATGCCTGCTCCCCGTGACCTGGCACCGGTCCGGTCCGTGGGCCTGAGTCTGGGACCATCTCGCGGGAATCACAGCCGGACGAAGGTCCCGTGGTCCTGGGGTACCGAGCAACCGCCGGGCGGCTGTGCTGGAC
The DNA here is from genome assembly GCA_963810725.1 of uncultured Chloroflexia bacterium. GTDB lineage: Bacteria > Chloroflexota > Limnocylindria > Limnocylindrales > CSP1-4 > SPCO01. The sequence continues at coordinate 875,240 of CAWEOO010000008.1, forward strand.
GCCAGTATTGATACTGAGTATCATCTCGGCTATGGAAACGACCGGCTCCCCTGTCGACGCGGCCCTCGGACGCGCCGGCTATCGCACGACGGCGGCGCGCCGTGCGGTTGTGGACCTGATCAGCGGCCGGGCGGGCCACTTCACCGCGGCCGACCTCGTCGACGACGCGCACGACCGCGGCCTCGGTATCGGGCGCGCCACGATCTTCCGCACACTCGATGTCCTGGCGGAGCTGCGGGCGGTCGAGCGGATCGACTTGCCGAGCGGCGATCACGCGTATGTCGCCTGCGACCCCGTCCATCACCACCATGTCGTCTGCTCGGTTTGCGGCCGGAGCCGCGATATCGATGACGCCGGCCTCCGGTCAGTCGTGCGCGAGATCGCCCGGCGCACCGGCTACCGGATCGACGAACACCGGCTTGAGCTCTTCGGCCGATGCCCCGACTGTCTCGCTGGAGGATCCACCTGATGCCCCTCGCCCTTGCCGTGTCGTTCGGCGCGTTCGCGTCTGCCCTCATCGGCGGCTGGCTGGCGATGCGCGCGGTGCGTTACGTCGGCGTGATCATCGCGGTCGGCGCCGGTATCCGGATCGGCGCCGCGTTCTTCGACCTCATCCCCGAGTCGGTGGAGCACCTCGGGTCGATCGACGTCGCGATGGTCGTGACGACCGCCGGGTTCCTGGCCTTCTACGCGCTCGACAAGGTGACCGCGTTGCACGTCGGGCACGAGACCGCGTCCGAGCTCGACCACGAGGCGACCACCCACCAGCACATCGGGATCCTGGGTGCCAGTGGGATGGCGATCCACAGCTTCCTGGACGGCGTCGCCCTTGCGGCGGCGCTGACGGTTGGCGGGGCGCTCGGCACGATCATCGCCGTGGTCGTCATCGTCCACCGGTTCAGCGACGGCATCGGCGTGGTCAGTTTCATCCTGGCGAGCCGGATGGCCTCGAGCACGGCATATCGCTGGGTGCTGCTCGTGGCCGCGGCGCCGGTCCTGGGTGTGCTCCTGGGCAGCGTGCTGACGATCCCCGAGCAGATGCTCGGCGCGATCCTCGGGTTCTTCGCCGGCTTCTTCCTGTACGTCGGCGCGGCAGAGCTCCTGCCCGAGGCGCACCGGCGGGACAGCTCCCGGGTCGTGGTCGCCGCGACCCTCGGCGGGGCCCTGGCGATCTACCTGTTCTCGGTCTGGGTCGGGGCGATCGGCGTCGACGCCCACTGAGGCTGGGCCTCTGCCCCCGGATCAGCCGGCCAGGAACGCCTCGAGTTCGCGGGCGGTCGGCATCCCGTCGCGCGCGCCCGCTCGCGTGGTCGCCAGTGCAGCGGCCGTGACGGCACGGTGGGCCCCCTCCGCAAGGGGCAGGTCGGCGGCGAGACCCGCAGCCAAGGCGCCGTTGAGCGTGTCGCCGGCACCGACCGTGTCGACCGCCGTGACGACGGGCGCCGGGATCGACTGCGCGCCTTCCTGACCGACGAGCAGCGCGCCGCGAGCCCCGAGCGTGATGAGGACGCGGCCGCCGCCGGCGATCGATCCGAGCAGCTCGGTGGCGAGCGCCCCCGGTTCACCATCGTGCCCGACCAGCTGAGCGGCCTCGCCCTCATTGGGCGTGACGATGTCGGCAAAGGCGAGGGTCTCGGGACCGACGCCCCCGGCGGGCGCCGGATTGAAGAGGGTGGTCGCACCCGCCGCCTTGGCCACCCGCAGGGCTTCGGTCGCCGCGGCGGTCGGGATCTCGTGCCCGACCAGGACGATGTCACCGGGCGCAGGTCGGAGACGGTCAAATGAATCACGCACGTGCTCCGGCTCGAGCGCGAGGTTGGCGCCGCCGGCGACCGCGATGCTGTTCTCGCCCTTTTCGTCAACGAGGATCAGGGCGACCCCGGTGGTCGCTCCGGTTAGCGCACGAAGCTCGGAGACGTCCACGCCTTCGGTTTCGAGGGCGGCGCGCGCCGAGGTGCCGTGCTCGTCCGCCCCGACCGCCCCGACGAACGACGTCGGCGCCCCGAGCCGCGCCGCGGCGACGGCCTGGTTCCCGCCCTTGCCGCCGTGGTGCTGGGCGAACGTCCCGCCGGTCACCGTCTCGCCGGGTGCCGGCAGACGTTCGACGCGCACGACGAGGTCGATGTTGACCGAGCCGACGACGATCACCCGAGACGTCAGGCCGATGGCTCGCAGGGGCGTCGCCTCGGCCTTCGGTGCGCGAGTACCGAGTCGTCGGTCGTGGATCGCCATCTCTCAACGTGCCGGAGGACTACGAGCCGGTGATGTACTCGCCGCCGTCCACGCTGATGATGTCGCCGTTGATGAACTCGGTGCCGTCGCCGGATAGCGCCAGGATCGCGGTCGCGACGTCCTGCGGCGTCGTCATCCGGCCGGTCGGGTTCCGTTTCATCGTGATGTCGATCATCGTCTGGGACTCGGGGATCTTGAGCAGCGCCGGCGTGACCGTGACGCCCGCCCGGATGCAGTTCGCCGTCGCACCCGTGTTGTTGCGGGCGAGCTCCATGGCGAGCTGGCGGATGTGCGATTCGAGCGCCGCCTTGGCCGACGACACGACGCCGTACGAGGGCACGACCCGCGTCGAGCCCTCCGACGTCATCGCGTAGATCTTCGAACCCTGCCCGAGGAAGCCGCCGCGCCACAGGTCCTGGACCCAGTAGACGAGGCTGTTGGCCATGACGTCCTGGGTCATCTCCATCTTCTTGCGGTCGACGCCGCCTTTCGGGTCCTCGGTCAGGAACGGCACGAGCGAGCCGAAGGCGAGCGAGTGCATGACGATGCGGACGTATGGCTCGCGGCCCTCCGCCCGCGATCGATCGAACCGCTCGCGCAGGGTCGCGAGCGCGGCCGCGCGCTTCTCGTCGTCGGCCGCGTTCATGTTGATGTAGACGGCCTCCGACCCGGCCGCCTCGATGGCGGCCTTGACCTCCTCGACGTGGGCGAGCGCGGCCCGGAAATCGAGGTGGATCCCGGCGATCTTGTAGCCGGCCTTGGCCAGGGTGATGGCCGTGGCCTCGCCCATCCCGGAAGAGGCGCCAAGGATCAGCGCCCAGCGCTCGCGTTCGTCGGTCATGGTCGGGTGGGCCTCCTCTGATGGGCCGGTCGGCGTCCGGGGGCACGGCCGAGCGGTCAGCGAACCGGTCAAGCGGCCCGAGTCTAGCAGCGAGTCACGCGCCCGCAGCCTGTGTTCGCGTGCAAGCCTGCACCGCCTAGACCACCCCGTTGGCGCGCAGGTCCGCGATCTCGTCGGGCCCAAGGCCGAGTTCGGCCAGCACCTCGGCGTTGTGCTCACCGAGCAGCGGCGGCGCCGTGCGGACCGCCCCCGGCGTGCCGCCAAACTCGATCGGGATGCCGACCTGGCGCAGGACGCCCAGGGCTGGATGTTCGACCTCGACCAGCATGGAGCGGGCCTGTGCCTCTGGCGAATGAAATGCCGTGAGGACGTCGGTGATCGGGCCGCACGGGATGTCGGCGGCGGTCAGGGCCGCGAGCCAGGCTTTCGTCGATCGCGCGGCGAGCCGCTCGGCGATGAGCGGTCGGAGCATCGCGCGCGCGGTCACGCGATCACCGTTCGTCGCGAACCGGGGGTCCGCGGCCAGCTCCGGCGTGCCGATCGCGACGCAGAACCGCGGCCACTGCCGCTCCGAGCCCACCGCGACCGCGATCTCCCCGTCGCTGGTGGCGAACGTCTCGTACGGGACGATGTTCGGGTGGGCGTTGCCGCGCCGGCCCGGCGCCGTGCCGGTGGTGAACGCGTTCTGTGCCTGGTTGACGAGCACCGCCAGCGTCGAGGCCAGCAGGGACACGTCGATCCGCTGGCCACGCACCGGACCGTCGCCCCGGCGAGCCAGGAGCCCGGACAGGACCCCGATCGTGGCGAACAGCCCGGCGACGATGTCGCTGATCGCGACGCCGACCTTCGTCGGGTGGCCGCCGTCGGCGTCCGCGTCGCCGGTGATCGACATCAGCCCGCCGACCGCCTGGATCACGAAGTCGTAGCCGGGCCGGTCTGCGGCCGGCCCGTCCGGGCCGTAGCCGCTGATCGCGAGGTGCACAAGATCGGGGTTCACGTCGCGCAGGGCGTCCTCGTCGAAGCCCAGGCGGGCGAGCGAGCCCGGTCGGAGGTTCTCGACCAGGACATCCGCGTCGGCGAGCAGCCGGCGGAGGACGGCGGCCCCGGCCGGGTGGCGCAGGTCGAGCCGGATCGATCGCTTGTTGCGGTTGACCGCCAGGTAGTAGGCCGCGGTCCGTGTGCCGGCTTCGGCATCGCCGACCCACGGCGGCCCCCAGCCGCGGGTCGGGTCCCCGTCCGGCGGCTCCACCTTGATGACGTCCGCCCCGAGGTCGGCCAGGAGCATCGTCGCGTACGGCCCCGCCAGCACGGTGGACAGGTCGATGACACGGAGGCCGGCGAGCGGGCCCTCGGCGAGTGGCGAGACATCGGACATGGCGCCGATGGTAGCGCCGGGTCCCTGAGGTCAGGCGACGCCGAGGCGCGCGATTCGGCCAGCCGAGCCGGCCTTCGCCGAGTGGCCCCCAAGGATCGGGCGTGAATCGGGTCGACAGGACCGCTCACCGAAGTGGCGCTAGCATCGCGCCATGACCGACCAACCCCCCGCCGCACCCCACGTCCCGACCCTGATGACCGTCCACGCCCATCCCGACGACGAGACGATCGGGACCGGCGGGACGATGGCCAAGGCCGTCGCCGAGGGCAAGCGCGTCGTGCTCGTGACGTGCACGCGCGGCGAGATGGGCGAGATCGTCGTCCCCGAACTCGACACGCCCGACAACCATCGCCGTCTCGGGGAGCTCCGCGCCGCGGAGCTGGAGCGCGCGATGGGCCACCTGGGCGTGACCGAGTGGCAGAACCTGGGCTACCACGACTCGGACATGATGGGGCGGCCCGGGAACCACGACCCGCGCTCGTTCTGGCAGGCCGATCTCGACGAGGCGGCCCGCCGTCTCGTGTGGTTCATCCGCCGCTACCAGCCGGACGTCGTCACGACCTACAACGAATTCGGCGGCTACGGCCACCCCGACCACATCCGGACCCACGACGTCACGATCCGAGCGTTCGCCCGGGCGGGCGACCCGGCCTGGTACCCGGAACAGCTCAGCCCGGAGCATGGGGGCACCGGCCCGGCGGCCGGGGAGGGCGGCCTCGCCACGTGGAGGCCGGCCAAGCTGTACGAGCAGGCGATCCCGGCATCGACGCGCAACGCGATGCGCGAACGGCTCGAAGCCCTCGGCAAGCCCAGCTTCTGGGCACCCCCCGACGACGCGACCCCGGAACAGCTCGTGGAGTTCGAGGCCCACATGGCGAAGATGCTCGTGCCCGACGAGACCATCACGACCTGGATCGACATCTCGGGCGACCCGATCGACCGCAAGTGGGCGTCGATCCAGGAACACGTGACCCAGATGGCCCCGGATTCAACGTTCATGCTCTTCGGCCTCGACGGCTGGCGCGAGGCCTGGGCCAGGGAAGCCTTCATCTTGCGCGAGTCGACGGTCGAGACCGAGCGACCGGAGAGCGACCTCTTCGCGGGCCTGGCCTGACCAGGCGGCACGGAATAGCCCCCAGCGACTCCCTACCAGGGCAGGATGCCCCTCGACGCGTCGTAGATCTGGCCCATGACCACCCGGCCGTCGCCGCCGGGATCGAGGAAGTTCGGCTGGGCCTTGTCGAGGATGATGTGCGGCCGCATGCGTGCCTGGACGAGCTCCTTGCCGTGGAACGTGAGCTCGAGCGTGATGCCCTCCATCGTCGGCTCGGACCAGGTCTGGTCGAAGACGAAGTTGCCGAGCGCGTACCAGATGGGCTTGCCCTCGTAGACCTCCATCGCCGCCGCCCAGTGGGCGTGATTGCCGATGATCATGTCGGCGCCGGCATCGATGATGTCGCGGGCCAGGGCCTGCTGGCGCGCGAACGGCGTGGCGCGGTATTCCGTGCCCCAGTGCGGGAAGACGATGACGACGTCCGCACCGGCGCGGCGAGCGCGCTTGATGTCGTTGCGCGCCCGGCTGAGGGTCAGCCTCGAGCTGCCGGCCTCGTTTTCGCCCGCGGAGTAGTACGAAGCGATCGCGTCGTAGCCGAGCACCGCGATCTTCATGCCCCCGGCCTTGAGCACCGCCGGCTTGCGCGCCGCCTCGGCGTCCTTGCCCGCCCCCGAGAACGCGAGCCCGCGCTCCTTCAGGTTGCCGATCGTCTGGAGGATCCCGGCGTCGCCTGCGTCGCCGATGTGGTTGTTGGCCAACGACACGTAATCGATGCCGGCGTTCACCAGGCCGTCGATGATCCCGGGGTCGGCCGAGAAGACGGTCCCGCTCGTGTGCCAACGGACCCGGTCCGGTGCCGGGTTCTCGAAGTTGGCGATCGCGATATCCGCGCCCTTGATCAGCTCCCGCATCGCGCCGCGGTTGCCCGTGCGCTTCGTGACCGGCTGCTCCCAGCCAAAGCCGGAGCAGCAGGTGTGCCCGGTGATCTCGGCGGTCCCGCCATCGAACGGGAAGTCAACGCCCCGGCCCTTGACCCGGATCGTCTGGTAGACGCCGCGGTCCAGGAGGATGTCGCCGCCCGCGAACATGGTCCACGTCGCACCGGGATCGAAGGCGGCGTCCGCAGCGGGGCCGGGCAGCTGGGCGTGGAGCCGCCAGCCGGCTGCGTCCGTGACGCGGTCCACGCCGAACAACGTCCGACCGCCCCAGGCCAGGGCGCGCACGCCCGGGGTCACAGCATCGGCACGCAGGAAGGCGAGGCGCTTGCGGTGCTTCGCGAGGTCCCTGGCGAGCGCGGCGGCATCCTTCACGAGCACGAGCCGGCTCTCGTCAGTGGGACGGCTGGCGCCGAGCGCGGTGAGGATCGCGTCCGCCTCGGCCTCCACCAGGACCAGCGCCTCGTACCGGTTGCTCGTTCCGGCGAGGACCCGGGCCACCTCATCACGGTTGGTGTTCGTGGCGATCGCCCGGAACTGGGTCACGGGCACCACCGCGACTTCGGCCAGCAGGCGAGGTGTCGCGGGCGCCGGCGTTGCCGCCGGCTCGGAAGGCTCGAACGAGGGCGGCGGCGTAGCGGTGCGGGCCGGCTGGGGTGTCCCCGTGACGTCGGCCGACGCGGTCGGTCGTGCCGCGACGCCCGTCGGTGCCGGACTCGCCCCGCCGAACCCCAGCATGCCGCCACTCATCGGCAGCGCGATGGCCAGCGCGAGCAGGGCGAGGACCACGAGCAGGGGCAGGCGTTTCATCGCCAGCGAATCGTAGCAGCGGCGACTCGGTCGACCCCCGCAGGGTCCCGCGGCCCCGGGCATCGGGCAGCAGAACGCCCCGTCCGGGCGGGCGGACGGGGCGTAGGAAAATGCGGGGGATGGCGGACCCGACCGGATTCGAACCGGCGATCTCCAGCGTGACAGGCTGGCATGTTGGGCCGCTACACCACGGGTCCAGTTGCGGCGAGGCCGGACTATAGCAGAGGCGACCGGCGTTGTCCGACGTCCCGCCTATACTCCCCGACGATGCCGGAACGCCCCATCGACCTCCGCAGCGACACCGTTTCGCGCCCCACCGACGCCATGCGCCGGGCGATGGCCGCGGCCGAGGTCGGTGACGACGTGTTCGGCGATGACCCGACCGTCATCGCCCTCGAGGAGCGCGCCGCGGAGCTGCTCGGCAAGGAGGCCGGCCTGTTCGTCGCCAGCGGCACGATGGGCAACCTCACCGCGATGATGGCGCACCTCGACCGCGGCCAGGAGGTCATCGCCGGCTCCCAGCACCACCTCGTGATCGATGAGGCCGCCGGCCACGCGGTCGTCGTCGGCGCGAGCGCCCGGAGCCTCGAGGATCGACCGGACGGCACGCTCGACCCGGCCGCGATCGACGCTGCGTTCCGCGACCCGACCGATCCGCACGAGCCGCTGTCCGGCCTCATCACGCTGGAGAACACCCACGCCCACTCCATGGGCCAGCCCCTGACACCGGCGTACACCCGCGAGGTCGCGGCCATCGCCCGCAAGCACGGCGTCCCGCTCCACGTCGACGGCGCGCGCTTCTGGAACGCGGTGGTCGCGCAACGGCCGGCCGGCGTGACGGCCCGGGACCTGGCTGATCCCGCGGACACGGTGACGTTCTGCCTGTCCAAGGGCCTCGGCTGCCCGGTCGGCTCCGTCCTGGTCGGCACGCGCGAGGTCATCGGCCGGGCCCGTCGCGCGCGCAAGCTCGTCGGCGGTGGGATGCGCCAGGTCGGGGTCCTCGCAGCGGCCGGCCTGGTGGCCCTGGCCGATGGCCCGGCCGGCATGATCGATCGCCTGGCGGACGACCACGCCAATGCCCGTCGCCTGGCCGACGCCCTGTCCGGGATCGCCGGCATCGAGAGCCCGGGCGGCACGGCCCAGCCGGTCCCAGGCCCGCTGGACCCCGACCGCGTCGCCACCAACTTCGTCCTCTTCAAGGTGGATCGCGACCGCGCGGCCTTCCTCGATGCGCTCCGTGCGCGGAACGTCCTGATGGTGGAATATGCCCATGGTCAGGTCCGGGCCGTGACCCATCACGACGTCTCGGCCGCCGACATCGAGACGGCCATCCGAGCCACACGCGAGGCCTTGGCCGAAACGGACCCGACGACGGCGTCCCGTCACCGACCGACCGTCGCGACCGCCTGATCCGGGGCCGGCCCATCCCGCCGGCCGTGCCAGCGACATCCCAGGAGCCATGCTTGATCGACTCGACCCTGCCCAGCCTGCCCAGCCTGCCCCGCCCGGCGCCCGCCGAGGCGCCCGGGCCCGGCGACGACGCGTTCTACGACCTCGTGGAGACCCGTCTCCGGCGTCTCGTCCGCGACAATCCGGTCCTGGGCACCGCCCTCGGCCTGCACGCGCTCGATGACGAGCTCGGCGACGGTGGTCGCGAGGCGGTGCTCGCCGAGCTGGAGGCCGATCGGCGCCACCTGACGAAGATCGAAGCGATCGACCCGAGCGACCTGTCGGCGACCGCCCGGTTCGAACGAGACCTCGAGCTGCACAACGTCCGGCGCACCATCTTCGACACGGACGTGCTGCGGATCTGGGAACGCCGGTCCCTGGCGCTCGACACGATCGGTGACGGCCTGTTCCTGCTGTTCGCCCGCGATCACGCCCCGCTCGCCGAGCGACTGGCCGCGATCGCCGGGCGTCTCGAGGCGATCCCGCAGTACCTGGAGCAGGCGCGTTCCCGCGCTGCCGTGCCGCAGGTCCGAACGTGGCAACACGTCGAGCTCGAGACCGCGGCCGAGCTGCCGACCTTCTTCGACGAGATCGTCAGCGCCGCGGATGGGACCGTCGAGGGGGCGGAGCGCCGCCGGCTCGAACGCGCCGCCGAGGCGGCCAAGGTCGCGGTCGAGCTGTACGGGACGTGGCTCGAGGGGACGCTCGCGGGCGGCACCGACGACTGGCCGATCGGACGCGAACGGCACGACGCCCTCGTAGCGCATCGCGCCTTCGACGGCCTCGACGCGGACCAGATCCTGGAGCTCGGGTGGCAGAAGCTGGCCGAGGAGAAGGCGGCCCGGGTCGCGGCGGCGCGCGAGGTCGATCCCACGGCAACGGAGGCGGAGGTCATCGATCGGGTCAAGTCAGATCAGCCCGCCGACTTCGCCGCCGCCCTGATCGCATATCGCAGCGCGATGCTGCGCGCCCGCTCGCACCTGATCGAGCGCGAACTCGTGAGCGTGCCGGACGACGAGCGCATCGACGTCATCGAGACACCCGAATACCTGCGCAACGTGCTGCCCTTCGCGGCGTACTTCGAGCCCGCGACCTTCGACCGCGATCCGAAGGGCATCTACGTGGTGACGCCCTCGGTCGACGGCGATCCGAACGCCATGCGAGAGCACAACTTCGGCTCGATCAGCAATACGAGCATCCACGAGGCGTATCCCGGGCACCACCTGCAGATCGACACCGCCCGGCGGCACCCATCGCTGACGCGGCTGCTGGCCGACGCACCCGAGTTCGTCGAGGGTTGGGGGATGTACTCGGAGCTGATGATGCGCGAGCACGGCTTCGACGACGACCCGAGCTTCCGGGTGGTGATGCACACCGACGCGATCTGGCGCGCCTGCCGGATCATCCTGGACGTCCGGATGCACCGCGGCGAGCTGACGATCGGCGAAGCGATCGACTTCATGGTCGAGCACACGAGCTTCGAGCGACCCAACGCGATCGCCGAGGTGCGCTGGTACACCTACCGCCCCACCTATCCGCTGTCATACCTGCTGGGGCGGACGCTGCTCCTCAAGCTGCGCGCCGACGAGCAGCAACGCCTGGGCGACGCTTTCTCGCTCAAGGGTTTCCACGACACGCTCCTGCGCAACGGCTCGTTGCCGATCAGCTTCCATCGCCGGCTGCTGGCGGGCGAGGGGGCCTGAAAACCGTGCTGGTCATCCCGTCGATCGACCTGGAAGGCGGCCGCTCGCGCGTCGTGTACTGGCCGGGCGCGGCCGCCGGGGTCGGGGCTCCGACCGATCGACCGGAGCGCATCGTCGAGCGACTCGTGGCGCAGGGTGCGCCGCTCATCCACCTCATCGACTTCGAGGGCGCCCGAGCCGGCAGTCCCGCCAGCCTCGACGCCGTCGGGGCCGTCGCATCGAAGAGCGCGGTCCCGCTGCAGCTCGCCGGCGGCCTCGACTCGGCCGAAGCGATCCAGCTCGCGTTCGCAGCCGGAGCGACCCGAGTCGTGCTCACCACGGCCATCGCCGACCGGCCCGAGGACCTGCGCGCCTGCCTGGCGGTCGCGGGGGATTGGCTGGCGGTGGGCCTCGATCCGCGGCCGGAGCGCCTCGCCGCCTTCCCGTGGCGACGCTCACCGGCGCCGTCGATCGCCGCGCTCGTCGAGGAGCTCATCGGCGCCGGCGTCACCCGCCTGGTCCTCGCGCACGGCGGGACGGCGCCGGACCTCGAGCGGGTGGGTTCGCTCGTTCGGTCGTACGATGCCGAGATCCTGGTAGCCGGTGGGGTGCGTGACCTCGACGCCATCCGCCGACTGCGCGACACCGGCGCTGCCGGCGTCATCCTCGGAGAGGTGATCCTGTCCGGGGCCATCGATCTTCCCGCAGCCCTGGAGGCCGCCGCATGATCCTCGCTTTCGCCCGTCCGCTGACTCTCGTCGCTGGACTCGCCTTCGTCCTGGCCGCGTGCACCGCGACCGGTGCGAGCTCACCCCCGTCGGAGGCGCCAACGGGCGCGGCCGGCTCGCCCGGTGTCGTCGGCGGCTGCCCCACGGCCCAACCGCCGGCGCTGGCCACCGGCGAGACGCGCGACGTGACGATCGCGACCGACCTCGGTTCGATCGTCGTCCACGTCGAGGCTGATCTATCGCCGATCGCGGCCGGGAACTTCGTCGCCCTCGCCGATTGCGGCTGGTACGACGGGGTCGTCTTCCACCGCGTCGTGCCCGGGTTCGTGATCCAGGGTGGAGACGGCGAGAACGGCCGCTCGCCGAACGTCGATCCGGGGACGGTCGGGCAGGGTGGACCCGGTTACACCATCAAGGACGAGCCCGTGACGGCGACCTATCAGCGGGGCGTCGTCGCGATGGCCCGGACGCCGGCCCCGGATTCGGTCGGGTCGCAGTTCTTCATCGTCCTCGACGACGAGGCCCGCGGGAGCCTCGCGCAGGCCAATACCTACCAGATCATCGGCTCGGTCACGAGCGGCATGGAGGCAGCCGATGCGATCGCCGCGGCCGCGGCCGGTGTCGAGATCCCGAGCGATCCGGTCGTCATGTCCGACGTCAGCGTCACGACCCCCTGACCAACGGCCACGCAGCAGGAGTATGCCCATGACCCGCGCCACGATCGCCACCGAGATCGGCGACATCGACATCGAGCTCTTCGACCAGAGCGCCCCCAAGGCCGCCAAGAACTTCATCGACCTCGCGAGGAAGGGCTTCTACGACGACGTCATCTTCCACCGCGTCATCCCGGGCTTCGTGATCCAGGGCGGAGACGGCCAGTACGGCAAGAAATCGTCGCTCGAGCGCGGCCGCGTCGGGACGGGCGGTCCCGGGTACAAGTTCGAGGACGAGCCGGTAACCGGGGAATACCAGCGCGGATCGCTCGCGATGGCCAACGCCGGCCCCAACACGAACGGCAGCCAGTTCTTCATCTGCACGGCGGACCTCGCCGGGAAGCTGCCGAAGAACTACACCCTGTTCGGGCAGGTGACCCGCGGGCTGGACGTCGTGGACAAGATCGTGTCCGCGCCGCGCGACGGCAAGGACCTCCCGAACGAGCCGGTAGCGATGACCAAGGTGACCGTCCACGAGGAGGGTTCCGAGCCGGCCGCTGCGACGAACTGACCAAAGATTAAGGAATTTACACAGTTCTCTTTGCCAAAAACCCTTGGAAAACGGCCCCTCACGAGGTAGGATATGGCGGCTGTTAAGGCAGCGCTGCCCCAGCGTCAAGGTCATGGGTAGGTAGGGTCAGGGTAGTCGGTGCAGCCGACGTGATAGATGCCTTTGGCGCGTGGCAGAAGCGTCCGCTTCGGCGGACTCCTTCACCGGGACAGCATCGAAGCGGCTCCTTCGGGAGCCGCTTCGTCGTTTGTCTGGCAGTCGCGATCGGCCCGCCCAGGCGCCGTCAGGATCTGCTGCCGACCACCTCCCACACCGCGGGATCGCCGCGCGCCGCCATCGCTAATCGTGCTACTTGACAGTAGCCTATTCTCGGGTCCAGGATATGTGCTATGGAGCGGTAGCACGTAATCGCTCCCCTGCAAGGAGCACCGAGATGGCTGTCATCACCCGCGGCGGCGCCGCCCATGTCCACCCGACGACCGTCGCCCTGAGGGCGACCGTCCTCCTCCTCACCCTCGCCACGGCCGCGATCCACGCGTCGCTCGGCGGGATCCTGTTCATGGCCAATGCGGCGGGTTACGCGGTCCTTGCGCTCGCGATGGTCGCCCCGGGTCCCGCCCCGAGGTTCCGCTGGTTGATCCGCCTGGCGCTCATCGGATTCACCGCCGCGACGATCGGCGGCTGGGTCGCGTTCGGTCCGCGCTTCGGCCTTGCCTACCTCGACAAGGGGATCGAAGTCGCGCTCATCGGGGTCCTGCTGATCGAGCAGTGGCGCTCGGACGGCGGCCCGGTCGGGGTCTACCGGCGCATTCGCCAGCTCGTCGGAACGGTCGCCGCCGGATCGTTCGCCAGGAACGCCCGCTAGGCCAGCATCACCCGGTCGAGGGGAAGGCCGCGACGCGCTTGCGAAGGCCAGTCGCGGCCTCGGCCATCACAACCGGCGCTCGAGCTCGGCCATAAGGAAAACGAGCGTCGTTCAGATCCCGAGTTCGTCGATCGACGCATGGAGGTCGGCGGCGTCGCGGTAGACGCGGAAGGCGCCGGCTGCCAGCAGCTCGTCCTCGCCGTAGCCGCCCGATAGCAGGCCAACGCTCAGCATCCCGGCGCGTCGGGCAGCGAGCAGATCCCACACGGCGTCACCGACCACGTAGCAGTCGGTGACCGCCACGCCGAGACGCTCCTGGCAGGCGAGAAAGAGGTCCGGCTCGGGCTTGGCGCGGAGCACGTCGCCGCGATCGACGACGACGACCTCCGGCGGCACGCCCAGCGCCTCGAGCGATGCATCGATCTCGGGTCGACGCCCTGACGTCGCGATCCCATGCGGGATGCCCTCGGCGCGGAGGAATTCCAGGAGCTCCACGGCGCCCGGGAGCGGTCGCCGATCGGGCATCAGCTCCCGGAACAGCGCCCCGTGGCGCTGCTGGATCGTTTCCGCTTCCTCGTCGCTGAGGGGACGGCCCGCCTCGCGCGCGACGGCCCGGGTGAACAGTCCACCGCTCATCCCGATGCGCCGATGGATGCGCCAGCCTTCGATCGGCAAGCCGACCTCGGCCAGGGCGAGTTGCCAGGCGAAGACGTGGGCGTAGACCGTATCGACGAGGGTCCCGTCGAGATCGAAGATCAGGGCTCGCATGCCCCCGAGCGTACCCGATGCGCCGCGGCCAACGATCGGCGCGGCTGACCCAGTCCCCTATGGGCCGGCCGCGCTGGATGGGATGGTGGATCCGGCCGTCAGCTCAGTAGCTCAACCAGCCGGTGACCGTCCCCGTGGCGGCCAAGGTGGAGAAATCGATGGTGCCGGTCAGGACGAGGACGCCGGCCGCGTTCGCGAACCGGCCCGTCCCGCCGATGACCGTGTCGGTATGCGTGTACGAGGCGACGCCGGCCACTAGGCGCGCTCTGCGTGCCCTCCGCGGACAACGTCAGCGTGGAGCCATCGGCGGCCCGGATCGTCACGATGCCGTCCCAGATCGCGACGGCCTCGGTGGCGAAGGTGAACTCGGTACAGTTCGTGCCCGTGCCGGTGAAACGGCCGAGGTGGCGTCGCGACACCCGACACCTCGTGCCCGATCGTCAGGGCGCCGGGACAGCGCTGGGCAGCCTGGATCCCGAAGCCGGTGAACTCGCCACTGAACGGCCGTTGCTCGGATGCCGCAGCCGGAAGGACCGCCGCGAGGGCGAGCGTCAGCGCGAGGGCGGTTGAGAACGATGGATCGCTTCATGGTCGATCTCCTGTTCGTTCAGTCGTTGAAGGAGAAGCGGGCCAACCAGTCGTCGGCGAGCCGCTTGGATCTCTGCCACCGGGGGCATCTGCGAACCCATCTGGACGGGCCACACGTAGATCGCGTAGCCACGACCACGGTGGGCAACGAGGGTCTGGACGGTGGTCCACGGGACCAACTGCTCCCCGAATTCCTCGCAGCGGTAGGTGCCGATGCGGGCCGTCTCACCGTCCACGGGTCGGCGTTCGTAGCGGCCGACCTGCTGGAAGCACGGCCGCGTCCCGATCGGTCGCCGCGTCGTGCGTTGCGGCCCACTCCTCGAAGCCCATGCCTTCCGGGATCGTCTGGGAGGCCAGGTAGACGTACCAGGTCGGTGGCGGACCAAGCGTCGAGACCTGATCCTCGAAGTAGTCGACGCCGGCATCGCTGTTGGCGTCGAAGAACTCCCCCAGCTCCCAGGTGCCGGGGCGCTCTTCCCGGTACCAGCGGTCGGCGGGCAGGACCACCGTGTATCCATGTCGCTCCGAGATGAAGGCGACTCCGGGCGGACCACCGACCGGCGGGCCGCCGTTGAGCGGGCCGAGTGCCACCACGGCCACGATGACCGCGGCGGCGACCGCGCTCGCTGAGAGGATCAGGTCGATTCATTCGTTCACTCCCCGGAAGCCTCGAGGGCTTCCGCTGTCGAACACTGTCGAGTCGGCCGATCGTTTCGTGGATGGCCCGCTCCGGGAGCTGGCTCGGCCCCTGTGCCAGCCAGTCCTCGAGGACGCGGTCCGCGTCGAGCTGGCTGGTCATGCGGGACCTCCGCTGGCGATCGGGCGCGCGTCGGCTTCGATGGCCGCGCGCATGAGCTGGCGGGCGTAGTGGAGCCGCGATCGGACGGTCCCGGGCGAAAGGCCCAGGGCCTCCCCGATCTCCGCTCCCGAAAGCCCGAGGTAGTGGTGCAGGACCAGGACGGCGCGCTGCTCCCCCGAGAGTCGCCGGAAGGCACGCTCGAGCTCGTCGCTTCGGGCGACGCTCACCTGCGTGTCGTCCACCGAGGCCACCTCGACCGTGACCAGGCGAAGCCCCGGTTGCCAGCGCCTCGTGTGCCGGATCTCGGCATAGCAGGCGCGGACCAGGAGCCGGTAGAGCCAGGCCTCCAGACGGCTGTCGTCTCGAAGCGTGGGCAGCTCTCGCCAGGCGATCAGGAGGGTCTGCTGGACCGCGTCCTCCGCTCTGCCGGCGTCGCGCAGGATCCGATACGCGACGGAGTAGAGCCGATCGCCGAGCTGCAGGACAAGCGTCGTGAACGCTTCCTTGTCGCCCCGCTTCGCACGATCGATGAGGTCTGGGCCCATCGGGCCTCCTTCACAGCGCGTCTGCTGAATATGAGCATCGAGCGCGGGAGGATGCTCAATCTTCGCGGACCGGGTGAAGCCGAGGCCCTATCTCGCGCAGGCTCGCCGGTGGGTTCGTCGAGACCCACTCGGTAGGCCTGCGCGGCCGCCACGATCAGGACGATCGTGGCGGCCATCGGGTTCAGCGAAGTGCGTCGCAGACGAAAGCCGGCGTCTCCGTCGACGCCTGCGGCGTGATCCGGGCCGTCGGCGGGTCGGACGTGAAGTCGGTCGTGGCTCGACCGATGATCGTCGGCAGGCGATGTCCATCGACCTCGACATACTCGAACAGCCCGGTCTGGGTCAGCTCGAGAAGCTCTCCCGCCGAGTCGAATCGGAAGGTGAGCACGAAGTCGCCGTTACGCACGATCGACTTCGAGGTGTCCGTCGCGTTGTAGAAGTGGCCTTCGTAGCGAACGTGACGGATCTCGCGATCGGGCCAGGTGGTGACCGAGCGGACAACCTCGAAGTCGACGAGGAGGACGAAGTCGCCGCAGTCGCCGTCGTAGACGCCGAAGTTCTCGTAGTCGAAGATCGCGTCGGCGAGCGTGTACGTACCGGTCGTCGTCGAATGGATGGGCGAGGCCGCAGCCACGGGTCCAGCGGCCGTCAGCAGCAGGATCAGGGCGACGGGAAGCATGGCAAACCTGGACATCGAAGTCCCTCCTTGGTGATATGGCCGGCGAGGATCGTGCAAGCGTTTCGGGGCGGATTACGGCGACGGGCCGCGGTCCTCGAACTGGATCGAGCGAAGCTCATCCTCGAATCGGCTGATGCTGGCGTCGAAGAACTCTGGTCGGCTGCCGAAGACGATGAGCAGCGGCCGATCCGGCAGTTCGACGAGGACGATCCGCTCCTTGTTCGGGGCTTCTAGGTTCCGCGAACCGACGCCGTCGTCGATGAACTGGGCGGTCTGGCCTTTCAGCCCATCCGACTCGTAGGTGACGGTGACGTCGATCGCCGTCGCGGGCAGCCCGGCGACGGTCAGCTTGACGGGTTCCGCTGCGTCGACATCGGGGTGATCGTTGATCCAGCCGATGAGATCAGCCGGGAGCGGTAGGCGTCGCTCCTCGACGACCGGGTCGTACACGCCATGCGGCTCAAAGACGGCCAGGCCAACGTTGTATCCAGCCGACCCGACGTCATCCAGGAAATAGGCGAGGTTCAGGCCGGAGACGCCGTCGTCGACCACGGTCCAGCCCGTCTTGGGCCGTACCGGGATCGTCAGTCGCGGCTCGACGGCGGGTCGCAGCCAGCCAGCCCCGGTCGGCCCGGGCGAGGCCGTCGCGGACGGGCTGGGGATGGCCGCGGACGGGCTCGAGCTCTGCGGAACGCCCACGCCAGCCAGCCCGTACGCGAGCACCACAACGACGATTGCGCCGACGGCGAGAAGGAGCCCCAGGGGACGACCGCCTCGCGGTGGATGACGTAGCGCCGGTCCCGCGACGACTCGGACGTGAGCGGGTCGCATGTCGTGATCGGCCGCCGACCGCCATGCCGGTTTGGATGGGACCAGGGACTCGACGGCAGTAAGCCGCCGCTCCACACCTGACCATGTCAGGTCGCGTTCAGCCTGGCTCATGACCACAGCTCCGGGTGCCGGCGGAGGCCGTCAAGGGCACGAGAGGCGAGCGTTCGAACCCCCGAGGCCGACAGGCCGAGAACCTCGCCGATGTCTTCGTCGCTCAGATCGTGCTGGTAGCGCAGAAAGATGACGTCGCGCTGGCGGGAAGGTAGCGCTCGGCTCAGAGCGTCAAGCCACAGCCAGAACTCCGCCACCCCGGCCGCACGGTCCGGGCCTCCGGGTTCGACCTCGGTCGCTCGCCTGCCATCCCAGTCGCCGGGCCTCAAGCCCTGGCTGTCAGGCAATGGCAGCCAGGCGATGAGGCGCCGCCGGCGCCAGCGGTCGGTGGCGATTCGGCGGGCGATGACCAGGAGCCACGGCAGCGGACGACCGGCGGGTCCATGTCCGGAGCGCCATGCGGCGAACGCCCTCGCGAATGTTTCCGCGACGATCTCTTCGACGTCGTCGCGACCGCGCGTCGTGAGGATGACGTGTCGGGACACGTCCCGATAGTGGGCGTCATAGACGCCTTCGAACGAGCTGGCGCGGGCATCAAGCGCATCTGGCGTCGGGTCCGAACCCACGAAGAGGACCAGGAACGCATCGAAGGCTGGGAGCGCGATCGTCTCCATATTGATATCCACGAGCGAGAGGGCCGCCGTGTCCCATCCTGCACCCAGGCACGCACATTCGTGCTCGGCGAGGCGACCTACATCGGCTCGCTGGCGGGTCCGACGAGGCCCAGTCGGTACGCGAGCGCCGCCGCCTCGCCGCGGCCGGCGACCCCGAGCTTGCCGAGGATATTCGAGACGTGGACGCCGGCCGTGTTCTCGCTGATGAACAGCTCGTCGGCGATCTGCCGATTCGTGCGACCCAGCGCGACGAGACCGAGGACCTCGCGTTCGCGCGGCGTCAATCCGAGACCCGCCGCGGGATCCTTCGTGACGGGCGGCTCCTCCTGCTTGGGTTCGAGATCCAGCCTGGCCCGCGCCGCGAGGGCGGCCACTTCCCGCGCGAGTGGCTCCGCCTGCAGCCCAGCAGCGATGTCGCGCGCAGCCCGCAATGCCGCGGTCGCCAGGGCCCGATCCCCACGCCCGGCGAGACGAGCCTCGGCCTCCCGCCAGCGAGCGTAGGCCGCCGGGTAGGGCCGTCCAAGCCGATCCCACGCCCCCACCGACGCCAGCCAGGCATCGGGGTCCGCTCGGCGGTGCAGGCGTGTCGCCTCGGCCTCGCACAGCAGGAGCAACGCCGTGGAGAACGGCTCGAAAGCGGGACGCTTCTCGAGGACATCGGCATGCCGGCGGCGCATCCCCGCGAGGATGCGATCGCCGGCCTCGATCGCCCCCCGCTCCCCGTCGGGCGACCGGCGGGCACGGGCCAGCTCCGCGACGTCGGCGTTGGCTCGCAGGCCGAGGGCGTACACGTCGCCGATCCGGACCTCCGGCGTGTAGTCGATCATGGCGATCGTCGCGGCGGCCCGTTCGGCGGCCTCGTCCGGCTGGCCTTGCCACAGCGCCAGCTCGATGAGGCTCGACTGCACCGGCGCGACGAACTGGATGTCGGCGGCACGCTCGGCGCGCGCGGCCAGCGGCCGCAGTCGGACGGCCGCCTCCTCGAAGTCGCCGCGGACGAGCGCCAGCCGCCCGAGCAGCTCCTGCGTGAGGATGTCGTTGACGCCTAGCGGCCCGACATCCTCGGCGCGCCGGATCGCCCGCTCGCACTTGTCCCATCGTCCCAGGCGATAGAGGTAATCGGCGGCATTGCAGAGCATGTGCGCGCCGAAGAACCGCATCAGGCCGAGGCGCTCCGAGGTCGCGATGCCCACCTCGGCTGCCGTGATCGCCTCCTCGAGCCGCCCGGCAGCTTCCAGCACCCATGCTCGAATTCGCGAGCGCCCGGCCGATGTCGTCGCCGATGCCGAGGTCCTGCGCGATCGCCAAGGCGGCATCGAGGTCCTGCAACGCGCCCTCGGTGTCGCCGGCGATGCCGCGGTCCGAACCCCTCGTATCAAGAGCGTGGCCCTCGATGTCCCGCGCGCCGATCGATCGCGCGAGCGTGAGCGCTTCCTCGGCCAGCACCCTCGACTCCTCGAACCGGCCGCCGAGCATCACGATATGGGCGAACCCGGCCGTCGCCCGCGCCCGCGCCTCGGACGGCGGCTCCGGCGGGATCAGGTCCATGGCGGTCCGGTAGGCCCCCTGCGAGAGCTCGGCCTGGCCGGCGATCCAGGCGTAACGGCCGAGTCGCTCGTTCAACAGCGCGACGCGTACGGGATCCTCGGCCTCCTCGGCGAGTCGGATCGCGCGTTGGACGTGCGACACGGCCCGTGCCGGCTCATGGAATCGGGCGACCCCGGCGAGGGCCGCGAGCAGATCGATGCGGTCGCGGCCCACCCTGGCCTCGGCGTCGGGGACGTGATCCCAGAGGTCGATCGCCCGCTCGTACTGATCGACGGCCTCCGGGTATGCGTACCTCGCCTCGGCCGCGGATCCGGCCGCGACCGCCGATTCGAGCGCACGTGGCAGGTCATGGGCCGCGTACCAGTGGTAGGCCAGCTCCGCGGCATGGGACGCGTCGCCAGCGGATCGCGCCTCGAGCGTCCGGGCGAACGCCGAGTGCAGACGCGTCCGCTCGCCCGGCAGCAGGTCGTCGTAGATCGCCTCCTGCAGCAGGGCGTGCCGGAACGCGTAGCGCTCGGCGCCGGCGGTCGGATCCGCGACGAGCACCTGGCGGCCGACGCACTCGCGCAAGGCTTCGTAGAGGGCGGTTTCGTCCATCGATGCCGCGACGGCAAGCAGCGCCGGGTCGACGCGCTGCCCGGCTGCCGAGGCGATGCGCAGGAGCTCCTGGGTCGGCTCGGCGAGGTGGGCGATGCGGGCAAGCAGCACGTCGCGCAGGGTCGGGGGCAGCTCCGTCCGGCCGTCGTCCCCCGCGGCGACGAGCAGCTCTTCGGCGAAGAACGCGTTGCCACCGGAGCGGGCGTGGATCGAGTCGAGGAGCATGGCCTCGAGATCGTGCCCGGCGATCGCGCGAAGCTGGTCCGCCAATTCGCGAGGATCGAAGGGCTGGAGCTGAAGTCGCTCGACGCGGCCGCTCCGTTCCAGCTCCGCGACGAATGGCAGTAGCGGATGGCGTCGGTGGAGCTCGTCCGAGCGGTAGGTGAACAGCAGCATCACGGCGGTGTCCCGAAGGTTGCGCACGAGGAAGCCCAGCAGGTCGCGCGTCGATCGGTCGGACCAGTGCAGATCCTCGACGATCAGCACGACCGGACTCGTCGTCGCCAGGCGGTCCAGGACGCCGAGCAGCAGCTCGAACAGCCGGCCCTGGGCAGAGCCCATGCTCAGCGCGGACGCGGTCTCCTCGGCCACGGGACCGAGATCCGGGACAAGCCGCGCAAGCTCCGAGCGCCCGGGGCCGAACACCGCGTCGAGCTGCTCGGGGCCTGCGCGCCGGACCAGCCCGCGCAGCGCCTCGGCCACGGGGGCGTACGGCATCGCGCCCTCACCGAGATCGATGCAGCCGCCGGCCAGCACGACGGCTCCTTCGGCTTCCGCCAGCTCGGTGAACGCGGCGAGAAGCCTCGTCTTGCCGACCCCGGCCTCGCCCGCGACGACGGTGGCGCTGCTCCGCCCGTCGTGGGCGAGGCGGAGGGCGTCCTTGAGTCGCCCGAGCTCGGTCGCACGGCCGATTAGGACGGGGCTCGAGACGCGGACGGACATGCCATCGATTATCGGGGCATTCATCCATCCTTCTCCACACCGGCGAGGCGGTTCCTCCGCGAGGACGCCGTCACGCGGCTGCGCCAACGTGCGTGAACCGGCGGGCGACCGCGAGCACGAGCGTGGCACGCAACGGTCGGGCGAGTTGGCGCTTGGCGGCCGCCTGCCGAACCAGCCGGTCGCCGGCAGCCTCGTGCCGCAATGCCTGCAACCGCTCCGTCCCCAACAGCTCCATCGCATACCCGGTCATCTCGTCGTGCCTTTCTGTCTCGCTGACCTGCCTGGCTACGACGAAGCTTCGGCCTAAAGGGTCGGACAGCACATCCCGACGGCTCGCTATTTCGAGGGTAGGGACCCCGTGGTTTCGGGAGCTGTTCGGTCGGCGACGCGTGAGGCGTCCGGCGCCTCAGTCGTCCGGCATCGCGCGGCGCTCGCCGATGGCGTGCGCGGCGCCCGGGAAGGCCAATGTCCCGGCGGCCACCCACCACTCGAACACGCCGGGTCGCGACGTCGCCAAGCCAGGTCAGGCGACCGTTAGGCCTCCGCCTCGGTCCCCCTCGCGAGCGCGGTCCCACCGATCTCGGATTCGCGCAGGAACAGCACGAACACCGCAGCGAGCGCAGCGGCCGCGATGCTGACCCAGAACGTCGACGCGATCGCGATCGCGAAGGCGTCGTGGATCGCCTGGACGATCTGCGGGATGAGCGGCTCGACCGCCGGGCGGAACGGCGCCGGGACGTTCTCGAGGATCTGCGCACCGAGGTCGCCGGTGCCGGTGAGGTCGAGGAGCTGTCCGCCTTGGCCGCCGGCAGCGAACTGATCGACCATAGGCTGCGGGATGCCGTTGGCGACCAGTCGACCCGGGAGCTCCCGGGTGAGCGTGTCGGCGAGCAACGTCCCGGCGATCGTCAAACCGATGGTGCCGCCGATCTGCTGGAAGAAGGTCAGGCTCGCCGTCGCGACACCGACCATCCGCGGCGCCACGGTGTTCTGCACGAGGACCGTGAAGACCGCGAACGAGGGGCCGATGCCCAGGCCAACGATGATCATCCACAGCCACAGGATCGGGAATTCCGTGTTCGCGCGCAGGTTCGTCAACAGGAAGAGCCCGAGCGCGAGGAGCACCATCGAACCGAAGATCAGCAGCTTGAAGCGCTGCGTGCGCGCGATGATCTGCCCGGCCAGAGTCGCGCTCACGATCAGCGAGACCACGAGCGGGAGCAACGCCAACCCGGATTCCGTCGCACTGGTGTCCGCGATCGCCTGGAACCAGCGCGGCAGGAAGATCACCGCACCAAAGAACCCGAATGCGGCCAGGAACATGCACGCGACCGAGATCGTGAACGACCGATTCCGGAACAGGTCGAGGTGGACGATCGGGTCCGCGGCCCGCGCCTCCCACCACACGAACACGACCCCGACGACCAAGCCCAGGAGCATCAGCCCACCGACCCACGGGTCGGTCCAGTCGGCCGACTGCTTGTTCGTCAGCCCCACCAGGAACGGGCCGATGGCAGCCGCGAACAGCGCCGCGCCGACGTAGTCGATGTCCCGACCGGTCTCGGGGTGCTTGATGGGCGGCAGGAGTCGCCAGCACACGAACAGCGAGATCAACCCCAGCGGCACGTTGATGAAGAAGATCCACGGCCAGCCGAAGGCATCGGTGATCCCGCCACCGATAAGCGGCCCGAGCACCGACGACAACCCGAAGACCGCGCCGAACAACGCGCCGTACTTCGCCCGCTCCTCGGGCGGGTAGAGGTCCGCGATGACGGCGAGGGCGATGGGGAACACGGCGCCGCCGCCCAGGCCCTGGAGGCCCCGTGCGACGACGAACTGCCACATCTCCTGGCTGAGGCCGGCAAAGACCGACGACGCAACGAACAGCCCGACCGCCCAGATGAAGATCGGGCGCCGACCGAAGAGGTCCGAGAGCTTGCCGTAGATCGGGCCGCTGATCGTCGCCGTCAGCAGGTAGATCGTGACCGACCACGTGTACAGCTGCTCGCCGGCAAGGTCCGTGATGATCACCGGCAGCGCGGTGCCGACGACGGTCTGGTCGAGGGCGAACACGAACAACGCGAGGAGGATCGCCAGCAGGATCTGGAGGCGCTGGCGGCTGCTGAGATGCCAGTTGTGGCCGGCCTCAGCGGCGGCGGCGGACTGCGACATGAGGACTCCCGGTGCAGGTTCGGGCTGGGCAGACCCGTGGGCAACCCCGCGGAGGCTAGGGCGGGAAGAGTATCGGGACGATGTTATCGGCGCGTAACGCGTTGGGCGCTCGGCGCCGATCGCCGATCGCCCGATCACCGATCATCGATCGTGACCTGACCGCCGCCGTGCTCTAGGCTCTTCCGGATCCCTTGGCGCGCGTCGAGCAGGTCCCGGCCTCGACCGTTCCCCACGTACGAGCTGACCACCCACCAGGAAGGAGCACGGGCCATGTCCCTCGCCCGCGTCCAGTTCTTCTCCGTCTCGCTCGACGGTTTCGGCACCGGCGAAGGTCAGAGCCTCGACACGCCATTCGGCCACGCCGGCGAACGGCTGCACGAGTGGATGTTCCTCACCCGATGGTGGCACGAGCTGGTCGGCCAGCTCGGTGGCAGCAGTGGCATCGACGACGCCTTCTTGCGCCAGCACGACCCGGGGATCGGTGCCGAGATCATGGGTGCTCGCAAGTTCGGCCCGCCCGGATGGCACGAGGACCCGGAGTGGAAGGGCTGGTGGGGTTCGAACCCGCCATTCCACACGCCGACCTTCATCCTCACCCATCACCCGCGCCCGTCGATCGAGATGGAGGGCGGCACGACGTTCCACTTCATCGACGCATCGCCTGCCGAAGCGCTCGAGACGGCCCGCGAGGCTGCCGGTGGCCTCGACGTCCGCATCGGCGGGGGTGTCACCGTGATCCGCGAGTTCGTTGCGGCCCGGCTCATCGACCACATGCACATCGCGGTGGTCCCGATCTTGCTCGGCCGCGGCGAACGCCTGTGGGACGGCCTGGAAGGCCTCGAGAAAAACTACGAGATCGAGGCCACCTCCTCGCCCAGCGGCGTGACCCACGTGACGTTCAGCCGGGCGGGTGACTGAACGGATCACGCTCCAAATGAGGAGTTGCATCCTCGGTCCGTTCACGCACGCGCCGATCGCCAAGGTCGATCCACGCTCTCCGGGTATCATCGGCGTCCGCGCGCCTGTAGCTCAGTGGATAGAGCGTCGGCCTCCGGAGCCGAAGGTCGCAGGTTCGAATCCTGTCGGGCGCGCTCGAATCCCTAGTCGGACGTCCGACCTTTCCGGTCAGCCGGCATGGTTTGGGCAACGTCCCGAGTCACCCGGTCGTCCACCGCCGCTTGCCATACCGCGCCCTGGTAGGCCCGCCGCCAGTGGAGCCTGCGTCGTGAGCCGCGGAGATGCGGACGTCAGGTCCGAAGCCAGAGAGCCACGCCAATCCAGGCGAGGCCGAGCGCGAGGAGGACCCCGAAGATCGCCGAGCCGATCTGGCCAGCCGCCGGCGGAAGGAACTCGGCCACGAAAAACACGAAGAAGAAGCCGGCCGTGGCCGCGAGGAGGAGAACGGCCGCGGGCCGCGGGAAAACGTCGGCCTGAAAGGTCGAGATGCCGGTCAGCAGCAAGCCGACTGTCAGGGCGATGCCGAGCAGGAAGAGGAGCGGATGCTCGCCGGGCGGCGCGTTGAGGGTCGGATGCAACAGGGGCGTCGCCGCCACGACCACGATGAGGAGGAGCCCGACCGAGACGAGCGCATGGCCCACGAGCCCGAGTACGCCGGCCGCGTCCGCTTGCACGACGTACATGGCCGGCAGCGCCAGCAGGAGCAGCGCCGCCGACAAGAGCGAGAGCGCCGCGACATCCGGTGCGAACGACTGACCGATGACCGGCTGACGCGAGATCAGCACGATCGCCAGACCGAACGTCAGCGCACCGCCGAGGAGCGCAGCACCGCCCCAGTGGATTGCGATGCTCACGAGGTCAGTTTCATGAGGGATGCCCCTGTCAGAGTCCGAAACGCATGAGGATCATGCACGTGAAGATGACGAGGAAGCCGATGAGCTCGAGCGTGACGAGTCGCTTGACCCGGTTCGTCGCCGCCACGAGCGCCGGTGTTGCCGATCCATCTGGGCTCAACGGGACTGCGTCCATCCTGCGGAGTGCCGGCAGGATGACGAAGAGGCCGAACAGGTAGGTCAGGATCGTCACGATCAGGGCAGTCAGCCAGGTCATCCCATACGCCGAGCCGAGCAGGATGTCGACGCTCTTGATCGGTCCCAGGAATGTCCCCCGGACGAAACCCAGGACGATGATCATGGGGACCACGACGTGAAAGATCGGCGTCGCCCGCGCGCCGATGTAGGACGAAATCTCTCGCTGGGCGACCATCGGCAGGCGGTTGATCGCCGGGATCACGATCAGGTCGAGCGCGAGCGCATTGCCAAACCATAGGATCCCGAGCAGGACATGGAGCCACTGCACGATCACGACGATCCAGTCCATCCGAGGCAACGGTAAACCGCTAGCCCGAAACGGCCATCCCACAAAACTGGGATTCGTCGCCTTGTCGCGGCCCGCGGATGGGCCGACAATCTCGGCCATGGCGACCTCGGCGGACGATCTCAGACCGCCCTTCCTCCGACTGCTCCATCGGCCGCTCGACCTGGCCGCCTACTTCGAGGCCGCCGATCGTGCTCTGCAGGGGCGGGTCGCGTTCGACGCCTCGTGCTGGTTGAGCCTCGACCCCGGCACCATTCTGCCCACCAG
Organism: uncultured Chloroflexia bacterium; assembly: GCA_963810725.1. Lineage (GTDB taxonomy): Bacteria > Chloroflexota > Limnocylindria > Limnocylindrales > CSP1-4 > SPCO01. Next base: position 901,230 of record CAWEOO010000008.1, read on the forward strand.
CCACTTCTCGCGTGCGTTTGGTTTGGAGCACCTCATGCAGCTGGTGGCGAACGAGTTCCTTGAGGACGACGTAAACAAGTTCGCCTCCCTGGCGCGGGAGGCGCCCCCGCTCGGCATCCTGAGCCAGGCGACTGGCGGCGATCTGAGCCGCAGTCCACGCCACGTGAAATTCCTTGCACCGCACGGCTTCGAGGCCGGCGACGAGCTGAGGGCGGTGTTTCGCAATGGCGACGAGGTGTGGGGTGCCGTCGCGCTCCATCGTCAACGTGGCACGTTCGTCGCTCAGGAAGCCGCGCTCATCGCCGATATCGGCGGCGTTGTCGCCCACGGTATCCGCCGGGCGATCCTCCGCACGGCGCTGGGCGCCGAGCGCGAGGCAGAGGCACCCGGCCTGATCCTCCTCGGTCCCGACGACTCGGTCGCGAGCATCTCGGGCTCCGCGGAGCATTGGCTCGGGGAACTATTCGATTCTCCCGTCACCCCCGGTGGAGCGCCGCTGACGGTCGTCAGCGTGGCCCAGCAAGCCCGACTGGTCGGTGCAGGGCGGACTGACCAGCTGGCCACCGTCCGACTGCCTCGACGTTCGGGTGGATGGCTCCGGATGGACGCGTCGCTGCTGGACAACCGCCAACCCGGCCGGGTCGCGGTCATCGTCAGCGTCGCCCGCGAACCAGAGGTCGCCAGCTTGCTCGTCCAGGTGTACGGGTTGTCAGTTCGTGAGCGAGAAGTGACGCGCCTCGTGCTCAGCGGTCACTCGACGCTTGAGATGGCGGTCGCCCTCCACGTCACCCGATACACCGTCCAGGATCACCTCAAGTCGATCTTTGCCAAGATCGGCGTACGCAGTCGACGGGAGCTCGTCGCGCAACTCTTCCTCCAGCAGTGCGCCCCGCGGCTCGCGGCCGGTGCCGTGCCAAGTGCCAACGGCTGGTTCCTGGAAGAGCGGCCTGCGATGCCTGGGCAAGACGTGGTTCGGGTCTAACTACGATCCCGGTCGGGGTCGAGCTGCCGAGGCTCACTCTGCAGTTCGAGCCGTTTCGGCCGCCTGTCGATTGGAGCGAGCGCGCGAGCGAGTGGCGCTTGCCGCCCTATGTGGCTTTGGCGGACCGGAGCCTGGCTACGGCCAAGGGGTTGCGGGAGAGCAACCAAGCAGCGTCCAGGCTCATGCGCTTCGCATTCCAGCCGCCTCCCATTCAGCGGCTTCCTCAATCGGAATTCAGCCTCAAGTCGTCGTGGGTACGTGGACGTTCGATTCCTGTCGGGCGCGCCAGTCCGAATGGTCTATTTAGCCTTCCGAGCGGCGGCCATTTACCTCCGAGGCGCGACGAGATCAAGCCGTTGGTCCGCCAAGGTGGAGACCCGATGGTTGGCCGGCCCGTGACTCAGCGCAGCACTGTAGTGGACCGAGACTTCGAGGATCCACTCCTCCACCGGGGGCGGAGTGACGGGTGAGGCGTCCTATCTCGTCGAGCCGACCAGCGCCTCCACCGGCGCGTTGACCAGTCGCGTCCAACTCCGCTTCTCCGGGCTGGGTCGGCTCATCGAGCCGTTCATGGGACGTGTGCTGCGCCGCGATGTCGAACGGGATGATCAGGTGCTTAGGGCCCTGCTGGAAGCGGAGGCGTAGGCCAGGACATGACCGGAGTTCGTGTGGATCGGGATCGCCCTGGGGCTGCGAACCCCGTGACAGCGACAGCGGCGGTCCCCGGTGTCGCGCGTGGTGCAGCGGTGGTGTGCTGGGTGTACGCGGCCGGATATGGGCTGCCCGCGTTTCCGATCGCGGCCTATGCACTCCGGGAACGGGATCTGCCGTGGCTCGGCGACCTGTTCCCGATGTACGGCGGGCCGTGGTGGGGCCCGTTGAACCCCGAGGCGTTCGCCGCGACACTCGTCGGATACGCGGGTGTCACCGCAGCGGTCGCGTGGGGCGGGTGGATGATGTGGCGGGGACGCCGCTCGGGAGCCGCGCTCGCCGTCGCCATGATCCCGATCGAGGCAGTGTTCTGGTACGGCTACGCCCTGCCGATCCCGCCCGCCCTGGCGCTCCTGCGGGTCGGCCTGATCGCCGCAGCCTGGCCCCGCCTCCGCCGTTGATCGACCCGGACGCAAAGCAGGTGCGTGCTGTCCATGGCATGCGCGCGCTTGAATCCTGTCGGGGCGCGCCAGTACAAATGTTCTATGTTGGCCCGGACGGCGCCTTTGGGGATACTGGCGTGACGGTGGTGTGCGGCGTCCAGCGTGGCTCTGGTCCCAGCGCGGTCACGCCGTATCGCGCGGCGACGGCGGGGTCGTCCGCAGATTCGGCGAGCCCGTCAGGTGGGTGAGTCGCCGCTGACGCGTCCACGCCCGACTCGGCGAAGAAGCCTTCGAGGCCCGCCGGCGTCGTGATGACCAGGACGTGCAGGTCGTCGGAGTCGGCGCTAAAGGCATGCGGGATCCCATGAGGTCCGTGGATGAAGTCGCCGGGCTCCGCCACGAGCGTCTCGTCGCCGACGAAGAACCGCCCTTGCCCGGCGATCACGAACCAGGCCTGATCGTCGACGGTGTGGACGTGCCTGCCCGGCGCATGCCGATGACGGGGGACATGCTGCTCCATGACGAATAGTCGGCCGTTCGTTTCGGCCGTCGTCGTCTTCAGGATCATGAGGTCGCCAAAGGCCCACAGCCGACGTCCCTCACCTGCACGGAGCCGATATGCCCGTCGCTCGGGGTCGTCGCTCATCGTCGTCCCGTCCTCCAAGGCGATGGGTATCGAGGCTGGCTCCTCGAGGCTCGGTCAAGGGTGGCAGCTTAGGGGCACTCAGTCCTGGATGGCTCGCTGCGCAGATGGTCGTTTCATCATGCGTCCCCCGGCCGCCGCCAGCCACGTAGCGCGGCGATAGATGGGACGCAGGAGGTGGCCTGTCCGCCGCCGATCGGGTGATGGCAGCGGTCGAGCCGTTCCTGGCGGGCAGTCCCCGCACCGTGAGACATACCTCCCAGCGACCTCCCTTCAGTTCGCTGTTGCTCAGCCCAGCGCAGCTGCCTCATCGACGATCTCGGGCCGCGGTTCCACCTTGCTGCGGAGCAGGGCCGCGAAGCCCCGCGATGACGGGAACGCCTCAAGGAACATGACCAGCCCGACCGTCAGCGGGACCGCGAGGAGCGCACCGGCCGCGCCGAGGATCCATGCCCACGCGATGACCGCGATGAAGACGACCAGCGGGCTCAGGTTGAGTTCGCTCCCCATGGCCACCGGCTGGAGGAACTGGTCCTGGGCGAGGTTGATGAGCGCGTAGCCGACGATCACGATCGCCGCCGCCCCCGGCCCGCCGTCGAGCAAGGCCAGGATCGTCGGCGGGATGACGGCGATGACGGTGCCGATGTTCGGGATGAAGCTGGCAGCGAACACGAGAACCGCCCACAGGACGGGGAACGGCACGCCGAGAACGAACAGGAGCACGAACGAGAGCACCGCGGCGAACAGGCCGAGCCTGGCGCGAACGGCAACGTAGCGTCGCAGGTCGGTGGCGAAATGCTCCGTCCCGAGCAGGAGCGGATGCTGGTCGCCGAAAGCCGCGGCCGCCCGCGCCCGGAGCGACGTCGCGCCTGCAAGCGCGTAGATCACCGTGAAGGCGACGATGAACATCGAGCCGCCGGCCTCGGAGACGGCCGACGCGACCGGTTGGACGAATGCGAGGATCCTCTCCGGCGAGATGAGCGCGGAGATGGCGGCCGGGTCGACGCCGATCCCGAGCTGAGCGAGCTGATCTCGCACGAAGGCGAGTGACGCGCCCAGGCGACTCTCGTACTTGGGGACCTGGACCATGAGCTCGGCCACCGACAGCGCGGCGATGCCGGCCGCAAGGAGAACGACGGTGAGGACGACCGCGATCGTGCCGGCCAGAGCGAATCCGTGCCGCACGCCACGCCGCTCGAGCGTGCCGACCATCGGCCAGGCGGTGAGGGCGATGAAGAGCCCGAACATCACCGGGACGACGAGCGCAGCCACTTCACGGAGGCCGAGGGCACCGAAGAGGACGAGCACGAACCCGCCGAGCGCCGCAAGCGGACCGGCGGACCGGATCGACCAGCGCTCACCGGACTGTTCGTCGCGGCCAAGTCCCGCGCCGCCGCCGCCCGCACGTTCGTCGTCGCTGGTAAGCATCATCGGCCTCCCTGATGTGCGTCGAATCAGTCGATGGGAGCGGCGTTTCCACCGCTCCCATCGCGCACGCGGACCCCAGCGGTCCGAATGCAGGTCAGTGCGTCGCCGCGGGCTTGGGCAGCGCCGCGTCGAGCTCGTGGAGCCGGTACGCGAGGCCGAGGCTCGAGACCCCGAACACCACGGACCAGGCCCCGACCAGCCACGCGAGCGAGATCAGCCCGGCGCCTGGGGAGACGACGAGCAGCGCGCCGAAGACGATCGACGCCACGCCGCCGAGTGCCATCCAGAACTCGTTGTCGATCTCGCGCCGAAGCTCGATCGCGGCGATGATCTGGAACGTGCCCATCGCGATCGCCCAGATCGCGACGATGTAGAGCAGGGTCAGGGCCGTCACACCCGGCAAGACGAAGGTGACGACGCCCGCCACGAGGCCGAGGACGCCCATGATCCCGACGGCCCACGAGTGAGACCGCGCGTCCGCGTCGCCCCGGATAAGGGCGATGAGCAGCGACACGCCGTCGACTAGGGCGTAGGCGCCGAAGAGGTAGACGAGCACCGTGAGTGTCGTCCCGGGCCAGATGAACGCGAGGCCGCCGAACACGATCGCGGCGATGCCCCGGATAGCGAAGACCCACCAGTCGCGGGTCACCAAACCAAGCATTGGAACTTCTCCTTTCGATTGATTGAACTTGACGGACGAATCGTCCGATCGGATGGGATGAGTGGTCGTCACACGATCCGGCCGATTCGGCCGGCATCGGTCAGACCACGAGCGCCTCGCGCGCGGCCTCGACGGACTGCTTCGCGAGCCGGCGGGCCTCCTCGAGCTTGGCCTTGCGCGTCTCGTGCGAAGCCTTCAGCTCGTCCATGCGGGCGTCGATGTGCTGCCGCTGGCTCTCGTGCGCCTTGGCCTGCTGCTCGCGCAGCGTGGCCAACCGCGCCTCGAACTCGGCCTGCTCCGTGGCGAGCGCCTGGTTGACGCGATCCACCAGGGCCTCGAGCTTGCGTCGCTGCGCGTCGATCGCCTGCTCCACGTTCGCCTTCGCTTCACCCGAGGTCTTCAGGATCTCGTCGCGCAGCTGCTGGAGCTCCAAGCGTGCGGCGTCGGTCTCGCGGACCAGCTCCGTGTCGACAACCTCACCAGGGAGGCGGCGGAACGTCGTCCCGCCCAACGCGCCGAGGCGGGTGTCGACCGGCGTCACCCACATCTCGTCGATGTCCGCGATCACGGCGGCCTTGCCCGGGGTCAGTGAGGCCGAGACCTCGTCGATGAAGTCGATGCTCACCCCGGCCTTGAACAGGTCGTACATCAGGCCGCCGAAGCCGCCGAAGTACGCGCCCACTGCGACACCCACCGGGCCTCCGAGCAGCCCGACGAGACCGCCCGTGACGATGCCCACGAGCGTGCCCATGGGTCCGTTGTCCGCCTCTTGGCGGACCGACACGGTCCCCGAGGGGTCCTTCGCGATGACTGTCGACCCGTACACGGTGATGTCACCGTCCCGGTGGAGGTCCTTGAGGGCGGTCAGCCCCTCGAATGCTGTTCGCTCAGAGTCGAACACAGAGACCAGGATCTTGTTGCCCACGTTTTCGTGGCTCCTTTCCCTAAGTCGCGACAGGTTCGCGACGATCGGGTGGAGCGTCCCGCTCGACCGGATGAGTGGGCGTCGTCCGATCCGACCAATTCCGTTTGTCCGGCAAAGCCGCGGCACTCCGGGTGATCGCGGCGCTCCCGGGATCGCGGCTCGCGGTGTGACCGTTAGCGCCTCGCGCGGCGAACCTCGAGGAGCTCGAGTCCGAGTGCCTCGATCTGCGCCAGGACCCCATGCAGCGCCGCCTGATCTGGCAGCGCACCTACGAGAACGGTGTCGCCACGCTCCGAGCGCGACCGGAGCCCGGCGAAGGCGGTGAGCAGCCTGTCGCTCAGCACTCCGCGGACTCGAATCACGTACTGCGTCGGCCCAAGGTCTTTGTCCACTCGCACAGTCTCGCGGCCGTCGGGATGAGCGAACATCCACCGGATCGTGGGAGAGCGATCACCGGGCCCGCGCGAGCGGTCGATCTAGCGAGCCGATCGCGAGGATGGCCCGAGCAGTCCGAGCTCGCGCGCGCGATCCACCGCCTCGGTGCGCCGATGGGCGTCCAGTTTCTCGTAGATGTGGCGCATGTGGGTCTTGACGGTGCTCGTCGAGACGTAGAGTTCGCCGGCGATCTCACCCGCGGACAGGTTGCTCGGCAGGAAACGGAGCACTCGGAGCTCAGCCTCGCTGAGCGGCTCGGGCGGCATCGTGGGCTCGCCGCGACGTGGGGGGAGAGACGACCCGCCGAGAACGGTGAGGAGGTCGGCCAGCAGGGCGGCGTGGGCCGTCCGGTGCCGGGGATGCCGCTCGAGGAGGTCGCGTGCCGGCACCACGACGAACGGGAAGACGAGCGCGTCGGCTTCGGCGATGTCCAGGCCGCCCTCGATATCGCGCTCTGCCGTCACGCGGTCGCCGAGCTGGTCCCGGGCGGCCGCATCCAGCATCAGCGCCTGGATCACGGTCCCGGCGCGGATGACCGGCATCGTCCCGTCGAGCACGGGCGCGAGCGCTTCGATCGCCGCCCGCTGATCGCCTTCGGCGAGTCGGATCGCGGCGAGGGCCGTCCGGGCTTCACCAAACTCGTGCTCCCGCTCGGTCAGGCTTGCGGCCGTGGCCCGTGCGCCGGTCACGTCGCCCATCCGCAGCTGCGTCTGCACGATCGAAACCCTGGCCGGGCCGGTCAGTGCGTGGGACGTGGCCAGCCCGTCCTGAAGCCGCGCGGCCGCATGGAATTCGCCGAGCGCCTCCCCGAACCGGCCCTCGCCGACGTGCAGCTCGCCGCGCACGAAACGCACGAACAGGGCCGTGGCGGGGTCAGGCTCCGCCCGGATCGAGCGCTCGGCTCGGTCGAGCCAGCGGCTTCCCTCCTCGAATCGGCCCTGCGCCGAGTCGGCCGAGGCCATCATCGCAAACGCGGTGCAGGCGATCGGGTCGGTCGACCAGCCGTGGGCCTCCGCGATCGCGATGGCTTCCCGGCATCGTTGCCGTGCCTGTGCGAGCGTATGTCGGGCGGCGACGAGCCCGAGATGCGAGAGACAGCCGATCTGGACGTACGGCCGGTCGATCAGCCGCGCCAGCGCCAGACCCTGCTCCAGATGTCGTTCGGCGTCGTCAAGCCTGAACGACCACAACTCGACGATGCCGAGGTTCATCAACGCGACGGCCCTCGCGTCGTTGCTCAGCGTCAGCTCCGCGACCGAGTCCGCCTCGACGGGTTCGAGGAGCGGACCGACCTCGTGGAGCGCCGCCTCGAGATCACCGCGTCGGCGGGCGAGCTCCAGCCGGACGACCGCGAGCGTGACCGCGAAGTGATCCTGCCGTTCGGGGAGGACCTCCGAAGCACGTCGCTCGGCCAGCGCGATGTAGGCGGCCGCCGTGTCGAGAGAGTGCTGCGTCAGCTCCACGAAGGCGAGGAGCGCCGCCAGCTCGGGATGTGACAGTGCATCGGCGGGGAAGACCGCGAGCACGGCGCCGATGGTCGCGACCTGACCGTCGAGTGAGAGGCTGAGAGCGTGGTCGGCGAGCAGGCGCCCCGCGCGCTGCCAGTCGCCGGCGGCCTGGGCGTGACGGATCGCGTCGACGGCGTGCCCATGCTCGGCGAGCCAGTCGGCAGCGAGCCGGTGCAGATCCCCGATGGCGTCGGGTTCGCTGCGCCGAAGTTCGAGGAGCAAGAGATCCGCGAACAGCGGGTGGTAGCGGAACCACGACCGTTCAGCGTCGAGCGCAACGACGAACGCGTTCGCGTCCTCCAGCTCAAGGAGTGTCCGTTCCGAGCCGCTCGCGCCCGTGAGCCGGTCGGCGAGCGGGCCGCAGACCCGCTCCAGGATGGAGGTGCGAAGCAGGAGTTGCCTGACCCGTTCGGGTTGGCGATCGAGGACCTCAGCCAGCAGGTAGTCCGCCACCGTTCGCTCGCTACCGGCGAACTCGGCGACGAACCGCTCGGGGTCACGGTGACCAGCGAGCGACATCGTGGCGAGCCGCAATCCAGCGGCCCACCCCTCGGTCCGTGCCAGGAGCATGGCGCCGGCTTCTGCGGAGAGCTGGACCCCGGATGCGTCGAGTAGTTGCCGCGCCTCCTCGGCCGAAAGCCGGAGGTCGACGGCGCGGAGCTCGGTCAGCTCGCCAGCCAGGCGGAGGCGATGGAGCCCCAGGGAGGGGTCATGGCGGGTGATGAGGACCACGTACAGCAACGTTGGCCGCCGCGCGAGCAGGAGCTCCAACTGCGCTCGCGCATCCGGCGAACCCAGCTCCTGCAGGTCGTCGATCACGAGCAGGACGGGCTCATCCAGCGCCTCGAGCTCCGAGATGAGGCGCCGCACCAGCCCGTCGCCGTCGAACTGCGGCGTTGGCGCGCTCTGCTGCACGAGCCCGTCCCTGCCGACCGCGGAGCGCAGCCGTGCGACGACCGACAGCCAGAAGCGCTGGGCGTCGCGTTCGTTGCGCTCGACCAGCACCCAGGCCGTTCGTGCGCCGAGGCCCGCTGCGTCGATCCACGAGCGAAGCAGGACGGTCTTTCCGCTGCCGGGTGGCGCCGAGACGAGCGTTACGCCAGCGGGAACTCCGGCAGAGAGTCGCTCGTACAGCGCTCTTCGCGCGACCACGCCAGAAGCGCGGGAGCCGATGGTCTCCTCAGGAGCACCCATGCCGTCATCGTTGCACGCGGGTGGGACGGCAGCAACGTCCGCGGTGATCCGGACGAACGAGTCGTCGCGCCGCCTTCGGAATCGCCGATGCGACCGACGCGCGCTCCCTCAGCTCGAGGACGGCGTCGGGGCCGTGTCAGGGCCGCCGAACAAGTCGCCCCAGCGCCCGCGGTGCATCACGAGCAGAAGCACCCACCCGACCGGGATCGGGACGAACCACTGGGCGATCCGGAACAGCATCACGGCGGCAGTGAGCTGCTCGGTCAACCCCGACCCGGCCACGCTCGACAGGATGCCGATGTAGGCGACCTCGGTGACGCCCACGGCGCCCGGCGTGATGGGCACCAGCGACACCATCCCGACGAGCGCCATCGCCGCCAGCACGGCCGATGGCGGGAGCACGTCTGGGCCGACCCCGACGCACCAGAGGGCGACCTCGAGTACGACGAACCAAGCGAGCTTGGCGACCACGGCTGCGGCGAACCCGCGCAGGCCGTGCTTCGTGAGGATCGCCTTGGAGCGATCTCGAAGGTCCAGGATGCCCTCGACGATGCCCTTTGGCCGCGTCCTCCGGAAGAAATTCCAGATGCGCTGGGCCAGCCGGTCGAGCCAGCCGCCAAGCTTCCGGGCTCGGCTCTCCGAGCGCACGATGGAGACCAGCAGGACGGCCGCGGTGACCAGCACGATGAGGCCGATCAGCGCGAGCAGGAGCGCACGCGACTCGGCCGGGCGACCGGTGACGAGCACACCGGCCGTGGCGATCACCGGCAGGGCAAAGGAGGAGAACGTCTCGAACAGCGAGGCGAGGACGATCCCCGCGCTCGCGATCGCGGTAGGGATCGACCAATGGCGGTACAGGACGAGCCGCGTGGCAACGTCGGTCGGCCCGGGCACGGTGCTGACGACCGCGCGCGCGGCCAGGTCCGACCCGACTGCGTGCGGCCAGGAGAGCCCGGGCACGAGGACCCGGGTGGGGCCGGCGTTGGCGACGTAGGCGACCGCGCTGGTGGCGCCGAGCAGCCCGAGCTGTCCGGGGCTCAGCGCCGCGAACGCGACGCGAACGGCGTCGTAGTCGATCAGGCGCGGCAGCACGATCCCGAACACGAACACGAGGAGACCGACGACGGCGAGCGCCCGCCCCGCCACTGCCCGACGGCTCGAATTTGGCTGGGTGCTCACGAGGCGCGCTCGGTGGGGTCGGCGGCTTCCTCCAGCGCCATGGGCGACAGCAGCCGCAGGCCGTGTCGGCCGAATCGGGCGATCATCCCTTCACGCTCCAGGCCGCGGATGACCCGACCGGTCATCTCGCGGCTCGTCCCGACCAGGCCAGGCAGCAGCGTCCGCGACACCACCGGCGACTCGCCGAAGATCAGGTCGCGATACTCGGCGAGGACCCGCAGTACGCGCCCTCGCGCATCCTGGTGGATGAAGCCGTCGATGCGCTGACTGATCGCAACGATGTGTCGACCCATCCCGTCGATGACCCCGATGGCCAAGCCCGGATCGGTGGACATGAGGACGCGGACGTGCGCTCCTGACCACAGGCCGACCTCGGTCGGCGTGATGGCGACGAGGTCGACGCTCGAGGCCTGTCCCGCGATCCCCCAACCAAATAGGCAGCCGGGCTTCGCGATGCCCAGCACGAGCTCGCGGCCGTCCCAGGTCGTGCGCCGTAGTGCGGCGTGACCGTGGACGACGAGCGTGACGGGGATCGGGTCGCCCTGATGGAAGATCACGTCGCCTGGGCGGACTCTGGTCAACCGGGCGTCCTCGGCCAACCGCTCGATCGACTCAGACCCGGCGCCTGGCAAGGCCCGCGCGAGGAGCTGGCGGAGTTCCGGGCGATGGTCGCGGCGAAGGAGCGCCTGACGCATCATGGAGCACCTCTTCCAAGTGCGGCCCATCGGGTTCGCACGGAGTTGCCGGGCCCAACCTCGAACAGCACGAGGCCGAGCGACTCGATCCGCGAGAGCACGCCGAGGAGCGCGCCCTGATCGGGCAGGTCCCCGACGAGCGCGGTCACGCTTTGGAGCGTCTGGGCATGCAACTCCGGAAACGCAGCGAGCAACCGTTTGCCGAGGAGCCCGCTGACATGGAACGCGTGCCGTGATCCCTGCGCGTGGTGGTCCATGGGTGGAGCATCGCGGGACGCCGGATGAGCGCGCATCCACCGGATCGTGTGAGGATCGACGCAGGGGCGGGTCAGAACGCTTAGGGAAACTTGTCGGGACCTACTCGGCCTCGGCTCCGCGGTCGAGGCGCTCGACGACGCGGAACCGCTGGAGCACCACAAGGTGTCGTCGTCGAGGACGAAGTCGGGGTCGCCGAGCGTCGTTCGCAGGTCGTCCAGGTAGCCGTTCCAGAACCGCTCATGGGCGATCGCCATGGTGAGCCGCCGGATCGGCGTCCCGCGTTCGGCTTCCATGCTGCGCATCGTCCAGGGGCTGGCGATCGTGGGCATGGGCGTGCTCGCCGGACCGGTCGGCGTCGTGACCGCCTACCTGGCGTGCTACGTCACCCACGGTGCGTCGAACCCGATGCACACGACACTCCTCCACCGCCAGGTTGACGGGCCGCATCGGACGACCGTGCTTTCGATGAACTCGATGGTGGGCCAGCCGGCCGGCGCCATCGGCGCGATCGTCCTCGCCGCCCTCGCTGACGGGACGTCCGTGACGATGGCCATGGTGATCGGAGGCATCGTCTGTGCCGCCGCGGCGCCGCTGTACATCCCCGCCTGGCGGGCCGAGCGGGCGCACCGGACCGCGCCCGACGAGATCCCGCCCGACGAGATCCCGCCATCCAACTCGAAGGTGTCAGACTCCGCCGCGTGAGCGCGAACGGGACGACGCATGTCGAGCGATACGCGACGGCCGCGGCCTTCCTCGACGCCGCCGGCGACTTCCTCGTCGAACGCGAGGCCGAGCACAACCTGATGTTCGGGATCTGCGCGACCCTGGCAGCCGATCCCGGGTACACCAGCGATCCCTACCTCGCCACGATCTCGACGGCCGGCCGCGTCGTCGGGGCGGCGATCATGACGCCACCCTGGAACCTGGTGCTGTCGTGCACGGAGGACCCGGACACGCTCGGCGACCTGGCGGCCGACCTCGACGACCGCGGCATCGCGATCCCCGGCGTGACGGGTCCGGTCGAGATCGCGGGGCGGTTCGCGGAGATCTGGGGCCGCGCGCACGATGTGACGAGCGGCCCGAAGGTGGCCGAGCGGGCCTACCGGCTGGAACGCGTTGTGCCCCCGGACGGCGTGCCCGGCACGGTCCGCCTCGCGACCGAGGACGATCGCGATCTCCTGGTCGGGTGGGTGGACGCGTTCGCGGTAGAGGCGCTCGACCGAGACGACCCCGAGGAGGCCGCCGCGATGGTCGACCGCTCGTTCCGGACCGGTACGCGGACGTGGTACCTGTGGGATGACGGCGGCCCGGTATCGGTCGCTGCCGCCGGTGGCCCGACCCCGAACGGGATCCGCATCGGGCCGGTCTACACGCCGCCAGATCGGCGCCGGCGAGGCTACGCCAGCGCGGTGACCGCCGCCACCAGCCAGGCGGAGCTCGATAAGGGCCGGCGCTTCATCTTCCTGTTCACCGACCTCGCCAACCCCACCTCGAACGCGATCTACCAGGCGATCGGCTACGAGCCCGTGATCGACATCGACCAGCTGACCTTCGTGCCGGCCGAGCCCGGATAGCCCCCGCCGTGCCGGGACGGACGCTCCACGGCCGGGACGGAGCCCAGCGTCCCGTGCGGGACCGCACCAAAACGACGACCGACCGGTATTTGTTCCGTGTCATTCGCCCGAGAGTCGCGTAGGATCCAGCGGCCGGCGCAACCGCCGGGGGACTCATCCGAGGGCCGGAGCTCACGCCGAGCTTCGGCCCTCGTCGTCTGCCGGGTCCGATCCGCCTTCGAGGCGCGCCCGCAGGAGCTCCGTGCCGGCGGTGTCGGCGATGCGGCACGACCAGCCGCCGTCCTCTCCGCGCCAGGTCACGGCCTGGACCGTCGCGCCAGCCTCCGCGGCTCGGGCGTACTCGAGTCGGGCGCGCCTCGGGATCGCGCCGACCTCGCCCGCACCGCCGGCCGCGATGACCTGCTCCTCGAGCCAGTCGGCGTAGACGGCGTTGTTGGCGTGGTCCATCGGGTCGAGCTCCTGCGGGCGGACCGCGAACCGGGCGGAGCTGGCCCCCTCCCCGGGTTCGTCGAGTGGGACCCGCGCCAGTGCGAACGGCGCGTCCGGCGCACCGAAGACGGGCTGGAACTCGACGGGGACGCGGGTCGGCGCGCCCCGTGCGTCGAGGAGCACCCAGTCGACGTGCGTCCAGGCGACGAGCCTGCCGTCTCCGTCCACGAAGTCGGTCCGCCGGCGGGCCCAGACGCGACGCCAGCCCACGACCCGGGTCGTCCCCGTCAGCTCGTCACCGACCCGGACCGCGGCCTCCACCGCGACCTCGGCGGTGCGCGCCAGCCAGGTGAGACCCCGTTCGCGATACCAATCGCGGTCGAAACCCCGGCTGGCCGAGTGATACCAGGCCAGGTCCTGGGCGTAGCGCAGCAGCACGGACGTCCGGAGCAGGCCATCCGGCCCGGCCTCGTCGAAGCGCACCCGGTACGGCGCCGAGCACGCGTCGGGCTCGGCCGCGGCCCGGGCCGCGGGCACATCGTCGCTCACGCGGCGCCGGAGTCGCCGGGGTCGCCGTCCGCACGCGGGGCGCCGAGGGCCAGCCGATCGAGCGTTTCGAGCGGGACGATCGCGGTGCCGGCGCGGGGCGCGTACTGGCGCCCCAGGCGCACGTCGCACGAGCGCTCGGCATCGAAGATCACGAGCGCGACCCGGAGCGTCTCGTCCTCCTCCGCCGCGTGGCCGCGCGCGTCGTCGAGCTGGTGGAGGACGTCGTCGTTGATCCCGCGCGCGCCCCACTTGCAGTCGTAGGCCTCGGCCGCGCCGTCCCGCTCGACGGTCACGTCGTACGGGTGGATCTCCGCCCGGACCCCGTCGAACAGGATCCGCCGCTCCCGGCGGACGCCGGCCTCGCCGACCCGCCGGGCCAGCAGGATCGCGGTGAGCTCCTCGACGATGGCGCCGCGGAACTGGCTCCGGACCTGCTCGCCGCGGCCGGCGACGTCGAGGCTGGCGGCGAGGATCGCCTCGGACCGGGTCCGTTCGGGACCGGGCGGGACGGCGTCGCCGAACAGGGACGGGAACATCGCGAGCCACCCGTCGACGTCGGTCGTCTCCCCGTTCATCACGGCCCGGGCGAGGACGCGCTGGGCCGGCGTCGCGTCGGCAAGGAGCGTCGCGGCTCGCTGCACGAGTGGGTCCGCCTGGATGCCCGCGTACACGATGGCGCGGCCGTCGCGGGCGGCGTCCTGGAACCTCATGGCGTCTCGCCGAACGCCAGCAGCGCGACCTGCGGAAAGGTCGACAGCCAGTCGATGGCCCGGTGCGGATCGGTGATGCGATCGGCCTCGTCGATCAGGCGGTCGATGGCGGCGTCACCAGCGGGATCCAGGGGCAGACCCGCACCCGACGCGGCACCCAGCTCGAGGCGCTCGCGCCACGTGGACGACAGGTCGTTGACATAGGACCACTCGTCTTCGATCTCTTCCGCGAGCTCGGTCAACCGCGCGTAGGCGGCCAGGGCGCGTTCGATCGCCTCGTCGACAGTGGGAGCTGACATGTCCGAAGCCTACGACCCGCGTGGCGGGCCCGCTTCGTGGGGTCAGCGGTCCTGCGCGCTCACGGCTCGGCGCCCTTGCCGGCCAACGACCGCATCCAGACGGCGCGTCCTGCCACGACCGAGCGCGCGCTCGTCGGCCGTGGGCCGTTCGGCGCGTCGAAGCAGGGACTCGAGCTCGCGGTGCGCCCGCTCATCCCAGGCGCGCGAGTAGGCGGTCGTCGCGCGCTGTCGGACTCGGCGGGCTTCGCTGCGATCCCCCGCGGCCTCGAGCTCTGCGACGCGGTCAAGGATGGCGCGGTAAAGCGTCGGCAGATCTTCAGCGCGAGAGTTTGGCTCCATCGTGCCGAACGATGCGAGACGATGGTCCCGGGCGGAATAGCCCACCGGTCCCACTCCGGTGAGCCGATGGGGTCAGTCGCCGCGGTGCCCGCCGGCACGGATGCCGAAGTCGCGCAACGTGCCCGTCGCTTCGCCCCAGGTCGCTCGGACGCTTTCGACGAGCGCGCCGGCCGGCCCGAGCTGCATCGTCTCGAGGAGCGCCTCGAGGTCGTCGCGGGGTCCCTCGGCGACACAGCGGACCGATCCGTCTGCCTCGTTCGCCACCCAGCCGGTCAAGCCGAGCTCCATCCCGCGGCGCAGGACGAAGTACCGGAACCCCACGCCCTGCACCCGCCCGCGGGCCGTGGCTTCGAGCCGGATCGGGTCCGATGTCACGCTGCGGCGGGGATCGGCCGCGGCCAGGCGAGCGCCAGGTCGTCGAGGACCAGCTCCGGGGAGACGTTCGCGACGATCAGGACCGACGCTCGACCGAGACGGTCCAGAAAGGCATCCAGCTCGGCGGCATCGAGCCGAGACGCCAGCGCGGCCGTCTCGTCGAGCAAGCCCAGGTCCCGAACGGATCGATCGAGGCCCCGCCGACAGAGGGCGAGGTCCCGCGCGACATCGGTCCATAACCCAAGGAGGGCCTCGGCCGCGCGTCGGCGTTCCGTCGCCGGGGCCCGGACGGGAGCGCCGGTCGCGTCACCGACGTCACCGCCCGCTTCGGAGGCGTCGGATGTGGCCGTGGTGGTGGACGCGGGGTCGGCCGCGACCGGGGTCGCCTCGATCGACACGGCACCCAGCGCTGTGAGGGAGACGGCACGGAGCACCGCAGCGCGCACGCCGGCCAGCCGCTCGGCCGGTCGAGCCGGAAGCAGATCGAGCAGCGATCGGCTGATCTCATCACGTACCCGCAGGGCGTCTGGCTGCCGTGCCCAAGCCAGGGCGAGCCCAGGGCGGCCGGCCGTGATGCGGGCCAGCCGGCTCGCGAGCGGGGCGTCGGCGACGCCATGCTCACCGAGGATCGCCTCGACGTCGCGGACGCCGACCGGCCCCAGGCGCAGGCGAGCGCAGCGCGACCGGATCGTCGGCAGGAGCGGCTCCTCGGCGTCGGCGCACAGGATGAGCGTCACCCCGGGCGGTGGCTCCTCCAACGTCTTGAGAAGGGCCGCCTGGGCATCCTCGTTCATGCGCTGGGCCGCCTCGATGATGGCCACCCGTGCGCCGCCTTCGACCGGGAGCAGCGCCAGGTCGGCGATGAGATCCCGGATCCCGCGGACACGTGCACCAGGGCCGCCGATCACGACCTGGCGACCCGGTCCCTCGGGGCCGATCCGATGGAGATCGGGGTGGCCGCCGGAGGCCACAAGCCGGCAGGCCCGGCATGACCCGCACGGACGGGCCGCGAGGTCGTCAACCGTGCACAGGAGCCCGGCGGCCAAGTCCAGCGCGAGGGTCGTCTTGCCGACGCCGGCCGGGCCGACGAGCAGGACGGCGTGCGGCGCCCCGGCACGGATCATGGCGCCGACCGCGCCGAGCGCGGCCGGTTGCCCGCGGGTCCGAGCGCCATTCATCCCGGATCGGCTCAGGCAGGCTCGCTCGAGCCGGTCGCGGTCTTGCGGGTCGTCCTCCGCTTCGGCTTGGCCTCGGAAGCGCCGTCGTCGGCGGGCGCGCTGTCGGTGGCCGTGGCCGCCGTCTTGCGCGTGGTCCGCCGCTTGGGTGCGGGGGCCTCGGCGGCCTCCCCTCCGGCGACGGCGTCGGCGGCGGCCGGCTCCGCGGCGGCGGTGGCCGTGCCGCTGGTCGCCGTCTTCCGGGTCGAGCGACGCTTCGGCGCGGCCGGCTCGCCCTCCCCGGCAGGTGCGGCCTTCGACGCCGCCGGCTTGCGCGCGGTCCGTCGCTTGGGAGCGGCCGTCTCGACGGGGTCCGTTCCGGCAGCGTCGGTATCGTTCGCTTCGAACGCGGTGGCCGCGTCGGCCGTCGTCGCGTCGGCCGCGGCCGGATGGGCCTCGGTCGGGTGGGACGGTTCGGCCGGGCCCGGCTTCTGGCTCACCTGGGCGCGCAGCAGCGCCTCGAGCTCCGGCGGGACCTCGCTCCACGGCTCGCTCGATGAGCCCGCGCGGGGCGCGGCTTCGCGCGGCCGCTCGTCACGCCGTGGGCCGCGATCCTCACGTGGTCCGCGGGGTGGTGCGGTGTTCCCCCCGGTCCGTGCGCTGACGTCCGGATAGCGGTTGATGCCACCACCTCCACCGCCGCGGCCGTAGCGCTCGCGTTCGACGGCTGACTGGTACGCCGAGCGTCCGCCCCGCGGGCCGCCACGGCCCCCCTGCGAGCCCGGCGCTCCGCGTCCGCCGCCGCCGCGCCCCCCACGGCGCTGCTCGGCGATCAGGTACTCGGGAATCTCCGGCTCGTCGAAGTCCTCGTCGTCATCGCTGAGTGGCGTCAGGTTCGCGGAGGTCGGGGCTGCGGTCGTGCCGAGCTGGGAGTCCCACACGGAGCCGAACGGTGTCGTTCGCGGTCCGCGCGGAGCGACCTGCTCTTCCTCGACGTCGTCCGTGTCCTCGTCGGGGGCCAGGTCCGGCGCCCGGGCCGGGCCCGCTGCAGCCGGCCGGTCCGTGCTCTGCGGAGCCTCGGACGTCTCGTCGCGGCCACGGCCACGCCCACGTCCGCGCCCGCCGCGTCGACGGCGTCGCCGTCCGGCATCGTCCTCGCGCAGCTCGGCGCCCTCGGCATCGCCGTCCCCCGCCGGCCCTTCGGCCGCCGTCGAGCCAGCGCCGTCGATCGGCGCGACAGCCGGTTCCCCCAGGTCGTCGAGCGTGAAGACCTCCGCCGCGGCGAGATCCGATTCGGTCAGGTTGCCGACCGACTTCGACAGGCGCTCGCCCGGCAGGGCGACCAGTCCGGCGTCGCCGTCACGGCCGCCGCCCACGCCATTCGTGGAGACGGCGCCGACGCGACCGCGACCGCCGCGAGTACGCGACGATGACGCCGTCACGGGCTCCGCCTCGCCGGAGCGTCCGCGACCGCGTCCACCGCGACCACGTCCGCCCCGTCCGAGCCCGCTGCCCTCGGTCTGCTTGTCCGGGACCTCCGTCATCGACAGGTCCGCATCGTCGTCCGCCACGCGGCGGCCCGAGCGCGAGCCCTTCTCGACGCGGGCGAGCTGGGTGATGTCGGTGAACAGGTCCGCGACCTCGATCAGGTCCGACGAGGTGTTCCCGCGGAAGCTGATGACCTCGCAGCGGACACCCATCTCCTGGACGGCACGGATCGCGGGGGCGAAGTCGCCGTCGCCGGACACCACGATCGCGATGTCCAGGTTCCGGGCCGTCTTCATCATGTCCACGACGAGCTCGATGTCGAGGTTCGCCTTGACCTTGCCGTCGCCGTATTTGCGGATGTCCTTGCTGACGACCTTGTAGCCGTGACGGCGCAGGAAGTCGTGGAAATTGCGCTGATTCTCATTCTCCGGATCGAGTCCGGTGTACGCATAGGCACGCACGAGATCGCGGCCGGCCGATGCCGACTTGAGGAGCGTGACGTAATCGATGTCCACGCCGGCGGCCTTTGCCGCGAAGAAGATGTTCGCCACGTCAACGAAGACAGCGACGTTCTTGCTCACGAATGACTCCTTGGGTCCGATGTTGTATGGCGCTCGGGCCGGCGCGATCGCGCTGCTCGGCGGAGCGTTGAGCTAGATGCGGCGCGCCGTGCTTCCCACCGCGGCCACGGTTCGTTGGATTCGCGGACCGGCGAGCGCAAATCCCTGCGCCATCCAGCGGCCGAGGGCCACCGGATCGTCCGGGGGGGCAGCCTCCACGAGGGTGCAGCCCTTGTTGCTCGCCGAGCGGATGAGGTCCTCGAGGAGGGCGTCTGTCACGCGGTCCGCGTCATGGTCGGGGTCGACGACCAGAAGATCGATCGTGCCGACGAACCCACCAGCACGCACCGAGGGCCGAAGGGCCAGGACGGCCCCGCCCACGACGACGCGCTGCGTCTCGGCGACGAAGATGCTGGCCTGCGGAAGGTACACCAGCTGGCGCATGAGGTCCGCGGCATCAAGCGGGCTGGCGTCACGGCCCACACGAAGGTCCGCGTCGCTCAATGCGACGAGACGATCGATATCGGTGACACGGGCTGCTCGGACCAGGTATTCCACGCCGAAGGTTCGTACCTCGCAGGACGGCGATCCCGCTGCCCCTCGGGCCGGGGCCGTTCTGACCCTGGGCCGGTACCGTCTGGCCTGCGGACCCTGCCGACGTCGAGCATGAGGCTCGCGACACGCGCGAGGCGCACGGCGGGGGTGCGGCCGACCGGTATTGCATTCGGTTCGCCGGTGGCTATGATACGGCATCGTTTCGGCGGTCACCTGCGCGCCGCCCGAGCACGGTCCTGCATCGCCGTCCGTCACGCACCGCCGCTCGCCCCGTCGACGCCCTGGGAGGGCACCGTCGAGGGGATGCGAGCACGAAGGGCGTCGGGCGAGCCTCGCAACTCCGAGCCGGGCATCGACGGGAAGACTCCCGGCCGAAGGTCGCTCCGGGTCCGCCGGACGATCGAACATCAGGAGGAGAATGCATGAAGCTCACCAAGGTCGGAGCGATCGCCGCAAGTGCGGTATTCGTCTTCGCAGCCTGCTCGCCCGCCGCCGCCCCGGGCGGATCGGCAGCCGCCAGTGGCGGGACCGCCGTACAGCCCGAGGTTTGCAAGAACAAGAAGGGCACCAGCAGCAGCGAGATCCACGTGTACTCGTCGTTGCCGCGTCAGGGCTCGAACACCGAGCAGACGAACGCCCTCGTCGAGTCGATCAAGGAGATCCTCGACGGCAAGACCGTCGGGTCCTTCACGATCAAGTACACGGACCTCGACGATTCGTCGGCCGCCAACAATGGCGACTGGGACGGCGCCGTGGCCCAGCAGAACGCGACGACCGCGGCCAACGACCCCGACGCGATGGTCTTCATCGGCCACTTCAACTCGGGCGCGGCCAAGCTCACGATCCCGATCCTCAACGCCGCTTGCCTCGTCATGATCAGCCCCGCGAACACGTATCCGGGCCTGACCACGCCGGTCGAAGGCGTGACGGAGCCGGGCGAGCCGGATAGCTACTATCCGAACGGCTATCGCAACTACTCCCGCGTCATCTCGACGGACAACAAGCAGGGTGGAGCCGGCGCGGCCTGGGCCAAGGAGCTCGGCGCCACGAAGGCCTACGTCCTCGACGACACCCAGGTCTACGGCAAGGGCCTTGCCCGTTCGTGGGCACTGTCCGCCAAGGCGCTCGGCCTCGAGGTCGTGAGCGCGAGCGGTACCAGCGAGGGCTTCGACGCCAAGGCGACGGACTACGCCGCCCTGGCCCAGAAGATCAAGGACTCGGGTGCCGACTTCATCTACATCGGATCCATCACGGGCCAGAACACGGGCAAGCTCTGGAAGGACCTCCGGGCCGCCATGCCGGACGTCAAGATCATGTCCGGTGACGGCGTGTTCGAGGAGTCCTGGTACACCGGCACGGGCGAGGCTGGCAACGGCACGTACCTCACCTTCGGTGGTGTCGGTCCGAACGAGCAGACCTCGGACGCCGGCAAGAAGTGGGTCGCCGACTACAAGGCGGCGCACGACGGCGACGATCCGCCCGTCTACGGCATCTACGGTGCGGCGGCCGCCCAGCTCGCGCTGGACGCCCTCACCCGAGCCGGCACGAACGACCGCTACGAGGTCCTGAAGCAGGTCTTCGCGACCAAGGACTTCGCCTCGTATCTCGGGACGTTCTCCATCAAGCCCGACGGCGACACGTCGCTGGCCGAGGCGACCGGATACCAGGTCGTCGACAGCTGGCCGCCCAAGTTCGAGAAGGTGCTCGCAGCACCGGAATGACGCGGGCGTAACGCCGACCAAGGAGCGGCGGGGGCGGACCAGCAGGTCCGCCCCCGCTCTCTACCCCGCCGGACCTGCCACGGAGAACCGACCGCTCCATGGACGAACAGCTCCTCCAGACGATCATCATCGGTCTATCGAACGGTCTCATCTACGCCCTCGTGGCCCTGGGCTATACGCTCGTCTACGGGATCCTCCAGCTGATCAACTTCGCCCATGGCGATGTCTTCATGCTCGGCTCGATGATCGCGTTGACCCTTCTGATGATGCTCGGTGTCACGCCGGGCATGGACGTGGCGACCACGATCGGGCTCATCATCGTGGTCCTCGTCGTGACGATGGCCATCACGGCCTTCCTGAACGTCTCCATCGAACGCATCGCGTATCGACCGCTGCGCAACGCACCCAAGCTCGCACCGCTCATCTCGGCGATCGGCATGAGCTTCATCCTCCAGAACGTTGGCCTGCTCTGGAAGGGCCCCGCGAACCTGGGCTTCGGCGATGTCATCCCGAACACGAACATCCTCACCACGGTGTTCGGCTTCGACACGGCGGTGGAGCTGTCGTTCAAGCAGCTCTTCGTCGGGGTGATCACCATCCCGCTGTTGCTGGTCCTGATGTGGTTCGTCGGGAGCACGCGGCAGGGCAAGGCCATGCGCGCGACGGCGCAGGATCCGGACACGGCCGGCCTCATGGGCATCGACGTCAACCGCACGATCGCCATCACCTTCGTCATCGCTGGCGCCCTCGCCGGCGCCGCGGGCCTGGTCCAGATCCTCTACAACAACACGACGGTCTGGAACCTCGGATTCCGGTTCGGGCTGAATGCGTTCACGTCGGCGGTCCTGGGCGGCATCGGGAACCTGCAGGGGGCTGTCCTGGGCGGCATCGTGCTGGGGCTCATCAACGCCTTCAGTGACCGCTACCTGTCGGCCCAATGGACGAACGCGATCGTCTTCGGCGTGCTGATCGCCGTGCTCGTGTTCCGCCCGACCGGCCTCCTTGGCCAGCAGCTGGCGGACCGGGCGTGAGCAGCAACCTGATCACCCCCGTCCGGGTCGAGGCGACCGGTGGTCTGGCGGCCTGGTTCCGCCACATCGCCGACACGGTCACGGGCTGGCCCGAGGCGTATCGCAGCGCGTATCGGCAACGACCGCGCCGGACGATCGTCCTGACGCTCATCGTCGCGGCGGTCCTGCTCTATCCGCTCATCTACCCGGCCGTCCCCTCGGGCATCACGAGGGTGCTGCCACTGCCGAGCAGCACGGTCGTCGTGTTCATGCTGATCTTCGCGATCATGGCGATCGGCCTGAACATCGTCATCGGCTTTGCCGGGCTGCTGGACCTCGGCTACGTCGCGTTCTACGCGCTTGGCGCGTACACGGCCGCCTTCCTCGCCTCACCCCACTTCGGCGGCGTCTCGGTCGTGCTGTTCTCCGGCGTGCCACCCGGCTTTCCGGGGATCCACCTGCCGTTCATGTTCATCGTGCTGCTCGCCGCCGGCGTCGCCGCGGTGTTCGGCGCGCTGCTCGGCGCCCCGACGCTGCGCCTGCGCGGCGACTACCTCGCGATCGTGACGCTGGGCTTCGGCGAGATCGTGCCGATCTTCTTCAAGAACCTCGTCAACGTGAACTTCTCGTTCGGCCCGATCCAGCTCGTCAACGCCAACCTCACCGGCGGACCGCTCGGGATCAACCCCATCGACCCGCCCAGCATCTTCGGGCTCAAGTTCGGCGTGATCAGCGGCTTCGCACCGGTCTATCTCGGCATCCTGCTCGTCCTGATCGCGATCGTCATCGCCCGCAACCTCGAACGGTCGCGCATGGGCCGCGCCTGGATGGCCATCCGCGAGGACGAGATCGCCGCGGAGATGATGGGCGTCAACACGGTCCGCACGAAGCTCCTGGCGTTCGCCCTCGGGGCCGCGTTCGCGGGCGTGGCCGGTGCGCTCCAGGCGTCCTACCAGGGCGCGACGACGTCGGACTTCTTCATGTTCTCGACCTCGATCCTGGTCGTGATCATGATCATCCTCGGCGGCATCGGGAACATCTGGGGCGTGATCGTGGGCGCCGTCGTCGTCCAGTACGTGGACAAGACCCTGCTCTCGTGGCTCGGCAATCGCCTGGCCGACATCGGCGGCGCGACCGGTCTCGAGCAGTTGAGCGACATCAACCCCTCGTCGTTCAGCTTCCTGCTGCTCGGCATCGCGCTCGTGGTGATGATGCGGTTCCGACCGGAGGGCTTCATTCCCAGCCGCCAGCGGGCGGCGGAGATGCACACGGCCCCGCCGGGGCAGGCGATCGGCTCGATCGGGCTCATCGAGGAGGCAGGCTTGGTGCCGGAGATCGACCCGACCGAGCCCGGTGGCGAGGCCGATCCCGAGGTGGCCGAGCCGCCCGGTGAGGAGCCCGCCGGCCAGACCATCGCCGAAAGCCGTGGCGAAGTCACGGGCGATGGCACGGACGACGAGGCCCCGCGATGACGGCCGGCACCACCTACGCCGAGGGCGCGACGCCGCTGACCGGGCAGGTCCCCGACGATCAGCTGCTCGTTCGCTCGCGCGCCGTCACGAAGCGGTTCGGCGGCCTCGTGGCGGTCAACGCGGTCGACTTCGACATCCCGCGCGGCAGCATCGTCTCGCTCATCGGCCCCAACGGCGCCGGCAAGACGACGTTCTTCAACATGATCACGGGCGCCTACGTGCCGACCAGCGGGACCATCTCCTTCGACGGCCACGACATCGTGACGACGAAGGGCAGCAAGGTCCGCTCGCTCAAGCCCCACCAGGTGACGGCCCTCGGCATCGGCCGGACCTTTCAGAACATCCGCCTGTTCGGGACGATGTCAGCCCTCGACAACGTGCTCGTCGGCCAGCACGTCCACCTGCGCAGCCGATGGTGGGACGCCGTCCTGCGGACACCGCGCAACACGGTGGAGGAAGAGGCCAGCGTCGCGCGGGCGCACGAGCTGCTCGCGTTCGTGGGGCTCGACGAGCGGCCGCACGCCTGGGCGCGCAACCTGCCCTACGGCGACCAGCGTCGCCTTGAGATCGCCCGCGCCCTCGCCACCAGCCCGAAGCTGCTCCTGCTCGATGAGCCGACCGCCGGCATGAACGCCTCGGAGACCCGCGACCTGACCGATTTCATCCGCCGCCTGCGATCCGAGCTCGGCCTGACCGTCCTGCTCATCGAGCACGACATGCGCGTCGTGATGGGCATCAGCGACCGGGTCACCGTGCTCGACTACGGCGAGGTCCTCGCCGAGGGCAGCCCCGCCGAGGTGCGCGCCAACCCCCGGGTCATCGAGGCGTACCTGGGCCGCGGCGCGGCCGAGGAGGCCTGACCGTGGCCCTTCTCGAGCTCCAGGACGTCCACACCTACTACGGCGCGATCCACGCCTTGCGCGGGGTCAGCTTCACGGTCGAAGAGGGCGAGATCGTCACCCTGATCGGCTCCAACGGCGCCGGCAAGTCCACGACCCTGCGCACGATCTCCGGGCTCCTCCGTCCGCGCCAGGGCGAGATCCGCCTGCGCGGCGAGCGGATCGACGGGCGCAAGCCGCACGAGATCGTCGCGCTCGGGGTCTCCCAGAGCCCGGAGGGCCGCCGGGTCTTCGCGCGGATGAACATCCAGGAGAACCTGGAGATGGGGGCGTTCGCGCGCACGGATCGAACGACGCTCGCGGCCGACTACCAGCGGGTCTACGAGCTATTCCCGCGCCTGGCCGAGCGCAAGGCGCAGAAGGCGGGCACCCTGTCCGGCGGTGAGCAGCAGATGCTGGCGATCGGGCGGGCGCTGATGGCGGCCCCCAAGGTCCTGCTGCTCGACGAGCCGTCGATGGGCCTGGCGCCCATCCTCGTGGAACAGATCTTCGAGATCATCCGCACGATCAATGAACGCGGGACGACCGTGCTGCTTGTGGAGCAGAATGCGCTGATGGCGCTCGGGATCGCACGACGGGGCTACATCCTGCAGACGGGCGAGGTCGTCCTGACCGACAGCGCGGACAAGCTGCGCACCGACCCGGCCGTGCGCAAGGCCTACCTCGGAGAGGATTGATCGGGTAGGGCGATGGCCGGACTCACTCGGGTCCCGGCACCAGGATCGCCGTTCGACGGCCGGTCGGCCGTATTCGGCGGATTGCTCGTGGTCGTCATCGTCACGCTCATGATCGAACCGTGGGGCAGCACCCGGACGCCGTCCGGTCCCACGCCGTCCCCCTACCAGGCACGGACGAGCGCGATCCCAGCCGTACCCCTCGGCCGTGGCGCCGCCCTTCCGCTGGCGGTCCGGCCCTACCGGCCCGAGGCGTTCGGCCCGCCGCCGACCGATACGGACTGGTCGATCCGTACGTCGACGGCCCGGGTCACGCCGGTGCCGGCGATGGGCCTCGCCGATCCGGGGGATATCGCCAGCGGCCCGGTCGTCGACCTGGGGCCCGCGAGCGACCTGGACGTCCTCGTCATCAGCGGACCGCCCGGCGTGGCGCTGGACACCATCCGGCTGTGGCGGTTCGACGATCGCGGGCGCCCCGAACGCCAGGACCTGGCACGCCTCGCGCCGCCGTGGGCGAACGTCGCGGCGTGGGCCGTCGGGATGCGGGCACCCGGCGCCGCGGCGGGCCGCGTGGCCGCCTGGCAGCCCGGCCTCTACCGCCTGGACCTGCTGATCGAACCGGCCGGGCGGATCCGCATGGTGATGTTGTCCGTTCGCGGTGACGCGGACCGCGGCCCCGGCAGCGGCGTGGCAGGCCGGACCGAGGACGCGGACCCCCTGCCCCTCGATGCCGGCGCGTCCATCCTGGGCCGCCTGCCCCAGGCCGCGAACCTGTGGACGGTCGGGGAGATCCTGACCGGGTGGGCCAGACCGCCGGCCGCCGGGGATTGCCGCGTCGCGCAGATCTGGCGCGCCCGGGGTCCCGAGGCCGGCTGCTGGCCGGTCCCGATCGGCCCGACGAGCGCGCTCGGGGTGAACCTGCCGGCCGGTCAACGGGTGGCCACGATCGAGCTCGCCCAGGTGGATCCCCTCCCCGGCCCGGTCGCGCTGGAGAGCCGGATCGGCGTCGGCGGGCGGCCCGGTGTGGCAGCGCTCGAAACACCCGCCGGGGGCCTGGCTGACGGCATCTACCGGATGACGGTCGCGGTCGTCGGTGGCGTCGACGAGCACTGGTACGTCGAGGTCGGTCCCGACGGCCGCCGGGCCGCGGAGATCAACGCGTTCGTCACGAACGCTCAGCGGTAGACGGGCTCCCGGGTCATCCGGTAGACGGCCCGCGACAGGACGGCGAGGCCAAGCCCGGCGATCCACAGGCCCGGCCCGTTCGTGAAGACCTGCACGGGATCGGTGAACTGGAACGCCTCGCTCAACAACAGGTCGACGACCCGCCAGGCGAGGCCGAGCCAGCCGACGACCGCCAGCAGCCCATAGGAGATGGTCCGATCGACCCCCGTCGGGCGGTCGCCGACCGCATACGGAAGGGCGACGAGGGCGAGCGTCGCCACGCCGACGAGGAAGACGATGATGCCGCTGCCCTCGAACGCGTTGCCGGACAGCGGCGGGATGCCGGTCTCGCCGCCCACGCGCCACCACGGCAGCACGCAGCCCACGATGATGAGGAGGCCGCCGACGGCCGCCAGCGTCCGACCCCCGCCGAGGGGGCGACGGTGCATCGTCACTCGGCGTCCGCCTCCGGGCCGCCGGCCCCGTACACCTCGGGCTTCAGGACGCCGACGAACCGGAGGTTGCGATAGAGCTCACCGTAGTCGAGCCCGTAGCCCACGACGAACTGGTCGGGGATCTCGAATCCGATGTAGTCGACCGGGATCTCGACGAGGCGGCGGGCGGGCTTGTCGAGCAGCGTGCATATGCGCAGCGAGGCGGGGTTCTTGCCGCGCAGATAGCGGACGAGGTAGTTGAGGGTCAGGCCGGTGTCGATGATGTCCTCGACGATCAGCACGTCCTCGCGCTCGATGCTCGCGGACAGGTCCTTCAGGATCCGGACGAGGCCGGACGATTCGGTCGAGTTGCCGCCGTAGGAGCTGACCTCCATGAGGTCGATCCGCAGCGGCAGGTCGATGGCCCGCATGAGGTCGGCCATGAACGGCAGGGAGCCCTTGAGCACCGACACCAGGGTCACCGGGCGGCCGGCGTAGTCGGCACTGATGCGCGCCCCGAGCTCGGCCACCTTCGCGGCGATCTGCTCCTCCGAGAGGAGGACCTGACCGATGTCGTCGCGCAGATCCGCGGTTCGCATCGCCATCGTCAGACGACCGCCTCATCCGCACCGACGACCGTGGCCGGCCGTCGCCTGCGCCGTCGCGCGGGGGCGGGCGCGGGGAGCGCCTCGGGGAGCCCCTCGGGTAGCGACTCGGCATCGGCGAGGGCGGCCAGTGCGACCGGAAGCGGGAGCGCGGGCAGGCCTTCGGTGGCCGGGGGCCCGTACGGCAAGGCCACCTGCCCGGACGAGCCCGACAGCCCGTCGAACAGCGCGATCTTCCCGTACTTCAGCATGAGCGCCCGGAAATCGCGGGCATAGAACAGCTTGATATTCACCCCGGGGTAGAGCTCGCGCAGCCGGCGCAGCTTGCGATTCTTCTTGCGGACGAGCCGCTGGCGGAGCGTCGTCATCTCGAGATAGAGGTCCAGGTCCGGCAGGTAGAAGTCGGGCGCGAAGCTCTCGACGACGTCGCCCTCGAGGTTCCACAGGATCGGGAACGTGTTGGGCTCGTACTCCCAGCGGACCGCATAGAAATCCAGGATGCGGGCCATCTCCGCCTCGCTGGCGTGGGCGAAGGGCGTGCTGGGGTCCATCGGCGGCCAGTCTACCCGAGTGCCGGGTCGGCGGCTCACGACGTGCCGTCGGCGACATTGCGGGCCATACCCCCCGGGGGTATGATGCCGGCATGGCCACCACCCCCTCCACGCGTCGTTCGACCGCGGCTCCCGACCCGAGCCACTTCCGGCACAGCTATGCGAAGGACACCGCCCAGCTCATGCGCCGCCTGTCGCGCATGGAGGGGCAGGTCCGCGGGATCGCCCGGATGATCGAGCGCGAGGAGTATTGCGTCGACATCCTGCAGCAGACGGCCGCCCTGCGAGCCGCCGTCGACGCCCTCTCGATCCTCGTGCTGGAGGATCACGTCCAGGGCTGCGTCCGGACGGCGGCCGAGCACGGCGAGGCGGACAAGTACGTCGACGAGGTCATCGACGTCGTGCGCAGGACCCTCGGCCGCCCAGTTCGGAGCGGCGGCGCCCGCCCCGGCTGACCTCCGCCGGTACCTTCGTCCCGGCGCGCCATCCCCGTTCGGGGGGATGCCTGCATGCACCGGCCGGCGCACGATCGGTTCCAGATGGATGACCGTGTCCCGGTGCGCCTGCCGGTCGCCGCACCAGCCGTCCCGCCGCCGCCGCTGTTCGTCGAACGACGCCTGCAGTCACGGCGGGTAGAGAACCGCGTCGCGCACGAGGAGCGGGCGCTGCTCGCCCGGGCGCTGGACGTGCTCGCCGGCGCGGATGCGCCGGAGCAACGCCTGGCCGGCCTGCTTGACCTGCTCGCGCAGACCGTCGGGGCGGAGCGGGCCGCGGTGGTCGCCGATGGTGTCGTCCGCCGGGTCGCCGTCGCCGCAACCGGATCGGAGGATCGCGACGCCGCGATCGGACTGGCGACCTGGCTCGATTCGGCGGCGCCCCGGAGTCGCGCACGGCGCGCGGCCGCGGCGCCCGCCCCGATCTCGGTCGCGCTGCGCGCCCCCGACGTGGCGTCTCCGGCGGCATCCGCCACGTCCGACGACGATCCCGCGGACCTGGTCTTCGCGTGTCTCACGATCCCGTCCGCCGGTGAGGTGACCCTCGGGTTCAGCTTCCGTGCGGCCCACGACGCCGCCGTCCTCGCTCAGCGCCTGCCACCGGCTCTCGCCCGGCATGCCGCCGTGGCCCTGACGCTCGTGACCGACGCCCTCGCCAAGGAGCGCGAGCTGGCCAGGCTGCGCGCCGTCGAAAACCAGCGAGCCATCTTCGTGTCAACCGTGGCCCACGAGCTGCGCACGCCGCTGAC
Source organism: uncultured Chloroflexia bacterium (assembly GCA_963810725.1). Classification (GTDB taxonomy): domain Bacteria; phylum Chloroflexota; class Limnocylindria; order Limnocylindrales; family CSP1-4; genus SPCO01. The sequence continues at coordinate 930,037 of CAWEOO010000008.1, forward strand.
CGGCCTGTCCGGCTATCTCGACCTCATCCTCGGTGGCCGCGTCGGCGATGCCGCGGTCGAACGCGAGTTCATGGAGCGCGGCCGCACGATCGTCGGCTCGATGGCGGCGCTCGTCGACGACCTGCTGGAGCTTTCGCGACTCGAATCCGGGACACTCGCCCTGGAGCAGGAGCGGTTCTCCGTCGCTGACGCCCTCAACGCCGTCTCGGCGGGGCTCTTGCCGATCGCGCTCGATCGTGGTGTGCGCCTGGAGGTGAGCGCGCCACCGCGCCTACGCGCTGCCAACGGCGATCGGCGACGGGTCGAACAGATCGTCACGAACCTCGCCGCTAACGCGATCAAGTTCGCCGGCGAACGCGCGGTGGAGATCGTGGGTTGGTTCGAGGGTGCGGTCGCCGTGGTCGCGGTCCGGGACGAGGGGCCGGGCATCGCGCCGGCCGACCGCGAGCGGATCTTCGAGCGCTTCTACCGCATGGCGGATCACGAGGCGATCACGGGAACCGGTCTGGGCCTGCCGATCGCGCGAGACCTTGCCAGGGCGATGGGCGGCGAGCTCGACGCCGCGAGCCTGCCGGGCGTCGGCTCCACCTTCGTGCTCGTCCTGCCGGGACCGGCCGGGGCGATCTCCGCGGCCGCCTTGGCCGACGTCAGCCGGGCGGCGCTCGAGCACGAGACCGACCGCCTCCGAACGCTGGCCCTGCTGCGGGCGGGCGCCGCGGCGACGGATGCGGGTCGCGGCCGCCTTGACCGACACGGGGCGGGCCGGGCCGCGGAAGCCTCGGCGGCGGCCCGCGACGATGACCCGTTCAACCGACCTGGCCGGCGCGACCAGTTGCCGGCGGGTACGCGGCGCTAGGTCGACTTATCCACGATTCCCCGACCATCGCGGCGGTGTTCGTGGATAACCCCGTTGACGGGCCCAGCGCTCGACCCGTACGGTCCCTTCCCGCACTGGGGCGAACGCGAGGGTAACGCGATCCACGAGGGGCTCGGGGAAACCCGGCCGTGAACCGGATGGATGGCGGAAGACCGAACCAGCGCCCACGGTGCGAGATGAGTCGACGCCGGGAGCGGCGCCGCGCGGTCGATGGCACGTGGATCCACAGGAGGGCGTGCCGTTGGTCCCAGAGCGCGAGCCGCTCCCGACGCGCGTCCAGGACACCCCGCCACTGCCGGCTTCGTATGACGATGCCGTCGAGGGCGGCCTCGTGGACCTGGGGATGCACGACGATCTGGGTCGCGACGCCGCGGCCCGGGCGGCGATCGATGGTCATGTGCGGCTGCTGCTGGCATGGACGCGCCACATCAATCTCACCGCGATCCGGGACCCGGCCGCGGTGGCGACGGCGCACGTCCTGGACAGCCTCTCGGCGCTCCCGTGGCTGCGAGAGCGCGCCGCGGAGCGGATCCTGGATCTCGGCTCCGGCGGCGGCTACCCGGGTCTGCCCGTGGCCGCGGCCCTGGCCGACGCGACGTTCACCCTCGTCGAGCCGATCGCCAAGAAGGCACGGTTCCTGCGCGCCGTGGTCGAGGCGACCGGCCTGGCCGACCGCGTCACGGTCCTGACCGCGCGAGCCGAGGCGCTCGCCGCGGAGCCGGCGCGCCGCGGGACATGGCAGGTCGTGACGGCCCGAGCGGTCGCGTCGACCGCCGACCTCGTGGAGCTCGCGTTCCCGCTGCTGGCAACCGGCGGGTCGCTCGTCGCCTGGAAGCGCGGGGACCTGGACGCGGAGCTTGCGGCCGCCCGCCGCGCCATCGAAGCACTCGGTGGCGGCACGCTCGAGGTGCGCGACGTCACCGTCGCCGGGCTCACGGATCACCGCCTCGCGATCGCCACGCGGACGGGGGCCGTGCCCGATTCCTATCCGCGCGATCCGACGGCCCGCCGCCGGCGTCCGTGGTGAGGACCTGCGGCGCGTGAGCCACACCCGACGCTGCTACGCTCTGCCGCGATGCGGGTCGCCGTCCTGTCGGACATCCACAGCAACCTCGTGGCGCTCGATGCGGTCCTCGCGCACGCCGGCACGGTCGACGCCGTCTGGCACCTCGGCGACGTCGTCGGCTACGGTCCCGATCCCGATGGCGTCGTCGCCCGGCTGATCGAGGTCGGTGCGACGGGCGTCCGCGGCAACCACGACGCGGCAGCCCTCGGCGGGCGCGAGATCGACTGGTTCAACCCCGAGGCGCGGGCGGCCGCGGAATGGACCCGCGATAGGATCGACGAGACGACCCGCGCCTGGCTGTCGGCCCTGCCGGAGCGCCAAACGACCGGGCGGATGAGCCTCGTCCACGGCAGTCCGCGCGACCCGATCCGCGAGTACGTGTCGACCGCGGGCGTGGCGCTCGAGAACCTGGCGGTCCTCGAAACCGACTTCGGGTTGCATGGCCACACCCACGTGCCCGTCGCCTTCTGCCTCGGGCCCGACGAGCGACTCCGGGTCGTCGCGCCGAACGCCGGCGGACAGCTCGAGCTGGACGGCCAGCGGGCGCTCATCAATCCGGGCAGCGTCGGCCAGCCGCGCGACGGCGATCCCGACAGCTCGTACCTCATCCTGGACCCCGAGGCCGCGACGGTCACCTGGCACCGCGTCGCGTACGACATCCCAGCGGTGCAGGCCGCGATCCGCGCCGCCGGACTCCCGGACCGGCTGGCCGACCGCCTGGCCTACGGCGCATGAACCGTAGGTTCCGCTCGTGATCGGCGGGCGCCGCTCGCTCCAGGGTCGCAAGCCCGGCGACAAGCGGGTGCGCGTGGAGCGTCCCCACGCTCCGTACTTCCGCTACACGGGCCCGGGCCAGCTGACGGCCAAGGAGGCGGCCAGCATCCCGACGACGCCGGGCGCCAAGCTCGTGCACAAGATCCGAGGCGTCATCCTTGGTCGTCCACTGGCGTCGGAGGACGAGGCGGGCGAACGCCTGTCCAAGGTCAAGGCCCTGGCCATCTTCAGCTCGGATGCCATCTCGTCATCGGCCTACGCCACCGAGGAGATCCTGCGGGCCTTCGTCCTGGCCGGCGCCGCGATGGCGGCCTTCACGTTCGCGATGCCCGTCTCGATCGCGATCGCCCTCCTGCTCGGGATCGTCGCGTTCTCGTATCGCCAGGTCTGCATCGCCTATCCGAACGGCGGCGGATCGTATTCGGTCTCGAAGGCGAACCTTGGCCGCCTCGCCTCGCTCGTGGCGGCCTCGGCCCTGCTCATCGACTACAACCTGACGGTCGCGGTGTCGACGTCGTCGGCGGTCGAGCAGATCGTCTCGGCCGTGCCGTCGCTGGCACCGGTCGCGGTCGGGATCGGCGTGACGGCCATCGCGCTGATGACGATCGCCAACCTGCGCGGCCTGCGCGAGGCCGGCAACATCTTCGCAGTCCCGACCTACCTGTTCCTCCTCAGCGCGTTCCTGATGATCGGCCTGGGCGTCTTCCGCATCGTGGTGCTCGGCGAGACGCGGATGCCCCCCGAGTCGCTCGCCGCGGTCCAGGACACGACCCAGGCGGTTGGGATCCTCGTGCTCCTGCGCGCGTTCTCGTCGGGCGCGGTGGCCCTGACCGGAACCGAGGCGATCGCGACCGGCGTGCCGGCCTTCAAGCCACCGGAGTCGCGCAACGCGGCGACCACGCTGCTGGTCATGGCCGTAGTCCTCGGCGTGCTGTTCGTGGGCATCACGTTCCTGGCGGTCAACCTTGGGGCCGTGCCACCGGCGCATCCGGGCGACAAGACCGTCATCGCGCAGGTGGCCAGCATCGTGTTCGGCGGGGACTCGATCGGGTTCTACCTGTTCCAATCCTTCACCGCCCTGCTCCTGTTCCTGGCTGCCAATACCTCGTTCAACGCCTTCCCGCGCCTGGGCGCCGTTCTCGCGATCGACGGCTTCTTCCCGCGCCAGTTCTCCTTCCGGGGGGACCGCCTGGCGTTCTCGAGCGGGATCATCGCGCTCGGGATCATCGCGGCCTCGCTGGTGGTCATCTTCGGTGGCGAGACGCACGCCCTGATCCCGCTCTACGCGGTCGGCGTGTTCATCGACTTCACCATCGCGCAGGCTGGGATGATCCGGCACTGGTGGCGGACACAATCGCCGGGCTGGCGCCGACGGCTCCTGATCAATGCGATCGGTTGCGTCGCGACGGCGATCGTGGCGGTCGTCGTCACGACCATCAAATTCCTGGACGGCGCCTATCTCGTGCTGCTGCTCATCCCGGTCCTCGTCGCGATGATGCTGTTTATCCGGCGCGAGTACGACGACCAGGAGGAGGAGCTCCACGTCCGCGATGACATGATCGTGGAGGGCCCCCACCGCGAGCAGCGTGTCGTCGTCCCGGTCAACGGCATCAACCGCGCGGTCATCCAGGCGGTGAATTTCGGGCGGACGATGAGCCCCGACATCCGCGCGGTGTTCGTCACCGACGACCACGAAGCCGGCGACGAGATGCGCGTGCGCTGGGAGCGCCAGGTCCCCGGCGTCCCCCTCGTCATCGTCGAGTCGCCCTACCGCGCCGTGATCTCCCCGCTGCTCGCCTACCTCGACGTGCTCGACCAGGCGTGGCCGCCGGACAAGGACGCGCCGATCACGATCGTCGTCCTGCCGGAGTACGTGCCGCGCCACTGGTGGGACCGACTGCTCTACAACCAGACCGCGAAGCGCCTCAAGACGGCGATCCTCGGCCGCGAGCACACCGTCATCGCCGACGTCCCGTATCGCCGGGAGCACTGAGCGCCCGACGGGTCGACCGCGCCGCCCACCCACGCGGGCCCGTCGCCCGCCCGCGCCGCCGACCGGTGACCGGCCCGCGCCACCGACCGCGAACGTGGCGGTGGTATCGTGAACGGCAATGCCCGACACCGACAACCCTGTCTTCCAGCGCGCCGTCGTCGCCCTCAACGGCGGTCCCAGCGACGCCCGCATCGTGCGGCTCGTCGTCGGACTGGCGACCAAGGGCGTCGAGGTCATCGCCGTCCACGTGGTCGAGATCGACTGGACGCTTCCGCTCGATGCCGATATCGCCGGGCGCTCGGAGGAGGTGCAACGCGTGCTCGATTCCGCCGAGGCCATCGCCGAAGAGCGCAAGATCGTGATGGAGCCGGTCTTGCTGCAGGCCCGCGACGTCGGGGCGGCCCTCGTCGATGAGGCCACCGAGCGGAGCGCTGACCTCCTGGTCGTCGGGCTCCCTTATCGACAACGATTCGGCGGCGACTTCGACATCGGCCGGACCGTCCCGTACATCCTGCAGAACGCGCCGTGCGCCGTCTGGGTGGTGCGCGAGCCCATGAGCGAGGAACCATCGTGAAGATCGTCATCGTCGGGTGCGGCCGGGTCGGCGCATCCACCGCCGAGCTGTGGGATGCCGCGGGGCACGAGGTCATCGTCCTCGACATCGCGACGCGCGCCTTCGAGCGGCTGCCCTCGACCTTCGGAGGGAACGCCATCCGCGGCGACGGGACGGACGAGGACGTGCTTCGGCGGGCCGGCGCCGAGGGCGCGGACGTGCTCGTGGCGATGACCGAGGGCGACAACCGCAACGTGATGTCCGCACAACTGGCCGTCGAGCAGCTGCACATCCCGCGCGTGATCGCCAAGATCAATGATCCGGTTCGTGCCGCGGCCTACTCGGAGCTCGGGATCGCGACCCTGTGCCGGACCGGCCTGATGGTCGATGCCATGAACACCCATCTCGGCCTTGCGCCATCCGGCCTGCCCAGCATGCTGGCAGCGACCGGCCATCATCCCAGCGGGCCGCACCCCGATCACGACGGGACGCCGCAGGGTAACGCTGAAGAGACCGCCGCGCCTCGCGCGGCCGTGGAGGCCTGACGTGTTCGTACTCGTCGTCGGTGGCGGCAAGGTCGGGTATTACCTGGCCAAGGAACTGATCGACTCGGGCCACGAGGTGGCCCTCATGGAGAAGGATTCGACGCGCGCGCGCCAGATCACCGACGAGATCGGCTCGATCGTGATCCCGCACGACGGCTGCGAGGGCAAGTACCTCGCCGAGGCCGGCTGCAACCGCGCCGACGTCGTGGCCGCCGTGACCGGCGATGACGAGGACAACCTCGTGATCTGCCAGATGGCCAAGCACCATTTCGACGTGCCGCGCACGATCGCCCGGGTGAACAATCCCAAGAACGAGTCGCTCTTCCGGCACCTCGGCGTCGACGAGCTGGTCAGCCCGACGCGGATGATCCTCGGCTCGATCGAGCAGGACATCCCCGTCCACGAGCTGCTGCACCTGGCGGCGCTCGGTGAGGGTGAGCTCGAGATCATCGAGGCGCATCTCCAGGCGGGCTCGCCCGCCATCGGGCGCACGCCGGAGCAGCTCGACATGCCGGAAGGCTGCTCCCTGTTCGCCGTGGTGCGCGGGGGGATCGCCACGCCGCTTCGCCCCGACAGCGTCCTGCGCGAGGGCGACAAGGTCATCGCCATCGGCAAGCAGGAATGCGAGGCCCTGCTGCATGGCCAACTCATCGGCGACCCGGAGGCCGTCGCCACCGGCTGACCGGGGAGCTGACCCGGTTGCCGAATCTCAACCGGGAGAATTCGGCAGAACTCTTGACAACGCCATTGTCAAGGTTCTAGCATTCCTGCATGGCATCTCCGCGACCGGATCGCGACCCCGAACGGCCCGTCTACGTCATCAGCGTGGCGGCCACCCTCGTGAGTGCGCACCCGCGAACCTTGCGCATCTACGAGGACGAGGGGCTTCTCTGCCCGGCCCGGACGCCGACCAACATCCGCCTCTATTCCGAGAACGACATCCGGCGGATCCTGTGGATCCGCCACCTGACCCGCGAGCGAGGCGTGAACCTCGCCGGGATCCGGATCCTGTTCGAGCTGGAGGAGCGCCTCGGCGCCCGCATCCTCGAGGCGCTCTACGCCGAGGGGACGGGTGACGCGGAGAGCATCCGTCCGCGCGCCCGAGCCGACCCCGGTCCCGCGCACCCCATCCACCCCCGATCGATCGACGGCCGACCGTTGACCGACCGACCGCCGATCCACCCGTCGGCGGGGCCCGGCCCCGCCGACACCGAACCCGAACGTCAGGAGAACCTCGACATGGCCAAGCGACCGTCCACCCCGGTCGATACCCACGATGAAGCCACCACCGATAGCGGCGTGCGCGACCTGCCCCTCGTCGCGCTCCGGGAGACCGTCATCTTCCCGGAGATGATCGTCCCGCTCCAGGTCGGCCGCGAGAAGAGCGTCAACGCGCTCAACGCCGCGGTCGCCGAGGGCGGACCGATCGCGCTCGTCACCCAGCGCCAGGCGGAGCAGGAGGAGATCGACGATCCCTCCGAGCTGTACACCGTCGGCACGCTGGCCAAGATCGCCCAGGTCGTCCAGCTGCAGGACGGGACCGTTCGCGCGATCGTCCAGGGCCAGTCGCGCCTGAAGCTGCACGGCTTCACGCAGACCGGTCCCTACCTGCGCGCCTCCATCGAAGTCGTCGAGGATGAGTCGCCCGACGGTCTCGAGGTGCAGGCCCTCATGCGCACGGTCCAGGCCCAGATCGAGCAGTACGTCGCGAACGGCGCGCCGGTGCCGCCCGAAGCCGCCGTCGCGGCCCGCAACATCACTGAGCCCGGGCTCCTGGCCGACATGGTCGCCTACAGCCCCGACATGAGCACGGAGCAGCGCCAGGAGCTGCTCGAGACGATCGACGTCATCGAGCGTCTCAAGCTCGTCTCCAACTTCCTCGCGAACCAGGTCGAGATCCTCGAGCTGAAGGGCCGCATCCAGTCCGAAGTCAAGTCGGAGATGGACAAGACCCAGCGCGAGTACATCCTGCGCGAGCAGCTCAAGGCCATCCAGCGCGAGCTGGGCGAGGACGACCCGCAGCAGGCCGAGATCAACGAGCTGCGCGACAAGGTCGAGGCCGCGGGCATGCCCGAGGAGATCAAGACTCCGGGCGATCAAGGAGATCGACCGCATGAGCCGGATCCCGTCGGCGTCCCCGGAGGTCGGCGTCATCCGGACCTACGTGGACTGGCTGATCGGCCTGCCATGGGACACCTCGACCGAGGACCAGCTCGACATCAAGGAGGCCGCGCGCGTCCTCGACGAGGACCACTACGGCCTGGAGAAGATCAAGGAGCGCATCCTCGAATACCTCGCGGTGCGCAACCTGGCAGACGAGATCCGCAGCCCGATCCTGGCCTTCATCGGGCCCCCCGGCGTCGGCAAGACGAGCCTCGGCAAGAGCATCGCCAAGGCGATGGGCCGCAAGTTCGTGCGCATGAGCCTGGGCGGCATCCACGACGAGGCCGAGATCCGCGGGCATCGGCGCACGTACATCGGCGCGCTGCCGGGTCGCATCATCCAGAGCATCAAGACCGGCGGTTCCAACAACCCGGTGTTCATGCTCGACGAGGTCGACAAGATCGGCATGGACTTCCGGGGCGACCCGTCGTCCGCGCTGCTCGAGGTCCTCGACCCGGAGCAGAACAACACCTTCCAGGACAACTACCTCGAGGTGCCGTTCGACCTGTCCAAGGTCCTGTTCATCGCCACGGCCAACCTGCTCGATCCCATCCCGCCGGCCCTCCGTGACCGGATGGAGATCGTCCAGCTGCCCGGCTACACCGAGCAGGAGAAGATCGGCATCGGCAAGCGGTTCCTCATCCCCAAGCAGATGACGAACCACGGCCTCAAGGACAAGAACATCGAGATCACCGACGAGGCGATGACCGAGCTCGTCCGCTCGTACACGCACGAAGCGGGTGTCCGTAACCTCGAGCGCGAGATCGCCAACGTCATGCGCAAGGTCGCCCGGCAGGTCGCCGAAGGCCGCAAGCGCAAGACCGTCATCGACCCCAAGAAGCTGGCGGAGCTGCTCGGACCGCAGCGCTTCGAGTACGGCGAGCTCGAATCCGAGGATCAGATCGGCTCGGCGACCGGGCTCGTCGTGACCGAGGTCGGCGGCGATGTCGTCGCCATCGAGGTCACCCGCATGGAGGGCAAAGAGGACTTCATCCTCACCGGCCAGCTCGGCGAGGTCATGCGCGAGAGCGCCCGCGCCGGCCTGTCGTGGACCCGGGCGCACGCCCGGGAGCTCGGCATCCCGCGCGAGGTCTTCGAGAACAACACGCTCCACATCCACGTCCCGGCTGGGGCGATCCCCAAGGACGGCCCGTCGGCGGGCATCACCATGGCGCTCGCCATCGTCAGCGCGCTGACCGGGATCCCCGTCCGCAAGGACGTCGCCATGACCGGTGAGATCACCCTGCGCGGTCGGGTCCTCCCGATCGGCGGGTTGAAGAGCAAGATCCTGGCCGCCCACCTGTCGGGCGCCAAGATGGTCATCCTGCCGCGCAAGAACGAGAAGGACCTGCGCGAGATCCCTGATGAGATCCGCAAGTCCATCAAGCTCGTCCTCGTCGACTCGATGGAGCAGGTGCTCGAGGCGGCCCTTCGGCGCAAGCCGAAGCCCCTCGAGGCCGATCCGCCGAAGATCATCCGCGGCAACGATCCGATCGAGCCGTCGCCCGCCTCCCGCGTGCGCCGGACCGACTTCCCACCCACCGATCAGCCTCCGGTCGTGGTACGAGGCGACTGACATGAGGATCGCCGCCGGGCGCCCGATGCGTGCGTTGCAGCCTGCGCTGCTCACTCACGCAGGAGCCGTCGGGCCGATGGCTAGCGCAGCGTCGCCTCGGACCTCCGGGGGTGGTGCGCTCGCTCCGCTGCTCGGCGGCGCCTTCGCCTCGAACGTCCGGACGGCGACTACGCAGTCCGGCTGATTCGGGGCCAGCGATGGATTACAAGGACTATTACGCGGTCCTGGGCGTGCCGAGGACGGCGTCACAGAAAGAGATCAAGAAGGCCTTCAGGAAGCTCGCCCGTGAGCACCATCCCGATACGAAGGGTGGTGACGCTGCGGCCGAGGTGCGGTTCAAGGAGATCAACGAGGCGAACGCCGTCCTCTCCGATCCGGACAAGCGGGCGCTGTACGACCGCCTGGGGGCCGACTGGCAGTCGTACGCGCGAGCCGGTGCTAGCGCGCCGGCGGGGGCGGGTGCTCGGGCCGGGGCGGCCGGTGGGCCGTTCACCGGCTTCAGCGGCTTCGGTGGGCCGGGTGGCAACGTCCGCTACGAATTCCATACGACGGGCGACGCCGGGGAGTTCAGCGACTTCTTCAACGCGTTCTTCGCGGGTGATTCAGAACCCCTGAGCACGCCAGGCCGCGGCCGGCGAGCGACGGGCGGCGCGACCTTCGAGTCCATCCTCGCGGGGATGGGCCTTGGTGCCGACGGAGGGCCCGCCACGACCCGCGGACCGAGCGCCGGCGCCGCTAGCACGGCGCCCATCCGGCGACCCGCGACCGCCGAGGCGACGGCCGAGATCACGCTCGAGGAGGCGTATCACGGCACCAGCCGCCTCGTCGAGATCGAGGGCAAGCGCCTCGAGGTCACGATCCCGCGCGGCGCCGACACCGGGACCCGCATCCGATTGACCGGCAAGGCGCCCGGAGGCGGTGACCTCCACGTCGTAGTCCGCCAAACGCGAGACCCTGTCTTCACCAGGCGTGGCGCGGACCTGGAGCGCGAGCTGCCGCTGACCCTTCGCGAGGCGCTCCTGGGCGCGGACGTGAAGGTCCGCACGCTCAAGGGCCACGTCGTGCTCACGATCCCGGCCGGGACCCAACCGGGCAGGATGTTCAGGCTCACCGGCCAGGGCATGCCCAGGTTCCGCGCGGACGGCCACGGCGACCTCTACGTGAAGGCCCGCGTCCTCCTGCCGACCAACCTCTCCGAGGAAGCGCGCGACGCCGCCGCCCACTTCCTCGACCTCGTCAACCAGCCCGATCCCCGTACCAGAGAGACCTGAGATGCAACTCGATCGTTTCACCCAGAAGGCCCAGGAGGCCATCATCGCCGCCCAGGCGACCGCCGAGCGGCTGCACAGCCCGATCCTCGATGCCGAGCATCTGCTGAGCGCCCTGATCGACCCTGACGACGGCGTCCCCGCCGAGACGCTCCGCCGGCTCGGCGTCGACCTGCCCGCGTTCCGTGGCGAGGTCGCGGCCGTGCTGGCCAGGCGCGCCCGCATCGAAGGTGGCTCGCTCAGCCTCGATGCACGCGCCAAGGGGGTCATCGAGCAGGCGGAGGCCGAGGCCAGACGCCTCTCCGACGACTACGTCTCGACCGAGCACCTGCTGCTCGGCGTCGCGGAGGCGGGCGGCGACGCCCAGGCCATCCTCGAGCGGCACGGGGCCGGCAAGGAGGCGCTCCTGCAGGCCCTGCAGAGTGTTCGCGGCGGCCAGCGCGTGACCTCCCAGAACCCGGAGGGAACCTACGCCGCGCTCGAGAAGTACGGCCGCGACCTGACGGCGGAGGCTCGCGCCGGCCGGCTCGATCCCGTCATCGGCCGGGACGACGAGATCCGCCGCGTCATCCAGGTGCTGAGCCGGCGGACCAAGAACAACCCCGTCCTCATCGGGGAGCCAGGCGTCGGCAAGACGGCCATCGCCGAAGGCCTCGCCCAGCGCATCGTGCGCGGCGACGTGCCGGAAGGGCTCAAGGACAAGCGCGTCGTCGGGCTGGACCTCGGGGCGCTCATCGCCGGCGCCAAGTTCCGCGGCGAGTTCGAGGAGCGGCTCAAGGCCGTGCTCAAGGAGATCAAGGACTCGGACGGCCAGGTGATCCTGTTCATCGACGAGCTCCACACGGTCGTGGGCGCTGGCGCGGCCGAGGGCGCCATGGACGCGTCCAACCTGCTCAAGCCGATGCTCGCACGGGGCGAGCTCCACACGATCGGCGCGACCACCCTCGATGAGTACCGCAAGTACATCGAGAAGGACGCCGCGCTCGAGCGCCGCTTCCAGCCGATCGTCGTGGACCAGCCGACGGTCGAGGAGACCATCAGCATCCTGCGCGGCCTGCGCGAGCGCTACGAGGTCCACCACGGCGTGCGCATCACGGACTCGGCGCTGGTCGCCGCGGCGACGTTGTCGGACCGCTACATCACGGAGCGCTTCCTGCCCGACAAGGCCATCGACCTGGTCGACGAGGCAGCCTCGCGGCTGCGCATGGAGATCGATTCGATGCCGATCGAGCTCGACGAGCTCGAACGCCGCCGCATCCAGCTCGAGATCGAGCGCGAGGCCCTGCGCAAGGAGACGGACGACGCCTCGAAGGCGCGGCTGGAAGCGCTGGAGAAGGAGCTCGCCGACCTCGAGGAGCAGGCCGGCGGCATGAAGCAGCGCTGGGAAGCCGAGAAGGCCGCGATCGCCGCCATCCGGGCGACGAAGTCGGAGCTCGAGCAGCTCCAGGTCCGCATCGAGCAGGCCGAGCGCGAGGCCGACTTCGCCACGGCCGCCGAGCTCAAGTACGCCACCCAGAAGGAGCTCAACGACCGGCTCGCCGAGGAGGAGGCGACGCTCGCCGCGCTCCAGGGCCCGGGCACGCTCCTCAAGGAGGAGGTCGGTGCCGACGACATCGCCGAGATCGTCGGGGCGTGGACCGGGATCCCGGTCAACCGGCTGCTCGAGGGCGAGACCGCCAAGCTCATCGAGATGGAGGACCGGCTGCACCAGCGGGTGGTCGGCCAGGACGAGGCCATCCAGGCCGTGTCCGACGCGGTCCGCCGCGCCCGGGCCGGGCTCAAGGACCCGCGCCGGCCGATCGGCTCGTTCCTGTTCCTGGGCCCGACCGGCGTCGGCAAGACCGAGCTCGCCCGCGCCCTCGCCGAGTTCCTGTTCGACGACGAGAACGCGATGGTCCGCATCGACATGAGCGAATACATGGAGAAGTTCGCGGTCAGCCGGCTGCTGGGCGCGCCTCCGGGCTACGTCGGCTACGAGGAGGGCGGCCAGCTGACCGAGGCCGTCCGCCGCCGGCCATACCAGGTGATCCTGCTCGACGAGATCGAGAAGGCGCACCCGGACGTCTTCAACGTGCTGCTGCAGGTGCTCGACGATGGCCGCCTGACGGACGGTCAGGGTCGGACTGTGAACTTCAAGAACACGGTCGTGATCATGACCAGCAACATCGGCTCGGCGGCCATCGCCGCGACCAACGCCCGGGCGGGCGACGACGGATACGAGCAGATGAAGCGCGAGGTCACCGAGGCGCTCCGGTCGCAGTTCCGGCCGGAATTCCTCAACCGGGTCGACGAGGTCATCGTGTTCCATGCCCTGACGGAGGAGGATCTCAGCGCCATCGTGGACCTGCTCCTCGCGGATCTTGGCCGCCGACTGGCGCAGCAGGACGTCAGCCTGGAGCTGACGGCCGCGGCGCGCGCCCTGATCGTCCGCGAGGGCACCGACCCGGCGTTCGGGGCGCGGCCGCTCAAGCGCACGATCCAGCGGCTCGTCGAGAACCAGCTGGCCCGCGCCCTGGTGGCCGGAGAGTTCCGGCCGGGCGACCGGGTCACCGCCGACGCGGACCTCGCGTCCGGCACCCTGGTGTTCTCGAGCGAGGGCGCGACGGTCGTCGGCGAGGCCGGTCGACGTGACGCCCGACGTCGCGAGGACGATCCGGTGGCCGTGGGTGGACGCGGACGCGGGCGGTCCGCCGCCACACCGCTGGACCTGCCGCCGACGCGCCCCACGCGCGACGACGAACTCGTCAACTGACGGCCCGCCAGGCCATCGGCGGATCGACGCCCATGCGCTTCGAGACCGCTGCGGGCCTGCTGTCGCGCCTCCCGGATCCGCTGCCGCCCCCGGCCGTCGTGATGATGCCCGTCCTCGTGGGCGGAGCGGAATCGAGGCCGCCGGCGATGCCGCGCTCCTCGGGGAGCGGTCGGCCGGCGGCCGTGCTCGTGCTGCTCTACCCCGACGAGGAGGGCGAGGCGCGCGTCGTCCTCATCGAGCGGACGGCCGGTGACGGGCATCACTCGGGCGAGGTCAGCTTCCCGGGCGGCAAGTCCGAGCCCGGCGACGGCCATCCGGCCGCGACCGCCCTGCGCGAGGCCAGCGAAGAGGTGGGTCTCGATCCCGTCGTGGCTGGCGTCCGGGTCGTGGGCCAGCTCGACCGGATGTGGATCCCGGTGAGCGACTTCGACGTGACGCCGGTCGTGGCACTCGCCGATCGCGCCCCGAGCCTCGCCGCGTCGCCGTTCGAGGTCGCCCGGATCATCGAGGCGCCGGTCGCGCGGTTCCTGCCCCACGCGCCGGTCACGATGGTCGAGCGGACGGTCCGCGACTGGCCCCTGCGCTACGGCTCGTACGAGCTGGATGGCCTGTCGGTGTGGGGCGCGACGGCCAGGATCCTGAGCCAGCTCGGCGCGATCCTCGCGCCCGTCGCCGAACCGGCCCCGGCCGCGGACCGGCGCCAGCCCTAAGGACCGACACCCGACGCTGAGGCACGGGGAACCGCTCGCCGCCCCATGGCGTCGAGGCGGCGGCCCGACGGCGCACTTCGTGGCGACGCTCCGGGACCTGCGGACCGCCGTGCGGCCCGCCCAAGCGGGCCGGGTTCCCTCCCAGGGGTCCGGCTGGGAGGTTGCGTCATGCGCACGCCACTCCTCTTCCTGACCGGGCTCGCCCTCGTGGTTGCCGCGTGCGGCGGCGCAACGTCAGGGACCCCGGGCTACGCCGAGGCTCCACCGGACCCCGGGCATCACCAACCGACGGCTGCGCCATGGCCGGCACCGGCCTCGACGCCCTACGACGGCGTCTCCTTCGACGATCCGGGCGTCAACCCCTACGTCGATCCCGACGAGGACGAGGTCTCGACCTTCGCGCTCGACGTCGACACCGCCAGCTACACGGTCGCCCAGCGCTACGTCGACGACGGCAACCGGCCGGATCCCGCCAGCGTTCGAGTCGAGGAATGGGTCAACGCCTTCACCCAGGGCTACCAGAGCCCGGACGACGAGACCTTCGCGATCGTCGCCGACGGCGCGCCCACCCCCTTCACCGAGGCGGATGAGGTCCTGCTCCGGATCGGCCTGCAGGCCCGCGACGTGCGCGATCGGGCCCGCGAAGACGCCGCCCTCACCTTCGTCATCGATACGTCAGGCTCGATGGAGCGCGAAGGCCGGCTCGAGCTCGTCAAGGAGGCGCTGCGCCTGCTCGTCGATGAGCTGGGTCGGAACGACACCGTTGCCATCGTCACGTTCGGCAACGACGCCCGGGTCCTGCTCGGGCCGACGCGAGCGTTGGACCGGAACCAGATCCTCGGGGTGATCGGTGAGCTTCGACCCGACGGCTCAACGAACCTCGAGGCCGGCCTGCGGCTCGGCTACGGCCTCGCCCGGGAGTCCATGACGGAGAACGGCATCGACCGGGTCGTGCTCGCCTCCGACGGCGTCGCCAATGTCGGCCTGACCGATCCCGAATCGATCCTCGACGCGATCCGACGCGACGCCGTGGCCGGCATCGAGCTCGTCTCCGTCGGCGTCGGGATGGGCAACTTCAACGACACGCTGCTCGAGCAGCTGGCCGATCAGGGCGACGGCTTCTATGCCTACGTGAACGTCCTGGACGAGGCGCGCCGGCTCTTCACCGAGGACCTGACTGGCACCCTCCAGACCGTCGCGCTCGATGCCCGGGCGCAGGTCTCGTTCGACCGAGACGTCGTCGCCGCCTACCGCCTGGTCGGCTACGAGAACCGCGACGTCCGCGACGACGATTTCACCGATGAGGAGGTGGAAGCCGGTGCGATCGGAGCGGGGCATGCCGTGACCGCCCTGTACGCGCTCCGGTTGCGCGAGGACGTCGGTCGGGGGGACCTCCTGGGGACGGTCCGCCTCCGCTGGACCGACCCGGAGCGGGGCGCCGTCGAGGAGCTGACGCGCGAGATCCGGACGAACGACCTCGCGAGCACGTTCGAGGCGAGCGACCCGTACTTCCGCTTCGATGCGATCGTCGCGGCCACCGCCGAGGTCCTGCGCGAAAGCCCCTGGACCGAACGCCTGGATCTCGTCACGGTCGCGGACGTCGCCGACCGCGAGGAGCGCGGGCTACCCGAAACGGACGAAGTCCACGGGTTCCTCGACCTGCTGGACCGATTGGCCTCGATGGACCGCTAGCACCTTGTCACGGCCGGGCGGGGCGTCAGGAGGAGGATGCCCCGCTCAGGCCGGCTCTCCGGCCTCCGGATCCAGGCGTGCCGGGCGGGTAGGATCTTGCCGGAGGGCGCCGTCCGCGGCGGCCGGCGTGCCGGCTTCGAGCTCGCGGGCACGGCCCTCGACGATCCCCTTCATCGCGGCGTCATCCGCGTCGGCGAACTCGATGACGAACGCGCGCATCTCTGAATGCTCGGTCCAAGCCGCGTGCGGGATGTCCGCCGGCCACAATACCGCCTCCCCGGCGGCTACGCGGGTCCGCTCGTCTCCGACGCCGACCCAACCGCCACCTTCGATCACGATCAGCCAGGTCGTGTTCGGCACGGCGTGCGGCTCCATCCGGGCGCCGCGCGCGAAGGCGAGCTCGGAGATCACGCCGCGCTCATCACTGTGGATCGGCTGGCCGGTCACGCCAGACGTCCCCGAGGGGCCGTCGGGTCGGCGGTGGCCGACGCCGAAGCGTCGGATCTCGATCGGCATGGCGTCCCTCCCGGTCGGCTCGCGCTCAGGGCTCGGGAGCGTCGGTCAGCGTCGCCGACGGCGCGGGGCCCGGCGACCGCCGCGGCGACGGATCGTGGCCTCCGGGTCCGCGAACTTCTGCTTCGTGTAGTAGCGCTGCCGGGCCAGCCGCTGCTCGTGCGCGCGCAGCAGTGGCGGGAAGCGGATGAAGCGGATCCAGACGAGCGCGCCGAGACCGATGATCGCCGTCGCGAGGACGAGGATGAAATCGAAGACGAACAGCGCCTCGATCATCAGCAGGCCGAACGTGATGAGACCGGTCCACCACAACCATTCCCACAGGTCCAGGTACGGAGCGTGCTTGTGGAGCCGCCGCGTGCGGACGTTGTAGAGGACGATCAGCACGATCAGGAGGACGCCCGAGGCGATCCACGTCGGGTGGAAGAGATCCGGGAACGTCACGCTGCTGAACGACTCGAACAGGTACTCCCACGGCGGCAGCGTCACACGGGACCTCGCGACTGGCTGGTGATGGATCGTCGAGGGTCGGAGCCACGCGCTGGCCGCACCTTCTCGACGGTGCCCCGGAGTATGCCATGCCGGACGCTATACTCGGCCGCGACGCGCTCGTGGTCGCACGCCCGCTCAAGATTCGGCGTGCAGACAGCCGGAGCGGCGCTACCGGTCCGCGCGGATGGAGGATGCCCCGGGTGCGAGCCCTGCTGTCAGTCGCGAACCGGGAGGGGATCGCCGAGCTCGCACGGGACCTGCGCAGCCTCGACATCGACATCGTGGCCACCGACGGCACCCGCGAATACCTCGCCGGCGAGGGCGTCGAGGTCGGCAGCGTGTCGGACCTGACCCAGGTGCCGCCGCTCGTCGGCGGACAGGTCAAGACCTTCCACCCTGCCGTCTACGCTGGCATCCTCGCCCGGCGCGACGTGCCGGAGCAGCTCGCCGAGCTCGACGCCCAGGGCATCGGCCCGATCGACATCGTCGTGGTGAACGTGAAGCCGTTCGCCCCGGAGGTCGGTGCCCGGCTCGTGGGTCTCGATGAGGCCATCGAGATGATCGACGTCGGTGGCGCGGCCCTCCTCGGCGCCGCGGCGCGCAACGCCGCCGGCGTGACGGCCGTCGCCCACCCAGCGCATTATCCGGCGGTCGTCGAGGAGCTCCGACGGCTGGGCCACACGAGCCCCGAGCTGCGGGCGCGCCTGGCGGCCGAGGCGTTCAGCACGGTCGCGGCCTATCACGCGGAGATCGCCGCCTATCTCAACCAGATCTCCGGCAACGTCTTCCCGGGCCGGCTCGCGATCGTCCTGGAGAAGGTGGACGAGCTGCGCTACGGGGAGAACCCGCATCAGAAGGCAGCCTTCTACCGCGAGACGACGCACCGCAGCGCCACGCTCGCCGACGCCAGCCAGATCCAGGGCGGCCGGCCGTCGTTCAACAACCTGCTCGACCTGGACGCGGCCTATCGCATCGCCCGCGACTACACGGCCCCGACGGTCACGATCGTCAAGCACACCGATCCGGTGGGCCTGGCCTCGCACGAGGAGCTCGTGGAGGCCTACCGGCACGCCTTGGAGACCGATCCGGTCGCCTCGTTCGGCGGCATCGTCGGGGTGAACCGCGAGTTGGACGGGGCGACCGCTCGCGAGATCGCGGCCAACTCGTACGAAGCCGTCGTCGCGCCCTCGTACAGCCAGGCCGCGATCGGCATCCTCAAGGCCAAGGCCGGGTTGGAGATCCTCGCCGTGCCACCCGATCCCACCGACGGGATGCGGGATTATGGCATCGCGAACCTCGACTTCAAGCGGGTCGCAGGCGGGCTGCTGGTCGAGGATCTCGACGACCTGGCGCTCGACCGCGGGAACCTGCAGGTCGTCACTCGCCGCCGGCCCACGCTGGAGGAGCTGACGGACCTGCTATTCGCGTGGCGAGCGGTCCGTCACGTGCGTTCGAACGCGATCATCCTGGCCCGCAACGGCGCGACCGTGGGGATCGGTGCCGGTCAGGCGTCACGCCAGGTATCGGTGGAGATCGCGCTGCGGCGGGCCGGCGACCGCGCCAAGCTGGCGGTCATGGCCGCGGACGCCTACTTCCCGTTCCCCGACGGCATCCAGCTGGCGGCCTCGGCCGGCGTGACTGCCATCATCCAGCCGGGCGGCTCCATCCGCGACGAGATGGCCATCGAGGTCGCCGACCGCCACCACCTAGCCATGGTCTTTACCGGTCGGAGGCATTTTCGACATTGAGTGGGCCGCTGATCCGGCCCGCCGCCGCGTTGGGCCCTCCGTGCGCTCGCTCACGCACCTCGGGTGCGCTCGCTCACGTGCTCGGTCCCGCCTTGCGGGCGGACCGGCTGATCCGCACTGACTGTTCGATCTGATGGAACAGCTGCTCGCGCTCGAGATGATCCGGGTCACGGAGGCGGCTGCGATCGAGTCTGCGCGCTTCATGGGTCGCGGCGAGCGCGACGGCGCCGACGCCGCGGCCACCGAAGCGATGCGCAAGACGATGGACGAGATCGACTTCGCCGGGCGGATCGTCATCGGCGAGGGCGAGCGCGACGAGGCGCCGATGCTGTACATCGGCGAACGGGTCGGGCGCACCGGCGCCGACCGCGACGACGTGCCACGGGTGGACATCGCGGTCGATCCGCTGGAGGGCACCAACCTCGTGGCCCATGGGCAGGCGGGCGCCATCACGGTCCTCGCTGCCTCGGAGGCTGGTGGCCTGACCCACGCCCCCGACACCTATATGGAGAAGCTGTGCGTGGGGCCGGTCGTCGCTGGCAAGGTCGACATCCGCAACACGCCCACCGAGAACCTGCGTGCGATCGCGGAGGCGCTCGGGCGCAAGGTCGGCGACATCACGGTGGTGATCCTGGAGCGGCCGCGGCACGACGCGCTCATCGCCGAAGTCCGCCAGGCGGGCGCCCGGATCAAGCTCATCGGTGACGGCGACCTGTCGGCCGCCATCTCGTGCGCGGTGTCGGGGACCGGCGTCCACGCTGTGATGGGCATCGGCGGGGCGCCGGAGGGCGTCATCACGGCCGCGGCGCTGCGCTGCCTCGGCGGCGAGATCCAGGCCCGCTTCCGCTACCGCAGCGACGACGAGCGGGAGCGTGGAGCGCGGATGGGCCACGGCGACGAGAACCGCGTGTACGCGACCGAGGACCTCGCCCCGGGCGAAAACCTCGTCTTCGCCGCGACCGGTGTCACCGACGGCGATCTCCTGTCGGGTGTCCGCTTCTTCGGCGGCGGGGCACGGACGCATTCGCTGGTCATGGCCTATCAGACCAAGCAGGTGCGCTTCGTCGACACCGTCCACATGTTCGATCGCGACAGCCCGCCGCGGGTCCGGCTCTGACCCCAGCGGCCCCAGCGAGCCGGCATGGCGCGGCGCTGCCCGGCCTGCTGGCCTGCGTCATCGTCGCGCTGGCGGCGCGGTTCATCGAGGTGCGGCTGGCATTGGGGCTGGGGACCGCCATGGCGCTGGCGGTCGGTCTCGCGATCGGCAACGTGGCCCGGCTGCGGGCGGTGCTGCTGGCCGGGGTCGGCGATCGCGGCCCGATGGGCCCTACGCGTCGGGATCGCGCTGCTCGGTGCGCGCCTGACCGTGGAGCAGGTCATCGAGACGGGCGCCACCAGCGTGGTCGCCATCGTGGCGGTCGTGACGCTCGCCCTGGTGCTTGGGACGTGGTTGGCACGGCGGCTTCGGGTCGCGTCGCCGCTGTCGGCGCTGATCACGGTCGGGATGGCGATCTGCGGCAACTCGGCCATCCTCGCGCTCTCCCCGATCCTGCGCGCGCCGCATCGCGACACCGCGTACGCCGTGTCGACGATCACGCTGTTCGGGCTGATCGGCGTCTTGCGTTGCCGTTCATCGGGGGCGCGCTCGGCCTGTCGGACGAGGCTTTTGGCATCTGGGCCGGGCTGGCGGTCAACGACACCGCCCAGGTCGTCGCCACTGGCTACTTCTACTCGCCACCGGCCGGCGACGTGGCCACGGTCGTCAAGCTGACCCGCAACCTCGCGATCCTGCCCGTGTTGCTCGGGGCGACCTGGCTCGCGGTCCGCGCCGCCGCGACCGATGCCTCGGCGACGTCGGCCAGCTCGACCTGGCGGCTTGTCGCGCGTGCGGTTCCCTGGTTCGTCGTCGGCTTCATGGTGGTCGCGGGCCTGCGCTCTGCCGGGCTGCTCGACGCGGAGCTGCCCTGGGGTGCGTCGTTCGCCGAGGAGCTGTCGGACGTGGCGACGCTGCTGATCCTCGTCGCCCTGGCGGGCGTCGGCATCTCGACGGACGTGCGGGCGATGCTCGGGGTCGGCGCCAGGCCGTTCCTGCTGGGCGCCTCGATGTGGGTCGTCATCGGACTGCTCGGGCTGGTCCTAGCGATGGTCCTCGACGAACCCCCGAGCGGTGGCCTGATGGCGGTCTACCATGGCGGATAGCGCCATGGATCTCGAGATCGTCCTCACCCCCGGCCTGGGCAACGCGACCTACCTGCTCGCCTCGGACGGCGAAGCGGCTGTCGTCGATCCCCCGCGCGACGCGTGGCGGGTCATGGCCGTCGCCGACGCCCGGCGCTGGCGCATCACCCACGTGGTCGAGACGCACGTCCACAACGATTACCTGTCCGGGGCGCTCGAGCTGCGGGCTGCCCGGCGGGCCGAGATCGTGGCGCCCGCGCGTGGTCGCTATGCCTTCGACCATCGCGGCGTGGACGAGGGCGACACGGTCGAAGTCGGTGGCCTCCGGCTCGTCGCTCGCGCGACGCCCGGACACACCCGCGAGCACCTGGCCTGGGAGGTCAGACCCGAGGGAGCGGACGGCCCGTCGGCCGTGCTGACCGGCGGCAGTCTGCTCGTGGGGAGTGCCGGGCGGACCGACCTGCTGGGCGCCGACGCCACGGACGAGCTGACCCGTGCGCAATACGCCTCGCTGCGGGATCTGGCGACGCTGCCCGACGACGTGGCCGTGCTCCCGACCCACGGACCGGGCAGCTTCTGTTCGGCCGGTCCCATCGACGGCAGCCGGAGCTCGACCATCGGCATGGAACGGCGGACGAACCCGCTGCTGGCCGCACCCGACGAGGCGGCGTTCCGTGCCGCGCTGCTTGGCGGGCTCGGCGCCTACCCGACCTACTACGAGGCGATGGCGCCGATCAACCGCGCCGGGCCCCCGGTTCTGGGCCGCCCGGCGCCGCCAGCGCAGCTCGACGCGGCCGGGTTCGCGGCTGCGGTCGCCGCCGGCGCGCACGTCGTCGACGGCCGGCCACGAGCCGAGTTCGCGGCCGGCCACCTACCGGGCTCGACGAACATCGAACTGACCGAGAGCTTTGCCTCCTACGTCGGATGGTTCGTGCCATTCGGGGCCAGGATCGCACTGGTGCTGCCCGAGCCGCTCGGGGAGGCGCTCGAGGAGGCGGCCAACCAGCTGTTCCGGATCGGGTACGACCGCCTGATGGGTGGGCTCGCGGGCGGCGTGGCGGCCTGGGCGGCCTGGGCGGTCACATCCGGAGCGCGCCCCGACGCCTACCCGACGACGACGATCGAGGCGCTCCACGCAGACGCCGTCGCCGGCCGAAACGGCTACGTGCTCGACGTCCGGGACGCGCACGAATGGCACGAGGACGGGGTCGTGCCCGGGGCCATCAAGATCCCACTTGGCGAGCTGCCTGATCGGCTGGCCTCGATCCCCCGGGACGCGCCGGTCACGGTCCTGTGCCGCTCGGGACGACGCGCGGGGATCGCCGCGAGCCTGCTCGATACGGCCGGCCTCGACGTGCGACTCGTCGCGCAGGGCGGCGCCGGGGACTGGCCGGGGGTGAGTCCGGTCGTGGCGGACGACCCGCCCCAGTGACGACCGCGGCGACGGACCTGCGCGAGGACCACGCCCGAAGCCTCGATGCGGCCGATCCATTGGCCGGCTTCCGCGCCCGGTTCATCCTCCCGACGGCCGCCGACGGCTCGCCCAAGGTCTATATCGCGGGACAGTCGCTCGGCGCCCAGCCGGTCACGGCCCGAGCCGAGGTGGAGGCCGAGCTCGAGGCGTGGGCGCGCCTAGGAGTCGACGGCTGGTTCGCCTCGGAGCGGGCCTGGCTCAACGCCGACGGCGCCATCCGCGAACCGACCGCGACGCTGGTCGGGGCGCGCCCCGGCGAGGTCACGACGATGAACACCCTGACCGTGAACCTGCACCTGCTGCTGGCGACGTTCTTCCGGCCGGTCGGCGCGCGGACCGCGATCCTCATCGACGCCCCGACGTTCCCGTCCGACCGGTACGCCGTGGAATCGCACCTGCGGCTGCACGGCCTGGACCCCGACCATGACCTCATCGTCGTACGGCCGCGCGACGGCGAGGCGCTGCTCCGGACCGAGGACCTCGAGGGCGCCATCCACGAGCATCGTGACCGGCTCGCGGTGGCGCTCCTGGCGGGGGTGAACTACGCCACGGGCCAGGCCCACGACATCGACCGGCTCACCGCGGCGATCCACGAAACCGGCGCCATCGCCCTGTGGGACCTGGCCCACGCCGTCGGGAATCTGCCCCTCGCCCTGCACGACGCGGCCGTCGACGGCGCGGCCTGGTGCACCTACAAGTACCTCAACGGCGGCCCGGGATCGATCGGCCAGGTGTTCCTCCACGAGCGCCACGCGACCGACGCCTCGGCCCTCCGGCTGACTGGCTGGTGGGGCAACGACCCGGCGACGCGCTTTCGGATGGCCGAGACGTTCGACCCGGCGCCCGGAGCCGACGGCTGGCGGATCTCGACGCCCCCGATCCTCGCGCTGGCGCCCATCCGGGCGTCGCTCGCCATCTTCGAGAAGGTCGGCATCGATGCCTTGCGCCGGAAGTCGATCGAACTGACCGCCTA
Source organism: uncultured Chloroflexia bacterium (assembly GCA_963810725.1). Taxonomy (GTDB): domain Bacteria; phylum Chloroflexota; class Limnocylindria; order Limnocylindrales; family CSP1-4; genus SPCO01. The sequence continues at coordinate 953,384 of CAWEOO010000008.1, forward strand.
CTTCGAGCGTCTCATCGACGCGCTGGTGCCCGACGCCGAGATCCTGACCCCGCGTGACCCGGTCGCCCGCGGTGCCCAGCTTTCGGTGCGGCTCGCGGATGCGACGCGGCGCCTGGCCGCGCTCGAAGCGATGGGCGTGGTGGCCGACTTCCGCGAGCCCGACATCATCCGGGTGGCGCCGGTCCCGCTCTACAACACCTTCCACGACGCCTGGCGCGCGGCGCGGGCCTTGGCCGAGACGGAGAGACGCTAGGCCAGGACGTAGCGCAAGACGACGAGCAGGCCGACGGTCACGATCGCGGCGCGCAGGAGCGTCGGGTTGATCCGGCGGCCGATCTCGGCGCCGGTCTGCCCACCCACGATCGAGCCGATGGCCAGCAGCAGCGCGGCGTCCCAGGCCACCGCCGTGGTGAGCGCGAAGACCACGGCGGCGGTCAGGTTTACGACCGCCGTCAGGACGTTCTTGAGGCCGTTCAAACGCTGCATGTCATCGTCCACGAGGACGCCGAGCACCGCCATCAGGATGACCCCCTGGGCCGCGCCGAAGTAGCCGCCGTAGATGCTCGTCCCGGTCACCGCGATCGGGAGGAGCGGGTTGAGCCCGTGGTGCTCGTGTGGCGCGATTGCGCGCGCGCGGACCAACGCGGAGAGCCGTGGCTGGGCGATCACCAGCCCGCAGGCGACGAGGATCAGCACCGGCACGATCCGCTCGAACGCGCTCGTGGGAAGCCACAGGAGGAGGCCGGCTCCTAGCGTGCCCCCGACGCCGGCGATCACCCAAGGCGCGCGGCACGACTGCGTTGTCCCGTCAACTCGCGCCGATACCCGACCGAGCCACTCACCGACCCGGGAGCCAGCCCGATGGTGTTGGTCACATTGGCGATGAGCGGTGGGTATCCGAGCGCGATCAGGGTCGGGAACGTCACGAGGGACCCCGATCCCACTACCGTATTCACGTTTCCGGCCACGAACCCGACAAACAGGATTAGCAACGACTCGAACGTCACCGCCTGTGGCTCGGCGCCCCAGATCCGCTGATGACGCTCAGCCCAGGCGAAGCTTGGGGAGGACTTCCCTGCCGAAGACATCGATGAACTCGCGCCTGGTTGCGCCCGACGTTGTGGAGGTAGATCTCGTCGAAGCCCAGGTCGACGTAGTGCTGGATGTGCGCGTGTGCTCGTCGAGGTCGGCGGAGATCAGCACGCGGTTCTTGAAGTTCTCCGGCCGAACGAACTTCGCCATCGCCTCGAAATCTTCAGGGTTGCGGATATCCTGCTTCGGGGAACGCCATGCCGCCGTTCGGCCACTCCTTGACCGCCTGCTCGGCGGCTTCCTCGTGCGTGTCGCGCCCAGCGAGACGTGCAGCTGGATGATCCGCGGCATCGTCGAGGGGTCCTTGCCGGCCTCGCGCGCCCCCTTCTCGAAGCGTCCCATCAGCATCTTGATCTTCTCGTCGGCCGCGCCGACGGTGATGATGCCGTCGGCAGGCTTGCCCGTGCGCTCGGCGTTGAGCGGGCCCGGCCGTCGCGACATAGATCGGCGGCGGCGCTCGGGCAGGGTGTAGAGCCTGGCGCTTTCGAGCGTGAAGTGCTTGCCCTTGTGCTTGACGACCTTGCCGGTGAAGAGCTTGCTGATGACTTCGATCGCCTCGAACAGCATCGACGAGCCGGGCGGCGCCTCAGGCCAGTAGTCGCCGACGATGTGCTCGTTGAGCGCCTCGCCTGCGCCCAGGCCAAGCCAGAACCGACCCGGGTACATCGCCTCCAGCGTCGGCGGCGGCCTGGGCGACGATCGCCGGGTGGTAGCGGTAGCCCGGCGGCGTGACGCCCGTCCCGAAGCGCAGCGTCGTGCGCTGCGCCCAGCGCGCCCATGCAGGCCCAGACGAACGCGCTCTGGCCCTGCTGCGGCGTCCACGGATGGAAGTGGTCGCGACCATGAACCGGCCTCGAAGCCAGCGGCCTCGGCCTGCTGCGCAGTAGTCGAGCAGGTCGGTCGGGTGGAACTGCTCGAGCATCGCCGCATAGCCGATCGTGGTCATCGCTGTGCTTCTCCCTATCCTCGACCGACTCGTTGTCGCGGCATGGCACAAGTTCGTACGCACTATGTATACAATGTTTTGGATTGTGTTGCCGTTCGACCGCGTGAGCCGCCGCCGATGATCCGGCCAGCGGCGTGGTTCTGGCGGATCCTCGCGGTCGGTCTGATCATGACGACCGCGCTCCAGGCGATCCGCCCGATGGCATCGTACAAGGCACTGGAGCTCGGTGCGGGCCCTGCTGAGGTCGGGTTCGTGGCCTCGTGCTTCGCGCTCCTGTCACTGATCGTGGCCGTGCCGATCGGCCGGTGGGTGGACCGCATCGGAGAGCCCCGCTTCATCGTCGCGGGAGCGGCGACCATGTCCGCAGGCGCGTTCTGGATGGTCACCATCGACTCCATCCCGCTCCTCGCGCTGTCGCAGGCCATCCTTGGCCTTGGGCACATCGCCATGGTCGTCGGCATCCAGACGATGATCGCCAATCACGGTGACTCGGGCGATCGCGACAGCCGATATGGGGCATTTGCGGTGGTCGTGTCATTCGGTCAGCTCGCCGGCCCGGCGATCGGTGGATTCCTCGCCGGAGGCGTCGCCCGAGCGACAGGCGACCCGGACGCCAGCCCGGCGACCGACGTCGTCTTTGCGGTCGCGGCGGCCGCGGCGCTCGTGGGCACGCTCCTCGGCGTGACGCTGTGGCGTGCGGTCCGAGCCATGCCAGCACGGGTGCGCGAGGGGCGTCAGGACGAGGCGGTCGGACCGGCACTGCGCCGGGTCCTGGCGGTGCCGAGCATGCCCCAGGCGATGCTCGCCAGCATCACCGTCCTGTCGAGCGTGAACATCCTCATCGCGTACCTGCCCGCCTATGGTGAGGCGACGGGTCTGTCGGTGGAAACCGTCGGACTGTTGCTCGCGATCCGGGCCGGCGCCTCGATGACGTCGAGGATGCTGCTCGTGCCGATGCGTCGCGTGCTGGGGCGCCGCAACCTCCTGGTCGCGTGCATGGTCCTGCCGGCCGCCGCCCTCGCGGCAATGATCGCCATCGGCACGGTGCCGGCGTTGTCCGTTGCCATGGTGCTGATCGGGTTCGGGCTTGGCCTCGGGCAGCCGCTCACGCTGTCATGGGTTGCGGGGCGGGCGCCCGTGGACCTTCGTGGGACGGCGGTGGCCGCTCGCCTGGGAGGCAACCGCGTCGGTCAGTTTCTCTTGCCCGCCGGCATCGGCCTCGTAGCCGGATTCGCCGGCCTGGGAGCCGTGTTCTGGTCACTCTCGATCCTCCTGGCCGTCGGCGCCAGCTTCGTCATGACCGGACCGTTCACGGAGGGCTCAAGCGACGAGGCGACCTGATCCGCCACGATCGACCCGGCGCCCTGGCCGGCGCTACTCGACGATCGACCAGCCGCCCGCGGCGTAGCGAAAGATGTGGCCGTTGAGCGCGGACGGTTCTCGATCGACGAGATCCCCGACTGCGGCGGCCACGTCTTCCGCCTGCGACACGCCGTCCATCGACCGGAACTCGGAGAGACCGAGCGTTACGTCGGCGGTCATCGCGGTCTCGACGAGGCGGCGCTGCATGGGCGTGTCGACACGCCCAGGCAGGATCGCGGACACGGCGACGGTCGGCCGGGCGGCGACCTCGGCGGCGGCGGAGCGGACGAGCTGGTTCACGGCGGCCTTCGCCATGCTGTACAGGGCGCGGCCGGGTAGCGCCCGGAACGCCGCCCCACTCGAGACCAGGATCACCCGTCCACCGCGGCCATCCTCGAATTGCGCCAGGGCTTCTGCAAGGACCAGCGCCGGGCTCGTGATGAGCGCGGCGATGGCGCCCGGGACGGCGGTCCGGTCGGACTGCGCGAGGAGGGCGATCGGGTATTCGTGGCCCACACTGTGGATCACCGTGTCGACCGGGCCGATCTCCTCGCGGGCGTACTCGAAGAGATCCCGAACGGCCGAGGGATCGGTGAGATCGGCCTGGTACCGGTGCAGTCGGCCGGCTCCCTCGGAACTGGTCGCCTCGTCGAGCGATGCGGCTCGGCGGGCGGAAGCGACCACGTCCATCCCTTTCCTTGTCAACTCGAGCGCGATCGCCTTGCCGATCCCCGAACTCGCGCCCGTGACGATCGCGCGACGGTCCGTCATCGTCCGACCTCCTTCGACTGCTCGAACTCCCGGCTGTACCGGATTGACCCTCCGACGATCGTCGTCGTCACCTCGATGTCGTCGAGTGTCTCGGGGTGGGATCGCCAGCGGGTCGTGTGAGAGGATCACGATGTCGGCGGCTTTCCGGGCTCCAGGCTGCCCTTGTCGGCTTCCGCCCCTTCGATGTAGGCCGGGCCGGTCGTCATCATCCGGAGCGCATCCGTCACCGCGACGGCCTCAGCCGGATCGAGGACCGTGCCAGCCGCCGTCCGGCGCGTGACGGCCGCCCGGATCCCCACGAATGGATCGATCGATGTCACCGGGTAGTCGCTGTTGATGACGGTCGGGATTCCCAGGTCGAGCGCCGACCGCAGCGGCATCAGCCCATCCAGCCGGTCGCGGGTAAAGACCCGGATCCAGTCCTCACCGACTTCGTCGATCTCCGCCGGCTGGGTCGACCAGACGAGGCCCAGATCCCGCATCCGCTCCAATTGCCCGAGCAGCGGCGGATAGTAGGCGTGCTCGATCCGGTGGCGCATCGCGCGTAGGCTGCCGTCGTCGTCGACACGGGCATAGGCCCGGAGCGCCATGTCGAATGCGCGCTGGCCGACTGCGTGAAGCGCGATCTGCAGGCCGGCCCGATGCGACGCCTCGACCGCAAGGTCGAGCTTCTCCTGCTCGATTCGCAGGAGGCCAATGTTGTCCAGGTCGCCGGGATACGGGTCGTAGACCGCAGCGTTCCGCGCGAGACCGGATCCATCGATGCTGAACTTCATCCCTCCCAATCGGAACCAGGGGTCGCCGAGGCCCGTGCGGAGGCCCAGGGCGAGCACGTGCTCCAGGCGGGTGGAGGATTCTATGCCGCGGATGTAGAGACGGACGCGAACGGTGAGCCCTCCGCGTTCCCTGAGTCAAGGTAATCGCCGATCTCGTCGGGCTCACGGGCCATCTCGTGGATCCCGGCCATCCCGTGTCGGTGCAGGTACGTCATCCCCGCCTCGAGGGCGGCGACGCGGTCGTCTGGGCCGAACCTCGGGATCACGGTGTCCGCGAGCGTCATGTCCAGGCGGCTCGCCCTGCTCGTGGAGGACGCCGGTCGGCTCCCCGTCGTCATCGTGGTCGATCCGCCCACCGGTTGGCGGCTGGGTGTCCCGGTCGATGCCGGCGATCCGCAGCGCCAGGCTGTTCGCGGCCACGACGTGGCGACCGACGCTGCGCAGGACCACGGGCCGACCCCCGGACACCACGTCAAGTCCTGCCGCGTCGGAAAACGACCCTCGGCCAGGGCGATGTCGTTCAGACCATCGCCCTGGACCCACGCATCGGCCTGGAGCATCGCGGCCTTTGCCGCGACCGCTGCGAGCACATCGGCGAGGTCTTTCGGCCGGACCTCCCGGAAATCGATGAAGAACGCCCGGACGACGGTCGATCGCTTGAAATGCGTATGGCTGTCGGTGAAGGCCGGGAGGATGGTCTGGCCACCGGCGTCCAGGACCGTCGTGCTGGGACCCCGAAGGGCATCGATCACATCGTTCCGGCCGATGGCGAGGATCCGGTCGCTGGCGACGGCGATCGCCTGGCCCGTCGTCTCATGACGGTCGAGGGTCCGCACGTTGGCGTTGGCGATGACGAGGTCAGCGACCGCGGACATGACAGGCTCCCGTGTTCTGTTGTCGTCGACGCAAGAATGGTAGACATTCTGCTGTGTCTTGTATACATTCACACGGATGTCAGCCACGCCCGTCAGCTCTATAGCCACGGCCACCGGCTCGCCGCGGATCTATTCCTGCCCGAGGGATCCGATCGTCCCCCCTGGCCCGCGGTGGTCCAGGGTCCGGGCTGGCTCGGTCTCCGTGACGCCAAGCTTATCGGCCCTACCACAAGGGACTGCTCGCCGCGGGATTTGCCGTCCTGACCTTCGACTACCGCGGCTTCGGAGACTCCGAGGGTTCGGCGACGTACCTGGATCCTGCCACCCAGGTCGAGGACATCATCAATGCGGTCACCTATCTCGAGGGCCGGAGCGACATCGACGCCCGACGGCTCGGAGTCTTCGGCTCCGGCGGGACCGGCGGTGGAAACGCCGTAGTGGCGGCCGGTCTGGACCCCCGACTCAAGGCCATGGTCGCGCAGGTCCCGGTCGCCGACGGGCGGGACTGGCTCCACCGGATGCGCCGCGAGCATGAGTGGCTCGAGTTCCTGGAACGCCTGCGCCTCGATCGGGTCGCTCGGGCGACCACGGGTCGCGGGAAGCTGTCGCGCCGCGCGACGGCCTGATGGTACCTACCCCGGAACGGCGGGTGACGGTGGTGAAGGAAGACGTCGACGGCCGGGTGCCGACCCAGGTCGAGCTCGCCAGTGCGGAAGCGATCTTCGCGTACCGGCCGATTGACCATGTGGCCAGCATCGCGCCGCGCGCCTCGATGTTCATCTGCGTCGAGGGCGACGCCACGACGCCCGAGGACCACTCGTTCGCGCTCTACGAGCAGGCGGGCGCGCCGAAACGGCTCGTGCTGCAGACAGGCACGACGCACTACGGGGCCTATGCGCGCTACAACGCGGTCGTGACCCCGCTGATCGTCGAGTGGTTCCAGCGGCACCTCGTCGGCGGAGCCATCCGGATCGACGAGACGGCCGATCCAGGCGCCGGGTCATGGATCGATGCGCCGGTGCCCGACGGCCTCGAGGTCCGGGAAGAGCGCCGATGACCCTGTACGACCTGGTGATCCGCGGCGCGACGATCGTGGCGCCTGACGGCCGTCAAGCGGGCGACGTCGCGATCGCCGGCGGCCGGATCGCCGCGATCTTGGACCCGGGTACCCCGGCCGAGGCGGTACAGACCATCGATGCGACGGGCCAGCATCTCCTGCCCGGCGTCATCGACGTCCACTCGCATCATCGCGAGCCGGGCTTCACTCACAAGGAAGACATCGTCACCGCGACGAGCGCGTGCGCCGCGGGCGGCATCACGACGGGCTTCGCGATGCCGAACGTCGATCCGATCCCGAACACCGTCGCCAATCTCGCCTCGATGCTGAGCTTTATCGGGAGCGATCGATCATCGACTACAACGTGAACGCAGCCGGGACCCTGCCCGACGAGATCCCGGAGCTCGCCCAGGATGGGCATCGCCGCCTTCAAGGTCTTCATGGTCGTCGACACCGGGCGGTCGTACCCGCACATGCCCGGGATCGGCGTGCACGATCACGGGAAGCTCCTGGAGATCTTCGAGTGCGTCGGCGAGACGGGTCTCCCCCTGATGGTCCACCCGCACGATCAGGCCCTGATGCATCACATCGAGCAGCGGTCCTGGGCACGCGGCGAACGCGACTTTCGCGCCTACGCCCGAGCATATGCGGCGTACGACGGCCTGATCTGGGACACCGCGGCCGCGTTCCTGCTCCGTCTCCAGGCGGCCGTCGGCATCCGGCTCCACCTGCTGCACACCCAGACGCGCGGGGTGATCGACCTCATCCGCGACGCGAAGTCCGCGGGGCGCGCGGTCACGGCCGAGATCAATCCGTGGGCCATCTTCCTGGGGCACGATTGGGCCAACATCGAACGGCTCGGGTCGTACGCCCTGTCCTACTGGGTGCCCGAAGTCAACATCGAACCCCTCTGGGAGGCGATACGCGACGGGACGATCGATACCTTTTCGAGCGACCACGGGCCGCACACCCGGGAAGAGAAGGAACCGGGCTGGACCGACGGCTGGAAGGCGCACACGGGCACGCCATCAGCCCAGTTCTACGTACCACTGCTGCTGGACGCCGCGTCGCGGGATCGCATCTCGCTCGAACGCGTCGTGGACATCACGGCGGCTGCCCCGGCTCGCGGATTCGGGCTAGGGAACAAGGGCCGTATCGAGGTGGGCGCCGACGCCGACATCGTCTTGGTGGATCTCGCGCGCGAATTCGAAATCAGCGACGACCTGGTCCTGAGCAGGATCGGCTACACGCCCTATGCCGGACGGCACGTCCGTGGCTCGGTCGAGCGAACGATCGTGCGCGGCCACGTCGTGTATGAAGACGGGCGCGTCACGGGTCAGCCCGGCCACGGTCGACAGGCAACGCCGCAGTCAGCAGCCCTGACCGCCAACCCATCGCTCTAGGGAGTATCGGATGACCATACGTTTCGGCCTGCTCGTTCCCCACTTCGGCAAGGAGGCCGATCAGGACCTTCTCATCGAGGGGGCACGCCTAGCGGAACGCAAGGGATTCGACTCGCTATGGGTTCGCGATCACCTCGTCTTCCACCCGCACGGGATGGAAGGGACCGACCCGACGTTCGTCGAGCCGTTCGTGACGCTGGCGTTTCTGGCCGGTGCGACGGAGCGGATCGGGCTCGGCGCCGCGACCATCATCCCGTTCCGCCACCCGATCGATCTTGCGGGGAGCGTCGGGTCGCTGTCGTGGATGACTCGGCGTCGCTTCGACCTCGGCATCGGGATGGGCAACTTCCAGCACGAGTTCGACGTGATCGACATGGGCGAGGTCAAGCGGACCGAGCTCATGAAGGAGCAGGTGCTGATCGCCCGCAAGCTGTGGGCCGGGGGCACCGTCGAGCACGCCGGCGAGCTCTACAAGTTCGAGGATGTCGAGCTCAAGCCGACGCCGCTCTTCGACGTCCCCGTCTGGTGGGGAGGTGCGACGCCGGCTGCGGCCCGTCTCGCCGTGGACTTCTGCGAGGGATGGCTGCCGGGACGGATCACGTTCCGCTCGTTCGAGGCGCGCATGGCCCAGATCCGTGAGGCCTGTGCAGAGCGGGGCCGCCCGATGGTCCGCTCCGGGGCGCTCCCGGTCACGAGCCTTGGGCGATCGCGCGAGGAGGCGCTGGCCCCGTTGAACGTCGAGGGCTTGCTCCAGAACGCCAACGCCCAGAAGTTCTGGGTCCGCCCGGAGTCCGGAGCGTTCAACTCGGTCGATGAGCTCGAGGGCTCGATCCTCGTCGGCACGCCGGATGATGTGGCCGCCGACGTGCTCCGCTACCAGGAGCTCGGCGCCGAGCTGATCATCTTCGACCTCCGGATGCGCTTCACGGACTGGCTCGAACAGATCGAGCAGATTGCCGACGAGGTCATCCCGAAGGTGCTCGCCGGCCTGCCCGCTCCGATCGCCATCGCCGACTGATCCCGAAGGATGTCCCGATGAAGACGACGACCTCGACGCAGGTCACCCACTACGAAGTCCAAAAACAACGCCGCGAGTCGCTCCTCGAGGAGTGGCGTGGATACCACAAGAAGGTCATCAAGGCCGCCGACGTCACCCTCGTGGACGCACCCGCGCGCCGGACGCGTCGCGGGGCCTACGCTGGGCGCGATGGCGATCGCCCGTCCATCAACCTCGATGCGACCGTGCACGAGATCGACACCACGGTCGTGACGCCGATCCACCGGCACTCCTGGGACGCAGTCATGTTCGTGGAAGCGGGCTCGGGGTGGACGGAGATCGACGGCCAGCGCATCGACTGGCGCCCGTGGGACACGATCTACCTGCCAGGCTGGGCGTGGCACCGCCACGGTAACGAGGGCACCAAGGCGGCGCGCTTCCACACGTGGAGTGTCCAGCCGCTCCTAGAGCAATTCGGCGCGGCCATCCTCGAGGAAGGTGGAGACGCCTCGTACGAGGAGCTACCGCCGCCGCCCCGGCAGGCTGCCGCTATCACCGGCGACGATCCGTACGCCCGCCGCGTGCAGCGCCTCGCGGTCAGGCATGGCGACGGTGACCAGGGCCGCCTGATCACCCGATTCGAGGACGTACGCGGTCTGGTCACGAAGCGAGGCGCCCGAAGCCTGTTCCTCGTGGACAAGTCCATCGGCTACAAGACGGCCGGCCTGTCCGCGGTCATGCACGAGCTCGCCCCGGGGCTGTACCAGTCGCGCCACCGACACGGCGGCGAAGCATGGCTGTACTGCGTCTCGGGCAAGGGCTACAGCGTCATCGATGACGAGCGCCAGGACTGGGAGGCCGGCGATCTCATCGTCGTCGACCATTGGCAGTGGCATCAGCATTTCAACGCCTCGAGCGAGGACACTGCGCGGATCATCCGCGTTCACAACTTCGACGCGCTGTACGACATGATGCGTATCCTTCTGGACCCGTTGAACATCTTCGAGGAGCCACCCGTCCTGGACGCGCCGGATGTCAGCAACGTCGAATGGCCTGAGCACCTGCACGGCCGTCCCGAGGCCTGAAGGTGCCGGTCGTCACGGTCCCGCCCGGCGTCGAAGGGCTACTTGGCCTCGCGGAGCTGCCCGACGATGACTGGGCGGACAACTGGAACCGGATCATCGTCGATCGGGCACTGAAGGAACGCCTCCTCAACTACCTCCTCTTCGCGCTCGCGCACCGGGGACGCATCTCCGCGGTCCGGCTGCCGCTGCATGGCCTCGTGGTCCTGCACGGACCACCAGGAACGGGCAAGACGACGCTCGCCGCGGGCCTCGCCCAGGCGGCGGCGGAGGCCCTGGGTGGGCGTCTCCTGTTCGCGAGCATCGATGCGAACGCCTTCCCAAGCCAGATGCTCGGCGAATCCCAGCGAGCCGTGGCGCGACTGCTCCACCGGACGATCCCCGATCTCGCGCGGCGGGGCCATCCCCTGGTCGTGCGCCTCGACGAGGTCGAGAGCCTTGCCGTGAACCGGTCACGTGCGTCCATGGACACGAACCCGGTCGACGTCCATCGCGCGACCGACGCCTTGCTCGCCGGCGTCGATGAGGTCGCCGCGACCTGCCCCAACGTCATCTTCATCGCGACAACGAATTTCGAGGTGGGCGTGGACGGGGCCTTCCTGTCCCGCGCCGACCTGGTCGAGCACATCGGCCTGCCGTCCGTGGAGGCGACGCGGGCCATCCTCCTCGACACCCTCGCCGAGGTCACCTCGGGACGTGACGGTAACGCGGACCTGGCCGCCATCGACGAGCTCGCCCATGCCTGCGTCGAGCAGTCGCTCGACGCACGCCAGCTGCGGAAGCTCGCGCTGCGGGCCATCGTCACGCGTGCCGAGTTGGCCCGCGACCCGTCCAGGCTCACGGTGGCCGACCTGCGGGCCGCGCTCCCGACACCGCCCTGATCGGAGGCTTGCTGCCTGGTGATCCGGGGGTCAGCGCCCTCGACGCCGACTGATGAGCCGGCGGACCAACGAAGATCGACCTCGTCCGTACACCTTGGCCGCCCATGCGTCGTCGCCGTCGCGGCCAACCAATTCCTCGATGACGCGACGCACGTCTTCCGGTCCCACCGCGCGGTGCGAGCCCGGGTCGCCGATCAGGCTCGTGTCGGTCGCTTCAGCGTCGCCGGACGGCGGTGCCGCGAGACCGGCTCGACGCTGGCTCGCGGCCTCGTCGATCAGGTCGATCGCCTTGTCCGGCAGGCGGCGATCGGGGATGTGACGGACGCTCTGGCGCACCGCCTCCTCGAGGGCGGCGTTGGAGATCGAGACCTCGTGGAACGATTGGTAGGTCGCGCGCAGCCCGCGCAGCATCGCGATCGTCTCGCCGGCGGTCGGCTCCTTGACGAACACCGGCTGGAATCGCCGCTCGAGCGCGCCGTCCCGGGCGATGTGATCGCGATACTCGTCGACGGTGGTCGCCCCGATGGCATGCAGGTCCCCGCGCGCGAGAAGTGGCTTGAAGAAGCTGGCCGCGTCGATCGCTCCTTCGGCGCCGCCCGCCCGGGCGATGAGGTGAAGCTCGTCGATGAAGAGGATGATCGAGCCCTTGGCTCGGGCGAGGGCGTCGAGGAGGAGTGCACCCGCTCCTCGAACTCGCCGCGGTACTTGGTCCCGGCCACCAGGCTGCCGATGTCGAGGGCGAAGATGTGCTTCCCCTTGATCGCATCCGGGACGGCATCGGCGGCGATGGCCTGCGCGAGCCCCTCCACGATCGCCGTCTTGCCGACTCCCGGCTCACCGATGAGGACCGGGTTGTTCTTCGCGGCGGCGGCCCAGGATGTGCGCGACGCGGCGCAGTTCCTCGGCGCGTCCGATGACCGGGTCCAGCCGTCCGGCCCTGGCCTCCGCCGTGAGGTCGCGGCCGTACTGGCCGATCATCCGGAAGATCGCGCTGGTGTCGTCCGGACCTCCGGGCTCACCCGCATCGGCGCCGGTCGTTCCCGTGAGGCCGACCCGGGCGACGACTGCCCGGACATCGGGGTGGTCGACGATGGCGAAGGCTTCGATGACCGCCTGGTCGTCGACCTCGCTGGAGGGACCCGCGGCCGCCACTCGTCGAGCGGTGTCGAGGACCGCCTTGAGAGCCGGGCTCACGCGCAGGACGCCGTCCGAGGCGCTGTAGGCACGCGCGTCGCCGAATACCCGCATCGGCGGCGGCAGCTCCGCCTCGACGCGCTGGCGGATCCGGGCGACATCACGGCCCTGCCGGCGGAGTTCCGTCGATGCCGCGGCCATGTCATCGGCCAGGAGCGCCCACAACAGGTGCTGCGGCTCGCACATCCCCTGGCCACGACGAAGAGCGAGTCGCTGAGCGCTGAGGAGGGCGGCGCTCAGCGACTCGTCGAAAGCCTGCGGATCCACGTTGGGAACAGGGTCCTGGTCGACCGGCGAGAGCCGGTCGGTCAGGAGCGCTCCTCGTCGTATCGCTCGAACCACGACGCCGGATCCGGCGCGTAGTCCTTCCAGTAGTCGCCCGGGACCGAGATGCCCGGGACGGCGGCGTCCAGGCCTCGGCGAGGAGCTCCGCGGGATCGCCGTACTGCGACGCCAGCGCGATCACCTCGGGATCGTCGAGGGCGGTCAGATGGCCATCCTTGATGACGGTGATCTCCTCGCCATCGGCCGTCTCCAGGGTGTATGTCGGGAACTGCATGTGGATGTGCAGATGGCCCCACGGCAAGCCGCGCTCCTCGGCCCAGGTCTCGGACACGTTCGCGTTGGCCGTTCCGATCCCGACGTGGATGTAGCCCGAGCGCAGGCGCTCGTACATCGCGGCATGCCCTGACAGGGTGAATGCGTACGGCGGGCGAGCCATCTTCGGATGCGTGCCGATGGCGACTTCCCACATCCAGAACAGGCCCTTGTCCGGGTACTCCGGGTACTTGATGTCCTTCGTGAGGTCCATGATCTCGCGCCACTTGTCGCCATATTCACCGCCGCCTTCCACGCGGGCCACCTTCCCGCCCTCGAAGAAGGCCTTGGCGTGCGGGAACGGTCGACTGTAGTGGTTGATGGTGCCCGCCAGGACTCCCTCGGCCTCGATGCCGGGGTTGTACGGCGGAGTCGGATAGCCGAACAGGTGCCCGAGATAGTAGTTGGGCTCGAAGCGCCGGCGATGGCCCTCGTAGTGCGACGCCTCCCAGTGCTCCTCCTTGAGGCGGAAGCGCATGTCCGACCCCTCCGGGTCGGTGAGGTGGACCCAGGCGCCTTTGCCGCGCGTCCAGATCGGCTCCCACGTCTTCTTGTTGATGAGATCCCACACCGGCCACGGGAAGCCGGCCGCGGGGAAGGTGACTCGGTGGAACCAGGGCGCTCCCTCGTACCGTGGCCCGTTCAGCTTCGGCAGGGCCCCGCCTTCACCCTGGATCAGGAGCGCGTAGCCCTGCTCTTGGGCGAGCTTTCTCGAGCCACTTGAACTTCGCCTTCCAGAGGGTGAACGCGTCGTCGCTCTCGATGCCGGGGATGTGGTGGAAGAGACCCCGGAACTCATCCATGTAGTCCATGGGGCGATCCTTGATGTCGACGTGGAACACGTCGACGGTAGCGCCGGCTTCGCGCATGGCCTGGGTCAACGCCTCGGTCACGACGGGATCGTCCGTTGACTTCTCGACCAGCAGGATCTTCTCGCCCGGCTTGACGTCGTATCCGGCGGTCTTCGTCCGGTTGAACGAAGGGCCACGGACGATGGCCCGCGCCGCCTCGAGCAGTGTCGGGGTGACGACCATGGTGGGCGTGGTCGTCGCTGTCGCCGTCGTCGTCGGCTGGCGCTCGGTCATGTGCTGCCTCCTGCGTGGTTCGGGGTTGCGTTTCGTCGCGGGTCGGTCGGTGATGCCATCAGACGGAGTGGATGTAGGTGCGGGCATTCAGCTTGCGCAAGAGGAGGGCCAGGGCGAGGGTGATGGTGACCATCACGACGCCCACTGCCGCGGTCGCTGAGGTGTCCCCGTTCTCCCAGAGCTGCCACACGGTCGTCGACAGGACCTGCGTCTTGGGCGAGAAGAGGATGAGCGGGATCGTCAGGTTCTTGATGCCGAGCAGGAACACGAGGACGAACCCGTTGAGGAACGCGGGCATGACCAGCGGCAGGACGATCTTGCGCATCGTCCGCAGCCACGATGCGCCACTCGTGGTCGCCGCTTCCTCGAGCTGCTTCTGGATCTGGGCGATGCCGCTCGACATCAGCCGCGTCGACAGGCTGATCCACTGCGTGGTCAGGGCCACGACCATGATCCAGACCGTGCCGTAGATCGGGATCGGCACGAGCAGATAGATGAGCAGGACGCTCAGGCCGATGATCACGCCAGGCATCGCGTGGGGGGTGAACGCCAGCACATCCAGCGGGAAGCGAAGCCGGCTACGCGTCCGGACCAGGATCCATGAGACGAGCAGACCGAGGGTCATCGTCGCGAGGGCCGTGGCGCCTGCGACGATGAACGTGTTGACGAGCGTCTGGTGGAAGGAGGTCCTGTTGAGGATCGTCTCGAACGCCCTGAACGTGATCCTCGAGATCAATTCCGGGCTCGGTATTGCGTAGAACGGTTGGACGGAGGTCCAGAGCATCACGGCGGTCGGCAGCACGAAGATCACGGTCACGACCACGAATGAGATGGCGAACGCAACCCATCGCCATGGACCGAGCGACACGCGCCGCGACCGCAGGGAGTGGCCGCTGACCACGGCGTATCTGTCGGAGCGGTTGATCACGCGGTTGTAGATCAGCAGTGGACCGATCGCCAGGGCCACGAGCAGCATCGCGTAGGCGCTCGACTGACCGAAGTTCGGCAGGCCGCCCGAGGGGGCGGCGTGCGTATAGATCTCGGTGCTCAGGACGCGGATCCCGGCCGGCAGCCCGATCACGAGCGGTACATCGAAGGACTCGACCACGGACACGAACTGGTACACGAGCGCGCTCAGGAGGGCCGGCAGGAGCAGCGGGATCGAGATCTTGCGCATGACCCGCCGGAACGGCGCTCCCGACGTGGAGCCTGCCTCTTCCACGCTGGCGTCGGACGCGGCGAACGCCGCGGCGACGAGGAGGAACGTGATCGGGAGCAGGGTCACGCCCTGGACGAAGATCAGCCCCGGGATGGTGTAGATGTCCAAGGGCCCGGTGCCCTCCAGCCCCAGGACGTCCCGAATGAACACGTTGATCATCCCGGACCGCGGGCTGAGGAGCAGGGCCCAGGCGATACCGGCGATGACGCCGGGCAGGCCCAACGAGGCGATGACCATGACGAAGATCAGGCTGCGGAAGGGCATGTCGGTGCGCTCGACGAACCAGGCAAGCGTCAGACTCAGGCCGAAGCTCACCAGGAGTGAGCCGGCCGTGTAGATCAACGTCGTCATCAGGACCGCATAAGTCGCCGGGCGACAGCAGGACCTGGGCGTGGTTCTCCAGGGTCCACGGCACGCCCTCTTCGAACGGCAGGGCGCCGATCGTCTCTTTGAAGCTGCTGAAGACGAGCATCAGGACCGGCCCGAGGACCAGGTACAGCGACGACCGCCACGATCACCACGATCGCGACGACGCGGCCGTCGAGCCGGATGCCCATGGACGCCAACCGGCTCGGTCTGCGCGGGCTGGCGAGCCGGACGGTCTCTTCGGTCACGTCCTGCTCAGTGGTGGTGATGCAGTTCGGATGCGGGCTCGCCGTTCGCTCCGACGGACGCATCGCTCTCGCCCCGCAAGCCGGCGAAGACGCGGCTGGCCGGAACCGGGAACTCGACGATGACGGTGGAGTCCGAGGCGAGTCGTGTCCGCGAACCGGAACGAGCCGTCAGCATCCGTCCGCCGACCTCGATCTCGTACTCGACGAACGGGCCGGAGAACAGGCCTACGACGATCCTGCCGACGAACCGGTTCGATCCGGGCGCGGTCAGTTCCGGGGTCGGGTCTGCGGCCGCAGAGACGATGACTTCTTCGGGCCGGATGGCCACGATGGCCTTGGAACCGACCGACGGTCGCTGGATCGCGCGACCGCGCATCTCCCCGATGTCGGTATCGAGGGTTGCGTCGTCGCCGTCGATCGACCGAACGGTCCCGCGGATCAGGTTCGTCGAGCCGATGAATGTTGCGACGAACTCGTCGACCGGATGGTGGTAGACCTCTTCGGGGGTGCCCTCCTGCACGATCTTGCCATCGCGCATGACGCCGATACGGTCGGACATCGACAGGGCCTCGATCTGATCGTGCGTGACAAAGAGCGTCGTGATGCCCAGCCGCTTGTGCAACAGGGTGAGGTCGCGGCGCATCCGCTCTCGCAATTTGGCGTCGAGGTTGGACAGGGGCTCGTCCAGGAGCAACACGTCGGGCTCGCGCACGATCGCGCGCGCGAACGACAGCCGCTGCTGCTGGCCGCCGGAGAGTTGCGTTGACATCCGCCGCTCGAGTCCGGCTGAGACCCACGACCTCCAGGGCGAGATTTCACGCGACTGCTGACTTCGACCTTGCTGAGACCCTTGGTCGGCCGTTCGTCAGTGGGAACGCGACGTTGTCGAAGACGTCCATGTGGGGCCAGACCGCGTAGTTCTGGAAGACCATCCCGATGTCACGGTCGTGCGTCGGAACCGACATCCGCCCGTCGTGAACGACCGTCTGTCCGAGCCGGATCGTGCCGGAGTCGGGACGCTCCGAGCCCGGCGATCGACCGAAGGATCGTGGTCTTCCCGCACCCGCTCGGCCCGAGCAGCGTGTAGAACAGGCCCTCGTCGACCGTGAAGCTCACGTCGTCGACGGCCGGGCGCGCATTGCGGGCGTAGGTCTTGACGAGGTGCTCGATGCGGATCATCGGTGGCGCATGCCCTCGAGCGTCGTATGGCTGCCGTGGCTCGGGATCGATGTACCCGGGCCAGAAAGGAATGGGCAGCCCCGGAGTCGCGCCGGGGCTGCAGGTCGCGCGGTGGTGGGTCTATGGGTTGATCGGCTGGCCGATGATCTCCTGGAGCTGCGTGATCGTCTCATCGACGATGGCCGCGGCCTCGGCGGAGTCGGTGGTGAGGTTGATCGACCCGGGCTGGGCCTGCGATGCGACGTCGTTGGTCTTGAAATCGTGCTTGAAGATGGAGGCCGAGCCCTCCGCGCTGGCGGCCCAGGCGACGAAGCACTGGGCGGCATTCGGGCTGGTGGGCTCCTTGGTCACGAGGAGCTGGGTTCCTTCCACCGGGACGATATCCATCAGCTTGAGCCCGAGCGGGGCGCCGGTCAGGAGCTGCTCCTGGGTCTCCGCGGTCTTCGAGTTGAGGAGGATCTCCGCCTCACCCGCAGCCAGCGCGACGAGGCCGGCGGTGGTCCCGGAGAACACGATGGGATCGGTGGTATCGATAAGGCGCTTCACGTAGTCGACGGTCTTCTCCGTGCCCCACTCGAGGGACAGAAACGAGAACGGCCGGCCGCGAGGGTCGAGCAGGAGCTTTCCGGGCCCCAGGCCGGTCGATGAAGCCTTCCCAGGTGTCCGGGAGGTCGGTCGCGGTATGCGTGGTCGTATTGAAGCCGACGCCGTAGGCCGTGACCGCGACGCGAACGACATTGGCGTCGTTCGTGAGGTCCGGCGCGACTCCGAGCGACGCCCAATCCACTGGCTCGACGAGGTCGCGCTCGATGAGCGGTGCCAGCGAGCCGATGTTGCCGTATTGCACGTCCGGCGTGATGGCCTGGCCGGCGGCGGCCTCCGTGACGATGCGCGGAACGGCGTCCTCCGGGGAGATCTGGATCGCCTCGACCTCGACCTCCGGGTACGCGGCGACGAAGTCCGCCACGATCGGCTCGTAGTTACCGAAGTTGAGCCAGACCTCGAGCGGGCCTTCGCCGGCCGCCGCGGTGCAGGCCGCGTCCCGGCTTCCCGTGGTCGGAGGCGACGAAGCCACCGACGATCCGGCATCCGGGCTGGACGCAGGGGGCGCCGAAGGGGCCGACGCCGGGGGCGCCGAGGCACCACCCCCGGTACAGGCGGTGAGCAGCAGGACCAGGACGCTTCCCAGCGCCCCCGTGTTGGTCAGTCGATGGCGATTACGAAATTATCGTGGTCGATCTCCTCCATCGGGTCCGGGGGGAACCGTCGGAGGCAGTCTGTCAGGCAGTTGTTCACAATGTCAAGGACAATGGGTACATTCACGTAATAATTGTTCTATGGGGACGCGCGGATGAGTCTGCGTGATCATGGGGGAATTGACCCGAACGGGGCGAGCGCTTCGGCCGACCCACCGGAAAGCCGTGGAGTAGATTGTTCAACGCATGATGGCGGATATCGGAAAGATGCCCCGTCGGGTCTCCGGACCGCCGTTCCTGTGGAGGGATACGTGACCACGTTCGAGGGCAGCGACGGCGCCGATCAGAGCTGACGCCATGAGCGCGATCGTGGCGGCGGCCCGCGATCGATTACCCACGGCGCAGGAAGTGGTCCTGGAGTCCCTTCGACAGGCCATCCTCGAAGGCGTTTTGCCGCCGGGTACACGACTGCGCCAGGAGGACCTGGCCGCCATCGTCGGAAGTCGTAGCCGGCTGCCGGTCCGCGAAGCCCTTCGCGCACTCGAGTACGAGGGTCTGGTCGACTCGACGCCGAACCGCGGATTCACCGTCACCGGCCTGGACCCGGAGGACATCGAGGAGATCTACGACATCCGCATCACTCTCGAAGCGCACGCGGTCCGCCTCGCGATCCCCCTCCTGACCGACGAGGACATGGACGACCTGACCCGGCTGTATGAGGAGATGGAGCACTCCGTCGATCCGGATTCACAGCTCGGGGCTCGGGAGCAGTTCTACCTGCGGCTGTACTCGGTGACGACCCGTCCGCGCCTGGTCGGGATGATCAGCCGGCTACGGCAGGAGGTCGCGCGCTCGTTGCGCTGGCGGCCTCGTGCAGCACTCGCCGGAGCACCACCGGCTGTTCTTCGAAGCAGTCAAACAGCGCGATGCGGAGCGCGCCGCCGCGGGGCTGACTCGCCACTATCGCAAGGTCTCGGCGCTACTGCGTCGCTTCCTCCGGGAAGCCGAGCAGACCCAGGGACGGGGTGGCAGCCAGCGCTAGGCGCGGGGCGGATCAGTACTCGTCGAAGATCCGCTGTACCTCGGCCTGGTCGCGGGGCTCGACAAGCGCGAGCGTCAGGAGCACCCGGGCCTTCTGCGCCGACAGATTGTCACCGCGGACGAAGCCCTCGCCGGGTTCGACCGGGATGCGTCCATCCCCGCCCCGGTTGGCGAGCACGACGCTGATGCCGGCCTCGATCGCCCGTCGCAACGCGGGGAGCTGCAGGTGGTGCGGCTTGCCACTGAATGAGTTCCGTTGACGACGATGCCCCGAGCACCAGCCTCGACGAAGGCGTCGATGGCGGTGCCATCCGCCCCGGCGTACGTGGCGGCGATGTCGACGCGGGGGAGGGCGCCGCCTGCTGGCACCACGAACTCAGAATCGGTGGTGTGCCGCCGGGCGGTGGAACGGTAAAAGCTGACGCGGTCCACCTCGACGCTGCCGAGGATGCCGTACGAGTTCGAGCGAAAGCCGCCCGGCCGCTGGTTCGTCTTGGTGACGTCGCGGGCGGAATGGATCTCCTCGTTCAAGAGCAACATGACGCCACGACCCCGGGCCTCGGGCGATGACGCCACCCTGATGGCATCGACGAGGTTCTTGTCGCCGTCGTTGCCGACGGTCGCGTGCTTGCGCTGTGAGCACACGACGACGACCGGCTTGGCCGTGTTTGCTGTCAGGTGGAGAAAATACGCGGTCTCCTCGGCCGTGTAGGTCCCGTGGGTCACGACGATCCCGTCGACCGTCGGATCAGCGGCGGCTCGATCGACCGCGACGCCGACCATCGCCCACTCGCGTGGCGTGAACGTCTCCGCGCCCTCTCGGATGATGTCCTCGATCGACACCGACGACAGGGAATCGCTGGCGCCAGGGTGCCGTCGCCGGATGTCGTCGAGGACCTGCTCGATCCCGACCCGTCCACCCTCGGTATTGGCGATCGTGCCCCCGGTCGCGATGATCCTTACCTTGCCCACGGACAGCTCCTCCTGTGTCATCTCGAGACCGTTGCGGCGGCCCGGGTAGGGGAACCACGTTGATCGGCGCTCGCGGGGATGGCGACAATGTTCGCGATCGCGGCGACAGCCAGGATCGCTGAGGTCGCGATGATGGCACCGGCGGCGCCATGGTTGTCGAGGATGACCGCCAGGAGGATCGGGCCGATGAGCGCCCCGAGGTCCACGGAGAAGCGAAACCCGCTGAGAGACCGGTTCCGGTGCCTCGGTTCGACGAGGTCGGCCAGCAGCGCGGCCTGCGAACTTGAGTAGAAGTCGCCGAGGCCCACGATCGCCGCAGCAACCAGGAAGGCGACGACGTCGCCCGTCCACAGGTAGAGGAGGTCGCCCAAAGCGATCGCGAACAGGCCCGAGACGATGACGCGCCGCCGGCCCAGTCGGTCGCTGAGCACGCCACCGGGTCCCGCCACGATGAGGCCGCAGATGGCCATGGTCGCGATCGCGATGGAGATCGGACCCGCCTGCAGGCCCAGCACCGTCGCGCCGTAAAGCGGGATGAACGTGTTCCGAAAGCCGTGGCGGTGGATGAACGTCGCGACGACGCCGACGTAGGTCGCGAATAGGGCGAGACCCAGGCGCCGGCGGGATCACGGGCGGCGTGTCGTCCTCGCGGTCCGTGGTGGATGTCGCGGCGTCATGACGTCGGCCAGGTAGCGAGCGTCGGCACGAGGACGACGGCGCCCAAGACCGCCAGGAGGCCGGCGACGACGAATGTGAGACGCCACCCGAAGAGGGTGCCGATCGCCCCACCGATCAACGGATAGAGGGCGATGCCCGTGTTGTTCGCGACATGGATGAGGCTCATGGCGCGGCCACGCGAAGCCCGGCCTGTGGTGAGGCTCATCGCGCTGAGCACGACCATGGAGACGATCGCCACGCCGATGCCGGCGACCACCCGCGAACCGATGAAGATCTCGACGGTCGGGGCGAAGAAGCCGACGAAGGTGGAGACGATCAACATCGCCACGCCGGCGACGGAGAGCCGACGAGCCCGAAACGGTCAGCCAGAAGCGCCGATGGGATGTCGACGATCAGGCGTGCGAGACCAAAGGCGGCGACGATGAAACCAGCCGTCGTCAGGCTGACGCCGAATTCGTCCCGGATCTGCGGCAGGAGTGGCGTGAGCAGGTTCCCGGACGCGATCGCGGCCAGGAGCGCGAGTGCGAGCCACCGGGCGCTGGTCGGCAAGGCGACGACCGGCGGGTCCGCCGGACTCATCTGGTCTGCGCGGCAGCGGGAATTCCCGGCGGACCGTCTCCGGTCGTGGGAACACAGGCGGGACATCTTCGTACACATTGCACCGGCGATTGTACCCGCGCTAGGCCCAGCCCTGGCCTCGTCATCCCACGTCGCGGCGACTCTCACGGCATCTGGTGACTCGGTCGAGGCTACCCGTTGCCGTCGCGTTTCCACGGTCTCGTCCCAGCCCGGCGGCACGAGGCGCGGGGCGAGGTCGGCGAGGGGCGCGAGCACGAACAGCCGATCCCCGGCGTCGCGATGCGGGACCTCGAGTCGGCGCGCCGCCTTGCGCGGGTCCGACGCCGCGTCGATCGAGCGCGCCAGGGTCGGGCGGTCGACCGCGATCCGGTGACGACCGAAGACCAGCAGGTCGAGATCGAGCTCTCGCGGACCCCACCGCCCGCGGCGACGACGTCCGGCGAGGCGCTCGAGCATCTTGAGCTCGCCGAGCAGCGCGATCGCGCCGGCGACTGGATCCGGGCCGGCCGGCACGTCCAGGGCCACGACCGCGTTGTGGAAGTCGGGCTGGTCGGTGACGCCCCACGGCGCGGTCACGTACAGCGGCGACACGCCGCGCAACCGCACCCCGGCGAGACCGGCGAGGGCCTTGACCGCCCATGCCAGCGTCGCCCGAGCATCGCCAAGGTTCGCGCCCAGACCCACGTAGGCTCGAACGCGATGGGCCGGCGCGCGATCGCTCATCGACGGCACCTTACTATCCGGCGGTGGAAGGATCTCGGGTGACCGGACGACCCGCGCTCCGCCGGCCGATCGTGGCGATCGGGGGTGGTGGCTTCACGTTCGACGCGGGCCGCTCCGTGGTCGAGGAGCACGTCATCGCCCTGGCCCGTGAGGTGTCCGGGCGCGAGCGACCACGTCTGTGCTACATCGGGACCGCGTCGGGCGACTACGAGGCGGGGATCGCACGGTTCCACGAGGTGTTCGCGGACCTGGCCGAGACTTCCCACCTGGCGCTCTTCGACCGGACCGTCGAGGACATCCCGGCGTTCCTGCTCGGGCAGGATGCGGTATGGGTCGGCGGCGGCAATACGGCCAGCATGCTGGCCGTGTGGCGGGCGCATGGCGTCGACACCGCGCTCCGCATGGCCCACGAGGCCGGCATCGTCCTGGCCGGCCGCTCGGCCGGTTCGATCTGCTGGTTCGAGGGGGGCACGACGGACTCGTTCGGACCGAACCTCCGGGAAGTCACGGGTGGGTTGGGGTTCATCGCAGGTAGCAACTCGCCGCACTACGACGGAGAGCCGCAGCGCCGCCCGACCTATCAAGCCCTCGTCGCCAGCGGCGTGCTGCCGCCAGGGATCGCCGTCGACGACGACGCGGCCGCGATCTACGACGGCCCGACGCTCGTCGAGATCGTCGCGGCGCACGCCGGACCGGCCGCCTACCGCGTCGAGGCAACCGCCGATGGCGTGGTCGAGACGGTCCTGCCGGTGCGCGTGCTGCGGTGACCGAGGTCTCGGTCGCGATCCTCCACCCGGGGGCCGGGCCTGACGCCGGACCCCTCGTCCGCGCGGTCGCGGAGGCCCGGGCCGGCCTCGCCGAGCGCCATCGGACGGGATTCCTCGAGGCGGGCGCGCGGCGCGCCTGGATCGTGACCGGCCACGAGGACGACAAGCCGTTCGGCGCCAGGCTTCGAGCCATCGCCGCTGACGTCGGGCCGGGCGGGCTCGTCGTGCTTGGATCAGGCGCCGTCCCGCTGCTGACCGCGGCGGATCGCCGGACCTTCGTGGCCGCCGCGGCCGCGACACGGCCGGGGGCACTCGCCAACAATCGCTACTCGGCCGATATCGTCGCCATCGCCCGCGCTCGCGACGTCCTGGCAGGCGTCCCGGACCTGCCGAGCGACAACGGGCTGCCGCGCTGGCTCGACGAGGTCGTTGGCGTGCCCGTCGTGGACCTCCGGCGTCGATGGCGGCTGGGCGTCGACATCGACGGGCCGCTCGACCTCGTCCTCCTCGGTGCCCGATGGTCCAGCGGTCTGGCCGCCGCCGACCGGGCTCGCGTGGAGGCGCGGCTCGTCGCGATCCGGGACGTCGTGGCCGACAGCGGGGCGGAGGTCGTCGTCGCCGGTCGCACCTCGCCCGGGGCCCTCGCCTGGCTCGAGCGAGCGGGGTCGGCGCGCACGCGCGCCCTCGTGGAAGAGCGTGGCATGCGCACGAGCCGGCCGGGCCAGCGCCCGGCGGCGAGCATCCTGGGTGCGCTGCTCGAACGGGATGGGCCGTCGTCGCTCGGGGCGCAGCTGGCACGCCTGGGCGAGGCCGCCGTCATCGACAGCCGGGTGCTGCTCGCCCACCGGCTGGGCGCGGACCAGCGGGGTTGGCCACCAGCCGAGGACCGCCATGCGTCCGACCTGCTGCTCCACGAGCGAGTCGCCGACCCGTGGCTCCAAGCGCTGACCCGGTCGGCAGCGGACGCCTCGATCCCGGTCCTGCTCGGCGGGCACACGCTGGTCGGCCCGGGGTTGCGCCTCGCCGTGGGGCGCGCCGCCGGCGCGCGACGACCGTGACGGACGACATCCGACCCGGGCTGCGGCGCGAGGCCCCGACCGACCTGCGCGACGTCGGCGAGGACACCGGCCTCGTGGAGCGGATCCGGGAGGAGATCCGCACCGACCGGCCCGATGCCCTTCGCCCGGTTCATGGAGCTCGCGCTCTACACGCCCGAGGGGGGCTACTATCGCGCCGCCGCGGCGCGGCCCGGGCGCGAGGGCGATTTCCTCACCGCCCCCGAGCTCCATCCGATCTTCGGGGGGACGCTGGCGACCGCGATCGAGGAGATCTGGCGGGCGCTCGGTGAACCGGCCGAGTTCGTGCTGCGCGAGATCGGCGCGGGCACGGGTACCCTCGCGGTCGCGATCCTGGACGGCCTCGCGGACGCGGGCTCGCCCCTGCTCGACGCGATCCTCTACGAGCCGCTCGAGGTCGACGAGCGACGCCTCGAGGCGTTCGCGGCCCGGCTCGAGGCGGCGGGCCACGGCGCGCGCCACCGGTCGCCGACCCGTGACCCCATCGTGGGCGTCATCCTGGCCAACGAGGTCCTCGATGCCCTCCCCGTCCACCGCGTCCGTCGTCGCGACGGGGCCATCCGCGAAGTCGCGGTCGACGTGGGTCCCGACGGCGGACTCGTCGAGATCGAGATCGACCCCTCCACGCCGCGGGTCGCGTCGTACCTCGCCGACAACGGCATCGAGCTCGTCGAGGGCCAGACCGCCGAATTCGCGCTCGGGCTGGACGCATGGATCGCGGGCGTCGCCGCTGACCTCGCGCGCGGCGTCCTCCTCCTGATCGACTACGGCGCGCCGGCCGCCCAGCTGTACGACCCGGTGCGCCGCCGCAACGGAACGCTGCGCGCCTACGTCCGGCACCAGGTCCACGACGACCCGTACCGGCACGTCGGTCGCCAGGACCTGACCTCCCACGTGGATGTCACCGCCGTGGAGCGGGCGGCGCACGCCGCGGGTCTCACCACGATCGGCATCACGACCCAGGCCGAGGCGCTCATGGGCCTGGGCATCGAAACGCGCCTGCAGGCCATCCGGGCCGATCCAGCGACCACGTTCGAGGACTACACCCTGGTCCGGTCCGCGCTCCTGCGCCTGCTGGACCCGGCGGCGATGGGGCGATTCGCGGTCATGGCGTTCGGCCGGGGCTGGCCGGCGACAGTCGCGGAAGGCGCGGACGCCGCGGCAGCCGGCCACCCGCCACTCGGGCTGTTCGCCTTCCGACTCCCCGCCCGACCCGGCCGCTGAACTGACCCCGACCGCGCCGACCGAACCAGGTCGTCGTGCGCATATAGGGAAGATGCCGTATTGCAGCGTGGACCCCTCCATCGTCAGGCTGGACGAGGTCGCTTCTGCGACCCACCGCCGGGGGGCGGGGCGCGATCCTGCACGCGCGCTCGGCGCGTCCCGCCCCTGGCTGGTGACACGTCGGCCCCGACGCACTCGGTGGGGCCGACGGCCGGCCGGCCCCGAAGCACTCGGGGGCCGACGACCGGCCGGCTCGACCCCCTCCTCGGCCGATCCGGCCGCGCACGCTCTGGTAGCCGCCGCCCCGACCCCGGTCCGCCCGTGCCCGCTGCTAGAATGCAGGTGGCGGCGAGCGGCACTCTTGCCGCCCCTGCCCGCCGCTTTCGGACCGGATCCGCGATCCGGCCGCGCGGAACGGAACACGCGTCGCTCCAGGGGAGTTCGCTTGACCGGGATCTGGTACGTCATCGGGTTCGCCTTCGCGGGCGTGTCCTTCGTGTTCCTGACGATCGCCGCAGCGTGGCTCGTGTCCCACCGCAACCGGGGCGACGTGCACAAGGGCCTGCCCTACGAATTCGGGCATCGACACGTACGGCGATACCCATGGCCGGTTCGGCCTGTCGTTCTACATCTACGCCCTGCTGTTCGTCGCGTTCGACATCGAGGTCATCTTCATCTACCTGTGGGCGATCGCCTTCGACTCGCTCCTGCTCGGCGGGCTGGTCAGCATGCTGATCTTCGTCGGCATCCTGCTGCTCGGCCTGGCCTACGCCTGGCGCAAGGGGGCCATGACATGGCGGTGACCCCGAAGGGCAAGGGCGCGACCGAGAACCTCGGCACCGGGCCCTCCGACCTGACCGCCGTCGGCTCCGACGCCACCACCCAGCCGGGCCTGCCCGCGACCCGCCCGTCGGATGCGCTGACGGTCCCGATCGTCGTCCCCAACTCGCTCTGGCAGGCCGCCGACCCGGAAGCCTATGACGGCGGGCGCCCGACCGACATCACCCACCTCGCCGAGTTCGAGGCGAGCGGGCTCGGGCGCCGCGACGACGCGCGCTGGGGCGGCTTCCTCGAGGTCATCCCGACGAAGGCCGACTACGTCCTCGACCTCATCCGGATGAACAGCCTGTGGCCGCTGCTGTCGGGCCTGGCCTGCTGCGCGATCGAGATGATGTCCGCGGCGACCTCGAAGAACGACATGGACCGCTGGGGCATGTTCCCGTTCCGGGCCAGCCCGCGCCAGGCCGACGTCCTGATCGTCGCCGGCACGCTGACGACCAAGATGGCGGGCCCGCTCGTTCGCCTGTGGGAGCAGATGCCGGAGCCCAAGTGGTGCGTGGCGATGGGCGACTGCACGTGCTCGGGCGGCCGCTACAAGCGGAGCTACTCCACGGTCGAGGGCATCGACCGGGTCATGCCCGTCGACGTCTACGTCCCCGGCTGCCCGCCCCGTCCCGAGGGCCTCATCTACGGGATGATGAAGCTCCAGCAGCTCGTCAAGGACCGGCGCGGGCACTGGCCCGAGCGGGCGATCGGGCCGACCGTTCCCGAGCAGGTCTGACCATGGACCGCGCGTTCAAGGCCCGCCTGGAGGCGCGCTTCGCCGACCAGCTGACCGGGCCGGTCCGCCAGCGCCACGACGAGACCGAGATCCGCATCGGCCCGGGCGACGTGGTCCAGGTCATCACCGCGCTCCACGACGAGCCCGCCTTCGGCTTCGAGTTCCTCGCGGATCTCGCCGGCGTCGACACGGGCGAGGTCATGCAGGTCGTGTACCACCTGTGGAGCGCGACGACCCCGGATTGGCTGCGGGTCATCGCCGACGGCCTGTCGCGCGACGATCCGCGCGTCCCCTCGGTCACGTTCCTGTGGAAGGGCGCCGAGTGGATGGAGCGCGAGGCCTACGACATGTTCGGCATCACGTTCGAAGGCAACCGCGACCTGCGGCGCATCTACATGCCGCCCGACTACCAGAGCTTCCCCCTGCGCAAGGATTTCTACCTGCCCGACGACGCCGCGCGTTCCCCCGGAGCCGGCGTGCGGCCGATGGAGCGGACCCACACCCCGCGCAACGCCCCGGCGACCGCGGTGGTCCGCCGCGGCGGCGCCTGACGCAGCCCGACAACCAAGGATCCCTGATGACCGCGACCACACCCCGCACCGGCGCCCACGTCCACGACACGCCCGAGGGTCCCACTGACGATCCGCGCGTGCGCCTGGACCGCGACCTCGGCGTGTTCGAGCCGGTCCCGCCCTACCCGCCAAGGACCGAGCGCGAGGCCGAGTTCTACACGCTCGGTGACGGCGAGATGTTCATCAACATGGGACCGCAACACCCCTCGACCCACGGCGTGCTCCGGGTCGTGCTCAAGCTCGATGGCGAGAAGGTCGTCGACCTCGACCCGGTGCTGGGCTACCTCCATCGCGGCGTCGAGAAGCTGTGCGAGAACGCCGACTACCACCAGGCCATCTGCTATCTCGATCCGCTCGAATACGTCAGCTCGCTGTTCTGCGAGTGGCCGGGCGTCATGGCGTTCGAGAAGCTGATGGACGTCCAGGTCCCGCGCCGGGCCGAGTACATCCGCGTCCTGTCCGCGGAGCTGAACCGGGTCGCCAGCCACGCGCTGTTCCTCGGCTGGATGGCGCTCGACCTCGGTGGGCTCACGCCGATCCTGTGGTCGTTCATCGAGCGTGACGAGATCGTCGACATGCTCGCCTCGCTGACCGGCCAGCGGATGCTGTTCAACTACTTCCGGATCGGCGGCGTCAACGGCGATCTCAACCACGAGTTCATGAGCCGCCTCGGCGACTGGATGAGCCACGCGACCGAGCAGATCGAGGCGGGCAACGCGCTGCTCAACGAGAACGAGATCTTCGTGCGCCGGATGCGCGGTCTCGGCACCATCGACTCGAAGGCGGCGCTGCGGATGGTCATGACCGGCCCGAACCTGCGCGCGACCGGCGTGCCGTTCGACGTCCGCCGGGCGCACCCGTACAGCATCTATCCCGAGCTCGACTTCGATATCCCGACCCGCAGCGAGGGCGACTGCCTGGCCCGCTACCTGCTCCGCATGGACGAGGTGAAGCAGAGCCTGCGGATCATCGACCAGTGCCTGCACCAGATGCCCGACGGGCCGGTCATGGCCAAGCTGCCGCGCCTGCTACGCCCCCGCCCGGGTCGCGCGTACGCCGGCATCGAAGGTCCGCGCGGCCAGTACGCCGCCTACGTCGTGAGCGACGGCACCGACCAGCCCTTCCGCATGCGCATCCACGACCCCTCGTTCATTCACTTGCAGGCTGTGGGAGTGATGACGCCGGGTCATTTGATCGCCGACACGATGGCCGTCATGGCCAGCCTGGATCCGATCATGGGCGGCGTCGACAAGTGATCGCCATATGACCGTCATCGGCCGCAGCTGGGGGCGGTTGACGCTGCCGGGCAAGATCGTGTTCACGGTCGTGCCGCTCTTGATCCTGGCGACCGTCGCGCTCGTGGCCGTGATCGTGGTTCTTGGCGAGCCGATCCTCGAGATCCTGGTCGCCCAGCTGCCCATCGTCCGGTTCGTGGTGGCCGTGACGATCATCCTGCTGATGACCATCCCGACCGCGTTCCTGATCATCTACATGGAGATGAAGATCATCGCGCTGATGAATCTTCGGATCGGGCCGGACCGGGTCGGGCCGTTCGGGTCGCTCCTGTCCGTGGTCCACGGCCTCAAGGTCCTCATGAAGGAGGACTTCACCCCGACCGGCGCGGACTCGATCGTGTTCACGTGGGCTCCGGTCGTGGTCTACCTCGCAAGCGTCATGACGCTGCTCGTGATCCCATTCGCCCCGGGGTTGAACGGCCAGGCGTTGAACCTCGGGCTGCTGTACTTCTTCGCGATCGGCGGCCTCTCGGTGGTCGGGCTGCTGATGGCCGGCTGGTCGAGCTACAACAAGTACTCGCTCCTCGGCGGCCTGCGGGCCGCGGCCCAGGTGATCAGCTACGAGATCCCGCTGGTGCTGTCGGTGGTCGGGCTGATCCTCCTGTCCGGCACGATGAACCTCGACACCATCGTCCGCAACCAGGGGGGCTGGTTCACGAACTGGTACGTGTTCCAGCAGCCGCTCGGCGCCCTCATCTTCTTCATCGCCGCGACCGCGGAGGCCAACCGCACGCCGTTCGACCTGACCGAGGCCGACTCCGAGATCGTCGCGGGCTTCGCGACCGAGTACTCGGGCATGCGCTTCGGGTTCTTCTTCTTCGCGGAGTACGTGAACGTGTTCATCGTCTCGGCGCTGATGGTCACGCTCTTCTTCGGCGGCTGGAACGCGCCCTTCCCGTGGCCGTGGCCCGTGCAGCTCTCCCTGGACCCGGCGGGCCTCGGCATCGGCCTGCTGCTGCTGGCCGCCATCGTCCCGGTCGTGCTGACGCTCCTCTTCGCCGCCCCGTTCTGGATCGCGAGCTCGCGCATCAAGTGGTGGCAGGCCCTGCTCGCCGGGTTCGTGCTCGCGAACCTGTTCATCGTCGCGCTGCTCGGTGCGTGGGCGTACATCGGGCTCGACTGGGTCGCCGGTATCCTCTGGTTCATGCTCAAGACGTACACGTTCGTGTTCACGTTCGTGTGGATGCGCGGCACGCTCCCACGCGTCCGGATCGACCAGCTGATGGACTTCGCCTGGAAGTGGCTGCTGCCGGCGTCGCTGCTCAACCTGTTCGTGACGGCCGCGGCCATCGTCCTCGTCAAGGAGCTGCGCCCGTGAGCTTCGTCCCGGGTCTCGGCATCGTGAAGGGCATGGCGCTGACCCTGCGCCGCTTCTTCGAGCCCAAGGTCACGGTCATGTACCCGGAGGTGCGGCTCGACGTCCCGCACAAGTTCCGCGGCCGCCTGCAGCTGCTCTACGACGAGTGGGGCACGCTCAAGTGCGAGACCTGTTTCCAGTGCGCCCAGGCCTGCCCCATCGAGTGCATCGACATGGGCGGCATCGATACCCGCGGCCGGTACCACGTCCACTGGGGCGCAGCCGAGACCTACGGGGAGCGGCGCGAGGAATCGGCCCTGCGCCGGTCCGGCCGCGTCGTCCCCGATCCCGCGTATCGTACCGTTCGCGCCGGTCGATCTCGCCCAGGTCGACGCGATCCTCGACGAGCACGATCACGATCCCGCGCGGATGCTCGACATCCTCGAGGCGACCCAGGCGGCCTACGGCTACCTGCCGGTGGCGGCGCTCAAGCGGATCAGCCACGAGACGGGCGCCTGGTACGCGATGATCTACGGCACGGCGAGCTACTACGCCCACCTGCGCTTCGAGCCCGCGGCGTCCGTGGACCAGGCGAAGGCCGTGGATGAGCAGCGGCCCGGCGAAGCGACCTATCTCGCGGCGCTCGATGCTGCGCTGGACGGGGGCGGCCGCCCCGGCGCACCGGCGCGGGCCTGACATGACCGAGCTCCTGAAGACGCCGGCCGGTTGGCCGACGATCCTCCTCGGGCGGGCGTCGGCGAAGGACCCGACAGACCTCGACGCGGCCGTCGCGGCCGGGGCGTTCAGCGGCCTGCGCCGAGCCATCCGCGACCTGGGTCCGACCGCGGTCATCGCGACGATCGCCGAGTCCGGTCTGCGCGGGCGTGGCGGGGCCGGCTATCCGGCCGGCGACAAGTGGCGGACGGCCGCCTCCACCGACGCCGACCGGCGCTATGTCGTCGCGAACGGCTACGGGGCCGACCCGGCGTCGCACACCGACCGCACGCTGATGCTCCTGGACCCGTTCGCCGTCATCGAAGGGACGGCCATCGCCGCCTACGCGATCGGGGCGAGCGAGGCCTTCATCGCCGTTCGGTCGGAAGATGCCGATGTCATCGCACGCCTGTCTGCGGCCATCGGGGCCGCGACCGACGCCGGCTTCGTCGGCGAGGACGTCGCGGGCTCCGGGCACGACATCTTCATCACGGTCCGGCCGGTCCAGGGCGCGTACATGCTCGGCGAGGAGACGGTCCTGCTCAAGGCGCTCGAGGGCAAGCGCGGCCAGCCCGAGCAGCGGCCACCGCACCCGGCCGAACGCGGCCTGTTCGACCGCCCGACCCTCGTCCACAACGTCCAGACCCTGGTCGCCGTCCCGTGGATCGTGCGCGAGGGCGCGGCCGCGTTCCGGGCCACCGGTACGAGCGAGAGCCCGGGCACGGTGCTCGTCCAGGTGCGCACGCCCGGCGGCAAGAACGGCATCGCCGAGGTCCCGCTCGGGACACCGCTGAAGGACGTCCTGGGCCTCGGCGGCAAGCTGCCGGCCCGCCGGAAGTTGAAGGCCGTGCTGGTCGGCGGGCCGTCCGGCGGGCTGCTGCCCCCGGATGCGCTCGACACGCCCTACGACTTCGGATCGTTGCGCGCGGCTGGCGCCCATCTCGGATCGGGCTCCGTCGTGGTCGTCGACGACACGACCGACCTGCTCGAGCTCGTCGGCGTGCTGACGCGCTTCTGCTCGAACGAGGCCTGCGGCAAGTCCATCCCGTGCCGCATCGGCACCAAGCGTCTGGCCGAGATCGTCGCGCGTCGCGAGGACGGCCTGCTCCGGCCCGTCGACGCGCAGCTCGCGACGGACCTGGCCGACGACATCGTCGCGTCCGCCCTGTGCGACCACGAGCGGCTGGCCACCCTCCCGCTGACCAGCGGGATGCGATACTTCGGGTCCGACTTCGACCCTGCCCGCCGTCCCCAGCCGGCGTCGACCGAGGCCTCCCGATGACCGACACCCTGGCCCGTCCACCCGGCCGCCCCGCCACCCCGGCGCCGGCCTCGGAGTCTGCCTCGGGCTCGGACTCGCTCGCCGAGCGCCTGCTCGACACGCAGTCGCCGCAGCGGCCGCAGTCGACGCCGCGCATCCGCATCGAGGTCGATGGCCGCGTCGTCGAGGGGTTCGAGGGCCAGACGATCCTCGAGGTCTGTCGCGACAACGGGATCGAGATCCCGACCCTCTGCTACGAGCCCAAGCTGCCGGGCTTCGGTGCGTGCCGAATGTGCGTCGTGGAGGTCGAGGGCGAGGAGCACCCGCCGATCTCCTGCTCGCGCACGTGCGA
Source organism: uncultured Chloroflexia bacterium (assembly GCA_963810725.1). Classification (GTDB taxonomy): domain Bacteria; phylum Chloroflexota; class Limnocylindria; order Limnocylindrales; family CSP1-4; genus SPCO01. Next base: position 985,822 of record CAWEOO010000008.1, read on the forward strand.
GCCCGAGATGAAGGTCCAGACCCAGACCGAGGAGATCCGCCGCCTGCGCCGGACGAACCTCGAGCTGATCTTCAGCGACCACAACGCGTACTGCCTGCCGCCGTGCCAGAACAAGTGCCCGAGCCACATCGACATCCCGGGCTTCCTCAAGGCCAACGCGGAGGGCAACTTCCGCGAATCGGCCCGGATCTTCAAGCGCACGATCCCGTTCCCCTCGGTCCTCGGGCGGGTCTGCCCGGCCCCGTGCGAGGAGCACTGCCGGCGCGACGAGGTCGACGAGGCGATCGCCATCCGCGACACCCACCGCTACGCCGGCGACCAGGTCCTCAAGGCGATGCTCGATGACGATGTCGACCCGCCGGTCCCGTTCGAGCAGCAGACGCGCTCCGGGCGGCGAGCGGCGGTCATCGGCTCCGGGCCGGCCGGCATGGCGGCGGCGTACTACCTGCTCATCGCCGGCCACGACGTGACGGTCTTCGAACGCGACCCGGCGCCCGGCGGCATGCTCCGCTACGGCATCCCGCAGTACCGCCTGCCCAAGGTCGAGGTCCTCGAGGCGGAGTACGAGTCGGTGATGCGGCTCGGCGCGAAGATGGTCGTCAACGCCGGGCTCGGGCGGGACTTCACGCTCGACGACCTGACGATGCAGGGCTTCGATTCGGTCGTCGTGGCGATCGGCTGCTACGACACGAACAAGCTCGGGATCCCGAACGAGGATGCTGACGGCGTCATCGACGGCCTCGAGTACCTGCGCACGGCGACGCTCGGCCTGCCGTATCCGGACCACGCCGGCAAGCGCGTCGTCGTCATCGGCGGCGGGTTCACGTCGATGGACTGCTCGCGCACGTCCGTACGGCAGGGCGCGGGCGAGGTCACCCTCGTGTACCGCCGCGACATGAAGGACATGCCGGCCGCCGACGAGGTCCACGAGGCCATCGAGGAAGGCGTCACCGCCATCTTCCAGGCCGGACCGGTCCGCGTCATCACCGACGAGACGACAGGCTCGGTCACCGGCGTGGAGTTCATCCGGATGCAGCCCGGCGCCCCGGACGCGTCCGGCCGCCGCCGACCGGAACCGGCGCCCGGGACCGAGTTCACGATCCCGTGCGACCGCGTCCTCCTCGCGATCGGGCAGGGGCCGGAGCTCGACTGGGTCGGGACGCCCGGCAACGAGGGGCCGGAGGCCACCAAGCAGAAGCGCCTCAAGGCCGACTCGGTCACGTTCTCGACGGGCCGTGCGGGCGTCTTCGGCAGCGGCGACGTGCGGATCGGCGCGGCGACGGTGGTCGAGGCCATCGCCGAGGGGCGGCGCGCGGCCTATGCCGTAGATGCCTTCCTCAAGGGCATGGACCTCGACGCGATCCGGACCCGCCAGACGCTCGCCGAGCCGCAGCCGGAGTTCCTCTCGATCGTGCCGTTCACGGCCGAGATGAAGGAGTCCCGCTACCGGATGACGGCCCTGCCGGCCGAGGCGCGCAACCGGAGCTACATCGAGTACGAGCTGCCGTACACGCCCGAAGCGGCGATGGCCGAGTCGACGCGCTGCCTGCAGTGCACGTGCGAGGCCATCGGCTTCTGCGACCTGCGACGCCTCGGCATCGAGTACGGGACGACGCTCAAGACCCTGGAGCCGCAGAACCACCAGGGCGCGGGCTACCGCTCGGTGACGGAGAACCGGTTCACCGGCATCAACCACGACTACATCCGCGACGATTCACACGCCTTCATCCTGCGCGAGCCGTCGCGCTGCATCGACTGCGGCCGGTGCGCGAACGTGTGCGCCGAGGTCGTCGGGGCGGCGTGCTACGACTTCATGCGCATCGGCTTCGACACGCTCGTGACGACGCCGCTCGACATGAGCCTCAACGACACCCCGTGCGTGTCGTGCGGTCGCTGCGCGGAGACGTGCCCGACCGGCGCGCTGATGCCGAAGCCGCGGGTGCTCGAGAAGTACGAGGTCGACGAGAGCCGCTGCATCCTGTGCGGGATCTGCGTCGACGCCTGCCCGTACGACGCGCTGCGCGACGGCGCCGACTTCGAGCTCGCGCACACCGGGCGGTCCGAGCCCAACATCGACCTGATGGCGCTCGCGGCCATCGACCGCGAGACCGAGGTCACCTACATCCGGCGCGAGCGCGACTGGGCGACCCGGGCGGCGGCCGAGGGCCGCATCATCGACCAGGGCCGGCTGCTGCCGATGCTGCCGCCGACGATCGGTGGCGTGCCGACGCCCGGTGGGAACGGCCACGGTGGCAACGGCCACGGCAACGGGCATGACCACGGGCACGACCACGGTGCCGTGGCGGCCCTCGGTCCGGGCGGCCACGAGTAGGCCGGACGGTGCTCGCGAAGATCGTCCCGATCCTCATCGCGCTGGTCGTCATGGGCGCCGTCCTGGGCGTCGCCGCCCTCATGCTCATCGTGCTCGGCCAGGACTGGGACGACGCGCTCTTGTGGATCCTCTCCGCCGTCATGATCGGCGCGGGCCTGCTGGTCGTGACGATGCGCGACATCATCCGCTGCGGCCTGGCGATGATCGTGTGCTTCCTGGCGTTGGCCGGGATCTACGTGCTGATCGGGGCCCCGCTGCTGGCCGCCGCGCAGGTGATCGTCTACATCGGCGCGATCAGCGTGCTGATCCTCTTCGCGATCATGCTGACCCAAACCAAGGACGCCCCCAGCCGGCTGGTCTTCCAGACGCAGGCCGTGCCCGCGGCGATCGCGGCCGTGGTCGTCGCGGTCCTCATCGCGCTGGCGATCTCCGCGACCGACTGGGCTGAGCTGCACGAAGCGGATCCCGCTGCGGGCCGACCGGATGTCGCTCGTGCTGTTCGAGCAGTTCGTCTTCCCGTTCGAGATCGTCAGCGTGCTGCTGCTGGCCGCCGTGATCGGCGGCGTGTTCCTGGCCAAGCGCGAGCCCGGCGGGCCGCCGTGAGCAACAGCCTCGATGCGTACCTGATCCTGTCGGGGATCCTCTTCGCGATCGGCTCCTTCGGGTTCCTCGCGCGACGCAACGCGATCAGCATGCTCATGTCGATCGAGCTCATGCTCAATGCGGTCAACCTCGCGATCGTCGCCTTCGCCGGGTTCAGCCCGGCCGTCGATGCGCAGGCGCAGGGGTCGGTCATCGCCCTGATGGTCATGACGGTCGCCGCCGCCGAGGCCACGGTCGGCCTCGCCATCGTCATCGCGATCTACCGGAACAAGAAGACTCCGCTCGTAGACGAATACGACGCGATGTCCAGGTGACGCTCGAAACGCTGATCCCGCTGCTCGTCATCCTGCCGCTCGGCGGGGTTCGGGGTCACGGCGCTCGTCGGGCGGCGGCTGGGCAAGCGGGCGCACTGGGTCCCGGTGCTCGTCATCTTCGGGGCGTGGGTCATCGCGATGGCCCTGGCCTTCCAGGTGCTGACCGGCGCGGCGCCGCTGCTGGAGGGATCCGAGGAGGCGCACGGCTACGCGCTGCATTGGTTCACCTGGATCCCGGCCGGGGACTTCGTCGTCGAGGTCGGCTTCGTCGTCGACTCGCTGACCGCGTGCCTGCTGATCGTCGTCACGACCATCGGTCTGTTGGTCCACATCTACTCGGTCGGCTACATGAGCCACGACCCGGGCTACTGGCGGTTCTTCGCGTACCTGAACCTGTTCATGTTCTCGATGCTGCTGCTGGTCCTCGCGGACTCGTGGCTGGTCGTGTTCGTGGCCTGGGAGCTGGTCGGCCTGTGCAGCTACCTGCTCATCGGCTTCTGGTACCGCAAGCGGTCCGCGGCGCTGGCGGCGAAGAAGGCGTTCATCGTCAACCGCGTCGGCGACATCGGCTTCGCGCTCGGGATCATGGCCATCTGGGTGAACACCGGCGCCGTCGGGGAGGCGACGCTGAACATCCGCGAGTCCATCCACACGATGCTCGAGGCGGGCGACGCCAATCCGATCCCGCTGTTCGCGATCGCCCTGCTCGTGTTCGCGGGCGCCATGGGCAAGAGCGCCCAGTTCCCGCTCCACGTCTGGCTCCCCGACGCGATGGAGGGCCCGACGCCCGGTGTCCGCGCTCATCCATGCGGCCACGATGGTCAACGCCGGCGTGTACCTCGTCGCCCGCGCGAACGAGCTCTTCGCCTCGGCGCCCGACGCGATGGTCATCGTCGCCGCGATCGGCATCTTCACGGCCATCCTCGCGGCGTCGATCGCGATGACCCAGACCGACATCAAGCGCGTCCTCGCCTACTCGACGCTGAGCCAGCTCGGCTACATGTTCGCGGCGCTCGGGGTCGGGGCGTTCACGGCGGCGATCTTCCACCTGATGACCCACGGCTTCTTCAAGGGCCTCCTGTTCCTGGGCTCCGGCTCCGTGATCCACGCCGTCCACGAGGAGCAGGACATGCGCCGCATGGGCGGCCTCGCCCAGAAGATCCCGATCACCTACGCGACGATGTTCATCGGCTCGATCGCGATCTCCGGCATCCCGCCGCTGGCCGGCTTCTTCAGCAAGGACGAGATCCTGGGCGAGGCGTTCAAGTTCGGCTTCTACTGGGTCTGGGGGATCGGCCTGTTCGTCGCGTTCCTGACGGCCTTCTACATGTTCCGGCTCATGGGCATGACGTTCTGGGGCGCGTTCCGCGGCCCGGCCGAGCTCTGGGACCGGATCCACGAATCGCCGCGGGTGATGACCATCCCGCTGATCCTGCTGGCGATCCCGTCGGTCTTCCTGGGCCTGGCGCTCGGCCTGCCGCTCGGTGCCAGCACGCTCCATCACTGGCTGGAACCGGTGTTCCACCATTCGACCGACGAGCTGCTCCACCTCCCGCACGAGCCGTACGCGCTGTTCGGCATCGACGGCGGGCTGATCCTCGCCAGCGTCACGGTGGCGGCGATCGGCGTGGCCCTCGCGTGGCGCCTGTTCGGGGCCGATGTCGGCGCGGTGCGCCTGCCCGCCCGCCCGGAGCAGCGTCCGTGACCTGAGCTCGCGACCCGGCCTGGCGTTCCTGTACCGCGCGTCGCTCAACAAGTGGTGGTTCGACGAGCTGTATCACCTGCTGTTCATCGTCATCGGCGGCCGGATCGCGGCGGCGATGTGGTGGTTCGACCGCGAGGTCGTCGACGGGACGGTCAACGACGTCGGCCGGGCCACGGTCGGTGCCGGGCGCGGGCTTGCGCCGCGTGCAGACCGGCCGGGTCCAGAACTACGCCCTCGGCATCGCGCTGGGCCTGATCGTGATGGCCGGCTCGTACCTCATCCTCGTGGGCAACCCGCGATGAATCTCGATGGCTTCCCGATCCTGACGCTGATCACGTTCCTGCCGCTGGTCGGCGCGGTGGCGGTGGCGATCCTGCCCGTCGAACCTCACCCGGATCGTGGCGCTGGGCTTCGCGCTGGCGACCTGGGTCGTCTCGCTGCTGCTGCTCATCGAGCTGCCTGCCGGGGCCGACCGGTCCGTTCGGGTTCGTCGAGGCGTACGACTGGATCCCGGTCTTCGGCATCCAGTACAAGCTCGGCGTGGACGGGCTGTCGGCCGCGCTGGTCGTGCTGACGACGACGCTGTCGTGGATCTCGATCCTCGCGAGCTGGACGCCGATCCAGACGCGGATCAAGGAATACATGATCAGCTTCCTGGTCCTCGAGGTCGGGATGATCGGCGTGTTCCTCGCCCTCGACCTCTTCCTGTTCTACATCTTCTGGGAGATCGTGCTGGTCCCGATGTACCTGATCATCGGCATCTGGGGCGGCGCGAACCGGATCTACGCGACGATCAAGTTCGTGTTGTACACGCTCGTCGGGTCGCTGTTGATGCTGGTGGCCATCCTGGCGACGGCGTTCGCGTACCAGGCGGCCAACGGCGGGTCGTGGGCGGGCGCCTTCGACTTCGAGACCCTGCGTGGCTTCGCGGCCGGCGGCGGCTTCGCCCCGGCGCTCCAGGTCGGTGCGTTCCTGGCGTTCTTCCTCGCCTTCGCGATCAAGGTCCCGATGTTCCCGTTCCACACTTGGCTGCCGGACGCCCACACGGAGGCCCCGACCGCGGGCTCGGTGATCCTGGCCGCGATCATGCTGAAACTCGGGGCGTACGGGCTGATCCGCTTCGCGGTGCCGCTGTTCCCCGATGCGGCGCTGACCTTCGCGCCGGTCGTCATCGTGCTCTCGTTGATCGCGATCATCTACGGCGCGATCGTGGCGCTCGTCCAGCCGGACCTGAAGCGGCTCGTGGCCTTCTCCTCGGTCAGCCATATGGGCTTCGTGACGCTCGGCCTGTTCGTCTTCACCGAGCAGGGCGTCCAGGGCGCGATCCTTCAGATGATCAACCACGGCCTCATCACGGGTGGCCTGTTCCTGCTGGTCGGTGTCATCTACGAGCGGACCCACGACCGGACGATCGCGAAGATGGGCGGGCTGGCGGGGCGGATGCCCGTGTGGGCGGCCGTGTTCGGGTTCTTCGCCTTCGCCTCGGGCGGGCTGCCGGGCCTGTCCGGCTTCGTCGGGGAGTTCCTGACGCTCGTCGGGACCTTCGAGGTGAGCCCGCTGGGGGCCGCGATCGCGGCGTTCGTGATGGTCCTCGCGGCCGGCTACCTGCTGTACATGTACGGTCGCATCGTCTTCGGCGAGGTCTCCGACTTCATCGCGAGTCTCGGGAGCCACCTGGCGGATATGACCCCGATCGAGACCCTGACGCTCGTGCCACTGGCCACGCTGATCGTGGTCTTCGGGCTGCAGCCCGGGCTCCTGCTCGACCTCGTGGGCGGGACGGTCCGTGACACCCTGAGCGCGTCCGCGACGGGCGCGCCGCTGCCGGTCGGGCCGACCGTCGTGGCGGTCGGCGTCGCGATCGTCGTGCTGGCGATCGTCGCGCGCATCCTGTTCGCGCTGCGGCCCGGGCGGTCCGACGCCCCGGGAGCCATCGCGGCGGAAGGCGGGGCGGCCCATTGAGCGCCGGTGACTTCGTCACGATCTCCCCGCTGATCGCGGCCGTGCTGACCGCGGCGGCCGTCCTCATCGTGGACCTGATCCGGCCCGGCCGGTCGGCGGCAGCGGTCGCGACCGCGCTCATCGGCCTCGGGCTGACGGCGATCGTCACGCTCAGCGTCGGCGGGACGGAGGCGACCGCGTTCGGCGGCTCGTACACCGTGGACGCGCTGACGACGTTCCTCGACATCCTGTTCATCTCGGTCATCGTGATGACGATCCTGTTCGCGCCCGACTACCTGCTGCCACGCAACCTGCCGGTGGCGGAGTTCGCGACCGTGCTGATCTTCGCGATGTCCGGCGCGATGCTGCTCGCGGGCTCGACCGATCTGCTGCTGCTGTTCCTCGGCCTCGAGCTGATGGTGCTGCCGGGCTACCTGCTCGCCGGCTTCCACAAGACCGACGCCTACTCGACCGAGGGCGCGATCAAGTACTTCCTGCTCGGCTCGTTCAGCTCGGCGATCTTCCTCTTCGGCCTCGCGTTCGTGTGGGGCCTGACCGGGACGACGCTCGTGGCCGGTCCGGACGGGATCGCGGCCACGCTTGCCGCGGTCGTCGCCGGCGAGGCGCCGCTGTCTGCGGGTCTCGCCATGGGCCTCGCGTTCATGACGACCGGGGTCGCCTTCAAGATCGCGGCCGTGCCGTTCCACTACTGGACGCCCGACGCCTACCAGGGCTCGCCCACGCCCGTCACGGGATACCTGTCGGTCGGGCCGAAGGTCGGCGCGTTCGCGCTGATCCTGCGGCTCTTCGTGGAGGCGCTCGGGCCCCTCGCCGACATCTGGCTCCCGGTCGTCATCATCCTCGCCGCGTTCACGATGACGCTCGGCAACCTCGTGGCGCTCACGCAGGACAACGTCAAGCGCATGCTCGGCTACAGCTCGATCGCGCACACCGGCTACATGCTCGTCGGGCTCGCGGCGTACGGCGCCGGCCAGCTGCAGGGCCTGTCGGGCCTGCTCTTCTACCTCGCCGCGTACGCGTTCATGAACCTGGGTGCGTTCGCGGTCATCGCCGCGCTCCAGAAGCGGGCCGGGGTGACGTCGTCACTCGATACGTTTGCCGGGCTCGGCCGCCGCGAGCCGCTCCTGACGGTCCTGATGACGCTGTTCCTGCTGTCGCTGATCGGCATCCCGCCGACCGCCGGCTTCTTCGCCAAGTACGAAGTGATCGTGGCCGCCGTCCAGGCCGGCGGGGCGCTGACCTGGCTGGCGGTCCTCGTCGTCCTCAACGCCGCCGTCGCGGCCTTCTACTACCTGCGCATCGTCGTGTACATGTTCATGCGCGACCCCGCGAGCGACGCGCCGGCGCAGCGCCATGGCGCGCTCATGTGGGGCGGCCTGGCCGCAGCGACCGTGTTGACGATCCTCCTGGGGCTGTTCCCGACGACGCTCCTTGGCATCGTCGAGGAGGCGGCGCGGGCGCTCCTCGGCACCGCGGGCATCGCCGGGACCTGAGTGACCGGCGGCCCGCCCACCGGGGAGGGCTCGTGCCTACAGGCGGTGCGCCAAGGCCAGGAGCAGCCGACCGACCTCGCGCGGCGAGCCGAGACACAGGTCGGCGCCGCGGACCAGTTCGTCGGGCGCGGAGGTCGTGGTGCCGTGGACGGCCACGGTCGTCGCGACGAGCGCTGCTCTCCCGGCCCCCGCCTGCTCCCGGGCGGTGACGACCGCCTCGAACGCATCGACGTCGCTCAGCTGGTCGCCCAGGACGAGGGCCGCCGCGGGTCGGTGCCGCCCGAGCAGCCGCGCGACGGCCTCACGCTTGCCGCCCGCCTGGGCCGGACGGAGGTCGACGACCGACCCGCCGCGGTAATGGGCCAGGCCGTGATCCGACAGCCTCGCCCGGGCCTCGACCGCGGCGATCGCGCCGACCACGGCCGCCCGGGCCGCGTCCACGTCGTCGGCCTGGCGGACGTGGAAGGCCACGGACGGTCCCTTGCGCTCGACGAACAGCCACGGCGGCGACCCCAGCTCGTCCGCGACCCCGGCGGCCAGGATCGCGGCTGGGTGGCGGTGCGCGTCGTACGCCGGGTCGGTGTCCACGCGGAGCTGCTCCGCGCGCCCGCGGCGCGCCAGCGTCCCGTGCTCGAGACCATGGTCGCCCAGGTACTCCACGCCACCGACCCGGACGCGCACAGCGACGTCCGACACGACCCGCCCGGTCAGGACGGCGACGTGGACCCGCCCCGGTCGCTCGGCGGCGATCCGCGCGAGTGCGCGCAGAGCCGCGCTGGGCGATTGGCTCGATGAACGCGACCGCCGGGTCGCGCGCCCCGACCGCGAGCGTGCCGTCGAAGTCGGCCACCACCAGCAGCGGGCCTGGTGCCGCCGCGAGGGCATCCATGGCGCCTGCGACGTCAGCGGCGGACGAAGTCGGCGGCGACCTGTCGGCCGCAGACCCGTTCGATGGCGGCCCGCCGGCCGCAGACCCGTTCGATGGCGGCCCGCCGGCCGCGGTCACGGCGTGACGTCGACGCCCGGCATGATCGCCGACAGGCCGCGGGCCATGATGTCCGGCCCGATCCCGCCGAGCGCGCCGTCACGGATGATCCCGTCCTTGTCGATCCAGAAGTGCACGGGCAGCGCCAGGGCCCCCCAGCGCGCCTGGGCGGAACCGTCGCTGTCGAGCCCAATCGGGAAGGTGGCCGACAGGCTCTCGGCGAACGCCGCGACCACGCCTTCCTCCTCCTTGACGTCGATGGCAAGGACCACGAGGTCGTCGTTCGCATAGCGCGCCGCGAACCCGTTCATGAGCGGGAACTCGTCGAGACAGGGCGGGCAATAGGTCCCCATGAAGTTCACCCAGACCGGCTTGCCGCGCAGGTTCGCGAGATCGATCGTGCCGCCGCCCACCTGGGGCACGGACAGGGCCGGGGCGGGCTCGCCGACATGGAACAGGCCGGCCGCGGAACCCGAGGGCCCGGCGGAGCCGCCGGCACCCGGCGCCGCGCCCGAGCCCGACGCGGTCGGCGACGGCGCCGCGATCGACGGCGAGGGCGAGCGAACTACGATCGGTCCCGATGGTTCCGGCGGCGGCGTGGCGCCAGCACCCGGCTCGGGGGCGAAGGCGAGGATCCCCCCGAGCATGAGCAGCGCGACGGCGACGCCGGCCAACAGACCGGCGAGGATCGACAAGCGTGGCCACATGGTCGCGCGGAGGGTACCAGTACGGACGGTCGAGAGCGTGCCGGCGATGCTGCCGCTACGCTTCCGCTCTCATGGGCGACCGCCTGGACTACTTCCGGACCCGATTGCTGCCCGCCGTGCTGACGGCGGGCGGGGTCACGCTGCTCGCTGCCGGCCTGTTGACGTACACCGTCCCGGTCGCCGCGGAACCCGTCTTCACACCCTCGCCGCCACCGACCGCCACCCCGGTCGCGCCGTCCCCGCGGATCACGCTGCCGCCCATCGGGTCGCCGACACCCCCGCCACCCAGCCCGACCCCCGACCCTAATCGCGTCGCGACCCGTGTCCGGATCGCGTCGCTCGACATCGACATGCCGGTCATCAAGGGCCCGGCCGGCTATCCGCCGTGCGATGTCGCGATGTACCTCGTGGATCCAGCCGAGCCGCCACGCCTCGGCCAGCCGGGTCAGGGTCGCGCGACCTACATCTTCGCCCACGCTCGCCCCGGCATGTTCGAGCCGCTGCTCAAGACCAAGGCGCCCGACCTGCGCACACGGGTCGTCGAGGTCTGGACGAGCGACGACTGGCTGTTCCTGTACGAGATCTTCGAGGTCCGGCGCAGCCAGTTCGATCTCGAGGACGCGTTGAATGCCAAGTCCGAAGTGATGTGGCTGCAGACGTCCGAGGGGCCGAATTCGACCTTCGGCAAGACCCAGGTCATCGCGAAGCCCCTGTCGAGCTGGCCCGCCGATCCCGCCGACGCCCACCCCAAGGCCAAGCCCCGGGCCTGCTAGCCGCGCGACACGCTTAGATCCAGCCGATCCGCCGCAGGAAGACCGCGAGGCCGCTCGCCGCGACGAACGTGGCACCGGTGACGACCCAGAACCCGCCGAGGTTATGCGCCTCGCTCATCCCGAAGATGCCGCCCACCGCGCCGATGCCCGCCAGGATGACCGTCACGCCCGTCAGCCGCTTCATGATGATCGAGAGGTTGTTGTTGACCTGGGTCAGGTAGACGTCGAGCGTCGCGGCGGCGAGCTCGCGGTAATTATCGAGCTCGTCGGTCAATCGGATGATGTGGTCGTAGACGTCGCGGAAGTAGACGACCTCGTCGGCATCGATCAGCGGCGTGTCGCGGTTCGTCAGCTGGTTGAAGACCTCGCGCACCGGACCGACGTGTCGACGCACCTCGATGAGCTCGCGCTTGAGCCGGAACAGGCGCTGGAGCGCATCGGCGCTGGCGGTGAGGACGACCTCGTCCTGGACCTGGTCGATGGCATCGCCGAGCCGGTCCGCGAACGGGAAGTAGCTGTCGATCACGTCATCGCAGATCGCCCAGAGCAGGTGGTCCGGGCCATGAGTCAGGATCGGCCCGACCCCCGAGCGCAGATGATGCGAGACGCGCGGGTCCCATGCCCGGTCGTGGGCGGTCAGCAGGAACCCGAGTCCGAGGACCATGTCGATCTCGGTAATCACGACCTCTTCGTCGGTGTACTCGAGGCTGAACAGGACGATGTGGACGACCCCGTCGGTCAGCTCGATCTTGGCGCGCTGGTTGCCTTCGAGGATGTCCTCGACGATCAGCGGATGGAGCGCGAGGATCGCCCCGATCTGCTGGACCTGATCTTCGGACGGTCCGGTCAGGTCGACCCAGGCCGTGGCGTCGGAGCGGCGCAGGATCTCGGGCAAGCGTGTGAGCGCCGTCTTGCCCTCCAGCTCCTCGGCCTTGCCGTCCACGACGGCGGAGACGCGCACCGTGCCGGGGCCGTGCCGGCCGGCGGGTGGGCGACGGCGGGCGACGGGCTCGCCGGCCCGGCCGGTCGAGCGATCAGAGGATGACGCCGGGGTCGGGGTTCCCATCGCCGGCCAGCATACGCGCGTCATCGCGTGGCGAGGAGGCGCCGTCGGAGGCGGACCGACGTCGGCGGCCCGAGCCTCCCAGGGCGAGCGCCGGCGGCGCCGCGGCCACGGTCATCAGCGCGGCCACGACGAACAGCCCGACCATGATCGAGGCGGCCTCGCGTGAGGCCCACGACTCGAGCGCCTCCACGACCAGCGGGTCGCGCAGCGGCCGGTCGCGCAGGTTCTCCGGGATGAAGGCGAGGTATGCGTCGGGCGTGGCATAGATGTCGGCCGACAGGCGATCGATCGTCGTCGACCCGTACGCGGTCAGCACCGCGAGACCGATCGCCATGCCGAGCATGCGCGCGACCGTCACGACCGACGACGCGACACCGAACGCGGCGCGACCGGCGGCCTCCACCGCGGCCGTCGAACGTGGCGTGACCGACGAGCCGAACCCGAGACCGAACGCGCCGAGGGCCAGGGCGACCGCACGGATGTCCGTCGTCGGGTTCCACGAGGCCATGGCGGCGAGACCGCCGACGCTCAGCGCCAGCCCGGCCAGGGTCACGACGCGGTAGCTCGCGACGCGCACGGCGAAGCCGGACACGAGCGCACCGACCGCGGTGGCGGCCGCCAGCGAACCGAGCGCCAGGCGCTGCTCGTCCGGACCGCCGTACAGGACTCGATCGACGAACACGGCACCGCCGATGATCGCGGTCGCGAACGCGTACCCGGTCAACAGCGACACGAGGGCGGCAGCGCTGAACGGGCGGCTCCGGAAGAGCTTGACATCGAGGAACGGGTCCCGCGCGCGCAGGCCGCGGGCGATGGCGAGCAGCGTCGCGACGGCGGCCAGGCCGCCGAGACCGGCGGAGACGACGACCGGGTCCAGGGCCGTGCCGGCGATGGCCGTCGCGCCCAGAAGCGTCAGCCCGAGCAGTCCCGCCGCCAGCGTGATCCCGAACAGGGCGGCACCGACGACATCCACCCGGCCGGCGCGGCGCGGCGTGTCCCAGCCGGCGCCGGCCGCCCAGGCCAGCACGATCCCGACGAGACCGATCGGGACGTTCACGTAGAAGATCCAGCGCCAGGCAGGCCCGGCCACGTCGGCGAGCGTGGAGCTCGCGAGGCCGGCCCCGATCAGGGCCTCCTCGGGATGCACGGTCGAGAGGATCGCTGCCCCGAGGAACGGTCCCGCGGCCATGCCGAGGAACGTCAGGGCGCCGATGACGCCGAGGGCCCGCGGCCGGGCGCCGCCCGCGAAGAGATGCGCCGCGGCCGCCGTGCCCACCGGCACGAGGATGCCACCGCCGGCCGCCTGCACGAGCCGTGCGGCGATCAGCTGGTCCAGGTCCTGGGCCATGCCGGCGAGGGCACTGCCGAGCGTGAAGATGGCCAGGGCGGCGAGGAAGGGCCGCCGCGCGCCCCACAGGTCGGCGATGCGGCCGGCGAGCGGCATCGCGAGGATGTAGATCAGCAGGTAGCCGTTGATGATCCAACTGGCCTTGCGCAGCTCGATCCAGGCCGAGGTGCCATCGGCGTCGACGAGATCGGCGAGGATCGACGGCAACGCGACCGCGGTGATCATCAGCTCGAGCCCGGCGAGGAACACCCCGGCACCGAACACGCCGAGCAATGCGATCGCCGATCGGCGGTCCATGGCGGGGAGTGTACGGGGCCGCCGGTCCCGAAGGATCCGGGCCATTGACGGCGGGCCGGATCGGGCGCACGCTCGACCTATGGCTGATGACTTCGGGTCGGGCGATGGCGGGATCGGCGGCGCCAGCGGCCTTCCGTACGGGATGGACAACGCGAGCGCCCACCTCCGCGAGGTCGATGCCCAACGCCCGGTCCCTTACTGAGAATCCAGGTGCAAGATACGAGCCTCGGTTGCCCAAGGTGGCGGGCGCGATCGTGCTGATTCTCGCGATCGCCTGGGCCGTGCGGGTCTTCTTCCCCTTCTAAAACGACCCCGAAGCCGGCCGCGGGCACGGGCTTGACACGGCGTCGCCGTTGCATCAACATCCGTTGATATCAACCGGCGTTGATGCGACGTCCGCGGTCCCCCATCCACGAGCCGCGCCCGCCGGCCCCGGAGAACCAACCACTCTTGCCGACCCCCGCCCGCTTCCGCACCACGATCGCCTCGATCGTCCTGCAGCCCGACGACCTGCGCGAGCTGCGCACCTTCCACAAGGCCCTCGCCGACGTGAACCGTCTGCGGATCGTCCGGCGTCTGGCCGAAGGCGAGTCGAGCGTGGCCGAGCTCATCGCGCATGTCGGCCTAAGCCAGCCGCTCGTGAGCCACCACCTCAAGCGACTCCGGGTCGCCGGCCTCGTCGCCACACGGCGCGTCGGGCGCGAGACGATCTGCACGCTCCGCCCAGAGGCATTCGGCGAGGTCGCGGCGCGCGAACGCGCGATCCTCGGCATCGCGAATCGAGCGGCCGCCGGATGACCCTCTCGAACGAATCTCGCGACCGGTTCAAGGACGCGTTCGTGCCCGTCGCCCTCGCGATGGGCCGCGCCGGCCTGACGCCAGACGCGCTGACCGTCATCGGTTTCCTCGTGACGGTCGTCGGTGCCGTGCTCCTCTCGCAGCAGCTTTGGCTCGTCGGCGGCCTCGTGGTGTTCGCTGGCGGCGTGTTCGACATGTTCGACGGCACCCTCGCCCGCGCCACCGGCCGCGTGAGCAGCCTCGGGGCGTTCATGGACTCCGTCTTCGATCGGTGGGGCGAAGCCGTCGTCTACGTCGGCCTCGTGGCCGGCCTTGGCGCCAGCGGCTGGGCCGACGCGCCAGTGTTCGCCGCCGCGGCCATGGCGGCCGCCTTCATGGTCAGCTACGCCCGTGCCCGCGCCGAAGGCCTCGGCTTCGGGGCCGGTCGCGGGATGGCCGCCGTCGGCATCATGCCCCGCGAGGTCCGGCTCGTGATCCTCACCCTGGGCCTCGTCGTCGGCGGCCTGGTCGGAACGACCGTCAACGTGCCGGACGGCGGCTTCCAGGGCGCCGGCGGCGCCGCCGTCCCATTCGGCATCGTCACCATCGAGATCGCCCTCGGCATCATCGCCGTGGGCGCGACCATCACCCTGATCCAGCGAATCCTCCATGTCCGCAGCCAGGCGCTGCAGCAGTCCACCAGTCAGCCATCGGAGACGAACACGTGAGCAAGAACGGAACCAACGGCAACGGCAGGAACGGCGCGACCCCCGCCAATACGTGGGCAGGCGCTGGGCGCCGCGGCGACGGCAAGATCCGGGTCGCCATCGTCGGCGTGGGTAACTGCGCGAGCAGCCTCGTCCAGGGCCGCTACTACTACGAGAATGCCAATGCGGACGACTTCATCCCCGGCCTGATGCACGTCGACCTCGGCGGCTACCACATCCGCGACATCGACTTCGTCGCCGCCTTCGACATCGACAAGAACAAGGTCGGCAAGGACCTGTCCGAGGCGATCTACACGAAGCCGAACAACACCTACACGTTCCACAAGGTCGGCCACACCGGCGTCACCGTCGAGCGCGGGATGACCCACGACGGCCTCGGCAAGTATCTGAGCCAGATCATCGAGAAGGCGCCCGGCCCGACGGCCGACATCGTCGGCATCCTCAGGGAGCGCGAGGTCGACGTGATGGTCTCCTACCTGCCGGTCGGCAGCGAACAGGCGACCAAGTGGTACGCCGAGCAGGCCCTCCAGGCCGGCGTCGGGTTCGTGAACGCGATCCCGGTCTTCATCGGCCGCGAGCCGTACTGGCAGCGCCGCTTCGCGGAAGCCGGTCTGCCGGTCATCGGCGACGACATCAAGAGCCAGGTCGGCGCGACGATCAGCCACCGCGTGCTGACCCGCCTGTTCATGGATCGCGGCGTGCGCCTCGACCGCACTTACCAGCTGAACTTCGGGGGCAACACCGACTTCCTGAACATGCTCGAGCGCGAGCGCCTCGAGTCCAAGAAGATCTCGAAGACGAACGCGGTCACCTCCATGCTCGACTACGAGATGGACCCCGACAACGTCCACGTCGGCCCGAGCGACCACGTCCCGTGGCTCGAGGACCGCAAGTGGTGCTACATCCGGATGGAGGGCACGACGTTCGGCGACGTGCCGCTCAACGCGGAGCTCAAGCTCGAGGTCTGGGACAGCCCCAACAGCGCCGGCGTCATCACGGACGCGATCCGCTGCCTGAAGCTGGGCCTGGACCGCGGGCTCAAGGGCACGCTCGTCGCCCCCTCGGCGTACTTCATGAAGAGCCCGCCCCACCAGATCCACGACGACATCGCGTACAACCGCGTCGAGGCGTTCATCCGCGGCGACGACGACGAAACGCTCGTCGGGACCGAGAAGCCGACCACGCGCAAGCTCCGCAAGCTGGCCGGAAGCCCGGCAAAGACCACGGCCAGAGTCGCGACCGCCGCCGGGCAGTGACGGCCGACGAGCGGCCGCAGGCCGGCGCGAAGGTCGGCCCGCACGCCGGCGCGAAGGTCGCCGACCGCCGGCTGGAGGCACCGCATCGACGCGGCGGCGCGAGCCCCCGGATCGTCGAGCGCGTGGCCGTGGCCGGCTATCGCGCGCTGGCCTGGGTCCTCGCCACCGTGCCGCCCAAGCCGGCCGCGGCCGTGATCGGGCGCGCCTCGCAGCTGTCCTACCTCGCCTGGCCGACGAAGCGGCGCTGGTCCAACCGCAACTTCGGGCACGTCCTGGGGCTGCCACCGGACCACGAGCAGGTCCGCTCGATGGCGCTGCAGGCGTATTACGGCTACGGCCGCTATCTCGTGGAGCTGATGCGCCTGCCGACGATGACAGCCGAGGAGCGCGCGGAGCTGGTCCCGGACCTGGATGCGGTCGAGTTCAAGCGGATGTGGCGCGAGGCGCCCAGTGGCGGCGGCATGATCTTCGTCGTCGGCCACGTCGGCAGCAACGACGCGGTCGCGG
Source organism: uncultured Chloroflexia bacterium (assembly GCA_963810725.1). Taxonomy (GTDB): domain Bacteria; phylum Chloroflexota; class Limnocylindria; order Limnocylindrales; family CSP1-4; genus SPCO01. The sequence continues at coordinate 1,002,675 of CAWEOO010000008.1, forward strand.
CGGCCATCGCCCGCCACGGCATGCCGATCAGCGTCCTCGCCGACGACTCGGCGTTTCCCGAGCTCTTCGAGCTCCTGCGCAGCCAGCGCGAGGCGTGGGGCGTGAGGATCATCGGCTGGCGCAACATGCGCGCGATCTTCGGCGTGCTCCGCCGGCGCGAGATGCTCGGACTGCTCGTCGATTGGGGTTACCGATCCGACGGGATCCCCGTGAAGCTGTTCGGCGCACTGGACGGCCCTGCCCGCGGGCCCGGCGACGCTGGCCGCGAAGACCGGCTCGCGCATCATGCCGATCACGATCCGGCGCCGTCCCGACGGGACGTTCCTCGTGACCTGGCCTGGGGCCATCGACCTCACATCGGGCGACCCGGCCGAGCTCCAGCGCGCCACCCAGGCGATCGCCGACGCCCTCGCCTCGACGGTCGCGGCGGCACCCGAGCAGTGGTACAGCTTCAAGCCGATCTGGCCGGCCACAGCGGCCGAGGCCGAGGACCTCGAGCGACGCGCGACGTTGATGCAGTCGGGCATCGCCGACCCGGGCCCGGCGCCGGAGTTCGCCTGACCATGGCGGGCATCGTCAGCTGGTGCGGTTCCGGGTCCTGATGGCCGCCTCGTGGCTGGCTTGCCGCCTGCCCGAGGGGCCGCTGGTGCGGTTCGCCGAGTTCGCCGGCGAGCTCTGGTATCGCCTGACCCCGGATCGCGCGGCCCAGGCGCGCCGGAACCTCGGTCGCGTCGCCGCGACCCTGGCGGGGCGCGTCGCGGGGCCGCGCTGGTGCGGGCGGCCGCGACCGACCCGCGCGCGCTCGAGCGGCTCGTCCGGTCTGGCCTACCGGCACGCCGCGCGCTACTACCTCGAGGTCGCGCGGGCGCCCGCCCTGCGCCCGGGCGATATCGACGAGCAGGTCGAGGTCGAGACCCCGGACGTCGGCGGACGCGGCGTTCGGATCGGGGCGGGCTTCGATCTATCGTCGGGCTCCATTTCGGGGCGATCGAGCTGCCCGGCATGCTGCTCGCGGCGCGGGCCGGTGCCGCCGTCGCGCCGATGGAGTCCGTCGACGACGCCCGACTCCAGGAATGGTTCGTGCGCACCCGCGGGGCCGTCGGCGTGCGGATCGTCGGCGTGCGTGAGGCGCGTCGCGAGCTGCAGGCGGCGCTGCGGGACGGCACCAGCGTCGGGATCGTCGGCGATCGCGACCTGACCGGCGGCGGGCATGCCGACCGAACTGTTCGGCGCGCCGGCGCAGCTCCCCCTCGGCCCGGCGATGCTCGCCGTCGAGAGCGGCGCGCCCGTCTATGTCGTGGGGGCTCGGCGGAAGCGGCGTGGGTCGCTACATCGGGCGGCTGGAGCCGGTGACCGTGGCCGCGGACGGCAGCCGCCGCGAGCGCGTGACCGCGACGATGGGTGCCATCGCGCGCGCGTTCGAGCGGATCATCGAGGATGCCCCCGAGCAGTGGTGGGCGGTGTTCTTCCCCATCTGGCCGGACCTCGAGCGGGAGGCCGCCGCGCATCCGGCCGTGCCGGAGCCAAGTGCCCGATGATCGAGCGACACGGCCGCGCCGACCTGCATATCCACACGATCGCCTCTGACGGCACGGCGGACGTCGTCAGCATCCTCGACCACGTCGCCGCGCGAGGCGAGCTGGACGTCATCGCCATCACCGACCACGAGCGCATCGATGCGGCCTTGGCCGCGCAGGCGATGGCCCGCGATCGCGATGTGGGCATCGAAGTCGTCGTCGGCGAGGAGGTCACGACCCTTGGCGGCCACCTGCTGGCGCTGTGGATCGATCGGCCGATCCGGCCGTACCGCTCGCTGCGCACGACGATCAAGGAGGTCCACGGGGCGGGTGGCCTGGCGATCCCTGCCCATCCGCTCGTGCCGTACCCGCTGTGCGCCCAGGGTCGGGTCCTGCGCGGCCTCCTCGACGATGGCGACGAGACCGTCCGGCCGGACGGCCTCGAGACGTTCAATCCGACGGCGCTGGGCCGCCCGTGGCACGATCGTGTCGTGCGCTTCGCCGATGAGCACGGCCTCGCCCGGGTGGGGAACAGCGACGCCCATGCCCTCGAGGCCATCGGCGTCGGCTGGACGACGTTCGAGGGCCGTACGGCGGCCGAGCTGCGGCGTGCCATCGAGGGACGCGGGACGGACCACGAGGGCTCGTTCCACGACACGGCAGGGCAGGTCGGCGTGTTCAAGAAGCAGCTGACGAAACGGGCACGGGACGCCCGCGATGAGCTGGCCGGTCGCGTCCGCCGCGACGGGACCGGGCGCGATCACGGCTATCCGGGCGGCCGCGCTCGACCACCCAGGTACGACCCCGCGGACGAGCGGCGATGAAGATCGGCCTCGTCTGCCCGTACATCTACCCGGCACCCGGCGGGGTGGCCCAGCACGTCAAATTCCTGTACGAGGGCCTGCGCCTGCGCGGCCACGACGTCCGGATCCTGACCGCCAGCCACGGCCCGCAGCGCGCGTCGGAGGGCGACATCATCCGCCTGGGCGTCGGGTTCTCCGTGCCGATCAACGCGTCCGTGGGCACGCTCACGTTCTCGCCGCGCTACCTCAGCCAGATCGGCTCGATGCTAGAGCGCGAGAGGTTCGACGTGCTGCACTTCCACGAGCCGTTCGTCCCGTTCCTGTCGCTCTTCCTGCTGCGCGAGTCGACGAGCGTCAACATCGCGACCTTCCACGCCTATGCCGGCTTCTCGCCGTCGTACGAGTTCGGGGGCCGCGCGCTCGGCGGCCATGCGCAGCGGCTGCACGGCCGGATCGCGGTGAGCGCTGCGGCGCGCCATTTCATCGACCGCTTCTTTCCGGGCGACTACAAGGTCATCCCCAATGGCGTCGACGTCGGCCGGTACGCCAACGCCGTCCCGATCTCCCGCTGGCAGGATGGCACGCCCAACGTGCTGTTCGTGGGACGCCATGAGCCACGCAAGGGCCTCCTGGACCTCCTCAAGGCCCACCGCATCCTGCGCAAGACGGGATCGGACTCGAGGCTCCTCGTGGTCGGCGGCGGACCGCAGGAACGCGAGGCCCGCCGCTACGTGGCCACGCGCGGTCTCCAGGGCGTGGAGTTCCTCGGTCGCGTCTCCGACGATGCGAAGGCGCAGCTGTTCCGGACCGCGGACGTCTTCGCGTCACCGGCGACCGGTGGTGAATCGTTCGGCATCGTGCTGCTCGAGGCGATGGCGGCCGGGACGCCGATCGTGGCCTCGGACATCCACGGCTACAAGGGCGTCGTGCGCCGCGGGCGCGAGGGCCTGCTCGTGCCGCCGCGCGAGCCGCGCGAGCTCGCCGTGGCGATCGACAAGCTGCTGCGCGACCCGGGCCTGCGCGAGCAGATGGGCGCCGCCGGCCAGGCGCGGGCCGAGGAGTTCAGCTGGCCGCGGGTGACGGCCAAGGTCGAGGACTACTACGGCTTCGTCATCCGCCGCCTGGCCGCGGCGGGGACGCTGCCCGACGGGTTCCGGGCCGAGATCCCTCAGGCGCCCCCGCCGGTGCGCGCGAGGACCGTCCGCGCCATCGCCCGATCCGGCCGAACCGGCCGTCGCCTTCGACTCGGCCAGCGCGAGCCGCCACACCGACGCCGAGTAGGCGACGACGAGACAGGTCACCCCGATGGCGATCGTCAGGATGGCCAGCGTCGGACTCAGCAGCGGCGTGTCCACGTTGCGCGCGGTCTGGCTGACCGGGAACTGGAACGCGTACAGGTAGGTCGGCAGCAGGCCCTGGTAGGCGTTGACGATGGTCGATGGCAGGGGCAGTGCCGCGATGTTCGGATAGAACACGACGAACCAGGCGACGACCGCGGCCAGCAAGCCGACCACGTAGCGGCGCGCGTCGCGGGCGGCGAGGACCTGGGCCGCGAGATAGACCAGGGGGAGGCCGACGACCAGCGCGATCGGCTCGACCGGGATGCCGTTGAGCGTCAGCAGCGCGGTATCGGGCAGCAGCGCTGCGCCGAACAGGCCGATCGCCATGGCGAGCGCCCCGATGGCGAGTTGCCGCATCCCCATGCCCGTCGGGGTGACGTCGCCGCGCGCCCCGTCGCCGCGCGGACCGTCGAGGCGCGTACGGTCGGCATCGGGGTCGTAGCGGTCGGGCGCGTCGCCGCGGTCCATCGCCAGCCACCCCCGACCGAGGACCACCGCCCCGACCAAGACCACCCCGAGCAGCCCGGCCGAGCGCAAGGTCAGGACGAGATCCGGGATGACCGCCGGGCAGGCCTGCGATCCGGGGTTCGCCCGCTCGACGTCCACGAACGCACACAGCGGACGCGACATCAGCCACAGGACGGCCGGGGCCACGATCGCCGCGGCGCCGGCCAGCCGGACCGCGAGCCACGTCCGCCGCGATGGCCCGTGCCACAGCTCGGCGACGAGGTAGGCGAGGGCGAGGATGACGAACGGCAGGGCCGTGTAGTAGTGGTACTGGAACGCGGCCCGGTCGATGCGCGCCCACGACACCCACTGCGCGGCGAACCCGATCGCGATGAGGCCAAGGGCGGGGCTGCGTCGCCGGAACGCCATGATCGCGACGAAGCCAAGCGCCACCGCCCCGAGCCACCAGATCACGAGGTTTCCGGCGTCGTAGACCGCTGCGCTCGTCGAACCGGCGAAGCTGTCCTGGTAGAACCACACAGGCTTGAGGTCGAACGGCCAGGCCCACCACGGCGAGGACGCCGGATGACCGTCGGCGAGGCCGCTGTGGTAGCCGTACATCGAGGCGGTCAGGTCGATCAGGGTCTGGCCGGTGTGTCCGGCCGGGAAGCCCTCCCACAACCGATGGTTCTCGATGTACGCCCACGGCAGGTAGCTCACGACGTAGACCCCGACCGGGATCAGGACGAGGCAGAGGGCCGCCCAGACCATCGGGAGGCCCAGGAGCCACCCGGGGCGGAGCCAGCCCTCCGGTGCGGGTGCAGGCGGCTCCAGGGCGCGCATCGGGTCGTCGGGGGCGCGCGGCCCCGCCATCGGCCCGTACCCGATCCCGCCGGCGAACCGGAAGACGGCGTACGCCGCCAGTGAACCGAGCGCGGCCACGATCGCGAGGAGCAGTGGCGTGACCGCAATGGACCCCACCGCTACGGGAATATCCAGGCGGCCCAGCGCCAGCGCGCCGAAGAACAGCAAGCCACCGAGCGCGGCAGGAGCCACGACCGCGAACCGCATCTCGTCATCGGTCCACGCGATGGGATGGAAGACCGCGGCGATCACCGCGAGCAGGGTGAGCGCGACCATCATCGCGAGGAACGGGAGGTTGCCAAAGCCCTGGCCCTCGGGCACGCTGATCGCCAGATAGCCGAGCACGCTGGTGATGGCGATCAGGCCCAGGATCGCCAGCACGCGACCCAGGGCGCTCCGAACGAGCAGCAGCAGCCCCAGCGCGCCGATGGCGTATGCCGCCACCCACTTCGAGGACAGGGCGAGGCCCAGCAAGCCGCCGATCACCGGCATCGCCACCCAGAACGCCGCGCGCCCCCGCCACCAGCCCGTCCAGACGGCCGCGAAGACGGTGTAGGCGGCGATGATGAACAGCGCCACGTACACGTCGTTCATGCCGATCCGCGACTGGACGAAGAACATCCCATCAAGGAGCGCGAACACCCCGACGAGGGCCGCGACGAGCCTGCGCGCGAAGAGGATGCGCGCCAAGAGGTAGAGGCAGGCGGCCATCAGGACGCCCGCGATCACCCCCGGCAGCCGCCACGCGAAGGCGTGCGAGCCGGTGTCGATGGACGCCGTCTGGCCGTCCGCCCCGAACACGAGCAGTTGCTCGCGGTCCTCGGCCGGATAGTCCAATTCGACGTCGAGCGCCCAGGCCGCGGGCTCGAAGCCCGCCGGCAGTCGGGCGTCGGCATAGACCGCGTTGGCGTGCGGTTCGACGACGTAGACGGTCCATCCGCCGGCATCGCCACCTGCGGCGTCGCCCGCGGTACCCTCCGGCTCGAACGCCCGCCCAAGGATGTGGATCTGCTGCGTGGCGTCGTCGTAGGCCACCCTCGACCCGACACCCGGAAGCGGGCGCCGGCCAAGGATCGTGACCGGCCCGTTGTCGGCACTCTTGCCCCCGACCGCCACGATCTCGTAGCCCGGGTCATCGGCGCCGCCCACGGTCACGTACAGCCTCGGGTCCTCGATGCCGATGACGTGCGCCATCCCATGCGCGCCGCCCGGCATGTCGATCTCGCTCGACACGCGGGCCGTCGTCGGATCGATGAAGGTGACCCCCTGGTCGGTGGCCACGGCCACGCGCGGCAGGTCGACGATCTCGATGCCGGCCAGCCGCCCGTCCGTGATCGCCTCCTCGACGGCCGTACGCTTTTCTTCGTCACTCCCCGGGCCACCCAGGAGCACCGTGGCGCCCGGGGAGGCGGCCGCGAGGCGCGCCTCGTAGTCGCCGGCATCGGTCTCAAGGAGCGAGGCCAGCACGGAGGCCGCGGCCGCCGGGTCGTCGATGGTGTCGGGCGTCGCGACGAGCGTCGACCCGGTGCCGGCCGTGGCCAGGTCGGCGATGCCCGGCAGGTCGAGCGTGCCCAGGACGTCGCCGCTGACCGCATCGACGGCGCTCAGCCGATCGTCGGAGGCGGCCATGATCGTCGCGCCGTCGTCGGACACGAGGAGGTGCTTCACCGGGTGGTCCACCGTCGCGAGCGGGAGCGGCTCGACGCTGCTGTCCACCCCATCGGCCCCCACGATCGACAGGTCGACGGTCGCGATCCCGCCGTCGCCGAAGCCGATGACGAGCTGATCGCCAGACTGGTCGACGGCGAGCGCCGACACGCCCGGTGCCACGAACTCGCCCACGGTCCGGCGGGTGCGCAGGTCCTCGCTCCGTACGACAGTTCCGGTCGCGAGATGGACCCGCTCGCCGGTCCGCTCGCCGGTGATCGGGTCCTCGCCTCGATGCTCGAAGGCGGCCGCCACGACCGGTACGCCGAGGTTGCCGGTCGCCTCGACGTGATCCCCGCCCCACACGACGAGGCCCGCGGCCATGGCGTACTTGGCGAGGTGCGGATGGGTCCACTCGTAGATGTCGTGCGATTCGTCGTATCGCCAGGCCTGCAGGAATTCCGTTGCGGTGCGGGCGTGATAGACCTCATCGAAGTGCATCTCGTACGGCTCCGCGAGCCGGAACGTCCGCAGCCCGAAGGTGGCGAGAACGAGCACGACGAGGAGCCAGACGTCGAGGCGATCCAGTCGGCCGCCCCGTTCACCGATCAGGGTCCGGCTCCGGTCGGCGCGCACGGGGCGCTCCGCGAGCCGGGTGCGGATCCAGCTTCCGAGGCCGCTCTCGGCGAGCGAGGTGCGTGCGCTCCAGGTCGGGAGGTCGGACGTCCATTCGAACGACGGGGAGGGAACGTCAGCCGCGGCGGCTTGGGCTGGAGCGAGGGTCGCGGCGTCGGCCGTGGCAAGGCCCGGGTCGCGGTCGGCAGCATCGCGGGCGGGTGGCACCTCGCCCCCTGCTGCCGCATACGCCGCCGGCCCTCGGACGACCGCTCGCTCGCGGACACCCGCCACAACGCCCTCAGGAGGGCTGATCGGACGTCCGCGCGTGACGTTGACGAGCCGCGCCTCCGCCAGCTCGCCGGCGAGCCGCTCGCGGGCGCCCGCCCGCAGCTGGATCAACGCCCAGGCGAACGCCCCCGTGTGCATGATCGCGACGATCGTCACGGCGGCCTGCGACCGGAGGAGCGGTCCGATCGCCATCCAGTCGCGGACCGCGTTCTGGATCGGGTCCTCGGGCGGATAGAGCGTGGTCAGGACCACGTACATGTTGGCGAACGTCGCGATGGCGAGGACGACGTACGCGACCCGCCAGCGCGGCGAGATCGCGAACAGGATCGCGCCCAGCGCGAAGAACGGGAAGCCATAGCGCTCGTGGACACGTGTCGGCAGGGCGAAGAATGCGAGAGCAAGGACGGCCAGGGCCACGAGCAGGGTCAGCCGATCGGGGTTGCGCGCGGCCACCCACAAAGCGGCCACGAAGGCCGCGATCAGCAGCACCGCGCCGACGGCCACGGCGGGCACGGCCCCGAAGACCACGGTCCCGGCACCACACTTGTCCGCCGCGAGCCCGGCGGCGTCACAGACCCACTGGCCGGTGCTGGCCAGGCTGTTGCCCAGGTCGCTCGGCACGACGGCCCAGGCGTTGTACGCATTGACCGTGAGGTACGGGTAGCCGCCGCCGGCGATCACGATCTGGTCGATGAGCCCGGAGCTGAAGAACGGCGGAACGGCCGCGGGCTCCAGGACCGACAACCCGAACGGCAGGCACAGGAGCAGGGCCGTCAGGTAGCCGGCGAGCCCGGTCGTGAGGATGCGAAGCGGGTGGCCGGTCCGCGGCTCCCATGCGCGCAGCCGATCGAGGGGGCCGTCGCCGGGGCCGTCGGCGGAGCGGGCGTCACCGGCGCGTGCCGCATCGGCCCTGATCGGCCAGAGCGCCCGGCGGATGGTGACGACCGCGACGAGCGGGACCAGGATCCCGAGCTGCGGCTTCACGAGCGCCGCGATGACCGTGAAGATCGCGGCACGCTCGGGCTGGTCGCGCCACAGCGAGCGCAGCGCGAGGAGCACGAACACGACGCCGACCGAGTCGACCTGCCCCCAGACGACGTTGTCGAACCAGAAGACGGGGTTCACGACCACGACCGCGGCGCCGAGCAGCGCCAGCCGCTCCCGGCCACCGAGCTCGCGGATCATCGACCACACGAGGTACCCGATCGCGAGGTCGCCGAGGATCGGAGGGACCTTGATCAGGTCGCCGATGCCACCGAAGGCGTCACCGACGGTCCCCACGAGCCACAGCACGTACAGGTAACCCGGCGTGTAGTCGTGGAAGAACTCTCGCTCGTAGAAGCCGTAAAACCCGTTCCTGGCGAGGTCGTCCGCCCAGAACCGGAACAATTCCAGGTCGGCATCGAACCCGGATCCCGGCAGGAGATATGCCAGAATGAGCCGGAGGGCGAGGCCGAGCGCGAGGACGATCAGGATCGCGCCAAGGGTCCCCTGCATCCCGGTCGACCGAGACGGCGCTCCCGTGCCTCGCTCGTCCCCACCGGATACGGGGCCAGTCACCGGGGAAACGGCTCCTAAAACGAGCGTGGAAGGTGAATCTGAGCGTAGCACAGGGCAGCCCTGATGGCCGTGTGGCAGCCCGTCGGTCGGACTCGCAGCTGGATCGCCGACTCGACGTCGCCGTCGGGGTCCTGCTGGCCGTCGTCGCGCTCGGGATCTACCTCGCGACACAGGGCGAGCGCTTCTACGACCACTTCGTGTGGCAGGCCTCGGCCTTCCTCGAAGGGCATGCCGCGATCCGCTATCCCGTCGGGGGGACCGCCACCAGCTACGGCAACGCCTTCTTCCAGGACGTGCTGCCGGTCGTCTCGAGCGACGGCGCCCCGCGCGGGCTGATCCCCTTCCCGCCCTTGCCGGCCCTGATCCTCGTCCCGTTCGTCGCGGCCTGGGGTCTCGCCGCCGACGACCAGACGATCTTCACGACCTTGGCCGCGCTCGACGTGGCCATCTGCTGGTGGATGATCGGCCGCCTGCGGATCACGCCGGTCGCCCGCCTCGCGACCACGCTGTTCTTCGCGTTCGGGACCGTGTTCTGGTACACGGCCCAGCTCGCGACGACCTGGTACCAGGCGCACATCGTGGCGGTCGGGTTGGCGATGCTCGCGGTCGGGTTGGCGATCGGGAACGATCCTCGGGCGCAGGCCGATGAGCCGGGCCTCCGTGAGGTCGGTGGCGGCGTTGACGCCGACGACGTCGCGATGTCGCCGGCCGCCTCGCCGGACGACGCCGCGCCGCCGGCCGCCGCCTCGCCGCTAGGCGCTCCGCACCGCTTCGCAGTGGATCGCCGCCAGTTCGTCGTGGGCCTGCTGTTCGGGCTCGCGGCCACGGCCCGGCTGACGACGCTCGTCGCGGCCCCGTTCTTCCTGCTCGTCGGGCCAGGTGGGAGCTGGTGGCGCCGCGGCTGGTCGGCCGGCCTCGGGGCGGCGATCCCCGTGGGCGCCTTGCTCGCCTACAACGTCGCCGTGACCGGCCAGGTGTTCCACCCCGCGTACGACCATCTCTACCAGCTCGAGGCCCGCGCCTACGTCGCCCTCGACTACCACCCCGAATGGTCCGCCGAGGATCCTCGCTACCTGGCCCAGAACCTGGGGATCATGTTCCTGTCGACCCCCGAGATCCTGCCCGAGCGGCTGCGCGACACGCTCGGCACGATCGACGAGCCGCTGTGCACGGCACCAGGGGCCCAGCGCGGCCTCTTCGACCCGGACTGCCCGTTGGCCCTGCCACGGGACGTCGGCATGAGCATCCTGCTGACCAGCCCGGCATTCCTGGTGATGATCCCGGTCCTGCGCCGCTATGGCCGCAGCCGCCTCGTCACGGGGGCCGCGCTGGCCGTCCTGCTGGTGGTCCTGCTCGATCTCATGCATTTCAGCCAGGGCTGGGTCCAGTTCGGCTATCGCTTCAGCAACGACGCGGCGCCGTTCGCGCTGCCGCTGGTGGCCCTGGGGATCGACCGGATGGCGGACGCAACGCGCCGTTGGGCGATGCCGCTCGCGATGGCCCTCGTGGTCGTGTCGATCGCGGTCAACGCCTGGGGAGTCGTGTGGGCGACCCGCCTCGGCTGGTGAGCACGGCCCCGGAGCGGGTCACCGGGGCCGCTCGGACCACCCGGGCCGCCCGGTGGCTCCCACCCCTGCTCGTGGGTCTCGCGGCGTTCAGTGCGGCGCGGCTCGCGATACTGCCGGACGTCGGCTTCTGGGACACGGCAGAGTTGCAGGCCGTCGCCCCGCTCATGGGCACGGCCCACCCGACCGGGTTCCCGACGTACATATTGCTCGGCTGGCTGGTCAACATCGTGCTCACCCCGTTCGGGGAGCCGGCGTTCCGGATGAACCTGTTCGCGGCGATCAGCCTGGCCGCGGCCGCGGCCGTGACGGTCGATCTCGTTCGCGCCCTCGGCCGGTCGGCGGTGCTGGGGGTGACGGCCGGCCTGGGCCTCGCCCTGACCGAGGTCGCCTGGGCGATCGGCACGCACGCCGATGCCCACGCCCTGCACCTCGCCCTCGTCGCGATCCTGTTGCGCTTGCTCGTCGCCTGGGAGGACCGCGTGAGCGGCGGGCCGGGAGCTCGCCACCCCGATCGATTCCTCGTCGCCGCCGCGATCGTCTTCGGCCTCGCCCTGGGCAACCATTCGCTGACCCTGTTGCTGGCGCCCGCGATCGCGCTCTACGTGCTGGCCGTGGATCCAGGGGGCCTCGGGCGACCTCGGCTCATCGCGGCCTGCGTGGGCGCCCTGGTCGTCACGGTCGTGCTGGTCTTCCTCGAGCTGCCATTGCGTGCCGGCCCGTTGCGCGCCCCGTTGGTCTACGGGCGCCCCGAGACCTGGGATGGCTTCTGGTACATCGTCCTGGCCGAGCAGTTCCGCGAGAGCGTGGCGGGTCCCTTGACCGACCTGCCCACCAAGGCGGCGGAGGTCGTCCGCCAGATGAGCGCCGCGTTCGGCCCACTCGCGGCCGTCATCCCCATCGGGTTTGTCGCAACGGCCATCCGACGACCGGCGTTCGCGCTGCTGAGCGGCGTGGCCGTGCTGCTGACCTGCGCATTCGCGGCGGGCTACGACAACGCGGAGATCGAGCGCTACTACCTGGGGCCGGTGCTCATCGCCTGGACCTGGCTCGCCATCCTCGCCGGTGGCGTCATCGGCGTCCTGAACGGGACGCTCGGGCTCGATCCCGAGCTCGACCTGGATCCCAAGGTCAGTGGAGAGGCCGAGCCGCCGCATGAAACGGCCCCCACGACGGCCGTCACCGGCCCGGGTCCCGGCCGTCGCGCCCATCGGTCCCCCACGGGCCCCGACCCGATCCTCGCGCTTGGTCTCGCCGCGGCCCTGCTGATCCCGACGGCGTTCGCTCTCCCCGGTCGGCTGGCTCGGGTCGATCGGAGCGGCGACTTCGCGGCCCGCGAGTGGCTCGATCGGTCGCTCGCCGAGATGCACCCGGACGCCGTGGTCGTCAGCTGGTGGAGTTACTCCACGCCGCTATGGTACGCACAGCACATCGAGGGCCAGCGTCCGGACCTGACCGTCATCGACGATCGGACGCGCCTCGACCAGGGACTGGGAGACATCACCGACGTGATCGACGCGAACCTGCCGACCCGGCCCGTCTACGTGATCCGTGTCGACCCGGTGGAGCTCGCGACCCTCGAACGCCGGTACGTCCTGGAACCCGTCGACGACGCCGATCCGAGCCTGCTCACCAGGGTCGTCTCGCGCCGCGAGGCGGGCGAGTGACGGCGGTCGCACCGGCCCCCGACCCGACGAGCACAGCCGGCCCAGAGGCGGCCGGTGAGCCGGAGCCCGCTGCCCGGCGCGTCGCACGCCTCTCGTACTTCTTCCCGGCGCACAACGAGGAAGCCAACGTCGCCGGGCTCGTCGAGGAGGCGCTCGATGTCCTTCCATCCATCGCCGACACGTTCGAGATCATCATCGTCAACGACGGGTCGCGCGACCGCACCCAGGCCATCGCCGATGAGCTGACCGCCCGTCACCCCGACGTCGTGCGCGCCGTGCATCATCGGGTCAACCGCGGCTACGGCGGAGCCCTCCGGTCCGGCTTCGGCGCGGCCCGGTTCGAGCTCGTCGCCTTCACCGACGGCGACCGCCAGTTCCGGGTCGGCGACCTCGCCCGCCTGACGGCGCGTCTGGCCGAGCCGGACGCGCCCGATGTCGTCGCTGGCTACCGCATCGCCCGGGCCGATCCGCTGATCCGGACGATCTACGCGAAGGCCTATCGACTGGCCAATCGGATCTTCTTCGGGCTTCGCGTGACCGACGTCGACTGCGCCTGCAAGCTCTTCCGGACCGCCGCCCTCGATGGCCTGCGAGTCGAGTCCGAGGGGGCGTTCTTCTCGGCCGAGCTGCTCATCAAGCTCCAGGCGGCCGGCCGCTCGCTGGCCGAGGTCGGGGTCCCGCATTACCCGCGCACGGCCGGATCTCCGACGGGCGCCAAGCCGCAGGTGATCCTGCGCGCCGTGCGCGACTTCTGGCGCCTGCGGCTGCACATGTGGGTCAACCGTGACCGCGCGCTGCGGCGCGGCCAGTCCATCGGGGCGGCACCACCCGCCTGATCCGGCTCGTCGGCCGACACGGGCCTCGATGGGCACAGCGCGGTCCTTGCCAAATGTCCGTGTGGCCGGCACGTGACGGACGAATCCTTGCGACGACCGGCTCCTCAGGGCGACCGATCGGCGAGAACTCGAGGCTCATCGCTCCTGCGAACGGTTGCGTCGTGCGCGGCGGCATCGCACGCGCCATTCAAGGCAAACGGGCCCATTCGCCGCGTGCCGGTGTCACAGGCAACTGGCAATATCAAGGGCTGTGCCGACCGACCGCCCCGGGACGCCGGACCACCCGCCTAGCTGCCGCGGCCCTCCTGCTCCTGGTCGACGTCTAGCGAGTTCACGAAATCGCGGAAGACGTCCAGCCGCGGATCCACGACGCCGCCCTCGCCGGTGGATTCGATGGGCTCGCCGTCCTCGTCGACGCCGAGACCGCCTTCCGCACCCAGGCCGGCCAGGTCCAGGACGGACGGGACCGCGAAGATGGGCGCCCCGACGCGGACCGCCAGGGCCAGCGCGTCCGACGGCCGGGCGTCGATCTCGCCGAGCTTCCCGTCCCGCTCGACGAACAGCCGGGCATGGTAGGTCTCATCGACCATGTCGGAGATGACGACACGCGCCACCGTGGCGTCGAGCGCGAGCAGCGTGCTCGCGAACAGGTCGTGGGTGAGGGGCCGCTCCGGGGTCAGTCCCTGGAGCCGCATCGCGATCGAGCTTGCCTCCCACGGTCCGATCCAGATCGGGAGGTAGCGCTCGCGTCCCGTCTCCTTGAGGATCACGACGTGGCGGCTGGAGAGCATGTGGACCCGCACGCTCTCGACGACCATCTCGATCAGCCCGTCGTCCATGCGGCGATTATCCCACGGCCGCATGGGCGACCGGCCCGCGGCCGCCGCCGCGGCCCGCGACCCCGCGCACCACGACCCCGACGAGGGCACCGAACACGAACCCGCCGATGTGGGCGAAGAAGGCGACGCCGCCGCCGGCGTCGGTCACGCCCAGCGACGCGATGCCGTCGATGAGCTGGAGCAGGAACCAGAACACGAGCACGATGACCGCCGGGACGTCGATGAGCTGGTAGAAGAACCCGAGGAAGACGAGCGACGTGATGCGGGCCCGCGGGAACAGCACGAGGTACGCCCCGAGCGTCGCGGCGATGGCGCCCGAGGCGCCGATCGTCGGGATCGTCGACTCCGGGTCGATCGCGACCTGCGTCAGCCCGGCGATGGCGCCGCCCCCGAGGTAGAAGAGCAGGAACCCCAGCCGACCGAGCCGGTCCTCGACGTTGTTGCCGAAGATCCAGAGGAACAGCAGGTTACCCAGCAGGTGCAGCCAGCCACCGTGCAGGAACTGGCTGGTGATCAGCGTCAGCGCCTCGGTCGTCAGGGCGGACCCCGTCGTCCAGGCGGCGGTGAGCTCCGCGGGCACGATGCCCCACTCGGTCACGAACGCGTCGAGCGCCTCCATCCCGCCGCTCCCGAGCCGGCCCAGCTCGTAGGCGAATGCCACGAAGCAGGCGACGATGAGCGCCAGGGTGACGATGGGCGTGCGGCGCGTCGGGTTGGCGTCGCGGAGCGGGATCATCGGCGGTCCCCGCCGCGGCTCAGGGCGTGGCCGACGGGACGGTCGATGGTTCTCCCGAGCTGCTCGAGCTGGGCCCGGGCGACGCGGACGCGTCGGGATCGAAGGTCACAGGCTCGAGGAAGGCCTGGTGGAAGGCGCTCGCAGACACCCAGAAGACCCTCGGCGGGCCATCCTCGATCCCCGGCACGACGTACATGCCACGGACGTCCCCCCAGCCATCGGCGTCGCCGGCGAGCCGGTACTGCTTCAGGTAGTCGCCGCTGGCCTTGTTGTACTCGATGAGGCGGGCGTTCGCGCGATCGTAGGTGAAGACCGTGCCCTCTCGCCGCTCGCCCTGTCCGGCGACGAGCGACGCGGACGGCTGCTCGCGTAACAGCCCGTCCGGCAGGTCCTTGGGTTCCCAACCGTCGCTCTTGCCCGAGGTGAGCCGCTCGAGCACCCCGCCTTCGACGACGAACATGTCGCCGTCGATGTACATCGCGCTCATCGCGGCGACGTCACGGGCCGTGGCCAGCCAGCCGGTGGCTTTCGCGGGGAAGCCGCTGCCGTCGAGGCCCGCGAAATAGACCCGGATCTGCTGTTCCGACGGATCGACGACGTAGAGGTTGGCGAGGCCGCGCTCAGGATCCCGCAGGTACGTGCCGATGGCCGTGATGTCATCGCCCCACTGGGTCGCGCCGTTGACCGTGACCTTGTTGAGCTGGCCCTTGCCGGCATCGTTCGACGCTCGCCAGCGCCACAGGACATTCTTGGCATCGAGGATCAGCAGGTCCCGGCCCCCCACAGCCAGGAAGCGCGGGGCCGCGACGGTGGTGCCGCCGGCATTGCGACCCTCGCGCACGACAGCCGTGGCCCGCTTGCGCTTCAGGTCGATCCGGTAGACCGATTTCGCAGCCGCGTCGATCACGTAGGGCGCGCCGTCCGGGCCCCGTACGAGGGTCTTGAGGTCGTAGGCGGGCCGGCCTTCGGCGGGCTTGAAGGTGAAGAGGGTGGTCGATTCGACCTCGACCACGCCGTACAGCCGATCGAGCCCGGCGACGACCTCCGCCCGGATCGGGTCGATCACCCGGGCGCTGACCCGGGCATCCTCGGCTCTGTCGAGCTCGGTGTACGCAGCGCTGAGCAGCTGGAGGGCCTGCTCTGGGTCATCAGCGATGAGATCGATGCCGCCCGGCCCCGATACGTTGGCGAGGTGCGCCTTGGCGGCGTCGAGGGCCGCCTGGCCGGCGTTGACCGAGCCGATGGCCCGCTGCTGGCTCTGCCCTCCAAAGGCGTACACGCCAAGGCCGAGACCGCCGACGACCGTTACCAGGGCAAGGACGGCCAGCGCAGCCCGGCGCTGCGTCTCGCGGCGCGACGCGAGCGGCGTCACCCGCCGGTACGCCGGCTTGCGTCGCGGCATGAAATCGTGCGCCCGTGCGATGAGCCGCTCGAAGGCGCCACCCGCGGCCTCGCGGGCCGTGCCGGCCGCCGCCGACATCGCGGCGCTGGCCGCCTGGACGTTGTCGGCGAGCGGGATCGGGGAGCGGTCCGGAGCGCCGGCCAGGGGCTCGGCCGGGCGGACCGGCACGAGGGTCCGGGCCCGGGTGGTCGGCGCGACCTCCGTCGCCTCGAACGCGATCGCCCCGTCCGAGCCGGATCCATCGGCGGCGCGGAAACGGGCATGCAGGTGCTCCATCGCCGACTGCGGATGGAGCGTCAGCATCGCGTCCTTGAGCTCGTCTGCACCGAGCCGCGCGACGATGTTCGGAGAGGTCAGCACGAGCGAGTCGCCCATCGTGATCTCGCCGCGCCAGACGTCGGGCTCCAAGCCGCTCGACGGGAGGCCGCGCTCGCGGTGCGGGTCGGGCAGGGTCGATAGGCGGGCCTGGCGGATGAGGTACGCCTCCGCGGGCCCGACCGTGGCGACGTACATCTCATTGCCGCGGACGACGGCCACACCCACCCCGATCGGTCCGTTCCCATCGGCCGACTTGAGGCCCAGCCGGTCAGCCTGGTGGATCAGCCGCTTGTTGGCCGTGGCGATCGCCTTCTTGAGGCAAACGCGGATCCCGGCCGATTCGTCGTAGTAATACTCGTTGCGGATCGTCTCGGCGGCCAGGCGCGTCGCCTCCAGCGCGTGGCGCGAGCTGACGCGCGACGTCACGAGCAGGTAGAGATGCCCTTTCGAACGCGCCACGGACCCGACGCTCGGCTCGACCACCAGGAGGGTGTCGGGCGAGTCGTCGAGGCGGTCGTGCTCGGCGACGAGGCCGAGCTTCAGTTGGAGTCGGGCGGCCATGCGGGCCTCTCGTACTTCATGGTCGGGCGACGGGACGATCCTCGCCGGATCGGCTGATCTTCGCCCCGAGATGGCTGGCAGGTCCGGGGATTATACGCGGGGACCCCCCGACCGGACGTGCACGCGCAACTCGTGCACTCCGACGCCGCCGGGAGCGGCGGCGAAGGCCGAAACGAGTTCCGCGGAACGCATCCGGATCTCTTGCGCCACGATCGGCGCATCGGCCTCGACGTCGATGGCGAATCCCTCCAGGCGAACGACGCGGCACGCGCCCGCGGCGGCCGGCACCCGCTCCGCGACGAGGGCCTCGAACGTCGCGATGGCTCGTGCGAGGCGCAGCTCCTCCTCGAGGCCCAGGGCACGCGCTGCATCCGGGATGAGGTCGCCGAGTCGGCGCATCGGCCGTCGTCGCGGCGTCGTCACCCCAGCGGCCCCGCCGGCGAGCGAGTGCCGGCCAATGGCGCCTCTTTGGTGGATGCCAGCTGGGCGCCCTCGTCGCCGGGGCGGACCTCCCACGCCCGTGCGACCTCGCGCAGCGCCGGATCGAGGTCGTCGAGCGTCGTCGTCGTCACGAACGCCTGGGGCAGCTCGGCGATGCGCCGCACGAGGTGCGCCCGCCGAAGCGGATCGAGCTCGCTGAAGACGTCGTCCAGCAGCAGCAGGGGTGGCCGGCCGTCGAGCTCGGTCAGGAGGTCCAGCTCGGCGAGCTTGAAGGCGAGGATGGCGGTGCGCTGCTGCCCGCGCGATGCAAAGCCGGCCAGATCGCGCCCGGCCAGGTCGAACGCGAGGTCGTCGCGATGCGGCCCGATGACCGTCGAGCCGTTCCAGATCTCCTTGTCGGCCGTGTCGAGGAGGCGGCGCGCGAGGGCCTCGCGTGGCGTCTCGGCGCCCAGCATCGGGGCGTTGGTCACATACCGCAGCGTCAGCCCGCCGGCGGCCGCCTCCTCCGGCGCGATCTCACCGTGGGCAGCGGCGAGAGGCGCCGCCAGGAGCCCGAGAAGCCGGAGCCGCGCCTCGACGACCCGACCACCGGTGTCGAGGAAGGTGTCGTCCCAGAACCGCAGCTGGTCGCGGCTCGCGGTCTCCTCACGGATCGCCCGCAGGAGGCTGTTGCGCTGCTGGAGCGTGCGCCCGTACGTCGCAAGGTCGTCGGCATAGGCCGGGAAATGGGCCGTGGCAAGCGTATCGATGGCTGCCCGCCGCAGCGAGGGCGACCCGATCACGAGCAGCATCTCCTCGGGCGCGAACAGCACGACCCGCAGGTACTGCCCGAGGCCGCTCGCCCGGCGGCCCAGGCCGTTGATCCGCACCCGCTTGCGACCCCCGCTCCCGTCGGCGCCCGAGCGCGTGATCGCGACCTCGAGCACGTCCGCGCCGATCCGGCCTTCCACGCGGGCGAGGTCATGACCCCAGCGGATCAGCTCGCCGTCGGCGTTCGTCCGATGCGACCGACCCCAGCCGAGGATGGCGATGGCCTCGAGCAAGCTGGTCTTGCCGGCCGCGTTGGGTCCGTGAACGAGATGCGCCCCGGGTCCAAAGGCCGCCTCGAGCGTGGCGTACCCGCGCAGATCGAGCGCCGAGATCGAATCAAGCACGTCCTACCGGCACCCTCAACCGTGAGCTGCCACTCGCGCTCCGAGGTCCAAGGGGGAGCTCCGCGACCCCATTGGCCCGAGGATTTCCTACGAGGTCGTCCGGACCGGCATGACGACGTGGACATACTGGTCGTCGCCGATCGGCTTGAAGACCCCCGGCGAGAGTGGTCCGTTGAGCTCGAGCGCGAACTGCTCGGCTGCCACGTTGGTCAGGACATCCGCCAGGTAGCGTGCGTTGAAGGCGATGGTCGTGCCGTCGCCCTCGACCGCTGCCTCGACCTGGCCGACGTGGTCGCCCACCTCGGCGTTCGCGCTGACCGTGATCCCGCTCGTCGTCGCCGCCGATCTGGAGCTTGACGATGTTCGCGGACTCGTGGGCGATGAGCGCCGCGGGGCGAACGGCCCGGAGTAGCTCCTCGCGATCGAGCACCGCCCGGGTGGCGTGCGCCTGGGGCATGACCTGCTGGTAGTTCGGGAACTGGCCATCGATGAGCCGGCTGACCAGATCGATGCCGTCGAGGTGGAAGAGGACCTGGTTGCGACCCGCGGCCAGCACGACCTCCACCGGATCGTCGACATCGGCGAGGATGCGCGACAGCTCGTTGAGGGCGCGGGCCGGGATGACGACGCTCGTCTCCGGCACGGGGTCCAGGATCGGCACGGTCTTGACCGCGATGCGGTAGTTGTCGGCGGCGGCCAGGGTCAGCTGGTCGCCCTCGAAGCGGGCCAGCACGCCGGTCAGGATCGGCCGGGCCTCGTCGCTCGCCGCCGCGAACGCGGTCTCGGCCAGGGCCCGGCGCAGGACGTTCTGGGCGATCCGGGTCGTCGGGCGCTCACCGGCCGTCTGGATGGCCGGGAACTCGTCGGCATCGATGCCCTTGATGTGGGTCTGGAAACGTCCGGCCTTGACGTGCAGGGTGTCGCCGGCCGCCACCTCGAGCTCGACCTTGTCGCCGGGCGGCAGGGAGTTCACGAGATCGGTCAGGAGCTTGGCCGGGACGGTCGTGGCGCCGTCCTCGTCGATCTTGCCCGGCACCCAGTAGGTGATCCCGATCTCGAGGTTGGTGGCGGTCAACTTCAGCCCGGCGTCCTCGGTCTTGAGCAGGACGTTGGCCAGGACTGGCAGCGTGCTCCGGCTGGAGACCGCGCGAGTGACGACGGACAGGCCGCGCGCCAGGTTCTCCTGCATGACCGAGAGTCTCACGTCGGATGCACTCCACTTCGCTGACTTGGGGCGCCGGCGTGGTGGGCGGGCGACTCGGTCGGACGGGTCGAGTCCGGGGACCGAGCGTCGCACTCCACGTCCGGGCGCGGGATGGGTGGTGGGTATCTTCTCTCTATCTTCTCACTCCGTCATCACCGTAGTAATGGTGTGGAACGTGGGGACGGGCACGCTCATTCGTGCGCCGTGAGGCGGTGGACGACGAGTGGTCCGTGGTGGAGAAGGACGGCCCGGCCGGGGCCAGGGCCGTGGAGGGAAGGTGGACGGCCGCTGGCGGCCCGTACGGATCCAGCCAAACGAGCCCGGATCCTCCACGGCGCGATGGGGCCATATCCACGGCCAGCATCGCCCTGTCCACCACCAGGAGCCTCCCCGACGGGGTTCCCCACAAGAACCGCCATCCGAATGGACGGGCCAGAGCCCGTGCCGGCCGGGCGATGGCGACGGGCCGCCGCCTCAGTCGGCGTAGATCAACTCGCGGACCGCGGCGATCTCGCGTCGCAGCTCATCGTTCACGGCGATCTCGCGGGTGATCTTGTCGCAGGCGTGGAGCACGGTCGAGTGATCGCGGTTCCCAAGCTCGGCGCCGATCCGGAGCAGCGAGACGTCGGTCTCCTCGCGCATGAGGAACATCGCGATCTGGCGAGGCATGACGATGGCCTTGTCGCGCTTCTGGCCCTGGAGCGCATCCATCGGGACGCTGTAGTAGTCCGAGACGGCCCGGGCGATCCGCTCGGGGGTCACCTGGCGCTTCTTGGGGTTGTACAGGACGTTGGACAGCACGGCCTGGGCGAGCTCGATGCTGATCGGCGTCGCGCCCATGCTCGAGAACGCGACGATGCGATTGAGCGCACCCTCGAGCTCGCGGATGTTGCTCACGACCTTGCGGGCGATGAATTCGATCACGTCCGAGGTGATGGGGACCGCGCCCTCCTCGGCCTTGGCGCGCAGGATCGCGATGCGCGTCTCCAGGTCCGGCGCCGTCAGGTCGGCGATGAGGCCCCATTCGAACCGGCTGCGCAGGCGCTCCTCGAGGGTCAGGATGGCCTTGGGCGGGCGGTCGGAGCTCAGCACGATCTGCTTGCCGTCCTCGTGGATGGCGTTGAACGTGTGGAAGAACTCCTCCTGGGTCCGCTCCTTGTCGGCGATGAACTGGATGTCGTCGATGAGGAGAAGGTCGATCCGGCGATAGCGCCCCCGGAATTCGTCGATCTTGCCCTGCTGGATGCTCGTGATGAACTCGTTGGTGAACTTCTCCGACGTCGCGTACACGACGCGCTTGCGCGGGAAGCGGGCGATGACCTGGTTGCCGATCGCGTGCATCAGGTGGGTCTTGCCGAGGCCGACCCCGCCGTACAGGAAGAGCGGGTTGTAGGCATGCCCGGGGCGCTCGGCCACGGACAGGCTCGCCGCGTGGGCCAGCCGGTTGGCCGACCCGACGATGAAGTTGGCGAAGGTGTAGCGCGGGTTGAGGTTGGTCGCGCCACCCTCGCCGCCGACCCTGGTCGGCTCGACTCGGACGTGCTGGCCCCCCGGTCGCTCCGGCGCGGCACCCAGGGCCGCCGCCCCATCCACCGGTGCCGCTGCCTCGGGCGCGGGCCCGACGATGAACTCGACCTGGACGCTGTAGCCGACGATCCGGGCGAGGGTCTGGCTGATCAGCGAGCGGTAGCGGGTCTCGAGCCAGTCCTTCGAGAAGCCGTTCGGGACAGCGATCCGGAACCGCTGCTCGTCGACGTCGACGAGCTCGGTGTCGCGCAACCACGTCTCGTAGTTCGCCGGCGACAAGGAGACCTGGAGCTCACCGAGGGCGGCTCGCCAGACTTGCTTCGCGTCCATTCGTTCGATGGGACCTGTGTGTCAATGACGGTCGATAGATAGCGCCGGCCACCGGGCGGGGTCGGAGAAGCCAGGGTCCGCGAAGCGTCGTTCGACGCCCATTCGGGGCCGGATGACTCGCTGCCATGCCACATCCGAGGCCTGCGTGTGAGGTCTCCCGCGAACGTCCCGGCGCCGAGGGCTCGGAGAGGATAGCACTGGCGCGGACGGCGTCGCAAGGCGATTCCCGCATACCCCCTGGGAGTATGCGTGCGGGCGGGACCCCGAAGCCCGCGAGTCGCCCCGGCCACGCCCGGTCGCCCCGATCCCGCCGCGGGGCCTTCACGGATCGCTCACATCGTTTGACACCCCTTCCGGACAGGCCATATCATCCGCCGGACGACGACGCGCCATGCGCCCGTGGGGGTGCCGGCGCGTTTGCGTGCCTTTAGGGGAAGACGGAGCGACCGTCCCCCGGGGTCGGACGGAGAGGATCTCGGACAGTCCCGATGACGAAGCAGACCTACCAGCCCAAGAAGCGCCATCGCGCCAAGGAACACGGCTTCCGCGCCCGCATGAAGACGACAGCGGGTCGCCGCATCCTGGCTACCCGGCGGGCTCGCGGTCGGAAGCGGCTGACGGCCTGACGACCGAGCGCGGCACACCTACGCCGCGACTCGTGATGCTCTCCCGCCCGCAGGACTTCGCGGCGATCCAGGGTGCCGGGACGACCAGGTCCCATGCGCTGCTCTCCGCCCGGTTCCTTCGGACCGATCTCGAGACGACCCGCTTCGGCCTGTCGACGGGCCGCCGACTCGGTGGAGCGGTGGTCCGGAACCGGGTCCGCCGCCGACTCCGCGAGGCGCTCAGGGTGATGGCGCCCTCGTTCCAGCCCGGCTGGGACGTTCTCATCATCGCCCGACCCGCGATCGTCGAGGCCGACCATGACGCGCTGGTCGGAGCGTTGCACCGGACACTCGTCCGGGGCGGCGTGTTCGGAGGAGCTACGCGATGAAGCACATCGGGATCGGGCTGATCAAGCTCTACCGGATCGTGTTCGCCTGGCTGCCGCCATCGTGTCGGTATGAGCCGACCTGTTCGCATTACGCGGAGCAGGCGATCTCGAAGTACGGCCTGCTGAAGGGAAGCTGGATGGGCGCAAAGCGCATCGCCAGGTGTCACCCGTGGAATCCGGGCGGGTATGACCCGGTCCGCTAGCGAGGCCATGCGCCCGTGACCCTGTCCCCGACCATCCGCCGGATCGGCCCGGCGCTGCTGTTCTTCGTGTCGATCGCCGTGGTCATCGCTGCGTGCGCCCCGGCAGGGACGCCCGATGCGTCGGGGGTCATCGCCACCCCGACACCGATGCCGCCGCTGGAGCCCGCCAAGCCCACCGACCCGCTGAGCCTGTTCTCCTGGATCTTCACGCCCCTCTTCCAGGTCATGCTCATCATCCTGCTCGCGGTCTACCAGTTCCTCGAGAACCTGGGCGTGCCTGGCGCCATCGCCTGGTCGATCGTCGTGCTCACGCTGATCGTGCGGGCCGTCCTGATCCCGCTGTACCGCAAGCAACTGGTCTCCCAGCGCCGGATGCAGCTCATCCAGCCGGAGCTCAAGGAGGTCCAGAAGCGCTTCAAGGGCGACCAGATGAAGGCCCGGCTGGCCCAGCAGGAGCTCTTCAAGGAGCGCGGGGTCAACCCGCTGGCGGGCTGCCTGCCGCTCCTGCTCCAGCTGCCGCTCCTCTTCATCATGTACTCGGTCATCCAGAACGGCCTGACCAACCAGGATCCCAGCGCCATGCTCACGATCTTCGGCGTCCAGGTCGTGGACATCGATTGCAAGAACGTCGTGAACGGCGTGATCGACGCCGCGCGACCGTGCATCGACGCGAACGTCCCGATCCTCGGCAACATCGCCGTGCCCCAGGCGTTCTTCTGGATCGCCGGCTTCGGGCTGAGCTTCCTCGCGATCCTCTCGGCCCTGCTGCAGCTCGTGCAGTCCCGGATGATGCTCCCGGTCGCCGACCCGGCCAATGACGACCCGAACGTGCGGATCCAGCGCCAGACGATGCTGTTCCTGCCGCTCATCTCCGTCGTCTACGGCGGGTTTCTGCCGGCGGGCCTGTTCATCTACTGGATCGTCGCCACGATCTTCTCGATCGTGCAGCAGTATCTGATCGTCGGCTGGGGCGCCATGTTCCCGCTGTTCGGCTGGACGCCGGCCTTTGCGGTCGATCACACCCCGCGCTACCCGGTGGCGATGCCACCCCCACCAGAGCCAGGCAAGCGTGCGGCCATCCTGACCGACGCAGACAAGAAGACGACGGCCACCAAGACGATCCGCCCCCGCGAGCGGGGCCGTCAGGGCCGACGAGGGAGACGACGCTGACCATGAGTGCGTACAAGGAATTCACCGGAAAATCGGTCGAGGATGCGCTGCGTGCGGCGCGCGAGGAGTTCGGCGCCGAGCTCAACGACCTCGACTTCGAGATCCTGACCCCGGGCAGCCGTGGGGTCCTGGGCATGGGCGCTGAGCCGGCCCGGATCGTGGCCGCCCCGCGCCAGGCCCTTGGCGGCGCGGCGCCCAAGCGCGATGCCGCAGCGTCGGTGCCGCTCCCGGCCCCGCCGGCGCGTGACTACGCCGACCGCGGCGACCGGGACCGCGGACCGCGCCGTGACGACCGCGGCGACCGGGGACCGCGCCGCGATGATCGTGGCGATCGTGGCCCGCGTCGCGAGGACCGTGGCCCGCGCACCGATGACCGCCCGCGCGTCGACCGCGGCCCGCGCATGGACGACCGGCCGCGCGAAGATCGCCCCCCGCAGCCGGATGCCCCGAGCGCGGAGGGCGCGGAGGGCGCCGCGGGCCCCGACGACCGGCCCCGTGGGGACCGACCGGATCGCGGACCGCGTCGCGACCGCCCCGACCGTGGACCGCGTCGCGACGATCGACCGCCGCGCCGGTCCGGCGCCCCTGCGGACCTGTCGGCCTCGGAGGCTGCCGAGGTCGCGGCCGCTCGTGGCTCCGTCGCCGCGGAGCGCGCCGAGCTCGAGGCCTCGGAAGCGTCGCCGGAGGCTCTGGCCGCGGGTCAGCGCATCCTCGAGACCCTGATGGGCCACCTCGGCTTCGACGCCCGCGTCGAGGTCGCCGTCGGCGAGACGAGCCGCCTCAACGTCGTCGCCCAGGGCGACGACCGAGATGCGCTCGGTGCCCTCATCGGACGCAAGGGTGAGCGCCTCTCGGCGCTCCAGCACCTCGTCAACCTGATGCTCTCGAAGGAGATCGGCGCGTGGACCCGCGTCCTCGTCGATGTCGAGGACTATCGGGGCCGCCGCGAGCGCCAGCTGCGCGAGCTGGCCGAGCGTGCCGCGGCACGGGTCGTGGAGACCGGCAAGATGCTGCAACTCGAGCCGATGCCCGCCCTCGAGCGGCGCTGGATCCACCTCACCTTGCGCGATCACGCGGGCGTGGCCACGCAGTCGATCGGCGAGGAGCCGAACCGTCGGGTGGTCCTGGTCCCCCGCGCCGGCTGACCATTGCCGCCGCCCCGTTCGCGACCACAGCGAAACATAAGCCGTTACCTCGGCGTCACCATCGCGCCCCGTTCCTTGACGGGGCCACGTTCTCTGACTGCTAGGATGTCGCTCCCATGACCACGACCACCCCCAATTCCATCGGGGTCACCGTTCCGGATGCTCGCCGCCCATCGGGCCGCGTCCGCTTCGCCGTCGCGTTCATCGTCGGCCTGCTGCTCGCCACTGTCGTCGGTGTCGGGGCCCTGTACGCGTACGACCAGCAATACGTCGGCCGCGTGCTACCTGGTGTCCGAGTCGGCGCGGTGGACCTGTCGGGCCTCGATCCCGCCGCGGCCGCCGACCGCCTGCGCGAAGCCTATGGGTCGTTGGGCGAGGGTGAGATCACGCTGAAGACCCCGGAAGGGAAGACGACCATCAGCTTCGCCGACATCGGCCGTGGCCCGGACGTCGAGGCGATGCTGGCCGAGGCCCTGGCCGTCGGACGCGAGGGGAACCCCGTCGAGCGGATCATCGCCGATGCCCGGACAGCCATCCGCGGCGTCACCCTCGAACCGCGCGTGACCTACGACCCCGACGCCCTCGCCGAGCGGATCGTCGCCTATGCCAATTCTCTGGCACGCGAACCGGTCGAGGCCTCCGTCGAGCGGGTGAAGACCCGCTTCGTCGTGCGCGCGGGTGTGGCCGGACGCCTGGCGGATCCCGCGGTCCCGGTCGAGGCTGCGTTCGCTGACATCGGTGAACTCGATGCTCCGGCGGCCCTGACCTACGCCCTCCCCGTCCGCGCGGTCGAGCCTGAGACCACGACGGCCGAGGCCACGAGCGCCAAGGCGACCGCGGAGCGGATCGCCGGGGACATCACCCTGAACGCGAAGACCGGCAAGCAGAAGATCGCCCAGTCGAAGCTCCGATCGTGGATCACGTTCGCGCCGACGGCCGACGGCGGATACGCCCCGACCATGGACACTGCCGGCCTCTCGGACGTGCTCAAGAAGCTGGCCAAGAAGGTCAACCAGGCGCCGGTCAACGCGTCGTTCAAGACGTCTGGCGGCACGATCACCGGCGTGACCCCGAGCAAGACCGGCTACAAGATCGACCAGGCCGCCACGAAGCAGCAGGTCCTGGCCCTCATCGACGCCCGCCTTGCCGGCGGCACGGACAAGTCGATCGAGCCGGCCGCCAAGATCACCGAGCCGGCGCTGACCACGGCCGAGGCCAAGGCCGCCCGGCCCAAGATGCGCAAGATCTCGCAATGGACGACCCCGTTCCCCATCAGCGATCGCAACGGGTTCGGCGCCAACATCTGGATCCCGGCGCGGTTGATCAACGGCTACGTCGTCGCTCCGCGCGCCACCTTCGACTTCTGGGACGCGGTCGGACCCGTCACCCGGGCCAAGGGCTACAAGTCCGGTGGCGCGATCATCAACGGCCGGACCGAGCCGCAGGGCGCCCTCGCTGGCGGGATCTGCTCGTGCTCGACCACGCTGTTCAACGCCGCCCTGCGGGCCGGCTACGAGATGGGCGCCCGGCGCAACCACTACTACTACATCGACCGCTATCCACTGGGCCTCGACGCCACGGTGTTCATCAGCGCCTCGGGTTCCAAGCAGACGGTCTCGTTCACCAACGACACCGACTACCCGGTGCTCATCCGCGGGTATGGCTTCCGCGATGGCGGGACCGGCTACGTGCGGTTCGAGATGTACAGCGTGCCGAACGGCCGGGACGTGGACATCCACCTGGGTCGCAAGCAGAACCTGCGGATCGCCACCGACACCGTCCAGTACACCTCCAGCCTGGCGCCCGGCGTCCGCAAGCGCATCGAGTACCCGGTGAACGGCTTCCAGGTCACCTCGACGCGGGTCGTCCGCGACCGGAAGGGCAACGTCATCCACCGGGATTCGTACTACTCGAACTACGCGCGGATCACCGGCATCACGCTCGTCGGGCGCTGAGCTCAGCCCTCGTCGTCGCCGTGGAATCGCTCGCGGAGCCGGGTCCACCATCCCGGGCCGGAACCTGACGCCGCGCCGGCCGTGGCCCGCACCACCGCCCTTCCGCGCAGGCCCTGGGCGATCGCCTCGGCCTCCGTGGCGCTGACGCCGAACCGCCGCAGCGCGTAGCGCGCCATCTGCACCGCGAGCTCGCGCTCACCATGCACGGCCTGGACCTTTCCGCCGATGGCCCGCAGATGGGCGGCCTCGGCATCGCTGTGCGTCCGGACGACGAAATCGATGCCCGGATGCAGGGCGTGGGCGCGTTCGACGATGAGACGCGTCTCATTCGGGTCGGACGTGGCCACCACGATCAGGCGGGCATGCGCGATCTGGGCGATCTCCATGACCTCGGGGTTCGCCGCGTCACCGTAGACAGCCGGGATCCCGCGCGCCCGCAGCCGGTCGACCTCGTTGCGTTGCTGGGTGACGACGATGTAGCGGAACCCGCGACGCTCGAGCGCAGGCCCGATCATCTGGCCCACCCGGCCATAGCCACACACGATGGCGTGCAGTCGCAGTCCTTCCTGCGTGACCGTGTCGAGGGTCCCGAGGGCCCCCGTCCGGCGCTGCAACAGGTTCGCCACGGCGGGGGTCGCGCGCAGCCGCGCCTCGATCGGGTCGATGAGGCGAAGCACCAGCGGATTCACGGTGATCGATAGCAGCGCTCCGGCGACGATCAGCTGGAAGCCGTCATCCGGCAGCAGGCCGAGGGCGCGACCGACCGTCCCGACGATGAAGGAGAACTCGCCGATCTGGGCCAGTCCGGCCGCGACCGTCAGGGCGACGCGGGTCGGGTAGCCGGCGACCGTGACGATCACGAACTTCGTGACGGCCTTCATGCCCACGATCAGCGCCACCACGGCCAGCACCGGCAGCGGGTTCGCGAGCAGGAACGCCGGGTCGAGCAACATGCCGACCGAGACGAAGAAGAGCACCGCGAAGGCGTCGCGCAGCGGCAAGGCGTCCGCGGCGGCCTGGTGGCTCATGTCGGACTCGCTCACGACGAGTCCGGCGAGGAATGCTCCGAGCGCCAGCGAAACGCCGAAGACCGACGAGGCGACGAAGGCGATCCCGAGCGCGATGGCCAGGACAGCCAGCGTGAACAGCTCGCGCGATCCCTCACGCGCCACGATGATCAACAGCCACGGCACGACACGGGCACCGATGACGATCATCACGACCGCGAACGCCACGGCCTTGGCCAGGGCCACGGCGACGGGAGCCAGGGTGTCCGGACCGATGGGAATCGGCTCGCCCGAGCTGGCAGTGCCGATGATCGGGGCGATCGTCGGGAGCAACACGAGGACCAGGACGGCCAGCAGGTCCTCGACGATCAGCCAGCCCACGGCGATCCGTCCCTGCGGCGTTTCGAGCTCGTTGCGGTCCGTGAGCGCGCGCAGTAGGACGACCGTGCTGGCGATCGAGATGGCGAGGCCCAGGACGAGTCCGCCACCGATGCTCCAGCCGAGCGCCGAGCCCAGCCAGATCCCGAAGAGCCCCGCCACGATCGTCTGGAGGATCGCGCCCGGGACCGCGATCGAGCGCACGGCCAGCAGCTCCCGGATCGAGAACTGGATGCCGACGCCGAACATCAGCAGGATCACCCCGAGCTCGGCGAGTTCGAGGGCGATATCTGTGTCGGCGATGAACCCCGGGGTGAACGGGCCGATCACGACGCCGGCGACGATGTACCCCACGATCGCGGGCAGGCGGACGCGCCGCGCGAGCAGACCGCCGATGAACGCGGCGGTCAGGCCGATGGCGATGGTCGAGATGAGTACGGGCTCGTGGTCCAAGGCGGCATCCCGTTCGACGGGGGTGCGCAGGACTGGCGCGGGTCCGTGCCAGAACGACGGTGGGTGACCTGCTGAAGATACCCGACGCTCGGGCTCCGCCGTTCGCCGCTCCCCGTGCCATCATGCTACTGTCAGGTAGCCGGTATGGTGGTCGCATGCGCGTCGGGATCGTCGGGTTCGGGATCGGAGGCGGGGCGCTGGCCGTCGCCATGGCGCAGGACGGGCACGAGGTCACGGTCTTCGAGCAGACGGAATCGCCCGGGCCGGTGGGGGCGGGCTTCCTGCTGCAGCCCTCGGGCCAGGATGCCCTGGGATCCCTGGGTCTGCTCGATCGGGTCGCCGCCGCCGCGTGGCCGATCCGGGCGTTCCATGCCGAGTCCGCGGCAGGACGGACGCTGACGCTCCTGCGCTACGACCGTCGGGATCGCGGCAGCTACGCGCTCGGGGTCGCCCGTGGCCGACTGTTCACGACGCTGATGGACGCGGCGACGGCAGCGGGTGTCGGGGTGATGACCGGCCTCCGGATCGTCGATGCGCACGAGACGCGTGACGCGGTCGTCCCGATCGACGACCACCGCCGCGCAGCACGGCGCCTTCGACGTCCTGGTCGGGGCGGACGGCATGCGCTCAGCCCTTCGACGGCGCGTCGATCCCGGCTCGCGCCTGTTCCTGTCGCCGTATGCGGCCCTGTGGGGCCTGGGCACGTTCGATGGACCGTGCCCGGAGCGGCTGCGGCAGCAGGCCCGCGGCGTGGGCATCCTCGCCGGCCTGCTCCCGGTCGGTGCTCGGGAAATGGCCTGCTTCTGGGGTGTGCGTACCGATGACCTCGGTGCGCTGAAGGCCGAGGGGTTCGCCGCGCTCGTTGATCGGATCGGCGCCGTCTTTCCCGAAGCGCGTTCCGTGGTCGAGGACATCGGGAGCTTCAGGGGCCTCGCGCTCGCACGCTACGGACACGCGACGCTGTCTCGTCGCCACACGGACCGGATCGTGCTCATCGGGGACGCGGCGCATCCATCGCCGCCGCACCTGGGTCAGGGGGCGAATCTCGCGTTGCTGGACGCGGTCGCGCTGGCCGACGCCCTCCGGCACGAGGGCCATCCCGCGAAGGCGTTCCGCGCGTGGGAGCGCCGTCGCCGCTGGCAGAACGCCCGCTACGCCTACCTGAGCCGGGCGCTCAGCCCGTTCTTCCAGTCGAGCCACGGCTGGCTCGGGCCGGCGCGCGACGTCGCGTTGCCAGCGTTGGGTGCGGTGCCGCCGCTCCGCGCGTTCATGGAGTACGTCCTGTCGGGACGCGGCTGACGCGTGACGGTCGCTACCGTGTCGGGATGAAGCATCCGACCTCGTCTGAGGAGCCCAGGCAGTTCGTCGAGCGGTTCACGTCGCTGACGGACCCGGACGTCCGCCGCCTGGCGCTCTGGACGAGGGCGCTGCTCGGGGATCAACCCTCGTCGGGTCGCGAATGGCGGGCCGCCGCCAGTCGGGAATTCAACAGTGTGGGACGCCACCCCGCGGACGTGGCGTTCGAGGCGGCGATCGACGAGGCGAGCGTCTTGCTCGCGCGAGATGTGCGCTTAGCGTCCTCGCTCGATGCCATGCTCACCCGCCTCGGGGACGCAGCCACCAGCCGCAAGGTCACGAGGGACTTCGCGTGGCGCGGTCGACGCCGGGCGCTCTGGCTCAACCGCTTCGGACTGGTCGCGCTCATCGGCTGTTTCGCGTTCCTGGCCGGTGCCATCGGCGCCGGTCTCGGCGGCAGGGACGACCTCCTCGCCGTCATGGGGTTGATCGCCTTCGGCCTGGTGGCCGTCGGGCTCATCCCCTACGTCACGTGGCCGCTGTCGCCCCCGACGGAGGTCGAGGCCCGCGTCGCCCTGGGCGGGCCGATCCTCGCGATCGTCCTGAAGGACCAGCTGTCGCCCAGCGCCTACGAACGGCTCATCGAGGCCTGGCGTCGCGCCATCAACACGACCCCGCCTGCCGACCCACCGATGCGCTGGCGCACGGCGGTCCTGGCGGGCCGGGTCGGGATCGCCGCCATGATGGCAGGTGTCATGGCCGTGTTCTCCGCGGCCTGGTTGCAGCAGCTCGCTCGGTGATCAACGGCCCTTGATGTTGGCATAGGCGGAGCTGTTCCAGTCGTGCCGGAAGAACGGGTCGGGGACGCGCCACCCCGCCCCGTACAGACTCTCGAGATAGGTCTCCGGCTTTGCGGGGATCCAGCATGGGACGCCGAGCAGAGCAGCCGGGATGGGCGGAAAGACGATCGTTCTCGTCAGCCCGCCGCGGGCCCCCGGATACCACGAGATCGTTTCGCCCTCGAAGATGCCGACGAAGACGTCGACCCGCTTCCTTCCGGGCTGTCGGACGTGCCGGTGGGCGATGAACGGGCCGGTGACCTCGAATCCGAGCGGGCGCAGGTGCTCCTCGATGAGCCGCAGGCCATCGGCGAGGGTTGCGGCCGCCTCCGGCTCGAAGCCCACGATCACGTCGAGGTCGTCGTCGTGCGGGATCAGGGCCTTGTCCCGCACCGCGGCGAGGACCGATCCGAACCCGAAGCAGACGTCCGGGGTGAGGGACCGCAGCGCCTCCACCACGTCGGCGGTGTCGCGCACGTAGTCCACTCGCTCCTCGTCGCTCCACGAGCGGAACGGGCGCTTCGGCCCGTGGGCGGTCCATTCCAGGCCTCGGGCGGGCAGCAGCTCGTCGTTCAGCGAGGCTACGAACATGCGGCGTTGCGGCTCGTCCGGGACATGGGCAGCGAGGGACGTGTGGGCGCGGGCATATTCGCCCCTGACGGTCAGATCGAGTACGTCCAGCAAGGCGAGCGTCTCCCCGTCGGATCCGGCGCTGGCTTTTGCCGGGGCGACGAGGTCGAGCCAGGCGCGCCATCGCGCCTCGCCGTCGTAGATGACCCGCGAACGCCACCTGGACTTCACCGAGATCTTGAGCCCTCGGGCTCGACGAGCGGTCTCGTCCGACACGTTGCGGAGACGGAGCCGAGTCACGGTCAACGGCCGGGAGAAGCGAACCTCGACCCAGGCGGGGCGGTCGGGCTCGGTGTGGATGACGGTGCCGGTTGGGTGGTCGATGTCGAAGAGCCGGCCCGGGCTGAATGCCTGCTCCTGATCGCCCTGCCAGCTGCTGGTACGTACGCTGGCCACGGCCGCGATGCTGGGCACGCCCTCGGCGTCGATGCCGATCGACTGCAGATGGAGGACCTGGCCGGGTGGCAGCTCGATGCGGAGTCCGAGCACACGACCGCCATCGAGTGGAAGCTCGAGCAGCCCGTCCGGGCCGAGGTAGCCCAGGTCGGTGAAGCCCGCCGCGGCCCGGATGAGCTCGTCGACAACCTGATGGAGTGGAAGACCCTCGACCGGGTGGGCCGCCGGCACAGTCATCGGTGGGACCCGGACGTCACTCAGGCGTGCCGGCGCAAGAGGGTGCGGGCGACGTAGGCGTCGTCCTGGCGGTACTTCGCGAAGCCGAATCCCTCGACCGAGTAGGTCACGTCGAAGCCGCGCCCAAGGGCTCGCGCCTCGAACGCCGCCGGCAGGACGAACCGCCGGTAGTGCGTTTCGGTCACCTTCGCGCCGCTCGAGTCACGCACGGTGCGGTACTCGACGGCCAGGAGGTCTCCAGGGTCGGTGATCGCGGCGGCGAGGTCGAGCAGGCCCTCCTCCTCGGCCTCGGTGATGGCGTGCACGAAGAACCGCGCGTAGACGACGCGGGGACCGTCGTCTCCGCGGATGCGTTCGGCGAGGCCCGGCTCCTCGATGTCCGCGACGACGAATGAGGCGCGCTCGCCGAGGGTCTCGGCCAGGAGACGGCATGCCTCGACGGCCGTGTGCGAGGCGTCGACGCCGATCACCTCGTGGCCGAAGCTGGCGAAGAACATCGCGTCGCGGCCGTCGCCGCAGCCGAGCTCGATGACCCGATGCGGCCGGTCGAGCTCCCCGGCGACGAACGCGGCGAACTGCGACGGCAGCTTGCGCACCGGCGTGGCCCTGGCGGCGTAGTAATCGTCCCAGTAGTCCGTGCGGGCATCCCGCATGGCCTCGCTGGGGGTCTGCACGTCCTGGTCCATCGTGTCTACGGTAGCGGGGATGACGCGGATCATGGGCGGCCACCCGTCGTCGGTGGTCCGGGTACTCGCCCTGCAGCCGCTCCGTCCCAGTCTCGAGCGACGTGAGGCGTTGGTGGAGATGGGGGAGAGTCGAACTCCCCGTCCAGAACCCTTCGCCGGAGACCACTACGAGCGTGTCCGATGTTTTGTCGTCGACCGCCCGAACGGGCATCGGCACTCTGCCGGACGGTCCAGTCACGTGCCCCTAGATCGGGCTTGACTCCGGACTACGTGACGCTGGTCCGGATCGCAGCTCCGCTGCATGACGCTTCCACTACCCGCGAAGCGGAGGTAGCTTCCACGCTCACCTTACTGCCTAAGCAGCGAGGGCGAGAGTCGACTGGCGGTTGCCAGGTACTTCGTTTTGCTGCCTGATTAACGAGGCCTGAGCAGCATCCTCGGCTCGCGCTCTCCGGTATCTGGGCCCTGTCGAAACCACGCATCCCCACAAGGACCGAACACCGGTTCGGTTTGCCATGGTACCACGAAGGCCTCCGAGCCCCGGACGAACGAGTCCATGGGCCGCAGCACGGCCGACGGCTGCTATCGTTGGCCTTGGC
The DNA here is from genome assembly GCA_963810725.1 of uncultured Chloroflexia bacterium. Classification (GTDB taxonomy): domain Bacteria; phylum Chloroflexota; class Limnocylindria; order Limnocylindrales; family CSP1-4; genus SPCO01. The sequence continues at coordinate 1,036,327 of CAWEOO010000008.1, forward strand.
CGAACCTCCTCGACCGAGGACGGGGGACCCACTCTTCTGGGGCGAATCGCACGACGCGACGGCGGACCCACGCCGAGCCCGACAGCTCACCTCGCAGGCCAGCAGGGCTGCTTCGAGGTACGTGGTGTTCCGCTCGCCGTCATTCAACCCGTCGCCGAACCGGCGTGCGCTCGGGCGCAATCTCGCGCTCGACCTCGTCGCGGCGGTGGGCGTCGGCGTCTCGATGGGCCTCGTCACGGCGCTTCTGCCGACGATCGCGCGACGCGGCGGACTCGAGCCGCTGGGCCTTTCCGCGCTCGCCGCCGCGCCGTTCGTCGCCAACCTCCTGAGCGCGTTCGCCGGCCGCTTCGGGCCTCGCTCGTCCGTGCAGCTGGCCGTCGTCCGCGGGGTCGGGCGCGGCCTCGCTCCTGCTCGTGTTCGTCCTGCCGATCGCGCCCGTCATGATCGCCGTGGCCTTCGTCTTCTGGATGAGCCTTTCGTTCGGCGGTCCGTTCCACCTCCGCCTCTGGGGCGCGATGTACCCGGCTCGGCTGGTCGGGCGGGTCGTCGGGTTCATCGGCATGGGCCGCGCGGCCGCCGGCGCGCTCGCCGCGTTCGCCGGCGGCGTGGTCGCCGATCGCCTGGGTGGGCCGACGGCCGTCGCCATCGCCGGGGCCGTCGGGGTCGCGTGTGCGCTCGCGTATGCCGGCCTGCGCGCGCGGTCCGCCGAGCGGGCGCCGTCGTTCTCGGCTCGTGGATCCATCCGCGCGCTCCGCGAGCGGCCGTTGCTCGGCAAGGTCGCGCTGGCCCAGGGCTTCTACGGCGGCGGCCTCATCGCGGCCGTGCCGCTGTACGCCCTCGTCCACGTCGACCGGCTCGACCTGCGGCTGTCCGACGTCGGCGTGATCGGGATCATGGCCGCGGTCGCGACCACGATCTCGTTCCCGATCTGGGGCGCCGTCGCCGACCGGCACGGCGGGCTCTGGGCGCTTCGCCTGGGCAGCAGCCTCGGTGTCATCGGGCTGATCGGCTACGCCCTGGCCCCCGACGTCGCGATCCTGTGGGTCATGGCTGTCGGCTACGGGGCCGCGAGCGCGGCGGTCGATGTCGGCATCGCCTCGATCGTCAGCGACCAGACGCCGCTGGCTTCGCGCGCGGCCGCCATGGCCGGCTGGAACGCCATCACCGGCGCGCGCGGGATCGCGGCCGCGTTCCTCATGAGCGCGCTGCTGCAGCTCGGGGTCGTGGACGTCACGTCGGGGTTGCTTGTGTGCGCGGTCGCGTCGGCGATCGGGGTGGTGATGTTCGCGCGGGTGGACGTGAGCGCGCCGGAGCGCGTGCCGGTTCCCCGTTCCGTGCCGGCTGCATCGACGGTGCCGTCCGCCTGAGCTGCCGCGGGTCCGGCCGCCAGGGCAGCATGCCCGCCCGGCCGCGCGACGGCCCGGTCCGCCGCTACGATGCGGCCATGCGACTGACGGCCTGGGAGGAGGAGCGCCTCCTGATCTTCACGGCGGCCGAGCTGGCGCGGCGACATCGCGATCGGGGCCTGCTGCTGAACGCCCCGGAGGCCGTGGCACTCATCTGCGACGCGATGCTGGACGCGGCGCGGGCCGGCGCGAGCCTACGAGGAGGTCGAAGCGGCGGGGCGAGAGGCGGTCACCGCCGACCAGGCACTCCCCGGCGTGGCCGCCCTCGTCGACGAGGTCCGGCTCGAGGTCCTGCTCGACGACGGCGTCCGGCTCATCGTCCTGCGCGAGCCGCTCGGCCCGCCCGGCGACGCCGCGCCCGGCGCGATCCGGCAGGCTCCCGCGGGTCGAGCGCGAGGACCGCCGCGAGCGCATCCAGCTGCGAGGTCCGCAACGGCTCGACCCGCGTCGTCCGCGTGTCGAGCCACTACCCGTTCGAGCGGGTCAACCCTCGCCTGGAGTTCGATCGACGGCGCGCGGCCGGCTTCCGGCTCGACCTCCCGGCGGGCTCGAGCGAGCGCTGGGGGCCCGGCGAGACGCGGACCGTGGACGCTGGTGCGCCCGAAGTGAAGGGCCTCTCCCCCGCCGAGCGCCTCGCCCGCTACGGTCCCACGACCGGCGACCGCGTCCGCCTCGGCGACACCGACCTGTGGGTCCGCGTCGAGGACGACCGCCAGGCTCCCGGCGACGAGCCCATCTGGGGCTACGCCAAGACGATGCGACCGCGCTCGACCCAGGGCCGTCCGAGCGATTCCGAGCTGGACGTCGTCATCGCCGGAGCCCTCGTGCTCGACCCCGTCATCGGCGCCGTCAAGGCCGACATCGGCATCAAGGACGGGCGCATCGTCGGCGTCGGCCGCGCCGGGAACGAGCGGATGAGCGACGGCATCGAGCTGCGCATCGGCCCGCACACCCAGCCGATCATGGGCTACGGCCTGATCGCGACGCCCGGCGCCATCGACAGCCACGTCCACCTGATCTCGCCGGAGCTCCTGCCCGCGGCGCTGTCCGGCGGCGTCACGACGCTCATCACCGCGGGGTTCGAGGAGCCGCCATGGGCCATGGCGCGGACGCTGGCGGCGGTCGCGGACTGGCCGCTCAACGTCGGGCTGCAGGCGTGCGCCCGAGCCGAGGAGGGCGCCTCGCTCGACGCGCTCCTGGAGGCCGGTGCCTGCGGCTTCAAGATCCACGAGGACTACGGCGCGTACCCCGAGCTCATCGACCACACGCTGCGCTACGCCGACGGGCACGACGTCAGCGTCTCGCTGCACACCGACGGGCTGCACGAGAGCGCCGAGCTCGAGGACACGGTCGCGGCGATCGACGGCCGGACCGTGCACGCCTACCACGTCGAGGGCAGCGGCGGCGGCCACGTGCCCGACGTCATCGGCCTCGTGCGCGAGCCGAACGTCATCTGCTCCTCGACGACCCCGACCGTTCCGTGGGGCGTCAACGCCGCCGCCGAGCAGGTCCCGATGATCGTCCTCAACCACGGCGCATCGTTCGCGGTCGAGGAGGACGTCGAGCTCGTGCGGGAGCGGGTGCACCCGGCGACGATGGCCGCCGAGGGGCCGCTGCACGAGCTCGGCGCGATCGCCATCGTCAACTCCGACTCGCAGGGCATGGGCCGGATGATGGAGACGGTCCGCCGCACGTTCCAGCTCGCCCATGTCATGGGGTCGTGGGCTGGTGCCGCGCCCGCCGCCGATCCGTACGACGCGAACGAACGCGTGCTGCGCTACCTCGCGAAGGTCACGATCGAGCCGGCGATCACGCACGGCATCGCGGACCACGTCGGTTCGCTCCGACCGGGCCGCCTCGCTGACATCGTGCTCTGGCAGCCCGCCTATTTCGGCGTCAAGCCGGCGGTCGTGCTCAAGTCGGGGATGGCGGCCTGGGGGCCGCTCGGCGAGGGCAACGCCACGGTGGAGGGCGCAGAACCGACGCGCTACCGGCCGGACTGGGGCGGGCTGGGTCGATCGGCCGCGTCGCTGTCGACGACGTTCGTGTCATCAAGGGCGGTCGGATCGCCGGATCTGCGCCGGCACGGTCGCGCGCTGATCGCGGTGAAGGGGACGCGCGGCCTGACCCGCGACTCCCTGGCCAGGAATCGGGCGGTGGCCTCGATCGACGTGGATGTCCGCGACGGAACGGTGACACTCGACGGCCGTCCTCGCGGCCGATGCTGTCGTGAGGTCCCGCTGAGCCGCCGCTACTCCTCCGCTGAGGCCCAGATATCGCCGGGCGATCGTACGTTCGGCGCACCTCGGCACACTGGTCCACTTGGTCGAGTCGCGGCACGTGATATCGCCGGTGGCGATATCCGGTGGAGGAATCAGCGATATCCCCGCTTCAACCGGTGCGTGGTCCGATCGGCGGTGGCTAACATCGCCCGGGGCGATATGCAGCGGAAACGTCCAGAGTTCTTCGAAGATCACCGTGACAGGTGCGAGCCACTTGCACGTGTCGCCTAGTGGCTAGTTGCGACCGCGCTGGATGTCGGCGAGCTGGCGGGCGATGTCACGCTTCGAGTCGCGGTCGGCGATGTCGCGGCGCTTGTCGTGGAGCTGCTTGCCGCGGGCGAGCCCGAGCTCGATCTTGGCCTTGCCGCGGGTGATGTAGAGGCGGAGCGGCACGATGGTCTGGCCCTTCGCCTTGGCCCGGCCCAGGAGCTCGTCGATCTGCTTTCGATGGAGGAGCAGCTTGCGGGTCCGCTTGGGGTCGTGGTTGTACCGGTTCCCCTGCTCGAACGGCGCGATATCGGCGCCGATGAGCCACGCCTCGCCCTTTTCGATGCGCGCGTAGGCGTTGGCGATGTTGGCCTTGCCGGCCCGGATCGACTTGATCTCCGTGCCGGTCAGCACGAGGCCCGCCTCGAACGTGTCGTCGATCGTGAACTCGTGGCGGGCTTTTCGATTGAGGGCGACGGTCGAATCGTCGCGCATGGATGGGCTCCAGTCGGGATCAAGGGAGGGCGTGCCCGCGGTGGCCGCTCCGAGGTCGGAGGCCGATCGCCGGGAGGCCATCCGCCCGAGGATTCGCACGAACGCCGGTCCTATTCGGACCGGCGTTCGAGTTGCTTACCCACCCACAGGGTGTCCGACTAGACGGCCATCTCCTGCGAGGTGGTGCAGCTACGCGTACTGTCGATCACTGCACATCACCTCCTTTCGTTCCCAAGAACCGTACCTGAACGCTGTTTCCAGCGCAAGCGTGGGAAACGGGCCCGTGACGTACCGTGGCACCCGATGACCGGTGTGACACTCTTCCGCCTCTGTGCCTTGCCCTCGTGGTCATCTGGATCATCCAGATCGTCTGGGCTGCCCGGAAGCCGGTGGACTGGGCGGTACCACGAGCGGAACGGTACGGCATCCCCCTCACGCGCAATCGCTACATCGTCGCCGGCGTGTTCGGGATCCTCGTCGGGCTGGGCATGTTCGCCGCGTCGCTCCTGTTCTACCCGTAACGGTCGCCATTCCGGGTCTACGCGGCGGTGCGGAACGCTCTCCCCGTAGCGGATCCGCCGAGCAGCTCCAGCGCGCGGTCGAGCGTGGGGTCGGTGTCGGGGTCCAGCTCCGCGGGGAGCTCGACCGGCACCTGCGGCTCCAACCCGATGTCGTGGATCCAGCGCTTGCTCGGCGTCAGCCAGCGGGCGATCGTCAGGCGGAAGGCGCCGCCCTCGCCGGTCAGCTCCTGCCATTGCTGGACGGTCCCCTTGCCGAACGACGTCTGGCCCACGAGCGTGGCCCGCCCCGTGTCCTGCAGGGCTCCGGCCACGATCTCGCTGGCCGACGCACTGCCGCCATCGATCAGGCACACGACCCGGAGATCCGGGCTCGTCGCCACTCCGTTGGGCTGGGCGTCGGTCGAGACCTGGGTGCCCGCCGAGTCCTCCTCCCAGAAGATCGGTCCCGAGGCGATGAACTGGCTGGCCACGGCCCGCGCGGCCGTCACGTACCCGCCGGGGTTGCCGCGCAGGTCGAAGATGAGCTTCGTCCGATCGGCATCCAGGTGCGCCCGCAGAGCCTGTGCGAGCTCCGTGGCGCCGCGATCCGAGAACCCATTCAGCCGGACATAGCCGACCGAGCCGTCGGCGTAGTCCCGGGAGACGACCTCTTCCTGGAGGATCACGTCGCGGACGACCTCGAGCGCGAACGGCTCCTCATCCCCGCGCTGGATGCTCAGCGTGACGGTGCTGCCCTTGGGTCCGCGGATGCGTTCGCGGGCGCCATCCACGGTCAGACCATCGAACGACACGCCATCCGCCGCGAGGATGAAGTCCCCGGTGCGCAGGTCGGCTCGTTCGGCCGGCGAGCCGGCGAGCGGCGCGACGATCACGAGCCGGCAGTCTGGGCCGAGCGTCGCGCAGCCCTGGGTCCCGTCGGCCGCCTGGGTCGCGATCTCGACACCGATGCCCTCGAACTCCCCGCTGATCCCCTGGAGGGTGTCGTGGTACTCCTCGGAGGTGAGGTACGAGGAATAGGGGTCGTCGAGCGCTTCGATCATCCCGCGGATGGCGCCCTGGACGATCGCGTCGCGGTCGACGTCGCCGCCGGCATAGCGCTCGTTGATCGTGTGGTACGTGTCCCAGAACGGGCGGAACGCCTCGTCCTCGCTGATCGGCGTGCCGGGCTCCAGGGCGGTCTGGCGACCCATCGAGTAGCCGGACATGAAGAGGGCGCCGCCGGCGAGCAGCGCGACGACGACGACGGCGATCAGCAGCACCGGGGACGTACGGCGAGTGGCCGGCGAGGGGAGGACCGAGGGGGCGCCGGGGGCGGCGGGGACGTCCGGCCGCTCGGGAGGCTCGGGATCAGGTGGCTGCATGACTGGGTGGTACGACCCCGCGAGGCTAGCGGATGAGGTAGGTGCGGACGGACACCCACGACCCGAGGATCCCGAGCCCGACGCCCGTGCCCATGACCAGCGTCACGAGATCGCGCGTCAGCGAGCCCACCTCCAGCGGTAGGACCCGGAAGAACTCGACCATGAAGCCGCTCAAGGGGTCGGCTGCCGCGGCCAGGATGGCCAGCGTGAGCGTCGCGCCGAGGAACCCGACGAACGCACCTTCGAAGATGAAGGGCCAGCGGATGAAGGCGTCCGACGCCCCGACGAGACGCATGATCTCGATCTCCTCGGCCCGCGCGAACACGGCCAGGCGGATCGTGTTCACGATGATGAACAGCGCGATGACCCCGACGACGAGGAGGAGGACCGTCCCCGCCGTGCGCAGGATGTTCGTGACGGTCAGCACCCGCTCCACGAGGTCCTCGATGTTGATGACGTTGCGGACGGCCGGGTTCGCGCGCAGGGCCTCGCCGATCGTTCGGACGGCCGAGGGGTCGACGAGCTTGACCTCGAGGCTGGCATACAGCGGGTTGCTGTCGAGGTACTGGGTCAGGTCCTCACGGCCCTGTGCCTCCATCGACTCCCGGAAGCGCTCGAGCGCGAGCTCGCGGGTGATGTACTCGACGGTATCGACCTCGGGCATGGCCTCGAGCTCCGCCTGGAGCGTCGCCACCTGGCGATCGGTGACGTTGGGCTGGAGGTAGGCGACGACCTCGACCTTCTGCTCGGTGAACTCGAGCCCGGCCAGCAACCCGGTCTGGATGATGAAGAAGCCGGCGAGGAGGAGGAGCATCAGGACCATCGTCGCCGTGGCGGCGAGGCTCATCAGGGCGTTACGCCAGAAGCCCTGCCAGGCGCGCCGGATGCTGAAGAACAGGAAGGAGATCACCGGCGGTCAGTCCTCACGGTGATACGCGCCACCGACCTCGTCGCGGATGATCCGGCCTTCCTCGAGCGCGACGACGCGCTTGCGGAGCGCCGTGACGACCTCGGCATTGTGGGTGGCCATCAGGACGGTGACGCCGAGCTCGTTGATGCGCAGGAGCAGCTGCAGGATCTCCCAGCTGATGAGCGGGTCCAGGTTGCCGGTGGGCTCGTCGGCGATGATCAGCCGCGGGTCGTGCACGAGCGCGCGGGCGATGGCCGTGCGCTGCTGCTCGCCGCCCGACAGCTGGTTGGGGGTCTGTTTCGCCTGGGCGGACAGGCCGACGATCGCCAGCACCTGGTCGACGGCGGGCCGGATCGCCCGGCGGGGATAGCCGGTCACCTCGAGCGCGAAGGCGACGTTCTCCCAGACGGTCTTCGTCGGGAGCAGCTTGAAGTCCTGGAAGATGATCCCGATCTTGCGGCGCATGCGCGGCACCTGCCGCCGTGGCAAGCGAGCCAGGTCCTGTCCGTCGAGGACGACCTCGCCGCGGCTGGCGATCTCGTCGCGGATCAGGAGCTTGATCAACGTCGACTTGCCGGCCCCTGACGGCCCGACGAGGAACACGAAGTCGCCCTCGGGGATGACGAGATCGACGTCGCGCAGCGCGATCTTGCCGTTGGGGTATCGCTTCGTAACGTCGTGCAGCACCAGGACGGCCCGATCGGGCACGGCCTGGTCACGGCCGCGTTCCAGGATGCGGCGGCGAAGCGAGCGCGCCGGCGATGGCGCAGGGGCGATGGACACTCAGGACTCCGTGAGAGAGACAGGGCGACGCGCGTCGCCGCCGACTCCGGTCGGCTCGACTCCATGCGCGGGCACGGCACGAGGAGCCACGTAGGTCCCGAGGCTACCACCGGGCCCATGACCGGGCAAACAGGACGATGGTGCCCGCGGGCACCGGACGACGGTCAGAGCAGACCGGGCGAGATGGGCAGGTAGCGGGTCAGGTCGGCGAACGGCTGGTCCCAGCACAACAGGACCGGGAACTGGTCCAGCCGGAAGCCCGCCTGGAGCGCCGGCACGACCGCGCGATCGGCCGTCCCGGGCAGCCACAGCGCGAAGGCGCCACGCGGCGTCACGGCGTTCGAGAGGTGGCCAAGGATCGGGGCGAGCAGCTCCGGATCGCGAACGGCCACCGGGCCGATCCGGCCGGCTTCGGTCGCGTAGCCGTAGGCGACCGGAGTCCCGTCGGGGCCGTGGTACAGCCAACCGGTGCGGCTCTCCTGACGCAGGAACCGGTGGTCGGCCGGATGGGCGACGCCGAGGACCTCGCGATCGAGTGCGTCGACCGCCTCGGCGAGCCGCCGGTGTCCCTCGCCGGCGGCTCCGGCGGCCACATCCATGAACGCCGTCGGGACGATCCCCGACGGCAGGCTGCCGAACGCATCCGGATGCTGCGGCAGCCCGATCAGGTTCAGCAGCGGGATGCGCGGCACGATCCCATCCGATGCATATAGCGCATTGCTGATCGGCTGCGCGCTGTCGGTGGCCGTGGCGCGGAAGGACGCCTCACCGTCCGCCGGCGCGACCCGCGCCAGCAGCGCACGACCCAGGCCGGCGCCCTGGAGACCGGGGCGGACGAACAGCATGGACAGGAACCATAGCCGTTCGCGCATGAGCGCCGCCGCGAAGGCGACGATGCGCTCGCCGCTGCCGAGGCCTTCGCTGCCGTCGTGGTCGTCACCGCCCCTCTGGCCGGCCCCCCTCGCGGGCATCGTCGCGACGACGAACCGCTCGGGATCGGTGGACTGGAGGTGCGCGTAGAGCCGCAACAGCGACGCCGTCTCGGGCGGCACATCCGGCTGGTTCAGGCGCCGCGTGTAGTCGTTGATCCCGTCGCGCCAGACCTCCGCGCAGGCAGCCAGCTCATCGGTGCGGACGGGCCGGTACGACACGGCGTCCGCGGCGCGTCCGCCGGGCAAGACCGGCGCGGCCTCGGTCACGCGGCGTCCCCGGTGTCGTCCCCGCGCCACTCGCCGCCGGTCGCAAGCCGCTCCAGCTCGGCTTGCATGAAGGCGTCGAGGTCACCGTCGAGCACCGCCGACGTATTGCCGGTCTCATGCCCGGTCCGCAGGTCCTTCACCATCTGGTAGGGGTGCAGCACGTAGCTCCGGATCTGGTTGCCCCAGCCGGCCTCCACATGCTCGCCCTTGAGCTTGCGGAGCTCGGCTTCCTTTTCCTCGAGGGCGCGCTCGAGCAGGCGGGACTTGAGGACCTTGGTGGCGTTCTCCTTGTTCTGGACCTGCGAGCGCTCGTTCTGGCTTTGCACGACGATATTGGTCGGCAAGTGGGTCAGCCGCACGGCCGAGTCGGTCTTGTTGACATGCTGGCCACCGGCGCCCTGGGCGCGATAGGTGTCCACCCGGATCTGGTCCCAATCGAGCTCGATCTCGACGTCGTCGTCGGCCTCCGGCAGGACTTCGACCAGGGCGAAGGTCGTCTGGCGCCGGTTCTGCGAATCGAACGGGCTGATGCGCACGAGCCGGTGGACGCCGCGCTCGGCGCGCAGCCAGCCGTAGGCCCGCCGCCCCTCGACCTCGACGGTCACGCTCTTGAGCCCCGCCTGCTCGCCTTCCTGCTGGTCGATGATCTCGGTCTTGAAGCGGTGGTTCTCGGCCCAGCGCAGGTACATGCGCAGGAGCATCTCCGCCCAGTCGGTGGCTTCGGTGCCGCCCGCGCCGGCGCTGATCGACAGGATCGCCGAGCGCTCGTCGTGCTCGCCGGAGAACAGCAGGGCAGTCCGTTCCCGCCCGAAGTCCTTCTCGAGCGCGGCCGCGTTCTTCTCGAGCTCGGCTTCGAGCTCGGCGTCGGGACTCTCCGCTAGCAGTTCGAGCGCGACCTCGAGATCGTCGGCGCGGGCCAGCAGATCCCGCCACGTATCGAGCTCGGAACGCAGGCCGTCGGCTTCGCGCAGGACCTTCTGGGCGCCGCGCTGGTCGTCCCAGAAGCCGGGTTCCTGGGTCAGCGCCTCGAGCTGGCCGACGCGCTCTGACTTGGCCTCGAGGTCAAAGACGCCCCGAGGTCGACCGGATCCGTTCGGCCAGGTCGCGGATGGCGGACGAGTCCACCTAGTTCCGGACCTGGAGATCCTGGAGCAGCAGCGGCCGCAGCTCGATGAGCCGCAGGGCCGTCTTGCTCCGCGCGACGACGGGGTTCACGCAGGGACAGTAGCTGTTGTGCGGGCACACGCCGCAGTTTCCGTCGCAATCCAGCGCCGCAGCGTAGCTGCACGAGCGACAGTCGCGCTCGCATGCGATGAGATCGACGAACGCGGCGTCTTCGGCCTGCTTCACGGACTCTCCCTATCTTGCAACACGCTGGGGCACGAGCGGTGTGGGCTGGGAGCGACCTGCCTGGGGCGACCTGCGTGGGGGCTCGGGTGGCCTCGGGGCGACAGGTTTTGGCACAGTATACGAGGCCAATCCCTCAGAGCCAAGAGGGTACTTTCCGGCGGCCCGCTCCGCGGGACCTCGGATGGCCGAACGAGCCCCTACGAACGGGCGCTAGGGGGACTCGCCGGTGACGAAATACAGGGCGAGGGCGCCCAGTTCGTGCACCGTCGCGTCGAGCCGGGCCGAGGCATCGGCCTCCAGCGGGCTGGTCCGGGTCGGTGAACCGTAGGCGTCGATCCCGCTGTCCGCCGCCATGCGCAGCACGCGCAGCATGTGGGTCGGGTCGGAGACGAACACGGCGCTGCGCAGGTCCTCGTCGTCCATGAGGGCCGCCACGCCCTTGATCGACTGGAGGGTCGTGCGGCTCGTGTCCTCCGCCAGGATCGCGTCGTCGGGGACGTCGTGGCGGATCGCGTACGCCCGGGCAGTGGCCGCCTCGGTGGTCCGATCGCCTTCGCGCTTGCCCCCGGTCACGATCATGCGCGGCGCCAGGCCCTCGTGGTAGAGCGCGATGGCGTGATCCAAGCGGGCCGCGAACAACGGAGAGGGCCGCCCGTCGTACTGGGCCGCGCCCATGACGACGATGGCATCGGCTGCCCGGCGCTCATCGCGGCCGCCCTGGTCCCAGATGCGGTAGGCGGCGTAGCCGGCCACCGCGGTCGAGACAACGAGCCCGAGAAGGACGACGCGAAGCAGGGTGTGTGACAGTCCGGCCGCGCTCAGCGGCCGTGGCACTTCTTGTACTTGGCGCCCGAACCGCACCAGCACGGGTCGTTGCGGCCGATCCGCGCGCCACTCGGCGTGTAGCCCGGCTTGGGCCCGGCCGGATCGACGATGCCCCCACCGCCCGAGACCGTGGCGCCGGAGCCCGAGGCTCCGTCCGTGATGGGTTCGCCACCGAGCGACGCGGTCACGTTGCGCGCCGCCGGCGCGCTCGGCAGCGCGCCGCGCAGGACCGCTGAGCCCGCGGCCCGTGCTCCGACCGGCTGGGCGGCTGCAGCTCCGGCCCCGGCCCCGGCCCCGTTGCCCGATGACCCGCGCAACGCCGCGACACCCCGCGTGAGGTTCTGCGCGACGGCCGCGTCTCCGCCTCCGGGCGGCTGGCGTTGGACGGTCACGCGGAAGATCGACGACGCCACACCGTGGCGGATGAGATCGCGGAACTCCTCGTACATCCGGAAGGCCTCGCGGCGGAACTCGTTGAGCGGATCCTGCTGCGCATAGCCGCGCAGGCCGATGCCGCGCCGCATGTCATCGAGTTCCGTCAGATGCTCCACCCACAGCGAGTCGATCGTGCGGACCAGGACGATCCGTTCGACCTGCGCCCAGTCCGTTTCACCGACCTCCGCCTCGCGCGCGTCGAGCCGGGCGTCGGCCACCTCGCGGAGGTACTCGGCGATCGTCTCGCGTCCGCCCTTGTCCCAGATCGTGTCGGCGGACGTCTCCTCGCCACCCAGGCCCATTGCCGCGAGGGCGGCGCTGAGGGCGTCGAGGTTCCACGCCTCGTGGTCCTCGCCGCTGAGGTGCTGGTCGACGAGCGTGTCGATCTCGTCGTCGAGGAACCGGCGCACGGTCTCCGTCAGGTCCTCGTTGTGGAGGACCTTGTCGCGCTCGGCGTAGATCGTCTCGCGCTGCTTGTTGATGACGTCGTCGAACTCGACGACGCGCTTGCGGATGTCGAAGTTGAACCCTTCCACCCGGGACTGGGCGCTCTCGATCGTGCGCGACACCATCTTCGAATTCGATGGCGACATCCTCGTCGAGGCCGAGACGCTCCATGAGGCCGGTGACGCGATCGGAGGCGAAGCGCTTCATCAGGTCGTCGTCGAGCGAGAGGTAGAAGCGCGACGAGCCCGGATCGCCCTGCCGGCCGGCGCGGCCACGCAGCTGGTTGTCGATCCGGCGCGAGTCGTGGCGCTCCGTGCCGATGATGTGCAGGCCGCCCGCTTCGACGACGCGGACGTGCTCCTCCTCGGTCAGCGCCTTGGCCTCGGCCAGCGCCGCCGCGTAGGTCTCCTTGTCCACCTCGGCCGGGTTGAGGCCCTGCTTGTGGAGGGCCTCCGACGCGAGGCCCGCGGGGTTGCCGCCGAGCAGGATGTCCGTGCCGCGGCCTGCCATGTTCGTGGCGATGGTCACCGCACCGGTGCGCCCGGCCTGCGCGACGATGCCCGACTCCTTCTCGTGGAACTTCGCGTTCAGGGTCTCGTGCTTGATGCCGCGGCGCTTGAGCATCGTCGAGAGGATCTCGGACTTCTCGACGCTGACCGTGCCCACGAGCACGGGGCGGCCTTCCTGCTGTAGCTCGACGATCTCGTCGATCAGGGCGTTGAACTTGGCGCGCTCGTCGCGGTACACGAGGTCCGGGTTATCCGTGCGGATCATGTCGCGGTGGGTCGGAACGGCCACGACCTCGAGGTTGTAGATCTTGTGGAACTCCTCGGCCTCGGTCATCGCGGTGCCGGTCATGCCCGCCAGCTTGTCGTACAGGCGGAAGTAGTTCTGGAACGTGACGGTTGCGAGCGTGACCGTCTCGCGCTGGACCCGCAGGCCCTCCTTCGCCTCGATCGCCTGGTGCAGGCCCTCGCTCCAGCGCCGTCCGGGCATCTGGCGGCCGGTGAACTCGTCGACGATGACGATCTCGCCGTCCTTGACGATGTAGTCGCGATCGCGCTTGTACAGCGCGTGGGCGCGCAACGCCTGCTCGAAGTGGCGAGCCATCCGGGGATCGGTGTCGTAGAGGTTCTCGATGCCGAGCAGCTTCTCCATCTTGTCGACGCCCTCTTCGGTCGGGCTGACGGCCCGGTCCTTGAGGTCGATGAAGTAGTCGCCACCCTCCTCGGCGCCCTCGGGGCGCTCCTTGAGGCGCGGCACCAGACGAGCGAACGTGAAGTACAGGTCCGCGGATTCCTCGGCCTGGCCGGAGATGATCAGGGGCGTCCGCGCCTCGTCGATGAGGATGTTGTCGACCTCGTCGACGATCGCGAAGCTGCGCTCGCGCTGGACCCGCTGGTCGAGCTCGATGACCATGTTGTCCCGCAGGTAGTCGAACCCGAACTCGTTGTTGGTGCCGTACGTGACGTCGGCGGCATAGGCCTCGCGCCGGGTCACCGGTCGCAGGTCGATCAGCCGCTCGTCGCTCGTCGGGAAGCCCGGCTCGAACACGAACGAGGCATCGTGCGTGATCATCCCGACGCTCACGCCGAGGAAGTGGTAGATGGGGCCCATCCACTGCGGGTCGCGCCGGGCCAGGTAATCGTTGACCGTCACGACGTGGACGCCCCGGCCGGTGAGGGAGTTGAGGATCGCGGCCAGCGGCGCCACGAGGGTCTTGCCCTCGCCGGTCCGCATCTCGGCGATCTTGCCCTCGTGGAGGACCGCCCCACCGATCAGCTGGACGTCGAAGTGGCGCATCTCGAGCGTCCGCTTCATCGCTTCGCGGGCCATCGCGAAGACCTCGGGCAGGACGTCGTCGAGGGCCTTCTGGAGGCGCTCGTTCTCGCGCTTGCGGCGCTCCTTGCGCAGCTCGCGGCGGCGCTCGAGGTCCTCGTGGTGGAGCTCGTCCTCGGACGGCTCGTCCGGCTGGGCCTGCGCGTGGATCTCTTCGCGGATCTCGGCGAACTGCGCGCGGATCTGCTCTTCGGTCAGCGCCTCGAATTCGGCTTCGAGCGCGTTCGCCTCTTCGACCATCGGCTGGATGCGTCGGACCTCGCGGTCGTTCGAGTCGACGAAACGGGAAAGGAATCGCATGGAACCTTGAGTATACGGTCAGACCGCCCGAAGCCCCGCTAGCGAGGGAGCGCCCAGAACCCGATCCCGTAGCCCAGGATCAGGATCAGGAACGTCAGCACGCCGAGTCCGAGCCAGAACAGCACGGACATGAACGCCGACGTCGGGTTCATCTCCGGGTTCTTGAGGTCCGGCAGGCGCCTGCGGCGCAGGCCCCGGCCCCAGCGCGGCGAGCGCAGCTGGTCCTGCCAGTCCCGCTCCCCGACGGGACTCGGCTCGAGGCCGCCCTCGCCATCGGGTCGGTGCAGCTGCAGGCTCATCGTTCGGCCATGGGTGCGCCGGCGGCCAAGGCCGCTCTTGAAGGCTCCCCGTCGTCGGGGGCCGGGCCGTCGTCGGGGGCCGGGCCGCCGTCCGGTGTCGGTCCGTCGCCGGAACCCTGTGGCGCGTCGCCACCCTCGTCCCACAGGAGCATCTCCTGGGTGAACGAGACCTCGCTCGAGAACAGCGCACCGACCGACTCGCCACGGTGGATGCGCTTGATCGCCTCGCCGATGAGCGGCGCGACCGACAGGACCGTGAGCTTGGGGATGCGCTTCGACGGCGCGAGTGGCACGGAGTCCGTGATGACCACCTCGCGCACCGAGCTCTCGCGGATGCGCTCGATGGCGGGGTCGCTCATGACGCCGTGGGTCGCGCACGCGTACATCTCGGTCACGCCCTCGCGCTCGAGCGCGCGGACGATCTCGACGAGGGTGCCCGCCGTATCGATCTCGTCGTCGACGATGACCACGCGCTTGCCGCGCACCTCGCCGATGACGTTCATCAGCTCCGCCCGATCGAGGTTGCCGACCCGCCGCTTCTCGATGATCGCGAGCGGGGCATCGAGCAGCTCCGCGAACGCCCGCGCCCGCTTCGCGAACCCGAGGTCCGTCACGACGACGAGGTCGTCGAGGTGCTTGTCGATGAAGTAGCGCGACAGCATGTGGACGGCGGTCAGCTCGTCGACCGGGATGTTGAAGAAGCCCTGGATCTGGCCCTGGTGGAGGTCCATCGAGAGGACCCGATCCGCCCCGGCCACGGTGATCATGTCGGCGATGAGTCGCGCGGTGATCGGCACGCGCGGCTGGTCCTTCTTGTCCGATCGCCCGTACGCGTAGAACGGGATGACCGCGGTGATCCGGCCGGCCGACGCCCGCTTGAAGGCGTCGATCATGATCAGCAGCTCCATGATCGACTGGTTGACCGGGTGCGAGGTCGGTTGGACGATGAAGACGTCCTTCTCGCGGACGTTGTCCAGGATCTTGACGAAGATGTTCTCGTTGGCGAACTGGAAGACCTCGGCCTTGCCGGGCTCCGTGCCGAGATAGCGGGCGATCTTGTGCGCGAGATCGGGGTTGGCGTTGCCGTGGTAGATCTCGAACTGGTCCGCGTACAAGGGCGCCGCCTCCCGTTGGCCGAAGACCGTCATCTGCCTACGAACCGTCCGGCCCGGCCTGACCTGGGCCGGCCGGCTCGGGGGCGCCATCGTCGCCCATGCTGTCACGGTCCGCAAGTCCGGGCCGGAAGGCCGCGATGGCCGCGACCTGGTCGCCCTCGGCCAGGCGCATGACGATGACGCCGCGGGCCCCTGGCGAATAGCGGTTGATCGTGTTCGTCTCGGTTCGGATGACCTGGCCGCCCTGCGAGATCAGGACGAGTTCCTCGTCATCCTCGGTGACTTGCTGGACGGCGGCCACCAGGCCGGTCTTGGCGCCCTCCAGGGCGATCAGGCGGACGCCCTGCCCGCCACGGTGCTTGCGCCGGAACTCACCGATCCCGACCCGCTTGCCGTAGCCCGTCGCGGTGAGGACGAGCAGGTCGGCGTCGGGCCGTACCACGCTCATCGCGACGACGGTGTCTCCTTCGCGCTTGAGGAGGCGGATCCCGATGACACCGGCCGCGTCGCGGCCCATCGGACGCACCTCGTCCTCCTCGAACCGGGCGAGCATGCCCTGGGCCGTCGCGATGATGATGTCGTCCTGTCCGCCAGAGACGTCGACCCATGCGAGCTCGTCGCCGTCGTGGATCGTGATCGCCCGGATACCGGTCGCACGGACTCGCTCGAACTGTTCGAGCGGGGTCTTCTTGATGTGGCCGCGGCGGGTGGCCATGACCAGGAAGTGGCCGGGTTCGAAGTCCTTGAGGACGATGGTCGCGACGGGGACCTCACCCGACTCCACCTGCACGCCGGGCAGATTGATGATGGCCATCCCCTTGGCCTGGCGGCTCGCGTCCGGGATGGCGTGGACCTTGGCGCTGAAGACACGCCCGCGGTTCGTGAAGAACAGCGCCCAGTCGTGCGTGTTTGCGACGAGCAGGTGCTCGACGGCGTCCTCCTCGCGCGTGACGTGGCCGATGATGCCCTTGCCGCCGCGGTGCTGGCGCCGGTACGTGTCAACTGGCTGGCGCTTGATGTAGCCGCGACCGGAGATCGTGACGACCACGTCCTCGTCGGCGATGAGGTCCTCGTCGGTCATCTCGCGACTCGCGTCGTCCGCGACCTTCGTCCGCCGCTCGCCGGCGTACTTGCGCTTCAGCTCGATGAGCTCGTCGCGGATGATGCCCATCACGCGGGCCGGGTTGGCAAGGATGTCTTCGAGCTCGGCGATGAGCTGGATGACCGAGAGGTACTCGTCCTCGATCTTCTTGCGCTCGAGGGCGGCCAGCCGGGCCAGCCGCATGTCGAGGATGGCCTGGGCCTGCAGCTCGGACAGGTCGAACCGCTGCATGAGGTTCGTGCGCGCGACGTCGACATCGGCCGACTCGCGGATGGTCTTGATGACCGCGTCGAGGTGGTCGAGGGCGATCTTGAGGCCTTCGAGGATGTGTGCCCGTGCCTGGGCCTTGCCCAGATCGAACTCGGTCCGGCGGCGGATGATCTCGCGCCGGTGGTCGAGGTAGTGGACCAGCACGCTGCGCAGCGGCAGCGTCTGCGGCTGCCCGTCGACGAGCGCGAGCATGTTCATGTTGAAGGCGAGCTGCATCGGCGTGTGCTTGAACAGGTTGTTGAGCACCTTGTGCGGGTTGAAGTCCCGCTTGATCTCGATGTAGATGCGCATCCCGTCGCGATCCGACTCGTCGCGCAGGTCGCTGATGCCGTCGATCCGCTTGTCCTTGACCAGGTCGGCCATCTTCTCGAGCAGGGTGGCCTTGTTCACCTGGTACGGCAGCTCGTTGACGATGATGGCCGTGCGATCCCCGCGGACCTCCTCGAACACGACCTGGGCGCGCATGACGACCCGGCCGCGGCCGTGCGCGTACATCTGGCGGATGGCGTCGACCGTTTCCCACTCCCCGGTGAGCGCGTTGCGCTGCTTCTCGTAGCGGAAGATCGTGCCGCCGGTCGGGAAGTCGGGGCCGGTCACGTGCTTGCACAGGTCGTCCGACGTCAACTCCGGGTCGTCGATGAGGGCGACCGTCGCATCGACGATCTCGCCCAAGTGGTGGGGCGGGATGTTGGTCGCCATCCCCACGGCGATGCCCGAGCTGCCGTTGATGAGCAGATTGGGGAGCTTGGCCGGCAGGACCTCGGGCTGCTTCTGGGTGCCGTCGTAGTTGTCGACGAAGTCGACGGTCTCCTTGTCGATGTCGGCAAGCAGCTCTGCCGCGATCCCGGTCAGGCGCGCCTCCGTGTAACGCATGGCTGCCGCCTGGTCGCCATCGACCGAGCCGAAGTTGCCCTGCCCGTCGACGAGCGGGTAGCGCATCGAGAAGTCCTGGGCGAGCCGCACCAGCGCGTCGTAGATGGATTGGTCGCCGTGCGGGTGGTACTTGCCCATCACCTCGCCGACGATCGCTGCGCACTTGCGGAACGAGCTCGTCGCCGACAGGCCCATCTCGCCCATCGAGTAGAGGACACGCCGGTGGACGGGCTTGAGCCCGTCACGCACGTCCGGCAGCGCGCGGGCGACGATGACGCTCATCGCGTAGTCGAGGTACGAGACGCGCATCTCGTCCTCGATGCGGATGGCTCGGACGTCGCCCATGTCGTCGGTCACGTTGTGCTACTCCTGGTTCAGATCAGCGGCGGTTCAGGGTGGTTGATGGGGTCCGGCAGGTCGCCGAACCGGGCGGCCGTGCTGGCCGCGGGGGAGGTCGACGGAGCGCCGCTCCGCTTGCGGACGCCGGCGAGGCGAGCGCGCAGCTCGTCGGCGTCGCGCGGGGCGAGCTTGCCGAGGCTGTCGCGCACGACCCAGGCACGGTGGCCGTCGTCGCCCTCGGCGGCGAGGTCGGTCTGGCGACGGAGCGCCGCGGTCGTCGCTTCTCGGTCCCGCTGCGCGAGCGAGCGATACGCCCAGGCCAGGGCCTTCTGGACGTCGGGCTCGGCGTCACCCATCAGCTGATCGAGGAGCCCGAGGGCGGTCGGGACCAGCTCCGGGCCATGACCGGTCCTTCGATTGCCGTGGGTCATCGTCGCGATCGTCGAGCCGATGAGCCGGCGTTCCCAACGCGACGGGGAGTACACGAGCTGTTCGAGCTCCGCCCAGCGGTACGGCTCGGCCGCGATCCCGATCCCGTACGGGTGGGCCAGGTCATCGATCGTGACCCAGTCGCCGGCCTCGCGCGCGGCCCGCCGCAGGAGCTGCCAGGTGCGCTCGGCGTCGGCTTCCAGGGTCCGCTCGAGCAGGCCGAAGGCGAACCAGCGGGCCTCGAGGTGGGGTTCGCGGAACAGCCGATCGGCGAGGAACAGCAGCTGGGTGGGTCGTTCGGCGCGGGTCTCCTGGCGGAACCCTCGCGAGACCGCGGCCAGGAGGGGCCGGCGGACGCCGTGGATCAGGCCGATGCCCGGCGCGACGTGGCGCACGCCGTCCTGGTATTCGGGGTCCGCGAGGCCTTCCAGCCCTTCCCGAAGGGCCGTCGCGAAGGTATCCGGATCGCCGACGTGTTCCGCGAGCGAGGCGCCGAGCTCCTCTGCCGCCGGCTTGCGCTCCGCCACGAACTCGACGGCGCGCTGCGTCGTCGGGCTGGAGGAGGCGGTTGCCGTGCTCATCGGGGCGTCGCGGCCGGCGCGCCTTCGGCCAAGGGGACGTAGGCGTAGCGCTGGCGAAGCTCGAGTTTGCGGGCCTCGTCGGCGGCCACGTAGACCCCGGTGGCGGTGGCGAACGCGTCGCCCGTGCGCGCATCCACGACCTGGGCGGCGGTGTCGACGAGGCGCCGCCGCGATCTCGTGATCCACCCCTCCGCGCGGATCGGCTGGCCGATCTCGACGGGCTTCTTGAACTCGACGTTGATCCGGGCGGTCAGGCCCCAGTTGTCCTCTCCGACCAACGACCAGGCCATGACCTCGTCGAGGATCGTGCACAGGATGCCGCCGTGGGCGATGCCGTCCCAGCCTTCGAACCGTCGCTCGAGGGTGAGCTCCGTCCAGCACCGCCGCGGTTCGACGTGGAGGACGAGGCCCATGCCGCTCGTGTTGAGGGTCCCGCAGGCGAAACAGTGGTGCGGCGCCACCTCGAAGCGCGGGACGCCGGGCACGTCCACCACGCGCGTCTCGGGTATCCCCGGCGCCTCGCGGTTCTCCGGCACCCCCGCCCCGCGCGTCTCGGTCTCAGACGTCAAGGTTCTGGACCTTGCGAGCCTCGGCCATGATGAATCCCTTGCGCGGCGCGACCTTCTCGCCCATGAGCATCGTGAAGATCTCGTCGGCCAGGGCGGCGTTCTCCGAATCGACCCGCAGCAGCGTGCGCGACTCCGGGTTCATCGTCGTCTCCCACAGCTGATCGGCGTTCATCTCGCCGAGGCCCTTGAAGCGCTGCACGGACAGGTTCTTGACGTTGAATTCCTTGATGATCCGCTCGCGCTCCTGCTCGCTCTGGGCGTAGCGCGTCACCTTGCCGGTGCTCACGCGGTAGAGCGGGGGTTGGGCGATGTAGAGGTAGCCGGCGTCCACGACCTCGGGCATATGCCGATAGAAGAAGGTCAGCAGCAGCGTCCGGATGTGGGCGCCATCGACGTCGGCGTCGGTCATGATGATGATCCGGTGGTAGCGCAGCTTCGACATATCGAAGCTCTCGCCGATGCCGGCGCCGAGCGCGATGATCAGCGGCCGCACGTTCTCGCTCGAGAGGATCTTGTCGAGCCGCGCCTTTTCGACGTTCAGGAGCTTGCCACGCAGCGGCAGCACGGCCTGGAAGCGCCGGTCGCGGCCCTGCTTGGCCGACCCACCGGCCGAATCGCCCTCGACGATGTAGAGCTCGCTGCGGGCGGGGTCCCGCTCCTGGCAGTCGGCGAGCTTGCCCGGCAGGGACATCCCGTCGAGCGCGCCCTTGCGGATCACGAGGTCGCGGGCCTTGCGGGCCGCCTCGCGGGCGCGAGCGGCCGTCAGGCACTTCTCGATGATTCGCCGACCGTCGGCGGGGTTCTCGTCGAGATACTGGCCGAGACTGTCTGCGACGGCGGTCTGGACCTGGCCCTTGACCTCCGGGTTGCCGAGCTTCGCCTTGGTCTGGCCCTCGAACTGGGGATCGGTCAGCTTCACGCTGATGACGGCCGTCAGGCCCTCCCGCACGTCGTCGCCGGACAAGTTGGTGTCGTTGTCCTTGAGGACGCCGGCCCGGCGGGCCCAGTCGTTCAGGGAGCTCGTCAGCGCCGCGCGGAAGCCCGTGACGTGGCTGCCTCCGTCGGGCGTGTTGATGTTGTTGGCGAAGGCGAGGACGTTCTCCGTGTACGTGTCGTTGTACTGGAGCGCGACCTCGACCGCCGTGGAGCCTTCCTTGCGCTCGACGTAGATCGGGCGGCTGTGGAGGGCTTCCTTGTTCCGATTCAGGTGCCGCACGAACGACTGCAGGCCCCCCTCGAAGTAGAAGGAACGCTCGCGGTCGACCCGTTCGTCGATCAGGGTGATCCAGACGCCCTTGGTGAGGTACGCGGACTCGCGCAGGCGCTGGCTGATCGTCTCGAACGAGAACTCCGTGGTCTCGAACATCTCCGTGTCGGCCCGGAAGCTCGTCAGGGTGCCCCGGCGCGTCCCCTGCGGGCCTTCCTTCTTGACCTTGCCGAGCGGCTTGCCGCGTTCGTACTCCTGCGACCACACGCTGCCGTCTCGAGCGGACTCGACGCGCATCCAGGAGGACAGGGCGTTGACGACGCTCACGCCGACGCCGTGGAGACCGCCTGAGACCTTGTAGCCACCACCACCGAATTTGCCACCTGCGTGGAGGACGGTATGGACGACCTCCATCGCGTCCTTGCCCGTCGAATGCTTGCCAACGGGCACGCCGCGGCCGTCGTCCCGCACGATGACCGTCCCGTCGGCCTGGATGCGGACATGGATCGTGGTGGCATGCCCGGCCATCGCCTCGTCGATCGAGTTGTCGACGACCTCCCAGACAAGGTGATGCAGGCCCTTCTCGTCGGTCGAGCCGATGTACATGCCCGGGCGGCGCCTGACCGCCTCGAGACCCTCGAGGACCTGGATGCTCGCCGCGGTGTAGTCGCCGCCGACGCGCCCACGCTTGGGGCGGCCGTTCGAACTGCCGCTCGCGGTCCTCGTGATGGTGTTGTCGGTCACGCGTTTCCTCCGGTCAGGCGGTCATACAGGCGCCCGAGGTCCTCGTCGCTGTAGTACTCGATGACGATGCGGCCGCCCCGCCGCGAGCGCGCCAGGCTGACCTTGGTCCCGAGGGCGCGACGGAGGTCCTCCTCGACCCGTTCCAGGTCCGGATCGGTGCTCCGGGCGGTTTCCGCGGGGGCATCCGGCGCCGCCGGACGCGGTTCGCGCAGGCGTCGGACCAGCTCCTCGGTCTGGCGGACAGACAGGTCCTGGTCGATGACGGTGCCAAGGACGTGGTCCTGATGGTCCACGGAGAGGCCGCCGAGGGCCCGGCCGTGCCCTTCCGTGATGCGGCGATCCCCGACGGCGGCCTGGACCGACGGTGCCAGCTCCAGCAAGCGAAGCGTATTGGCCACGGTGGAACGGGCCCGTCCGACCCGCGCCGCGATCTGCTCGGGGCTGAAGCCGAACTCATCGATCAGCCGTCGGAAACCCCGGGCGGCCTCGATGGCATCGAGATCCTCGCGCTGCAGGTTCTCGATGAGCGCCACTTCGAGCTGGGCCTGGTCGTCCAGCTGGCGGATCACGGCCGGGATGCGCTCGAGGCCGGCCGCCGCGGCCGCCCGCAGACGTCGCTCGCCCGCGACGAGCCGATAGCCATCGATGGTCTCGGTCACGAGGATCGGCTGCAGGACACCGTGTTCCCGGATGCTCTCGGCCAGGGTGGCCAGCTCCGCCTCATCGAAGCGTCGCCGCGGCTGATTCGGGTTCGGGCGCACGCGGTTGATCGCGATCTCCGTCGGCGCGACCAGGCCGACGGTCCGCTGCGGGATCAGCGTGGACAGACCCCGGCCGAGACCGTGGGCGCGTTCGGGGCGGACGGTCATGACATCACCATCGTTGCAGTTCGGACCTCCGCCTCATGGGGGATCGCCGGCGGCGGATCCCGATGCGAACGTGCACGGAATTCCAGCGCGAGCTGGGCATACGCTGCCGCACCGCGCGACTCGGGCGCATACCGCGTGATCGGGAGCCCGTGGCTGGGAGCCTCGGACAGCCGGACGCTGCGCGGGATGATCGTGTCGTACACCGCTGCTCCGAGGTGTCGCCGCGCCTCGGCGGCCACGTCCGCCGACAGGTTCGTCCGCGCGTCGTACATCGTCAGCACGACGCCGTCGAGCCGCAGGTGTGGATTCAGGTGATCTCGGACGAGATCGATGGTTGCGAGCAACTGGGTCAGGCCCTCAAGTGCGTAGTACTCACATTGGAGCGGGATCAGGACCGCATCCGCCGCGGTCAGGGCGTTCACGGTGAGGAGGCCGAGCGACGGTGGGCAATCGATGAAGATGACGTCGTAGTCGGGCGCCACCGGCTCCACGAGGCGCCGCAGGCGGCGTTCGCGGGCCATGACACCTGCGAGCTCGAGGTCGGCACCCGCGAGCGCGATAGCGGATGGGACGAGATCGACGCCTTCGGCGGTCCCGCGGACCACGAGCTGATCGAGCGGGATATCGTCGACGATGGCGTCGTAGGTGGAGCGCTCGACGGTCGAGCGATCAACTCCGAGCCCGCTGGTGCCGTTGCCTTGGGGGTCGAGGTCGATCACCAGGACGCGGTCACCGTGGAGCGCGAGGTAGCTCGCCAGGTTCACGACCGTCGTGGTCTTGCCGACGCCGCCTTTCTGATTTGCGCAGGCGATCGTCTGGCCCACTCAGTGGCCTGCCCGGGGCGCTCTCACGAGAACGAATTCTACCATCGTTGGCCGATCGACCTCCGCTCCCGGGTGGGCGGACAGGTTCCCATAGGGCGCGTAGCCGCGGCTTACCTAAGGGCCGGTGTTTCACGTGAAACGAGCGGCTAGGACGGCCGTGCCGAGGAGCCGCGGGACCATCGAACCGTTGCCCGGAGTCACGGTCCGTGGGATACTCCGCCGAGACGTCGCCGCCGATTCGGTCGTTCAGTAGGGATACCGGGCAGGCGGGCGCAACCTTCTGGCCGTACCGCCGAGGAACACGACCCGTCCGATGACCCTGCTCCTTGCTGCGGTCGGCGCGGTGGTGACGGCCCTGATCGAATTGTCGGTAGCTCCATACCTCCGCATCGGAGATGCGCAGCCACACCCCGTGCTCGTTCTCGGCGTGATCCTTGCGATCGCGGTCGGTGTCGAAGCCGGGCTGGCCTGGGCCTTCGTCGGGGGACTCGCTCTTGATGTCCTGGCACAACGACCACTCGGCTCGACCGCGTTCGCGCTCCTGGTCTGTATCGGTGGCGCGTCGATCCTGGCGCGCTCTCTCGCTCGATTGCGCCCGATCGTCCCGATCGGTGCCGTGTTCGTTCTCAGTCTCGGGTACTCCATGATCCTGTTCGTTGCCTTCGGTGCGCTCGGCACGCCACTCCCTGTCGCCGATCCATTCGGAACGGTGCTCCCCAGTGCCGTGTACGACGCCGTGATCGGCGCGATCGTCGGTCCGCTGACCATCGCGGTGCACGATCGACGGATGGAACAGGAACGGGTCGACTGGTGAATACGTACCTCGATCATCGCACCACCGTTCCCAACCGACGATTTTCCCGGTTCATCGTCTTCGGTCTGGTCGTCGTGCTCGCGGTCGGGGGCTTGACTGCCCGGCTCTTCTACCTCCAGATCGCGAACGGCTCGGACTACGCCGAGATCTCGGCGCGACAGCGCACGGTCCTCGAGCCGATTCCGGCGCCGCGTGGGCTGATCTACGACCGCAATGGCCGCCTGCTCGTCGATAACGTGCCCACGTTCGCGGTCAAGGTCCGCCCCTCCGACCTCCCGAACTCGCAGCGGGACGACGTCGTGGCCCGGCTGGCCGCCTTGCTCGGCGAGGACGCCTCGGAGATCCACGGCGCGATCGATGGGAACCCGGGTTCGGCGTTCGACCTCGTTCGGGTGGCTCAAGACGTCGATCCGTCGACCGCGCAGCTGATCTCGGAGGCGGGTCACGAGCTCCCCGGCATCGAAGTCGTGGTCGAGGCTCGCCGCCAGTACACCGACGGTGCCCTGACCTCGCACCTGCTCGGCTACACGGGGCCCGTCTCCGCCGAGCAGCTCCCCGACCTTCGAGCAAAGGGCTACCAGCCCGACGACCTGCTTGGCAAGGTGGGGCTCGAGGCGCAATACGAGACCGAGCTGCGCGGAACGTACGGCTCCGAGAGCGTCGCCCGAGACGCCACCGGGCGCCGCACCCAGGTCCTCCAGACGGTCCAGGACGCGGAGCCGGGCGCGTCGCTCACCTTGACCATCGACACCAAGGCGCAGAAGAACGCCGAGAAGGCCCTGACATGGGCCATGAAGAAGATCGGGATGACCCGTGGCGTGGTCATCGCGATGAACCCGCAGACCGGCGAGATCCTCGCCATGGTGAGCCTGCCCACGTACGACAACAACCGGTTCGCCCGGGGAATCAGCACGGCAGACTACGCGAAACTGCTCAAGGACAAGGACAAGCCGCTGCTCAATCATGCGATCCAGGCGCATTACGCCCCGGGATCGACGTACAAGCTCGTCGCCGGCACCGGTGCGCTCGCGGACCGCGAGATCACCGCCTCGACCCGGGTCATGACTCGGCCGTACCTGACCCTCGGCGACACCAAGTTCTACGAGTGGAACCGCCGCGGCTGGGGCGCCTGCGACATCTATTGCGGGTTCGGACACTCCAGCGACACGTTCTTCTACCAGCTCGCAGGCATGCTCGGGATCGATCGGCTCGGATATTGGGCCAAGCAATATGGCTTCGGGGCACCGACCGGCGTGGATCTGCCGAGCGAGGTCGCCGGGATCGTCCCGACCAACGCCTGGAAGCAGGATGCGCTCGGTGCCGAGATCTTCCCCGGCGAGACCTACCAGGCCGGCATCGGCCAGGGCTACGACGCCGTGACGCCGCTGCAGCTCATCAACGCCTACGCCGCGCTGGCCAACGGCGGAACGCTGTACCAACCCCAGATCGTGCGCGAGATCATCGGCCCCGACGGCGACATCGTCCGCCCGTTCGAACCCGAGGTCATCCGCAAGCTGAAGGTCAAGCCGAGCGTTCTCCGGATCATGCGCAACGCCGCCCGCGAGACCGTGACCCTGCGCCACACCTACAACCTCGTGGATCTCCCGATCAAGGTGGCTGGCAAGTCGGGTACGGCCGAGTTCGGGACACCCGACTCGAAGGGTCGCCTGCCGTACTCCTCGTTCTTCGTCGGGTTCACGCCGAAGAACGAGCGCACTGGTTCATTCGACAAGCACGACTCGGAGCTCGTCGTCATGGCATTCGCTCACGACTCAAGGACCGTGGGCAACGCGGCGACCGAGATCGTGAAGTACTACCTCCAGCTCCACTACGGGATCAAGAAGGACTACCGCATGCCGGAACTCCTGCAGCGCGGCAACTTCTACACGAACGACTGATGGGCGTCATCCGAGCGGAGCCGGTCCGCGTCACCGACTGGGCAGCCAAGTCGGTCGGTGCCGCGTGGCGGGCGTTCGATCTCCAGCTGGCCACGTTCGCCGGCCTCCTGGCGGCCGTTGGTCTCGTGATGGCCTATACCAACAGCGTCGAGAACGGCGTCAGCCCTCTTGAGGCGGGCACGACCTTCACGCGCGGACTCATGTGGGCGGGAATCGCCGCGGTCGCATTCATCCTCGCTACCGCGTTCGACTACCACTGGTACAAGACCCTCTCCTGGCCCGTGTACGCGTTCCAGCTCGGGCTGCTCGTCCTCACGCTGGCCATCGGCGATGGGGTGGGCGGATCCGCCCGCTGGGTCGAATTCGGTCCGTTCACATTTCAGTTCAGCGAGCTCGCGAAGATCCTCATGATCATCGTGCTCGCCCAGTACCTCGCGAGTCGTCAGGCGAAGCTCAATTCACTGCGCGCCATCCTCGGTGCGTGCGTCCTCGTCGGTCCGCCGTTGGCACTCGTCATGCTCCAGCCGGACCTCGGCACGTCCCTGGTCTTCGCGGGGATCCTCGCCGGCATGCTCTGGATGTCCGGCGCGAGCCTGATGTGGCTGGGCGCCCTCGCCGCAGGCGTCGTGGCGATGGTCCCGCTCTCGTGGACGTACATCCTGCGTGACTACCAGAAGGAGCGACTTACCTCGTTCCTGAACCCGACCCCGGACATCACCGGCGCCGGCTATCAGCTGTACCAGTCGAAGATCGCGGTCGGGTCGGGCGGGTTGTTCGGGCGTGGCCTCACGAACGGCACCCAGGCGCAGGGTGACTTCCTGCCGGTACAGACGACCGACTTCGTGTTCTCCGTGCTCGCCGAGGAGCTGGGTTTCGTCGGTGGGCTGGTGATGTTCATCCTGTTCGGGCTGCTCCTGTGGCGCGTGCTGGTCGCCGGCTGGCGCTCGCGCGATCCGTTCGGGACCTTGTTCGCCGCCGGGTTCGCCTCGATGATCCTGTTCCAGCTCGTCGTCAACGCCGGGATGGTGATGGGGATCATGCCCATCACGGGCATCCCGCTCCCGTTCGTCACCCACGGTGGCGCGTCGCTCGTGAGCATCGCGATCGGCCTGGGTATCCTCCAGAGCATCAACATTCGGCAGACCCGCGCGGAGTGGTGAGACTGCGCGTCCACGCGACACATAGCTCGATCCCCCCGACATGGGGGCCAGACGGGACATGAACGACGCGACGCGCCTGGCCCGCCAGACGCTGGTTTCGGTCTGCGCGAGGATGCTGCCGATCGAGCCGTTGCTCGTCAACCAGGACGCCGACCCATTGTCGATCGTCCGGGAGGCGGCGGAACATCCCGAGACGCGGCTCATCGGCGTCATCGATGCGAGTGGCGTCCTGATCGGGGTTCTGCCTACGCTGCGACTGGCTGAAACGGTCGTTGCGCGCGTGTCTCCCGAGACCCTCCTCGCCGGAATCGCCGACCTTGACGAGGCCGCTCGGTTCGGGCACGAGGTGGGGGCGCGCCGTGTGTCCGACGTGATGCTGCCGCCCGCCACGATCAGGGGGGCCGCGACCGTCGACGACGCCTTCCGCCTCATGCACGCGAGGCATCTCTCGGGTTTGTACGTCGTCGACGACGACGGCCGACCGACCGGCTACCTCGATCTCCTCGAAGTGAGCCTCCGCTACCTCGAGGCCCTCGAGGCCGGCCCTCCCGGGGCGGACTGAGGCGGATCGGTTGGAGATCGCGCTCGCCGGCGTCATCTTTCTCGTCACGTACGCGCTCATCGCGACGGACCGCGTCGACAAGACCGTGGCCGCCATGCTCGGTGGTTCGCTCGTCGTCATCCTCGGGATCGTCGACCAGGAGGAAGCGTTCGCCGCGATCGACCTGAACGTCATCTTCCTGCTGGCCGGGATGATGATCCTCGCGGGCATCCTTCGACAGACGGGTTTCTTCCAGTGGGTGGCGATCCGCTCGGTCAAGTGGGCCCGCGGTGAGCCGTATCGCCTGCTCCTGATCCTGAGCATCGTGACCGCGCTCTTGTCGGCCTTCCTCGATAACGTCACGACGGTCGTGCTGCTGGCCCCGGTCACCCTGTACATCGCCAACGT
The DNA here is from genome assembly GCA_963810725.1 of uncultured Chloroflexia bacterium. GTDB lineage: Bacteria > Chloroflexota > Limnocylindria > Limnocylindrales > CSP1-4 > SPCO01. The sequence continues at coordinate 1,064,729 of CAWEOO010000008.1, forward strand.
CCTGCGGGTCTCGCCGCTGCCGTTCCTGATCAGCGAGATCCTCGCTTCGAATGTCGGTGGCGCCGCCACGCTGATCGGCGACCCCCCGAACATCCTGATCGGCTCAGCCGCGGATCTCGGGTTCGACGACTTCCTATTCCACATGGCACCGGCTGCTGTCCTGGTGTTCGTTGCGTTCGTGGCCATGACGTACTGGTTCTTCGGACGTGATCTCTACGTCGATCCCGCGACCCGCGATAGCGTCCTGGCGCTCGATGAGCGCGAGGTCTTGACCAACCCGAGGCTGCTGCGCCTCAGCCTCGGAGTCATCGGCGTCACGGTGATCGGGTTCCTCCTGGCGAAGCCGCTCGGCCTGGAGCCCGGTGCGATCGCCTTGCTCGGTGCGGCGGCGCTGATGCTGCTCGCACGCTCGGACGTGGAGGAGGTGCTCCGGGAGGTCGAGTGGGCGACGCTCTTCTTCTTCGTCGGGCTCTTCATGCTCGTCGAGGCCGTCGTGCATGTGGGCATCGTGGGCGCGGTCGCAGACGGGCTTATCGAGGCGACGGCGGGAGATGCAGCCGTCACCACTCTCGGTCTCATCTGGCTGAGCGGGATCGCGTCGGCGATCATCGACAACATCCCGTACACGGCTGCGATGATCCCGGTCGTGCAAGATCTCGGTGAGGCCGGCATCCCGATCGAACCGCTCTGGTGGGCGCTCGCGCTCGGGGCGTGCTTCGGCGGGAATGCCACGATCGTCGGGGCCTCCGCCAATGTGGTCGTCGCAAACCTTGCCGGACGGGCAGATCACCCGATCACATTCCGCGCGTTCCTGCGCTATGGCATCCCGGTGACTTTCGTCTCGCTCGTCATCTCCACGGGATACGTGTTCGTCCGCTACCTGGCCTGATGGGCCTGTCGCTCGCGTTCTCCCTCGTTCTGCCCCAGTCCCCGACCGGGCACGCGCCGTCCGCCGCCGACGCACCGCTCGACATCATGCTTGGTCTCTTCCTGCTGTTCGTGGGGGCCAAGGTCGGCGAGGAGGTAGCCCGTCGCCTCGGTCAACCGGCGGTCGTCGGCGAGCTGCTCGGCGGGTTCATCGTCGGCCCCGCCGCCCTGGGCCTGGTCGCCCCCGGGGAGACGGCATTCGTTCTAGCGGAGATCGGCGTGGTCATCCTGCTGTTTTCGGTCGGGCTGGAGGTGCGCCTGGATGACCTGCTGGCGGTCGGTCGGTCGGCCGTCCTCACGGCAGTCGCCGCGATGATCCTGCCGATCGCAGCTGGTGTCGCGATCTCGTTGCTCGGCGGCGAGGCCCTGACCACGGCAGCCTTGGTGGGCCTCGCGCTTGCGGCCACAAGCATCGGGATCACGAGCCGGGTTCTCGCCGACATGGGCGTGCTCGACCGGACGTTCGCGCGGATCGTGCTGGGCGCTGCCGTGATCGATGACGTCCTCGCGCTCATCCTGATCGGCCTCGTCTCGGGCGTCGCGGCCGGCGACGTGTCCGGCTCGTCGGTGCTCGTCGCGGTCGCAGCGGTGGGCCTGGTCGGGCTGGGGTTTGCGGCCGCGCGACGGGCGCGGGGGCTCAAGCGCGAGGTCTTCACGTGGCCGTTGTTCGCGGACACGCCCCTCGTCCCGGCGTTCATCCTGATGTTCGCTGTGGCGCTGGTTTCTGCCGCGATCGGACTCGCGGCGATCATCGGGGCGTTCGTGGCCGGATTGATCATCGCCGAGACCGAAGCACAGGACGAGCTGGAACAAGAGATCCGGCCGCTTGGACAGATCTTTACACCGTTTTTCTTCGCGGTCACCGGCGCGCAGGTGGACCTGAGTGCGCTGCTCGATCCGCGCATCGCGGCGCTCGCGGTCGTTCTGGCTGTCGCCGGTGTCGTCACCAAGGCCGCGGGCGGGTTGCTCGGGCGCTCGGTCCATCGGTCGATGGGGCTCGGCTGCCGTCGGGTTCGGGATGGTGCCACGGGGCGAGGTCGGCATCGTGGTCGCGAATCTCGGCTTCGGCGGCAGGCCTGCTCTCGGCCAGCCTGTTCAGTGCCGTGCTCGTGGCGGTCGTGCTGACGACCATCATCGCCCCGTACCTGCTTGCCTGGGCCGTCCCGCGGGCCGTCGAGGCGGAAGCGCAGGCCGTCGCTCCCGAGATCGCTCCCGGCTAGCGGTTCAACGCCGGCGGAAGAGCCCCCGGCGGTCGCGCGTTTCGGCCGCTGCCGAGCGTCGCCGCCCCGCTCCTCGCAAGATCGCGTCGATCTCGTCGCGATACGGCCGCCCGATCGGCGTTCGGTCGAGCCACTCGAGATACTCGATGTCTGCCCGCGCGATCTCCCCGAGCGACCAGCCGTCGTAGCGGCCGAAGTTCATGACGCTCCCCGACGGATTGCCCGGTGGCGGGCCGGCGGCGCCCTGGCCATCGGCCTTGCGCATCGAGGGGTCATAGCCGCCACCGACCGACGAGCGTCCGCTCGACCAGTCGCGAGAGACGGTCTCGGGCTCAGGTGGGCGAGGCGCGGCCCCAGGGCGTGACGTGGGCGCCGTCCTGGACGGGCTCCGTGCGGCGCCGGGCGCCGGGGAGCGGCCGGTCGGCCCGGACCCGGACCCCGCGGCCTCCGCGGTCGTGCCGTCCGCGGGCGCTCCTGCGCCGCTCCGGGCGACGGCGGCGTGAAGGGCTCGCTGCCGGTCATGGGCCGCGCGCCGTCTCGGGTCGCCGAGCACCTCCCAGGCGGCGTTGATCGCCTCCATCCGTCCGAGTGACTCGGGACCGGTCGCGGTGTCCGGGTGGTACTTGCGGGCGAGGCGTCGGTAGGCGGCCGCGATGACCTCCTCCTCGGCCTCGGGATCGACCTGGAGGATCTTGTAGGGATCGGGACCGCTCACGTCAGGCGCTGTCCGCGGTCATCGGGGCGGTCGAGCCGGTCGGGTCGGTCGAGCCGGTCGAGCCGGTCGCCTGAGCCACACTGGGATGCGTCTCCAGCCCCAAGCCGGCGATCGACGCGGCCACGGCGCCCGTGGCGCCCGGGCTGGTCCGGCGGAAGAGGTAGCGCACGACATCGCGCGCCGCGGCGGTCACGGGCAGGGCAAGGATCGCCCCCAGGAGGCCCGCCAGCGCCCCGCCGATGATGATCGCGAACATGACGGCCGCGGGATGCATCTCGACCGCATCGCCCTGGATCTTGGGCACGAGGACGTTGTTCTCGATCTGCTGGACGAGCGTGTACAGGACGAGCGCGGCGATGACCGGTTCGAGGCCCGCGGTGGCCGCGAGCAGGACCGCGGGCACCGCCGAGATGATCGGCCCGATGATCGGCAGGAGCTCGAGGATGCCCGCCGTGATCGACAGGAGGATCGCGTACCGCCCGAACACGGGATCCACGAACCGGCTGAGCAGGATGAGGCCGACGAACGTGAACACGCCGACCGTGATGCCGAGGACGAGTTGTGCCCGGACCCACTGGCCGAAGACCCGCTTGGCGATCCGGAGGACGGCCCAGACATCGAAGCGCCACGTCGCCGGCAGGCTTCGATCGAACTGGTCGGTCAGCACCATGCGGTCCTTGAGGATGTAGAACACCCACACGGGCAGGAGCAGGTACCCGAAGATCGCCCCGATGACGCTGCCCGCCCCGGTCAGGACGGGGAAGAAGATCGTGAAGTCGATCGTCGGTGTGCCGCCGTCGCCCTGGCCGACGCCGGCGATCATCGAATCGATCCAGTCGCGGACGGCCTCCGGGAGCTGGAGCCGGGCGTAGATCTCCGACAGGCGCTCGATCTGGACCTGGAGCCGATCGGCCAGGCCCGGCAGGTCCTGCACGAACCGCACGAGCTCATTGACCAGCGGCGTGAGCGTGAGGTTGAGGATCTCGACGATGGCGACGATCGCCACGACATAGACGAGCAGGATCGCCAGCGTCCGGCGCATGCCACGGCGGACGAGCCAGCGGACCGGCGGCTCGAGCAGGTAGACGAGCAGCAGGCCGACGACGAACGGGCGGACCGCATCGCGGGCCATCCAGAGCAGGACACCGAGGACCACCGCGGTGGCGATGAGGACCGCGACCCGGGGCGAGAGCGCCGCGAACCGGGGCTCGGCGGGGCTGCTGGCCGGGTCGATGAACGGGGGCGGGGGGAGGGCGGCGACCCATGCCGTCGACCCGGTGGTCGAGGCGGTCACGGCTTCCGCTCCCCCCGGGGCGGGCACCCGGCCCGCCGTCGACCGTTCGTGCTCGTCCATCGTCGGGCAGACTACCAGACGTGTCCGAGCGTCCCGTGAGCACGGCCGAGCCACGCCAGCGCTGGCGCCTCGTGGTCGCGCGCTCCGCGAATGCGCCGGAATTGGCGCAGCGGGAGGTCGCGGAGGGCTGGGTCTCGGCGATCGCGGATGCCGGCTTGCCGGTGGCCTGGACCGAGGGCGCGCGGCCGCGGCCGCGGATCGCGTTCGGGGCGCCGCTTCCCATCGGCATGGCCGCGAACGCCGAGCTCATCGATGTCGTCCTCACCGAGCGCTGGCCGGTCTGGCGCCTGCGCGCGGCCCTGGCCGATCGGTTGCCGGCCGGGTGGAGCCTCGTCGACGTGCAGGACGTGTGGCTGGCCGGCCCGCCGCTGGCCGGCCGTGTCGCCGCAGCCGACTATCGCGTCGTGCTCGCTGGCGACCTGCCTGTCGATCGGGTCCGCACGGCCGCAGCCGACCTGCTGGCGGCGCCGAACCTGCCGCGCCGCCGCGCTCGCGGCGATGACAGCGTCGAGTACGACCTTCGCCTGTTACTGATCGACATCGCGGTCGAGGCCGGCCCGCCCGTCTCGCTTGTCACCCGCACCCGGTTCCACCCGGAGCTCGGGACGGGTCGGCCGGAGGAAGTCGTCGCGGCCCTCGCTGACCGCCTGGGCGCGGCCGTCGAAGCAACCTCGATCGTGCGTGAGCGCCTGGTCCTCGTCGAGGACCTGACGTGAGGCCGCCCCAGGCCGCGTCGCGCTTCAGGACGCGGGGTGAGGCGGCTCGTCGGACGTAGCGGGGAAGGGCGGCAGGGCCGGTTGGTGATCTCGGATCGCTTCCTCGCGGAGCCGGTGATACTCCTGCCGCAACCGCTCGACCTCGGCGTTCAGCCGATCCGCCTCAGGCGTCCCTGGAGTCACATCCCTGATGTGGCGTTCCACCTCACGCCAGTCCTTGAGAATGGCCCCCGCATCACGTTCATACGGCATCCCCCACCGTCCTTTCGGACCCCGCGCGCACGGCGCTTGCAGCATACGCCCGAACCGTCCCCGTGCGACCCGTCGATTGACCCGTTCGGCGTTCGGTCGTACACTTCCCGTTCGCGCTTGGCTCGGCCAGGCGTCTTTCCCTGTCCGTCGTGCGGCCGGCCGCGTGTCGCCGCCACCAACACCCTGAGGATCCATGTACGCAGTCATCGAGACCGGCGGGAAGCAATACCGCGTCGAGGTCGGCACCGAACTCGAAGTGGAGCTGCTCGACGCCGAGCCGGGCAAGACCGTCAAGCTCGAGCGCGTGCTGCTGGTCGCCGATGGCGACGATGCGTCGATCGGCCAGCCAGTCGTCGACGGGGCCGCCGTCAGCGCCGAGGTCGTTCGCCGGGACCGCGGTCCCAAGCTCATCTCGTTCAAGTACCGGCCCAAGGCCCGCACCCGGGTCAAGAAGGGCCACCGCCAGGAACTGACGATCCTGCGCATCAGCGATATCACGCTCAATGGCAAGAGCGCCGCGAAGTCCGCCGCCAAGGCGGAATCGGACGCCAAGACCGAGCGCCAGCGCCTCGAGGAGGCCGCCGCGGCCCAGGCCGCGAAGGACGCCGAGCTCGCCGCGAAGTTGGCCTCGAGCAAGGAGCCGGCGAAGAAGTCGACCACCAAGGCCTCGGGCGCGAAGGCAACCGACACCAAGGCCGAGACGAAGGCGCCGGCCAAGGCGTCCGCCAAGAAGACGACCACCAAGGCGAAGGTCGCCGACGCCGACGAGGCCAAGGCAGCGCCGAAGAAGAGCGCTCCGAAGCGCGCCACCAAGAAGGACGAGTAGGACCCATGGCACACAAGAAGGCGGGCGGCAGCGTCAAGAACGGCCGCGACAGCGCCGGCCAGCGCCTGGGCGTCAAGGCCGGCGACGGCCAGCTGGTCCCGGCGGGCTCGATCATCGTGCGCCAGCGCGGGATGACGTTCCTCTCGGGCCCCGGCACGGGCCTCGGCCACGATTACACCGTGTTCGCGACCGTGGCCGGCCGGGTCAAGTTCGAGCACGCCACCAAGGACAAGAAGCGCATCCGAGTCGAGGCGGTCGAGACCGCCGCGACGACCGCCTAGGTCGTCCGGACCCGAGACACAGCCGGCGACCACCGGCGGGGCGATGGCCCTGCACGGACGGCGTCGGAGGAGAGAAAACCCCGTGAAGCCCGATATCCATCCCCAGTATTTCGAAGCCAAGGTCCATTGCGGCTCGTGCGGCACCGAGTGGACCGTCGGGTCCACCCGACCCGAGCTGCGCGTGGACGTGTGCAGCAACTGCCACCCGTTCTTCACGGGCACGCAGAACATCATCGACACCGCCGGCCAGGTCGAGCGCTTCCAGAAGCGTCTGGAGCGTCAGGCCCGCAGCTAGGACCCGCGCACGCCTTCGACCACGATCGGCCGGCCCTCCACGGGCCGGTCGTTTCGATTCCCGGGCGAATGAACCGAGGGCGCTCGGCCGTACTCTCCTTCGATGACAGCCGGATCGGGAGGGCGTGGCGACCTGGATGAGCGGATCGAGCGAGCGCGCCGGGGCGATCCCGAGGCGTTCGTGGAGTTGATCAGGGAGCGCGAGCGATCGATGGCCAGGACGGCGATGGCGATCCTCGGGGATGCCGCGGACGCGAGTGACGCGCTGCAGGATGCCCTGACGGCGATCTGGTCGAACCTTCCTGCGCTGCGCGATGCCGAGCGCTTCGGGGCGTGGGCGGATCGCATCCTTGTCAACTCGTGTCGCCTCGTGCTGCGTCGCCGTGCTCGGGCGCGCGTCCGCCAGATCTCGCTCGAGGTCGTGGATGCCGGGCGGCTCGTCGCGGCCGCGGGGCCGGACGGCGGCGTCGCGGATCGCGAGGTGTTCGCGCGGGCGTTCGAGCGTCTCGATGCGGATGGCCGCGCGATCCTCACGTTCCACCATCTCGACGACCGGCCGCTGGCGGAGATCGCCGAGGTCCTCGGGATTCCCGTCGGAACGGTCAAATCGCGGCTGCACACGGCCCGGCGCTCCCTCGAACGAGCCTTGCTCGAGGAGGGGCGATGATCGACGACGAACGGCTGCGCGAGGCGCTCGAGGCTCGCGCGGGGGACGGGCGGATCGATCTCGCCGATCGGGCCCGAGCGGTCGCCACCGACCGTCCTCGGTCCAGGGCCGCGACCCGTTGGCGCATGGGCGGGCTAGGGCAGGGCCTGGCCGTCGGTCTGAGCGCGCTGGTGGTGGTGGTCGCGGTCGCCGGCGCCCTCGGTTTGCGCTCCCCGGCTCCCGACCCCGCGGCCGGGCCATCCGGGAGTCCGGGGCCGGCGGCCAGCGGCAGCCCAGTTCCGAGCGCGCCGTCGACAACCGGCCCGACGGTGCCCCCGGTCGAGCCGATCGAGCCGTGGGGGGCGCTGACCTGGTTCGCCGGGGACGTGGACAGCTTCGAGGACACCGAAGCGAACACGTACCTCCAGTCGGCGCTCTGGTGGCGCGATCGCTGGTTCGCCGTCGGCTATCGCTTCGACCTGGCCAGCAAGCATGTCTCCGGACACGTCTGGACGTCCCCAGACGGTCGAAGCTGGTCCCGGGCCGACTCGTGGCCCGACATCCAGTTCGACCGGATCGTGGGCACGGCGGACCGGCTGACGATCGTCGGGGCCCACCGCGAGGCCGACGTCGGCGATACCCAGGGCCCGACTCGGGCATCGATGTGGATCTCGACGGACGGTGCCGAGTGGACGGAGGCGCCGTTTCCCGCGCATGACAGCGAGTACTGGGCCGTGTCGTCCGCCGCCGTTGGCGGGCATGGCTGGCTGGTCCGGACCTTCGACATCGACGGCCGGGAACGCTGGCTCGCCGGCGATCCGGTCGACGGCTGGCGCGACATCGTCATCGATCCGGCAGCGTTCGCTGACGGCCAAGTGAATGACGTCATCGCGACCGCGGACGGCTGGATGACGTTCGGCATGACCGGCGTCGACAAGGCGCTGGTGGAGACCCTGGGCGCGTTCGGCGATCCCTCCAACGATCGTGGCGCGATCTGGTCATCGCTTGACGGCGAACACTGGACAGCGGCCGAGATCGAGCGGCCGGGGACGTCCGTCACCGCGATCGTGGCCGCCGGGGATGGCTGGATCGCGACCGGCACGGACCACGGGGGCTGCCCTCGGTGTGTCGGGTCGTCTCGGCGGTTGCTGTGGCGCTCGGACGATGGCCATCGCTGGTCGCCGATCGAGCTCGATCAGGTGGACGAGGCGTTCGCCAGCATGCGGGTCGAGAGCGACGGTCGTCGGGCCGCCGCGTTCGACCACGACGACGAGGGTCGGCTGCGGCTCCGCGAGACCGTGGACGGCGTCACCTGGTCGAACGTCGAGGTGTTCGTCGAAGCGCCGGTCGCCCAGCCGGCGATGCTGGGGGGCCTGATCGCGGTCGGGCCGGATTCCGTGCTCACCTTCGTCGACCCCAGCACAAGCTCACTACCCTACTTCTGGATGGTTCCGCAGGTGGGCGTTGCTGGGCCACCGCCGCCGGGCGCCGCGACGCAGCCGCCGGCGCCCGTGTCCAGCGAGCATGACGTGCCCTGTGAGCCGACGCCCGATCCATGCGGCCCCTAGGCATTCGATAGAGCAGGGACCGGCCCTCGCGCATCGCCGGTAGACTTGCCGGCATGTCTGCCAACCCCGCTTCGCCGGCTGCATCCGGCGACGGCCGCCCTCGGTACGCCTACGGGGGCCAGGCCCTCATGGAGGGCGTGCTCATGCGCGGCCGCGATGCGATCGCCGTGGCGCTGCGCCACCCGGATGGTCGGATCGTCACGGCCACCGAGCGCCTGGACAGCGGCGTCCACGGCTCGCCGATCGGGAAATGGCCGTTCGTGCGCGGACTCGTGGTCCTGTACGAGACCCTGGTCATCGGGACACGCTGGCTGATTCGCAGCGCCAACCTCCAGGCCGAAGAGGATGACGTCGAGCTCGGCAAGGGCTCCATCGCCGTGATGCTGCTGATCACGTTCGCGGCGGCCATCGCGGCGTTCACGCTGCTGCCGTTGTTCATCTCGAGCGTCGCGACGTCCGGCGCCACCCAGGGTTGGGCCCAGCCCGCGCTCGAGGGCCTGATCCAGGTCGGGCTCTTCCTGGGCTACCTCACGCTGGTCTCGCGCGCGCCGGACATCCACCGCGTGTTCCAGTACCACGGCGCCGAGCACATGACGATCCACGCGCTTGAGGCCGGCGATCCGCTGACGGTGAACGAGGTCCGCAAGTACCCGACCGCCCACCATCGCTGCGGGACCGAATTCCTGGTGATCCTGATCCTGCTGTCGATCTTCACGTTCTCGCTGGTCGGCAAACAGGAGCCGCTGGTCATGATCGCGAGCCGGATCCTGCTCATCCCGGTCCTCGCCGGGGTGGGCTACGAGATCCTCAAGCTCGGTGCGAAGTTCCGCCACAACCCGGTCGTCCGCGTGATCATGTATCCCGGGATCCTCGTCCAGATGATCACGACCAAGCGGCCGACCGACGACATGATCGAGGTCGCCATCGCCTCCATGGAGGAGGCGCTCGTCGCCGACGGCAACGAGATCCCGGCGGGGTCGACCGACTTCGATCGGTCGCCGATGGAACTGGGGAAGCCGACCGACGAGCCCGAGCCGCCCGCGGACACGGTCGCCGCCACCAATCCGGGCGAGACGCCACCGCTGGTATGAGCGACCTCGACGCCACCTTGGCGGAGATCGCGCTCCAGTACGACGAACTCCAGGCCCAGCTCGCCCGACCGGAGACCAGCGCCGACCCGAACCAGATCCGCAAGCTCGGCAAGGAGCTGGCCCGGCTCGAACCCACGGTTGCCGCGTACCGCCGGCTCGAAGCGATCCGGACCGAGTTGCAGGGCGTGCGCGAGCTCGGCGACGCGGGCGACGGCGACGACGAGATGCGGGCCATGGCGCGCGAGGAGGTCGAGCGCCTGGAGCTGGAGCAGACCCGGCTCATCGACGAGCTGAAGGTGCTCCTGATCCCGCGCGACCCGAACGACGACCGCGACGTCATCCTCGAGATCCGCGCCGGAGCGGGCGGCGACGAGGCCGCCCTGTTCGCGGCGGAGCTGCTCCGGATGTACACACGCTACGCCGGCCGGCACGGGTACAAGCCCGAGATCATGAGCATGAACGAGACCGGTATCGACGGGATCAAGGAGGCCATCGTCCAGGTCCGCGGCGATGGCGCCTACAGCCGGCTCAAGTTCGAGGGTGGCGTCCACCGCGTCCAGCGCATCCCAGCGACCGAGTCGAGCGGTCGGATCCATACCTCGACGGTCACGGTCGTCGTGCTTCCGGAGGCTGACGAGGTCGAGGTCGAGATCGACGAGGAGAAGGACCTCCGCATCGACGTCAAGCGTTCTTCCGGCCCGGGTGGTCAGTCGGTCAACACCACCGACTCGGCCGTTCGCATCACCCACCTCCCGTCCGGGCTCGTCGTCGAGATCCAGGACGAGAAGAGCCAGCACAAGAACAAGGCCAAGGCCCTGGCGGTGCTGCGTTCGCGCCTGTTCGATCTGGAGATCCAGAAGCAGCGGGCGGCCAATTCGGCGGCCCGCCGGTCGATGGTCGGCTCGGGCGACCGGAGCGACAAGGTCCGGACGTACAACTATCCGCAGGACCGGGTCACGGACCATCGCATCGGCAAGACCGTGCACAACCTGCCGGGCGTCCTCGCCGGCGACCTCGACGAGCTCATCGACGCGCTGATCATGGTGGACCAGGCCGAGCGCCTGTCCGGGATCGTGGGGAACGATGACGCCGCCTGAGACCAGCGACGTCCGGTTCCTGCCGCCGCGCGACGTCCCCATCGAGCAGGCGACCGACCTCGGCTCCGTCCAGGTCCTCAAGCACGGGAATCGCTACCTGCTGACCGACTCGTTCGGCGACATCCATCCCAATTCGCGCGGCCTCGGCCTGTATCGCGGCAATTCGCGGTCCCTGTCGTGCGCGGTCCTACGTGTCGGGGGTGTCCGGCCGGTGCTGCTCCAGACCTCGGTGGGCGGCAACTACCGCGGCAGCATCCAGATGACGAACCCCTCGGCGGACCGCAATCCGGACGCGAAGGTCCATCCGCTCGACGGGCTCGTGGGGCGGACGATCGGCATCGGTCGCGAGCGGCTCATCGGGGCGGACGGCTACGAGGAGCGGGTGCGGATCGTCAATCATGCCGCCGTGCCGGCGAGCATCCCGCTCGAGCTCGAGCTGGGCATGGACGGCGCCGATATCTTCGAGGTCCGCGGCTTTCCGCGGGCCGCGCGCGGCCGGCTCCTGCCGATCGCCATCGCGGACCGCCGGATCACGTTCCGCTACGACGGCGTGGACGGCATCCAGTACCTGACCCACGTCGAGCTCTCGGAGGCGGCGGGTTCCGTGGAGCCGGTGGCCGAGGTCGCGGCCGATGGCCGGAACGCGGGTGCCGCGCTCCGCCTGGGCTGGGCGCTGACGCTCGGGCCCGGCGAGGTTCACGAGGTGTGCTGGACGGTCTGGACGACGCAACGCGAAGCCCCCGCGTCGAGCCGTGACGAGGCGACCGGTCGCCGCGAACTGGATGTCCTCTTCCCGCCGGCTCCGCGCGTGTCCGGTGACGAGGGTGCGGCGGCCTACCACGCGTGGGAGCGCGGCACGACCTCGGTCGTCAGCGACCACGAGCTGTTCAACCTCGTGCTGAAGCGGTCCGTGTCGGATCTGCGCCTCCTCATCAATGACGGCCCGGGCCCCGAACGAGCGCTACATCGCGGCCGGCGTGCCGTGGTTCGCGACGCTGTTCGGCCGGGATGCGCTGATCGCGGCCTTCCAGTCGCTGGCCTTCCGGCCGCAGATCGCCGTGGAGACCCTGGAGGTGCTGGCGGCCTACCAGGCCACCGAGGACGATCCGTGGCGGGACGCGGAGCCTGGCAAGATCCTGCACGAGTTGCGGACCGGCGAGCTGGCGCGGGCCGGCGAGCTGCCACACACGCCGTACTACGGATCGGTCGACTCGACGCCGTTATGGCTGATCCTGCTGGGAGCGACGTTCGACTGGACCGGCGACCGCGAGCTCGTCGACCGCCTGTGGCCCAACGCCCTGGCGGCCATCGATTGGATCGACACGTACGGCGACCACGACGGAGACGGCTTCGTCGAGTACGAGCGGCGCTCGGAGCGGGGCCTGCTGAACCAGGGCTGGAAGGATTCCAGCGATGCGATCCGGGATCGGTCGGGTGCCGAAGCCCACGCGCCGATCGCGCTGGCCGAGGTCCAGGGCTACGTCTTCGACGCGAAGCGGCGGATGGCGCAGCTGGCCCGGATGCGGGGCGAGGCCGACCTGGCGGCCCGGCTCGATACCGAGGCGGAGGCCCTGGCCGCCCGCTTCGAGGCCGCCTTCTGGGTCGAGGACCAGCGCTACTATGCGATGGCGCTCGATGGCGACAAGCGCCAGTTCGACGCGATCGCCAGCAATGCCGGGCAATGCCTGTGGTCCGGGATCGTCACGCCGGAGCGGGCGCAGGACGTCGTCGATCAGCTGCTGGCGCCCTCGATGTTCTCCGGCTGGGGGGTACGAACCTTCGCCGCGGGGCAACCGGGCTACAACCCGATCGGGTATCACACCGGGACGGTCTGGCCGCACGACACGTCGCTGATCGCCGCCGGGTTCAAGCGCTACGGCTTCGACGATGCCTCGAACCGGCTGGCGGGCCAGATGATGGAAGCCGCCCAACGGTTCGCCGACTACCGCCTGCCCGAACTCTTCTGCGGCTTCGACGACACGGATTCCCACACGCCGGTGCCCTACCCGGTCGCCTGCTCACCGCAGGCCTGGGCGGCGGGCGCCTCGTTCCTCTTCCTGCAGACCATGCTCGGGCTGCGGGCGCATGCCGACCGTGGCGAGCTGGAGCTGCTCCATCCGCACCTGCCGGACTGGATCGGCAAGGTCACCCTCACGGATCTGCGCGTTGGGGACGCCTCGGTCGACCTGCTCTTCCACCGCTGGCGCGGCACGACCAGCGCGGAGGTCTTGCGCAAGGTGGGAGACCTGGCCGTCACGATCCGGCTCTGAGCGCAGCGCGGCGATGACCACGACCCGTGCGCTCCTCGACGAGGGTGTCGACCGGCTTCGCGCCCTGGGCTTCGAGACGCCACGGCTGGATGCGGAGCTGCTGCTGGCGCACGCGATCGGGGTCGAGCGGACGGCCGTCGTGGCGCACGGTGACGCCCCAGTGGGCGTCGATGCCGAGGCGGTCTTCCGGGCGTCTCTCGACCGTCGCGCGGCCGGCGAGCCGGTCGCATACATCCGCGGGATCAAGGAGTTCCACGGCATCGCGCTCGCCGTGGATGGGCGGGCGCTTATCCCTCGACCAGAGACGGAACACGTGGTCGACCTCGTGCTGGCCGAGGTCATGGCTCGGCTGACCGCCCGGGCCGCGACGGGTGCGGTCGAGCCGCTGCGCGTCGTGGACGTGGGCACGGGGAGCGGCGCCATCGCGATCGCCCTGGCCGTCGGCCTGCGCACCCGGCACGTGCCCGCGGACGAGGTGGCGATCGCCGCCACGGACGTGTCCGCGGACGCACTCGATCTCGCGCGCGAGAATGCCGTTGCACATGCCGTCGGTGACCGGGTGACGTTCGCGACGGCGGACCTCCTGCCGTCATCGCCTGCCGGGGAGCCGTGGGATGTCGTGGCCGCGAACCTCCCGTACGTCCGCTCCGCTGCGATGGCCTCCCTGCCGACGCCCACGACGTTCGAGCCGGCGGGAGCACTCGATGGCGGCCCCGACGGGCTGGCGCTGATCGGGCGCCTCCTCGACGCGCTGCCGGCGGGGCTCGCGTCCGATGGGGCCGCGTTCCTCGAGATCGGCGCGGACCAGGGCGAGGCGATCCTCGCGCTGGCCGAGGAGCGCCTGCCGGGCTGGGGGTGTGAGGTCGCGACGGACCTCGCCGGGCTGCCGCGCACGGCGGTGCTCCGACGGGACGTGGCGTGAACGCGCTCGCCGCTCCTCCCTCGCCCGCCCCGGAGTTCCCGATCCGCCTGATCGCGCTTGATATCGACGGGACGCTGATCGGGGACGACCACGACATCGGGCAGCGGACGGTCGGGGCGGTCCGGGCGGCCATGGAGCGCGACGTCGCCGTCTCGTTGATCACCGGGCGGATGGTGTCCTCAGCGCTGCGGTTCGCCCGCGAGCTGGGCCTGACCGGCCCACTGGTCGGCTACCAGGGCGGACTCATTCGGGCGATGCCCGACGTGGGGTCGCGCCGCCTGGGCAAGCTGCTGATGCACACGCCGCTCCAGCCAGACGTCGCGCAGGAGATCATCGGGTGGACGCGCGACCACGGGATGGACCCGCACGTGAATCACCTGGAGCGCTTCATCCTGCGAGCCGATGATCCACGTGCCGACGACTACTCGGCGTTCATGGGCGCCAAGGCCGAGCTCGTGGACGACCTGGTTACGGCGATCACCCATCCCGTCACGAAGGTCCTGGCCGTCGGCGAGCCACCGATCCCGATGGAGGTGGCGCCCATCGCCCGCGAGCACTTCGCCGGGCGGGCGGACGTCACGATCTCGCACCCGCGGTTCCTGGAGTTCGTCGCCCCAGGTGTCTCGAAGGGTCGCGCGGTGCGCTGGCTCGCGCGGCGATTGAAGATCCCGCTCGGCGCGACGCTGGCGATCGGCGACCAGTGGAACGACCTGGAGATGCTGGCCGAGGTCGGGCACGGAGCGGCGATGCCGACGGCGCCCGCGGAGGTCCGGGCGGCGGCTCGCTACGTCGCACCCCCGCTCGAGGATGAGGGCGCTGCCCAGGTCATCGAGCGGCTCGTGCTCGCGGATCCAGCCGAGGTGCTTGCGGCGTCGCGCCGGATGGCCGTGGAGGCCGATGAACGTCGGCGGCGCTCGGCATGACCGCCCGGGTCGTGGCCGACGATGCGGAGGGGCGGGCCGCAGCCGTCGAGGTCCTGCGGGGCGGCGGCGTCGTGGCGCTCCCGACCGACACGGTCTACGGCATCGCCGTGTCGCTGGCCACGCCCGGCGGCATCGAGCGGCTCTATCGCATCAAGGGGCGTCCGCCGGACAAGGCCGTGATGCTGCTGCTCGATGACGTTGCCCAAGCCGCTCGCGCCGGGCGGATCACTCCGGCGGCGTCCGCGCTCGCGGCGGCCTGCTGGCCCGGCGGCCTGACCGTCATCGTCCCGCAGCGCCCCGACGTACCGTGGCCGCCCGCGCTGACCGGCGGCAACGCCACGATCGGCCTGCGCGTGCCCGATCACGACTGCCCGCGGACGCTCGCCAGGAGCGTCGGACCGCTGCCGACGACCTCGGCGAACCGCTCCGGCGTCCCGGAGGCGGTCGACGCGGCCGGTGTGGTCGCGCAGCTCGGGGATGCGATCGACCTCGTGCTCGATGGCGGGCCGGCAGCGGGTGGCCTCGCCTCGACCGTCGTGGACTGCACCGACGCGCGGCCCGCGATCGTCCGGGTCGGCGCCGTGCCCGCTGAGACCGTCGCCGAGATCCTCGCGCTTGCCGGCATCGACCTCGCCGAAGCGTGACCGGTTCGTGGGAAGATAGGCCGCGAGCGTGCCGGCGAGGGGACCCATCGAGATGGGAGCACGTCCGGGCAGGAAGGAGTCGGCGGTCATGACCATCTCCGAGACGCGCGGCCTCGCGCTCGAGCCGATCGCGGACGTCGATCCGGTCCTGTGGGAGGCGATGCAGGGCGAGCGGCGCCGCCAGCACGACAACATCGAGCTCATCGCGAGCGAGAACTACGTCTCCGCGGCGGTGATGGAGGCGCAGGGCAGCTGGCTGACCAACAAGTACGCCGAGGGCCTGCCCGGTAAGCGCTACTACGGCGGTTGCGAGTTCGTCGACATCGCGGAGCGGCTGGCCCAGGAGCGGGCACTCGCCCTGTACCCCGGGGCGGAGCACGTCAACGTCCAACCGCACTCCGGCGCCCAGGCCAACATGGCCGCCTATTTCAGCGTCCTGCGGCCGGGCGACCGGATCCTGGGCATGAATTTGGCGCACGGTGGCCACCTGACCCACGGGATGGCCCTCAACTTCAGCGGCAAGCTCTACGAGGTCTCGGCGTACGGCGTTCGCCAGGACACCGAACGCATCGACTACGACGAGCTGGAGGCGACGGCCAGGGACACGAGGCCAAAGCTCATCGTTGCGGGCGCCAGCGCCTATCCGCGCCTCTGGGATTTCGAGCGGATGGCCGCCATCGCCCACGGCGTGGGCGCGCTCCTGTTCGTCGATATGGCCCACGTCGCGGGGCTCGTCGCGGCGGGCGTGCATCCGAGCCCGTTCCCGCACGCCGACATCGTGACGACGACGACGCACAAGACCCTGCGCGGGCCGCGTGGCGGGCTGATCTTCGCCCGCAATGAGCTCCCCGACGGGATCGATCCGGCCGATTTCCCGGCGCTGAAAAGCCCGCTCGGCGCGGCGATCGACAAGACGGTCTTCCCGGGCGTCCAGGGAGGCCCGCTGATGCACGTGATCGCCGGCAAGGCGGTCGCGTTCAAGCTCGCGGCCGAAGAGCCGTTCCGCGAGGCCCAGCGGCGGACCGTGGCGAACGCCGCCGTCCTGGCCCGGACGCTCGCCGACCAGGGCGCTCGGGTGGTGTCGGGCGGGACCGACAACCACCTGATGCTCGTGGACGTCACCCCGCTCGGCGTGACCGGCAAGGAAGCCGAGCACCTGCTCGACGAGATCGGGATCACGGTCAACAAGAACGGGATCCCGTTCGATCCGCTGCCGCCCAACACGGCGTCCGGCATCCGCCTTGGCACGCCGGCGACCACGTCCCGTGGCTTCGGCGAGGACGAGATGCGCGCCGTCGGGCGGATCATCATCGAGGCGATCAACGCGCGCGACGACGATGCGGTCCAGCGTCGGCTGGCCGGCGAGGTCGCGGAGATCGTCAGCCGCTTCCCGGTACCGGGGCTGCCGGCCGCGTGACAACGCGCCGGTGACCTTCATCGAGGGAGTCGGGACCAGCATCGGCCCGATCGTGGCGGTCTTCGCGGCCGCTGCGCTCCTGGCCGCCATGCTGACGCCGCTCGTGCGGCGGGTCGTCCTGCGCCACCGCATCGTCGACCGCCCGAACGCCCGTCGCGTGAACAAGCGCCCCATCCCGCGCGCCGGGGGCCTGGCGATCGCCGCCGCCTTCCTGGTCGTGGCCGGAGGCTTCGTCCTCCTCAACGAGCGAGCCGGCTGGGTGCCGACACCGCTGACCCTCGCGCCCGGCGACTTCCTGGCGCTGTTCCTGGGTGGGGCCGCGGCCGCAGCCCTCGGCGGGATCGACGACCTGTTCGACCTGCGCGCGCGCTGGCAGCTGGCGGGCCAGCTCGGGCTGGCGTTCCTCGCCGTCGCGCTCGGGATCGGTGTCGCCGTCATCAACAATCCGTTCGGCGACGCGCCGATCCGCTTCATCGAGCCGTTCTCGGTCGGCTTCACGGTCTTCTGGATCGTCGGGATGATCAACAGCATCAACTGGATCGACGGGCTCGACGGCCTGTCGACCGGAGTCGCCCTGATCGCCTGCGTAACGCTTGGGCTCATCAGCCTCACGACCAAGGTGAGCCAGCCGCTCATCGCGGTCCTGTGCTTCGCCCTCGCGGGCGCCCTTGCCGGCTTCCTGCGCTGGAACTTCCACCCGGCCAAGATCTTCAGCGGGACCAGCGGCGTGCAGTTCGTCGGCTACACGCTCGCGGTGCTGTCGATCCTCGGCTCGGCAAAGGTCGCGGTCGCGCTCCTGGTGCTGGGCGTGCCGATCATCGATACCTTCTGGATCATCGTCGGCCGGGTGACCCGTGGCGGCTCGCCGTTCGCGCCGGATCGTTCGCACATCCATCATCGGCTGCTCGACCTGGGCCTGTCGCATCGCGACACGGTCCTCGTGATCTACGGGATCTGCGTCGCGCTCGGCGTGCTCGCGCTGCTCGTTTCGGAGGTCACGCAGCTGTACGCCTTCCTTGGCGTGTTCATCGTGTCCGGGCTCATCCTCTTCGCGCCGACGCGTGGGGCGTTCGGCCGGCCCGAGGAGCTCGAGGCGGACGCCTACGAGACGAAGACTCCCGACGACGAGACGGATCCCGACGGCAGGACCAACGACCGGGGCGCCGGCTGAGGATCATCCGGCCGGGGGGCGGGTGCTAGCATCGCCGCGACCATGGAACTGCCCATCCTGTTGCTCATCGCGGCGGCGGCAGGGGGAACGGCGCTCGCCGTCTTCCTCCGCACCGACGCGGGCAACCACCGGACCGGCATCGGCAATGAGATCGAGCACGAGGGGCGAGCCTCGCACGCCCATCGGCCCGGCGTGCTCGCGGGAGCGGCTGACATCGTGGACGCCTCGATCGGGATGTACCTCGTGCGGAAGGCCGTGGGGCGCTCGACCGCGACTCGTGCGGACGGCCGCGCCGAGCGCGCTCAGGCGGCGTTGGCCGCGGCCGAAGCGGCCGAGGAGGATCGCCGTCGTGCCGATGTCCTCGGGCCTGCGGCCGTGGCGCCGACGCGGCTCGTCGTGGCCGGCACCGCCGCCTCGCATTCACCTCGGGACGTGCCCGATCGCCAGGCCCACCCCGTCGCCCCTCGCACGGTCGTGCCGACGTGGACCCGTCGCGCGGCCGTCTCCCGCGAGGGAGCGTTCGCGGCGGCCGCCCTGGTCGTCGTGGCCATCGCGGCGCTGGCGATCTGGCCGCGCAACGAGGGCGGCGTCCTGTCTGTGACGGCGACACCGGTGCCGCCGAGCCCGGCCACGGAGGCGTCCTCCCCGGTGACGGTCCCGAGCGACTCGCCAGCGCCGTCCGCGCCACCGACGGTCGTCGCGAGCACCACGCCATCGCCGTCGACGGGGGCCACGCCTGTGCCGACTGCGGTGCCGACCGCGACCGGGACTCCGCGACCCACGGCACGCCCAACGACCACGCCGCGACCCACGGCTCGCCCGACTGCCCGGCCGACGGCTACGCCCAAGCCGACGGCGACACCGGAGTCGACGCCCGAGCCGACACCCGCCCCCACGGCCGAGCCGACCCCGGTCCCGACGCCCGAGCCGACGCCGGCACCGACACCCGAGCCCAGCGTCGCCTCGCCGGGGCCCTGACCAAACGCTCGACGTGGGTCACGCCTGACCGCTGACGACGTCGGTCAGGCCCGACCTGTGAGGCCGGACCGGTCAGGCCGTCGCCTCCTGGGAGACCTTGCCCTGCTGCAGGATCCGGATCGCATTGCCGAATGGATCGCGCACGCCCATGTCCGTGCCATAGAAGTGCTCGGTCGGCTCCTGGATGAAATCGGTCACCCCGCGCGCCTTGAGGGTCTCGTACAGGCCGCGGGCATCGTCGGTGATGAAGACGAGACCGCCCAGCGCCCCCTTGGTGATGAGCTCCCGGAGCTGGGCCGCAGTCGCCTCGTCGTGCAGCGGCGGCCCGGGCTGCTCCAGGGAGATCTCGGTATCTGGCTGGCCGGGGACGCGGACCGTCAGCCAGCGGTAGTCGCCTTGCCGGACGTCGTTGCCCTTCTCGAGGCCAAGCTTGTCGACATAGAAGTCGAGGGCCTCCTCCTTGTCGAGGACGTAGATCGAGGCGACGTTGAGCTTCGTGATCACCTGGTGACCTCCTCTCCATCCGTTGCGCAGCGGGTGACCTTCAGGCTAGGGCGCCGCCTCGACGATGGCTTCTCCAAAACTGCTCGATCCGTGTGCCGCTCCAGCTGCCACCCGCGGTCGCATCGCCGCGAGCTGGACGCAATGGGGCGCCACGATCGGCCCATTCCCGATGCGGTATGCCGACGGAGTCTCGCCCGTGATCTCGTGGAACATCCGGCTGAACGTCCCCAGGCTGGTGAAGCCGACATCGAGGCAGATGTCCGTGACACTTCGGTCGGTCTCACGCAGGAGGAACATCGAGCGCTCGACGCGCCGCCGCTGCAGGTACCGGTGCGGCGTCTCCCCAAAGACGGCGCGGAAGCTGCGGATGAAGTGCGCCTCGGAGACGTGGGCGACCGCGGCGACGGCGCGGACGTCGAGCGGCTCGGCGAACGCGCGGTCCATGGCGTCCCGGGCGCGCAACAGGCGCCGGTTCCGATCCTCGACTTCCCGGCTCACGGTGCCAACGCTACGCCATCAGGTGACAGGGCGCCCGAGCCCGCCTCCGGCACCAACCTGCCCGCGAGCGACACCCGGTATGGGCCGCCACGGTGGCGGCTTCCAGCGCGCAGCTGCTACACTTCCGCTGCCTTGACAGGTCGCCCATGATCGAGCCCGGCCGAGGGCTGGCATATGTCGCCCTCTTCTCGGAGATCGGAATCACGCTCCTGGTCACGACCCTGATCGGCGTGCTCGCCGGGTATTGGGCCGACGGGCAACTCGGGACCCTCCCGATCTTCTTGATCATCGGTTTCTTCGTCGGCGCTGGAGCCGGGACGCTGATGATCTACCGACTGGTCAGCAGGTTCCTCAAGACGATCGAATAGCCGGCCGAACCGGACCGGCGGTACGAATCGAGCGCGGCGACACGCCGCGCTCCTGTGTGTGGAGGCAGCGTGTCGAGCGAGCAGGCCGCGACCGACCCGGTCGCGGAGCCGTCCGGAACGGCGCCGGCGCCGGCGCCGGCGCCCGAATCGAAGTCGGGCCGCGGGCTGTCCTCCCGATGGTTCCTCCTGATCGGCGCCGTCGTCGTCGTCGACATCCTCGCGTTCCTGGCCTTCCCGCCGTTCCCGAAGGGCGGCGTTCCGGGCGAACCCTGTTCGTTCCCGGTGTGCTTCATCGAGAGCACGCTGCACTTCCCGGCGCCCCACACCGTCTTCTCCCTCGGCGAGCCCACCCATTCGGATGGCCTGGTCACGTTCTCGCCGAGCATCAGCGACACCATCGTCACGATGTGGATCGTGATGGCGATCGTGCTCGCTGGGGCCATCCTGATGACCCGCGGCGGCAAGCTCGTGCCGGGCCGCGCCCAGAACGTGTTCGAGGCCTTCTACGAGGGCCTGAGCGACTTCGGCGTCGGCCTGGCCGGGCCCAAGGCGCGGCCCTACATCCCGATCTTTGCCGCGTTCTTCCTGCTGATCCTGTTCAACAATTGGGTGGGCCTCGTCCCCTTCGTCGGCCGGGTCGACTTCCTGCGGGCACCCTCGAGCGACGTGAACATCACGATCGGCATGGCCCTGATCAGCTTCCTGATCTTCCATATCGAGGGATTCCGGCACCTCGGTGTCGGTGGCTACCTCGGGAAATTCTTCCCGGTCTATGAGTTCAAGCACGGCATCGGTGCCGGGATCATCGCCATGTTCGTCGGCCTGATCGAGCTCATGCTCGAATTCGTGAAGCCGGTGACGCTGTCGATGCGGTTGTTCGGCAATATCTACGGCGGCGAGGTCGCCCTGGGCGTCATCACCTCCCTCACCATCGCGCTCATCCCGGTCGGACTCATCGCGCTGGAACTCATGCTCAATGCGATCCAGGCCCTCATCTTCAGCGTGTTGACCCTCATGTTCATCGTGCTCGCGATCGAGAGTCACCACGAGGAGGAGGGCCAAGTCGCCGAAGAAGCGGTCGACGCCATCGATGGTCGGGAGCCATCCGCGCTCCAGCCAGCCCACTGACGCGCCGCCCAAGGCGCAGCCCATCCACGGTCCAATGAACCCGAGCCGCCCGCTCGGGGAGTAGGAGGAACTGAACGACATGGAGTACATCGGCGCCGGACTGGCTGCTCTCGGGGTGCTCGGCCCCGGCATCGGCATCGGTATCCTCGGCGGCCTGTCGGCCACGGCCATCGGCCGCAACCCCGACGCGGCCGGACAGATCCGCGGCATCGCGATCATCCTCGCGGCCTTCGCCGAGGGCCTCGGCGTCCTCGCGATCGTCGTCGGCCTGCTCGCGATCTTCATCCAGCCCGCGTAGTCGTTCGGGTACGGAGAAGACATCGTGGACCTGATGGCCCTCACGTCCGGGCTCGGGCATGAGGTCGTCCGCCTGACGACCGAGGCGGAAGGCGGCCCGCTCTTCCAGGTGAACCTGTTCCAGGTCATCATCGCCTCGGCCAACTTCCTGCTGTTCCTCGCGATCATCTGGACGTTCGCGTTCAAGCCTGTCTCGAAGATGCTCGCGGACCGCAAGGACCGCATCGAGCAGGGTCTCAAGGACGCGGAACAGGCCCGCAGCGACCGGGAGAACGCCGAGGCGGAGCGCGTCTCGACCCTGGCCGAGGCACGCAAGGAGGCGAACGACATCCTGACGCGGGCCCAGAAGGTCGCGCAGGAGTCCCGTGACGCCGACATCGCCGCGACCAAGGAGGAGCTCGAGCGCCTGCGCACCCGCGCCGCCGCCGATATCGAGGCGGAGAAGGTCCGGGCGATCGGGGAGCTTCGAGCGGAGGTCGCCGACCTGGCCCTGCAGGCGGCCAGCCAGGTCGTCGGCGAGACCATGACGAGCGAGCGCGAGCGCCGCCTCGTCGAGGAATTCCTGCGGAGCACGACGATCGGTGGGTCGTCCCGCTGATGGCACGCCGCAAGTCAGCCGCGCGCCGCTACGCCGAGGCCGCCTTCGAGGTGGCCGAGCGCGACAAGGCGGTCGAGGCCTGGCGCACCGAGCTGGACACGGCCGCGGCGGTCGTGGCCGAGGAGCGCATCGGGCGCGCCCTGGCCAATCCGGCGATCCCCCTCGAGACCCGGATCGCCACGGCCGAGACCACGTTCGGCCCCATGGTTGGGCCCAAGGTCCTGAATCTCATCCGCCTGATGCTCCGGCGTGGCCGGATCCAGGAGCTGCCCCGCCTCGCGGCGGAATTCCGACGTCTCGACGACGAGCGCCAGGGTGTCGCCCGCGCGTCCGTCACGAGCACGCTGCCCCTCGAACCCGACGAGGTTCGTGCGCTCCAGGAGCGCCTCTCAAGTTCCACCGATCGTCGCGTCGAGCTCGACCTCAACGTCGATCCCAGCCTGCTGGGCGGCCTCGTCGTCCAGCTCGGCGACCTGCTGGTCGACGGCAGCGTCCGAAGCCGCCTCGAGCGCCTGCGCAATCGCCTCGTTTCAGGCGCCCTCTAGGAGATCTGAGACCCATGGCCATTCGTTCCGACGAGATCACCAGCATCATCAAGTCCGCGATCGATGCCTTCGACTCCGGCGTCGAGACCCGCAACGTCGGGACGGTCGTCGAAGTCGGTGACGGCATCGCCCAGATCTACGGGCTCGACGGCGCGCTGGCGTCCGAGATGCTCGAGTTCCCGAACGGGGTGATGGGCCTCGCCCTGAACCTCGAGGAGGAGACGGTCGGCGCGGTCATCCTCGGCGACGCCTCGGCGATCAAGGAAGGCGACACCGTCAAGACCACGGGTCGCGTCGTGGAGGTGCCCGTCGGCCAGGCGCTGCTCGGCCGGGTCGTGGACGCGCTCGGGCGTCCGCTCGACGACAAGGGCCCGATCGCCTCGACCAAGAACCGCCCGGTCGAGCGCATCGCTCCCGGCGTCATCGTGCGCCAGTCGGTCGACACGCCGGTCCAGACCGGCATCAAGGCCATCGATGCGCTGATCCCGATCGGGCGCGGCCAGCGCGAGCTGATCATCGGCGACCGCCAGACCGGCAAGACGGCCATCGCCATCGACACGATCATCAACCAGAAGGGGATGGGCCTCGTCTGCATCTACGTGGCCATCGGCCAGAAGCTGTCCACGGTCGCGAACACCGTCGCGATCCTGGAGGAGCACGGCGCGATGGACCACACGATCGTGGTCGTGGCCGGCGCCGACGACCCCGCCCCGCTCCAGTACCTCGCCCCGTACAGCGGCGTGGCCATGGGCGAAGAGGTCATGGAAGAAGGCGTCGAGGTCGCCGGGCAAGGCCTTGTCAAGGACGCGCTGTGCGTCTACGACGATCTCTCCAAGCACGCCTGGGCGTATCGCGAGATGGCGCTGCTGCTGCGTCGCCCGCCCGGTCGCGAGGCCTACCCGGGCGACGTGTTCTACCTTCACAGCCGTCTCCTCGAGCGCGCCGCGCGCCTCAACGACGAGAACGGTGGCGGGTCGCTGACGGCGCTGCCGATCATCGAGACGCAGGCCGGCGACGTGTCGGCGTACATCCCGACCAACGTCATCTCCATCACCGACGGCCAGATCTTCCTCGAGACCGACCTGTTCAACGCCGGCCAGCGGCCGGCGCTCAACATCGGCATCTCGGTGTCGCGCGTGGGCTCGGCGGCGCAGACCAAGGCGATGAAGAAGGTCGCGGCGCCGTTGAAGCTGGACCTGGCGCAGTACCGCGCTCTTGCCGCCTTCGCCCAGTTCGCGTCCGACCTGGACAAGGCGACCCGCGACCAGCTGACCCGCGGCGAGAAGCTCAGCGAGATCGTCAAGCAGCCGCAGTACCAGCCGCTGGCGGTCGAGAAGCAGGTCGCGATCCTGTACGTGGCCACGACCGGCAAGCTCGACGACGTCCCGACGCCGCGGGTCAAGGAGTTCGAGACCCAGTTCTACCGCTTCCTCGAGACCGAGTACCCGGCGATCCTCAAGGAGCTGGGCGAGTCCAAGAATCTCTCGGACGAGCTGGCCGCCTCGATGCTCGAGGCGACCGATCGCTTCCGCGTCGAGGTGTTCGGGATGGAGGCCACGAAGGCGGAAGCGGCCAAGCCGGCTCCGGCCGAGGCCTCGATCTCCGCGTCGCCGGCGGGTGGCCCGTCGGCCGATGCTCCGACCGCCGAAACGGGAAAGTCGGCGGACGACGCCACCGGCGAGGGAACTACCGAGGCATGACGACTGCGTGCGGCCGCACTGGCGGTCCAGGGCAAGGCGGAGCTGAGCACGTGAGCGAGCGCACCGTGCCGGCTCTAGCCGCTCCGAGGGTCGAGGCGAGCGCTCCCGCGAGCCATCGACCCGAGGATGGCGACAACGCCGCCCTGGGCCGATCAGAGCGGTCGCTGAGGTCCGCGAGATGGCATCTCAGAGGGACATTCGACGGCGTATCGGCGCCGTCAAGAACATCAAGCAGATCACGCGGGCGATGCAGTTCGTGGCAGCGTCCAAGCTCAAGCGCGCGCAGGATTCGACCCTGGCCGCCCGGCCGTACAGCGACAAGCTCGACGAAGTCCTCGCGGACCTGGCGGCGGTCCTGAGCGGGGACGACCATCCGCTGCTGGCCGAGCGCGAGGAGGGCGGCAAGCGGCTGATCGTGCTGGTCACCACGGATCGCGGTCTGGCCGGCCCGCTCAACACCAACACGATCCGGTTCGCCGCGCGCGAGATCACCGGACAGACCGGCGACCTGGCGGTCGTGACCGTGGGGCGCAAGGGCCGCGACGCCATGCGCCGCGCGGGCGTGCCCATCGAGGCACACTTCGCGGGCTTCGGCGACCGGCCGGCCTTCGCGGACGTGCTGCCCCTGGCCCGGCTCATCACCGACGACTTCCTGGCCAACACCTACGCTCGCGTCGACGTCATCTACAACCGCTTCGTGTCGACGCTCGTCCAGCGCCCCGAGAAGATCCAGTTGCTGCCCGTCCGGGCGACCGAGGACACCGAGGGGATCCCTGGCAACCAGTTCATCTTCGAGCCGAACCCCGGCGCGGTGCTGGAGCGGCTCGTGCCGCGCTACGTCGCGACGCGCCTCTTCCAGGCCGTCCTGGAGGGCAAGGCGAGCGAGGAGTCGAGCCGGATGGTCGCCATGAAGAACGCGACCGAGAACGCCGAGGACCTCATCGACGACCTGACCCTTTCCTATAACAAGGTCCGTCAAACCAACATCACCCGCGAGATGATCGAGATCGCGTCCGGCGCGAACGCTCGCTGACGCACAGGACGCAGGAGGCAACCCACACCATGGCGACCGCCACGACCAACGCGACGGGCAGGGTCATCCAGATCACCGGACCCGTCGTCGACATCGAGTTCCCAGCCGGGCAGCTGCCCAAGATCCTCAACGCCGTCGAGATCCAGCGCGAGGGCCAGGATTCGCTCGTGTGCGAGGTCCAGCAGCATCTCGGCAACAACTGGGTCCGCTCCGTCGCGATGACCACCACCGACGGGCTGGCCCGTGGCGTGGCGGTCCTCGATACCGGCGCCCCGATCACCGTCCCCGTCGGCGAGGTCACGCTCGGGCGGGTCTTCGACGTGCTCGGCCGCCCGATCGACAACAAGGGCCCGGTCAACGCCGAGACATCGCTGCCGATCCACCGCGAGGCACCCGCCTTCGACCAGCAGTCGACCGAGGTCGAGGTCTTCGAGACCGGCCTCAAGATCATCGACCTGATCTGCCCGTTCAAGAAGGGCGGCAAGATCGGCATCTTCGGTGGGGCGGGCGTCGGCAAGACGGTCATCATCCAGGAGCTGATCCGCAACGTCGCCCAGGAGCACTCGGGCTATTCGGTGTTCGCGGGCGTCGGCGAGCGCAGCCGCGAGGGCAACGACCTCATCGCCGAGATGACCGAATTGGGGGTGCTCGCCAAGACCGCCTTCGCCTTCGGCCAGATGAACGAGCCGCCCGGCGCGCGCCAGCGAGTCGCGCTCACGGGCCTGACGATGGCCGAGTACTTCCGCGACGAGGAGGGCCGCGACGTCCTCCTGTTCATCGACAACATCTTCCGTTTCACCCAGGCGGGTTCCGAGGTCTCGGCCCTGCTCGGCCGGATGCCATCAGCGGTCGGCTACCAGCCGAACCTGGCCACCGAGATGGCCGCCCTCCAGGAGCGCATCACCTCGACCAAGAAGGGATCGATCACGTCGCTGCAGGCCGTCTTCGTCCCGGCGGACGACTACACCGATCCCGCGCCGGCCACGACCTTCGCCCACCTCGACTCGACGATCCGCCTCGAGCGCTCGATCGCCGAACTCGGCATCTACCCGGCCGTGGACCCGCTGACCTCCACGTCGCGCGTCCTGGACCCGAACGTCGTCGGCCAGGAGCACTACGACGTCGCCCAGGAGACCAAGCGCGTCCTGCAGCGCTACCGCGACCTCCAGGACATCATCGCCATCCTGGGCATCGACGAGCTCTCCGAGGACGACAAGTCCACGGTCGCCCGAGCACGACGCCTCCAGCGCTTCGCCAGCCAGCCCTTCTTCGTGGCCGAGGTCTTCACGGGCCGCGAGGGCGCGTACGTGTCCATCAAGGACACCGTGGCTTCGTTCAAGGAGATCCTCGAAGGCAAGACCGACACCCTGCCCGAACAGGCCTTCTTCCTCGCCGGCACCGTGGAAGACGTCAGGGCCAACGCGGAGAAACTGGGCTCGTGAGGTTCCTCGTGGCGGGTCCTGTCACCGGGCCCCGCCCGGCCTCCGGTCGCTCCGGCGCTGCGCCTAGCGCATCCTCCGCCGGACGGCGCCCGGCGCCACCCGCTTGCCGGCCCTCGACCCAAGGTGTTGTCTGATGCCCATCTTGCTCGAGATCGTCACACCGGAGCGGCTCGCGTATTCGGACGAGGTCGACGCAGTCGTCTTGCCCGGGTCAGAGGGCGAGATGGGGGTCTTGCCGCACCACGCCCCCTTGGTGTCTACGCTTGGGGTCGGCGAGCTCCGGATCCGAAAGGGTGGGGCTGAGGAGTCGTTCGCCATCGTGGGCGGGTTCGTCCAGGTCCGTCCGGACCGGGTCGTCGTGATGGCCGAGACCGCCGACATGTCCAGCGAGATCGATCTCGAGAAGGCGCAGGAAGCCCGCCGTGAGGCGGAACGGGCCCTCGAATCGGGCTATCACGAAGCCGCCGACCTGTCGGCCGCGAGAGCCGCGCTGCAGCAGGCGCTCCTCCGGATCCGCGTCGCCGAGCGACGTCACCGGGAGGGCCCGCGGCGCCGCGGGTAGCCAGTGGCGGACGCAAGACCGTTCCACTGGGAATACGTCCCGGAGCCGGTCCAACAGGAATTCTTCCGCATCGAGGGCGGTCAGCCGCTGTCCGGGACTGTGGCGATCAGCGGGGCGAAGAACGCTGCCCTCAAGATGCTCGCGGCGGCCACCCTGACCGGCGAGCGCTGCCGGTTCACGAACGTCCCCGAGATCGAGGATGTCCGCGTCATGGCCGAGACGCTCGAGGATCTCGGCGTGGTGGTCGACCACCCGGAGCCGAACGTCTATGAGGTCGCGGCCGGCGACGTCGAGTGGCAATTCGTGCCGCTCGAGGCGGCCGCCAAGATGCGCGCCTCGTTCATGCTCCTTGGCCCGCTCCTGGCGCGCTGCGGCAAGGTCATCATCAGCAACCCAGGCGGCGATCGGATCGGACGGCGGCCGGTCAACCTCCACGTCGACGCGATGCGCACGCTCGGCGCCGAGATCGAGTACCGCAACGGTTATTACTTCGCAACGGCACCCGGCCGGCTGCGAGGGGCGGAGATCCGCTTCCCGTTCGTGTCGGTGATGGGCACCGAGAACGCGATGCTCGCGGCGACCCTGGCCGACGGCCACACGGTCCTCCGACCGGCGGCCCAGGAACCTGAAGTCGACGACCTCATCGCGTGCCTCCAGAAGATGGGCGCCGACGTCGAGCGGACCTACCCCGACACGATCGAGATCGAGGGCAAGAAGCGGCTGCGCGGCGCCGAACACCGGGTGATCCCGGACCGGATCGAGGCCGGCACGTTCGTCGTGGCCGGTGCCGTCACCGGTGGCAAGATCACGTTGACCGGGGCCCCGTGCGAGCATCTCGGCGCATTCGTCGAGACGATGGGTCGCGCCGGAGTCGGCGTGTCCTGCGGCCAGGACACGATCGAGGTCGACGGGACCGCGCTCGAAGCCCCCGGCTTCCAGGCCGTCGACATCGAGACCGCCGCATATCCCGGTCTCGCCACGGACCTCCAGCCGCCGACATCGGTGCTGCTCACCCAGGCCAACGGCACCTCGCAGGTTCGCGAGACGATCTTCGAGGACCGCCTCGAATGGATGAGCGAGCTTCGGCGGATGGGTGCCTCGATCGATATCAAGGACAGCCATACGGCCGTCATCGAGGGTCGCCGGCGCCTGCACGGCGCCGACGTCGAGATCGGCGATCTGCGAGCCGGCGCCTCACTGATCCTTGCCGCGCTCGCCGCGGAAGGCACGACCACCATCCACGGTGCACACCACGTTCACCGGGGCTATGAGAACATCGAAGGCAAGTTCCTGGACCTCGGCGCCAGGATCGAGCGCCTGGCAGAAGGGAACGACACGTCCAGCTCATGAAGATCGGCATCGACCTCGGCACCGCCAACGTCCTCGTCTATGTGAAGGGCAAGGGCATCGTGATCACCGAACCGTCCGTCGTGGCGGTCTCGGACGACAACCGCATCGTCGCCGTGGGCGAGGAAGCGCGCGCGATGATCGGGCGGACGCCCGGCAACATCACGGCCATCCGGCCCATGAAGGACGGCGTGATCGCGGACTACGTCATCACGGAAGCGATGCTGCGGTTCTTCATCGCCAAGGCGACGAAAGGCCGGATCGGGCTCAACCGACCCGAGGTCATGATCAGCGTGCCGGCGGGCGTCACGTCCGTCGAGAAGCGGGCCGTCCGTGATGCGGCGCTCAAGGCCGGGGCCAAGGAGGCCTACCTGATCGAGGAGCCGCTGGCGGCGGCCATCGGCGCCAACGTGCCGATCAGCGGGCCGTCGGGGAACATGATCATCGACATCGGCGGCGGGACCTCGGAGATCGCGGTCATCGCGCTGGGTGGCATCGTCGTCTCGCACTCGCTACGTGTCGGGGGCAACAAGTTCGACGAGGCGATCGCCACGTACATTCGCAAGAAGTACAACCTCATGATCGGCGAGCGCACGGCCGAAGAGGTCAAGATGCAGATCGGGACGGCGCTGCCGCTCGAGCGCGAGCTCACGATGGAGGTCCGCGGCCGCGACCTCATCGCCGGCCTCCCGCGCACGATCCCGATCACGTCTTCGGAGGTCATGGAGGCGATCGAAGCGCCGCTGCAGCAGCTGGTCGCCGCGGTCCGGACCGTGCTCGAGCAGACGCCGCCGGAGCTCTCATCCGACATCATCGACAAGGGGATGGTCATGTCGGGCGGCGGGGCGCTGCTCCGGAACGTCGACAAGCTGCTCACACAGGTCACCGGGGTGCCGTGCCACGTCGCGGAGAACTCGCTCGACTGCGTGGCACTGGGGACGGGCTTGGCGCTCGAGCACTTCGATTTCTTCAAGAAATCCCTCGTCCAGACGATCTGACCTGCGTGGCCCTCAACGCGGGTCCTGTCGCCGGGAGGCTCCCGGCCTCCGGTCGCTCCGGCGCTCGCGCTCCTAGCGCTCCCTCCGCCGGAAGCTCTCTCCCGGCGCCACCCGCGGTCCCGCCTGCCAGTCGCTTCCCTGTGTGGCCGGTCCTGCCCGCCGACCTTCCACCTGCGAGTCGCCTGGACGACCGGGGTCGGGGGGTGACGCCGGGCGGTTCTGCGCGCCCGGAGCCCGCTAGCGCCCGCAGGCGCGGAGGGCGAGGACGCACGGATTCGCCCGGTGACAGGACCCCCCGAGCATGACCCGGGCGTTCATCGATTTGCATTGCCACACGAGCGCGAGCTTCGATTCGTCTGGCGCGGCCTGGGGATGTGGTGCGGGCTGCGGCTGCTCGAGGGTTGACGCATCTCGTGGTCACGGACCATGACCGGATCGATGGCGCGCTTGCCGCGCGTGAGGCGGCGCCGGCCGGTCTGACCGTGATCGTCGGTGAGGAGGTCAGGACGGCGGACGGGGATCTCATCGCGGCGTACCTGGAGCGGGCCGTGGCACCTGGGATGTCGGCGGCCGAGACCGTGGCGGCCGTCCGCGAGCAGGGCGGCCTGGTCGGGATCCCGCACCCGTTCGATCGCCTGCGCGGGTCACTGCTCATGGATGCGCGGATGGAGACGCTGGTCTCGCTCGTGGATTGGGTGGAGGTCCACAATGCGAGGCTCGTCGGCGGCGGGAATGAGCGAGCGGCGGCCCTCGCCCGTGACCACGGCCTGGCCGGCGTGGCCGTGTCGGACGCACATTCGGTCCTGGAGGTCGGCGTCGCGTACACCGCGCTCGACGGCGACCCATCGACACCGCCCGGGCTGCTTGCCGGGTTTGCCAGCGCCGAGATCGTGCCCGGGCGGGCAAGCTACGTGATCCGGCTCTGGACGCCGGTCGCCAAAACCGTGAATCACCTGCGCGGCAACCGGCGCATCCGCCCTGGCGCGCCGGCATGACGGATCGGCCCGCACCCGACGGGAACGAGCAGGACCATCGACCGATGGAAGGCGCGACCGACAGCCCCGTACCGTCCACAGACATGGAGGCGACCCCGACGCTCGATCCCCACGCCGCCGTTCCGGGCGGCCCCGCGGCCCGGCCACACGACGTGCCGCCGTATCCCGTGGTCACGACCGACCTCGAACGACGAGCCCGATCGCGGACCAGATGTCCATCGCGCGGCGCCTGCGCCAGCCGCGAACGCTCGTCTCGATCGCGGTTCCGGTCGCGGTCATCGCCGTCTTCGTCTCGATCAACGGGAGCCAGCTGGCGACCGTGCCCGGGCTGGTGCTGGCCGCGAACCCCCTCCTCGTCCTGCTGGCGTTCGCGGTGTTCTATACCGGCTTCCCGTTGCGTGGCCGGCGCTGGGCGCTCCTGCTCCAGGGCACCGGCATGCGGGTCGGCACCAAGGACGCGACCGAGATCATCTTCCTGTCGTGGCTCGTCAACTGTGTCGTCCCGGCCAAGCTCGGCGACGTCTACCGGGCGTACCTGTTGAAGATCAACAGCACCGCCTCGTTGTCGAGGACGTTCGGGACCGTCTTCATCGAGCGGGTCCTCGATCTGTTCGCCATCGCGTTGCTCGGCCTCGCGGCCGGGTACTGGAGCTTCCGCAGCGGGCTGCCGGCCGCCATCCAGGTGGTGTTCGGGATCGGGGTCGTCGTCGTCGCCGCGCTCGCGGTCGGGCTGTTCACGATGCGCAACTTCGGGCGCCAGATCATCGTCGCCCTGCCGTTGCCGCACCAGGTGCGAGACCTGTACGACCGCTTCGAAGAGGGCGTCTTCGGGGCGCTTGCTGCTCGCCAGCTGCCCGCCCTGGGCTTCCTCACCGGCCTCATCTGGATGACCGAGGCGCTACGCCTGTTCCTCGTCGTGCAGGCGCTCGGGTTCGCCGACGTGTCGCTGGGCCTCTCAGGAGCGGTCTTCGTCGCCCTCATCGGCTCGCTGCTGACCGCGGTGCCGCTCAGCCCGGCCGGGCTGGGCATCGTCGAGGCCGGCGTGGTCGGCGTCCTGACCGTCGCCTACGGTGTGCCGCTCCCCGAAGCGACGGCCATCGCGCTGCTCGATCGCGTCATCAGCGTGTTCTCGATCATCGTCTTTGGGTCGATCGCCTATGCGATCTCGTCGAAACCGCGCGGTTTGGGGCGGATCGGCGGGGTCCGTGGACGCTCCGACGAGTTCGACGCCGGCCTGATACCAGCCGGCTCGGGCCCCTTGCGCGGCTGCCGCGCCGAACACGAATGGCCGCTCCTCACGCTTGAGCGCGAGATCCGTCCGTCATGCACCCGCAACGCCCGTTCCGATACCTGTGTTGCATCCGGCCCGGCACGCGGGGGCGTACCTTGGTCATGGTGGTCCCCGCCTCGGGCACTGCGACAGAGTGTCGTAAACCGCACTCGAATCGACCACTCCAGTCGCGTGCTCGCCTCGAACGACCGGTACGAACGGGGGATACAGGCCCGTACCGGGCGACCGCATCATCGTGGTATCGACTCACCCATCGAATGGGCCCAGCCGCACGCGGACAAGCCGCTAGGAGCGCGCAGGCAACATGACCAGCCAGAACGGCCGAGCGTTCAACGAATGGCTTCGAGCGCAGCTCAAGGCCAAGAAGATGTCGCAGCGCCAGCTTGCCCAGCAGTCCGGCGTCGATCACTCGACCATTTCCCGGCTGATCCGCGGTGACCGGATGCCCTCCCTGGGGACCGCCACCAAGCTTGCCCGCGGGCTCCGCGAGCTGCGTGACGACGCCGACACCCCGCAATACCTGGGTCTCGTCGCCTCCGGAGCCGCCAATCCCACGGCTCGCGTCGAATACGCCTTGCGCGCGGACGAGCTCCTGTCGGAGCCGCAGGTCCGCCAGATCATGGAGTACTACCTCGCCGTCCGGATGCGCCGCTTCGGGCGCGCCTACCCGTCCGGCACCGGAACGGGCTCGAACGAGCACGGGACCGAACGATCGATGAGCGCGCCGAACAGCGGCGGTCGACCGATGTCGGTCGGCGATGCCAATGGCGGGGGCACGGCCACCGCGGTGAGCACCGTACGATCGGTCAGCCGGGGCACCGGCCGCGAGGGCCGCTACTAAGACTTTTCCAGGGCACGACCCGGATCGCCCTCCACCGTCCGGGTCTCGGGGACTGCGAACGCCGGCGTCTGGGGCGCCGGCGTTCGCGATTCAGCCGGGGTTCTCAGACGCGCCGTAGACCGACACGAACCGGTCGGGCGCGGCCTCGAACCGGTCCAGCAGCGGGCCCCATGTCGAGCCGCCGCCGTCCGGTGTGAGCGTCGCCTCCGCCGGGCCGCCGCAGGCCGCGCCGATGACCACTCGGAATCGGTCGTCGCAGAGCAGCACCAGGCCGTCGAACTCCGCGTACACGGTCATCGTGGACGGATCGAGAGCGCTGCCCGGGGCGACACCACCCTTCGGCACGTCAGCGACGTAGAGACGGCCGAGACGGGCGAGGGGATAGGCCATCGCCTCGGTCGACTTGAACTCGGGCAATGACTGCAGATGGGTGACGTCCAGGCGCTCCACACCGGCCGCCGTCAGGACCGCATCCACCCGTGCGCCGGCGGCTTCACCGGCCGGAACGCCACCGTCCGGATGGATGGCGGGCGGCAGGTGGGTCAGGTTCCAGCCCAGCAGGCCGAGCACGCCGACGGCGGCCAGGATCGGTCCGACGGCGCGGCGCGCCGTGGGTCCGGTCCCGGACGGCATCCTTGCAAGGGCCGCCGCTCCCAGGCCGATCAGCGTGAAGACCATCGGATCGGCGAAGGCGTGGTAATGGTCGTTCGGAAGCCCGGGAACGACCGTGGCCAGGCTCGGCGCGGTGAGCGTGAGGAACGCCGTCGACCACAGGAGGCCGGCGCCCAGCCAGCGTGCCGCCAGACGGTCCGGGCCCGCTCGAGCGGGCCCGCCAGACGGCGATGCCGATGACTGCGGCGCTCGCAAGCACGGCAGCGATGAAGCCGTCCGTGATCAGCCCGGTCAGCGGCCAGCTCAGCACCCGAAGTCCCGCGATCACGAACCGAACCGGGATGACGGTCTCGCTCCCTCCCCCGCCCGCCGCCAGGTAGTCGAGTGCCGCGCGCAGCTCCGAGCCCCTCGTGGTCAGCTCGTTGACGAGCAGCGGCAGATAGGCCACCGCGAAGATCGCGAGCACGCCGGGGTGCACCCGCCCGAGCACGCGGCGCCTCGCGTCGAGGACGTAGGGCACCGCGACGATCGGCAGCAGCGCGATGCCCAGGATGTGGCACTGCATCGTGACGACGGTTCCGACGGCGGCCAGCAGCCACCAGCGCCGATCGCCGCCGCTCCACGCCCGCCAGGCACCGGCCAGGGCAAGCCCGCTCGAGAGCGCGATGAGGTTCGGGTTCCAGATGAACGTCGAATTCGTCGATCGCGGCGGCTGACACCGCGGCCGCGAGGCCGGCGACCGCCCCGGCCAGGGGACCACCGATCTGGCGCGCCAGCCACCACACGACCCCGACCGCGGCGATGCCGGCGAGCGCGATGAGGGCGACCACGGCCAGCGGCGAGTCGCCACCGGTGATCGCTGCCGCCGGGCTCAGGAGGTAGTAGTACCAGGCGCCGTGGTGCACGTCGCCGATGGAGGTCGGTGGGCCGAGCAGTGGCACGACGGCGTCCTGGACCAGCGCCCGGAGCGTGAGCATGTCGTGGCCCTGGTCGGCTTCCCATGTCCCGCGTGTGGGGAGGTTCACGAGCCGCATGACTGCGGCCAGGCCGAGGAGGGCGGGGAGAGTGGATCGATCCAGCCGCGCGGCCAGCGCGGGGCCGGCGGGGAGTTCGGGATCGCGGCGATCGGTCACGCGGGAGCCGTGCGCGCCTTGGCGCTCCCGCGCAGCTTGAACGCGCCATCGGGCAGCGGCTCCATCGGCACGCCGGACGCCAGCGCGCGGGCGCGCCGCAGGTTGATGGCGTCGTAGCCCTCGTCCATGCCCGGCGTTTCGAGCAGGAACGTGGCGTGCGACAGCCCTGGGTGGCGCAGCACGTGCGCCAGTCCCGCCGGCCCGATCCGGCCGGCGCCCAGGTGCTCATGCCGGTCCGTCCGCGAGCCACGCTCGGAGCGCGAGTCGTTGAGATGGACCATGACCAGCCGCTCCAGGCCGATCCGGGCATCGAACGTGGCCACGAGGTCGTCGATCGCCGACGGCCTGCTCATGTCGACGCCGGCTCCCCACGCATGCGCCGTGTCCAGGCAGAAGCCGATCCGATCCGCTGGGATCCCGAGCGCGGAGACCGCCGAGGCGATCCTCGCCAGCTCGTGAACGTTCGTGCCGAGCCCGCCGCCACTGCCGGCCGAATTCTCGAGGACGAGCATGGTGGGCTCGGCCTGCGCGTCGTCCGGGGCGACGCCGCGCGGGGCGATGGCGTCAGGGCCGACGTCGTCCGTGTCGACGCCGTCCGTGGCGGCTTCCGCGTCGTCCGGAGGTGCGTCGGCGGCGAGGAGCGTCTGGCGGATGCCCTCCGCGAGCCGCTCGATGCCGGCCGTCACCCCGAGACCCAGGTGCGAGCCGATGTGCACGTTGACGAACCGTGCCCCGAACGCCGGGGCATGCCGGAGCTCGTTGGCCAGCAGGTCGATCGAGCGATCGAATGACTCCGTGTGCGATCCGGCAAGGTTCACCAGGTACGACGCGTGGATCGAGACGGGCCCGATGCGGTGCTCACGAAGGCGTTGCCGAAAGGCCGTCAGCTCGCGAGGCGGCTCGGCGCGCCGTTTCCAGGCCGTCGGATTGTCGGTGAAGATCTGCATCGCGTCGGCACCGATCTCGTGGGCCCGGTCGACCGCCTTGACCATGCCGGCCGCGAGGGGCAGGTGGGCACCGATCCGCGGACCATCGGGGGACATGGGCGCATCGTACGACGACGCGGCGCGTGGCCGGGGCGAGGGCTGGATGACCCACTGGCACGTGCCTCGCCGGCGGGCCGGGCTGGGCGGGCATCGTCGTCTCGGGCGAGGCTGGGCGGGCGTCGTCGCGCGCGGGCGAGGCTTGGCGGCCCGCGTCGTCGCGCGCGGGCGAGGCTTGGCGACCCGCGTCGTCGCGCGCGGGCGAGGCTGGGCGGCCCTCGTCGTCGCGCGCGGGCTAGGCTTGGCGGCCCTCGTCGTCGCGCCCATTCGACCGGCTGGCGCCGTCGCGGCCGTTGCCGTGCTGGCGCCCGGTCGCGTAGTCACCGCCGATGACTGGCTCGATCATCCCGAGGTCGCCGTCGTCACGGGCGTACAGGATCGCGATCCGCTCGGTCTCGGCGTTCACGAACACGAAGAACCTGTGGCCGAGCTCGTCCATCGTCGCAGCCGCGTCCTCCTCGAACATCGGCTCGATGGCGAAGCGCTTCGTCTTCACGATCCGGCGGTCGTGCCCGGGCTCACGGGTCCCGTCGGCGAGGGACTGCAGGATCCGCTTCTCCTCCTCGGGACGGGCCCGCAAGCGCGGCTTCGACTTGTGATCGACCGCCTGGCGTTCGACCTTGTCGACGACTTCATCGAGCGCAGCCTGGTAGCTGATGCCGACCGCGTGGCTGCGCAGCGTTCGCCCATCGATGACGAGCGTCACCTCGGCGATGTGCGCGTCCGAGGCGCTCTTGTGCATCTCGTTGGAGAATTCGACGATCGCATCGGTGCGGTCGTCGAGGAGTCGTTCGAGCCGGCGGAGCTTGCGCTGGGTGTAGTCGCGAACCCGCTCGGGGACCTCGACATTCTTGCCCTTCACGATGGTCCGCATGCTCACCTCCGGGTTCGAGCGTCGGGGTTCGAGTATAGCCCCGACCCGGCGGGTCATCGCTCTCGAGCGACCGTGATGGCCGAGGTGCCGAGGGCGCCGGCGCGGTCGAGGGCCTCGGCGCAGGCCGCCAGGGTGGCGCCGGTCGTGACCACGTCGTCGATGAGCAGGACCCAGCGACCGATCAGGTCCGGTCCGCGCCCGGGATCCGCCACGAACGCGCCCGCGACGTTGGCGGCGCGGTCGCCACGATCGAGATCGAACTGGGCGATCGTCGCACGCTTTCGGGTGAGCAACGTGGCGTATGGCAGTCGCAGGTGCCGAGCCGCGGCCCGCGCGATGAGCTCCGCCTGGTCGTACCCCCTCGTGCGTGCCCGGTCGGCGTGCACGGGAACGTGCGTGACGACATCCGCACCGACCTCGATCCGTGCCCAGCGACGGGCGATGGCCGCTCCAAGGGGTTCGGCGAGGCGCTGTTCGCCCTCGTACTTGATCGCGTGTAGGGCGGCACGGACCGTTCCGCTGAACGGCGCGCACCAGTCGAGCTGCAGGAGCGGCGCCGGGAGATCCCCGGGGAGCCCGATCGGGATGCCGGCCGGCGCGTCGAGCCGGCGATCCAGCACCGGCCCGCACGCTTCGCACAACGGCGGCCCCTCACGCCCGCATCCGACACAGGCCGCCGGAAGGGCCGCGTCGAGCGCCTGGCCGGCCGTGCGCCGCAGGAGATCGATCACGCGGCTGTACGTGGCCGGCGGACGCGCTGGACTTGGCGGTACCTGGCCGGGGCGGCGGCCGTGGTGCGCTCGAACGGCAGGAACCATACGCCGCCGAATCCGCGCGTGCGCTCGTCGTTCGCGATCGAAGGACGGCGGAGCCAGCGCCGCGTCTCCATCGTCCGGGCCGACCAGATCGCGTCGAAGAGCGCCGCGTGATCGCGTACGACGGTCCGATTTGCGTGGGTATCCGCGATGACCAGTAGTCGCGCGACGGTCCTGGGGCGCCAGCCAGCCTCACGGCGGAGTGCGTCCGGCAGGATTCGGACCTTACGCTCGAACGTGCTCGCCGTCGCCTGGATGTCCCCGATCGTCGTCTTGACCTCGACGATCAGCAGGATGCGCTCGTGCGGATGCCAGGCGACGACGTCGGCAGCCCCTCGCTCCCCGAAGTGGTTGAAGGTGACCTCGACGCGGGTCACCCAGCCGTCCGCGCGGAGCGTGGCGACGACGTGATCGACCAGTGCCGCGTGCCCGCGATCGACGAGCCGGTCGACGTTGCCCGATCGCCACCGCGCATCGAGGGAGATGGTGATGCCGAGGACGTCGGCGACCTTGCGGATCCTGGCAAGGGACAGGTTGTCGAATCGCCCGAGTTCGATCCTCGAGATCAGACCCTGACTGACGCCAGCCGCGGTTGCCAGGTCTCGCTGCCGCCAGGTCTTGCGGATCCGAACCTCGCGAACGATCCGACCGACTCGCGTGTCATCCATGCTCGGGAGGATGACGGCGGGCTCTTACCGGGCGCTCATCCGGGGGCGGGCGCGCGAGTCGCGAGGTCGCGAGCCGGCTTGCGCGGGTGGCGCGTTCGCGAGCCGGCTGCGCGGGGTGGCGCGTTCGCGAGCCGGCTGCGCGGGTGGCCCGCCACCGCCGTTGGCATCCAATAGCCCCATGACTGGTATCGCCCGATCGGAGGCCCGTCAAGGCAAATCTCGGGCCCATCGTTGTCGTCCACGCACAGGAAGCCGTCAGTGGCCCCGATAGCGCGTGCCCGCGACGCGCAAAGCGCCGGAATCTCCGAATACGACGCACGCTGGTATTGCACGCCAAGAGTCGGGGGCCGCGGGGTCAGGCAGCGCCGCTGCATCCCGGATCTCGGGTCAGGCAGCGCCCGGCATCCCGGAGCAGGGCGTCAGGCAGCGCCGCTACATCCGGGAGCACGGGTCAGGCAGCGCCCGGCATCCCGGATCACGGGGTCAGGCAGCGCCGCTGCAGCCCGGAGCGCGGGGTCAGGCGAGGCGGACCAGGTCCCCGACAGCGGTTCGGGACGCGTCGATCGTCCCGATCGGCAGCTCCAGGACGCCATGAGCGCCCCGAACGAACGGCACGAGCCCGGTCCACGCTCGCAGCCCGCGGTGGACGGACACGACGGGCCGCACCAGCCCGTCGTCGGCGGTCGGCTTCCCGACGAACACCGCATCGATCGGGAACTTCATGAACATCATGTGGATCCCGTTCGAATCGGGCAGCCAGAGGCCGGTCCCCGCATCGAGTGAGGACCGGCCCATGAGACCCTTGAATTTCTGCCACAGCGATCCGGCGACGTCCACGCTGGACGCCAGGACGGTGTCGCGCGTGAGGTTGCGGGCGGCGAGCGCCATCGTGGCTCGCTCAGACTCCGGCCAGGTTCACCATGATCAGGATGATGGCCGGGCCCAGGATGACGATGAACAGCGAGGGAAAGATGCACCCGACGAGCGGGAACAGCATCTTGATCGGTGCCTTGGCGGCCATCTCCTCAGCGCGCTGACGACGCTCGATGCGGAGCTGCTCGGACTGGACCTGGAGCACCTTCGAGATCGACACACCGAGCTGCTCAGCCTGGATGATCGCGCCGATAAAGTTGGTCAGTGGCCCCACTTCGGTGCGCGCCACGATGTCGCGCAGCGCGTCTCGGCGCGCCTTGCCGACCCGGACCTCCGCGAGGGCTCGGCGGAACTCGTCCGAGAGCGGCCCTTGGAGCTTCTCGACCACCTTGGCGAGCGCGGCATCGAACCCGAGGCCCGCCCGGACGGAGATCGTCAGCAGGTCGAGCGCGTCCGGGATCATCATGAGGATGGCCTTCTGGCGCTTCTTGACGCGCCCACCCAGCCAGAACTCGGGGATCGTGTACCCCAGGAGCGCCCCGATGACACCGAAGCCCGCTCCGACCGGGAATGGGAACCCGAGGATGCCGACGATCGCGAACAGGAAGAAGAACAGGATCGCGAAGATGACCGCGCAGATCGCCTTGATGCCCAGCCAGTCGGCGACACGCAGGTCACCCGGGTTGCCGGCGAGCGCGAGGCGCTTCTCCGTCTTCTCCGTGAACGACGTTGACGCCACCCGCGACATCCGACCGGAGATGCCGGCCGCCAGCGGGCGCAGGGTGCGCTCGATGAACGGCGCCTGGAGCTCCAGCTCCTCGAGATTCTTCGCCTGCATGGTCCCGAGCTGGGTCAGGCGGGCCTGGACCGGATCGACCGGCGCGCTACCCCCAAGCCCGAGAACGATCAGCAGGATCGCCCCGGCGGCAAGGGCGGCGACGGCGATGGGGAGGATCTCCATGATCAGACCTCGATGTCCACGATCTTGCGGATGAGCATGAAGCCGATGAACATCATGAATCCGCCGAATATCAGGATCACTACGCCGGCCGGGAGGCCCAGGACGGAGGGTGGGTTGAGGAACATCGGTTCCATGAAGTTGGGGGCAGCGAGGAATAGAAAGCCGGCCAGCGCGATGGGCAGGAAGCCGACGACATAGCCCGACAGGCGCTGCTGCGCCGTCAGGGTGCGGATCTCGCCCTTGATGCGGACCCGCTCACGGATGGTGTAAGCGATCGAGTCGAGGATCTCGGCGAGATTGCCACCGACCTGGTGCTGGATCGCAATGGCTGTGGCCATCAGCTCGAGGTCATCGGACCGCACGCGGCGGACCATGTTCTCGAGCGCCTGCTCGAACGGCAGGCCCAGGTTTACCTCGCGGATGACCCGGCCGAACTCGGTCGAGACTGGCGGCCGCGATTCGCGGACGACGAGCTCGATGGCCTGCAGGAAGGACGAGCCGGCGCGCAGGGCGTTCGCGATCAGCGTGATCGTGTCCGGCAACTGCTTGTTGAAGGAGTTCAGGCGGCCGCTCTTGCGACGGCCGAGCCAGAAGCGCGGGAGCATGAACCCGATGAGGGCTCCGATGAGCAGGACGAGGGGCGAGTGGAGCGCCGGCATGAAGAAGCCGAAGATGAACATCAGGACCGGCACGCCGACGATCGAGAAACCCCAGATCATCAGGTACTCGGACGGCTTGAGCTTCAGGTCCGCCCGGGCGATATCGCGGGCAAGGTTGGCCCCGAAGTCACGGCCCTCGACGACCTTGTTCAGGCTGGCCAGCGCCTGGCTCTGGGCGATCAGGTCGCTGATCGGTCCCTGCCCGGTCGACACGGCGGCGGCGCCCTCGGCCCGCCCGGAGGCGTAGCGCTCGAGGCGGTCCGAGATGCCGGATCGTCCGGAGCTTGCGACCCCGACCGCGATCAGCAGGATGGCCAGGGCGGCCACTCCGGCCACCGCAAGCGTCATTGGTTCCACGGTCGGTCTCCTCCCCCGCGACTAATAGTTGAAGCCGAAGAGACCCGGGGGCAGGTTGATGCCCATGATCTCGAACTTCTCGACGAACTTGGGCCGGATCCCGGTCGGCTTGAGCCGCCCCTGGATCTTCCCTTCGATGACGCCCGTCTGCTCGAAGACGAACACGTCCTGC
The DNA here is from genome assembly GCA_963810725.1 of uncultured Chloroflexia bacterium. Classification (GTDB taxonomy): domain Bacteria; phylum Chloroflexota; class Limnocylindria; order Limnocylindrales; family CSP1-4; genus SPCO01. The sequence goes on from CAWEOO010000008.1 coordinate 1,106,355, forward strand.
ATGACGATGACGTCGCCTTCCATGCCCTGGACCTCGGTGATGTTGACGATCTTCCGGGTCCCGTCCTTGAGGCGGCTCTGCTGGACGATCAGGTCGACCGCGGAGGCCACCTGCTCGCGGATGGCCCGCAGCGGCAGGTCGACGCCGGCCATGAGGACCATCGTCTCGAGCCGCGACAGCATGTCGCGCGGGGAGTTGGCGTGGCCGGTCGACATCGAGCCATCGTGGCCGGTGTTCATGGCCTGGAGCATGTCCAGCGCCTCGCCCGAACGGCACTCCCCGACGATGATGCGATCGGGCCGCATCCGCAGGGCGTTACGCACGAGCTCGCGGATCGGGATCGCACCCTTGCCTTCGATGTTCGGCGGGCGCGACTCGAGCGTGACCACGTGCTCCTGGCGGAGCTGGAGCTCGGCAGCGTCCTCGATCGTCACGATCCGCTCGTCGTTCGGGATGAACGACGAGAGGACGTTGAGGGTCGTGGTCTTGCCGGAGCCGGTGCCGCCGGACACGAACAGGTTCAGGCGAGCCTCCACACAGGCGCGAAGGAAGTCGAACATGTCTGCGGTGGCGGTACCGAATCGGATGAGATCGTCCGTGGTGAACGGGGAAGCGGCGAACTTCCGGATCGTGACGACGGGTCCGACGAGCGACAGGGGCGGGATGATGGCATTGACGCGGGAACCGTCGGTCAGGCGGGCGTCGACCATCGGAGACGACTCGTCAACGCGGCGACCGATCGGGGCGATGATGCGGTCGATGATGCGCATGACGTGGTCATCGTTCTGGAAGACGACGTTGGTCAGCTCCAGCTTGCCGGAGCGCTCGATGTAGACCTGGCGCGGGCCGTTGACCATGATCTCGGTGATCGACTCGTCGCGCAGGAGCGGCTCGAGCGGCCCGAGACCGATGATCTCGTCCGTGATCTGCTCGAGCATGCGGACGCGCTCGGCGCGGGTCAGCGCGAGGCCTTCCTCATCGATGACCTTGCCGAAGATCTCCTCGATCTGGCGCCGGACCTCGACCTGATTGGAGAGGTCGAGCTTCGGGTCCAGGTCCTGGATGACCCGGTTCTGGATGCGGAACTTGACGTCCCGGAACGACTCCCGCACGGGCGCCTGCGACTGGAGTCGCGGCGCCGACGGCATGGTCGGCGGGCCGCCACCGGCCGGAGCCGGGAGGTTGGAACCCGGTGCGCCGCCCGGCGCCTCGGGCGCCCCACCCGGGCGAGCTGATTCGATCCGCTTCAACAGGGACATGACCTAAACCCCTTCTCGCCCCGAGGGTCGAAATGCTTCAACGGTGCCGGTCGACACGATCAGCGCCATGCGAACAACGATTTCTTGCTGGTGGCCTTGGTCTTGTTGTCCTCGGTGGCCGCGACCTGCGACCGATCGCCGAAGACCGACTGGGCCAATCGGAGGATGTCCTGGGAGACCTGCGCCTCCCGGTTGCTGAGGAAGAACGGAACGCCCCGATTGAGCGCGTAGACCACGCTCCGCCCGTCGCTGACGATCGTCTCGTCGACCTTGCGGCCGATCGAATGTTCGACGTCCTGGACGCGGATGCCGAGCGCCGAATCGGCGCGGTTGAGGACGAGCCGGACCTTGTTCTCGTATCCGAGCTGCTCTGCGACCTCCAGGAAGAGGCGCATGTTCTTGATGCTCGTGATCTCGAGGCTCAGCATCGTCAGGATGATATCGGCGGCGTCGAGGATCGCCAGCGTCGTGTCGTTAAAGAACGCGGTGCAGTCCACCACGACGAGGTCGTGCGTCAGGCGCAGGGCCTCGATCACGCGCTTGATGCCCGACGGAGTGATCAGCTCGGCCATCTCCGGTGACGGCGGTGCGAGCAGGACCCGGATGCCGGCCGAGTGGTTGATCACGAACGTGTCGATGGACTCGACCTCGTGGCCGGCCTGCTCGAGCTCGGGGACGAGGTCGGCGATCGACTTGTTCTTCGGATTGAGGTTGAGCAGGACGCCCACGTCGCCGAACTGGAAGGAGCCATCGACGAGGACGACCTTCTTGCCCAGTTCTGTGGCGGCCGCGACCGCCATATTGACCGCGACGGTGGTCCGGCCGACGCCGCCCTTGGGGCTGAACAGTGCGACGACCTGGCCAGGCTCGCCGCTGGGGTTCGTCCCGACCGGTCCGGCCGCGCTCTCCGCGGGGGCGGACACGGCCAGCCGGCTGGCCTTCTCGCGTTCGCGGGTGTGGACCTGGCGGATCGACGCCGTGAGCTCGTCGCTGCTGAAGGGCTTGACGAGGAACTCGCGGGCCCCGGCCAGCATCGAGCGGCGGAGGTAGTCCGCCTCGCCCTGGACCGACATCATCACGACCGAGGCGGTGGGAACCGCGCGACCGAGCGCTTCGGTGGCCGCGATCCCGTCCATATCCGGCATGTTGATGTCCATCAACACGACATCGGGGGTGAGCGAGCTGGCCAGCGAGATGGCTTCTGCACCAGACGCCGCCGATCCGACCACATCGATGTCGCTCTCGAAGCCAAGCAGCTTCGTGAGGTGGTCGCGGGTCTCCGGGATGTCGTCGACGATGAGGACGCGGATCTGGTCTGCCATCAGGAGGTCTGGCTTTCGTTCCTAGCGGGTGGTGGCGATGAGGGTGATCGGTTGGTCATATAGGCCCTGACGCGGACGGGCGCGGGACCGCTGGGGTCCATCGCGCCCGTCGCGCCTGGGTCGTGGCTGTCCGGCGAGGCGCCGGACGGCGCGCTTACTGTGGCTGCGCAGGCAGGATGGCCTCGATGAGCTCGGGCGGCAGGACGCCGTAGGTGTCGACGAGGGTCTTGAGGATGATGCCGGTGGTGGGGTCGGGGACCTTCGTGCCGGGCGCAAACGGCAGGTTGGTCTCCGGATCGATGAAGTCCTTCGGCGAGCGCAGGACGAGAGAGAACAACGGTGAGTCGAGCTGGGCGAACTTGATGATCTCGGCCTGTTGGGCGTCGACGGCCAGGATCACGATCTCCTGCTGACCCGTCAGCGTGGTCCCTGCCTGGGCAGGGGGAGCACCGGAGGCCTGGGGCGCTGCCTGGGCCGCGGCGGGCGCGGGCGGCAGCAGCGTGCCGAGGACCTGCATACCCTGCAGCACCAGCTTCACGCTCGTGCTGTTGAGGCCCGAGACGACCGTGAAGGAGTTCGAGCCCTCGTCCGCGGTGATCACGGGGAACTTGTCGGCCTGGAGGGCCATGATGAGGTCGACGTAGTCGCCGGTCTTGATGACCGTGCCGACGCCGGTGACCTGATCGACCTGGACGGAGATGCAGCGCATCGTCTGCGGGCACTCGATGTCGAGGACCTGGCCCTGTTGACCGCCGGTCAGCGTCCTGGCGGTGATCGCGGCACCGGTCACGACCGGCTGGCGGACGATCTTGCCGACGACCTGGGACGTGTCCCCGAACGAGTCGGTGTCACGGCCGGTGACAGGCTTGACCTCGACCTTGACCTGGTCGAGCCGGATGGCCGTGCCCAGGGGGATGTCCTGGGTCGCGACGACCGTCGGGAGCTCGCGTGGGTGGGGCATTGGGATCGACCGCCGTGCTCGGGCTGCCTTGAAGCAGCAGGATGCCGACGAATGCGACGATCGCGAGGAATACCCCCACGAGCAGGACCAATCGATTTGAGCGCTTCAAAGTTAGGTCTCCCCGAGCCGTGATGTGTGACAGGTGGCACCACTGTAGCACCGCCAAAATGCCGCGCGACTATACCAATGGGCTAGGACCCCTGGTAGGAAATTGGAGGATTCCTCGCATGGCGCAAGGTTGCGCGCAAGGTTCGACCATCGATGACCTGTCGCCGGCCAGGGGACGGGCCGGTGCAGGCACGAACCAGTCCGTCCAGGGTCATGACCGGCGGCCCAGCCGGGCTGCGGGCGGTGCGGAGGCGGAATGACAACGACCGCCGGCACCACTGGTGCCGGCGGTCGTAACGCGTGTCGTGGGTGGCTAGACGGATGCGCCCACGTTGCTGAGGATCTTGCTGACCTGGCCGCCCAGGAAGATGAGAGCAACGATCGCGATGATGGCGATGAGAGCGAGGATCAGCGCGTACTCCGCGAGACCCTGGCCATCCTCGTCGCGATGGATGAGTTCCATGACCTTGAGATAAATGGACGTCATGTGGATGGGTACCTCCTTTCCTTCGAATTCCCCGCAAAGCGGAGGCGCTGGCCACGGTACGGCTCGGCTCTTTCGACTGTCAAGGAGCCGGAACGTCCCCGTGTTGCGCCGATAAAACGATGACCGCCGGTCCGAGGACCGGCGGTCAGTATTTCGTTGCCGTCCTAGACCGATGCGCCGACGGTGCTCAGGATCTGGCTGACCTGGCCGCCCAGGAAGATGAGGGCGACGATCGCGATGATGGCGATGAGGGCGAGGATCAGCGCGTACTCCGCGAGACCCTGGCCATCCTCGTCGCCGCGGAGCTTGGCGATGACTGCCTGAAGCGTGTTCATTCGGGCGGATCTCCTGATGTAAAGCGGTTGATGCGCGCAAGAGTAGGGAATTGGGGATCGCCTGCGATATGGCCAAATGGTCCTGCAGACATGCGACGACCGCCGAGCCCGAGGGGACCGGCGGTCGTTGATCGTGCCGGTCTGGTTAGACCGAGGCGCCGACGGTGCTCAGGATCTTGCTGACCTGGCCGCCCAGGAAGATGAGAGCAACGATCGCGATGATGGCGATGAGAGCGAGGATCAGCGCGTACTCCGCGAGACCCTGGCCATCCTCGTCGCGATGGATGAGTTCCATGACCTTGAGATAGATGGTCGTCATGTGGATGGGTACCTCCTTTCCCTCAGGCTCTCCGCTCAGCGGAGGCGGGCGCCAAGGTACGGTTCAGCGCTCTGCATGTCAAGGCGTCCTACGTGCTCACGCCGAGGCTCACGAACGAACGAAGGCCGCCGGTCCGATGACCGGCGGCCTGTGTCTTCGTGAGCGCGGATCGATCTAGACGGAGGAGCCCACGTCGCTCAGGATGGAGCTGACCTGGCCACCCAGGAAGATGAGTGCGACGATCGCCACGATCGCGATCAGGGCGAGGATCAATGCGTACTCGACGAGACCCTGGCCATCCTCACGACTGAGGCTGGCGAAGAGCCGCCGGAAGATGGACATCTCCTGACTCTCCTTTCCAAGTGGTCCCTGGATGCAGAACGACCGCCGAGCCCGATGGGCCCGGCGGTCGTCGATCTTGCCGGTCTGGGTTAGACCGAGGCGCCGACCGTGCTCAGGATCTTGGAGACCTGGCCGCCAAGGAAGATGAGGGCGACGATCGCGATGATGGCGATGAGGGCGAGGATCAGCGCGTACTCCGCGAGGCCCTGGCCGTCTTCGCGACGGAACTTCTCGACCGCGCGAAGGTAGAACTCTGTGAACAGTGCCATGTGATGGTTCTCCTGGATGAGTACTCACCCCCAGATGAGGGCTGCGCCACTGTACGAAGGCGGTTTGTCCCTGTCACCTGAGACGATGGTACGGGGGGCAGGCTCGGACGCAACGGGGAGCGGAGCTCAGCCTCCGGCCGCGTGATCGATCGCCTGGCCGATCGCGGTGAGGGCGTCAGACAGGGTGCCGCCGAACACGACGAGCCACAACAGGGTCAGCGCGCTGGTCAGCGCGGTCATCAATCCGTACTCCACGAGGCCCTGCCCCGCGTGCCCGCCGCGGCCCCGCGTCATGGGTCAGCTCGCTGTCGGCGTCTCGAGCGCCGGGATGTCCGCAACGAGGCGGAGCTCGTCCCCGGCCGCTGACAGCTCCGCGGTGACCCCGATCGACGACGCCCGGCTCTGGATCTCGCGCCAGTTCGCGGCCGGCAACGCGACGATCGACTCGCGGATCGCGTTCTCGGCCGCCTGGCGCTCGTCCGCGAGTCGCTGCTCGAACATCTCGGCCAGCGCGGGCGGCAGATCCTTGCCGCTCTCGGGCTCCGGAATGTCGATGACCGAGACTCGCTTCGCATCGGCGATCGCGCGCGTTGCGCCCATGCGCGCCTCGAGCTGTTCCCCCCAGTCGAGCCGGAGCGTGACGTGATCGGGCGACGCCCCCAGATACCCGGCCAGCGCCTCGTCCAGCATCCGGAACAGGCCGCTCTCGAGGTCCATCTGGAGGCGGCGATCCTGCCCCATCGACTCGAACTCCACCGGGATCCCGGCACGCCGTCCCCGCTCGCGCGTCGCACGTCGGAGCGTCGGCACCAGGCCCAGGTCGTCGAGGACCATCGGGCGGACGTCGAAGATGAACGACTTGGTCGCATCGAGCGTGTGCTGCACCATGGCGACCAGCTGGCGCACCTCACCGGCCGCCGAGGTGGGGTCGCGCGCGACCAGCCGTTCGACGATCTGGGCCTGGAGCACGATGTTCGTGAGGCTCTGGGCGGGGCCATCGTGCATGGCTCGCGCGATCTCACGGCGGAGGTCCTCCTGCGCGCCCAGGACGATCCGTGAAACGGCGGCCGGCATCGGCGCATCCTCGCCGTCGTCCACGTCCCCGGATGCGTCCGCGGGTGACGGACCGGCGGGCATCACCATCGACGGATCCAGCGCGCCCATCGCCGCGAGGTACTCGACCAGGCCGTCACGGTAGCGGGCGAGGGCCCGACGCTTCCCCTCGAGCACGTCGACCTGGGTTTCCATCAGCGCCGCGCGCTTGGTCAGGGTGAGCAGGCTCGCGGTCTGATCCAGGCGCTCCTTCGGGTCCCCGTCCGGGCTGAGCGCTTCGACCTTCTCAACGGCTGCGGCGCGGCGCCCCTCGTGACGGGTGGCTTCGGACTTGGCCTGCGTGATGAGCTGGTCGACCTCGCGCAGCTCCCCGTCGAGTTTGAGCAGGTCGTCCGCGAGCCGGCCGGACAGATCTCCGAGCGTGGCTGCGGGAGCGACCGGTGCGGGATCCGTCATCAATCGTCGGGCATCCGGATCCAGCCCTGGCGCATCGCATAGACCACGGCCTGTGTCCGGTCGTTCACGGACAGCTTGCGCAGGATCGAGCTCATGTGGTTCTTGACCGTCTGCTCGCTGATCGACAGCGCGTAGGCGACCTGCTTGTTGGTCATGCCCTGCGCGATGTTGTCGAGGATCTCGACCTCGCGCGGGGAGAGGGGCGCGAAGATGGGCGCCGCCTCCTGGCCGTACACGGCGAGCTCGCGGAACTCCTTGAGCACGCGGGACGCCACGGCCGGCTTGGCGAAGACCTTGTCGTTGATCAGGAACTCGCCCCCGGCGACCCGGCGGATGATCGTGACGAGATCGTCTGGACCGACGTCCTTGAGGATGAATGCGGCGGCGCCGGCCTTGATGGCGTCGAACAGCGCGTCCTCGTCCTCATTCACCGCGAGCACGATGATCCCCGTCGACGGCAGTTCACGTTTGATGCGCTGGGTCGTCTCGATGCCGCCAGGGGACGGCAGGGATAGATCCATCAGGATGATGTCTGGCGACGTCTCGAGGGCTCGATCCATCGCGCTTCGGGCATCGTCCGCCTCGGCCACGACCTCGAGGTCCGGTTCTCGGGCGAGGAGACCAGCGACGCCGGCACGGAACAGGGCGTGGTCGTCGACGATCAGGATGCGGATCGTGTCTTCCGGGGATCTCCGGTCGGGGCCACCCCGCCGTCGGTCGACTCCGCCGAATTCAGTCGCGCTCATCCGTTCTCCTTCTCTCCCGTCCGGGCGCCCGTCGGGATCTCGAGTCGGACCACGGTACCGCCGTCCGGTCGAGATCGTACGTCGAAGCGCGCATCGATCAGTTCCGCTCGCTCCCTCATGAATTGCAATCCGAAGTTCCGGCGGCCACGCGCGGCCACCGCGCCGACATCGAAACCGCGCCCATCGTCGCGGATCTCGAGTGTCCAGGCATCGTCCGTGACGTCCGTGCTGACCACAACGGTCGAGGCGGCCGCGTGCTTGCGCACATTCTGCAGTGCTTCTTGGGTCACGCGCAGCGCCACGGTCTGCTGGTGGTCGCCCAGGACGTCATTCGGGGCCCGCAGGTCGGTCGTGAGCTGCAGGGCGCTGGTCGCTCGCAGACGGCCGACCGCCTCCTCGATCGCGCCGTCCAGCCCGAGCTCGTCGAGCGCCGGCGGTCGCAGCTGGCTGATGAAGCCACGCAGGCTGTCGAGCTCGCGCCGGAGCAGATCGCGCAGGGACCCGATCTCCGCAGCGATCGCCGGGTCCGTGACGCTCATGCGCTCGGTGAAGTCGGCCTGGAAGATCGCGTTCGACAGCGCCTGGATCGGACCGTCGTGGATGTCCTGGGCCAGGCGAGCCCGTTCGGCTTCCTGGGCCTCGACGATGCGCATCGGGACGTCCTCACCGGCGCCTCGTTCGTTGCCCGGCGCCACGAGGGAGCTGTCGCCACGCTCCAGGAACAGCCACGTGCGCGACAGCGTGCGCTCGGCGAGCTCGAGTCGAGCCAGGGACGAGCGGTGCTCCTCCAGCTCCTGCGCCAGTGACTCGATCTTGCTCCGCAGGGTTCGTCGGTGTGCGGCGCTCGCGGCTGCGGTTTCGGCCGCGCGCCCGGCAGCCGGGCCTTCGGCGGTCGACCGTTTGGCGTCCGGTCGGGGCGAGCGATCGATGCCATCGAGCTCGTCACGGAGGTCCTGCCAGTGCGACAGCACGTCGGCGTAGGCGCCTCGGTAGCGCTCGCGCACCTGGCGGATCGTGTTCGCGCTGTAGCCGACCGCCGCGCTGGCCTCCGCGTGGAGTCCGTCGAAGCGGCTGTCCCGAGCGTCGGTCGCTTCGTTCGCGCCCCTTGCAGCCTCCATCGACTTCCGAGTATAGGGGCCGGTCATGGGCAGACGATCTCGTAGACCAGGACGTCCTCGAGCAGGTCGTCCTCGGAGGCGGTCGAGATCGGCGGACCCAGGTCGATCGGTTCGAAACACTCCGAGCCGGGACGCCCGGCCTGCAGATCGCCGGGCCAGTGCTTGCCCTGTGGCGAGATCATGACCAGCAGCCGGGTTCCCGGAAAGGTGCGGGCCAGATCCAGGATGTCTTCCGGCGGCTCATCAGGAAGGGCCAACGACGGGATCCGTTGGGTCTCGGCCATCCAGATCGGAAAGTTCGAGATCACCGGGCCCGCGCTCTCGTCCAGCGGACGACCGATCGCGGCCATCCGTGCACCGAGCTCCTGGTACTGCGCCTGCGTCCCGTGCGATCCGTGACCGAAGGTCGGGAGCAGCGCGATCGAGAAGAGCAGGGAGCTGCCGAGTCCGAGGGCCGTGGCGAGCCAGGCAAGTGGGTTCGTCCAGCCCATCCTCCTGCCCAGGCTGGCCAGGCCCGCATCGAGGGCGAGCATCGCGGAGATGACCAACAGCACATGCACGGGGCCGGCGGCGTGCAGGAACGTGCCCCACTGGGTCGCGGCCGGGAACAAGAGGCTGGTCACGAAGAACATGATCAGGCTGATCCAGAGCAGCGGCCGCAGTGTCGGTCCGCGACCCTGCCAGGGCAATGCGACCAGTCCGATCACGGACACCGGGATACCCAGGAGCACGAGCACATTGAACAGGTTGTGGGCGAGCCCCGCGATCCGCAGCTCGACGAGCGCGACCGGGCCGATCGCCAGGTGGCGCGCGAGCGTGGGCGGGTCTTTCCAGGCGAAGATGTCGAAGCCCGAGAGGTACAGCGCATTGGTCACGGCCTGACCGGGCAGCGGACTCCCGAGCACCATCAGGTTCCGGTAGGCCCAGGGCGCGAAGAGGACGAGCGCAACGACGGCGACGACCCCGATCAGCCGGACCCGCAGCCCGACGGTCCCACGGACGGAGAACCAGACGATCGCGGCCCAGATGAGACCGAGCCAGACCGTCTCATTACGCGTCAACGCGCCAAGTCCCATCAGCAAGCCCAGCCCGAGCAGGCGGGGATCCGTCAGCGACCCGCCGCGTGGGTCACGGACGATGCGGGTCATGAGCAGGCACGCCGCCAACACGATCACGGCGAACAACATGGTCGAGTCCGGCAGCGCTGAACTGAGGAGGAATGGCAGGTAGACGGCCGTCGTCAGACCCACCCCGATGCCGACCCAGCGGGTGCGGGCCAGGTCCAGGCCGCGCTCCGCGGCGACGTCCAGCGCGAGGCGCCAGCTGAGGATCGGAACGATGGCGCCGATGAGGACGCTCGATACCTGCGCAGCAGCGTAGGTCGTCCCGAACAGTGCCATCGGGATGGCGGCGAGGAACGTCGGCAGGGGCAGCCAGACCTCGAACGCCGGACGGGGGAACACGAGCGGCGGGGTGTGGTAGCTCCACAACGCGTCGCTGACGAGGCCGCGGCCCTCCAGCAGGTTGCGCGCAACGCCGACGTAGTAGGCGGTGTCTTCGGGCTTGGGAAACACGATCTGGGCCGCGAAGTACACGCGCACGATCAGCGCGACCACGAGGATCAGCAGTCCGGTGAGGATGGCTTCGCGGCGGGTCACGACGCCGGTACCACGGGCAGGACGGGCAGGACCACGAGGCGGCTCGGCTTGTCGCGCAGGACGATCGGTTCGCCCAGCCAGGCCGGCCGCTCGACATCGTCGAGGATCGGCGCGGCGGCCTTCACGCTGTCCTCGCCATCGAGGACGAGCCAGCGCGTGTCGTAGGCGCGGGCGACGCGCTCGACCGTCTCGATGGGGTCGTTGACGAGGACCACGCCGCCGCGGCCCGTCCAATACCTGGTCCCGGACGCGTCGATGGACATGACGCGATCGGTCTTGGGCGCGCCGGCGCGGTCAAGGGCGTCGGCCACCGCGACGAACTTGGCCCGACTGTCCGCCCAGATGGCATGGACGAACAGCGAACCGAGCACCGCGGCCAGGGTCGCGAAGGCGAGGGTCGCGCCGGTGAAGACCCTGGTCGCCGATTCCAGGTTCCACGCGCGTCGGCGGGCGGCGATCCAGGCCACCGCGACCACGATCCCTTCCAGCGCGAGGATATAGGCGTGCGGTGCGAGGGCGACCGCGGAATGGATGAACGTGCCGCCCGGGACATGCACGGCGGAGACCAGCGTCGAAAAGCCGAAGAGCAGCGCCGCGTAGACGAAGAACGGGCCGAAGTCGAGCGAGCGACGGCGTGCCCACGCACCGATGACCATGAACGGCGCGAGCACGAACCCCGCGATCAACGTGGTGAAGATCATGAGCGCGGAAACGAGGCCACCGATCCGTGTCGCGAGGAACGGTCCGGCGCCCATGCCCAACAGGTGGTCCAGCGTGGCCGGCGCCGTGATGCTGTTCCATTCGCCGATGTCACGGATGAAGAAGACCCGGCCCGAGGCGGTCGACGGGGAGAGGGACCCGAACACGGCCAGCTGGCGGAGCCACCACGGGGCCATCACGAGCACGAACAGCCCGACGCAGGCCAGGGCCGCCGCCAGCGGGATGGCCGGCCGAGTCGTACCCGGGGAGCCGGCGCTGGCGGCGTGGCCGGCGCGCCAGGCGCGCCAGCGGTCCCACACGAACGCGAGGCCCAGCGCCGCGAGGACGAGCAGGCCATCGTTGCGCGACAGCGTAGCGATCCCGGCGAGTAGTCCGGCGAGAGCGAAGGACCGCGGCGAGCCTCTCAAGCCGCGCGCTCCCATCCACAACGCGGCGGCAACCAGCGGCTGGTACAGCGAGAAATTGTCCGGTTGGACCATGTACGTCAGCGACAGGACGGGGATCGCGACCAGGAAGCCCGCACCGATGGCCACGGCGCGGCGAGCGCCGGCGTCGCGGGCGATCGCCCAGGTCAGTGGCGCGGCCGTGGCCCCGATCAGCGCGAACGGCAGGGCGGATGCCCAGGCGACGTTGCCGAAGAGGAGCAGGAACGGCACCTGGATCACGGACGCCAGTGGCATCCAGTGGGCGTTCGAGGGGACCGGGAGGACCGGCTCGGCCGGGATGACACCACCGACCTCGGGGAAGATCCAGATGACGTCGACGTTGAATCCGTCACCGGCCGCCAGGGCCCTGGCGACATCGACGTAGTAGAACGAATTGGGGTAGGCCGGGTCCGGAAAGTGCCAGATGAGCACCAGCCGGACGGCGAGGGCGAGCCCGTACAAGAGGAGGGGGATACGCACGGCCGGTGCAGCGTAGCACCGGCTCCGGGTATGACCGCCCGGTACGAAACGCCTAGTCGGGGACGAGCGGGTACTGCCCCGCTCAGGCGGTCTTGCGGGCGACGAACAGGACGTTGAAATGCAGCAGCGAGTAGCGCAGGTGCTCGACTGTCCAGCCCGTCAGCATCTCGCGGACCTCGTGGGGCAGGTACTCGTTGTGGAACGGCTCGCTGTGCGGACAGGTGCTCGACAGGAAGCGCAGCTTCCAGATCGCGGAGCGGGCCGGGACCGACCCGATGAGCACGCCGCCCGGCTGCAGGACGCGGCGGTACTCGGCCAGGGCCGCGGAGGGATCAGGGATGTGCTCGATGACCTCCGTGCACAGCACGGTGCCGAAACTCGCATCGGCGAACGGCAGCGCCTCCACGTCGCCCTCGACCACGGTGTGGTTCGGCAGGCGCTTGCGCAGCAGCTCGATGTTGCGCGGGTTGATGTCGATGCCGGTGGAGCCCTCAGGCAGATGGCGCAGATTTAGTCCGGTGCCACAGCCGGCATCGAGGATCGGCGCCTTCGGCGTCGCATACTTCGCGACCATCCGGCGCACCATCCAGGCTCGGTTCTTGTGGAAGAAGGCCTCGAGACCGCGGATGTTGTCGGCGACGTCGACCCAGTCGTAGGTCTCGACATCGCGGTAGTAATCCTTGACCCATTCCGACCACGCGGGCGTGCCGGGTTCGATCTCCACGCCGTGCGCGGCGTGCTCGTGCTGGTGCATGTGTCCTCCAGTGTGGTCCGGTACAGGCGAGTTTGGGCTCACGGCGCGCCTCTCAGAACCACCCGAAGGTCATGGGTCGACCCGTCGAGTCTAGCAAGGCGCGGTCAGCGCATCCGTGCCGCGATCACCGGCAACAGCAGGATCGGGATGTCCTGCAGCGAATAGAGCAGGCCGCCGCCGGTCGAGTTGGTCACGGCGCTCAGCCAGTCGAACCAGAGAGCCCCGAACGGAATGGAGATCGCGATCCAGAGTGCGAGGGCGATCCACCAGCTTCGGCTGCGCACGCCGAGCAGGGCGAACGGGAAGAGCGACGGCTTGAGGAGCACGCCGACGAACGCCCAGCGGACGACGAAGCCGAGCGCGACCGCAGCCATGGCCCACATGACCGGGTTCCCGGCGACCGTGCGCGCGACCATGGTCGGCCAGAAGATGCACAGGGCCATGAACGGCCAGGCGACCGGCGCCGGCTGGACCCGCCAGATCGCCCAGGCCGTGACGCTCAACGGGATGGCCCACCACAGCAACGCCGGGAGCGCGGTGAATGCGATGAACAGCGGCATGGCATTGGGCGCGTACAGGACGTCGCCCATCTGGATGGGATACGGCCCGGCGAGCTGGTACGGCTCGAAGAACGACCCGCCCGCGAGCCATCGGCGCGTGGCATCCATGTAGAGCGTGTAGTCGATGCCGCCATAGCCGTTGAAGTTCGGCTTCATGGCCGCCGTGACGAGGTCGACCACTGGGAAGACCAGGATCACAAGCGAGATCACGGCCAGGGCGAATCGAACTCGAGACGTCACCTGCGCTCGCGGGACCGCACGCGTCGGCCCGTCGCCCACGGTGGGCTGCAGGGTGTTGGTGCTCATCGCCGCCGAGCGTAGCACTGAGCGCAGCCACCACCGGATGGTACGAAGGGGTATGGGTTCGGCGTCCGGATCCTCCCGGCCGGTGGCGTGGCGCGCCCGTAGGATGCGTGTCATGCGCATCGCCCCTGCTGCCCGCCGGCGCCGCCTTCCCGGTCGGGCGGTCATGGCGGCGGTCGTGGCCGGGACCATCGCCTGGATCGGGGTGATCGCGATCGGGCTGCAGCTGGCGGACCGGTCCGCCTCCAGCCTGGGGTTCGATCTCGACCTGCTGATCGCGGCCGGGCGCGACGTCGCCGCGGGACGATCACCCTACGCCCGGGATCTGGTCGCCGGCGCGGCTCCGCTGGCGACGAGCCTCTTCTACTCCTACCCGCCACCGGTCGCGCAGGCCTTCACGCTTCTCGTGGCGGTCCCGCCACGCGTGACCCTCGTGCTGTGGTCCGCCGGGGCGATCCTGGGCCTCCTGGCGGTGACGGAGCTCCTCCGACGGCAGCTCGGGCCACACCGGTCACGACGCGAGGTCCTCCTGGTCGTGGCTGCCTGCGCGCCGTTGACACTGCCATTCGCGGTCGGCCTGCTATTCGGGAACCTCGACATCTGGTTTCCCTTCCTGTACGGCGCGATGCTGCTCGCGGCGGTGGCCCCGAGCCGAGCCACGGCCATCGGTGCTGGAGTCGCCCTCGCACTCGCGGCGGTCAAGCTGCACCCCGCGTCCCTGGCTCTGTGGTTCCTCGCCAGGGCGTTCCGAGATCCGCGCCTCGAGGACCGGGCATCCGCACGCCTCGTGGTGGCCACCGCCGTCGTGGTGGGCGTCGCCATCGTGGCCGCGAGCGTCGTCATCGGGGGACCCGCCCTATGGTCCGAGTACGCGGACGTGGTCCGGGCCGGGGCCGGGGCCACGATCGTCGACCCGCGGAATGCGGGGATCGCGGCCCAGGTGGCCGCCCTGGTCGGCACCGACGATGCCGTCGCGCGAACGCTGCACGTCGTAGTCGGTGTGGCCGCCGTGATCGTCACCATCTGGGCGGCGTGGCGACGACCCGATCCGATCGAGAGCTTTGCCTGGGCGACGGCGACCTCGCTCGCGACGCTGCCCGTCACCTGGTACCACTACCCCAGTGCCTTGCTCCCGATTGCCGTCGCGGCACTGCTCCGAGCCTCGAGCGCTGACCTGCGGCGCGTGTCGATCCTCGTGACGGCCGGAGCCATCGTTGCCGCGATCGCGCTCCTGTGGCTGCCCCTGCTGTGGGCGGCCGCTGGGCTCATCGTGGCGGCGGCACGGGCGTCGGCTGGAACGGTAGGCGCGGCAGCACCGGCGTCACGGCCGACACCGGCTCGCGCAGCCGGATGATCGCCAGGAGGACCACCCACGACTCGATCCACACGACCGGGAGTGCCAACCACACGGCCACGGGGACGGTCCAGCGCCGCCCGGTGATCGCCCCGGCGGTGACGATCACGGCGGCGGCCGCGACCCGCGGATAGAGCAACTCGCCGCTGCCGGCGCTGCCGCGCAGGAATGCGTACCAATCGAACCAGGCTGTGGGCGCCAACACGAACGAGACCGCGACGACCGCCAGTGTCGTCCCCAATGCGATCGCGAGCGATCGCCATTCGCGGCGGACGAGGAACCACAGGAGGCCGATACCCGGCGTGACCTTGGTGAGGATGTTGAAGGCCCACAGGGATGGCCAGCGGAAGCCGAGCACGATCACGGCCGCGAAGAACAGGTGGACCTGGCCGACGAACAGCTCATAGGTCCACGGCAGGAACAGGATGAGCAGCGCCCACGGCCACGGTCGAACGAGCCAGTAGAGCACGGCGATCGACGCAGCCGTCCAGAGAACGTAGAACGCTTCGAACGGAAGGACGTACAACGGCGACAGGAACTGGGCGAAGGCCGGCGAATAGAGATAGCCGGGATGCTGGCCGAGGGCGGCCCCGACATACGGGTGGCCGAGATCGACGCCGTAATACGCCCGAGCGTCGATGCCCGCGAAGGTCCACGGGTGGATCCCCTGGACGCCGAAGTACAGAGCCGCCCGCAGCAGTCCGATCAGGATGAGGGCATCGCGCAGCGCACGTCGGTTGCGTTGCAGCATGACCATGACATTCCTGGCGGTGGTGCGGACTTGTTCCATCCCCGTCACGTTCATCGGCCCAGACGCCCTCCCGCTACCGCTCCATGGTCCCAGTCGAAGTGTGACGCAGGAGGGAATCCCCCGGCTCCCCGGCACGATAGTCTTCTCGACGATGAACGGGTCACTCAGCGTGCCCTTCCCGGCGCTCGGTTGGCGCCATCGTCTCACTGCCGTCGCAACCGAACTCCGGCTTGACAGCGGTCTGATCGCGCTGTTCGCGGCGTCCCGGCTGCTCATCGTTGCGGCTGCCTTCGTCGCGGAGGCGCTGATCCCGCGCAACCGGCTCCTCGTGCCCGGCGCAGATGGGCCGATCCTGCGCAGCCTGACGAGCTGGGACGGCTGGTATTACCTCGGCATCGCCCGGAATGGCTATGAGGCGGAGCTGGTTGCCGGGGCGTACTCGAACATCGCCTTCCCGCCCCTGTACCCACTGGTCGTCCGGTTGCTGTCCTGGCCGATCGCAGGTTCGGAGGGGGTCGTTGCGGTCCTGGTGTCCAACGTGGCCTTCATCGTCGCGCTCGCGCTGCTCGTCCGCCTTGGCACGCCGTACCTTGGTCGCCGGCGGGCGACGATCGCGGCCGGACTCCTCGTCATCTACCCGTTCGCGTCGGTGTTCTCGATGGCGTACACGGAGAGTCTCTTCCTGCTCTTGATGGTCGCGGCCTTCCTCGCCGCCGAACGTCGGCATCGCGCCTGGGCGGGCATTTTTCTGGCGTTGACCGTCCTGTGCCGGGTGCAGGGCATCGCCCTCCTCCTCCCGCTGCTCATCGTGATGCTCCGACAAGACGGATGGCGGCCGCGGTCATCGCTGGGCTGGCTGCTGCTCGGGCCGCTCGCCGGCCTGGCGTTCCTGGGGTATATCGCGGCCGTCACAGGTGCCCCGAGTGCCTTCCTCGACGCGCAGCAGGCCTGGGGGCGCGAAGGGATCGGCGGCTCGGCTCCGGGCGCCACGATCGGGGCGTTGCTCACGCCCTACCAGGGCGCCCTCATCCTGACGCTCATCGCCTCGGTCTTCCTGCTCGTCTTCGTCAGGGTCGACCGGCTTCGCCTCGAGTACTGGCTCATTCCCGTCCTGTTCATCGCCGCGGAGCTGTCGAGCGGGTCCCTCGAAGCCGTGGGGCGGATCACGATGCTGGCCTTCCCGTTCGTCTGGTTGCTGGCGAATCGTCGTGGCGTCTTCGCACGCCGGGCCTGGCCGATGGTCTCGGTCGGGCTCTTCGCGATCATCGCCGTCTTGCAGTTCGGGGGATATTGGGTCCCGTGAGCCTCAGCCTGGTGCTTCCCGCGTACAACGAAGCGGAACGGATCGGGCCCGCCCTCGACGAGCTGTTCGGCTACCTGCGCCGCCGCGACGAACACGCCCGCGACGGGGCGCCGGGCGCGGGGGCGCTCCCGGCCGAGATCGAGGTCCTGGTCGTTGACGACGGCAGCACCGACGACACGGTTCGCGTGGTCGAAACCCGACCGGAGGCGGCGGGCGCCATCGACGGCGTCCGCCTGCACGTCCAGCGCGTCCCGCACGGCGGCAAGGGCGCGGCCGTCCGAGCGGGGATGCTGGCCGCGACGGGCGACCTCGTGGTCTTCACCGATGCCGACATGGCGACGCCTCCGGACCAGATCCCCCTCCTCGTTGCGGCGCTCGCCAGTCATGAGGTGGCCCTTGGCTCGCGCATCCAGCTGGACGGGTCGGATATGCGCGCGACCCAGCCAGGCTACCGGCGCCTGCTCGGCAAGGTCTTTCATCTGCTCGCGTCCGTGTGGGTGGTTGGCCCGGTACAGGACACGCAGTGCGGCTTCAAGGGATTTCGCCGGGAGGCCGCGCAGGATCTCTTCGGCCGACAGCGCGTCACCAGCATCGTGTTCGATGTGGAGCTCATCTACCTGGCGCGACGGCGTGGCTACCCGATGGCCATCGTCCCCATTCGTTGGTTCGACAAGCGCGGATCCCGGATGCGCGCTCGCCCGAGCCTCGCGCTGCGTGTCGCGTGGGATCTGTTCCGGATCCCGCTCATCCACCGGGGGAGTCAGCGGAGCGCCACGGAACGGGTGTGATGGACCGCGACGTCGTCGCCCGGCTGGCGCGCACCGCGCTGCCGATCCTGGCCCTGCTCTCGTTCGCGGGCGGGGTCGCGGCAACCCTTGCCGTGGCCGGAGACACGCTCGGCTACGACTTCCTGGCCTATCACGCGGCCGTCGAACGAGTCACGAACGGCGAGCGCGCTGTACGACATGTCGTACACGGAGACGGGTGGCTTCGGTCTCTTCTACTACCCACCGACGTTCGCCCCGCTGCTGCTGCCCTTCGCCTTGCTGGCCGCCGAGCCGGCGAGTCTGGACGTGGATCGGTTTGTCGCTCGCCGCGTTCGCCCTCGGGGTCGCGATCCTGCCCGTGTCGCGCCCGGTGCGCTGGTGGATCCTGTTGCTGGCCGGCCTGTCGTTCCCCTTCGTCTATGCGGTGAAGCTCGGGCAGGTCGGACCGATCCTCTTCCTCGCGTTCGCGATCGGTTGGCGCGGGATCGACGCCCCGGTCCGGCTCGGGGGGAGTGCGGCCGCCGGGGCCGCGATCAAGCTGCAGCCCGGTCTCGTGCTTGTCTGGGCGCTGCTGACGCGTCGGTTCCGGGCGGTCGTCGTGGGGTCGGTCGTCCTCTTGGTGCTCGGTGTGGCCGCCACCCTGCTCGCCGGCCTCAGCGCGTGGTCCGACTTCGTGACCCTCATCCGCACCGTCGGCGATCCGATCGCGACGGAGCGCAACCTCACGCCCGGCGCGGTCGCCTATCAACTCGGGGCGTCCACGACGCTCGCGGCCGGCGTTCAGCTGCTCAGCACGGTCGGCCTCGTCGTGGCGTTCCTGGTAGCGATCCGATGGGCTGCTGACGAGGCGTCGTACCTCGTCGCGGTGATCGCGAGCCAACTCGCGTCCCCGATCCTGTGGGACCACTACGCCATGTTGCTGTTGTTGCCGGTCGCCTATCTCGTATCGGCCGGTCGCTGGTGGGCGCTGGTGATCCCGCTCGTGACCGCCTGGCCGCTGGTCGGGATCACGCCGCCGATCGCCTATCCGATCGTCTTCTGGTTCACGCTGATCGCGACGCTCTGGGTGGGGTACGCCGCCAGGACCTCGACTGAGGTCGGGTCGTCTCCCTCGGGCAGCTCGATCGCGGCATGAGGCGGCGCCCCTCCGAAACGCTCCTGGTCGGGCTCGCCATCGTCGCCGCGTCGGCGCTGATCTATTGGCTCGCGAACCGCAACTTCGATGCCACCCGCGGCGATCTCTTCTATCTGGCCGACGCGTTCCTCCATGGACGCACGTCCATCGATGTCCGGCTCGGCCCGAACGACGTGATCCCGATCGGCGGCCGCTACTTCGTCCCGTTCGCCCCGTTCCCCGCGGTCGCCCTCATGCCGATCGTCGCGCTCGTCGGCCCCGTGACCGCGGACCAGCTGGAGTCCGGCATCAACGCGGTCCTCGCCGCTTTCGGCGTCGGGATGTGCTGGTGGCTCCTGGGTCGCATCGGCGTCGAACGGATCGTCGATCGCGTGTGGCTGACCATCTTGTTCGGGTTCTCGACGCAGATCCTGTGGGTGACCACGCGCGGCGGTGTGTGGCATACGGGCCACCTGATCGCCACGATCCTCACGTTCGCGTGCCTCCTCGAGCTCTTCGGTCGGCAGCGTGCGTGGCTCGTCGGCCTGCTGGCCGGGGCGGCCTTCCTGAGCCGGGCGCCACTCGCCTTCGCGCTGCCGTTCTACGCGATGCTCCTCGAGCCGCGGGTCGTCCACGACGCCGCGGACGTTGCCGGTGGCTACATCGCGCGCGCGGGTCGCCGGGTACGGTGGCGGGCGTGGACATGGCTGGCGATCGGCGCCGCGCCCTCCCTCGCCGCGTTCTTCCTCTACAACCAGGTCCGATTCGGCACGCCGCTCGAGAGCGGCTACGCACTGGCCACGCTGCCGCCCTTCCTGGAGGCCCAGCGGCAGGTCGGTCTCTTCTCCTTGGCGCACGTCCCGATGAACCTGGACTACTTCCTGTTCCATCTCCCCCGGCCATCGCCCAGCCCGCCGTTCTTCCAGCCCGACGGCCTCGGGATGTCCGTCCTGTTCACCAGCCCCGGCTTGCTGTTCGCGACCCAGGCGGACTGGCGGCGGCCTCGCAGCTGGTGGCTGCTTGGCGCCGCCGTGGCGGTCCTGGTGCCGACGCTGCTCTACTACGGCGGCGGCTGGTTGCAATACGGGTACCGCTACTTCCTTGACTCGGTGCCGTTCGTCATCGCGCTGTGCGGACTCGCGGCCGTACGCCGCGGGGGTGTCGGCACGGGCTGGCGCCTGCTGATCGCCTTCGGCACCCTCGTCGGCATGGCCGGCGTGTACTGGGCGTATCACCTGTGAACAGGACGGTCGCCGGGCGGTCGATCTGGCTCATCGTGGCCGCGTCCCTCGGAGCGAGCCTGCTGCTGGTGGTGGCACTGGCGCGCTGGGGTGCCCCGTCCGACGAACACGCCTACTGGCTGGCGGCGCGTCGCTTGATCGATGGGCAGGCCCTGTACGACCCGACGGTCTCCATCGTCACCCCATTCGCCTACCTCTACCCGCCGCCCCTCGCGCAGGCCCTCGTGCCAATCGCGGCCGTGGTGCCCGACTGGCTCTTCAGTGCGGGTTGGACGGTCCTGCATGGCCCTCGCGCTGTTCTGGTTAGCCGGTCGGGACGTGCTGCGGGCCCTGGCGCTAGTCGCGTTCCCCCCGGTCGCCGTCGAGTTCTGGTTCCGCAACGTCCACCTGCTTCTCGCCGTGCTGGTCGTGCTCGGCCTGCGGCACGCATCTGGCTGGTTCGCGGCCGGCGCGGCGATCAAGGTCTCGCCAGGCCTCGGCTTGCCGTATCTCGCCGTTCGCGGCCGCTGGCGGGAAGCGGCCATTGGCGCCGCGGTCGGACTCGCGATGCTCGGCGTGAGTGTCGCCCTGTCCCCGGACGCGTGGCGGGCCTACCTCGATTTCGTCCTGTCGACCGACCCGCTGCAGCAGTCCGCGTTCATCGCCGTGCCGCTGCCCGTCCGAGCCGCGGCCGGCCTGCTGCTCGCGATCGTCGCCGCTCGGCTGCCACGCCACGTCGGTGACCCGCTGCTGGTGGTCGCGGTCACGCTGGCCCTGCCGTCGCTCTGGTTCACGGGCCTGAGCCTGCTCGTGGCGATCGTCCCGATGGTCAGCGAGGACCGCCGGGCGCGGACCGCGGCTGGAGGCGCCTGACGAGCCGTCCGACGGCATGCCACACTGCGCCCGTGCAACGTTCCGGCGCCGTCATCGGCATCTTCATCCTGTCCGGCGCGGCGGGGCTCATCTACGAGATCGTCTGGTCACGCCAGCTGGTCCTGGTCTTCGGAAACACCACCCAGGCCGTGTCGGCCATCCTCACGGGCTTCTTCGGTGGCATGGCCATCGGGGCGACGCTTGGTGGGAGGATCGCCGACCGCGTGCGGTCACCGCTGCGCCTCTACGGTCTGCTCGAGATCGCCCTCGTCGCCGTCGTGCTGGTCACGCCACTGACGTTCGGGCTGCTCAACGAGGTGTATCGGGGCATCTATCCGGCCCTCGAAGGCACGCCGTTCCTGGCTCTCGCGCGCCTGCTTCTCGCCGTGCTCGCGCTGGCACCGGCCACGATCATGATGGGCGCCACGTTCCCCGCCCTCGTCCGTCATTTCACGAGATCGGCCGCCCTGAGCCAGGCGTTCGGCCGCCTGTACTCGGCAAACACGATGGGAGCCGTCGTGGGCACCCTCATGGCGGGCCTCGTGCTGATCGAGCTGTTCGGGCTGACCGGTGCGCTCCGAGTCGGGGCGATCTGCTCCGGGGTCGCCGGCATCGTCGCCCTCTGGCTTGCCCGGGACGACGCGGGCGTCGTCGAGACCAGCGGGGGAGCCCGCCACGAACGAACGCGCGATCGACCCGGGCCGGGCGACGCTGCCCGGCCCCGCTCGGATCGTCTGGCTGCCGCTCGTGATCGCCTTCATCTCCGGCCTGACCTCGCTCGGCTACCAGGTGGCATGGACGCGGCTGCTGACGTCCGGGACCGGCGGGCTGACCTATGTCTTCACGGTGATCCTGGCGCTGTTCCTGATCGGCATCGCCCTCGGCGCGACCACGTTCAACGCGCTCCGCCCGCGGATCAAGGACCCGGTTCGCGTGCTGGCGATATCGCAGATCATCGTGGCCGTCCTCAGCGTGGCGGGCCTGATCCTCGTCGTGTCGCAACCGCGTTCGCTGGACGGCAGCCAGCCCTTGCTGTCGATGGGCGTCCTGATGGGCGCCGCCGATCCTCACGGTCCTCCCGGTCACGGTCGTGATGGGATTTGCGTTTCCGACCGCTTCCGAGCTGCTCCGAGAGGATCGCGGCACGGCGCGGGTCCGAGTCCGGCCTGCTGCTCGGCGTCAATACGACCGGAGCCATCATCGGCAGCCTCGTGATCCCGTTCGTGCTGATGCCGACCATCGGCTCCCCGGCCATCGTCGTGCTGCTGGCGCTGGCGAACGCCGCGCTGGGCATCGGCCTGGCCCTCTGGTCCCGACCTCGCCGGACCGCGCTCGCGGGCGTCGGTGCGGTCGCCGCGGTCCTGATCCTGGTCCTGGCCACCCGGCCCGGGCTGGTGGTCCAGCCCAACGAGGCGCGCATCCTCGACCGCGGGGCGACCTTGTTCGAGTCGCGTGAGGACGAGATCGCCTCGGTCCAGGCCGGGCAGGTCGCGGCCACCCCGGAGCTGTGGGTCGGTGGCACCTCCATGACGCTCCTCACGGTCGACGCCAAACTGATGCCGATCCTGCCGCTGATCGCCCGGCCCGCATCCGAGCGGGCGCTGGTCGTGGCGTTCGGGATGGGCACGGCCTTCCGGAGCGCGCTCATCGCCGGTCTCCGGACCGACACCGTCGAGCTCGTTCCGTCCGTCCCGAAGATGTTCGGCTACTACTACCCGGACGCGGCGGAGGTCCTCGCCGACCCGAACGGGCGGGTCATCATCGCCGACGGGCGGAACCACCTCGAGCTCGTCGACGAGCGCATTCGACATCATCGTGACCGACCCGCCGCCCCCGATCCACAGCGCCGGCGTCTCGGTCATCTCGTCGCTCGAGTACTACGAAGCCGGGCGGGACCACCTCACGGAAGGCGGCGTGATGATGCAATGGACGCCCTTCGGCACGTCCGAGGATGACTTGAAGGAGCACATTCGCACATTCGCCAGCGTGTATCCCCAGGTGTTGGTCGTGCGGGGACCCGGCGGCTACGGGTTCTACATGCTGGGCTCGGCGGATCCCATCTCCCTCGATCCCGAGGCCATCACCTCGGTGCTCGAGCGCCCGGGCGTCCTCGAGGACATCTCGGGCGCGTATGACTCCCCGGTCTCGACCGTCGACTGGCTGGATCGAGGAGATCTCGCGCCAGACATGGCTTGCGGGAGACGCCGTCCGCACCTACACGGGGTCCGGGCCGATGATCACCGACGACGATCCCCGACCCGAGTACTTCCTGCTTCGCGAGCTCAGCCCCGGCGCGACCGACTAGCCGACGGCGCCGCGATCGACCCGTCCGCGGTCGACCACTCCGGCTCCCGCTGGGGGCCCGAGTCCGTGTGGGGACGCATCGCGGCCCCGGCCATGCCCGGATCCACGTACAGCCGCGCCGCCGCGACGAAGAACGGCAGGAACCCGTAGCCGTAGATGGCCGGCAGGGACCAACCGACCACGGCAGGGACGGTCCACGGGCGATTCGTACGCGCCCCCCAGATCAACACCGGGATGGCCATCGCGATCCGGACCCCGAAGGGGATCGCGAACAACGGCATCGGCGGATCGGCCATGTCGGCGTTGCGCACGGCCAGGCCGACGAAATCGAACCACAGTGCCGGCGCCAGCGCGAACGACACCCCGATCACGAGGGCGCTGGCGAGCGCACCGACTGCGGCCGCGCGCCACTCCCCGCGCAGGACGAACCACCACCAGCCGATCGCCGCCGTGACCTTCGAGACCAGGTGGACGGGCCAGATCGCGGGATGTCGCAACGCGACGATGCTCAGCGCGGCCAGCAGCCACTGGATATTGCCGAGCAGGGCGTACCCCAGGAACGTTCCCGCGAGCTCGGGACCGACCCCCAGGAAATAGGGGATCCCGATCGCGACCAGCGGCAGCGACCACTCCCGCGCGCAGTACCAGAAGGCGCCGAACGTGGCGGTCATCAGGAGCACGATGAAGATCGGCCACCCGAGCGGTTGCAGCAACGTGGAGACCTGGGCGAGCGGTGGCGGATAGAAGATGTAGCCGGCGCCGCCGGCTTCGGCCCATGTCTCCGGATACAAGTTGGTCGAGGTGCCGGCCTGCCAGTACGACACGGCGTCGACCGGGGAGGCAAACCCCCCAAGGGCATGGGCGAGACCGACCATCAGGCCGATGAGCAGCATGGCGTCGCGGTGGATGTTCGGCTTCCAGCGGACGCGAGCCAGGCGGCGAGCTTGATCGAGGATCGGCACGCCCTCGTCCCCTTGTTCGAGAATGGGTTCGTCTTGACCGTTCGACTGTGCCGAGTTCGAGGGTAGGTATCGATGACCCGTTCTTCTCACTTGACCCGGATGCTACCCCGACGACCATGACGGTGACCGACCCGTCCGGAGACCCCATGACCGCCCGAACCGCCGTCGCCGCTCGCCCGCTGCTTGGAGCGACGCTGCCATTCGCGCTCCCGATCGGCCTGTCCGCGTTTCTGCTGTTCAGCGTCGAGCCCCTGGTCGGCCGGCTGGTCCTTCCGGTCTTCGGTGGCACCCCGGCCGTCTGGGCAACGGTGCTGTTCTTCTTCCAGGGCGTCCTCCTCGCCGGGTACCTGTACGGTCACGTGTCGGTGACGCGCCTCGGGACGTGGGGACCACCGCTCCACCTGGTCCTGGCAGCCCTCGCCGTGATCGCCCTCGTCATCGCGCCCTCGCGGCTGGCGGACGTCCGCATCGAGACGGTCCCACCGGCCCTCGACCTCATCCGGATCCTGTTCCTGGTCATCGGCCTGCCGGCGCTCGTCCTGACGACGACCACGCCACTCGTGAGTGGGTGGTTCGAGGCAGCGCGTGAGCGCGACGTCCAGGGCGACGCCTACTGGCTCTACGCGCTCAGCAACGGCGGATCGCTGCTCGCGCTGATCGCCTACCCCCTGGTCGTCGAGCCGCGCCTCGGTCTCGCGACCCAGCGGGGGATCTGGGCGGTCGGGTACGGAGCGCTGGTCGTTCTCCTGGCCGTCGCCGCCTCGCGGGCCATCCCGGCGCTTCGGGCGCGCCTGACCCCCGACCGAGCGGCCACGGCCGCGCTGCCATCGAGCGGGATCGCCGCACCGATCCTGGCCCCACCCGTCGCCGTCGAGCAGGCCGCGTCAGCCGCGGCCGGTGCCGCAGCCGCGCCCGTCGACTGGCGCCGACGCGGACGCTGGCTCCTGCTGGCCGCCGTCCCCTCGGGGCTGCTGTCGGCCGTGACCATGTTCATCTCGACCGACCTGGTGTCCGCCCCCCTGCTGTGGGTCGCGCCCCTGTCGATCTATCTCGTGTCCTTCATCATCGCGTTCTCGCCGCGTGGCCAGCGCTGGATCCGGGGCGCCGTCCTGGCGGCCCCGGCGATGATCACGATCCTGTGGGTGCCCTACGGCTCGGCTGGTGGCTGGCCGGTGCTCGCCGTCCTCGCGATGGAGCTCGTGGCGTTCGGGATCGTCGCCACCGCGCTGCACGGCCGCCTGGCGCAGGATCGCCCGGACCCGTCGCAACTGACCGAGTTCTATCTGATCCTCTCGCTCGGGGGTGCGCTCGCCAGCGCCTTCGTCGCCCTCATCGCGCCCAACATCTTCCCGGGGGTGTGGGAGCTGCCCATCCTGCTCATCGGGGCGCTGGTCGGACTCGCCCTCGTGGCGCCTCCGCTCGCGGCCCGGACCCGGTCCGCGCGGCTCGACTTCAGTCCGTTCTTCGGCGGCGCGCGCCAGCGGCTGCTGCCGTATCTCGTCGCGGCGGCCCTGCTCGTGACCGCGCTCGTTCTCAGCGGGGCGCTCGCCACGGAGGCGGGCATCCGCTGGCTGCTCGTGGGTGGCGTGATCCTGCTCGTCGGCGCACGTCCCTGGTTCCTTGCCCTGGCCACCGCGTTCGTGCTGGCCCTGGCCACCTTCGTGCTGCAGCCGCCAGCGGAGTTCCGCGACCGCAGCTTCTTCGGCGTCACCGAGGTCCTGGAGTCCCCGGACGGGGCGCTCACGCTGCTGATGAACGGGACCACGGTCCACGGCTCGCAATCGAACGATCCCGCCAAGCGCAGCACGCCCCAGAGCTACTACGTCCGGAATGGTCCGGTGGGCGACCTGTTCCGGGTCGCCGCCTCGGATCAAGTGTCGCGTACCGTCGGCATCGCCGGTCTTGGTGGTGGCGCGCTGGCCACGTACGCCGATCCATCGACCGCGATGACCTTCTTCGAGATCGATCCGGTCGTGATCCAGGTCGCCTCGGATCCGCGGTTCTTCACCTACCTGTCCGATGCGCCGCGCCGACCGATCGTCGTCGAGGGCGATGCCCGCCTGTCCTTCGAGGATGAGCCATCCGCCAGATACGACCTCCTGATCATGGACGCGTTCTCCTCCGATTCCGTCCCGGTCCATCTGCTGACCGTCGAGGCGATCGCCGACGAGATCCGCATCACCAAGCCCGACGGCCTGCTGGTCTTCCATATCTCCAACCGGTACTACAACCTTGCCCCGGCGATCGCCGCGGCCACGTCCGGCGAGGGCCTGACGATCCTGGAGAAGAGCCACCAGCCGGGCGTGACCATGGAGCCGGGGGAGACGCCGTCCCGCTGGCTCGTGGCATCGCGCGACGCGGGCAAGCTCGACGCGTTGCGCGCCGAGGGTTGGGCCGCCGTGACGCCGTCGGATCGCCCGTTCACGGACGACTACGCGGACCTGCTCCGCTACCTGTACATCGGCTGGTAACCCAGGCGCCGGACCCCCACGATCCTACGGCCGCGGGTCAGCGGGCGCGTCTCGCGACCCCGGCCGCGCCAGGAGGGCGAGGAGGATCGTCATGCTACCCGCCCAGATCACCGGGAGGGCCAGCAAGGCCGCCACCGGCACCGTCCAGGCCCGGTCGGTCCTGGCTCCCCAGACGACGAGCACGGCCGCCGGCACGATGCGGACCGCGAGCGGGACCGGCAGCGCGGTCGACGTGGTCGGATGGGTCGAGGTCGCGAGGTACTCGCCCCACTCGAACCACAGGTTCGGGGCGAGCGCGAATGAGACCGCCGTGATCGCCGCCGTGGCCCCAAAGGCGATGAACAAGGGCCGCCACTCGCGGCGGACCGCAAACCAGAGCAGGCCGATCCCCGGCGTCACCTTGGCCAGCAGGACGAAGGCCCATGCCGCCGGGTGCCGCCAGCCGAGCATGATCGCGGCCGCGATCAGGATGTGGAGGTTGCCCGCGTACAGCTCGAAGGCGACGGGTGGCGCAAGGAGGGCCAACGGAAGCCATCGACCGGTGACCCAGACGAGCACGCCGAACAGGAAGGCCGCCCAGGCTGCGGCGAACAGCGGCCATGGCAGGACCGTGAACGGGAAGATGATCTGGGCGAGGACCGGCGAGTATGGGAACGAGTCGTCACTGCCGACGGGGATGGCGTAGAGCGCGTCGAGGTCCGTCACCCAGTACGCATGTCCGTCGGAGAACGGACCAGTAAAGCCGAGCGCCTTCGCGAGGACCCAGATCCCGCCGGCGACGATCGCGCCATCACGAGCGGCGCGTTGCCAGGTCAATGGTCGCTGAGCGAAGCCCCGAAGCCTGTGCCGTGTGCTGGACTCAATACCCATGGTCCGCCCGATCAATGCCCGGGCACGAACGTGTCCGCGAGGATCGACTAGGACACACCCGGCACCTCGGCGGGCACCGACCCGACCGAAGCCAGGTCACGGTCCGCCATCACGCGGCCGCGTGTCGCGAGCAGCCACGCCGCGGCGTACAGGCCGCCGACGACGACCAGCAGCCAGGCGTACCCGGTGACCAACGCCACGTATTCGATCGCGCCGCCGACGACCGCACCGAGCAGGTTCGACGCGAACGCCATGTCCGCAGCCTTGGTGTCGCGGAAGGAATAGCTGAAGACCAGGTTGGCAAAGAAGATCGGGGCGAAGGCCAGCGTCGCGGCGACCAGGTAGCGGAGCCAGATCGGCTCGAGCAACAGCGAGGCCGGCGGCAGCACGATCGCGAGCGCGATGGTCCCGAAGAGGCCAGCGTAGAGCAGCATCGGGTTGCGGAAGCGCACGCGCTGATTGACGAAGATCGCCGCCAGGACGCTGGCGAGCACCGCGAAGAACACCAGCGAATTCACGATCCAGGTCGTGCCGAACAGGAGGCTGAACGTCGCCAGGCTCTTCGTCTCGAGCAGCAGGAACGCGATGCCGAGCACGAAGAAGTGCGGGCTGAACTGTCGTATGGACGTGCCGCTTCGGGCGGCCGCGCGCCCCACCAGCAGCACCGCGAAGGCGATGATGATCGCGAGTGCCGCGATGTAGTACGGCGCGATGAACCGCTCGCGGAGGTACAGGAACGGCCAGTCGTCGGTTGCGGCCTCCGGGGCTCCGGCGAGCTCGATCGCATCGACGCCCTCGCCGGGCGGTTGGCCGCCCTGCAGGCTCATGACGCCTGGTCCGGCCGCCAGCGTCGCCGCGGCGCCGCCGTACGACCGGACGATCGGCGGACCGCCGAAGCTCTCCTCGAGCATCGCCGCCATCTTCTGGGGCAGCCAATCCTCGCGGTAGAAGTTGTACATGACGAAGATGCCGTCGTCGGTCAGGCGCGCCTTGACATCGTCGAAGGCCTCCGCCGTGAACAGGAACGACTCCAGGCGCAGGTTCGCCGACGTGCTCACCAGCGTGAGCGAATCAGGCAATGCGAACACGACCAGGTCGTACGACTCGGTCGTGCGGCGCAGGAATGCCCGGCCGTCGTCGACGATCCTCGTGACCCGCGGGTCGTCATAGGGCCGGTCCGGATGATCGCGGACCCCGATCTCCTGGATCTTCGGGTCGATCTCGACGGCGTCGACGTGGCCCGCGCCGTGCTTGAGCGCGACGGCCACGTCGGTGCCCGACCCGGCCCCGACGATCAAGACGCGCTCGTACTTCCGATCCGGAAACCAGCGGTAGACCTGCTCGTAGAAGGGATTCAGGGGCCCCTGGGCCGTGAACATGGACTGATGCGGGATGCCGTTCACATCGATCGCCGAGACCCCATCGACCTCGTACTCGTCGATCCGGTAATACGGCGACCAGCTCTGGTTGGGTGGCGAACTCGTGAACACGAGGACCAGCACGGCGGCGAGCGACCCAGCGGTGACGATGGAACGCCGACCGAACCCGGTGCCCAAGCCCATGACGGCCGCGAGCAGGGCGACCACCCCGAACCAGACGATCGGGGGCGTACCCGTCGCTGAGAGGATCGTGAACAACGCGACCCCCGTCATCGATCCGATGATGTCGATGCTGTACGCCTTGAGCGGTGGCATGGACGTCAAGAGGCGACCAAGGGGGATCGCGAGTCCGGCCATGATCATCGTCGCGATGATCACCAGTGCGGGTAGCACGAAGAAGTTGATGTCGGCCGCGGAGCTCTCCGCGAGTCCGAAGAAGACCTCGCCGGGGTCGCGCAGCTGGATCGTGACCCGGAATTGGGTGACGACGATGACGAGGGCGAGCAGCAGCGGGCCGAACGACGAGACCGGCGAGCGCTTCGGGTCGCGGCCCCAGAGGATGCCAAGGCCGATACCGAGGAAGCTGGCCATCAGCAGGAAGTTGCGAAAGAACCCGACGTAGATGACGTTCGCCGGGATCCACCGGATGAGCAACAGCTCGACGAACAACAGGCTCGTCGCGGTCATGAAGAGCCGGATCTCGGGGCGGCCAAGGAATGCGGCGGCGTTCCCGGGTACCCGCCCGTATGCGTCGGTCATGTCGCGCTCCCGATGGCAGCGTCGGACGGAAGACGCGCCGCCTTCGCCTGCGCCCAGCCACCCGGGAGCAGCGGGATCACGCCGATCAGCATCGTCAGCGCCGTGAACCATGTCGCGGGCAGGGCGACGAACGCCGCCACGACCACGGTCCAACGACGATCCGTCCGTGCGCCCCAGGTGACGATGAGCGCGGCCGCAACCAGCCGGATCGCGAGCGGGAATGGCAGGATGACCGCCCAACCGGGTCCCAGCTCGTTCTGTGCTTCGTGGGCCAACAGCCCGAACCACTCGAACCAGGCCGTCGGCGCCAGCGCGAACGAGATGGCCGCCAGAACGAAGGTGGCGCCGAGCGCGATCGCGAGGTGACGCCACTCTCTGCGCACCGCGAACCAGAGCAACCCGATCCCGGGTGTGACCTTGGTCAGCAGGACGAAGCTCCACAGCGCCGGCCACCGAAAGCCGGCCGCGATGGCCAACCCCAGGAGGAGGTTCACGTTCGCGAGTCGAAGCTCGATGATCGTGGGCGCGAGGAACAGCAACGGGATGGTGGCGGGTCCGGCGAGGATCACGAGCGATCCTCCCTCGACCGCTCGCCAGGCGTCGATGAAACCGGTCATCTCCCGAAATGGGGCAAGCACCTGGATCACGATCGGGGCGTACAGGTACGCGCCCTCACCGCCGAGCTGGGCGCCCACGTACGGGTGGGCCGGATCCGATCGCAGGACGCCCAGAGCATCGCCGGGCACATCCGATCGAACCGCTTGCAGCACCATGACGACCGCGACGACGCCGAAGGCGGTGAGCGCCCAGCGCAGGATGCGCAGTCGGGGCACCCACGCGCTGGCCTTGACTGGCGCTGGCTCCGCGGCGACATTCACCGCCGGGCGGCCCTCGAGCGGCGGGACATGGCTTGACGCTCCTCGTGCAGGGGGAAGGTGGGCGCGCGCCGGTTGCAGGTGGATACTGCCACCCGGATGGTCGGTCGGTTCGCCGATCCAGTCACTGAGGGATGCCTTGGCAACGACCGCGCCGCTCCCAACGCGCCGGTCATCCCGCACGGTCTGGGCGGTCTCGCGCGCCGTTGCGGTGATCGGGGTGGTGGCCATCGCGATGGCGTGGCCCGGTCTGAATCTCGCGGATACGCATTCCTACTGGGCGCCGCCGCTCGACGACCTGTACGGCGTGACTGAGGTGGGCGGCGTCGACTTCTACCCGTATTCGCCGGTCCTGGCCCAGGTCCTGGAGCCGATCCGGCAGATGCCATGGCCGGTGTTCGCCGGGTTCTGGCTGCTCGTCATGGCGATCTGCCTCGTGGCGCTCGTCGGGCCATGGGCGCTGCTGATCGTGTTCATCCCGCCGGTCCTGATCGAACTCCATGCCGGCAACATCCACCTGCCACTGGCGCTCGCGATCGGTCTGGGCCTGCGCTACCCGGCGACATGGGCGTACGTGCTCGTCAGCAAGCCGAGCCTGGGGATCGGTCTGCTCTGGTTCGTGGCGCGGCGCGAATGGCGGCACCTCGGCGTGGCGCTGCTCGCGACCGCCGTCGTGACGCTCGTCTCCGCGATCCTCCTGCCCCAAGCCTGGGCCGACTGGATCGGTGTGCTCATCTCCAATGCCGGGACCGGGGTCGCGCCGGACTACCCGGGCGTGATCCATATCCCCCTCCTGATCCGGCTGCCGTTGGCGGCGGCGATCGTCATCTGGGGCGCGCGGACGGATCGCCCGTGGACCATCGCGTTTGCGGCGCCGTTCTCCCTGCCGGTCATGTGGGTCAACGGACTTGCCTTGTGGCTCGCCATCCCACTCCTGCAGGGGTGGCGTTCGCCGCAGGATGCGATCTCCAGCGTCCGCCGGTCATTGCGCCGCCGCGGCGACCCCGGGTCCGCTCGGGACGGAGATCAGCTCACGGTCGGCGAGGAACCGCACCCGTCGGGCCAGGAGGAAGGCCATGGCGTACAGCGTGGCGACCACCAGCAGCAGCGGCTGGAACCCGGTGAGTAACGCGACATACTCGAGCGCCCCACCGACCATCGCGCCGAGCAGGTTCGACGCGAACGCCATGTCCGCTGATGCGGTGTCGCGGAACGAGTAGGTGAACACGAGGTTCGCGAAGAACACCGGAGCGAACGCGATCGCCGCGGCCAGGGTGTAGCGCAGCTCAGGCGGGTCGATGAGCAGGGCGTCGGCGGGGATCAGGTAGGCGACGGCGATCGCGACGAATAGCGCCGCGTACAGGATCCGCGGGTCCCGTGGTCGGAAGCGGGCGTTGACCAGGATCGCCAGCAGGACGCTGGCGAGGATCGCGAAGAAGGCCAGCGCGTTGACGATCCACGTCGTGCCGAAGAGCAGGCTGAAGGACACCAGGCTCTTGGTCTCGAGCAGCAGGAACGCGACGCCAAGCACGAAGAAGTGCGGGCTGAAGCGCCGCATCGGCGTGGCTGTGACCCGGGCCCCCGCGGCCACCGCGCCGAATGCGAACAGCAACAGGAAGGCAAGCGCGGCGAGGTAGTACGACGCGATGCCGGGCGTGCGCAGGTAGAGGAACGGCCAGTCATCTGTGGCCGCCTTGGGCTCCGG
Source organism: uncultured Chloroflexia bacterium (assembly GCA_963810725.1). GTDB lineage: Bacteria > Chloroflexota > Limnocylindria > Limnocylindrales > CSP1-4 > SPCO01. The sequence continues at coordinate 1,138,737 of CAWEOO010000008.1, forward strand.
GTCGCCGACATCGGGGACGACGTCCAGGCCGTCAGCGGGCGGCTGGCCGCCCGAAAGCGAGACCACGCCCGGGCCGGCGGCCAGGACCGCGTTCGAGCGCTCGGGGAGCTTGACGAGCGGCTGGTGGCCGAACACGTCGGCGATCATCCGCTCGAGCTTGGCGACCAGCCACGGCTCGCGGTAGAGGTTGTACATGACGAACACGCCGTCCGGTGCGAGCTGGTCGCGCGCTTCTGCGAGCGCTTCTTCGGTATAGATGAACGACTCCAGGCGCACGCTTCCGGTCGAGCTCACGAGCGTCAGCGAGTCGGTGAGGGCGAAGACGATGAGGTCGTACGGCTGGTCCGAGCCACGCATGAACGCTCGCCCGTCGTTGACGTGCACCGCCACGCGCGGGTCGTCGTAGACGCCTTCGGGGTGGAAGTCGCGTCCGATCTGGGCAAGGCGTGGATCGATCTCGACCGCATCGACGTGCGATGCGCCCTTGTGGAGCGCGAGGGCGACGTCGGAGCCGCTGCCGGCGCCGATGACGAGGACGCGATCGAACGTCCGATCGGGATACCAGCGATAGATCTGGCGGTGCAGCGGGCTGCCGCTCGCTTCCTCGCCGGTCATCATCTGCTGGTGCGGGATCCCGTCCACGGCCAGGTAGACCGGCTGGTCGCCGTTGGCCGGGTCGGTCGAGGCGAGCGAGAGATCGCGTTCGTAGGCACTGATGCGGTAGTAGGGCGACCAGACATCCTTCTCGACCTGGGCGATCTGGAACGCGCCCAGGACCACCATCACCATCGCGACGCCGCCCACCGCGGACCACGGGGTGGGGCCCTCGCCGAGGGACAGGAGCAGCAGCAGGACGCCGACGATCGCGAACCACAGGATCGGGCTCGTCCCGATCAGCGACAGGATCGCAAAGCCGGCGATCCCGATCATGGATCCCGCGATATCGATCGCGTACGCCTTGAGTGGCGGCATGGACCGCAGCAGCGGGCCGAGCGGGAGCGCGAGGGTCGCGAGCATGGCTGCCACGAGCACCACGATCAGCGGCAGGACCACGAAGTTGATGTCGGCGCTGTTGGACAGGTCCACCCCGTAGAAGATCTCGTTTTCGCCGCCGAACTGGATGTTCAGCTGCGCCGCGGTCACGAGCGTGGTGGTCGCCAGGAGCAGGAGCGGGAACGGGGACAGCGGGAGGCGAACGCCGCGCCGGCCCAGGAGGATCCCGAGTCCGATCCCAAGGAAGCTCGCCATCAGGACGAAGTTGCTGAAGTAGCCGATGTACTTGACGTTCGCCGGGATCCAGCGGATCAACAGCAGCTCGACGAAGAGGATCGTCGCGCTGGTCAGCAACAACCGGATCGGGGCACCGGCAAGTGGGGCGACCGGCGCGAACCGATGGCGCGGAGACGGCAGGGAGTCCATGGCGGCGGAGCCTAGCATCCGATGTGCGGTCTTGACGGGTCGGCGGTAGTCCCACGTCGCGCGCGACGAAGGTCCGGTCGGCCACGCCGTTGCCAGCGCAACCATCGAACTGGCCTCGATGCTATCCTCGCGAAGATGACCGCTCCCGCCCTCGACGCCGAGCCCGCCTGTCCCGGGGCCGCCGAGGCCCTCCCCGACACGACCGACCGTACGCTCGGCACGCTGCGCGCCGAGCGCCGTCCATTCGACGAATTCTCGCGTGAGGACTGGGACGCCCTCGCAGCGCGGACCCCGTGGGCGACCCCGTTCTCCTCCTGGGCTTTCCAGCGCGCCTGGTGGGACGCCTACAGCGCCAACGCACACGACGAAACCCTCGCCGTGGTGCCCTCCGATGCCCCACCCGGTGCTGCTCCCGTCGCGATCGTGCCGTTGATGCACCGGCACGAGGTGGAGCCCTCGGATGCGCTCACGCACACCCGGATGCGGCACGGCCGGGACCTGGCGCTGACCCCGGTCCCGCCGACGGCCACGGCCGTCTTCTTCGGAGCGTCGTACCACGCCGACTACGCCACGATCCTCGCCGACCCGGCCGATCTGCCGGCCGTCGCCGCGGCCACGGCCGACTACCTGGCCGGACCGGATGCCGACGACTGGGACGTCCTCGACTTGCGACGGCTGCGCTGTGCCGACCCGGCGGGGGACCACCTGGCCGCCGCGCTGGGCGCGCTCGAGATGGCGAACGCCTGGACCCTGAACGTCGAGCGCGAGGACGTCTGCCCGGTCGTGACCTTCCCCGACGGCGTGGACATGGAGGGCTTCCTCTCGACGCTCGGCAAGAAGGAGCGCCACGAGATCCGGCGCAAGGTCCGCCGCGCCCAGGCCGTCGGTGAGATCCGCCTGGTGGACTCGGCCCGCCCACTCGACGACCTGGAGGCGTTCATCGAGCTGCACCAGAAGCGCTGGGGGGACGACGGCCTGTTCCCGGCGACCCAGGGTGGGGAGCAGAGCCGGGTGTTCATCCGTCGCCTGTTCGAACTCTTCGGGCCCGATGGCCCGCTCCGCCTGACCTTCCTCACGGTCGGCGGCCGCTGCATCGCGAGCGGCATCCATCTCGAGTCCACCGACAGCCTGCTGTACTACAACGCCGGCGTTGATCCCGACGCGCGTGACCTCTCGCCGGGCGTCCTCATGATCCATGCCTACGTCGGCCGCGCGCTCGCCAACGGCACCCGACGGATGGACTTCCTGCGGGGCAACGAATCGTACAAGTACGAGTGGGGCGCGGTGGACGAGCCCATCCAGCGCCTGCTCGTCCGACGAAGGCTCTGACATGACGGCTGCAGCGCGACGGCGCAACCCCTGCTTCGACACGATGGCCCGCCCGGTCCCGGCGGGCGACCGGCGGATCCGCGTCGTCGAGGTCCTCGCGACGGGCACCAGCGGCGGCGCCCAGGAGCACCTGTACGGACTCGTGACCCGGATGGATCCGACCCGCTACGACGTGTCGATCGTGGCGCTGTCGCCGGGGAGTGCCGTCCGCAAGCTGCAGCGAGCCGGCTTCGACGTGCTCGTCATCGACGAGCCCGACGACGCGATCGCGGTCGGTGCCCTGGCGGCCCATCTCGTCGAGGTCCGCCCCGACGTCATCCACAACCACATGTACCGCGCCGAGCTCGTCGGCACGCGCGCGGCGATCGCCCTGGGCGAGATCGGCCACCGCAAGCCGTACGTCGTATCGACCATCCACTCGAGCCGGATCCGGTCCGACGAAGATCGCCAGATGCTGCGCGAGCTCACGCCCCGGATGGACCAGCTGATCGCCGTCTCGAAGATGATGGAGCGCAAGCTCATCGACGAGGGGCGGACGGCGACGCCCGTGCGGCTCATCTACAACGGCGTGGACCTCTCGCGCTACGACGAGCAGGAACCGTGCTGCACGCTGCCCGAGGAGTACGGGATGGAGCCCGGCTCCCAGATCGTCGGCGTGGTCGCGCGACTGGAACCGGAGAAGGGCCACCCGACGCTGCTGGAGGCCTGGCCGCAGGTGCTGCGCTCCGTGCCGGACGCCTATCTCCTGATCGTCGGTGAGGGGTCCCGGCGCGAGGCGCTCGAGGCGCAGGCGCGCCATCTGCGCATCGCGCACCGTGTCGTGTTTACCGGCCGGCGCGACGACGTGCCGGCCGTGACCGCCGCGCTCGACGTCGCCGTCCTGCCGTCGTACCGCGAGGCCCAGGGCCTGTCGATCCTCGAGGCGATGGCGCTGTCGCGCCCGGTCGTCGCCTCCGACGTCGGCGGCATCCCCGAGATGATCACGGACGGCGTCACGGGCTCCTGGTCCCGCCCCACGACGCCGACGCGCTGGCGGCGGCGATCACCCGCGTCCTGCTCGACCATCCCTTTGCCGACATGTTGGCCCGTGCGGCGCATGACATGGTCCACGACCGCTTCTGCATCCAGCTGATGGTCAACGCCATCGAGGCGATCTACGACGAGGGCGCCGCGGCCGTGCGTCCGTCCGAGGTGGCGGCCGCGGTCTAACCGTCGGGATGAGCTCGGCCGTGTCGGGCGGCGCCGAGATCGTGCCTTCGGTCGCTCGCGCGAGCCTCGCCCGGCGGGCGCGCCACCAGATCTCGATCGCGGCGACGATCGCCGCGACGGCCGGGCCGCCCTGGACGGGTGCCGCCAGGATCGCCGCCGTGAGCGGCGTGAGGGCCGGCATCGCCATCAGCGAGTAATACCACTGGGTCGACGGCCACAACGCCGGGATGAACCACCACGACGCCCGTTGCCGACCCATCGCGATCAGCGCGATGGCCGCGAACGGCACGAGCACCGGGAAGAACCACGCCGACATCCCGCCCTGCGACTGCTCCGACAGCAGGGTCGACGTCTCCGACAGCCGACTCAGGAACAGCCCCCACGGCAGCAGCGGCACTGTGAGGATCAGGATCGCGGTCGTGACGAGGATCGCCCGCAGCCGCAACTGGATGATCAGTGGGACGATCGCATAGACCTTGACGATCGGCGCGAACCAGGCGGCCGAACCCAGCAACAGGGGCACGAGGAATAGCTGCGGGTTCCCGTTCCACAGGTTGTCGACGAGCGGCGGCCACGTGATCCACCACCACGGCAGGCCCAGCCGCCGCAGCGTCCAGAACGAGGCGGCGAGTGCTAGCGCGAACAGGACTGCCAGTCCCACGGGCTCGGGCAGGAGGGCGAATGGTGCCATCGGCAGGAGCGATGGGGGCGCCGCGGCGAAGTAGAGCGTGGTCATGTGGACGGACCACGGATCCTCGCCCCGTAGCCAGGCCGCGGTCCCGCGGAGATACAGCGTGGAATCCGAGAAGGGATCTGCCGTCGCGAGATAGGACAGGCGCATCACCGATAGCGTGATGAACCAGGCGGCAAGAGCTGCATCGCCGACGCGGGCCCAACGGACGGCCGGGGCATTCACCTGGGCAAACTATAGGGAATGGGCGCTCCCCGATGCGGGACTTTCGGACCGGTGCACCCCGGCACCGCGGCGGGATAGCATCGCGCGGTGTCACTGAACCGACTGTGGACGTTCCTGGCGATCGCCCTGCCGGTCCTGGCCGCGCTCCTTGCCAGCCTGTCATCGGTCGACCTGGCATCGAACCTGCGGGCAGGCGACGAGATCCTGCGGACTGGCGCCATCCCGCGCACCGACACGTGGACCTTCACGGCCGCGGGCCAGCCGTGGTTCGACCAGCAGTGGGGAGCGCAGGTCATCCTGCAGGCGGTCTTTCGGGTGGGCGGCTGGACCGGCCTGGCGCTGCTCCGGGCGGCGCTCGTCGGCATCACATTCGGAGCGGTGCTCGTCATCGGGCATCGGCGCGGGATGCCGGCGCGGACTGGCGCGCTCGTGACCCTCGCCGCGTTCGTTCTCGCGGCGCCAGCACTGGCCCTTCGCCCGCAGCTGATCGGCATGGCCTTCTTCGCGATCCTGCTCGCACTGGTCTCGGATCGGCGTCGCCGGCCAGCGCGCCTCTGGGCGATCCCAGTCCTCGTGATCGTCTGGGCGAACGTGCATGGCAGCTTCTTCCTGGCGCCCCTCGTCCTGGGTCTCGCGTGGCTCGAGGACATGAGCGAGCGGGCAGACCGCGGCCATCGGACGCTGCTGATCGCCCTCGCCAGTCTCGTCGCGGCGTGCGTCACGCCATTCGGGCCCGCCGTCTGGGCCTACGCGGTCGGCCTCTCGACCAATCCTGAGGTCACGCGTCGCATCACGGAGTGGCAGCCGACCACGATCCGCGACGGGACGGGCCTCCTGTTCTTCCTCTCGGTAGCGGCGATCGTGGCGTGGATCGCCCGGAGCGGTCGCGCCGTGCCGTGGCCGACCCTGGCCTGGCTCGGCGCGTTCGCGGCGATCGGGCTGTACGCGCAGCGCGGGCTGGCCTGGTGGTCGCTGGCGGCTGCGGTCGCCATCATCGGCTTGGTCCCACGTGGCGCCGGCATTGCCGAGGCAGAGCCCAAGCCCGAGCCCCTGACCCCTTCGACGCTTCGGCGGCTCAACCTCGTCGTGGCCTCCGCGCTGGTGCTCGCCGGCATCGGCCTGCTGCCGATGTGGCGCCCGACCGACGCCGGGACCGGGGTCCCCATCGGCGTGCTCACGGATGCGCCGCCGGGCGTGACCGCCGCCCTGCGCGATGTGGCGCGGCCGGGCGATCACGTCCTCAACCCGCAGCCGTGGGGCTCCTGGTTCGAGTTGGCGCTGCCCGACGTCCTGGTGGCCCTGGACTCACGGATCGAGTTCTTTCCGATCGAGGTCTGGGACGACTACGAGCGGGTCGTGGCAGGCGGCGACGGGTGGGAGGAGCGCCTCGCGACCTGGGACGTGGCCATCGTCGTCGTCGAGGATTCCGACGGACCATTCGCAGCGCGGCTGGAGGGCGCTGGTTGGGAGCGGACATACGTCGACTCGGATGGTGCCGTCTTCCGACGCGGTTCCTGAGGGAGCGGCCACACGACCGGCGCGAGCGCTGTCAACAGCACGGTGAACCAGTTGATGTTCACGACCGGCGAGCCCAGGAGCATCGTCACGACCGCCGCTGCATAGGCAGCACCGGGTCGCGCACGCAGCAGCCAGATCGCCACGAATCCGCCGACCAGCGCGAGCGCCGGAAGGAGGTTCGCCACGCGCGGGTCGACGCCGACGAAGCGCGCCATCCCTGCGAGGCTCAGGTCGCTCGTTCCGACGCTCGAGGTCTGGCGGATGATCCCGAGGTATTCAAGATGCGCTGGGATCCCCGCGCCGACCACGCTGACCACGGCGATCGCCAGGCCCGCCACGACGAACGCTCGGAATGCGCTCCAGCGCCGCTGCGTGATGAGCCACCAGGCCAGGACGACCGGCGTGAGCTTGAGGGCCGTCATCCCGGCGATCACGACGCCGGCGGCCACCTCACGTCCACGGGTGAACAAATACCAGGCGCCCACGATCCCGGCGATCAGCAGGGCGTTGAGGTTGCCCACGCCGATCTCGTAGACCAGGGGGATCGAAAGCACCAGCACGGCGAGCCCGATGAGGATGGGTCGCCGCCGCATCATCAGGAGCGTCGTCACGACGATAGAGCCGATGCAGACCGCCCACCACACGTACGGGCCGAGGTCGTCGGGGAGCAACGCGAGCGGCCGGAACAGGACTGCGATCGGTGGTGGCGACAGCAGCGGGACCGTCCAGTACGGCGGCTTGAGACCGACCTCCCGGTCGCCCGGGGACAGCGCGTACAGCAGGTGACCGTCGTTCAGGCGCTCACCGGCGGCCAGGTACGTGAATGCATCACCGGGGATGAAGCCACGAGCGAAGTAGACGGTCTGGATCGTGATCACCACGCCGATCGCCACGGCCGGGATGATGAGGCGCAGCACGCGCACGGTCGGTGACACACACGGATGCTACCCAAGCCGCATGACAGTCGCCCCGGTACCATCGACGGGTTGCCCGCACGCACCGCCCCGCCAGACTGGACGCCATGCCCCCTGACACCGCCCCGGAGCCCCTCGTCGCGGTCGTGATGCCTGCCCTCGATGAGGCCGGCAAGATCGGTCGCGTCCTGGACAAGATGCCGCGCGACGGCCGCTTCGAGGCCATCGTCGTGGACGACGGTTCGACGGACGGCACCGGCGACGAGGCCCGTGCGCATGGTGCCGCGGTCGTCGTCCGCCACGACCAGCGACAGGGCGTCGGCGCGGCCATCCGCGACGGCTGGAAGGAAGGCGCCGCCCGCGGCCGACCGTACCTGGCCCTCCTGTCGGGCGACGACCAGCACGTCCCGTCCGAGCTCGGGCCGGCCCTGGATGCGCTCCTTGCCCAGAACGCGGACTACCTCCAGGGCTCCCGCTGGATGGCCGGCGGCCAGCTCATCGGCGGCAATGCCGGCCGAGCCCGCGGCACGAAGATCTACTCCCTCGCCTTCAGCCTCCTCGTGGGGCGCCGCGTGACGGACGCCACGAACGGCTTCCGGATCTTCCGGCGCGAGTTGCTCGATGACGCCAAGGTCAACCTGGATCAGCGCTGGCTTGACAGCTACGATCTGGAGCCATATGTCTTGTACCGGGCGATCACGCGGGGCTACCGGGTGATCGAGCACCCGTGCACGGTCGTCTACCACACCGGCGAGTCGTACTCGAAGATGCGCGGTCTCAAGGACTGGTGGCGGCTCTTCCGCCCGGCACTCCTGCTCAGAACGGGGATGAAGCGATGACGAACGGTCCCATCGAGCGCTCGTTTGGTGCTCGCCGAATCCTCGTGACCGGCGGCGCCGGCTTCGTGGGTGCCGCCGTGACCCGCCGGCTCGTCGACGCCGGCGCGCGGGTGACCGTGCTCGACGACCTGTTCACCGGCAAAGCCGACGCCATCCCGACGGGCGCGACGTTCATCGAGGGCTCCGTCACGGACGTCGACCTCGTCAACGAGCTTGTCGGCGATAACAGCCTGATCCTGCACCTCGCCGCCCGGAACATCATCGCCTCGACCGCGAACCCGCTCGACGACTACGCGACGAACATCGGCGGCACGCTGAACGTGCTGATGGCCGCGCGCGCCTCCAAGGTCGATCGGGTCGTCTACTCGTCATCCGCGTCGGTCTACGGCAACCCGCGCAGCATCCCGATCAACGAGGACGATCCACTCTGGACGCTGTCCCCGTACGCGGTCAGCAAGCTCGGCGGGGAGAACTACTGCACGGCCTTCGCCGAGAGCTACGGCCTGCGGGTGACCACGGTCCGCTACTCGAACGTGTACGGCCCCGGCCAGCGCCCGGATAACCCCTATTGCGGCGTCGTCTCCAAGTTCCTCGTCGAAGCCCATGCGGGTCGGCCGATCACCATCCACGGCGATGGCGAGCAGACGCGCGACTACACCTACATCGACGACGCCGTCGAGGCCACCCTCCTCGCCGCGGTCCACCCGCGCGCCGAGGGCGAGGTCTTCAACGTCGGCACGGGCATCGAGACGTCCGTGAACCGCCTGGCGGCGTCGATCGGCGAGGCGCTCGAGGTGGAGGTCGACCTGCACCACGTCGACCGGCGCGACATCGACAACATCCGTCGACGCGTCGTCAACATCGAGAAGATCCGCCGGATGCTGCGCTGGACGCCGCAGTGGACGCTCGACCGCGGTCTGGTCGAGACCGCCAACTGGTACAAGGCGTCGTCCTTCGCGGAGATCGGCGCGACCCAGGAGGGCTAGACTCGGCTGGTCGCCCAGTAGCGCTCAGCGGACCCGTCGAGGCCGCCCATGACCCCCATCGCCTTGCCGTAGGCACGCACCGCGTCGCCCATCTCGCGCGTGCCGTCGAAGAGGCGGTCGATCTGGCTCTCGTACAGGCTGATGCCGGTGATCTTGCGCTCCATCTGGTCGCCGATGTCGGCGTAGGTCGGCGAGATGCTCACCTCGCTCGGCAGGCCGGCGACGACGTCCGCGCCGAGGTCCTCGAGGCGGTTGAAGTCGTTCCACCAGCTGTACGGGAAGTCCTCATAGAAGACGACCTTGCCCGCGTAATCCGGCCCGGGCATGACCCAGCGGCGGGCGTCGTGGAGCAGCGCCACGCCAACCTCGCGGCAGAGCTGGTGATCGACGTGCCCGCCGACACCGAGCGGCAGGTACACCTTCTGCGGCTCCAGACGGACGATCTCCTGGCGGAGGAGCTCGAATGGTGCCGTGTCGTCGGGTCGCGGCGAGCCCAGCAGCTGCGCGTCGCCTTCGTAGCCGCGGAAGACCGCGTCGGGCAGGTCGAGAAACACGACCGACGCCTCGGAAAAGTACGTGAAGCGCTCGTCCTCGAGCCGCCGCCGCGCCATCAGGTCACCGGCCGCCGCCGCGTCCACGACTTCGTCGGTCAGGACGGCGCCCTGGGTCGGCAGGTCATCGATGACGGGCTGGCCCGCGAGCGACTCCGCGCGGATGCTCGCCCGGCGATACCACGACGAGCGCTGCCAGAAGCGCTTGGCGGCCTGGTCTGCTTCGACTTGCGTGGCCTCGAGCCCGTCCTCGTCGGCGAGCCAGGCTGGCCAGATCGGGTAGTCGGGCAGGATGCCGGCGCGATTGAACGCCTCCGTCGAGGGCCAGAGCGCCTTCGAGCCGAAGCCCAGGGCCTCGCGCTGGTATGGCGTCAGGCCCTCGCTCGCGCCGCTGCCGGAGAAGACCGTCACGATCGTCACGTTCTGGCCGAGCTCGCGCAAGCTGGCGATCAGGCCGCCGCACGAGAGGGCGACGTCGTCGGGGTGGGGCGCGACGAACACGTGGGTCATGGCCGGCCGAGTATACCGAGCGCCACCCGGCGGCCGCCGACCCCGTCGCCGCCGGGCCGCCGAGCCCGCCGCTCAGAGGAACGGGTCGAAGCGCTGCTCGGGGAACCCGCCCGGCCCGACGAGCGGCACGAAGACGCAGGCACCGTGGGCGGTCTCGACCCAGTCGTTCCCGTGGCGCACCGCCAGGGTCAGGATCTGCCGGTCGCGCGGCCCGACGGGGATGACGAGCCGACCCCCATCGGCCAGCTGGTCCCGCAGCTCGACCGGGATGGCCGGCGCGGCCGCGGTCACGATGATCCCGTCGTACGGGGCACCGGCCGGATCGCCCAGGCTGCCGTCGGCGACACGGATCGCGACCGAGCCCGGGAGGTCGAGCGTCGCGATGCGCTCGCGCGCCTGCTGCGCGAGCTCGGAATGCCGTTCCAGGCTGAGGACGTCAGCACCGAGCCAGGCCAGGATCGCCGCCTGGTAACCGCTACCTGTCCCCAGCTCTAGCATGCGGTCGCCCGGCCGCGGCGCCAGGAGCTCCGTCATGCGCGCCACGATCCACGGCTGACTGATCGTCTGGCCGGCATCGATCGGCACGGCCTCGTCGGCGTACGCGCGGCGCCGGTAGCGCTCGCCGATGAACCACTCACGCGGGAGCGCGGTCATCGCCTGGAGCACACGCTCGTCACGTATCCCCCGGGCGCGAAGCTGCTCGTCGACCATCCGCGAACGATCAGCAGCCGTGGTGTGGGTGGCGCCCTCGTCGGTGCCCATATCGACAGGATAGGTGCTACCCACACGTCGCTTGCTGATCCGCGATGCCGTAGATCGTTCGCTCCTCGTCGGTCAGGTCGCGCCGCAGCCGCTCGCAAACGGAGCTCAGGAGGGCGTCGCGATCGATCGGCGTCAACTGTACGAACCCGTCGTAACTCCCGATCGCGACCTGCTGGCCATCGGGTGAGACCGCGATGCCCGCGACGGCCGATAACGCATGTCCGGGGAAGTAGCGGATCTGTTGCCCGGTCTCCGCGTCCCACATCCGAGCACTCTTGTCCTGGCTGGTCGTGAACACGTGTCGCCCGTCGGGCGAGAAGGCGCCTCGCCACATGATGTTCGTGTGGCCCCGGAATTCCCGAACGAGTGTCCCCGTATCGGCGTTCCACAGGCGGGCGATGTTGTCCCGACCGGTGGTAAAGATGGTCCGGCCATCAGGAGCAAAGTCCGCGTCGATCATGCCCAGCGGGTGCTCGAATTCATGGAGCTGTGCACCGGACGCGACGTCCCAGATCGTGCCGTTGGGCTCACCTCCCAGGTCTACGAACGTGAGCAGCCGCGCGCCATCGGGCGAGACCGTCCCTCCGCTGAACCGGTGCACGGCGAAGTCCACGACGAGCTGCCTCGTAGCGACGTCCCACACCCCGACCCGACCCTCCCCCGCCGCCGCGATCATGACTCGCCCGTTCGCAGAGAAATCTGCGACCAAGGGGCCGCCGGGACTCCCGAGTGAAGCGGCCAGCGCACCCGTTGTCGTGTCCCACAGCTCGGCCGGACGTCCCTCCGCCGCGGTCAGCACGAATCGGCCGTCCGGAGAGAACGCTGCTACGTCCACTCGCGCGTCGCGGATCAGAACGTGGGTGACCGTTTGCGTGGCCACGTCCCAGATCTGTGACGTGCCGTCGGCATTGCCCGCGAACAGCAGCTTGCCGTCCGGTGAATATTCGAGCGCATACATGAATGAGGTGGGGCCGCGGAGCGTGTCCCGCTCCGCCGGAGCATCGACGTCCCAGAAGCGGATCGTGCCGTCACGGCCGGTCGTCAGCGCATACGTTCCCTCCGCCGTAAACGCCACGGAATAGACCGACGCGGTATGGCCGGCGAGTTTGCGCAGCTGCGCACCCGTGGCCACATCCCAGAGATGCGCGTTCGTGTCCAAGCTGCCGGTCAGCAGCAGCGATCCATCGGGCGAGAACGCGGACTGGAAGACGATCTCAGTGTGACCGGTCAGCGTGTGAAGCGTCTCACCGCTGCCGACATCCCAGATCCGTGCCGTCTTGTCCTGCGCGCTGGTCGCCACCAGCCGTCCGTCCGGCGAGAAGGCGACATGGGCGATCCTCGCAGAGTGGCCAGCGAATTCGCGGACCTGTTGGCCCGTGTCCAGGTCCCACAGACTTCCGAGCGCGCCAGCGGTCGCAAAGGCGTGTCGACCATCCGGCGCGAGGAACAGGGCCCCCGCGTCCGGGATCGGCAGCTGTTTCAGCACGTGACCATCGGCGACGTCGAGCACGGTGGCTGCGCCGTCCAGCAGGAATGCGAGGGAACGACCATCCGGCGAGAATGTCGCGTCCTGGGTTTCAACAGGGATGGACCACCGCTCGGTCCCGGACGCGACATCCCAGAGGTGGATGGCCGTGTCGACGGTCGCCGCCAGCGTCCCGTCGGGAGAGAAGTCGGCGTCGGGGATGTAGTCCGAGGGGCCCGGGAATGTCCGGATGATGTCGCCCCCGTCCAGGCCGACCAGGTACGCATCTCCGTCCCCGACGCCCGCGAGCAGGGAACGGCCGTCCGCCGAGAGAGCGAAGCCATCCACCCGCTGCGGCAAGGTGATGATGCGATCGCTGAATTGCTGATATGACGCACGTTGCAAGGCAGCGTCCGCTTGGGGCGTGTACTGCGCTTGCATGCCTCGGATCGCGAGCAGAGCGGCAAGTTCCGAGCTTTCGCCGCGCTGCAGGATGCCATTGGCCTCGGCACCCAGTCGCTGGCTATCGGCATTGCCGAAACTGTCCCGGGCCTGCAAACCGAATGCCAGGGTGACGACTCCGAGCACCGCGGCCAGGAGCAGCGCGCCACTGAGGGCCATCGCGCGCCCGCGTAGCCGGCCAGCCGAGGCGGCTTCCTGTTCGGCCCGACGCCGCTCGGCTTCGGCCAACCGCTCGGCGGCCTCCAGTTCGCGCCGATGCTGCGCTTCTCGCTCGTCATCCTCGCGCCGGGCCAATACGTCGGACTCGGCGACGAACGCCAGCTCTCGATCGTTCAGGGTATCGGGGTGCGCCGCCGCCCAATCCAGCGCGCGGGCCAGCCTCGTGCCGCGGTAGAGCGCACCGGGATCGCGCTCCATCGCCTCCCATTGGTCGGCGGCTTCGGTGATCTGCCGGTGCATCCGCAGACCCTCGCGATCCTCGGACAACCAGGCATGAAGCGTCGGCCACTCGCGGATCAGCGCTTCGTGCGCGACCTCCGCGGTGTTCTCCCCGGTCGTCACGAGCCGTGCTTCGGTCAGTCTGTTGAGCACCCGGGTCGATGCCGCGTTCGCCTCGGGCGGCGAATCCGGGATCAACTCCCGCAGGGCGACGCGGCGGCGCGTGTCGGCGGTGCCATCCCCCAGCTCCGTGAGGCGCAGCAGCAATCGGCGTCCGATCGCCCGCTCGTCGACGTCCAGTTCCTGCCCGAAGAGCCGGTCGGCGGTGAAGGCGATCGCCTTTCGGACGCCGCCGGCCTCGCCGTAGCCTTCGACCGTCATTTCGCGCCCTCGACGGCGGTGCCAGGTCTCGAGGAGGGCATGCGAGAGCAGCGGAAGCGCCCCCGGCGCGTCCTCGAGATCGTGCAGGATCAGGTCCACGAGACCGGCGCCGAGCCGCCAATCGCCCTGCTCGGCCGGACCGGTGATCGTCCGTCGCAGCTCCTCGGCCGTCATCGGGCCGATGTACTCCTGCTCTTTCGCCACGGCACTCCGCAAGTCCGAGTACGCGGCCAGGTGAGCATAGAAGTCGGCGCGGAGCGCGATGACGACGGCGATCGGACCGCCCATGGCCACGGCGGTCATGAGATTCGCCACGAAGGCGCTCCGCTCCCCGATATCGCGGCACAGGGTGAAGAGCTCCTCGAACTGATCGACCACCAGCAGGATCGCCTCGCCTTCGCGGCGCGGCCCGCGGCCAGCCAGCCGCCGCGCGGCGAGGTGCAGCGTTCGCGGATCGCGAGCGAGATCGTCGACCAGCCCGGCGATCGAGCGCGACGAGCGACCCGCAGCGGCCAGGCCCAGGGCCAGCGCCTCCAACGGGTGGGCGGTCGGCGTGATGACGATCCCCGGCCGGCCGTCCGCCGGCGCCTCACGATCCCTGGCGGCGACGAGACCGGCCCGCACGAGCGAGCTCTTCCCGCTGCCCGATGCCCCGACGACGGCGAGCAGCCGTGTGGAACGGACCCGTTGGACGAGGCGCGCCGTGAGTCCCTCACGGCCGAAGAACCGCGCCGAATCCTCAACATCGAAATACTCGAGGCCGCGGTAGGGCGGTTCCCCCGGCGCAGGGGGAGCGGCCATCGCCGTCGCCACCCCCGGCTTCCAATCGAGCGATGGGTCGTGGGCCAGGATGGAACGCTCGAGTCGCTGCAGCTCCGGTGAGGGATCGAGTCCCAGCTCCTCGCCGAACATGCGGTGGGTGTCCCGGTAGACCTGGAGCGCCTGTGCCTGACGATCGGAACGGTAGAGGGCCAGCATGAGCTGGCCGCGGATCCGCTCCCGGAGTGGTTGCGCCGCGACCAGGGTCTCCAACTCGGCGATCACCTGGGCGTGGCGCCCGAGGTCCAGGTCGACGCTGATCCGTTCTTCCAGCGCGGCCAGGCGCAGCTCCTCCAGCCGCGCGATGTCCGCCCGCGCAAACGAGCGATCCGCGAACTCCTCGAGTGCCGGCCCGCGCCAGAGCGCGACCGCCGCGCGCAACGCGTCGGCGGCGTCGGGCCGTCCGGCCGCCCTGGCGCGTCGCCCGTCCGCCAGCAGTCGCTCGAACCGGGTCGCATCGAGCTCGTCCGGGCCGACACGCAGCAGGTAGCCCTGGCCGCGCGTCACGACGCGCTGGCTCTCCGCGTCGAGGGCGCGATCGTCCAAGGTTGTGCGCAGTCTGCCACACGTATTTCTGGAGCATCTTCGGCGCTGTCGGTGTCGGTCCGTCGTCCCACAGCTCCTCCACCAGGCGGTCGCTCGAGACGACCTGGTTCGGCCTGAGGAGCAACAACGCCAGGAGGGCGCGCTGACGGCCCTCGCCGACGCGGACGATTCGCCCGCCGTCGAGGACTTCCAGCGGGCCGAGGATGCGGAATTCCATGGCTGCTCGCGCACCGTACCACCCGAGTGTTTGGCGGGAACCAGATTGCACGAACCGGTTCTGGCGGCGTCAACCGCGGAATAGGGCAGGCGTCAACCGCGCGGCCCGAGTGTCTGGGGTATCGAGCACATCGGAAGGCTCGACTGCACCAGAACGGAGGGTACGACCATGGAAAAGCTCCTCGAAAGTCGCCTGCCAGCAGTCCCGCTGCGGGCCCGATCCGCCGTGAGGCGTTTCGCAACCGCGGTGGCAACACTCGCCCTGCTGCTGTCGCTGCCGCTGTCGGCAGCGGCCACATATCCCGGCTCTGTCGACGGCCGGCTCGCGACGGGCATCAATGTCGACGGCAACACCGACATCTACACCTTCCTCCCGAACGGCCAGGCGCTCCAGCGCCTGACCACCGATCCGCTGTTCGATGCCTGCCCCGCGTGGTCGGCCGACGGCAAGCGCCTCGCGTGGTGCAACGGGGTCCAGCGCGGCGGGGTCATCGAGGTCTGGACGATGAAGTCGGACGGTACGGCCAAGTCTCAGCTCACCGCCCTCGGCGGCAGGTCGCTCTTTCCGGACTTCTCGCCCGACGGCACGCGCATCCTCTTCTCGAGTCAGCCGTCGGGCGCAACGAACTTCGACCTGTTCGTGATCAACGCCGACGGCACCGGGCTCGTGCAGCTGACCACCGATCCCGCGTTCGACGGCAATCCCGCGTGGTCGCCCGATGGGGATCAGATCGTCTTCACGAGCGATCGAAGCGGCGTGGGCCAGGTCCATGTCATGGATGCCGACGGGAGCGATCCGGTCCAGCTCACCTTCGATCCGATCTTCAAGGACCAGGTGCCCGACTGGAGCCCCGACGGCTCCAAGATCGCCTACGCCGCGGGCGACCCCGGCGACATCCTCGTCATGAACGCCGACGGCACGAACCAGCACACCATCGTCAGCGGTCCAACCGACGACTTCGGCAGTGCCTGGTCGCCAACCGGCGGGCAGATCGCCTTCGTTCGTTTCGACGACCGCACCGTGTACGTCGTCGATGCCGACGGGAGCGACGTGCATGCCGTGCGGCCGTTTGGCCTGCAGGCCGTTCCCGGCTGGCAGCCGCGGGGCGATCGACAGCCCTGAGCTGTCGCAGAGCAATCCCCACCAGGGGCCGGCCGATGCCGGCCCCTGGGCTTGTCCGGATGTGGCCTACCCACCCGAAAGGAGGATCCGATGACCAGCATCAGCTTGGCCTCCGTCGTGGAACGCCTCGCCACAGGAGCCTTCGTGTTCCTCATGGCCGGCGTCATGACGGCGTGTTCCGGTGCCGCTCCCGCCAGTAGATCCGGAGCCTCGTCGACCGCGGCACCGGTCGAGACACTTGACGCGACATCCAACCTGACGCCGACCCCCAAGCCGAAACCCCGAAGCGCGATCCTCGAGAGCTTCGACGTCGGCGGTGACGGGTGGGCCATGGCCGAGGCGGGAGGCGCCCTGTGGATCCAGGTGGACCCGCCGGTCGACGCCATCGTCCGGATCGATACCGAGACCGGCGCAGCCACGCCGGCCGTGCCGGGGGGCCACAAGGCGAAGTCTGGTCCGGAGGGACTGTGGGTCATCGGCGGCGACTGGCTCGCGCGAATCGACCCGGCTACCAGCAAGGAGTCCCTGCGCGTGCCCATGGGCGGACGGTTCGCACTGGGCGATGGATCCGTGTGGTTGAGCAACGACCTTGGCATCCACCGGATCGACCCGGCAACTGGAGCTGTCGACAAGCCGATCGCACAGAGCGATACGTCGCCCTGTGCAGACGCGAAGGACCTGGCCGTCGCGTTCGACAGCGCGTGGCTGGCGTGCAAGGAGGGCCACGTCGTCCGAATCGATATCGCCACCGGAGAGGCCACGACCATCCCGACCGCGCTCGGCGCCAATACGTTCGCCGTCACCGAGGAAGCGGTCTGGGTCACCAACTACCAGGCGGGCAGCGTCTCGCGGATCGACCCCGTGACCAACGAGGCGACCACGATCCCGGGCGCTGGCAGCGGCGTCGGGATCACCAGCGGCGGTGGATACGTCTGGGCCGCGATGCCCCATGGCATCTCAAAGATCGATCCAGCCACGGCCTCGATCGTGGACACGATCTCGTTCGGCCTTGGGGAGTACTACGCGCTCGTCTGGGACGACGGGATCATCTGGGCGTCGACCAGGGGGCATCGTGTCTTGAAGGTCGACGTTTCGAACCCGACTCCCTGACCGTGCTTACTCCGACCCTACGGGCTGGGCGAGGCCGATGGCGCCGCGGACGAGCTCGCCGAGGCTGACGCAGCCACAGAGGCGGGCGCCGAAGCCGACGGGTTGGCGGGTGCCGACGCAGGAGCCGAGGCCGAAGCCGATGCCGAGGCGCCGGCCGACGGCGCAGCGGAGGCGCTCGGGCTGGCGGTCGGCTTGGGGTCGAGGAGCCCGCCATTGCCCAGCAGCAACGCGTTGAGCAGGATCGCGCCGAACACGGCCACGGCGGCGATCACGAAGAACTTCGAGACGTCCTCGCGGACGTGGACGGCCTTCTCGGAGACCGTCTGGACGTGGGCCGGCGTCGGCGCCGGCTTTCGTCTCGTGGGAATCGTCGTCGCCCCCGCGGCCGCGGCGACGGCGGCGGGTGTCAAGGTTTCGCCGGCTACCTCACGGACGGCCGCGTCGTAATCGTCGGGCTCGGCTTCGTCTTGGACCTCGTCGTCCTCGAGCTCGTCGTCATCGCCCGGTTCACCGTCGTCATCGCCGGGCTCGCTGTCGTCGTCGAGGGCGACCTCGTCGTCGTCCGGAACGGCAGCTTCGACCGCGTCGGCCTCGGCAGCCTCCACTGCATCGACGTCGGGATCGGTCGCGTCGGGCTCCGGCGTGCCCAAGGGTCGGTCGGTCATCCGTTCGTCATCACTCCTGGCGAGCGCCGCATACCCATCACGTCGGTTTGTGGCTGGCGCGGGCGCCAGTGTACCCGGACGACTGCGTGCCGCTCTCGCTTGCGGGCCTGTTAGTACTTCGGTAGTACCGTGGCCGGCCGCCGCACCCGCCAGCGAGGATCGACCCATGAAACTGACAGTCGGGCGCCTGGTTGAAGCCGGGGCCCGGATACGTGGCAGGACCAGGTAACACTCCAGGATCGCATCGCCAAAGCGCTCGACGCCCACAAAGACGCCATCTTGATCTTCGAGACGGATCGGAGCCGGCCCGGAGTCGTGGTCGTCCATGTCGTTCGGCCCAGCTTCGCCGGGGCTCTCACGGGTACCTACGGAAGGACTGCGGATGTCAAGGCGTACCTGCGAGAGGAGCGCGCGGCCTGGCTTGGTTGAGTACCGAGCAGGCGCCGTTCACCCGCCACAACGGGCGGGCAGTACAGTGGCCCGTATGACAATTCTCGACGAGCGACCAGCGACCGAGACAGTGACCGCGGATCCCGACCCCGTGCGCGAGGCCCTGCTCGCGTCGCTGCCGCGTTGCCGCGCCGAGACCATCCAGCGGTTGATCGAGACAGCCCGCCTCCGAACGGTCCGGCGCGGCGACCGCATCTACACGCAGGGCGACCCGGTCCCGCTCACGGTCATCCTCGAGGGCTACGGCGCCGCGCGGCGAACGACCCTCGGCGGCAAGGAGCTGGTCAGCGGCGTGGCCCCGGCCGGGGTGCTCTTCGGCTGGTCGGGCCTGGCGTCAGTCCCGTCGGCCGTCGAGCTCGTCGCGCTGACCGACTGCCGGGTCGCCCAGTGGCACGGACCCGAGATCCGGACGCTCGCCTCCGCGGACCCGGAACTCGCCCTGGCCGCGATCGACTCGATGGCGTGGTCGCTGCACCAGACGGTCGAGCGCATCGAAGGCTTCCTCCACCAGGACGCTCGGCTCCGCGTCGTCCGCGTCCTCGCCCAGTACCGCGAGCTGTTCTTCAGCGAGAACCCCGTGCTGACGAGGGCCCACCTGCCAGGGCTCGTGGGGACCACCCGCGAGATGACTGGGAAGGTGCTGCGCCAGCTGGAGCGCGACGGGACCCTCGCCCGGGTCGAACGCAACGGCCTCAAGCTGCTGCGGCCGGAGCAGCTCACTCTCGAGCCGCTCTATCCACGGTCCGACAGGCGATAGACCCTTCGTCCGTACGGGTGCTCGGCGAGTCCGCGGGTGAATGCTCGTGAGCCAGTGAGGCAGCTTCTGTGGCTGAGACGATCGAGTCGATCGGGCAGGCCGCAAGATGGATTCGCTTCGTTCGAGAGGTTGAACGCGGCTATCGATTGCTCATCGACAACTACAAGGACGACCTCGGAGTTCGCGACACGATCGAGGAGGTTCTTTTGGTGCTCGATGATCGCGATCGCGGATGGTTACGTGGCTTGATCGAGCCGGCCGACGCCGCGTTCGTTGCCGCGACTCGTCCAGATAGCGAACGGCTCGTGGATCGGAACGATCGGCATCGGGGCACGTGGTGGTGGCACCGGGTGCCAAACAAGCTCGGGTCGCTCGCGGGTGAGCACGGCATCTACCGTCGCGGAGATCCTAGGCGCGTCTGGTAGGAACGGTTCTTGGTGGTCTGGCCAAACCGCGGCATGACAGTGCCGCCACTTATGCGTCCCGTACCGCCGGCACGAACAGACCCGCCAGGCCCGTGAACATCGTCACCAGGCCGAACGCAGCCAGCACCATCGTCACGCCGACCACCTCGGCCAGGACGCCGCCGAGCCCCATCGCGAGCGTCATCGCGCCGAAGACCAGCGCGAACCGGAAGCCGACCACGCGGCCCATCAGCTCGGGCGGGGTGCGTTCCTGGAACATCGTCTGGCTCGGGATCACGAAGACCATGTTCGCGATGCCGGTCCCGAACGCGAATCCGATGACGAGCAGGACGTTCCCGCTCAGCGCGAGCAGCGTGATCGCGAGCCCGAAGAATGCGTAGCCGGCGATGACCATGTGGCCCTTGGCGAAGCGCATGCCGATCAGGCCGATCGCGAAACCGCCAAGGAGGTTGCCGGCGCCGATGCCGGTCTCCATGAAGGCGTAGATGGCCTGCCAGCCGAGCGGATCCGCCCCGAACACCGCCCTGGCATACACGGGCGTCAGCGCGAGCAGCACACCCACGGTGAGCTGGGCGATGGCGGCCTGGATGGTGTTGGCCAGCAACACGGGCTCCCCGCGCAGGAACCGCCAGCCGGCCTTGAGCTCGCCAAGGAAGCCGGGCGTGTCATCGATGGCCGAGCCGACCGGCGGTGCTGCGGGGGAGTCGGCGGCCATCGGCTCCCCAGCCGGCGCGCGTCGGTCGCCGGCGGGCACGTCGACGGCGACTTCGGCCTCCGTTTCCCCGTTGTCGCGTGCCTGTACGACGATCGTGGCCAGCAGGATCGCGGACGCCGCGTAGGTCGCCGCATCGAGCCAGAACGCGATCGGCAGCGCCGGCCCCAGGGCCAGGATGAACAGCCCCGCCAGCGGGTAGCCGATGACGTCGGCCAGCGTCTCGCCGATCCAGAGAGCCGAGTTCGCCGTCAGGAGCTCGTCCGGCCGGACGATCTGGGGCAGGATCGCGACGCGCGCCGGCCGGAAGAAGATCGAGATGGTCGTCAGGAGGAACACGAGCGGATACACGAGCGCGATGTTCGTGACGATGGCGATCGGGATGAACAGCACGGTCGCCGCGCGCAGGAGGTCGCTGACGACGAGGACGTCCTTGTGGTCCCAGCGATCGACCAGGGTGCCGGCGATCGGGCTGAACAGGAGGTTCGGGAGGGTCGCCGTCACGAACACCAGGGCCGTCGCGAGCGCCGATCCCGTGGTGACCAGCACGGCCGTCGCCAGGGCCAGCTGGTGGATCCGATCGCCGAACAATGAGATGAGCTGCCCGGCCCACAGCGACGTGAACGAGCCGTTGAGCCCGAGGCGGACGTACGGGTGCCGGCGGACCCGATCCAGCACCTCCGGGGAGGGGCGCGGGAGGGTGATCGTCGGGGCCGCGCTGTCGGACATGGCGTTCGGCAAGGACGCAAGCGCCGGTGAGGCGAGGCCCGGTCCAGGCCCGCCCAGGACGAGCGGCCGCTCCAGCGCGGCTGTTCCTTCGAGCGAGGGCGCCAGACCGGTCTCCGCGGCAACGCGACCACCGACGTCGGGCCGAGGGAGCCGTGCCGTCCCGGCCAGCCCGGCGAGACGGGCGTGGACCACGGCTTCCTCGTGCTCCTCGAGCTTCGTCGGGACGCGGACGACGCTCGCGAACAGGAAGAAGGCCAGGCCCGCGGTGAGGAACAGGTCCCCGAGCGACGCGACGTTCTGGATGAGCGGGATGGGTATCGGGATGATGTCGCCCAGGATCAGCGCCCGCACGAAGAAGTCGGACGCCTCGCCGGGGACAACGACGTGCAGGGCGCTCGTCACGTCCGGCGGCGTCAGGCCGGCCGCCGCCAGGCTGGTGGTCCAGATGGGCATGTGGCCGCCGTTGATCACGATGACGAGGCCGTTGAGCAGGATGCCGACGAACGCGACGCTCAGTCCCGGGTAGTAGCGGTTCACCCACAGGGCGATCAGGAGCAGAAGGAATCCAAACGCCAGGAGCGGGGCGCGCAGTGTCTCGACGATGTCGATGTGCGCGTTGAGCAGGCCCTCGGTCCCGTACCGGACGAGGACGGCCGCGATGAGCAGCGGTGGCCAGCGCAGCTGGATGTTCGCGAGGTTGTCCAGCCGCCCGCCGGCCCGCAGGCCGAGTAGCAGCCCGAGAAGGACTCCCGCGATCAGCACGAGGTCATGATGCTGGAGTGCGCGGTGCCGGCGTCAGGACAAACCGCGGAGTGGGCGGCGAGCGGTGTGGACCCGGATCAGATGCGCTCGGTCGCGGATGTGGACGCCGGCTCGACCGGCGCGCCGCCGGCCATCCGACTCGCCGCCTGGCCCAAGAGCGGGATCGGCTTGGGCTGGAACGTTCGGCCCGGGTCCAAGACCCCGTCGACCCAGTGCGTCTTGACAAAGGCGTCGACGACGACGGGGTCGAACTGGATGCCCGCGAACTTGCGCAGCTCGCCGAGCGCCTGCTCCAGGGTCAATGGGGTCATGCGATACGGGCGCGCGGCGGTCATGGCCTCGAAGGCGTCCGCGACATGGAGCACCCGAGCGAGCTTGGGGATCTCGTCGCCGATCAGTCGATCCGGATAGCCCGAGCCGTTGTACCACTCGTGGTGGTGCCGGATGATCGGTAGCTCGGGCGCGAGCTTCGTGACCGGCGCGATGATCTGCGCGCCCAGCACCGGGTGCGAATTCATGACCATTCGCTCGTCCTTGGTCAGCCGCTCCGCCTTCTTGAGGACGCTGTCTGGCACGCCGATCTTTCCGACATCATGGAGCAGTCCGCCCCACTCCAGCGCCTCGAGCTCGCCGTCGCCGACGCGCATGACGCGCCCGATGTCGACGGCGATCTCCTTCACCCGCACCGAGTGCTTCGATGTGTACGGATCGCGCTTGTCCACGGCCTCGGCCAACGCACCGATCGTCTGCGTGAACATGTCGCGCATCTCGACGAAGCGTTCGTAGCCAACTCGGGTGGTGTACAAGGGCAGGGCGAATAGAACTGCGGCCCACCAGCCCCCGCCCGGCAGCTCGTATACGCGCGCCATTAGCCAAGCGAGTGGCGCTAGTGCAAGGTAATTTGTGCCGTAGCCCTTAGCGTCACCGACTATCACGAGGCGGACACTTTGCCCCGTCCGAAGGGCCACCACAATCGACGTCAACACGAAGTTGCCAGCGATGTAGAGAACTGCCCCAACCATGAACCCGACGAAGCTCAGAGCGAGGCCGTCGCCGGCCTCCCTAATGTAAAAGGACGCCAGCCCTCCAAGAGCAGCGGGTAACACGATCCCCGCGTGATTGGATAGGGTTCCGTACCAAGGAACCTCTCCGCGGAGCTCTCTGATCTCGGTCGTGCCGATCGCAGCTAACCACACACCGACTGCTGGGCCGCCAAGATCCATGCCGGCGAGTAGGGGCGCGACAGAAACAGTGACGAGAGTCCCGCGCGGCATCCGGACCGGGAGCGCCGATGCCGCCAGCGTCAATGCGAGCCAGAACGCGATGCCCAGCGCGATCGCAAGATCGTGCGGCAGGAAATCGCCCAAGGCGATGCTGTCATCGACGTCAAACAGAAGAGTCGTGGCCAAGAGCGCCAAAGCGCTTGCGGCCACGACTCCACCGATATACAGCTTCAGGGACCTTGGCATCTCGCCTACCCTAGATCATCCATGGGCTGACTGCTATCTCGAAGCAGTCCTGCGAGGATACTCGTCGGTACTAGAAGCCCTTGAGTGATGCGCCTCCAGCAAGCGCGATCAGCGCGACGCTCGAGAGCGTCATCGCGATGCGCATGAATTTGGCCTTCATCAGAACTGACCTACCAGCCCTTGAGGGAACTGTTCGGAGCCACGCTCGTTCCTCCTTTGCGGCCCTCGCGCCCCTGGGGGAACACGAAAACCGACCTGACTTTTGGTCGGTCGGTTGCACTAATCGCTCTGCCTCACCCTAAGTGCCCATTTCAGGTGTGGCTTCTGCGCGTCCGAGCGTATTTACCTTGCTTCCTAGTACTGGGGTACTAGCAAGTAATCCGGACTTTAGGGATGCCGGACCTGCACGGTCAATACGGCACCTTACCTATCGCTACAAGGCGTCGAGGGGCGGGGGTTCGAGGCCCAGCTCCTCTCGCATGTACGTGGCGTAGTGGGCGTATTGCTCGGCCGCGGCAGCGTGGGCACCGCTCACACGATAGAGGCGGAGCAACGCAACCTCGATCTGCTCGGCTGATGAATCCACGTCAAGAGCGCGTCGTGCGAAGCGGATCCCACGGTCATAGTGGCCCGAGCCGAAGTCGTCGAGTACGGAGCGTTCGACGATCTCCAAGAACGCGGCGTGGACGGAGTCGCGATAGGCACTGGCCCATTCCTCGTATTCGAAGTCGAGCGCGAATTGCCCACGATAGAGCAGTGTCAGGCGCTCGACGTCGTCCGGGCTGGGCCGGGTCGGCATATCGTGGATAAGCCGTCGACACTCAACACTACGCGCGGTCACGAGCTCCGGATCGAGCCAGATCACGTCGGAGTCGTGATGCACATAGCCCGGTGACAGGTCTTCCGAGTAGTTCTCTTCGAAAACTCGACGCAGGAAGTACAGCGTTTGGTTGAGCGAGTTGATGGCAATTTCTGGGTCCAACTCAGGCCACAAGGCATCAAGGACCTGATCCCTAGTGGCAGCCAGGTCGGCTTTGGTGATGAGAAAGCATAGAAGGGCAAGAACCTTTCGGCGGATGCTTGTCCCGGCAACGTCGCGCTCGGCGACCGATATTCCGACTCGGCCTTGATCCTCGATTCGCACCGGCGCTGCAAGGCGCCGCGACAGTGATCGCCCGAGGTTGGTCGCCTCTCTAGTTCTTCGGCCAGCCTTCGCCAATCGACGAAGCCGAGGAATGTCGGAGTGGTCACCGATATCCTCCAGCAGGTTAGCGGCAGCCCACAGGTCGGGGCCCTCCGCAGTGGCAAGCGCTGCACGCAATGCCCTTCGCCATCTCTCCGGATGCAGGGCAGCAGCCGTTGCTACCTCGGCGCGCGCCTCAGGGTCGATTGAAGCGAGTCGAGGCGCCAACACGTCGGCGAGAAAGGTCAGATGCCATGGATACGAACTGCCGATCGTGACAACGGCTTGGCTGAGCGCCGCCGACCCGGTTAGCAAGCCTCGAAGTAGTTCGCCGACGCGCCTCATCGCGTGGGCGCCTTGCGATGCCGCGTGGTCAGTGGCGAGCGCTACGGCATCGTGAGCTTCCGCGTCTCCTCGCGATGTCATTAGGTAGGCGCGAGTGACTTCGAGTGCCGCGGGTTGACCAACGACCGTCGATGGCCCGGGTGGATAGTCGTCCATGGCGGTGGCCGCGTCTTGGAACTCGCCTTGCCGGATGTGCAGCCTGGCAGTGGTCAGAGCAAGGAGGCGTCTATCGGCGGTGCTCAGTGTCGAATGGTGGCCGGCGCGGTCGAGAATTGCCAATGCAGATTCGCGGGAGGCAAACGTATCCATGACATCGGCTGCCTCGCTGTAAACCTCGTTGTGTTGGTAGGCCTTGTCGGCATCAACAACCGATTGGATTAGCTCTTTCGCTTGGGCGATATCCCCAAGCCGCGCCAGGATTTGCGCCTTCGTGATGATTGCGGAGGAAAGCTCCAATAGCCCCGATGTGGCTTCGAATGCTTCTAGGGCTGCGTCGACCTCAACAATTGCGTCCTGGAGGCGATCCTGGGTAACGGAGTTGTAAGCCAAATTGAGCATGGTCACTGCGTAGTGATGGGAGCGGTCAGCCCTCTGATCGCGTGCCATCGCACGGAGGCGCGTGTTGATCGAGTCGATGTCACCCGCTGTTCGAGCTTCGAGGATCGCGATGGTCACTTC
This sequence comes from uncultured Chloroflexia bacterium, assembly GCA_963810725.1. Taxonomy (GTDB): domain Bacteria; phylum Chloroflexota; class Limnocylindria; order Limnocylindrales; family CSP1-4; genus SPCO01. The sequence continues at coordinate 1,164,425 of CAWEOO010000008.1, forward strand.
CGCAATCGACCTGAGATTCGGGTCCCGAGACGATGTGAGCCTCTTGGCAAGGCTTAAGGCTCGGTCGGCGTCGCCATAGTTCAAGTACAACGTCACCAGGTTCAGCAGAGCGTGGTCGCGTTGGATCGGGTCGGTGGTGCCGGAGTCGAGGACGGCCTGTGAGGCTGCGATGGCGGCTTGATAGTCGCCGTGCTGCATGTCGACGCGGCTCAGGATCAGGTCGAAGCCGGGGGGCCTTGACTCGGCGGGGATCGACCCGATGAAGGTTTCGGCAAGTGCGTACTGCCCCTTGCCCATGATCGTGGGGATGGCTTCTCCGACCACCTTCAGGACGGCGTCCGTGTCACCCGCCTCGCGGTAGTGGTACGCGGCGATCCGCCAATCCGTGGCCGCGGCGGCGGCCGCGGTCCGCCGATGCAGGTCTGCCACGGCCACCACCCCGTCGGTCGCCCGAAATCGTGCCTCAAGAAACTCGCGGACGAGCGGGTGATACCGCTGATGCGTTCGCGGCCCACCGGACAGCCGGCTCAGAAGCGTCAATCGTTCTGCCGCCGTCGTGAGCCTCGCCACCTCCGCCGGGTCGCGACCCGAGACCACCTCCGCGAGTTCAGGCGTCACGACCTGGAGGATCGAGGTGTCCATGAGGAAGCGCTGGAGATCCTCATCCAGGTCGCCGACCACCTCCTCGGCCAGGTAGTCGTACATCTCGTGATCCGCGCCGTTGAGGCTTCGGACGAAACGACGGATCTCCGTGGGCGTGCGATCACGAAGGGCTGCCTGGACCAGCTGGAGCGACGCGATCCACCCCTCGGTGCGCACGGCGAGGTCCGCCAGCACGTCGGCGTCGAGGCGCCGTCCGTAGGTCTCGGTGAACAGTCGGGCGGTTTCGGAGTGATCGAATTGGAGCTCGCCAGTCCCCAGCTCCGCCACCTCGCCGACCGCCCGAAGCTTGGCCAACGGCACCGACGGGGTCCGTCGGCTGGCGAACACGATCGTGAGCCGCTCCGGCGCTCGCGCCAGCAGCTCCCTGGTGATGTGCCGCACGTCGGCGGCGTCATCGACCAGGTGGAAGTCGTCGAGGATGAGGACGGCTCCGCCGGCCGCGATGGTCGGAAGCTCGTGGATGAAGGCGTCGAGCACGGCCTCCCTCCCGGATCGGCGGTGCCGACCTCGGCGAGCAAGCCGACCGTCCGGGGCGCGAAGGTCGGGTCGTGCTCGCGGCCTGCGGCGACCAGATGGTGGATGAACGAGACCCAGTCGCGGTCGTCATCATCGAGCCGGTACCACAGCGTCCGCATCCGTGAGCGGCGTGAGAAATCGGCCAGCAGCGTCGTCTTGCCGTACCCGGCGTCGGCGAGGACGAGCACCACGCGACCGTGAACCTTCGCGTGCAACCAGTCGAGCAGACGCGGCCGCTCGAGCGTTTCGTCGCGCAGCACCGGACGCTGGACCTTCGCCAGCTGGATCGGGAAGCCGTTGACCTCGTCGCGCAGCGGGCCACTCCTCGGCGGCGCGGCCTCCGCTCCCCGCCCCGGACCTACAGGGATCGACGACCGCTCCGTTACGGCACGGGGAGATGAACGCGTCTCGGGCCGGCCGAACGATAGAGACCGCTCCCGTGGGGTGTCAACGATAGGATCCGGGGGCTGGGGGTGCCGCATGCGGCCATGGTGGCGCGCGGCGCTCAACCCGCGGTTAGCTGCGACCGACCTCCCACAACGGCGTCCGCCTAGCGCTCGGCGGCGCGTCCCTAGCCGCGTCGCACGTTCTGGCGTCGGTGATCCGCGCTGCGCGCGTACGCGAGGACCCGAGCCCGGTTCATCCTGCCAAGAGGCCGTAGGCCGGGCGTCACGATCGGGCTGAAGGCCTCCAGGGTCTCCACGCGGGTCGCGAATTCCTTCGCCTCGGGGCTGTCGAGCTCCTGCTGGAGGATCGTCACGGTCCCGAGCACGACCGGCGGGGCGACGCGCTCGTCCCAGACGCGGCTCGAGTCCTCGATGGGTGTCTGCGCCTCTTCCACGAAGAGTTGGGCGCACAGCTCGAAGGATCGGGAGCGCTGGCGGAGGTCGGTGACGAGATCCGTCGTGAGGTAGTCGGCGTCGTCCTCGATCGCGACCCGGCGGACCTCGCTCAGGGGTCGGACGAACAGGCGGGCGGCGACGTCTCCGATCTGGAAGGCGGTCCGGCTCCAGTAGCGCTGGCTCGTGAACGCGACCGTCCGGTCCGGCGGCTTCCGCACGTCGTTCAGGATTCGGAGCCCCTCGCGCAGCCCGACGGTCGGGAAGATCAGGATCGCGGCGATCAGCTGGCGGTGCTCGGCGAAGAGCGCGGCGACCTTCATGAACTGGACCGGGTCGCGGGCGAAGCTCGCCGGGGTGTTGGAGAGCAGGATGTCCTGCGCGCCGTCCGGGATCTCGAGGCGGAAGGCGAAACCGCGCTGGTCGCGGTCGCCGTCACGAAGGTGGAAGCTCTGCGACCGGGAGAACCGCCCGAAACCCTCGTAGCTCGCGCCCGGCTGGAGGAAGGCCACGCGGAGCTGGTCGGGCACGGTGGGCGCGACATCGAACCGGATGCGGACCACGGCGCCCTTGTTGTGGAACGCCCGCCGGACGTCGGCCCGCTGCTTGGCTGCGACGGCGTCCTGGATGCGCTCGACGCGGGGCATGACTCCGCCGATCAGCGCTCGCTCGGCGTCCGGGTATCCGCCCATGTAGGTCTCCGACCAGCCAGTTCCCGCGGACGACGAGGGCTCGGCGGTGGTCGGGCGCTCGCGATCCACGACGGTCACACCGAGTCGGGGCCCGGCATCGGTCGCCGCCGGTCCTGGATCAGGTGGAAGACGGTCATGCCGATCGTCAACACCACCACCGCGACGATGAACCCCATCGCGGAGCCGCGGCCGGGCAGGAACTCGTCGCGGAACACGATCGCGACCGCGATCAGCGCGAGGCCGTTGAGGATAAACAGCCGGGCCGGCAGCCTGATCTCGTCCCAGTCGCTCGCGAAGGCCATCGTCCCGCACCAGAACGCCCAGCCCAGCGGCCACGCTGCGAAGATCCGCGCGTCGAGCTCGTTGAGCTCCCACGGCCACCTGGCCGATGCGAACTCGGGGTTCAGGAGCAGCAGCAGCCCGAACATCAGGAGGATCCCGGTGACGAACACGAGGAACCGCCGGAAGAGCAGCCAGATGGGTCCGCCGGTCGTCGGCGCGGGGGCGCGGAGGATGCCCGGCGGCAGGACGTAGAGCATCACGACGGGCTCGAAGATGTAGAGGACGAGCCAGAGGTGGGCGACCGGCGACACGAATGGGTTCCACAGGAACTCGGAGGCATGCCAGTAGGTCGCGAACAGCAGGACGGCGGTGAACACGAGGTTGCCCCACACGATCCAGCGCAGGCGGAACCAGTCGCGCCCGAACGCGATGTTCAGGAAGAACACCGTCCGGAAGATGTAGCCGGCGCCGATCACCGCCTGGGCGAACCGCGGCTGCACATCCCAGGCGAAGTGGGTCGGAACGAACTGCGGGAAAAACAGCATCCAGACCGCGAACCACCCAGCGAACGCCGCGCCAAGTAGGCCCCACGTCCGCTGGGTCCGGGGCCCGAGCGGGCTCTCGCGACGCTCCGTTGACGACATCATCGCGCTGGACCGTCGGACGAGATCGGATCCATGCATTCCCCTTTGGCGCGCCGGTGAGGGAAACCGTAAACCGTGTCCGTCTCGGCGCCGTCTCAGCGCATCGTCGTCTCCCGATCGGGCGTCAGTAGTCGCGAATTGCTGCTGGTCCCAAACGTGGTCGTCTCCGGGCTACGGCGTCAGATCGCTGCGTCAGCCCTAGTAACCTCGTATTCGAAGCCGATCTTGACCTCGACGCGGTACTCGACGATCTCGCCGTCGGCGACGACGGCGCTGGACTTCACGACCTCGACCGTCTGGATGTTGCGCACGGTCTTCGAGGCGGTGGCGACGGCCTGACGGGCGGCGTCGCTCCACGATTTGGGGCTCGTCCCGACCATCTCGCGGATGATGATGACGCCCATGTGTGCACCTCCTGGGGGTCGACTCGGCTCGGAACGGCCATGATGCCACGTGCACTCGCCGTCCTCGAAGCGCTTGGGAACCTCGACCGACCATGTCCGACCGGGCCGACCGCCGCGCTGCCCCGACCGAGCTTCCACCGCTCGCCCGGTACCCGGTGCATCCGTTCCTGTTCGCGGCCTACGCGGTCCTGTTCCTGTACTCCGAGAACCTCGCCGACGTGCTCCTCGTCGACATCGGCAAACCGCTCACGACCGCCATCCTCCAGGCGATCGTGGCCTTCGCGGTGGCCTCCATCCTGCTGCGCTCCTATCGCCGGGGAGCCGTGGTCGCGTCGGTGCTGCTGGTCGCCTGGTACGGGTTCGGCCGTGCCGCGCCGATGCTCGCCGACGCTGGGATGCGACGAACCCCGGCAGATCGGCGTCGTCGCTCCTCGTCATCGCGATCGTGCTCGTCTACGCCGTCCGTGCCCGCCGGTCGCTCCCGAGCGTCACGGCGCTGCTCAACATCTTCGCGACGGTGCTGGTGGTGTTCACGCTCACCTCGATCGTCCCGTACGAGGCCTCGCGGGCGGCCCGATCGGCGGCCGCGGTGGACACGGCCCTCGCTGGCTCCAGCGGTGCGGCACCGACACGGGACGTGTACTACCTCGTCTTCGACCGCTACGGGTCCGCCGACGCCCTCGAGACCGCGTTCGGCATCAGCAACGACATGTACGACTGGCTGGAGGGGCGTGGCTTCCAGGTCCAGCGTGGCAGCCACGCCAATTACCGCGCGACGGACTTCTCGCTCGCGGCCACGCTCAACATGAAATACCTGGACGAGCTCACCGAGACGATCGGGCGCGAGTCCGGCGACCGAACGCCCGCCCAGGCGATGCTCCGCGACCACCTGGTCGGCAAGGAGTTCCAGGCGATGGGCTATCGCTACGTACACCTGGGCTCGTGGTTCGGGCCGACCGCGTCCATCCCGTGGGCGGACGAGAACATCACCGCCGGCGTCACGAGCGAGTTCGAGTCCGTGCTGCGTGACACGACGATGGCGCCCGCGCTCGAGCGGGCCCGGGGCGATGAGCAGGCCGCGCGCACGTTCTTCGAGCGCCACGGCGACATCGCGCTGTTCGAGCTGCGGCAGCTCGATCGGCTGGCGTCAGCGCCCGGCCCGAAGTTCGTCTTCGCGCACATCCTCCTGCCGCACGACCCGTACGTCTTCCGCGCGGATGGCTCGCGCTACACCGAGGAAGAGGTCCGCCCGATGGACGAGGCGGGGCTCTACGCCGGGCAGCTGGCGTTCCTGAACCGTCGGATCAAGGGTCTCGTGGAGCGGCTGATCAGCGGCGACGACGCCTCGGACCCGATCGTCATCCTGCAGGCCGACGAGGGACCGCTCGCCTGCCGCAGCGTCGACTGCGTCGGGGACGACCCGCGCTACTTCCACATCCGCTTCGGGAACCTGAACGCGATGTACCTGCCGGGCGTGGACGCCCAGGTGCCCGATGATCTCTCATCGGTGAACACGTTCCGGTTCCTGTTCCGCGAGGCGTTCGGGCAGGACCTCGACCTGTTGCCGGACCGCAGCTTCACGTGGCCGGACAACGACCACATCTACGACTTCCAGGACGTCACCGACCAGCTTCGACCGTAGTCGAGGCGGCGGCGCGGAGGGATCAGCCGGTCGTCACGAGATGGGTTCGAGGGCGGGAGGTGGTGCCGCCACGGTCGGCGGGAGGACCCGCCGGAGCCACTCGCCGAGGCCGTTCTCACCGGTCTCGCCCTTGGAGGCGATCCCGAGGACCCGCCCGTTGAGGCGCGCCTTGTCGAGCGGGCTTAGATCCTGGGACGTCAGGACCAGGATCGGGATCGTGGACGTCGCCTGCCCGCCGCGGAGCTGGGTGACGACCTCGAAGCCATCGATGCCGGGCATCATCAGGTCGCAGATCACGAGATCCGCCCCGCCGCTCTGGGCGAGATCGATGCCTTCCTGGCCGGACGACGCGCGCCGGACGGTGAAGCCCAGCGGTGTCAGGGAGTTTTCGACGATGTCGAGCGCGGCCGGGTCGTCGTCGATCGCCAGGACCGTCATGGAGCGCGTCTTGACCTTGGTCGTGAACGTGTATCGAGCCAGCCGTTCCAGGAGCGCCTCGGGGTCGACCGGCTTCACGAGGTAGTCGACGGCGCCGAGCGCGAGACCGACGCCGCGCTCATCGACGACCGTGGCGATGATCACCGGCACGTCGCGCGACGCCTGGTCCGACTTGAGCTGGCGCAGCACTTCCCAGCCATCGATGCCCGGCAGGAGGATGTCGAGCACGATCGCCGCCGGCCGCTGGGCGCGGACCTGGGCGAGACCGTTCTCGCCGTCGGGGGCGACGCGGACCCCGAAGCCGGCGTTCGAGAGGTAGGTCTGGAGCAGTCGGGCGGAGCTCGCCTCGTCCTCGATGACGAGGATGTCCCGGCCGTCGAGGTCGTGCGTTGCGTTCCGCAGGGCGTCGTCCGGGTCGAGAGGAGCTTCGACGGGATGGGCGTCGGGCAGGAACACGGTGAAGGTGCTTCCGGATCCCAGCTCCGATTCCACCTCGATCCGGCCGCCGTGCGCCTCCACGAGCCGGCGGGTCAGGGCGAGGCCGAGGCCCGTCCCCGACAAGTGCTGCGCCTGCTCGCCGACCTGGCGGAATTCCTCGAAGACCCGTTGCTGGTCGGCCGCGGCGATGCCAACGCCCTCGTCGCGGACGGCGATGCGGATCCTGCCGTCGGCGCGTGACCCCGTGACGTCGATCGCGCCGCCGTCGGGGCTGTACTTGATCGCGTTCGAGAGGAGGTTGTACAGGATCTGGCGAAGGCGGCCGGGGTCGGCATCGACCATGATCGAACCGTCGACCGACACGGTGACGGGCTGCCCCTTGCGGTCCGCCAGCGGACGCAGACCCGCGACCGACGCGGCGATCGCGTGGCCAAGCTCGACCGATTCGATCGCGAGCTCCAGCCGGCCCGCCTCGACCTTGGCGAGGTCAAGGACGTCATTGATCAGCGTGAGCAGATGCTCGCCGCCGCTGCGGATGTGCTCGACCCACTCGCGGGGAACCGGCAGCGCGCCATCCACCTCTTCCTGACCGGCCATCAGCGAGCTGAACCCGATGATCGCGTTCAGCGGCGTTCGGAGCTCGTGGCTCATGCTGGCGAGGAAGTCGCTCTTCGCGGCGCTGGCGGCCTCGAGCGCGGCGACCGTTTGGGCCAGCCGAACGCTGAGGGCCTCCTGCGCCGCCAGGACATCGCGGCGCTGGACCAGGTGCGCCGAGCGGATGCCCAGCGCCTCGACCAGGGCGGCGTCGTCGGTGTCGAACAGGCTCGGGCGCGGGCGCATCAGGACGATCGCGCCCATGAGCTCGTGCTCCGGTGCGAGCGGCACGACCTTGGCGAACCGGGAACCGGACGCGGCCCGCAGGTCCTTGATGACGGGATTCGCGGGATCGGTCCGGAGGATCCCGGTCAGGTCGCCGCCGTATCTGGCCCCGGTCGGGATGTCGTCGGAAGAGCTCGCGACGACCTGCACGCCGTCGTCGTCCTGGACGAGGACCACGGTGGCCGCGCCGGTCAGTTGGGCGGCGGTCGTGGCCAGCTCGCCCCACAGGGCGGAGGTCGGCGTCTCGGGCGACGCGGCCAGCAGCCGTTCACTGTGGCCGAAGGCGGCCGTGCCCTGCCAGAAGCGCCGCAGGAAGCGGGGCGGCAGGAAGGCGACCCAGTAACCGATCCCGGCGAGCAGCGCCACCATGCGAACGGCGACACCGGTTGCGGCGGCGGCATCGGGCGTGGCGGCCGCGGCCACGATCGTCAGCACCGTAACGGCGACCGCAGCCGTGGCCAGTGCGGCGACCGCGAGCCTTATTCGCGCGGCACCGCTGCGGCGGCGGGCATCCGCAGCAAGGTAGCCGGCCGCGATGAGCTCGGTGACCACGAAGACGGCCACGATCCCGAGACTCACCAGCGGCGCACCCTTCGTCGCCACGACCAGGGCCGCACCCACGGCCACGGCGGCGACCGCGACCGGCAGCAACCACTGAGGAATGGTCCGGACGTCACTGACGAGCTTCAGGCTGAAGATCGGCTGCGCGAGCAGGAAAACGACCGACACGAAGCCCACCCACGTCGGCAACGGCCCCACGAGCGTTCCCAAAATCCCGACACCCAGGAGCAGCGCGATCGGAGCGAAGACGAGGGCGACGTCGCGCGCGAGGACGTCCCGCCGGCGGATCGCGACCCACACGGCCCACAGGAAGAGCAGCCCGAACAGGAGTTGGATCGTGATGGACGGCAGGTCGGTCATCAGCGCGGCGTCGTGATGGCGGTCACGGATCGGTCAGCATGGGTGCCGCCGGCGGTCAGTGGGGCCATGGGCGCCGGGCCGCCTGGGGCCGGGTCGCTTCCCGCGCGGGAGGGCACGGGTGCGGGCCGGCCGAGCAGGTAGCCCTGGCCAAGGTCGACGCCGAGCGATCGGAGCTGGTTGCGCTCGCCGGGCGTCTCGATGCCCTCGGCGATGAGCCGGCAGCCGCTCTTCTTCGCGAAATACACGATCCCCGCGACCAGCGCCTGACGGACGTCGTCGTGATCGATCTCGTGCACCAGTCCGATATCGAGCTTCACGTAGTCCGGGCGAAGCTCGAGGATGTGGCGGAAGCTGGCGAACCCGGCACCGGCGTCGTCGACGGCGATCCGCACGTCCGGCCCGATGCTGGCCACGGCCTCGCTGATCGCGGCGTAGTTCTCGATGGCGACGTGCTCGGTCACCTCGAGCACGACTGGACCGACGTGCGCGCGGAGGCATTGCCGGAGCAGGCGTCGCTCCAGCAGCAGCGCCGGTGACACGTTCAGGCTGAGCCATCCCCCGTCCGCGAGTTGGCGGGCGGCGGCGATCGCGGTCGCCAGGCACGCCGACTCCAGCTCCAGGCCCAGGCCGACCGCCTCGGCATCGGCGAACCGGCGGTCGGGTCGTGTGCCGTCATCGAATCGCGTGAGCGCCTCGTGGCCGACCGTCATGCCGGTCGTCAGATCGACGACCGGCTGGAACACGGCCTCGAATGCGACCCTGGCGAGGACCGACTCGAGGTCACCGCGCACCTCGCCACGGCGCTGACGCGAGAGCATCGCGGGCGCCAGCAGCGCGGATGCCACGGCAGCGAACGACTCGAGCGTCGGCAGCCGCGCGGCGAGGAAGGAGATGCCGTCCGGCATGTCCGTGCAGACGACAATCGCGCCGAGCATGGCTGTACTTGTGCGCATCGGAACGATGGCCATGGCCGTCAAGGGGCTGGTCGCGACGCGACGCAGCGACGACCCGAAGCCAGCCTCGTACGGCCCGACCCACGGTCCCGCCCCGACCCGTTCCGCCCACCCGACCGTGAGCTCGGGCGGTAACGGGCTGTTCACGCGGACGCGGACATCCACGGAGTCGTCACGGGCGAGGGGCACGGCCTGCCCGGCAGCGTCGATGGCGACGACGAGCACGCCGGTCAGGCCGCTCATCCGGCTCAGCTCGTCGCACACCGCCTGCGCCGTGCCTTCGGCGGTCTCCCGGACTTCGAGATGGCTGAGGGCGGCCGCTTGCTGGGCCCATTCCTCTTCGCGATGCGCGAGGGTCTTGGTGGTCGCGTCGACCTGGACCGTGAGGTCCTCGTTGCGGCGGCGCAGCTCCTGGTGGAGCCGGCGGGTCTCGAGGAGGTTCCCGACGCGGAGCAACACCTCGGCCGGGTCGAAGGGCTTGGTCAGGTAGTCGTGCGCGCCGCTCGAGAGCGCCTGGTCGCGCGACGCGCGGGTGGCGTCCGCGGTCAGGACGAGGATCGGGAGGTAGCGATCGGCCCCCGTCGCATCCGGCAGTCGCTTCAGAACGGTCATCCCGTCGAGGACGGGCATGCGCAGGTCGAGCAGGATCAGGTCGGGCTCGAGATCGGCGGTCGCGACGAGAAGCGCCTCCCCGTCGGGGAAGGCCGTGATCGAGGTGTACCCGGCGCGCCCCAGGACGGCCTCGAGCAGGGCGATGTTGGCCGGTTCGTCGTCGGCGACGTAGATCCGACTGTCGAGCATCGCGGTCATCTGGGCCCCGTGAAACGCAGGCTGGCGGTGGATTTCAGCCCGCGAGCGCGCGCTCCCCGGGGCGATGCGCCGACGGTAGGTGCCGTGCGGCGCAGCGCGAAATGACCTGTAAGTACGAGCCTCGAGCCTAGCCTTATCAGTTCGCGATGTCTCGAATGCGGGCTAGGCGTGCGCGGGCGTGCCCTCCAGGGTGCCAGCGCGGACCTTGTCGAAGCACGAGCTGCAGTACACCGGCCGGTCATTGCGCGGCGCGAACGGGACCACGGCCTGGCCGCCGCAGGCCCCGCAGATGGCGGCGTGGAACTCGCGCGGGCCCTCGTTGGTTCGGGCGCGCTTGGCGGCGGCTCGGCAGGACGGGCATCGCTGCGGGTCGTTGACCAGGCTCTTGCTGGCATAGAAGGCCTGTTCGCCGGCCGAGAAGATGAACTCCTCGGCGCAATCGCGACAGGTCAACGTACGGTCTTCGTACACCCTCTCCAGACCCTCCTCGGCTTGGTCGCCAAGACCCGTCGAGGCCGCGCCCCCGTGGACCGGACTGACGGTGCGGACGCGCCTAGGCTGTGGGCGGCGCGCCCGGGGTCGGTCCGGGCTCGGCCCGGGACTCATAGCGGAGAAGATACGCGCGCCGTCAAGGCCTTTGGTCAACGTTCTCCGCAGTGAACCTCGAAAGATCGTGCGAGTCTCGCGATTCCGGCGGCAGCTACGGCAGGTTTGCGGAGGTCGACTGAAGCTGCCCGTTCCTTCGAGCGCGTGCAGGATGCGCGCCTCAACCTGCAATCTTCCCGATACACCGGTACGCGGACAATCCGCTTATGAACGCACAGCGCGCGCAGGCAGCGGCCGGTCGGCACATCGAGGTGCACTTCGCCGACGAGCGCGAGCTCATCGTGGTCGATCTCGCCGACGACACCGAGGCCGACGACGTGGCCGCGGCGCTGGTCGGCTGCCTCGAGGCGGGCTCCGTGGACGACGCCGAGGGCCGATTACAGGCTGGTCTCGAGGGACTCGGGGGGACGGTCACGCGCGCCCCGTAGCCCCGAAGAGGATTCGGCCGGAACCGCGCCGGGCATAATCACGTCCCGCGCCCATGTCACACCACCCGCGCCGTACGGCGCCACTCCTGTTCACGTCGGCCCTCGCGATCCTCGTCGCGGCGTGTAGCGCCGCCGGAGGCGCCTCCCCGGCACCGGCGAGCCCCGGACCCAGCGCGGCCCCGTCCCTTGCTCCGGACCCCGACGTCATCGAGCACAACACGGGCGCGACCGACATCCTCCTGCGTTATGAGGAGGGCGGCGGGTTCATGATGCCGGCCTTCACCGCGGCCGCGGTCCCACACTTCACGCTCTACGGCGACGGAACCGTCATCTTCCGCAACCCGATGGCCGAGGCGCCACCGGCCGAAGGCTCGATCTTCAAGATGAACCCGCTGCGCACGGTCAGGCTCAGCGAGGCGCAGATCCAGGAGCTGTTGCTGCTGGCACTCGGCGAGGGTGGCCTCGCCGTCGCCCGGGAGAACTACACGAACGACATGATCGCGGACGCGTCGACCGCGATCTTCACGATCGAAGCTGGCGGGATCAAGAAGACCGTCTCGGTCTACGCCCTCGGGCTCGAGATGGAGGGCGTCGCGGACGGCCCGGCCCGCGCCGCGTTCAAGAAGCTGGCCGACCGCCTCTCCGACTTCGATCAGGGCGGGACGATCGCCACCGACGCCTACGAGCCCGAGGCCTACCGCGGCGTCCTGTTCGAAGCCCCCGGCATCGAAGCCGCCGATATCCGCGACTGGCCGTGGCCCGACATCAACCCGGGCGACTTCACCCCCGATCCCGACCCAAACGCCAACCAGTTTCCCCACCGCCGGATGACGATCGAGGAAGTCGACGTCCTCGGCAGCAAGGACTACCAGGGCGGCTTCCAGAACCTGGTCCTCAAGACGTCCGACGGCAAGACCTGGACGTTCTCGCTCCGACCGCTCCTCCCCGGCGAGCCCGACTAGGGGTCCGTGCCCGGGCGGGTCCTGTCACCGGGTGCCTCGCGGCCTCCGCTCGCTACGGCGCCGCCGCGCCTAACGCTCACTCCGCCGCGAGCTCACCCGGCGCCACCCGCCAACATCGGCCACCGGCCGCGTCCCGCATCACGGCCCTGACCCAAGGGGCGGGCTAGCTCCACGGCCGAACTAGGGCGATCGCCAGCCCCGCCGCAAGTCCGATGCCGCTCCAGAGTGTCAGCTTCCGCAACTCGATTCGAGACCGTTCGCGAAGCTCTGGAAGGCGCCGGACGTCCTGCGACCACCAACGGCGGTCCGTATCGAAGACGATCAGGGCCGGCAACACCAGCGCGGCCGTCACGATCACCCCGACCATGGGCTCGCCGGCGATGCCGGCAGCGATGGGTCCCACGAGCAGGCGCCGTGAACCACCAACCGCGGTTCCATAGGAAGTACGTGCTGGCCGTGCCCATCCCGTCCATCCTACCGACCCACGCAGCAGGGAGCGACCTGTGCGGGCGTGCCTGGGTGGGCTCCGGCGACGCGGCCGGGGACAGGACCCGCCGCCCACTCCCCGCCGCTAACTGACCTCGGCGAAGCGCTCCCCGGCGTAGCTCACGAACCGCGTCTGGCGCTTCTTGAACCAGAGCTGGATCTCCCCGGTGGGACCGTTGCGGTGCTTGGCGAGCTTTAGGTTGATGACCTCGCCGTCGGTCTCCTGGTCCTCGGGGCCGCTGCGCTCCTTGTCGCGCCACAGGAACATCACGAGGTCGGCGTCCTGCTCGATGGCGCCCGACTCGCGCAGGTCCGACAGCCGCGGCTCCTTCGACTCGCGCATCTCCGGCTGGCGGGACAGCTGCGACAGCGCGATGACCGGCACGCGCAACTCGCGCGCGAGGGCCTTGAGCCCGCGGGAGATCTCCGAGACCTCCTGGACCCGGTTGGCGTCACGGTTCGTCGTCGTGGCCTGCATGAGCTGCAGGTAGTCGACGATGATCAGGTCGAGGCCCAATTCCGCCTGGAGCCGGCGCGACTTGGTCCGCAGCTCCATCGCCGAGATGTTCGGTGAGTCGTCGATGTACATCGGCGCTTCCGACAGCGAGTTCATCGCCGGCGCGATCCGTGCGAAGTCGAGCTCTTCGAGGAACCCTGAACGCAGCCGCTGTGAGTCGATGTTCGCCACGCTCGACAGCATGCGCAGGACCAGCTGCTCCTTGCTCATCTCGAGGCTGAACACGCCGACCGTCTTGCGCTCCTTGACCGCGGCGTGCTCGGCGATGTTGAGCGCGAAGCTCGTCTTGCCGACCGAGGGGCGAGCGGCCAGGACGATGAGATCGCTCGGCTGCAGGCCGGTCGTCAGCGCATCGAGGTCGGCGAAGCCCGTCCGGACGCCGGAGATCTCGCCGCGGTGGGCGTGCAGGTAGTCAAGCCGGTCGTAGGCGTCGTGGAGCAGCGACTTGAGCGCGGAGAACCCGGCGTCGACGCGCTTCTGGCTGACTGCGAACAGCTCGGATTCGGCCCGGTCGATGGCCTCCTGGATCTCGGCCGGATCCTCGTAGCCGATGCCGGCGATCCGGCCCGCCGCGCCGATCAGATTGCGCAGGACCGCCTTGCGCTCGACGATCCGGGCGTATTGCGCGGCGTGGACGGCGGTCGGGGTCTCGTTGCTGAGGCTGGAAAGATAGGCGCGACCGCCGACCGCCTCGAGCTCCTCGCGCCGCTCGAGCAATTCCGCGACGGTGACGATATCGATCGGCTCGCGCCGCTCGAACAGGTCGATGATCGCGGCGTAGATGCGGCCGTTCGCCTGGCGGTAGAAGTCCTCGGGCCGCAGGAACTCGGCGACCTCGACGACGGCATCGCGGTCGATGAGGATCGCACCGAGCACGGACTGCTCGGCTTCGAGACTTTGCGGCGGCAGACGATCGATCACGGTACGGCAGGTCTCCGACGGGACGGGTTGGGGGCGTCATCATCGGTTGGCGACCACAGGATCAGATCAACGAAGCAACCACACTCCGCGGCCCACGTCCACGTGAATTACCCGAATGTGGGCGACCTGTGGACGATTTCGTGGATATCCCCAGATCACCGTGCTGGCATGGCCGATGCCCGCGTTGTCGGCTCCGCGCCTCGTGGCGCTCAAGAACGCTGAACCGAGAATCGGGCTTCAGGACCGCTCAGACGAAGGCGGCGACTGAGCACGAGAGCGAGCGCACTAGACGTGCGTGAGCGAACGCGCGGAAGGCGCCAACGCACGGCTGGGTGGTCCTGAAGCCCGCCATCAGTCCAGCTTTCGAAATCACCCCGATGAGCTTGCCTTGGATTCTCACATCGTCATAGAACTGTGGCGGGTAGGCCTGATTGGCCGGCTGGAGACGGATCTTGTCCTTCTCCTTGAAGAAGCGCTTGAGGGTGACCGCGTTCTCCTCCACCTGGGCGACCACGATGTCGCCGTTGCGGGCGGTGGATTGTGGACGGATGAGGATGAAGTCGCCATCGGCGATGTGGGCATCGATCATCGAATCGCCGCGGACGCGCAGGACGTACGCGTCGCCGCTCGGGGCCAACATGTCCGGGACGGACATGGACTCCGAGGCGTCCTGGTACGCCTCGATCGGACCGCCGGCCGCGATCTCTCCGATGATCGGGACGATGAACGAGTCCGGGGTCGAGGCCTGCGGAACGAGCTCGCTCGAGAGCCCGAGCCGGATCGCGGCCGTGGGCGTGAGCCGGATCGCCCGGCTCTGGGCGGCGCCGCGCTCCAGGTAGCCGTCACGTTCCAGGATCTGCAGGTGGTGGTGGACCGCGGACGTGGAGGCGAGCCCGACGGCCTGGGCGATCTCCCGCACCGACGGCGGGTAGCCGCGGGCGCGCAGCGTCGCGGCGATGAAATCGAGGATCCGGACCTTGCGCTCGGCGTCGTGCTTCGTCACTCGCGCCTCCTTGGGATGCATGATACCGAACGGACGTTCGATGTCAAGGCCACCGCCTTGGCAGCACTGCTCCGCCGCACCTGCGAACGTCAGTCGCCATCTCACGGTCAAGGGTGTCGATTTGGCTCCCTTGGAGGACGGCCGCGACTGTTGGTCGCGAAACGGGGCCCGGTGCATCGATCCTTGCTGTCAGACGGAGTAACGCGACTGTGGGTCGCGGCAAATCGACCCGAGTCCGGCCACCACGCCATTCGCTGGTAGACTCCCCGTCCCGCGTCGGCGACCGCCGCGGTCCACCACGTATCCAAGGAGTCGAACGGCGAGCATGGCCAAGGGAAAGAGCCCCGGACGGGCGGGCTTTAGCCGGATGGTGTCGCTGCTGGCGTTCCTGCCGATCGCGAGCCGGGTCCCGGAATACGCGCGCCTGATCGCGGCCCTCGTCCTCGATGAGCGGATGCCGAACGACCGCAAGATCGTGCTCGGAGCCGCGGCGGGCTACATCGTCCTCGGACGCGACCTCGTCCCCGACAGCTTGCCGCTCCTCGGCGGCCTCGATGACCTCGTCGTCGTCGTCCTGGCCGTCGACCTGTTCCTCGATGGCGTCCCGCCCGAGCTCCTCCAGGAGAAGCTCGATGACCTTGCCATCGACCGCGCGGCCTTCGACCGCGACATCGCCCAGATCCGGCGCTTGACGCCGGGCCCCGTCCGTCGGACCATCCGGCGGGTCCCCGCCCTCATCGCCAGCGCGGGGCATGCCATCGATCGATCCGGGCTCGCGCCGCGCGTGCGGAGCTGGATCACCAAGGAGGGTCCCACCACTTGAAGGTCATCCTGACCGCCGACGTTGACAAGCTCGGCAAGAGCGGCGAGATGAAGCAGGTCTCGGACGGCTACGCGACCAACTTCCTGATCCCCAAGGGCGTCGCCGTGCCCGCCGCCGGCGGTGCGTACCGCGCCTGGCAGCACGACATCGCCAACCGCGAGGACAAGCGCAAGAAGGAACGCGAGGAGGCCGAGATCGCCGCGACCCGCATCGCCAGCACGACCCTGACGATGGGCGTGAAGGTCGGTGAAGGCGGCAAGCTGTACGGCTCGATCACGTCCAAGGACATCGCCGACGCGCTCGCCCGGCGCGGGATCGAGGTCGACCGCCACAAGATCGACCTGGAAGAGCCGCTCAAGTCGCTCGGCACGTACAAGGTCGCGATCAAGGTCTTCACGGGGATGACCCCCGAAGTCACGATCGTGGTGGAGCCCAAGGGCTGACCGACCCGGTGTCGCCCGTTCCCGACGACGCGGCGACACCCGACGTGCCCGCGGCATCGGCCGCGAGACCCGAAGCGCCCGCGACGCCCGCGGCGCCCGACACCGCCTCCCGCGCCAGGCGGCTCTTCCGTCGCGAGGCGTGGGTCGACGCCGTCCTGCCGACGATCCTCCTCCGGGGCGTCGTGCTGCTCTACGCGTTCCTGGCGGTCATCGTGCTCGAGAGCGCGGCGCTGGGAAGCCGCTCGTTCCTCGAGATCTGGAACCGCTGGGACGCACCGCATTTCTTCGAGGTCGCGCAGGTCGGCTACGTCGATCCGGCGCGCATCGTGCTCTTCCCGCTGCTGCCGGTCCTGATCCGGATCGGGTCGCTCATCGCCGAACCGCTCGTGGCCGGCATGCTCATCTCGTTCGGGGCGACGCTGGTGGCTGCCGCGGGCCTGCATCGCCTCATCCGGATGGATCACGGGCGGCCGGTCGCCCGCTGGGGCGTCCTCGCGATGAGCATCTTCCCGACCGCCTTCACGCTCGTGGCGCCGTACTCGGAGGCGCCCTTCCTGGCGTTCACGGTGTGGTCGTTCGTGGCGGCTCGGGGGGGTCGGTGGCCGGCCGCAGGCTTCCTCGCGCTCCTCGCCGGCGCGGCGCGGATCCAGGGAGCGTTCATCCTGCCTGCGCTCATCGTCGAGTACTGGTTCGCCCGCCGGCGGGTCGATCGGGACGCGTCGTGGCTCGTGCTGGCCGCCGGCGGTCCGCTGATCTACCTGGCCATCAACGCGCTGACGTTCGGGGACCCGTTCTACTTCCTCGAGGTCCAGCGCGACGTGTTCCGGGTTTCGACCGTCGCGCCGTGGGCGGCCTTCACCAGCTCGCTGCACGGCGCCGTCGCGTTCGAGCCGAGCCGCCTGTGGGCGACCGTCTACCTGGCGCCCTTCGTGGCCATCTGCCTGCTGGGAGCGACGACGCTCTGGACGCTGTTCGGGAAGGGGAGCCGGCCGTCGTACGCCGTCTACACGGGCCTGACGCTCATCAGCTTCCTGACGCTCAGCTGGCCGATCAGCGTGCCGCGCTACCTCATGGGCGTGTTCACGATCTTCATCGCCGCCGGGATCGTCGCGCGACGACCGTGGCTCGGGCCGCCGCTGTTCGTGGCGTCGATCCTGCTCTTCGCGCTGTGCACGGCGTTGTTCGTGACCGGGCACTGGGCGTTCTAGGGCTCCCCGCGGGTCCGGTCGCCGGTTCCAGGCTCGGGCTCAGGCGGCCCCGACCAGGCGCCAGACGCTGACCCCGTCGGCGTCGTAGACGGTCTCGAACAGCGGACTCGAGCCGAAGTCCGTGGGCTCCCCGTCGTCGCACTCGAGCACGCCACCGCTCGAGAGCACGTACGTCGCGCCGTAGCGCGCCATCTTCTTGACGGCGACCTCGGGGCCGTCGCAGTAGACGGCCCCCACGTCGACCTCGCGCTCGGTTGGGTCGTAGCCCAGGTTCGACACGTACGGCCCGAACGTCGTGACCCGCAACCGGCCCGCCAGGTCCACCGGCGAGTTGATGAAGGCGTCGGTCACGAAGACCGCGCGGTCCGGGGTGGACGTCTCGATCCAGCGGCCGGCGGCGGCCTGGGGAAGGCTCACGACCACGGCCGGATGCCAGGCGTGGTGGAGCGCGATGAGCGCCGGGGAGATGGCACAGACCGCGAGCACGACCACGATCGCCGGGCGGGGCCAATGCGCCACGAGCCACGCTGCGAGGATCGCCGCCGCGATCCACATGATCTGGAAGTACTTGTTCATGTCGAAGTCGACGGAGCTCACCCGGACGACGTTCGGGACCAGAAAGAGGGCGACCAGCCAGGCCGCGAGGAAGCCGCGATAGGGCACCTGTCGCGCACCACGTAGCACGAGCAGTGCCGCGACCGCGAGCAGGACCGGGATGCCCAGGTTGGTGACGTAGAAGAAGGCGGCGGCGGCCGGGCCGTCGGCCAGGCGTGCCTCGCTCCAGCCCGCGACGAACCGGAACGCCCCCTCGGACTCCTGACGGAACGCCGCGGGCAGCACGTACGGCAGCGCCACTACGACCGGGGCCAGGAACAGCAGGGCGTCGCGGACGACCGTCCGCGTGCGCCACGCGCCCGAAGTCACGACGTACAGCCCGACGATCAGGTACACCGCAGGAAACGCGTGGAAGTGGAATGGGGCCAGCAGCGCCGCGAACACCCCCGCCAGGAGCACACCCGCGGGCCGGCGAGAGAGGCACGTCACGACGAGCAGGACGACGGCGACGACGCCGGGAAGGCCGAAGGTCGTCGCCCGGTGCGGCAGGAAGCCGGTCCCGAGCACCGAGGCGATCCGGAAGAACGGCCAGCCGTCGGCCCACGAGTTGTCGTACGGGTTCTCGGTGATCAGCCCGATGACGTCGGTGCTGCCGGCCAGCACGTCGGCCGCGAGGCGCAACCAGCCCATGCCGCCGCCGGCGCACACGAGGATCGCGGCGATCGTCGCGACCCGCCGGCTCCCGGTCAGCACGAGCGCGAGCGACCATGAAACGAGCGCGAGCGCCCCGGCCATGAGCGCGCTCGAGAGGAAGAAGACCGGGATGATCGGCACGTCCGCCGCGGTCGCGGCGATGGCCCCGTGGAAGTCCGCGAACCAGTGGTAGGTCAGCGGTTCGCCCGCGAAATAGGGCACCTCGGGCGGGAAGTTGCCATGGACGATGCTGTTGCCGATCGCGACGTGGACGAGAAGGTCGCTCCAGTTCCAGCCGCCCGACACCATCCCGTCCGGGGTCTCGCGCCAACCATTGGAGCCGAGAATGGACAGCACGATGACGCCGACGATCCCGGCGACGACCCAGGCGGGCGCGTCCTCGCGCAGCGCCCGCCGCACCTCGGATGGGATGTCCGCCAGTGGCGGGAACGACCAGGGGGCGAGCCACGGGTGGCGGAGCCGAGTCAGCAGCACGGTCGCGAGCACGAGTAGCAGGACAGTCACGAGGACCGCGATGCGCCCGAACCCGTCGAGCCGGCTCACGAGCTCGACCAGGTGGGCGGACAGGTACGTGCTCGCGACGATCCCCACGCCCACGACCCCGGGTCGTGGCAGGTCCGGGGCGACACGACGCACGAGGACCCAGCCCGGAACGGCGAACAGCCACGGCCAGACGAGCACGACCGCAAGGATCGGCACCGACCAGGCCAGCACGAGCCCGGCCGTCAGGCCCAGGATCATGGCGATGACCGGCGTCGAGGACAGCGGGTCGAAGCCGGGGTGGTCGTCGGTGGGGGACTGCACTGAGGGCGGATGATACCGACCGTGACCGAGCGGACGATCCTCCACGTCGACCTCGACGCGTTTTTCGCGGCCGTGGAACAACGCGATCGCCCGGAGCTGCGCGGGCTGCCCGTGATCGTCGGTGGCGACCCGCGCGGCCGTGGCGTCGTGTCGGCGGCGAGCTACGAGGCGCGGCGCTTTGGGGTGCACTCGGCGATGTCGCTCCGGGAGGCGGTCCGCCGCTGCCCGGATGGCGTGTTCCTGCCGGTCGATGGCCGGCGCTATCAGCAGGCCTCGCGGGACGTCATGGCGGTCCTGCGCCGGTTCACGCCGCAGGTCGAGCCGATCTCGATCGACGAAGCCTTCCTCGACGTCACCGGCTCGCGCCAGCTCTTCGGCGATGGCGCGACCATCGCGCGGTTCATCAAGGCCGGCGTTCGCGAGGAAGTGGGCCTGACGGTGTCGGTCGGAGTCGCGCGGACCAAGCTCGTGGCCAAGATCGCCTCGGACCTTCGCAAGCCCGACGGGCTGGTCGTCGTCGCCAGCGGCGACGAGGAGACGTTCCTGGCGCCGCTCCCCATCTCGCGGCTGTGGGGGGTGGGCGAGAAGACGGCGCTCGCGCTCGCCGATTACGGCGTGCGCACGATCGGCGACCTCGCGGCGCTGGCCCCCGATGTCGTCATCCGTCGGTTCGGCAAGCACGGCGGCTCGCTCGTGGATCGCGCGCGCGGCATCGACGCCGACCCGGTCCACGCGGGCGATCCGGCGAAGTCGGTCGGGCATGAGCACACCTTCGATGTGGACACCAGCGACCCCGAGATCATCGAGCGCACGATCCTGGGCATGGCCGACGGCGTCGCCGGGCGGTTGCGCTCGGCCGGGGTGCGCGCATCGACGATCGCCGTGAAGATCCGCAATTCGTCGTTCCGGACGATCACCCGGCAGAGGACGCTGCCCGAGCCGACGGACATGACGGAGCCGATCTTCCACGCTGCGCTCGAGCTCGCCCGGCCGGAGGTGCGCGGCATCCGCGTGCGCCTCCTTGGGGTCACGGCGTCCAACCTCGGCGAGCGCGAGCAGCTCGGGCTGTTTCCGAGCGACGATCCTCGCCATCGCGCGGCGATCGAGGCGGCCGACGCGCTGCGTCGACGCTACGGCGACGGTGCCGTGACGCGCGGCCGGCTGGTCGGCGCGCGCCTGCCGGCTCCTTTCGAGCGCGATCCGCGCAACCCGCTCGATCCGCGGGCACGGGGCGTCCCGGTCGAGGGCCCGGAGCCCGATCCCGACGCCGCTGACGATCGTGACAGCCTAGGTGACACGGACCTCGACGACAGTCCACCCGACGACGCTTGACATCGAACGCCTGTTCGGTCTAGTGTCATGGCGTCATCGAACAGATGTTCTGTCGGCCGAGTGCCCCGGGCGACGAGACCCATAGCGTCTTGCCCCCGGAAAGGAGCCATCGAGCATGGCATTCATCCGTGTCCATCCCGTCGAGGTCCATGTCCGGACCGACTGGTTCAGCGGTCGCCCTCGCGAGATCACCTGGGGCGACGAACGACTTCCGATCACCCAGCTCGCCGCCCTCCGGGAAGAGGCGGCCGCCTATCCGGTCATCACCGGTCCGCGCACGCTGTTCGAGGTGGAGACCCCTCGCGCCCGCCTCTCCCTGACGTTCCAGCATCGTTCCCGCCGCTGGACCGTCACCGCCGTCGATCGAGAGCGTCGCGCAGCCTAGCGGCCCGCAGGATCGGCCGATGCCTTCGTTGTCGGCTCCGCGCGTTCGCTCACGCAGGAACCGTCGGGCCGATGGCTCGCGGAGCGTCGCCTCGGACCTCCGGGGGTGGCGCTCGCTCGCGTCCTCGCCTCCGCCTTAGCCTCGACCGCCCTGGCGTCGCTTCGCGACAAGTAGTGAACACATAAGGGGCGGGCGCGCCGGTACCGCGCCCGCCCCGACGCGACGCATACAATCGGCGGGTGCCTGATACCGATTTCACCAGTCGCTTCGGCGACATGACCGTGAGCGACTTCGTCCTCCGCCTCGGGTCGTCCGATCCGGTGCCCGGCGGTGGCAGCGCCTCGGCCGTCGCGGCCGCCCTCGGGGCGAGTCTCGTCCGGATGGTCGCCTCGCTGTCGATCGGTCGGCCGAAGTTCGCGGAGCACGAGGATCTGCTCGCGTGGGCGATGGAGAGCGGCGAGGAGCTGGCCCAGCGGTTCATCGCCCTCGCCGACGAGGACGCGGCGGCGTTCGCGGACTTCGCCGCCGCGCTGAAGCTGCCCAGGACGACCGAGGCGGAGACCGAATCCCGGCGGACCGCCCTCCGGTCTGCCGCGCGACACGCATCGGAGGTGCCCCTCGCCTGCGTCGAGGCGTGCCTCGAGCTTGCGGGCGTCGCCGAGGCGCTGGCTGGTCGGAGCAACCCGAACGCCTCGAGCGACCTCAACGTGGCCGCCCTGCTTGCCGAGGCTGCCGCCCGGGGAGCGGCCGCCAATGTCCTCGTCAATCTCCCATCCATCGGCGATCCGGAAGTCGAAGGCGAGCTGACGGCGCGGGTGTCGGAGCTCCTCTCGGGGATCGAAGACCTGGCGACACAGACCCGCGAGGCCGTGGGCAGCGGTGAACCAGCCGAACCTCGACCCGCCCCGGAGCGCGGCTGACCGTGACCGACGGCCCGACCGCGCGCCGTCTCGAAGGCAAGCCGATCGCCGACGAGATCCGTGCCGCGGTCGCCGAGGACGTCGTCGCGTTCACGGCCGCCCAGGGTCGGCCGCCCGGGCTGGCCGTCGTGATCGTCGGACGCGATGCTCCCTCGACGGTCTACCTCGAACAGATCATCCGCGGCTGCGCGAAGGTCGGCATCGATGCGCGCTTCGTCGAGCTCGAAGGCGAAGCCACGGAGGCCGCGGTCGTCGAGACGATCCGGGAGCTGAACGCGGATCCCCGCGTCGACGGCGTCATCGTCCAGATGCCGCTGCCACCGACCATCCGGCTGCGCCCCGTCATCGACGCCATCGACCCGGCCAAGGACATCGATGGCATCCACCCGCTCAATGCGGGGCTCCTGCGACTTGGCTACGACGGCTTCCTGCCGGCCACCGCCCACGCCTCGGTCGAGATCCTCCGCCGATCGGGCATCGAGATCGCCGGGCAGGATGCTGTCGTCATCGGCCGCTCGGCGGTGGTCGGCATGCCGGCCGCGTTCCTGCTCGTCAAGGAGGACGCGACCGTCACCGTCTGCCACACGCGGACGCGCGACCTCGCCGGCAAGACGAAGCGCGCGGACATCGTCATCGTCGCGGCCGGCCACCCGGGCCTGCTGACCGCGGAGATGCTGAAACCGGGTGCCGTCGTGGTCGATGTCGGCATCAACATCGTGGACGGACGCATCGTGGGCGACGTAGAGTTCGAGTCCGCCGCGCGCGTCGCCAGCGCCATCACCCCCGTCCCCGGTGGCGTGGGCCCGCTGACCAACGCGCTGCTGCTGACCCATCTCATCCGCGCGGCTGAACGGCGGATGAGCGCGACCGAACCGATCCCGGCCGCCCAGCGCTGATCCGGCCGCTCGAGGAGACCATGAGCTTTCCGTCCGACCTCGACATCGCGCGCTCCGTCACCCCGCGGCCCATCGTCGACATCGCCGCCGAGCTGGGCATCCGACCCGACGAGCTCGAGCTGTACGGGCCGACGAAGGCGAAGGTGACGCTCGGCGGCGATCACCCGGCTCGAGGCCGAACGTCCGCGCGGGAAGTACGTGGTGGTCACGGCGATCACGCCGACGCCGTTGGGCGAGGGCAAGTCGACCACGACGGTCGGCCTCGCCCAGGGCCTCAACCGGATCGGCCATCGGGCGTCGGTCAACATCCGCCAGCCGTCGCTCGGGCCGGTCTTTGGCATCAAGGGCGGCGCGGCCGGCGGCGGCTACAGCCAGGTCATCCCGATGGAGGACTTCAACCTCCACCTGACCGGCGACGTCCACGCGATCGGCGCGGCCCATAACCTCGCCGGTGCGTTCATCGACAACAGCCTCCACCACAAGAACCCGCTCGGCATCGACCCGCACGGGATCCTCTGGCCGCGCGTCCTCGATATCAGTGACCGGGCGCTCCGGCACGTCGTCGTGGGCCTCGGCGGCCGCCAGGACGGCGTTCCGCGCGAGACGGAGTTCGTCATCACGGTCGCGTCGGAGGTGATGGCGGTCCTCGCGCTGGCCACCGACATCCACGACCTGCGCGCGCGCCTCGGGCGGACCGTGCTCGCCACGCGCGCTGGACGGCAGTCCGGTCACGTGCGACGACCTCGGGGTCGCGGGCGCCATGACGGTCCTGCTGCGCGACGCCATCAAGCCGAACCTGCTCCAAACGCTCGAGGGCGGGCCGGCGTTCGTCCATGCGGGTCCGTTCGCGAACATCGCCCATGGCAACAACTCGATCATCGCGGACCGGCTGGCGCTTGGCCACGAACGACATCGTCTGTACGGAGGCGGGCTTCGGGGCCGACATGGGCGCCGAGAAGTTCTTCGACATCAAGTGCCGGGCGTCCGGGCTCGCCCCGGATGCGGCCGTGGTGGTCGCCACGGTCCGGGCGCTCAAGATGCACGGCGGGGTGGGCCGGATCGTGGCCGGCAAGCCGCTCGACCCCGCGCTCCTCGAGGAGAACGTCGAGGCGGTACGGACCGGGGCGTCCAACCTCGCCGCCCACATCGAGATCGTCCGCAAGTTCGGGATCCC
Source organism: uncultured Chloroflexia bacterium (assembly GCA_963810725.1). Lineage (GTDB taxonomy): Bacteria > Chloroflexota > Limnocylindria > Limnocylindrales > CSP1-4 > SPCO01. The sequence goes on from CAWEOO010000008.1 coordinate 1,188,723, forward strand.
AGCGGTCGTCGCCATCAACGCCTTTCCGAGCGACACGCCGGCCGAGATCGAGGCGATCCGCGAGGTCGCCCTGGCGGCCGGCGCGCGCGACGCCGTGCTCGCCACCCACTTCGTCGATGGCGGCAAGGGCGCGACCGCGCTGGCCGAGGCGGTCTGGGCGGCCACCGAGGATCCGTCGCGCTCGTTCCGGCTCCTCTATCCCGATGAGGCCCCGCTCGGCGAGAAGATCCACACCATCGCGACCCAGATCTACGGCGCGGACGGCATCGAGCTGACGCCGGCCGCCCAGAAGTCATTGAAGCTGTACGAGTCGCTCGGCTTCGGGCACCTGCCGGTCTGCATGGCCAAGACCCAGTACTCGCTCAGCCACGACGCGAACCTGCTGGGTCGGCCATCGGGCTTCACGGTGCCGATCCGCGAGATCCGCCTGTCCGCCGGAGCGGGTTTCATCACGCCGCTGTGCGGGGAGATGCGGACGATGCCGGGCCTGCCGTCCGTGCCGGGCGGCCGGAACATCGACATCGACGCGGACGGGAACGTCGTCGGGCTGTTCTGACTCTCGCCGGGCGTGCCGTCAGGCCCGCCACCGCGAACGGCCGGGGCCCCACCCGTGCGTGTCACGACGCTATCGTCGAACGAACGCTCGACCGAGGCATTGCGGCGGCTGATCCCGGGGTTTCCGCCGCCGGGGCGTGCATGGGGTGCACCAACGGGCGCGCGTCGCCCGTCCGTTCGTGGATAGGCGCACCCGGTGCACGCGACTGGCCGGCCGTTCGTGGATAGGTGCACCGGTTGCACGCGACTGCCTGGCACATGATCCGAGGGAGCCTCGAGGCGTTCCGCGTTCCGCGTCCGCGTTCCGCGTCCGCGCCGCGACCGCCTGGCCCCTCAGGCGGCCTGCATCGTCGCGAGCACGAAGGCCGCAGCCACGGCCAGGCCCAGCAGGACGCCGAGGATCCCGGCGCCCCACGCCGGCCCATCGATCGGACCGAGCGACTCCTCCGCATGGCCGTGGTCGTCGTGCCCGTGCTCGTCGCCGTGGTCGTCGGTCACGTGGTGGGCGGCGGCGCCTGCGTGACCGGGCACATCCCCGGCATGCTGATCCTCTGCCATCTTCACCTCCGGCGCGGATTGTGGCAGACCGCAGGCGGGCGCGGATGAGCCCGTACACTCGGCGGCGATGCCACCTGCCGCACCCCCCGACGCGATCGATGGCGGGCTCGTGGCCAGCCTTCGCGGCCTGGACCAGAACGGCCGCGCCCTGTTCGCGATGCGGACGCTTCGGATGTTCGGCTACGGCTTCCTCGCCGTCGCCCTCGTCCTGTATCTCGATGCCCTGGGACTGGACGGCGGGGTCATCGGCGTGGTGCTCAGTCTCACGCTGGTCGGCGACACGGTCGTCTCGCTCTGGCTGACCACGCACGCCGACCGCCTGGGTCGGCGGCGCGTGCTGGTCGTCGGGGCGATCCTGATGACCCTGGCAGGGATCGTGTTCGCCCTCACCGACTGGGTGCCGCTGCTGATCCTGGCTGGGACGATCGGGGTCATCTCGCCGACCGGCAACGAGGTCGGCCCGTTCCTCGCCGTCGAACAGGCGGCGCTGTCGCAGACCGTGCCCGATGAACGACGCACGGCCACGTTCGCCTGGTACAACCTCGTCGGGTATCTCGCCACCGCCAGCGGGGCGCTCGCGGCCGGCCTCCTCAGCCAGCTCCTGCTGGATCGGGGCGCGGCCCCGGTCGACGCGTACCGGGCCATCGTCATCGGCTACGCCGTGATCGGTCTGGCCATGGCGACCGGCTTCTGGCGGGTCGGCGCCGCCATCGAGGCCCCGCCCCGGGAGCGGGGAACGGACGACATCCGGGAGGTCCTGGGCCTGCGACGATCGCGCCGGGTGGTCCTGCGCCTCTCGGCGCTCTTCTCGATCGATGCATTCGCGGGCGGATTCATCCCGCAGAGCCTGATGGCCTACTGGTTCCACCTGCGGTTCGGCGTGGAGCCCGGGGTCCTCGGGGTCATCTTCTTCGGCGCAAACCTCCTCGCCGCGGTGTCGTCGCTGTCCGCCGCCCGGATCGCGCAGCGGATCGGACTGATCAACACGATGGTCTTCACCCATCTCCCCTCGAACGTGCTGCTGATCCTCGTCCCGCTGATGCCGACGCTGGAGCTCGCCGTGGCCGTGCTGTTGCTGCGCTTCAGCCTCAGCCAGATGGACGTGCCGACGCGCCAGTCCTACGTGATCTCCGTCGTGGACCCCGACGAACGCTCGGCCGCCGCCGGCGTGACCGGCGTCGCGCGCAACGCGGGCGCGGCCATCTCGCCGTCGATCTCGTCGGTGCTGCTGGCGAACCCGGGGCTGCTCGCCGTGCCGTTCTACCTGGCCGGGGGCCTGAAGATCCTGTACGACCTGCTGCTCTACCGTGACTTCCGGTCGAAGGCCCCTACGCCGGGCGAGCCGCCCGCCGCGGCTTGATGATCCGGAACCAGATCCACGCGAGCACGACGAGGCCGATGACCGCCAGGATCGCGTACTCGAACTGCTTGAGAAAGCCGCCGACCGTCTCCCAGTTCGCGCCGAGCTGGACGCCGGCGAAGACCAGGAGCGCCGTGAATGGCAGCGACCCCAGGAACGAGAAGATCGTGAAGCGGAGGAGCGGCATGTGCGAGATGCCCGCCGCGAACGAGACGAGCGAGCGGATGACCGGGATCATCCGACCGAAGAAGCTCGCCGCGTCCCCGTAGCGCAGGAAGAACGCATCGGCCTTGTCGAGGTCGGCGTCGGTGATGCCGAAGATCCGGCCCCAGCGCTCGAGGATGGGCCGCCCGCCCCACGCCCCGATGGCATAGGCCACGAGCGATCCGACCGTGGCGCCGAGGGTGCCCGCGAAGACGACGAGCCAGAACGACCATGGTTGCCCGGTCAGCGGCTCGGTCGCGTCGCCGTCGCCCACGAGGAAGCCCGCGAACGGGAGCACGAGCTCAGATGGGATGGGGACGATGACGCTCTCGATGGCGACCCACAGGGCCACGCCGAGATAGCCGACCGCCTCGTAGACCTGGGTCACCAGGTCGCGGACCGGCCCGTTCAGGAAGTCGAACACGGCCGGGAGCATAGCCGACTATCCTCGGCGACGTGACCGAACCCGAGGTCGTCCTGACCGGCGCGGACCTGGCCATCGCCGACGTGGAGGCCGTCGCCCGCGGCAGCGCGTCGGTCGCCCTCGATGCGAACGCGCGGGCGCGGATGCAGGAGGCGCGCGACGTCATCGAGTCGCTGGTCGCGGACGGCGCCGTCGTCTACGGCGTGACGACCGGCTTCGGCGACCTCGCGTCCACGTTCATCGATCCGGCCCAGGCCGGGCAGCTCCAGGAGAACCTCCTGATGAGCCACGCTGCGGGGGTCGGGGCGCCGTTCCCGCGCGAGATCGTCCGGGCCATGCTGCTGCTGCGGGCCAACACGCTGGCCCTCGGTCACAGCGGATGCCGGCCGCTGATCGTGGACCGACTGCTGGCCATGCTCGACGGCCGAGATCCACCCGGTCGTGCCCGAGCAGGGGAGTCTCGGCGCGTCCGGCGATCTTGCGCCGCTCGCCCACCTGGCCCTGCCGCTGATCGGGCGCGGGCAGGTGGAGTTCCGCGGCCAGGTGATGCCGGCGCTGCTCGCGCTGCGCGAGGCGGGTCTCGAGCCGCTGGCCCTGGAGGCCAAGGAAGGCCTGGCGCTGCTCAACGGCACCCAGATGATGGGCGCGATCGGGGCGCTGCTGCTCGCGGACGCCGACCGGCTGGTCCGTACCGCCAGCGTGGCCGCGGCGATCTCCGTGGAGGCGTTGCTCGGGACGGATGTGGCGTTCGCCGCGGCCTACCAGCTCGCCCGGCCGCATCCGGGTCAGGTGCAGGTCGCCGCGGAGCTGCGCCACCTGCTCCGCGACAGCGGGCTGCAGCGCGGGCACCACGGATCGGCGCACAAGGTCCAGGATCCGTACTCGCTGCGCTGCGTGCCGCAGGTCCACGGCGCGGTGCGCGACGCGCTCGACCACCTGCGGCGAGTGCTCGATATCGAGCTCAACTCCGCGACCGACAACCCGCTCGTGTTCCCGGGTGGTGGCGTCGCCGATGCCGACACCATGGCGACCGGCGGCGGCCGCGTGATCAGTGGCGGCAACTTCCACGGCGAGCCGATCGCCCTGGCCCTCGATTTCGCGAAGCTGGCCCTGGCCGAGCTCGGATCGATCAGCGAACGACGGACGGCGCTGCTCGTGGACCATCGACTGAACGGCGGGCTGCCGCCGTTCCTCGCGAATGCCTCCGGCGTCGAGTCCGGGATGATGATCTACCAGTACACGGCCGCGGCCCTCGTCAGCGAGCACAAGGTGCTCGCGCACCCGGCATCCGCCGACTCGATCCCGACGTCGGCCAACCAGGAGGACCACGTCTCGATGGGCTCGATCGCGGCGCGCCATGCGCGGGCCGTCCTGACCGGTGTCGAGCGCATCATCGCGATCGAGCTCGTCGTTGCCGCCCAGGCCCTGGACCTGCGGCTTGGGCTGGCGGCCGCGGGGGACGAGGCCGCGGGGGACGAGACCGCGGCCCCAGGTGCCGGCGTGGCCGAAGCCCTGCGGCGCATCCGGGCTCGCATCGCGCACCTGGATCGCGACCGCGAACCGGGACCCGATCTGGCGGCCGCGACCGCCATGGTCCACGACGGACTCCTCGAAGACCTGGCCGGACCCGGAGGGATCGCGTGAGCGCCGACATCCGCGAGCGGATCGCGTGAGCGCCGACATCCGCGAGCGGATCGCGATCGTGGACGTCATCGACGAGTCGACGTTCGCGCTCCTGCCCCGTGCGCGGACCCCGGGTTCGACCATCGATCGTGCGACTACTGGGAGGACGCGGATCGCGGCTCCAAGGCGATCCGACTTGACTGGCTCGAGCCGGGCGGAGCGGTCGCGCCGGAGCCGGCGCCCAGGGCCGCACCGGCCAATCCATTCCTCGCCGACCTCGAGGAACGTCGAGCGAACCCGTTCGCGGTCGGGGGCGCGGGCCCGGGCATCGTCAACCCGCTCCTCCCCGACGACGACGCCCTCGACGACAACCCATTCGCCCCGCGCCGCGCTCCGCGGCCGACGGTCGCCGACACGGCGCCGCGCAAGCTCCGGCTGCTCGCGCGCGGCCTGGGCGTGGCGGGCAGTTACGCGAAGGTCCTGCTCGCGGACGACGTGCCGGCGGCGTACTGCCAGTTCGGGCCGCTGACGGCATACCCGCGCGCGCAACGGACCCGCGACCTCTACCCGGCCCTGCCGGACGCGCCGCTGCCCGCGGTCATCACCTGCATCGCGTCGACCGCGCGAGGCGCGCGGCCAGGGCCTCGCGAAGGCGCTCGTCGCGGCGGTCTGCGAGGACCTCGAGGGACGCGGCTTCGCTGCGGTCGAGACGTACCCGGCCATCGGCGCGCGTCCGGACGCCACGAGCGCCGCCACGCCGGCGTTCTGGGAGTCGGTCGGGTTCGTCACCGCGGCGCCCGACGAGCGCTTCCCGGTCATGCGCCGCGAGCTCGGGTGAGGCGAGCCAGCGCCGACCCTCGGCGTGCTCGTCGGTGTCCTGGTCGGCTGCGGCGGACCGACTGCGAGCGTTCCGACCCCGACCGCGCGCGATGACTCCGAGCCCCACCGCCTCCGTCGTCCGCGCCGGCGACCGCAGGACGCCGGCGGCGACCGTCGTCGACCCGAGCCTGCTCGACCGGCTGCCTGCGTGCATCGAAGCCATCGCGCTGACCCCCGATGCCGAGACGGCTGCGGACATCGCGGCCACCATCGACGCCGAGGCCGGCCTGGAGGCCATCGCCGTGGCCATCTATCCGTCGCTCGAGGACTATGCCGTGGTGACGGTCGCTCGACTCCGGCCGGGCGTGTTCGACGAGGACTGGTTCCGCGACTGGCGCGAGACGTTCGACGAGGGCGTGTGCGAGCAGGCCGGCGGCGTCGATCCGGGCCACTCCGAGGTCGAGATCGCCGGACGCCAGGTCTTTCGTTCGACCTGCGTCGGGGGCGTGGTCCTTCACCATGTGTGGCTTGCCGGAGGCGGCCAGCCTCGTCTCGATCCAGGGGCCGGCCCGCTCGACCTCGGCCGCGGGTCCTGGAGTCACGTGGGCCAGCTAGCACGCGATGCATCGAGCCGCTGGCTCCATGACGCCGCCGGGAAGGCCATCGGGACGGTCGCCGGTCTGACGGAGTAGCCTGTCGGCCATGCCAGGAGCCGGTCCCCGTCCCGTCCGTGCGCCGCGCGGCCCCGAGCTGAGCTGCCGCGGCTGGGCCCAGGAGGCGGCCCTGCGGATGCTGATGAACAACCTCGATCCGGAGGTCGCCGAGGACCCGGATCACCTCGTCGTGTACGGCGGCACCGGACGGGCCGCTCGCAGCTGGGACGCGTTCGACGCGATCGTCCGCGAGCTGCGCGTCCTCGCCGACGACGAGACCCTCCTGGTCCAGAGCGGCAAGCCGGTCGGGGTGCTGCGGACCCACGAGTGGGCGCCGCGGGTGCTGATCGCCAACTCCAATCTCGTCGGGAAATGGGCGACCTGGGAGCACTTCCGCGAGCTCGAGCGGGTCGGGCTGATGATGTACGGGCAGATGACCGCGGGGTCGTGGATCTACATCGGGACCCAGGGCATCCTGCAGGGCACGTACGAGACGTTCGCGGAGGCCGCCCGCCAGCATTTCGGCGGGACGCTGCGCGGGACGGTAACCCTGACCGCGGGCCTCGGCGGGATGGGCGGCGCCCAGCCGCTCGCCGTGACGATGAACGAGGGCGTCTGCCTCGCCATCGAAGTCGACGAGGCTCGGGCGCGGCGCCGCCTGGAGATCGGCTACGTCGACCTGCTCACGCATGATCCCGCGGAGGCGCTCGACTGGGCGCGCGCGGCGGCCCGCGATGGTGACGCGACGTCGGTCGCGCTCGTCGGCAACGCGGCCGAGATCGAGCCCGCGTGGGCGGCCGACGGCGAGCGGTTCGACCTCGTCACCGACCAGACCTCGGCCCACGACGCGCTCGCCGGCTACGTGCCGGCGGAGATGTCGCTCGCCGACGCGCTGACCCTGAGAACGACCCAGCCGGCGGAGTACGAGCGCCGCTCGCGCGATGCGATGGCCGCCCACGTCCGGGCGATGCTCGCGTTCCAGCGTGCGGGCGCGATCGTGTTCGACTACGGCAACAACCTCCGCGCCCAGGCCGCGGAGGCCGGGGTGGCGGACGCCTTCGACTACCCGGGCTTCGTGCCGGCCTTCATCCGGCCGCAGTTCTGCGAGGGGCGCGGGCCGTTCCGCTGGGCCGCCCTGTCCGGTGACCCCGCCGACATCGAGCGGACCGATCGGGCGGTCCTGGAGCTGTTCCCCGACGACGCCGGCCTGCGGCGCTGGATCGAGATGGCCCAGGCGCGCGTCCCGTTCCAGGGGCTGCCGGCCCGAATCTGCTGGCTCGGGTACGGCGAGCGAGCACGGGCCGGTCTGGCCTTCAACGAGCTGGTCCGGACCGGCGAGGTAGCGGCCCCGATCGTCATCGGTCGGGACCACCTGGACGCCGGGTCGGTCGCCTCGCCCAACCGCGAGACCGAGGCGATGGCCGACGGCTCCGACGCGGTGGCCGACTGGCCGCTGCTCAACGCCCTGGTCAACACGGCGGCGGGAGCCTCGTGGGTGTCGATCCATCACGGCGGTGGCGTCGGGATCGGCTACTCCCAGCACGCCGGGATGGTCGTCGTCGCGGACGGAACGGACCTCGCGGCACAGAAGCTCGAGCGGGTGCTCACGACGGACCCGGCGATGGGCGTGTTGCGCCACGTGGACGCGGGGTACGACCGGGCGATCGAGGTGGCCGGCGAGCGCGGCATCCGGGTCCCGATGACGGCCAAGGACTAGCCGGGCCAGGAGGTTCACGCGTCGTTCACGCGTTGCCAACACGCAACGCTGAAGGTGCGGTCCGGGGCGGTTGCATGCGCTTTGGTAGGGCACCGCCCGGTACAGTGATGCGATACCGAAGCGGCACTTGCTTCGAGGAGGAGGACCGTCCGTCGTGACCGTCACACGCCGCGCCCCCGCGCGCCCCCTGATCCTTGCCCTGATCGCCACGATGGCGATCGCCGTGCTCCCCGCCGGGAGCGCCCTGGGCTTCACGCAGAACCCGGCCACCGTCTGGATCAATGAGATCCACTACGACAACACCAGTACCGATGTAGACGAGCGCATCGAGATCGCGGGTCCCGCCGGCACCGACCTAACCGGGTGGTCGATCGTCCTCTACAACGGCGGCGTGAGCCCGGTCGCTGTCTATGACACTGCCACCCTTTCGGGTTCGATCCCAAATCAGCAGAACGGGTTCGGGACGGTCTTCATCACCTACGAAACGAACGGGATCCAGAACGGTCCGAACGACGGCATCGCCCTCGTCAATGGGTCGACCCTCATCCAGTTCCTCAGTTACGAAGGGACAGTGACGGGCGCCACGGGACCGGCCGCCGGCGTCCTCTCGACCGATATCGGGGTTTCGCAGGGGGGCAGCGGCGCGACCGGTCAAAGCCTGCGGCTGAGCGGATCCGGCACCACCTACCAGGGGTTCAGCTGGAATCCCGAGGCGGCCTCCAGCTTCGGAGCACCCAACGCGGGCCAGACATTCGGCGTCGTCGAGGACGCGCCCGTGTCGATCACCTGCGGCGGCGCCCTGTCGGCGGTCGAAGGCACCTCCTCCCGCACCCGCCAGATCACCGCCACCGACCCCGACGACAGCGTCGACCAGATCGCGCTCACCAGCGTGACGCCCGCCAACGCGGACATCACCCTTGGCGCGACGACGCCCGCCGCCACCGATGGCGGCACCGCGAGCGCGACGCTCACCGTGGGGACGTCGAACCCCGGCTCCTACCAGGTCGTCCTCACCGCATCGAACGACGATGCAACCAACGAGCAGACCGCGAACTGCACCATCAACGTCGTCATCACCCCGGTCCGCTCGATCGGCGAGATCCAGGGCCCCGTCTCGGCCACCGCCAACGGCTTGACCCATCGCTCGCCATTCGCCCCGGCGTCGGGGAACGGCCTCGGACAGACCGTCGCGACCCGGGGCGTGATCGCGCAGCTCACGCTCGCGCGCACCGCCACCGGCGTACGGAACTATGGCTTCTTCCTCGAGGAGCCGGCGACCGCGACGGACGGCGATCCGACGACCTCGGACGGCATCTTCGTCTTCATGAACACCTTCGCCGATCTCATCGGCGGCTACGTGCCGCAGGTGGGCGACGAGGTCATCATCTCCGGCCGCGTGTCGGAGTTCTTCAACCTGACCCAGCTCAGCAGCGCATCCCTCGTCGAAGTCGTCCGCGAGGATGTCGATGTCGCCGTGGAGGTGCCGGCGTTCGAGGTCGACCCCCCGGCCGACAACAACGACGCCAACCGCTATTGGGAGCGGCACGAGGGCATGCAGGCGCAGCTCCCCGCGGGCTCGCTCGTGCAGGGTGGCCGAAGCGTCTTCCCCAGCACCGCCGACGCCGAGATCTACTTCTATCGCGACGACTACGCCGCGCTCGCGGACCGCACGGATCCATATGCCCGCCGCGTCTTCCGCGACCCGCATCCGCTCGACGACATCCCGGTCCCGCTGTGGGACAACGGCAATGGCTTCCGGTTCCTCATCGGCGCCCTTGGCGTGAAGGCCGTGGCGGACGACGAGAACCTGCTGCTCACGCCGGCCCGCACCCACGACGTCCTGACCAACGAGCCAGCCGGCGGCGTCTTCTTCGGCTTCAGCAAATACCAGATCCAGGTCGCCGATCAGCCGACCTTCGCCAGCGGGGCCGATCCGTCGCTCAACGGCGCCCCGGCCGCGCCGGATCCCGAGTTCGACTGGACGAGCGCGACCTACAACGTCGAGAACCTGTACGACTTCCGGGACGATCCGACCGACGGCTGCGACTTCCTTGGCAACACGGGTTGCCCGGGTGTCAATCCGCCGTTCGACTTCGTGCCGACCAGCCAGGCCGACTACGACGCCCAGCTGACGGCGCTCGCCACGCAGATCATCGGGGACCTGAAGGCTCCCGATCTCATCCTGACCCAGGAGGGCGAGGACCAGGACATCTGCTCGGTCGCCGCTGGCGAGATGGCCTGCGGCGGCGCTGGGGCCGGCGACGGCCGACCCGACACGCTCCAGGACCTGGCCCTGGAGATCGCGTCGCTCGGTGGCCCCGTGTATCACGCCGCCAACGACCGCAACGGCGCCGACGACCGCGGCATCGTGTCCGGCTTCCTCTACCGCTCTGACCGGGTCGAGCTCCTCCCGGTCGCGGCCGACGATCCCGTCCTCGGCGCCGAGACCGGTGTCGTCTACGAGCGACCGTCAACCCCGCTCGGATACAACGCGGACGTCCAGAACCCCAAGGCCCTCAACACCGGCTTGCCCACCGACCTCCAGGGCGGTTCCACGCTCGACGGCACCAACGTCTTCACCCGCCCGCCGCAGGTCGGTCATTTCCGTGTCTGGCGCGACGGGATCGGCACCAGCATCTTCATCGACGTCTGGGCCATGTCCAATCACTTCAGCAGCACACCCGACGGCCGGGTCTTCCAGCGCACGGAGCAGGCCGCCTACCTGGCCGCGATCGTCGACGCGATCGAGGCAGACGATCCCGGGGCCCGGGTGATCGCCGGCGGCGACTTCAACGTGTTCCCACGACCCGACGATCCGTTCGCCCCGGGTCAGCCGATCGGCAGCAGTGGTCTCGTCGGCCCCTCGGACCAGCTGCGCGCGCTCTACCAGCAGGGCCTGTTCAGCCTCTGGGATGACCTCGCCGAGGACATCCCGGCGGCCGCGTACTCGTACGTGTTCCAGGGCCAGGCCCAGACCCTTGACTCGCAGTTCATCAGCGATGACCTGCACGGCGAGTTCGAGGCCTATCGTGTGGCCCACATCAACGCCGACTTCCCCGCGGACTTCGAGGGCGACGGCGCCCGCGGCGCCAGCGACCACGACCCGTCGCAAGCTCGCTATGCGTTGGCCGTGACGATCGCCCGCCTCGACACGCTCGTTCGCTATCTCGACGATGCCGGGGAGTTGCGCGGCAGGAACACGACAGCGTTGCTCCTCGATCGGCTCGCGAGGGCTGCGGCGTTCGAGGCCGCTGGGATGACCGGTGCTGCGCGCTCCCAGCTGATCGCCTTCGGCGACCAGGTCGAAGACTTCTCGCCGACGTTCATCGACGCGGATGTCGCCGATGGCCTGCAGGAGGAGGTCGCCGTCCTCCTCGGCGAATGACGCTCAAGCCCTGACGCCGGGCGCCGGCCGCGGGTCCTCGTGACCCCGGCCGGCGTCGTCGTTTTCACGGCGGCCGCTGCGCACCAGCCCGTCGGGCCGGGGGCCGGGTCGCTAGCATCAAGACGTGCTCGTCGAATCGGTCCCGAACGTGTCAGAAGGCCGCCGCCTCGATGTCGTCGACCGGATGGCGGACGCGATCTCCTCAGTCCGCGGCGTGTCGCTGCTCGACCGGACGAGCGACGCGAGCCACAACCGGTCGGTCTTCACGATGGCGGGCGAGCACGAGGCGGTGACGACCGCCCTCGAGAACCTCGTCGAGATCGCCGTCCACGAGATCGACATGGACACCCACGAAGGCGAGCACCCACGCATCGGGGCCGTTGATGTCATCCCGTTCATCCCCCTGGCCGACACGACGATCGACGCCTGTGTGAGCCTGGCGCGCGAGTTCGGTCAGCGCATCGCGGCCCGGTTCGAGCTCCCGGTCTACCTGTACGCACACGCCGCGACGCGGCCCGAACGCGAGAAGCTCGCCGACGTCCGCCGCGGCCAGTACGAGGGCCTGCGCGCCGAGATCGGCCAGCGCGGCCGGGAGCCCGATTTCGGGCCGTCTCGCCTGCACCCCTCGGCCGGCGCGGTCGCCGTCGGGGCGCGGCCGTTCCTGATCGCCTACAACATCAACCTCGACAGCGAGGACGTCGAGCTCGCCAAGCGGATCGCGCGACGCGTGCGCGAGTCGGGCGGCGGCCTGCCGCGGGTGCAGGCCAACGGGTTCGAGGTCCGCGAGCCGGAGCGCGGGCACCCGCTGCGCGCCCAGGTGTCGATGAACCTGCTCGACTTCACCGTCACGCCGCTGTGGGTGGTGTGGGACGCCGTGCGCGACCTCGCAGCCGAGGACGGCGTGGAGCTGGCCGAGTCCGAGCTCATCGGGCTTGCGCCACTGGCCTCGCTGCTTGACGTCGCCGAGCGGGCCGGGGCGGACGTCGCCGCGCCCGTGGACGAACGCCTGCGTGCCGCCGCGACGTATCTCCGGTTGCGCGACTTCTCGCCGACCCAGGCCCTCGAGCTTCGCCTGGCGGAGGCGCGCGCGGTGCCGGACCCACGCGGAACCCCGGACCCGCCCCCGCGATGACCAGCTCGTTCCGCGTCATCGAGGGCGGCCGGACCGGTGAACTGACACCGGGCTTCCTGGTCGTCGGGGCTTCCGAGGTCGCGACGCTGGCGGGCGGGGTCCGACGCGGACCGGAGCAAGGCGAGATCGGTCGACTGTGGACCGACGATCCGGCCGGGCCCGAGGCGCCAGCCGTCGCTGGCTGGGAGGGTCGGATCGTCGCCGTCGGGCCGCGCGCGGCGGTCGAGGCGGTGCTGGACGCGGAGGGCCTGCCGCTGGGTCGCTTCGCCAGGATCGACGCTGCCGGCGGGGCCGTGACCCCGGGGCTCGTCGACCCGCACACGCACCTGCTGTTCGCCGGCTCCCGCGAGGACGAGCTCGTGCTGCGCCAGCAGGGCGCCTCGTATCTCGACATCCTGGCGGCGGGGGGCGGGATCCTGTCGACCGTGGCTGCGACCCGGGCGGCGTCCGAGGGCGAGCTCCTTGCGCACGGACGGCGCTGGCTCGATGAGATGCTCGGTCACGGCGTGACGACGATCGAGGCGAAGTCGGGCTACGGCCTGGACCTCGAGACCGAGCTCCGGTTGCTCGATGTCGCGTACCGGTTGGGGCGCGAGGGGCCGATGGACGTCGTGCCGACCTGGCTGGGCGCGCACGCCGTCCCGCCGGAGTTCCGCTCACGGCCGGACGGGACCGAGGCGTACGTGCGCTCGCTCATCGACGAGCAGCTCCCCGGGGTCGCCGCCCACGGCCGGGCTCGCTTCGCCGATGTCTTCTGTGAGACCGGCGTGTTCACGCCGGAGCAGTCCCGGCGCGTGCTCGAGGCGGCGCGCGGGTTCGGCCTCGAGCCGCGGCTCCACGCCGACGAGCTGGCACCGTCCGGCGGCGCGGAGCTGGCCGCGGACCTCGGGGCAGCGTCGGCCGACCACCTCGCCACACCGTCGAAGGCGGGCATCCAGGCGATGGCCGACGCGGCCGAGGCCGGCAACCCCGTGGTGGCCACCCTGCTCCCCATCACCACCTGGTTCCTCATGAAGGATCACCACGCGCCGGCCCGCGCGTTCATGGATGCCGGCGTGCCTGTGGCGATCGGTACGGACTTCAATCCCGGGACGTCGCCCGCGCCCAACCTGGCCCTGGCGGTGTCGTTCGCCTGCGTGAACCTGGGCCTGTCGCCGGACGAGGCGCTGGCGGCCGTCACGATCAACGCCGCCCGCGCGCTGTCGCTCGAGGACGAGATCGGCTCCCTCGAGCCGGGCAAGGCCGCGGACCTCGTCATCTGGCGCGTTCCCAGCACGAAGCAGATCCCGTACTACCCGGGGGCGGACCTCGTGCGGACCGTCATCAAGCGTGGCCGGGTGGTCCTGGACCGGGCCTGACGCGACGGTGAGCCGCGGTGCAGGCCGCTGTGCGAGAATCGGCCGGCATGGAGATGACGTGGTATGGCCGGACCTGTATCCGGCTGCGGGGTAAGGACGCGGTGGTCGTGGCAGACCCGTTTCAGGCGGTGGTCGGCCCGACCGGCCGGGGTATCACCGGCGACATCGTGACCTTCAGCCACCCCGACGACACCCCGCTCCCCAGGGCCAAGGGCAAGACATCGCGCGACGGCAAGACGCGTCTGCCTTCGAGCCTGGAGGACGCCTTCGTCCTGGACGGGCCCGGGGAATACGAGGTCAAGGACGTCCTCATGACCGGCGTCCGCACGTACCGGGACGACGCTCGCGGCGCGACGAAGGGGAAGGGCGTGTCCTTCGCCGTCGAGATCGATGGCGTGCACGCGATCCACCTTGGCGACATCGGGCACCTGCTGTCGGAGGAGAAGCTCGGCGACATCGGGACGGTCGACATCGTGTGCGTGCCGCTCGGCGGGGCGCTCAGCCCGACGAACGCGGCGGCGCTCGTCGCTCAGCTGGATCCACGGATCGTCGTGCCGATGCCCCTGTGCGACGACGACGCGGACTGCGCCGAAGCCCTGTCCAAGTTCTTCCACGAGATGGGCGCGGAACCGGTGACCCAGCCGAAGCTGTCGGTCACCTCATCGAGCCTCCCGGTCGAGACGACCACGGTCCTTCTCGAGTCACGCGGCAAGCAAGCCTGAGGCGGTTCGGCGCCCGGAGTCCGCGGACAAGGAAAGACCGGAGGCGCCTGCCCAATCGGCGCCCCCGGTCGGAGGGAGGGAGGATGGAACCTCTCGGTTCTGTCCGATGGCTACGCTACGGGCCCGTGATTCACGGTCGAGCCGCCAAGCGATTAAGAAAGCGACATCGACCCCCGGATCCGGCGGCCACCGGGACCGTGTGACAATGCCGTCCATGACCCCCCACTCCCGCTTGCGGTCGATCGCGCTCGCCGCGACGGTCGCGCTGACGTTCGCAGCCTGCGGTCCGGCCACGCCCAGCGTCGCGCCGACGACCAGCCCGTCCGTGCCGGCGTCGGGCGCCGCATCGAGCCCTAGTTCCAGTGTGGCGACGGATGCCATCTACGACGCCATCGAGGCCCAGGTCGTGGAGATGCGCGGCCTGCCGGCGGTGGACGTCAACCGCGAGACCCTCGATGCCGAGGCGGCCAAGGCATTCCACGTCAAGAACTTCGACGGGGACAACCCGCCGAATGACATCGCGGCCAACCAGCGCCTGTACAAGGCCCTCGGGTTGTTGAAGCCAGACCAGTCGCTCAAGCCCCTGTACCTCGACCTGATCCAAAGCCAGGTGGCCGGCTTCTACCGGCCCGACGACAAGAAGCTGTACGTGGTCTCGCGATCGGGCGCGATCGGCGGCGCCGACAAGATCACGTTCGCCCATGAATACGACCACGCCCTGCAGGACGGGGCCTTCCCGGTGTTCAACGAGATGAAGGAGCTGCTCGACGAGACCGATCGAGCCCTTGCCCGGGCCGCGATCTACGAAGGCGACGCTACGTGGCTCATGCTCCAGTGGGGCAATGCCAACCTGACGCCCGAGGAGTTCGCCGCGGCGCAGGCGGCCGGAGCCGATCCGGAATCGATGGCCATCCTCGCGCAGACGCCGCCGATCCTCGTCGAGACCCTGCTCTTCCCATACACCGCCGGCGCCGCCTTCATCGTGCCGATCCATACGACTGGGGGATGGGCCGCAGTGGATGCCCTGTACGATGATCTCCCTCGCTCGACCGAGCAGATCCTCCACCCGGACAAATTCCGCGCGAACGAGAAGCCCGTCGCGGTCGAGCTTCCTGCGACCCTCGCGGCGGAGATGGGGGCCGGCTGGACCGAGGCGAAGCAGGACACGCTCGGGGAGTTCCAGCTCGGCGTGTGGCTGCGCGAATCGGGGATCAGCGCCAGTGATGCCTCGGCCGCCGCTGCAGGCTGGGGTGGGGACCGGCTGGCAGTCCTCAACGGCCCGGACGAGGCCTGGGCGATCGTGATGCGCACTACCTGGGACGCCGAGGAGGAGGCGACCGCCTTCCGGCAGGCGGCGGGCGACGCCGTCGCGGACGCTGCCCACCCCGCCACGGTCATCGCCGACGGCCGGGACATCACGGTGGTCTTCGCGTCCGCCCAGGACATCCTGGACCGCGCGATCGTCGCCGCCGGCTACGGGGCGGGCGGCTAGTCAGGCGGCAGCGCCCGATGGCCAGAGGTTGCCAGGTGCCGCCTACATCGACTCGGGCGCGGAGATCCCGAGGAGCCCGAGCGTCCGGGCAAGGGTGATCTGGGCGGCCCGCGCGAGCGCCAGCCGCGCCGCCGAGCGCTCCGGTTCGTCACGGTCCACCACGCGGGCGTCGCGATAGAACGCGTGGAAGCTCGTCGCGAGCTCGATGGCGTAGGCCGTGATGCCCTGGGTCTCCTCCCCGACCACCGCGTCCTCCACGACCTCCGGGAAGCGCGCGATCGCTCGGGCGAGCGCGGCCTCGGGGCCACCCTCGAGCGTGCCCGCGACCGACGCGGCCGGCGCTAGGCCCGCGTCGGACGCCTTGCGCAGGATCGAGGCGATCCGGGCGTGGGCGTATTGCACGTAGTAGACCGGCAGCTTGCTGGCTTCCTCGTGGTCGCCTCGCTCCAGGGCCTCGCGCAGGCCGCGCATCTGCTCGATGTCGAAATCGATGCTGGTCGTCGCGGCCCGCGAGGCGAAGAACCAGCGCGCGGCGTCCACGCCGACCTCGGCCAGGAGCTCGTCGAGCGTGATGAACTCGCCGGCCCGCTTCGACATCGAGACGTCCTCGCCGTCTCGAACGAACCGGACCCATGCGTAGAGGAGCATCTGCACCCGATCGGTGTCGTAGCCCATCGCTTGTGCCGCGTTGCGGACTCGCGCGACCGTTCCGTGATGGTCCGCGCCCCAGATGTAGATGACGTGATCGAAGCCGCGGCTGAACTTCTCGGTCACGTAGCCGATATCGGCCGCGAAGTAGGTCGGCTCGCCGTTCGATCGGATGATCACCCGGTCCTTGTCGTCGCCGAAGGCTGTCGACCTGAACCAGATCGCACCGTCTTGCTCGAAGACGTGCCCGTTCTCGCGCAAGCGCTCGATCGCGCGTCCGACCCAACCCTCGTCGTGCAGCGAGGCCTCCGTCTTCCAGACATCGAAATGGACGCCCAAACGCTCCAGGCTTGCTTCGATCCCCTGCCGCACGATGCCGGCTGCCCAGTGGCCGACGATCGCGGGCGCATCTGCGCCCGGTCCGTGCGCTGCATCCCAGACCTCGGGCGGCACCTGCGCGGCCAGTTCGTCGACGTAGGCCCCGTGGTACCCGTCGTCGGGCACCGGGTCGCCGGCGCGGATCGCGACGATGGATGCGCCGAGATTCGGGATCTGACCGCCGACGTCATTGAAGTAGTACTCGCGCGTCACGTCCTGGCCACCGGCCTCGAGGACACGACTGAGCAGATCGCCGATGAAGGCCCCGCGTGCGTTGCCGATCGTCAGCGGCCCGGTGGGGTTGGCCGAGACGAACTCAACGTTCACCTTGCGGGAACCGGTGGGGCTGACGCGGCCCCAGGCAGCCGGCTCGTCGAGGATCCCGTCGACCATCGCCGCCAGGGCGTCGGGTCGCAACCGGATGTTCAGGAATCCGGGGCGGGCGACCTCGACGGCCTCGATCGGGGAGTCGGAGCCCTCCTCCGCAGCGTCGCGGACGAGCTTCCCGGCCAGGAGCGTCGCCAGCTCGAGCGGCGAGCGTTGATACGGCCGCGCGAGCTTCATCGCCAGGTTGCTGGCGAGGTCGCCGTGCTCCGGGTTGGCCGGGCGCTCCACCTCGATCGTCGGCCGGGCAGCGTCGTCGGGCAGGGCCGGCAAGGCACCGGATTCGATGGCGGCGGTCCAGGCGCGCTCGATGGCGGAGCGGACCTGGCTGCGAAGCGGGGCGGGGATCAAGGGCGCGGGTCCTCCTGGGCTCGAGTGCTGGCTGGCGAACCCAATCGTACTGGCGCAAGCCGACCCCCGAGTACCGCGTCACCAGGACCATGGTGGTGCGTGGGCGCACCAGTTTTCCGGCCTTGCTGGGCAGAGCCTGCCAGTGCGGTGGAGTCGGAGCCCATCCGACGGTACTAGACCCGGGGGTACCCGGCGTGCCACTATCAGGCCACTCCACTCGGTGAACGGACGTTCGGGGGAACCACCGGGGAGAGGCACTTACTCATCCGAGGCCGCCGCGCCTCTGTTCGGGGACCATCAAGCATGCTGTACTCGCGATCTCGCACGCGCCATCGACTCGCCCGCAAGCTCTCGTGGCTGGTGGTCGCATCGATCACCTCCATCGCGCTGTTCGCGCCTGGCGCCACCTCTTCCGCGCTGGCCCTGACCGGCGCCATCTACACGAGCAACTTCGATGGCTCGATCATCAACGAGAACGTCAACTACGACGCCAAGACCGACGTCTACCTGACCGGCGGCCCGTGCGACGGTGGTTCGCACCTCGCCGACGGCGATTACTACTACGAGGTCACCAGCCCCAACGGCGTCGCTGCTCTCGTCCGACGCGATCGGCGAGCGCAACGTTCACCGTCGCGGGCGGGTTCATCGTGTCCTCGACCGGCCACGTCACCCACGCCGTGAGCTGCGCGGCCCTGGTCCCGGCATCACCGTCCAGCTGTACCCCTTCGAAGACACGCCCAACCCGGGTGGTGAGTACAAGCTGACGGTCGCCACGGCCGAGCAGCGTCGAGGAGTGCGCCGGCTTCGACGCCGACAGCAGCTCGTTCGAGATCTGCACGGCGCGCCGACCAGAAGTCCGACAACTTCAAGGTCGCGGGAAGCCGAGCCCACGCCCGAGCCGACCCCGGAGCCCACGCCCGAGCCGACCCCGGAGCCCACGCCCGAGCCGACGCCCGGAGCCGACGCCCGGAGCCGACGCCCGAGCCGACCCCGCGAGCCCGACGCCCGAGCCGACCCCGTGAGCCCACGCCCGAGCCCACGCCCGAGCCGACCCCGGAGCCCACGCCCGAGCCGACCCCGGAGCCCACACCGCAGCCGAGTGAGGACGTCACCGCCAGCATCCTGATCGCGAAGCTCGACAACCGCGGTACGACCGATCCCGAAGATGACGTCCTCCTGGAAGGCGCCTCTTTCGAGGTCTACCTCGACGACGGCGACGAAGCGTTCGACGATGGCGACGAGCTCGTCTTCGGCGCCGCGGCGACCGACGAAGGCATGCTCGACACGGACCAGCTCGACGCGGGTTGGTACTGGATCGTCGAGGCAGTGGTCCCCGCAGGTTTCGTCGGCAGCGACCCGATCCTGGTCGAGCTCAACACCGACGCCTCGGTGACCTGCGTCTGGGACGCGGAGGGCTTGATCGGCTGCGAGGACAACACTGGCAACGTCGAAGACCTGAGCTGGACGATCGTCCTCGTGGACAACAGCCCGGTCGAGGAAACCCCGACGCCCACCGGCGGTGTCGGTGGTGCGACCGGAACCCCGGGCGCCCCCGGGATCACGCTCCCGCCGACCGACACCTTGTCGGGTGGGACCGATGCTCTGGCCGGTGACGGCTGGCGCCTCATCCTCCTGGCGATGGCCGGCCTGATGGCGGCCGCCCTCCTCCTGACCCCGGCCACGGTTGTTGTCCGAAAGGACGACAGGCGCCGCTGATCCTCGTGGGTGCGCCGGGCGCACCCAGCGTTCCCGAACACCGACGACCGCCGGGCCTCGCAAGGGCTCGGCGGTCGTGGATTCTGTGCCCGGTTTCGTGGGTCGCGGCATGTGTCTGCGGTTTGACCGGCCCGAGGTCAGCGCCGTGACCGGTCCCGCACGAGCAGCCGGGGCCGTCCGGTGCGCATTCGCACCGTATTGGTACATCTGGGGGGCGCCGGTGCCGATTTGATAGGAGATTAGTACTAGACGGCGGCCCCGCCGCGTGCCACCATCCGGCCCCGACCGAGTCGCGAATTAGCGCGAATGCCAGCGATCGATCGTCCAACCATGCGAGGCGACGAGCCTCAGCTAAGTGGGGAACCTGTCGCATGTCTTCTGTCCCGCGTCACCGCACCCGGTTGGCACGCCGGCTCGGATGGTTCGCCGTCGCGGGCCTGGTGGCCGCGTCGTTCGCGCCGTCCGCGCTCGCGCTGACCGGCGCCATCTACACCAGCAACTTCGATGGCTCGATCATCAACGAGAACGTCAACTACGCCGCCAAGACCGACGTCTACCTGACCGGCGGCCCGTGCGACGGTGGCTCGCACCTCGCCGACGGCGATTACTACTACGAGGTCACCAGCCCCAACGGTGTCCTGCTCTCGTCCGACGCGATCGGGGAGCGCAAGTTCACCGTCGCGGGCGGGTTCATCGTGTCCTCGACCGGCCACGTCACCCACGACGTGAGCTGCACAGCCCTGCCCGGCATCACCGTGCAGCTGTTCCCCTTCGAAGACACGCCCAACCCGGGTGGTGAGTACAAGCTGACGGTCGCCACGGCCGAGAGCGTCGAGGAGTGCGCCGGCTTCGACGCCGACAGCAGCTCGTTCGAGATCTGCACGGCCGCCGACCAGAAGTCCGACAACTTCAAGGTCGGGGAAGCCGAGCCCACGCCCGAGCCGACCCCGGAGCCCACGCCCGAGCCGACCCCGGAGCCGACGCCCGAGCCCACGCCCGAGCCGACCCCGGAGCCCACGCCCGAGCCGACGCCCGAGCCGACGCCGCAGCCGACGCCGCAGCCGACGCCCGAGCCCACGCCCGAGCCGACCCCGGAGGGTAGCGTTGGTGGAGCCACCGGCACGCCACCTGCCGCCACGACGGGCACCACCCTGCCGCCGACCGACACGCTCGGTGACGCCGGCGCGGCGCCCGGCAGCGATGCCTGGAGGCTCGTCCTCCTGGCCCTCGCCGGCACCCTGGCCGGAGCGCTCCTGCTGACCCCCGCCAAGTCCATCCGCAAGGACCGCTGACGGAGGGCGAGGAGCCCTGGACCGATCGATGAACGACCGCCGATCCTCACGGACCGGCGGTCGTTTTCTACGCTGGTGCGCGGCGATCGCGGGGCCTCGAGGCCGTTCGGAATGGCACCGCGGGAGCCGTCGGTGGAGCTAGGAGATAGGTACCGGTTGACGTTGGTGCGGGGCTGCACCGGAACCATGGTGCGGTGTGGTGCGATTTGCTCGGATTAGGGCTATGCAAGGGTGGACCTGACCAGTATCATCCGGCCCCTTCGATGCCTACAGTGGCAGCAATTGGTCCTGTGTCGACCTGGTACTAACGCCGGGGACGCAGCGCGGCAACAGACCGCAGCCATGATCGGCGCCGGTGGCGCCACAACGTCGTGAGCGCCCTCTCAAGGCGCCGCATCTGGGGAGATCGTCGACTATCGACGGATCTGCACATATCGGTCGGGGGACCGGGAGGGAAATTGCCGATGTCTCGGGGACTTTGGTTTGCGATGAACGCGCGGACACGCAGGAGTCTGACCCTGCTGTGGACCGCGCTGTTCTTGTTTTCGTTGGCTCTTCAGTCGGTGCAGCTGGCGACGCCAGCGCCGATCCTCGCCGCCCATGAGGAGCAGCTCTTCGAGCTCGAAGGCGATGCGACGGATGACCCGGCCAACGAGCCGGATGATGACTGGGACGACATCGACCACGCGCTCGACGAGCTTTTCGTCCACGAGGCCAACGACGTCACCTACTTCAAGGGCGGCGGCTCCAAGGACGTCAACGACATCTCGCAGTGGGAGTACAGCAACCTCGACGTCGCGCCCGACAAGGACGAGCTCCTCGATGCCTTCGCCGCCGTCTACGAGAAGGATGGCGACACATTCGTGTACTTCGGCGCCGATCGGTTCGACGAGATCCGGCGACTCGTTCATCGGCTTCTGGTTCTTCCAGGACAACGTGACCCTGGATGGTTCCGGTGGGTTCACCGGCGAGCACCAGGACGGTGACATCCTCGTCGTCTCCGACTTCTCCAACGGCGGCGTGATCAGCGAGATCAAGATCTACGAGTGGGATGGCGGCGAGCTGACGCTGGTCGCAGAGGGCGCCGACTGCGATGTCCCCGGTACCCACGAGGCCTGCGCCATCGTGAATTCGGAGACCGAGGACGCGCCGTGGGTCTTCGTGAACAAGGATGGCGAGACGGCCTTCGCCCCCGGCGAGTTCTACGAGGGCGGGATCAACCTTGACTTCGTGTTCGGCGGCGATGCGCCGTGCTTCTCGCAGCTTCCTCGCCGAGACGCGCTCCTCCACCTCGCCCACGCTCAGCTCAAGGACTTTGTCCTCGGCGACCTGAACACCTGCGTCCCGCCGACCATCGCGACCCAGGTCAAGCAGGGCGACACGAACGTCAGCCGGATCAACAAGGGCGAGTCCGTCGTGGACGTGGCCACCTTCAGTGGCACCAACGGCGAGGTCGAGGGCACGGTCGAATTCTTCGTCTGCGGCCCCGACAGCTCCAAGCCCGACTGCTCCAGTGGCGGCACCAAGGTCGGCGATACCAAGACCATCAACAACGAGTCGGCCACGTCCGACGCCTTCACGCCCACTGCACTTGGCTGGTACTGCTTCCGGGCCGAGTACACCCCCGCGGAGGGCTCCGAATACCTCGCGGGTGAGCACACCAATGACACCACCGAGTGTTTCCGGGTCATCCCGGCCGACGTCCAGATCGTCAAGACGCCGAACAGCGGCAGCGTGTCCGCCGGCACCGACATCAGCTTCACGCTGAGCTGGACGAACGAGGGTGAGGGCAGCGCCACGGGCGTGGTCGTCAGCGACACGCTGCCGACGGCCGGTGGCCTGAACTGGTCCATCACCGGCTCCACGGGCACCGGCTCCACCTGCACGCTC
Source organism: uncultured Chloroflexia bacterium (assembly GCA_963810725.1). GTDB lineage: Bacteria > Chloroflexota > Limnocylindria > Limnocylindrales > CSP1-4 > SPCO01. The sequence continues at coordinate 1,211,384 of CAWEOO010000008.1, forward strand.
AGCGCCGCGGATGTCCTGACCTGCAATGTCGGCACGATCGCCGGCAACCCGAACTTCCCGAACGCAGCGCCGGTCAACGGCACCGTTACGCTCACCAGCGCGACGACCAGCGCGGCCTGCGCGGAGATCAACAACACCGGCCAGATCACCTCGAACAACGACGGCACCGACACCGATCCCGGCCAGGTGACCGTCCTTTGCCCCGACGTGACCGTCGCGAAGACGCCCGATGGCGGCACGGTCAACGCCGGCCAGACAGCAACCTTCACGATCGTCGTCACCAACCTCGGCCCGGGTGCCGCGACCGCCGTGACCCTGACCGACAACCTGCCGGCGGGCTACACGTGGACGCTCGGTGGCGCGGATGCCGACGACTGCTCCATCAACACGGCCCCGAATCCGGATGTCCTGTCGTGCAACTTCGGCACCCTCGCCGACGACGAGACCCGGACGATCACCCTGAGTGCTCCGACGAGCGCCGCCAACTGCGACGTCATCCCGAACACGGCGATCGTCGCGGCCACCAACGAGCCGGCTGGTGCCACGGGCAACAACTCCGACCCGGGTGACATCGACGTCCTGTGCGCCGATCATCGACATCGAGAAGACCGCTGACCCGGTCGGACCGGTCAATGCGGGCGACACGATCGGCTTCGACATCGTCGTGAGCAACGACGGCGATGGCACGGCCAACGACGTCTCCGTCACGGACAACCTCCCGGCCGGTATCGACTGGTCGATCAACCCGGCCGTCGACGGCTGCTCGATCAGCGGTCCTGTCGGCGCCGAGGTCCTGACCTGCACCAGGGACACCCTCGCGGGTGGTGCCAGCTTCACGGTCCACATCGAGGGCGTCACCGACGCCGCCGACTGCGGAACGGTCAACAACACGGCCGGCGTCACCACGAGCAACGACGGCGGGGACTCGGACGGCGCGTCCGTCGACATCCGCTGCCCGGACGTCCGGGCCCAGAAGGTGGCCGACGCCTCGCCGATCAACGCCGGTGACCAGATCGGCTTCACGGTCACGATCAGCAACCACGGGACCGGGACCGCCTACGGCGCGACCGCCTCCGACACCCTGCCGGCTGGCATCGACTGGGCCATCGACGGCCCGGCCAATGGCTGGTCGATCACCGCCGGCGTCCTGAGCTGGGGTCCTGACGACCTCGCCGCGGCCACGTCGTTCAGCGTCCACATCGTGGGCACGACCGATCCCGCCGACTGCGGCAATGTTCCGAACACGGTCACCGTCGACGCGACCAACGAGTCGAACGACCCGTCGGTCACTGACGACAACAGCGCCAGCGACGACGTCGACGTCAACTGCCCGGATCTCCAGGTGGTGAAGACGGCCGAAGATGGCGCCATCAGCGCCGGCGAAGTCGCCGAATTCTCGATCGTCATCACGAACATCGGCGATGGCACGGCGTATGACGTCAGCCTCACCGACACCCTGCCGGGCGGCGTCGCCTGGAACCTCGATGCCGTCGCGTTCGACGGTGTGGAAGTCGCCGACCCCGACGCCCTCTGCACGATCAGCGGCACCTCCCTGAGCTGCCCGGATCTGGGTGACCTCGTTCCCGACGGCGAGATCACGATCACGATCTCCGGCGACACGGATCTCGACGACTGCGGCCAGCTCGTCAACTCCGTCACGGTCGGCGCGTCCAACGAGGATGCGGGCGACCTGGGCAACAACACCGACAGCGCGACCGTCGTCGTCGATTGCCCTGAACTGGCCATCGACAAGGACGCCGACCATGTCGACCCGGTGCTGATCGGCAACCCGATCGGCTTCACGGTCACGATCCAGAACAACGGCGCCGGGACCGCCTTCGGCGTCACCGTCTCCGACACGCTCGATAGTGACTTCACGTGGTCGATCGCGGCTCCCTCCGCCGGTTGGAGCCTCGTCGGCAACGTGCTGAGCTTCTCGGGCAACCTCGCGGCCGGCGCTAGCTCGTCGGTCCACGTCACCGCCCCGACGACCATCGGCGATGGCGACCAGTGCGGGCTCGTCCCGAACACGGCCGTCCTCGATCACGCGAGCATCGATCCCACGCCGGCGAGTGCCAGCGAGACGGTCCAGTGCCCCGAGATCGAGATCGTCAAGGGCGCGAACGACGACCTCGTCGAGCCGAACCAGACCGTGACCTTCCTGCTTGACGTGCAGGTCGTGGATGGTCCGGTGACCAACGCGGTCATCACCGACGAACTGCCCCTCGGGCAGACCTACGTCGCGGGCAGCGCCGATTCCAAGGTGAGCCCCGCTGCGGGGTTCTCCGCGGACGAGCCGACCGTCTCACCCGACGGCCGGACCCTGACGTGGGAGTTCGCGCTCCTGCCGACGGCCGACCCGGCCCTGACGATCATGTACGACGTGACGATCGACGCTGACGCGACGACCGCCACGCAGGTCAACGAAGCGGAGATCTGCATCTCCGAGAACCAGCTGTGCGACTCGGACGACGAGGACGTGACGCCGCAGCTGCCCGACATCGAGCTCATCAAGACCGCGGGTGACGCGGCCGACGGCGAGGTCTTCGCGACGACGCCAGGCCCGGTCACGTACACCTACGAGGTCACCAACGACGGACCGCTCGCGCTGTCCGACGTCACCGTCACCGACGACGCCGGCACGCCGGCCGACACCAGTGACGACTACGAGGCCGATTGCCCGCAGACGACCCTGGCCGTCGGCGAGTCGATGACCTGCACCTTCACGATCGACGTCCTGACCGACACGGTCAACGTCGCGGTCGCCCGCGGCGTCTCGCCCGAGGGCAACCCTGTCGAGGACGACGATGATGCCGAGGTGGTGATCCTCGAGTTCGGCCTGATCATCGACAAGACCAACGACGCGCCGCTCGAGCCGCTCGAGCTGCCGGACGGGACCATCGTCGATCTGCCTACGGCAGACGAGGGTGAGACCGTGACCTACACGCTGGACTACGACCTCCTGAGCGACCCGGTCACCGATGGCGTCATCACGGACGTCCTCCCGGTCGGTGTCACCTATGTGGCCGACTCCGCCACCGATAGCGACGAGTTCACCTTCCAGGGCTACGACGACGCGACGCGCACGCTCCTGTGGACGGCCGAGAACGTGACCGAGGATGGCTCGGTCACCTACCAGGCCACGATCGACGAGGGCGCCGCGGAGCTCGAACAGCCGCTCATCAACGTCGCCACCATCGACTCGGCCGAGACCGAGCCCGATGACGACGACTCGCCGGTCTTCGTGCCCACGGTCCCGGCCGGTGCAACGGCCACGCCGCGGATCACGTTGCCGCCGACCGATACCTTCACCAGCGACACGCCGGCCCCGAGCAACCCGGGCTTCGCCCTGATGCTCGCCCTGCTGGCACTCGCAGCGGTGGTCCTCGTGATCGGGTTCGTCACTCCGGTGCCGGTCTCGGTCCGCGAGCGGTCCCGCCGCTGACCAACGACCGTGCGCGGTCGGCCGTCTCTGACGGCCGACCGCGGACAGGTCACTGTCCCCTTGGGGTCCCCGAGACCCGGGCGGAGCGCTTCGCTGTCCGTGGGGTGCTCCGCCCCGTCTTCATCGACCGGAGCGTGCCGCAATGGTGCGCTCCGGTCTTCGTGTGCGTGCCGCAGGAACGGCGCGGCGTGCGTTGTCCCGGGTGCGCGCGTCGCTCACGCACCGCGGGTGCGCTCGCTCTCCGTGCTCGCCCGGCGCCTTCGCCGCACCGCCCCTGCGGCGCGCTTCGGGGACCGAGTCCTAGCCGCCGACCGTGAATTGGTCGCCGGGGGCGACGAGTGAGACCGGGCCGGGGAACGTCGAGCTCACCGACTCGATCGTGGCGGTCTCGTCGAAGCCCATCTGGAGGTGCGTGAGGAGCACGGTCCCGACCCCGGTGCGGTTCGCGAGCGCCGCCACGGCCGGGGCGTCGAGGTGCGCCGCGCCCGGCGGCACGGGTCCCGGCCCGAACGAGACTTCCGACAGCAGGGTGTCGCCGGGCCGAACCAGCGCGTCGAGGTCCTCGGCGCGCCCGCAATCGCCCGAATAGACGAGGCCCGTGCCCGCGCCGTCAGCCCGGGCGACCCGATAGGCGTGGCTGTCCTGGGTGTGCGTCACTCGGCGGGCCTCGACCGTCAGGCTCCCGATCGTCTGGGTACCCGGGGTGACGTCCTCGACGTCCAGGGTGGCGCTCGTGAAGCCTGGCTGCCCGTGCAGGGCGTCCAGGCGCACGGCCAGGCCGGCCGGGGCGACGACCCGGACGCGGCGGGCGGGCTTGAACTGCCACTGCAGGTAGTGGCGCAGCGCGACCAGGTCGATGAAGTGGTCCGGGTGCAGGTGGCTGATGACGACCGCATCCAGCGAGCTGGGCTCGATCGCACCGGCGAGCCGAGGAAACGAGCCCTGGCCGAGGTCGAGCAAGAGGGCCGTGGGGCCGTGCCGGACGAGGTAGGCGGCACCACTCGCACCGACCCGGTCCGTGTAGGCGGGACCGGCACCGATCACGTCCAGCTGGAGCGGTGGACTGGTTCCTGACGTCACCCCGGCAGGGTACCGAGTCGCCGGTCGGTCAGTCGTCGTCGTCCTGCGGATCGCCCGCGGGCTGCGAATCCGTCGTGGCGGGCGATCCGGCCTCGCCCTCGTTCAGCCTTGGCTTTGGCGTGCGGTCCGGAGTCCGCCTCGGACCGGGGGTCGCCGGGGCCGTCGGCGTGGCGGCTCGGTCTCGGGGTGGCGGCCTTGTGGGTCGGCTTCGGCTTGGGAGTCGCCGTGCTGATGGGCTCCGGCGTTGGCTCGACGGTCGGCGCCGTGGTGGCATGTGGCGGGTTCGCGGGCTCACCGCCGGCGCCATCGTCTGCCCCCCCGTCGGGACGACTCGCATTGATCCGCTCGACGGCGTCCGCACTCCGCGCGATGGCGGCATCGACCGCGCGCGTGATCGCGATGCCGGCGGTCGTCGGAACGTCCCTCGCGAGGGCGCGAAGCACCTCGACATTTCGCCCGACTCCCGTTTCGAGCACGGCGGCCGCGACCTCGTCATCCGACAGGATGGCGGAGGCCGATGCCTCCTCGACGATCGACTCGTACGCGGCGAGCGCGGCGATCACGCCCCAGGTATCACCAGAGCGACTGGCCTCGCTGATCTCGCGCAGGCGTTCCCGCAGCCGATCGAGCTCCGCCAGCGCGCGCGCCGATGGATCGCTCGGCAGGGTAAGGGTTTCGGCCCATAGACGCGTCTCGTACAGGGGTCCACCCGGCCGGGCGGCGTACACACCGCCGCCGACCATGACGGCCGCCAGCGACGCCGCGAGCACCACGCTCAGCGCGCGTCGCCGGCGTTCGTGGCGGGCGCCTGACGGGCGGCGTGCGGCGCGTGCCGCGACTCCCAACGCATCGGACGGCTGGGCGTCCGACACGCCGTCGGGTCGTGGGAGCAGGGTCAGCCCGGCGTCTGCCCGCGCCAAGGACGCGCGACGATGGGCGACCGCCATCACCCGCGCCCGCAACCGGCTCGACGTGGTCAGATCGGGGGACAGCCGCAGATCCGCGTACGCCAGGAGGCGTCGCCGCAGCAATTCGTCCCCGGCCATCAGGTCGATCATCTGGTCGTCCATCTCAGCGGGCCTCTCGGCGCCCGGCGTCGTCGTTGATCGTCGGTGTCCGTCACATCGATCCGGAGCTGCCGCCGCAAGGTGGCGATCGCCCGGAACTGGAGCCCGCGGACCGTTCCTTCCTGCTTGCCCATCACCGCTGCCGCTTCTCGGGCCGAAAGGCCGGCGAAGAAGCGAAGGGCGATGGCGTCTCGTTGTTCCTTCGTCAGTGAGGACAGTGCGACGGCCACCTCGTCCAGTTCCTGGCGAGCGACCGTTACGTCGTCCGGGCCGGCATCGGATCCGGCGTGGCCCGCCGCCGCGTCCAGGTCGGCGTGGTCGTGGCGGGTCCGTACGTGGTCGATGACCGTGTTCCTGGCCAGCCGGAAGAGCCAGCCCCCGAACGGGATGCCCCGCGATTCGTAGCGCGGCAGGGCCTCCAGGGCCTTGACGAAGACGAGCTGCGTCAGGTCCTCCGCGTCCGTCGGGCGATGGACGCGGCTGGCGATGTAGCGATAGATCGGAAGGTGGAAGTGGTCGAACAGGAGTCCGAAGGCCCACGCGTCCCCCGCGCGAGCCTCGCCCACCAACCGCTCGATAGCGGCGTCGTCGAGGGTCACAACGAACGTCCGGCCGTGGCGTTAGGCACGGTCGCCAGGTCGAGCTCGATGCGCTCGCCGCCGCGCCGGAAGGCCATCGACGAGAACCCGGCCTCGGCCGCGGACGCATAGCCGTCCGCGAGCGCCCAGGCGAACGAGTCGGTGGTATGGGCATCCGAGCCGATCGTCACGGCCCGGCCGCCCAGGGCGTGGAAGCGCGCCACGATCGCCGGGGAGGGGAACGCCTCCTCGGCCGGCGAGCGCAACCCGCTGGTATTGATCTCCAGGGCCGTACCGCTCTCCACGAGCGCGGTCAGGATCGTCTCGTACAGCTCCGGGGCCGCGGCCAGGTCCGCCGGGGTCACGTGCGGCACGAGAAAGCGCTTCACGAAATCGATGTGGCCCATCGCGTCGAACAGTCCGGTGCGGGCGCCTGCCGCGACCTCATCGAAGTACGGCGCGACGATCTCCGGGATCGATCTGCCCGCGACCCAGCCCGCGACATGGTCGGCGGAGTAGGGCGAGCCGCGGTAGATGTGGACCGACCCGATGGCGAAGTCGTAGGCGTGGCGGGCGAGGTGGTCGCGGATCTCGGTCGCGAAGTGCGAGTCCCACGTGATCTCGACGCCGAAGCGGATGGCCACGCCCCGATCGGCCCAGCGTTCCGCCGCCTCACGGACGACGCGCTCGCGCTGCTCGAAGGTGGTTTCGCCGTAGCCCGGCGCACCGGGCGCGAAATCGACGTGATCGGTGATCGCGAGCTCGGCGATACCGCGCTCGACGGCGAGTCGGGCGTACTCGTCGAGCGGCACGGCGCTGTCGTGCGACAGGTCCGTGTGGACGTGCGCGTCGAGCGGCAGGTCCCGCCCCCGGCGATCGGTCATCGCCGTTGATCGCCCCCGGCCGCGCTCATGTCCGGATGACCCCCAGCTCCCGGCCGACGGTGGCGAACGCCTCGAGCGCACGGTCGAGCTGTTCGCGCGCGTGCGCGGCCGTGACGATCGTGCGGATCCGCGCGAGATCCAGCGCGACGGTGGGGAACACGACCGGCTGCGCGAAGACACCCTCCTCCATCAGTCGATCGCTGAAGCGCATCGCGGTCTCCGGGTCGCCCATCATCACCGGGGTGATGGGAGTCTCGGACCGGCCGGTATCGAAGCCCAGGCGCGCCAGTTCGGCCTTGAAGTAGCGCGTGTTGTCCCACAGCCGCGTATGCAGCTCGGGCTCGTCGACCATGACCCGGATCGCCGCCCGGCAGGCCGCCACGACGGCCGGCGGGTGCGACGTCGAGAAGAGGAACGCCCGCGAGCGCTGGGTGAGGATCTCGCGCAGGGCCGTGGAGCCCGCCACGTAGCCGCCCAGCACGCCGACCGCCTTGCTGAGGGTCCCGACCTGGATCGCCACGCGCCCGTGCAGGCCGAAGTGATCGACCGTGCCGCGCCCATCCCGGCCGAGCACGCCGGACGCGTGGGCGTCGTCGATGAACACGGCCGCGCCTGCCGCCTCGGCCGCCTCCACGATCCCGGGGAGTGGCGCGATGTCGCCGTCCATGCTGAACACGCCGTCGGTGACGACGAGGATCAGCCGGTAGGGCTCGCCGCTCCCCGGGCGCCCGTCACGGGCCGCCTCCTCGAGGATGCCTCTGAGCGCCTCGACGTCGGCGTGGGGATAGATCTTGCGAGGCGCCTTCGAGAGCCGCATCCCGTCGATGATCGACGCGTGGTTGAGGCTGTCGCTGACGATCAGGTCGGTCTCGCCGGTGATCGTCGGGATGACCCCGGTGTTCGCGCTGAAGCCGGACTGGAACGTCAGGACGGCCGGCGTGCCCTTGAATTCGGCGAGCTCCGCCTCGAGCTCCTCGTGCATCGACATGGTGCCGGCGATCGTCCGCACCGCTCCCGATCCGACGCCGAAGTCGCGGACCGCGGCGAGGGCCGCCTCGCGCAGCCGCGGGTGGTGGGTCAGGCCCAGGTAGTCGTTGGACGACAGGCTGATCAGGCGGCGCTCGTCGACCGAGACGATGGGGCCTTGGCCGCTACTCATCACGCGCAGGGAGCGGTAGAGGTGCCGCTCGCGCAGGGCGGCTACCTCGTCCTCCAGGAACGCCAGAGGATCGGGTCGAAGCGGGGTCTCGAGTGCATCAGTCCGGCGGGTCGACATCGAGCGCCTATGTTCGCCGACTCAGGCGGTCCAGTCCATGATCACTTTTCCAGATTCACCAGTGCGCGCAACGGAAAATGCCGCCTCGTGCTCGCGGTAGCTGAACCGATGGGTGATCGCCGGCGTGATGTCGAGCCCCGACTGGAGCATCACGGTCATCTTGTACCAGGTCTCGTACATCTCCCGGCCGTAGATGCCGCGCAGGGTCAGCATCTTCATGACGACCATGTTGATGTCGAGGCTGATCGCCTCGGTCGGTAGCCCGAGGATCGCGACGCCGCCGCCGTGGGCCATGGAACCGATGGCGGCGCGGAGCGCGCTCGCGTTCCCGGACATCTCCATCGCGACGTCGAACCCCTCGACCATGTCGAGGTCGCCGAACACGTCGGGGAGGGCGCGCTCCCGTGGGTCGATGGCCATCGTCGCGCCCATCCGGATGGCGAGCTCGCGCCGGAACGGGTTCGGCTCGCTCACGACGATATGCCGGGCGCCGGCGTGGCGGGCCACGGCCGTCGCCATGAGGCCGATCGGGCCTGCGCCGCTGATCAGCACGTCCTCGCCGAGGACCGGGAAGGCTAGCGCCGTGTGGACCGCGTTGCCGAACGGGTCGAAGATCGCGGCGACTTCCGGGTCGACGCCCGGCCAGTGATGCCAGATGTTCGTCATCGGCAGGGCCACGAACTCCGCGAAGGCGCCGTCGCGCCCGACCCCGAGACCGATGGCGCGGGCGCACAGGTGGCGTCGCCCGGCCAGGCAGTGACGGCAGCGGCCGCACACGACGTGACCCTCGCCGCTCACGAGGTCGCCCGGCGTGAAGTCCGTGACGTTGGCGCCGACCTCGACGATCTCGCCGACGAACTCGTGCCCGATCGTGAGGGGCGGCTTGATCGCGTTCTGGGCCCAGGCGTCCCACGACTCGATGTGCAGGTCGGTGCCGCAGATGCCGGTCTTCTGGACGCGAACCAGGACGTCGTTGATGCCGACGGGCGGGACGGGCACCTCGATCAGCTCCAGACCGGGCGTCGCGTGCGTCTTGACGAGGGCCTGCATGGCCGGAGCCTACGCTCCCGGCTCCTCGTCCGACCAGTCGATGACCGGGTTCTCCACGGTCCCGATCCCTTCGACCTCGCAGCGCACCCAGTCGCCAGGCTCCAGGAACACGGGCGGGTCGCGGAAGACACCGACGCCCGACGGCGTGCCAGTCGCGATGACGTCGCCGGGCTCCAGCGTGATGACCGAGCTGATGAACTCGACGAGGGCGGGGACGTCCCAGATCATGTCGGCGGTCGTGCCGTCTTGCATCAGGTGCTCCAGGCCGTTCCCATCGATCCGCCAGCTGCGCAGGCGCAGGCCGGCGGTCGGGTCGAGCTCGTCCGCCGTCACGAGGACCGGGCCCATCGGCAGGAAGGTGTCGGAGCCCTTGGCGCGCAGCCACTGGCCGTCGCCCTTCTCGCCGTCGCGGAGTGCCTGCGGATTACCCTGCCAGTCCCGCGCGCTGATGTCGTTGACCACGATGTACCCGGCGACGTGGTCCATCGCGTCGGCGCGGGTCTCCCGGCGGGCGGTCCGGCCGATGACGACGCCCAGCTCGACCTCGAGGTCGAGCGCGTGCGTGCCCTGCGGCCGCACGACCGCGTCGCCATCGCCGACGATGGTGTTGGCGAACTTCGCGAAGAGGAGCGGTCGCCTGGGTGCCTCGCGGCCGCCTTCGGCCGCGTGTTCGCGGTAGTTCAGCCCGACACAGACGATCTTGCCGGGGGCGAGGAGGATCGGTGCGGGTTCCAGCCCCAGGAGGGGCACCCGTTCTTCCGGGTCGGTCCTCACCCAGCCGACGGCCTCCTCGAACATCGTCGTCCAGGCGGCCATCGCGCTCGAGCGGGCCACCGCCGACGACGACCTCGTCCCCTTCGATGCGACCGGTGCGGATGGCTTCCTTGCCGTAGAACGCGATCAGGCGCATCGGGCGCCCGTCAGCTTGGCGCCGCGCTCGGGGACGCGGCCGGGGCGGCCGATCCGCTCGGGGCCGCGGACGGCGCGGCGGAGGGCGCGACGGACGGAGCGGCGCTCGGTACCGCCGACGCCGACGGTGACGCGGACTCCCGAGCCCCGGGGCACAGGTCCTCCGGGTTGGTTCGCTCACCAAAGGTTCGGTAGAAATCGAGGATGGCCTGCTGGTCGAGCGTCTGGAGCGGCAACTCGCGCCCCCAGAGGACCGCGACGAACGGCCAGGCCATGTCGTCGAAGCGGGCGATCACCGGTCCGGGTGATGCGCCTCCCGGCTCGAAGCCGCAGACCGGGCTGGGAGGGATCGCGTCGAACAGGGCCCGAAGGGCGGCTTCGTCGACCTGCGCGCCCTTGTACAGGATCACGAGGCCACCGTGCTCGAGGTTGTGGACCCAACCCTGCGGGATGACCGCATCGTCCGGACCGTACACGCGAGCGGGGATCGGCCCGGCAGGCTGCTCGTAGTGTCGCCCGCTTGCCGGCGGGCAGTACGTGTAGATGAGCTTGGTGCCGTTCCGCACGTGGCCGCCGCCCGTGTCGGGCTGGACGTAGCCGGGTTGCGGCGACGCGCCCTCACGTGGCGAGGCCGTCGGGGCCGGCTCCCAGATCGTGGTGCAGGCATAGGCGGCTTCCGTCGCGGCGGAGAAGAGTCCCGCGCCGACCAGGGCCAGCACGGCCAGGACAGCGGCGCCCAGGAGGATCGTCCGGTAGCGCTGGAGGATCGATGGCTTGGCGAGCGGGCGGGCCCGGTCACGGCGGCCGGCGCGCTCAGAGCCGCCCGGGCCGCTGGAGCGTGTCGGGGCGACGGCTGGGCCATCGCTCGTGGGACGCCTCGAGGCCGGGCCGCTCACCGGCGCCTGGCCGGACTGACGCTGACGCCGACGGGATTCCTTGCTCACACTGATCCTCGGTACGGTCGATGGGGTCGATGGGGTCGCGTTGGGACCCGGCGGCGACGCAGGCCGCGCCGGGTGAGGGTACCGTCCCGGAGCGATTCCGTGTGCGGAGTCGGCGTCAGACCTCGTTGAGGTAGGCCCGAACCTCTGGGCGCAGCAGGCCTCGGAACAGCAGGACGCCCAGCACCGCGGCGAAGATCGGGGCCGCGACGGGTACCGGGCTCGTCGCCAGCAAGAGCACCGCCGGGACGGTCAGGCTGGCGAGGCCGATGGCCAGTCCTCGGGCGGCCTGCTTGCGTTGCAGGACGAGCGTCGTCGTGAAGATCGTGTAGGCGAGCAGGACCATGACGATCACGCCCAGGGGGCTCACCGGCGCGGCGATGGCCTGGTCCACGACGAACCGCAGGCTCAGGCCGAGCCCGGTAAGGATCAGGAAGGCGTAGACGAGGAACAGCCGGATGCCACCGGGCATCGCACGGACGCTCGCGATCACGGACACGAGGCGGATGGTACCGCCCGCCGCACGACTGGTCGCCGAGCGCGCAGGGCGCCCGGTCGCCGGGCGCGCGGGCGCCACCGAGTGGGTCCGGGAATGACTGGGTATTGACACCGTGGCGCGACCTGCCTAATGTCCGCTAAACCGGTTTGCTAAACCGGTTCAGGAGGAGACGCGGCCGCACCGCCGCGCGAGGAGTCGCACCCGAGTGGAGCAAGGCACCCAGCGACCGCGGATCGCCGACGTCGCCCGCGAGGCGGGCGTCAGCAAGACGGCCGTTTCGTTCGCGTTCAACTCACCGGATCGTCTCGCGCCCGAGACCGCGCTCCGCATCCGCGAGGTCGCGGAGCACCTGGGCTATCGCCCGAACCCGGTCGCGCGGATGCTCACGCAGCGCCAGACGATGACGATCGGCGTGCTGACGCCCCAGGCCCTCAGCGTCATCTTCAGCAACCCGTTCTTCGGCGCCTTCAGCGAGGGCGTCGCCCTGGCGGCAGAAGAGCACGGGTACGGCCTCCACTTCATCTCGCCGCTGCACGGCAGCCTGGCCCGGGCCATGAGCCGCGCCACCGTCGACGGCGTCGTCGCGATCGGCCTGTCGGACGGCCATCCCGAGGTCGAGCAGATCCGTCGCGCGCACGTCCCCATCGTGCTCGTCGATTCCACGGCGCTTCCGGAACACGGGTCGGTCGAGATCGACGACGTGGGCGGGGCGCGGGCGGCCGGCGAGTACATCCTCAGCCTCGGCCATCGCGACGTGCTCGTCCTGGGTGTGGAGCCGCCCGCCGCGGACCTGGGCGGCCCGGACCCGGACGGCGTCACCGGGCGGCGCCTGCGTGGCTACCGGGAGGCCTTCGCGGCCGTCGGTGCGCGCATCGAAGACGACCGCGTGATGGTCGGCCCCGCCAGCATCGACGGCGGGATCGCGATCCTCAACTCAGCGTGGGAGGACGGGCTCCGCCCGACCGCCATCCTGGCCATGTCGGACGCCATGGCCATCGGCGCGATGCGCGCGCTGCGCGACCTGCGCCTCGACATCCCGGGTGACGTCAGCGTTGTCGGCTTCGACGACATCGACCTCGCCCCGCACGTGGACCCCCCGCTCACGACGGTCCATCAGCCGATCCGTCGCAAGGGTGAGGAGGCAGTCCGCCTGCTCCTGTCCGTCGTGGAACGACGGGATCTAGCGAAGCCCGAACATCGTCGGCTCGAGACGCGGCTCATCGTGCGCGCCTCGACCGGACCGGTGCGAGCGCGCCGGGAGGAGGTGGCCGGCGACCGAGACTGAGATCGGATCGGCGAGTGACAACCCAGAGTTCGGTGCGGCTCGCCACCACGAACGTACCGACACACGGCCGCTCAGCCGCGGCGATCACAGGCCGGCACCACCGGCCAACAGTTGGGAACCGGATGGCGACACGCGCATCCGGACGAGTAGAGGAGACGACATCGCAATGAAGAAGCAGCTTCGCCTCGCGGCGATCGTGGCAGGGGTGGCGATCATCGCCGCCGCCTGCGGCCCGTCCGGCGGCAGCGCCGCCCCCACCACGGCAGCGTCCGCGCCGCCCGCAAGTGCCCCCGCATCCGTCGCCCCCGGGTCGGAGGCCCCGACCGCCCTCAGTGGCGAGGTCACGCTCTGGCACTCCTACGGTTCCGGCGGCGGTGAGACCGGCGCCCTCAACACGGTCCTCGAGACCGTCCGTGCGGCCAATTCGGGCCTGACGATCGAAGTCGTCGAGCAGCCGTTCGACCAGATCTTCACCAAGTGGCGCACGGACGTCGCCGCCGGCGGCGGCGCCGACCTGTTCATCGCCCCCAACGACAGCCTCGGGCAGGACGCTCGCGAGGAGTCGATCGCCAATCTCGACGAATACCTTGCCGGCAACGCCGCGTTGGACGGCTACCTCCCGGTCGCCATCGAAGGCTCGAAGGTGGACGGCGCCTTCTACATGGTTCCCGAGTCCCTCAAGGCCGTCGCCATGTGGTACGACAAGAGCAAGGTCACGACCCCGCCGACGACGAGCGACGAGCTCCTCGCCGCGGTCAAGGATGGCTCAGTCAAGATCGGTATCAACCAGGGCGTCTACCACCAGTTCGGCTGGACGGGCGCCTTCGGTGGCGAGCTGATGGACGCCAGCGGCAAGTGCACCGCCGACGCGGGTGGCTTCGCCGACGCGTTCGCCTATCTCAAGGAACTCAAGGCGGCCGGCGCGGTCTTCAACACGGACGGCAACGCCCTCAAGACCCAGTTCCAGACCGGCGAGATCAACGCGATCATCGACGGCCCGTGGCAGACGGCCGACTTCCGGACCGCGCTTGCCGACAACCTGGCGGTCGCGCCGATCCCGGCCGGCCCGTCGGGCCCGGCCAACCCGTTCACCGGAACGGACGGCTGGTACGTCAACCCGAACCTCGATGCCACGCAGGCCAAGCTGGCCGTCGACGTCGCGCTCGCGCTGTCGGCTCCTGCTGCTGAGCAGGTCTTCGTCGACGAGGCCGGGCATGTCCCGGCGAACCCGGTCGTGGCGATCAGCGATCCCATCACCCAGGGCTTCGCCGACGCCGCCGCGGCCGGCCTGCCCCGCCCGCAGAACGCGCAGTTCGGCGAATGGTGGGAGCCATTCGGCAACGCGCTCAACCAGGTCATGGACGGTGGCGCCGATCCGGCGACAGCGGTCAAGGACGCCTGCGCGCTCATGAACGAGGCAAACGGCCTCTAGGGCCGCCCTCGACGAACCGATCCGGGGGCATCCATCCGGGTGCCCCCGATCGACCCCGGTGCGCGCCCGACCTTGATTCGGGCCCGCTCCCGGGCCGATACTCGCGACCCGCCATCCGACCGCTGGGGCCAACTGAGGAGTAGGAGACTTCGCACATGGCGAGCGCCACCGCCGTGGTCCCGCGCCGCAGCCGAGGGGCGCGGTTCCAGCGCGGCATCCAGCCCTACATGTACCTCATCCCGGCCTTCCTCGTGATGGCGGTGATCACCTTCTACCCGTTGTTCTTCCAGGTCTGGATGTCGTTCCACGACTTCGGGCAGATCAACTTCCGGGTCCGCAACCCGGTCCCGGCCGAGTTCATCGGCCTCGAGAATTACGTCCGGATCGCGACCTCCAAGCTGCAGATCCCGAACTTCGAGTTCCTGCGCCTCGTCCTGTTCAACCTGTGGTGGGCGTTCAGCAACGTCGTCGTCCACATCATCATCGGGGTGGCCGTCGCCGTCGTCCTCAACACCAAGGGCCTGCGCTTCCGGGGCATCTACCGAGCCCTGTTCATCCTCCCGGTCGTCATCCCGCAGATCATCGTCGCGACGGTCTGGCGCAACATGTTCGACCCGGACGCCGGCGCGGTGAACCTCGGTCTGCAGGGGCTCGGCGGCCTGTTCGGGATCTCACCCGACAACCCCGCATTCCATCTCAACTGGCTGCGCCAGGTGGATGACCCGATCTCGTGGATCCCGTTGCCGCTGGCGTTCTTCGCGATGATCACCGCCAACAGCTGGCTTGGCTGGCCATTGAACTCCGTCGTCGCGACCGGGGCCCTCCAATCCATCCCGGGCGAGCTCTACGAGGCGGCCGAGATGGACGGCGCGAGCGCGTGGCAGAAGTTCAAGAACGTGACGGTCCCGTTCCTCCGGCCGGCGATGCTGCCGTACGCTATCTACGGTTTCGTCATCACGTTCAACCTGTTCTTCCTGCCGTTCTTCATGACCGAGGGCGAACCCTTCGGGCGGACGGAGATCCTGGTGACCCAGGCGTATCGCCTCGCCTATGAGCGCCGGCTGTTCGGCGTGGCCGCAGCGTTCGCCGTGTACCTGTTCCTGCTCCTCCTCGTCGTCACGCTGATCACCAACCGCATGGCGAAAGCGACGAAGAGCTATGCCGACTGACCGCCCGAGCCTGCTGGAGGCCGACCGATGACCGCACCCGCGACCACCTCCACCACCCGCAGGCTGCTCACGCGCGGAGTGGGCACGAAGGCCAAGGGATCCGAGGAGCGCAAGCTGCCCCTCGGCCGCCAGCTCCTGCTGCAGGTGATCCTGCTGTTCATCACTGCCACGGTGCTGTTCCCGCTCATCTGGATCGGCAGCATGGCGCTGGATCCACGCAACCTCGCCCGTCCCGATGGGCTCAATCTCATCCCACCGGGGGCCTCACTCGAGGCGTTCGGCAAAGTCATCGCCCAGCCGACGAGCAACCCGATCAGCTTCCTCGAGCTCGCCCTCAACAGCCTCAAGATCGCGATCGGCAGCTCGATCGTGGCCGTGGGCATCGGGATCCTCGCGGCCTATGCGTTCGCTCGGCTTCGGTTCCGTGGGCGTGAGGCGCTGATGATCGCCGTCCTGGGCGTCCTGATGCTGCCGTCGGTGGCCACGATCATCCCGCTGTTCATCTTCCTGAACCAGTTCCAGATCAACCTCGGCGAGCTGTCGTTCAACCTGCGTAACTCGCTCCTGGGCGTAACACTGGCCGTCATCTCGGCCCAGCTCCCGTTCGCGATCTGGAACCTCAAGGGCTACCTCGACACGATCCCGCGCGACCTCGAGGAGGCGGCGGCGGTCGATGGTGCGTCCCAGAACCAGATCTTCCGCAAGATCGTCCTGCCGCTGGCCGTCCCGGCCATCGCCGTGACCGGGTTCCTGGGTTTCCTCGGCGGCTGGACCGAGTACCTGACGGTCGCGATGTTCATCAGCGAGGTCGATGACTGGACGTTGTCCCTGGCACTCAACAGCATGGTCGGGCAGTTCGCCCGGACCACGAACTGGTCGCAGTTCGCCGCGTTCGCGATCCTCTTCGCGGCACCGGTCTCGATCGTGTTCTTCGTCTTCCAGCGCTACCTGATCGGCGGTCTGGCCGTCGGCGGCGTGAAGGGCTGAATTGCCGGACGATCAGGCCGCGGAGCGCCGCCGCCACAGCTCGTCGAACCACGACTTGTACCGGAACAGGATCACGACCACGAGGACGTCGGAGAGCCCGAGCATCAACGCGAGCGGACTCGCGCCGGCCCCTAGCAAGTCCAGGAACCCGAGCACGGCGGCGTAATTGATCGCGACGATCCAGAAGCGGCCGAGCCGGACGAACACGCCCACGACGATCGAGCCGATGGCGAGGGCGACGGTCAGGGCGAGGATGGGCTCGACACCCGGGGGCAGGCTCGAGACGTTCGACACCGCGCTGAACGCGCTGACCGCCCCACCCACGATGAGGAACGCGGCGGCGAGCTCGACGGCCGCCGGTCGTGCGGGCCACGGCGCATCCGGCTCGTCTGTGCTCGGCTCCATCCCTTCCGGGAGGGCGTGCCTGGTCAAGTGCCGAGCTCGAGGACGATCGCCTCGCGCGGCCCGAGCCGCGGGACGGGGACATAGCCGTCGAAGCCGCCGGTCGCCCCCACGGCGGGACTCGATGCCTTCCCCGAGCCGTAGACGACGCGGGCCTGGGGCGCGCCGCACAACGGGCCGGCGCCGAGGCGCAGGGTCGGGGCTTCAGTGGCCTCGTCATCGAGATTGGCCACGACGAGCAGCGTCTGGCCGGGCAGGTGGCGGAGGTAGGCCACGACCGACCGGGCATCCGCGTCGACCGGGATCTGGTCGCCGATCGCGAGCGCCCGATGCGCGGTCCGCAGGCCGACCAGCGATCGATAGGCGGACAGGAGCGACGCGGGATCCGCAGCCTCGGACGCGACGTCCGTCCCTGGCGGGTCATCGCCCAGCGGCTGCCACGGCGCGGCGGCGCTGAACCCGGCGGCGGGCTTCGAGGCGTCCCAGCGCATCGGTGTGCGGATGCGCTCGTCCGGTTTCCGCCCGGTCAGGCCGATCTCTTCGCCGTAGTAGATGAATGGCGTTCCGGCGCCGGTCAGCAGGATCGTGGCAGCCGCCCGCGCGGCGTCGACGTCCCCGCCGAGTTCGCTCATGATCCGGTTCTGATCGTGGTTCGTCAGGAACGTGGCCAGGCCGCCGGGCGGATAGAGCTCCGCGACCTCCCGCTGCGAGGCCCGCAGCGAGCCGGCGTCGCCCGACCGCAGCGAGAGGAACGTGGCGCTCGCGAGCCCGAAGTCGAACGTCAGGTCGAGCGCCCCGTCCCGGACGTAGCGTGCCGACATCGAGGAGGCGTCCCAGACCTCGCCGAGGACCAGCGCCTCCGGCTTCGCCGTCTTCAGCCGCGCGCGGAAGTCGGCCAGCCAGTCGAAGGTCGCCTCGGTGTTCTCGAGTTGCCGGCCGTCCTCGATCAGGTGGCGCGCGGCATCGATGCGGAAGCCGGCGACGCCCATCTCGTCGAGCCAGAACTCGCCGATCGAGGCGAGCTCGGCCGTGACCTCGGCGTTCTCGAGGTTGAGGTCCGGCATGCCCTCCCAGAAGTAGCCGTAGTAGAAGCGATCCGCGTCGGGGTGCCAGACCCGGCGGCCGGCCGGGCCACTGAAGCCCGGTCGTTCATCAGCCCAGACATACCAGTCCTCGTGCTCGGAGCCGCCGGTACGGGCCTCCCCGAACCATGGGTGATCGCGCGAGCTGTGGTTGATGACGAAGTCGACGACGATCGCGATCCCGCGCTCGTCGGCGGCCGCCACCAGGGCCTTGAAGTCGTCGGCCGTGCCGTAGTCGGCCTCCACGGCTCGATAGTCCACAACGTCATAGCCATGGTAGCTGGGCGACTCGGCGACCGGCATCAGCCAGAGGCCGGTCACGCCGAGATCGTCGGTGGTTGCGGGGTCGCCGTCGTTGAGGTAGTCGAGGCGCTCCGTGAGGCCGCGCAGGTCGCCGATACCGTCGCCGTCCGAGTCGGCGAAACTTCGGACGAACACCTCGTAGAAGACGCGGTCGGCCCACCACGGGACGACCGGCGCGATCGCGGGGATCTCGCGACATGGCGGCGGGCTCGGTGCCGCGGCCTGGCTCGGCCCGCTGGTCGGGCTCTGGATGGATGCGGGCGGCGTCGATGGCGTCGAGCCTCCGCAACTCGAGACAACGATGGCGAGCGCGGCAACGACCGCCACGAACGGACGAGAGGACATCGATTGGAGTATCGCATCGGCCTGGTGGGGCGGCCCACGTGAGCGTTGACACCCCGGCTTGGGTTCGCGACGCGGCGTTCTATCAGATCTTCCCGGATCGGTTCGCGGCCAGCGACCGCGTGCGCAAGCCTGGCGCGATCGAGCCGTGGGACACGCCGCCCACCACGCACGGCTTCAAGGGCGGCGACCTGCTCGGGATCGTCGAGCACCTCGACTACCTCGAGGACCTTGGCGTCAACGCGATCTACATGACCCCGATCTTCCAGTCGGCCTCGAACCACCGCTACCACACGTTCGACTACTTCAAGGTCGACCCGCTCCTGGGCGGCGATGCGGCGCTGCGCGAGCTCCTCGATCGAGCCCACGAGCGCGGCATGCGGGTCGTCCTCGATGGCGTCTTCAATCACACCGGCCGGGGGTTCTGGCCGTTCCATCACATCCTCGAGGCGGGCTCCGCCTCGCCATACCGCGACTGGTTCCACCTCGATCCCGACGTGCTGGCCGGCCACCGGCTGTTGACGCCGTATCCGCCGCTCGATGCGCCGACCGGCTTCTCCCTTGGGTACAAGGCGTGGTGGGGCCTCCCCGCGCTACCCAAGATCAACACGGACCACCCGGACGCGCGCGAATACCTGCTGTCCGTCGCGGAGCACTGGCTGCGCTTCGGGATCGACGGCTGGCGTCTGGACGTTCCGACCGAGATCGACGACCCGTCCTTCTGGGCCGAGTTCCGGCGGCGTTGCCGGGCCATCCGCCCCGATGCCTATCTCGTGGGCGAGATCTGGGAGATCGCGCCAGAGTGGGTCGGCGACGATGGCTTCGACGCCCTGATGGACTACCCGCTGGGCGAGGCGATCCTGGGGTACGTCGGCGGCCCCAGCCTGGATATGGGCGTGGTCAATGCCCATCACGAGTACCGCCGTCACCTGCGGCCGCTCGACGGCCGCGCGTTCGCGCGGCGGCTCGACGAGCTGCTCGGGGTCTACGACCCGGATGTCGTCGCGGTCCAGCTCAACCTCATCGGGTCGCACGACGCGCCGCGGGCGCTGACGGTCCTGGGCGGGGATCAGGCGGCGCTCCGGATGGCCACGCTGCTCCAGTGCACGCTGCCCGGTGCGCCCTCGATCTACTACGGCGACGAGATCGGGCTGACCGGCGGCAATGACCCGGCCAATCGGGCCTCGTTCCCCTGGGACCTGGCTCGCTGGGACGCTTCGCTCCATCGGTACGTCCGTTCGCTGCTCCGGCTGCGGGCGTCCGAACCGGCATTGCGACACGGAACGACGATCGCGCTCCACGCTGACGGGCCGGCCTGTACCTTCGAGCGACGCGTGGATGCGGGCCGCCTCGTCGTCGCCGTGAACCCCGGTACCGACGCGGCCGTCGTCGAGGTGGCGCTCGAAGGCGTCGGTCGTGGTCGGCTCCAGCTCGTGGACCTCGACGGTGCCGACTCTGGCGACCGCCCTCCGATCGAGGCCACGGCTGACCCGGTCGAGGTGGTGGCCGGATCGGCCCGGTTCGTCGTGCCGCCGCGCTCCGGGCAGGTCCGCCGTCTTTCGGACTGAGGGCTGACCGTCCGTGCGGGTCAGTCGTCCTATACTCGCGTCTCGTGGCAGACCTACCGATCGATCTTGAGCCCGGGCTCTCCGAGCGTCTCGCCCAGGCCATGGATGTCGAGGGCAAGCTCCCGCGTGCGCTCGAAGACCTCGGTCCGATCCGAGGGAGGGATGTCGTCCTCGTCGATGGCGCCGGTGGGATCCGGGCTCGACAGCTCACCGATCTCGGGGCCCGAGTCACGCTCGTCGACTCGAACGGGCCGGCGCGCTTCGACGCGCCCCCCGCTTCCGCCGATGTGGTCGTCGCCTTCTGGTCGGCGTTCCGGGACGGCGCCCTTGATCAGGTTGGGCAGGCTCGCCGACTGCTGCGGCCCGGCGGTCGATTGCTCGTCGTGCACGACTACGGACGCGACGATGTCGCGGCGCTGCGCGGCGAGCTGCCCGAGCACACCACCTGGAGCCGGCGCGACGGGCCGTTCCTGAGCCAGGGGTTCAAGATCCGGGTCGTGCATTGCTGGTGGACGTTCGAATCCGTCGAGGCGGCCCGCGGATTCCTGGCGGACGCCTTCGGGGCGACGGGGCACGAGCTGGGCGGCGGCTTGACCCGACCGCGCCTGTCCTACAACCTCGCCATCTACCACCGCACCTTCGGGGAGGCCCAGACATGACCGATCGGTCCAGTCGGTCTGCGCCTCGACGCCCGGCCCCCGCGAGGCGAGCCGGTCCAGCGCCGTCGCAGACGGGCGGCTCGCGACGGATCTCGCCCGGCGTCATCTTCCTGGTCGTGGCCATCGTCGGCTCGATCGCCTACATGGCCTACACCGTCACCGTTCGCGACACCTCGCAGATCCCGCTGCTGGCATCGGGGGCGGTGGTGCTGGCCGTCGTCTTCACGGCACTCGCCGCCTATTGCTTGCGCTCGATCCTCCGCGCCGGCAAGGAGGGGGGCGGTGGCCGGGTCATCCTCGTGGCCCTGGTCGGTGGGGGTGCGGCGATGGCGGCGGCGGGCTTCGCGGCCGGAGCCATGATCCTGTTCCAGGTGGCGAGCGGCTAGATGGCGTTCCGGCCTCCGGCCGGGACGGGCCGTCGGAGGACCCTCTGCTAGACTCGGGCCGCTCGGCGCGCCAGCGTGCCCCCATCGTCTAGAGGCCTAGGACGCCACCCTTTCAAGGTGGAGATCAGGGGTTCGAATCCCCTTGGGGGCACTCCCGCTGTCTTTCGAAGAACGGGCGCACGGCCGGCACCCACTCGATCGATGCCAGTCGGCGGTCCCTGATGACGACCCGCTGGACGACGATCCGGCTGAGCTCCTCGCGGCGGGCGGGAGACGCGGCCTCGATCGCATCAGGTAGCTCGAGCACCCGCGCGCGGTAGGCGTCGAAGGTCCGAAGGATGAAACCATTGATCCGGCCCTCGCTCCCATTCCAAGTTCGGCCTACCGCCGCGCGTAGGCCTGGAGCCTGGGCAAGAGCTGGCGATGATTGGTGCGGCGGTCTACCGACTTCGCGGCCCTGGGCGAGGGAGCAGCTCGGACGCGTCGTCCGGGCCATCGATGCCCCAGATGTCCTGAGAACAAGGTTCCCCCGATGGAGGAGGCGAGCGACTCGACTCGACCGAGGTTCCGAGACGATCCGGCGATCGTTGGTGAGACAGGATCGAGCATGCCAACTCGTACACTGTGGATCGGCAGCGAGCGCCGTGATCGCCGGCAGTGTCGAGTGGATCAGGTGCCGACGCGGTCGCGCCTTTTGGCCGCGGGCTGCCATCGAAAGGAGGGCCGGACATGCGAGTCTGATGGCTACACGACCCCATCCGGGGGCAAGGAGCGTGACATGAAGCGGATCTTGACCACTTCCCTACTCCTAGCCGTGCTCGTGCTGGCGTCGGCTGTACCAGTCAGCGCGGCGATCCACCCGATCGTTGCATCCTTCTGTGCGACGGTGGCGTTTTCCAACCCCAACGTCCTCGACCCGCCCGGCCAGACCCCGGTATCCGAGAACCCGAACGATTGGGACCAATCCGACCTCCGCGCCCTCCAAGCGATCGGCGTCCTCACGCTCATCCGCGATGCCTCTGGCAACGTCATCGGGTTCGTGATCGACGAGAGCTTTCCCGCGGTCAAAGACTTCGGCTTCCCTGCGTTTTCGCAGTGCCCGAATCTGAACCCCTGACAGAGCAGTCACCACGACGCGCAGCTCCACCTCCAGTCGGTACAGCCTGACCGTGCGTCTGGAACGTCGGTGTCTGAAGTAGACGGACCTCAAGCTGTAGCGGCAGCGTGTCGGGAGCACCTCGGTTTGCGTGGGCGACAAGCTCGCGGAGGACTGGCCGAGCCACCAGCTGACCGTGGCAGCGCGGCGGCTCGGCCCACTTGGTGCCGCTGGCACCCTCGCGATGTAGCAGGACGAGGCTGGGGATCGGGCAACCTCCCGACGATCGCGCGGCTGGAGCATTTCGAGCCCCCGAGCGCAGGACCGGACCGCGCCAGCAGGTCGACGAGTGGATCCCGAAGATCCGGCAGGCACTCGCCGCTCCATCGCAGCCGGTCGACTTCGCACGGCTACTTGGTGTCGAACTCACCGGTGATTGCGAGAGCCGAGTTGCGAACGACCTCCAATCGAGAGTGTCCAGGCGGCAGGGTCCCCGGGGAAATAGAGCCGTAGACGCAGTCTGTCGCGATCTCCGACGTCACGATCTATGGCGCGATCGTTGCTTACGACCCGCCGATGGAGCGTCCAGAATGGGACCTTCAGCGCCGCGAGCGGTACCACTCGGGGCGGAGACAAAGCGCGTTTGTGGGCGGGACGATCTGCTAGCTCGCCGATCGGGTCCGGGGCCCACACCTTCCGCGGGCAAGCTCTCGGGAGGCGTTCGCGAGCGGCGGTGTCCAACGAGCCACAACCCCAAGACATCGAGATCGACGACCCCGTCCAGGCGGCCGGGCTCTTTCTCGAGGCGCCGTCGGGCTGGAATGACCCGCTCACCGGCATGGACGGGCCGCGCCTGTGGGACCGGGTCATCTCGAGTGAGACGGCTCGCGTCATGCGCTATCGGCGGCCGGCGACGGTCGTCCTCGTCGAGGTGGCGGGTCTCGCTGAGTTCGCGACGGCATGGGGCGTCGACGTGGCGGAGCGGCTATTCATCCGAATCGCCCGGACGCTGGCAGTGGAGGTCCGCGCCAGTGACCACATCGCGAGGATCGATCGCCATCGTTTCGCGATACTGCTGACGGAGACGGACGAGATCGCGGCGATCAACTTCGTCGAGCGGACCCGCGCGGCGTGCCAATCCCAGATGCACGCGAGCGACCGCGTGAGGATCGGCATGGGCTGGTCGATGCCCGTGGGGTCGACCGACCTCCGCGGGGCCCTCGACACGGCTGCGATTCGTCTTGCCGAGGATTTCGGGAGGACGCCGTAGTGCAGCGACCGGGCTGCGGATAGGGTCATCCAGAGTGCGCGAACCAACGCTCGAAAGCGGGGCTCGCTCCGAAGCGACCCGGACGACAGCGACGTCCGCAAAGCCGGCCTGACGATCGCAGAGTCACGGCGATGCAATAAAACGCTTCGCCGAGGGCGGTCGAGATCTGCTCGTTCGGCGAAGGGCGCTCTTCAACTGCCCCGCGACTCTTCGGAGCGGCCGCGCGTGAGGTCGGCACGAGGAAGCTGGCTACCGTCGCCGCGCGTCGGTTCCGGATTGCGCGCGGCGACGGCGGACTCGGGCTCGCATCCCAGCGTCGTGGCGGACGATCGCTGAGAAGAGGCTCAGCCTGAAGGGCTGCGCAACAGGAGCACCGGCTCGCGCGTTCTCTTGTCACTTCGGCGGCGGAACTGGCCGCCACCGACCTCGGAGGGCGTTCCGTGTTGCTCCCGTTCATCCTCGGGACGGTGGGAAGTCTGCCGTTCCTCTTCCTGGGGCAGGTCTGGGCGTACGGCTTCGTCGGCATCGCCGGGCTCGGTGCGGCTTGGCTGGTGGGCGACCGTCGTCGGGGGCTTGTCGGTCTGTTGCTCGGGATCGCTGTGCCGTTCGCGATCTACGGCGTCTACGAAGTCGCCCGAAAGATCGAGTCGTGCCAGGCGAGTCCCTGCTCCGGGGTCAGTTCCCCAAACCTGACGGTGGCCATCGTGGTCGCCTTTGGACTCATCGGGCTAGCGTCCGGCGCTGCCGGGTACCTCCTCGGCCGGATGGCTCGGGCGGTGGCGCGTCGCCTCGGTGGTTCGAGATAGGAAGACGGCAACGAGCACATTCGCGCGGCTGCCGTAGCCGAGCCTGTTGACGTGGCGCGTCTCACGGCTGCACGGTGACGGTGGACCATCCCGAAGAGGCGTTACCCGCCGCGGCCTTGCACACGTTGGACCCCAGACGACGTTCACCGACACGGTGAAGCAGACCGACAAGTTCCCGAGCGCCAATCGCTGCACCGGCGATCCAGGGCGACCCTCACGATCACGGCCGACCCGACCAAGCCCGATTATTCCGCCGAACTAGCCAATCTAAGCCGCCTGATCGAAGCACAACGAGCCTAGCCAGGCTCCAATTCGGCCGCCCGGATCCCGCACCATCCGCTCATAGCGTCGGGTCCTGCAGCGACGTTGAAGACGGCGTCTTCAACGTCCCTTCTTCATGTCGCCAGGTCCCCTGTGTGACGATCCGAGAAGATGAGGATGCGCAAGGCAACTCACAGACCAAATCGAGCTCGCGGAGATCAATGTGCCCGATGCGCGGTCAACGATCGAATGCGCCTCGAGCTACAAGGACGCCGAACAGGATGGCGCCGAACGCCATGGGCGGCGTCAACATCACGTAGTGGTGGTCCTGTGTCTGGCCCCACGAGAGGACCGTCAGTCCGATCCCGAAGCTGGCGGCGGTCAGCGCGGTCAGGATCGCGATCACGAGGTCGGCGCGGCGCCGGACGGCTGACAATCCTCCAGCGATGCCGAGCATGACTCCGCCATAGGCCATCACCCAGCCACGGTAGCCATGCAGCCGGTCGACTCCATACCAGATCAGGTAGAGCGCGCCGACGATCGCGACCACGCCGACGATCAGGAGCCACCACTCGGCCGGCTTCTGCCAGTACGCCCTTCCTCGCGCTCCGCTCACGGCTGCCCGGCGCCCGCCTTCCTCCAACTTCTGGAGGCTGCAACGTCCAAGACTGGGCGACGGTACACCGCACGCGTACAGCGAGCGTCTCGGCGGCGATACCTGGGGCGCTATCGCTACGGGCGCTCGAACGGCGAGACTCGTAGGTCGGTGATCCGATGAAGCCCAACGACGCGCCTCGCCGACGAACTTCCGGCGCTACCATCGGGCAACGGCGCGGGTACCGGACGCTGGCCGCACAGTGCTCCAGGAGGTACCCGCCATGGCCCGACGAGGTGATCCCGCCCGCATCGAAGAGGCACGCCGAGAGGCTATCCGCCAGCGTCTGCTCGGCACGGGCATGCTGCCGGGTCGGGTCGAGGCACTGATGGCGGCATGGGAGGACGAAGCTATCCGCCGAGGCCTAGCCGATCGTCCATACAGCGGTGCCGACGCTTGGGAATGGATGGCCTCGCAGGCCCGCTAGCCACCAGCTCAAGGACACGGTTGACTCATGGTGTCAGCCGCTCGAGCGGGGCTCGGACACCACACACGGGGTGTCACCGGTCCAACCACCGGCCTCCAGCCGACGTTCGTTCGGATCCATGTTGACCTCGTCGGCTGGGTGATCGGCCAGCGCACGGGCAGTCTTCACCGACCATTTACGCAACCTTGCGCCCAAGCATGCGAGCACGTCATCGCCAAGGACTCACAGGGAATCGGTCTTCGACCCGCGGCGGGTGGTCGATGCTAGACAGTGGCCGAGGCATGACCAACGGCACGAAACGGTGGAGTGGCGGGAGCCGGGTGACGTTCCCGAACAGTGAACCAACCTAGCGCCCTGGGTCCGGGCCGACCCGGCGTCGTCATTGGCGAAGAGCGGCCTATCGTCCTTAGTTCACGATAAACCAGCCCACGACCGTGTCTTGCGGGACACGCTGGTTGAGCGTGATCGTGAACGAATTCCCGAAATCCGTCGGGACCGCGGAGCGCACATAGATCGCCCCCCGATCCTGTTGCAGGGTTGCCAGAACCAGGCTTTCGGGATCGATCCGGACTCCGCTCACTGTGAAGGTGCTCTCGCCCTTCGGAATGGTGCCTCGACCACTTCGGCTGAACTGTGTGACACCCATCGCCTTGATCGCAATCCCGTCCGGGCTCACCGCCTCGGCCACGAGGCCGATGCCCTCGAAGCTGTGCGCCCAGACAGCGACTCCGTCGGCTGTGTTGTCTCCGAGTACGGCTGCCGCGTAGATGCCATCCTGGCCGAGGGCTCGCGCGTTAGATCGGCCGGCGACACCGTATCCGCCCCTCTCGTTATGTCCATAGACGCCGCTCGCGCGGGGGTGTTCCGAGGCGCCCGATACGCCGTTTCCGGCCCTATTGGCTCCGTGAACACCCGCGCTCCGATAGTCCTCGGCGGTGCCAGATACGCCGTTGCCGGATCGACTGGCCCCTTCCACCCCCGCCCCTTGCACGCTGATCCCTCGCACCCCGATCGATCCCTTGCCGAGGACGCCTGGTCCCGAGGCGCTGTGGCCGAGGACCCCGACACCATCGGCGACGTTATCGCCAAAAACGGCGGCGGCCGGGACCGAATTCTCGCTGTACTTTTCCGCATTCGAGCGGCCGGCGACTCCAAACCCGCCGTGATCGCTGTGGCCATACACGCCACTGGCCCTCGCCGCGTTCGTCGTTCCCGTGACCCCGTTCGAGTACTTGCTCACGCCTCGAACGCCCGCGCTCCCCTCGCTTTCACCATACACGCCTTGCTCGCGCAGGCCAACGCCTCGGACCCCGACGTCGCCACGACCGAAGACGCCTGTTCCGGAGTCGCTCGAACCCCGCACACCAACGTGCATCGGGCTGTGCCCCCAGACTCCGATCCTGGCTCCCCGACCCTCGACCCCATTGCCGTTGTCGCTCTCACCAGCAACGCCAATGTTCGAATTGCTGTACCCACGAACGCCGTAACGGCCCCCTTTTCCCAGCACTCCCGTTTCATACGGGCTGTCTCCAAAGACGCCTTCGATTTGCGCACTGCCCCTGACGCCGGTCGATGATCCAGTGGCATCCACGCCGATCAGTCCATCCGCGACCACGCCAGTGCCCGTCGTGCTGCGACCACGGACGCCAACGCGGCCGTTCCCGGTGATCCCGGTCCCGCCCACGCTTTCGCCGAAAACTGCCTGACCGGACACGCTGTATGCGTGAACGCCGATTGCGTTCCCTCGCGCCCGGACGCCGATGCCGCCCAAACTCGACCCGTTCTCGACGGCCAACACGGTATTAGCGTTGGTGTCGATATGGAGCGTTGTTGTGGTCTCCGTAACGTTGTCAGCGCCGAGCACGACATCAGCCACGGCGATACCTCCCCGTTATGCCGAGCCGCGGCTCGGCGCACGTGTCCCCGGTCGGTCGCAACTTAACACTGGCCTGCCTTGTGACGGCCTCCGTGTCGCAGCAACGCCTCAGCTCGGCGCCGGATGGGGCGAGGACCCAGCGGCAAGCCGCAACAAAGACTCAGGGCGCTCAGTCAGCTCGCCGTAGGCGCGACGTTGGGGCCGAGCCAGCGCCGGAGGCGCTCGACAGCGGCGTGGCCCTCGCCCATTTCGTCGAGCGTCTTGATCCTTGCGACTTCGACGAGATCGCCGATGGACGCCTCGATGCGGTCCGCTTGCGGAGCGAGGCGTGCCTTATCGATGGGCTCGACGCCTTCGAGCTCGGCCAGGCGCAGGCACAGCACGGCCAATTCTTGGGAGCGCTGCGACGGCCTCGCGTGGGAGGCGGTCGAGCGGCAGGTCCGGCGGATCACCGGCGACGATCTCCCTCGTGTACATCGTCTACTCGCGGGACAAGCGCGTGTCCTCGGATTTCCTTGCGTGACGATCTCGAGCGATGACCCGCCGTTCATGCACACGACGCTGACCGATGAGCTGCGCCATGTCGTTCGCATCGCCGGTCTGACCAGAAACGATCTCGCCGAGCTCCAGCGACGGGCTGCCCGGAACTCGTTCGCCGCCCCGGGCATCAAGGCCGAGATCATTGCCACGCTCGATGCCTGGTTCGCGGCGACCCCTTGACGTGGCAGTAGCCTGACTCGACAGGAACCTGTACGGATAGTGCTCACGGCTGTCCACGACGATGACGAGCTCGGAGAAGCCGCTCGTTCGTCGACCCGGGATCCGGGCGACCGGCCGTGCGGTCGTGACGACCTTCCGCGTCGCCCGACAGGAGTCGCGCCTGCCCGTACCAACCCGGAATCCCGGATGATCCCGATCGAAGGTGCCTACGAGGCAACAACTCGCCGGCCGTGGCTCCAGCCGGCAGCGAGAAGCTGGCGCCTTCCTTCGGGAAGCTCACGAAGATCGAGGAGACCGCCAACGTCCGGCCACCAGTCCTTGCCGGCGGCAACGACGATCCTCTGGGTGCTGATCTCGTCCATCACTGCCCAGAGGAGCGCGCCGACGAGCGGCGTCTGTACGGCATCGTGCGCGCGGGAACAACATGCCGCGCCGCCGTTTCGCTACGATCGCCTCCCGGCATCGCCGGAGCTCGGCCGGATCGGGGTCCAGGCGGGAGGAGTGTCATGGCAGTCAAGGTCATCGTCGAGCTGAACGCCAAACCAGGACGGCGAGACGAGTTGCGAACGCTCATCGAGCAGCTCGCCACACGCGATCGACCGAGCGGCTACCACGGGAGCACGTACTACGAGTCGCTCGACGAACCCGACCTGCTCATCGACATCGCCGACTGGGAGTCACCTGAGGCACGGACGACGCATCTCGCGAAGGCCATGGCCGCCGGTGCATATGGTCCGGTGCTCGAGCTCCTGGCGGGGCCCTTCCGGGCCACGGTCATCCGCCCGCTGCCCTGAATTCGGCGTCTGGTACGCTCCGGCAACTCTCGGACCCGTTTCGGTCCAAGGTCAGCCGAGGTGACGCGTGGAACCGCTGCGTCCCGATCAACAGCCCGCGGCGACAGCGACGCTCGCCGAGGCGTTCGCGAACGACCCCCTGCTCGAGATCCTCGCCCCCGACCCGGCTCGGCGGGTGAAGCTTGGGCCCCCGATGATGGGCGTCCTCCTGGCATACGGCATGCGCTACGGCCGGGTGTGGTCGAACGATGACGCGTCCGCGGTGGCGATCTGGCTCCACCCCGAGAGTGGGCCGATGAAGATGCCACGGATGCTCCGTGTCGGCATGTGGCGGGCGCCATTCATGCTCGGGCTGGACGGCATGGGCCGCATGTCGAAGGCGATGTCCGCCACCGAGGACTTCCACAAGCAGGTCGGGGGGCCGCACTGGTACCTGATGACCGTCGGGACCCGGGCAGCCAGGCAGGGCCAGGGACTCGGCTCCAAACTCGTCGATATGGGAACGTCTCGGGCGGATGCGGCGGGCCTGCCCTGCTATCTCGAGACCGGGACGGACTCCAATATCGCCTTCTACCGAAAGCGCGGGTTCGAGATCGTCGGCCAGGCTGACTGCTACGGGTACACGCTGACGGGAATGGTCCGCCAGCCGCGATAGCCGGCGAACCGGCGCGCCGGGAGGGGTCCGAGTGCACCAACCCTGGGTGCCCAATGTCCACGACACCGGACGCCGTGCTCTCAGATGCTATTCGTCCTCGTTCAGGGTGGGCTCACGCAGTAGGTACCGCGCTCCCCCTCCGGTTCAGGCAACCGCGGAGCGAGGATCCACACGAGCTGCGCCGTCGTCGTCGCGCCGACCTTGGACCTGGCGTTCGCCAGGTGGTGCTTCACGGTCGAGTGCGACAGGCCCAGGCGGTGGGCGGCGGCCTTCTCGGACCCCGCAACCAGGACCGCTTCGACCACCCGGACCTCACGGTCAGTCGCGCATCCGGCGGGGCGGTCTCTCACGCCAGCCGCCTCGCCGCGGCCAGCCACTCATCCCGACTCTCGATCGGGATCTCGTAGGTTGATATCCCGCGCCC
Source organism: uncultured Chloroflexia bacterium (assembly GCA_963810725.1). Taxonomy (GTDB): domain Bacteria; phylum Chloroflexota; class Limnocylindria; order Limnocylindrales; family CSP1-4; genus SPCO01. The sequence continues at coordinate 1,241,712 of CAWEOO010000008.1, forward strand.
AGCACCTGTCGGGCACGCCATAACAACCTGTGGGAGCGCCAGCGCCAAGCCGTGCTGGTACGCACTCATGCCACGTACCAGGCCAAGCCGTCGTCAACCGACAGGGGGCGGGTCCCCGAAATCCCCTTGGGGCACTCCCGCCGCCTTTCGCGGCACTCGACTCGCGTTGTCGATCCCGACGACTCGAAGCATTGCCCTGAAGGACGGCAAGGCCCCGCCGGTTTCCCGACAGGGCCTTCGGCCTAACGCGTCCGTCAGCAGACGAACCCGGGCCGGCACTTCAGGACGGAATTCCAGCTGATACCCCAGATCGGTGTGATTCCGGGGGTGTTCTTGATCGCTGCCATCTCGGCGACTTCGCGTGCGCCGGTCGAGTCACCGTTCCATTGGATCTTCAAGGTCCCGGCCGCTGCATATTTCGTCAGCAGCCATGTCTCGCAGACCGTCGTGCCGAACCCGAGGCCGAAGCCCAAGGCCGAGATGCTCAAGGTGCGGTTTCCGCAGTTGTCACTGATGTCGCCGCGCGGGTTCCAGTCTGCCCACACCCACGTTCCCCCGCCGTCGCGGTCGACGTGGATCCATGCGTAGTCGCCGATCGTGTTGGCGCGCGTCGCATCGACCGTCGCCCACGTAGTGATGTTCCAGTAGTCGTAGGTCGTGTCGGTCTCGCCCGAGAGTTTGTGGATTTCGTAGCAGGTATCCATGAACCCGCCGGCGTTCCCGTTCGGCGTGCGAATGGTCGTTCGAGCGAAGCAGTTATGTGACTTCAGTGACCAACTGGCTGCGGCGGCAGCGAAGTCCGAGTCGGTCGCGGCTTCGCTCGTGGTCGCCGGCCCGGCAGTCGTCAGCCGGATCGACCCGTCCGTCCGAAGGTCGATGTCGTTGAGCTTGTAGCCGGCGGGGACGACGACGGTGCTGCCGTCCTCGAGTCGAAAGACTCTGGTCGGAGTATCAGCGAAGTCGGGTCCATAGGCGCGGAACCGATCCCGCGCCTCAGCTGCGATCGCTTGTCCGGCGGCCGTCTCGGTGATGTCCGAGCGAACTGGGTCTGCGGTGGCCGTGGCAGGCATGGCGAATGCCCACAGCACGATGGCGGCAAGGCCGAAGGGCGCGCGTTGGCGCGTGAACTTCCTCATCGAGTTCCTCCAGTCCCACGTCTGGTGACCGCGCCCCGCGCTCCGAGCTACGGGGCGAGGACTTCTTGGACCTGCGCGTTGTCATCGAGACAGAAACGCGCGCCTGGTTCGTACGGTTGTAGTCGTTGCGGAGTCGGAAGTGGAGTCGAGAAGCCGGGGGCTTTACGCCAACTGACGCCGCCGATCGCGATGCTCTCGCCCAGCTCGTATCCGAGCTGGTTCAGGACGTGACACCCCTCAGGGGTGCCTTCCTGGTGTCCGACGACGGCTGCCCAATCACCCCGGTCGTCATGGCCGACGACGAGGATCGCGGGCGAGCCTCCGGGCGGACCCACGCGTCGCTTCAGCGAGAAGTCGACGCTGATCCGCCGCCCGTCCGTCAACTCGAAATCGGTGACCAATTCACGAGTCGACTCACCCTTGATCGTGCCCACGACCTCGATCGCCGAATCGGCCGGGACATGGTCGAGGGGCGGGGGGCTTCCGGAGTCGATGAGCTCCGTACACGCGGCGATCATCAGCACGAGACCGACGACGAGCGCGATACGAACGATCGCTGACATCGCCGGGCGCGTGACCGACCTCATTTCGACCATCGTCGGCGTCTGCCCTCCTTCCTGCTCGACCGCGTCGGGCGGCAGGATAGTGAAGACGGCTTAGCTGCCACTTATCTGGGTGTCACCGGAGCGTCGTACGCGGGTAGCTGGTGAGCGCGGCAGCCGCTGTCGGGCATCGCATCCCCTTCATGCTCGCGCGCTCAAGTCGGACCATATACCGCCGACCCGGCCCGACTCTGGGTTCTGGGAGCACCCTCCCTGCTACCATCGGCCTCGATGGAGATCATGGGCGTTCGGATCCGAACGATCATCAGCGACAACGTCGCCAAGCGCTGCGATGGCTGCGGGGAGATCATCGAGGGCACGCCCTGGCGCGTGAATCTGCTCGACATCGTCGCTGCCGAGACGCCGGTCTCCTGGACCGCACGGCCGGCCATCAATCCCGGCCCGTTCCAGTTCCACGGCGACGCCGCCTGCGTCCGGCGCTGGATGGCCGCTCGTGGCTACCTGTTCTGCCGGCGGGGCGAGGTCCGCGAGATCATGCGGCCCGTCCCGATCCCGGGCACCGACGACGCCGAAGACGGAGCCGCCATGCCCGGGACCCTGGGCCTGTGCGACGGCATCCACCGCGACGATCACGAGTTCGTCCCCGCCTGACACCGGCCGTTCTCGATCGCCGGCCCGTCCCGATCAGGGAGCCGTGGGAGCAAGGCCCGCATAGGTGGGCGTGGGCAGGACGCCGAAGGTGCCCAGCGGCCAGTAGCGCAGCCAGGCGCGCCCGATGATCTGGTCCGTCTTGACCGGCCCGAACGTGCGCGAGTCCGCCGAGTTGGACCGATGGTCGCCCATGAGGAAGAGCTCGCCCTCGGCGATCGTCCAGCGCGCCTGCTCCGACAGGGCGGTCGTGGCCTGCGGTGGCCCGCCATCGGCGCTGTAGAGGTACGGCTCGTCGAGCACGACATCGTCGATGTAGACGAGTCCGTCGTCGCGGATCTCGACGGTGTCGCCGGCCACGCCGATCACCCGCTTGATGTAGGGCGTTGCGCTGGTATCGACCGAATCCTCGTGCAGCGCGAACACGACGATGTCGCCGCGCTTGTAGGCATCGAACCGCGGCGTCAGCTTGTCCACCAGCACGTATTGCTCAGGTTCGAGGGTGTGCTGCATCGATCTCAGCTTGACCTGGTACGGCTGGGCGACGAAGTTCTGGATCACGACGAAGATGATCAGGGTCAGGACGAGCGTCTCGACGATCTCGAAGAGGCACCCGAGGGCGGGTCGTTTGGTCACAGGCCCGGCAGTATAGGGGCGGTCGTTCCGGCGCCCGCGGCCACGCGAAAGGCCACGATTGACACCCGATGGCGGGCGGCCCTATCCTCCGCTCGCCCGGGCGAATATCTGGTACCCAGATTTACCTAGGTTTCGCCATGTCGACGGGCCGCTCAGCCGTCTCCCCCCACGGCTGGGCCGCCCGTCGGCACCATTCCGCCGCCCGAGGGGTCCCGTGCCCGACATCGCAGCCACTGCCACCCGGGACGGTCGCTGGCTCTCGCTTGGCCCGGCCAGCCGCCTGCTGGGCATCGACCCCGACACGCTTCGACGATGGGCCGACGAAGGTCGGGTCGAGGCGTGGACCACGCCCGGCGGACACCGCCGCTTCGACCGTAGTGCCCTGGAGCGCATGGCCACGGACCGTCGCCGCGGCATCGGCCGCCCGCTCGCGAGCATGGGGGCCTCGCCCGAGCGTCTGAACCGGGTCTATCGCCGCCACTACGCCGCCGACGCCGTCGCCGGTGCAGGCGTCGGGTCGCCGCGCGACGACCTCGAGCGCGAGGCGTACCGCCAGGACGGCCGGCGTCTCATCGCCGCCCTCATCGATTTCCTCGACAGCGATGCCGAGGACGCGCCGACCCGCGACCTCCTCGAAGACGAGGCACGCGCGATCGTGGACGACCAGGCGGCACGAATGGCCGCGTCGGGCAGCAGCCTCACCGAGGCGGTCTCGGGCTTCGTCGCGGGCCGCCAGCCGTTCCTCGCGGAGCTGGCCGGGCTCGGCCGGAGCCGCTCGCTCGATCCGACGCGCCTGGCGGCGCTCTATGGCGACGCCTCCGCCCTTCTCGATCGGCTGCTCCTGCGCTTCATCGAGACCCATCAGCGGCCCGACACGACCGGGCGGGAGGCGGACTGACCGATGGACGCCAGGATCATCCTCCCCGCGGTGACCGCGCTGTTCGCCCTCGTCTTCAGCGCTGCGCTGTTCGACCAGTGGCGCGTGCGACGCGGCAATTTCCAGCTCATCTGGGGCGTCGGCATGCTCTTCTACGGCATCGCGGCCGGCGCGGAGGCGGTTGCCGGGCTGGGTGGCTGGAACGAGGCGCTGTACCGGACGTGGTACCTCACCGGCGCCGTCTGGACGGCCGGCTGGCTGGGCCTCGGGACGGCGTTTCTGCTCGGCCGGACCCGGTTCGGCTACAGCTTCGCGCTGTGCCTGCTGCTCGCCGGCGTCTTCACGCTGCTGACGCAGCGGCGGTACGACTATCCGGGCGCCGGCTCGGCACCGATCCTGTACCTGATCGCGGCGATCATCCTGGCCCTCGCCGTCGCGGTCGAGACGTATTTCCAGAACGAGCGCTGGCCGGTCCTGGCGGCTGGCGCGGTGATCGGTGCGACGGTGCTTTCGGCCGTCCTGATGCTGACCGTGACCCTCGCTCCGCCCGGGTATGCCCTCGACCCGCGGACCGCGATGCCGGTCGGCGACCTGTTCCCGGGGACGCTGCGACTGCTCACGCCCTTCCTGAACATCACGGGCGCGCTGGCCCTGGTCCTGGGCGCCGTCTTCAGCACGTACGTGTTCATGCCCAAGAAGCGGGTGCTGCCGTATTCGCTCGATCCGAATCAGCCCGGCGACGAGTTCCTGTTCAACCTGCTCATCGCCCCGGTCGCGATCCTCGTGAACCTCGTCGCGTCGTTGCCCGGCGCGCTGCGGGCGCTCGTGACGGGCCGGATCCACAGCCGCGTTCCGGCGACGATCCTCATCGCCATCGGCGGATTCATCCCCGGTGTCACCGACTCGCTCAACCGGTTCGGCTCCACGGAGCTCTTCCAGCTCGGGAAGTTCCTGGGCGTCCTGTTCCTGTTCGCCGGCTTCCTCGTGTCGATCGAGGTGTTCCGCGAGATCCGCATCCCGTTCACCGGCATCCAGCTGGGCGGGACCCGGCGGGAACGTCGCGGGACGACGCCGATCGATGCCGCCGACGCGGCGGCGGGCCGGCACGTCGGCCCGGCGCACCCCCGCTGATCGAGCACCCGAGCGCTCGGGCGCCGGAGCGGGCCGCGGCCCTACCATGACCGGGTGTCCAGCCCCACCGTGAGTCCCGCGGCGAGCGTCTCGCCGGTCGTCGCCTCGAGCACCCGCCCGCCCCTGGTCGGCTTCGGGATCGTGCTCGGTGCCGCGGCGCTCTTCGGGACGCTCGGGCCGCTGGCGCGGCTCGCCTACGACGCCGGGATGGAGCCTGCCGGCTTCGTCGCCTGGCGGGCCTTGATCGGCCTCCTGGGCACCGGCACCTACGTAGCCTGGCGCGTGCGGCGCGGCTCGACTCGGCTGGTCCGCCTCGCGGAACTGCGCGTACGGAACCGCACGCTGTTGCTGCTGGCCGCGATCATGGGCTTCACGCTCAACCTGGGCATGTTCATCGCCTTCGACCGGATCACCGTCGCCCTCGCGTTGCTGGGCTTCTACACCTACCCGGCGATGGTCGCCGTCGCGAACGTGGCCCTGGGCCGTGAACGCCTCGACGGGACGCGCGTCGTCGCGCTCGGCCTGGCGATCCTCGGCATGATCGCGGTCGTCGCGTCGCAGCTGGATCCGGCCGGTGCCATCCGCCTGGATGCGATCGGCATCGGCCTCGCGCTCGGGGCGGCGGTCAGCCAGACCGTGTTCGTGGTCGTGAGCCGGGACGGCTTTTCGCAAGTGCCGACCGAGCAGGCGATGGCCATCGTGCTGCTGGTCACGGTCATCGGCTCCGTCGGCCTTGCGCTCGTCACGGGAGCCCTGCCGTCATTGGCCTACCCATTGACGGCGCCGGACGTGCTGCCGCTGCTCGTGTTCACCGGCATCTTCGCGGCGGCCATCCCGTCGCTCGGCTTCCTGACGGGCATCCGCGCGATCGGCGGTACCCGGGCCGGCATCCTCATGCTCTTCGAGCCGGTCGTCGGTGTGGCACTCGCCGCGTGGCTGCTGAATGAGGCCCTGGTGCCGGTCCAGCTGATGGGCGCGGCCGCCATCCTCGCCGCGGCCCTGCTACTCCAGCGCTCCGCGAGCGGCCCGGACGCCGACCGGCCGACCATCGTCCCCGGCGGACCGTAGGCCGGCCCGAGACCGCGATGTCGCCTCGAACCGTGCCGATCCGCGTCCTGCTGGTCGACGACCACGCCATGGTCCGCCGCGGCATGCGCGACTTCCTCGCCCTGCACGACGACCTCGAGATCGTCGGCGAGGCCGCCGATGGCGCGACCGCGATCGAGCAGGCGGCCGCGCTCCGCCCTGACGTCGTCGTCATGGACCTGCTGATGCCCGGAGTCGATGGCATCGACGCGACGGCCCGCATCAAGGCGGCCGACCCCGACGTCGAGATCGTCGCCATCACGAGCTTCGTGGAGGAGGCCCGCATCGTGGCCGCCCTGGAAGCCGGCGCGTCCGGGTTCCTGCTCAAGGACGCGGAGGCCGACGAGCTGGCGGCGGCGATCCGCGCCGCGGCTTCGGGCGAGGTCCACCTCGATCCGGCGGTCGCCGGGATCGTCGCGCGCCGGATGCGCAACCGTCCTGGCGGGGGCGCGGGTGGCGGCGCCGAACGTGGCGGCGACGCGATCGGGAGCCTGACCGCCCGCGAGCGCGACGTCCTCGGGGCGGTCGCGCGCGGCCTGTCCAACCGCGCGATCGCGGACGAGCTCGGCATCACGGAGCGGACCGCGCGGACCCACGTGTCGAACATCCTGGCCAAGCTCGGGCTGGCCAGCCGGACGCAGGCGGCGCTCCTGGCGGTCCAGCACGGCCTCGACCGCCCCCGGTGAGCGCGGCGTACGACATCGACGGGCCCGCCGCCGGACCCCCGATCGTCTTCGTCCACGGCACGCGATTGAGCCGCACGATGTGGCGAGCCCAGATGGACGACCTGCGTGACACGTATCGCGTCGTCGCGCTCGACCTGCCCGGGCACGGTCGCCTCGCTGATCGCCCGTTCACCCTCACGAACGCGTCGGATGAGGTCGCGCTCGCCATCGAAGGTGCCGCCGGCGGGCACGCGGTCGTGGTCGGCCTGTCGCTCGGTGCCTACGTCGCGATGGATCTGGCGGCTCGCCGGCCGGAACTCGTCCGCGGCCTGGTCCTGTCCGGCGCGACGGCAGAACCCATCGGCATTCTGGCGACGCCGTATCTCGCGCTCGCGTGGGTCATGGATCGGTTCGATGGGCCGGCGCTCGACGCACTCAACGCATGGTTCTTCCGGTCGCGATTTCCCCCGGCCATCGCCGACCCGATCGTCGCCGGCGGCTTCTGGTCGGCCGGTGGCGCGGGAGCTCTGCGGGCCATCGTGGGGAAGCGTTTCGTGCCGCGCCTCGCCGCGTATCCGGGCCCTACGCTCATCGTCAACGGCGAGTGGGACCTGCTCTTCCGCCTGGCGGCGGGAACCTTCGCGCGTTCGGCGCGAAACGCGCGCCGGGTGCGATTGCGGGGCGCCACGCACCTTGCAAACCTGGAACAGCCGGCGGCTTTCAGCTTCGCCGTGCGTCGCTTCGTCGAGGGCCTCCCGGAGCCGGATCCGCCGTCCAGAACGAGGCGCGCCGGCCGGCGCAAAGGGGGTCCGGTGCTAGACTTGGCCGACCGATCCGGCGTCCCCTGACACCCTACCCACCGAGGTTCGATGCGCGTCCGTAAAGCCGTCTTCCCCGCCGCCGGCTGGGGCACCCGCTTCCTGCCCGCGACCAAGGCGCAGCCCAAGGAGATGCTGCCGCTGGTCGACAAGCCGATCATCCAATACGGCGTCGAGGAGGCCGTGGCCGCGGGGATCGAGCAGATCATCATCGTCACCTCGACCCACAAGGGCGCGATCGAGGACCACTTCGACCTCAACTACGAGCTCGAGCACCTGCTCGAGGAGAAGGGCGAGATCGAGAAGCTCCGCCAGGTCCGGGCGATCAGCGACCTGGCCCAGCTGGCCTACGTCCGCCAGAAGGAACAGCTCGGCCTCGGGCACGCCGTGCTGATGGCCAAGGACCTGATCGGCCACGAGCCATTCGCGGTCATCCTGCCCGACGACGTGTGCATCGGCGAGCGGCCGGTCATCGGCCAGCTCATCCACGCGTACCACCAGACCCACGGCTCGGTCGTCGCGGTCATGGAGGTCCCACCGGAGGAGACGAGTCGCTACGGCGTCATCGCCAGTGAACCGACCGAGGATCCGCTCGACCACGGCCGGCTCCACCGGGTGACGCGGCTCGTCGAAAAGCCGGCCCCGAAGGATGCGCCGTCCAACCTCGGCATCATCGGGCGCTACGTCCTGACGCCCAAGATCTTCGACAAGCTCGAGCAAACCCAGCGTGGGGCCGGCGGTGAGATCCAGCTCACCGACGCGATCCAGGCGCTCATGGAGGAGCAGCAGGTCTTCGCCTACGCGTTCGAGGGCATCCGCTACGACGCGGGTACCACGATGGGCTGGCTGAAAGCCTCGGTCGAGCTGGCGCTCCAGCGCCCCGAGCTCGGCCCGGAATTCCGGGCCTACCTGGCGGGCTTACAGCCCTAGCCGCGCCGCAGGGACGGTGCCGGCGAAGGCGCCGGGGAGCACGGGAGCGAGCGCACCTCACGGTGCGTGAGCGAGTGCGCGGACCCGGCAACGCGCGCCCGCGCCGTCGATGCGGCGAGGCGCCCAAGGCGGCTGATCATGCCCCCGTGGGGTACGATGCGGGCCGGAGCGCGTCGCGGGACGGCGGCGCGCCGATCCATGTCGAGGGGCACATTTGGCCGAGATCGGGACCATCTTTGGCGGCCGCTACCGACTGTTGGAGCTGCTGGGCCAGGGTGGCATGGCGACCATCTTTCGCGCGCTCGACACGCAGCTCGGGCGCGAGGTCGCGGTCAAGCTGCTGCAGCCGCAATACCTGCGCGATCCTGATTTCTCGTCACGCTTTCGCCAGGAGGCGCAGAACGCCGCCTCGCTGAGCCACCCGAACGTCGTCACCGTCTACGACTACGGCGAGGATCCCCAGGGCCCGTTCATCGTCATGGAGTACGTGGACGGCGAGGACCTGGCGTCGATCCTCCGTCGCAACGGCGCGTTGCCGCCGACCCAGGCGACCCGGATCGCGGCGGCCGTCGCACGCGCGCTCGCGGCGAGTCATGCCCGCGGGATCGTCCATCGCGATGTGAAGCCCGGCAACGTGCTCATCGGGCGGGATGGACGGGTGAAGGTCGTCGACTTCGGCATCGCCCGGGCCATCGCCGAGGCGCAGATGACGATGCCCGGGACCACGCTCGGCTCGGTCCACTACTTCAGCCCGGAGCAGGCCCGCGGCGAGCCCGCGACCAGCGAGTCCGACATCTTCTCGCTCGGCATCGTGCTCTACGAGATGCTGACGGGCAGCCGGCCCTGGGAGGGCGATAGCGCGGCGAGCGTGGCCCTGGCCCGACTGAGCGGCCCCGTCCCGGACCCGGCCCTCGCGCGCGGGTCGATCCCGCCGGACCTCGCGGCGATCACGCGCAAGGCACTCGCCCGGCTGCCGAGCGATCGATTCGCCTCGGCGGCCGCGATGGCCGACGCCCTCGAGTCGTCCCGAACCGCGGCCGGCGCAGGCTTCGGGGCCGCCGGTGCCGGGGCGGCGGCCGGTGCTGCCGGTGCTGCCGCCGGCATCGCCCGGTCCAACCCGACGGTCGTGTCCTACCCCGCCGATGCCTACGCCGGGTCCGACGACGCGCGGGCCGCGCGGGCACGGTCCGTCTCGGCGCGCTCTCGGTCCGACCAGATCGAGCCGGACGACGAGCCGCCGACGGGCACGAGCCCCGTCGTCTGGCTTGCCGGGCTCATCGCGATCGGGCTGCTGGCCGCCGTCGCCTTCCTCGTCTTCCAGGTGCTCTCCGGCCCCTCGACGCCGACGACGCCGACCGAGGTCGAGGTGCCGCAGTTCGTCGGGACGCTGCTGGCGGACGCGACCCGCGAGGCCGAGGGCCTGGGCCTGGTGCTGGAGCCGACGAACGTGCCATCCGACCAGCCGGTCGGAACCATCATCACGCAGGACCCGCTGGAGGGGACCGTCGTCGAGCCGAATTCGACCGTCCGCGTCACGGTCGCCCAGGGTCTCGAGACCGTCCCGACGCCGAACCTTCGCAACAAGACGGAGGCGCAGGCGGTCCAGGAGATCGTGGCGGCGGGGCTCGTGCCCGGCACGAAGACGGAGGAATTCGACCCCACCGTGCCAGCCGGCCTCGTGGCGGCGCAGAACCCGGCGCCGGGCGTCGTGGTCGCGAAGGAATCGCCGGTCGACTACACCGTCTCGAAGGGTCCGGAGCCCACACCGAGCCCGACGCCGACACCGACCCCGACGCCGACGCCCAGCCCCACGCCGACACCGACTCCGACGGCGGCCCCGACACCGACCCCCACGCCAGTGATCAGCCTGCCGCCGGCGTCGGCCGAGCCGGCACCGGCGTAAGACGGCCGGCTGGGGACCTGAGAGGCAACCGACCGCGCCGCCACGCCACGCCCGCGCCAGGGCCTGCGCCCCGCGACCGTCCTCTCCGCCCTCAGCGCTCGAGGTCGCCCCAGAGGCTCCAGCCCGGTTCGGGCGGCGCGCCAAGCGGCGGCACGAACGCCGGCGAGTCAGGACCGGGCGTGATCGGCTCCGGCGACGGAGCGGCGGGCTCGGGGTTCGGACCGATCGGCTCCGACGCCAACCGGCCGTGGACCTCGATGAATTCCAGTGTGGCCGTGCGTCCGGCGACCGTCGCTTCATCGGCCGCAGCCCTGCCGGCCGCCGCGGCGGCGAACGTCGGGTCTGCGCCGCCGGGCCAGGCCTCCCAGCATTCCCGGATCTCGTCGCCCGCCAGTGGCTGACGGCGACGGTCGAGGCCGCAATACCCGAGCGAGCCCGCCACGGATCGACGGAAGTTGCGGCACGTGCCGCAGGCGGTGGAGGATCGTCGGCAGACCCAGCACCTGGCCGTCTCGGCCTGGGGGGTCCCGCAATGCGGACAGCGCCACATCGGCATGGCTGGATGGTAGCTGCGATCGCCGGCCGTGTCGACCGATGGTTACCCGGCCCGTCGCTATTTCTTGATCGTGATGGCGACCTCGTCCGTGGTCTGCCCGAAGTCGTCCGTCCCGACGAGCACGGCGGCGTTGCCCGGCGCGCGGGTCGCCCCCTGCGGGATCGTCGTCACGAAGATCGCACGGCCGTTCGCATCGGTCGTGCCGTTCTCGGTGACGGTCGGGATGCCCGGGATGCTGAGCGTAAAGGTGACCCGCGCGCCGGCGAGGGGCTTCCCATCCGGATCGTCGACGGTGACGGTGAGGCGGATGGCCAGCGGCAGATCGCTCTGTTTGACCGTATACGTGGAGGCGCTCAGCGAGGCGCGTAGCTGGCCCGACCCGCGGGTCACGACCAGGTCGGCCTGGTTGACGTTGCCCGCCGGATCCGTCGCCGTGATCTTGATCGGGTTGCGGCCCGTCGTGATCGGCAACGTCAGCTTGAACGTGCCGTCGTTGGCGGCGGTCCCGGACACGGAGTCGCCGGTCTCCTGGTTGCGGACGATGAGGGTCGTCCGCCCCTGCGTCCGGCCCTCGATGTCGACCGCCTTGCGGTTGATGACCGCCTCGTCCCTGGGAGCGCTCAGTCGGATCGGCGGCTTGGACAGGTCGAGGACCCAGCGGACCAGCGGCGACGACTCGGATTCGCCCCCGGGCCCGACGATCGTGACGCTGAAGTCGTTCGTGCCCTTCGTCAGGGTGACGGGGATGATCGTGCGCTGGCCGGCACCCAGCGGAGCCTCCTGGATCGGAGCGGGCGCCTGGTCCTTGAGCGCGAGATACACGCGCAGCCGATGATCCGGATCGCCCGCCAGCGCGCCCGGGACGATCACGACCAGGTCGACCAATTCCTGATTCGTGTACGGCTCGGTCGGCGACTCGATGCTGGGCGCCTGGCTCGTCACGACCGGCGTGGGTGCCGGGACCGGGGTCGCGGTCACGCCCGCGATGAAGTCGGAGAACGTCGAGCCGACCGCCCCCGCGACCGTTCCGAGCCCGCCGGCCCCAAGGTAGATGACGCCGACACCCACGCCGAGAATGCCCAGGGCGAGCGCGATGCGACCCATGAGCGGGATGCCGCGGCTGCGCCGGATCGGCGTGCGAACCGACAGCCGACCGGGTGCCGGCGCACGCGGCCGCACCTTCACCGGCGCGGGTCGGCCGCTGGACGGGGGGCGTGGCCGAACGTGCGTGGGGCGCGATCCGCGCCGACTCGTCATCGGGCGGATTGTCGCATGCCGTTCGCGCGGTCGATTTCGGCGATGGAGCGCCCGATGCAACCCGACATTTTGCGTGCGTGTCGGAACGGCACGGTGCGTTGTACTCTGCAGCGGTCGCGCGTGCCGTTGGCGCGCGCCGCAGCAGGAGTGTGAGTGCAGGCCCGCGACCCACGGACCGGACGTGCACCAGGGGGGATCGGCCTGGTCAGTCCTCGCGCGCCCCGGACGGCGGGCCCGGTCGCGGGACCCGTGGCGGCCCGGGCGGCGGCAGCGGCGGCGGGGGAGGCCGGCCGCCCTCGGGGCGCCCGGCGTTCGGGGTGGGACCCATCGCACGCGTCACCCCGTCACCCCTGGCCGAACGGAATGCCAGCACCCTGCCGACCATGCCGATGGGCCCGCGCGTCGGTTTCGGCCTGCCGAACCTGCGCCGCAACGTCTGCCCGCACTTCTATATGACGGGCTCGCGCGGCGCCATCCCCATCCAGGCGCCGCACCTGCTCAAGGCGCTGATCCGGCAGGACGCCAACGTGTCGCGTTGCCAGCTCCGGGGCGGGGTCCATCTCGACCAGGGCTACGTCAACGACGTGTGCCTGACCCCTCGCTTCAACCAATGCGTGTTCTACGAGGATGAGCTGACCCGCGAGTGACGGACCCTCGCCCGCCATCGCCCGATCGCCCCGTCGCCCTCGACTACCACGAGGCTCTCGCGGCGCTCAGCGCCCGCGGACGGTTCGGGATCCGGATGGGCCTCGGGCGAACGCGGGCGCTGCTCAGGGCGCTCGGGGACCCCCAGCTCGCGATGCGCGGGGCGCTCGTTGCGGGGACCAACGGCAAGGGCAGTGTCCTCGCCATCGCCGGCAGCGCCCTGCGCGTGGCGGGGCTGCGCGTCGGCGAGACCCCCAAGCCACACCTCGTCACGTACCGCGAGCGGATCGTCATCGACGGCCGACCGATCGGGGTCGACGATTTCACCCGTAACGTCGAGGCCGTCTTGGCCGTGGCGGACCGGGTCGCGCGGCGCCACGGTGAGCCAACGGAGTTCGAGCTCCTGACGGCCGTCGTCTTCCGCCATTTCGCGGAGGCCAACCTCGATCTCGCGCTCGTGGAGGTCGGGCTGGGCGGCCGCCTCGACGCGACCCATGCCTGGGATGGCGGCGTTGCCGTCGTGACGAACGTCGATCTCGACCACACGGAGCAGCTGGGGCCCACGATCGCGGCCATCGCCCGCGAGAAGGCCGCGATCATCGAACGCGGCGACATCGCGGTCACGGGCGCGACCGGCGAGGCGCTCGAGATCATCGGCCGTCGCGCCCGGCGGATGGCGGCCCCCCTCACGGTCGTGGAGCCGGCCACGGTGATCGGCTGGGACCGCGACGGCATCGACGTGGAGCTGCCGGGCCTCGGTCCGACACGGGTCGGTCTGCGCGGCCGGCACCAGGCCGCGAACGTGGCCGTCGCCGATGCCCTGCTCGACGCGCTCGCCGAGGCCGGCATCACGACCGTGGAGCCCGAGGCGCGCCGGCGTGGCTATGCGACCGCGATCTGGCCGGGGCGCCTCGAGCTGCTGGACCTGGACGGGGGTCGTGGGGTCGTGCTCGATGGGGCGCACAATCCAGCCGGCGCCGCGACGCTCGCGCAGGCGCTCGACGACCTCCGGCCGCACCTCCCGCCGGGGCCGCTGACCCTGGTCGTGGCGTCCATGGCCGACAAGGACGTGGACGGGGTCGTGACGGCACTCGGGTCGGCCGCCGCCGTGCGCGGCGCCGCCGTCATCGCGACGAACGTCGACGCGCCACGCGCGATGCCGGCCGCCGAGCTCGCCGAGCGCTGGCGGCGCGTTCCCGGTCCCGCCAGCGTGACTGCCGTCCCCGACCCGCTCGCGGCCGTCGACGCCGCCCTGGCGAGGCCCGGCACCACGGTCGTCGCCGGCTCGCTCTATCTTGTGGGCGCCGCGCGGGCCCACCTCGTCGATGACCCGGACCTGCGCGATCCCGATCCTGGAGCCCCCGCTCGATGACCGCCGCCCGACGGAAGACCGACGCTGCCGATCCCGCCCCGATCCGTATCGGCCCGTCCGTCTTCGATTGGGGGCAACGCACCTACGTCATGGGCATCCTCAACGTCACGCCGGACTCCTTTTCGGGCGACGGGCTGCTCGAGGACGGCGATCCCGTGGAGCGGGCGGTGGCGACCGCGCGCCGGATGGTCGCGGAAGGCGCCGACCTGCTCGACATCGGGGGCGAGTCGACCCGGCCCGGACACGTACCGGTCGAGGCGGCCGAGGAGATCGGCCGCGTGATCCCGGTCATCGCCGCCGTGGCGGCGGCTCTGCCGGACACCCCGATCAGCGTCGACACGGCCAAGCCGGACGTCGCCGCGGCCGCGCTGGCCGCCGGCGCCCACCTGCTCAACGACGTCTGGGGCACAAGCCCCGATGTCGGCGAGATGGCGGCCGTCGCCGCGGGTGCCCGGGTGCCGCTGGTCGTGATGCACAACCGCGCGGAGGCTCGTTACGAGCGGAATGTCGTCGCCGAGGTGGTCGCCGACCTCGGCGCCGCCCTCGACCGAGCGATCGCCGCCGGTGTCCCGGAATCGGACCTCATCGTCGACCCGGGGATCGGTTTCGGCAAGACCGCCGACCACAACGTCAGCGTCCTGTGCCACCTCGGCGCGCTCTCCGACTCTTGGTCGCCCCGTGCTCCTCGGAACGTCGCGCAAGTCGACCCTCGGGCGCATCCTGGACCTGCCGGTCGAGGAACGCCTCGAGGCGACGTTGGCGACGACCGCGCTCGGTATCGCCGCCGGCGTCGACATCGTGCGCGTCCACGACGTCGGCCCCAATGTCCGGGTCGCCCGAGTCAGCGACGCGATCGTGCGCGGCCATTGGCGCGAGCACGCGGACGCGACCGCGCGATGAGCGACCGGATCGTGCTCCGGAACATGCAGTTCACCGGCCGGCATGGCTATTACGAACACGAGCTCAGCACGCCACAGCCCTTCGAGGTCGATGTGGAGCTCGTGCTCAACCTCCAGCCCGCCGGCGTCGATGACGATCTCGAGAAGACCGTCGACTACGGCCGCGTCTACGCCATCGCCCGCCAGATCGTGGAATCCACCTCGTACCGTCTGCTCGAGGCGATCGCCGAGGCGATCAGCCACGAGATCCTGTCCGAATTCGAGGTGACCGAGGTCGGCGTGCGCGTCCGCAAGCCGGCGGTCCAGCTGGGCGGCCCGCTCGATCACGCCGCGGTCGAGATCTGGCGGCGGCGGTCCGAGCGCTAGCGGTCCGAGCCCTAAATGTCGGGGCGCTCCGCGAGCGTCAGTGACACGGTCTGCGTCTGGCCTTCGCGCAGGACCTCGACGGAGATCGTGTCGCCGGGGGCGTACTCGCTCAGCGTCGCATCGAGCGGGTGGTCGCTGTCGATCGGCTGCGCGTCGACCTTGACGATGATGTCGCCCTGGCGCAGGCCCGCCGCTTCCGCCGGGCTGTCGCGAACGACGGCAGGTGTCGGCCCATCGGGGCCGTTGCCGGGGATGAGGACCGCCCCATCGGACACCGGCAGGTCATTCGCCTCCGCGTACTGGATGTCCAATGCGCGATAGACGATGCCCATGTACGGCCGGGCCAGCTTCTGGCCCGCGACGGCCTGCTCCATGATCGGCCGCGCGATGTCGATGGGGATCGCGAAGCCGATGCCGTTGCTGTCCGCCGCGATCGCGGTGTTGATCCCGACCACGAGGCCGCCGGCATCGAGCAGCGGGCCACCGGAGTTGCCGGGGTTGATCGCCGCATCGGTCTGGATGAGGTTGTTGAGGTTGTCGTTGCCGTCGGCGATGATCGAGCGGCCCTTGGCCGACACGATCCCGCTGGTCACCGAGTTGGTGTACGTCCCGAGCGGGCTGCCGATGGCGATGACGAGCTGGCCGACCTTGAGTGCGCTCGAGTCTCCGAGCGATGCCGCCGGCAGGTCCGAGCCCTCGACCTTGACGATCGCGAGGTCGGTCAGGGTATCGATGCCGTAGACCGTGCCATCGAGCACGCGGCCGTCGTTGAGCTCGACCGCGAGGCTGTCACTGCCCTCGACGACGTGGCGATTCGTGAGGATCCAGCCGGCACTGTTGTAGATCACGCCCGACCCAACGCCGGTCTCGGGGATGATGCCGGTGGACGTATCGACGCCGCCGCCGATCGTGATGCGGACGACCGCCGGGCTGACCGCGGCGGCGACATCGATGGTCGCGGAGTTCTCGTTGATGGGCCGCGGCGGGTTGCTGGCCACCGTCGTGCCGGTCGGGCCCGCCGGGACCAGGGTCGCGCGGTCCAGCGCGCCGGTCGCCCGCAGGGCCAGGACCGTTCCGCTCGAGGCCAGGACCGCCGACAGGAGCGCAGCCGCGAGGAGCGTGGCGAGGCCGCCGCGCCCGGACCTGCCCGAGCCGCTCGAGGCCGGTCTCACCGGGATCGTCGGGACGGACCCGGCCACGGCGGCTGGCTCATACCAACGCTCCGGGGTCGTCGCCGGCGCGGGTCCGCCTTCGTGGCGAGACCAGTCGTTGCGCGGCTCGGCCGGCGGGGAGTACCGCTCGACGGCCGGGGAACCGGGATCGCCAACGGCGGGGCTCCCCGGGGCCGCCGGGGTCGCTGAGGTCGCGGGCGAGGCCGGCGGTTCGGCCGGCAGTTCGTGGCGCCGCGTGATGTCGGTGTCGTCTGGGTGCTGCGGGTCGGACATCGTGGAGGCGGTTCCTTGTGGATTCGACGGAAGGACCGGTGGTGAGCGGGCCGGTGGAGGATCCGTCGTGTTCAGGGTGCCGATGCGGGGTTCAAACCCGACGCGTCGGACGGTGAAGTTTCCGTCATGTTGGCCGCTTCGTCAGCGGGGCCATCCGCACGCGGTCGCGAGCCCGTCACGTCCGCGTCGTCCGACGCGGCGGCCGCGGCGATCCGCTCCGACCCCTCGGCGGCACTCGCGACGTCCGCCCGTGCCGCCGCGGGCGTGCCCGTGATGACCCTGGGATCGCTTGGCAGGTACACCGTGAACCGGCTGCCACGATCCGGTCCGGTCTCGACCTCCACCGTTCCGCCGTGCATGTCGACGATCGAGCGGACGATCGCGAGACCCAGGCCGCTGCCGCTCCCGCGGGCCTCATTCGCGCGCGATCCACGATAGAACCGTTCGAAGATGTGGGGCAGCTCGGCCGGGTCGATGCCGACGCCCGTGTCGGTAACGTCGATCCGGGCACCGTCGCCGGTCGCCACCACGGCAACCCGCACCGAGCCGCCGCGCGGCGTGAATTTGATCGCGTTGCCGACGAGGTTCGCGACGACCTGGCCGATGCGCGGCGGGTCGTGGCGGATGCGGATGGGAGTGTCGGGAAGCTCGATCGTGACGCGAACGCCGCGACGGGCGGCAGCGGAGTCGTGCTGATGGGCCGCCAATTCGACCGCCGCGCGTAGGTCGTCGGGCCGCAGATCGAGCAGGACGAGGCCGAGAATCGAGCTTGGAGAGCTCGAGCAGGTTCTGGGCCAGCCAGTCGAGCCGTTCGATCTGCCCCGCGCTCGATTCGAGGAACTCGGCTCGGGCCGCCGGGTCGTCGCCCGCGGTCTCCATGAGCAGCTGGTTGAACGTGCGCAGCGCCGCGAGCGGGGTGCGCAGCTCGTGCGAGACGTCGGCGAGGAAGTCGCGGCTTCGATCGCGGTCGCGCCGGATGATCTCCACGCTCTCCTCCAGCCGGTCGGCCATCGTGTTGAACTGGACGGCAAGCTCGCCGAGCTCCGTGGAGCCGGCCCGCAGCTGGTTGGCCGGCACGCGCCGCGACAGGTCGCCCTCGGCCAGCGCCCGGGATGCATCGGTGAGCTGGCGCAACGGCGTCGTGAAACGGCGGGTCAGCGCGGCCGACACGACCACGGCGAGGCCGAGTGCGAAGAGGGCGATGGCGGCGAGGAGGCCCGTGAGGGTCGCGATGGCCGACGCCCGGAACGTCGATGGATTGGCCAGCGTGATCTCGAGCATGTAGCGCTGGAAGGTCCCGCCGCCGCCATAGCGCTCTGTCCAGAACGTGGCTTCACGCGACTGGCCGTCGCGCGGGGGAGCCTGAAGGTACATCTGGAACGTGCCGTTGGTCGCGGGGACGAACATCGTCCGGTCGCCGGTGGTGACCATGATCCCGAAGCGTGCGATCACGTCCGCCTGGCCCAGCCGATCCGTGATGAACGCCTGGCCCGTCGGGGTGGTGAGCACCTCCAGGACATCATCGTCGACGAGTCCATCTGCACCGACGACCGGCGCACGGCCGGCGGCGCCGTCCGCGAGGCGCTGGATGAAGAAGTTGACCGTCTCGGCGCGCTCCTGCAGGTCGGCACGCTGCTGCTGCACGAAATAGGCATCGAGGCGGTTGAGGACGAGCAGGGATACGAGGCTCAGCGTGAGCGCGATGACCGCCACGAACGCGACGGTCAGGCGGCCCCCGAACGTGCGCGGCATGAGCCGGCGGAGGCGGCGCGCGGGACGGGATCGCCGGAGCACCGGCCGCTCAGCGCTCGGCGAACGCGTAGCCCACGCCACGGACGGTCAGGACGAAGGCGGGGGTCGCCGGATCGTCCTCGATCTTCTCGCGCAGGTGGCTGACGTGGACGTTGATGGTCTTCTCGTCCTGGTCGAGGGCTTCGTAGTCGCGCAACAGCTCCAGCAGCTCGCCACGGGTGTAGACCCGACCCGGACGGGAGGCCAGGTGACGAAGGATCTCGAACTCGGTGGGCGTGAGGCTGATCCTTCGGGCTCCGCGCTGGACCCGGCGGCGCTCCAGGTCGATGATCAGGTCGTTGTGCCGGATGACCCGCCCGCCGGCCGCGTCCGCCAGGTCACCGTACGAGCGGCGCAGGAGCGCCTTGATCCGGCTCAGCAGCTCGCGTAGACCGAATGGCTTGGTCAGGTAGTCGTCGGCGCCCAGCTCGAGCCCGATGACCTTGTCGACTTCGTCGTCGCGGGCCGTGAGCACGAGGATCGGCATCTTGGCCCCGGCCGCCCGGATCCGGCGCAGTGCCTCGAACCCGTCGATTCCAGGGAGGCGGACGTCGAGGACGACCAGGTCCGGCGCCTCGCGGGTCGCGATCTCGAGCCCTTCTTCGCCGGATCTCGCGACGCCCACGTCGTAGCCCTCCTGCTGCAGGGCGTACTGGATCCCGCGCGCGACGGCGTGCTCGTCTTCGACGATCAGGATGGTAGCGGCCACGCTCCGATGCTACTCCGTAGCGGTCATTTGGGCGGCCCGCGTGGCCGCGCCGGCGTGCGTTGCTCGCTGCGCGCGTCGCTCACGCACCCTGCGTGCGCTCGCTTCCGTGCTCGCTCGCGCCTTCGGCGGCGCTGGCCACACGGGCTGCTTCGCGGTACGGCCAAGGCCCTGTCGCCGGGGTTGACGGGGCCGCACCATGAAGAACTTGCTCCGGTGGCACGTAATGGACCACCGGTTCTCACGTGTGCCCGTTCCGGACCGATTCCAGCGACGTATCGTGCCTGGGGAGCACGGTATGGCCCATCGCCTGCCCTGGCGGGCGTTGCCGAGCCGCTGATGCAGCCTCAACGTGCCCAGCGAGCACGTCATGCTCGTTGCTGGTGCGGGAGACGCCCCGACCGCCGATCGAACAGGATCGCGCCTCGTGATACCCTACGCTCCCGCTCCGGGCGCCTCGCCATCACCGGCCCCGCCGGCGAGCCGCGGCCCGATACCACTGAACAGCAGCCTTGAGGTCCACATTCCATGGCCACCGCCCGTCCCACACTCGCCGCCGAGCACCGCGACGTGATCGGCAAGAAGGTGAACCGCCTGCGCAAGGCCGGCAAGCTGCCGGCCGTGGTCTACGGGCATGGCGTCGACTCCGTCTCGGTGACGGTCGATGCGCACGACTTCGAGTTGCTGCGCCGCCACACGGGCCCGAACGCCCTGGTGGACCTCTCCGTGGACGGCGAGAAGGCCCAGCCGGTCCTGATCAACCAGGTCCAGATCCACCCCGTCCATCGCCGGCCGCTCCACGCCGACCTGTTCCTAGTCCGGATGACGGAGGAGCTCACGGTCGACGTGCCGCTGGCGGCCACCGGCATCTCGTACGCGGTCGACCAGCTCGGCGGCACGGTCCTCCACCCGACCGAGACCGTCCGCATCCGGGCGCTACCCGACCACCTGCCCCAGTCGATCGAGTACTCCATCGAGTCGCTCCTCGACTTCGACACCGCGCTCCACGTGCGCGACCTGACCATCCCGTCCGACGTCACGCTCCTGACCGACCCCGATGAGATCATCGCCAAGGTCCAGGCGCCGCGCGTCGAGGTCGAGGAGGAGCCGGTCGTCGCCGAGGGCGAGGAGGGCGTCGAGGGCGAAGAGGGCGCCGAGGGCGAAGCCGCCGAGGGCGGCGCCACCGACTCCGGTGGCGGCGACAGCGGACCGTCCGAGGAGAGCTAAGCCGGCACAGGGTCGGCCCTCAGCCGTCGGAACGGCGCCCCGAGGCGTACACGATCGGGACCCGGAAGGTCAGCTCATCGGCCGACAGCGCCATCAGGCGTTCACGGAACTGTTGCAGGAACCGCCGGCGTTCCGTTCGGCCCATCGCTTCGAACAGGCTCGCCTCGTGGTACTCCGTCAGGAACGAGATGTAGCCGCCGACCGTGTACGCGTGCTCCAAGAGCGCCTTGTCCGCCGCCACGTCGCGGAACCCGGCGCTGCGCAACTCCCCGGCGGCGCGCGCCACGGACGGGATGTCGCCCTTGCGGTTGGGATCGTCGTCGTTCTCGAACCCGTACTCCTCGAGCAGCCGATCGAAGATGCGATCGGGCGCGAACGCCCGATCGTCGACCAGCCACGACACGTAGGCGAACAGCCCGCCTGGCCGCAGGACGCGCCGGATGTCGCGGAGCGCGGCCGCTCGACTGGGCACCATCTGGAGCACGAACGAGGACATCGCCGCGTCGAAGGTTCTGTCATCGAACGGCAGCTCGGCCGCAAAGGCCACCCGACCCCGGAAGCGATCGCGCGAATCTGGCAGCCGCTCCGCGACGAGCGTCTCGACCGCGCCGATCATCTCGCGTGAGGCGTCGATGGCGGTGATCTGAACGTCCGACCAGCGGCGCAACGCCGCGATCGAGAGGTTGCCCGTCCCGACGCCGACATCCAGCACCGTGCGGGCGCCATCGGCAACCACCCCGTCCAGGCGCTCAAGCAGCGCGACCGCGCTGGGTGCCAGCACGGGTGCCCACCACCGCTCGTAGTCGGCGGCGATCCGGTCGTATCGTTCAGCAGTCTCCGTCACCCGCGCATGGTGCCATGCGCAAGCAGCCGGCTCATCCCGCCAGCGGCGCGTCCACGCCGCGCCGGCGCCCGATGAGGCCGAGCCGCCGACCGACCCAGATGCCGATCGCCACGAGCACGCCCAGCACGAGCAGCAAGGGCAGCCACACGATCGCGAACCAGATCCCGGCGGTCGTCAGCGCCTGCAGGATGTTCACCAGGCTGGCAGTCGCCTCGTCCACCACCTTGGCGGGCTCGAAACCCTCGGCGGCGAGCTCCGTGGCGACGACCCGCAGGCCGAACGTCGCGGTCAGCGTCGCGAAGCCGGCCCGGTCTTCGAGGTCCGCGAGTGCCGCGCTCAGCTGCTCGATCTGGCCGCGCACGTTGGTGAGCTGCTGCTCTACCTCGAGCACGTCCGAGATCCGCGTGACTTTGATCTGGATCTGCTGGAGGGCGGTCTCACTCGCGCGCAGGTTGCGGATCCGGGCCTCAAGGTCGATGACCTGGCCGGTGACCTCGACCGCCTCGGTCGACTCGGTGACGACCTTGGATGTCAGGCCGTTCAGCTTGCGCAGCAGGTCGAGCGCGTCCTCCCAGCGGTCGGCGGGAATCCGGTAGGTGATCGTGGCGTACGGCTGGTCGTCGACGTTCTCGGTCTGTGATGCGCCGATATAGCCGCCCAGGCCGCGGATGCCGTCGCGGGCCGTGACGAGCGCGCTCGGGACGTCCGTGACCTCGAGCGAGATCGTTCCGGTCCGGATGATCTTCGCGTCATCGACGGCGGCTCCGACCCCGTCCTCGGTGATGGGTGGTGCGGGCGCCGCGCTGGCAGCAGGGTCGCCGCCGCCCTGGCCGGAGAAGTAGCCCTGGTCGCGGCTCGCCGCGTCGCCGACCGGTGCCCCGACCGTGCTCAGGATCGGGGCTGAAGTAGCCCCTGCACAGGCCGCGACGAAGACGACGACGGAAGCGATCAGCGCGATCCGCGCGATCGATGGACGGATGGTGCGCATGGTCATGGACCTCCGTGGCGCCCACGACCCGATGGATCGCGCAGCATCCGCCCGACGCCCCCGGCACGGCATCGGTTCCGCGCGCCGAGCCGACGGCGCCACACGAGCGTGTTCGGAGTCGTCCCAGCCCCGACCGCGCACCCCGAGGAGAACCCATGGACCGTTCCCTGGCCCGCCGCATCCTGCTCGCCGCGTTCGCGATCGGTGTCCTCGCCGAGGTCGTCCTGGATGGACCGGCCCTCGGCCTCAACCTGCCCATCCTGACCGCGACCGTGCTGGCGGCCGCCTGGCTGTTCCGCCGGCCGGGGCGCGCTCCGGACCCGCTCGATGCATGGCTCCCGCGTCTCAGCGCTGGTCCTGGCCTCGTTCGTCGCCGTGCGGGCGGATCCGTTCGTGTCGTTGCTCGACCTCGCCGGGGCGGCGGCGTTCACCGGTGCATCGGCCGCGGCGTTCTCGGGGCTCGCGGTGACGCGGCGATCCGCGACGGCGGTCATGACGATGGGCGTGTGGGCGCTCGAGAGCGTGATCGCGGGCTCCGCTCGGGCACTGCAGGGCCGGACGACCGGCCGAGACCGACGGTCCCAGGCGGGCTCCATCCTGGTTCGGGCCTGTCGGACGTGGCCTGATCCTGGCGACCCCGCTCGCCCTGATCTTCGCGGTCCTGTTCGCGTCCGCGGATCCGATCTTCAATCGCGGCTTCGAGGACGTGATGGGCTTCCGCATCGACCTCGGCGACGTGCCGGGTCGAGTCATCTTCGTGCTGGCCGTCGCCTGGCTGGCGGGCGGCGTGCTGAGCATCGCGGCAAGCGGGCCTCCCCGAGCTCGAGCGATCGTCGCTGGGCGCCGCGGTGCGCTCCAGCTCACCTGGCGCGCGATCGACTCCTCGGGACCACCGAGGCGCTCGTCGTCCTCGTCGCGATCGACCTCATCGTCGGGCTCTTCGTGGCCCTCCAGCTCGCGTACCTGTTCGGCGGGTTCGATACGCTCGACGCCGCCGGCATGAAGTACAGCGATTACGCGCGGCGCGGCTATTTCGAGCTCGTCGCGGCGGCCGCGCTGGCGGGCGGGATCCTGGTCGCGCTCGAATACCAGGTGACCCGCCGGAGCCGTCCGTACGTCGCCCTCGCGATCGGCCTGGTCGGCCTGACGATCGTGGTCCTGGCTTCCGCCGCGCTCCGGCTCAAGCTCTACCAGGACGCTTACGGCTGGACCGAGCTGCGCCTGTACGTCGCCGTCTCGATCGCCGCCATGGCGGTCACCCTGGCCACGCTGGCGGCGTTCCTTGCGACCGATCGCACTCGCTGGCTTGGGCACGCGATGGTCGTCATCGGCCTCATTTCATTGATCGCGCTCAACCTGCTCGCGCCGGCGGCGTTCGTCGCGGAGCGCAACCTCGCGCCGGGTCATCGATCCGACCCTCGTGCCGCCTGACGGCGAGGTCACGCTCGATGCCGACTACCTCGGAGTCCTGCCCGACGACGCGATCCCGGCCCTCGTGGCGGCGCTACCGAGCCTGCCGGGAGCGGAACGGTATCGGGTCCTGCAGCTCCTCAAGGCCCGTCGCACCGACCTCGCGCATGATGCCGCCTACACGTCGCCCTTCGCGTGGAATCTCGGCCGCGAGCGGGCCAGGGCGGCCCTCGCGACACTCCCGTGAGCCGCTGACCTACACTCCGGCGATGCCGCTGCACCTGCCGATCGAGCCGCCCATCGAACCGATGCTCGCCAAGGCGAGCGACTCGTTGCCCGACGGCGACGGCTGGCTGTTCGAGCCCAAGTGGGACGGCTTCCGGGCCCTCGTGTTCCGAGACGGCGACGAGGTCTACACGCAGTCCCGCGACCTCAAGCCGCTCGACCGCTACTTCCCGGAGCTGGCGGACCCGCTGCGTGCCGCGCTGCCCGACCGCTGCGTGCTCGACGGCGAGGTCGTCATCGCGACGCGACGGCGGCCTCGATTTCGAGGCGCTCCTCCTGCGCATCCATCCGGCCGCCTCGCGGGTCAAGATGCTGGCCGCTGAATCGCCGGCCTCGTTCGTGGCCTGGGACCTGCTGGCGCTCGGCGACGAGGACCTGCGCGAGACGCCGCAGGGCGAGCGGCGCGCTCGACTCGAGACGGTGCTCGCCGGCATCGAGCCGCCCGTGCACCTGACGCCCGCGACCCAGGATCGCGCCACCGCGGCCGATTGGTTCGACCGATTCGAGGGCGCGGGGCTGGACGGCGTGATCGCGAAGCGGCTCGATGCGCCCTACCAGCCCGGCAAGCGGGCGATGCTCAAGATCAAGCACCAGCGCACCGCCGATTGCGTCGTCGCGGGGTTCCGCTGGCACAAGAACGGGCCTGGCACGCACGTCGGGTCGTTGCTGCTGGGGCTGTTCGACGACGAGGGCGTGCTCCATCACGTCGGCGTCACCTCGTCGTTCACCTGGGATCGCCGGGCGGCCCTGACCGAGGAGCTGGCGCCGTTGCGGGAGCGGGCGCTCGACGAGCATCCATGGCGCGAATGGGCCGAGTGGGCGTCGACCGGCGACACGGATGCCTCCGGCCAGCGCCTGCCCGGCGCGACATCGCGCTGGAACCGCGGCAAGGACCTGTCCTGGGAGCCGCTCCGGGCGGAGCGTGTCGCCGAGGTCGCCTACGACCACCTCCAGGGCACCCGATTCCGCCACGGGACGACGTTCAAGCGCTGGCGCCCGGACAAGCCACCCGCGGTGTGCCGCTACGACCAGCTCGAGACGACGACGCCGTATCTCCTGGAGGCGATCTTCGGCGATCGATAAGCAGGGCGGTGCGCGGCGTGGTGCGTCGGCGCACGCCCATCGGTCCCGGTTTGGCGCTCGTGAGCACCGGGACCTTCGGCTCATGGGTGGACCGGCGATGGTTCCCTACAGTCGGGCCTCGGGGGATCTACCGTGATCGGAGGCCCGCGTGTTCGGCACGCACCCAAAGCTGTCGCGACCGACGCTGCTCATCCTCGTCTTCGGCGCGTTCATCGCGCTCATCGGGATCACGGCGACGGCGCAGGCCTTCATGGTCGGCGCGCACTTCTCGGCCGCCACCCTCAACGATGTGGTCAGCAGCGACGCGGCGACGACCCGGGCCTTCGTCAACGCCTACGTGCAGCCCGCGGACCTCGCGAGCAGCCCGCCGCGGTCGATCCCGACTCGGCCGGCGGCGCGACGCCCACGAAGCTCGAATCCCAGCTCGCGGCGCTGATCCGTCCGGGCGAGATCCTGCGGGTCGAGCTGCGCCGGCCCGACGGCACGATCGTGGCCTCGAACGACCCGGCCATCCGTGGCACGACCGCGGCCCTCAGCGCGGAGTTCGTGCTCGCCGTCGGCGGGACGGCCCGCGCGGCCATCCTCCCCGCCGAGACGGCCGAGGCCGGTCCCGGTCAGCTCGGCTCCGCCGACCCTCCTGCGCGAGTACCTGCCGATCTCGGTGGACGGCAAGGTCCTCGGCGTCGTCGGGATCTGGCGCGATGCGCGTCCCGATCCTCGATCGCCTCGCGTCCGTCCGGCGCGACATCGTGCTGGTCACGTTGTCCGCCGCGCTCATCGCGGCCGCGCCTCCTCTTCCTCATCTTCCGGACAGCCCAGCGTCGCCTGACCCGTCAGACGGCGGAGCTGATGGAGTCGACCCGGCGCGACCCGCTGACGGGGACGCTCAACCACGGCGCCATCGTCGGCGCACCTCGCGGTCGAGACCGAGGCTGCCCGCACGGCGGGCATGTCCGTGACGATCGCGCTGATCGACATCGACAACTTCCGGCTGCTCAACGAGAACCACGGTCATCCGGCCGGTGACCAGGCGTTGCTCGCCGTCGCGGCGCTGCTTCGCGGCGAGGTAGCCGAGCCCATGGTCCTGGGCCGCTCCGGTCCCGACGAGTTCCTGATCATCGCCCCGCCGGCGGTGGCGTTCGAGCTCGAGCCGCTGGTCGACCGCCTGCAGACCGGCCTCGTCGACCTCAGCCTGCAGTTCGAGCTGACCGAGCGGCTGCCGATCACCGTCAGCGTCGGGATCGCGACCTACCCCGAGCATGCGCGCATCGGCGACGTCGCTGCTCTCGACGGCCACGTTCGTGCTCGAAGAGGCCAAGGCCAGCGGCGGGGACACCGTCCGCGATGGCGTCGAGCGCCTCGCTCGAGGACGACGTCGGCGACCTCGACGTTCAATGTCCTGGAGGGCCTGATCATCGCGGTCGACACGAAGGACCGCTACACCAAGCGCCACTCCGAGGATGTCGCCCGCTACGCGATGTTCCTCGCGTCGCCGGCTGGGCCTCGACGCCGACGAGATGCGGGTGATCCAGACCGGCGGGGCTCCTCCACGACGTCGGGAAGATCGGTATCCCGGACAGCATCCTGCGCAAGCCCGGCAAGCTGACCGCAGCCGAGTTCGACATCGTCAAGCAGCACGTCGCGCTCGGCGACATGATCGTGCGCGACCTGCCGGACCTCGACGCAGGTCCGGGCCGGCATCCGCCACCACCACGAGCGCTGGGACGGCGAGGGCTACCTCGAGCGGCTCGAGGGCGAGGGCATCCCGCTGATCGCGCGCATCCTGGCCGTCGCCGACGCCTTCTCCGCGATGACGACGACGCGGCCCTATCGCAAGGCACTCGACCTGCGCGAGGCCCTCACGCGACTCGGTGACGCCGCCGGGACGCAGCTCGAGGAGCGCCTCGTCGTCGCGTTCATCGATGGCATGGAGACCGCTGCCGAGCCGCCGATCCCGGGCGCCGAGGCCCCGAGCAGGCGCGTCTGGACCCGGGCCGGCGGGTCGCGTGAGGAGCCTCCGGCCGGCCGGTCGCCGCGTGCTCGCGTGCCATGGCTCATCGTGATGGCCGTGATGACGCCGCCGGTGACCACGGCCGGCCGTGCTGGTGACGGCCATGAGACGATGCCTACAGCGACGCTCGAGCGACCAGCCGCTGTCGGTGAGCGCAGCGGCCGGTGTCCTCGACAACGACTCCGGTCTGGGCCTCACGGCGGTGGAGACGCACCGATCCCGCGCACGGGACCGTGACCGTCAACGGCAACGGCAACGGCAGCTTCACGTACCAGCCGGCCGCCGGGCTTTGTCGGTGACGGATTCGTTCACGTACGACGCCCGCGTTGCTGAACTTGCTGGGCATCCTCGTCGACAGCGACACAGCGACCGTACGATCGACCGTGACGGCCCCGCACCGACACCGACGCCTACCTCCCACTCCGACGCCGGCCCCGACCGCCGACGCCGCCGCCGACGGCGACTCCGACGGCGCCACCAACCGCCACCCCGACCGCGCCGCCGACCGCCACGCCGCGCCCGACGCCGACCCCGACGCCTCGACCGACGCCGACCCCGATCGATCCCGCTGCCGACCCTGCCACTCCCGACGCCGACCTTGCCGCCCCTTCCGACGTTGATCCCGACGCCGACGCCGACGCCCGACCCCGACGACCGACGCCGACCCCCGGCGCCACCGCGACCCCGCGAGCCAGCGGCCAGCCCGAGCCCCGGATCATCGTCGCGGCCCATCGCCACGCCATCGCCCGGCGCCGGCACGACCCCGACTCCGACCCCGGCGTCGGGAGCGAGCCCGACCCCCACGCCCGGCAGCGCCGCGACGAATGCTCCCGGCACGGGCGCCGGCATCACTGGCGGGAGCGGCGGGGGCGATGGCGGCACCGGTCTCGGGGCCGCGCCGGGCGACCGCTTCCTCCTCCCGGCCGTCGACCGGTCGGGGATCGACGCGAACATCGACGCATCGTTCACCGCTTCGGCGGCATCGAGTGGGCCGTCCCGGCGTTGGTCCTCGGCGTTCCCGGGATCCTCATGGTGATCGCCGTCGTGATCCAGACGATGATCGGCTGGCGTGGCTGCCGTTCATCCGCCGCTGGCTGGGCGGCATCGGCGTGCGCCGGCGCCAGCATCCGGCGTAGCGCGACGGCGACCGCCCGTCAGCCTCGCTGGTACCTTCTTGCGCGGCGCGCGCTCCAGCTGACCGGCCCGGTCCGGCCACTCGTAGCCCGCCCACGGGTCGTAGTCCGGATCGAGCGCCTCCTGCGGGGGCCGCTCGTCCCTCGGGCACGTGGGTCAGGTTGACCCGGACCCGATACCAGAGCGACGAGCGGCCGCGCATCCCGTCGACGAGGACGTCCGCGGGCTCCAGCGCGTCGGCGGCCTTCGGATGGCGTGACTTCCAGCGATCGAACCCTTCGAGCGCCTCGGCCTTCGATGCGGCACGCGAGATCTCGATGACCGGGATGTTGGTGCTGCGCCGGCCGGTCGGCGTCGGGCGTGAGCCTTCCCATTCGGTCGGGAGACCGGCGTTCGGATCGCCCGCCGCGACGGCCGCCGCCCGCTCTGCGGCGACCTCCGGTGGCGGCCCGCCGGCCTCGCCGCGACCGCTGCTCGTACTCGGATCCGGCCTGCGTTTGCGGGACGGCTGGACTCGCGGCGGCTCACCGGCCTGCTTCGCGTAGTTCGGCGGCCACGGCGCGTCGCCCTCCCCCTCCGCCTCGTGCTTCGCCGACAGCTCCAGGAGAGCCTCCAGCGAGCCGACGGCGTCGTCGATCCCGGCGCCCGGGTCGCCGATCGAGGCGAACCGCGCCGGCACGGTGGCGATCGTGAACGCCTCGGCCTCGACAGGTCGGCACCTCGTCCCAGGACATGGGCATCGAGACCCGCGCGTC
Organism: uncultured Chloroflexia bacterium; assembly: GCA_963810725.1. GTDB lineage: Bacteria > Chloroflexota > Limnocylindria > Limnocylindrales > CSP1-4 > SPCO01. The sequence continues at coordinate 1,270,879 of CAWEOO010000008.1, forward strand.
GGGCAGCGGCCGCACCGAATACGCCGAGGCGACCGTGCGGTCCTTGGCGTTCTGGTTGTAGTCGAGGAACACGCCGTGGCGCTCCTCCTTCCACCACTTGGACGTCGCCTCGTCCGGCATCCGTCGCTCGACGTCGCGGGCGAGCGCCAGCGCGGCACGCCGGACCTCCGGGTACGTCCAGCTGGCGCTCGATCCGGACGTTGATGTGGATGCCGCGCGAGCCCGGAGGTCTTCGGCCAGCCGACCAGGCCCGACGTCCTCCAGCGCCTCGCGGCACGCCATGGCGACCTCGCGGATCTGCGGCCACTCGACGCCCGGGACCGGGTCGAGGTCCACCCGCAGCTCGTCGGGATGGTCGAGGTCGTCGGCGCGGACGGGATGCGGGTTGAGATCGATGCAGCCGAGGTTGACGATCCAGATCAACGCCGCGGCCTCGTCGACGACGATCTCGTCGGCGGTCCGGCCGGACGGGAACGTCAGTTCGGCCGTGCTGATCCAGTCGGGCGTGTTGTCCGGTGCCCGTTTCTGGAAGAACGGCTCCTTGGTGATCCCGTCGACGAATCGCTTGAGGGCCATCGGCCGTCCGCGGATGCCGGTCAGCGCCCCGTCGGCGACGGCAAGGTAGTACTGGACGAGGTCGAGCTTCGTGTATCCGGTGTCCGGGAAGTAGACCTTCTGCGGGTTGGAGATCGAGACCTCGCGCCCGCCGATCTCGAGGATCTCCTTGGGCGTCGGCATGCCCGAAAGCGTACGCCGCGACCGCCAACCCGGTGGGAGGTGACCGCGCTGGGTAATTCGGAGGAGCGACGCCGTCGATTTCGGGTCAGGTCCGTTCGTCGTGCATGGTGAAGGCGGCGACATGACACCGTGGCCAGGAGCCACGCTGGAGGACACGACATGCGGTACGCATTGTTCGATCTATGACGAGGAACACCGCGAAGCCCGTCGCCAGAACCGCCGAGCCCCGAGGTCTCGGCGAGTCATGGAGGCGTACAACGGTTCGGCGCAGCATGCTCACGGACAAGCGGCGCGTATGAGGGCGGCGAGGCGCTTCGCCGGCCACGACGGCCACGCCGTCCGGATCAAGCGACGGCAAGACCATCACCACCGACGGCCCGTTCGCCGAGACGAAGGAGGGGCTCGGCGGCTTCTATATCATCCGAGGCCGACGATCTCGACGAGGCGATGGGCTATGCCGCGCAGTGATCCCCGGCGCGCGCATTCGGCTACGATCGAAGTGCGGCCGGTGCTGGGACGTGGCCTATCCGCAGGCGTCGGCCCGAAGCGGTCGGGGCGACCGCGGGCTGAACGTCGACACCGCCGCCACCAGCGACGTCGTCGACCGCCTGTTCCGCGAGGAATCAGGGACGGGCGGTCGCGACGCTCATCCGCGTCCTCGGCGACTTCGATCTCGCCGAGGAGGCCGTCCAGGAGGCGTTCATCGCCGCGCTCGAGGTGTGGCCCGTACCGCGGCATCCCGGACAATCCGGGTGCATGGATCACCACGACTGCCCGCAACCGGGCGATCGATCGATTGCGCCGCCGTCGGCGGCTCCGGGACAAGACCGACGAGCTCGTGCGCGAGGCAGCCATCGAGGCGGACCTTGCGGCGATCGAGCCCGGAGGCGGCGGCACCGACGTGACGGATGACGAGATGCCGATCACCGACGACCGACTGCGCCTGATCTTCACGTGCTGCCATCCGGCGTTGCCGATGGACGGTCGGATCGCGCTGACACTCCGGACGCTCGGCGGCCTCACGACCCCGGAGATCGCGCGTGCCTTCCTCGTCCCCGAGGCGACGCTCGCCCAGCGGCTCGTGCGGGCCAAGCGCAAGATCCGCGACGCCGGCATCCCGTACCGCGTGCCGCCGCTGGACCTGCTCCCCGAGCGGCTCGACGGCGTCCTCAAGGTCCTGTACCTCGTCTACAACGAGGGCTACGCCGCGTCGTCCGGCGATGCCCTCGTCCGCCGCGAGCTGAGTGCCGAGGCGATCCGGCTGGCACGGACCGTGGTCTCGCTCCTCCCCGACGAGCCCGAGGCGACCGGGCTGCTGGCACTCATGCTGCTCCACGACGCCCGGCGCGATGCCCGGGTCGGACCGGCCGGTGACCTCGTCCTGCTCGAGGACCAGGACCGATCGCGCTGGGACCAGGCCGCGATCGCCGAGGGCCGCGCGCTCGTCGGGGCGGTGCTGCCGGCTCGCCACGTGGGGCCGTACCAGCTGCAGGCCGCCATCGCGGCGCTCCACGACGAGGCCCCGGATGCCGCGACCACCGACTGGGCACAGATCGCCGCGCTGTACCGGGCACTCGTCGACCTCGACCCCTCGCCGGTGGTCCGGCTCAACCACGCCGTCGCCGTGGCGCTGGCCGATGGTCCGGCCGTGGGTCTCGCGATGATCGACGGGCTCGCCGAGGAGGGTGCGCTCGCCGCCTATCCCTACCTGCACGCCGCGCGGGCGGACCTGCTCCGACGGCTCGGGCGTCGCTCCGAAGCCGCCACGGCCTATCGGCACGCCCTGGAGCTCACCTCGAACCGTCCCGAGCGGACCTTCCTGGCGAGTCGGCTCCGGGAGGTCGAGCTGGAAGGCGCAGCCGAGACCGGCCAGGCGGCTGGTCCCGGGGCGACCGGGGGCCCGCCGGGGCCGCGCCCCTCCTGACCCGGGCGGGTTTGGTGGCATCCAACCCGTGCGGGTAGGCTTCTCGCTGCTCCGTCCGATAGCCCAGGAGGTCCCCATCCTCAGCGGCCTCAAGCGATCCCTCTGGCCGCTCCGACCCGTCCTTGGGCCGGTCTGGCGTTCGTTGCGCGCCGTCGTGGCCGCGGCGTCACGATCGGTCGCGCGTGCCAGGGCGCTGCTGGCGCGACCCGGCGGGGTCGAGTCTCTGACATCGCAGCGGGATCCGGGCGATGACCAAGCCCGAATTCGACGCGATGGTCGAGACATTCCCCTACTACCGGAACCGCTGGGGCTACATGTCGGCGGCGCTCAAGCAGGCCACGGATCTGATCGGGCGACACGGCCTTCGGACCGCGCTCGAGCTCGGGGCTCCGGTCCTGCCGATCATCGTCGGTGCCGACGTCATGGACAAGAAGGCCCGTCCGGAGCTGGATCCGAGCGTGTCGATCCGGGTGTTCGACGCGACCCAGGTCCCGTGGCCGGTCGACGACAAGGCCTACGACCTGTTCATGGCCCTCCAGGTCTTCGAGCACCTAACGGATCGCCAGCGCGAGGCCTTCCTCGAGGTCCGCCGGATCGCCCGCCACGCGATCATCTCCCTGCCCATCGACTGGGAGATGGCCGACCCGCGCAACTGCCACCACCAGATCTCGAACGAGCGGGTGCTGTCGTGGTTCGCGCCCATCGTCCCGACGCGGATCGTCGAGGGCACCGGCGGCCACCGCCGCCGGCTGATCTACGTGTTCGAGGACCTGCCCGCCTGAGGCCGCCCGTGCGGCATCGCCGCCCGAGTCACGCCAGGAGCTGGAGCACGCGGACCGTCTTGGTCGCGACGTCCTCGAGATCCTCGATGGTCGGGACGTCATAGCGCGCCAGTTCCTCGAGGCCGCTGCCCGGCAGGTGCGCCCGACCGGGATCGCCGGTCAGGACCAGCGCGCCGCGCGCCGCCAGCGCGCGCAGCCACGGCGCCATCCGCGCGGCGAGCTCGGGCTCGTACCAGAGGTCGCCGACGAGGACGACATCCCAGCCGGCGTCGGTGCCGATGGGGTCGGTCTCCTCGAGCTCCAGGGTCACGCCGTTGGCCTCCGCGTTGAGCCGGCAGGCTTCGATCGCGAAGATCTCGAGGTCGATCGCGCTCACGCTGGTGGCGCCTGCGCGCGCCGCGGCGATGGCCACGATCCCTCCGCCACACCCGATGTCCGTGACGCGCCGGCCCCGGACCAGGTCGGGATGATCCAGGACGTGCCGTGCGAGGGCCTGTCCGCCGGCCCACGCCCACGCCCAGTAGGGCGGCGGCACCGCCGGCCGCGCGTCGGCCAGCGCGGCCGCCTCCCACAGCGGCATCGAAAGGCCACCGGTGCGCAAGGTGATCTCCGGGACGATCGGTGCCGCCGCGGCGGTGGTGTGCTCCAGGATGAAGGCGCGGCGCTGGGTGGGTGTCACCCGGCCAGTCTGACGACCGCCGAGGACGTCAGGGAAGCCGCCCGAACCAGACCGCCGAGAGTCCGGCCGCCACGACGACGAGCACGAGGGCGCCCGCGGCGAACCACGACGTGACCTCCTGCTCCTCTTGTGTGTAGCCGATGCGCGACTGGAGGTTGTCGTAGACCGCGGACAGGTCGCTGGCCGTCGGCGCGTCGAACGCCGTCGCGCTGGTGATCTCCGCGATCTGGGCGAGGGTCTCCGTGTCCGGCGGTACGTCGAGCGTGACCAGCTGGCCGGTCTCGTCCCGGACCTGGACCTGGCCGGCCGGCGTGCCGAGAGCGATCGTGTAGATCGGGACGCCCATGCTGGCGGCCCGCTGGGCCGCATCGAGCGGTTCCGCCGTCCCGACGGAGTTGGCGCCATCGGACAGCAGGATGGCGGCGACCAGCGGCTCGCCGGTCGGCCCGTCGACGGAGCTGTCCGGCGCGGCCGATGGGCCGGCCGCAGGCGCTGCCGACGGATCGGGCGAAGGGACCGTCCCGGGGCCGCCGCCAGTGTCGCCGGCGTCGCCGGCCTGGATCGTCTCGGCCAGGTCGAGGACCTGCATGAGCGCATCGCCCATTGCCGTCCCGTCGAGCGCCTGCAGCTGGTCAAGGGCGGTGTCCAGCTCGCCGCGGTCGGTCGTCGGAGCGACGAGCGTGACGGGTCGTGAGGCGAACGCCACGATCCCGACCCGGATGTTGTCGGGTAGCTGATCGATGAACGTCTGCGCGGCCTCGCGCGCGGCATCGAGCCGCGTCGGGGCGACGTCCGTCGCCTTCATCGAGCCGGAGATGTCGATCGCGAGTACGACCGTGGCGTCGTCGCGCGGGACGGCGACGACCATCGTGGGGCGGGCCAGGCCGAGCACGAGCGCGGCGACCGCCGCCAGGTAGATCGCCGGCGGCACGTGGCGCCGCCAGGCCGGCCGGCGCGGGGCGAGGTTCGCGAGCAGATCCAGGTTCGTGAAGCGGACCGCATAGCGCGATCGGCGGCGCTGCGCCCATGCGTACAGGCCCACCAGGACCGGAACGAGGAACAGGCCCAGGAGCAAGAGTGGTGCGAGGAAGGTCATGTCGGTCGTCCTGTCGGGTCGAGACCGCGGGCGAAGGCGGACAGCCACGTGCCCTGGGTCGAAAGTCGGAGATGGCGGATCCCGAGCCGGGAGAACTCCGCTGCCACGGCCGCGCGTTCGGCCGTGGCAGCATCGCGGAACGTTGCTCGCAGCCGCCGGTCGGCGGTGTCGACCCGGAGCGTGCGGCCGGTCTCGGGGTCGATGAGCGTCAGCTCGCCGATATCGACCAGCTCGGTCTCGCGCGGATCGGTGATCTCGATCGCGAGGACCGTATGACGGCCGGCGACGGCGGTCAGGGCCGAGCGCCAATCGAGCGAGCCGCGGAAGTCGGACACGACCGCCACGAGACCCGAGCTCGTCCGCGATGCCGCGACGGTCCGCAGAGCGTGCGCCATGGAGGCGGCCCCGGCGCCCTCCTCGGGCGAGTCGACGGCCAGGGTCCGCAGCAGGCCCAGCATCCCGTGGCGGCCGCCAGCCGGTGGCGCGACCCGCTCGCGGTCTGCCCCGAAGGCGACCACCCCGAGCCGGTCCGAGCGCCTGGCCACGAACCGACCCACGACGAGCGCGGCGCCCTCCGCCACGTCCGCCTTGCGCCGGTCGGCGGTCCCGAAGTGCATCGAGGCCGACTGATCGAGCACGATCCAGGCGGTCAGCTGGCGATCCGGCACGTCCTCGCGGACCTGCGGGATGTGGCTGCGGGCCGTGGCGTTCCAGTCGATCCGGCGAACGTCGTCGCCGGGTTCGTAGGCGCGGAGGCGATCGAGGTCCAGCCCCTCCCCGAAGCCGCGGCCACGATGGTCGCCGGGTAGCCGGCCGCCGGCTCGGCGCGTCAGGGCGACCTCGAGCCGCCGGACGAGCTCGTCGGCGATGGGGCCGGGTCCGGGGCGGGCCGGCGTGCGCGGCCGCCCGGCGACCGTGGCGAGATCCACGCTCATGCGCTCGCCTCCGAGCCCGCCGCGACGCCGACAGCACCGAGGTCGAGATGCGGCGCCGGGACGAGGCCGAGCACGCGTTCGACGATCGAGTCGGGGGTGATCCCGTCGGTCAGTGCCGCATACGAGAGCACGAGCCGGTGGCGCAGGATGTCGGGGGCCAGCTCCGCGACGTCGGACGGAAGCGCGTACCGGCGACCGCGCAACAGCGCAAGGGCTCGGGCGCCCGTGACGAGGTTGATCGAGCCACGCGGGCTGGCGCCGTAGCTCACATAGGAGGCGAGCTCCGGAGCGCCCCAGTACTCGAGGCGACGAGTCGCCTCGACCAGGCCCACGGCGTAGCTGATGATCCGCGGATCGACAAACACATCGTCGACGCGTCGCTGGAGCGCGGCTAGCCCGTCCGGATCGAGGATCTCGCGCGGCGGAAGGCCCGGGCGGAGCGAGCGGGCGACGATCTGCGCCTCCTCGCTCGCCGACGGGTAGTCCAGGACGATCTTGAGCATGAACCGGTCGACCTGGGCCTCGGGCAGGGGATAGGTGCCCTCGGCCTCGATCGGGTTCTCCGTCGCGAGGACGATGAACGGCGCCGGGACGGTGTGCGTGACACCGCCGATCGTGACCTGCCGCTCCTGCATGACCTCGAGGAGGGCGGACTGGACCTTGGCGGGCGCCCGATTGATCTCGTCGGCGAGCAGGAAGTTCGCGAAGACGGGACCGAGCTCGGTCTCGAACGTGCCATCGGACGGGCGATAGATGCGCGTGCCGACGAGGTCTGACGGCATGAGGTCCGGCGTGAACTGGACGCGCTTGAACGATCCGCCGAGCACATCGGCCAGGGTCTTGATCGTCAGGGTCTTGGCGAGGCCCGGGACGCCCTCGAGAAGGATGTGGCCGCCGGACAGCAGCCCGACGAGGATGCGTTCGAGCATCGCGTCCTGGCCGACGATGACGCGGCGGACCTCGAACAGGATGGCTTCTGCGACGGCCCGCGGGTCGTCGTTGTCGGGGACGGCGCGGAGGTCGCGGCCGGGCTGGGTCGGGTCGGATCGGCTCATCGGGGTCCTCATGGTGGGTCGGGAGCGGCGCGCTGCCGACGCTGCGTGGTCTCGGGAATCTGGTCGGCCCGCTTGAGAGCGCTCTGAGAGCGCGGCAGGGCACGGCCGCTACCATCGCCACCGTGATGGCGCGATGGATCCAGACGTTCGACCGCCCCGGCGCGGCGTTGGCGGCGTCGGTGGCGACCCTCCTGCTGCCGGTCGCGTTCGTCCTCGCCATCCCCGACCCGCTGGAGCAGGAGTTCGGCATCGACTTCGCGCTGTACCGCGACGTCGCCGCCCGCTGGCTCGACAGCGGGCAGTTCTACGAGCCTCGCCAGCTCGCCGGCCCGTATGAGGTCGCCCATGGCGACGTCCTGTATCCACCGGTCGGGCTGTGGCTGTTCGTGCCGTTCACGGTCGTGCCGTGGGTGCTGTGGTGGGCGATCCCCGCCGCGTTGACGGCCTGGGCGGTCTGGAGCGTCCGGCCGCGGCCGGCGGTCTGGCCGCTGATGGCGCTGTGCCTCGCCTGGCCCACGACCCCGCTGAAGATCTGGACCGGCAATCCGGTGATCTGGTGCGTGGCGGCCATGTCGGTGGCGATCGTCTATCGCTGGGCGGCGCCGTTCGTGCTCCTGAAACCCAGCCTGTTCCCGTTCGCGTTCTTCGGGCTGCGCGACCGGGCGTGGTGGATCGGACTGGCGGTATTCGTGGGGCTCGGCGTGCCGTTCGGCGCGTTGTGGGCCGACTGGGTCGTCTCCGTGGTCAATTCTCGCGGTAGCGGGCCGCTCTACTCGCTGCTGGAGGCGCCGATGCTGCTGTTGCCCCTGGTGGCCTGGCTGGGTCGGTCGAGGCGTCCGCGCGGTGCAGCACCGTGACGCGCCGCCCTTGGAGCGTTGCAGACGTGTGACAAGCCGCGCCGGGGGGTGGTTCGTGCCAGTCGAGCGTGCCTACACTGCGGGCCGATGACCCAACTCGCGCACGGGTCGGCGGGGGCCGGCCGTGCGGATCCGATCCTTCGCCTCGTCGAATTGCTGGCTGCGCGCCGAGACTCGAGCAGCGACACCGCGGCCGACGATGACCGATACCGCGAGTTCCTCGAGGCCCTTGGCGTGGCGGTCTACACCACCGACGCGGACGGCAAGATCACCTTCTTCAACGAAGCCGCGGCCGAGCTGTGGGGACGCCGGCCGGAGCTCGGTGAGGAGTGGTGCGGATCGTTCCGGCTGTTCCGGTCCGACGGGAGCCCGCTGGCCCATGGCGACTGCCCCATGGCCATCGCCCTGAAGGAAGGTCGTGCCGTGCGCGGCTTCACCGCGATCGCCGAGCGCCCGGACGGCAGCCGGGTCGATTTCCAGCCCTATCCGACCCCACTCTACGACCGTGCCGGCCGGTTGATCGGCGCCGTGAACGTCCTCGTCGACGTTACCGAGCGCCGGCGCGCCGAGGCCGAGCTCCGATCGACCGCGGAAGCTCTCGCCCAGTCCAACGGCGTGAAGGACGAGTTCGTCGGGTTGATCTCGCACGAGCTGCGGACGCCGGTGACGACGATCTACGGCAATGCCCAGCTCCTCCGTGACCGCCTCGACCGGCTCCCTCAGGAGACCCGCGACGCGATGATCACCGACATCGCCGACGACTCGGAGCGGCTGCTCGAGATCATCGAAAACCTGCTGCTGCTGAGTCGGATGCAGGCGGGCACCTCCACAGAGCTCGAACCGCAGGTGCTGACACACGTGATCCGGCACGAGATCGGGGTGTTCTCGCGCCGGCATCCGCAGCGCGACATCCGGTACATCGGGGTCCCCGGGCATCACGTCGTCGTCGAGGCCGACCGCACCCACCTCGTCCTGCTGCTGCAGAACCTCCTGACGAACGCGCACAAATACGGGGGCACCGATGGCGCGATCGAGGTCTCCGTCGAGACGGTCGATGACGAGGCGCGCGTGCGCGTGCTCGATCGAGGCCTTGGTCTTGACGACGCCGACGCCGCCCGTCTGTTCTCGCCCTTCTATCGGAGCTCCAAGGCGCAGCGCACCGCCAGCGGTCTGGGTCTCGGTCTGCCGGTCTGCGACCGCATCGTGACCGCGCTCGGTGGCCGCATGTGGGCCAAGGCGCGCGAGGGTGGCGGCGCCGAGTTCGGGTTCTCCCTCCCGCTCGCACCCGCGCCGGGCGAGACCGACTAGCGCCGGCGGCGATCAGGCCAGTCGGGCGGCGCGCGAGTCGAGGTAGCGCTGCTCGGGGATGCTGAGCGTGCGCCGCGCCGCGAGGCGGTAGGCGGCGCGTGCCGCCTCCGCATCGCCGGCCATCTCGAGCAGGTGCGCGCGAACCGCATCGACTCGATGGTGCCCGGCCAGCGCCGGGTCGGTCTCCGCCTCGGCGAGCTGCGCCAGGCCCGCCTCCGGCCCGGTGACCATGGCGGCCGCGACGATGCGGTTGAGGGTGACCATCGGTCCCGGCGCGATCGTCTGCAGCAGGCCGTACAGGCCGACGATCTGGCGCCAGTCGGTGTCCTCGAAGCGGGCCGCCTCGTCGTGCACGGCCGCGATGGCGGCCTGCAGCTGGTACGGCCCGATCGGCGCGCTTGCCAACGCGCGGGTGATCAGCCCGACGCCCTCCGCGATGGCTGTCGCGTCCCACGCGGAGCGGTCCTGCTCCGCGAGCGGGACCAGGGCGCCGTCCGGGCGGGTTCGCGCGGGACGGCGGGCATCGGTCAGCAGCATCAACGCGAGCAGCCCGGCCACCTCGCCGTCCTCGGGCAGCAGGCCGTGCAACTGCCGGGTCAGGCGGATCGCCTCGCTCGACAGCTCGACGCGATGCAGCGTCGAGCCGGAGCTCGCGGTGGAGCCCTCGTTGAAGATCAGATACAGGACGTGGAGCACGCGACGCCATCCGCACCGAGCGTTCCGCCTCCGGTGGCATCCGGAACTCGGCGCCGCTGTCCCGGATGAGCTGTTTGGCCCGGCTGATGCGTTGGCCCACGGTCTTGTCGGGCACGAGGAGGGCCCGGGCGATCTCGGCCGTGGTCAACCCGCCGACGGCCCGTAACGTCAGGGCGACCTGGGAGACTGGTGTGAGCGCGGGATGACAGCACAGCAGCAGGAGCGTGAGCGTGTCGTCAGCGGCTGGCGCCGGTTCCGCCTCCAGCGCCACATCCATGGCGGCGGTCTCCTCCCGACGACGGCGCGCAGACTCGTTGCGCCACATCTCGGTCCGTCGACGGAACGCGACGGCGATCAGCCAGCCCTTGGGGTTGCCGGGCACGCCCTCCACGGGCCATTGGAGCGCGGCCGCGAGCAACGCTTCCTGCACTGCGTCCTCGCTGATATCGAAGTCGCCGTAGCGCCGCACGAGCGCACCGAGGACCTGCGGCGCCAGGTCGCGCAGCAGGCCCTCGATCTCTGTCGTCGTGCTCAGAACTCCGTCCCGTTCAGGTTGAGGATCGGACGGACCTCCACGAGGCCGAGATCCGCTTCGGGCACACGCGCGGCGATCTCGAGCGCCCGTTCCATGCTCTCGCACTGGATCAGGAAGAATCCGGCGAGATGCTCCTTCACCTCGGCGAATGGCCCGTCCGACGACGCCACCGGGGAACCGGCCCCGGCCGGAAGACGCTGGCCCAGGGACGGATCGGCCAGCGCCTCGGACACGATCATCTCGCCCGAGGCGACGAGCTCATCGTTCAGGGCGGCGTAGTACGCGTAGCCTTCGCTGCGCTGCTGGTCGGAGAAGCTCTCCCAGATCTCGCGGCTCTGCGGGGTTGCTGTGGATGAGGATCAGGTACTTCATGTGTCCTCCGTGGGTTCGAGAAAGTCTCTCACCACAGATGTCGAAACCAGCGGCCCCAGCTTCTACATCCTGGTGAAGCCAGATCACGCTGACCCAGGGAGATCGCCATGAACCCCTCCGGCCGAACCAGGAAGACCCGACCACTCGTCGACGCCGGATCGCCCCGCCCAGAACCCCGTCCGTCGGCGGCGCTGCGGCGCTCCACGGGGCGCGATCGTGGCGAGTGGTTCGCCGTGCTCGACGAGTGGGGTGCGGGCGGCCGTCCGTATCGTGACATCGCCGACTGGCTGATGGGCGAGCACGGCATCAGCGCGTGGTGGGCGCAGAAGCTGATCGTGGAGTACGAGGAGGCCCGCGGGCTGCGCGACGCAGGCGTCCGACCGGATGGCACGTTCGCGGGCGGCGCGAGCAAGACGATCGCGGTACCGGTCCAGCGCCTGTTCGACGCCTTCGTCGACGCGAGCGGGTTCGTGAGCGATGGCTGCCGGGGGTGGCGCTGCGGGAGCGCACGTCGCAAGCGGGTCGATCGGCGCGCTTCGACTGGGACGACGGCTCCACCCGCGTGAACGTCACGTTTGCCGCGCTCGACGGCGGCAAGAGCCAGGTCGCCATCGAGCACGACCACCTGCCCGATGCCCGGGCGGCGGCCGAACGCAAGGCCTACTGGCGCGCGCGCCTGACGGCCCTCAAGTCCCTGCTCGAGGGCTGAGGGGTCCGCGCTGCCGCGCAGGGTCGTCAGTTCGAGCGCTGTCCCGCCAGGGCGTTGCGAGCCAGTTCGCGGCAGTCGGCGAGTGTGACGGCGGCAAGGGCGTCCCGGACATCGGCGACGGCGGAGGCCGACATCGAGAGGCTCGTGACACCGAGCCCGACGAGCACGGGCGCCAGCGTCGGCGACGCGGCGGCCTCGCCACACACGCCGACGGACTTGCCGGCGGCCTGACCCGCCTCGGCCGTCATCCGGATGAGGTCCAGCAGCGCCGGCTGCCACGGGTCGAGGAGATCCGCCAGCTCCCCGGCCATGCGGTCCGTCGCGAGGGTGTATTGGGCCAGGTCATTCGTCCCAATGCTCAGGAAGTCCGCGTGCTCGAGGAGGTCCGCCGCTCGCAGCGCCGCCGCCGGGATCTCCACCATGACGCCGGCGACCGGCAGGCCGTGCTCGTGGGCGAGGTCCACGAACCCCTTCGCCTCGGCGGCCGTGGCCACCATCGGCGCCATGACCCAGACGAGCGCGCCGGTCGCCTGCTGCGCGAGGGCCAGCGCGGTGAGCTGATCGGCGAGGATCTCGGGCGAGCGACGAGAGGTCCGCAGGCCACGGACCCCGAGCGCCGGGTTCTCCTCGTGCTCCTGGTTGAGGAACGGCAGAGGCTTGTCCGCGCCCGCGTCGAGCGTGCGGACCACGATCTTGCGCCCACCCATCGCGCCGAGGACACCCGTGTAGAGCGCGACCTGCTCGTCGATCGGCGGTGCGTCCTGCCGGTCGAGATAGAGGAACTCCGTGCGAAAGAGCCCGACCCCTTCGGCATCGACCTTGGCGACCGCCGCGGCACCTGCGGCGTCGCCGATGTTGAGGAGGAGGGCCACCGCATGGCCGTCCGCGGTCCGCCCCGGCCCGCGACTCGCGGCCCGTGCCGCACGGCGCTCCCGCTCGCGACGGTTCGTGTCGGCGGCCTCGTCCGACCCGATCCCGACCCGGATCCGGCCCGTGCCACCGTCGACCTCCACCAGCTCGCCCTCGCGTAGTGAGGCCGCATCCGCACAGGCCACGATGGCGGGGATGCCGAGGCTGCGGGCCAGGATCGCGGTGTGGCTCGTTGGGCCGCCGCGGACCGTCACGAGTGCCAGCACGCGCTCCGGGGTCAGCGTCACCGTGTCGGCCGGGGCCAGGTCGTCGGCGACGAGCACGAACGGGGCATCGCGCTCGGGGACGCCGGGCATCGCCTGGCCCAGCAGCCGCGCGACGGTCCGGTCGCGGACGTCGTCGAGGTCACCGACGCGCTCCGCCATGTAGCCACCGAGGTCCAGGAGCAACGCCCGGAAGGCATCGATGGCGCGGTCGACCGCCCACGCCGCGGGCTCGCCCTTGGCGATCGCAGATCGGATGGACTCCTCGAGGGATGGGTCCCGGGCGATCATCGCGGTCGCCTCGAGCACCTCCGCCGCCCCGCTGAGCGTGCTCGTCGCCGCGCGACGCTCGAGGTCATCGGCGGTCGCCGCGAGCGCCGCCACGGCGGCCGTCGCCTCCGCTTCGGTGTCCGCGACCTCGGGGCGGTCATCCGGCAACCGCGGCCGCGGACCCATGAGGGCGACCGGCCCCGCCGCCTGGCCCGGACACACGCCGATCCCCTGCAGTGGCGCGGACGATGCCGGCGCCGGCGCTCCGGCGACGGCCGGGTCCGCGGTCATGCCACCCGTCTCAGGCCGGATCGTCGTGGTCCTCGGCGACCACGATCGCGACGGCTTCGAGCGCCTCGTCCGCACCGTCGCCGTCCGCCTCGAGGGTGACGGTATCGCCGTTCTTGGCGCCGAGCGCCAGGACCCGCAGGATGCTTCGGGCGTCGACGGCTGCACCATCGCCCTTGCGGATCGTGATCCTGACCGGCTGCTCGGTCGCGGCCTTCACGAAGAGGGCCGCGGGCCGGGCGTGGAGCCCGATCCGGGAGCCGACGATGACCTCTCGCTGCGCCATGGCCTGTCCTCCTTCGGCCGGCTACGGGCCGGTCCGACCCCTCAGGGCTCGATCGTGACCTTGATGCCTTCGCCGCGCGACACGATGTCGATCGCGTCGAGGACGCGCTCCAGCGGCAACCGATGCGTGATCAGATCCTTGACCGGTACCTCGCCGCTGGCGATCAGGGCGAGCGCCTGCTTGTTGTGATCCGGGCTCGAGCCGTTGGCGCCGACGATCGTCAGCTCACGGTAGTGGACGAGGTTCGAATCCAGCGTGATGGTCGGCTTGTCCTTCGGCAGGCCGCCGAAGAACGACAAGCCGGCCACGCCGGGCGAGCATCCGGAGCGCGTCCTCCTGGGCCTGCCCGGAGGCGGCCGCGGTGATGGCCACATCGACCCCGCGGGCATCGGTCAATTCGAGCACCGCCTGGATCGCGTCGGTCTCCGCGCTGCAGATCGCGGCATCGGGATGGACGACTGCCGCCGACATGTCGAGGCGCTGGCGGTTCAATTCGACAAGGAACACCCGCGCCGCGCCTCGAGCGCGCGCCAGCCTGACGTGGAGGCAGCCGATCGGTCCGGCCCCGATGACGACGACATCGTCCCCGGCTCCGACCCGGGCCAGCTCCTGGGCATTGATGGCGCAGGCGAACGGCTCGGCCACCGATGCCTCGTCGAAGCCCACGCCGTCCGGGATGCGATTGAGGCCGTCCACCCGCAGCACCTCGTGCGGCACGATGAGGTACTCGGCGAAGCCGCCCTCGTACTGATAGCCGATCGATGTCTGGTTCGGACAGATCGTCATCCAGCCACGCCGGCAGTCCGGGCAGGTGCCGTCCGGGACGGCGGCGATGACCTGGACGTGATCGCCGACCGCCCACGGCTGACCGTCCGAGGGCGGGCCGACATCGGCGCCGATCTCGACCACCTCCCCGGCGATCTCGTGGCCCATGATCCGGGGCGGATCGATGTTCTGGTGGCCGGACCGATAGATCTTGACGTCCGTGCCGCAGGTCGAGCAGTTCCGGACGCGGATCTTGACCTCGGCCGGGCCGGCTGCGGGTTCCGGCACATCCTCGATCCGGATGTCGCCGGGCGCATAGAACCGGGCGACCTTCATGCGTGCTCCTCGGCGGCTCGGCCGCCTGGGTTCAGGAGGGCGAGGACCGTCTCGACGTCGGTGGCGGTCCGAAGCGCGGCCGCACTGTCGTCATCGACGAGGATCTCGGCAAGCGACGACAGGACGCCCACATGTTCGTCGCCGCTGGCCGCGATCGGGATGCAGAGATAGACGGTCTCGCCGTCCCAGTCGACGCCGTCGGGGTACTGGAGAAATCCCAGCGCGGTCCGGCGGACAAGCGAACGAGCGGCGTCGGTCCCGTGGGGGATCGCGACGCCCTCGCCCATGTAGGTCGAGATCTGGCCTTCGCGCTCCAGGATCGCGGCGGCGTAGCCCTCGTCCACGGCACCGAGCTCTTCGAGGAGCGCCCCCGACTGGCGCAGCGCATCCCACTTGTCGTCGGCGTGCTGCGCCAGTCGAACGGCCTCTCGAACGAGGACATCGGTGGCAGGCGGTGGCGTGCTGGACTCAGCCGGCAAGGACGCCACCGTCCCTGATGGCCGCCTCGACCTTCTCGAAGGCCGGGTCCCCCATGAAGATCTGGAACGGGACCACGACCGCGCCAGGGGCCATCCCCTGCGCGCGCTGGGCCAGGCTCGCGTGGGTGACCACCACCTGGGTGTCAGCGGGGATCGAGTTGACAGGGAGGTGCTCGACCGCCACGTCGTACTTCTTCAACCGCTGACGCATCTGGCTGGCGACCATGACGCTGCTGCCCATACCCGCATCGCAGGCAACGACCACGGTGCGGATGTCTCGGCCGTTGACCTCTGGCATGACGATCACGCTCCTGTCGGGGCCGTTACGGCATCCTGGGACGACGCTTCGGCGACCGGCTCTTCGGCGCGGCCGAAGCCGAGCAGCAAAGAGGCCACGCCGAACGATACGGCAGCGGCGACCGCGATGGACAGCAGGACGCCCAGGTGGCCGCCCACGGGGGTCACGGCCATGTAGGCGAAGATGCTGCCGGGTGAGGGGGTGGCGACCAGGCCGGACCCGGTCAGGACCGCGGTGAAGACACCGGAGGCGCCGCCGGCGATGGCCGCGAGGATCAGCCGCGGGTTCGCCAGCACGTAGGGGAAGTAGATCTCGTGGATGCCGCCGAAGAAGTGGATGATGATCGCCCCTGGCGCCGTCGGTCGCAGGGCACGCGGACCGAAGAGCCAAGTGGCCAGCAGGATCCCGAGCCCCGGGCCTGGGTTCGTTTCGATCATGAACAGGATCGACTTGCCGGTACTCGACCGCCTGGGCGATCGCCGAGCGGACCGAGGACGCCGTGGTTGATCGCATTGTTGAGGAACAGCACCTTGGCGGGCTCGACGATGATCGAGACGAGCGGCAGCAGGCCGTTGTCGACGAGGACCTCGACGCCGTCACCGGCGCATCGTGGCCAGGGCCTGGACGATCGGGCCGATGGCCAGCAGGCCGACGATGGCCATGATCAGCCCGAGGATGCCGGCGCTGAAGTTGTCGACGAGCATCTCGAACCCGGCGCGGACGCGGCCGGCGATGGAGCCGATCGAACTGCTTAGGAGGTAGGCCGCCAGCGGGCCCGATGATCATGGCCCCGAGGAACATCGGCATGTCCGTGCCGACGACGACGCCCATCGTCGCCACGGCGCCGATGACCGCGCCACGCTGGCCGTGGACGAGGCGACCACCGGTGTAGCCGATCAGGACCGGCAGCAGCGTGGTGATCATCGGGCCGACGAGCGCGGCCAGCTGCTCGTTCGGCAGCCAGCCGGTGGGATGAACAGGGCCGTGATCAGGCCCCACGCGATGAACGCGGAGATGTTGGGCATGATCATGCCCGCCAGGAAGCCGCCGACCCGCTGGATCCGTGGCTTGTAATCCGGGCCCCTCGCGGTGCTTGAGATCTGCTGTCGTTGCTGTCATGGCTTCCTCTCCCTTCCCTTCGAGACGTTTCGCCTCCTCACACGAAATCCCCGATCGCTGGGCCGGCGTCAGGGCGGCATGGCGAACAGGTCCCGGCGCGTGGTCTCGTGTCGCTCGAGCCGGACGGACGCCGAGGTCGATATCGTCCGGCGACGGCATGCCGGAGCCCGGCTGGAGCACCGCCGCGGCCCCCCAGGCGAGGGCCTGGGTCAGCGCCCGTGCACCCGCGCCGCCACCGGCCAGGAAACCGGCCAGCATCGCGTCACCGGCGCCGACCGAGCTGAGCGGCGAGACCACGGGGGTCTGGCCGTGGATGGCGCCCTCGTCGTCGACGAGCACGGCACCATCGGCGCCGAGACTCGCCAGCACCGTCCTGGCGCCCCGGTCGCGCAGCCGGCACGCCGCTTCGACGACGTCGGCGATGGTCACCAGGCGCATCCCGGTCGCCTCGGCGAGCTCGTCGCGATTCGGCTTGACCAGCGTCGGGCCGGCGGCGAGGACCGCCTCGAGGGCGGGCCCGCTCGTGTCGACGACGACGGATGTCCCCGAATCGGCCAGCGATCGGACGAGGTCGGCGTAGACGTTTGCGGGCGTGCCGGGCGGCAGGCTGCCGCTGGCGACGAGCCAGTCGGCCGAGTCGACCGCCCGCTGGACCGCGTCGAACACGGAGTTGAGCTCGTCGGCGCTGAGCTCGGCGCCCGGCTCGTTGATCTTGGTCGTCGTCCCGTCGGGTTCGACGATCGTGATGTTCGACCGGATCGCTCCACGGATGCGGACCGGCACGATCTCGATGCCCGTGTCGCGCAGGAGGGTCACGAGGTGCTCGCCCTCGGCGCCGCCCACGGTGACGACCGCTCTGGTCGGGAGGCCGTGGCTCGCCAGCGCCCGCGAGACGTTGATGCCCTTGCCGCCGGGATCGACCCGACCACCCACGGCCCTCGTCACCTCGCCCCGGGCGAGGGTCTCGACCTCGACCGTCCGGTCGACGCTCGGGTTGAGGGTCAGGGTCACGATCATGCCAGCAGGACCCTGGGACCGAGCGCCCGCAGCTCGTCCGCCACCTGGGCATCGAGCCCGGAGTCGGTGATCAGCGTGTCGATCTCGTCGAGGGCGGCGAACCGGGAGAGGTGATCCTGCCCGACCTTCGTGTGGTCGGCGAGCACCACGGAGCGCCGGGCGGCCCGGATCATGGCCCGCTTCACGGCGGACTCGGTCGTGTCCGGGGTGGTCAGCCCGCGCTCCGGGCTGATGCCGTTCGCGCCGATGAACCCGACGTCGACGTAGCTGTCCGCCAGGGCCTGGAGGGCCCATGCGTCGACCGCGGCCTGCGTCCGGCCACGAACCCTGCCGCCGAGCATCAGGACCGTGATGTTCGGCCGGACCGAGAGGGACATCGCGATCGGCAGCGCGTTGGTCAGGACGACCAGCTCGCGGTCCGTCGGCAGCAGCGCGGCGAGCCGGGCGGTCGTCGTGCCGGCGTCGAGCAGGATCGTCCCTTCGTCCGGGAGCTCGGCGAGGGCCAGCCGCGCGATGCGTTCCTTCTCGACCGTGAGGACGCTGTCGCGGGCGGCAAGGGCGGGCTCGAAGCCCAGCCGCTCGATCGGGATGGCTCCGCCGTGGACGCGGCGGAGGAGGGCATGTCGCTCGAGGGTCGTCAGGTCACGCCGGACTGTCTCGGTCGTGACCCCGAGCTCCTCGGCCAGGGCCGCGACCTCCACACGGCCGCCGGCCCGGGCGCGCTCGACGATCAGGCGCTGTCGCTCCTCCGCGTACATGTTGGGCAACTCTTGTTTCATGTGTGTTTGGCTTTATATCGCTGTGTTTCGTTGGTGTCAATGGGGCAATCAAAGAACCCGCCAGCGCGAGCGCCGGCGGGTCTTCGAAGTTGTCGCGGGAGGCCGCCGGGCGATCTACTCGACGGCCACCAGGGGATGGACCGGTCCGCTGCCGGTGCCGCGGGCGGCAACGGCGATCTCGGCCACGTCGTCCTCGGTCAGCCGGATCCGGCCACCGTCCACCCAGCCGTCGACCTGCTCGGGCGTCCGAGCGCCGACGATGGCACCCGTCACGCCGGGCCACGCGACCGCCCAGCCGATGGCCACGGCCGACACCGTCGTCCCGTGCCGGGCCGCGATCGGCACCAGGGCGTCACGCAGGGCCAGGTTGCGGCTCAGGGCCGGCTCGTTGAAGTTCGGCGCGGCTCGACGCCAGTCGGTCGGCGCCATGGCGGCGACGCGCTCGGCCGAGAAGCTGTCCGTCAGGATCCCCGACTGCATCGGGCTGTAGACGATGACGCCGGTGCCGTGCTCAGCGGCCCAGGGGATGACGTCGTCACCCGAGTCACGCCGGATCATCGAGAACGGCGGCTGGAGGGAGTCGACGTGTCGAACGGCCTCCGCACGGCCGAGCAACTCGATGTCGAAGTTGCAGACTCCGGCGTAGCGGATCTTGCCTTCCTCGACCAGCCGGCCCATCTCGGCCCAGGAGTCCTCCACCGGGGTCCCGGTCTGGTCCGGCCAGTGGAACTGGTAGAGGTCGATGCGGTCGATCCCGAGGCGAGTCAGCGACGCCTCGACCTCCCGGCGGATGCTGGCCGGCTGCAGGTTGCGGACCGGTTCGTCGAACGGGCGGCTCCGGTCCGGGATCATGCCGCCCTTCGTGAAGACGAACGGACGGTCGTCGAGCGGGATCTCGCGAATGGCCCGTCCCACGACCGTCTTCGGAGTGGCCAAGACCGTAGATCGCCGCAGTATCGACCCAGTTGATGCCGAGGTCGACGGCGTGGCGGATCGCCGCGACAGAGGTCGCGTCGTCCTGCGGTCCCCAGCCGTACGCCCAATCGCCGCCGCCGATGGCCCAGGCGCCGAAGCCCACGGTCGTGATGTGGAGGTCCGTGGTTCCGAGCTGTCGCTGCTCGTTCATCGGGCGTTCCTTCCAGCATGGGTCGTGTCGATGGTGCGAGCTCGATCGCTGCGATCGAGGACCGAAGCCAGCGCCGCGCGGTCGCGACGGAGCGCGACACCCGTGGGCGCGAGACGGCCGGCCACGATGAGCCGGATATCGAGCGAGTCGGACAGGTCGGCGGTGGGGGCCGCCGCGATCGGCGAAGGTGAGACGGTGGTCATCGGAGACACCTCGTGCGTGAATGGTTCGACGTCAAGATACTTCACAACAAGACATGATGTCAAGACTCTTGATATCGAGTAACATCACGCACATGGATGAGATCGACCGGATCGTGTCGCAGTGGAACGAGGTCCTTCCCGAACTCGACGTGACGCCGACGCACACGCTGCAGCGGGTCACGCGGGTCTCGCTGCTCCAAGCGGCGAGCTTTGCCCGGGTCTTCGCGCCCTATGGCGTCTCGTTCGGGGAGTACCTGGTCCTGGCGGCGCTCCGACGCGCCGGCCCGCCGCACCGGATGAACCCGACCGCGCTGTTCAACTCGGTGATCCTCTCGTCCGGGGCGATGACCAACCGGCTCGATCGGCTGGAGGCCATGGGTCTCGTCGAGCGTTTGCCGGACCCCACCGACCGACGGGGCCGCCTCGTCGCCCTGACCGATCGCGGTCTCCAGCTCGTCGACACCTCGGTGATCGATCACCTCGAGAACGAACGCCGGTTGCTTGGCGCCCTCGACGAAGAGCGAGCAGGAGCAACTCGCCGGATTGCTCCGCAAGCTGCTGCTGTCCGAGCCGTTCCGGCAGCTCGATCCTGCAGCCAGCGAGCCCGACCGACCGCGCCGGACGCGACGGCGGAAGTCGTGGCGATCGCCCACCGAGGCCGGGTCAGACCCGGAGACGAGCGGCTAAGGTCGGCCGTTCGAGTGGGATGGGACGCCCCGCCGTGTCAGTCGTCGAAGCGCCAGCGGGTCGCGCCGCCGGGCTCGGCTGCCAGGACGCCAAAGACCGTGGTCGGCGTGACCGCGTAGAGATCCCACGGCGGAGGCCCTGCACTTGGCGCGCTGTATTCGTGGGTGAAGGCGCCATCCTTGACCGTTGGCGCCCAGCCCTGGTCGGCGTAGCGCTGGGCGAGTCGTTGGAGCGTCGCGTCGTCGGTCACCCTCTCGGCCACGCCCTCGATCACCAGGTCGATGCCGGTCAGCGCCATCGAGACGGCGCAGTTGGGGTTCTCGGCGAGGTTTCGGCTCTTGCGCGTCCCGGCGCCGCTCACGACGTAGACCTTGTCGCCGTCCCACAGGGCGCCGACCCCGGCCGCATGCGGCCGGCCGTCGGGTCGCATTGTCGCTAGGAAGCAACGGGCCTGCGGCTCGGGGTTCTCGAGCGCCTCGAGCGCCCGCGACCACGGGATCGGATCGAAATCGTAGAGGTCGGCGAGGTTCTTCGTCTCCATGGCGATCCTCCTTGGCGAGGTCTGTCGTTTTGGAATCAGACCGCCGCGGGCTCAAGCCAGCGCTGGAGGTGCTCGCCGGTCAGCGAGCCCTTGGCACGGACGAGCGCCGCCGGCGGACCCTCGAAGATCACCTGCCCGCCGTCGTGTCCCGCACCCGGCCCGAGGTCGATGACCCAGTCCGCGCGGGCCACGACGTCGAGGTTGTGCTCGATGACGATCACGGTCCGGCCGGTGTCGACGAGCCGGTCAAGCAGCCCGATGAGCTGGTCGACATCGTGCAGATGGAGACCGGACGTGGGCTCGTCGAGGACGTAGACCTCCGAGTCGCCGGACATCTCGATCGCGAGCTTCAGCCGCTGGCGCTCGCCACCGGACAGCGTGTTGAGCATCTGGCCGAGGGCGATATAGCCCAGGCCGACGTCGGCGAGCCGGTCGAGCATGACCCGGACCGGCTTCTCCGTGAAGAATGCCGCGGCCTCTTCGACCGACATCCGGAAGACCTCGTCGATGTTCCGCCCACGCAGCCGGTAGCCCAGGACCTCGTCGGTGAAGCGGCGCCCTTCGCATACCTCACAGACGCTGACGACGCCGGCCATGAAGGCGAGGTCCGTGTAGATCATGCCGAGGCCGTTGCAGGCCGGGCAGGCGCCCTCGGAGTTGGCACTGAACAGCGCGGGCTTCACGCCATTGGCGCTCGCGAATGCCTTCCGGATCGGGTCGAGGATGCCGGTGTACGTCGCCGGATTGGACCGCCGCGAGCCGCGGATCGCCGACTGGTCGATGAACGTCACCGACGGATCCGTCCGTGGCAGGCAGCCGTGGATGAGCGAGCTCTTGCCGGATCCCGCGACGCCGGTGACCGCGACCATGACACCCAGCGGCACGTCGACCGAGACGTCCTGGAGGTTGTGGAGCCGGGCGTCGCGAATCGGGATCGAGCCGCGGGCCGTTCGCGGGGCCGTCTTCAGCTCCTGCTGAACGTCGAGGTGGCGACCCGTCAGCGTGCCCGAGCTCGTCAGGCCGGCGAATGCGCCCTCGTAGACGACCGTGCCGCCATGCGTGCCCGCTCCAGGACCCATGTCGACGACGTGGTCGGCGATCCGGATGACCTCCGGGTCGTGCTCGACGACGAGGACCGTGTTGCCCTTGTCACGGAGCTGCCCGAGCAGCCCGTTCATCTGCTGGACGTCGTGCGCATGGAGGCCGATCGTCGGCTCGTCGAAGACGTACGTCACATCCGTCAGGCTCGAGCCCAGGTGGCGGACCATCTTCGTCCGCTGAGCCTCGCCTCCGGAGAGCGTGGACGTCTCGCGATCCAGGCTGAGATAGCCGAGGCCGATGTCGACGAAGTGGTCCAGGACCGAAAGCAGCTGGTCCAGGATCGGTTTGGCATTCGGCGCCTGCAGCCCGCGGGTGAACCCGGCGAGGTCGCTGACCTGCATCGAGGCGCAGTCGGCGATGCTGCGGCCATCGATCAGCGACGAGCGGGCCAGCGCATTGAGGCGGGTCCCGTCGCACGACGGACAGGCGGTAAAGGTCGCGATGCGCTCGACGGCGGCGCGGAGGCTGGGCTGCAGGGACTCGGCGTCCTTGACGAGGTAGCGGCTCCGGATCTTGTCCACGAGCCCCTCGTAGGTCAGCGTGACGAGCTCGGTCTTGACCTTCGCCTCCGGGCCGTGCAGCAGGCGTTCCCACTCGGCGTCCGTGAAGTCGCGCAGCTTCTTGTCCGGGTCGAAGAAGCCGGAGTCGACGAAGATCCGGTGATACCAGCTGCCGACCTGGAAGTTCGGGAACGTGATCGCCCCCTCGTTCAGGCTGAGGTCCTTGTCGATGAGCGCGTCGATGTCTACGGTCGAGACCCGCCCCAGGCCCTCGCATTCGGCGCACATCCCGCCGCTGATCGCGATGTCCCGCTCCTCGACCTCCCCGCGGCCCTTCTCGAGCTGGATCTCGCCACGGATGTTGCCGGCGGGGACGTTGAACGAGAAGGCGGTGGCCGGCCCGATGTGCGGCTCACCCAGACGGCTGAAGATGATCCGGAGCATGGCGTGGGCGTCGGTAGCGGTGCCGACGGTCGAACGCGGGTTGGCGCCCATCCGCTCCTGGTCGACGACGATCGCCGCGGTCAGGCCTTCCAGCGAGTCGACGTCCGGTCGAGGCTGCGTCCCCATGAAGCCCTGGACGAACGCGGTGTAGGTCTCGTTGATGAGGCGTCGTGACTCCGCGGCGATCGTCTCGAACACGAGCGAGGACTTGCCGGAGCCGGACACGCCCGTGAAGACCGTCAGGCGCCGTTTGGGGATGTCGAGCCTGACGTCACGAAGGTTGTTCTCGCGGGCGCCGCGGACCTCGATCGCGCCCCATCCGGATCGCATGTCTGGCATGGGCCGATTCTCGCAAAGATCGGCCGACCTGGGGCAGGCTGCCAGCTGTTCCCCGGCGACGTCGCCCCGCCCCCTCTAGCGGGACGACTTCAGGGAAGCCACCTCGCCGCCCGCAACACCCACCGCCGCTGTGGTTCGTCGCTCGAGCAAGTACCAGGTCTCCATCTCGCCCTTGCCCTTGACCGAGATCGTCCCTCTCGGCTCGAACACGAACTCGTCCTCGATCAGGTCGTAGGTCGCGCGGGTGATCTGGATGCGGCCCGGTGTCCCCTGCGATTCCATCCGGCTGGCGGTGTTGACGGCATCGCCCCACAGGTCGTAGAGAAAGCGCTTCCGGCCGATGACGCCCGCCACCACGGGGCCGGAATTGATCCCGACCCGCAGCTCCAGATCGAGGTGCCGCACCCCGTCGTGCGAGCTCATGGCGTCGACCATGTCGAGTGCCATGAGCGCCAGCGCGCGGGCATGATCCGGCCGGGGTGATGGGACGCCCGCGGCGACCATGTAGGCATCACCGATGGTCTTGATCTTCTCGACCGCGTACCGCTCGGCCAGCGTGTCGAAATGGCTGAAGAGATGGTCGAGGATGCCGACCACCTCGGCGGGTGACAACTGCTCGGAGCGGCGAGTGAAATCGACCACGTCGGCAAAGAGGATCGACGCGGAGGTGAATTGGTCGGCGATCGTCTGGGGCTCGGTCTTCAGCCTCTCGGCGATCGGGCGCGGCAGCACGTTGAGGAGCAGGCTCTCGGCCTGGTCCTGGGCGCTCTGGAGAGCCGTTAGCGCGTCCTGCCGCTGTTGGGCAAATAGCGCGAGGAGGGTGAACACCATCGTCCCGCCGACCGCGATGTTGAGCGCCAGCATGAGTGTCGTGAACCACGCCGGCAACGGGGAGATGGTGCCCAGGATCTCGCCCGCGACGCCGCACCCGAGGAAGGCGACCACGAATGCCACATACCAGCGGATTCCGGCTCGCACGCCCATGAAGACGAGCGCCCCCATCGGGGCCAGGATGCCCCACACGCCGACTCCTGTGGAGGTGGTGAACCCGCCGAGCGGGATCATCGACAGGTTCGGCGCGAGCAGGATGTCGAGGAGCTCGACGTGCAGGAACAGCGCGAAGTCTCGCGTCCGAGCAAAGAGCGCGATGGCTCCGAGCGAGATGGCGAAGTACACGAACGCGAACACGCCGGACGGCGCTCCAAGCGCGAGATAGAGGCCACCCCACAGCAGCGAGACCGGCAGGATCAGCAGCGACACGAGCACGAGGAGCGCTTTGCGGGCTCGCGTCTCCTCGTCGTCCCGGCTGTCGGCGCCGATGGCGTCCAGACGGGCGAGCGCGGTCTCGAGGAGCGTCCGGGGCGAGCTCACGGGCGGAGGATGACACACCGACCGCGACCGCTTTTGTAACCCAGTCCCCGCGCCGGGGTTCGTGACGAATCGTCGGTGCCATCCGCCGTGTTCGCCGCTGTCGGCTGGCGCTTCGGCGAGGGCGAATGCCTGCCCTGAGGACCCGTTGAAACCGGTCAGCCAAGGCGCGGCGTAGAGGTCGTCAGAGGCCTGGTTCGATACGTGGTGGGAGGCGACCCATGCGCAGCGTGATCAACTCTCGGCATCTCAGCGTCCAGATCGCGGCGGTTCTTGCCGTGGCGTTCGTCATCGGCAGCGGCGCGGCGGTCGACGCGAAGCGGCCGACGAAGCCGCCGCCGACACCGACACCGACACCCACACCCGGGCCTACGCTGCCGGCGGGGTCCGCCACGGTCGAGATCGCTCCCTCAGGAACCCTGGAGCCGAGCGGCGAATATTTGAACGTTGACGTGACGGCCACGTGCCCGGTCGGCTGGACCTGGAGCCGCGGCAGCCTGTACGTACGGCAGGCGGACCCCGGCGGCGCCGGGAGCTTCAGCGTGGCCTGCACGGGCGCGCCACAGGTTGGCCACGCGAGAGTGGTGAACGGAAACCAATTCACGCTCGGCAACGCGACCGCCACCGCCTACGTGACCATCTCCCGCAACGGCCAGCAGGTACAGGCCACCGGCACGAGGATCACCCGGATCGAGCCGGGCGTCACCGCCCGGATCGCCGACCAGGGCCAGCTCACGGGCACATCCGGCGGCGGCGTCCGCATCGCCGTGGCGGTTGCCTGCCCGATCGGCGCAATCGGCGCGCAGTCCTCCGTCACGGTGTCGCAGGAGACGGCGCTCGGGCAAGCCTTCTTCACGCCGACGTGCGATCGCTTCAGCCACACCGTCGTGCTCTCGATGACGGCCTCCCAGGGGACCTTCCATACCGGCGCGGCCGCCAGCGACGCCGCCGTGGGGGTCACCTGGAATGGCGAGAGCTTCTCCGGGACCGACAACCGGGCGATCACCCTGCTCGAGTCGTCGACCGGTGATACCACCGCGCCGACGACGCCCGCCGGCCTGTGGGCCAACACCTTCGGAGACGCCGAGATCTGGCTGTCGTGGGGGGCATCGAGCGACAACGCAACCCCAACGGGCCTGATCGCCTACGAGGTCTACCTGAACGGCCGCTTCGACCAGGCGATCGGCGGCGGGCATACGCAGGCGATCCTGTACGGCGATCTCGGCGTCCTGAACACGATCGAGGTGTTTGCCGTGGACGGCGCAGGCAACCGATCCGCCCCGGCGGTGGTCACCGTCGACTTTCGGCAGTAACGCTTCGATCGGCAGCGATCCAGCGCGGGGCGAGCTTGCTGCGGCTTTCGTTCAGGCCGCCGGCGCCTCGGCGTTGACCGGTGGGCTCGCTCGGCGCTGCGGCGTACTGCCTCGAGAGCCTCCAGACCGCGCGACGGCTGCAACGTCGGGATTACACCCCTGCGGTACGGTAGTGCCTCGCTCGGGGATGACAAATCAGCGCGACGGCGACGGCCCACACCGACCTGTGGCGTCGACGGTCGATAACGAGTCCCCGGAGCCGGCACCGTAGCTCGTCACCGGCCTGCCCTCAGAGCCGGCGGGGACGACGGATCGCGGACCGCGCTCACTGGGGTGATCGAATGGCTTTGCAGGGGCGTTCCTGGGCCGCACGACAACGACGCGAGTTCCTCCTGTTCGGCCGCTTCAGCGTCCGCGTCGACGATCGTCCGCTGACCGAGCTCGACGGCGGCAAGGTTCGCGAGCTGCTTGGTTTCCTGCTCCTGTTCCGGCACCAGCAACATCACCGCGAGATGCTCGCCGACGCCATCTGGTCGGGCCGGACGACGACGCAGGCGAGGAAGTACCTGCGACAGGGGCTTTGGCGGATCCAATCCGCCGTCGGTGGGCGGCATGATCTGCTGCTGGTCGGATCGGATTGGGTGCAGGTCAACGAAGACGCCCTGGACGGGCTGGACGTCCGGCAGTTCGAGACCGCGATGCAGGCCGTCAAGGGCATCGCCGGTCGGGACCTTACAGCCACTTCCGCGGACGAGCTGCGGAGGGCCTGCGAGCTCTACCGTGGCGATCTCCTCG
Organism: uncultured Chloroflexia bacterium; assembly: GCA_963810725.1. GTDB lineage: Bacteria > Chloroflexota > Limnocylindria > Limnocylindrales > CSP1-4 > SPCO01. Next base: position 1,297,752 of record CAWEOO010000008.1, read on the forward strand.
AGGGTTGGTACCAGGATTGGGCGCTGTACGAGCGACACCGGTACAAGGCTCGCTACATCTCGATGCTGGAGCGTCTCCTGGAGTACGCCGAGACCCACCGACAGCTGGACGACGCCCTGCTCTACGGGGATCGCATCCTCGAACACGATCGAGCTCACGAACGGACCCACGTCCGGATGATGCGGATCCACTATCGATCGGGAGATCGGACCGCCGCAATGCGCCAGTTCCGGCAATGCGCTGCGATCCTCGACTACGAGCTCGGGGCCCGTCCGGCAGCCAGGACGATCGAGCTGTTCGACCGGATCCGCGCCGACCAGGTCACCGAGGAGCTCCTCAGGGACGACGACTGGACCGGCTGAAGAGACGCCACTGAGACGCCCACCGGGACGTCTTTTGGGACGGCGGCTCGGACGCGAGCTCGGACGAGATCGCGACGGCGGGGCCGTATGACGTGCCGAGGCCGTCATGACTGTCGAAGCGACGTCGCATTCGTTCCTCGTCAGGCTCTGGATCGAAGGAGTCGATCCTGTCGCGCGCTCGATCCAGTGGCGAGGGCACGTCACCCACCTGATCGACGAACGGCGACAGCACGTTGAGTCGTTCGAGCAGCTCACCCGGTTCATCGAGAGCTACCTCGTCCGGTCCGCGGGACCCGGCTTCGCGCCAGCCGATCCGCCGAGCGGGGATGACTGACATGGGAGTCCCGGGTCCGGGCGGTCCGCTGGTCAGCTGCATCATGCCGACGCGCGATCGGCGCCGCTTCGTTGGCCGGGCCATCGAGTATTTCCTGCGCCAGGACTACCCGGTTCGCGAACTCGTCATCGTCGATGACGGCGACGATCCAGTCATCGACCTGGTCCCTCGGGACGACCGGGTCCGGTACGTGGCCCTGCCCGGCAGGCGGTCGATCGGCGCAAAGCGGAACGTCGCCTGCGAGGCCAGTCGGGGCGACCTGATCGCGCACTGGGACGACGACGACTGGCAGGCGCCGGATCGGCTCTCGCGGCAGGTGACGGCGCTGCGCGCGACCGATGCCGACGCCTGTGGGCCGGCGAGCCTGTTGCATTACGCGCCGTTCCGGGGCGAGGCCTGGCTGTACGAGCCTCAACCGTTCGATCCGCCGTGGGTCGCCGGCTGCAGCCTCATGTACAAGAAGGAAGCCTGGTCGGCGAACCCGTTCCGGGACGTCACGACCGGCGAGGATTCGATGTTCCTCTCCGGCATCGCTCCGGGCGCCCTCATGACGCTCCCGGAGCTGGATCTGTGCATCGCTGTCGTCCACGGCGGGAATACGGCCGTCAAGGCCTTCACCGATCCCCGCTGGACCCCCCGCCCCATGGATGACGTCGCGCGATTGCTGGGCGCGGATCGGGCGTTCTACGCCAGCCTGCGCCGCGGCGGAGGAGCTCCCGCGATCGGCAGCCACCGACTCGCGACCTCGGTCACCCTCGTCGCGCCATTCGCGATCTACGAGAGCTACGGCGCCATCGCGGAGTACCTCGTGCTCGGGATGATCCGCGAGGGGGCGACGGTCAACCCGGTGCCGATCGCCTTCGACCCTGCGGGCTACACCGAGGAGCTTGTCGCCCTCGTTCGCTCGTCGCGGCCGGAGAGCGACGCCCCGATCCTGTACGACTGCTGGCCGCGGCCGGAGCTGGAGCCATATCTTTCCGCTCCGGAGCTGTTCATCCACACGATGTGGGAGTCAAGCCGGCTGCCCGCCGGCTGGACGGAGCGGCTGAACCGGGCTCGCGCTGTCATCGTGCCGACTTCATTCGTGGCCGGGGTGTGCCGGGCGAGCGGCGTGACCGCTCCCGTTGAGGTCGTCCCGGAGGGCCTCGACCCGGATGTCTATCGGCCGCTCACGCGACCCGAACGCCCGGGTGTGACGACGCTGATCGTCGGCACGCCAAGCGGCCGCAAGCACGTCCGCGAAGGCATCGCAGCGTGGCAGACCGCGTTCGTGGGTGATCCGGACGCGAGGCTGATCATCAAGACGCGGTTCGGTGGCTCGGGTGCGGGTGCCCTTCCACCCGACCCGCGCATCAGGGTGGTCGACAGGGAGGAGCGGTCGCGCGGCATCGCCCACTGGTACGGCGAGGCGGACGTGTTGCTCGCGCTCGGCAATGAGGGCTTCGGGCTTCCGATGATCGAGGGCATGGCCACCGGGCTGCCGGTCGTCGCCCTCGCCTCCGAGGGGCAGGGAGACCTCGCTCGCGAGGTGCCGGACCTGTTGCTGCCAGTCGACCCCGGCCACTACGAAGCGGCCGACGAGCCACCTTACGGCCGCCCGGGTGTCCGCGGCGTGCCGTCTGTGCCGGAGGTCGCCGCTCGCCTCAGGTGGGTGGCCACGCATCGTTTGGAGGCCGCCGCGATCGGGCGGGCCGCGTCGGACTGGGTTCGGGTCAATCGATCGGTCTGGTCCAAAGCCCCGGCGGTCCTCGACGTGATGGAGCGGAACCTCCTGACGCGCCGATCGCTCCGTCGGCGGCGGACGATGTGGGTCCCGGGCGACGGCGCGCCCTGTGGCATCGCGGAGTACGCGGCCTACCTGACGGCGCCCATCCCGGGCGCCGTGCGGCTGGTTGTTGCGCGCCCAGCTCCAGATGCCGTCCGCTCGCTCCACGTCCAACATGCCGACGGCCTGGTGCCCGATGCCGAGTTGGCCCGTGCGATCGAGGAAACACGTTGCGCTGGTGCACGAGTGGCGGTCACCGAGCACTCGGTCTTCGAGACTGCGTACGACTGGGAGCGCGAGGCGGACGTACTCGTCGCCTTGACAAGCGAAGGCGCTGCCCGCCTCCGCCGACGGTGGCCGGACAAGGACGTTCAACTCGTCCCGCACGGCTGCCCTACCTGGTTCCCGCCACGCAAACGAAACCGTGGCCGGGTGGTCGGAGCGTTCGGATTCCTCGGCCGTCACAAGGGCTTTTGGCGCCTGCTCGATGCGATCCGGCGTGTCCCCGACACGACGCTCGTGCTCTATAGCCACGCCCATTCGCCGGAGCTCGAGGCGAGCTGGGAGGAGGCCGCCAACGGGCTCCCTGTCCGCCGCGTCGCCGACTTCCTGCCCATCGAGGAGGTGGCCCGCCGGCTCGCCGCTGAGGTGGACATCCTCGTCTACTGGTACGACGAGGTTCCCCACGCCAGCGCGAGTGGCGCAGTCCGCGTCGGCCTCGCGGCGGGGGTGCCGGTGCTGACGTCGCCGACCGGCTGGTTCGATGGTCTGGAGGGGGCGGTGTACCAGCCCGACGACCTCGTCGACGGGATGGCGACCCTCCTCGACGACACGAAGCTCCGCGAGCGCCTGGTCGACGCCGCTCGGGCTCATTGCCATGACCACAGCTGGGAGCGAACCGCGCAGCGCCACCTGGCGCTCTGGGAATCGCTCGAGGCAGCGTAGGAGGAACGGGAATGCCAGCCACCTACACCTACCCGGGCGTGTACGTCGAGGAGTTGCCGAGCGGCGTCCGGACCATCGTGAGTGTCAGCACCTCGGAGACGGCCTTCATCGACGTCTTCGCCCGGGGCCCGGTTGGCCGGGCCGTCCGGATCACGAGCGTCGCCGACTTCGAGCGGGTGTTCGGCGGACTGGACGCGCGCAGCGAGGCGAGCTACGCAATCCGGCAGTACTACCTGAACGGCGGCCAGATCGCCTGGGTCGTCCGGATCGCGGCCGGCAATCCAGGTCGCGCCAGCCGAATCGTCACCGGCGGATCGCCGGCGCAGAACACGCTCCGGATCCGGGCCGCCAATGCCGGCGCCTGGGGCAACGAGCTCAGGGCCGCGATCGTCAACACGTCGACGAACGCCTTCGACCTGCACGTCCGGCAGGTGCGACAGGTGAGTGGCTCGCCGCAGGTGGTGGCCTCGGAGGTCCATCGCAACCTGACGATGTCCCTCAACTCCCCTCGATCCGCGGTGGGACTCGTCAACGCCGCCTCGAGCCTCGTCGAGCTCGAGGACCTCGGCATCGGCGAGCTGCCGAATGGCGCTGCCCCCGACCCGACGGGTGCGGTGGCAGACGCCGCGTTCGCGACCCTCAACGGCGGCGATGACGGCACGGCTTTCGCCGACGACGGCTCGTTCACCGATGCCAATGGCTTCTCCGTGGCGCTGATCGCCGGCCTCGACGCGCTCGACCGCATCGAGCCGTTCATCTTCAACATCCTTTGCCTGCCGGTAGCGGCGCGCCTCCCGGATACGCAGCTCCAGAGCGTGGTCAGTGCCGCCACCACGTTCTGTGCCGACCACCGCGCGTTCCTCATCGTCGACATCCCGCCGAACGTCACGACGCCGGGGACGGACGGGAGCGGCATGACGACCTGGATGACCGCCACCGGCAACGCCCTCCGTCACCGCAACGCCGCCGTCTACTTCCCGCGCGTCCGGGTGAGCGACCCGCTCAACGAGGGCCGGCTTCGCGACATCGGCCCGAGCGGCACGCTGGCCGGGGTCTATGCCCGGACCGACGCCACGCGCGGTGTCTGGAAGGCGCCCGCCGGGACCGACGCGGCGCTCCGGGGTGTGCGGCTGGCGGCGGCACTCACCGACGAGGAGAACGGCGGCCTCAACCCGCAGGGCGTGAACGTGCTCCGCAACTTCCCGATCTTCGGCAATGTCAGCTGGGGCGCCAGGACGCTCGAGGGTGCCGACCAGCAGGCCTCGGAGTGGAAGTACGTCCCGATCCGACGGACGGCGCTGTTCCTCGAGGAGAGCCTCTTCCAGGGCCTGAAATGGGTGGTCTTCGAACCCAACGACGAACCGCTGTGGGCCCAGATCCGGCTCAACGTGGGCTCGTTCATGAACGGCCTCTTCCGTCAGGGTGCCTTTCAGGGGACCAGCCCGCGGGAGGCGTACTTCGTCAAGTGCGACAAGGAGACGACGACCCAGGCGGACATCGATCGGGGCATCGTCAACATCCTCGTCGGCTTCGCGCCCCTCAAGCCCGCCGAGTTCGTCGTGATCCAGATCCAGCAGATCGCCGGGCAGCTCGAGACGTAAGGAGGCCGGACCACGATGCCCCAGTTCGCCGTCAACCCAACCCAATTCGACCCGTACAAGAACTTCAAGTTCCGCGTCAAGTGGGATGGCCGTTACGTGGCCGGGATCAGCAAGGTCGGCGCGCTCAAGCGGACGACCGAGGTCGTCAAGCATCGAGACGGCGGTGATCCCAGCAGCAGCCGCAAGTCGCCCGGCCGTACGGAGTACGAGGCGATCACCCTCGAGCGAGGCGTCACGCACGATCTCGAGTTCGAGCAGTGGGCCAACAAGGTCTGGAACTTCGGGAACGGCCTTGGCTCGGAGGTCTCGCTCAAGGACTTCCGCAAGGACGTGATCATCGAGGTCTACAACGAGGCGGGCCAGCTGGCCCTTGCGTACAAGATCTTCCGCTGCTGGGTCTCCGAGTTCCAGTCGCTGCCCGACCTGGACGCCAACGCCAACGCCGTCGCGATCCAGACCATCAAGCTCGAGAACGAGGGCTGGGAACGCGACGCGGAGGTGCCCGAACCCGCTGAGCCGGTGGTCGCTTCGTGATCACAGCGCCCCTGTCCGAGCCGGACAACCGCCTCCTCGACGTGTGGGCGGCTGCTCGCGGCGCACGACCGGTCAGGCGGACGGAACTGCTGCTGGCGGCGGCCGGCCTGGACCCCGCTGGCGATCCAGCGCTTGGCGTCGTCGACGCGCGGCTCCTCGACTTCCGCGAAGGCGCCTTTGGGCCTCGCATCGACGTCGTCGTCGACTGCCCGAGCTGTCGACAACAGCTCGAGGTCGCGTTCGACGTGGCCGACCTCCGTGCCGAGGGCCCGGAGGCGGAGCCGGTCGAGATGTTGGCCGACGACGGCGACGTTCGGGTCCGGTTCCGGTCGCCCACGCTCGCGGACCTCCGGGCCATCACGGTGGCGGTGGACCTGGAGGCGGCGCGTCGATTGCTCGTCGAGCGCTGTGTCGTCGATGCGCGTCGAGGAGGCAGGCGGATCGATGCCGCTTCGCTGCCGGACGACCTGCTGACGAGGATCAGCGAGGCCATGGCCGATGCTGACCGCCAGGCCGACCTTCGCCTTGGCCTCCGCTGCCCTGAGTGCGGCCACGCCTGGGACTCGCCCTTCGACGTCGCGTCGTTCCTGTGGATCGAGATCGACACCCGGGCTCGACGGCTGATGGCCGACGTCCACACCCTCGCCCGCGCCTACGGCTGGACCGAGGCAGAAATCCTGGCACTGCCTCCCGCCCGGCGGCAGGCGTACCTCGAGCTGGTCCTGGGATGACCGACTTCCTCGGCGCCGTCGTGCGGCGGGCGATCGGCGAGCCAGGCGGGCTCCGACCTGCCGCACCGCCGTCGATCCCGGCGGCCGCCGAGCGTGGGCGGGGCGTAACGGGCGTCCGTATGGTTCAGCCTGGTGCTGCCCCGCCACCTGTCGGAGCACGCGCGGACGATCGGGGGCTCGAGGCTCCGACGCCGTTTGTCGATGGTCGAGACGACGTCGGGCCAGCGCCGGCAGCACCGATCGAACGCCGTCCCGGCCCGAGCGGGAGCCGGCGACATCTTGACGAGCGTGTCGGCAGGGGTCCCTCCACGTCACCAGCCCCCGATGACGCTGGATCGGGCCGACGAGCCACCTCCGGATGCCGAGCCCCCGGACCGGCCGTCACCGCTCGAGCGGGCGCGGCCGCAGCGCCGGGAGCAACGGCCGAGCCGGCCGCCGGCGCTGGTCGAAATCGATGGCCGATGCCGAGGTCGTGCCGGTCGCGGCCAGAGCAGCGGCCTTCCGGCGGGCGACGGAGTCCGAGCGGCCTCAAAGCACCGTCCGCCCGCTGGCCGCCGTCGACCGATCGTTCGATGCCCCCCGCATCGACGACGGGACGCCCGTCGGCGCCGACGACGATGGTCCGATCGTCAATGTCTCGATCGGCCGCATCGAGGTGCGCGCACCCCAGCCGCAGCCCGCCGCTCACGCCACTCCGACGCCCATGGCCCCGGCCTTGACGCTCGACGCCTACCTTCGCCGCCGCGACGGGGACGACCGCCGATGAGCAGCCCGCTCGCGGTCGCAGCCGTCACCGCGACCTTCGCCCAGCTGCTCGGTCGCGTCATCGAGGATGCAGCCCTTTCTGGCGCGGCGGTCACCACGGTCCCACCGGACGTGGCGGCGACATCGGGCACGGATCGCCGCCTCAACCTGTTCCTCTACCAGGTCACGCCGGACGCGGCCATGCGCAACGAGCAGCTGCCGGTTCGCGGGTCGGATGGCCGGCTGCGCCAGCGGCCGGTCGTTGCCCTGTCGCTGCATTACCTCGTCACCGCCTTCGGCGACAACAACGACGAGCTGGACGCGCATCACCTGCTGGCCCACGCGATGAGCCTCGTCAACGACGAGCCGGTGTTGTCGCCGGCCACCATCAAGGCGGCGATCGCAGCGGAAGCGAGAGTCGCCGGATCGGACCTCCCGGACCAGGTCGAGCTCGTCCGCGTCTGCCCGGAGCCGATGTCCCTCGATGACCTGTCGAAGCTGTGGGGCATGTTCCAGGACACCCACTACCGACTGTCGGTCGCCTACGAAGCGACGGTCGTCCTGATCGAGCGACGGCACCCGACGAGGTCGGCGCCACCGGTCCTCCGGCCGGACATCCGGGTCCTGCCGCTGCGCCGCCCGGTCATCGAGGGGCTGACGCCGCCGATCGTGCCGTCCGGCGGCACGCTCACGGTGTCCGGACGGAACCTGCTCGCAGACGATGTCGTGGTCCTCGTCGGGGGTACGCCGGTGACGCCCAATTCGCTGACCGACCGCGAGATCGAGCTGACGATCCCCGCCGACCGGAAGGCCGGTCTGCAATCGGTCCAGGTCAACCATCGTCTGGCCCTCGGTCAGCCGGCGGCCCCCCACCGCGGCTTCGAGTCGAACGTGGCCGCATTCATCCTCGCCCCGGTGCTGACGGGGTCCGTCCCGGCCACCGTCGCGCGAAGCGCAGGGCTCCCGCTGACCTTCCAGCCACAGGTCCGACGGACGCAGCGGCTGTCGGCGCTGATCGGTGACCGCGAGATCGTGATCGCGCCGGCCACGATCGGCGACACGCCGGTGGGGACCATGACGTTCCCCGTGCCAGGCGACATGCCGACCGGCACGTTCCTTCTCCGCCTCCGCGTCGACGGGGCGGAGAGCCAGCTCGAGGTCGACACCAACCCGGCCAGCCCGACGTTCGACCAGTTCGTCGGCCCCAACATCACGGTGACCTGACGTGGTCGCCGAGACGCTGACCTGGAGCGAGGCCAACCAGCGGTTGCTGGTCGCCGAGGTCGCCCGAGTCCGGCTGCGTGTCGAGCGCCACCTCGCGACCGACGGAGACGAACCGGCCTGGGCCGCGCGCGAGCGCAATAGCGGGCGACGGGTCGCCGACGCCGAGGCGGACCTGCCGTCGCCGTCGGCCCTGGCGATGCTGTCGACGACGTTCGGACTGACGTCCTTCGAGCGCGATGTCCTCCTGCTCGCCGCGGTGCCCGACCTCGACGGGTCGTTCGGGTCGGCGCCGGGTGATGGCGCCGCGGTCGGAGAGCCCCTTGTGCCGACCTTCGGTCTAGCCCTGGCGGCTCTCCACGAGCCTCACTGGTCGGCACTCACGCCGCGAGGCACGCTGCGTCACTGGCGGCTGGTCGAGCTCGCACCGAGTCCGAGGTTCAGCTCCAGCGCCCTCAGGGTCGACGAACGGATCCTCCACTACCTGGCCGGCATCCAGGAGCTCGACGAGCGGCTCGATGGTGTAGTCGAAGCCGTGCACACGCACGGTGAGGTCACGCCTTCCCAATCGTCCGGCGTCGATCGGATCGAGCGGTTGTGGTCGGATCCCGGGCGCCCGCCGCCGATCGTGCAGCTGTGTGGGCCCGATCGGGTGACGAGGATCAGCGTCGCCGAGGCTGCCTGTCGACGCCTCGGGATTCCGCTCAACCGCCTGCGCGTGGAGGCGATGCCTGGCGCGGTAGCGGAGAGCGAACTGCTCGGTCGACTGTGCGATCGGGAGTCCGCGCTCACCGGATCCGCGTTGCTGTTCGATTTCGATCGGGCCGACGGCCAGTCCGACGATGCCGGCCACGGCAGCGCCATCGCGCTGGCTGATCGGCTGCGCGGCCCGGTGCTGATCTCCAGCCGCGAACCGATCAGCGGCCTCGAGCAGGGGGGTGTCCGAATCGACGTCGGCAAGCCGGCGAGCCATGAGCAGCGCGACCTCTGGATCGCCTCGCTGGGCGGGCTCGGCGAGCGTCTCAACGGCGAGCTCGACGACCTGGTCGGGCAGTTCGACCTGAGCATCCGCGCGATCCAGGCCGCTGGTGCGGTCGCCATGGCGGCGCCGGCTCCGGAGCGCGAGGCCGGGCTGGGGCGCCTCCTGTGGGACGCCTCGCGAACGCAGGCACGCCCTCGACTGGACGATCTCGCGCAACGGATCGAGCCAACCGCCGATTGGGACGATCTTGTCCTGCCACAGCCGCAGCGGGTCGTGCTCCGCGAAATGCTCGGCCATGCCCACCATCGGGCACGGGTCTATGGCGCTTGGGGGTTCCGCGCCAAGGGCTCCCGCGGCTTGGGGATCAGCGCGCTCTTCAGCGGGCCGAGCGGAACGGGCAAGACGATGGCGGCCGAGGTCCTCGCCGGCGAGCTCAAGCTCGACCTGTACCGGATCGATCTGAGCTCGGTCGTCAGCAAGTACATCGGCGAGACGGAGAAGAACCTGCGGCGGGTATTCGACGCGGCGGAGGACGGCGGGACGATCCTCCTCTTCGACGAGGCCGACGCGCTGTTCGGCAAGCGCAGCGAGGTCAAGGACAGCCACGATCGCTACGCGAACATCGAGGTCGGTTACCTCCTCCAGCGGATGGAGGCGTACCGCGGGATCGCGATCCTGACGACGAACCTGAAGAGCGCGCTCGACCCGGCGTTCCTCCGGCGGCTCCGGTTCGTGGTCCAGTTCCCGTTCCCCGACCCGGCCGCCCGCGCAGAGATCTGGCGCCGCATCTTTCCGGGCGACGCGCCGCTCGCGGACCTCGACCCCGAGACCCTGGCCCGCCTCAACGTGACCGGCGGCAGCATCCGGAACATCGCCCTCGGCGGCGCGTTCCTCGCTGCGGCGGCCGGCGACGAGATCCGGATGGCGCACCTGCTGCAGGCGGCGAAGAGCGAGTACGCCAAGCTCGAGAAGCCGCTGACGGATGCCGAGATGGGAGGCTGGTCGTGAACCGGGGCGCGGCGCGGCCGTCCCGGCGCACTGTCGTCGACATCGCAGAGCTCTTGATCGAGTCCGACGACGGCATCAACGAACGCGCGATCGCCGCCGCGATCAACCGCCAGCTTGCGCGTGCTGGTCTCTTGGACCGGACGGCCGCTCCGGATGGTGGCCGAGTGAACATGTCGGAGCCGTCCGACCCACGGATCGGGGACAGCGTGGCCAGAGCCATCTCCCGGGATCTGCCGTGATGAGCGACCAATTCCTCGCGCCCGCGGGACCGGGAACCCCTGAGCGATCCTCGAACTCGCGGTCCCGGGACAGAGGCGGTAGCGGACCAGGTCGGACGGCCCGGACCCTCGAGCCGTCCCTGCTGTCGACGATGGAGTCCGCTTTCGGATACGCCTTTGGCGAGGTGAGGATCTTCGACGACAATCAGGCAGCCGGCGAAGCTGCGGACTATCGCGCTCGCGCGTTCACGATCGGCAACGCGATCAGCTTCGGGGTGGGCCGGTACCGGCCGTCGACACCGGAGGGTCGCCGGCTAATCGCCCATGAGCTCGCGCACGTCGTTCAGCAGGGCGGGGCACCCGCCCGGCCGGATCCAAAGGGCGTCCTTCCGTCGTCGTCACCCCGGGAGGCCGAGGCGGACCATGCGGCTACAGACGCGGTGGAGGGCCGCCGTGTCCACATCACCCCTGGCGACACAGTCGCGCTGGTGGCGCGCGCTCCCGACGACGAGGCGACCAGCGCACCGGGTGGTGGGGGGACGGCAGCCCCGGGCGGCGGTACGACGAGAAGTGCTTCACGCTCCGGACCGCGGCGCGAGTTGCGGCTGGACATCCTCGGCGCCGACATGTCCGTCCTGGATTCGATCGTCCGCGCGGCGGAGATCGCCGTCGGCGCGGACCACCGCGTGACGTCCCTCGACGACATGATCAACCAGCTGGTTGGCATGGCCGGACCGAGCACCGACAGCTGCGTCCGGGACCTCACGATCTGGAACCACGGCCGGCCAGGGGCGCAGTTGGTCGCTGGCACCGAGGAAGTGCAGATGCGGGATGGCCGCAAAGTGAAACGGCTGCCGCCTTCCGCCTTCGACATGAAGTGGCTCCTGTCGCCGGGCACCCGAGCGGCCTTGAGCCGCCTCCGGGGCGTGTTCTGCTGCGGCGCAACGATGCACTGGAACGGGTGTGGGACCGCCGGTGTGCAGGCACGTGGAGGTGCACGCACTGACGCCGAGCGGCGGCAATCGCCCCTCCGCTACGAGCAGCACGGCGGCCGGTATGCGACGGTGGATGAACTTTCAGCCCAGGGTGCCACGAGACTCGGAGCGACGTTCGGATCCGAAACCGTGCGGTCGTGGGCTGATGCCACGTGCACCACGATCTCGGCCGCGACTGACTTCACCTACATCGGTCCCGGGGTACGCAACCTAGCCAAGGTGGGCCATGGTGGGCGGTTCGTGACGGTCAGCCCCACGGCGAGCCTGTGCGGCTGCGACGCCAACTCCGGGCGCCTCACGGGAACATGGACACCGGACCTCGGACGGCGCGCGGCGATCGAACGGTCCCAGGCGCTCGTTGGAGGCGACTACCTGTGGCATGTTCACCTGCGCCTGTTCCGCGAGCTCATGAGGTTGGGCAACGCCGAGCAATACGGGCGACAGCGCAGAGACGCGCTCCTTGCCCTGATCAACGACGTCGCGCCGAGGATCGCGATCCCGGCGGGACTCCCCGTGGCCGAACCGCGGATCTTCGTCAACCTCCGGATGTCGGATCCCGCCTATGCCGCCGCCACGAACACGCATCTCGCAATCTGCTTCCCGGACAACTGCTGGCGATGGCTCGTCATCACCCAGAAGGCCATCGAGGCAACACCCGAGTACACGCAGGCTGTCCTGACCCATGAGCTGCTGCATGCGGCTGACGTGTGGCAGGCGGCGCAGGCATACCGTCGGGACCACGGGAACCCACCCACGAACGCCGACGAGAGCCGGTGCGTCCCTGTCGAGAAAGGGGTGCGAGCAGGCTGGAAGGATCCCTGGGGCCAGTACGTCAACGGCTTCGTGGACGCCTTCGAATCCGGCCAATCGGACCTGCACCACCTCGAGATCTACTCGCAGTCAATAGCGCCCGTCTTCGATCGCCTGACCGCGCAAGAGCAGCTGGTGTGGTTCGACGGGGTACTGAACAACTTCCCGGCCAACCTCCCGGCGGTCAACCGACCGGCAGCTGAACTCCAGATGGAACGCCTCTTCTCGTCGCCGAACCCCGATACCCGCTTGGTCGCGTTCCGCGACGAGGCGGCGAACCTCCTCGCCGAGTCTGCCAAGCACCAAGCCCTCGGCGACGGGCCTTCGAATTCCGCCGAACTTGCCGCGTGCCCGCGCGTTGCTGCGCCACTTTGCGTTCATCTGGCGCTTGCGGCCGCAGCACCGAGCGTTTTTCCTCAGGGTCCTTCGAGACGAGAACACGGTGCCCTGATGACGAGGTCCGCGATGCAGGTTCGGGAATTGCGCACCCAGGTCGATGGCGTTCGACCCCGGCCTGGAAGCTTCGGCCCCACAGGTCTGGTGCAGCGCTGCGGCGACCATCCCTGTCCAGCCGGTGGCTGTAATCGCGAGGAGGAGGTGGGGATCGTCGGACGGCTGGCCGACTCGACTTCGCCGGCGACGAGCGTGCCCGCGTCGGTTCATCAGGTCGTGCGGGCGGCGGGGCGTCCGCTCGATCCAGTCACACGGGCCGTGATGGAGCGACGCCTGGGCCACGATTTCGGGTCGGTGAGGGTCCACGACGACTCGGCAGCCGGGGTGTCGTCGAGGGCAATCGGCGCCCGTGCCTACACCGTCCGCAACCATGTGGTGTTCGCAGCTGGCCAATACCGTCCGGCCTCAACCACGGGCCACGCGCTTCTGGCCCACGAGCTCGTCCACGTGGTCCAGCAAGGCGGCATCGGGAGCCCCGGTCATCCGCCAGCCGAATTGATCCTTGGTCGCCCCGACTCGGCCGACGAGCACCAGGCGGACACAACAGGGTCCAGCTTTCTGGCCTTAGGCGGTGGCGCATCGCCGAAGCACCCCGACATCCTCGACGGTCCCGTGATCGAAGATCGCGAAGGGCGGTTGCCATGAGCGGAGCGACCACGAGCCTGGCGCTGCCGACCCGGGCCCGACCGGGTCGGCTGTCGACAACGACATACCGCCGACAGGTCGATCGAAGCCCCTGTGAAGGCGGTGGTCACGGGCACATCGAGCAGAGTCAGGCGCCCGGAACCGCGCGGTCGATCGGCTTGGGAGGCCCGCAGGCTGCCGGATCCGGCTCCCCATTGGGGCCGGCGCTCCGGCGATTTATGGAGGACCGGTTCGGTCACGATTTCGGCGACGTTCGCGTACATCTTGACGACCGCGCCGATCGATCGGCGCGCTCCGTCGCTGCGCGGGCGTATGCCGTCGGTCCTCAGATCGTCTTCCGGGCGGGTGAATTTCGACCGGACTCGTCCGACGGACGACGCCTTATCGCCCACGAGCTGACCCACGTCCTGCAGCAGCGGTCTCGCCCGACGGCCCTTCCCGGCCGAAACCACGCCGCACGGGTGTCCAAAACCTCTGGCCCGCGGTTGAGCCGCCAGGGCGGGCGCTACCCTGGCGCCATCACCCGCTGTCAGGACATGGGCGTTCCCTGCCCGGCGCCATTCTTCCATCACGGCACGGCCTGCCGGCTTGCTGATTGCTACCGCTCGGTGACATCCAGCCTGCCGTTCGCGATCTCGCCGGGGGTGTGCGTGTATCACTGCCTCGACAACTCCGTGTGCGCCTGCGTGCTCGTCGGCAATCGGACGAATGCGGTCTGCACCTTCACTTTCTGTGACCGTCGCGGCGGACCGAGCAGCGAGATCGATACCAAGGAAGTCGGGGAGCGGGCACTCGCCCTCGCGGAGCGGGGCGGGCAGAACGCAGTCGAGCCAGGCAACGAGATGATGGCGAAGCTGGAAATCGGCACTCCCGGCGATGCATTCGAACGTGAAGCCGACGCGGTTGCTGCGGCGGTCGTCGCGAACGGGCCTGGCGGCCCACGTTCAGCGGGCCCAAGGCTTGCTGTGACCGGAGCGCGCCACGTCGTGCAGCGGGCACCCACCGACTCGGCCGGGCCCGGTGGATCAGCGGGAACGCTTCCCTACCGGGAGGCTACCGATCTCCTGAGCTGCATCCGAATCATGGGCGAAGAAAATCGCGAGTCCTGCCGAGAGGAGGTCCTTGGGGAGCGGATCGAGCGGCCGGTTCCGATGCCCGAGACATGCGTCCCGAACCGCTCGTTGACGTGGGCCGATTTCACGGGCCCGGTGAACCAGCCGTCGATGGCGTTCACCGCATTTCGACACGATCTCGCATCCGGCAACCAGGTCATCCAGGCGACGTTCCAGGGTGGCCGGTCGTTCGTCCGGCCGGCGTTCAGCGATCCGACCAACCGTCGTGTAAATGGCTGCGCCGGCAACGTCCCGGGCTGCCAGCAGTTCTTCGACAACGAGGCAGCCAACGGCCGGGTCGGTGGGACGCAGGGCGTCCAGGCGATCCGTGGCTGTGCGGCATCCGCGCAGCCGGATCCCAGTGTCGTGGCGCGTAACCGGGGTGAATGCGACCGACTTGGAACCGAGTGCGATCGGGTCATGGTTTTGGAATCGCCTCGCCTGCTCCGCCACGAGCAGCTGCATATGGATATCGCTTGCGTTCTTGCCCGAAAAGGGACTATTGCCCTCCAGACAAGTCCGAATCTGAACCCGCAAGCGGTCCTGACCGCGGTCCGCGGGCGCGCAGCCGCTCTCAGCAATCCGAGCGGCACGTACGACAATGAGACCAGTTCGGGCTGTAACCCTGGGGCCCAGGCAAGGTGGGAGTCGCGAGTCAGCGCGGGCCTTCCCAACGAGCAGATTCCGTGACCTTCTCCCGGTCACCCCGCACGATCAAGGGCGCCATCGTGGGGCTCGACCTGTTCAACCCGCTGGCGTCGGTCATCGTGTTCCAGTACAACCCGGACACCTTGACCCGGACCCTCCAGGCGCAGGCGGCCGGCGGATCGAGCGGCGACCGCTCGGAGCCGATGCGACTCAAGGGCGCCCCCATCGAGACGATCAAGCTCGACGTCGAGATCGACGCGACCGATCAGCTCGAGAAGGGCGACGGCCAGGCGGCGACGCTTGGCATCTCGCCCCAGCTGTCCGCCCTCGAGATGCTGCTCTACCCCAAGAGCATCCAAGTGATCGTGAACACCGCTCTCCTCGTCGCGGGGACGATCGAGGTCATCCCGCCGATGGCCGTTTTCACGCTCTTCATCTGGGGCCCGAAGCGGATCGTTCCCGTCCGGCTGACCGATTTCAGTATCACCGAAGAGGCCCACGACGCCGCCCTCAATCCGATCCGGGCGAAGGTCTCACTGGGCCTCCGAGTCCTCAGCTACAACGACCTGCCGCCCACCCACCCGGGCTACGGGCTGTTCCTCGCCCACCAGGTCGTCAAGGAGGCGATGGCCGTGATCGGCAGTGTCGACAACCTCAGCGCCGTGGCTGGCGGCGACGTGCGGCTCCTGTGAGGTGACCGATGTTTGAGCCCGATAGCCGATACGCGCGGATCGCGCAGGCGACGACGACCACGCCCGACGGGCGGTCGGTGGCCTACAAGCGCCGGCGGTTCCTCCCCCGGGGATCGTCGCTCCGGACCCTCGCCGAGGTCACCCCGGCCCAGGGCGAACGAGTCGATGTCCTGACCCACCGCACGCTCGGCAACCCGGAGCACTTCTGGCGCGTGTGCGATGCGAACGACGTCCTCGATCCGGCGGAGCTGACGGAGATCCCCGGTCGGACGATCCGCATCCCGGTCCCGGAGCCGTGAGCTGATGAACCTGCTGGGCGTGCGTCTCACGCTCCTGATCGGACCGACGGTCGCCATCCCCGCGCCGCCGACGGTCGCCGACGCCCTCCTGAGCGTCGAGGTGACCGAGAGCGATCAGGGTCGGTCCGGCTTCCAGCTGACGTTCAGCAGCGGCCGGGAAGGTCCGGCCGGGCTGATCGATCACGCGCTCCTGCTGAACCCGCTGCTGCGACCGTTCAACCGGGTGATCCTGATGATGGTCCTCGATGTCGTTCCGGTCGTGCTGATGGACGGGATCATCACCCACCAGCAGGTGAGCCCGGGCGACAACCCCGGCACCTCGACGGTCACGGTCACCGGCGAGGACGTGAGCGTGATGATGGACATGGAGGAGAAGTCCGTCGAGCACCCGGCCCAGGACGAGACCATCATCGCCCTCAAGATCCTGGCCAGCTACCCGCAGTACGGCTTCATCCCTGACGTCCGCCCGCCGATCACGATCGATCCGCCGATCCCGGTCGAGCGAACGCCGATCCAGCGCGGCACCGACCGGGGTTACCTCGTTGAGATGGCGTCGCGCTACAGCTACGTCTTCTACGTCCGACCGGGGCCGGCACCGTTCACGAACTTCGCCTACTGGGGACCGCCGGAACGGTTCGGCCTGCCGCAGCGAGCGCTGTCGGTCGCGATGGGCCCGCACACCAACGTCGAGTCGATCAACTTCGAATACAACGCACTCGAGCCGACGATGGTCCTCGGCTCCGTCCAGGACCGGACCACGAATCTGAAGCTGCCGGTCATCACGTTCGCCGGGACGCGGCCGCCGCTGTCCGCCTTCCCGGCGCTGCCGTT
Source organism: uncultured Chloroflexia bacterium (assembly GCA_963810725.1). Lineage (GTDB taxonomy): Bacteria > Chloroflexota > Limnocylindria > Limnocylindrales > CSP1-4 > SPCO01. The sequence goes on from CAWEOO010000008.1 coordinate 1,314,682, forward strand.
CAACCTGCCCAACGTCCGGAAGGTCCCGCCCGACCAGTCGGAGGGGCTCACCTACGTCCAGGCCTATGCCCGCGCGCTCGCCCGGACGGACCGCTCGCTCGAGAGCGTCGCCACCGCCAGCGGCGAGCTCGACGGCCTCCGCTATGGCGCGGCGCTGCGGCCGCGCGGGCTCGTCGGACTGCGCGGCGCGGGCTTCAGCAACGACGGCTTCTGGTACGTCAACCGGGTCTCCCACCGGGTCAAGCGCGGCGAGTACAAGCAGAGCTTCTCCCTGAGCCGGGACGGAGCCGGATCGCTCACGCCGGCGGTCCTCCCGTGAGCCGCTTCTACGGCAAGTACCGCGGCAAGGTCGAGAACAACCTCGATCCCCTGATGCTGGGCCGGATCCAGGTCAGCGCGCCGGCCGCGCTCGGCGACGCCACGCTCGCCTGGGCCATGCCATGTGTGCCCTACGCCGGCTCGGGCGTCGGGCTGTTCCTGATCCCACCCACCGGCGCCAATGTCTGGGTGGAGTTCGAAGGCGGCGATGTCGATCGACCCATCTGGACGGGTTGCTTCTGGGGCATCGGCGAGGTGCCCGCGCTGCCGGCCGTGCCGCAGGTCAAGGTCCTCAAGACCGACGGGGTGACGATCGAGATGAGCGACCTGCCGGGGATCGGCGGGTTCACGATCGAGGTTCGACCGCCACTCGTCGCCACCCCGCTGAAACTCCAGTTCAGCGCGACGGGGATCGAGATCACGAACGCCGCCGCGAGCGTCAAGCTGACGCCGGCCTCCGTGTCGCTGAACAACGGCGCCCTGGAGGTCATCTGATGCCGGGCTTCGTGACCCACCTCGGGGCGACCGTGCTGTGCGCGCACGCTGGGCAGGCGCAACCCACGGCGCCGAACCCGCGAGTGATGGTCTCGACCCAGCCGGTGACGACGATCGTCGCTCCCTACGCCGTCGCCGGCTGCACCCTCCCGCCGGTGTCAGGCGGACCGTGCCTGACCGGGCAGTGGCTGATGGGCGCGGTCCGGGTCTTCGCCGGCGGGGCGCCGATCGTCATCCAGGGCGGGCAGTCCATCTGCGCCCCCACGGGGACGCCGATGACCGTGCTCGTCACCCAGGTCCGAGTGAGGGCGACCTGATGCAGATCGACCATCCGATCCACCTCGACGCCCGCGGCCGGACCGCCGAGACCGGCCACGACGACCACATCCGGGACCTCATCGAGCAGGTCCTGTTCACGACGCCCGGCGAGCGGGTGAACCGGCCGACGTTCGGCACCGGCCTGCTGCAGCTGGTGTTCGCCCCTAACAGCGACGAGCTGGCGACCGCCACCCAGTTCCTCGTCCAGGGAGCGCTCCAGCAGTGGCTCGGCGAGCTGATCCAGGTGGACGTCGTGGACGTCCGGGCCGACGACTCGACGCTGCGGGTCATCGTCGAGTACATCATCCGCCGAGACGGGTCGCGCCAGGTCGTCGAGCTCGAGCGGCCGCTCTGATGGCCACCCGGTTCTCCTGCCAGGACGACGCCCGCCGGGATCGGGTGCTGGTGGCCGCGCCACCCGCCGTCAACGGCATCGACTACCTCGAGGTGGGCGCCAGCCAGCGGACGCTGTTCGTCCACTTCCTCCATCCGCTGCCGGGCCAGCCCGGCGCCGTGCCAGCCGTTGGACCGGCGCTCCTCCCGACGAACCTTCGGATCGAGGGCGGCGTCCGCGTCGCCGGGATCCGGGTGGCCATGGTCTCGGCAGCCGATCGGGTCCTGAGCGTGGAGGTGGACCAGCCGGGCGACTTCTCGACCTACCGGGTGCGCCTCGTCACGTCGGTGACGGATGCCACCGTCCCGGCCGGCTTCGACACCCGCCTGGCGGAGGTCGACTTCTCGTTCAAGGTCGATTGCCCAAGCGATTTCGACTGCGGCCACCACGGGGCCTGCCCGACGCCGACCCTGACCGGGCCACCGATCGACTACCTCGCCAAGGACTACGCCAGCTTCCGAAGGCTGATGCTGGATCGGCTGGCCGTCCTGCTGCCCGACTGGGACGAGCGGAACCCCGCCGACATTGGCGTCGCCCTCGTCGAGCTCCTGGCCTACGCGGCCGACCAGCTCAGTTACCGCCAGGACGCGGTGGCCACCGAGGCATATGTCGGCACCGCTCGCCGCCGGACCTCGCTTCGCCGTCACGCACGGCTGGTCGACTACCCGATGCACGAGGGTTGCAACGCTCGGACCTGGGTCTGCCTCGACGTCGCCCGCGACCTCCTCCCGCCCGGGCCGGACAGTCCGGCACTGCCGTCCGGAACGATGCTGTTGACCCGCGGCGAAGGGCCGACCGGCGTCCAGCCGACCGACCTCCGACGGGTGCTGGCCGACGACCCGGTCGTCTTCGAGACCGTCCACGCCGTCCCGGCCATGACGGTTGCCCGCAATCGGATCGAGATCTACACCTGGGGCGACCGTCGCTGCTGCCTGCCGACCGGCGCAACGGCGGTCACGCTCGACACCACCGCCGCCGCGGCGGGGCTGGAGGCGGGTGACCTGCTGGCCTTCGAGGAGATCATCGGTCCGGAGACGGGCATGCCGGCGGACGCCGACCCGAGCCACCGCCAGGTGGTCAGGCTGGATCGAGCCCCTGTCGAGGTGGAGGATCGCCTCACCGGCCGGCGAGTTCTGGAGGTCTCCTGGTTCGCCGCTGACGCCCTCGCCTGGCCGCTCTGCCTGTGGATCCCGCCGGGTGGGACCGCCCAGGCGAGCGTCGCGAGGGCAAACGTCGTGCTCGCCGATCACGGCATGACCCGGCGCGGAACCACCGACGAACCGCTGCTCAGCCCGGCGACCGTGCCGGACCAGCGAAGGTACCGGCCGTTCCTCGCCGACGAGCGGCTCACATTCCGGGCGCCGCACGATGCTGCGGGCTCGCGGCGGCTCCCGGCCAGCCTCGGTCTCGCGACCGATCCCAGGCGCGCGACGCCGGCCGTCGAGCTGCAGGGCGAGGCGGATCGCTGGCTGCCCGAACGCGACTTGATCGCCACGGACCGGTTCGACCCCCGTTTCGTCGTCGAGATGGAGTCCGGCGAGCGGGCGTTCCTCCGCTTCGGCGATGACGTCCGCGGTCGGCGACCGTCGCCGGAGGCGACGTTCCGGGCCACCTATCGAATTCGGCAGTGGCACCGCCGGCAACATCGGCGCGGACGCCATCGGTCGGCTGGTGCTGCCGGCCGGGATCAACGCCGACGACGTCGTACGGGTGTGGAACCCGCTCGCCGCCGTCGGTGGCACCGAGCCCGAGGTCCTCGAGGACGTGCGCCTGCACGCCGGCCAGGCGTTCCGAACCCAGGAGCGGGCCGTCACCGACGCCGACTACGCCGCCGTGACGGACCGTCACCCGGACGTCCAGCGCTCGGCGGCCACCCGTCGCTGGACCGGCAGCTGGCACACGGTCTTCGTGACCACCGATCGGCGCAGGGGCGCGGTCATCGACACCGGGTTCGAGGCAGACATCCGGCAATTCCTCGAACCCTTCCGGCTCGCCGGGCACGACCTGGAGGTGGATGCGCCGCGCTTCGTGCCGCTCGACATCGCCCTGACGGTCTGCGCTCGAGCGGGCCACGTCCGGGCGGACGTCGAGCGGGCGCTGTTGGAGGCCTTCGGGGCATCGGACCTTCCGGACGGGGGGCATGGCTTCTTCCATCCCGACGCCTTCACGTTCGGGCAGCCCGTCTACCTGAGCCGGATCGTCGCCCGGGCCATGTCCGTGCCAGGTGTCGATTGGGTCGATGTCGATGACACCGACGGCAAGCCGAACCGGTTCCGCCGATGGGGTCAGCCGCCGCGGGACGAGATCGCGGCAGGCCAGATCGACATGGGCCGGCTGGAGATCGCGCGGCTCGACAACGACCCGAACCGCCCGGAGAACGGCCGCCTCGAGTTCTACCTGCGGGGTGGGCTGTGACCGATCATCCCTTCGCCGAGGGCGAGACCTGCGGTTGTTGCACACCCGCCACGGGGACCGACGAGCCCGGGATCGGCAATCCGGCCGGTCTCGACGCGCTCCGCTACCGCGCGGCGACCCACCCGACGTCATTGGCCCGGATGCTGACCGACCTGCCGTTCGCCGACCGGGCCGACGGCCGGCCGCTGACGGGGCTGACGACCCACCGCACCGACGACCCATCGATCGCTCTGCTGGACGCGTTCGCCGCGGTCACGGACGTGCTGAGCTTCTACCAGGAACGGATCGCCAACGAAGGCTTCCTCCGCACCGCGACCGAGCGCCGGTCGGTCCTCGAGCTGGCTCGGGCGATCGGCTACGAGCTGCGCCCCGGCGTGGCCGCCTCCACCTTCCTTGCCTTCACGATCGACGACGCGGCTCCGCCGCCGCAGGCGGGCGGGACGCCCGCCCCGACGCCCATCGCCCCTGGGACGGCGACCGTGCCCGCCGGGACGAAGGTCCAGAGCATCCCCGCCAAGGGCGGCCTGCCGCAAACCTTCGAGACGAGCGAAGTCATGGACGGCCGAGCAGCATGGAACGCCCTGCGGCCCCGTCAACGGGTGCCCCAGGTCCCCGATCCGGACGCAGGAACGATCTACCTCGAGGGAACCTCCACCGGGCTCGAGGCCGGCGATCTCGTCCTGATCGTGACCATCGACGCGGGGGCCACCGCCGCCGAGGACAAGCGCGTTGCCCTCGTCACGATCGAACCAGGGCTGGATCGGACGCGGGTCGATCTCGCGGAGAACATCCGGACGTCGCCGGCCTACACGTTCACCCCGGCGATGTACGCGACGGCGACGATCCAGCTGATGCCGCTGATCGGTTCGACGGTCCAGTCGGTGGTCCTCGATAGCCAATGGAAGGAGGACGATCTGTCCGCCTTCATGGCGATCCAGGGCTGGCAGCCACTCGCCCTCGAGCAAGCGGTCGCGACGAGCGGCGCAGCGGCTGTCCAGATCCCGCCCACCATCGACGAGCCGGCGCTGCCGGGCGTCTATGCCTTCCGCGAGGCTGTGCCGACGTTCGGTCACAATGCCCCGCGCTTCGAGAGCCTGCCCACCCATGCACGTCCGTCCGGGTCGGGCTGGGACACGACCGAGCCGTCGATCACCGAGGACTCCGGCGGGAACGACTATCCCGATGCCGACTTCAACCTCGAACGCACCGTCGCCGGCATGACGCCGGGCTCGTGGGTGGTCCTCGAACGGTCGGACCACGTGGCGGCCTTCCGGGTGGCGAACACGCTCGATCGGTCGCTGGCGGACTTCGCGCTGTCCGCGAGGGTGACCGGCGTCACCGTGCGCGACCCCGACGGGGGGGATCCGGCCGACCTCGACGACTTCAAGATGCGGTCCACCACGGTCCACGCCGTGAGTCGCTTCCTCCCGCTGGCGGCCGTGCCGATCGAGGCCTCGTTCGGCATGGGGACCGCGGAGGAGTCGCAGCTCACCCTCGACACGATGGTCCTCGGCCTGACCCGGGACCGGCCAGTGGTGATCACCGGCGAGCGGGCGGATCTCGCCGGCGTGGTCGCCAGCGAGGCGGCGGTCCTCTCAGAGGTCGTCCACAGTGGTGGCTTCACGACGCTCTTCTTCGACGAGCCGCTGACCCACGCGTTCGTGCGAAGCTCGGCTCGCATCAATGCCAACGTGGCCCGGGCGACCCATGGGGAAACCGTGCGCGAGGTGCTCGGCAGCGGCGACGCGAGCCGGCCCAACCAACGGTTCGCCCTCAAACGGCCGCCCCTGACCCACGTGGCAGGTGGACCCGGTGGGGCGCGAAACACGTTGAACGTCCGGGTCGATGACATCCTCTGGGACCAGGCCCCGTCGTTGTATCCCGCTGGTCCACGCGACCGCGCCTACCTCGTCCGGATCGACGACGACCAGGCGGCGACGGTCGTTTTCGGCGATGGCGAACACGGGACCCGACCCGGGACCGGCACCGAGAACATCACCGCGGTGTATCGCAGCGGGATCGGCCTGGCCGGGCAGGTTCCGGCGGACAGCCTGACCCTGCTCCAGACACGCCCGCCTGGCGTGCGCGGCGTCACCAATCCCGTCGCGGCTTCTGGAGCCGCGGACCCAGAGACCCTTGCCGACGCCCGGGTCAACGCCCCGCTGACGGTGCTCGCCATGGGCCGCATCGTGTCGCTTCGTGATTACGAGGACTTCACGGCGGCGTTCGCCGGCATCGGCAAGGCCCAGGCGATCGAGATCCGCGAGGGCGAGCACGCGTTCGTCCACATCACGATCGCCGGCTCCGACGGCAAGCCCGTGTCTCCGTCCTCGGAGCTCTACCTGGCCCTCGTCGACGAGGTCACGGCTTCCTCGGACCCCATCCGCCGCTTCCGGATCGACTCCTTCCAGTTGGTGTACTTCCACCTCGCGGCCACGATCCGGATCGATCCCCGGCGCCGTCCCCAGGCGGTGATCGACGCGGTCAAGGCCACGCTCCGGACGACGTTCTCTTTTGCCCTGCGGGCGTTCGGCGAGCCCGTGACCGCGGCGGAGGTCGTCACCGCGATCCAGAACGTCGAGGGCGTCGAAGCCGTCGATCTCGACGCACTGTTCCGGGTCGACGATGCCGCCGATCCGCCGCCCGCGACCCTGTCCTCGATGGTCCCCGCGGAGCGCGCCCAACGGGTCGGGGCGGATGTCCTGCCCGCCCAGCTGCTGGTCATCAACCCGTTCGGACTCGTCATCACCGAGGCATCAGCGTCATGACCGCGCCGCCGACCCTGTTCGAGCTGCTGCCGGCGATCCATCGGGTCCGTGATGACGCATCGGGCCACGTCCTGGAGGCGCTCCTCGAGGTCCTCGACGGCGAACGGCGACGCCTCGAGTCCGACATCGATCAGCTCTACGACAACTGGTTCATCGAAACCGCGGACGAGTGGGTCGTCCCCTACATCGGCGACCTGTTGGCCGTGCGGGGCATCCGCCCGATCGAGGCCGAGGGCATCACCCAGCGCGGTGTCGTCGCCAACACGATCCGGTATCGCCGTCGGAAGGGCACCGCCGCCGTCCTGGAGGAGCTCGCCCGCGACGTGAGCGGCTGGCCGGCACGGGTCGTGGAGTTCTTCGAGACGCTGGCCACGACCCAGTACATGAATCACCTCCGGCCGTCCAACCTCGCGGCTCCGGACCTGCGACGGGGCGAGGCCCTCGGGTTCATCGGCACCCCGTTCGACTCCGCCGCCCACACCGTCGACGTCCGCCACGTGGACAATGGCCGCGGACGCCACAACATCCCCAACATCGGGCTGTTCCTTTGGCGGCTCCAGGCGTACCGCGTCGTCCGAAACGCCGCCCGGCCGGTCGCCGCGACGACGGCCTCGGAAGTCGGCCGCTACCACGTCAATCCGCTCGGCCTCGACGCGCCGCTGTTCAACCTTGCCCGGACCGAGGAGGACGTGACGCACCTGGCCCTGTCAACGGACGTTCCCGGACCGATCGGCAGAAGACCGTTGGCCGCCGAACTGCGGGCCAGGCAGGCCGGTGAGCTCGAGGAGCTGCAGGGCAGGGACCGATACTTCGGGTCGCCACCGGTCGTCGAGGTCTACCTCAATGGTGCGAACCTGCCGGTGCCGCTCGACCGGCTGGCGATCTGCGACCTCTCGGACCCGCCGTCGGCGCTCGCGGAGGGCTGGCGACGCCCGCCCGCCTCGGTCGATGTCGCGATCGACCCGGTCCTCGGGCGGCTGGTGCTGCCGGCTGGCGCCACCGCCTCGTCGGTCGAGGTCAGCTACGCGTATGGCTTCGCCGGCGACCTCGGCGGAGGGCCGTACAACCGCCAGCCGTCCGTGGCTCGAACGGTCGTGCCCGATCGGGTCACCTGGCAGCGAGGCGTCTCCGCGCGGGCGACGCCGGCCCAGCTGCCGGACATCGTTGCGGACCTCGCCACCGCGATCGCCGCCTGGAACGCGGCGCCGGCGTCGTTCGGGGTCATCGCGATGATGGACTCCCACACCTATGGCCAGCCGCTGCCGACGATCACGATCCCGGCGAGCAGCACCCTGGTGCTGCTCGCCGCCGACTGGCCCGACGACCCCGACAACCCCGGATCACGGCGGCTGGGTCGGGTCGTTCCGAGGCAGGTCCGGCCGCACGTTACCGGGTCGCTGACCGTCAGTGGCACCGCAACGGACGGTGCCCCGGCTCCGGGCTCGCTCGTCATCGACGGCTTGCTGGTCGAAGGATCGCTGACGGTCGCCGCCGGTAACCTCGGCCGGTTGACCGTCGCCCACACCACGCTCGTCCCGGCTCCCGGCGTCGACAGCCTGGTCGTGGAGTCCGGAGCGCTGCCGGGTCAGGCCAACGCAAGCCTGACGGTCCTGCTCGAGCGGGCGATCTGCGGCCGCGTCGACATCGCGCCGCTCAGCCAGCTGGACGTGCGCGACTCGATCGTCGACGCCGGGCCCCCGACGGCCTCGGGCGATCCCGCGATCAGCGCGGGCGAAGCGCGGATCGACGCGTCGACAATTCGCGGGACGACGACGCTCCGCAGCCTGCACGCGTCCAACACCATCTTCACCGACCCGGTCCAGGTCGAGCGGCGCCAGGTGGGCTGCGCTCGCTACTCGTACGTCCCGCCCGGGTCCCTGGTACCGCGCCGCTTCCGCTGCCAGCCAGCGGACCCCGCGGATGCCGGCCGGATCGTTCCGCGATTTACGTCGCTCGAGTACGGCCAGCCCGGCTACGGCCAGCTCGCCTTGGGCGGACCGCCCGAGATCGCCTCGATGGGCGAGAACGAGGGTGAGATGGGCGCCTTCCAATTCCTTGCCCAGCCAGACCGGCTGACCAACATCCGGACCAGCCTTGAGGAGTACCTCCGTCTCGGTCTCGAGGCGGGGGTCTTCCTCGTGACCTGAAGGAGGACGCCCGATGCGAGGGGACTTCAGCCGTCTCACGTTCCGTCCCGATCGGCATTACAGCAGCGTCCGACTGCAGCAGGGACGCGTCCAGGTCGATGCGGACTGGAATGAGCAGATCGACATCGCCCTCCACCGCGACGAGACGGCCACTGGCGACATCGTCGGTCCGGCCGGCGCGCCGCTCGAGAACGCCGGGTTCGCCGTCGGCCTGATGGTCGTCCCGAGGCGAATGAGCGACGTCGCCTATGGCAGCGCCACGGCCGGTGCCGCGGTCGGCGACGACGGGACGATCCTGACCACCGCCGACGGCGGCGCCACCTGGGTCCGCAACACGAGCCTGGCCGGCCTGACCGCCCACCTCCGCTCGATCGCCTATGGCAGCGCCACGGCCGGTGCCGCGGTCGGCGACGACGGGACGATCCTGACCACCGCCGACGGCGGCGCCACCTGGGTCCGCAACACGAGCCTGGCCGGCCTGACCGCCCACCTCCGCTCGATCGCCTATGGCAGCGCCACGGCCGGTGCCGCGGTCGGCGACGACGGGACGATCCTGACCACCGCCGACGGCGGCGCGACCTGGGTCCGCAACACGAGCCTGGCCGGCCTGACCGCCCACCTCCGCTCGATCGCCTATGGCAGCGCCACGGCCGGTGCCGCGGTCGGCGACGACGGGACGATCCTGACCACCGCCGACGGCGGCGCGACCTGGGTCCGCAACACGAGCCTGGCCGGCCTGACCGCCCACCTCCGCTCGATCGCCTATGGCAGCGCCACGGCCGGTGCCGCGGTCGGCGACGACGGGACGATCCTGACCACCGCCGACGGCGGCGCCACCTGGGTCCGCAACACGAGCCTGGCCGGCCTGACCGCCCACCTCCGCTCGATCGCCTATGGCAGCGCCACGGCCGGTGCCGCGGTCGGCGACGACGGGACGATCCTGACCACCGCCGACGGCGGCGCCACCTGGGTCCGCAACACGAGCCTGGCCGGCCTGACCGCCCACCTCCGCTCGATCGCCTATGGCAGCGCCACGGCCGGTGCCGCGGTCGGCGACGACGGGACGATCCTGACCACCGCCGACGGCGGCGCCACCTGGGTCGTGCGGACCGGACCAGCTGAGCTCGCGATCGGGGCCGGGCGGATGTACGTCGACGGTGTCATGGTCGAGAACGAGCGGCCGGTGGCTCTGTCGGCCCAGCCGTCGCTGCCTGGCGGCTCGCTCCCGTCCGCGGACGGCCGGTACCTGTTCTATCTCGACGTCTGGCAGCGCCATCTCAGCGCGGTGGAGCGACCGGAACTCCGCGAGATCGCCCTGGGCGGACCGGATACCGCGACCCGCACCGAGACGGTCTGGCAGGTGCGCTGGGAGGCCGCGACGGGCAAGACCTGTGCCGACTTCGGTCCCGACTGGGTCAGCGAGAAGCAGGCGGGCCGTGGCCGGTTGGCGGGTCGGGCGACGCCGACTGTCGCCGGCACCGATCCGTGCGAGGTCCCGCCCGGGGCCGGCTACCGCCGCCTGGAGAACCAGCTCTACCGGGTCGAGGTCCATGATCCGAGCGCTTCGGGCCAGGCCACGTTCAAATGGTCGCGCGACAATGGCAGCGTCCTTGCGAGCGTCGCGTCGGCGGACACGAGCGGGGTGATGATCTCCGGTATCGAGAAGGACGGTGTTGCGGGCTTCGGGGGCGCCCAGTTCGCGGAGATCAGCGACGAAGAGCGCTATCTCGGCGGGTTGCCCGGCGACCTCGTCCCGGTCACGGTTCAGGGCTCCCTGCTGACGTTGGGATCCGGCGCCGTCCTTGCCGGCCTCGGCACGACGCCGACCGCCCGGCGCTGGGAATCGGCGGCCGTCGACCTCACGGCGGACGCGTGGCTCGACCTCGAGGACGGCGTCCAGATCCGAATTCGCGCCCGGCGACTACCGCACCGGTGACTGGTGGACGATCCCGGCCAGGACGATCAGTGGCACCGTCGACTGGCCGGTCGGCGAATCCGGCCCCGAGTTCCAGGATCCACACGGGATCGGGCACCACCATACGCCGCTCGGCATCCTCGATCTCGCCGGCGCGGGGTGGACCTCCGCCGACGACTGCCGGGCGATCGTCCCGCCGCTCACGGGCCTGACGGGTCTGTTCGTGGGCGGCGGTGACGGCCAGGAGTCGTTGCCAGGTTCGGCGCTCCCCCAGGAGCTGCGGGTCTGGGCCCCGGCCGTGGGGAGCCGGGTCCGCTTCGCCGCCAGCGGTGGCGGCGTGGTGGCCACGAGCCCTGGCGGCGCCGCCACGGCCGCAACCAACAGTCTGACGGTCACCAGCGGCCCTGATCGGCTGGCGATCTGTGGCTGGAAGCTGGATCCCGATGGGCCACCCAGCCAAACGCTCACCGCGACGCTGCTGGACGCGGCCGGCCAGCCATTCGGCGTGCCGGTCCAGTTCACCGCCAACCTGAGCCTGGCCGCCCAGGTCGCCTACGACCCGTCCAAGTGCGCCGGGCTCGCCGGCGTGAGTACCGTGCAGGACGCGATCGACGCCCTCTGCGACACGCGCGGTGATGAGCGTGGGATCCATCTCAAGACGGTCACCCTGCCGGCGACGGGCAACGACCTGTTGAATGACTCGGTCGTGCTCGTCGAGGAGCTGGCGAAAGGGATCCAGGCGGATTTCGACGCGCTCATCGAACGGGAGGCGGTCGAGGGCAAGCCGGTCTCGTTTGTGACGATCGAGCTGCCCTACCCGCTGTCGCCGGTCGATCGGGAGTTCTGGGGCGATCCCGGGCTGGTCGCCTACCAGCCGCTGATGCTGGCGGCCCAGCTCTTGGGCCGGGAGAACATCCTGGCCTGGCAACCCGAGCAGCGGACGCTTGCCTGGCTGGTGCGGGTCCTCGGGACATTGCGCGAGCTCGAGATCGCCGACCGCGTTCTCGCCCGGCTCACGATCCAGGGCGATTTCATCTGGTCACCCGAGGATCGCGAACTGTTCGTCGATGGCGATTCGTTTGGCGCACCCGCGGGCGGCCGCACCGATCTGCGCCGCGACAACGCCGGACTCCTCTCGGGCGACGGGCGCCGAGGCGGCGACTTCCGGATGTGGTTCTGGCTGGCGAGCGAACGGATCCGGCAATTCGACAACTTCCTCCTGGTCCCGGTCGCCAGGAGCGAGCTCCTGAGCAACGCGACGAAGCGCCGGCTCGCAACCCGAGCCCTCGGCTTCGCCCTCGACCGGTCAAGCGCGATGGCCATCCTGGGTCAGGATTTCGAGCTTGACCCCGATGGGCAGTTCGACCTCCAGAGCAGCCGAACGACGCTCGAGGAGGCCGCGATCGAAGGAGGCCGGGGTCTCGTGGTGACGGAACCTCGGCTGCGCCCCCTCGCCGAGATGGTCGCTCAAAACATCGCCCAGGTCGGTTTCGAGCTCGAAGTGGCCGAAGTCGACGACTTGGTCAAGGCGGGGGAACGGCTGTTCGTCGGTGACCGTCCGGCAGATTTCGTCCTCGCCAGGGAGTCGGATATCACCGGTCTGGTCGAGGCCGCCCCCGAGCGCCTCGCCGTCAAGCAGGCCGTTCGCATGTAGCCGTCGCGGGATTGACTGCCTATGCGGAAGCCCGCTCGCCTCGACCATGCCCGACCTCTGCGGTCGGCGGGCAGAGCGTGACGGCTGCCCTTCCCGAGCACAAAACGGGAGTGGAGCCGACACTCGGATTTGAACCGAGGACCTGCTGTTTACGAAACAGCTGCTCTACCACTGAGCTATGTCGGCGCGAGAGCGAGTATAGGTGCTGTCCAAGAACATCAGCTATTCCCCACACAGCCGATCACGCCGGGGATCGTGCTCACCGCGGTGGCACAGCGCTCGAATAGCTGATGATCGTGGCATGGGGCAGGTTGGTCGCTTACCGCAGGCCCTTCCGTTCCGGCTCACCAGTCGCTGCTTCCGCCCAGTTGGATCGCCACCCGGGCTCAGCGGTCCGGCGCCCTACGAAACGATGTCGATCGAGTCGAAGATCGAGCGCAGCTCGGCGATGTCGTCTTCGGACCATTCGGGCGAGTTCAGGGTCTGGATCATCAAACGTGTGCCATCGACGTCCAGCAGCCAGATCTCCTCGACCTGGCCGGGCTGGCTGTAGCCGTAGAAGGCGTACCCCAGCGGTTTCCCGATCCAGCTCGTCAGCTCGCCGTCCGTGCAGTCGGTAAATGCGGTGTCGTCTCCGGTCACCCGAACTGCGAGGTCGGGGACGGTCAGCTCCAGGTGTTTCCCGCTGAAGCCGTCGACCGTGACGTCGCTCGGCGGCTTGGTGAGGACGAACGGCGATAGGGCGGCGAGCGCCGTCGCCATGTCCTCGACCGTCGGCCCAACCGGCGGATCGGCGGCTACATGCCCGGTGCAGCCGTCCTGGACCACGTTGGTCACGTTCAGGATGCTCAGGCTGCCGTCCGATTTCAGCGCTCCGAACCAGCTGTTCCAGCCTTCCGCGGGAATCGTGTAGGAGACCTGGATGTCCGTCCCAACCGGTTCGACGAAGTAGGTCTCGACCTCGAGCGGCGAAAAGGCGGGAACATCCATGACGTTCGCCGGGTAGGTCGGAGCGGGCACGGCCGTGGGGCTCGCCGTGGCACGGACGCTGGGGGCCGTCGTGACGCCGGCGGTCGGTGACGGCGACGAGGGCGACGCCGGCGCTGACGTCGAGGCTCCGACCGTGGAACACGCCGTCAGCGTCAGGGCGAGGGCAAGCACGAGGAGCGTTGGACTGCGCGACGCCATGATGACCTCCGGTCGGTGGGTGACTTGGACTCGGGTGAATGCGCTGCCCGTCCAGATGCTCGCCGGGGCCCCCCGCGCTTTGCCGGCTACGGGCCTACCCAGAACGAGTCCCCGTCCTCTCTGATGTGGATCCTGCCCGCCATGGGTGCCTCGGACGTCTCGATCCATCCCGGCACGTCGCCCTGAACCGGGTTCACGTCGATCCAACAGCCCCTCACGTTCTTCGGGGGGAGCAGGAAGGTCACCTGATCGGTGACGCCGGCTGGCACGACGTTGGGGGTCACGGACCCGCACAGCTGTCGGGTGCCGTTCTCGCCATCCTCGGCCAGGAACAGCGTCGCGGGGGCGGAACTCCTGTTGACGACGGTGACCTTCCAGGATCGTGCGTCCGCCGGGACGGGACCGGCCTCGGGTGGGAGCGGGGCCGGCGGGGGCGGAATCGGGGTTGGGCTCGGGAACACTGGCGGAGGCGGGCTCGGGAAGGCCGGCAACGGGGGCGGCGACACGCCGGCAGGGACGTACAACTCCGCCGAGCCCGTTGCGACGCACACACCGTCCAAACAGTCCTGGCCACCCGCCACGAGGACTGTGCCATCGAGTAGCGGGATGACCGGGACTTCGCGCTCCCCCGGGGTTCCGTGCGACCGGAGCATCGGCGCGGTGGTGGTCCAGGTCCCTGTGCCCGGGTCGTAGAGCTCGGCGGAGGCCAGCACGCCGGAGTTATCGTGGCCTCCCACCACGAGCACCTTGCCATCGGCCAACGACGCTGCTGCGTAGTCGAAGCGTGGCGTAACCATGCGCCCGGTGGCGGTCCAGGCCCCGGTGACCGGGTCGTACAACTCGACGGCCTGCGGGTCGCCCCCGCCGGAGCCGACCACGAGCACCTTGCCATCGGGCAGCTGGAAGGCCCCGATGGGCTCGCGGGGTGCCTGCATGTTCGCGATCGCGATCCAGGACCCCGTGTCGGGGTCATACAGCTCGGCCGAGTCCACCACGAAGTCGGGGGGGATGTCCCCGCCCGCCACGAGCAGCCTGCCATCGGACAGCAGGGAGGCCGCGTGGAGATACCGCGGTGTGGTCATCTGCCCCGTCTCGGTCCAGGTCCCGCTCTCGGGGTCGTACAGCTGGGCGCCGTTGAGACCTGCCACCAGGACCTTGCCGTTGCGGAGCAACGTGGCCGTGCCGTGACCATCCCCGATCATCTGTCCGGTGGCGGTCCAGGTCCCGCTCTCTGGGTCGTAGACCTCGGCGGTCGAGATTGCGTCATTCGCCGTCGTGTCTTCGATGCCGCCGACGAGCACCCTGCCGTCGCGCAGCAAGGTGGCCGGGAAGCCCTCGTGGGGCTTGAGCATGCTGCCGGTGGTGGACCAGGTCCCGGTGACCGGGTCGTACAACTCGACGGTCTCGACGGTCTCGCCGTTGGTGCCGCGTTCGCCCCCCACAACGAGCACCCGGCCATCGAGGAGCCGCACCGCCGCGTGGTTGATGCGTGGCGAACCCATCGTCCCCGTGACAATCCAGACCCCTGCCGGATCCGTGACGGGCGACGCGGTTGGCCCTGCTGATGGCCCGTTGGGGGTCGAGCTCGGAGCCAGAATGCCCTGCAGGCTGGGGCTGGGGACGACCACGACGGCCAGCTCCGGCGGTCGGACGATGCCACCCACCACGAGCGCGCCCACCGCGAGCAGTGCGAGAAGCGCCGCCATCAAGAGGGTGTGAGCGAGGCGGACCGTCGGCGAGCCGACGAGGACCTCTGCGCGGCGTCGCATCGGGGGCTCCGTCGCCAGTGCGAGCCAGCGCGGGCGGCGCCGGGTGTGGCTCGCGGCGGCAAGAATGTCGGGGACGAGCCGGTCCGGCACGCGCGTCGGCGCAACGTCGGAGAGTACGTCGGCGAGCAGGCGCTCGAAGCGGACGTCGTCGCTCATGCCAGGCGCTCCTGTGCGAGACCGTCCGGGATGTCGGGCTCTGCGGCCATTCCCGAGCGCAACGCCTCGAGGCCACGATGCAAGCGGGATTTGGCGGTCCCGGCGGGGATGTCAAGGACGATGGCGGCCTCAGTGAGCGGCAGGCCGACATAGAAGTGGAGGACGAGCACGGCGCGCTGGTCGATCGGCAGGCGGCCCAGCTCCCGCTCGAGGCGGTCGCGCTCGACGAGGGCCGTCGACTCATCGATGGCTCCGACGGGCTCCCGGTCGGGCGCCGCGTGGAACTCGATCACGGTGCGACGCTTCTCACGACGAGCCGCGGCGTAGCAGGCTCGAACCGTGAGCCGGTTGAGCCAGGCGTCCCACGCTTCAGGGTCGCGGAGGGCGCTCAAGCCTCGCCAGGCCGAGACGAGCGCATCCTGGACCGCATCCTTGGCCCGATCCCCGTCACGGAGAATGAGGGTGGCGATGGCGTACTGACGCGACGCCGACGTGTTCACCAGGTCGGTGAACGCCTGGTAGTCGCCCCTGATCGCCCGTTCCACGAGCTCGCGCTGCATGCCACCACCGGTCGGGTGCGGCGCATTCGGTCGCACTCACCCTTTAAGTGTGTGCCGGACCCCTAAACGGTTCCCCATTGGAACGAGAATGTCGAAGATGCCCGACTTCTATCTCGATGGGGTTGCACGCCTGCTCGGCGATACAGGCACTCGGCTGCCTGCTCGGTGAGGGTTCCAAGGTGCTCTGCGTTGACATAGTGCGCTCGACCGACCACGGCCGCGGAACGGCCCCGCACGCGTGCCAGCCTCAGCACATCACGCGCCGATGTGTCTCCGCGCCGCGGACGCACACGGCTGATGACCGCCCGGATTTTTGCAGCTGTGGCTCTTGGGGTTCGGCCGGAAGTTCGACCACTTCACCCTGGTTGCCCGCCTCGGGACGAGACCTGAAGCCTCGCCGGGATCAGGATGCCGTTGACAAGGCCACCGCTCGCGTGGCGCCCGTCATCTCGACATAGGTTCGGGCGACACGCTCGTCGATCGAACGCGGAACGGGCACCACCCACGACTCGGCGCCGACCGCACCCGTCGCGACCGCCTCGAGACAGCGCGCCTGCAGGCTGAAGCCGAGGTCCATCGACTCGATGGAGTTGCCGATCGCCCGCGGTCCGGCGAGGTTGATCATGTGTCCCTCGCCGAGCAGGTGCACCGCTCGATCGCCACCGAGGTCCAGCGTGGTGATCCCGGCGTCGGGCGTCGGATGCACCGCGTCGGCAGCGGCCAGCAGGCCGGCGATATCGATCTCCCCCGGGAAGTGGCCTACGTTGGCAAGGACGACGTCGTCACCGAGCAGGTCGAGATCCTCGGCGGTGATCACGTCGCTCGCACCGGTGACCGTGAAGACGATCTGCGCATCGCGAAGCGCGTCCTCGCGGTCGGGCACGGCGTAGCCGTCATAGAGGGCCTCGAGCCGCCCGACGGGGTCGATCTCGACGACGGATACGATCGCATGGTTGGCGCGGAAGTGCTCCGCGACACCCTTGCCACACGGGCCGTATCCGAACACGGTCACGCGGCGACCGTTCGTGGCGCGGTTCGTGATCCGCAGGAACGACTCAAGCACGGCCTGGCCCACCGAGTGCCGATTCTCGGCGAATTGCTTGATCGGGCTGTCGTTGATGACGAGCACGGGCCGAGCGATCCGGTTGCGCAACGGGACGAGGCGCCGCCGTCCCGAGGTGGTCTCCTCCGTCCCGCCGATCAGTCGGTCGTACGGTCGCTCGAGCCACTCGACGAACAGGTCACCGCCGTTGTCGAGCAGGACGTGCGGTTCGGCCGCGATGACCTCGCGGAGGTGTCCGGCGCGCTCCACCGGATCCCGGGTCGGGCCGCCGATGACGGTGAGGCCCTCGGCACGGAGGTAGTCCACCGCGCTCGGCTGGGTGGAGTTGAGGTTACCGGTCGCAACCACATCCGCGCCGCCCGCCTTGATCGTCAGGAGCAGCGCCACGGTCTTCGGCTCCAGGTGGATGCCCGTCCCGACGACCAGCCCGGCGAACGGCTGGGTCCGCTCGAACTCCTGCGCGATGGCGGCAAGCATCCGACAGCCGCGCCGCACCCACTCGATCCGTTCCGTCATCGAACCCGTCGCTCCTTTGCCGAATCTACCGATCTGAGGCGACCATCTTCGAACATGGCGTCGCGGCGTCTAAAGGGCAACGGGGGAAGGGCAGCGGTCGGGTCGGCCGGGGAATGCGCCCTTGACAATTCCAAGCGCACGCAACGGCTGACGCATCTGCTCGCTCACCAACTCCGCTGCCATCAGCACTTCTGATCGGAGGCGAGCGTAGTGTATCGGCCGTACCACTCGAGTCCCTCTGTTGTGCGGGTGTCCACCTCGGAGGGCGCGTCAATCCCGTTTCGCACCAAACAAGCCGCTCCCTCCGCCGCATACAGCGCGTCCTGCTCGGACTTGCCCTGGTCCAAGACCACCGGGTCGGTCACCTGGAACACCAACTCGATCCACGAGAAGGTCTACTCGTAACAGATTCCCTGGGGCGTGCCAGCAGCCTTGCCGGGAACACCCAACAGACCCGTGGTGCCGTACCGCATCAACCCCGTCGAAGGGTCGATCCCCATCACATCCAACGGGTCCCCCCGGTCCCCGGCGCATCGGGCAAATGCCCCGAACCCCTGTCCGTACTCCTCCCGGGTTACGGCGCCATCCGCCAAAGCCGCAGCCTGGAGCGGCGGCAGCGATTCAGCCTCTGGAACCCCCAACTCCGCCAGTGTCGCCGGCTGTGAGGTACTCGGGGCCCATTGCGGCCAAGCGCAACCGGTGAGACCGACGAGCGCCATCGCCAGAACGAGCAGGCGCCGACGGCTGCGGGTCATGGCTCAGGAGGATGGATGTCCGGAGTTCGAGGCCATCTCGCGACCATCTCCTGCGGACGGAGCGTGGGCTGCGGATTGCCGCTCCGCCACCGTGCTGGCACTTGGGATTTCGACGCACCGGTCCAGCGCTGGCTCGGCAGACGGGGTGACGCGGCTGAAGGACGCTCGCTGGACAAGGCACCGATGTCCGGTGCCGGCCCCGGAGGGTTCACGAGATGCGAATCATGAGATCGATGATCGCCGGCTTGCTGCTGGCCACGGCGATCGCAGCACCGACGTCGGCCAACACCACCGAGCGGTTCTCGTTCGACGACGTGATCGAGAACGTCTACAGCTGCGGTGCCATCCTCACGACCCAGGTCCACGGCGACGTCATCGCCCACTTGGCCACGGACGGCACGTGGCTCGGGAGCTCGATCCGCCTCCGTTACGACGGCCTGGCCGTCGATCCCGCGACCGGCGATTCGATCGAGCTGGCCGGCCGCCAGATCGCCGCCGAGGGGCCCGATGCGGTCGCCCTGATCGGTCAGGGCACGTTCATCCGGCTCGGCGGCAGGGGCGTCGTCCTCCTCGACGTGGGACGCCTCGTGTTCGATCCCACGAACGGTTCGACGCTCTTCGCTTCGGCCCAGGCCATCGGCCTGGACGATCCGGATGCGGCCGCGCGGATCGATGCCGCCGTCTGCAGCCTGTTCGACTGACCCGTCTCATGGGGCCCGTAACGCTTACCGGACGCGCCTGGAGGAGGTTGAACCCAGTTCAGCAACGTCCAGGCCAGGAAAGAGGCTGACGATGGAAACGCCGTTCACGTGGTTCGTCATCCGCAACCAGGCAGCACCCGCAGGCCGGTCACCGATCCTGCTTGCTGGAGCCTTCGTGACCTTGCTGTTTGCGATGTCGATCGTCACGGCACTCGGGCCGCGAACCGGCGCGACCGCAGGCGCGACCGACGTCGACCGAACTCACGACCAGGTGGAGCGAACGCGGCTTCAGTTCGGCACTTCGCCGAAGGCGGCCGCCCTGACGATCAAGTAAAGCGCGATTCGCGACGGCGGTCTCTGGCTCAGACGCCAGAGACCGCCGATCCTGGATCGGCCGAGACGGCGGTGACTCGCGGAGTTACTGACGGCCAGGCAATGGCATGCCCGAATCCCCTTAGCGATCTTGCAGGCCGCGTGGATGACCCGTCCCCTGGGACCCGTAACGATTTCCGGACGTGCCTGGGGGACGTTGAGCGCAGTTCATGCAACGTCCACACCAGGAATGAACAGGTTCGAATCGGGACTACAGGAGGAACGGGCATGCGAACGTCACGGAGCCTGCCAAGAGCCACGGCCGTCGCCGGTCTCGTCCTCGTTGTTGCCGGCTGCGGCGTTGGGACCGGGGAGCCGTCAGCTCCCGTGACATCGTCCCCAGCTCCCGCGGCGTCGTTTCGAGCTCCCGCGGCCACCGTCCTCTGGCCGGCGCCGCCGGATCCGCTTGGGCTGACCGTCGCGGCCGGACTGGAGCCCGGGCCGAAGGAGTACCACACGAATCACGCCCACGCGCACCTCGATGTCTTCATCGATGGTCGACCGATCGAGGTCCCGCCGGGAATCGGGATCAACATCGACGATCCGGGCGTCCGCCGGTTCGACGAGCCCGATGGTTCGGTCGGATACGGCGGAATCACGGAGTGCGCCCAGCCGTGCATCTCGCCACTGCATACGCATGACCCGGACGGGATCCTCCACACCGAATCGCAGAGTCCGGAGCCGAACACCCTCGGCCAGTTCTTCATCGAATGGGGGGTTGCCCTCAGCGACACGTGCGTCGGGGAATACTGCAGCCCCAAGCCGATCGCCTTCTATGTCAACGGCGAGCCGTATACCCAGGATCCTCGCGCGATCGAGCTCACCGACCGCAAGGAGATCGCGATCGTGATCGGGACGCCGCCAGCGCAGATCCCGAGCAAGGCCGATTTCTCGGGGGCGTAACGGGTTGGATCGCGCACCTGACCCGGCTGGGCGGCGACCTGGGCCAGTAGGCGGGGCCTGAAGCACAGCTCGCCCACCAAGGTGGCCGCCCTCCGATCCGCACTCAGGTGCGGGGCTCCAGGACCACGACCGCGGTCTCCCTCGACCGCAGGGTCGAGTACCCATCGACGTCGTCGCCCCTGTCTTTCCACCCCGCCCACAAGCGATCGCGCTCTTCTCCTTCGGCTGCCCGCCCGCGCACTGGGCGCGTGCCACCGCCCTTGACCTCGACGGTGGCGTCCGGATTTGCCAGGAGGTTGAGCCACCAGGCTGGCTCGCCGTCGGCCCAGCCGTTCATGGCCAGGGTGACCACGTTCGCGCCGTCCTCGTAGTAGCCCAGGATCGCCGTGCGCCGCTGGCCCGTGCGGCGCCCGATCGTCGTGAGGCGCATCGTGCCCCAATGGCCCGGCTTGGGCGGCCACAGCCCGCGCCGCCCACCGGTGACCCGGTAGATGACGCGATGCGCCACCCACGCGAGACGAACCACCCAGCGGGGCGGAAGCCATGGTGCCCGCGGTGACGGTTGAGCCATCGAGTTCTGATCTGCTGACATCCCCTGCTCCCGATACGACGTCGCTGACCGGGCTAATGTATGGCGTGACTGACATCATGTCAAGGATATTTGACATCATGTTAGGATTACCTTACATTGGTGGCCTCAACACGCTGTGATCGGAGCGGGCATGGCATTTGAAGAGAAGAGCGCCTGGATCTACGCCGCGATCACGTTCACGTTCCCGGTGATCTACTTCGCGATCGTTCTCGGACAGCTGCCACGGGTGGCGGTGGGAGACATCGAGTTCCAGATACCGCTGGTCGCCATGGTGGTCGGAGCCATCGCCCTGACGATCGCGGCCCACATCGTGCTCGCCGTCGCGGCCCCCGAGGATGCCGGCAAGCGCGATCAGCGCGATAAGGACATCTACCGCTACGGCGAGTACGTCGGCGGCGTCGTGACCAGCGTCGCCGCGGTGGTGCCGTTCATCCTCGCATTGATGGAGATCGACCACTTCTGGATCGCGAACACGATCTACCTGGCCTTCGTCCTGGGGGCTGCAAGCGGATCGATCGCAAAGATCGTGGCTTACCGCCGGGGCATCTGACCGTGGGCAAGGCGACCAGGGTCTCCAACGACATCCGACGCCTCAGGTTCGCGAATGCCGAGATGACGCAGGCCGAGCTGGCGGATCGGATCGGCGTGACCCGCCAGACGATCATCGCGATCGAGCAGGGCCGCTACTCCCCATCGCTCGAGATGGCCTTCCAGATCGCCCGGGTCTTCGACGTTCCGCTCGACGAGGTCTTCGCGTATCTCGACCCCGACGGCGCGACCCCCTGATGGCGATCGTGGGGTAGGGCTCGCGCGCGATCGTTCCCAGTCCGGACACCGTGCGTTGACAGATCGGCGGAACCATCGTCGAAGCGCGTTGGCCGTCGGTGGGACAATGCAGCAGTACGTAGCGAGCAGCCAATGGAGGCGCGACATGGCACAAGCGATGACGACGATCGCCAACAAGCCAGCCTGGGTCGATCTC
This sequence comes from uncultured Chloroflexia bacterium, assembly GCA_963810725.1. Taxonomy (GTDB): domain Bacteria; phylum Chloroflexota; class Limnocylindria; order Limnocylindrales; family CSP1-4; genus SPCO01. Next base: position 1,336,663 of record CAWEOO010000008.1, read on the forward strand.
GCCAGCTCCGACGCCGAGGCGTCGCGGAGCTTCTACTCGAAGCTCTTCGACTGGCAGGTCGAGGTCGATCCCGATCCACAGTACGGCGGCTACGGACTCGCGAAGACCGGCGGCAAGGATGCCGCCGGGATCGGTCCCAAGATGGACCCGAACAGCCCGACGGCATGGAACCTGTACATCGGAACGGATGACATCGAGGCGCTGACCCGGAAGGTGGAGACCGCCGGTGGGACCGTCGCCATGGCCCCGTTCGATGTCGGTGAGCAGGGCCGGATGGCCGTCTATCAGGATCCGGCGGGCGCCTTCATCTCTGCCTGGCAGGGGACGCGCATGGGTGGCTTCCAGACGAATGCACCAAACTCGTTCGGCTGGGCCGAGCTCAACGCCCGCGGCGTCGAGAAGGCGCTGCCGTTCTACCAGCAGGTCTTCGGCTGGGCCATCCGTCGGAGCGAGATGGGTGAAGGGCAGCCCGACTACACCGAATTCCTGCTCGACGAGGAAAGCATCGCCGGCGCCTGGGAGATGAACCCGATGGTGCCCGCAGAGGTGCCGAGCTACTGGCAGATCTACTTCGCCGTGGAGGACGTCGACGCAGCCTTCAAAAAGGCGATCGACCTGGGCGCAACGGAGATGCTCGCGCCCCAGGAGTTCCCAGGCGGACGCTTCGCGATCGTGAGCGATCCCGAGGGCGCCAGCTTCGGTTTGCTCAAGATGGCGCCGCGCTGACCGCGCGACCGCGCGACCGCTGGGCGGCACGGCATGGCATGTGGCTGGCCGAACCGCCTCCGGCTCATTCGAGCAATCGCTCGGCTCCGATCTCGATCGAACCGTCCATCCAGGCGCGAAGCGCATCCGGAACGGTCGGAACGGGCTCGCTCCAGGGTTCCATCCGTGCATCCACGTAGAAGTTCACCTGGAGAGCGGGATCGAGATCGGGGTAGTCGGAACGGATGTGAGCGCCCCGCGACTCTCGTCGGTCGATCGCTCCGCGGAGGGATGCTTCGGCAACGGCGAGTCCCGCGCGCAGGTCGAGCGCGTGGGCAAGGTCGGACCACCCCTCGGCACCCGGTCGGACGTCGACGTCGGCTGCGGCCTCGCGAATCGACTGGAGCTCCCCCAGGCCCTCCCGAAGACCGCCTTCGTAGCGGACGACGCCGCAGCGCTCCCACATCAGGTCTCGTAAGCGGCGCTGGAGCGGGCGGGCAAGCTCGGTACCCGGTCGTGTCAATGCGTCCAGGTCGTCGATGGCTTCATCGATCGTGCGCCGCGAACGAAGGAGGACATCGCTCTCGAGTCCGAAGGCCGCCGCTGCATTCCCGGCGCGCCGTCCGGAGATGAGCGCCTCGCCGAGCGAGTTTCCACCAAGCCGGTTGGCGCCGTGGAGTCCGCCAACGCATTCCCCGGCGGCATAAAGTCCCGGCACATTCGTGGCATGCGTGTCTGGGTCGACGACGATCCCACCCATGGTGTAGTGCGCGGTTGGCGCGACCTCCATGGGCTCGCGGGAGATGTCGAGCATCTGCCATTCGATGAACTGACGGTACATCCGCGGCAACTTTTCGAGGATGAAGTCCTTGGGCTGATGACTGATGTCGAGGAAGACGCCGCCATGCGGGCTACCCCGACCCTCGATGATCTCGGTGTAGTTCGCCAGCGCCACCCGGTCACGCGAGCTCAGCTCCAACCGAATCGGGTCGTAGCGCTCCATGTACCGCTCGCCAAGGGCGTTGAAGAGGCGCCCGCCCTCGCCCCGGACCGCCTCCGTGACCAGCGTCCCTGCCGCCTCTTCGGGGAACACCATGCCGGTCGGGTGGAACTGGACGAGCTCCATGTCCATCAGTCGGCAGCCCGCTTCCAGCGCCATGCGCATGCCATCGCCGTAGTTCTCGTCGCGACGCGACGAACTCCGCCGCCAGATGCGCGTGTGACCTCCCGTCGCGAGGATGACGGCGTCGGCGAGATGGACCATTCGCTCGCCCGTGTGGAGGTCGAAGGCGAGCGCACCGAAGCATTTCCCGTCGGCCACCAACAGCCGCGAGACGTACTGGTCCTCTTCAACGCGAATGCGGAGCTCGGCAGCCTTGGCCGCGAGGGTGCGCATGATGGCGCGCCCGGTGTAGTCGCCGGCGAAGCACGTTCGGCGCCAGCGGTGGGCGCCGAAGAACCGCTGGTCCAGATCGCCGCCGTCGGTGCGAGCAAACTCGCACCCCCAGGCCGCGAGCTCCAGGACGGCGTCTGGCGATTCCCGCGCCATGATCTCGATCATGCGAGGGTCCCCGAGGAGGTAGCCTTCGTTCAGGGTGTCGGCGAAGTGCTGCTCCCAGGAGTCCTCGGGGTCGCGCGTCCCCAGCGCCGCGTTGATGCCGCCCGATGCGAGGACGGTATGCGCGTCGAGGGGCGCCCGCTTGCCGAGCATGAGCACCTGGACTCCCGCTTGGGTGGCCGCGATCGCGGCCCGGTGACCAGCTGCGCCGGTGCCGACCACGAGGACATTGGATGTCTCGGTGCGATACACGGCCTCCATGATGCCAGTGGCCGCTTTCACGGGTAACGTGCTGGTATGGTCGTGCAGGAGCTCAACCGTGGATCACAACCGCGCCTCGAAGGCGATCGCTGACGACAGCGACAACGCCGCCGCCGGGACGGGCGAACACGGTCGGGTTACGGTGCGAGCTTCCAGGCCGCCGGCCCGAAGGGAGCCTCCCAGGTGCCGGTTTCGGCGGTGGTCCAACCCCGGCCAACGGCAACGACCTCGCCATCGGCGAGCAGTGCGTCATACACGATGCCGCCAACGAGGTCGCCAGCCGGGCCCGTCTGCCAGCTCGTACCGTCGTCGGAAGACCAGGAGAATTCGCGGACGGGAAAGTCGTCGACCTGGGCTGGGAAGGCGAACCCAAGGCCGACGAAGCCATCTCCTCTGGCGAAGACGTGTTCCAGGTCGCCTTCGGCCTCGACGCCGGGCGTGGCCGCCTTCGACCAGGTTCGCCCTCCGTCGGCCGACAACAGGGCAACCGCGACGCCGGGCTCCACCGCGTCCTCACCGACCGCGACCAGGACATTGCCGTTGGTCGCCACGCCACGGACAACCAGCTCGCCAAACACGGGCGTGTGGGGAAGACGAGACCAGGTTGCGCCCGCATCGTCGGAATGCCAGAAGCGGCCTTGGGCGAAGCCCGACGTGTCCTCGGCGTGCGGGAGCCCGTTTCCGAAGGCCAGGAGTCCGATCGACGTCGCCTGAACGCCCTGGATCGAGACCGGGGCCGCGTCCTGGGCACCCGACCAACCGGTGGCATCTTCCACGGTCGTCCTGGCCCAGGTATCGCCACCGTCAACCGATCTCCAGATCGCGCCATCGACGCCGACCGTTCCCGTGAGGACGAGCGGGCAGGAATCGCTGCTGGACGACGCGCCCGCGTCCTGGCAGCCGTCACCGATCGACCAGACCTCGGCTCGCTCGATCTCGAGCGATCGCTGCCAGTCCCGCCCGTCCGCGGAACGCCAAACGCTGGTGCGATCGCCGGTCTGCGGGTTCCGTTCGGCCAGCCAGTACGATCCGCCTGCGCCCCAGACGGCACCGACGACGGACTGCTGCGGCAGGCCCGTGAGCTCGAGTGGCGTCCAGGTCACGGCGTCGGGAGAGCCCCACAGCCGGCTTACCTGCGTCCCGTCGGTCTGGTCGCGACTTGATAGAGCGACGAGGCCAGCCGGTCCCGCGGCCACCTTGATCAGGCTGGCACCATCGTCCCCGGCAAACGCCTCGGGCCGTGCGGCCCATGCGAATGTCGTCGACGCCCGAGTCGATGGAGAGGCGATGGTCGGACTGGGGCTAGCCGGCACCGGCGACGCTGAAGCCCCCGTCGACGGCGATGCCGCGAGTGACACGGTGATCGACGGAAGGGTCTGCGGCGCGCACCCAATCAGCGCCATCGTCGCAAGGAGGACGCCGGCCCCGGGAGCAAGCGCTCGCCGCAGCCGGGCTGGCGCGCGCTGCAGGAAGCCCGGCTTGATCACGCCGGGAGTGTAGGGGGCGGCCGTCTGTCGAACGAACGAAAGCCTGCCAGGGCCCCGGCAGGGTCTCTGGCTAGGGCCTGAGCCATCGCTGTCAGCCGGTGATCTCGGCCCGCTCGCTGAACCCGGCAGCCACGATCAGCGAGCCGACGAGCCAGACCGTCACGAGGAAGAGGGCCGTGCCGACCGGCAGGGCGCCGGGGTCCGGCGCACCACCAAAGCCGCTGCCGCCGCCGACCGCAGCCTGGGACAGGTGGAAGGGCATGTATCGCACCACGTCGGGCAGGAAGATCCCGGCGAACGTCTCGCCGAAGTAGAAGGCGATCCCGACGCCGATGCCGGCGAGCTGGCTGCGGGCCAGGGTGGCGACGGCGAAACCGAGCGCGGCGGTCGCGGTGACGGCCACCCAGCCACGGACGAACAGCTCCGGCAATCGACCCAGGGCCGCCGTATCGCCGATGCCCGCGAGTCCGATCCCCGCGATGGTCGCCCCGACGGCAGCCGCTGCCACCCCGATCAGGAACGTGACGAACAGGCCGACCGCCAGCACGACGGCGATGGCCGCGAACGTCGTGAGAAGGTAGCGACTCCGGCTCTCACCGCGAACGACGGACGTCTTGAGCGTCCCCCAGGTCCATTCGGACCCGGCGATCGCGGCGCCATAGATGACGGCGAACAGGCCGCCCAAGCCGAACATGAAGCTCAGGATCAGGTCGTACGCGCCCGGAAAGGTGACCAGGGCGAGGGCGTTCTGACCTTCCTCGCCGTCCCCGCCGCCGGTCGCGGCGACCGCGAGGTCGATCATCACAAGCAGGCCGGCCAGGAGCCCGAACGTCAGCAGGGTTGCCATCCGGGTGGCCAGCTTCTGCAGGCCGGATCTGAAGAGTCTCATGCGGTTCCCTCGCTCGCCGGCAGCCGGCGCGTTGTGGAGTCGATCTTCGCGAATGTGCCATCGCGGTCCGTGATCCCGGTGTCGGTGAGCGTCAGGAAGAGCTCCTCGAGGTCGTTGCCGGAGCTCACGGCGGATGCGTAGATGCCGGCGTCGGCCAGCGTGCGGTTGACCTCGGCCGATCGATCTGGCGTGATCTGGACGGAGATCCAGCCGGCTTCGCCGGTTGATGGAACGACTCGGTCAGGGGCGGTCAGTCGACCCAGCGTCGCCGCCGCGACCGGCACTTCGCCGGGCTCGACCCGAACCCGGACGATGCCCTCGCCGGTCAGCAGCTCCTGCATGGAGCCTTCGCGCACGAGGCGTCCCGCGGCGATGATCCCGACCACGTCGGCCATCTGTTGCACTTCCGCCAGCAGGTGGCTCGAGATGAACACGGTCTTGCCGATCGACGCCAGGTGGCGGAGCGTTTCACGCATCGCGACGATGCCCGCGGGATCGAGGCCGTTGGACGGCTCGTCCAGGAGGAGCAGCTTCGGGTCGTTGAGGAGCGCCCCGGCGATGCCGAGCCGCTGCTTCATCCCGAGCGAGTAGCGCGAGACCTTGTCGCCCCCGCGCTCACGCAGGCCGACGACCTCGAGGACCTCGTCGACGCGACGTGCGGGCACCGGCGCGCCGCTCGCCGCGAGGGCACGCAGATTGTCCCGACCCGAGAGGTATGGGTAGAAGGCCGGCGATTCCACGAGCGCCCCGACATCGAACAATCGATGGCGGTCGCGGCGGTTGAACGGCCGACCGAACATCTCGATCGCCCCAGCGTCCGGATGGATGAGGCCGGTCAGGACCCGCATCGTCGTGGTCTTGCCTGCGCCGTTGGGGCCCAGGAAGCCGTACACGACCCCGGTCGGGACACTGAGGTCGAGGCCGTCGAGGGCGAGGCGCGAGCCGTAGCTCTTGCGGAGGTCGCGGGTCGCGAGCGCGAGACTCGAGTCGATGGTCATGTGCTCCTCGATTCGACGGGTGATTGCGAAGACAAGGGGACGGGTCGGGCGACAGCCGCGACAGTGGCGGGCGCGGCGGCCTGCCGCCTCGGCGAGGATCAGCGTCGCCCGTTCGACGACCTCGAGGTCCTCGTCGCTGACGCGCTGGAACAGGTCGCGCAGCTGGCGCGTGTTCAGGTCCTGGAGCTGCTCGAGGGTCCGTCGGCCGGTCTCGGTGACCGACACGCGGACCTGACGGCGGTTCGTCGGGTCATCGGACCGTTCCAGCAGGCCGAGCTCGACGAGACGGTCGACGGCGCCACTGGCCGTCGACACCGTGATGCCCAGCCGCTGCGCGGTCTCCGACATGCTGAGCTCACCGGCCGCGGTCACGACGTACAGGAGCTTGGCCTGGGCCATCGTGATCTCGAGGTTCGCGAACTCGACCGCGTGCAGCGCCATCAGCCGCTGCTGGAACGCCTCGAAGGCGGCCATGACACGAGCGACCATGGGCCGCTGCGTGTCGTCGTTGGTAGCGTCCATATCGTTGGGCACGTCCGTACTGTTTGGTATTTCCGAACTGTACGGCTGGCTCGTACGCCCGTCAACCGGTACCTTCTGCTCGCATGCGTAGGAACTCCGTCACTCGGTTCAGCTTGCCAGCGATCCGCAGCGGGCAGTGGCATGAGCCGCAGGTCCGGGTCGATGATCAGCTCCGGTTCGACCAGTCGGATGTCCCGACCGCGGGTCCGCATCTCGACACTTCCGGCGGCGAAGATGTTCTTCAGCCACTGGACGTCCGAGCCGTAGGTGAGCGCGAACACGTAGTGGTCGCCGCGCCGGAACACGTTGATGGGCGTGTGATACGTCCGACCGGACTTGCGACCGACGTGGGTCAGCATCGCAAAGCCAGGCACGACGCCCACGAACCGGCGCGTGATCGGGTTGATCACCTTGATGGTGAAGGGGAGCATGAACCGGATGCGAGTCGGGGGGAGGGGCGTCACGCGGATGCCTCACTAACGCAATAATAACTGCGTTAGAATACCACTGATGGACCGGAAGCTCGCCTGCCGAACAGAGACGCCGCCCCCGGCCCGGCGGGCGGAGCGCCCGTGTCCGCGGGTCCGTCCTCCACGCGACGCTCGAGCTCCTGGCGGAGCGCGGGTACGACGGAGTACGAGCTCCCCGAAGTCGCCCGCCGCGCCGGCGTCCATCCGACGACCGTCTATCGCCGCTGGGGCAGCAAATCCCGCCTCGTCGGTGAGGCCCTCCTGGAGCGCTCGCGCCCCCTGAGCCCGACACCCGACACGGGCTCGCTCCGGACCGACCTCGAGCGACTCCTGCTCGAAGGCGCCGGGCTCGTCCGCACGCCGGCGGTCCGAGCGCTCTTCGAAGTCCTCCTCGCCGGGATCGGCCGATCCGTCCGCCGAAGTCGCGGCGGCGCGCGACCGCTTCTGGGCCGCGCATCTCGACGAGGCGCATGGCATCGTCGAGCGGGCAGTCGCGCGGTCCGAGCTTCCCGCCGCCACCGATCCTGCCGCGCTCATCGATCTCGTCATCGGGCCGGCTCTGCTGCGCTTGGTGCTGATGGGCCAGGACCTGGAGCCGGTCGACCTGTCGACGATCGTGGATCGCGCGATCGCCGCGCTCCGCGCACCCAGGAACGGATAGCCCCATCACGTGGAACTAGTTCCTCGTTGGGGCGCAGCCCGCGTGGCATGGTTGTCAACACGCGATGTCCCACGAACCATCCGACGGTGCTCGGTGGTCGGTCGCTCCCCCTAGCGACCGGCCACCCGCCGTCCGCCCTGCTCCGAGGAGCGCCCAGGGCTTCGCCGCGCCTTGACCCTCCGCCTGATGAGGCGTACTGCGCGGGCCTGACGCCCTACGGCACCGTAACCACCGACCGGCCCCGGGGGTGATGCGGCTCGTAGACTGTCCACGCTGCGTTGTCTGAACGGAGGGTGTGATGGCGCGCGTGCAGTTCGATCATCGGCCGCATCCGCAGATCGCCGAGCGGCGAAAGACCAAGCCGCCGACGACGGTCGATGAACACGTCGGCATCAACGGGAAGATCGCCCTCGCGCTCACGGCGGCCGTGGGGACGATGTGGTGTGCCTATGCGTTCGCGCTCCTGGCGCTCGTCGTCCTGCCGCAGGCCATCTCGGGCGGGCTGCTTTCGCTCGTCCAGTGGGTCAGCCAGACATTCATCCAGCTCGTGATGCTGTCCGTGATCGTGGTGGGCCAGAACATCCTGGCGAGGGCGTCGGACAAACGCGCCGTGATGACGTATCGGGATGCCGAGGCCACATTCCACGAGGCCGAGCAGATCCAGGCCCACCTCGCGTCACAGGACGCGGCGATCAACGCCCTCCTCGACAAGGTCGAGAAGCTCGAGGCGGCGGCGGGCCGCGCATGACGGAATCGAGCGGCTCACACCGGGTGAGCCGCTCGGAGACCGTCCACGTCGTGCTATTCGGTCAGGCCGACCACGTGGCCTTCCAAATCGGCGACGAGGGCGAGCTGTGCGCTCCCGTCCGGGCTGAACTTCGGCATGATCACGGAGCCACCGAGCTCGGTGGCCTTGGCCAGCGTCGCGTCGATGTCGGCGACCTTGACGTAGCCCGTGACGTGGCCCGCGGAGCCGTCCGGCGTGCCGCCGATCCCGACGACGATGCCGGTGTCCTCATGGTTGGTCATGCCGTAGCCACCGGGGTAGCTGGTATCTAGCTTCCACCCGAACAGGTCGCTCCAGTAGCGCTGAAGGGCCTGCTGATCCTTGCCCACGATCTCGAAGTGGTTGATGGTCGGTGCGGTCATGTCGGCCTCCTGCATCGAGCCGGAGGTCGTGTGCCTCTCGGTCCCTTGCCCGAACGACGAACGGACTTCACCGAAATCGACATGCCGCGAGCCGGCAGCCGCGAACGGACGACGTTTTCTTGCACCCTCCCGCGCTGGACACGCCCCATACCGTGTGAGCGTCGCGACGAGCGGGCGCCATCATGGGAAGGGTCATGGACCGCGATCTTGTGGTGCAGGCACAGCGTGGCGATCGTGAGGCGTTTGAAAGTCTCGCCCTGGCCATCGGCGACCGGCTCCACGCCGTGGCGCTGCGGATCCTGCGCGACACCGATCTCGCGGAGGACGTGACCCAGCTCGCGTTGCTGACCGTCTGGCGCGACCTCCCGCAGCTCCGCGACCCGACTCAATTCGAGGCCTGGTCGTACCGCGTCCTCGTGCGTGCCTGCTACGGCGAGGCACGCCGGACCCGCCATTGGACGCCGAACCTCCAGCTGCTCCCCAACGACGAGCCGGTCGGGATGGACGGCCTGGCATCCGTCGTGGATCGCGACCAGCTGGAGCGCGGGTTCCGTCGCCTGTCGATCGATCATCGCGCGGTGGTCGTGCTCCACCACTACCTCGACCTGCCGCTCGACGAAGTCGCCGGCATGCTCAACATCCCCGTCGGGACGGTTCGTTCCCGGCTCCACCACGCCATGCGTGGCCTGCGTGCGGCGCTTGACGCCGATGCGCGGCCAGTCCCGAGGGGGGCGACTCGATGAGCACCGACCACGAGACCACCCGCATCGTCCGCTCGTGGCTGCAGGAGGGGGCCACCACCGTCCCCGACCGGGTCCTGGACGAGGTGTTCGACCAGCTGCCGACGACCAGGCAGCGGCGATCCGCGCGACCGGCACCGCGGCTCGCGAGATTGACCGATGGGCTGCGGGGCCTGGCCGCGCTGGCGGCTGCGGTCGTGATCGCGGTCGTTGCCCTCGGCCCGCTGGGGGGGTTCGGCGCGCTCACCGCCACGCCGAGTCGCACCCCGAGCCCCACGCCGACGCCCTCGGAGAATCGCCGGCCGACGAGCCCCACGCCGCCCCCCGTCCCCGAAGTGAGCCTCGTCCCTGGTGCCGATTTCATCAGTCCACCGCCCCTGGCCGCCGACGTCCTCAAGGCGGGTACCTATGACGTGGTACCCGCCGGGGCGGCGGACTTCAACGGCTTCACCGGCTCGATCGAGTTCACCTTGCCCGCGGGCTGGTCCGGCTGGGCCGACATAGCCGAAGCCATCGGGGCCCAGCGGGAGGGCGACCGCGCGCCGCGCGGGATGGCCATCTCGTTCTGGACGGTCGAGAACGTCTTCGCCGATCCCTGCACGCACACGCTCATGCGCACCGCACCGGGGCCGGAGGTTGCGGACCTCGCGCTGGCACTCTCGTCGATCACCGGGACGGCGGCGACGGCGCCGCGGCCCGTCACCGTCGACGGGTATGACGCCCTGTACACGGAATTCCGGGTCACCACCGACTACATGGCCGAGTGCAGCGGGCTCTTCTACCTGTGGACGGCGGGCCAGGACCGATTGCGCTGGGCCCATGGCACGGGCGAGCTCGATCGGAACTGGGTCTTCGATCTCGCCGGGCAAGCGGATCCTGATGACCGCCACATCGCAGGCCGGCGCGACGCCGGCCGACCTGGAAATGCTGCAAATGATCGTCGAATCAGTCCGCATCAGCCCAGAGCGCTGATGTCGGGTAATCCGGGAGCCTGACCGCCGCCGCCGGTATCATTGGGGTCGAGACCCGCCACACCCACCGGCCACAGGCTCGTGGCTGCCAGGAGATCCCTACCGTTGGACCTGCTCGTCCTGTTCATCGCGCTCGTCGTCATCCTCATCGGCGCGGAGCTGTTCACCAACGGGATCGAATGGTTCGGTCGTTCCCTCAACCTGGCGGAAGGCGCCGTCGGTTCCGTCCTTGCCGCCGTCGGTACGGCGCTCCCGGAGACGCTGATTCCGATCATCGCGATCGTCTTCGCCACCGGCCAGGCATCCGACGAGATCGGCGTGGGCGCGATCCTCGGGGCACCGTTCATGCTCTCGACCCTCGCGATGTTCGTCACGGGCGTCGCGATCCTGGCCTTCCGGCGCCGCCGCGCGACTGGCGGCGAGCTGCGCATCGATTCGAGCGTCCTCGCCCACGACATGCGCTACTTCGCGATCGCCTACGGGCTCGCGATCGGGTCAGCGTTCCTTCCGCAGGAACCGGTCTGGATCCGCTGGATCGCAGCGGCGGCCCTGATCGGCATTTACGCCTGGTACGTCCGAGGGCATTTGCGCGCCGAAGCCGCCGAGGAGGAAGAGGAGCTCGCCCCGCTCAGGTTCCGCCGCGTGGATGTCCGGGCCTATCGCAGCAACCCGGTCGTCGCGCCCCGGCTGCGCGCCATCAACCTCCAGGTCCTGGTCGCCCTCGGCTTCATCATCGTGGGCGCGGTCTTCTTCGTGGACGCCGTCGAGCATCTCGCCTCGTCGCTCGGCGTGAGCGAGGTGTTGCTCGCGCTCGTGATCGCGCCGGTCGCGACGGAGCTGCCCGAGAAGTTCAACTCGATCATCTGGGTGCGCCAGAACAAGGACACGCTGGCGATGGGCAACATCACCGGTGCGATGGTGTTCCAGTCCTGCATCCCGACGGTCGTCGGCCTGGTCCTCGCCTCGGAGGCGTGGTCCATCCGGGAGGGGTCGTACACGGCCTTCGCCTCCGCCGGCATCGCGTTCGCGGCATCGGCAGCGATCTTCCTGCCGATGGTCCGTCGCGGCGGCCTCCACGGCCGCCACCTGCTCATCGGTGGCGTGTTCTACCTGGCGTATCTCGCCCTTGTCGTCATGGTCGTCAGCGGCAGCGCGCCCGCCTGAACCCGGGGCGACCAGGCCGCGCTCCCGTACAAATCGGTCATGGCGTGGGCACATCGACCTTCTGTACGGTGCAGTTCACCCCATGTCCCTGCACCTCACTCTCCCGGCCATGCTTCGATCTGCCATCCGAGGCCGCCCTCGACCTGGTCTCCGGACGGTCGTCGTCGCCCCTGCGGTCGCCGTCATCGTCGGGATGGCGATCGTGGTCTCCAACAGCGTCGCTGACGAGCTGCGGCGCAGCGCGACCGTTTCGGCGGCCAACAGTGTCGAAGCGATCGTTCGCGGTTACGTCGATCCGGTGCTGGGGGAGACCAGCCTCGACCTGGGGCCCGCCCCGACCCGGCGATCGACGCTCAGCTCGAGCGGTTGACCCTGTCGGGCGAGATCCGCCGGATCAACATCTGGTCGCGTGACGGCCGGATCGTCTATTCGAGCCAGGCGGAGCTCCGGGGCCGTCGCTTCTCGATCGGGCCGACGATCGCGAGTGCCTACGCCGGCGAGAGCATCGCCCGCTACGCCGGTGGCAACGAGGCAGCCGACGGAGGCGACCCGGCCGACCCGCCGGTCGAGGGCCTCCTGCCGATATCGGGCCGCTTCCTCGAGCTGTTCGTCCCGATCAGGGGTGCCGTGGACGGCAATCCGATCGGGGTCTACGACGTGTACCAGGACGCGCGGCTGATCGAGCAGCGGATCGACGACACCAGGTCTGGCGTGTTCGTCGTCGCGGTCGTGGCATCGAGCCTGCTGGTAGCGCTCATCTGGCTCGCGCTTGGCGGCGCGTCACGCGTCCTGGCCGGTCAGAACCGGCGTCTCCAAGAGCAGGCCACGACCGAACGATTGCTGCTCGTCGACATGCAGCGCAACGAGGAGCGCTTCCGCTCGCTGGTCCAGAACGCCTCGGACGGTGTCGTGGTCCTGGGCGAGGACGGGGTCATCCGCTACGAGAGCCCGGCCGTCGAGCGCATCCTCGGCAGCCGTGCGGGGGAGCGGGTCGGGCAGCCGGTCGGCACGGACATCCATCCCGACGATCGCGCCGCCGTGGAACGCGGGTTGGCCGATGTCGCGGCCGTGAGCGGCTCGGAAGGCAGGGCCGAGTTCCGGGTCCGCCACGCCGACGACTCGTGGCGAACGCTCGAGGCGATCGCCAAGAACCTCATCGATGACCCCGCTGTCGGCGGCGTGGTCGTCAACTACCGCGATATCACGGAACGCAAGACCCTTGAGGAACAGCTCCGTCACCAGGCCTTCCACGACGTCCTGACCGGCCTCGAGAACCGCTTCCTGTTCCTGGACCGGCTGGGTCATGCCCTGGCCCGCGCCGGCCGCGGCGGCCGACCCACGGCCGTCCTGTTCCTGGACCTCGATGACTTCAAGTCGGTCAACGACCGGCTGGGTCACGCCGAGGGCGACAAGCTCCTCGTCGATGTCGCGCAGCGGCTCAAGGTCGTGACCCGCGCCGGCGACACCGTCGCCCGGCTGGGCGGTGACGAGTTCGCGATCATCGTCGAGGAGACCGACCGGGCGGAGGCCGAGCAAGCGGCCGCGCGCATCCTGGCCACCCTGACGCCGCCGTTCGAGCTCGGGGATCGGCCGATCGTCGTCCGCGTCAGCATCGGCATCGCGGTGCAATCGATCGATGGGGCCGACGCCGACGAGCTGCTGCGTCGGGCCGACATCGCGATGTATGCAGCCAAGGCCGCTGGCGGCCACCGCCACGTCACCTACGAGCCGCAGCTCTACGACGCGACCATGACCCGGATGGAGTTGAAGGCGGATCTGCGGGGCGCGCTCGACCGGGGCGAGCTGTACATCGCGTATCAACCGATCGTCGACCTCGAAACCGTGCGGATCATCGGGTTGGAGGCGTTGATGCGCTGGAACCACCCGATCCACGGGCCGGTCTCACCGGTGGATTTCATCCCATTGGCGGAGGAGAGCGGACTGATCCTGGAGCTGGGCCGCTGGATCCTCACGACCGCCTGCCAGCAGACCCGGGTGTGGCAGGAGACCACCGGGGAAACGGGGCTGACGATCAGCGTCAACCTGTCGGGTCGCCAGATCCTCGATCGAGACCTGGTCACCGACGTTCGGCGCATCCTCGCTGAAACCGGACTCGCGCCGAACGACCTGACGCTGGAGATGACCGAGAGCGTGCTGGTCCAGGACGTGGAGGCGACCGTCAGCACGCTCCGGGCGCTCAAGACGCTCGGTGTTCGCCTCGCGATCGACGACTTCGGGACCGGCTACTCATCGCTGAGCTATCTGCGCCAGTTCCCGATCGACATCCTCAAGATCGACCGGTCCTTCATCGCGAGCCTCGATGGCAGCAAGGACTCGACGGCCCTCGTCCGCTCCATCCTCGACCTCAGCTCGACCCTGCGCCTCGATACCGTCGCCGAGGGCATCGAGGAGACCGAGCAGCGCGAGGTCCTGCGCGGCCTTGGGGCTCGGCACGGCCAGGGCTACCTGTTCGCTCGCCCCATGGCGCCCGAAGACCTTGGCGACCTGCTCGCCGGCCGAGGGACGACCGCCCGCGACGGAAGCGCGTCCCCGAAACCGCTCGCGACCCCGCGGCGCAGGAGGGTTGCAGCCGGCCGCCAAAACCCCGAAGCCGAAGTCATCCATTGATCCCCACGCCCACGCTGAGCCCCCCTTGAAGAGGTCACCCATGCCCAGCCTGACTCCCCGCTCCCCGACCCGTCTGCGCCGCCTGGCGATCGCCTTCGCGATGGTCGCGATCGCATCGACCGCGCTGACGGCCTGCGCGCCAGCCGCCGCACCTGCCGCTCGGACGGTCACCCTGCAGACCCTCAACGATTCCGGGGTGACCGGGACCGTCACGTTCGCCGCACTCGGCGACAAGACGTCAGTCGAGATCGCCGTGGACCCAGGCGCCAACCCGGACATGCCGGCGCACATCCATCCGGGGACCTGCGCAAACCTCACGCCGCAGCCGAAATTCCCGTTGGAGAACGTCCTCAACGGAAGTTCCAAGACTGACGTCCCCGCCTCCATCGACGAGCTCTTCGCGGGCGATCTCGCGGTCAATATCCACCGATCGAACGACGACCTGAAGACCTACACGGCGTGCGTGGACCTTCGCTAGCCGGGCCTCTGACACGGCGTCTCGTCGGGAGCGTCGTGCTGCCGATGTTCTTGGCGTGCACTCCGGCGGCCGCCGTGAGCCCCGGCTCGACCGCGCCGGTCGCCGTGACGATCACGAGCGCCGGGGGCGAGACCCCCGTCTTCCGCCCGGCCGGGACCATCGTCGTGGCCGCACGTCCGATCTCGATCACGTTCCGGAACGCATCCAACCTCCCCCACAACCTGACCTTCATCGCGATCACGGCTGCCACGCGGACGATCGTGGAGCCAGGCGCCGCTGACGAGGTGCTCCTCCCGCCCTTGGCAGCTGGCGCCTATCCGTTCGTGTGCACGATCCACGAGGGGATGGCCGGCATCCTGACCGTCCGGCCGACCTAGGGATCAGCGGGGCACGGCCGCCGCGGCGAACGACGCCATGTCCGGGAACGTGGCATTCGGGCTCGCGACGGCCTCGGGCGTGGCGCCGGAGCCCGGCCGACCGTGGCGTCGGTCGATCCACACCGTCGTCATCCCCAGCCGTTGCGCCGGTGCGTGGTCGTGGAACAGGCTCTGCGCAACATGGAGGACGTGCTCCCGCGGCAGCCCGATGCGATCAATGGCCAGCGTGAAGTTGCGCTCGGCCGGCTTGTACGAATGAAGCTGCTGCGCGGTGACGATCCAGTCGAAGTCGACACCCAGACGCTGGTTCGAGGCGGCGAACAGGTCGTCGTCACAGTTGGTGATCACGCCGAGGCGAAAGCGCGACTTGAGCCGGGCCAGCGCCGCCGCCGAAATCCGGGAACGCCGGCCAATCGACGACCGAGCCGGAGAACGCGACCGCCTCCTCGTCGGACGGCTCGAACCCGAGTTCGCCCGCAACCCCGCGTAATCCCGCGGCGAGCACCCGCCGGTACGTCTGGTACGGCCCCGCCTCCGCCGCGGCCTCATAGCTCGCGAACCGCGTGAGCACGTCCTCGTCGTCCTTCGCGATCCCGTGCGCCGCAAGGATCGGATGGAAGGCGGCCGCCAGCCCGGCTTCCCAGTCGATCAGTGTCCCGTAGCAATCGAATGTGAGGGCTTCGAACCGCGCGTAGTCGAGCCCGGCCTTGGGGTGCATCATGTCTCCGAAGGCGTTGGGGAGGTGCGCGCAAGCATCGCATGCCACCGCGCGGCGGGAACCGGCACCTGACAGAGGTCGTCTCCGGCCCATGAGCACCAACCGCCGACCCTGGTCGTTCGTCGCGGCCCTGATCCTGACCATCGCCGCGTGCGCCGGCGCCGGCGCCCCCTCGCCGGCGGTCGTACCCGGGACGGGCCTCGCGATCACCGCCCTCGCCGGCCCGACCTGCCCGGTGGAAACGCTCGGCGACCCGGCATGCGCTCCCCGACCGGTGGCCGGCGCGAAGGTGATCATCCTCGACGCCCAGGGCCGGGACGCGGCCACGGTCATCCTCGATGCGACGGGTTCTGCCGCCGTAGCGCTGGGATCCGGCACGTACGTCGTCCGGGCGCAACCAGCGGCGGGCCTGATGGGGACGCCGGAGCCGATGGAGGTCGCGGTCGTGGATGGGACGCTCACGCCCGTGGCGCTCTCGTACGACACAGGGATCCGCTAACGCGGCGCACATCGCGTAAATCGTGGTGCCGGACGGCACCACCGACTCGATTGCAAGGCGGCGTGCAAGGCGGAGCGCAGTATCCTCCGCGCATGTCTCGACAAATCGGCGCTGGACGCGGGGTTCTGGGCTTCCTGGTGCTGGCGATCCTGATCGTCCTCGTCGCCCTGCCGACGCTGGCCGCCGAGCCCTCCGGGTCGCCTGCCGCATCCGCCGACCCGACGGCCACCGTCGAGCCGACGCCCGCCCCGACCGCGGCCCCGTCGCCAACGCCGGCCGCCACCGCCGCGCCAGCCGCCACCGCCGCGCCGGCCGCCACGGCGGAGCCAGTGGAACCCGGCGATGACGGCGGTTCTGTCAAGCCCGACAAGCCGGCCAAGGCGCCGAAGGGAGCGAAGCCGCCCCAAAACGACGTCACGATCACGGGCACGGTCGCGACCCGCACGGACGCCGACGGCCGGACCGAATACACGATGGGCGTGGGCGGCAAGACGCTCATCCTCGAGGCCGGGCCCAGCTGGTTCTTCGGCACCAGCCACCCGCTCAGCGTTTACGTCGGGGAGCGCGTGACGATCACCGGGTCGCAGCGTGTCGGCGAGGACGAGGTCGAGGTCGAGGCCGTCAACGGGACGCGTCTCCGCGCTCCGGGCAAGCCGCCGTGGGCCGGCGGCTGGAAGCGCGTCGGCGAGCGGCATCCCGGCTGGAGCCAGGAGAAGTGGGACCGCTGGCAGACGAAGGCCACCGAACGGGCCAAGCGGTTCGGCACGGAGTGCTTCCCGCCCGGCCAGTGCAAGGACAAGCCCAACAAGTTCGGCGCCGCGTCGGACGGGACCGCCGGACCCGACGACCGGGACTGAGCCACCGAGACCCGGGCTGTTCGCGCCCCGCGAGTCCGCCAAATGCTCGCCACAAGGAACCTTGGGTGGAGAGATCGGCGTCCTGGAGGGATCGTTGGCCAGGTTCGTGCGTGGTCCCGCACGTTCGAGCCCGACCAGGACGCCAGATCGCGTCAAGAGGCCGCCTAGCGCTCCCCCGATGAGCATTTGGCGGACTTGTCGAGCCGGTGCCAAGAACGGGGCGGTTTCGCCCCCGGCGATCCACCGCACGACGCGTACGATGCCGGCATGCGCCTGCCGGTCGCCCTGGTCCAGCTCGACGCGACCGACGACGTCGATGCCAACATCGCGACCGCCGTCACGCTCGCGGACGAGGCCGCGGCCGGCGGGGCCCGACTCGTCGCGCTGCCCGAATACCTCCAGTTCCGCGGCCCTGACGAGGGCTTCCGCGCATCCGCGCGACCGGTCCCCGGGCCCTTCACGGACGCGTTCGCGGACGTCGCCCGCCGGTACGACGCCTGGATCCTCGTGGGCAGCCTCGCCGAGACATCCAGCGACGACGCCCGACCCCACAACACGAGCGTGCTGATCGCGCCGGATGGCTCGATCGCGGCCACCTACCGGAAGATCCACCTGTTCGATGTCGCGGTGGAGGCCGGCCCGGTCGACACGGAATCGGCGCGGGTCATGGCCGGCGAGGAGACCGTCGTCGCCGATGTCGACGGCGTCTCGGTCGGCCTCTCGATCTGCTACGACCTGCGCTTCCCGGAGCTCTATCGGACGCTGGCGCTGGCCGGTGCGGAGGTGCTCACCGTCCCTGCCAACTTCACCGAGCGGACCGGGCGCGACCACTGGGAGGTGCTGCTCCGCGCCCGGGCCATCGAGAACGGCGCCTGGGTCCTTGCGCCATCGCAGATCGGCGGTCCGCCGGGCCAGCCCGCGTTCGGCCGATCGATGATCGTGGACCCGTGGGGCACGGTCGTCGCCCAGGCACCGGACCGGGTCGGCATCATCCGGGCGGACGTGGAGACGGACCGCGTCGCCGCGGTCCGTCGTCAGATCCCGGTGTTGGCCAACCGCCGTCCGGTGGCCTATCGCTGAGGCGGGCTCAGGCCTACTGGCCGGTCCGCGGCTCCATGAGGAATGGTACGCCGTCCTCAGGGCCTTCGTACTCCTGGGTCACGTGGACGCCACCGGCGAACTTGAAGGTCCAGGCGACGAGCTGGCCCACACCGGCGTGGCCCGGCTGCCCGGAGAGGTTGACGTTGTCGTGCGGGGCGTAGGTGACGCCACGCCACGCCAGACCGGCGCCCGCGGTGATCTTGATGACCTCCGTGTTGTCATCCACCGCCACGGACGAGTACTGGCTGCGCTTGATGACGTACAGCGCCATCCCCACGTTGCGGCTATTCGCATCCATCGAGGTGTTGTACTGCCATTGCCCGAGGCTCGTAATCCAGGTGTACGACGGCGTACCCAGGGTGGTATAGCCGCCGAGCTTCATGGCCGTACCACCAGGGGTCAGGCCGCGGTTCAGGTCGACCACGCCGCCACCGCTGACGAGCATCTGGTTGCTGGCGCCCGGCCGGATGATCACCGTCACGCCATCGCCGACGAGCATGGCGTTCGTCGCGATGTCGATGGTGCCGTTCACATAGAAGATGCCCGGGAGCTGCGCTGCCGGCACCGGCGTCGGCGCGTCAGGACGACCGACCGCGAGGATGCTCGTGTGGCGCACCGTCGGGTCCAGGATCAGGCACTTCCCGGTCGCGACGCTGATCGAGGTGTAGTAGCCGGGTCCGATCCTGGGAGAGTCCGCGGAGCAGGTGAGCACCCCGCCCACGGACGACGCGCTACCCGGTGCCCTGTTCGGACCGCCGCCGCCCTGCACATCGATCACGCCCGCCGCCCGCCCACCGGGGCCATCGCCATCGTCACCGGTCGGGACGGAGACGCCGTCGATGGACGGCCCGTTCGGCGGCGGCGTAAGCGCCAACGGCAACGGATAGTTCGGATCGGGGATGGGGCCCGGCAGCTGCTGGGGAGTCTTCGTGACAAGTGGCGGGTAACCGTTCGGGCCACTGTTGACCTGGCCGACGCTCCAGCAGCTGCTGCCGCAGGACTGGTAGTCCGTTAGATAGGCCTCGGCGTCGTTGTCCGTCTGGCCACGGACCCAGAGCTCGGAACCGGCGTTGAGCTTCATGTTCCAGTTGCCCCCGACGTCACCGTTGATCGCCTCGAGGATCGTGCCGGAACCGTTAAGGTCGATGTTCGTCGTGCCGCCACCCGGCGCCATGCCCGGCTCGCGGAGCGTGATGATCGCGAAGCGGTTCGGGAACACGCCGGCGGTCGCCCACGCGCTCACAGTCTGGTCGCCGAGGCCCATGCTGCGGCTGAGGAACGCCGGGTTGGGGCGCTCGATCCGCACGAAGATGGTCCGGCTTTCATTGCTGGTCTGCGCGCCCGGATACTTGCCTACGGCACCGTTCGGTGGGGAGTCGACCCAGATCTTGTAGGTGCCCTCCGTCTGCCCGGCCTCAGGTGTGTTGCCATTGGAATGGGAGATGATCTGCCCGGGGGGCATGCCCAGTCCGAGCTGGCGATCGATCTCTTCCCAGGCGGCTCGTCGAGCCAGGGTCCGTTCGGTTGGGCCCGTCGGGCGGGTGAGGTAGATGGATCCGGCGAGCGCCGCGGGATCGGCCACGTTCTGGTAGTCGCGGCGGGCCTTGAGCCACGTGCCGTAGTCCACCGTGAGGGCCGCCGAGCCGAACAGGACCAACAGGAACAGCGCGAAGATCACGATGACCTGGCCATGGCTCCGGTCGGCGCGGCGCGTGGCAGCGACTGCGCATGGCCGCATGACGCCAGCGGGCGATGGTAGTCATCAACATGAGGTGATCCCTGTAGAGCTGGTGAGGGGCGGTGAGTTCTCGACCCGCATCTCTTCGACGGCGCTGGCGAGGAGGGCGTTGTCAGAGACCCCGTCGACTCCGTCCAGGATGCCGGAGATGAGCGGGATGAAGAGCGGGTGCCGGTACTGCACGGTGACCCGCACGCGAACTGTCGGGTCGCCCTTGGGGTCGGTGTATTGGCAGTAGCTGGCGCTTGCGGTGCTGACGTTCCCCGACCCGAAGAAGTTGACGTTGCGCGGCATGATCAGGTTGAGCTGGCCGACCGTCGCGCTGCCGTTCGTCCCCGCCTGCACGGCACTGACCGTCCGTTGCGTAGCCGCAAATCTCGCCGCCTCACGGATGCTGTTGGTCAGGCCGATCTGGCTGGTGAGGATCCAGCCGAGCTGGACGATACCGAGCATGATCACGAGCAGGATGGGGACGACGAAGGCGAACTCCACCAGCCCTTGACCGGTCTCGGCATCTCGCATATGCGATCGATGGAACCGCCTCAAGCGCATGGAACGATCCCGGCCGGGTCTGCCTTCAAGCCCGGGCCCTCGATCCGCATCTCTTCGCTGGAGCCGAGTCGGAACTTGCTGTCGTTGATGCCATCGAGCCCGTCGATAAGGATCGAGACCAACGGGAGTAGGAGGACCTGGCGATACTCGACCTGCGGCGATGACTCGGATCGACCAGGTGGTCGGCGTGCCCTGGTTCTGGTAATCGCAATACCGCACCGTCGAGGCGCCGCCTGCGGTGACGAGGTTCGAGTCGGTGTAGGCGATCACGTACTGGGGTAGCCGGACGTTGCGAAGGTCTGCGAGGGCGTTTGTGCCGTTTGTGGCGGCCTGGCTGGACGTCGTCGTCATCAGTGTCGACGCGTAACGCGCCGAATCGCGCGCCGCCGTGGACAGCCCCAGCTGCGTGCTGAAGAGCAGGCCCATCTGGATGATGCCGAAGATGATCAGCAGGAAAGGCGCCAGGATCAACGAGAATTCGACCAGCGCCTGGCCGCCCTGCCGCGGCGGCATCGGCCCCGCGAGGTCCGTCCGGGCCGGACGGTTCCATGGGATGAAGTGGAGGCGCATCAAGGAATCCTTGGAGTGCGGGTTTCAATGTCTGTCACCGATGCTCGGCGATGCACCTTGCACGGTCGCTTGAAACGGTGCGGCCGTGCATAGCCCGGACGGTCCACTCACGGGGGCGAGATGGTCCGGTCCGGGTCCTGTCCGGAGCCACGTCGGCGCCCGAGCGCCAGCGTTCAACCGCACGAATCCGAAGGGCCGCGTCCCCCAAGACGCGGCCCCTGGTTCCGATGCTGAGTGCCTAGGTTGGTACGACTAGGGGTTGCACGGCTCGCCCGGTGCCGAGCACGCCGCGTCGATGCGCAGCGTGCCAGGGCCTTCGGTGCTGGGGCCCTGTTGATTGATCTGGATGCCGCCGGAGTACTTCAACGTCCAGGAGATGATCTGTCCGACCCTCCCAGTCGTGCCGGAGCTGCCTCCGATCTCGACATTGTCCGTCGGCATGTATTGGACGCCCTCGAGGATCACCCCGCCGCCTCCCTTGAGTTCGATCGTCTTGTTGCTGGCCGTGCAGGTGCCGGGCTCCTCGAACGGTGCCGACGTCGGGACGAAGCAGTCGGGGTCCTTGAGGACAAGGACGGAGATGAGAATCGGCGGAGTCGGTCCGTCAGGCCCGCTCGTCTCCACCGGCGCACCCGCCCAATCGATGGCCGCTGTTGCAGGAGCACCGCCTGCGAAGGTTGGAGGGAACCTCGTCCCCGCATTCAGGGCGACTGTCGCGCCGCTCGTGCTGTAGAAGATGCAGGACGAACAGCTGCCCGGCCCCGGACCGGCCTCGTCAAACATGAGCGCCACGCCATCTGCGCCTGGTTCATATCCGCCGATCAGGTGACTTGTGATCTGCGCCCCGCTCCTCAGGTAATACGCACCGGGCTTCAGGATGGCGACGTCGCCGGTGCCCGCCACGATCTGGGCGTTCCTGGCGCCGGGCCCGGACAGGTAGATACCCGGGTTGTAGCAATAGATGTGGTCGGGAGTCAGGCCCGTCATGAACGCGTAGCGGAGCGGATCGAGCTTGGCCGCTTCGTCCGCGCAAGCGGTATCCACGTCGGCGCGTTCGACGGCCGGCAGCGTGGCGAACTGCGACGTGCGAGCGTCATCGTAGGTCGGCGCCCCGGCCATGGATGGGTAGGCGTAGTTGGGGTCTTCGATCAGGGTCGGAAGCTTCTCGCCCGCCGGGTTGGGGCCCCAAAGTGGACCTGACATCGGGTCGAAGTAGTACATCTTGTACCCAGAGTCGAGGATGAGCTCAGAGCCCAACCCCGAATAGTTCATGTTCGAATTGCTGCCAACGTCTCCTCGGTCGACATCGACGACCGATCCACCGTCGAGGGTGATGTCCTTGACGTCGAACGTCGAGCCGCCGAGGAGCTTCGGAGGACGCAGCGTGATGATGGTGTACGACTTCCCGAAGGCCAGACCGGCCACCGAGGTCGTGCCGAGATCCCACTCGTTGGAACCGAGGACCCGTGCGAAGGTCAAGCCGTAATCCGGTCGACCAACGGTCACCTGCATGGACCGTTCAGCATCACACGTCGAGCAGCTCGGGGATGGCGTTTGGATCGTCACCACGTACGGGGTGCCATTCAATGGGCAGTTCACGATGTCTGCGCCCGGTGCCGCGCAAACCCCCGTAGCATTTCCACCGAGCGCCTGCTCCAGGGATTCGAGCGAGTGCTCACGGGCGTTGCGCTGTTCCGTTGTCGTGACGACTCTTGAGGTCGCGACCTGCAGGTCCTGCGCGCCGGCAAGGGCCGCGGCGTCGGCCGTCGCGCGGTAGAAGCGCAAGTCGGCGTAGGCGCGGCTGACATCGATCGCCAGCGCCGCCATCCCGAACAGCACGACCATGAACAGCGCCACGAGGGGCAGGACCTGACCGGCCTCGCCGTTGCGACCCGTTACGCGCGCGCGTAGCCAGCTGATCATGGTCTGGGCTCCATGCGGTACTCGGTCGACGAGGTCAGCTGCCCGTTCCCGGGAACGAAGGGGAAGAAGGTGGGCACCGTATGGGTGATGGTGATCGTCACCCATGCTTCTTCCGAATTGTCCGTAGGTGGGCAGGGGTCGGACATGGGTTCGCTGCGGAAGGCGACGATGGTGTTCGTCCCGTTGAACTCGCCGCCCGTGTACCCGATCAACGACGATTGCGCGGCGATGGCATTGGCCTTGGCGATCACGGGGGCAACGCCGGCGGCTGTGCAGTCGGTCTGTGTCGCAGCCCACCGACCGGTGTCGCGCACGACCTGGGTCAGCGTGTTCAGGCCCCAGAAGATGAGCCCGAACTGGATGATGCCGCCGATGATGAGCATCAGAACGGGGAAGACGAGCGCGAACTCAGCAAGCGATTGACCGCGCGGACGTTTGCCGACGATCGAGATGGCGTGGGAAATCACAGACGCTCCCCCGGGAAGTATTGGTGGGCTTTGGTGGCAGTGTGCCGTCGGGACCTTACACGGCACCTTACCGCCGGTGCGAGTCTGGCACGAAGTATGGGAGACCCGTCGGCAGCCGGCGGGACCAATGGGTCAGTGTTCATCCCTCGGTGCAGAGAGCACGATCCCTTCCATGAAGAAACGCCTCCTCGCCACGTTCCTGTGGTTCCTCACTGGCTGGTACGCCGGAGCCGTCCTGACGGAGGTCGTCAGCGCGAGCTTCGGGTTGGCCCCGATCATCGGAGCTGCCGCGGCCGCCATCGTCTTCGCCGATCCGCTTCATGCGATCTGGGGAGGCCGAGTCAAGGCCCCCGTGTCCACGCTCGAGGCGATGCCGGAGCCGGCCTGACGCAGGCCACGCTTCGAGCCACCCCAACCGCTCACCCTCCGCCGGGGCGGAACCGCCGGGCCCTCCAGGGCCCGGCGTTCTACGTCCCGGACTCGAACCAAGTGGCCCTCAGCCCTCGTCGCCGGGCTCGCCAGGCAGGACGATCGTGAACGCGGCCCCCCGGGAGGCGGTGACAGGCTCCAGAACGAGCTCCCCGCCCATGGCCCGGCACAGCTCGCGCGACACGTACAGGCCCAGCCCGCTGCCGCCGTCCGAATCGGCGTCCTGCCCGCGGGCGAACCGGGCGAATAGCCGGTCGCGGTCCCCCTCGGCGATGCCGGGCCCGCCATCCCCGATGGTCAGCCGGACACGGCCGTCGGCCTCGTTGGCGACGATCGTGGCCCGGACCGGGGTGCCGGCACCGTACTTGACGGCATTGTCCAGGAGGGCCCAGAGCACCTGATCGAGCTGGTCGGCGTCCGCCACGGCCAGCCAGCCCTCGGCCCGATCGTCGAGGGCGAACGGCACGTCGTCCACCCCGAGCGCCTCCCACGCCTTGCGCGCGCGTGTGGACAACGAGACGACCTCGGACTTCGGCTTGAGCGCGCCGGACTCCAGGCGGGTCACTGTCAGTAGCTGGCGGACCATCCGCGACAGCCGCTCCGACTGCTCCGCGATGATGCCGAGCCGCCGGTCCGGCGTGGCCTCGCCCAGCTGCTCGGCGTAGGCGCGGATGCTGGTGAGCGGCGTCTGGAGGTTGTGGCTCACGCCGCGCAGGAAGTCGTCCTTCGCCGCGTCGAGCTCGAGCAGCTGTCGGTTCTGCGACTCCACGGTCGCGAACAGCTGAGCGTTGCGGATCGCTGCGGCCATCGCGTTGGCGAACAGCTCGAGCAGGTCCTGGTCCGCCGGCTCCCAGCGGCGGGTCGCCGGCAACCGGCCGATCAGGACGCCGATATCGGTGCCGCCCGCGCGCATGACCGCGCGCAGCGGCCGCGAAACGCCCGGGACGACCTCCTCCTCCTCGACGATCGACGGGTCGCCGACTACCACCGTCGCATCGATCAGGGCGAAGGCCGACGTCGCGTCCGATGCCGTCCGGTCGACCAGCGCCTCCACGTCGTCCCGCGGCGAGACCTCGTCGATCGCGGCGAGGATCCGCCCGAGCTCCTGGTTCCGCCGCCCGAGATCGGCGGCCAGCCGATTGTGGCTGTCGGCCAACCGGGCGAACTCGTCGTCGCCCGCGACCCGGATCGGGGTCGAGAGGTCGCCGGTCGAGACGCGATCCACGGCCGCGGAGACGGACCGGAGTGGCGCGGTCAGCTCGGTCGCCAGGGCGTAGGAGGCGAGGATCGCGAATGCCAGCACGATGGCGATCGCGAAGAGCAGGACCCGGCCGATCGTCGAATCGGTTGGCTGGAGGCCGAACTGGTCGTCGAGGACCACCACGACGATGCCGAAGGTGGCCAGCGGGAGGACCGACGCGACGATGAACGCGACGGTGAGCCGGGACCGGAAGCTCAGCCGCGGCGTCGGCTCCGGTTTCCGCTCTTCGTCAGTCACCGGGCCTGCTCGTCGCGCCGTCGGGCGTCACCACCAGTCGATACCCCACGCCGCGGACGGTCTGGACGTGCATCGGCCGGTTGGCGTCGACCTCGACCTTCTGGCGCAGCCGGCGCATCGTGACCCAGACGTAGGACGGATCGGCGTCCTCGGTCTCGGCCCAGCCGCGGGCGAGGAGCGTCTCGGTCGTGACCGTCTGGCCGATGTTCGCGGCGAGCGCGTACAGCAGTCGCGATTCGGTCGGGGTGAGCTGGACGGTCTGGCCGCGGACGGTCGCCTCGCGCCGGTGCAGGTCGAGCGTCAGGTCCGGGCCAAGGTCAAGGCTCTGGCGCGGGACCTTGTCGCCCAGGCGCCGAAGCACTCGATTGATCCGCGCGCGAAGCTCCGGGTAGTGATACGGCTTGGTGACGTAGTCCTCGGCGACCTCCTCGAGCAAATCGGCCTTCGAGTCGCCGGCATCGATGGCGGACAGCACGATGATCGGCAGGTCGGCATGGGTCTTGATCTCGCGCGCGAGGGTCAGGCCGTCCATGCGCGGCATCATCATGTCGACGATGAGCAGGTCCGGCCAACCGGCACGCAGCCGGCGGAGGGCCTCGTCCCCGTCGCGGGCGGTCGCGATCTCGTAGCCGTCGGCACGCAGCTGATCCGCGAGCAGGACGAGCAGGTTCGGGTCGTCATCCACGATGAGGATCCTGGGTGCCGGATCGCCGCCGCTCAGCATGTGACGGAGTATGCCGTCCCACCCCGGACCCGGGATGGTACGTACGACGGTGCACGGGCGCACCGCTTCCCCGTTTTGTGCGGTCTTGTAGTCCAAATGGGGGATGACTTCTGTTCGGAGCGTAGTACGGTTGGCCACTCAAAGACCCCTCGGGGGAGGGGCATTCCAGAGTAGGTCCCCTCGGGGGAGGGAGATCAAATAGGTCGACCCGTCCGGGTATTCGGACGAAGCGACACTCGGGCCGAGCGCGCGCAACCAGCACTCATCTTTTTCGATCCTTCGGCAACCAGCCTGATCGACCCGAGCGACACCCGCACCACGATCCTGCACTCGGGATCGTGGGCCGCGGGGCTTTCGCTTCTCCCTGGAACCGCCGGGTCTCCAACACCAACGCGTCAAGGCGTTCAGGGAGGCCTCTATGTCCGGTTCAGCCGGCTCACGATCCGTTGCTCGACTTCTCGTTGCCATCCAGGTCTTCCTGCTGGTCGCGTCCCTCTTCGCGCCGGTCGCGACGCTCGCCGGGGAGCCTTCGGGCGACCCCGAACCATCCCCGAGCGCGCAACCGTCCGCTGAACCCACGCCGGCTCCAACGCCGGAGCCGACCGCGGAGCCGACGGCGGAGCCCACGGCCGAGCCGACCGCGGCGCCGACGCCCGCTCCCACCGCCGAGCCGACTGCTGCGCCAACGCAGGCGCCTGCCCCCACATACGCCCCCAGCGGCCCGCCCTCGATCGCGAGCGATCTGGCCGACTATCCGCCCGGCGCCACCGTCACGCTGACCGGCTCGAACTGGCTCGCAGGCGAGAACGTCCACATCTACGTCAACGACGACCTGGGCGCCAGCTGGACTCACGGCGCCGACGTGATCGCGAACGGCAGTGGCGAGATCTCCCACTCGTTCACCCTGCCGGACTGGTTCGTTGCGACCTACCGCGCGACTGCGACCGGCGAGTCCGGCACCGCGACCGCGACCTTCACCGACGGCAACGTGAGAGCGCGCTCGAACGCCAGCGGAATCATCTTTGCCTTGGACTGGGTCGAGTACGAGGACTCGCAGAATTGCACCGGCACAGTCGACGACTCAGGGTCGGATCCGACTGTCGGGTTCAGCGGCGGGTCGCCCACCACCGGGATCTTCACCATGGGGATCGCGGAAGCGAATTCGATCACCCTCCAAGCGGCCGCGGTGTCCAATGCCGGCCTGGTCTTCACCGGCTGGACCGGGGCGACCGCCGCTGACACCTTTATCGATCTTGGCAATCGCACGATCTGCGTGCAAGGCAACTTCACCGGGTCACGCGAATACGTCGCGAACTACGTTGCCAATACTGCCCCGGTCGCCAACAACGACTCCTACTCCGTCGCCGAGGACGGGACTCTCACGGTCACGGCGCCCGGCGTCCTCGCCAACGACACGGACGCCAATAGCAACCCCTTGACCGTCGCGACGCCCCGACCCGTCACCGGCCCGACCAACGGGCTCTTGACCCTGAACGCCAACGGCTCCTTCACCTACACGCCGAACGCCAACTTCAACGGCACCGACACATTCACCTATCGCGCCAATGACGGTTTCGTCAACTCGAACCTGGCCACGGTCACGATCACCGTTACCGCTGTCGACGACGCACCGGTCGCGGTCGATGACAGCGCCACCGTCGGCGAGGACTCGGGCGCCAACGCGATCGACGTCCTGGCCAACGACACCGACATCGACGGCGGTCCCCTGGCGGTGGCCTCCGTCACCCAGGGCACCGACGGCACCGTCGCCATCACCGGCGGCGGGAGCGGCCTGACCTACGCCCCGGAGGCCGACTTCTGCGGCAGCGATTCGTTCACCTACACGCTCAACGGCGGCTCGACGGCCAGCGTGTCCGTGACCGTCACCTGCGTCGACGACGCACCGGTCGCGGTCGATGACAGCGCCACCGTCGGCGAGGACTCGGGCGCCAACGCGATCGACGTCCTGGCCAACGACACCGACATCGACGGCGGTCCCCTGGCGGTGGCCTCCGTCACCCGGGCACCGACGGCACCGTCGCCATCACCGGCGGCGGGAGCGGCCTGACCTACGCACCCGGACGCCGACTACTGCGGCAGCAGATTCCTTCACCTACACGCTCAACGGCGGCTCGACGGCCAGCGTGTCCGTGACCGTCACCTGCGTCGACGACGCACCGGTCGCGGTCGATGACAGCGCCACCGTCGGCGAGGACTCGGGCGCCAACGCGATCGACGTCCTGGCCAACGACACCGACATCGACGGCGGTCCCAAGACCATCAGCTCGGCCAGCGACCGGCCAACGGCACCGTCGTGGTCGCCCTCGACGGCCTCAGCCTGACCTACCACCCGACGCCGACTATTGCAACGGCATCACGACCGATTCCTTCACCTACACGCTCAACGGCGGCTCGACGGCCAGCGTGTCCGTGACCGTCACCTGCGTCGACGACGCACCGGTCGCGGTCGATGACAGCGCCACCGTCGGCGAGGACTCGGGCGCCAACGCGATCGACGTCCTGGCCAACGACACCGACATCGACGGCGGTCCCAAGACCATCAGCTCGGCCAGCGATCCGGCCAACGGCACCGTCGTGGTCGCCCTCGACGGCCTCAGCCTGACTTACCAGCCCGACGCCGACTACTTCGGCCCCGACTCCTTCACGTACACCCTGAACGGTGGCTCGACCGCGACCGTCAACGTGACCGTCACCAACGTCAACGACGACCCCGTCGCCAACGACGACTCGACCACCGTGGCCGAGGACTCGGGCGCCAACGCGGTCGACGTGCTGGCCAACGACAACGACGGCCCGGACGTCGGCGAGACCCTGACGGTTACGGCCGTCACCCAGGGCGCCAACGGCGCGGTCGCCATCACCGGCGGCGGCACCGGCCTGAGCTACACCCCGGACGCCGACTTCTTCGGCACCGACTCGTTCACCTACACGATCGGCGACGGCAACGGCGGGACCGCCACGGCGACCGTCAACGTGACCGTCACCAACGTCAACGACGCGCCCGTCGTCACCGTGAGTGGTGACTTCAGCTCGGTCAATGAGGGCGTTACGCGAACGTACACCTACACGATCACTGACATCGACTCACCGAGCCACACGGTCGTCGAGAGCTGCGGTACCGGCGCGACGTATATCGCCGACGCTCTGGCCAACAGCTTCGCCTGCAAGTTCATCGACGGGCCAGGCAGCTCGACGGTCAACGTGACCGCCAACGATGGCGGCTCGACCAATAACATCGACGACGACCCGCACACGGTCGAGATCGTCAACGTCAAGCCGGTTGTGGCCTTCGCCGCGATCGCCGTCGACCCGGTGACCGGCGTGATCTCGTCCACCATGGCGTACTCCGACGTCGGCGTAAACGACACGCAGACCGCCACCTTCGAATACCGCCTCAACGGGCTCCTGGTGGCCAGCCATACGACCACACCCGCGTCGAGTCTGCCCTCGAGTGGCACCGCTCTGGATAGCTACCCAGCTGCCCCCGGCTGCTACAGCGTCGAAGTCACGATGTGGGTGACCGACAAGGACGGCGCCAGCTCGGACCACGTGGTCCGCACCGGGTTCACCGCGCTTGTCGACATCTACGCGGCGAGCTTCAAGGCCCCGATCAAGAACAACGAACGGAATATCGCCAAGTACGGAAACGTCGTCCCGATCAAGGTCGAGCTCGCGAGCAGCTGCTTCCCGGGCACGACGATCACGACGGCCGACTTGTACATCACCATCGCCATGGGGAACGTCGCCGACGTCGTCCCGGACTCGACACCGGAGTACATCGCCGAAAGCGTCAGCAACGCTGACAGCGGCACGCAAATGCGCGTCAACGGCGGCGGTTACATCTACAACTTCACGACCAAGAACCTCAAGAAGGGCCAGGACTACACGATCCGTGTTCGCCTGGGTGATCCGCTCACGGGCCCGATCATCCTGCGAGCCCTGTTCCAGCCCAAGTAACCCACCCCGAGTCACTCGACTCTCCCAGAGCGCTCGTCCTACTCCGAGCGCGCGCAGAGGCCGGCCCCCACTGACCCGGGGGCCGGCCTCTCAATGTGTCCGGGGCGCGGTGTCTAGGGCGCCTTTGGGTCCACGTAGCGGCACCGAGCCCGCAGCGGGCACTCGTCGTGCTCGGGCCGCTGGGCATGGCACACCTTGCGCCCGTGCTGGATGAGGTTCACGTGGGCCTCGTACATCTGGTCGGGCTCGAAGAGGCCCAGGACGAG
The DNA here is from genome assembly GCA_963810725.1 of uncultured Chloroflexia bacterium. Lineage (GTDB taxonomy): Bacteria > Chloroflexota > Limnocylindria > Limnocylindrales > CSP1-4 > SPCO01. The sequence continues at coordinate 1,367,041 of CAWEOO010000008.1, forward strand.
GTCGTGCGCCTCGTCGAGTGACGGCTTCGGCGGCAGCACGCCGACCCGGCGCATCACGCGGTCGACGTGGCGGTCGATCGGCAGCAGCGGCTGGCCGAAGCAGAACAGCAGCAACACCGAGGCCGTCTTCTTGCCGATGCCATCGATCTCGTCGAGCCAGTCGCGCGCCTCGATCGCCGACATGTCGCCGAGGAACTCGAGGGAGTAGTCGCCACGCTCCTCGCGGATCGTGCGCAGGGTCGTCTGAAGGCGTGGCGCCTTCTGGTTGGGCAGGCCGCCGGGGCGGATCACATCGGTCAGTTCGGGGATCGGCGCGAATTCGACGCGCGCCCAGTCCGGCGCCGCGCCGTCCGGTAGCCCGAACCCGCCCCAACCGGCGCCGGGCTTGTGCGCCTCGACTGGGCCGCCGCCCGGATACGCGCGACGGAGCGCCTCGAACGCGGCCTCGGCATTGGTGTCCGCGGTGCTCTGGGTGAGGATCGTCAGGATCAGCTCGCTGGTCGGGTCCAGCCGACGCTCCCAGGCCGGGCGGCCGTACTTGGAGGCGAGGCCATCGAGGACGAACGGGATGAGCCCCGGCCGATAGCGCTCGAGCCGCTTCGCGTAGCTCCGGCCCGGGTCGCTGAACTTGCGCTTCTTGGGGCGCGGTCGGTGCTTGGGCTTCGGCACCGGCGCCGGCGCCGGGGCGGGCGGCCGGACCATGTCGTCGGCTGTCACGCGGGTCCCACGCCCAGACCGACGAGCCGGGCGAGCCGCTCGCCGCAGCGCTCCAGTGGCGCCGTCCCTGCCGCCATCGCCTCCTCCACCGACTGCGGGCGCTCCGTCACCGGGACCGCGACGGCCCCGACTTCTGCGAGCGCGGCGATGCCCTCGGGCTCGACTCCGCCACCGACCGCGATGCACGGCACGCCCGCTGCCGCCGCGCGGCGCGCGACCCCGAGCGCGGTCTTGCCGAAGGCCGTCTGCGAATCGATCCGGCCCTCGCCGGTGATCACGAGGCTCGCCCGCCCGAGCCGCGCGTCGAAGTCGGTGGCGTCCATCACGAGGTCGACGCCCGAGCGCAGGGCGAACGCCCGGAAGTGGTCCTGGATCGAGAGCAGGGCGTAGCCGACGCCGCCGGCCGCGCCCGCTCCCGGGGTCGTACGCTCGGGGCGGCCCGACACGACGTCCATCGAGTCGGCGAACCGACTGAGCCGCCGATCGAGATCCGCCACGTGCTCCGGCGTCGCGCCCTTCTGCGGGCCATAGACCGCGGCGGCTCCGGTCGGCCCGTTCAGGGGGTTCGAGACGTCGCAGGCGACCTGCAGCTCGACCGTCGCGAGACGCGGGTCGAGCCCGGTGAGATCGACCGTCGCCGCATCCCGGTCCGCGGCGGCACCCAGGCCGGTCAGCAGCCCGGCGCCAGCATCGGTCGTGGCGCTGCCACCGATGCCCAGGAAGATGCTGCTCACACGGGCATTCAGCGCCGCGCGGATCAGGTCGCCCGTCCCGATCGAGGTCGCCTGGATGGGGTCACGCTCGTCCAGCGCGAGGCGTGACAGGCCCGAGGCCGCGGCCATCTCGACGGCGGCGCGCTGCCCGTCGTCCGAGATCAGCCATCGCGCGTTGATCGTGCGACCCAGCGGATCGCGGACCGGCGAGGTCCGTCGCTGCCACCCACCGGCCGCCTCGATCGCCGCGAGCGTGCCCTCGCCCCCGTCCGCCAGCGGGCAGAGCAGGATCTCGTCGTCGGGTCGGGCCCGGCGCCAGCCGTCGGCCAGGGCCTGCGCGACCTCGATCGAGGTCAGCGACCCCTTGAACGAGTCGGGCGCGATCAGGATCGTGCGCGTGCTCACCGGAGATCCTTCCAGAAGAACGTGGTCGCGGCGGGCGTGCCGTCCGTAAGGAGGGCGTGGTTCGGCATGACGCCGAGCTCCGTCCAGCCGAGGGCGCGGTACATCGACTCCGCCGCGCTGCCCGTCACCGTGTCGAGGACGAGCATCCAGCGCCCGTCTGCCCGGGCGCGCTCCTCGATCGCGCGCATCAACGCCGCGCCGATGCCGCGCCGGCGCGCCGACCGATGCACGAGGACTTTGCCGATCTCGGCTCGATGAGGCGAGTTCGGGTTCGTCGATCGGATCAGCAGCAACGAGCCGACGACGTCCTCGCCATCGACCGCCACGAGCGCGGTGATCACGCCGCCGCGTACCCCCTCGATGCGCTCGGTCCACCAGGCGGCCGCCTGCTCAACCGTTACGCCCGCAACGAAATTGACGGATGCGCCGCCGTCGACGGCGTCGACGAGCAAGGCCGCCAGGCCGGGGATGGCCGCTCGGTATGCGTCCGCGTCGAGCTCGCGGATCGTGACGGGCGGGGCGGCGCGCTCGGTCACCGGATGGTCTGTTCGAGTCCTGCTCGGCCTGCCGCGCGCCGGCGCTCCAGGTATTCCGGGATCCGGATCATCGGCGGGCGTTCCTGGTCGGCGAGCTCGATCACCTCGAGCGACAGGCGACCCTTGCCCGAGCGTGGCAGCTTCATCGTCGAGCCCATCTCGGCGAACAGGCGCACCTTGCGCCGCTCCTCGAGCCGCTTGATGACGGCCTGCAGGATCACGAACGACATCCGCGACAGCCCCTCGAGCTCCTGGTTGCGGTGGACCCGCCGTTCCAGGTCGACCTGCCCGAGGCCCTCGATCCCGACGCGCTCCGCCGCGTCGATGAGGTGCCCGATCTCGACCGCGTAGCCCGTGAAGAACGGGATCGACTCCAGCAATGACCGGCGGCCGGCGTACTCCCCGGCGAGCGGTTGGATGAGGCCGGACAGCTCCGGGTAGAACAGGTTGATGAGCGGTCGAGCGACGAGCTCGGTGACGCGGCCACCGCCGCCTTCCTTGAGGACGCCGTCGGTGACGATGGGCCGCTGGTAGTAGCCCTTGACGTACTGCAGGCGCGGCTCGTGGAGGAGCGGCCCCAAGGTCCCGTAGACCATCCGGTGGTGCCAGTTCTTCACATCCGTGTCGGCCCACACGACGATGTCGCCGGTCGTCTCGAACAGCGACTTCCAGAGGGCCTCGCCCTTGCCGCGGAACGAGCCGTAGCGAGCGAGGATGTCGGGATGCTGGACGACCCGGGCGCCCTCGGCCTCGGCGATCTCGCGCGTCCGATCGGTGGACGACGAATCGATCACGAGGACTTCGTCGAGCAGCGGCACGCGACCGACCATCTCGCGCATCGCGCGCCGGACGATCGGGCCGATGGTCTCCTCTTCGTCGAGCGTCGGCAGCACCAGCGAGACCGTGACGCCCTGCTTCTCCTTGAGCTGGACGAGGCGCCGCAGGTCGCCGAACTCGGCATGGTGGAAGTTCGATTCACCGAACCAGCGCTCGACCCGGGCGGGGACGGCGCGAGCTTCCTCGGCAGCCCGGTCCGCGGCGGCCAGCGACTCCGCCTTCGAGGCGAGCGCGTCGAACGTCGTGCGGCCGATGGCCTCGCGGGTCTTGACGACGACCACGGTCGGCTTCGCCCGCGCGGCGATGGCCTCGGGGAGTGCCCCGAACAGGTACGAATCCGGAGCCCTCGCCGCCCGGCGCCGCCGACGCGCCCATGACCACGAGGTCGGCCTTCTCGGCCTCGCGCAAGATGGCGTTGCGGACGTTGGGGGCCTCGCGCAGGACGGCCTCGCCGCGGCCCTTGAGGTGCTGCTTGATGAACGTGGTCAGGGCGCGTTCCGCCTGGGCACGGACCGCCATCGTGATGCCGGCCGGCACGAGGTGGAGCACGACGACCGTCGCGCCGTGATACGTCGCGATCGCGTCCGCGAAGCGCATCGCGAGCTCGGCGTGGGGGCCGCCGCGGACCGGTACGAGCACCCGCTTGATCTCGCGCGTGCCGCGCTGCTTGACGACCGCGATATCGCACGGGGACTCGCGCACGACCTCGTCGATGGTCGGCGAGAACACGGTCGGGCCGCCGTTGCGGCCGTCGTGGCCGGCCGGCGCCTTGCCGCCCCAGCCGAAGATGATGAGGTCGGACTCCTGCTCGGCCGCGGCTTCGGTGATCCCCTCGGCGGCGTGCCGGCCGATACGGACGATGGGGTGGATGGCGGTGCCTGCCGGGGCGTAGTCGAGCACCTTCTGGAGCAGCCGCCGGGCGTGCCGGGCGCGCGTCGCGCCCTCGGACAAGGGCATGCCCTCGGGGACCTCCACGATGCCCAGGGCTGACAGCTCCCCGGCGCGTCGGGTTGAGCATCGCCGCACCGAGGCGGATCAGCTCCTCGGCCGTGCCCGGATTGGCGACCGGGATGAGGATCCGGGCGGGGAGTGGCGAGCGTGGGCTCACGCGGGGACCTCGGGCTCCGGGGCGCTCCCGGGGCGCTCCGGCCGCCTTCGCGGCGCTCCAGCGCTCCACGAGGTACGGCTTGGTGCGCTCGAAGGTGCGGGCCTGGCGCTCCACGCGATCCTCGGCCTCCTCGGTCGTCACGTTCCGGTTCTCGATCACGAAGCTGCCGACCCGGCCGAAGTAGATCGGCACGAGCGCCGCGACCAGGGTCTCGAGCGGGTGCTTCGGGTTCCGGGCGGTCACGACGAGGTCGTAGATGACCTTGGCCCACACGTCGTCCGGGAACTGGAACGCGCTGACCGCCTCGGCCATCTCCTGGGTCGTGGCCGTCGCCGACGCCACGTCCTCACCGATCCCGAGCTTGGTCCGCGCCGCGTCGCCGATCCGACCGGCCTCGCCGCGAGCTCCATCACCGCGTCGAAGGTCGCCGGACGCCAGCATCGAGCTCCACAGGTCGGCGAGGGTCATGGAGCCGGTGTGGAACTCCGACAGCAGCCGCAGCGTGTTCACGTTCAGGGGCGGCGGGTCGATGATCCGCTCGAACCCGTAGGCCGGCACGTCGTGGCTGCCCTTGATGTCGAGCCAGTGGCCTTCGTGCTTCACCGCCAGCCGCAGGATCGTGCCCACGACCTGGCGGAACATCGGCCCGAGGTCGGAGCCCGGGTCCTTGGGGTCGTGGATCTTGGCGCCGAGGCGCGTCTGGCAGACGGCGAACCCGCCGGCAAGCGCCGAGGTCGTCATCCAGATGTCGATGCCGAACTTGCTGACGTCGTCGGTCCAGTCATCGAGCGTCAGGTAGTGCCGGACGAGGTCGCCGCTGACCCCGAAGTCGCCACCGATCGGCTGGCGGATGCGGTGGCCGTAGAGGGCCCGGGTGAGCGGGTAGGTGACGGTGTTCGTGATCGTGCCGTCGTACTTGTAGCGCGCGTACAGCGGCGCCACGAAGTCGTAGCCGCCCTTGAGGATCGGCCCGGACAGCAGCTCGATCCACTCGGGCACGATCGACCGGAGGTCCGAGTCGACCACGACGAGCGCCTGCACCTTGAGCGCCGCGGCGATCTCGAAGATCGTGCGCAGCGCCGCGCCCTTGCCACCGACGCCGTCGATCTCGGGGTAGGTCAGGCTGACGCGCGAGAGCTTGTGGCTCGGTCGGACGAGCAGGATCTGCTCGATGTAGTCGGGCGGCTCGGTGTCGATGACGACGCGTCCGGTGCCGTCCGGCGAGCCCGCGTCCGAATTGACGACGACGGGCCGCAGGTCCGGGAAGTACTGGACGAGGCCTGCCTGCGCGGCGCGCACCACGTAGCCGATGGTCGCTGCGTTCTTGAAGCTTGGGATGCCGACCATGATGTCGGCTTCGCCGAGTCGGGCGATCTGGTCCCGCACGGCCGGAGTCAGGGCAGTCTCGGGCATCGAGCGCACCGTACCACTCCGCACGGCGGGGACGCCTTGCAGGTGCGTATCGGGGCGAGCCGTGGAGTGGGCTTAGGCGCGGGTCAGCGGCGGGGCATCGGCGTCGTGATCCAGTCCGGAGCCACCTCGCCCGGTCGATAGCGCGAGTTCGCGCCCTTGAACGCGAGACCGCGGAAGCCCATGGCGCGCCACGAGCCGATCCAGGTCTCGATGGGCGGGCGGACATACATGCTCGGGCGCACGATCGGGTCGCCCGGCAGGACCGCGGCCAGGAGCCGCTTGCGCTCGAGGAGTGGGACGTCGAGCAGCCACTCCCCGTCGAGCCAGAGCAGGTCGACGGCCACGAGATTGACGGGGTCGTCCTCCTCGAAGCGCTGGGCCGCCCGCTCGGCTCGATCGTCCTCGAGCTGTTGTGCGCGATCGAGGATGCGGCCGCCGACCAGCGAGCGAGTGAGCAGCTTGCCGATCGACGGCATCGGCATGATCCCGCTCCGGACGCCCGTGTCCTCGCCGCTGATCTGCTTGGTCACGTACGCATCGAGGATGACGCCGGACGCCGTGGGTGCCACGGCCTGGGTGAGGGCCTGGGTGAGCTCCTCGTGGCCGAGCAGTTCCGCGCCTTCGTGCAGCAGCGCGCCCGCCCCGTCCTGCGCGGCGGCGATGATCCGCAGCCCGGACCAGAGCGGCTCCACGACGGGCTCAGCGATGCGGTCGGACCGCCCGCCACCGAACTCCTGGAGGCGCAGGTCTCGCGCGAGCTGTATGGCGTTCTCGTCGTCCATCTGCGGCATCGTATCCTCAGGAGGGCGCCTCAGGGTCCGGTGCATAGAAGGCGATGGTGTTTGCGACGCCTTTCGCCGCGGCCGCCGGATCCGCGCCCGCAGCCTCGTTCGCGGCTCCCCACGCCGCGCTGCTCCGTCCGGCGAACTCGCGTCCCTCGTCGGACAGCTGCCACGCCTCGGGATTCCTCACCGTCTCGCCAGTACGCAGGTGGAGTGACAGGCCGAGCAGGCCCTGGTCCCATCCGACGCCGACCGCGCCGGGCCCGTACTCGCTCCACATCTCGTCGGGCACGACGGCGGTGTGCTCGAGCTCGAGCGTCGTCGACGCCTGGCCGGCGGCCGTGAGCCGCACCTCGAGCTCGGAGACGCTGGCTGGGTCGGTCATGTCGCCGTACGCCCAGGTCACGCGGAGCCGATCCGGTCGATGGCACGCGACGATCTCGCCCCCAGCATTGCCCTCGAATTGGTAGCGACCGCCGACACGATAGTCGCCGCTGATGGGGAGGAACCAGCGCGAGATCCGCTCCGGGCTGGTCAGCGCGTCCCAGACCTCCTCGACCGTCGCGTCATAGATGCGCCGCAGGCGGACCGTGTGTCCTTCGCCGGCGGCGATCCGGCCGCGGCCGACCTCCCGCTCGACGGCCTCGATCTCACGGATGATGTCGATCATGTGGGTCTCCTTCTTGGCTGTCGGTTGCCGCGACAAGGCGCCGTTCGCGCCTGCCACGCGCGAGCTCCGTGGCGAGCGAGTCCAGACGCTGTTCCCAGAAGCGCCGGAACGGTTCGAGCCACGCATCGACCTCGTGGAGTGGTGCCGAGTCGACGGCGTAGAGCCGCCGAGCACCCTGGGGCCGGACGGTGGCGAAGCCGCTCTCTCGCAGGACCTTGAGATGCTGCGAGACGGCCGGCTGCGAGATCCCGAATTCGGCCTGGACCACCGTGGAGATGGCTCCCGAGGTCAGCTCGCCATCTGCGAGCAACTCGAGGATCCGGCGCCGGACTGGGTCACCGAGGACGTCGAACGCGTGCACGGCTCGCATCGTACAAGTCGGGACTTATATAAGTCAAGGATGAAGACTAGGTCCGCGCGCGCAGCGACCCTGACGCCGGTCACACTCCGACAGGGCGCGTATCATCCGGCCGTGGCCACTGCCGCCCCGCCCCGCGGTCTCGCTCCGCGCGTCGGCGGCATCGCCGGTCTGACGCCGAGTGGCCGCGCCGTCGTGCCGGTGGCCTGGGCCCTGTACGACCTCGCCAACACGATCTTCACGTACTCGGTCGTGTCGTACGCGATGGGGCTGTGGACGATCGACCGACTCGGTCCCGCCGACGGGCAGTTCTGGTTCGGCGTGGCCGCGGCCGCGAGCGTGCTGCTCAACGCGATCGTGTCGCCGATCCTGGGTGCTATCAGCGACCGCGGAGGGCGTCGCCTGCCGTATCTCCTGGTCTTCACCGCGATCACGGTCGTCGCGACCGCCCTGATCGCGTTCACGGATGCGGCTGCGATCGGGCTCGTGCTGTTCGCGATCGCGAACTTCGCGTACCAGGCGGCGCTCATCTACTACGACGCCACGCTGCCGGTCGTCGCAAGACCGGAGGCGCGTGGCCGAATGTCGGGCATCGGGGTGGCGGTCGGCTACCTCGGCACCTTGCTGATCGCCGGGCTGATCCTGGTCACGGGCTCTGGGGCAGAGCCGTTGACATTCCTCATGGCGGCCGGCCTGTTCACGATCTTTGCGATCCCGATCTTCGTCTTCGTGAAGGAGCCGAGGGTCAGCGACTACCGGTTCCGACTGCGCGACGTGCTGGCGTCGTGGTCGCAGCTCGCAACGACGATCCGCCACACCGCCGAGGTCCCGGGCCTGCGCCGGTTCCTGCTGGGCCGGTTCTTCTACACCGACCCGGTCAATACCGTGATCGTGGTCATGAGCGTCTTCGCGACCGAGGCGATCGGCCTGTCCAGGGGCGACGTCAACATCGTCCTGTTGCTGCTCACGGTCGTGGCCGTGTTCGCGAGCCTCGGCTGGGGCCGGCTCGTGGAGCGGATCGGACCGAAGCGGACGCTGCTCATCGTCCTCGGGACGTGGTGCGTCGGCCTGCTCATCGTGGGGTGCCGTGCTGTCGTTCCCGACCTTCCTGCTCGGCGGCGTGCTCCTCGGCGCCGGTCTGGGCGGGGTCTGGACGTCGGATCGGGTCTTCATGCTGCGGCTGTCACCGCCAGACAAGGTCGGCGAGTTCTTCGGCCTGTACGGGATCGCCGGCAAGTTCAGCGCGGTCACGGGGCCGCTGCTGTACGGGGCGATCGTGTCGTCGCTGCTGAACGCCGGCTGGGGCGCAGGGGCGTACCAGGTCGGGATCCTGAGCTTCCTCGGGCTGATGCTGATCGGCGTGGCGTTGCTGCGCGGCGTGCCGGAGCCGCCGGATCGGATCCCGACGGAGCCCGTGGTGCCGCCGATCGCGCCCCCGGCCCGGCTTGCTCCCGCCGCCGCGCCGATCGAGGATCAGTCCGGATAGCCGCCCGGGTGGGCCTCGCGCCACGTCCACGCCGAGCCGACCATCTCGTCCAGCGCGGGCCGATGCGGGCGCCACCCGAGGACCTCGGCCGCGAGGGCCGCCGAGGCCACCAGGACAGGGGGATCGCCCGCCCGGCGAGGGCCGATCTCGTGCGGGATACCGCGTCCGACGGCCCGCTCTGCGGCCGCCAGCACCTCGAGGTTGCTGAACCCACCGCCGTTGCCGAGGTTGCAGACCACGGCGCCTTCGGCCGTGCGCGAATCGTCGCGGGCCGTCGCCTCGATCGCCCGCAGGTGCGCATCGGCGAGATCGGCGACGTGGATGTAGTCGCGGATGCACGTGCCGTCGGGCGTCGGGTAATCGCCGCCGAACAGCGTCACCGGGCGGTTCGCTTCGACCGCCTTGAGGATCGTCGGGATCAAGTGCGTTTCCGGGTGATGCGCCTCGCCCAGCGCCTCGGTCGCGCCGGCGACGTTGAAGTAGCGGAGGGTCACGCTGCGGATGCCGTAGGCCCGCGCGTACCACTGGAGCGCGCCCTCGAATGACCGCTTGGTCTCGCCGTACGGGTTGATCGGACGGAGCGGGGCGTCCTCCGGGATCGGCGTGAAGTCGGGAACGCCGTAGACGGCCGCGGTGGACGAGAAGACCACGCGATCGACGCCGACTTCGCGCGCCGCCTCGAGCAGCGTGATGCCGCCCGCGACGTTGTCGCGGAAGTAGATGGCCGGGTCCTCGATCGACTCGCCGACCAGCGAGCGCGCGGCGCAATGGAGGATCGCCTCGATGCCCTCGGCCGTCAGCAGGCGCGCGACCGTGGCGCCGTCGCCGTAGCTCCCGACGTGCAGCCGCGCCCCGTGCGGCACCGCTCCGCGATGCCCGGTCGTGAGGTCATCGAGGACCACGACGTCGTGACCCGCCGCAAGGAACGCCTCGGCCGACACCGAGCCGACATACCCGGCGCCGCCGGTCACGAGGATCTTCGTCATGCCGCGAACCATACGGTCCGGCGGCGGACGGCGTCAGCGACGGCTTCTGCCCGGCCGGAGCGAGAGGGCACGACAGTCCGGGTCGTGATCCCGCTTCCTGGAGGCCAGCTTCCGGTGCGCCATCCCTGGCAGCGATGGATTTCCGGCTGATGCGTGATCGACGACCGGATCAGGTGGGCGGGGAACCGGTCCCGGCGCCGAACGATCGCTTGGAGTGATGGGCATGTCGGATTCTGGCGCATGAATCGGGGTGCGGACGGTCGGTTCAACCTCTCGAACGGATATCCATCGCTGTGAGCGATAGCGCCAGATCCCGTCAGCGACGGCGAAGGCGATCGAGCAGCGAACGGCGGCGATCGGGTGATACGGGAGCGGCAGTCTCCGGCGGTGAAGCGGTCGATGCCTCCGGTCGATCGGGCTCATCCCGTGGCGGCTCCGGCACGGTCTCGCCGCGGGTGCGCATCACCTCGTCGAGCCTGGTGACCAGCCGTTGGGCCGCCTCGTTCTCCGGGTCGATCGTGAGGGCCTTGCGGGCGAGCAGGTACGCGCCCGCGTCGTCCGCGTGCTCGAGTGCGACGCGCGCGAGGCCGACCACCGCGATCGAGTTCGCCGGATCGGCGGCCGCCACCTGGCGATAGAGCCGCTCCGCCTCATCGACGCGGCCGAACGACAGGGCCCGCTCGGCCTCGAGGAGCAGCTCGATCACGACGCGGCGTCCGAGCTCAGCCGCCGGCGGGCGAGGTCGAGCAGGCCCTCGCGCGTGTTGACCGACGGTTCGGCGATGACCCGCTCCAGCAGCCAGTCGAGCAAGCGGCCGAGCCCGGGTCCAGGCGTGATGCCGAGCTCCGCCATCAGGTCGGAGCCATCGATGGCCAGTCCGCTCAGGTCCAGCGCCACGCCCGCTGCGAGCTCTTTGGCGACCCGCGCGCGAAGCTCATTCAGCCCGCCCGCATCCGGCTCCCGCCCCGACCCGATGTGGTCCGCCTCGCGCAGGAGGAAGAGGTCCTCGAGCTCGTCGGGGCCGACCTTGACGATGAAGCGCCGGATGGCCGCGTCCGACCAGGTCGGCTGGTAGCCGAACATGTGGTGGCGGACGAGCCGCACGATCCGCCCCCGCTCCGCCGCCGGCCAGCGCCAGTCGTCAAGGAGCTTGTCGGCGAGCTCCGCCCCGACCGACTCGTGGCCCAGGAACCGGCCGTCGGCCATCGTCAGCGGCTTGCCGATGTCGTGGAGCAGGGCGGCGAGCCGGATCCGCCCCGGCTCCTTGACCGCGCCCATCGACCGAGCGGAGCGTGTGATCCCAGAGGTCCTCGCCCGGGACCTTGTTCTGCGGCACGCCCGGCTGCAGGGCCAGGTCCGGGGAGATCGCGGCGAGCACGTGCGTGTCGGCCATGAGCCGCAGCCCGACGGACGGACGCTCGGCGGCGAGCAGCCGCTGCATCTCGATGGCGATGCGCTCGCCCGACAGGTGGCGCACGTTGTCGGCCGTCGAGCGGATCGCGGCGAGCGTGGTCGGCTCGATCGTGAAGTCGAGCGTCGCCGCGAGCCGGACGGCGCGGACCATGCGCAGCGCGTCCTCGTGGAAGCGCTCGGCGGGATCGCCGACCGTCCGCAGCGTCCGGGCGGCGAGATCGACCTGGCCGCCGTGCGGGTCGACGAGACGCGGCGGCTCGCCGGGCTCGGCGCCCCAGGCCATCGCGTTGACCGTGAAGTCGCGCCGGGCAAGGTCCAGCTCGATCGAATCGCTGAACTCGACCCGATGCGGCCGGCGGAAGTCGGCGTAGTCGTGGTCGGACCGAAAGGTCGTGATCGCGACGTCATCGAGCTCCGGACCCGCGCGCACGGCGACGGTACCGAACTTGTTCTCGTAGAGCGCGCCTGGGAACAGCTCGAGCGTCCGTTCCGGCAGCGCCGCGGTCGCGAGGTCCCAATCGAAGGCGGGCCGACCCAGCAGCGTGTCGCGCACCGATCCACCCACCACGTACGCGGCGTGCCCGCCGGCCCACAGCGTGCGCAGGAGGCCGTGGACGGCGTCTGGGATCGCGCGTTCGAGTTCGGTCGACACGTCGCCCGCTCGGGGCGTCAGTTCCGGCCCAGGAACAGGTAGGTGCGCCAGGCGTCGTTGCGCTCGTCCGCGAGGTACGGCGTGAACATCGAGTAGATGTCGCTGCGCGGCTCGTGCGGCTCGCGGTTCAGTCGGAGGCGGGCCTCGGTCAGCGTCTTGCCGCCCTTTCGGTGATTGCAGGCCTTGCAGGCCGTGACGAGGTTCTCCCAGCTGTGCGCCCCACCGCGATGGCGCGGCATCACATGGTCGAGCGTCAGGTCGTGGGTCTGGCGGCCGCAGTACTGGCACGTGTGTCGGTCGCGCGCGAAGACCTCGCGGCGACTCAGCTTCACGCGCGGCCGCGGTCGTCGGATGAAGTGCTGGAGCCGGATGACCGAGGGCGCGCGGAATTCCGTCCGCGGCGTCCGAATCATCTGGTGGTCGTACTCGATCACCTCGGCCTTCTCACCGAACAAGAGGCGGAAGGCCCTGGGCAGATTGCAGACGTTGAGCGGCTCGTAGTTCTGGTTCAGAACGAGAACGACGCCGTCCATGGTGGGCGGAGGATAACAAGTTCACCGCAGCGTGCCGTGAACGCGCGATTTGGGCGGCCCGGTCACGCGTCGCGGCCTGTCGCTCGACCCGTCTGATGGTCCCAGCCGCCGGCCTGGCCGACCTTCGTCGAAAGGGGCTTCCCGAGCTTGTCCGCGACAAATCGGGCCGCAGTGAGGACGCCGTCCAGCGACACGCCGTGCTCCCAGCCCGACGCGTCCAGGAAGTACACGAGGTCCTCGGTCGCGAGGTTGCCGGCGGCGCCCGGGGCGTAGGGGCAGCCGCCGGTGCCGCCGGCGGCGGAGTCGAACGTGCGGACCCCGGCCGCCAACCCCGCCGCGACATTGGCCAGAGCCGTGCCCCGGGTGTCGTGGAAGTGGAAGGCCTGCCGGCTGACCCGGATGCCCGCCCCTTGGGCGAGATTGACGAGCTCGCCGACCTGGTTCGGCACGCCGACGCCGATCGTGTCCCCGAAACAGACCTCATCGACGCCAAGGTCCTGGAGCCGTCGCGCGACGTCGACCGCGGCCTGCGGCTCCACGCGTCCCGTGTACGGGCACCCGAACGCGGTCGAGACGTACGCGCGCCGCCACCACCCAAGCTCGCGCGCCCGGGCGAGGACCGGCGCGAAGACCGCGAGCGATTCCGCGACCGTCATCCCGATGTTGTGGGTCGTGAAGGCATCGGTCGCCGCGGTGAAGACGGCGATCGCATCCACGCCGGCGGCCTCGGCGCGGGCGAGGCCGCGCTCGTTGGGCACGAGGACCGGGTAGCGGACGCCGCCGCGCCGCGGGAGCGCGGCCAGCAGCTCGTCGGCGTCGGCCAGCTGCGGGATGGCCCGTGGCGACACGAACGATGTGGCCTCGATATCGCGCAGCCCGGCCTCGCCCAGCAGCTCGATGAACCGGACCTTGTCCGCCGTCGAGACCGGGGTCGACTCGTTCTGCAGGCCGTCGCGTGGCCCGACCTCGTAGATCCGGACGCGTCGGTCGTCGGGCCCGGCGGTCATCGACGGGACGTCATCGACCGGGAGTCAGCCGAGCGGCGGGTCCATCGCCCGCTCGATGCGGGCGATCTCGATCTCGATCTTGCCGAGCAGGTCGATCGCGGCGACGTGCTCCCGACTGCCGTGGGCGGCCGCATTCCGCTTCTTGCGCGTGTCGCGGTGGAGGTCGAGCAGCGCCTCGCGCGTCTGTGGCAGCTTGGGGCGGGCGGCGGTCGTAGTCGTCGTGGTCGTCTTGCTCTTGGCCATGGGCGCAGCGTACCGCGTTCGCGCGTCTCGAGGCCTGCTAGATTTCCGCGGAGGGCGTGCCGATCGTGGGTGCGCATGTGGAGGAGGGATCGTCGTGCGTCGACTCGCCGTTTCGGTCATGGCAGCGTCGCTCATCACCGCCCTCGTGGCGTCGCCGATCGCGGCCGACACGATCAGTCGTGACCGGACAGAGTTCGATCGGGCCCAAGGGTCCTTCGAATTCTCCCTGGGAGGTCGGGACTTCAGGGGCCAGATCCTCGTCCAACGCGACACGGAGACCGGCGCTTCGATCGGCTCGTTCTTCTTTTTCTCGGTGGTCGATGTCATGTGCGACAACGGCACGCCTGAGGATCCCGACGATGACTTCCTCTCCGGCGACCTGATCGACTTCACCGCGAACGAGGCGCCGCCCGCGACGCTTTCGATCGACTCCAACCTTTCGGCAGCTTCGGCGAGCGCCACGGCTTCGGGCCAGCGCCTGCACATCGAAGCTTGCACGGAGACCGAGACATCCACGGCCTCGACGGTCTCCTGGGCGCTCCATCTGCAGGCGAGCGGTCCAGCCGCGCGGACGACCGAGGTCAACCGATATCCGAACGATGACGGGACCGTGGAGATGCAATCGATCAAGGTCGCCGCGCGGCCGGCTGTCGGCACGATCACCATCGACGGAACGACGCTCTCCCTACAGGGTGCGTCGATCTCGCACACGCTGATCGTTACGACGATCCACTAGCAACGCCTCGATCGGCGTCATCGACGACGCCGAGCGTTTGACCGCGGGTCACCTGATCGCCTTCTGCCACGGCCAATTCGATCAGGCGCCCCGCCCGCGGCGATTCGACCGCGTGCTCCATCTTCATGGCTTCGAGCGTCACGATCGAGTCGTCGATGTTGACCGCGGAACCCAGCGGGACGTGGATCTTGAGGACCTGGCCGGGCATCGGCGCGACGAGTTCCGTGCGCCCGGCGGTTTGCGCGGCGGCCGCGCTGGCGGCTCGATCGACGTCGGGCGGCGGAGCGATGCGAAACGGCGTGCTACGGCCGGCGAAGTCCAGGTGGACGGTGTCGCCGACGCGCACGATCTCCGCCCTGGTCCGGACGCTGCCCGGGGACAGGCGCACGAAGCGGGTCTCGTCGTCGCTGGCCAGGCGGATCGATGGGGCGGCGTTGAGGCGGAATCCGTCGAGCGGGGTCGCGGTCGCGGCGGACGGCGGCGCGCCGAGCAGGGCCCGGGCCGCCGCCGACCAGACCGCGTCAGGGATCCGAGCCCGCTGGGTCCAGTCGTCCGGCGGCCAGATGCGATCGAGCGTGTCGGTCCGGGCCCCCCCGTCGCGGACGACCGGCTCGCGGACCAGCCAGCGAAGGAATCGGAGGTTCGTGGTCAGGCCCAGCACGACGGTCGCATCGAGCGCCCGCGTCAGCCGGTCCAGGGCATCACCCCGGTCGTCGCCGCGCGCGATGATCTTGGCCAGCATCGGATCGAATCGGCTACCGACCTCTTCGCCCTCGGCGACGCCGGCATCGACTCGGATGCCGTCGCCGGACGGCCATCGAAGGCGCTCGATGCGCCCGGTCGCGGGCAGGAACCCATGCTCGGCGTCCTCGGCGTAGAGGCGAACCTCGATCGCGTGGCCGTCGAGGGCGACATCGTCCTGGGTGAGCCCGAGCGGTTCCCCAGCCGCGATCCGCAATTGGTCGGCGACCAGGTCTCGGCCTGTCGTGAGCTCCGTGACGGGGTGCTCGACCTGGAGCCTCGTGTTCATCTCGAGGAACGTGAACGTGCCCCGGTCGTCGAGCAGGAATTCGCACGTGCCGGCGCTCACGTAGCCGACCGCTTGGGCGAGTGTCCGGGCGGCGTCGCCCATCGCACGACGGATGGTGCCGTTGACGGCGGGGGAGGGCGCCTCCTCGAGCACTTTCTGGTGGCGCCGCTGGATCGAGCAGTCGCGCTCGCCCAGGTGGACGCCATTGCCATGGCCGTCGAACAGGACCTGGATCTCGACGTGGCGGGCGCCCTCGAGCAGGCGCTCGAGGATCAGCCGGTCGTCGCTGAAGGCCGCTTGGGCTTCGCGCCGGGCGGCCGCGAGGTCGGTGGGAAGTCGGTCCGGGTCGCGAACGGTGCGCATGCCCTTGCCGCCACCGCCGGCCGCGGGCTTGACGAGAAGGGGGTACCCGATCCGCTCGGCAGCCGCGATCAGCGCCTCGTCCGACTGGTCGTCATCGTCGTACCCGGCGGGTGTGGGGATGCCGAGGCTGGCCGCCAGCTTGCGCGCGGCTGCCTTGTCGCCCATGGCCCGGATGGCGGCCGGCGGCGGACCGACCCACTTGATCCCGGCTCCGATCACGCGTTCGGCGAAGTCAGCGTTCTCGGCGAGGAAGCCGAAACCCGGGTGGAGCGCGTCGGCATTCGCGCGGCGAGCGGCGGCGACTACGGCTTCGGCGTCGAGGAGGTCGACCGCGTCGGGGCCGTCCGTGCTCGGCACGACCGCTGTAATTCGTAGGTGCTCGCAGGTCCGCGCGATCCGGGCCGCGATCTCCCCACGGTTCGCGATAAAGAGGGATTCGATCGGACGGGGCTGGAGATCGATCGCTGGCTCGCTGTTGGTCGCAAACGCGCCAATCGCGTCAGACGCGACACGCCAACGGCCTCCGACCCGCCTCGCGGGCATCGCACCACTCGCGATCCAGCGCTGAACGGACCGTGTCGATGTCCCAAGCCGCCGCGCGACCTCGCTCGGGCTCAGCTCGTCGCTCATCGTGTCGCGATTGTCGCAGTCGCCGAGCTGGTCAGCAAGCCCGGGCTACCTTGGGCGGCGAGTCGCGGCGTCGCCCCATTTCACGTTGGCGGGAGATGTCTCACCGGTCTCGTGGTCCCAGAGCAACACCTCGTCGCTGCCTGGGCCGAGCAGTAGCAGGTCGCCACCGCCGTTGTCGGCGATCGCGATGTATCCGGCTGGCAGCATGTCCGCCCAGTCTCTGCGCAACGCCTCGTTCTCGCGGACGATGTGGTTCCCGGTGCGTCCCATCGTCTTTCGGTTGGTCGGATCCCAGACCGGGTACAACGTCCATTCCTCGCCGCCCGCCCTGATCTCGCCGCCGTTCTCGCGGATCAGCCGATCGCGATGGGCATCGGGTAAGCGACGTCCAAGTCGGACCTCCATCGCGGCCACGAGCTCTTCAGATCCAGGAAACGGCACGACCTCGCCCTCCCAACCTCAACCGACAGCGGGTGAGATGCTACGCCTCTGGTCGCCGGCCCTAAGGCCAGGCTTCGAAGCGGAGGGACAGACTTTGGCCGCTGCTACCGATCGACGCGTCGTGGACCTGAGTCACGAGATCGTCGACGGGATGACGACCCATCCGGGCATCCCGGCGCCGTCGATCTCGGCGTTCCTGACCCACGAGGCCTCGACGGCCCGATACGCTCCCGGCACGACGTTCGAGATCGGGCGGATCGATCTCGTCGCGAACACCGGGACCTACGTCGACACGCCAGCGCATCGATTTCCCGCCGGGCAGGACCTGGCCGGCCTCGAGCTGGAGCGCGTCGTCGACGTCGATGGGGTCCTGGTCGACTGTCGTGGCGCGACCGAGCGCGCGATCGGACCGGACGCCTTTCAAGGCATCGACGTGCGCGGGCGAGCCGTGCTGGTGTCCACCGGCTGGGACGAGCACTGGGGAACGGAGGCCTACCTCAGCGACAACCCGTTCCTGACCGCCGCGGCCGCCGAGTGGCTCGTGGCGTCGGGCGCGGCCCTGATCGGCATCGACTCGCTCAACATCGACTCGCTGACCGATCCGACCCGGCCGGCCCACACCGCGATCCTCCGCGCCGGCATCCCGCTCGTCGAGCACCTGACCGGCCTGGGCGCCCTACCGGCCACGGGCTGGCGCTTCTTCGCCGTCCCCCCGCGCATCCGCGGGATGGCGACGTTCCCGGTCCGCGCGTTCGCCATGGTCGGCTGAGGGATCTGCGACCTGGTCGTCGGGACGCACCTTGGCAATATCGACATCCGGGGGACGACTACGGCTGATCCACGGCCAGATTCTGGCGAGATCTACATCCGGAGACGATAACGTCGCGGTTCCGCGTGAAATCGGACGTGGATCGGACATCCATCAGCCATAAGCGTCCCTGGGTGACGATCTGGCCACGAGGCCGGCACGGGTCGCATCGGCTGACCGGGACGTGGCCTACCCGTCCGAGTCCGGCGACCAACCCGGCGTGCGCTTCTCATCAAATGCCGCGAAGCCCTCGCGCGCCTCCGCGCTGACGCGCTGACGGGCGATCACGCGGGCCGTGTGCCACTTGGTGGAGCCGTGGCCCAGGCCACGTACCTCGCGGACGATCGCCTTGGCCGCCCGGGCGGCGGTCGGGCCCGCGGCCAGCACATCGGCGACTGCGGCGTCGATCGCCGCGTCGAGCGCGGCCGCGCCCTCCACGACCTCGTGGACGAGCCCGATCCGCTGCGCCCGAACCGCATCGAAGCGGCGCCCGCCCGGGAACAGGGCCCGGGCGTGCGACTCCCCGATCTTTGCGATGACGAACGGGGCGATGACCGCCGGTAGGATCCCCAGGCGTGTCTCGGTGAACCCGAACCGGGCGCCGCTCTCGGCCACCACGAGGTCGCCGACCGCGCACAGGCCCATCCCGCCGCCGAGCGCGGCCCCGTGGACCCGTACGATGAGCGGCACGGGGCAGGTGTCGATCGTTTCGAACATGTCGGCCATGGCCATCGCGTCCTGCTCGTTGCCCTCGACATCGAGGGACATCGCCGCCCGCATCCAGGCGATGTCGGCACCGGCGCAGAACGACGGCCCATCGCCGGCGAGGATCACGGCTCGAAGGTTCGCCGGCTCCTCGCGCGCGAGCGTCGCGAACGTGGTGCGCAGCTCCGCGATGACGGAGGCATCGAACGCGTTGTGCATCTCGGGGCGTGCGAGCGTGACGCGAGCGACGGCATCCCCGGGACCGCTACGTTCGAGCCGGATGGCGGGAGTCACCCCGTCATCGTAGCGGCCGCGCCCGGCCTTACGGCGCCACATCGCCCGGCCCCCGAGGCACGAGAAGCGCGGGGCGCCGAGGCACCGCCCACCCATGCTCAGACTTCCGGATGGAGGGATACGGGTCTACCCTGCTGGGCATGGGCCCTGCAAATCCGTGGTCGCCGCACTGGCAGCCGGATCCGAGCGGACGGCGCCTGCTGACGATCCGCGTCGCTCGCCGCGGTGCGTACCTGGCGGCCGCGATCTACCTGCCCATCGCCCTGGTGGCGGCTGCGCTCGCCAGGACCCCATTCCAGGGGATGCCAGCGGAACTCGCAACCCCGATCGCGATGATGGCGATCCTGTCAGGCGTGGCGGGCATGGCCTTGCTCGGCGCGGGCCTCGCCCCGGCCGCACTCGGTTCCCGCATCGACGCTGCCGTGGTGGGAATTGCGATCGCCATCGGGGGGCCGGTGGCCGCGACCGCATCCTTCGTCATCTGGGGCTGGCTGATCGATTCCTGGCTCGTTGCCCAGGTCGTGGCCGCCCAGTTCCTGCGGGCCGGCGTGTCCGCGGCCATGCAGGTGGCGCCGCTGGTGGCCATCGGCGCGGCTGCCTGGGTCCTGATCCTGCGCCGGATCAGCCCGCCGCTGCCGCCTCCGCCACCGTCGACTCCGCCGCCGGCCACTCCAGGACTCTGACCTCGTCCCCGAGCCGCATGCGGCCGGGCTGTTCGACGTCCGCCAGGACCCCGAAGTCGGCGTGCTTGCCCTCGCGCAGTCCGCGGTAGCCGATGATCGTCCGCAACGTATCGAGGTCACGGTCGCCCGTGTCCGGGTCCTGCGTCGTGATCGCGCAGCGCGCGTCGGGCTTCGTCACGCGCAGCACCGCGTCTCCGATCGCGATGCGGCCGCCGATCCAGGTGTCCTCCTCGTGCGCCTTGGCGCCCTCGAGGTCGATGAGCATCCGGAACCGCCGCGGGTCGACTTTGTCCACGCCGGCGTTCGCGGCCAGCTCGCGCAGCGATCCGTCCGAGATGATGCTCGTCGGGTTACCGGCACGCGTGCCGCCGGGTCGATCGCAGCGGACGACGACGATCCGACGACCTGCGATGGGCGCCAGGGCGTCCCCCCACGGCCCGATCACCACGTGCCCGACGCCCGTCCGGCCGTGGATCGGCGTCTCGACCGGTTCGCCGAGCTGGACCTCGTCCTCGATGACGGTGCCGTCCGGGAAGGTCATCCGCAGGGTCGTCGCGTCGGGGTCGGTGTGGGCGGCGACCTGGACCAGCCGCCCGACGACGATGCGGTCGACGAGGCGGTTCGACTCGTCGGTCAGGTAGAACCGCCGATCCTCGACGACGCCGAGCTCGGTCACGTCGATCTCGGTCGGATGCTCGAGACCGAGGCTGCGGACGGGGGCGATCGAGAACCGGGCGACGCTGGGCATGGCCAGATGCTACCGGACGACGACATCCTGGATCGATAGCGTCGCGCCGGGTTCGAACCGGAAGACGTCGAACACGAGGAGAGCCTCCACCCGTTCGGTGCCCTCGCGCCAGCCGTGCTCGTAGATATTCCAGATACGCCGGCCGTCCTCGATCGAGCGGACCTCCAGGTGCACGCCACCCTCGATGATCGTGACATCCGCGGGCCAGTCGTCGACGAGCTCGAAGTGGAGAGTGGAGAGGAGGCCGTTTGGCAACAGCAACTCGCCGAGCCGGATCTCATGGGGGCCGGTGTGGTCGATCGGGATGTCGAGGCGGTCGATCCGGAGCCCGGTGGCCGCGAGGACGGCGTCAGCCGCCGCCGACGGGACCGGGCTGGACCCTTGCGGGACATCGCGATAGCCGCCGGTCATGAACGAATCCGTCTCGAGTTTCGGTTCATCCATGCATGCCGGGCCGGATGGGATGCCCCCGCACATCGATGTCAGCCTCGTCGAGCCGTCGGCCAGGGTCACGCGGAGCTCGATCGGCGCCGCGGCGCCACGGTTCGGGATCGTCGCGACGCCATCGATGACCACCAGGGTCGGCTCCGGCATGATCTCGAGGGCCACGACGTTCTCGCGGGTGGTGTGGAGTCGATGGGCCGCGGAGTCCGTCATCGCGAGGCATCGGACGGCGTTGAACTCCTGCCCACATGGCGTCGCTCTTGGTTGCTCGTCGTCCGCGAACATGCCTGCCAGCGCGTCGCATCCAGTCAGGACGAACGCGAGGGCCAGCAGCGGGGCCGCACGGGACGAGCGGTGCATCAGATCAGCGCAGGCCGACGCTGGCGAGCTCGGCCCTGGCCAGGCGGTCGTATCGGCCCGCCGCGAAGTCGCCGAACGGATCGGACGTGTGCTCGAGCAGCTCCGGGTAGCTCAGCCGGTTGAGGGCGCGGGTCGCGAGGGCCCGTTCCATGGCGGCCTCGGTCATGTCCCCGCGCCGGATGGCCCTATGCGCGCTGCGGACCGTCGCCAGGCGCTCCGCCCGCCACGGGAGATAGCGGCTCAGCCACGGGACGACCATCACGCCGACCACCAGGAGCGCGAGGAGGCGCGCGATGAGGATGAGCAGCGACTCCAGTTCACGCCCGACGTAGATGAACGGATCGCCGGCCGTCGCGAAGGCGCCGGTCGTGAGGTCCCCGATCCCCGGGCCGACCAGCGGCACTTCGGCGAACGCTCCACCCAGGGTCGCGCCCGCTCCCTGGATGTTGGTGCCACCTCGTTGCAGGACGCGGCCCGCTTCCGCGAACGCCGAGATCACTTCATGGATCTTCACGCCGATGAGGACCCACAGCGACACCCAGATCCAGGTGGCCACGTCGGCGACCATCTCGCGGACCCGCGCCGACGGGACCTCGCTCCAGAACTTCAGCATCGTGGCCTCCTCGGGTTGGGTTACATGCGGAAGACGCCGAACCTCGTTTGCGGCATCGGCGCGTGCAGGGACGCCTCGAGACCCAGGGTCAGGATGCGGCGGGTGTCGAGCGGGTCGATGACCCCGTCGTCCCAGAGTCGGGCCGTGGCGAAGTACGGCGAGCCTTCGCGCTCGTACGTCTCGAGGATCGGTGCCTCGAAGGCGTCGCGCTCCTCGTCGTCCATGAACCCGCCACGGACCGTGGACAGGACACGGGCCGCCTGCTGACCACCCATGACCGAGATCCGGGCGTTCGGCCAGCTCCACAGGAAGCGTGGCTGGTAGGCGCGGCCGGCCATCGCGTAGTTGCCGGCCCCGAAGCTGCCCCCGATGAGGACCGTGAACTTGGGCACCTCGGCGTTGGCGACCGCCATCACGAGCTTCGCGCCGTCCTTGGCGATGCCGGCTTCCTCGTACTCGCGTCCGACCATGAAGCCCGTGATGTTCTGGAGGAAGACGAGCGGGATCCGGCGCTGGCAGGCGAGCTCGATGAAGTGCGTGCCCTTGAGCGCCGACTGGCTGAACAGGATGCCGTCGTTGGCGATGATCCCGACCGGATAGCCCTCGATCTGGGCGAAGCCGGTGACCAGAGTCTCGCCGTAGAGCGGCTTGAACTCGTGGAATCGGGACCCATCGATCAGGCGGGCGATGATCTCGCGGACCGGAACCGGGCGGCGCGGATCGGCCGAGACGGCGCCGTACAGGCCCCCCGGGTCGGCGGCCGGCGGTTCCGGCTCCCGGCGGTCCCACGGAGGCGGCGGCGGACGACGATGCAGGTTCGCGACGATCGACCGGCCGAGCGCCAGGGCGTGCTCGTCGTCGAGCGCCTCGTGGTCCGCGACACCGGACTTGCGGGTGTGGACCTCGGCGCCGCCCAGGTCCTCGGCCGTGACGTCCTCCCCTGTCGCGGCCTTCACGAGGGGCGGACCGCCCAGGAAGATCGTTCCCGTCCCCTTGACGATGACGGTCTCGTCGCTCATCGCCGGGACGTAGGCGCCACCGGCCGTGCAACTGCCCATGACCAGCGCGACCTGAGGGATCGCGGCGGCGGACATGCGGGCCTGGTTGTAGAAGATCCGCCCGAAATGGTCACGGTCCGGGAAGACGTCGGCCTGGAGCGGGAGGAAGGCACCGCCGCTATCGACGAGATAGATGCACGGCAACTGGTTCTCGAGCGCGATCTCCTGCGCGCGCAGGTGCTTCTTGACGGTCATCGGGTAGTACGTGCCGCCCTTGACGGTCGCGTCGTTGGCGACGATGACGCAGGTCGTGCCCTCCACGCGGCCGATGCCGGTGACGATCCCCGCCCCGGGGGCGTCGTCGTCGTAGAGGCCCGTGGCCGCCAATGGGCTCAGCTCAAGGAACGGGGAGCCCGGGTCAAGGAGTCGATCGATGCGCTCACGGACCGGGAGCTTGCCGCGTTCGCGGTGGCGCTCGATGGAGCGGTCGTCGCCACCGGCGCCGCGTCCCGCGAGCGCCTCCTGGCGCGCGCGCAGGTCGTCGACCAGGGCGGTCATCGCGTCGTGGTTCGCGCGCGTCTCCTCGGCGGCAGGATCGAGCCGGCTGCGCAGGACGGGCATGGCCCGGAGGATAGTCCGTCCGCCCAAACGCCAGATGTGTGTGTGACGCACCGATCGTCGATCGAAGGCCCCAGGCCGAGTCATCGTTGCGTGTTCGTGCGTGCCACGCTTCTATCGACGAACGAACGTTCCTGGACGCGTGTTCGTTCCTTGTTCGTGCGTGCCACGCACTTGGTGGGGGACGACGGGGCCGAATCCGGGCCCGGCGAAGGTTCGATCGCTGATAGCGTCGTGGTGCGCACACCTGTCGGCTCAAGTTCCCTCGAGCGGGCCGAATGGCGTACGGGCACGCCGCTTGCTGGCGGGGTTCTCAGGACCGTACTGCACCTGTGAGTTCGATGGGAACCCGCTGGTCCATCGCATCGTCCCCCGCCCATGCAGAACCACCTTCGACGCCTCATTGCCGTGGTTGTCCTGGTTGCCGTGGTGGCCGCTTGTCAGTCGATCCCCGTGGTGAGCTCGATCGTGCCCGGGAGCGCTCCGCTGGTCAGCGTCACGGTGCGCGGGGGCGAATGCCCCGAGGGCCCCTGCGGCTCCACCACCGTCATCGAGCGCGACGGGCGCGTCCATCAGACGGCGCCCCTGGCCGCGGAAATGGGTGCGCTGTCCGGCGATCTGCTCACGGCGCTCGAGACTGCCGTGCAAACCACCGATTTCGATGTCGTCCGCGCGCGGCCGTTCACCGGGGAGTGCCCGGTCAACTTCGACGGGCAGGAGACGATCTACGAGTTCGGTGCCCCGGGTGGCACGCAGCGAATCGCCACCTGCGAGACAGACGTCGACCCAAATCACCCACTGTTCAAGGCTGTCACCGCTGCCATCTTCTCGGTCATCGCCGAGTAGAGCTAATTCGCGGCGCTACGCTCGCGCCGACCCCAATTCGGCCGCGTGCTTGAGGGCTGCATTACGCGTCATGAGCTCGTGACGCATGTATCGACCGAGGACGAGGCGGTCGACGAGCCAGCCAAGCGGCCCGAGCGGCGATCGTTGCTCCCAGCGGTCCCGCATGCGCGTGCCTCCACCCACGAGCCGCTCGAAACGGTGTTCATGGCGGAACCACGCGAACGGGCCCCGCTGCTGGACATCCTCGAAACGCGTTAGCGGGTCCACGGCCGTGATGCGGCTCGTCAAGGACCACCAGATCCCGAAGTGGCGTGCCCGCCAAGTGACGGTCTCCCCGTGATCGATGCGGCCGGTCATTCGGCCTGCGACCGCGCGCTCCCCGCGATGCGCCATCGAGCGCGCGTGGAAGTCGAGGTCGCGTGCGAGGTCGAAGACCTCCTCGATCGGTGCATCGATATCGGTCGAGAGCTCGATGGTGACCGTCACCTTGGCCACCAGCGCAGGTCGCGCAGGGTAAACCGTCCCGGCTCGGGCAGTCCGGACCGGATCGACGCGTCGTCGAAGGGCGTCTGCGGGACGAGATCCTCGGGCGGTGACGGTGCATGCGGAGCCGGCTCCACGACCCCTTCGGCGAGGATGTGGACCTGGGCCACGGACAGCAGCGGGATGCGCATCGTGGCCTCCCAGATCCTCGCCAGCACGACGTGCAGCGCCACCGGCATCGGCAGGAACCGGGGCCGACGGCCGAGGATCCGGGCGACCCGTCGGACCACGTCACTGAGGACCACGGTGTCCGGACCGACGACGGCCACCGTCTGACCGATCAGGCGCCGGTCGCCATGCGCGGCCGCCTCGAGGATGCGCGCGACATCGTCGACGGCCACGGGTCGGAGCGGGCATTCGGTCAGCCCCACCGGACTGAAGATCGGGAAGGTGAACAACGCTCGGCTCAGGTGGTCGAGCATGTGATCGCCGCGGCCGTAGATCACGCTGCACTTGAGGACCGTGAACGGGATCCCGCTCTCACGGACGATCGACTCTTCGGCCCATTTCGAACGGTGGTACGCCGACGGGCCATCGGGTCGGGCGCGGAGGAAGCTGACCAAGCCGAAGTGCCCGACATCCGCCGCCCGGGCGGCCTCGACGACGGCCTTCGTGCCGCGGATATGCACGGCGTCGTACGTCTGTGTACCGATCTCGCGGTTGATGCCGGCCGCATGGACCACGGCGGCGCAGCCGCGCAGAGCCTCGGTCAGCGCCGGGACGTCGGGGCGTGCCAGGTCGAAGCCGGTCGAGCGCGAGAGCAGGACGACGTCGTCGCCACGGGCTCGCAGTCGGTCCGCGAGGTGGCTGCCCACGAACCCGTTGCCGCCGGTGATCGCAATTCGGCTCATCTCCGGATTCTCGACCTGCCGAGCGCCGTCAGGCTCACACCAACAGCCAGCATGGCCCCGGAAGCGGCCAGCCACGGCGTGATGTCCGGCCCGCTACAGCCGGGACCGCAGCGCGCTTCGGCCGTTGCGAACAGGACCAGCCAACACGCCCCGAGCCCCGTCAGCACCCCGCCGATCGCCAGCATCCGGCCCGGCCGAACGCTGATGAGCCCGGCAGCGACGAGGCCGAGCATCCCGATCAGCGTGCCGCCGATGAGCGTCCCCAGGCCGAAGACCATGCCGATCACAAGACCGGTGAACCAGCGTCGGCGTGGGTCGATCACCTCGCGCGCCATCGCGAGCCCGCCGTCAGGCACCCGATGGACGCAATACGTCGTGCTACTCTCACATAGCAAGTTATGAACGATAAACTCGCTACAGTCAAGTCGCACGAAACCAACGGCGGTGCCGCCGCGCCCCGCACCGAGGGGTCTCGTAGCGCGCCCACGACCGCGGAGACGATCCGGCTCGAGCTCGCCGAGGCGTGGGGTGAGATGGGCGCCGCCTGGGGCGTGACGCCGGCCATCGCTCGCGTCCAGGGCTACCTCATGGCCCGCCAGGCCCCCCTGACCGAGCGGGAGGTCCGCGAGGCGCTGGGCCTCAGCCACCGAGCCGCGAGCCTGGCCCTCGCCGAGGCGGAGTCATGGGGCATCGTCGAACGCGTCCCTGAGCCGCGCCGTGTCGGTCGTCGCGGACCGGCCGGTGTCGCCTATCTCGCGGTCGGCGATCACTTCCAGTGGTTCGGCCGGGTCATCGCCGAGCGCAAGGTGCGCGAAGGGGACCCCATCGTCGCCGTGCTCGAGCAGAAAGCCCAGGAGGCCGCGGCCGCCGCCGCCGCCGATCCCGACGATGGCGAGCTGGCCGATCTTCGAGACTGGCTGGCGTCCTTCGTCGTGTTCGTGCGGCTGTTCGATCGCGCGGTCGGGCTCATCCCGCAGCTGGAACCGCGAGAGCTCGAGCGGTCGTTGCAGCTCCTGGATCGCGTCCCGGACGCAACGATCCTGCGGCTGTTCGACCTGCTCGGCGGCCTGGACGACGACGATGTGATGGAGCTGGTCGAGGCCGTCTCACGGCTCTCCCCCAAGGCCGCACGGCGCGCGACGAAGCTGATGTCCGGAGTCGTCCGAACCGTCTCGCGCTAGCGCACACCGCGCGGCCCTGGCGCGCTGGGCGTAGGACCGGATCGGCGCGGACGGGGGCGGACGGACCTCAGCCCTCCGCGTGGTCCGCCGATCGAGGCATCCGGAGGAGCGCCGAGTCTGCCGTGCGACGGCGTCGTGACCCGGCTATGCGACGGCGTCGTGACCCGGCTGAGCGTGAGCCACCGTCACCCGGTTTCGGCCGGTGGTCTTGGATACGTACATGGCCTCGTCGGCGGCGCGGAGCCATTCGTCTACCTTGGCCGTCGGCTCCTTCGCCAGCGCCGCGTCCAGCGGGGCGACCCCGACGCTGATGGTGACGACCTCGTCATCATCGGTGCGACCCGGCCGATCGGTCCGGATCCCGAGATCGGCGACGGCCGCTCGTTGCCGCTCCGCAACTGCGAGCGCTTCGATGATCGTGGCCATGGGAAGCAGGACGAGGAACTCCTCGCCACCGAACCGGTAGACCCGATCTGTCGGTCGGGTGTTCGCGGCCAGCGCATCGGCGACCTGTCGAAGGACCTCATCGCCCGCGAGGTGCCCATGTCCGTCGTTGTAATCCTTGAACCGATCGATGTCGATCATCAGCGCGGCGCCGGCCCCCCGTTCGGCGTCGCGTTCTGCGACGATCTCGAGGTCTTCTCCGAGCCGAAGCCGGTTCGCGACGCCGGTCAGCGGGTCCACCCTGGCGGCGTCCCGGAGTTCCACCGACAGGACGCGGAGGTCCTGCGCCTGCGACTCGGCCAGCCGGTTCAGGCCGCGGAGCTGCATCCGCTGTAGATACATCCCTCGCCGCTGCCGCTGCAGGATGAGATGGCCGGCGAGGCTGATGAGGACCGAATCGATCGTGATCGTGATCAGTTGGTCGGTCGGGATCCCGTGGAGGCCGGCGATGATCGACAGGCCGATGTAGCCGCTGACCATCACGACGCAGATCCCCAGCCAGGCGACGTGGCGGACCGTGTTCCAGGGAATGAACAGCGCGGAGGCGACGATGACGATCGCGACGTGGGCCAGCAGGATGCCGCCAGCCTCGGAGGCGAACCCGAGCGGCAGCAGGGAGTTTGTCAGCGCGAGTATCACGAGGACGAGTGCCCCGCCACTCGGGTTGCGGCGTGGTCCGCGACGCCAGCGCAGAGCGACGTAGAGGAGCGTCCCGACGAGCGCCATCGACGGGTTGAGGAGCGTGACCGTGGGGGCAACGGAGCTCATGAGGACCGCGCCGATCAGGAAGACGACGACGACGACGGCGGACCCCGAACGCGCTGCGGTCCGGACGGTCCGGCGCTCCCACGCCCTGTAGCGCGGCTGACGGACGACCTTGGCATCGGCCAGATCTCGAACGAGGCGTCGGATGGGGTTCAACAAGAGGATCTAGCTCCGAGTGATGGTCACCTGATGTATCCACTCTCCCCGGCTCCATCCCTTTCCGCCATTGCCCGAACGTCCTGCCGCCGAATCGCAATTCACTGAGCGGTCGCACCAAGCAGCGAGTCCAGGCGGGACGGTCCTGCGAAAAAGAAGTCCGTGCGACACCGTTGCTGGGGCGCAACGGACCCTTGAACGTGAAAGGACCTCCCGGGGTCCCGGGAGGTCCAGCGATGTGGAAGGCCGATCGTCAGCCGTTGCCGTGGTCGCGCCAGCTCACCTTGCCGATGCCGCCTTCGACGGCGATCTCGGACCCGTCGATGCTGGCCGTGCCCGCAGCGGTGCGGGAGGTCGTGGAATAGGACGAGTGGCCGTTGTAGTCGCCCGGGATCTTGAAGGTCGACGTTCCCCGCTCCATAACCTTCGGCCCGGTGGCCGCGAGATCCAGCGAGACCGGGACACCGCCCGCCCAGGATTCGTCATAGAGGCCGACGCAATCGTCGACCGTCACGGTGCCGATCTCGAGCACGCCGGAAGCATGAGCCTGGGACAATCCCTGGCCCATAGTCAGCGTCCCCTCGCCGTAGCCGTAGCGGTACTGGCCCTGGAAGCCATAGAACTCGTCGGTCTCGTCGGCCGGGGTGCAGTCGACGTACTCGCCGGTCTCCTCGAAGAATTCGAGGTAGGTCGAGCTGGAGCCGCTCGCCTGCCAGGCGTAGAGCGAGCCGAACGTCCACCCGCCTCCCGCTTCCGAGGACCAGAAGCCCTGGGCGGTCAGCGCGGAGCCGCTGGCGTTGTAGGTATTCGCACCGGCGGAGGCCGGCGCGGCGACCGCCAGCACCAGTAATGCCGCGAGTGGGATGACCATGAACTTGCGCATCTGACTTCCCCTTTTGTCTTATCGGTGGGACGGGAGCGATCGCCGGCCGGACGAGCGGCTCCTCTGTCACCCGGGAGACGCGGGGGCTGGGTGCGTGTTTCGGTCATATCACTGTCGGCTTACCGACACGGCCCGGGGTGTCACAACACGCCCGATCGAAGCGTCATGGCCCTCTCGTGGCCCGGAGGCTCGGGCGTCCATCGAGGTCCAGTGCCCGGAGCGTGAGCCGCGCTCTTGGGTGCATCGGGAACGCGTGCGATAATCGGGACCGCGTGAGGGACTCGGCCGACTCGAGCGGGCGACGACCCCGGGGCCAGACCCGGCCGGCGATCCGAACGCCAAAACCTTGAGGAATCACAGCCCACCATGACCGTCGAAACGTCGACCTGGGCGACCAAGAAGGGTCTCGCCCAGATGCTCAAGGGCGGCGTCATCATGGACGTCGTCACGCCCGACCAGGCAAAGATCGCCGAGGATGCCGGTGCGGTCGCCGTCATGGCGCTCGAACGCGTCCCGGCCGACATCCGCAAGGCCGGCGGTGTCGCGCGCATGTCCGATCCCGAGATGATCGTCGGGATCATGGACGCCGTCTCGATCCCGGTGATGGCCAAGGCCCGCATCGGTCATTTCGTCGAAGCGCAGGTGCTCGAGGCACTCGGCGTCGATTACATCGATGAGTCCGAGGTCCTCACGCCCGCCGACGAGAGCAACCACATCGACAAGCACGCGTTCAAGGTCCCGTTCGTGTGCGGCTGCCGGAACCTGGGCGAGGCACTCCGGCGCATCAACGAGGGCGCCGCGATGATGCGGACGAAGGGCGAGGCCGGCACCGGCAACATCGTGGAGGCCGTGCGCCAGCTGCGCGACGTGCTCAGCGAGCTGCGCCGGCTCCAGGGGATGCGCGACGACGAGCTGTTCGTGGCGGCCAAGGACCTGCAGGCGCCGTACGAGCTGGTGAAGGACGTCGCGGCCAACGGCAAGCTGCCGGTCGTCAACTTCGTGGCCGGCGGCATCTCGACCCCGTCCGACGCGGCCTTGGTCATGCAGCTCGGCGCGGAAGGCGTGTTCGTCGGATCGGGCATCTTCAAGAGCGAGGACCCGGCCCGCATGGCCAACGCGATCGTGCAGGCAACCACGTTCTTCGACGACGCCAAGAAGATCGCCGAGGTCTCGAAGGGCCTGGGAGCCCCGATGCGGGGCATCGCCCTCGAGGAGATCCCGGAGCAGGAGCGGCTAGCGGTCCGCGGCTGGTAGCGCCAATCCTCGCGACGATGGCTCGCAGTTGCGTCGAGTCCTCGCGCCGATGGCTAGCGGGGGCGTCGCCTCGGCGCTCGGAGCGTGTGTGCTGACACCGCGTAGCATCTCCATATGAAGATCGGGGTCCTCGCCCTGCAAGGGGCGTTCCGCGAGCATCTCGACACGCTCGCCGCCATCGGCGTCGAGGGTGTTCGCGTGCGCGAGCCTGCCGATCTCGAGGGCCTCAGCGGCCTGATCCTGCCCGGTGGTGAGAGCACCACCATGCGGCAGCTCATCGAGCGCTGGGGCCTGCGGGGGCCGATCATGGCCTTCGCCGAGTCGGGTGCGCCCGTCTTCGGGACGTGCGCCGGGATGATCGTCCTCTCGCGCGAGATCGCCGGTGGCGAGGAACCGATCCTGCCGTTGCTCGACGTGACCGTGGCGCGCAACGCATTCGGGCGTCAACTCGAGTCGTTCGAGGCCGATCTCGATGTCGACGTGCTCGGCGGCCGGCCGGTCCATGCCGTCTTCATCCGCGCCCCGATCATCGATCGGACCGGCCCCGGGGTCGATGTCCTGGCGCGCCTCGACGATGGGCGCATCGTGGCGGTGCGAGAGCGGAATATCGTGGCCACCTCGTTCCACCCCGAGCTCGCCGGCGAGACACGCTTCCACCGGCTCGTGGCGACGATGGCGGCCGAACACGACGACCCGGGCGAGGGCTCCGGCCGTCGACCGCACCCGACCCGCCGGACGCAGGCTCGATGACGACCCGGCGGAGCAGCCCATGACCGCGACCCGACCCCCGCGCACCCAGGGCAAGGTCCGCGCCGCGCGTCTGACGGATCTCGCCGCGCTCGGCGAACTGTCGCGACTGTGCCAGTCGGACGATGCCGCGACCCGCTCCCTTGGCCTGCCGGTCAGCGGCCCACCGATCGGCGTCTTCAGCCTGTTCCGCCTCCCGCTCGGCGCCTTCCGCCCGAACGACTTGATGTACGTCTACGAAGGCGGCGGCCGCATCGCCGGTCTCGTGCGCGTCGAGCGCGAGTCGATCCGCGATGAGTGGACGATCGTAGAGCTCGACGCGGTCGGCCTCGCCGACGCGGGCGACATCCGCTACCGGCTCGTCCAGCAGATCCTGCGCGAGGGGGCGAAACGGGGAGCGGCCCGGTTCCACGTCGCATGCGCCGACGTCGATGGCAACGTGGAGCTGCTGATGCAGGCCGGGTTCATGCGCTACGGCGAGGAACGGATCATGTTCCGTCCGGCCAAGTCGAAGCTGCCCGCGCCGTGGACGGAGGACGCCGCCACCGACGCGCGAATCCGACCGGTGCAGTCGATCGACGCGCTGGCGCTCCACCGGCTGTACCTGGCCGCGACACCGGGACCCGTCGCCCGGCTGGAGGCCATCCGGCTGCCGGATTGGGAGCGCCAGGGGACCCACTGGCGCGTGCCGCGCTCCAGCCTCGCGCCGATCCTGCGCTTCGCGGACGTCGAGGCGTACGTCCAGGTCGCCCCGGGCGGCGGCAAGGACGGCACGGAGCTCGATGCGTTCGTCCAGATCGGCGTGGCCAAGGAGGACCAGCCCCACTACCTCAAGGTCGTTGCGAGGCCGGAGGCCGATGCCGAAGCCATCATCGGATACGGTCTGGGCATCATCGCCGCACGTACCGCGAAAAGCCGCGACCATCGCCCGAACCACGGCGTCATCTCACCCGTGCGAACCTATGAGGCACCGCTCGATCGCCGCCTGGAGGAAGCTGCCTTCAATTCGATCGCCAGCGTGACACTGCTCATGAAAGAAACGCTCGTCCGCGTCGCCGAGCCGGCCCTCGTGCCGGCCGGGGTGCGCTAATCCGTCCATAGTGGAGGTCAGCATGGGATCCGAGGACCGTCAGCGGGAATCGATCGACGACCTCGACGCGCTGCTCTCGTCCCTGCCACCCGAGATCGTCGACGCCGTCCATGCGCTCGAGGATCGCGAGTCACTCATCGAGGTCGTCATGGACCTCGGGCGGCGCCCGGAGGCGCGGTTCCCCGACTCGGAGGTGATGCTCCTCGATCGCGAGATCGATGACGCCGACATCGCGTTCGTGGTCGAGCACATCGGGCTGTTCGGTGACGACAACCGCGCCGGCATCGAGCGGACGCTCCACCGCATCAGCGCGATCCGCAACCGCAGCGGCAAGATCGTCGGGCTCACCTGCCGGATCGGTCGCGCGGTGTACGGCACGATCGAGATCATCACGGACTTCGTCGAGACCGGGAAGTCGATCCTGATCATGGGTCGCCCGGGCATCGGCAAGACGACGATGTTGCGCGAGGCGGCGCGCGTGCTGGCGGACGACCTGGGCAAGCGGGTCGTGGTCGTCGACACGTCCAACGAGATCGCCGGCGACGGCGACATCCCGCATCCGGCCATCGGCAAGGCGCGCCGGATGCAGGTGCGCACGCCGCAGCTGCAGCACGAGGTCATGATCGAGGCGGTCGAGAACCACATGCCCCAGGTCATCGTCATCGACGAGATCGGGACGGAGCTCGAGGCGCAGGCCGCCCGCACGATCGCCGAGCGCGGCGTCCAGCTGATCGGGACGGCGCACGGCAACAACCTCGACAACCTGATGCTCAACCCGACGCTGTCCGACCTCATCGGCGGGATCCAGAGCGTGACCCTCGGCGACGAGGAGGCGCGCCGGCGGCGCACCCAGAAGAGCGTGCTGGAGCGCAAGGCGCCGCCCACCTTCGACGTCATCGTCGAGATCCAGGACCGCGAGCGGGTCGCCGTCCACAGCGACGTCGCCGACACGATCGACGCGCTGCTGCGCGGGGACGCCGTCGCGCCCGAGCTGCGCTGGCGGGACGAGGAGGGTGTGCATCGATCGCAGGGCCGGCCGCGGCCGTCGCCGCGAGAGCAGCTGGGCGCGGAACGGTTCGCCGGGCTCGTCGGGGCGGGCTCGCCCTGGCGGATGGAGCCGGGCTGGCGGGGAGACGGTTCGGCCCGGACGGCGGGCGGCTTCCGGGAGGCGGAGCGCGGCGGGTTCCGGCCGGGCTATCGACCAGGGGCGTCGGGCGGCTGGCGCCAGACCCGCGGTGGCTCGGGTCGGGAGAGCGCACCGCGCGGACCCGTATCGGAGGGCTCCGCATCGGGCGTGATGCCCGGTGAGCGCATCGCCGGGCGTGGCGAGGCGCCGTTCGTCGCGGGGGAGATCGCGGACCGCGGACCTCTGGAGCGTGGCGCCACCTCGACCGCGCTGGAGACCCGTGCCCGCGAGGCCCGCGAACTCGAGCGCCAGAAGGCGTGGCGCGACCAGGCGGCCCGTGCCCTCCAGACGCTGAAGGCGGACGAGGGAACCGCGCCGATCAACGCCGACGCACTCGAGGAGGACGACGACCTCGATGCGTTGCCGCTGGGGGCCGAGGAAGGTCGGAATGGCGAGACCGTGCTGGTCCACGGCGGTTCGCCGCTGCCGACGCTGCGCGTCCTGCCGCAGGGCATCAGCCGCAAACGGTTGGAGCAGGCCGTCCGGGACCTCGGGTTGCCGGTCGTCATCGCCCGGGACGTTGACGAGGCCGACGTGGTGATGACGCTCAAGAACGAGTACAAGCAGAAGACGCCGCTCCTGCGCGAGGCGGAGGAGCGGGCGATGCCGATCTACGTCCTCAAGAGCAACACCGTCCCGCAGATGCAGACGAGCCTGACGTCGATCTTCTCTTTGGAGATCGATCCGCGCGAGGCCGCGATGCGCGAGACGGAGGACGCCATCGAGGTCGTGCTGACCTCGGCCGAGCCCGTCGAGCTGTCACCGCAGAACGCGTACATCCGCCGGCTGCAGCACCAGATGGCCGAGCGGGCCAACCTCGTGTCGCGGTCACGCGGCCGGGAGCCGTACCGGCGGGTCCGGTTGTATCCGGACGCGGCGCGGAGTGCCTGGCGGTAGTTCGTAGAGGCGAGTTCGGCGCGACGCGTGGACGGGGCGGGCGGGCCTTGCCGGGGCGGGCGTGCGTGGACGAGGCGGGCGTGCGTTGCCGGGGCGGGCGTGCGTTGCCGGGGCGGGCGGGCGTTGCCGGGTCCGCGCGTTCGCTCACGTACCTGACGGCCTGCTCGCTTTCGTGCTCTCCGGCGCCTTCGCCGGCACGGCCACACAGCGCGCGAAGCGCAACCTTGGGTGGAATTGACATCCAATACTGGGACGAGTCGTATGCGGGAACGCGGACGCTGACAGGGCCGAATCGGGCGTGATCCTTGGCATACACGCATGTCACGGCTAGTTAGCCCCGAATCGGGTGCCCGTACGGGCAGTGTCACCGAATAGCACTCACCAGGTGCGTGCATGACAAACTGCCCGTCATGAACCCGACCTGCGCGCCGTGACCGCGACCCAGTCGGCGGCTCCCGAAGGGCGGCGCCCGCTCACGTTGCGTCGCGGACTCCGTCGGCTGAGCGCGGGCCTCATCGCCTATGGGCTCATCGGCCTTGCGCTCGCGCTCATCGGGGCGTTCGCGCTGGCGTGGGTCGGTGGGCGGGTCGGTGCGGTGGCGGATCGGACGGGAGAGCAGGTCGAACTCGATCGTCTCGACGCTGGATGAGACGGCCATCGTGCTGTCGAGCATGGGGACATCGGCGACGTCGTTCTCCGGGACGCTGGAACGGACGCCGCCGGCCGTCCGCCAGACCGCGCAGACGGTCGCGAACCTGCGCGCGAACCTGATCCTCGTCCAGGGCCAGCTGGCCGGGATCAACATCCTGGGCGCTCGGCCACTGGCGGACGCCGCCAACCTGTTCGGCCAGATGGCGACCGATCTCGAGGGCCTCGACGCCCGCCTCGAGGTGATCGCCGCGGACCTCGACGCCAACCGAACGGCGCTGCTGGACAACTCGACGAAGCTGCAGTCGCTCGGAACCGAGCTCGATGGGGTTGCGGACGACCTGCGCGGGGGCACGATCGAGGAGAGCCTCGCCGACGTGCAGCTGATCTTGGTCGTGCTTTCGGGACTGCTCATTGTCTGGGCGCTGCTCCCGGCGGCGGGCGCGCTCGCGTTGGGCTGGTGGCTTCGGCGCGAACTGCTGGTCGCCGACGACGAAGCGGTGGTGGCTCCCTAACGAAGGTCCCTGCGCAGAGCAGACTTTGCGGCGTGGTAGCCGCTCATCCCGTGGACGCCGCCGCCTGGTGGGGTCGATGAGGAGCAGAGGTACAGCCCCGGGCCGGCGTGGTACGGATCCAGGCTGGGCACGGGCCGGAAGATGGTCTGGCGGATGTCGGAGATGCCGGCATTGATGTCGCCGCCGATGTAGTTCGCGTCGTGGGCCTCCATCTGCGCCGGGGAGTGGGTCGAGCGCGCAAGGATCAGGTCGCGGAAGCCGGGGGCGAAGCGCTCGACCTGGGACTCGATCCGGTCGGCCATGTCGACGTCGGAGCCGGGCGGCACGTGGCAGTACGCCCAGGCGGTCGTCTTCCCGGCGGGGGCGCGCGATGGATCCCACGGGTGGTACTGCGCCAGCAGCGTGAACGGACGCTCCGGGTGACGGCCGGCAGCGACCGCAGATTCGGATGCCGCGATCTCCTCGAGCGTGCCGCCGAGGTGGACCGTGGCGGCTCGACGAAGGCCGTCGGCGGTCCACGGGATGGGGCCATCGAGCGCCCAGTCGACCTTGAACACGCCCGAGCCGTAGCGGAACGCCTCGTAGCCGGACCGCATCCGGGGCGGCAGCCGGTCGCCCGCGATGGCCACCATCGCCCGCGGGGTCGTGTCGAAGAGCACGGCGCGGGCCGGCGGAAGTTGGTCCAGACTCAGCACACGCTCGCCCGTGACGATCTCGCCGCCGAGGGAGCGGAGCTCGGCAGCCAAGGCATCGGTCACGGCCACTGAGCCGCCGCGGATCATCGGCCAGCCGACGGCGTGTGCGTACATCCCGAGGACCAGCCCGAAGGACGCCGACAGCGGGCGATCGAGCGCAACCATGGAATGCGCGGACAATCCCGCGAACAGGGCCCGGGCCGGCTCGCCCCGGAACCGACCCCGGGCCAGCCCCTCAGCGGAACGCAATGCCGGTAGCCCGAACCGGGCCAGGGCCAGCGGGTGGCGCGGGACGTGGACGACCGGACCCAGGAGCTCCCTGGACAGCTTCCGCACGTCCCGGGCGAGCGGCCCGAACAGCCGCAGCCACGCGCCGCCATCGTCGGTCCGCCGGTCGCGATCCAGGCCGGCGGCGGTCACGGTGAACGAGCGCTCGAGCACGGCCGCGCGTCCGTCGTCGAGGGCGTGGGCGAGGGGCGCATCGGGATGGATGATCTCGACGCCGTGGGCGTCCCAGTCGATCGTCCGGAAGAAGGGGGAGGCTGCGGTCAGCGGCAGGATCGTCGAGCAGACGTCGTGGCGGAACCCGGGGAGCGTCAGCTCCTCGGTCCGGGTCCCGCCACCGATCGTCGGGGCCGCTTCGTAGACCCGGACGGACCGTCCCGCGCGGGCCAGCGTCAGCGCCGCGGCGAGGCCGTTGGGCCCCGCTCCGATGACGATGGCGTCGAGGTCGGGCGTGGTCACGCGGCGCCCGAGCCTAGCTGCGGCCGGCGATCCAGCGGACGGGGGCGGTCAGCGTGTGGCGCATCGTCCGAAGCGTGGCGCTGTTCCGGATATTGCCGGCATGCCGCCACTGGCGGCGCTTGTCGATGCACACGACCTCGACGACGACCACGGGGTCCGGGGCGCCCATCGCCCGGCCGACGTTCGTGAGGGTCTTGCGCCAGATCTCGGTGACCATTCGATTGGCGCCGAGCATGTGGGTCAGCTCGTCGAGCGGATCCGACGTTCGTTCCAGGGCCTGGACCTGAGCCACCGTCACGTCTCCCTCGCGAAACGCAGAGAAGGTGATCCATGCCGACAGCGCATGCCCTTCCGGGGTCATGAACGTGAACGATTCATCGTCAGCATAGAGGACCAGGACCCCGGTCGACATCTTGATCGGCGAGCCGGGCATCGGCGACGCATCCAGCAACGCGACCTCGCCGGGCACGATCCCGGCAAGCGGCGCGTAGAACCGGTTGCCTTCGGGCCAGAACGTCGCGAACCGTTCCTTCCAGATCGCGATGACCTCCTGGGGGCTCATCGAGGAGCCCTCGAGTGGCACTCGCAGGGTCTTCTGCCAGAGCTGGCCAAACCCCTGCAATGGGCCGGCCACGCGCTTGCCGGTGACGCTGTCGACCGTGGCGCCTCGCACGCCTTCAGCCGAGAGCCGGTCGACCGGCTTCGCCCAATTGGCGGTGTCGCGCGACGGTGTCGCCGTGGGCGGGGTCTTCTCGGTCAGTGTCATGTCACACCCCCACGGCCGCGACGGCCGCGTCTTCGTCGCTGTGGATCTCGATCGCCTCGTCGAGGCGGGTCAGGGCCAGGATCTCGCGGTAGTGGTCGGACAGGCCGCTCGCGAGGAGGCGGATGCCGCCGCGCTGCGCGCGCACGAGCAGGGTGACGAGCAATCCGATGCCACCACTGTTCATGTACTCGAGCCCGGAGAAGTCGAGGATGATCGCGCGGGCGCCGTCATCGATGGCTCGTGCGTACCCGGCCATCAAATCCGGTTCGCTTCCCGACGTCACGTCGCCGGCGATGCGGAGGGTGGCGACGACCCCGCTGCGGTCCAGGGCCACGGACGTGGCATTCATGCGGCGTCTCCTTCCACGATCTCCATGAAGTCCGAGAGCCGCGTGATGCGGAAGATCTCCCGGTAGTGCTCCGTCAGGCCGATGGCCCGGACCGCCCGACCGTCGCGACGGGCCTCGGCCAGGAGCCGGACGACGAGCGCGATACCCGTGCTGTTGATGTAGCCCACCTGGCCGAAGTCGAGGCTCACCCGCCGGGGCCCGAGCGCGACGACGCGCTCGTACGCGGCGGCGAGCGTCTCGTCGGCCCGCACGTTGAGGTCGCCGCTGAGACGCATCCGGACCTCGTCCGGGATCTCCGTCACCTCGGCTCCGAAGCGTCGCTCATCCATCGGTCGGCTCCTTCCGTGCCATCGTCAGGGTGACCGTCTGGGTCGACCCGTCCGTGGTCACGTCCATCGAATCCACCATGTTCTGGATCAGGAAGAGGCCCCAGCCGCGGGCCTTCTGGGCGCCTGCGAGCTTCAGGTCGATGTCGGGGGTCTCCGCGTCGTCGGGCACCGCGCCCGACATGGCCCGATCGGTGATACGGACGATCACGGCGTCGGGGGTCGCCTCGACCTCGAGGTCGACCGGGACGTCGGCCCGGCCCTGGCTGCCGTACTCGATGGCGTTCATCGTCGCCTCGCTGACGGCGGTCTTGAGGCGTTCGAGTCGGGCGGGCGAGATCCCGAGGTCCGCGACGGCCGCGCCGACCCGGTCCATGGCGAGGCGCTCGTTGCCCTCTTCGCCTGGGATCGAGAAGGCGCTCGTCATGGTCGGGGCTTCGTCGGTCTGATCCGACACACCGGACGCTCGCCGCAGGGTCACGAGCGTGATGTCGTCCTCCTGCTCCCAGTCGGCGCCGGTGAACACGCGGAGCGTCTCGAGCAGGCGGTCGAGCAGCTCGCTGCCGGCGTCGTCGACGGTCATCGCCTCGCGCAGGCGTGGGAAGCCGTACATCTGCTGGTCCACGTCGTGCGCCTCGACAAGGCCGTCCGAGTAGAGCAGGACGTTGCTGCCCGGGGCGATGACGCCCTCGGTCTCCTCGTACCGGATGTCGGGCATCAGGCCCAGCGGCATCCCGGTGGCGCGGAGCTCGACCACGCCGTCGTCCGTTCGGATGTACGGCAGGTTGTGGCCGGCGTTGGCCATGACGATCCGGCCCGTCTCGGGCTCCAGGATCGCGAACAGGCACGTCACGAACATCCGGGCCGGCATCTCCGGCTCCAGGAGGGCGTTGGCGCGGGCCAGGATCTCGCCCGGTGAATCGCTCCGGCTGGCCTCGGCGCGCAGGATCGAATGGGTCCGGGCCATGACCAGGGCCGCGGGCACGCCCTTGTCCGTGACGTCGCCCACGGCGATGCCCAGGCGTCCGCCCGGCATCTCGATGAAGTCGTAGAAGTCGCCACCGACCGCACGTGCCGGGCCGTAGTACGCGGCGATCTGCCACTGGGGGAGGCTCGGCAGCTCGCGCGGCAGGAACTGCTGCTGGATGAGCGTCGCGACGCGCATCTCCTGTTCCATGCGTTCTCGCTCGGCGGCCTCGTGCGCCTGCTCGCGGACGAGCTGGGCGACGCGGATGGCCGGAGCGGCCTGGGCGGCCAGCGTGGTGAGGAGGCGGCGATCGTCCGTGGAGTAGTCCTGTTCCGAGAGGCGCGGGCCGAGGTTGAGGGTGCCGATCAGCTCGCCCTGTGACACGAGCGGGACGATCAGCGCCACGCCCGCCTCGCGGAGGGCGGTGACCGCGGGCGAGTCCAGCTCGAGACGGGCCACGTCAACCGGGCCTGGCGCGGTCTGGAGGTAGGCGAGGAGGGGATCGCTCTCGGCGATGTCGAGCGCGATCGATCCGGTCGCGGGGTCGACGGTCGGCGGTGGCTCTGCGAGCGGTTGTGCAGATCGGGCCGGGACGACCTCGACGGCCGGCTGGCCACGGCCAAGCAAGCGGCGGATCGGACGGGTCAGGGCTGTCATGTCGAGCCTCATGCTCTAGGACGGTCGTCCGGTAATCGTTACGGCGATCACGTCGATGCGACTTCGACCCGATCGACGAACGCGACGTACCCCCATGCGGTCGCGAAAGCGACTTCCAGGGCCACGAGCAGCCATGACAGATTCCCAGCGAGTCCCGTGAGGACCCCCGCTGTGGTCACGACCAACGCGATCGCCCAGCTCACGAAGGTCCCCAGCGCGATCGCACGCCGGGCGGCGTTGTCCCGGACGTCCTTGGCGAACCAGACGGTCGCCGCGCTGCCGAGGTATGCCCCGCCGAGCAGGCGCGTCAGCAAGATGCCCATGTCGTCGAGCGTGATGCCGTAGACCGGGGCAAGTTGGGCCGGCGCGAGCAGCGCCGCCAAGCCACTGACGACCGATACTGCGGCGGCCACACTCATGAACGTCTGCCTAGTCATCGTCATCCTCCTCGTCGTTCGAGCCTCACGGCTCGTCGCGACGTCCGAGCTGTCGGCGGATCGGCCTGGTCTGTTCGGTTGTCACGACCCCACACTGGCTGTCGGGCGTCCGGGCATCGTTACGGCGTCGTCGAGCGTGGCCGGCGGATCCACAGGCTGATCGTGGTCGGGTGGAGGGCGGTGTCGACGACGCCCGTGAAGTCGCCACGCAGCGCCGGGAGATCGACCCCGTCGCGTAGCCGCTCGGCGAAGTCGGTGGCGGTTCGCTCCGCGTCGTAGCGGGCGCGGTTAAATCGATGGTCGACCGCGACCTGGACCCGTCGCCGGAGCGGCTGGAACAAGGCGGCGGCCAGGAGCGTGGATCCGGCGACGGCCACGGTCTGGCCCTGGATCACGTCGCCGAGCACGGTCTGCAGCAGGAGGACAGCTCCGGCGTAGACCGCCAGGAGCAGCCCGCTGAGGACGGCCCACGACAGGCCGCGGCTGATGAGCCGGTCGATCTCGTACAGGCGATGGCGAGTGACGGCGATGCCGATCGCGATCGGCGGAAGCATGAACGCCGCCGACGCCGGGACCCACGCCATCTCGGCCTTTGGGTCGAACGCGGCCCAGATCACGAAACCGAGGGGAATGGCGATCGCGATCGACCCGAATGCCGCCACGAGCCAGCGCAGTTGCAGGCGCTCCAGGCCGCTCGAGCCCCGGTATCGACCGGCGATCGCCGCGATGGACGCGATGACGATGAATGGCAGGGCGGCAGTTGCCGGCATTTGCGATGGAAGGTCGACCCCGAGGATCCTCGGCGGCAGGAGGCCGATCGGGTTCGGGACATCGACGAAGCCGTGACCGATTCGGGGTTCGATGGTCAGCACCGGCCAGAACGCGGAGATGATCACGAGCGCCCAGATCAGCACGAGCCCGAGCGCCTCGAGCCGCCCCCAACGACCTTGCGCGAGCCGGCCGGTCGGAAAGGAGAAGGCGAGCAGGGCGAACAGGGCGAATGTGAACGACACGGTCCATTTAGTGAGCCACGCGATGGCCTCCTGGACGGGTGACGCGGTCAGGGTCTGCAGCTCGTGTGCGGTCGCATCGATCGGCAGGAAGGAGACGGCAAACGTCCACCCCATCCCGAGGAGCACCCAACCGATGACGTTCCGCGGCCGCCTTGCGACGAGGATCGAACCGACACCCCCGTACGGCACGTAGGCCGCGAGGAGGATGATCAGGGAGCCTCCCCCCGGCCTACCCGCGAGCAAGAGGGCTGACGCCGCGTAGGCCGCAACGGCGCAGCCAAGTGCGAACTGCACGCCGACCAGTGCTGTCGCGGCCGCCTTCACCTCGCCGTCCCCGGCGCCGGCCGCAGCCAGACGCCCACGCCGGTCGGGTCCACGGCCCCGCTAGCCGTGGCGGCGAGGGCGGTGCGGAGATGGTCGACGTCCACCTCGTCCCGGAGGCGCTCGGCGAAATCGGTCGCGGTTCGCTCGGCATCGTAGCTGGCGCGGTTGAAGCGGTGGTCGACGGCAGCCTGGACCCGCCGCCGAAGCGGCTGGAACAGGGCGGCAGCGAGGAGCGTGGAGCCGGCCACCGCCACGGTCTGGCCCTGGATGACGCCGCCGAGCACGGTCTGCAGCAACAGGATGGCCCCGGCGTACACGGCCAGGAGCAGCCCGCTCAGGACGGCCCACGACAGACCGCGGCTGATCAGCCGGTCGATCTCGTACAGGCGGTAGCGGGTCACGGCGATCCAGACCGAGACCGGGACAAGAAGTAGTCCGAATACGGCCAGCAGAAACGCGACCGGACCACCTCCAAGTGGCGAAACGGTGATCGGCACCACCGCCAGGAGCACAGCCGCGACGAACCAACGGAGTTGCTGGCGTTCGACGACTGCGCCCCGCCGATAGCGCGTGGCGACCGCTGCCACACCCAGGACCGAAATCAGGACCGTGCCGACGCCCCCAAGTGGCCCGGCGAGTTCCCACACCCATACCGGCAGCGCGTCGATCCCGATCGGATTCCAGAGGAGGTTCAAGATCTCGGCCGGCGACAACGCGATGAGGATCGTCGCGGCCGCCAAGGCGCCAAGGGCCACCCGAGCGGGCCATCGCCAATGACTCGAGGGGAGTCGTCCGTCCGGAAACACCAGGGCGACCACGGGGAGGATCAGGGCGTATCCGATCGGGACGAGCGCGGGACCCAAAAGCACTACCACATTGGCAACCGGGTCGAGCGGATTCCGGATGGCCATCGTGCCGGCGAACGTATAGCCGAACGGCACCGCCGCGAAGACCGCGCTTCCCACGAGCAGGATTGCTCCCATCCGGCCGCCGCCCGGCCGGAGCGCTAGGAGCAACCCGACCGTGGCATAGGCGACGGTCACGACGAGGATGCCGGCCATGGCCGCGTAGGTGAGCGTGATCATCCCGGGCGTGAGCAACTGTCGTTCCGCCGGCTCCAGGCTCTCGAACAAGTACGTCATGAACCCGCCGGGCCCTACAGCCCACAACCACAGTGCGTTCATCGCCGCGATGGCAAGCCAGGCGGTCACGGCGAGAATCCTCCGTGTCATGTGGTCCCCCGGTGACTCGGCCGGCGGATCCAGACGCCGACTGTCGTCGGTCGCAGCGCATCGTCCACGACCCCGGCGATGTCGGCTTCGAGACCAGCGAGATCGATTTGCTCCCGAAGCCGCTCCGAGAAGGCCGCGGCGGTACGGTCACCGTCATAGCGCGCGCGGTCGAACCAGTGGTCAACGGCGGTTTGGACTCGGCGCCGAACCGGCTGGAACAGGGCGAACGCGAGGAGCGTAGACGCAGCCACCGCCAGCGTTTCTCCCTGGATGACCTGGTCGAGGATGGCCTGGAGCCCCACGACGGTGCCCACGAACACCGCGCCGAGGACCCCAGTCACGAGGGCCCAGCCGATCGTTCGGCTGATGAGCCGGTCGATCTCGTACAGGCGATAACGCGTCATGGCAACCCCGATGGCGATGGGCATCGCGAGGATGCCCGCGTACGTCACGAGGGCGGAGGTGATCCCGTTCGGCGCGTCGGCCTGGTCACCGAATACGCCCGAGGCGCGCAGGGCCAGCTCGAGGAGCATCCCGAGCAGCGAGAGGGGCACGATGGCCACGGCGGCGACGAACCAGCGGATCTGGAGGCGCACGATCCGATCGCCACGACGGTATCGGCTGATGACCGCCACCACCGCCAGCAGCAGGGTCGCCACCACCGTGAGCGGGAGGGCATCGACGAACGGCTGGAGGAAGCCGGGCCACCATTCGACGCCGAACGGGTTGATCACGACACCCCACATGACCGGGCCAGGGCGCAGCGCCATGGCGATCAGGCCGACACTCGTCAGCGACAGGACAAGCGCCGCCGGAGCGCGCCAGCGCGGTCCGGGAAGCGTGCCGGTTGGGAACAGGACGGGGATCCATCCGGCGATGAGCGCCACGGCTGGCCACGAGAGCAGGACGCCGGTCAAGGCGACGACCCGGTAGACCTCGGGACCGGCGACCCGTTCGATCGTGTCGAAAATGGTCCAGCCAGCGGAGACGATCGCGTAGAGCGGACCCGCGAGCATCATCAGCCGCCCGATCGCGTGCCCGGGGCGTCGCCATTCGATGATGCCGCCGACCACCGATTGCATGATCCCGGTGGCGTTGAAGATGACGGCGCCGATGAGGATCCGGGGCTGCACCTC
This sequence comes from uncultured Chloroflexia bacterium, assembly GCA_963810725.1. Lineage (GTDB taxonomy): Bacteria > Chloroflexota > Limnocylindria > Limnocylindrales > CSP1-4 > SPCO01. The sequence goes on from CAWEOO010000008.1 coordinate 1,411,023, forward strand.
GGTCGAGAAGCGGATCAGCACGACGTCCGTCGCAATGGCGATCGCGGTGGACGCGATGATGGATACCGCGATCAGCGCGAACGACAACCTTCCCGGGCGATGTGGCTTGGCGAGGTCGGTCATCGCCGGCTCTCCCGCAGCCAGATGCCGATCGATCGCGGCGAGATCGCGTCGCGGATCGTCGAGTCGAGGTCACGGCTCAGGTGGACGAGGTCGATCTCGTCTCGCAGCCGACCGGAGAACTGGGCGATCGTCTGCTCGGAGTCGTATCGGGTTCGATCGAACCGCCTGTCGACGTCACGCCGAACCCGACGGAGCACCGGCTGGAAGACGGCAAAAGCGACCAGGGTCGATGCGGCCACGGCGATCGTTTGACCTTGCGCGAAGGACGAGAGCGCGGACGACAAGAGAACCACGACCCCACCGAATACGGCCGCCACGACAGCCGTCACGATGGCGTAGGCAATGGTCCGACTGATGATTCGATCGATGTCGTAGAGGTGGTGGCGCAGGATCGCGATGCCGATCGCGACTGGGACGACGGCACCGGTGAACACGTACACGGTCAGGACGTTCCCGCTGACCGGGCCACTCATGAAGACCAATTCCAGGGTCGCGACACCGAGAGCGATCGCGGACAGGCCCAACGCGACCACGAACCATTTCATCTGAAGACGCTCGACGCGGCCAGCCGACCGGTAGCGGGAGACCATCGAGAACCCGAGGGCGACGAACATGATCAGGGTCCACAAGCCCAGGATCGGCGCGATCGGCCGGCCTCCTCGAAGGTCCGGCCCGATGCCGAGCGGATTGTCCACGGCCGGAACCAATTGCAGGGGACCGGGCTGGGTGAGGCTGATCACAACGAATACCATCGCCAGTCCCCAGAACAGGAGCATGAACCGTCCCCACCCCGGGCTCTGGACGCGGCCGGTCGGGAAGAGGAAGCCGATCGCGATCTGGAGGATCGCGACGAGTTGCAGCAGGACGGTGATCCAGCCGGCGATCTGGGCGAGCTGGTCGCCCCGGACGGTGTGTTCCGCGATGAACATGAACGTCAGGGACACGGTCAGCTGGGATAAGGCGTAGCCCACTCCGACGAGGAGCAAGAGCCAACCAACGGCGTTCTGGGGACGACGCCAGACGAGCAACGTCCCGACCGACGCCCAGGTCAAGCCTGCAACCACGTATCCGACCATGGCTGTCTTACCGAAGCCGAACGCCCCGGCGACGGGGATGTCGGATACGTAGTGGACGACACCCGTGCCGACCGCTCCGACGACCGCGAGTCCGATGCCCACCACCGCAAAGGTTCGTGGCGCGGTCATTCCGAGCGACCGTCTCATCGCAGCCACAGGCCGGCGAAGGCCGGGTGGAACGTCTTGTCCACGACCCCGAGAACATCCGCCTCGACCCGCGAGAGCTGCACGTCGTCGCGCAACCGGGCGGTCATCGCCTGGAGCGTGACGGACGCGTCGTAGCTCGACCGGTCGAAGCGGCGGTCGACGATCGCCTGGGCGCGCCGGCGGAGCGGACCGAAGAGTGCGGCGACAAGCAGGGTCGAGCCCGCGACCGCGATCGTCTGCCCCTCGGCTAACGAGCTGAGGGCGACTCCCAGCAACAGGGCGGCCACCCCGAACACGCTCGCCAGGACGACGGTGACCACTGCGTAGGCAAGGGTTCGGCTGATCAGCCGATCGATGTCGTAGAGGCCGTCCCGCAGGATGGCGATCCCGATCGCGATCGGGACGACCGCTCCGGCGAAACCGAAAACGACCAGTCCGGCCTGTGGGGGCTCATTGCTGAGCACCGCGCCCGCCACTGCGACCCCCACCCCGCCGATCGTGACGAGCTGGGCGAGGGCGAACCACTTGAGCTGCTGTCGACCGACTCGATCGGCCATCCGGTAGCGCGAGATTATCGACAGCGCGATGACGGGGACGAACGCCCCGGCCCACATCGAGACGCCCTGCGTCACGTTGTGCCCGAAGAGCGGTCGCAGGTCCGGGCCGATCCCGAAGGGGTTGTCGATCGTCGAGAAGAGGTGGAGCGTGCCGGGTCGGATCAGGAAGACAAAGACGGACATGAAGGGGTATCCGATCGCCGCGAACCGGATGCACCGATCCCATGCCGGCGTATGGCCCCGACCTGTCGGGAAGATGAACCCCAGTCCGAAGACCAGGCCACCCATGGTCGTGATGAAGAACACGGTGAACCAGCCGGCGAGGCCAGCCGTCGCGGCCCCTGCGGGTCCGTCCGCCACCGCCGAGCCGGCGATCGCGCCGCTCAAGCCCCCCAGCGCGTGTCCCACGCCGATGAGCACCATGCACCATCCGACGGCGTTCCCCGGCCGGCGCACGACGAGCACGGCTCCGACGGATGCGAACGTCACGCCGAGGAGTTCCAACCCGATCAGAGCCATCGGCCCGAACCCGTACAGACCCGGAAGGAGCGGGGCGGGGTCGACGATCCGTAGGGCGATCGTGGCGATCGCCCCGGTGAGCGCGGCCACCCATCCGACGACCGCGTAGGGCCGGGCGAGGCGTCGCATCATCGGGCGTGGTCCGTCGACCACGAGCCGATCCAGGCAGCCGGCGTGCGGAACATGCGGCTATCTTCACCCTCCCACGTCACTGGAACGTTACGAAACTGCCGCCGGAATGGGTACCGTTACGGCGTGACGACCAAACGCGGCGCACCACGGCTCGATATCCGGCTCCTCGGGCCGCCGGAAGTGCTGGTGGATGGCGCCCCGCTCGTCGTCGACACCCGCAAGGCCGTCGCGATCCTGGTCCTGCTGGCGGCGGAGGGCCGGGCGTTCGCGCGTGACGAGCTCGCCGCGCTGCTCTGGCCCGATGCCGACGCGTCGGCGGCCGGCGGCGCGTTGCGACGGACCCTGTCGACGCTCCGCGCGGCGACTGGCAACGACACGGTCCTCGTCGACCGCGCGAGGGTCGCGCTCGACCCAGATCTGGTTCTCGTCGACCTCGCGGAGCTCGAGCGCCTGGCACGCTCGGACGCCAGGCGTTCCCTCGCCGCGGCCGCGGCCCTGGCACGCGGCCCGTTCCTGGCTGGATTCAATCTGCGCGACAGCCCGGAATTCGACGATTGGCGGGCGGCCCGGACCGTCGCTGTGGAACGCACGGTGATGACCCTCCTGGACCGGCTGGCGACGGCCCACGAGGCGGAGGGCGACCTTCCGGGCGCGATCGTTGCCGCTTCCCGTCGCCTCGACCTCGATCCACTCGACGAGGCTGGGCATGTCCGGCTCATGGACCTGTTCGCACGATCCGGGGATCGCGCCGCGGCATTGCGCCAGTACCGGCTGTGCGTCTCCACCCTCGATCGGGAGCTCGGCGTGGTGCCGCTGACATCGACGACGGCGCGGTACGAGGCGATCCGGGACGCCGACCAGCCCGCCGAGCCGCTTGTGGTCACCCCCCGACCGCCGGCCGCGGAGCCGGTCACGACCGCCACGGTGAGCGCTGCCCCTCCAGCCGTCGCGCCGCTGGTCGGGCGCGGCGATGCGCTGGACCGGCTCGTCTCGGCCATGCCATCGGATGCCGCCGAACCCGGTCGGATCGCGGCCCTCGTCGGCGAGGCGGGCATCGGCAAGACCCGGCTGGCGGAATCCTTCGCCGACCACCTCCGTGAGCGCGGCGGAACGGTCCTGACGGCCCGCGCCTACATGGGCGAGCGCATGATCGCCTACGGGCCGATCGTCGAGGTGCTGCGCTCGGCCCTGGCCGACCCAGGCGCGATCGAGCGTCTTGACCCCGACGTCCGCTCGGAGCTGGCACGTTTGCTGCCGGCGGTCGCGGCAGGCGGGCGTCGGGGCCGGACCCGTGCCGACGGTCCCGGGGCGCACGCGAGGCTCGTCGCGGCCATCGCCGACGGCCTGACCACGCTGACCGCCGGCTACGCGCCGGGCTGCATCTGGATCGATGACCTGCAGTGGGCCGATGGCGCCACACTGGAGGCCCTCGATTACCTCGCGCATCGGCTGGCAGGGCGGCCCCTGCTCCTGCTGTTGACCTGGCGCCGGGAGGACCTGGACGAGCACACCGAGCCGGTCGTCGGGCGCCTGGCCGCGGCTCCAACGCTGGTCGTCGAGCTCGGACGTCTCGATCGCGCCGCCGTCGCCGAGCTCGCCGCGCCGACGACCACGGACCCGGACGTCATCGACCGTCTCTTCGAGATCGTCGGAAGGCCTACCCCTCTACGTGGTCGAGGCCCTGGCGGCCGGCGGTGGAGCGCCGACCACCATGCCGGTCGGCGTCCGGGCCGTGCTGCGTGCCCGGCTGGCGGCAGCCGGGGAGACCGCCGGGCAGATCCTGGCGGCGGCGTCGGTCATCGGACGGTCCTTCGACTTGGGCATGGTTCGTCACGCCAGCGGTCGGTCCGAAGGCGAGACGGTGGACGCGCTCGATGAGCTGTTGCGGCGCGGCCTCGTCCGTGAAGCCGGGCCGGCGTTCGACTTCGCCCATCCCGGCCTGCGAGACCTCGCCTACGAGTCGACCAGCCTGACCCGGCGGCGGCTGCTGCACCGCCGCGTCGCCGAGGCGTTGCGACTCGACCTGGCGGGTAGCGGCCGCGACGACCTGGCCCGCCTCGCCCTCATCGCGGCGCACGAACGCGACGGTGGTCGCTCCGTCGAGGCGGCAGAGGCGTTCCGGCTCGCCGGTGCGCGGGCAGCGGCGATCTTCGCGAACCGCGAGGCGATCGAGCACGACGAGGCGGCCCTCTCGCTTGGGCATCCAGATGTGGTCGGCCTGCGCAGGGCGATCGGCCGGCTGCGAACGCGCCTGGGCGACTACGTCGGCGCGATCAACTGCGCTCGAGGCGGCCGCGGCGGCGGCCGACGACGCGACGCTCCCGGAGATCGAGCACGCCATCGCCGGGTGCCCAGTTGCGTCGCGGCGACCTGGTGGCGGCCGCCCGCCACCTCGACGCCGCGCTCGACGGCGCGACGGAGCCCGCGTTCGTCGCCCGGGTGCTGGTGGACCGCAGCATCGTCCTGCGGCTCGGCGGGCGACGCACCGGGCGCGCTGGCGGCCGCCCGGGAGGCGCTGGCCGCGGCGGAGACGGGCAGACGATGCCGACGGCGATCGGGGCCGCGCATCGGTCGCTCGGTCTCATCGTCCTGGCGTCGGGTGACGCGCGAGGCCGCGCGGATCGCGTCACGCCAGGCGGTGGCCGACCGCCGATGCGCGAGACCCGACCGCGACGGATCGCCGCCCTGACCGGCCTGGCCCTCGCCGAGGCCGCGGCCGGCGATGTCGAGGCGGGCCTCGGCCATGGCGTCAGCGCGGTCGAGCTCTGCCGTCAGATCGGCGATCGACACCTGGAAGGGGCGGTCGAGAACCACCTCGCCGACCTGCTCCATGCCGCCGGCCGGGATGACGACGCGATGGTCCACCTTCGTCGCGCGGTCGCAGCGTTCGCGGAGGTGGGTGGCGACCCGGCCGAGTCGGATCCGGGGATCTGGATGCTGTCGGCGTCCTAGCGGGCGGGACCGGGCGCGCGTCACGGAGCCGCGACGACGAACGGCTGGCCGGGATGGAACAGCGAGATCCGGCCAGGTGCCGGTGATGCAGACCGGTCCGTAGGTCGCCGCCTCGAGCGCGACCGTGCCCTTCATCGAGCCGCCCGCCCCGGACTCGTCGGCAAGGCCGCCGGCATCGATGACCCAGTCGGGCGGGCTGGCGGCGGCCTCGACGTCGACGGTCGGGAGCAGCGCCTCCAGTTCCTGCCACGTGTGGGGCTCCCGCACGCCGACGATCTGGACGGCGGCCGGGTCGCCGGTGCCGTTGTCGAACGTCAGCGCCGCCACGCCCGGCGCTGAGACCGCCCGGCATCTCGAAGGCGCAGGTCGCGCCGTCCCAGCGGACCGCGAGCTCGCCGGCGAGCTCGAACGGGGTCACCCGGGCCGCGCCCGATCCCCAGCGCCTCGACCAGGGCGGACTCGACGGCGCCTCGGCATCGGCGGCCGTCGCGAAGCGGACCGGCCGGCCGGCGTCCTCCCGGGTGACGCGCCCCTTCTCGTCCACCAGCAGGAGGCCTTCCTCCCAGGTCGCCAGATCCGGGTTGCTCACCACGAGGGCCGCCAGCTCGTCCCAGAGCTGCTGGCCCTCGCCGGTCAGGCGCGTCGGGACGCGTGCCAGCAGCTCGTAGACGAGGTCCGCACCGGCGGCCGGGCGCCGCTCGGCCAGGCGCTCGGCGAGGCCGCGCGGGATCGGCACATCGTCGGTCGCATCGAGCGGTACCAGGCTGATCGGCGTGGCCGTCTCGAAGATCGCCGTGACCGCGGACGGGTCGGCGGCAAGGTTCCATTCGAGGCCGTCGTCGGCGGTCACGTCGTCGACGATGACGTTGCCCGGAACGTCGATCGCGCCACCCATCGCGTGGATCGCCGCGATCCGGTCCGCGACCGTGGGGTCCGCGACGACGGCGTCCTCGAGGTTGGTCCACGGCCCGAGCGCGACGACCGTTGGCGAGCTGGGGCTCTCGTTCACGGCGCGGGTCAGGAGCGTGGCCGCGTCGTCCGGGACGCCGGTGCTCGGCTGCGGCGGCATGACCATCCCCCAGCCCTCGTCCGCGTTGAGCCGCCATTCGTCGGGGAAGCGCCGACCGTCCGGCCCCGGGTCCGCCCGGCCGCAGGCGAAGGGGATCGCTCCGGCCCCGAACTCCTCGAGCACGTACTGGACGATGAGGCGGCCGGAGCCGCAGTTCGTGACACCGGTCCCGGTCGGGACGATGGTCACCGCCCGCACGTCGACCTTGGGATCGCGCAGCAGCACGGCCAGCGCCGCGAGGTCGCTGACGTCGACGTCGGTGTCGACGATGATCGGCACCCGGACGGTGGGTGGCTCGCCGGTGACGAGCGGGGCATCGGTGGCGTCGGTCGCGCCGCCACACGCGCCCGGGACTGCGGCCAGGACCGCGAGGAGGACGGCGCCGGCACGTGCCCGACGGGATGGCATGGGCTGCATGGTAGGCCCGCGGCGCGCCGGCGGGGCCCACCAGCGTTCAGCCGGCGGGCGAGCCCCGATCGAACCAGATCCGCTCCCCGCTGAACCGCTCCGTGACGGGGTCCCACGGGAAGTAGATGAGCACCTCGAGCGAGACGGCCATCCCGCTCGGGGGCACGCCGGCCCACGGACCGCGGTTCGTCCCGGTCAGCGTCGCCACCTCGAAGACGCCCTGCGGCCCGACGACGATCTCGGACAGCGCGAACGCGTTGTCCGGGAACGCCCCGAACAGCTCCCCGTAGAACTGCCGCGCTCCGTCGTGGCCCTCCCAGCGCTGGCCGGTCGGCACGATCTCGTAGACGCAATCCTCGGCGAGCGTCGCGATGAGCCCGTCGATATCGCGCCGGTCCTCGGCGATCGAATGGCGGACCCACAGCCGCTTGATCCGGCGCAGCTCGGCGGGATCGAACCCGCGCGCCAGCATCGCCCGGATGCGCGACGGGTCGCTCATCGGGCCGCAGCCATCCGCTCGAGCGCCTCCAGCGTCCGGTCCACCTCGCCCGCGGTGTTGTAGTGGACCAGCCCGATCCGCAGCACGCCGCCGACCTCGGCCTTGCCGAGTCGCTCGATGAGCCCGGTCGCGTAGAAGTCGCCGTCCCAGACGTAGATCCCCTCGCGCGCCGAGGGCCTCCGCGGCCGCGCGCGGCGCCGACGCCGTCGATGGAGACCGACACCGTCGGCACGCGCTCGGCGGCGCGGGCAGGATCGGTGATGCCGTGGATCGTCACGCCGGGGATCGCGCGGAGCCCGCCGATGAGCCGCCCGACGAGCTCGCGCTCGTAGTCGACGATCGCGGTCATGCCCGCGACCAGCTCGCGCCGCCGCTCGCTGGCTTCGGCATGCGCCCGGCGCGCCGGCCACGTCGCCGTACGAACGCCCGACGTCGCGCAGGTAGTCGGTCGCGGCGAGGGTCCCGGCGATCGATTCGAACGCGGGCGTCCCGGTCTCGAACCGATCGTGCGCGGGGCGCACCTTGAACGCCGGCAGCGAATCGAGGACGGCGGCCTTGCCGTACAGCGCGCCGAGGTGCGGCCCGAACCACTTGTACGCGCTGCAGACCAGGAAGTCGGTGTCGAGCGCGCGCACGTCGATCGGGCCGTGCGGCGCGAACGCGACGGCGTCGACGTAGGTGAGCGCGCCGACCTCGTGGGCGCGGGCGACGATCTCCTCGACCGGGTTGATCGTCCCGACCGCGTTGCTGGCATAGCCCACGGCGACGAGCTTCGTCCGCGGCGTGAGCTTCGACTCGAGGTCCTCGAGGTCGAGGGTGACGTCGTCCTCGCGGATATCGACCGTGTGGACGGTGACGCCGCGGTCCTGCGCCATCGCCCGCCAGGTGCTGACGTTCGCCTCGTGATCGAGGGTCGTGACGACGATCTCGTCGCCCGGGCCCAGCGTCGCGCCGATGCTGCGACCGAGGTGGAGCGTGAGCGTCGACATGTTGTAGCCGAACTTGATCTCGTCGGGGCTCGCCGCGCCCAGGAAGTCGGCCACGGCCGCATGGGCTTCCTCGCTCATCGCGTCGCTCAGCTCGCTCGTCGTGAACGCCCCGCCGCTGTTGGCGTTCGCGTTCGTGAGGTAGTCGCTGACGGCGTCGATGACGCGCTGGGGGACCTGGGTCCCGCCGGGACCGTCGAGGAACGCGACCGTCCGACCGTCCTGCTGGCGGGCGAGGGCCGGGAACTCGGCACGAAGGGCGTCGACGTCGAAGGCGGGCATCGAGACTCCGTTGCGTGGGGCGCGGTCGTCTCAGCTTGCGGGCTGGACGGTCGGGTCGGCCGGCTTGGCCGGCTTGGCCGGCAGGAGGAGGCCGATCGCTCGGTACAGACCATATCCGAGCGCGACGCCCAGGACGTTGATGATCACGTCGTCGACGTCGGCGACGCGGTACGGCGCGCCGATGAGCAGCGACAGTGCGAGCTGCACGGCCTCGAGGGCGACCGAGATCGCGAGGCCTGCCCCCACGACCGAGATCAGAGATCGCCGGTTCGGCCAGAGGATCGGCAGGAAGAGCGCCGAACGGGGCGAATGCGAGCACGTTGCCCGACCAGGACCCGACCCGGCTGCCAATCCAGGCCGTAGCGGAAGGCTCCCGCGATCGTCTCGAACGGCACGATGTTGACCCACGGGAACGGCCATGGCCGGTAGCCGTCCAACGACTCCGCAGGCAGCCGAGTCCACGGCGGGAACGGGAAGGGCGTGAACAACAGCCCGATGAGGACGACGAGATAGACCGCGAATGCGAGCCGTGCGATCGACGGCCCCCGACCGATCCGGTCGCGCCGAATTCATCCACACCACGATCGGCACGACGAGGACGAGGCCGAGCAGGATGAAGACGGTCGTGGGGAGCGTGTCCGTGCTCACCGCGCGATCATCGCAGGTGCCGCGGCCGAGACGGGCAGGTCAGTCCTTCATCGTGGTCGGCACGCCGGCGCTCGAGAACGTGTCGAACGCCTGCTCGGCGAGGGAGAGTGCTTCGAAGGTAGTCGCACTTTCGATGACCGCCGAGCCAGTCACTCCGGCCAGGGCGGTTGCCGCGGCCCGGAGCTCCGCGATGGTGATGGCCTCCGACTCCCCCTCGAGCGTCGCGATCATCGAGCCGTTGTCATGCGATCCGGAGGTGCAGCTGCGGCCCGGCCGCCGGCTGCAGGACGGCTGGCGGCGGACCAGGTGCGGGCCGCACGACCGGCGGCGCCGCGTGATAGGTCGGCAATGGGGCGGCCGGCGTCGCGGGATCGATCGGTTCGGGTTCTGGCGGTTCGACCAGCGCGGAGCCGATCGGTCGGTCCTCGAAGTCCTGCGATGAGGCCGCAGCCGGCGCGAACCCGTAGGGGCCGGGAACCATCTGTGGTGGTGCCGGGCTCGCCGGACTCGCCGGAGCGGCTGCGGATGCTGCCGGCTGACCGGCGGCCGCGGCGGCGTCCCAGCTCACCGCGCCGGGCCGTGCCTCGACTGTGCCCGGCTCCGGTCGTTCGGCGAACGCGGCCTTCTTGATCTCGCGGTCCCGAGCAGCCGCGCGCGATTCGATGCGGAAGATGATCAGCACGAGCACGAGCGCGCCGAAGGACGCCATGAGCGTCGTGACGAGATCGACGATGAACTGCATGTCGAAGGCGCCCTGGACGACGGCGATCGCGTCACCCAAGGTCTGAGACCTCGGTGCGACCGTCGCGATCCGGAGGTTGACCCACCAGCCCGCGAAGAACGACACGATCGCACTCCCGACCAGCCCGACCCACGCGATCAGGACCATGAAGAAGCCCCCGGCCTTCGGATCCAGTCGATAGAGGGCGTTCTGGATCATCGGCGGGACCTTCAGGAGATTCCAGAACGGGATGAACGGATAGATGAAGGCCTTGGTCGGCGTCGTGTTCGGCATCCCGCCGCCGAGGGCCGGGATGTTCATCACGACCCGGCTCAGCCAGGCCGCAAAGAAGAGGAGCGCGCCGATCGAGCAGATGGTCTTGAGGAGCGCGGGGACGACGGCAGGTGCCACCAAGCGGAGCAGCTCCTGCGTGGTTTCGGCGTCCATCTGGTCGCCTTGCAGCAGTGCGGGGACCTGGTCACGCATGAACTGCCACACGCCGACACTTTCGATGAGCAGCACGACGCTGAGGACGGCATACGCGACGATGAACGCCGCCGCGACGAGCGCCCGCAGGATCGACCGTCGGTACGGTGTGACCGCCCGACTCAGGATGGCCTGCTCGGTCCGGACGTCGGCGATCTGGTCGCTCGCCTGCTCCTGCTTCGCGCCGCACTTGTAGCAGGTCGCATTCCGCTGCCGGTTGATCGAATGGCAGTTGGAACAGGCCCAGATATCGGTCATCGGCTCGAACGCGTGCGTGTTCGGCTCACCGTTCTCTCATTCCTCGACCGACGTGACGACTTGCGCGTCCTCGAGGACCTCGAAGGCCTGTTCGGCCAGGGACAGAGCACCGAACGACGTGCCCACAGTCGCGATCACGGCGGTGCCATTCGCTCGGGCGAGCGCCTCGGCGGCGACGCGCAGCTCGTCGAGCGTGATCGGCTCCGATTCTCCGTCCATCGTGGCGATCATCAAGCTGACGCTCTCGACACGGAGATGCAGCTGGGGTCCGGCCGCGGCCTCGCCGGGCGGCTCCGGCGATGGTTCCGCCGGCTTCGGCGGGGGCCTCGATCGGCGGTTCCGGCGACGGGGTGGCCTCCGCCGGTGTCGGTTCGGCGACGATTTGCCGGCGTTGCCTGCGCCGTGGCGGCGCTTTGGCAGCCATCGGTTCCTCCTCCATGGGCGAAGGCGCCTGCTCGACTGGCTCTTCCGGCGCCGCGGGAGCCTCTTCCGCGGCCACCGTGGAGTCTTCGGCGGGCGGCGGCGGCTGCTCGGCCGGCGGCAGCTCAGGAGGCGCCGACGCCTCCGCGGTCGGCGGCTCGGCCGGCGGCAACTCGGGAGGCGCTGGCGGCTCGAACGACGGCTCCGCGCCTCAGCAATCGGCGCCTCGGCGGTCCGCGCCTCGTATGAAGGCGCCCCGGACGGCATCGTGCCAGCCGCCGGCGTCTCGGGCGGGGTCGAGGCCGCGCCCGTCGCCGCCGTGATGGAGCGGCTCGTGAACGTGCCCGACTGCGCACGGGAAGCGATCGTGTCGAGCGTACCGGCGATCCGTTCCTCGGCCATCGGCGCCACAGCGGCCGCTTCGATGGAGGGACCCGCCGCAGCCGGCATGGCTGCCCCGGCCTCCCCGCCGAGTCGCGGATCGCCAGGCGCCGGCGCTATAAGCGTCGCCACGGCCTCAGGCGCCGCCCCGGCCACCGCTGCCTCCGGCGGCAACTCGCCGGCCAGCTGGGCCGCCCGCCGCGTGCGCGATCCTGCGCTCGATCCACCAGATCAGGGCCACCAGAAAGGTGGCACCCACGACCACCAGCGCCGTCGCGACGGCCTGGACGAGCAGCGTCTCGCTCACGATCTCCTCGAGCGTGCCCGAGCCAAGCAACCCGAGGTAGGCACCCAACCGAGGCACGACGTACCCGCCCAGCAATCCGATCCACGCTGCGAAGATCAGGGCCTCGCCGCGCAGCGAACCAGGGTCGAGCCGACGCATGACGTCGCGCACGATGGCGGGAACGCGGAACAGGTTGAGCCCGGGCAGGAAATTCTCGACGAAGGCCATGAGGCCGTTCGCGGCGGGATATCCCAGCCCCAGCGCCGGCATCGCCATCACGGCGCGGCTCAGCCAGAACGACCATGCGATGAGCGCGAGCAGCGCGACGACGAGCGTGGCGATCGCGGCCGTGCCGGCTACCACGGACTCCACGGACTGATAGAACGCGGGATCGTTCAGCTGGGCAGGATCGCGGAGCACGCGGCCGAAGAGGATCGCGTCCGAGACGGTCGCGACGACCTGGGTGACCGCGACCAGGATGAGCAACACCGACGCGAGGAACGCGGCCCAACGGGTCGAATGGAACTCCGGGAGGGCGATCTCGCGGAGCCTGCCGTGACCGGTGCCCTCGATCTGGTTCGGGTCGACGGCGGCGACGTCGCGAGGCGTCCGGCAGCGGTAGCACTGCTTGGACCGGAGGTTGTTGATCGACCGGCACTCGCCGCAGACCCAGATGTCCGCGCCGATGTCGGCCATCAGTGCTCCGTCGTGCCGGTGAACGACCAGCTCTCGATGCGGACGGCCGGCACGACGACGCCGCCCAGGAATCCCTTCAGCGTCTTGCGCTCGCGCGCGACGGCGACGGTTCCCGCGATCGCATCGAGATAGCTCTGGGTGAAGCGCAGGTTCTTCACGGGCCCGAGGATACGCCCACCCTCGACGAGGAACGTGCCGTCCCGGGTCATGCCGGTGACGATCGCGAGCTTGGGGTGGACGGGGTTCGTGTAGTGGAACCGGGTCACCAGGAGGCCGCGGTCCAGCCCGCCGATCAGCTCATCGCGGGAGGCACTCCCCCCGGCCATCACCTGGTTCAGCGGGAACGGGCCGTAGGCGTTCGGGGCCGGCAGCCCGTGGCCCGTGGACGCGACGCCGTCACGGGTCGCGGTCTGGGCGTCGTACACGACCCCCCGGCACACCCCAGCCTCGAGCAGGGTGACGCGCTGCTTGGCCACGCCCTCGTAATCGAAGCCCATCGGTAGTCCGGCCGGGTCGTGGCCATCGTCGACGATCGACACGAGGTCACTCCCGATCCGTTTGCCGATCTCCACGAAGCTGCGTTCCTCCTGCACGGCGAGGGCCGAGAACCCGAGATAGCCGAGCATGTCGAGCAGGTCGACGACCGCGTACTCCTCGAGGACGACGGGGTAGTCGCCGGCATCGAGTGCGACCGCGTTCGCGGTCGCGCGCGCCTTGTCCGACGCTTCCCGGCCGATCGCGGCCGCATCGATGGTCGTGGCGTCGACCGCGGCCTGCTCCGCGTACCCCGAGCCCCCGTCGGGCCCCATCGACACGGTCAGCAGCTGGGCCACGGTCCGCGTCGTCGCCGCGCGGATGCCCTTCGAGTTCGCGACGGCGGTCGTCTCCGTGCCGGTCGCGAACGAGCCGTAGCCGATGACGCCGGCCGAATCCGCGGCGGCGATGACGGCCCGGACCCCATCGGCGCGGAGCTCCGGCGAGGCCTCCGCGGTACCCCGGGCGTAGCCGGCGGGGACCTCCTCGATCGGGGTGGGCTCGGGCAGGCCGCCCCAATCTTCGAGCTCTTCCACGACCCGGGCGATCGCCGCCGCGTTGGCGGCCAGACGGCGGATCCCCTCGTCGTCCGTCCGGCCCGAGGAGGCCACCCCCACGCGCCGCCCGATGGCGACCCGCAGGTTGATCGTCACGTTCGTCTCGGCCACGTTCTGATGGATCTGGCTGTTGGCGAAGCGGGTCAGTGCGGCGTCCTCGGCCATCACGAGCGCCTCGGATTCCGACACGCCCTCGCGCTCGGCATGCACGAGCACCCGCTCGGCGAGGTCCAGGGCGTCGCGCGCGCGGTCGTCGTTCATGGACGGCCTACCACTTGCCGACCCCGACCTGGACGTTGCGGAACCGAGCGCCCGGCACCGCGTGGCCGACGTGGCCCGTCTGGCCCGGCTCGCCCTTGCCGCAGTTCGGCGTGCCGAGCATCACGTAGCTCCGCTCGTCGCCGACGGCGTCGCACGAGCGCCAGAACTCGTAGGTGATGCCCGTGTACGTCGGGTTCTTGAACAGCCGGCCCTTCTTGCCACCCTTGATCTCGTACGCGACCTCTGTGGCGAACTGGAAGTTCAGCCGGCGGTCGTCGATGGACCAGGAGCGATTCGAGGCGAGGTACAGGCCGTCGTCGGTGTCGGCGACGATCTCGTCCAGGCTCATCCCGGGCTTGGGCAGCAGGTTGATGTTCGTCATCCGGATCAGCGGGATCCGGTTCCAGCCGTCGGCCCGCATCGCCCCGCCGCTCTGGCGCCCGATCCTCGGCGCCGTCTCGCGCGACGTGAGATAGCCGACGAAGATCCCGTTCTCGACGAGCGGCACGGCCTGGGCCGCCACGCCCTCATCATCCCAGCCGAACGTGCCCATCCCGCCGGGCGCGGTGGCGTCGGCCACGATGTCGATGAGGTCGGAGCCGTAGCGGAACCCCTCCGTCAGCTTGTCGGTCGTCAGGAAGCTCGTCCCGGCGTAGCTCGCCTCCGTGCCGAAGACTCGATCGAGCTCGGTGGGGTGGCCGCAACTCTCGTGCACCTGCAGGTAGAGCTGGCTCGGGTCCAGCACGATCGTGAACTGGCCGCTGGGACACTGCGGGGCGGTGAGCAGCGCGACCGCCTCGTCGGCCAGCGGCTCGGCGCGGTCCTTGAGCCCCAGCGACCGGATGAACTCGTAGCCCGCCGCCTGCCAGCCGCCGCCCGAATCGGGGTACGACCGGCGCTGGTGCTCGTCGCCGTCGACGGCGTTGGCCTCCACCGCCGACCCGACGTGCGTGATGGTCTGCTCCGTGAAGGAGCCGTCCGTCGCGGCGAAGGTCTTCCATTCGCGCTGGGCCGCGTACATCGACTCGGTGAACGCGATGCCCTTGACCCTGGCCGCGGCTTCGTCCGCGGCGAGCAGGTCGGCGATCTTGCGCTCGAGCGGGACCGTGAAGGGGTCCTCCTCGACCGGCGTCTCGAACCGGCCGGTGGCCGGCGGTCGGTCGTCGAGCTGCGTGGGCTCGCGCAGGGCCGTGGCGCTGGAACGCGCGATGCGCACCGCCTCGCCGGCCACGCGGTCCGCCTCGGCCATCGTCAGGATGTGGCTGCTCCCGAAGCCCCACGCGCCATCGACGAGGACGCGGACCCCGAACCCCTCGCTCTCGCCGGATGCGACGCCCTCCACCCGGCCGGTCTTGATGGCGATCGATTCGTCGAGCCGGCGAACGACCCGGACGTCCGCATACCCAGCGCCCAAAGCGGTGGCCGTATCGAGCGCTCGCTGGGTCAGGTCTCGCATGCGGCGGCCAATCTAGCAGAGGGGTCCGGTCGTGACAGTCGGGCGAATGCCGTATTCCTAGAGGGCGGGAGCGGCCCCGACGGCCTGGACGGTGAGGTAGATCCCGAAGCCGAACACGAGTACGGCAGCGACCAGCGGGACGGCCTCGCGCACGCGATCGAGTCCGCGCCCGGCCGGGATCCGCTCGAGTCGATCGCGGGCGGCCACGATCGCCAGCCCGATGCCGGCCATCACGGCGGCCATCCCCAGCCCGAACGCGACGACCAGCACGAACCCGAAGACGGGACGACCCGTTGCGATGGAGCCGAGCAGGATCAGCAGCGCGCTCGTCGATGGGATGAGGCCGCCGGCGAGGCCCAGGGCGAACAGGCTTCGCCACGTGATCGTCGAACCGGGCGCGGGAGCGTGGCTGTGCGTCTGGCCACCGTGCCCATGCTCGAGTCCGTGATCGTGTCGTTGTCCGTGGTCGTGGTCCCGATCGTGCTCGTTCGCGTGCTCGTGCTCGTGACCGTGGTCGTCGTGATCGTGCGACCCGGGCGCGGCCACGGGTCCGGCGCCGGTGGAGCGACGACGTCGCAGCTCGCCGGCCAGCATCCACCCGCCGATGGCCACGATCGACACGGCTGCGACGACGGGCGCCCAGCGGACGACGACGTCGGGCGGCAGGACGTCGGCGGCACCCACGACGATCCCGGCGAGGACGAGGATGCCGACCGTGTGCGACAGGCTGACGGACAGCCCCAGGCCCAGCGCGTGGAGTGGTGTCCCCCGTGTCCCGACGAGGTACGCGGCCATCAAGGTCTTGCCATGGCCGGGCGTGAGGGCGTGACCGGCGCCCAGGGCCGCCGCCGTGAGGAGGGACAGGAGGATCATGACCGGCGTGAGGTCGGCTTCCCCGAAGATGCCGGGGAGCTCGCCCGCATCGATGCCGCCGGGGACGGCCCCGTCGGCCGGGGTCGCCGAGGGGACCGGCGTCGCGGAGGCGTCCGGCGTCGGCGACGGGGCGCCCGCTGAGGCCGACGGGGAAGGGGACGCGGCCGCGTCGTCGATCGGGTCGGCGTCCGGGAGGTCGAGCGGGAGCAGCACCTCCCCGCCGGCCGTGGCGTCGACGACGACCCTCGTATCAGCCAGGGGCAACGCGACGAGCTCCTCGGGATAGGCCGTCAGTCGTTCGGACACGCTCGCGTTGCGGCGCTCCCCTTCGACCATGGCCAGGGTCACACCGGATCCGCGCACGACGATCTCGCGCCAGCCCAGTCGGTTGGGGAATGACTCGTCGCTGTAGGTCACGCGGGTGGGGCCGGGCGCGATCGGCGCCGCGAGGGCCGCCTCGAAGCCGCACACGAGCCGCATCGTCAATAGGCCGCCGACGCCGGGCGGAAAGGAGAGCCCGGCTTCGATCGTTCGGAGGACGCGACGCTGCTCGTCAGCCATGAGCCGCAGGTCGACCGCGAGGTCATCGCAGGCAGTGAGCCGGGCCGCCTCGATCTCCTCGTCCGAAACGGATCCGTCGGCATCGCTGTCGAACGCCTGGCGGGCCTGGAACGCAGCGATCTCGGCCTGGTCGATGACGACGTCGAGCAGCACGCGCCCCGGCTCGACCCGAACCTCTGCGTAGTGGTTGATGGTGAAATTGCCGAGCGGATGGGCGGCGGCGAGGCCGGGGAGCACCAACGAACGACCGCCGCCACGACCGCGACGGCGGCGGACCGGCGAAGGCGTCGGGCGCGCGGGTGAACGGCAGGTTCGTGGTGGCGTCCCATGGCGCGGAGGGTACGCGGCCCGCGCCCGGCCGGATGACGGCCGACCACGCGGAGGGGTCGGCTACACTCGCGCCGATGTCCCGGACCGCAACGACGCCCGGCGGCGCGTTCATCACGATCGACGGACCCGACGGCGGCGGCAAGACGACCCAGGCGGAGCGCCTGCGGGAACACCTGGCCGCCCGCGGGATCAGCGTGCTCCTCACGCGCGAGCCCGGCGGGACGTGGCTGGGCGAGCGCGTGCGCCAGGTCCTTCTTGCGCGCACCGCCGCCGATGCCGCCCCGACCGATCCCCTGACGGACGCGCTCCTCTTCAATGCGGCGCGCCGCCAGATCGTGGGCGAGGTCATCCGCCCCGCGGTGGGGGCCGGGATGACCGTGATCTGCGCTCGCTTCGCCGACTCTACGCTCGCCTACCAGGGCTATGGCGCCGGGGTGCCGCTCGACCAGCTGCGGATGCTGGCCGCCACCGCGACCGACGGCCTCGTGCCGGACCTGACGATCCTGCTCGACCTCCCGGTCGAGGCGGGCCTCGCCCGCAAGGCGCCGGGCGACGTCACGCGCTTCGAGGCGGAGTTCGACCTCGACTTCCACGGGCGGGTGCGGGCCGGTTTCCTGGACATCGCCGCGGCCGATCCGACGCGCGTCGCCGTGATCGACGCCACCGCCGATATCGAGACCGTGGCCGCGGCGATCGCGTCGGTCGTCGACGACCGGCTGGGTCTTGGAAGTGAACCGGAAGCCACGCAGGTGCGCACTACGGGATGAGCGAGTCCACGGGGCCGCTCCCGCTTCGCGTCGCCTCCGTCGCTGACGATGCGGATCGCGCCGTCCTGGTTCGAATCGCCGACGGGGAGCTCGGAGCCCTCGATGACCTGTACGAGCGTTACAAGACGATGGCCTATTCGATCGCCTACCGCATCACGAATGACCCGACCCTCGCCGAGGACGTCGTCCAGGACGCCTTCCTCGGGGCGTGGCGCAATGCCGCCCGCTATGTCGAGGTCCGCGGCAGTGTGAAGACCTGGCTGCTGTCGATCGTCCATCACCGCGCGATCGATGCCGTACGGCGACGGCGGCCGACCTCCGAGCTGCCCGAACGTGAGGACGTGCCGCCCGCCGCCTTCCAGCTCCCCGATGTGTGGGCCGAGGTCTCGTCCCGGCTGGACGCCGACACGGTGCGCGCGGCACTGGCCGTGCTGTCCGATGTCCAGCGGGAGGCGATCGAGCTCGCGTACTTCGGCGGGTTGACCCAGGTCGAGGTCGCGGAGCGGACCGCCACGCCGCTCGGCACGGTGAAGAGCCGGATGCGTCTCGGGTCTGCTGGCGATGCGCCAGGTGCTGCTCGAGGCGGAGGGTTCCGTGTCAGGTTCCGTGGCGCCGTCGCCGTCACCGTCGCCGGGGGCTGAGCCGCGATGACCGATATGACCCGGCCGACCCGCCCCGACCTGAGCTGCGACGACGTGCGCGATCGCGCCGCGTCGTTCGTGCTTGGCGCGCTGAATACGGACGAGGCGGATGCGGTGCGGGCGCACCTGGCGTCATGTGCCGATCCGCACGCCGAGATGGCCGAGCTCGGGTCGGTGCTGAATGTGCTTGCGGAGTCGGTGCCGGTGGTCGAGCCGCCGGCGGCGCTCAAGGGCCGGATCCTGGCGGCGGCCGCCGCGGACCTGGAGGCACGTGGGGCCGCCGCCCCCACCGCGTTCCCCGCCGCGACCGAACGACAGCAGCGCGCCGCCGACCGCGCCGGCCTCGGCTCGTGGGCCATGCGGATCGCGGCCGTGCTGGCGATCGCCCTCCTCGGCGGGTGGGGCCTGCTGCTCCAGAACCAGCTCGACAGTGCGCGAAGCTACGAACGGAGCGTCGCGGCCGTGCTGGACGTGGCCGGCCAGCCGGGCTCCTTGACGGCGGTCCTCACCCCCGAAGGTGGCGACGGCCCCGCGGGCCTCGCCGCGGTCGCGAGCGACGGCACCGTCCGGATCGCGATGCGCAACCTGACGGCAACGACCGGGAACCAGGTCTACGAGGCGTGGGTCATCGGCAGCGACGGCGTCCCCAAGCCCCTTGGCGGATTCCGGGTCGGTGACACGGGCATCGCCTACTTCGAGGGCGGCGGACTACCGACCCAGGAAGGCATCGTGCTGGCGCTTACCCTGGAACCCGGTCCGGGCGCGACGGCGCCCTCATCGACGCCGGTCTCGCTCGGAACGGCGGTCGCCGCCGGTTGAGCCAGCCCGGGGACGACCCGCCAGGCTCACACGACGTCGGCGGCCGTGCTTCGCCCAGGCCCAAGGCCCCCTCCCGCCCGCTGCATGGACGCCGCGAGCGCAAACGGCCTCGATTAGGACCTCCGGTCGAAGCCAGCGTGGGCTAGTGGGGTCGCATTCTTGCTGCATGGCCGTCTGACCGGCTCACGCTCCACAAGCAAGGCGGAGCGGCGTGCGAACGGAGCCAATGTGAGCGGCATGAGCTCACGTCGTCCATGCAGGAAGCGCGGCGCGTCTCCAAGAACCCGCCGACGAGCTCGACTCATACGATGCGCGCCACGCCAGCGTGCCCGGAGGCTCGTCGCCGCGGGCTAGGGCTCCGTTTCGTCTGGCGGGTCGCAGCTCGGGGCGGGATCGTCCGCACAGACCGTCCAGTACGTGGTGATGCCTTCGCGGACCCGTTCGCCGCCGCCGTTGACCCGGAAGCGCAGCCGGACCGCGGTCAACTGGTACGTGCCCGGGCTCGCCGGCGTGATCTCGGCGATGATGCCGAACGCGTTGTCCGGGCCGGGCGCGGCGGAGGCCGGCGCCTCGATCACGGCGCCCGCCAGTGGCTCTAGTGACTCGCCGGTCAGCCGGGTACCGTCTGGCTTGATCACCGGTCGCGATAGGTACAGCGTGGGACGAACCGCGGCCGGCAGGCCGATCGTCTCGCCGCCCAGCAACTCGATACGATCGCCCGGGCGCAGCTCGAGAGAGAGGACGACGGCCTGGGTCGGCTTTCCGAGGGCCACCGGATTCCACTGCGCGGCCCCGGCCCCCTGCAGGGGATATGGATCGCGGGCGGATGTCAGCGCCACGGCCACGACGGCCGCGATCACGCCCACGGCGAGAGCAATGCCAGCCGCGTCCGCATCTCAGCCTTCCGCGACGACCTCGGTCTCAGCCACGGATCCGGCGCCTCCGCCGCGTGCCCGCGCCAACGCCTCGGTCGCGGCCGCGATCAACGACTCCGAGTCGGTGCCGTCCGCCGGGAAGCGGGCGACCCCGGCCGACACCGACACGGTCCGCCCGGCGACCGCGGGGAGTGCCGCGACCCCCTCGAGCACGCGTTGCGCGACCATCCGCCCGGCCGAGCCCGGCGCGACCAGGACGAACTCGTCGCCACCGATCCGCCCGACGGTGTCGACCAGGCGGACCGAATTCAGCGAGCACGGCCGCGACCTGGCGCAGCACCTCGTCGCCGGCCACGTGCCCGCCCTGCTCGTTCGTCGCCTTGAAGTCGTCGACATCGAACATCGCGAGCGATAGCTCGCTGCCCTGCCGGCCGGCCCGAGCCAGTTCCAGTTCCAGGATCCGAGACACCGTCCGCTCGTTGGCGAGCCCGGTGAGCGGGTCCGTGTGCGCCATCCGCTCGAACCATTCGGAGCGCTCCGACGCCGTGGATGCCAGCCGAGCTCGGTCGACGGTCAGCGCTGCGAGCGAGGCCAGCGCGCTCAGCGCTTCGCGGTCCTCGTCCTCGAGTGGGTGCGGCGAGGGCCAGACCATTCCGAGCGATCCGAGCACGGCCTCCACGCCGCCGCTCGCGACGACGAGCGGCAGGTACGCCCCGACGAACGACCCACCAGACGCCGCGATCGCCTCCCGATCGAACACCGCCGCCCGCCCGGTGGCCGCCTCGGAGAACGGATGGTCGGGGTCCTGCGCATCGGCGATCAGCGGGCTTCCCTCGTCGACCCCGTGCGACGCCGCCAGGGTCAGGCCGGGTCGGTCCGGATCGGACAGGAAGATCGCGGCGGCCGTCGGCGACAGGGCCGCCACGCCAGCGGCCAGGATCGCGGCGAGCGCGGCGTCGACGTCGTCGCCGGCGGCCGCGGCAGCGATCGCGGCCGGCAGGTGGGTACGTGGATCGCTGGACGGACCGTTGACGGGCACGGGTCGGACTCCTGCGGGTTGGCCTGGACTTCGGAGCGCGCATCGTACACCGCGCGAATCGCGGCGAAATCGCGTTGACCCGGCCCCGACCGGCACCGATACTCCCCCCGATGAAGCTCGTCGTCGCCATCGTCCATAACGAGGATGCCGGGGCGCTCGTCGACGCCCTGCTCGAAAAGGAGTTCCGGGCCACGCGCCTGCACAGCTCGGGCGGCTTCCTCAAGCAGTCGAACGCGACGATCCTCCTGGGCGTCGAGGACGCCGAGGTCGATGAGGTCATGGGCATCGTGCGCGAGCACTGCACGTCGCGAACGCAGGTCGTCAACCCGATGCCACCGATCATGGAGCCGGGCGAGTTCTTCATGCCCTACCCGCTCGAGGTCGAGGTCGGCGGCGCGACGGTCTTCGTCGTGCCCGTCGAGCGGTTCGAGCGGCTGTAGTCCGGAGTGACCTGGACACCGCCGGCCGTCGGCCAGCGTGGGACGTGGACCAGGACGTTCACGGCCGAGGACGTCGAGCGCTACTCGCTGATCACCGGCGACCGCAACCCCCTGCATTTCGATCCCGACTTCGCCGCCCGGACGCGACCGGGCCGGCTGATCGTCCAAGGCGGGCTCACGACCGGGCTATTCAACGCGCTCGTCGCCGAGGTCCTGCCCGGGCCCGGGAGCGTGTTCCTCCACCAGGAATGGGACTATCCGGCGCCGGTCTACATCGGTGACACCGTGACCGCGGAGGCCGAGGTCGTCGACGCCCGCGCGGACAAGCCCATCACCACGCTGCGCTGCGTGGCCCGGCGGGCGGACGGCACGGAGGTGCTGACCGGCAGGTGCTTGGTCTACACGATGCTCCCCTCTGACCCGTGAGCGCGGCGGTCATCGATCCGGGACCGGCGTCGAGCATCGCGGCCATGGGCACGGATCCGCCTGGTCGTTGGAGGCAGCTCGCGATCCTGGCCGTCGGAATCCTCCTGGCGGAGGCGCCGTGGTTCGCGTCGGGGGCCGTGTCGCCACTCCTGCGCGACGAATGGGCCACGACCGGGCTCGAGTTGCCGCTCCTGACGGTCGCCGTGCAGCTGGGGTTCGCCGTCGGAGCGCTCGCTCTTGCGGCGGTGGGTGCCGCGGACGTGCTGCCCGGCCGGTGGCTGTTCGTCGTCGGAGCGCTCGTCGCGGCGACCGCGAACGTTGGCTTTGCCGCCCTCGCCACGGATCCGGTCTCGGCGCTTCCGTTCCGGTTCCTGACAGGCGTCGGTGTCGCGGCCGTCTACCCGATCGGGGTGAAGCTCGCGACGGGGTGGTTCCGGCGCGGGCGTGGCTTGGCGGTTGGCGTGGTGGTCGGGTGCCTCACGATCGGGTCCGCGCTGCCGTACCTCTTCCGGGCGATCGGGGTCTATGCCGACCTCGAATGGCGGCCGACGGTCGCGATGGCCAGCGTCGCGGCGCTGGCGGCCGCGCTCGTCGTGGGCATCGGAGCTCGCGTTGGCCCGTTCGATGTGCCGGCGCCTCGGTTCTCGATCAACGTCGCGCTGGCGGCGATCCGCGACCCGGCGGTCCGGCTGGCGAACCTGGGCTACCTCGGACACATGTGGGAGCTGTTCGCGATGTGGACGTGGATCCCACTGTTCCTGCTCGCCGCGTTTTCGGCCGGCGGGCTGGACGATCCCGGGCTGGCGAGCCTGGCCGCCTTCCTCGTTGTCGCGGCTGGGGGCCTGGGCTGCGTCGTCGCCGGTCTCGTCGCCGACCGGCTCGGCCGGACGACCGTGACGATCGCGGCGATGGCGGCATCGGGAGCCTGCGCCATCACGTCCGGGCTGCTGTTCGGCGCCCCGGCCTGGCTCGTGTTCGTCGTGGCGCTGGCCTGGGGAGTGACGGTGGTCGCGGATTCCGCCCAGTTCTCCTCGGCCGTCTCGGAGTTGGCGCCGCCGGGTACCGCCGGATCCGCGCTATCGCTTCAGGTCGCGGCCGGGTTCCTGCTGACATCGGTCACGATCCTGATTCTCGGCCTCATCGACACGACCGACCCGGCGGCCTGGCGGATCGCCTTCGTCGTCCTGGCCCTCGGGCCGGTCGTCGGGATCCTCGCGATGTGGCGCCTCCGACAACGACCCGAAGCCCTTCAGATGGCCAGTGGCCACCGATGACGACCTGGGTCGATGCACTGGAGGCAGGCGCCCCCGACATCGTCGCGGCCTGGAGCGGCATCGAGGAGGGCCACCAGATCAAGGTCCGCCGGGAAGTCCGGAGGCGGGCCGGGGAGGGCTCGGCGGAACGCGTCGTCCAGCAGCTCGCATCCCTGGCAGGTGCGATGGCCGCGATCGTCGAGCGCCTGTCCGACGAGGACCTGGCGCGTGACGGCGGGGAGGAGGACTGGAACGTCGCTCAGGCGATCGGGCACGCGTGCGATGCCCGGGCGGGCCTGTCACTCGCGGCGGCGAAGGCCGCCGCGGGTCAGTGGCCGCAGGACGCCAAGAGAGTCGTGCCGGGCATTCCCGGCCCCGCGGACGCCGACCGGGCCGCGCTCCTTCACGCGATCGCCAGGAGCCAGCGGATCATCGAACGGTCGGCCCGGACCGTGGCGGGGCACGAAACGAAGCCGTGCCCGCTGGAGCATCCGCTGGTCGGCCGGCTGCGCTGCGGGGAGTGGCTCGTCTTCGCGGGCGTCCACGACCTGATGCATCTCGAACAGCTGCACGCCATCATGCCCGCGTGAGCCCCTTCCGCCCGGACCTCGTCGACTGCTGGATGTTCCGGATCGGCCGCACCGCGCGCGGCGTCGCGCGCCCCGAGATCCTGCTGTTGCGCCGCTCGGCCGGCCGGATCCTGCCGGGGTTGTGGCAATGCGTATCGGGCTCGCTCGAGCTCCACGAACGGATCGCCGTCGGCGCCCTGCGCGAGCTCGCGGAGGAGACCGGGTTCGGCGCCACGGACATCGAGGCGTTCTACGATCTGGACCTCGTGAACCAGTTCCACGAGCCCGCGATGGACGGTGTGGTCACGGCCGCCGTCTTCGCGGTCTGGCTCCGGCCCGACGCCGAACCGACGCTCTCCCACGAGCACGACGGTGCCCGCTGGATGCCGGTCGACGAGGCCCACCGCGAGGTCATCTGGCCCGGCTACCGGACGGCGATCGAGCGCATCCGCGACGACCTCTCCGACCCCGACCGTGCCCCCTGGTTCGAGCTGACCCTCGAGGGCGATCGACACCCACGCTGACCGTCGCACCGGTGGACCATCTGGTCACCTGCAGTGACCGACTTCCGATGAACGTGCGTGCGTCAATGCCCGGAACTCAGAATCGGCCTGCAGCCGTGCACGTTCGACCTCGTTACGTCACTCCCAGTGGCGCCGCCCGACGGGCGCGCTCGGATCGCGTCCCGACCGGGAACGAGGCTGGCACCACGTCGCTGGTAGACTCGGGTCCGAGAGGCAGCCCACCGTGAGGCGGCACAGGAGGGCCACGTGATCGACCGAACCGAGGTACCCGAGGCCAGCCCGGCGGCCAGCCGGCGCGTCTTCCATTCGAAGGTCGACACCATCCGGCCCACCTATGGTTTCGAAGACGTCTCGCTGGCGCCCGGCACGGACACGATCGAGCCCGCCGACGTCGACCTGACGCAGACGTTCTGCGGTCTCCCGCTCGAGATCCCGATCCTGGCCTCCGCCATGGACGCCGTTGTCGACGTCAGGCTGGCCGGCGAGCTCGGCCGGCTCGGCGGCCTCGCGGTCCTCAATCTCGAAGGCGTCCAGACCCGCTACAACGACCCCGACACCGTGCTGGAGCGCATCGCCACCGCGCCGGACGGCGAGGTCCAGGAGCTCCTCGCCGAGGTCTACCAGCAGCCGATCCGCGAGGAGCTGATCGCCGCCCGGCTCGAGGGCATCCATGCGGCAGGTTCCAGGGCAGCGGTTGCCGCCACGCCGGCGGCGGCCCGCCGGTTCGGGCCCTTCTGCGCCGAGCACGGCGCCGACCTGTTCCTGGTGCAGAGCCAGGTCTCCTCCGCCCGGCATCTCGCGACGGACTACGACCCGCTCTCGCTCGCCGACTTCACCCGCTACATGCCGATCCCCGTCGCGGTCGGCAACACGACGAACGCCGAGGCCGCCTTCGCCCTCATGGAGCAGGGCGCTGCGGCGGTCTTCGTGGGCGTCGGGCCCGGCGCCGCCTGCACGACAAGGGAGGTCCTGGGCATCGGGGTCCCGCAGGTGACCGCGATCAGCGACGTGGCCGCGGCCCGCGACGCCTACTATCAGGAGACCGGCCGATACGTCCCGGTCGTCGCCGACGGTGGCATGCGCCGCGGTGGCGAGCTGGCGAAGGCCGTGGCCGCGGGCGCCGACGCCGCTGATGATCGGCTCGCCGCTGGCCAAGGCCGAGGAGGCCCCCGGGCGTGGCACGAACTGGGGCATGGCGGCGCCCTCGCCGACCCTGCCGCGCGGCACGCGCATCAAGGTGGGCACGACCGGCACCCTGGAGCGGATCCTGTTCGGTCCCGCGCACGTTACCGACGGCAGCGAGAACCTGGTCGGCGCGCTGCGCCAGTCCATGGCGGCCCTCGGCGCCCGGACGATCCGCGAGATGCAGGCGGTCGAGATGGTGTACGCGCCGTCCACCCAGACCGAAGGCAAGTCCTGGCAGCGGGCTCGCTGAGCGAGCCGGAGCACGTCACGACCGACATCGGCAAGGCCATGGCCGGACACGGCAAGGTCGTCTGGTTGACGACCCGGGGCCGCAGGACCGGCCGACCGCGCTCGGTCGCCATCGGGTTCGCGGACGAGCCGGATGGCTCGGTGCTGGTGGCGGCCAACGACGACAGCACGTTCTGGGCGCGCAACCTCCTGGAGGAGCCGACCTGCCGCGTCGACATCGGCGGGCGCCACTTCAACGCGATCGCCGAGCCACTCGAAGGGCCGGACCACAACCGCGCGATCGCGGCCCTGATCCTGCGCTACGGGACGCCCGCCGAGAAGCTCGGTCACGGCCCGTCGTTCCGTCTCCGACCGGTCGCCGACGAGCAGAGCTGATGGCGATCGCCGTCACGATCGAGACGACGATCGCGCGGACTCCGTCGCGAGGTCTTCGCCCACATCGCGGACATCGATGCGTGGCCGTCGTGGCTGATCGCCAGCGGGATCGTTCGCGTCGCCCGCTCGTCCGACGGCCAGCTCGCAGAGGGGGAGCACCTCACGGTCGACCAGCGCGCCGCCGGGCGCGCCGGCACCTTCGAGGCGACGGTCACGGCGCTCAGCCGCCCAGCCGCTTCGCGCTCCACGGACGCGACGGTGATGGCGTGACGATCGACATCGATGCCGAGCTCGCGCCCGCCGACGGGCGGCACGAACCTGCGCTGGTCGATCCGGATCGGGCTGCCGCTCCGGTACCGGATGTTCGAATCGATGGCGCGGCCCCAGGTCGAGCGCGCCGCCGCGCTCGATATCGAGGCCCTCAAGCGCCGCCTGGAGTCGACGCCCGCCGGCTGACATCCGTCCATGCCGGTTGGCGGCGGAGGTCGATGCCGTGCCTGGAGGGCGCCGGCCATGCTCGTGGTGACGACCCCGAAGTCACCAGGAGTCTTGACCGACATGACCGCGCCCGACCGCACCTACGACCGAGTCCGGTTCCACCGTGGCAGCCGCGGCTTCGCGGCGTTCGTCACAGGGCTGAACGCTGCCGTCCTGCTGGGGCTTGCGCTGTTCGTCACGCCGACCCTCGGTCTGCCGCAGCCGGCCGCCAGCTGGTTCGTGATCATCACGGGTGGCGCGGGCATCGGCCACGTCGCCGCGGTCGTCGGGCTCATCCGCGGTCGTGCCTGGGGCGGGTCACTCGTCGGGTACCTCGCCGCCGCGGGCATCGCGGTCGCCGGCTTCGGGGCCCTCGCGGCCGTGACCGGCCTGGAGATCTTCGGCTCCGAGCGCGGCACGGCGGTCGGTTTCTTCGTCTGGATGATCGGCTCGTGGCTTGTCGCGACGCGCTTCGCGCTCAAGGCCTTCACCTACACCCGGCCGGCCCCGCACCAGGCGCACCGCCGCCTCGAGCGACCGGCTCCGGACGCCCGCCCGCTGACCGGGTTGCGCAAGATCCGCCGGCCGGCCGTGCTGCAGCCGGCGGTCCGCCGGGCCCGCCCGCCGCGTCCGCTGCCGACCCCGCGGATCGTCCACCCGACACCCCGGCGAGGGCTCCAGCCGGCGCCCAGCCGGATCGTCCTCCATCCGGTCTCCACGCCCACGGCCTGACGGGCGCGGGCGCCGCCCCGGTGCGCCGCCGCCCCGCCGGTGCGCCGCCGCCACACCCGTGGCGGAGCGGCGGCCTTCGGTGGAGTGGCGTACGTCATCCGGCCTATCCACGACATGACGTTCGCCCGGTTACGCGTCGCCGGTCCGGCGCGCACGATGGCTGCCATGGATACCTTCGGGATGGTCATCCTCGCGATCAGCGCCTTCGCTCTCCTGGAGCTCGCCGCAGCGAACCTCCGGGGCGAGGAACGGCACCCGCGCCCTCGACGGTCACCCGCCGTCCGCCGCTGACTCTCCGTCGACCCCCCGGAGGTCAGCGATGCTCCTTGGGCTCGCGACCGACACCCGTCGTCTCCATACACTCTCCCTCGTGATCGACCAAAAGACCCTGTATGAGCGCGCCGGCGGCATGCCGTTCTTCGAGGTGCTCGTCGGGCGGTTCTATGCGGCCGTCGCGGACGACCCCATCCTTCGGCCCATCTACCCGGAGCCGGACCTGGCGCCCGCGCAGCGCCGGCTGACCCTCTTCCTCGCCCAGTACTGGGGCGGGCCGCGGACCTACGACGAGGAACGGGGTCATCCGCGCCTGCGAATGCGCCACGTCCCGTTTGCCATCGATGTCCTCGCGCGTGACCGATGGCTGCTGCACATGCGCGCCGCGATCGCCGATCTCGCGCCGCCCCCGGACGTGGCCGACGCCCTGGAGCGGTACATCGCCGCCGCCGCCGAGGCGATGCGCAACCGCGATTGACCTCGCGTGCTCGGTCGCTCCGGCCGGGCCGGTACACTGGTGCCCGGCGGCGTGACTCGGCGAGCGGAGGGCGGCATCGACGATGACGGAGGCGATCGAGGACGAGGCGAGTCGATCGGCGGAGGACGCGGCGACGACGCCGGCAGCCTCCGATCGCGACCGCGGCAAGACGGTCCACGGCGACGCAGCCAACTCCGGCCATCGCGTCCTGGCCCCTGACGACGCCGAGGTCGAGGCCTACCTCGAAACGGCGCTCAACGCCCCCGCACCGGAACGCTCACCCGGCGACCATCCCGGCGGTCTCACGACGGCCACCGCTCCCGGGCCGGTCGTGGTCCTGGACTTCGGCAGCCAGTTCGCCCAACTCATCGCTCGCCGGGTGCGCGAGCTGGACGTCTACTCCGAGCTGCTGCCACACGACACCCCCTACGAGGAGCTGGAGCGCCGCGGGACCCAGGCGATCATCCTCAGCGGCGGCCCGAATTCCGTGTACGACGACGACGCGCCCAAGCCGGATCCAGCGATCTGGGGCGGACGGATCCCGGTCCTTGGCATCTGCTACGGGGCCCAGCTCATGGCCCGCGAGCTCGGCGGGGACGTGCTGCCCGCCGGCAAGCGCGAGTACGGCCCGGCGAACGTCACGCATCACCACCGGCGACGGCCTGTTCGACGGCATCGAGCCCAACCAGCCCGTCTGGATGAGCCACGGCGACTCCATCACGCGACTCCCGGAAGGGTTCGCCTCGACCGCCCAGACCGACTCGACCCCGTTCGCCGGCCTGCAGGCGCCGGACCGGAACCTGTACGGCATCCAGTTCCACCCGGAGGTCGTCCACACGCCGCGTGGCAGGGACGTCCTGCGCAACTTCGTGGTCGGCATCGCCGGCGTCGAGCCGTCGTGGACGGCGGCCAACTTCATCGACACGACGGTCGCCGGCATCCGCGAGCGAGTCGATGCCCACGCGGCCGAAGACCGGTTCGGACGGCAAGGTGATCTGCGCGCTGTCCGGTGGCGTGGACTCGGCCGTGGCCGCGGCACTCGTGCACCGCGCCGTGGGGGACCGGCTGACCTGCATCTACGTCGACCACGGCCTGATGCGCAAGAAGGAATCGGAGCTGCTGCGCGTCACCTTCGAGCGCGACCTCGGCATGAACCTCGTCATGGTGGATGCCCGTGACCGCTTCCTCGCCCGCCTCGCGGGCGTCGAGGACCCGGAGCAGAAGCGCAAGATCATCGGCGACGAGTTCATCCGGGTCTTCGAGGAGGAGGCGGCCAAGATCGGCGCCATCGACTTCCTGACCCAGGGCACGCTCTACCCGGACGTCATCGAGAGCGCCACCTCCGAGACGAAGGCCGCGCAGAAGATCAAGACCCACCACAACGTCGGCGGGCTGCCAGCCGACCTGCGCTTCCAGCTCATCGAGCCGCTGCGCTACCTGTTCAAGGACGAGGTCCGCAAGGTCGGCCAGGAGCTGGGGCTGCCCGACGCGATGGTCTTGCGCCAGCCCTTCCCGGGCCCGGGCCTCGCGATCCGGATCATCGGGGAGGTGACGCGCGAGCGGCTCGATACCCTGCGGGAAGCCGACTGGATCGTCATCGACGAGATCAAGGCCGCCAACCTGTATCGCTCGTTGTGGCAGAGCTTCGCCATCCTGACGCCGGTCCGGTCGGTCGGGGTGATGGGCGACGGTCGCACCTACGCCAATGTCGTCGCCATCCGCGCCGTGACATCGGAGGACGGCATGACGGCCGACTGGGCGAAGCTCCCCTACGACGTCCTCGGCAAGATCAGCAGTCGGATCGTGAACGAGGTCCCGGGCGTGAACCGGGTGGTGTACGACATCTCCTCAAAACCGCCCGCGACCATCGAGTGGGAGTGAACCGCACCCCAAGGGTTCCCGCACCACCCTGACCGATGGGGTATTCCTGGCGGGGTGCGGCGCGGTAGCATGCAGCGCATGACCGAGGAAACGAGTCCCGGAGGAGACGAGCCCTCCATCTGCCCCTGGTGCTCCGCCACATACACGGGCGAGCCCGAGACGTGCCCCTCGTGCGGCGCCGTCCTGGCCGTCGATCCGTCCACCGACCCCTCCCTGCCAGGCCTGACCGCCATCGACACGGCCGCGCTCGTGCGCGCCAAGACGCCCAGCCCCCGGCCTCGCAACCGGATCATGTCGTGGATCAGCGGCGAGTACCCCGATGAGGGCGGCTCACCCGCCGAAGCGGGCGCGCTCGCGCCCCCCGACCTCGCCGTCCGGCGCGAGATCCTGCGACTCGAGCTCGAGGCGGAGGTCGCGAACCTCCAGGCCGAGGCCGACGCGCTCCTCGCGGAGGCCAAGGTCGAGAGCCACGACCCGGGTGTCTCGCCCGAGGATGCCGCCGCCGCTGAGAAGATCGTCCACGAGATCGAGGCGGTGTCCGCCGGGCTCGATGCGCTCGATGAAGAGCTCGAGGAGGGGCTCGCCGAGACCAAAGCCGATGCCGCCGCACCGCTCGCCGGCGCGCCGAGCGCGCCTGACGCGGCCCTGGCAGCGGACGCCGAGGCGGCCCGCGCCCGCGACGAGGCCGCCCCACCCGCCTGATCGACCCCGGCCGCCCTATCCTTCGCCGTGCCCGACCGACTTCCTCCACCCGGCCCCTCGTTCCTGCGCGAGCACGAGGTTCGCGTTCGCGAGCGCACGTTCCGCGCGGGCATGGGCCGGCCCTCGGACGCGCCTGACGGCTGGTGGCTCACGTTGATGTGGGTGGCCGACGACGAGGGTGTCATCAGATTTCGCGACGTGGCCCCCGCATCAGGTCCGCCGCCCGACCCCCCGCTCGCTCGTCTGGGTCCGGCGCTCGCCGGGGCGCTTTCCGGGCTCATCCTCGAGGACGCCGGCCGATTGCAGCTCCGCGTGGCAGGCCTCTTGCCGCCGGACGACGACACCCGGCCGTGGCGCGCTCCGCTCGCGGTCCGTGCGGCCTTCCGGTTCGAGCCCGCCCGGGCCGCGGCCATGGGCGCGAACGAGCTTGCGGAGACCGTGCTGGCGGGTTTTCGCAAGGCCGTGGAGGGGCTGGGACGACCATGACCCGGCGCCCGGGCGTGACGATCAGGGTGAACGGCTAGACTCAACGCACCGATGCGCGACCTGTTCGACGACTTCCTCGAGGACCTTCGCCGTCGGGAGGCGCTTGCCCGCGGGGAGGATCCCGACGCCGGGGCACCGCCGCGACGCCGGGCCTCGGGCGACGGTGGCGGCCCGAACGACGACGGGGACGACCCTGGCGACCGGGACCGGGATGACGACGACCGCGAACCTCCGCCTCGCGAGCCCAGCCCCCCACGCCGTCCGCGGTCAATTCGCGACGAGCGCCGGCGCGGTGGCCGTCGGCGGCGGGTCACCTGGTGGGTCGGCGGGCTCATCTTCCTGTTCGTCTTCGTGCTCTTCAGCTTCGGGCTGGACCTGTGGACCGACGCGCTCTGGTACCGGAGCGTCGGCTTCGACGCCGTCTTCTGGACCCGCCTCGGCGCGCAGGTCGGGCTGTTCGCGGCGGCCGCCCTTGGGACCCTCGCGATCCTGCTCCTGAACATCTGGCTCGCGGGCCGGCTCATGCCGCCTCCCGACGAGAGCCGGCGCGGCGGGTCGTTCCGCTCCCTGATGGATCGCATCAACGAGGCCGCCCAATCGGCCGATCCCGATCGCGGCCCGGGCATGCGCCGCGATGCGGGTGCCCCGCGCCCGGTCACGTTCGATGCGGGCGACATCCCCGACTTCACCCCGATCGCGGGGGTGGCGCTCGTCCTCCTGGCCGGGTTCATCGCCCTGGCCATCGGCGGTTCGCTCGCCAGCGTGTGGGAGACGGTGCTGCTCTGGGTCAACCGCGTCCCGTTCTCGCCCGAGGGTGCCGCCGCCGTCACGGACCCGATCTTCGGACGAGACATCAGCTACTTCCTCTTCGAGCTCCCGTTCCTGCGGCTCGTCCAGGCGTTGTTCAACGGGATCGTCCTTGCGTCACTCCTCCTGGTCTTCGGGCGCTACCTGGTCGGGGCGTCGCGCGGGAGCCTCGTGTTCACGACACCGGTCCGGGTCCACCTGGCGGTCCTCGGCGGGCTGTTCCTGTTGTCGGTGGCATTCGGCTACCAGCTCGACAAGTACGAGCTCGTGTACAGCACCCGAGGCTTCGCGACCGGCGTGGGCTACACGGACCAGAACGCGCAGTTCCTCGCCTACGACGTCCTGACCGTCCTGTCCGGCCTGGCCGGGGCGCTGCTGGTCGGCGGGGCGTTCACTCGGATGCTCTGGCCGCTCGGACTGACGATCGGCGTGTGGCTCCTCGCCTCTCTGATCATCGGCCGGCTGTACCCGGAGGCCATCCAGCGGCTGTCCGTCGCCCCCAACCAGTACGCCCAGGAGCAGCCCTACATCGCCAACAACATCGCGATGACCCGGCTCGCCTACGGCCTGACCGACTGGGAGGATCGTCCGTTCCGGGGCGAGGAAGTCCTGACCGACGCCAAGATCGAATCCGAGGAGGCGACGTTCCGCAACGCCCGCCTCTGGGACTACCGCCCGCTCGGGGATACCCTCGACCAGCTCCAGGCGGTCCGTCGCTACTACGACTTCCACGACGTGGATACCGACCGCTACCTCATCGACGACGTCCAGCGCCAGGTCATGCTGTCGGCCCGCGAGCTCGACCTGAGCCAGAACCCGCGGGCGGCTGGGTTCGTCAACCAGCGCATCGTGTACACGCACGGCATCGGCGCCGCCATGGTCCCGGTCAACGAGGTCGCCAACGAGGGCCAGCCGCGGCTCTTCATCCGCAATCTCCCACCGGTCTCGACCGACGGGGCGCCCGCGATCACCGAGCCACGGATCTACTTCGGCGAGAAGCCGAGCGGGTACGTCATCACCGGCGCGCGGCAGGCGGAGTTCGACTACCCGACCGGGGAAGGCGAGGGTGGCCTTGACCCCGGCACCGAGACGCGCTGGCGCGGCACGACAGGCATCAAGCTCGATACGACGCTGCCCCGCCTGCTGTTCGCGCTGCGCTTCCGCGACCTGGACCTCCTCATCAGCGACCAGATCACGGCCCAGAGCCAGCTGCTGTTCCATCGCTCGCTGGACGACCGGCTCGACCACATCGCGCCGTTCCTGCGCTACGACAAGGATCCGTACCTCGTGATCCGCGAGGACGGGGGACTCACCTACGTCCAGGACGCGTACACGGTGTCCGATCGGTTCCCCCACGCGCAGGGCTTCGCCCCGCGCGGCGAGCTGGAAGCGACGACCCGGCTCGGCGAGCCGTTCAACTACATCCGCAACAGCGTGAAGATCACGATGGACGCCTACGACGGGACGATGAAGTTCTACGTCGCCGACGACCAGGACCCGATCATCCGCGCCTACACCGGTGTCTTCCCGGGGATGTTCCAGCCGTTGAGTGCCGTCCCGGACGATCTGCAGGCCCACCTCCGCGTCCCCGAGGAGCTGTTCAACGTCCAGACGCGCGTGTTCGGGCGGTACCACGTGCGCGATCCGCTGCGCTTCTTCCAGAGCGACGACCTGTGGACCGTCCCACAGGCACAGGGCAGCACCCAGTCGCTGCCGAACGAGGCGTACTACGTGGTCATGCGGATGCCCGGCGAGGAAGAAGCCGAGTTCCTCCTGCTCCAGCCGATGGTGCCGCTCAATCGGCCGAACATGATCGCCTGGGTCGCCGCACGCCAGGACCGGCCCAACTACGGGGTCACGCGGGTCTACCGGTTCCCGGCCGACACGACGATCTTCGGGCCGGCCCAGATCGAGGCCCGCATCGTCCAGGACCCGCAGATCAGCCAGCAGTTCACGCTCTGGAGCCAGGGCGGAAGCACGGTCATCCAGGGCAATCTCATCGTCGTACCCGTCGGGGACTCGCTGATCTATCTCCAGCCGGTCTACCTGCAATCGCAGCAGTCCGCCTTCCCCGAGTTCCAGCGGATCATCGTCGCTTCGCCACGTGAGGTCGTCTGGGCGGAGACGCTGGCCGAGGCGCTCGACCTGCTCCTGGCGGCGGAGGGCAGCAGCCCAGGCCCGACGGAGCCGCCCGCCCCGACCCCCGCCCCGTCTCCCGGCACCACCCCGAGCCCGGGCCCGACGCCATCGGGCGGCGTGACCGATCCGTTGCCCAACGACGTCCCCGGCCTGATCGAGTATGCCTACCGCCACTTCCAGCTCGGGCAGGCGGCGCTGCGCGACGGGGACTTCGCCCGCTACGGCGAGGAGCAGGCCAAGGTCGATGCCGCCCTGCAGCGGCTCCGCGAGCTCGAACCGGAACAAGCCCTCGAGACGCCCGCGCCGTCGGCCAGCCCCGCGCCATGACCGTGGGGGCGACCCTGGTCGCCTCGCTCCTGCTCGCGCTGGCCAGGCCCCGGACCTGGGCCCTGGCCCTCGCCACGTTCCTGCTTCGCGGCGGGATCCTTGTCGTGCTCGCCCCCATCGTCGTGCTGCCGAGCGCGGTCGCCCTCAGCAATGTCCTCACTCCGCTGCTGTCCACGATCGTGTTCCACGGCTTCGAGTCGATCGTCCTGTCCCTCGCGATCGTCGGTCTCGGGGGATGCCTCTGGCTGTTCGGCGGGGGGCTCGTGGCGGCCGCTGCCGAGGCCGAAGGGGCCCGCACGATCGCCGCGGACGACGAG
Organism: uncultured Chloroflexia bacterium; assembly: GCA_963810725.1. Classification (GTDB taxonomy): domain Bacteria; phylum Chloroflexota; class Limnocylindria; order Limnocylindrales; family CSP1-4; genus SPCO01. The sequence continues at coordinate 1,446,022 of CAWEOO010000008.1, forward strand.
GCGTGGCCCGCCGGTCGGCCGTTGCGCGGCCTTACGCCAGCCGGGCACCCCGCCGCCCGCGTGCTCACGGTGCGGCTGCTCGCGCACCTGCCGTCGTTGCTCGCCCTGTCCTGGGGCGCCATCCGCATCGTCACGGTCACGTACCGCGAACTGACCGTGCCCTCGGACGTGGCGGTCGCCATCGCGCTGCGCGTCGCGCGAGGGGCCCCGGACGCGGTCGCCGTGATCGTCGGGGCGTGGCTGCTCGGGGAGATCGTCGGCGGGATCGCCGCGCGCCGGGTGATCCTGCTCGGTGAGCGGGTCCCGAGGGCCCTTGGCCACGCCGCCCTCCAGTTCGTGCGCCATCCGCTGCACGTCGTCGTGCTGGCCGCCATCCCCCTGGTGGCGCTTCTGGTCGTCCTCCTGGGGGCCGGTCTCGCCGGTTCGTCGACCTGGGATGCGCTCCGGGCGGCGTTATCGTTCGGAAATGACCGCCTCGCCGCGCTCGTGTTCCTCGTCGTCCTCGTGGCCCTGTTTGCCGGCGGCCTGCTGCTCATCGGCGTCATCTCGGCCTGGCGTGCGGCGATCTGGACCGTGGAGCTGGCCGGGACGTTCGGGGGAGCGGCGTATGACCCAGAGGGGCCGTGGCACGCAGGCAACGACTCTGGCACGCTGCGTGACTTGAGGCCCCGAGGGGTCGATCCGGACTCGAGGTGATGGATGTCCCCGCAGTCGATCGTCTGCACATCGTGTGACGCCGCCGTTCCGTACGGTCGGCTGTCGTGTCCGGCGTGCGGTGAGCTGCTGGCATCCGTCGCGGGTGCGCCGCGACTGGCCAAGGCGCGTGCCGCGACCGCGCGGGCGACCAGGAGCCGGACCACGGAACGCGCCGCCCCCGCCGTCCTGGCCGATGCCCCGCCGGCGCCACCCGCGGATGAGCCGTCGGAGTCCGCCGCCTTGGCCTCGGAAGCCGCCGAGCTGACGCCGGAACCGACCAGTACGTCGGCCCTCGGCTGGGATGTGGCGGCGTGGGACCTGCGCGAGCCCGACCACGCCCAAGTCGACGAGGACGTCGAGGCGCCCGCCGAGGGTGCCCCGGCTCCTGGCTCCCGGCCCGCAACGCCGGCCTGGGAGCCCCCGATCTTCCAGACGATCTCCGACGCAGCCGCCGACGACGGAGCCGGGGCCAACGTCGCCACGGCACCCACGAATGGCGCCGTCGATGACCCCGCCGCGCGCGGCTTCTCGACGGTCGCGTGGCCGGCCGACCAGGCACCACCCGTCCCGTTGCCGGCGGTCGCGCGCCCGCCAGCCCCGAGTCCGTTCTTGCCCGACGCGCCGGGTGCCTACGTTCCGCCGATCGTGCACGCGGAACCGGCCGGGGCCCCCGCGCCGGCGCGCTCGTGGGCCGGCCAAGCGGTCACCAGCCCCGAGGGGGAGAACGCCGGAGCTGCACGAACGTCGATGGCCGGTGACCTCCTCGACGCGGCACGCGTCACCGAATTCGTCGGCTGGCTCGCGGTCGCCGGCTCGGCCATGGCGGCCGTCGGGTTCCTGCTCCCCTGGGGCGTGAGCGTCATCGGCGCCTCCGGCATCGGCTATTTCGACCGCTGGGGCCTCGCCGGCCCGTTCCACTTCTTCGTCTTCCTGAGCCTGCTTGCTGTGCTCGGGCTTTCACTGCTCCCCAATCCGATCCCGCTGTGGCTCAGGGTCGGTGTGCTGGGTCTCGGACTCGGGGCGCTGCTCATCGGCCTGACCTGGCCGTACCTCGTCGGGCTGACTGGCACCGGCCCCGGGGCGATGGTCGTGGCGGTCGGTGCGCTCATCCTTGGCGTGGCCGGCGTCGTCGCCCTCGCGAGCGACCGTCACGCCCACGAGGATCGAGCCGTCTGAGCCCGGTGGCCGGCAGGGGCCGTCATCGCAAGGATCACGGGGGTCCCCTGCTACACTGCCGCGCAACGTCGACCTGACCACCAGCGGGCGTCCGGCCGGCCCACAACCACGACCACGGAGGCCCGCCAGGGCATGGATCAGATCCTCGACGGCATCGGCGAAACGATCGGCGACATCATCGCCAGTCAGGTGGTCCAGGTCGGCCTGCGGCTGATCTTCGTCTACATCGCGGTGCTCTGGATCGCGACGGCGTACTGGGCGTTCCGTGACATGCAGCAGCGCTCGGACAACGCGATCCTGCCCTACCTGGTCGCGGCCGGGATCATCCTGTTCACCCCGTTCTTCTTCATCTTCGCGGTGTGGGTCTACAAGATCGTCCGGCCCCACGAGAAGATCGGCGAGGTCTGGGAGCGAAACCTGGCCGAGGAAGCTCTGCTGGCCGAAGTCGAGGCGATCCGCCACTGCCCGACCTGCGAGCGGCGCGTCGACGACGAATGGATCATCTGCCCGTCCTGCCGGACGCGCCTCAATCGCGTCTGCCCCAACTGCTCGCGCCTGGTCGGCCTGGACTGGTCGCTGTGCGCCTGGTGCGGCAAGGACTTCGAGCGGCGTGAGATCGCGGCGGCCGCCACGATCGAGCCGCTGCCGTCCGGGCTCGAGCCGACCGGTCGCATCGCCGCGCCGACGAGCGCGTCGACTCCGGCCATCCCGGCGTCCATCCAGACGACCGTCCGGTCGCGCGGCCAGTCGCGCGGTTCCGGCCGCTCTGCCGCCACCGGGGATCCGCTCCCGGAGCGTTGATCCCGTCCGATCCGCCGCCCTCGGATCCGATCGAACCATCGTCCGGCCCGCCGGCCGAGACTCCTCCTCCCGCCCGACCGGGCGCCGGCACGTTCACCATCGAAGGGCGCGCCGCGCCCGCCCTGTTCGTCGTGGGCTGGCTCACCAGCCTCATCGGCTTCGTCGCGATCTTCGTCGCGCTGCTGGCGGGTGGGTCGGGCGCCCGTCTCGTCATCCTCGTCGTCGGTCTGATCCTGCTGTCGGTCGGGCTCATCGCGGGGGCAGGCAGCCAGGCCATCGAGCGTCGGGCCAGGGCCGCAGGAGCGTATGCGGGTCCGTCGCCGCTCCTCGTCTTCGGGGCGTCGATCCCGCTGACGATCCTTGCCACCGCTGGAGCAGGCCTCGGTCTGTCCGCCCTCGGGGTCGACGTGCGATCCCCCGGCGCTGCGGTCGCGGCCGTATCGATCCAGGCCCTGATCTACGTCGGCCTGATCCGGCTGCTCGTCATCGACGCGGGCGCGCTTCGCTGGGCCGAGATGGGGCTACGCCGGTTCGATCGACGGGCGCTCGGCGACCTGGCCGGCGGCGCCCTCTGGGCTCTCCCGGTCATCTTCGCGACGGCGATCCTGGCTGCCGTGATCACGAGGTTCGTCCCCGTCAGTCCGGAGAGCCCACTCCCGCCGACGGGGACCGTCCCGGGGTTCCTCTTGAATCTGCTGGCCGGGGCGGTGATCGCGCCCATCGGGGAAGAGCTGTTCTTCCGAGGCTTCGCCATGACCGCGTGGCTGCGGGACATCGGCGAGCGGCGGTCGCTCATCCGGGTCGCATTGTTCTTTGCGGCAGCCCATGTCCTGACGATCGCCGGTTCCACCGCGGACCAGGCCATCGCGCTGGCGTTCGTCGCCTTCGCGTCGCGGATCCCGGTGGCCCTCGCCCTCGGCTGGCTGTTCCTGAAGCGACGCAGCATCTGGGCGCCGATCGGGCTGCACGCGACGTTCAACGGGATCCTCCTGACGATCGCAGAGATCGCGGCGCGCAGCGGGCTCGTCCCGACCTGACGCCCTGGCCACGCCCCGCGTGGGTTAGCCGTCGCGAAGTCCGCGTTGAGCCGCCGGTGAGGCCTCGCGGCTAGGCTCTGCGTCGTCCCCGAGGTCCGGATGGCGGGGGGAATTGGCGGGCTCTCGTCGTCCGGACCCTCGGGGATCCCCCGCTCCGCCGCGCACCGCTCCGCCGCGCCGACCCAGGAGGTTCCGCGGTGGCCCGTGTCCAGGTCCCGAGTGGCGTTCGCGGCCACACGATCCGGGAGCTGCCGACCGCCGAACGACCACGCGAGCGGCTCGCGCAGCGCGGGCCGGGCGGGTTGACGACCGCGGAGCTGATCGGCCTGCTGTGGGGGAGCGGCGTCCGCGGGCGCTCCGCGGTGGACCTCGCGACGGATGCCCTGAGCGGCCACGACGGGCTGGCCGGGCTGGCCCGCGCGAGCGACCTGGAGCTCGCGGCCATCCCGGGGATCGGCCAGGCGAAGGCCGCCCAGCTCCTCGCCGCGTTCGAGCTCGGGCGACGGTTGATGGCCGACTGGCCGGCCGGTCGCTGGTCGATCCGCGGGCCACACGACGTCGCGGACCGGCTGATCCTGCAGATGGGCCGGCTCGAGCGCGAGGAGCTGCGCGTCGTGATCCTCGACACGAAGAACCACGTGCTGCGGGTCGAGACGGTCTACCAGGGCAACGTGAGCTCGTCGCTGGTCCGTGTGGGCGAGCTCTATCGCGACGCCGTCCGGCTCAATGCCGCCGGGCATCATCCTGGTCCACAACCACCCGAGCGGTGACCCGTCGCCCTCCCCGGACGACCTGCACCTGACCGCGGAGGCCTTGGCCGCGGGCCGGCTCCTGGACATCGGCCTGCTCGACCACCTCGTCATCGGGCACGATGCCTACGTGTCGCTGCGCGACCGGGGAGTGGCATTCGACCGCCCGACGAGCGGCGTGGCTGGTCGCGCCGCCGACTGAGGTTTGGGCGCTGCCGGGCATGCAAGCCGCGGTCGGCCGGGAGCCCCTCAGCGGTCCGGACCGGGGCCTCTGGTAGACTGCGCGGGCTGCCCGGCCCCTGACATCGGCGCGACCCCGGCCTCATTCCGGCCCGGCGGTCCGCCCGCGACGACCGCCCGACGACCCGCAACGACGAGGATCCTCCCCCAACCATGCTCGACCGCCTGCTCGGCCTCTTCTCCCGCGACATCGGTATCGACCTCGGGACCGCCAACACCCTGGTCCACGTCCGCGACCGCGGGATCGTGATGAGCGAGCCATCCGTCGTCGCCATCGATGCCAAGACCAAGCGGGTCCTCGCCATCGGCGCGGAGGCGAAGCGGATGGTCGGTCGAACGCCGGCCAACATCATCGCGGTGCGACCCCTGCGCGACGGCGTCATCAGCGACTTCGACGTCACCGAGCAGATGATCAAGTACTTCGTGAACCGGGTCCACGATCGGATCGGGCTCATCCCGCGACCGCGGATGCTGCTCGGCATCCCGTCCGGCGTGACCGAGGTCGAGAAGCGCGCCGTCAAGGACGCGGCCCTCAACGCGGGCGCTCGCTGGGCGCGCCTGATCGAGGAGCCCATGGCCGCGGCGATCGGTGCCGGCCTCCCGGTCTCGGAGCCGTCGGGCAGCCTCATCGTCGACATCGGTGGCGGGACCACGGAAGTGGCGGTCATCTCGCTCGGTGGCATCGTCGTGTCGCGCTCCATCCGCATCGGTGGCGACGAGATGGACCAGGACATCGTCACGTTCGCGCGGCGTGAGTACAACCTGTTCCTCGGTGAGCGGACCGCGGAGGACATCAAGATCGCGATCGGATCCGCCTACCCCGGGGAGTGGGACGCCCAGCGCGTGACGCTTCGCGGCCGCGACCTGCTGACCGGCCTGCCGCGCAGCGTCGAGGTCGGCGCGGACCAGATCCGCGAGGCCATCGAGCCATCGGTCGCCCAGATCGTCGACACCGTGAAGGACACGATCGAGGAGACCCCGCCCGAGCTCGTGGCCGACATCATGGACCAGGGCATCGTCGTCGCCGGTGGGGGCGCGCTCCTGGCCGGCCTCGACCGGCGCATCGCCGAGGCGACCCAGATGCCAGTCCACGTCGCGGACGACCCGCTGACCTGCGTCGTGCGCGGGACGGGGCTCGTGCTCCAGGAGCTCGACGCCATGGATCGCGTCCTCGTCTCGGAGACCTACGCGCGTCCGCCGCGCTGACCCACCGCGGCGTCCCGATGGACGGACGCCACGTACGATGAACGACCGATGACCTCCCTCCTGGCCACCCGCACCGCCCGCCGACGCAGCATCGCGTTCACGGTGCTCATCGCGGTCAGCCTCGTGCTCATGGCGTTCTCCGCGCAATCCGACCGTGCGCGAGCTCCAGAGCGGCGTCGGCTTCGCCTTCCGGCCCATCCAGGGCGTGCTCGACGAGGTGGCCGGCGGCATCGCCTCGATCGCGACGGCGATCGCCGAGATCGATCGGCTGCGGGTCGACAACGCGGCCTTGCGGGCGGAGAACGAGCGCCTCACGAACGAGCACGCCGTGTCGGCCGAGGTCCGGCGCGAGAACGAACAGTTGACCGCCCTGCTCCAGCTCCAGGCCGGATTCGAGCACGAGACGGTCGCCGCGTCCGTCATCTCCCGCGAGACCTCGGAGTTCCGTCGCTCGATCGGGCTGGACAAGGGCACGAACGCCGGGATCGAGGAGGGCGACGTCGTCGTCGTCGATGGTGGCGCGCTCGCCGGCCGCGTCACCGAGGTCGGCCCCGACAGCGCGATGGTCGTGCTCCTGACGGACGGCACCTCGACGGTCATCGGGCAGCTCGTGTCCAACGCGGCGCGCGGCCAGGTCGTCGGCCAGCTCGGTGGCGTGCTCGTGATGGAGCAGATCGACTCCGGTGACACCGTCGTCCAGGGCGACGAGGTCGTGACGGCCGGGCTCGAACTGGGCGGAGGCGTCCGCTCCCCGTATCCGAAGGGCCTGCTCATCGGTCAGGTCGTCGACGTCCGGCGCGACGCGAACGCGGTCGTCCAGACGGCCTACCTGCAGCCGGCGGCGAACCTCGACAAGCTCGAATTCGTGCTCGTGATCACGGACTACGAGGGCGGGCTGCCGCCGATCGAGGAGCAGCCGATCGACTGCGGCGACGGCGAAGAAGGGACCCTGCCCGAGGGCGAGCAGCCATGCATCACGCCCACGGCCCGCCCGACAGCCAGCCCGCCCCGCACGCCCCGACCGTCCACTGCGCCGTAGCTGAACGCCCGCCCGTACAACGCCACGAGCGGCGAGCGGCGAGCGTCGAGCGGCGAGCGGTGAGCATGTGCGCCCGCGTGCATCCGATTTGCGGCGGGACCGCACGACCGATTGACTGGGAAATAAGCGTCTGGCGGCAGACTCCCGCTGTGCCAACCCGAGATCGACGTCTGGATCGCGCCATCGCTCTCTCGCACAGGATTGCCGCCTATTCGAGATCCGAGATCAGGTCGGCACGCGTCACGATCGGTCTAAGCCAGGAAGATGTCGGCCGCGCGGTGGATATGTCCGGCAGTCAGGTCGGGCGCTTCGAACGCGGCGAGCTCGACGACTTCGGGCTGGAACAACTGTGCCGACTGAGCGCAGCCGTCGGCCTGGTACCGAGCCTGCGCCTGTATCCAGATGGTGATCCCGTCCGAGATACGGCGCAGGTCCGACTACTTGGACGGCTTCGAGCGCGCCTCCCATCGAGCGTGGCCTGGCGGACGGAGGTGCCGCTGCAAGGCCGATCGGACGCTCGTGCCTGGGATGCCGTTGTGGAATCGCCCGGATGCGTCGACGCCTTCGAAGCGGAATCGAGGCTGGGCGATCTGCAAGCGACCGAACGGCGAACGCTCCTGAAGCACCGCGATGACAGCACCATCGGGCATGTGTTCCTGCTGGTCGCGGCGACCCGGGCGAACCGGCGGGCGCTCGCGTTGGGCCGCGAGGGGCTTCGCGGCAACTTCCCGCTCGACACTCGCGAGGCGCTCGCGAGCTTGGGACGCGGACGGTGCCCTGGCGCGAACGGCCTGCTGGTGCTGTAGCCGGCAGACGTGTTCGCGAGGCGGCAATCGGCCGTGGCCTTTCGCCTCGCTGGGCGGATCTACTGTCAGACCAACTTGATCGTTCGCCCGCCCAGCGAGTCATTCGGCCGTCGGATACGCCTTCTGGTGGGATTCGGCGGCCAGTTGACCCGCCCTGAGAGTCGATTGACAGGCGAACACCCCGTGGTCCGCCGGTAGGCTCGCCCAGCGGGTCAAAGGCCAGGGAGTGCCGCGTCCGGACCACGGGTCGCCGCTTGGGGGCCGCGACGCCGCATCGCCGGTCTGGCCCGGTAGCCTGGCGGCGCGTCGCGCGTGCGCCATGAGCCGTGGGGCCCGGGCACGGCAACGCGGTTTCGCCCGCAAGCGTGTGCTTGCGGCCCGGTCCGCGCCGTGAGCCCTGCTACCCTTCCCCGCGATGAAGGGCATCGTGCTCGCTGGCGGGACCGCCACGCGCCTCTTTCCACTGACGATCGTCACGAACAAGCACCTGCTGCCGATCTACGACCGTCCGATGATCTATTACCCCATCGAGACCCTCGCCTCGATGGGCATCCGCGAGGTCATGGTCGTCGTTGGTGGCAAGAGCGTCGGTGACGTCGTCGAGCTGCTCGGCGACGGATCGCATTTCGGCCTGGACCTGACCTACCGCTACCAGGCGGGCGCACAGGGCATCGCCCAGGCGATCGGCCTGACCCGCCAGTTCGTCGGTGACGACGCCTTCTGCTGCGTGCTTGGCGACAACATCCTGCGCGGCCCCGCCCTGGAGGACGTCGCCCGCGAATTCGAGGCCAGCACCCACGGCGCGGGCACGCTGCTGTACCAGGTCCCGGACCCGGAGCGCTTCGGCGTCGCGGAGCTGGACGAAAAGGGCAATGTCGTCGGATTCGAGGAGAAGCCGGCCGAGCCCAAGAGCGACCTCATCCCGATCGGGGTGTACTTCCTGCGCCCCGACGCGTTCGATGTCATCGGCCACCTCGCGCCGTCCAAGCGCGGCGAGTTCGAGATCACCGACGTCCTCAACCACTACATCCCGGGCGGACGGCTGTTCACGCGGGTGTACGAGGGCCACTGGACCGACGCCGGGACGGTGCCATCGCTCCTGCGCGCATCGGAGCTGGCGCGCGACGACGACGCCGTCGGCCGGCTGTCGCCTCCGTCCGAGCGACCGACCGGATGACCGGCGGCGCGACCGATCCCGCGACCGACGAGACCCGGGACTTCGGCCGCATCCTCGTGACCGGCGGTGCCGGGTTCATCGGGTCGTGCTACGTCCGCGACGTCCTCGGCCGGCGCGACGGCACCCAGATCACCGTCCTCGACAAGCTGACCTACGCCGGTAACGAGGCCAACCTCGCCCCGGTCCGCGACGACCCCGAGCAGGCCGCTCGCCTGCGGTTCGTCAAGGGCGACATCGCCGACCGCGAGGTCGTGGACGACCTCGTGCGCGACGTCGATGCCGTCATCAACTTCGCCGCCGAGTCGCACGTGGACCGATCCATCCTGGACCCCGAGGAGTTCCTGGTCACCGGCGTGATCGGTGTCCACGTCCTGCTCGAAGCGTGCCGGGTGGCGCCCCAGAAGCCGCGCTACCTCCAGGTCTCGACCGACGAGGTCTACGGCTCCGTGGCCGAGGGACACTCGCGCGAAGACGACGTCCTCGCGCCGCGCTCCCCGTACGCCGCGGCCAAGGCCAGCGGAGAGCTCCTCGTCCGGAGCTACGTGGTGACGCATGGCGTCGACGCGGTCGTGACGCGTGGCTCCAACACGTACGGGCCCTATCACCACCCCGAGAAGCTCATCCCGCTGTTCGTCACCAACGCCATCGACGACAAGCCCCTGCCGCTCTACGGGGACGGCCTCCAGCGACGCGACTGGCTGTTCGTGTCGGACCACGCCGCGGGCATCGATCACGTCCTCCGACATGGCCAAACGGGCGAGACATACAACGTCGCCGGTGGCGTCGAGATGGCCAATCGCGACACCGTCGAGCTGCTCCTGAGGCACCTCGGCAAGCCGTGGTCGCTCGTCCGCCACGTCGAGGACCGACCCGGGCACGACCGGCGCTACGCGATGGACGGTTCCAAGCTCGCCGCGCTCGGTTGGCGCGCCCAGACCACCTTCGAGGAGGGCCTGGCGCGGACGATCGACTGGTTCGTCGACAACGAGCCGTGGTGGCGCGCCGCCCGAACCGGGGACTGGGACGCCTATTACGAACGCCAGTACGGTCAGCGGCTGCGGACCACGGGCTGATGCGCGTCGCGGTCACGGGCTCGACCGGCCGGCTCGGGTCGGCCCTGGTCACCGCCCTCGGCGACGCGCCGTTCACCGGCCCGCGCGGGCCGGTCGCCTGGACCCGGGCGGAACTCGACCTCGACGCCCCCGCGGGGGTGGCCGCGGCGCTCGACCGCGACCGGCCCGAGGTCGTCGTGCACACCGCGGCCTGGACCGACGTCGACGGGTGTGCCCGCGACCCCGATCTCGCCCAGCGTCGCAACGGCGACGCGGCCGGGGTCCTCGCCGCCGCGTGCGCGGAACGGGGGATCGACCTCCTGATGATTTCTACCAATGAGGTGTTCGCCGGGGACCGCGACGACCAGGTCGGCTACGCGCCCACCGACCCGACCGCGCCCCCCAACGCCTACGGTCGCTCGAAGCTCGCCGGCGAGCAGGCGGCCACCACGGCGTTCGAACGGTCCACCGGCTCGGGCAAGCTGGGGATCGCGCGGACCGCCTGGCTGTTCGGCCCGCCGGGGCGCGACTTCCCGCACAAGATCCTCGACGCGGCCTCCAAGGCCGGGGCCGAGGGCCAGCCACTCCGCGTCGTGGGCGACGAGTGGGGCACGCCGACATACGCCGCCGACGTGGCCGACGCGATCGTCGAACTGCTTGCCGAGGACGCCCTCCCCGGCATCCACCACCTCGTCAACGGCGGGATCGCCACCCGTGCGACCTGGGCGGAGGACGTGCTGGCACGGCTCGGCGTGCGCGTACCCGTCGAGCCCGTGCCGGCGACCACCTGGGCACGGGCATCCGACCCCCCACGCTGGGGCGTGCTGGCCGCGACACCGCTCCCGAGCGGAGAACCGATCCGCCCCTGGCAGGCGGCGATGGCCGAGTACGCCCCGATCCTGCGGCGGGACCGGGCGACGACACCCGCCCCGATCGCGGAGCCAACCCGGTGAGCGAGCTCGCCCGCCCGCCCTCCACGCTCGCGGGCGTCCGCTACGGCGCGATCGCCCGGTTCGAGGACCCGCGCGGCTCCTTCCGCGAGCTGTGGCGCGAGGATACGTTCGGCCCGATCGACCCGGGCCAGGCCGGCGCAGCCGCCGGCTCCGATCCACGGTTCGTGCAGGCCAACCTGTCGACGTCGGCCCAGGGGGTGCTCCGAGGCCTGCACCTCCACCAGCGCCAGCTCGACCATTGGATCGTGGCCTCAGGTCGGGCGTTCGTGGTCCTCGTCGACGTTCGCCCCATGCTGCGGGGGGACGATCGCCCGCTCGTCGAGACGCGCGAGCTCGTGGCCGACGAATGGGTCGACATCCCCATCGGCGTCGCGCATGGCTTCCTGGCGCTCGAGCCGCTCCAGCTCATCTATCTCGTGACGAACGAGTACGACGGGAGCGACGAGCTGGGATTCGCCTGGGACGATCCACTCGCGGCCGTCCCGTGGCCCGCCGTCGATGGATCGCCGGACGGACGTCCGATCCTGTCCGACCGCGACCGTACGAACCCGTCCCTCGCCGAGCTCGTGGAGCGCCTGCGCTCGAACGGCTAAGCGGCCACGCCGAACGAGACCGACCGAACCGGACTCCACCCTACCGGACCAGGCCGGCCTCAGGGCGCGACCCGAAGGGGCTACAGCGCTCGGGACCATGGCGCGATTGAGACGGGCGCCCGCTTCGGCGAGGCTGGGAACTCAGATCCCTGCCCTCATCCCCGGAGTCTCATCTTGCGCAAAACCTTCGCCGCCCTGTTCCTCGTCCTGACCGCCGCCGTCGGAACGTTCGCCGTGCCCGCACCCGCGCGTGCCGCCCAGACGTCCGATGCCAAGGTCGTGATCATCGTCGGGGCAACGCACGGCCAGACGTCGAACTACCGCGACAAGGCCGATGTGGCCTACGCCGAGGCGATCAAGTACACGCCCAACGTCGTGAAGGTCTACAGCCCGAACGCGACGTGGTCCAAGGTCAAGAGCGCCACGGTCGGCGCGTCGGTGGTCATCTACTTCGGCCACGGCAACGGCTGGCCCAGCCCGTATACCTACGACCCCAACTACACGACCAAGGACGGGTTCGGCCTGAACGCGACCGCTGGCAACGGGGACAGCAACAACAAGTATTACGGCGAGCCGTATGTCGCCTCGCTCGACCTGGCGCCGAACGCCGTCATCCTGCTCCATCACCTCTGCTACGCGGCCGGCAACTCCGAGCCCGGCGATCCGGCACCCAGCAAGACCGTCGCCAAGCAGCGCGTCGACAACTACGGGGCCGGGTTCCTCAAGGGCAGCGTCAGCGCCGTGATCGCCGACGGCCACCGCGGCCCGGTCGACTACCTCCGGTCCTTGTTCACGACCGATCAGCCGCTCATCGACCTGTGGCGGAGCCAGCCGAACTACCACGGCAACGAGTTCTCGTTCGCCTCCTCGCGCACGTCCGGCAAGACCGCCTTCATGGACCCGGACAACGCGACGTCGGGCTACTACCGCTCCTTCGTCGGCAACCCGAACGTGACCACGACCCAGGTGCTGGACGGCGCGCCCGCGAGCCCGCCGCCGCCCGCGCCGGCACCCGAATACGCCGTCATGAGCGTGTTCAGCGACCTCGGCAACTCGAAGTTCGTCGCGTCGATCCAGTGGATCTACGACGAGAAGATCACGAACGGCTGCAGCGACACCCGCTACTGCCCCGTGTCGGCGGTCAGCCGCGGCGAGATGGCCAGCTTCATCGCCCGGGCGATGCAGCTCCCGGCGGCGACCAAGGACTACTTCACCGACGACAACGGCAAGACCCATGAAGCGAACATCAACAAGATCGCCGAGGCGGGCCTGACCAACGGCTGCGCGCCCGGGCTGTACTGCCGGAACGACTCCGTCAGTCGCGCCCAGATGGCGGGCTTCCTGGTCCGCGCGCTGAACCTGGCGCCCGGCGACGAAGGACTACTTCAGCGACGACAACAACAGCTCGCTCGAGGCCTCGATCAACGCGACCGCCGAGGCCGGCCTGACCGGTGGCTGCGGCGACGGCAAGTATTGCCCCTCGACCGCGGTCACCCGCGAGCAGATGGCGGCGTTCCTGCTGCGGGCGTTCAAGGCCGACTGAGCCCGGCCGACCGGGTCCGGGGCCGTGGACGACCCCACCGAAGCCCACCGCACCACCCCGTACCAGTCGCGACCGGGACCTTCGTCCGGTTGCCCGAACTTGACGCTCGGGCCTATGGTTTGGGACCCGTCACAGAGGCTGTCTTGAGGTTCGCCCGTCGCCGCTCCGCCTCGACCGTGCTCGCCGTCCTCCTGCTGGCGACGTCCCTGATCCCCACTGCGGCCGGTTCTCCGACCCCTGCGCAGGCGCCCTCACCGGCCATCGCCGCCGCACGGGTCGCGCCCGCCGAGCAGCCGCCGGTCAACGAGCAGGACCCCGCCGGCCTGCGTTCCAGCATCCACTGGGAAGAGGTCCAGGCGCACGCGAACGACAAGATCCACTTCACGGCCGGCGGCCGGGTCACCGTCCCGTTCCGGCCCAGTGCGCACGATCGATGGAAGGTCGGAGGCGCCGCTCCCCGTGCGTTGCCGGCAGGTCGCCTGTCGGGCCGCCAGCTGCGCGATGCCCTGAAGCCGACGGTGACCGCGGCCCCCTCGACGACCCCCGGGTTGCCCGAGGAGCTGCCCACGATCGAGCTGCCCGCTCAGCCGTCGGCGACGGCCGATCCGACCGCCGAACCGCCGGCCGAACCGACCCCGGTCGAGTCGAGCGACCCGTCGCCAGCCCCCGTCGCCACCGAGACCCCGGTCGATCAGCCCGTCCTCGACGAGGGCGGGGCCATCCCCGCCGAGGGCGCCTCGTGGTCCTCGGGGCTCGCCGCCGAGAGCATCGCCGCCCCGGCCGCCGCGATCTCCCCGGGCGGCCTGACCCGCGAAGTCTTCGGGTTCCTGCCGTACTGGGAAGTCAGCGACAGCTCGACGACGATCGATTACTCGAAGGTCTCGACGATCGCCTACTTCGGCGTCGGCGCGGCCGCGAACGGCAGCCTCGAGAAGAAGAACAAGGACGGATCGACGACGACCGGCTGGAACGGCTGGACGAGCTCGGCCCTGACGAACGTCATCAACAAGGCCCACCAGAGCCACACCCGGGTCGTGCTGACCGTGCAGAGCTTCGCCTGGTCGTCCGGCGGGTCCACGAAGCAGAAGGCACTCCTGGGCAGCAGCACGGCCAGGGCCGCGCTCGCCAAGAACATCGCCGTCGCGGTGCGTGACCGCGGCGCGGACGGCGTGAACCTCGACTTCGAGCCCCTCGCCGCGGGCTATGCCGACGAGTTCGTCTTGCTCGTCAAGCGCGTCCGAACGGAGCTCGATGCCGTCGCCAAGGGCTATCAGCTGACCTTCGACACGACCGGCTACATCGGCAACTACCCGATCGAGGCCGCGACGGCCGCCGGCGCCGCGGACGCCATCTTCATCATGGGCTACGACTACCGCTCGGCCGGCTCCAGCCCGGTCGGCTCGATCGCCCCGATCGGCGGAGCCTCGTACGACATCGTCGACACGGTCAAGGCGTATCGGGCGCGCGTTCCCGCTTCCAAGCTGATCCTCGGCGTGCCCTACTACGGCCGGGCCTGGTCGACGGAAGCCGACCAGCTCAATGCCAAGAACATCAGTGGCACGCAGTACGGCTCGTCGACCACGGTCATCTACGCCAACGGCATCAACGTCCTGCAGGAACACGGCCGCCGCCGCGACGATGTCGAAGGCGTGGCCTGGACTGCCTACCGCCGCGAGAACTGTTCGGACACCTACGGCTGCGTCACGTCGTGGCGGCAGCTGTACCTGGACGACGCCTACGCCTTGCGCGCCAAGTACGACATCGTGAACGACTACGGCCTGCGCGGCGCCGGGATCTGGGCACTCGGCTACGACAACGCCCGCCCGGAGCTGTGGACCGCGATCAAGGACAAGTTCGTCAGCGCGACTCCGTTCACCGATCATCGACGACTTCGCGACCGAGATCGCGTGGCTCTACGAGGCCGGCATCACCGGCGGCTGCGAGCCGACCCTGTTCTGCCCGAACGCCCGGGTGACCCGCGCCCAGATGGCGATGTTCCTCGACCGCGCCCTCGACCTGCCGGCAGCCACGACCGACTACTTCGACGACGACGACGGCAAGACCGGCGAGGCCAGCATCAACGCCCTGGCCAAGGCCGAGATCACCGGTGGCTGCGGCCCACGCCGCTTCTGCCCGGCGGCCTACGTCACGCGCGCCCAGATGGCGATGTTCCTCGACCGCGCCCTGGCCCTGCCCAACGCCACGACCGACTACTTCGACGACGACGACGGGCGGACCGGCGAGGGCAGCATCAACGCCCTGGCCATGGTCGCAGATCACCGGTGGCTGCGGCGACCGCCGCTACTGCCCAGCCGCGCCGTCACGCGCGAGCAGATGGCCGCCTTCCTGTACCGCGCCCACCTGCAGGGCCGCCTTCCCTGAACCGCGCGGCTACACTGCCGTCGATGATCGATCCGGCTGCCCGCGTCCATCCGTCCGCCGACCTGGAGGACGGCGTCAGCTGTCGGGGCCGGCAGCGCGATCTGGCAGCGGGCGCAGGTCCGCCAGGGTGCCCGCATCGGCGCCGAGTGCGTGATCGGCCGTGACGCCTTCATCGATGCGGGCGTCGAGATCGGCGACCGCGTGAAGATCCAGAACGGGGCGCTCGTGTATCACGGCGTGACCGTCGCGGACGGCGTGTTCATCGGCCCGGGCGCGATCCTCACCAACGACCGCTACCCGCGGGCCATCACGGCCGAAGGCGAGCTGGCCCGTGCCGACGACTGGCAGGTCACGCCGATCCGGCTCGAACACGGCAGCTCCATCGGCGCCGGCGCCATCGTCGTCGCGGGCTGCGACGTCGGGCCGTTCGCGATGGTCGGTGCCGGCGCCGTCGTGACCCGCACGGTCCCGGGCCATGCGCTCGTCGCCGGGAGCCCCGCGAAGCGGATCGGCTGGGTGTGCGCCTGCGGCGAGCGGCTCATGGACTCCGAGGGGCATCCGGCGCCGGCGGAGATCGGCCGCTACACGACCGACCCGGAGCTCACGTGCGCGCGCTGTGGCCGCCGCTACGCCTACGAACGGACCGGCGACACGCTCAACGAGGCGAAGGCGTGATCCCGGTCGCCCGCCCCGACATCGACGAGGCCGAGATCGCCGCCGTCACCGAGGTCCTGCGCAGCGGGATGCTGGCCGGTGGCAAGCGCGTCGCGGAGCTCGAGGAGCGTTGGGCGGCGTTCATCGGCGTCCGCCACGCGATCGCGGTGAGCAACGGGACCGTCGCGGAGATGTGCATCTTCGCGGGCATGGGCCTTGGGCCGGGCGATGAGGTCATCACCGTCGGCCACACGTTCAACGCGACGGTGTCCTCGATCCTGTACACCGGCGCCACGCCGGTCTTCGTGGACATCGACCCCGAGACCTACGACATCGACCCGGACCGCGTGGCCGCGGCCATCACGCCCCGGACGAAGGCCATCTGCCCGGTCCACCTGTTCGGCCTGCCCGCCGACATGGACCCGCTCGTCGAGCTGGCGGAGCGCCACGGCCTCGCCATCGTCGAGGACGCCTGCCAGGCGCACGGCGCGGAGTACCGCGGCCGCCGGGTCGGGAGCTTCGGGCACGGCGCGTTCAGCCTGTACGGCACCAAGAACATGACGACCGGCGAAGGCGGCCTCATCACGACCGACGACGACGCCCTCGCCGACTGGATCCGGCTGTACCGCAACCAGGGCATGCGCGAGCGCTACCGCCACGAGATCCTGGGCTACAACTTCCGCCTGACCGACGTCGCGGCCGCGATCGGCCTGTGCCAGCTCGACAAGCTGGAGCGGAACACGGCGCGCCGCCAGGCCATCGCGAAGCGCTACGACGAGGCCTTCGCCGACCTGCCGGTGGTGGTCCCGCAGCGTGCCCGCGGACCGGACGCACGTCTATCACCAGTACACGCTCGACGTCGGGCCGGCGCGCGACGCCATCGTGGCGGACCTCGCCACGGCCGGCGTCTCGACCGGCATCTACTACCCGATCCCCGTCCATCGCCAGCCGTACGTGCTGGCCCTCGGGATCCGGGCCGACCTGCCGGTCACGGACCGGGCCGCCGCCCGGAGCCTCTCGCTGCCGATGTTCCCCGGCCTCACCGACGACGACCAGGCGACCGTCATCGAGGCGGTCCGGGCCGTGGTCGGGCGGCACGCGGCCACCGCCGAGCGATGAGCGGCTGGCAGCCCATCGGCGAGCGCCCGGCGCGCGTCGGGTTGATCGGGCTCGGGGCGATGGGCCGCAATCACCTGCGGCTGCTGAGCGCGCGGGAGGACGTCGAGCTCGTGGCGATCTCGGATCCGCTCCCCGAGGTCCTCGAGGCGGCCCGCGCGACCACCGACGGCCAAGGGCTTACACCGAGCCGCAGGCGATGCTCGCCAAGGACGACCTCGACGCCGTCGTCATCGCCTCACCGACCACGACCCATCTCGTCCTGGGGCTCGCGGCGGTCGGCCGCGGGGTCGCGGCGCTCATCGAGAAGCCGCTCGCGGCG
This sequence comes from uncultured Chloroflexia bacterium, assembly GCA_963810725.1. Classification (GTDB taxonomy): domain Bacteria; phylum Chloroflexota; class Limnocylindria; order Limnocylindrales; family CSP1-4; genus SPCO01. The sequence continues at coordinate 1,463,564 of CAWEOO010000008.1, forward strand.
ACCCCGGACGAGGCCGACGGCCTGGTGATGGCATCGCGCGAGACCGGCGTGCCGATCCAGGTCGGCCATGTCGAGCGCTTCAACCCGGCCGTGCTGGAGCTGGGCCGGCTCCTGGACCAGGGCTGGCTCTCGACGGTCTATGCGATCACGAGCCGGCGCGCCGGCCCGTTCCCGGCCCGCATCCGCGACGTCGGGGTGACCATCGATCTCGCGACGCACGACGTCGACATCCTCTCGTTCGTCGCGGCCGAGCGCCCGACTCGCGTCTCGGCCGAGACCGCCCAGCGCGTCCACCAGGACCACGAGGACCTGCTGTTCGGGCTGCTGTCGTTCCCGTCGGGCTCGGTCGGGATGCTCCACGTCGACTGGCTGACGCCGGCCAAGCGCCGGACGCTGACCGTGGTCGGCGAGGAGGGCATGTTCGAGCTCGACTACCTGAGCCAGCGGCTGACCTTCACGCGCTCCACCGACACGACGAACCCGCACCTGATCCGCGGGTATGCCCCGACGTTCGAGGGTGAATTGGTGGACCTGCCGCTGGCGAGCGGCGAGCCGCTGGCCGCGGAGCTGGATGCGTTCCTCACCGTCGTTCGGGAGGGCGGCCGCCCGGTCGTCAACGCCGAGGACGGTCGCTGGGCCGTGGTCGTCGCGGATGCGCTGCTGCGCGCCGCGCGCGAGCGCCGGACGGTCGAGCTGGACGAGGTTTTGGTGCCGTGACGATCACCGACCGGCCGTCCAGCACCGCCAACCTGGCGGGCGGCTCGATCACGTCGGAGCCGAACCCGTGCCGCCATCCGTTCGCGCGGCCCGTGCGGCCGTGGCGCGGCGAGCCCGCGACGGCCGGGATCGTGGCGGTCGTCGGTGCCGGGAAGATGGGCCTGCCGCTCGCCGCGCAGTTCGCGTCGCACGGCTGGGACGTCATCGCCGTCGACATCGATGAGGCGGTCGTCGCCGCGATCAACGAGGGCCGCTCGCACGTCGACGAGGAGCCCGGGCTCGCCGAGCTCGTCGCCACGGCCCACGCGGACGGGATGCTGCGCGCGACGACGGACGGGGCCGCGGCCGCGCGCGAGGCCGACGTCGTCGTCCTGATCGTGCCGGTGATGCTGGACGCGGACTCTCGGCCGGACTACGGCTACATGGATGCCGCGACCGATTCCATCGCCCCGGGCATCCACGCCGGCTCCCTCGTCATCTACGAGACGACGCTGCCGGTCGGCGACACGCGCGGGCGCTACGCCCCGCGGCTCGAGGCGGCCAGCGGGCTGCGCGCCGAGGTCGATGGCGACGACGGCTTCCTCGTGGCGTTCTCGCCGGAGCGGCTGTACAGCGGGGCCGCGCTCCGGAATCTCGCCACGTATCCCAAGCTCGTCGGCGGCCTGGGGCCCGCTGTCGCGCGACCGGGCCGCGGCGTTCTACGACAGCGTGCTCGATGCCGAGATCGTGGCGATGTCGTCGGCCGAGGCGGCCGAGTTCTCGAAGCTCGCCGACACGACCTACCGCGACGTGAACATCGCCCTCGCCAACGAGTTCGCGAACTACGCCGACCGGATCGGCGTCGACATGACCGAGGTGATCGCCGCGGCCAACAGCCAGCCCTACAGCCACATCCACCAGCCGGGGATCGGGGTCGGCGGCCACTGCATCCCGGTCTACCCGCACTTCCTGCTCGATCGCGCGCCCGAGCTGTCGCTGGTGGCTCGAGCCCGCGAGGTCAACGACGGCCAGGTGGACGTGGCGATCGAGGCCCTCGCCGAGCCGAGCTGGGCACGCTCGAAGGGGCCGGGGTGCTCGTGCTGGGCCTGACGTATCGCCACGGCGTCAAGGAGCTCGCCTACTCGCGGGCGCTACCCCTGATCGAGCGCTTGCGCGCCGCAGGCGCCCGCGTGCTCGCGTACGACCCCCTGCTGACCGAAGACGAGATCCGCCGGACCGGCGCCGAACCGTGGGCCTGGGGAGCGGCAGCACCCGGCGTGCGGGCCGTCGTCACCCAGACCGCCGACCCCCGCTGGAACGAGCTCGACGCCGCCTGGTTCCCGGACCTCAAGGCAATCCTCGACGGCCGCAACAGCCTGAGCGACCTAGGCCTCCCAGAAGGCGTCACCCACCGCGGCATCGGGAGCTCCTAAGCCGACGACTCGACGTCTGGCGAGATGACGCCATAGGATCACTGGGACCCGTACCATCCGAACGATGGCGTGGCTTCCTATTCTTGAGTATCGCGACTTCCATGACGTGCCCCGCCTTGTGCTGGTCGAGGCGGACGGGCGACTTCTTCTGCTCGACTGCCCCTTCGACACTGATTTGGATGACTACCCGCCCGCCTACGACGTCTATGAGCTAGACGCCGACCCTCGTCGCACCGTCGGGGCGGACTGGGGCGAACTCCCCGCGCGGGGCAGTCGTCTCGGACGTGTATCAGTTGAGTCCATCACGTTTGATTCGACTCGCCGCAAGGCGATTGACTCGGATGGGCTGGCGTCATTCCTCAGGTGACATTGGCGGACACAATGCGACCTTGGTGCCACATCGTGCCCAACCTCCGAAGCTCGTATCGCGACGACATGATGGTGGTGAACCGATAGGCTCCAGCCATGGACCCCGAATTCGATCGGAAGGCATTCCTGGATGCCTACTTCGGTTATCTCGCCACCAAGGACGACTCTTTGTTCTGGGCGGTGGAGGCCTTCTATTCGGAATGGGATCACTGCGACGAGAAACTGGTGCTGGTGCTCGCCTTGGTCGATGCGGCACCTGACGAGGAGAGTCTCACGTACGTCGCGTGTGGGCCTCTGGAGGATCTGTTGTGGAACTGCGGTGACGCAGTAATCGATCGCATCGAGCTGGCAGCGAAGCACAACCCAAGATTGGGTCGGTCTCTCGGAAATGTCTGGGGTCTGGAGCGTCGGCCAGCTCTCGAGACGCGCATCAATCGTCTGCTCGAGTCACAGGGCTTGCCGCACCTCGTCCGTCGCCGACCGATGTTGGTCGCGGGGAGCCGACTATCCGACTCCGTGCAGGGCGCCATCTCACGATTTCCCGAGTACGAGCCTGGGATCCATCGCGTGGCCCTCGTATTCGCAGACGGGTATGTGATGGAGCCGGTGTTCGTCATACGGGAAACCGCTGACATGAGTCGATCCAGCTCACTCGAAAACGCGCTGGATCTCGCCGGGGAGGCCGCATTCCAGCCAGGCGACGTCATCGACGCAAGGTTGCCAGGGGTCGGGCCGACGGCGACTTGACCACGGTCGTGAGGCCAACCTCTGGCGTCATAACCGCACACTTTTGCGAGACAGGCGTCGCTTACCCTCATGCGGTGGAAGGAACGATCACACTCAGGACACGCCGACCAGTCCCGAGTCGCTGGGGCCGCGGCCTTGCCTGGGTAAGCATCCCTTGGGGGCTACTCGTCCTCCTCAGCGTCAACGCGGTGCTCGGGCAGGTGGGCTTCCCGCCTAGTGAGCAACCCCTTGTTTTCAGAGTCTTGCTGCTTGTCGTCGCCCTCGCACCGGGGTTCATCTATGTCTTCGGACCCTGGCTGGCGCGCCATCGATCTATGCGATGGCTTCTTGCTGACCCACAGCCGGAAGCCAAGCTCGACGCAGAGGCGATGTCGCTCGTCCTGCCGTCTCGACCTCGGCGACGCGTTCTGTGGTCGGAGATTGCTTCTCTCGCTCCATCCAACGACCTGAGGCGGTCAAATTCGCTATTCGGTGCCCAAGGGGAGGTCCTTGCCAAGATCCCGTCGGACCTGGTGGCGGAGGGCCGCCATGGGCCCCGCTCGCTGGCCGAGGCGGTCGTTGCCATCCGCCCTGACCGGTACGTGATCACGCCCCCGGGTATGCATTCGCTCACGCCTGGATTCGACCTTCGCCAACCAGGCGCCTCCGTCGATGCGCGCTTCGATCCTCAACGGAGCCGGAGAGTCGCAGCGATCGTCGTCGTGACCTTCGTCGTTGGTATCGGTGTACTCGCCACGATCGTTTGGATCTCATCATCGCTGTAGGTCCTTGGGTGGTTGTCTCTCGGACCCGATCGAACCGACAGTGTCTATCTCGCCACCGATCCCAGGGCGAGCTACCTGGCTGGCCCCGGCGTTGTGCCGCGGCACGGGATGCGACACGGGGGCGTACGCGGAGCTCGCTCGCGTCAGTACGCTACGCACGTGGAGTCCGACGAGACCTGGCTGACCGAGACGCTGTACGACGACGTCCGGATGTCGATCAAGGTGGATCGGGTGCTGTTCGACAGCCAGACCGAGCATCAGCATCTCGTCGTCGCGGAAAGCGAGCGGTTCGGGCGGATGTTCACGCTCGACGGCGTCACACAGCTGACCATGGCCGACGAGTTCGTCTACCACGAGATGCTGGCGCACGTGCCGATCCTTGCCCACGGCGCGGCGCGCGACATCGGCATCGTCGGGGGCGGCGACGGCGGCCTGGTCGAGGAGGTCCTCAAGCACCCGACGGTCGAGCACGTGACGATCGCCGAGCTCGACGCCGGCGTCATCGACTTCGCCCGGACCTACCTCGCGGAGCTGGGCCGCGGCGCGTTCGACGATCCGCGTGTCGAGATCGTGCTTGGCGACGGCGCCGACTTCGTCGCGACGACCGATCGGCGGTTCGACGTGATCGTGGTCGACTCGACCGACCCGATCGGTCCGGGCGCGGCCTTGTTCACTCCCGAGTTCTACGCGAACTGCAAACGCGTGCTGCAGCCGGGCGGCGTGCTCGTGACCCAGAACGGTGTCCCGTTCTTCCAGCCCGCGGAGCTCGAGTCGACGATGCGCATCTTCGGCGGCCTGTTCGCCGACGCGACCTGCTACCTCGGGGTCGTGCCGACCTACGTCGGCGGGTTCATGGCGTTCGGCTGGGGCACGGACGACGGTGCGCTCCGTGCCGTGCCACTTGCCACGCTCCGGGAGCGGTTCGATGCGGCCGGCCTCGACACCCGCTACTACACGCCAGAGCTCCACCAGGCTAGCTTCGTCCTGCCGCGGTTCATCGGCGACATCGTGGAACGGGGCCGCGCGTAAGGGCGTTGACGGACCCGGGCGCACTACGGCACCGGGCCTGCATGGAGGTCTCGATGGTCAGCGCGTCGCCGACGGTGTAGCGTCGTAACGTGAGCAAGCGAGACGTAGCCGCGGTGTTCGCGATCGGTTTCGCGCTCTTGTTCTTGTTGTCGGGTTTGCGATACGAGCCCGAGAGGTACATCCGGAACAGCGCGGCCATCTGCGGTCCCCTCACGGATCAGTATGGGAAACCTGCCGGAGACGCTGGTCCGTGCCCATCCTCCACGATGCCGCCGGACCCGAACAAAGGTCGTTGGGACTGGGCGCCGTTCTGGGTCCCAAGCCAGTAGCCGACGACCGGGTACCTCGCTCGTCCGCGGCCAGTCGCGGTCCCGGACCCTGACTGACCGGGGAACGGCGCCGTAAATCCGCAACGTGTTCGGGAGACAGGCGTCTCACATCTATCGGCGGTTCGCCACGAGGGTTCTCAACGTGCGGACGTCATCCAGTCATCTCGCCTTGATCGTTGCGTCAGTGCTCGTCGGCGCCTGCGGACCCTCGCAGGCACCTGGTTCGAATGGCTCGATCGCCAGCCCGTCGGCGACGACATCGCCGCCCCTGTCGTCATTCGACGCTCGCAGCCCGTCGCCGACGCCATCGCCGACACCGGACCCGACCGGCTCTGATGCCGCACTACCCGAACCCACCAACTCGTTCGTCGGCAGCGTCGTGACCACCCTCGCAAGTGATGGGCTTCGGGTCCGTTCTGAGCCTCGCGTTAGCGATGACTCGCGCAAGTTGGAGCCGCTGCTCCCGCTCGGGTCCGAGCTGTACGTCCTGGACGGCCCCGTGTCGGCCTCGGGCTATGTCTGGTACGAGGTCGTTCCGCTCACCTCGCGGGAGCTGCCGAGTGGCTGGGTGGCGAGCGCGGGCCGGGACGGCGAGCCATGGATCGCGGCCGGTGCCTTCGACTGTCCGCCGCTGCCCACCGACTTCCGGTCTCTCGCGGCACTGCTGCCCGGCGTCGGATTGGCCTGCTTCCCGCGAGTGCCGATCACCGTCGAGGCTGGTCTGATCTCGTGCAATTGCGACGCCGATGGGTCCTGGGTACTCGCCGGGTTGGTTCTTCCTGGGGAGTGGCAGTCCCGAGCTCCTCGTGGAGCCTGGCGTGACCACGGTGCCACCGGACTTTGACGACTGGTTCGTCCTCAACCTGGACCCGGCCGGTGAACACCCCGACGTGCCTCCGATCGGTCAGGTCGTCGAGGTGACTGGCATCTTCGATCATCCCGCCGCAGCGAGCTGCACGCGAACCGAGATGGACGGCGACCCAGTCGCTAGCCAGGGTTGTCGGCTTCTGTTCGCCGTCACGCGCCTGCTCGTCTCTGGACCGTAGTCCGGCTGGCGTCCGTCAGTCAGCGTCGGCTGAGCCAGTCGTCCAGGCGCGTCGGGGCGATGCGGGCACCTGGCCCCGGGGTCAAGGTCGTATCGTCGATGTGGGCGCCGGAGTACGTCACGGAATCGTCGGTGACGACCGGTCGCGGGTCGCCGGTCGCGGACAGGACCCGGCGGACCAGCTCGTCCAGGCCGAGGGCCTCGGGGCCAGCTACCTCGATCGTGCCATCGATGGGCGATCCTTCGGCCACGTCCGCTACCGCGACGGCCAGGTCGCTGGCCGCGATGGGCTGGAGGTGGGCCGACGGCAGTCGAACGGTGCCGTTGGTCGTGTTTGCGTCGGCGATCGCGCCGAGGAACTCGAAGAACTGGGTTGCCCGGATGATGGTGTACGGGACGCCGCCGTCCGCCACCAGCTGCTCCTGCGCGACTTTGGCACGCATGTAGTCGCTGTCCGGCGCTCGATCCGCACCGACGATCGACAGCACGACGTGGTGCTTGGTCCCGGCCTTTCGCTCGGCCGCCAGCAGGGTGCCGGTCGAGGTCTCGGAAGAACTGGAGGACCACCGGGTCTTCGAACGACGGCGAGTTGGACACGTCGATGACGACCTGCGCTCCCGTCAAGCCTTCGGCCACGCCGGCGCCGGAAATCGTGTCAAAGCCCGTGCTGGGTGCCGCCGGCACCGCTTCGTGCCCTCGTCCAAGCAGCTCGGCCACCACCTGCGAACCGAGTCGCCCGGTCCCACCCACCACCACGATCTTCACGACATCCCCTCCCGAACTGGTGTCCGAGACGTTCGGGACATGATGAGCCAGGCACCACCGGATGACTTCGGGACATCGCGGGCGTCGGACGGCACTGATGAGCGGCGACCGTCAGGCTGCGTCCATGTGGCAGATCCGCGAGCTGAGCGTCGAACGAGGTCGAGCGCGTCGGTGCGGTCCTCGGCCTCGCCCGCCTCGAGCAGGGCGATGGCTTCTATCTGGTCGCGTGGGAGGACGATGAGCCGCTGGGCCACGCCCACCTGGCGCTTTCCGACCCGCCCGAGCTCCAGGATGTCTCCGTGCGTCCGGAACATCGCCGGCGCGGCGTTGCGACGGCCCTGGCCGACGCGGCTGAGCGAGCGGCTGTTGCGCGAGGATTCGATCGACTCCGACTGTCCGTCAGCGTCGACAACGACGCGGCCCTCGCCCTGTATCGGCACCTCGGCTATGCGCGACGTCGGAATCCCGCCGCGGCGGGTGCAGGGCACGATCCAGATCCGCACCGGTCCGATCGACGTCGACGACACCCTTCTCACCTTGGAGAAGTCGCTCGAAAGGACGCCAGGCGATCCTTAGCCCCGGATCGCGGACATCTCAGGTGTGTTTGACCGCGGCTCATCTGAGCGCGCATCGTCCATTGCATGCCGTTGTCAGGCCGTGTTCGCCGCTTGTTGGCTGTGGCCATCGGGATCGGCGCGGCGGTGACGATATTCGCCGTCCTGACGATTCCCGGTAACGAACCGGTCGACGTCGTCTGCAACATCGGGTCTGACCTCGACCAGCCTGCCTACGAGCGTTGCATCGCCGAGCTCGCGCGCGGGCAAGCCCGGGCGCCGAGACGGTCGTCCTGCTGACCGGGGGCCTGGAGCCGGTGGGCTGTCCCGCGGCCGTGGTCGAGGGCCAGCTGATCCCGGACGCGAGCGCAGGCTCGGCGATCAGGGTCGGCGACCTCGTGTGGCAGATCAGGTGGCCCGTTGGATACTCCGGCCGCCGAGTCGGCGACGAGGTCGCGATCCTCGATCAAACGGGCCAGGTCGTAGCGCGCACCGGGACGCGATGTTCGGCTGGGCGGCGGCGAGATCGAGCCCGGCATCTGGCTGGCCTGCCCAGGCCCGGTCATGATGTGACTAGGCTGGGTGCCGACCGATCAACCGACGAGGACCATCGACGACGGAGGAACCGTGTCCAGACGTAGGAAGGCGTTGACGGCGATCGCGGCAACGGGCGGTCGTCGTCCTCGCCCTCGTTGCCGTCGGTGGTTGCGCGGCTGTTTACCGGTCCGGGCTTGCCCGCCGGCGCTCGAGCGCCTCCACATCGTCACGGCGGCCCCGAACCTGACGACCGGTTGTGCCGCCGCGCTGCTGTCGCCGGTGCGCGTCTCGACCGAGGGCGAGGAGCTGATCCTCGTGTCGGTCGGATCAGGCGAAACCGTGCGGGTCGTCTGGCCGGCCGGCTTCGGCGCCTGGCGGATCGACGGACGGGCGGTCGTCGCCGATACGTGGGGCAGTGTCGTTGGCAGGGAAGGGGACGTGCTCGACAGTCTGTCGGCGGCGGCGGCGGGGGCCTTGACGGTGCCTTCCAGATCTGCCCGTACGGCATCGTGACCGAGCGCTGACGTTCCGTCATGCCTGCCGACGGTCACTTCGACGAGCCCGTCGCGGCGCGGTACGACGAGAGCTCCGACGCGATGTTCGACTCGGAGGCGGTCGACCCGGCCGTCGACTTCCTCGTCGAGCTCGCCGGGGGCGGACGCGCGCTCGAACTCGGCGTCGGGACCGGCCGGATCGCGCTGCCGCTCGCGCGCCGGGGCGTGCCGGTGCACGGGATCGACCTCTCGGAGGCGATGGTCGCGCGGTTGCGGGCGAAGCCGGGCGGGAAAGAGGTGGGCGTCACGATCGGCGACTTCGCGACCACGAGGGTCGAAGGCTCGTTCTCGCTCGCCTACCTCGTCTTCAACACGATCATGAATCTCACGACGCAGGCGGCGCAGGTCGCGTGCTTCCGCAACGTGGCGGCGCACCTCGAGCCCGGCGGGTGCTTCGTGATCGAGGTCGGCGTGCCCGATCTCCAACGCCTCCCGCCGGGCGAGTCGTACATCGTCTTCGACTTCAGCGAGACGCACTGGGGGATCGACGAGTACGACGTCGCGCGGCAGGGCCTGATCTCGCATCACTTCCAACTCATTGACGGGACGGTCGAGCGTTCCTCGGGACCCTTCCGGTACGTGTGGCCTTCGGAGCTCGACCTCATGGCTGAGCTGGCCGGGATGACGTTGCGCGATCGATGGGGCGGCTGGAAGCGCGAGCTATTTACGAGCGAGAGCCGCAACCACGTGTCGGTCTGGGAGAAGCCGGCTGTAGGGCGTTGAGGCCGATCGCAGTTCACGTGCCGCGCGGCATGAAGTAGCCTGACACCCGCACATGCAGGGGAGGCCTTATGAGTAAGACCATTGGAGACGAGGGCTCCAGCACGGCCGAAACACTGCAGAAATGGCGAACGGCCGAGCGGGCAGCCGCGGTCGCTCGGCGTGGTCGCGTCGCGGCGGAGGCGTCGGCGGCTGCCGCGGCCGAAGCGGCGGAGGCGGCCCTCGCCACCGCGGAGGCCGCCAAGAGTGCACTCGCGGCGATGATGCTCGCGGAGACCTCTGCCTCCAAGACGGCGGAGGCCGCGAGACTCGCTGCGCTCTCGGCACGCGCGGACGTAGCCGATGCGGAGTCGGAGTCGGCGATGGCCGACGTCGAGGAGGCGGATAGCCACGAGCGCTACAAGAGTGCGAGCGATCGTGCCGCGAAGCGGGGCACCCACGACCTGAGGGCTGCTGCGCGAGGTCTTGAGGGACGACGTAGCCTGGTCAGTCCAGCTGCGGGTGAACCGTCGGTCCGCGATGCACGACTGACGCGGCCGGCGCATCCGGACCGCTGATCTCCAAGAGCTCGGGTTCGAGCCCGGTGCCCGAGCCGCCGCCGTCGATCGCGTCCGGTTCCCGAGGCGCCGACCACGACCAGCGGACCGGCTCTTCCTCCTGCACGCCGTGGGGCCATCCCGGGCCTCGATACGGCACGAACCCGGCCCCGAACGTGTCCAGGCCGCGGGCGGTCGTGGGACTCACGACGAAGGCGATCATCGCGGTGCCCAGGAGGATGAAAACGACGACGGCGAAGATGTCCATGGTTTCCTGCCTTGGTCGACTGTGCGCCTCGAATCCGAGACCGTCAACCGCTCCAGAGCCCGCCCGTTTCGGCGTCCGGACGTGAACAGCGGCACACTTCATGTCGACGGTCCGAACGGACCGGGAGCAGGAGCGACCCCATGAACCTTTTCGGCCGCCGGGACCCCGATCCCGCACCCACCCAGACCACCGACGAGCAGGCCCTCGCGCGCTACGGCTACATGCTGGCGACCGCGCCACCCGAGGACATCGAACGCGCTCACGAGGAGGCCTTCGCGCGCCTGACGCCCGAGCAGCGTCAGCAGGCGCTCCAGGCGCTCGCGCAGCACGTGCCGGAGGGTGAGGTCACGCGGTGACGATCCGGCCTCACTGGCACGGGTGGCGACCCGCGCCGAGATCCGCCAGCCGGGCACGATCGAGCGCGCCTGGGGCTCCGGTGGGGCCGGGTTCGGGCTGGGCAGCTGGTTCATGACGACCCTGGCGGCGAGCTTCATCGGGACCGCCATCGCGCAGTCGTTCTTCGACAACGACCCGGGCGCGGGCGGCGAGGGCCAGACGGCCGACGACGGCGGCCAGGGCTCCGACGGTGGAGAGACGGCGGACGCCGGCTCGATCGACCAGGGCGACAGCGGCGACTTCGGTGGTGACGCCGGCGGCGGCGACTTCGGCGGCGGAGATCTCGGCGGAGGAGATTTCGGCGGCGGCGATTTCGGCGGGTTCTGAGGCCGGTCGGCGCCTACCCGTCAAAGTGCCGGACCCGTTTGACGGTTTAGCCAAGTCGCTCGCGCAACGCGGCGGCGAATCGGCGACTGAGCGCATCAGGATCGAACCGGCGCGCGGTCGCGAGGGCGGCATCGCGGGCGGCCGGCGTCAGGAGCGCGTCCGCACCGCGGAACGCCATCGCGAGAGCGTCGCGGTTCTCCGGTTCGAACGTGATCGAGGCATCCGGCCCAACGGTCTCCGACACGTGCGGCGAGGCGGCCGCGATCACCGGCCGACCGAACGACAGCGCCAGCAGCAGCGCGCCGGAATTCAGCGACGACCGATACGGCAGGACGATGACGTCGCTGGCGCGCAGCGGGATCGACAGCTCCTCGGCCGGGATGCGCCGGGCGTCGACCACGACGTCGGGGTGCGCCCGGGCGCGCGCCAGCAGCGCCTCGATCGATGGATCGGCGCCCGGTGTCCCGGCGATGAGCAGGCGACGACGGCGTGTGTCCGGCGGCGCGGCCGCCAGGGCCTCGAACGCGTCGAGCAGCTCGTCGAGACCCTTGTACGGCCGGAGGTGGCCGACGAGCCCGAAGACGATGTCGTGCGCGCCGAGACCGTAGGCCCGCCGCGCATCGGCGTCCGAGACCTCGTCCCGATACACACCGAGATACGCCGGGTGGGGGAGGTGCAGCACCTTCTCGGGCGGGATCGCGTACAGCGGCGCGGCCGCCGCCACCGTGCCCGCGGACAGCACGTGCACGACGTCCGCGCGCGCCACGACGCCCCGTCGCAGCTCGACGTCCACGTCCGGGAAGGCCGTGTCGTGGGGGAGGACGTTGTGGGCCGTCCAGACGACCCGTCCCCCAGCGGCTCGGAACGTGTCGAGCGCGGCGAAGAACGACGCCACGCGCTCCGCGCCCGGCTGCCTCGGACTGCGGCACCGCGCAGGACCCGTGCGAGCCAATGCAGGTGCAGGACGACCTCGACGCCGTCGGCTCGCAGGGCGGCGAGCGCCGGCAGCGCGACCGGGTCGTCGAGGTCGGCCAGGCGGTCCATCCCGACCGGCACGAGCCCTGCCTCCTCGAACCGGCTCGTGAGCAGGGCCTGGAACGGGTTCTGGGCATCGAGCGGCCAGATCGCCACCACCATCGGTCGGTCGTGGCCGGCAGCGCGAACGCGCGCGATGCCCTCGGTGGCGTCGGCGAGGTAGCGGCGCTTCGGACGGTGCCCGCCCGGCCTGCCTGGCCCGTCCGGCTCGGCGTCGTCGCCGGCGGTTCCGCGCAGCAGTCGGCGGATCGTCTGGCGAAGGTCCGGCATACCGCCGAAGGATAGGTGACGGACGCGTCGTTCATACTTGGGCCGATGCCCCGACACCTCGCCCACGTCATCGGCGCTCGCCCGAATTTCATCAAGGCGGCACCGGTCATCCGGGCCCTGCGCGAGCGCGGCGTGCCCCAGCGGATCGTCCACACCGGCCAGCACTACGACGAGCTGCTGTCCGACGTGTTCTTCCGCGACCTGGAGATCCCGACGCCGGACGTGAACCTCGCGGTCGGCTCGGGGACGCACGGGGAGCAGACGGCGGCGGCGATGATCGGACTCGAGCGGGAATGGACCGCGGATCCGCCGGCGCTGGCCGTCCTCTACGGCGATGTCAACAGCACGCTCGCGGCGAGCCTCGTGGCCGCCAAGCTGGGCGTCCCGAGCGCGCACGTCGAGGCGGGCCTGCGGTCGTTCGACCGCTCGATGCCCGAGGAGATCAACCGGATCGTCAGCGACCTCCTGGCCGAGCTGCATTTCACGACGAGCCCGGAGGCGGAGGGCCTGCTGCGGGCGAGCGGCGTCCCGGCCGAGCGGATCCGGTTCGTCGGCAATCCCGATGATCGACACGCTGCTGTCGCAGCGCGGGCGGTTCGACCCCGACGGGGAGCGCGGGCGGCTTGGTCTGCCCGAGACGTACGGGGTCGTGACGCTGCACCGGCCATCGAACGTGGACGACGAGGCCAGCGCCCGCGCCGTGGTCGGCGCCCTGGACGGCCTCTCGGCGCTCCTGGCGCTCGTGATCCCGCTCCACCCGCGCGGGCGATCGACGCTCGAGGCCGCCGGTCTGCCGGGACGGCGATCGACTGCGGATCGTGGAGCCGCTCGGGTACGTGCCGTTCCTGTCGCTCGTCGCGGGAGCCCGACTCGTCCTCACGGATTCGGGCGGGATCCAGGAGGAGACGACGATCCTCGACGTCCCGTGCCTGACCATGCGGCCGAACACGGAACGGCCCATCACGGTCTCGCACGGCACGAACCGGCTCGTCGCCCCGGGCGAGGTCGTGGCGGCGGCGCGAGAGATCCTCGCCGGTCCCCTTCGGCCGGGCGGACCGCGACCGCCGTTGTGGGACGGCCATGCCGGCGACCGGATCGCGAACGAGATCGTCGACTGGCTGGCGCTGCGCGCGGCCGGCTCCGCCGCCTGATGCGGCTGGCGAACGTGGTCGGCACCCGGCCGCAGCTCATCAAGGCCGCGGCCCTCCAGTCGGCGCTGCGCGAGCGGCACGACGAGGTGTTCATCGATACCGGGCAGCATTGGGACGAGACGATGGCCGGCAGCTTCTTCCGCGAGCTGGGGTTGCGGCCCCCGGATGTGACCCTGGGGATCGGCGGCGGGACCGGCGCGGAGCAGACCGGCCGGATGCTCGTCGCGCTCGAGGGAACGCTGCGCGACGTCGCGCCCGATGCGGTCGTCGTCTACGGGGACACGAATTCGACGCTGGCTGCGACGCTCGTGGCGGCCAAGATGAACGTGCCGGTCGCGCACGTCGAGGCCGGGCTGCGCTCGTTCGACCGGCGGATGCCGGAGGAGGTGAATCGGATCGTGACGGACCACCTGGCGCGTTGGTGCTTCGCCCCGACCGATGCCGCCGTGGAAAACCTGGCGGCCGAAGGTCTGACCGAGGGCGTGCACCTCGTCGGCGACGTCATGCGCGACCTCGCCGCGCGGACCCTGGCCGAGGTGCGGAAGCCATCCGCGTTGGCGGGCGTGGCCGGCGGCGGCCTGCGGACCGGCGAGTTCCTGTTCGCGACGGTCCACCGGGCGGAGAACCGGTCGCCGGACGCCATCCGCGGCTGGGTCGGACTGCTGGACGCCCTGGCCCGCGCCGATCGTCCGGTCGTCCTGGCGCTGCATCCGGGAACGCGAGCCGCCCTCGAGGCGCTCGGCGTGGAGCCGAGCTCGAACGTCATCGTCGTGGAGCCGCTCGGGTACCGCAGCTCGCTGGCGGCCCAGCTCCACGCCGCGGCCGTCCTGACCGACTCGGGCGGGGTGCAGCGCGAGGCTGCCTGGCTCGGCACGCCGTGCCTCGTGCTTCGCGCATCGACCGAATGGCTCGAGACGACCGAGGGGGACGCGGCGACCTCAGTCCTCGTCGGCGTCGACACGGCGCTGGCGCGCGAAGCGCTCGATCGACTCGCGCCACCGGACCGGGCGCCGGCGGACGCCGCGCTTCGGGCGCGACAGCGGACGATCGACATGGACGGGGCGACCGATTCGATCGCGAGGCTCATCGCGTGAGCGACCGGACCGCATCCGAGGCGGCGGCCCGCGACGGGATCGTGCCGCAGCACCTCGTCCTCGTGCTCCCGACGACGGGGGAGTTCGACTCGCGGACCTACCGCATCGCCACGACCTGCCTCGCGCGGGGCCACACGGTGACCGTCCTGTCGCGCCATAAGGGCGACCTGCCGTGGCGCGAGGACCACCCGGCCGGGTTCACGATCATCCGGGTCCTCGCCACGGCCGAGGACGGCATGCCGCTGCGCCGCGTGGTCCGCGCCGGCCGGGTGCTCGTCCGGCGGCTGGAGTCGATCGTCACCCGGCGCCCGTATGTGCCGCTGAACGTTGTCAGGCCCCTTCCCGCGGCGCCCCCGCCGCCGCCCGGCACGGCCGCCGAGGGGGCCCCGGCCGCGACGAAGGGCGTCATGGACTCCCCGGCCGAGACCGCGAGCAAGGTCCCCGTGCATGTTCGAGCCTGGATGGGGGTCTACCGCCGGCTCGCGATCCCGCTCCAGATCCGGTCGCACCGCAAGAACGCCCGGAAGGTGGCGCCGCGTGGCGACCTCGTCCATGGCATGGCCTTCATGGGCATCCCGGTCGCCCTGAGCGTGGGGGAGCGCGACCACATCCCGGTCATCTACGACGCGCGGGACATCCACCTCGACGCCCGGAACATGGCGCGGATGGGCCGGCCGGCGCGCTGGTTCCTGGGTCGGGCAGAACGCAAATGGGCCGAGGCCGCCAGCCAGGTCATCACGGTCAACGACTCGTACGCCGACGTGCTCGCGTCGCGCTGGCCGGTGGGCCGGCCGCTCGTCGTCATGAACTGCTCGTACCGGTTCACGCCGCCGGTGCCCCGGGAGCGCCGCTTCCACGAGGTGCTCGGGTTGCCGGCCGCCCAGCGTGTGGTCCTGTACCACGGCGGCCTGTTCCCATGGCGTGGCATCGAGCAGCTCATCGAGGCCATCCGCGACGTCCCCGACGCGACGCTCGTGCTGATGGGCTACGGCATCCTCGAACCGACGCTCCGAGCGTGGGAGGCGGACCCGGCGCTCGGCGGCCGGGTTCGCGTGATGGGCCCGGTCCCGCCAGCCGAGCTGCACGACTGGGTCGCCTGCGCGGACGTCGTGGGCATGCCGATCCAGGGCGATACGCTCAACCACCGGCTCACGACGCCGAACAAGCTGTTCGAGGCGATGGCCGCCGGCGTGCCCGCCGTCGTGTCCGACCTGCCGGGGATGAGCGTGGTCGTCCGGGACGCGGGCTCGGGCGTGCTGGTGGACCCGACCGATACGGTGGCGATCGCGGCCGCGATCCGGCAGATCCTCGACCTGCCCGAGACGGAATGGCTGGCCTGGAGCGAGCGTTGCATCGCGGCGGCGCACGACCGGTACAACTGGGAGACGCAGGTCGAGCGGCTCCTCGACGCGTACACGGTCCTGACCGGGAAGCGCTGGTGACCGAGGCGTCCTCCGACCGCGAGCGTGCTGACGTAGCCGCCCGCCGGCCTCGAGCCGTCGTGCTGGTCGGCAACACGGCGAGCCCGTACTCACGGGCCCTGCGCCTGGGGCGAGCCCTGATCGACGAGGGCTACGACGTGGAGGTCGCCGCGGCGCACGAGCCCGGCCTGCCGCTCGAGGAACGCCATGGCGACATCGTCCTGCGGCGGTACCCGGGGAGCGGCGTGTTCGGCCGGTTGGGCGCGGTGGACCGAACCGTCCCGCGCACGCCGGGTGCGGCTCGGCGAGCGCCGCTGCGCGCCCGACTGCTGCGGGCGCTTCGGTCGGGGCCAGCCGAGTGGGTCTTCTGGCCGCATACGGTGCGCGGCTGGTGGCACACCCTGGCCAGGGAGCTGGCCCCGGCGGACCTCTATCATTCGTGCGGGACGCTGCCCATCGCCGCCGCACTCGCCGCCCGGCGGCGCGATCGCCAGGCCGGGCGCGATCTCGAAGGTCATCTTCGACGTGATCGACATCACCACCGAGTCGAACAACGTCCTCCGCATCCCGCGTCCGGTGCTGCGCCTGCTCGCCCGTCGCGAACGAGGCTGGGCCCGCGCCGCCGACGGCCACAGCGCGGTCAACGACGCCTTCGCCGACTGGGCGGTGGAGCACTGGGGTCTCGCCACCCGGCCGACGGTCGTGCCCAACTACCCCGAGCCGTGGACGCCCCCGGCAGGCCCGCGCCCGGACCTCATCCGCGCCGCGACGGGGTTGCCGCCCACGACCCGGATCTGCCTGTTCTGGGGGAGGCTCGGACCGTACGTCGGCCTCGACCAGGCGGCCGAGGCGGTCCTGCTGGTCCCCGACAGCGCGCTCGTCCTGCTCGGCTTCGGGCGGGGCTGGGAGGCGAGCGTCGCCCGGGACGCCGAGCCGCGCTACGCCGGGCGCCACTTCACCCTGCCGGCCGTCCACCCCGACGAGCTGCCGGCCTGGGTGGCCTCGGCCGACCTCGCCATGAACAGCCTGCCGCCGCTGTCCTACAGCCAGCGCTACACCTTCCTCAACAAGTTCTTCGAGGCGATGACCGGCGGGATCCCGATGGTCTTGGGACCGGACCTGCCGACGATGGAGGCCGTCCTGCGCAAAGAGGACCTCGGGCGCGTCGCGGCGTCGATGGATCCCGCCGACATCGCGGCCGCCATGCGCGAGATCCTGGACCTGCCCGCGGCCGAGCGCGACGCCTGGCGCGAGCGCATCGCGGCCACCGCCCGCGAGCGCTACAGCTGGCCGATCGCCGCGGCCGCCTACCGCGAGCTGGTCCGCTCGCTGGGGGCGGGGAGCGGGGCCCGAGCCGGGGCCGAGCCAGGACGGCACCGGCGGTGACCCGCCGTCGGGCGGTGATCCTCGTGGGCAACCCCGCCAACCCCTATTCCCGGGCGATCCGGATCGGGCGCACGCTCGTCGAGCAGGGCTTCGACGTCGAGATCGCCGCGACGTTCGAGGAAGGCGCCCCGCTCGAGGAGCGCCACGGCGACATCGTCCTGCGACGCTATCGGCCGAGCGGGCCGTTCGCCAGTGTCGCCGCGACGTACGGCAAGGGGCCGGCGAAGCGATCTTCGCTCGTCGCCCGGATCCTGCGCGCGCCGAAGGTGCGCTTCGTCTCGTGGTTCTACTGGCCGCACATCGTCCGTGGCTGGTGGCACACGCTGTCCACGGAGCTCGCCCCGGCCGATCTCTACCACTCGTGCGGGACGTTGCCGATCGCCGCCGCCCTGGCCGCGCGCGATCGCGATCGCCGGGCGGGGCGCGACTCGAAGGTCATCCTCGATGTCATCGACATCACGATGGAATCGAACAACGTCCTGCGCATCCCGGCGCTCATCCGGCGGATGCTCGGTCGACGGGAACGGCGCTGGGCGCGCCGCGCCGACGGCCACACCGCCGTGAATGACGTGTTCGCCCGGAAGGCCACCGGGCGCTGGCGGCTCGGCCGCACGCCGACGGTGGTCCCGAACTACCCCGAGGTGTGGGCGCCGCCGCCGGGCGCGCCGCCGGTCGATCGCATTCGCGCGGCGACCGGGCTGCCGGCCACCACCCGGATCTGCCTGTTCTGGGGCAGGCTCGGGCCGTACGTCGGGCTGGACCAGGCGGCGGAAGCCGTCCTGCAGGTGCCCGAAACGGCCCTGGTCGTCATCGGGTTCGGGCGCGGTTGGGACCGCAGCGTCGCCCGCGACGCCGACCCGAAGTACGCCGGCCGGCACTTCACGTTGCCCGTCGTCCATCCCGACGAGCTGGCATCGTGGGTCGCGTCCGCGGACGTCGCGCTGTGCACGCTGCCACCCCTGTCCTACAACCAGCGGTTCACGACCCCGAACAAGTTCCTCGAGGCGATGGCCGGGGGGACGCCGATCGTGCTCGGGCCGAGGCTGCCCACGATGGAGACGCTGCTGCGCCGCGAGGACCTCGGTCGGGTCGCGGCGTCGATGGAGCCGGCCGATATCGCGGCCGCGATCCGCGAGATCCTGGACCTGCCGGCGTCGGAGCGGGCCGCGTGGCGGGAACGCATCGCCGCCACTGCCCGCGCTCACTACAGCTGGCCGCTCGCGGCCGCGGCGTATCTGGACATGGTGGCCTCGCTGGGTCTGACCGACGCACGCCCGGCGACCTCGTGAGCCGCCGTCGGGCCGTGGTGCTCGTGGGCAACCCCGCCCGGCCGTACTCGCGGGCGCTTCGCCTGGGACGCGCCCTCGTCGACGAGGGCTACGAGGTCGAGATCGCGGCGGCGTACGAGGAAGGCGCCCCGCTGGAGGAGCGTCACGGCGACATCGTCCTGCGGCGCTACCCGCCGAGCGGTCGCTTCGCCGGCCTCGCGGCGTCTCACGGCAAGCGCGCGCCGGCCCCCCCGCCCGCCCGGCGACCAGCGATGCC
Source organism: uncultured Chloroflexia bacterium (assembly GCA_963810725.1). GTDB lineage: Bacteria > Chloroflexota > Limnocylindria > Limnocylindrales > CSP1-4 > SPCO01. The sequence continues at coordinate 1,482,535 of CAWEOO010000008.1, forward strand.
CGTCCGGGTGTTCCGCGCCCAGCGAGCCAGGCTCACGGAGTGGTTCCTGTGGCCTCAGACGGTCCGCGGCTACTGGGCGACGCTCGCCAGGGAGCTCGAGCCCGCCGACCTCTACCACGCCTGCGGGGCGCTGCCGATCGCCGCCGCACTCGCCGCACGGGACCGCGACCGCAAGGCCGGTCGGTCGTCGAGGGTGATCTTCGATGTCATCGATATCACGCTCGAGTCCAACAACGTGCTTCGGATGCCCTCGCTCGTCCGCCGCCTGCTCGCCCGTCGCGAACGAGGCTGGGCCCGCGCCGCCGACGGCCACAGCGCGGTCAACGACGCCTTCGCCGACTGGGCGGTGGAGCACTGGGGTCTCGCCACCCGGCCGACGGTCGTGCCCAACTACCCCGAGCCGTGGACCCCGCCGCCGGGTCCGCGCCCGGACCTCATCCGCGCCGCGACGGGGTTGCCGCCCGCGACCCGGATCTGCCTGTTCTGGGGGAGGCTCGGACCGTACGTCGGTCTCGACCAGGCGGCCGAGGCGGTCCTTCGGGTGCCCGACAGCGCGCTCGTCCTGCTCGGCTTCGGGCGGGGCTGGGAGGCGAGCGTCGCCCGGGACGCCGAGCCGCGCTACGCCGGGCGCCACTTCACCCTGCCGGCGGTCCATCCCGACGAGCTGCCGGCCTGGGTGGCCTCGGCCGACCTCGCCATGAACAGCCTGCCGCCCCTGTCGTACAGCGGGCGCTACACCTTCCTCAACAAGTTCTTCGAGGCGATGACCGGCGGGATCCCGATGGTCTTGGGACCGGACCTGCCGACGATGGAGGCCGTCCTGCGCAAAGAGGACCTCGGGCGCGTCGCGGCGTCGATGGATCCCGCCGACATCGCGGCCGCCATGCGCGAGATCCTGGACCTGCCCGCGGCCGAGCGCGACGCCTGGCGCGAGCGCATCGCGGCCACCGCCCGCGAGCGCTACAGCTGGCCGATCGCCGCGGCCGCCTACCGCGAGCTGGTGAGGTCGCTGGGGAGATAGGACCGTAGGCGCATTGCCCTTCGCAGCGTCGCCCTGCTAGCGTGACGGCATGACCAGCGACGGCGCAGGAATTCAGCGACCGGCCACGGTCGTTCGTCCGAGCCGGCATCAATGTGGCCGTCCTGATCGCCGGTGGCGGGATCGGGGCGCTGGCGGTCCTGCTCTGGGCCTGGTTGCAGCCGACCAGGATCACCGCGGTCAGCTCGGTGGATCCCAGCTACATGGTCATCGAGCCGCTCGTCATCCCATGGCTGGTCTGGGCCGTCGGGATCGGTGGCGGCCTCTTCCACGCGGCCGCGATCCTGAAGTACCTGCGCCGGATCTAGGGCTTCGTCGGTCGCCCTTGCGTCAGGTGGCGGTGCCAGATCCCGCGGCGACCCCGATGAGGTCGAGCAAGGCCTGATCGGAGCGTGTCACCTCCACGAGTGTCAGCGGATGGAGGATGGCCCGGATCATCGGCTCTGACAGCGGTGGTCGGTGGGTCGTCAACGCGGCGAGCACCAGGCGTCGCGGGGTCCCCGGACCGTCGGCAAGCTCCTGGTCGAACGCCGACAGGCGATCAGCGAGCGCCGGCGGGTGCCGGTCCGCGCCCATGACGACGTCGACCTTCTCGTCGGGCCACAGGCCCAGCTCGTAGCGGGCGGCCAGCCACGCGCCATCGCCGCGCGGCGCGCCGACGTTGCCCAGATCGGCAGCGGCGCGGACGATGCGCGCGCCGACGGCCAGGACGACCCCCAGGGCCGCGGCCTCCGCCTCGGGGCCGTTCACCCGGACGAGCGCGATGCCGTGGTCCCACGCCGCGGTCGCATCGAACCTGGCCGTCCCATGGGCGACCCACACGGCCGGTGCCGCGACGCCGGCCGCCTCGAGCGTCCGGAGCGCGGCGGTCGCAGCCAGCGCCGCGCTCGCGGTGTCCACCGCGATGCCACGCGCGACGAGGTTCACGAGGCACCGTCCGGCGCGCGGCGGCCCCGGCGGCCGGCCAGGACGGCCTCGTAGACCTCGGTCCAGCGCGGGCCGTTGGACGCCCAGGTTCGCTCCCGAGTGACCCATTCCCGCCCGGCTTCGCCCAGCCGGACGCCAAGCTCCGGGTGATCCATCAGCCGGACGACGGCCGCCGCCAACGCCATGGCGTCCTCGGCCTGGTAGGCGAGCGAGCGCTCGCCGTCGGGCGCAACCTCGGTGAGGGCCGGCAGGTCGGCGACGATCAAGGGGCGGGCCATCGCCATCGCCTCGAACGGCTTGAGCGGCGTGACCAGCCGGGCGGCGCGCTCATCCCGCCGCGGGACGACGAAGGCATCGAGCAGCGCGTACATCGCCGGCACCTCGTCGTGTGGCACGGCCCCGGTGAAGACGATCCGGTCCGCGGCTCCCGACGCCGCCGCGACCGCTTCCACCTCCGCTCGACGGCGCCCCTCCCCGACGATCAGGCACGCGACGTCGCGCCCTGCGTTGACGAGGAGCGCGGTCGCCTCGATGAGCGTCTCCTGCCCCTCGCGCGGGTTGTCGAGATTGCTGATGTAGCCGATCACGAACCGCTGGCCCAGGTTGTGCCGCGCGCGCAACTCCGGATCGGGTGCGCGCGGCTGGAAGGCCTCGGGATCCACGCCGTTGGGCACGATGTAGATGCGCTCGGCCGGCACGCCACGAGCGACCATGTCCGACTTCATCGTCTCGGCCAGCGTCACCACGGCGTCGGCGGCAAGCATCGATCGGACCTCGGTCGCGTCGCGCCGTCGATAGCGTTCGCGCGGCGAGGTGGCGTCGGAGGCGACGCCGGCCGAGCCCGCCGGGGCCGGGCCGTCGAACAGCGAGCGGACTTCGTAGACGACCGGCAGGTCAAGGTGCTCACCCAGCGCGAGGCCCACGAGCGCCGTCTCGTAGCCGCGCCGGCCCGATGACGCGTGGATGATCGCCGGCCGCTCCTCGCGGGCCACGGCGGCCGCGCGCCAGGCGTAGTCCTCGAGGTAGGCATCGCCCGGGCCACGAGACGGATACCCCGCGCCAAGGTCCAGGCGGTGGTGACGGATGCCGTCGATGTCCTCGACCGGCACGACCTCCGCGCCACTCGACCGCGGGAAGCCCAGTGCCGTGACGACGACCGGATCCCAACCGCCGGCCCGCTGCGCGAGCAGGTTGTCGTGGCTGCGCATGGTGAACCCGGTCTGGCGCTGGGGCCGCGACTCCTTGAGGAGGTGCAGGATCACCCGGTCCGATCGCGGCTCGACCGCCCGGCGCGGACCGACGACGCGCGGCCGCCAGCGCGGATCGGTCTCCGCCAGATCGCCGTGGAGGCGTCGTTCCATCCCCGCCATGGCATCCCCGCCGGTCAGCCGGCGCAGAGCCGCCACGACGGCCGCCGCGTTGCTGAGATCACCACGCGCCGCGAACGCCCGGCGCCGGATGCCGAGCACCGCCCGGTCGTCAGGGTGCTCGCGCACCATCGCGTCCGTGATCTCGAGCGCGAGGTCGGCGTTCCCGGCGGCGAGCGCCCCTTCGGCCTCCCGAACTCCAGATCGCAGCCCGGCCAGTCGCCGGCTCACGGCCGCTGCGAGGTGGCTTACGTTCGGCATCGTCGCCCGCCGGGCGAGGCGCTCAGATCGCCGCCGAGCCGAGCCGCGCGGCCCGCTCCGCTTTTCGAGCCTTGGAGCGATCGATGTGCGTCCGGACCACCTCCGACGGGTCGCCTTCCACGATCACGCGGCCCCGCTCGAGCAGCATGGCGCGGTTGCAGTACTCCTCGACCCAGGCCATGTCGTGGGTCACGAGCACGATGCCCTTGGCTGCCTTCACGAGCTCGATCACGCGCGTCCTCGACTTCTCGCGAAAGTCGGCGTCGCCGGTCGCGAGGACTTCGTCGAGCAGGAGGATATCGGGGTCGACCGACGTGGCGATCGAGAACCCGAGCCGCGCGCGCATGCCGGAGGAATACGTCTTGATCGGCGCATCGATGAACTGGCCGAGATCCGCGTACTCGACGATCGATGGCAGCAGCTGCCGGACCAGCCCATCGTCGAGGCCCATGAACGCGCCGGCGAGGAGGATGTTGTCCCGCCCGCTGAGGTCCTGGTCGAAGCCGGCGCCGAGGGTCAGCAGGCTCGAGACGTGGCCGTTGACCTCGACGCGTGCCTTCCGACGGCAGGATGATGCCGGCGAGGACCTGGAGCAGCGTCGACTTGCCGGCGCCGTTCGGGCCGATGACCGCCAGCGACTCGCCGCGCACCAGGCCGAACGAGACATTGCGGAGCGCCCAGAACGGCTCGGCCGAATCGCGCTGGAGCATCTGTCCCAGGGAGTTGCGGAGGGTCGTCTTCTTCGTGAAGCGCAACGAGTAGCGGACGCCGACGTTCATCGCGTCGATGGCGTGCGGGCTGGTGGCGGAGACGGGCGGCGGCGGCGAGGCGATGGCCATGGCTAGAGGACCTTCGCGAAGGTCGGCTCGAGCCGCTTGAACACGACCGCCCCGATCGCCAGCAGCACGACGCTCGCGCCCAGCAGGCCGATGAGTGGCACCCACTCCGGCGCGTGTGGCACCCCGTCGGGCTGGCCGTAGATGACGGCGCGGTAGGACTCGAACAGCACCGCGAACGGGTTCGCGTGCGCGAGCGTGCGCAGCACCGGGTTCTGCTGGAAGGTGGCGCTCGCGTCGAGGACGGTCAGGCTGTACAGCGCGGGCGAGAGGTAGAACCAGAGGCGCAGGAAGTGCCGAAGGATGTTGCCCAGGTCGCGGACGAACACGTTGATCGCGGAAACGAGGAACGACACCCCGAGCGTGAACACGTACTGCACGACCGCGATGACCGGGATCAGGACCAGGAACGGCGAGATCCGGTCCTGGTACAGCAACATGATGCCGGCCAGCGGGAGCAACCCGAACGCGAAGCCGACCACCCCGGCCGTCGTGGCCGCGACCGGCAGGACGAGCTTGGGGAACTGGATCTGCTTGATCAGCTTCTCCTGGCTGACCACGGAGCTCGCCGCGTCGCCGATGCTGGTCGTGAACCACTTCCACGGCAGGATCGCCGACAGGACGAAGAGCGGATAGTCCTTGATCTTGACGTCGAGGATCAGCGACACGAACACCACGTAGACACCCATCTGGAGCAGCGGATCGAGGATCCACCAGAAGTTGCCCAGAAGCGTGTCGGCGCCCTTCTTCTTGATGTCGGCCTGGACCAGGTAGCGGACCAGCCGTCGGCGCGAGCGGACATCCTCGATCGCTTCGCCGATGAGCCGCAGCGGACCGGGCCGGGCCGCGGCGTGACGGAACGCGGCGGGGGCCTCACTGGTGGCGGACATCGCCGCGAAGGGTAGCACCTCGCCCGTTCGGGCCCGGACGGCGACGCGGGCGCACGCACGGCTTGCCCGGTATCCTCTGGCGCGACATCTGAGGAGGGATCGTGACCCAAGACCGTCGAGTGGCCGTCATCGGCCTGGGCTACGTCGGCCTGCCGCTGGCCATCTCGTTCGTGGAGGCCGGCCTGCGAGGTCGAAGGCATCGATGCGTTCGCCGGCCGGGTCGCGGAGCTCAACGCCGGCACCTCCCCGATCGACGACGTCACGAACGACCGCCTGGCCGCCGCGCTGCGGAGCGGGCTGCGCGTCGTGTCCCCGGCCGAGGGGGATCTCGCGGCCGCCGACGCGATCTTCGTCTGCGTCCCCACGCCGATCACCACGACGAAGGACCCGGACCTGGCGCCCGTCCTCGCGGCGGCGGGGTCGATCCGTGGCGAGCTGCGCGCGGGCCAGCTCATCGTCCTCCAGTCGACGACGTATCCCGGCACGACGATGGGCCCGTTCCGCGAGGTCCTCGAGCGGAGCGGTCTCAAGGCCGGCGAGGACTTCGACCTCGCCTTCGCGCCGGAGCGGGTGAACCCCGGCGACCCGGCCAGCGCCAGCAAGGGCGTGCCGCGACTCGTCGGCGCCACGACCCCGGCCGCCACGAAGCGCGCTGCGGCGCTCCTGGCGAACATCAACGACCACGTTATCGAGATGAGCTCGCCCGACGCGGCCGAGCTCAGCAAGCTCCTCGAGAACGTGTTCCGCAACGTCAACATCGCGTTCGTGAACCAGCTGGCGCTGCTGTGCGAGCGGATGGGCCTCGACGCGTGGGAGGTCATCAACGCGGCGGCCACGAAGCCGTTCGGGTTCATGAAGTTCACGCCCGGGCCGGGCGTCGGCGGTCACTGCATCCCGGTCGATCCGTATTACCTGGCCTGGCGCGCCCGCGAATTCGACTTCATCGACCGCTTCATCGAGCTCGCCGGCGACATCAACTTCGCGATGCCGCGCCACGTCGTCGGGCTCATCGCCGACGCGCTGAACGACCGCGGGCTGGCGGTCAACGGCGCCAAGGTCGGTGTGCTGGGCGTGGCGTTCAAGGCGAACGTGCGTGACGCGCGCAACTCGCCGGCAGCCGACGTGATCGCCGGGGCTGCGGAGCGCGGCGCAGAGGTGCGCTTCCACGATCCGCACGTCGCGTCCTTCACCGACGCGGCGGGCGTGGTGCGCGAGGAGACCGGTCTCGACGAGCTGCTCGGCTGGGCCGACGTGATCGTCGTCGTGACGCCCCATCGCGACATCGACTGGGCGACCGTCTACGAGCGCGCGCCGCTCGTCGTTGACACCGTCGACAGCTCGGCCGGGCGCTCGACGCGCGAGCGCCAGGTCCTGCGCCTGGGGGCCGGCTGGTCGACGCGGGCGTGACGAGCGGCACGCGGGGGACCCAGACCGGCCCGTCCCGGGCAAACCCCGCGCGGCCGGTCCTCATGATCGTCCACAGCTACTACGAGGAGGACCCGCGCGTCCGGCGCGAGGCGGAATCGCTGGTCGCTGCCGGGCGACCGGTCGTGGTGCTCGGGCTCCGAAAGCGCGGACGGCCCCGCGGTTTCGGAGGTCGCCGGCGTCCGGGTCCAGCACCTCGACGTGCAGCGTCACCAGGGCGCGGGGCTGGGCGTGTACCTGCGCGAGTACGTGTCGTTCCTCGTGCGGGCGATGCTTGCCGCGGTCCGGCTGCATCGGCGCGAGCGGTTCGCGCTCGTCCAAGTCCACTCGCTGCCGGATTTCCTGGTGTTCGCGGCGCTGCCGCTGCGGCTCGTCGGGGTTCCCGTGCTGCTCGACCTGCACGAGGCGATGCCGGAGTTCTTCCGCAGCCGGTTCCCTCGCGCGTCGAACCCGATCGCGCATCGGCTGCTGATGCTCCAGGAACGGCTGTCGGTCGCGGCGTCGACGGCGGTGATCACGGTCAATCCGGCGATGCGCGACCGGCTGGTCGGCCTGGGCGTCCCGGCCGCGAAGGCCGGGGTCGTCGTGAACAGCCCGTCACTCGGGCGGTTCGACATCGCGGCCCACCCGCGGCGCGCGTTCCGCGAGGACGGCCGGCTGCGCCTCATCTACACGGGCGCGTTGACGCCGACGTACGAGCTCGATGTGGCGATCGCGGCCGTCGCGCGGATCGCCGCCGCGCGGCCCGCGCTGGACGTCGCCTTCGAGGTCTACGGGCGCGGCGACTCGGGGCCCGGGCTGGCTGCCCAGGCCGAGGAGCTCGGCATCGCCGACCGCGTCACCTTCCACGGCCGCATCGCCATCGAGGACGTCCCCGCGGCCGTCGCGGCCGCCGATATCGGGCTGGCACCCACCCGCCATGACCGATTCACGGACATGAGCCTCTCGACGAAGGTGTTCGAGTACGCCGCGATGGGCAAGCCCGTCGTCGCGTCGCGCCTGCCGATGGTCGAGCGGACGTTCCCGCCGGGGACCGTGTCGTCGTACACGCCGGGCGACCCGGAAGCGATGGCCGACGCGATCCTCGCCTTCGCCGACGATCCCGATCGCTCGCGAAGCCGGCCGTCGCCCACACCGCGGAGATCGTGCAGGCCGGCTCCTGGGAGCACGAGGCGAAGGGCTATCTCGCGCTGGTGGAGCGGCTCATCGAGGACTGATCTCGCGAGGTACCCGCCGCAAGGCGAGCGCCGAATAGAGCGCTGCGAGCGCAGGTGTGATGGCCAGCAAGGCCAGGCTGATGTCGCCCGGATCGCGAGTGGATCCGAGGATAGGCGAGGAGTCCGATCGCCGCAGCGGCCAAGCTCAGGATCCACGAAGCGAGCAAGGCGGCCACACCGGGCCCTCGCCATGCGAGAAGCAGCGGGGGTAGAAGGGCGACGAGCGCCAAGGGTCCAACCAGCACCGCCCAGAACGCGGCGGTGACGAGCCAAAGGACCGCCGCGCCGGCCCCGACGAGGCTAGCTCCCTTGAGCGGGTCGGTCTTTGGTGGCGTCGCTACCGGATCGGCGGAACGCATCTCACATCGGGCGGGGACTATCCGAGGCGGCGGATCGCCGTCTCCATGTCCTCGGGCCTTCCGAACACGTGCAGGACCAGGTCATCTCGGGTCCAGTAGGCGATGTTGAAGTAGATCGTCCGATCGGGTTCAGCGTAGCCGTCTGACCACCGTACGTCGATATCCCCCGCTACGCCGGATTCCCATTGGCTCCCCCCGCGGGCCGGGACCGTTCCAGGCCCACAGGCGGAGAGCGCGGTGCTAGCGCGCGCGGCCAGACCGAGCAGATCGATCGCGCGCTCGCTACGCGCGCCCGAGGGCGGATCTGACCTCGCGGCGGACCTTGCGGGCGATGCGGCGTGGGAACGAGACGGGTGGGCGCGACGGCTTGGGCAGCGGCGCCTGCGGCGCGACCGTGGCGGCGGTCTTCTCGATCGGGGTCAGCCAGGTCGTGTCGACGTCGGCCATCTGCAGGGCCGGATCGCCGAACAGCCGCAGGAACTCCGAGACGATGTACTGCACCGCATGGCGATGGACGTGCCGGCCGTCCTCGCGGAAGTAGTCGCTTTGGCGTTCGGCCGTGACGACCATCTCGTACGAGTGGAAGTAGCGGACGTCGGGATAACGCTCGACGAACTCGGACACGGCGGCGCGGATGCGGCTCTTCGACTCCATGTTCGCCACGCGGACGTCGTGGGCGGTGAACGTCGTGTGCAGCGGGACGGGCGAGGTCGTCAGCACGAGCGTCGCCCCGATCGTGTCGCGCACGACGCGGCGGATCCGTTCGAGGTCCGACAGCATGTCGGAGACGGTCAGCCGGTGGAAGTCGGCGCCCACGGACGGATAGACGGCCGGATGCGGGATGCCTCGGTAGGTGTTGCCGGTCGCCGGGTTCCGGAAGGTTTCGATGAGCCCCAGCGTCGCAACCACGACCCTGGCGTCGCGGAACAGCGCATCGGCCGCGGCATCCGCGGCTCCCCGATCGGCGAGCAGCGCGGCCTCGTCCGGGTGGGTGGTGCCGTAGTCACGGAAGGGATCCACGAAGCCGCCCGGGACGGCCCAGAAGGGCTCCGCGGCCCGCTCGGTCCAGCCGCCGGCGAGCCGTTCCATCTCCTGGCGGATCGTGGCCGTCGAGTAGAACAGCCCGCCCGGATGCATCCCACCGACGATCCCGGTCTTCTTCATCATCGACGCGAGCTCCGACGCGAAGCACGACCCGATCGTCGCAACCTTGGTCGTCGGACCGATCAGCCGGTCCTCGGGGGCCCGGATCAGGAGCTCGCGCTCGGACCAGGCGTGGACGTTCGGCAACTCCCAGTCGCCGAGTCGGCTCTTCAGCGTCGGCATGGCGGCAGGATAGCGCGACCGTCGCACGGGGGCCCCGTAGTCGATATCCTCGGCCGCATGGCAGACGACCCGGGCCGCACGCTGCGCTTCGTGCCGGACGCATCCCGGGTCGTGCCCGACGACGGCACGGTCACGGTCGTGCTGGACAGCACCTGGACACCGACCGGGGAACTGGCACGGAACGAGCGGGTCATCGGCATCCGCGGCGTCGGCGGGCGGCTCCTCGAGCGGCGCGACCTGATCGCCGAGACCGCCGAGCGGCTCGATGCCTGGGCGAGCGCGTCCGGGATCGTCGACAAGCTGCTCGTCGAGGGCACGTCGATGTGGTTCTACCTGCGCCTCTCGGTCTGGGTCTGGTTCCAGCAGCGGATCCTGTGGACGGCCATCGTCGACGACCTGGTTCGCACGGTCGCGCCGTCCCGGATCGTGTGCGAGCCGGGGACGGACGACGTCGTGATCGAAGTGGCGCGGCTCATCGCCGCGCGCGACGGGCTCGAGATCGAGGCGCCCGACATCCCCGAGGTGGATCGGTCGGGGCATGCGGCACCGCCGCCCACGCCGGCGCACCGCCCCGTCTCAGCGGCTGCTGACGCGACACGGCTGACCACGATCGCACGCCGGGGCCTCGGCAAGCTCCGCCGGCTCACGGCCGGTAGGAGTGCCTCGTCTGGCTCGGCACCGACCGGCCTTCCGGCCCGGCGCCGAGCCATGACCGAGCGACTCGATGCCCTCGCGACCGAATCCGGCCGCCTCCTCGTGGTCCTGGAGCACACCCGCCAGCGGGTCGAGACCGCCGATGGGCCACGCGACGTGAACCCGTATCTCTCCCCGGTCGTCGACGCGCTGCGCGGGACGTCCCTCGATCCCATCGAGATCGACCTCAAGGCGCGCGTCGACGACGACAGCTGGTGGGAGCGGCTCAACGCCCCGGACGGCGCGCGCCTCCTGCCGTCGTCCGCGATCTGGCGCGCCTGGGATGCCGAAGGCGACGCCGACCGTGGGGCCGAGTCTGGCTCCGGGGGGAGTGGGCCGACGCCATCCGGACGATCAGCACGCCCGTCATCGTCCATGGTGTCGACTTGGGGCCGGCGCTGGTCGCCCGCGTCGCCGAGCTCGCGGCCCGCTGGATGCCGAGCAAGAAGCGAGCGGTCACGAGCATCCGGGCGCTGCTGCGTCGCCTTCGACCGGCCGGCGTCCTCCTCGCCGACGAGTACCACCGCCAGGACTGGCTGACGGCGGCCCGCGCCGAGGGCGTCAAGCTCGTCGCGATCCAGCACGGGATGATCTATCGCGGTCACAACGGCTACGTCCACCGCGACCGACCCGATAGCCTCGCGTTGCCGGACCGGACCTACGTGTTCGGCAAATGGGAGCGGGACCTGCTCGTCGAGGGCAGCGTGTATCGCGACGACGAGGTTCGCATCTCCAGCTCGCCGCGCTTCGACCTCGTCGGGGCGCCGCCGAAGTCAGACGCCGCCACGCTCCGCGCCGAGCTCGGCGTCCGGCCTGGCGACCGGATGGTGGTCCTGTCCGGCACCTACGGGCCGTCGTACCGGCGCTTCCACATCCCGTACGCACTCGACCGCCTGCTCGACCGGGCATGGCCGAATGTCCACCTCGTCGTGAAGCAGCATCCCGGGGAGAAGGACCGCGGCCCGTACCAGGCGGTCGTCTCGGGCCTGGCCGCCGCCCGAGGGTACGAAGCGCCTCCCGTGACCGTTGTCCAGCACGTCGACCTGTACCGCCTGCTCCACGCCGCCGACGCGCATCTCGGCATCCACTCAACGGTCCTGACCGAGGCCGTCGCGACCGGCACGAACAACCTCCTCGCCGACACGCTCGCGTCGTCCGACCTGCTGGGCTACGTCGAGGCGGGGGTGGCCCTGCCGGTCCGCGACGGGGCGACGTTCCTCGCGGCCCTGGACCAGCCCGACGGCATCACGGTGCAGGCCCGCCAGGCATTCCTGGCCCGGCACTTCCGCGATGGCTCGGCGAGCGAGCTCGTCCGCGACGAGCTCCTCGATTGGCTCGCGTGAGCGGCCGGACCCTGTTCCTGATCCCCGCGCGCGGCGGCAGCAAGCGCATCCCCGGGAAGAACCTGCGGGCATTGGCCGGGATCCCGCTCGTCGCCTGGGCCGGTCGGATCGCTCGGGCGGCCGGCGCACCCGGCGACGTGATCGTCGGCTCGACGGACGACGCGGAGATCGCGGCGGTCGCCTCGACGTGGGGCATTCGCGTGCTCATGCGTCCGGCCGAGCTCGCCACCGACCGCGCGACCTCGGTCGACGTGGCGCTCCACGCGCTCGATGCCATCGAAGGTGACGGCGAGACGATCGACCTCTGCGCGCTGGTGCAGCCGACCTCACCACTGACCGACCCGGCCGACCTGCGCGCGGCGGTCGAGCTTTCTCGCGAGACCGGCCGGTCGGTCGCGAGCGTCACGACGAGCCATCCGGCCGCGTGGCACCACGGTCTGGCCGGCGACGACAGCCTGCAGCCCGTCGGCAGCGACGACGCCGACCTGCTGCTTACGGGCGCGTTCTACGTGACGACGCCGGACGCCCTTCGCCGGAGCGGCCGCTTCGTCGAGCCAGGCGTGACCCGGGGCTTCACCACGCCACCCGAACGCGCCGTCGATATCGATGAGCCGACCGACCTCCGGATCGCCGCCGGCCTGCTCGGGACGCGCGGCGTGGCGCCATTCCGGCTCGCGGATCGCCAGATCGGTGCGGCCGGTCAGGGGGTCTTCGTCATCGCCGAGGCCGGCGTGAACCACGATGGCGATGTCGAGATCGCCCATCGGCTCGTGGAGGCGGCCGCCGACGCCGGCGCGGACGCCGTCAAGTTCCAGACCTTCGTGCCTGACGCCCTCGCTTCGGCGACGGCCCCGACCGCGGCGTACCAGCGTGCCGGCGACCAGGGAGAGGATCAGCGGGCGATGCTCGAGCGACTCGCCCTGCCCGTCGACGCCTGGCCGGCGCTGCAGCAACAAGCGCACGATCGCGGCATCGTGTTCCTATCTGCGCCGTTCGACGACGCCTCGGCCGACGTCCTCGATGGGATGGATATCGCCGCCTTCAAGACCGGCTCCGGTGAACTGACGAATTTGCCGTTCCTCGAGCGGCTGGCCCGCCGGGGCCGCCCGATGATCGTCTCGACCGGCATGGCGACGATGGCCGAGGTCGCCGCGGCGGTCGACACCATCCGGGCGACCGGCCACGCCGAGCTCGCCCTGCTCCATTGCGTCTCGAGTTACCCGGCCGCGCCCGAGGACGCGAACCTGGCGGCGATGCGGACCATGCGCGAGGCGTTCGGGCTGCAAACGGGCTGGTCGGACCACACGCCCGGGATCGAGCTGCCGATCGCGGGCACCGCGCTCGGGGCCGCGATCATCGAGAAGCACCTGACGATCGACCGGGCGCGGCGCGGGCCGGACCACGCGATGTCGCTCGAGCCGTCCGAGTTCGCCTCCATGGTCGCGGCCATCCGATCCACGGCGGTCGCCATCGGCGACGGGGACAAGGCCCCGACCGCAGCCGAGCGCGAGATCGCCGCCGTCGCGCGGCGGAGCCTGCACTGGGCTCGCTATCTCGCCGCGGGCGAGACCATCACAGAGGGCGATCTGCTTGCACAGCGCCCGGGTACGGGGATCTCACCGGCGCGGATGCACGAATACGTCGGCCGCCCGACCGCCCGCCCGGTACGCGCCGGCGCGATGGTCGACGAGGGGGATGCGTGAAGACCATCGCCGTCCTCAGCACCGGTCGCCAGGACTGGGGGATCCTGCATTCGACGGCGGTCGCGATCCGGGCGCACCCCGAGCTCGAGCTGCGGCTGCTCGTGGGGGGGACGCACCTCTCCACACGGCACGGCCACACCATCGACGATGTGCTTGCCGACGGCTTCGAACCCGACGTCGTCCTGCCGTGGCCCGGCGACGACGTCGCGACCGCGGATCCGCCCGCCGCCACCCTGGCCGCCACGACGCTCGAAGCGGTCGGGATGGCGCTGCGGCAGACGCCGCCCGATGCGTTGCTGCTCGTCGGGGACCGGCTCGAGACGGCCGCCGCCGCGCTCGCCGCGACGCTGGAGCGCGTCCCGATCATCCACGTGCACGGCGGCGAGCAGACGCTGGGCGCCTTCGACGACGCGCTTCGCCACGCGATCACCAAGCTCAGCCACCTCCATCTCGTCAGCCACGAGGAGCACGCCCAACGAGTGATCGCGATGGGCGAGGACCCGGCCAGCGTCCACGTCGTCGGGGCGCCGGGCCTGGATGCCTCGGTCCGCGAGGATCTGCCGTCCCGGGCCGAGCTCGCCCGCGATCTGGATCTCGCCCTCGACCCGCCCGTCGTCCTCGTGACCGTCCACCCGGCAACCTTGGGGCGAGAGCCCATGGCCGACGCGTCCGCCGTCGTGGCCGCGATGGACGCCGTTCCGGCCAGGTACGTGATCACGAGCCCGAACTCGGACCCAGGCGGGGACGCGATCCGGGAGATCATCGCGAACGCGTCCGACAAACCCGGTCGGGTGTTGGTGGATTCGCTCGGCGAGCGGCGCTACTGGGGGCTCTTGCGGATCGCCGACGCGATGCTCGGGAACAGCTCGAGCGCCCTCATCGAGGCGCCGGCCGTGGACCTCCCGGCCGTCGACGTCGGCGATCGCCAAGCCGGCCGGCGGGCCGGCCCGAACGTCCTGCACGCCCCCGCCGACCCGCAGCTCGTCACCGACGCGCTGCGCGAAGCGCTCGATCCGGCGACACGGAGCCGGGTCGCGGCTGCCCGCCCCGCGCTCGCGCACGGTCTGGCCGGCCAGCGCATGGCGGATATCATCGCCGCATGGCCACCTCCCAAGCCGCCGCGCAAGCAAGCGATCACGGTGCCGGGCTGACCGCGGCGCCACTCGTCGTGCTCGGTGGCGGCGAGCACGCCCGCGTCGTCATCGACGCGACGCGATCCCAAGGCGACCGCTGGGTCGTGCAGGGGTACGTGGCACCGGAGGCGGGCGCCGCCGCGACCCCGGACGTGCCATGGCTCGGTGACGACGCCACGCTCGCCGCGCGTCTAGCGGACCTCGCCCCGGAGGACCGACCGTGGCTCGTCCTGGGCTTCGGTGGCGGCGAGGCGACCGGCGCCCTCGCGGCACGCATCGCCACGACCGAGCGGTTCACCGATGCGCGCTGGGCGACCGTGGTCCACGCCACGGCCTGGATCTCCCCGACGGCCCGGCTGGAACATGGCGCCGTGATCCTGGCGCATGCCGTCGTCAACACCGGTGCCCACGTGGGCCGCCACGCGATCGTGAACAGCGCGGCGGTCGTGGAGCACGACGTCGTCGTCGGCCACGGGAGCCACGTCGCCCCCGGCGCGGTCATCGGTGGTGGCACCCGCATCGGGGAGCACGCGTTCATCGGCCTCGGGGCGCGCGTCCGCGACCACATCGAGATCGGGGCCGGCGCCGTCGTCGGGATGGGCGCCGTCGTCGTCGAATCCATCGCTCCGGGCGCCACCGTCGTCGGCATCCCGGCCCGCCCCCACGAACCCGGGCCGTGAGCAGCGCCCTCGACGCCTACCTCGTCGCCGAGGCCGGCTCCGTCCGTGACGCGATGGCCGCCGTGGATCGCGGCGCCGCACGGATCGCGCTGGCGGTCGACGAGGACGGCCGCCTGACCGGCGTCGTCACGGACGGCGACCTGCGCCGCGCCCTGCTCAACGGCACGGACCTGCAGGACCCCGTCGCACCCGTCCTCACCCGTCGCTACCTGTCCGTGACCCCAGGTGACGGCCGCGCGGCCGCGCTGGAGCTGATGCGCGCCCGCCGCATTGATGCCGTGCCGGTCGTCGACGCCGACGGCCGCCCGGTCGGCCTCCACCTGCTCCAGCAGTTCCTGGAGCCCGTGACCCGCACGAACTGGGCGGTGATCATGGCGGGCGGCAAGGGCGTGCGCCTCCGCCCCCTCACGGACGACCTTCCCAAGCCGATGATCGCGGTCGCTGGCCGGCCCATCATCGAGCGGCTGGTCCTCCACCTCGTCGGGTTCGGCTTCAAGCGCGTGTTCGTGGCCGTGAACTACCTGGGCGACGTCATCGAGGAGCATCTCGGGGACGGCTCGCGGCTCGGCGTACGGGTGGAATACCTACGCGAGGACCGGGCGCTCGGCACGGCGGGGGCGCTCGGGCTGCTACCGGAGCCGCCGACCGAGCCGCTCCTGCTCCTCAACGGCGACCTCGTGACCTCGGCGGACCTGGGCGGGCTGCTCGACGCGCACGTGGCCGGCGGATACCGCGCGACGATCGGTACACGGCGGTACCTCCACACGGTGCCGTTCGGCTGCGTCGAGCGCGACGGCGACCGCGTGACCCAGCTCGAGGAGAAGCCCACCCTCGAACGCGAGGTCAACAGCGGGATCTACGCGCTCGACCCGTCGGTCGTGGCCCGGGTCAGTCCGGGTCAACGGGTCGACACCCCGGACCTCATCGCCGAGCTGCTTGCCGCCGGCGAGCCGGTCGGCGCCTTCGAGATCGAGGACGAATGGATCGATGTCGGCCAGCGCGAGCAGCTGGCCGCGGCGCGCGGGGTCGCCACGTGACCCTGCGCGGAACCAGGGTCCTGGTCACGGGGGCGGACGGGTTCATCGGCAGCCACCTCACCGAGCGCCTGGTCGCGGAAGGCGCCGACGTCCGCGCGTTCTGCCTCTACAACTCGCGCGGCTCGGCCGGCTGGCTGGACGAGACCGACCCCGCCACTCGCGCCGCCCTGGACATCCGGCTCGGTGACATCCGCGACGCGCGCTTCGTGGCCGCCGCGACCGCGGATGTCGAGATCGTCTTCCACCTCGCCGCCCTCATCGCGATCCCGTATTCGTACGCGGCGCCCCAGTCGTTCATCGATACCAACGTGTCCGGCACGCTCAACGCGCTCGAGGCGGCCCGGGCGGCCGGCGTCCGGCGCTTCATCCAGACCTCGACGAGCGAGGTCTACGGCACGCCCGAGACGCTGCCGATCCTCGAGACCCACCCGTACGCCGCGCAATCGCCGTACGCGGCCTCAAAGGTCGCCGCGGACCAGCTGACGCTGGCCTTCGGCAAGAGCTTCGAACTCCCGGTCGTCGTGCTCCGGCCGTTCAACACCTACGGCCCGCGCCAATCCGAGCGGGCCGTCCTGCCGACGATGCTCCGCCAGCTCCTCGCCGGCCAGACGGAGATCCGCCTGGGACGGCTGGACCCGAGACGGGACCTGACCTTCGTCGCCGACACGGTCGACGGGTTCATCCGGGCCGCGACCGCGCCGGATATCGAAGGCGGGGTCATCCAGCTCGGCACCGGCCGGAGCGAGTCGATCGGTGAGCTCTTCGCGCTCGCGAGCCGGATCCTCGGCGTGGATGCCCGGGTCGTGGAAGACGCGGCGCGCCTCCGGCCCGATGCGAGCGAAGTGCTGGTGCTCCAGGCCGACGCGTCGCGTGCCCGCGAGCGGTTGGGCTGGCAGGCGCAGACGACCCTGGAGGACGGGCTCCGAACGACCATCGATTGGCTGCGCACCCAGCCCACGACCGGCGACCCCGAACGTGTCCAGACCTGAGCGCCGGATCCCGCTCGCCGAGCCGTCGATCGGTGGGAATGCGGCGGCCTACCTCGAGGAATGCCTGGCCACGAACTTCGTCTCGTCTGTCGGGCCGTTCGTGGAGCGGTTCGAGCGCGAGTTCGCCGAGGTCGTCGGCGCCCGTCACGCCGTGGCCTGCTCGAGCGGCACGGCGGCGATCCACCTGGCGCTGCGCGTGCTGGACGTCGGTCCGGGCGATGACGTCCTGGTCGCCGACCTGACGTTCGTCGCATCGGTCAACCCGATCACCTACGTCGGGGCACGCCCCGTCCTCGTCGACGCAGAGCCCGCGACCCTAAACCAGGATCCGGCGTTGATCATGGCGGAGCTGGAGCGCCGAGCCGCGGCCGGGGAGCGCCAGCCCGCCGCGATCGAGCTCGTCCACCTCGTCGGGCATCCGGCGCCCATCGACGATGTGGTCGCGGCCGCCGACCGATACGGGATCCCGGTCGTCGAGGACGCCTCCGAGGCGCTCGGCGCGCGCTACACCGAGGGTCGGTACCCCGGCCGGCAGGTCGGCACGATCGGCCGGCTCGGCGCGTTCAGCTTCAACGGCAACAAGCTCATCACGACCGGTGGCGGCGGCATGATCGTGACCGACGACGAGGCCCTCGCGAAGCGGGCCCGCCATCTCTCGACCCAGGCCCGTCTGCCCGGCCTCGCCTACGACCACGACGAGGTCGGTTACAACTACCGGCTCTCGAACCTCGCGGCCGCCCTGGGCGTGGCCCAGCTCGAGGAGCTCGACCGGCTCCTCACCGCCCGGCGGGACGTCGCCGCACGCTACGACACCGCCATCGCCGGTATCAACGGCATCCATGCCGCCCCGCGAGCACCGTGGGCGGACCCATCGTTCTGGCTGTACACCGCGGCGCTCGACGAACCCGATCCGGCGCGGCGCGACCGGATCATCGCCACGCTGGCCGCGGACGGCATCGAGGCGCGGCCGATCTGGCGGCCGATCCACCAGACCCGGCTGTACGCCGACGCGGCGCGTCTTGGTGGCGACGTCGCGGACCGGATCTTCGCGGGCGCCGTCTGCCTGCCCTCATCGTCGTCGCTCAGGCGCGACGACCAGGACCGGGTCATCGAGCGCCTCTCGGCCGCCCTTGCAGAGGTGCCGGTCTGAACGGTCGGTGTATCATGCCGCGGCCCATCCCAAGATCCGGCGTCTCCCTGGACGTCGGTCCGTCACGCTGCCATAGGATCCAAGCCACCCGATGACTTTTCGAGCGAACCCCGTCGTCAAGCGTGCCCAGAAGCCGTCCTGGGAGAGCCGCGACCGGAAGAACTTCTATCTGAACCTCGGCTTCGGCATCGTCGTCCTGGCCGCCGTCCTCATCCTCGTGGTCGCCGTCGCCCTGACGTACTACAACGACCATCTCGTGTCGGTCGGGAGCGTCGCCGGCCAGCCCATCTCCAAGGATGAGCTGCGCGATCGCGTGATCATCGAGCGCTGGCGGCTGGACCAGGCCACGCGCCGGATCGCCACGGAGAAGGCCGCCGGCCGCCTGACCGAACAGCAGGCCGAGCTCCAGAATCAGATCGTCGCCCAACAGGCCCAACAGCTCGTGCCGATCGCCCTGGAGCGCATCATCGACAGCCGGATCCAGGCCGACCTTGCCGCGGCCGAGGGCGTCACGGTCACCGATGCCGATATCGAGGCGCGCCTCGCGAAAGAGGCGACGACCGCCGAATCGCGTCACGCCTGGGTGATCGAGGTCGCTCCCGAGCTCGACCCGGACGCGACGGAACCGACGGCGGCGCAGATCGCCGCCGCACGCATGAAGATCGATACGGCGCTTCGCGACATCGGCGGCGGCAAGACCTGGGAGGACGTCGCGAAGACGGTGTCCACGGACGCCTCCACCGCGCCGCAGTCGGGCGACCTGGGCTGGATCCAGGTCGAGGGCAGCCAGGAGGACGAAGCCTTCACGACGGCCCTCTTCGCCGCCGAGATCGAGACACCGACCGCCGTCGTCGAAGGCGAGGACGGGATCTTCCGCATCGGCCGCGTGACCGAGATCGAGCCCGAGACGGTCGACGCCCTGTACACCGACAAGATCGTCAACGACGACATCGAGCTGGCCAAGTACCGCGCGGTCGTCCGCACCGACGCCGTCCGCGAGAAGCTCGAGGACAAGATCGTCGCGGACGCCACGAAGGCCGGCCCACAGCGCGAGGTGCGCCAGATCTACCTGAGCAAGGCGACGGTCGACCTGCCCGATGAAGCCGTCAAGGTGCGCCACATCCTGTACTCGCCCCAGGACGATCCCCAGAAAGCCCAGAAGGGTGAGATCCCGCCAGAGGATCCCTCGTGGGCCAAGGCGAAGGCCGACGCGGACGCCGCCTACGCCAAGCTGCAGGCCGATCCCAGCCAGTTCGACGCGATCGCGCGGGCGGAGAGCGACGAGGACAGCGCCCAGGGGCCGAACGGCTCCGGCGGCGTGTTGGGCGCCTACGTCAGCGCGGACAGCAGCTACGTACCCACGTTCTACGGACCGATCCTCGCGGCCAAGCCGAAAGACGACCAGATCCTCGCGCCGATCGAGACGGACTTCGGGTATCACATCGTCCAGGTCCTCAGCCATTCGCCCGATCTCGCCAAGATCAAGACGCAGGCCGACGGCGGCGCCGATTTCGCGAAACTCGCCTTGCGACTTCTCGGAAGGCCGGGAGGCCAGCCGCGGCGGTGAGCTCGGCTGGATCGCCCGCGGCCAGCTCGAGAAGGAGCTCGGGACGGCGATCTTCGCGGCCGCGATCGGGAAGACGTCGGACGTCGTCACGATCGCGGACGACGGCTCGTACCTCTTCTACGTCGCGAAGGAGGAGGAGCGGACGCCCGAGGGTCGCCAGCTCGAGGAGATCCGTGCCCGCGCATTTGCCGATTGGTACGAGGCCAAGAAGGCCGCGGTGACGGTCGAGCGGGACGAAACCATCCTGAACGCCGCGGCCGGCTAGGCACGACGCCGTGCTCGACGCGCTCGTGACCGAGGCGCGACTCCGGTTCGGACTCGATCCGGCAGCGGGACTTCAGGTCATCGCGTCGGAATGGTTGATCGCCACCCCGTTCGAGGCATCGCGGCCGGTCCTCGTCGTGCCGCTCGCGATGCTGCGGCCCGGTCCCGAGCCCGAGGCCGGGCCGGTGGCAGTCCCGGTCGCGTTGCCGGGCCGTCACGGGCCACACGGCCAGACGGCGCTCGACGTGCTCCTCCGGGCCTATCCGGCCGACCACGCCGTGGGCCGGTTCGGGACCGCGATCCCGACGCGAATCGGCGACCTCGGGGCGGGAGACCTCAGTGCGCCGCTGTACCTCGCCCCGGTGGCCGCGGAGGCGGCCGTCGCCGGTCCGTGGGCCATGCCCGCGATCAGCGCCCGGCTGCGCGCTCCCGACGGCTGTCCGTGGGACCAGGAGCAGACCCACGCGTCGCTGCGCAAGCACCTGCTCGAGGAGGCGTACGAGGTCTACGACGCGCTCGAACAGGGTGCGACGCCTGCGCTGGCCGGCGAACTCGGTGACCTCCTGCTCCAGGTCGTGCTCCATGCCCAGCTGGCCGCCGAGGCGGGTGTCTTCGACCTCGCCGATGTCCAGGCGGCG
This sequence comes from uncultured Chloroflexia bacterium, assembly GCA_963810725.1. GTDB lineage: Bacteria > Chloroflexota > Limnocylindria > Limnocylindrales > CSP1-4 > SPCO01. The sequence goes on from CAWEOO010000008.1 coordinate 1,503,379, forward strand.
ATCGCGACGAAGATCGTGCGTCGCCATCCCCACGTGTTCGGCGACGCGGAGGCGCGAACCGCGTCCGACGTGAACCGCCAGTGGGAGCGGATCAAGGCGGACGAGCGGGCAGCGGCCGGCGCGACCGCGGAGGCCGGGGAGGCCGGCGACACGGCCGCAACCGCGCGCGGAGCGCTCGATGGCATCTCCGCATCCCTGCCCGCCCTCGCCGCCAGCCAGGAAATGCAGGAGCGCGCCGCGAACATCGGCTACGACTGGCCGTCGCTCGAGGGCGTGCTCGACAAGGTCGTCGAGGAGACCGACGAGCTGCGCGCCGCCGCGGACGACCCCGATCCGGCCGCGTGGGCCGAGGAGTTCGGGGACCTGCTGTTCGTGCTCGTCAACGTCGCGCGCAAGCGCGGTGTCGAAGCGGAGGCCGCCGTCCGCGCCGCCAATGCGAAGTTCCGGCGTCGGTTCGCCAGCGTCGAACGCCAGGCGTCGGACCGCGGGGTGGCCCTGCGCGACCTCGATTTCGCCGCCCTCGATCAGCTGTGGGATGCCGCCAAGGCGGAAGAGAGGATCACCTCATGACCATCGGCAACCGCCCGCCCAGTGCCCGCGCCGACGGGCGCGGCCTGCGCGACCTGCGCCCGATCAGCTTCCAGCTCGGCGTCCAGAAATGGGCCGAGGGGTCGTGCCTGGTCCGGTTCGGCGACACCCAGGTCTTGTGCGCCGCCACGATCGCCGACCGCGTCCCGCCGCATCTGCGCGGCAAGGGCACGGGCTGGGTGACGGCCGAGTACTCGATGCTGCCGCGGGCCACCGCCGAGCGCACCGACCGCGAGTCGGCCAAGGGCCGGATCGGTGGCCGGACCCACGAGATCCAGCGGCTCATCGGCCGCTCGCTGCGCGGGGTCGTCGACCTTGGGCCGACTCGGCGAGCGGACGATCACCGTGGACTGCGACGTCCTGCAGGCGGACGGCGGCACGCGCACGGCGTCGATCACGGGCGGCTACGTGGCCCTTGGCGCGGCGCTCATCACGTACGGGATGGAACGGCACCTGACGTCGCGTGTGGCGGCCGTGTCGGTCGGCATCGTCAACGGGCTCGCCCACCTGGATCTCGACTACAGCGAGGACTCCAAGGCGGAGGTCGACTTCAACGTCGTCGGCACCGATGCGGGCACGTACGTCGAGCTGCAGGGGACCGCCGAAGGCAAGCCCTTCGACCGAGCCTCCGCGACCGAGATGCTCGATCTCGCCGACGAGGGCTTGGCGAAGCTGTTCGCGGCACAGGCCGAGGTCCTCGCGACGGTCCGGCGCTAACGGTAAATCCTCCGGCCGATGGCTAGCAGGAGTGTCGCCTCGAATCCTCCGGCCGATGGCTAGCAGGAGTGTCGCCTCGGCCGTCGGAGCGGTACGGGCCGCGGCTCGTCATCGCGACCCACTCCGAGCACAAGCTGCGCGAGCTGCGCGAGCTGCTCCAGCTGGAACGGGCCGATCTCGTGTCGCTCGACGAGCTGGGCGTGTCGGGCGAGCCGATCGAGGACGGCGAGACCTTCGAGACGAACGCCGCGATCAAGGCCCGCTTCGCGGTCCGGGCCACGGGGCTTCCCGCCCTGGCCGACGACTCCGGTCTCGAGGTGGATGCCCTGGACGGCGGCCCGGGCGTCCGGACGCGCCGGTACGCGGGCGAGGACGCCACGGACGCGGACAACAACGCCAGGCTGCTCGCCGAGCTGGACGGCCTGCCGCCCGAGCGACGCGCGCGCGCGGTACGTGTGCGTGCTCGCGCTCGCACTCCCCGGCGACACGGGTCCGCGCGGAGGCCAACACCTCACGTTCGCCCGCGGGACGTGTCGCGGACGGATCGCCCGGGCGCCGAAGGGATCCGGCGGGTTCGGCTATGACCCCATCTTCGAGCCGGGGTCGGAGCCGCCTGGCGGCCTGACCCTGGGGCTGTGGACCCCCGCCGAGAAGAACGCCATCTCGCACCGGGCGCGTGCTGCCCGCCGCATGGCGACCCGGCTCGACCAGCCCTGGGGTTCTGAGGGCCGGGCGAACGGGCTGACCCGCCCTACGACATCGGCGAGGCCTTCGGCTTCGGCGTCGGTTCCGGCGTCGGCCAGGGCTTCGGCTCGACTCCCGGGTTCCGGGAACAGCCCGTCGGCGACCTCGCGGATCGCGGCCAGGTCCGGCTCGAGCGAGGACCCGTAGCGCGTGTCGACGGACCGCACGAGCGGATGCCGGATGATCGAGCGGGTGATCGAGTCGTCGTCGATCTCGTCGATGACCGCCGCGAACTGCGGCAGACGGGACGGCGGGCAGATCGGTCCGGACGGCGTCGCCGACCGCATCGAGGAGATCGGGCAGCTCCCACAGCAGGCTGCCGTCGCGCGTGACCGCATCGCGCAGGGCGATGATGACCTGCTGCTGCCGGAGCGCCCGCGTGAAGTCGCTCTCGCCGGCCGCCTTGCGGGCGCGCGAGTAGGCAAGGGCGTTGCGCCCATCGAGATGGTGCAGCCCGGCCGTGATCGACCAGCCCCGTCCCTCGAGGCCGTAGCCGTCGTACGTCGGGTCATCGAAGGCCTGCTCGACATCGATATCGACGCCGCCGACCGCATCGACCATCCGGATGAAGCTGCCGAACTTCAGCTCGGCATAGTAGTGGATGTCGATCCCGAGCAGGGCGCCGATCGCGTCCTCGAGCGCCGCCACCCCGCCGTCGGGAAACTCCTCGGGATGTTCGTCGGCATACGACATCAGGGAGTTGAGCTTGGGACCGAAGGTGTCGCCGTTCCCGAGCGGCACGTCGATGAGGTCGCGCGGGACGGACAGCATCGTGACCGTGTCCCCGACCGGGTCGATCGAGACCACCATCATCGTGTCGGTGAGGATCGCGGTCCGCAGACGCGTCGCGTCGACACCGATGAGCAGGACGTTGACCCGCTCGTCGAGCGGCGGACCGGCGTCCACGTCCGCGCCGCGCTCGTCCTCGAACATCTGCGCAAAGGCATCACCGAACGCACGTCCCGTACTGGTAGGCGAGCACATGCGGGATCGCGACGAGGATCGTGATGACGACGATCCCGGCGACGCCCAGACGCCCCGTCGGTCCGGGTCGCCCCGTGTCGAGGAACGCCTGCCCGACGGCGAGGAGGCGCCAGACGAGCAGCAGGAGGTTGATGGCCAGGAGGGTCCCGAGCACCGGCGGGGCCACGACGAACGCCGCCAGGCGCGTGAGCGACTGCGTCGAGAGCAGCAGGACGCCCAGGCCCAGGATCAGGAGCGATGGGACGAGGAACAGCGTGGCGAGCCGCGAGCGCCGGTTGAACGCCTGGCCGAGCCCCGGGAGCACCGCCGAAAGACCGGCCGCGGCGAGGCGGCGGCGGTCGATGGGTCCGGTCTGCGGCCGGACTTGGCGGGCGTGCACGACGGGCGGTGGTCCTCGATCTCGGTGGGTGGCGGTCCGCCGGGGAGTCTACCCGGAAGCGGACATGGGGACGCCGGGCGATCGATCAGCCTGCCATGACCGCCCGGCGTCTTGACCTATGACGCATCCGATAGCCCGGGCGTTACGCAGTACGCTTGGGTGCCTGGACGCACCCGATTCGCTAGTACGAAGGTCCTATTCGCGACGGAGGGGAGGTATCCTGCGCGAGCCCAGGCAGCGAGCCTTGCGGCGGTAACTCGGGGACACATCCAGATGGGCACTCTTTCAGACAGCATGTCGATGGCCGGACAGGGGTACAAGCCATGTCGCTGATCCAGCGTGTTGAACGGGCACAACAGCAGTTGGCCGAGGCGGTAGCGGAGGCGGAGGCGCCAGCGGCCAAGCCGGCCGTGCCGGTCGCGCCGCCCGCCTCGCGCTCCGGTCGCGATCCCGGTCACCTCCGATCAGCGCGTGGCGCGCGAGGACCTGCTGCACGAGGTCCGCCTCCGCCTCCAGGACGAGGTCATGACCGCCTTCGACACGCTCCTCGACCTGAAGGATCCGGCCGACCTCCGAATCAAGATCACGACCCTCGTCGAACGCGTCGTCACCACGAACGGGTACGCGGTGACCCGCGACGAGCGAACGCGCCTGATCGACGAGCTGATCGGGGAGGTCGGTGGCCTCGGCCCGCTCGATCCGCTCCTGGCCGACGAGACGATCACCGAGATCATGGTCAACGGCCCGAGCCACGTGTACATCGAGCGTGCCGGCAAGATCCAGCGCGTCGACAGCCACTTCCTGAACAATGAGCACGTGCTCCGCGTCATCGACCGGATCATCACCCCTCTGGGACGGCGCATCGACGCGTCGAGTCCGCGGGTCGACGCGCGGCTGGCCGACGGCTCGCGCGTGAACGCCGTCATCGAGCCGCTCTCGCTCGTAGGGCCGGTCATCACGGTCCGAAAGTTCCCGGCCAAGCCGGTCACGGTCGACGACCTCATCCGGTTCGGCACGGCGACGCCCGAGATGTTCGAATTCCTCGACGCCTGCGTCAGGGCGCGCCTCAACGTCTTCGTCTCCGGCGGCACGGGCTCGGGCAAGACGACGACCCTCAACGTCCTCTCCTCGTTCATCCCCGAGGACGAGCGGATCGTCACGATCGAGGACGCCGCGGAGCTGCAGCTTCGCCAGGTGCACGTCGTCACCCTCGAGTCGCGCCCGCCGAACATCGAGGGCACGGGCGAGATCACGATCCGGGACCTGTTGCGCAACGCCCTCCACATGCGCCCCGACCGCATCATCGTCGGGGAGTGTCGCGGCGGCGAGGCGCTCGACATGCTCCAGGCCATGACGACCGGTCAGGACGGCTCCCTGTCGACCGGCCACGCGAACACCTCGGCGGACATGCTCCGCCGGCTCGAGACGATGGTCCTCATGACCGGGTACGAGCTGCCGCTGCGGGCCATCCGCGAGCAGATCGCGTCGGCCGTCGACCTGATCGTCCATACGGCCCGCCTCAAGGACGGCTCGCGCAAGATCGTCAACATCACCGAGGTCCTCGGGATCGAGGACGACGAGATCCTGATGGACGACATCTTCGCGTTCGAGCAGACCGGCATCGTCGAGGGCAAGGTCGAGGGGGTCCTCAAGCCGACCGGCGTCCGTCCGACGTTCATGGGCAAGTTCAAGCAGAGCGGCATCGAGCTCCCCGCCGACGAATACGGCATCCCCGCCGAAGACCCCGATCATCCGGACGCGACCCGTTCGCGGAAGGGCCGCTGGGTCGGCGGCGACGCGCTCGCCGTCCTCCGGCCGTCGGTCGGCCTGGGCCGAGCGGTCACGGCCGGCGGCATGGTCTACATCTCGTCGATCGGGCCCCATCGATCCCGAGACCGGTCAGGTCGTCAGCAGCCAGATCAAGGAGCAGACGCGCCAGTGCCTCCAGAACCTGAAATCCAAGCTGGAGGCAGCCGGCAGCTCACTCGAAAAGGTCGTCTGGGCGAACTGGTCGTTGCGCGATCCGGCCGAGTTCGACACCTTCAACGAGGAGTGGGTGCGCTGGTTCCCGGGTGACGCCCCGGTGGGGCAGGGCACGTTGATGCCCACGCAGCAGAAGCGTGCCGGCTTCCGGGTCTCGATCGGGGTCATCGCCGAGGCGTAGCGCTCCCTCGGACCGCTGGGTGGCCTGGCTGACCGAGTCAGCCAGGTGGGATGTTCTGGTTCCGGTGGAACACGTTCTCGGGGTCCACGCGGGCCTTCACCTTGACGAGCCGCTCCCAGTTCGGCCCGTACGCTGCGCGCACCGCGCTCGCGCCCTGATCGTCGGTGAGGTAGTTGAGCCATCGCCGCTCGACCAGGTGCTCGCCGAAGGCCGCGTGCGTCTCACGTGTCCAGGTCTTGTTCTTCTCGGTGTCCGCCGGGTCGAGCCAGACGGACGGGAGCAGCAGGTTGAAGCCCTCCGCGCGGTGCGGGATCGCGGTCTCGGTCACTGGCACACGCGTCACCGCGCCATGGAAATGCTCGAACAGGATCGCGTTCATCGGTGACGGCGTCGTCTTGAACTGCTCGACCGCGACGTCGATCAGCGCGTCCGTGATCCCGCCCGTGAAGCTCGACATCCAGTAGTTGAGCGAACCGGTGGGGTAGCCCTCGTCGAGGATGGTGTTCATGGCCGGGTACGGCATCGGCCCGACCTCGACGAGCATCGGCGAGCCCCACGCCTTGAGCGGGGCCAGGTCCGCCTCGGCCTGATCCGGGTCGCCGGTGTGGCAGACGATGAGCGCCGAAAGCGGCATCCCCGAGCCGTCGGGGGCGTGCCCCAGGACCGCGAAGACCTCCAGGTCGTCCGAGGCGTCGGCGACAGCGTCGCGGTAGAAGCGCAGCAAACCCTCGGCGGCGTCGATCGGGTGGGCGATCAGCCCGCCCGTCACCATGCCGAGGGGGTGCACGCGGTAGGTGAACGTGGTCGCGATCCCGAAGTTGCCACCCCCGCCGCGCAAGGCCCAGAAGAGATCCGGGTCCGAGTCGTTCGTCACCTCCTCGATCTCGCCGTCGGCAGTGACGAGCTCGATCGCGATGACGTTGTCCGCCGCCAGGCCGAACTTGGGCATGAGCCAGCCGAGCCCGCCGCCGAGCGTGAGCCCGGCGATCCCCGTCGTGGAGATGGCCCCACCGGTGACCGCGAGCTCGTGCTCGCCGGCCGCGGCGTTGAGCTCGGCCCAGGTGACGCCGCCCTGGGCGCGTGCCGTTCGGGCCTCCGGATCGACCTGGATGTCCTTCATCTCGGCGAGGTCGATCATCACGGCGTCGTCCGCGACCGCGAGCCCGCCGACGTTGTGACCGCCGCCCCGGACCGTGATCTCGTGCCCGCCACCACGGGCGAAGCGAACCGCGGCGGCGACGTCCGCGGCGGTCCGGCAGCGCACGATCAGCGACGGCCGCCGATCGATCAGCCCGTTGTGCACTCGCCGCGCGTCGTCGTAGCCCTCGGCGCCGGGCTGGAGCAGCCGGCCGGTTAGGGAGGCGGCCAGCGAGTCGATGTCTGGCCCGCTGAGCGTCGGCGTCGTTGCCATCGTGATCCCTCAGGTAACGCCCCCGTGACGCGCCCTGTGCGCGTCAGCCCTTGCAGTCTACTGTGCGCTCGTCGAGCATCCGTGAGGGAAACTGATCGGGCGCTGTAGGCTAGCCACGGGCGAGCGTGCTCGGCGTCATACGTCGTATCGCGAGCACGGAGACCGCCGGGGAGTGGCGTAGTTGGCAACGCACGTGCTTTGGGAGCCCTCGGGCCGTTAGCGGTGTAGGGAACCGTGTGCAAGCGTGGTGCAGCCGAGCGACAGACGATGGATTATTCTGCGGTTTCGTAATTGACACTTTTTGTAGCGTCCCTGCCACAATTGACGCACAGACCCGGCGGTTCCGCCCGTCGGGTTTTACTGTGCCCCGGGGTGACCTCATGGCGAACCCGATCCGTCGCACCACGTTCTACGTTGACGGCTTCAACCTGTACTACGGCGCCCTGAAGCCGCGTCCGTCCTTGCGCTGGCTCGACTTATCCGCGCTTGCGGCGGCACTCCGGCCCAACGACGTGACTGTCGTTCGGTATTTCACGGCCAAGGTGCAGCCCATCCCCGATCCAGGGATCCCAGGTCCGGCAGCGCCTCTACCTCAAGGCCCTCGAGACATTACCGAACGTCACGGTCCATTTCGGGCAATTCAAGACGCATGCTGTTCGCCGAGCTTTGGTGGCGCCGCCGCCACACGGTAGCAGGCGGTCGAGGTCTGGAATACCGAGGAGAAGGGCTCCGACGTCAACCTCGCGACCTTCCTGCTCCTTGACGGGCATGACGGAGCGTACGATGAGGCTGTCGTGATTTCGGGCGACTCCGATCTTCTAGAGCCGTCCGCGAAGCTAACCGGCGCTTCGGGCCGGTTCACGTCATGAACCCCAGGAACGTCCACAGCGATTTCGCGCTGGCGGCCGCGAGCTACGGACCACTGAACCTATCGGTCGTTCGCGCATGCCAGCTGCCGCAGGTTGTTCAGTTGCCAACCGGTCGGACGGTTCAACGGCCTCCTAACTATCGGTAAGACAGGAGCCAAGGGGCCGTAGCTTCCGCCTAGGCCGTACCCTCGTCAGGTGGATCTACTCGCTCTGGCTCGCTGGCTCAACGCATTGACCAACGAGAACGCACCCGCGATCCAGGCCATTTTCGCGGCCGCGGCGGTGGTTGTCGCGTTCGTGGCGGCATGGATCGCCATTCGGCAGGGTCACGAGAGCGCAGAGCTCGAGCGCTCTCGCCAACGAGATGCACAGATCCTCGACATCGTGCCGCTCGTCATCAACGAACCCAATTACAGGGTGATGGAGGTCGGACCGTATGCGGGCCACGAGTGCGTCTATCTCGACTGGGATACTCCGGCCGATCGGTATGTGCTCGCGCCCTCGTTGGCCATTCGCCGTGACGGCACAGAGGTCATCGAGGACCGGCCATCGCTTCGGCCGCTGCAGACTCTCGGCTGCCTCTTGCCGCTCGACCGACTCAAACCGCTCGACGATGAGCCGTACGAGTTCCTGCTGTCCTACCGAGGGCGTCTAGGTCAAAAGGTCATCGAGCACTATTCGTGGCGGCTGTTGCGCCGAGCCAAGGGAGAGGGCGATCCGCGTGGCTGGTATCTGGCGCGCCTGGAGATCGTCACGACGGTGCCGGGCGCCAAGCCGTACGACTACACCTTCGGAGCCGCCAATCCGAGTACCCCCGGTCGCCCTCCGTCTAGCTGTCACGACGTAGCGAAGGCGCGGAACCGGGGCCGCGACAGCCTAGCCGCGAGCTGCGGCTCTACCGGGCATGACGACGCCCCGCAGGTCGCCGAGGCCGTACGGGGCGTCTGTGGCGCTCGTGGACTACGCCCGGAGGCGTATCCGCGCCTTGACGATGGCGCGCTCTATCTCCGCTTCGAGGTCCGCCAGGATCACCGTGGGGTCATCCTTGGCGGGGCGGGTCTGTTCGACAGCCTCTCGATAGGCCGCATCGTGCTTAGCTCGGTCCCAAGGCTCGCGCGGGGCGGGTTTGGGCCTCTCGCCGGTGTCCCAGCCCTTCATGGCAATGTCCCCCAAGCCACCATCAGCCTGAGTGCGCGGCGTGCAACGCGCTCGTTTCGGTCGGATGCCTTGAGCGTCGCCGGGTCGAGACGACGGCGCCAAAGGCGACGGAATGCCTCCGCGGTCATCGGTCGAGCTCGGTGAACGGCTCCACCCCCGGCAGGCCCTCCGGGACGCCGAAGTCGCGGGCGATCTCGCCGATGCGCTTGATGATGTGCTCGTGGATGACGGCGTGGGGCCTCGGTCACGATCGGGCCGGCCTCGTCGCCATGGACGCGGGCCGTGCCAGCCACGACTGCGGTGAGCGCGCCTGAGATCGTCCCTGGAAGCTCGTCCAGGTCATGTCGTCGGACTGGCCGTCGACCTCCCAGAGACAGCCCCATGTAGCGGTCCTCCAGGACCTCGGTCGGGACTTCGGGTCGCGTTGCGGTTGCTTCGGCCATGTCGGCCTCCCACGTGAACGGCCCCACCGGTGTAGTACGCACCGATGAGGCCAATTCTTATGACGCGTCATGCAGGCGGTCCGGCCGTAGGCCAAATCGCAGTTGTCACTGGTGTATACCGAGCCCGCTCACTGTGCGCCGCTGCGAGCTACCGCGCGTCAAGGCTGACCTTCGGCGCGGACTCCGAGGGTCCGGGCACCCACCAGCGGCAGCGTCGTCGGCGGTCGTTCGGGGCGAGGCACGGTCCGGCCCTCGTCGTCGAGCAGCAGGGGCCGGTCAGGGCCGCCCACGACATCGCGTAGGTCGGCGGGCCGAGGCCGGTCGCCGGGCCATCAGCTTCAGCTTCGGCAGCGGCGATGCGCTCGGCGATGGCGGCCTCGGCGGCCGCGCGCTCCCGTCGATGACCGGACAGTCTTGTGGACGAGGGCCGCGATGTGCTTGCGACCCAGGTAGTGCTGGAGGAGCTCGACGCGGAACTCATGAGCGCGGCCGCCGAGCCACTCCGGCCCAGACCTTGGAGCCTGCCGCCCTTAGACACGTTCCAGACCTCGGTCATCTCGCGCACCGGCCTCCTCGTGGGCCGTGAAGTCGACGAGGCCGAGCGGGCAGCACATCCGGTCCCGGCAGGACGACGTGATAGAGGGTGACGACGTCGCCGGCGGAGGAATAGGCGAGCAGCATCCGAGACTCATATCGCACTCCTGGAGGATGTAGTACTTGCCATAGAACGTCGCGCTCGAGGTTCCCCCATTCGACCCAGCAGCTTGATCTGGGCTGTGCCTGGGTCGGCGCTGAGCACGGTGTACGCCTCACACACCGCATAGAAGTCAGGGTCCGCACGTCGGGCTTCCCCCGACGTGCCCGCCACGTAGGTGATCACGGTCCCGCCGTAGAGATCGAGCTCGAGCTTCTTCGCGGACATCTCGAGCGTCTACCACGCCGACGAACGAGATGTGAGCCGGGACCTCGGTCAGGGCAGTGCCCAGCGCCGTCAGGCTGACGACCGACTCTTGTTGCTGCGTATTCGCCGCGCAGACGACGTTCAGCGTCCCGCTGGCCGCGATCTTGAACACTGTTGCTGGTGCCGTCGATGATGACCACGGCAGCACCGTTCCTGACCAGCAATCCGTAGGACGGCATCAGAAGGCCCCGGTCGAGGCGGAAGATATCGGCGCGCTCTTGCTCGTCGGGGTGGCGCCGGTCGCCATCCGGGTCCCGCGAGGCCGCGAAAAGGTGGTACGCCTCATGCCTGACGATCTCGCAGAGGAGACGGCACGTCGATGTTGATGAACACCTGGTCCGGCGGCTGGGCGACGCCGCCGATGGTCGAAATGACGCCGACTGGAGGCGCCGACTCGTCACGCCGAGAAAATCCGAGCGTGTACGGCTTGTCAGCGGGCAGCCCGAGCTTCGCGGACCGCCTCGCCGAGGGCCTCTGCCGCGGTGACACGGATGGCCTCGGGAACGTCGGGCCACGGCACGCGGACCCAATCGGAGGGCCATTCCGTCGTCGGGAGGCTGCGCACGTACAACGGAACGGTGGGTCAGTTCAGCGCGATCTCCTATGGCTTGGCGTGTCGGGCGGTTCGCGTCAAGGAGCGACCACGAACCGCCCGCACGGCCATGAATGGGGCTAGTTGTTGCGGTACTGGGCTGCCTTCTCCGACGCCTCCGCGATCCGGCGCGGGCGTCGATCTCGGCGTTCACCTGGTCCTCCCTCGCCATCTCCCCGGCAAGGCGGAGGATGTCGGCCTCGTAGGGCGAGCGGTACGGGGCAGGCGTCGTGCGTTGACGGCATCGCCGTACAGGTGAGGCGGGGACACCGAAGATCCGCGGGCGCGGCGAACGTGCCTCCGACGTCGGTTGTACGCGTCGCGGCCACGCTGGGTCCTCCCAGCGATGTCGTCGGCAGTTGTGGGGGTGTTCGGGTGGCCATTGCTCGCTACTCCTCGGGGATAGGGATAGGCGATCAGCAGCCGGGCCTGCCGCGCCTTCTGTCGCTGGTCGGAGTACCACAGGTGCTCGGGGACCCACCAGATGGGATTTGCCTGGACGTCGGCGTGGTCGCCCCGGAGGCGGTCGCCCTCGCGGTAGGTGCCTAGGTCGGAGGTGTGGTTTCTCAAGACGCCTCAGACGGAACGCCTTCGCGTCCGGCTTTGGATCAAGATGAGGTGCTGCCATTGATTACCTCCTTTCGTGGCTTCGTTCGAAGATGGCGGACGACACGTTGGCCGCCGATGATCGGCTCGCGCCACAGGGCGGACGCGAGGGCATGGATCGCGGCACGGCATACGTGCGGGCGGCCTGACGCACCTCGGCGCGAGCCCAGCCGAGGGTAGATGGCCCGCCGTGGACGGGCCGACGAGCGCCGCGGCGAGGTCGTATGTCCAGGTGCTCGATCGGACGGATCAGGGGACGGTCCTGGGATTATACCGGCCGGGCTCGGTGATCAGCGCACCTCGGCCTGGGCGAGCAGGGTGGCGACCGACGGCGTCAGGAGGCACCGAATCATCCATAGAGCACCTGACCGAAAGCCGCCGATCGGCGTCCACAACTCCAGCGCGGCCGCCGCGCCTGCGTCCCGAGGAGGTACATGACGAGGCCACCGATCGCCGAGCTCGACGTTCGAGCGGATCCAGCCCATCGAGCGCCGTGCCGTCGATGCGGGGATACGGCATCGGATCGCTCCGGGTCACCGATGGTGCCACCCGGCGTAGACCGGCTCGGCCGAGCTCGCGCGGCGAACACTGACGAGCCCGAGCGCGCCGGCCGAGTAGCGCGTGCCGAGCCCCAGGCATGAGCCAGGCCTCGTGGCAGCAGACCGACCATCGCCGCTCGTCATGGGCAGTCGGCACGGATCGGGTGAGTCATCGTTACGCCTTTCGTTACGATCAAGGGGAGCCCCGACCTGTCTTACGCGGCTTAGGCGGCTCTGACACCCGCCGCTAGCTAGGTTGGGGTCGTGGCCAGGGGATTCCAGATTTTGCGTGAGGCGCCGGCCCCCCCGCCGCTCGGGGTAGTGCTGCTGCATCGATTTCCTGACACGATCGATCGAGCAGCGACGACGTTGGACGGGGTCGAGCGCGCATGACGAGTTGAGCCGGATGGCCACGACGTGGTTCGGCGGTGAGCGGCCTCTCCAGATTGTACGTCCGCAGTAGAAGCAGCGGCGCTCGGCCGCCGCGATGGTGTCCATGGCCAGGCGCCGCCAGGCTGCGAGCCGATAGATGCGCTTCGCGAACAGGGTCACGAGTAGGCACCACGCTGGCGCCAGAGGGCACGCTGGCAAGCCACGGAGCGGGACGCGCCCGAGACGAGGCGCCCGCACGAGAGCACAGGCCCAGCTTCAGCTGGACCGGCCCGGTAGGTGAGGCGAGCGCGAGCGGCAGTGCGGCCCGCTGGAGGTCGCCCATCGCATCGCAGCCGGCCGCGTACATCGCTTCGATGAACGATCGTCGCAGCGGAACAGCAGGAAGCAACGGGATACCCCAGGACCAGGAGCGTTACGCGGGCTCGCCCCCCAGTCGCTCGGCCGGCTCCTCGCGGATCGACAACGCTGCGAGAGTGGGTCGCGCAGGATCTCCGCGATGTCGTCGGCGAATTTGCAGGACCTCGGACGGGATCGAGTTCAGTCATGACGTGCAGCTCTCGGGTGGGGAGGGGGGCGGGACACAGACGGGATTTGCTCTGTCGGCTGCGACCCCGGCCAACCGCTGCGAGTTGTGTGTCAGGTCGAAGCATTGACGCATGGACCGGATTTGTAGGTGTATTCAACGCAGGGCCAGGATCGCGGGCGATCATCGAAGCACGCGTTCGGGCTACCGCCCCCCGCCGCCCGATCACGTCATCACCTCGTCGAGGATGCGGTCGAGCGGGTCGATCTGCATCGGGTTCACGCGGTGGCCAGGCGTACGGCTCATCGGTATCTACAGCCCACGATGAGAGTGGACCAGACGGACCATCGCAGACCGGAGCCTCATCGTCACCAACTGCGATCCGCCAGTAAGTCCGCGTTTCCGCGTCACTGTGACCCCGTAGCTGAGTCGCGTAGACCGATGCCGCGATAGACACGAACACGATCCTCGCCTTCGCGCGGTCGACCGGCCCTCATCCCCGGCACGACGGCTGCGCAGGTTGCGCCCGAAGGTCTGCGGAGCGTTGCCCAGCCCCGGTTGCCGTTGACCTCGGCCCACGCCTTCCACGCGCCGTAGATGAGCATCGATCGGTACCTCGTAGGTCGAGCTCCGGTGACGCACTGCGTCCACGCACGAACGCAGGCGACCGGGGAGGCAAGGTCGTTGGAGGGCCGTGATCGCTTCGTCGGTGCTTGCTGGTCGTGTGAAGCGGTCCTGGGCTACCAGCACGGTCGAGTCCGTCGAGGGCCGGTTCGAGGATGCCCGCTGAGCTCGCGCGGTCAGGCGGTCCTCGAGCCCGTGGTCCTCACGGTTGAGCCACGACTCGCGGAGGAGCAGGACCACGAACCGGTTGGCGATGGTCGCAGAGGCATCGCCGAGCCTCGGCAACTCATTTGAGACGATGAGGAACCGCGTCGACAGCTTGCCGGTCCACTGCTCACGGTACTTGCGGTTCACAGTGATCGTGTCCTCGCCGCTGATGGCGAGCAGGCGTTCGACGACGATCGAGAAATCCCGACTGGCGTCCAGGCGCGCGTCGGAGATAACCGCCAACGCCCTTGCCGATGCAACGGCGCCATCCCGAAGTCATGCGACAGGGACGAAAGGGTCGGGCCAGCCACGTTGGCGGGGCCGATGAGCTTTCCGAGGATGCGCGCGATCGTGCCCTTGCCGCCGCGGGTCGGGCCGACGATCAACAGGATCTTGTGGTAGTCGAGCCGCCCCGAGACGACGTACCCCATGTACTCCTGCAGCGCCGCGATCGAGTCGGGGTCATCCGGCCAGAGCTCGGTGAGGAAGCGCAGCCACGCGGCCGGTGCCGGCGCTTTCGGATCGTAGGCGAACGGGACGGCCGTCTGGTTGAAGTAGGCCGGTGTGTGGCAGCAGCTCACGTCCGTCGAGTCGGAGCAGCCCATTCGCGACCGCGACTACGGGGTGGCCGGCCTCACCGATCCAGGACGGCTGGTCCGTGGTCTCGTCGAGGTGCAGGACGGCGGCCATCGCTTCGAGCAGATTCCCGATCTTGAATCGGGTCGGCTGCCACGGCTGCAACGTCTTCTCGGGATCGAGGTACATCGGCCTTCTCGGTGAGCGCGTATGCCTCTGCCCGGACGGCTCGCTCCTCACGTTCGGCCCAGTGCGACACCCGCCAGGTCCACCAGCTGCCGCGCCAGTGGCGCAGGGTCAGCTTGCCGTGGTGATCGTGTCGTTCAGCGAGCGCCCGAGCGACGCCCATCGGGCTGCCAGGCGGCGGCAGGACGGGCCTCCCCAGTACCTCGGCGACGATCTCGGGGCCGGTGTATCTGGGTCATCGCCACGATCTCTTGGGGGTTGACCCTCGCCCGACGCAGCCGGGTCACAGTCTGTTCGCGCGTCTCCGATGGCTTGGTTTGAGGCAGCGGCCGAATCGGGGTCGGCTCAGCATGACCGTTGGCGCGGGTTGATGGCAGATACCACTCGCCGGTCCTGGGGTCCAAGACCATCGGCTCATAGCCGCTCACGCCGCCACCTCATCGCGATGACGACGAAGGATGCGTAGGGCTCGAGGCAGTCCCTCGAATGGGCCGAAGTCGATCCGGCCGACATCCGCTAGGTGCCAGGCGGCCTCGTAACTGGTCTCGACCGCGAGAAGGATTGATCGCAACTCGTCTCGCGACATGGCGACTTCCGCGAGGTTCGCGGGCGTAGAGCTCAACTCGTCGATCGGCGGGCATTGGTGGTGCCCTCCTCGACTCGGCCGACCCCAGAGTCACGATCGGGGGTCGGCCTCTTGTTGCGCCGAGACTCGGCCGAACCTGGCAGCGAGGGTAAGCGTGAGCCCGCCGGGCTCGATCGGCCCGGATGGCGCGTTCGGCAGGATCGAGAACCCCGTCGGGGTCGACCAGGCGCTCGAAGCGGGCTCGAAAGCCACGGTGAGCAGGACCGACCATCGTCTCGGCGTCATGCCGTGACCAGGCGGTCAGGCCACCGATCTTTCCCCAGCTACGGGCTTCATCGCTCACTCCGCGAGAGTGGGCGCGGCCGAGAGGCGTTTCTAGCCTGACAAACCGTCGTCAGAACATGACGTCACGTCGTGCGGTCACCCCTTCTTCGCTTTGGCCAGCCAGCCTCGGACGACTCGCTCGCTATACGGACGATCGTCGGGTCGACCCTCTTCACGTGCCATCTTGATGCCGATCACAGGCGCTGACAGTCCGCTCGCGGACAACTCGGGCAGCCCGGGCGGCATCGGGCTGCCCCGCGCTTGACGTTGGCTTCAGTCCCAGCCTGAGGCCTGGACGGCGGCGAACGCGGCCCCATAGTCGCTGCCCATCTTGACCGCGGCCGACAGGTGCTCGGCCATAATGTCGAGCTCGCGGGCAGCCCTTCCGAGCGCTCGGCTTGCGATGTCCACGAGCGATGAGTCCTCGACGTTCGCCCAGTCGACCTTCAGCCGTTCCGAGGACGCGACCACGGATTCGCCCGTCTTTACCGTCCACCACGTCGTCACGTCCAGCAGCGCGTCCACCGCGGCGCCGAGCCGGAGCCGTTCGTCGGGCGTCATCGTCGCGGCTCCTCGAGCCGGTCGACGAGGCTGTGAGACCGAGCCGCGGCCAAGGCGCGCTCCTGTCGAGTCGACGCGGCGTAGCGGGTGACCATCTCGCGGGTCCGCCAGCCGGCGAGGGCCATGAGGTCGCCTTCCTGCATCCCGCCGGCGAGGGCATGGTGGGCGAAGGCGTGGCGGAACATGTGCGGGTGGACGCGGCCCGGGATACCAGCCTCGTCGCCCACGATCACGGACAAGCTCGGCCAGGCCGGACGCGCGGAGCGGGCCCTTCTTGCCGAGCCACAGCTCGGCAGGCCGCGCTCGCGTTGCTTGGCTCGAGCGCGGAGGTAGCGATCGAGGGTCCCGGACCGTGCTGCGGGCCGATCGCGACGAGCCGCGTGCGGCTGCCCTTGCCGACGACGCGCAGCGTGCCGCGCGTCGAGGTCGACGTCCTCGAGCGTCAGGCCGAGCAGCTCGCCGCGGCGGCAGCCGGTGTCCATGAACACGCGTGAGGATCGCCTCGTCGCGCCGGCCGGCGAACGACTTGTCGGCGCGCGCAGACGGCGAGGAGCCGGCTCGAGCTCGGCCTCGCGCAGGACCGGCGGCGGCGTCTCGGGGAGGCGCGGTGGCTTCATCCGGTCCATCGGGCTCGCCCGGATCTCGCCCTCGTCGACGAGCCAGCGGAAGAACGAGTTGAGCGCCCGATAGCGGTTATGGGCGGTCGCCGGCTTCCAGCGCTCGAGCAGGTCGGTGATGAACGCCTCGACGTGCTCGCGGCGTGATCGCCCGCGGGGTCGGTCGGCATCCCGCGCTCGGCGAGGAACCGGGCGAGCTGCCGGACCGAGGTCGAGTAGGTCGAGAGGGTCGCCGGGCTCATCCGCTGCGGCGATCAGGTGGCGCCGCCACGAGGCGAGCAGGTCGTCGAGCTCGGTGGTGGCCGTATGATGGGCCGCGTCGGTGGTGATCGGTGCCATCGCTCTCCTCGCTGCTGAGCGTGTTCTGAACAGCTCCCAGCATATGCGATTAGAGCGGTGTAGGCCAGTCGCCACCGGCTGACTCAGGAGTTACGTGCGATATCTGAGCACGAAATCGCCGGGGAGTGGCGTAGTTGGCAACGCACGTGCTTTGGGAGCACGAGATCGTGGGTTCGAGTCCCACCTCCCCGACCACCCCTTGGTTGTTGGTGGCGCAGCAGCAACGTGCCGAAAGCCAACGTCTTGCGGATGCGCAACAACCCGGCGTACTGCGGCAACCCGGCACACATCGGGAACGAGATCTTCGGGGAGCGGGCGACGTCCGCCCGGAACAGCCATGATCGGCTGGAACGTGGAGGAGGGCACGAAGGTCGCAACGATCCCCGGTGACCTACCCCGGCGCGAGCATCTCGGTCACGTGCGCGAACTCGTCGGCGGTCGCCGCCCGTTCGTCATCGGGCAGATCCTCGGACTCCGCGGCGGCAAGCGATCGCCGTGCCAGTTCCATGTCCCCGGTCCGAACGGCCAGCTCCGCGCGATAGAGCAGGGCCCGCGCGCGGTCGCCGGCCGTCGCGGCCGCACCGAATTGGGTCAGGCCGCTCTCGAGCGTCTTCAGCGCCAGCGCTTCGTCCCCGCGCGAATCACCCAGCCGCGTCGCCACGAAGAGGATCCCGGCCAGACCCTCCGCTTTCTCGGCTGAATCCTCCGCTTCGGATTCGCCGAGCTTCGAGATGCGGAGCCAGTTCCCGCCCGGGTCGACGACGCTAAAGCCGCGGACCGTGCCGTACTTCTTGCGCGGCTTGGTGATGCGCGGGATGCCCGCGACGGGCAGCTTGCCGTAGGTCGCCCGCAGGCCGGCGGCGAACGCCTGATAGAGGCTGTCCGGGTCCGGCACGACCACGATCGCGGTTGCGTATGACTGCTCCGGATCGAAGCCGTCGATGCTGAAGAGGTGGACGTGGAAGTCGTCACGGGCGACCACGGCGTACGGATACGGTCGGACCTGCCGGTACGTCCGCGTGAACCCGAGCGATTCGTAGAACGCGACGGAGACGTCGACGTCCGCCGTCGGGAGGGCTGGGTACGTCCGTTCGTTCGCCATGGGCGTGCCGCCTCCTGGGAGTCACCGATGCCGGAATCGCCGCCGTCGACGCGGCTCAGCAGAGCCCTCGGTGATCTGAGCACGAACCCGGTCTGGCGCGCCAGTGAAACAGTAACACTGACAGTTCGGCCGTCGGCGACTAGAGCAAAGCCGGACCCTAGAAGTCGCGCGCAAGTCGTCACCTATCGGCACAGCGTCCATGTCGGCGCCGGCAATTTATGGCTTTGGGTGGACGCGCGAAACTCTGGTGGCGGACTTCGATTCGGTTTCGGGACTGACGGAGTTCCACTCGCCCGGACCCGCGCGATCCTCGTCAGCCGCTACGCCGCCAGGCTGGGGTCATGTGCCGGCCGAGCGAACGACCCCTGTCGATCCGTCGACCTCGACGAGATCGCCGTCGCGGAGACGCCACGTGGCATCGCCGGTCCCGACGACGGCCGGTAGCCCGTACTCGCGGGCGATGATCGAAGCATGGGCTGCCACCCCACCCGTATCGGTGACCACGGCGGCGACCGTGCCGAACAGGGCGGTCCATGCTGGAGCCGTCACGGGGCAGACGAGGATGTCGCCAGGCTGGACACGATGGAACTCGGCGATGCCACGGATGATCCTGACCGGCCCCGTCGCTCGTCCGGGGCTGGCGGGGATCCCGACGATCGCGTCGCCGGGATCGCCGAGCGAGCCCCTGATCGCCTCGGTCGCTTCATCGACAACGCGGGCGATCATCTTCGGAACGCGGCCGAGCGTCAGCGGTGCCGCAAGGCGGGACTGACGCCTCCACGTCGTACGCCGCTCCTCGCATCTCGCGTCGAGGGGAAGGGCGTCGGGCCCCAACGCGGCGTCGATCTCTTCTCGCTCCAGGAAGTGGACCTGGTCGGGATCGCTGAGTACGCCGCGCTCGACGAGATGCTCGGCTAGCCTGTCGATCGCGCGCTGCATGACCGGCCAAGCGAGGCTGAAGTCGCCGATCTGTTCCTCGCGAACCAACGCGTAGTGCTGGGCCGTCGCGAGCAGCCGGTCGAAACGGGCGCGCAGCTTGGCATCGATGGCGAGCGCGTCCCGTGCTGCGGCCTCGGCGGCTCGACGCCCGTCCGCCGCCTGCTCGTGACGGTGCCGCGCGGCGCCCTCGTCGAAGGCGGATCCGGATTCGCCGAGGGTCGGCTCGCTCCAGTCGAGGCTGCGAAGCGCGTGCGGCGCGATCCCCTGGGGTCCCTGACCCAGAGCGACCAGCAGGTCGAGGTGTGAACCACCGATCCGCGGGCGGAGGTTGGCGCCATAGAACCTGGCCAGTGGCACCTCGGCTTTCGATGAGTAGCCCGCGACCTGTGTCACGTACCCAAAGTACCGCCCGGCGGCTTCGGCCAGCCGATCGACGACTGCGGGGAGGTCCGACGGCTCGGCAGTCTCGACCTCGGCCCGCGAACGCTCGACCAGGGCCCGGTAACCTGGCAGGACCTCTGCCCGCCACTCGCGCTCGGCCTGCCGGACGCCGAGCCCGGCCAGCCGCGGGAACGCCATGACCGCCTTGCGCGGTCGGACGATGAAGCTCGGGATGATGTGGCGCACGAGTTGGCCGAGCCCCTCGACGGCCGATGTCGGGACGAGGTTGAGGCCGCCGTAGTAGTACCAGCCGTTGACGACGACATGGCCCGGCTGCGGCGGGTCCATGCCGATCAGGCCCCCGATGATCCGGTCCATCGCGCGCTCGATTCGGGTCAGGCCCCACGACTCGAACAGGGGCGTGACGGGGCCGCCGAGCCATTCGCCCAACCGGAAGCCGCGCAACCAAGCGCCCGGCAGTCCGGGATCCCACGACACGACATCGGGCAGGGCCGTCATCGGGCGGGCCTGGAGCAGGAAGACCGTGCCGCCAGCGATCGCCCATTCGATGTCGACCGGCGCGCCATCGATGGCCTCGATCCGCCGGACGAGGTCGGACACCTGTAGGGCGGCGGCCGCGTCGATGGCGCCGACCGCCTCGCGTCGGAGCCGGGCCCCGGACGGATCGACGGCCCAGTCCTCCGAGGCTGCTTCGCCCGACACGAGCCGATCTCCGAGGCCGGCGACCGCGCTCACGATCGTCGCGGTGCGATCGCCCGTCAGGGGATCGGCACCGAAGGCGACGCCGGCCGCTTCGGCCGGGACCATGCGCTGGACCAGGACGGCCATCTCGGGCGCCGGTGTCGCCGCCTCTTCATGATGGTAGGCCGACACCCGATCGCTCCTGCCGCTCGCGCGGACCATCTCGATGGCGGCGACGACCGCATCGATCCCGTCCACGCCGAGGACGGTCTCGTACATCCCGGCAAACGACGCGTCGCTGAGGTCCTCGACGGTCGAGGACGACCGGACTGCGACCGCTCCGGCGAGGCCGGCGAGCTGGGCAGCGATCGCATCGATGACCTCGCGCGATGAGAGGTCAGCCGTGCCCGTAACGACGAAACCACCAGGCACGCGAAGTCCATGCCCGAGCAGCCGCGCCAGTCCGGCGGCCTTGCGGCCGGCGATCGCCGTGTCCGTCGCCTCGGCCAGGCCAATGACCGCGGACGACGGCGCGGTTTCCGTCGCCACGGTGGTGATCGGATCGGGGACGCTGATCATTCCAAACTCCCTTTGCTGGCGATTGATTCCGACGCCGCGCTTCTGGCTCCTCGGATGAGCGTCCGTAACGCCCACGATGCCCGGTCCGCGGCCTCGTCGACGTCGAGACCCAGGTTGTCGCGGTACACGCGGAAGGTGCCCGACGACGTCAGCGCGACGCTCAGGTCGGCGAGTCGCTCGATCTCCTCATCGGGCAGCTCCGGGGCGCTCCGCCGGATGCCTTCGCGATGGAGGCCGCGGCGCCACGGCATCTCCGCCTGGCGGACTTCCCGGCCGAGCTGGCTGGCCAAGGCGGCGCGGATGGTCGCGTCCATGGATTCGAAGTTCCGAAAGACGGTTCGGGTGAGGTCGGCGTAGTCCTCCAGCGTCTCCGGCAGTGTCTCGGGGACCAACCCGGCCTTGGTCGTCACGTACGGAATGAGCGCATCGAAGAGGCCGGCCTTGGATCCGAAGTGGCGATACACCGTCGGGACGGAGACACCAGCCTCGCGTGCGACCGCCGGGACCGACAGCGCCGCCAGGCCGTGGGCCATGGCTCGGACTAGCGCCTCGAGGATGCGCTCGCGCGTCGCCTCGGCCTGCTCCACGCGGAGCTGGCTCTCATACGTCCGCTTGCCTTCGCGGGCGCCAGCGCTGCCAGTGCTCTTGGCATCGATGTTATGAATCACCTCGTCAATATACGAGTCGTGTCAAGCGACGTTTGGCCGCTGTGCTGGGTTCGCCGCCAAGGAAGATGGAACTCGGCATCCTCGACAGTTCGATCGCGACCTCGGATCGCTGAAGCGGCGGATGGAAGCCCAGGAGATGTAGAAGGACGAGTCAGCCGAAGGTGATGTGCTTCGCGGCGTCGCGGACGGCCTCCTCCTGGCTTTGGCCTCGGCCTTCGCCCGCTCCCGCTGCAGACGCTCGCCCCTCCCGGGCTGCTCTTCCGTTTGACCGCGTGGTCCAGAATGGACGTCTTGCACCCACGGCGAAGTGAATGGAGGAGCTGCCTGTGTCCAGGTCATCAAAACGCGCCCAGGCAACGATTTTTGCCGGGCTCTTCATCACGGGACTCCTGCTCGGAGCCCCGGTAGCCATCGCCACCGACGACCAGACCGAATACGTCGTCCTGGCCGAAACCGGTTCGGCCTCGGCCGACGTGCTGCGTGCCATCAAGGCGGCAGGTGGCACGGTCACCGACCGCAACGACGCGATCGGCAGCTACATCGTTCTGGCACCGTCTGACGGCTTCGTCGAAGCCGTGTCCGCTTCGACGGCCGTGTTCGGTGCCACCGGCCAGCGACCCATCGGCCAGCTGCCGGACGCGAATCCGGCCAAGGTCGCCGATCCGGAGGTCGAGGCCATCCACGAAGGCGCCCCGGGAGGCCCGCGTCACGGCGGATCGACCGCCGAGATGGACCCCCTCGATCCGCTGGCCTGGGGCCTGACCATGGTGAAGTCGGATCAAGCCCGGGAGGTCAATGCGGGTGACAGCCGGGTCCTCGTGGGCATCCTCGATTTGGGGATCGATGCCACCCATCCGGACCTCGCCGGCCAGGTCGAGTCCGCCTTGTCGCGCAACTTCGTCACCGATATCCCAGCGGTGGACGGACCCTGCGAAGTCGCGAGCTGCGTGGACCCCGCCACCGTGGACGACAGTGGCCACGGGACGCACGTCGCCGGAACGGTCGCCGCAGCGGCGAACGGCCTCGGCGTCTCCGGGGTGGCCCCCGGCGTACGGCTCATCAACATCCGTGGCGGTCAGGACAGCGGCTACCTCTTCCTGGCCCCGGTCACGAACGCGCTGACGTACGGCGCGGACATCGGTGTCGACGTCATCAACATGTCCTTCTACGTCGACCCCTGGCTGTACAACTGCACCGCCAACCCGGCCGATTTGCCGGAGGCCCAGCTCGAGCAGCGGACGATCATCGAGGCGATGAACCGCGCCCTCGATTACGCCCATTCCAAGTACGTGACCCTGGTCGGCTCGCTCGGCAACAACCACGAGGATCTCGGCCACCCGCGGACAGACTTCTCGAGCCCCGACTACCCGCCCGGTGAGGCGTACCCCCGTCCGATCGACAACGCGTCCTGCTGGGACCTGCCCATCGAGGGCAATCACGTGATCGGCGTCTCGGCCCTTGGTCCGAGCACCGCGAAGGCCGACTATTCGAACTACGGCCTCGAGCAGATCTCGTTGTCCGCGCCCGGCGGCTGGTTCCGCGACGGCTTCGGCACCCCGACCTTCCGAACGGCCGGTAACCAGATCCTGTCGACGTATCCGCTCCGCCTCCTCCAGGCGGCTGGCCTGGTCGACCCGGCCGGAAACATCACGCCTGCCGGCGCCGGCGCGGGCGTCCAGAAGGACTGCGAGGGCAGCACCTGCGGGTACTACGCGTATCTCCAGGGCACCTCGATGGCGTCACCGCACGTGACCGGCGTCTCGGCGCTCGCGGTCAGCCGGTTCGGGGTGAAGGACCCACGCCACAAGGGCGGCCTCCGGCTCGCCCCGCGCAAGACCGAGTTCGTCCTGATCGAAGGCGCGGCCGAGCACGCCTGCCCGGTCCCACCGCTCTTCGACTACCTGGATGAAGGCCGCTCGGCCGAGTTCACCGCGCTGTGCGAAGGCGACACCGAGTTCAACGGGTTCTACGGGCACGGCATCGTGGACGCGAATGCGACCGTGACCGAGGACTTCGACTTCCCGGAATAGGCCACCCACCCGCTGGACCGCCGCGCGCCGGCGGTCCAGCGGCACCGATCACGCCACGACGGCAGAAACCAGCGCCACGAGCGCGAACGCCCCGATCAGCAACCCCGATGCCAGGTTCACGCGCCGCAGTCCGGCGGACGTGACCCTGGATCGGAGCACGCCGACCAACCCCACCAGGATCACCCACCACGCCGCCGACCCGGCGAACACCCCGGCGGTTAGCAGCGTGGCCCCGGCCGCGTCCCCGCCCGTCACGCCCAGGCCGACGAACAGAGCTGCGAAGGACAGGATCGTCATCGGGTTCGTGAGGGTCAGTCCGAGCGTCGAGAGGTAGGCACCCGGCAGCCCGCGCCGCCCCGTCATGGCGGTGGTGGCCGCCTCGCCCGGGACGGCACGGGACGTTCGCCAGGCAAGCCACAGCAGGAACAGCCCGCCGACCACCCCGAGCACGCGCCGGCCGTCCACCAGCAGCTCCGTCACGGCCGTCAGGCCGAACGCGGCGATCGCCCCGTACGCGGCATCCGCGGTCGCCACGCCCAGGCCGGACACCAGGCCCACGACCCTGCCCTCGGCCAGGGTCCGGCGGATGCACAGCAGGCTGATCGGCCCGACCGCGGCCGCGATCGTGGAGCCGAGCACGAACCCCCGGACGAGCAGGGTCGGATCCATGACGTTTGCTCCTTCTCATAACGAAACACCCTCGGCGTCGTGCCGAGGGTGTCCTCTCGAAGTCGGTGGTCGGCGCCCTCGCGGGCGCGGCGCATCAGGTCGAGCAGGCCCTCGCGGGCTGCTGCTGCGACGTGGCGGCCGTGGTTCGAACGAGCGGATGCATCGGCGCAGGGTGCTCGATCTGAAGCCGCGCTGTCAAGGCGGACAGCGCAAGACCCGCTCCGCAGGTGCGACCTCAACCGGGCATGACCCTCGTGGTGCGCTTCGGAATCTGGCGCCCAGTACGTATGATGGTGCAATGGATGGCCCTCGACGCCGAACCCGGACCGGCGACCCCAGCACACAACTGTCAGCCGCGGCCGCGCGGAGCGCCGAGCCGCTCGCCGCGGTCGATCCGGCCGCCTTCCCCGACCGCGAGACCCGCCGCGCCATCGACGGCGGCGCCGCCAGCGCGCGCTTCCGAGACCTGCTGGCGGCCGGCGGACCGGTGATCGCCGACGGAGCGATGGGCACGATGCTGTTCCAGAACGGCCTCCAGTTCGGCGACCCGCCCGAGGTCTGGAACCTCACCCAACCGGAGATCATCCGCCGCATCCAGCGTGGCTATCTCGACGCCGGGTCGCAGATCATCATGACGAACACGTTCGGGGGAACCGCCTGCGGCTCGCCCTGCACGGCCTCTCGGCACGGGTCGATGAGCTGAACCGGACCGCGGCGATCCTCGCCAGGGCGGAGGTGCGCGCTGCCGGCGACCACGCGCTCGTCGCCGGCGACATCGGCCCGAGTGGCGAGATCGTCGCGCCGCTCGGCACGCTCGACTACGAGATCGCGGTCGATGTCTTCCGTGAGCAGGCCACGTCCCTGGTCGCCGGTGGCGTGGACCTCATCTGGATCGAGACGATGTCCGACCTCAACGAGATCAAGGCGGCCATCGAAGGCGTCCGGCAGGCCGCTCCCGGCATCGCCCTGATCACGACGATGACGTTCGATACGCGCGGCCACACGATGATGGGCGTGACGCCGGAGCAGGCGGTCGAAGCCCTCGTCGCCTGGGGCGCGGACGCGGTCGGTGGTAACTGCGGCAACGGGCCGGACGAGCTCCTCCCGGTGATCGCCCGGATGCGCGCCGCCGATCCCGACGCCGTGTTGGTCGCCAAGTCGAACGCCGGGATGCCCGAGCTCGTCGACATGCGCGCGGTCTACAAGGCGGATGCCCCGACGATGGCCGACTACGCGCTGCAGTTCCGCGACGCGGGCGCCACGATCGTCGGCGCGTGCTGCGGCAGCACGCCCGACCATCTGCGGGCGATGGCGGCCGCGCTCCGTCCCGTCAGCGCGGCCTGACCCCGTCCGTGGCCGGCCGCCCGCTCAAGGTCGGCGTCCAGCTCCCCGAAGTCGAGCGCGAGGTCCGCTGGCCCGAGATCCTCGACATGGTCCGCGCGATCGAGGACCTCGGCTACGACTCGATCTGGGTCGGCGAGCATCTCCTGTACCGCTGGCCCGATCGCCCGGCGCGCGGGCCGTGGGAGGCCTGGACCGCGATGGCGGCCATCGCGGCGTCGACGTCCCGGGTGGAGTTCGGTCCCCTCGTCGCCTGCACGAACTTCCACAACCCGGCGCTCCTCGCCAAGCAGGCGTCCACGATCGACGAGATCAGCGGTGGCCGATTCATCCTCGGCCTGGGCGCCGGCTGGAACGAGACCGAGTTCCGGGCGTTCGGCTTCCCGTTCGATCACCGGGTCGACCGGTTCGAGGAAGCGTTCACGATCATCCGGACGCTGCTCCGCGACGGCGCCATCGACTTCGACGGCCGGTTCTACCAGGCCCGCGACGCCGAGCTGCTGCCGCGCGGTCCGCGACCGGACGGACCGCCGCTGATGATCGGATCGCGCGGCCCGCGGATGCTGCGCATCGCGCTGCCGCACGTCGATTCGTGGAACGTGTGGTTCGCCGACACGGGCAACTCGCCCGGCGGCGTCCCGCCGCTGCGCGATCTCGTCGACGCGGCGTGCCGTGACGTCGGGCGCGACCCGGCCGAGGTCGAGCGCACGGTCGCCGTGCAGGTGCGCCTGCCGGGCGGCCAGGGCCGCGTCCAGGGCGAGTACGCCAACAGCGCGCCCCCGCCACTGGAGGGAACGCCTGACCACGTCGCCGAGGTCCTGCGCGGCTACGCCCGCGAGGGGATCGGGCATGTCCAGCTGGTCATGGACCCCATCACCCGAGGCTCGATCGAGGCGTTCGCACCCGTGCTGTCACGGCTGGACGGCTGACCCAGACGACGCATCGGCCCGTACTTCCGTATGGGTCGTCGCGGGCCGGGCCCGCTGCTAGCATCCGTCAGCCATGGCCGATATCGCACGGCGGGGGTCGCGACCGCAGTTCGTGGTGCCCGTCACATTCGCTCTCGCCCTCATCCTGGCCGCCGCATGCAGCACGCCTGCGGTGTCGCCCTCGCCCACGCCGGTTCCGACGCCCGTCCCGTCGCTGGATCCCCACCTGAGCGAGCCGGCGTCCGCGACGGCCGTATTCGGCGGCCTCGGCCGCGAGGGCCTGAAGTTCGTGACGAATACCGCCGAGGCGGGCGCTGCGGGGAGCGCCGTCATCACCCGCATCAATGCCACGTACGGTGGCTGGCCGCTGCAGCTGGTCGAATACCGCACCGCCGCCGATCTCAGGAAGGCCGCCGTGTGGGAGGCGGGGCAGGCGCCCGGCAAGGGGGAGCCGCCGGTGGCCCTCGCCGGCGCGAACATCCTGATCCGCTGGGGGCCGTGGGACCGCGACACGAAGCCACCGCGTCCCGACGAGCGCCAGACGGCCGCCCTCGAAGCCCTGGTCGCCGCCCTGGACCGACTCCTTTCGCCGTTGCAGTCGCGCTCGAACGTGCCGGTCCAGACCGTGTCCGTCCCGCTGGCCATCGAGGATGGTCCGTCCGCCGCACCAGAGGCGACACCAGCGCCCTGACGCCGTACCCTTCGGGCGATCACCGCTTCGCGAGGGAGAACCCGATGTCGCTCGAGGGCCGCCCCCGCCCCCGCTCCATCACCGGCCGTGCTGGCGACGACGTGTCGGACCTGGACAAGCGGGTCATCGAGCACCTGCAGGCGGACGGCCGCCGTCCCTTCACGCAGATCGCCGCTGAGCTCGGCGTGTCCGAGGCGGCGGTGCGCGCCCGGACCAACCGCTTGATCGAGCGCGGCATCCTCCAGATCGTCGGCGTGACCGATCCACTCAAGCTCGGCTTCCACCAGATGGCGATGATCGGCATCCGGTGCGAGAGCGACCAGCTGGTGCGGGTCGCCGACCAGATCGCCGAGATGCCGGAGGTCGACTACGTCGTCATCACCGCCGGCACGTACGACCTGCTGATCGAGACCGTGTGCGAGGACAACGAGGCCCTCCTGCGCTTCCTGACCGAGAAGCTCCGGTCGCTCGACGGCGTCCGCGAGACCGAGACGTTCATGTACCTGCGGTTGGTCAAGCAGACCTACCAATGGGGTACGCGCTGACCGGATTGGTGTCGCCTGGACGCACCGGCTAATAGGGCCAAGGGGACGACGCGGGGCTAAACTGCCCCAGCATGTCGGTCGAACCCATCCTCGCCCTGATCGTGGTCGCGGTGGTCGCGAACCTCGTGGTGATGGCTGCCCTGCTCGGCTCGCCCTTGTTCGGGCGGACGGCGGACGTTCCTGCGGGAGGCCAGCCCGATCGACGTTCGCGCGGAGGCGGCGATGGCCGCGGCGGCGGTGGTCGGCGGTGGGGACGAGGCCCGCCCCGAGGACATCGTGACGACCCAGACCTACGACCGGGTCGTCCGCATCGTCAGCTGGATCTTCCTCCTCGCCACGACGACGATCGTGGCCGTGACCGGGCTGTGGTCCACGCAACCAGCCCGCGATCCTGGTGCTGCTCGCCCTGACCGGCATGTTCGTCCTCGTCGTCCACGACCTGCTGCCGGCCGATGCCCTGGGTCCGGCCAAGTTCGGCGTCGAGGGCTCCGTCGCCATCACCGTCGCGACGCTGCTCGTCGCCCTGACCGGCGGCGTGCAGAGCCCGTTCTTCTTCACCTACCCGCTGATCGTCGGTGGGGCGGCGCTGGTGGTCTCGCCCCCGATCACCGTGGGTCTGACCGCGACCGCCGCCCTTGGGTATCTGCTGGCGGTCGTCCTGGGCTCCGACGGACGGCACGCTCGGCGAGCCGAGGACGAGTGCCACCGTCGGCATCAATCTCACGGCGATGATCCTGCTTGCCTACGTCGCGATGGTCATCGCGCGCGAGCAGCGGCGATCTCGCGATGCGGCGATCCGCCTCTCGACGATCGACCCGCTCACGGCGCTGTTCAACCGGGGCTTCTTCTTCGCGGCCCTCGAGCGCGAGATCGCCCGAAGCGCCCGGTCCGGGCGTGGCTTCTGCCTGCTGATGATGGACCTCGACGAGCTCAAGGCGGTCAACGACAAGCTCGGGCATTTCTACGGCGACCGCGTCCTGCGCGCCGTCGGTGAGGTCGTGACCGCCATCGTCCGGCGCATCGATACCGCCGCCCGCTACGGCGGCGACGAGTTCGTCGTCATCCTTCCCGAGACCGATCCCACCGGCGCGTACGTCGTGGCCGAGAAGATCCGGCTCGGGATCCAGGACCTCGAGCTGGGCCTGGCCGACGAGGCGATCCGGCCGTCCCTGTCGATCGGCGTCGTGAGCTACCCCGACGACGGCAACACGGCCGACGAGCTGATGATCAGCGCCGACGGCGCGATGTACGCCAGCAAGCGAGCGGGCAAGAACCGGGTGACCGGCGTCGACATCCCGTCCGACCCGCCGGCCGTCGCCTCCGCTCCATAGCCCGCCACGGGACTCGGTGTAGCATCGGCGGCGTGAACGACGACGACCCGCGCGCGCGACCGGCGTCCCTCGCCTCGCGGTTTCTCGACCCGGGCCATCCGCGCGGCATCCCGCTCGCCGCGCGTCGACCAGCGGCCATCGAGCGTGCCGATCTACCAGACCGCCACGTTCACGTCCGCCGATGCGCAGGAGCTGGGCGACGTCGCCGCCGATCCGCGCGCCGGCTACGCCTACTCGCGCATCTCCAATCCCACGTCGTCCGCTCTTGGCGCCGCTTACGCCGAACTGGCCTCGGGCGAGGCCGGGGTCGCCTTCGCGTCCGGGATGGGCGCCATCCACGCCGCCCTCGCCTCGCAGCTGAAGGCGGGCGACCGGGTCGTGGCGCCACTCGTCGCCTACGGCTCGACCCGCACGCAGCTCATCGATACGTTCGCGCGGTTCGGCGTGAGCGTCGATTTCGCCGACCTGACCGACAACACCGCCGCGGCCACGGCGATCGCCGCGGGGCCGACCCGGGTCGTCTATGCCGAGACGATCGCCAACCCGACCACCGTCGTCACCGATCACGCGACGATGGCCCGACTCGCCCACGAGCACGGTGCGGCCTACATCGTCGATAACACGTTCGCGTCGCCGTATGTCTGCCGCCCGCTCGAGCTCGGGGCGGATCTCGTCGTCGAGTCGGCGACCAAGTTCCTGTCTGGCCACAGCGACGTCATCGCTGGGGTCGTGGCGGGTCGCGCCGACCTGATCCGGGAGGTCGAGAAGGTCCAGATCGACACCGGCGCGACGATCGGCCCGTTCGATGCCTTCCTCGTCCTGCGCGGGATCATGACCCTGGCGATCCGCGTGGAACGTCACGCGAAGACCGCGGCGGCACTGGCAGCCTGGCTCGAACGTCAGGACGGCGTGCAGCGCGTCCTCTATCCCGGCCTCCCGAGCCATCCCCAGCACGACGTGGCCATGCGCCAGTTCCCGTCCGGTGTCGCCGGCGGCATGCTCGCCGTCGAGGTGGTCGGCGGGCGCGAGGCCGGCCGCGCGGTCATCGACGCCCTCACCCTGACCGAATTGACCGCCTCGCTCGGGAGCGTGTACACGATGGTCGTCCACCCCCCGTCGACCTCGCAGCGCCAGATGTCCGAGGCCGAGCTCGCCGCCGCCGGCATCACGCCCGGGTTGCTGCGGATCTCGGTGGGTCTTGAGGACCTCGAGGACCTCCAGGACGATCTCGCGGCCGCGCTCACGGGAGCGCACGACGTGGCCGGAGCGGTCGAGCAGCCCGCCGTCGGCGTCTAGGGACCTCGCAACGTGGCGTCATCGGCCGCCGTCCGCGCGGCCCGCGCCACCGGCTCGCCGACGAACCCGCTGGCCCAGCTCGGGCAGGGTCTGTGGCGACTCCTGACCTCGGTCGACTTCGCCGTCGTCCAGATCATCTTTCTGTCGATCCTCGCGGTCGTCGGGATGACGCTCCAGCAGCTCCCCGACTTCGCGTTTCGCTCGCCCGGGGACTACGCCACGGCCATGGACGAGATCCGTGCCCGCTACGACCCGGTCATCGGCCCGGCGGTGGTCGGTGTGCTCGAGCGACTTGGCGCCTTCGCGATCTTCAAGTCGGCCATCTTCGGGATGGGCCTGGTCGTGCTCGTCATCTCGATCGTCGTCTGCACGCTCGATCGAACGCCGCGGCTGTGGCGGGACGTCTCGGCGATCCGGGTCGCCCAGCCGGAACCGTTCTTCGACCCGAGCCTGCCCGATCGCGCGGCGATGTCCGGGGTGAGCGCCGCGGACGTGGCCCGGATCGTGCGCCGGCGTGGCTTCCGAGTTCGTGAGGCCGTCGACGCGGACGGCACACAGCACGTCTACGGCGACCGTCACCAGTACACGAAGATGGCGACGCTGTTCACCCACCTCGGGCTGATCCTGTTCCTCGTCGCCGCGGCCGTCACGTCGCGGTTCGGCAGCGAACAGGGCCTGGTCGTGCCGGAGGGGGAGTCGCTCACGGTCCAGCCGATCGGTACGCCCGGCCTGTTGCTCGTCAAGAACTTGGGCTTCGAGGCGCCCGGCTTCGAGACCGGCATGCCGTCGGACTTCACGACGGAGCTCGCCGTGTTCCAGGACGGCCAGGAGATCGCGCACAAGACGATCCGCGTCAACGACCCGCTGGCGATCGGTGGCTACACGTTCCACCAGAACGGATTCGGGCCGGCGCCGCACCTGGTGATCCGCGACGAGGCGGGCAAGCCGCTATGGGATGCCCAGGTCCCCATGACGGATTCCGCCGGGGGCCTGCCCTACGTGACGATGGCCGTCCCCGGCCGCGACTTCGGGCTGCAGCTGCTGCTGACGCGCGACGAGGGGGGGCGCGGGATCGTCCTCGTGCTCCCGTATCGGATCACCGGCGAAGGGGCTGACGGTCCGATCGTGCAGAATCTGACCGCGGTGACCCTGCTCCGTGGCGACACCCGGGTCTCGGGCGAGCTCGGCGTCTCGCTCGAGCTCACGGATTTCGGCGAATACACCCTCCTCATCGCCAAGCGCGACCCGGGGCAGGGCATCGTCTGGCTGGCCTTCGCGTCGCTGATCACCGGCATCGCGATCACGTTCTACCTGCCGCGACGGCGCATCTGGGCCCGCATCGCACAGGATGGAGGTGTCGGCCTGGTGTGGCGGTCTGATCGATACGTCGACACCGAGCGGGAGTTCGGTCGGCTGCTGGACGACTTCGTCGCGGCGCGGCGACCCGGCTGACCGGCGCGACCCGGCTGACCGCGCGACCCGGCTGACCGGCGCGACCCGGCTGACCGCGCGACCCGGCTGACCGGCGCGACCCGGCTGACCGCGCGACCCGGCCAGCGCGTAGCCTTCAGCGACGCATGGCCTCGATCCACGACCTCCGTCGCGCGCTCTTTCCGACCGCCCGTGCGCTCGGCGCGGCGGAGCTCGCCCCCGATCGCGCGGAGCGGGAGGTCGGCTGGGTCCGGGTGCTGAAGCCGCGGGTCCCCGCATTCGAGGCGCTCGAGAACGGCGACCTCGCGATCATCCCGGGCGCGGCGCTCGCCGTCGTGGCGCCAAGGACCGCCCAGATCGAGGAGCTGGCCGTGGCCCTCGCCCGGGCGCGGGTGCCGGCCGTGCTGCTCGTCGAGGGCGACACCGGCGGCGACGCCCTGCAGGCGCTCGGCGAGGCGGTGACGACGGCCGGGCTCACCGCGCTGCACCTGGGCCGGGTGGATCCCGTCGCCCTCGAGCGAAGCGTGATCGGGTTCCTCGTCAATCGCCGGGCGGAGCTGGACCGCCGGGCCGCCGACCTCGAGGCCCAGCTCGCGCGGTTCGCGCTCCTCGGCCGCGGCCTGGACATGCAGGCCGCGACGATCGGCTCGTTCCTGGGTCGCGCGGTCGTCATCGAGGGACGGCGCGGCGATCCGATCGCCGTCCACGCCCCGGCCGACGTCCCGTCCGCCGCGGCCGCCGTCGCCCGCTACCTCGCCCGGCCGTCGGGCGGCGCCGCCCTGCGCGTCGAGATCCCCGCCCCGGCCGGCGAGCCCGGCGCGGGCGGACGACTGGTGCTCCTCGGGGACGAGGCTCCGAACGAACTGGAGCGGATCGCCGCGGAGCGGATCGTGGCCCTGCTCGCCCTGGAGCTGTCCCGCGATGCGGCCGTCCGCCAGGCACGCGACGAGACGCGACGCGGCGAGACCGTTGCCGGCGGACGGCCCGCCGTGGGTCGTGATGCTGGCCAGCCAGGGCGCGGCGGACGGGCCCGCCGACATCGCGGCCCGCGAGGAGACCCGCGGCGAGCTGCGGCTGCTGATGTCGCCGCGCCGGCTCGTGCTGCGCGGCAGCTCCGAAAGCCTGGAGCTGCGGCTCGTCGCGGCCGCCCCGGCGGACGATCCCGGAGCCCTCGCGACGGCCGAGCGGCTGGCGACATTCCTCGGGCGGACGGTGGCCGTGTCGCGGCCGTTCACGGAGCCCGGTGCGCGGCCGGCCGCCGAGGCCGCCGCACGCGCGACCCTCGAGGCCGCCGAGGCACTCGTCGAACCCCCACCCGTGGCACGAGCGGCACGACTGCCCGCGTACCTCCTCGTCGGCAACGTCCGCAACCTGCCGAACGGGATCCGTCAGGCACGGGAGCTGCTCGATCCGATCCTGGTCGGGCGGCCCGAGGTCCAGCGTGAGCGCCTTGACACCCTGCGCGCGGTGCTCGGGTCGCCCAGCCTGAACGAGGCGGCCACGCGCCTGGGCGTTCACCGCAACACCGTGGCGTACCGGGTCGCGCGGCTGGAGGAGCTCGCCGATTGGGACCTCGCCGACCCCGATCTGCGCTTCGCCCTGGAACTTGCGGTCCGAGTAGTGCAAAACGCACAAGCGTGACCGGCAAGGCGTGAGGTCATCGCAACCTTCGGCGCTGATATGCTGGTCTCGGACATCGCTCCACCACGATTTCATGCGCCGTGCACAACCTATGGGGTCGCGCAGGCGCCGTCGCGCAGGAGACCACATTGACCGCTCGACACGAGGCGATCTCCGATATCGCCGCCCACCGGGTCGCGAAGACGCAGGATTACCTGGAGCAGGCCGGGGCCGACATCTACGGCCAGTACGTGTTCCACGAGGAGGCCCAGCGCCAGTACCTGGCCAAGCCGATCTTCAAGAAGCTGCGCCGGACCATCGAGGGACACGAGCCGTTCGATCGAGCCATCGTCGATGCCGTCGCCCACGGCGTGAAGGAGTGGGCCCTGGCCCATGGGGCGACCCACTACACGCACTGGTTCGTCCCGATGACGGGCTCCACCGCCGAGAAGCACGATTCGTTCCTGACCCCGATCGGCGATGGCCAGACGATCGCCGAGTTCTCGGGCCAGAACCTCGTCCAGGGCGAGCCGGACGCCAGCTCGTTCCCGTCGGGCGGCATCCGGGCCACGTTCGAGGCCCGCGGCTACACCGCCTGGGACGTCACCTCGCCGATCTTCCTGCAGGTCGAGCCGAACGGCGTGACGCTGACGATCCCGACGGCCTTCGTCTCGTTCACCGGCGAGGCGCTCGACCACAAGATCCCGCTGCTCCGATCGCAGGAAGCGCTCGGCAAGCACGCGCTGCGCGTCCTGCGCTGGTTCGGGAACACCGAGTCAAGCCGCGTGTTCACGAACATCGGACCCGAGCAGGAATATTTCCTCGTCGATCGGCGGCTCGCCGAGCACCGTCCCGACCTGCTCCTCACCGGCCGGACCCTGTTCGGCGCGGCATCGCCCAAGGGCCAGGAGCTCGAGGACCAGTACTTCGGCCCGATCCGCGAGCGGATCCTCGCCTTCATGATGGATCTCGACCGCGAGCTCTGGCGGCTCGGCATCCCGGCCAAGACCCGCCACAACGAGGTCGCGCCGGGGCAGTTCGAGATGGCGCCGGTCTACGAACCGACGTCGGTCGGGCTCGGACCACAACATGATCGTGATGAGCATGATGCGGCGGCTCGCCCCGCAGCACGGCCTGATGTTCCTCATCCACGAGAAGCCGTTTGCCGGCATCAATGGCTCGGGCAAGCACAACAACTGGTCGATGAGCACCGACGACGGGGAGAACCTGCTCGACCCGGGCAACGACCCGCACGCGAATGCCCAGTTCCTCGCCTTCCTCCTGGCGGTCATCCGGGCGGTCAACGTCCACGCGGACATCCTGCGCGCCAGCATCGCCGACGCCGGCCAGGACCATCGCCTTGGCGCGAACGAAGCGCCGCCGGCCATCATGTCGATCTTCCTCGGCTCGCAGCTCGAGGACGTCATCGAGCAGCTGGAGCAGGGTCCCGCGTCCGCCTCCAAGCACGGCGGCGACCTGGAACTCGGCGCGACCTCGCTGCCCGTCCTGCCCAAGGACGCCACGGATCGGAACCGGACCTCGCCGTTCGCCTTCACGGGCAACAAGTTCGAGTTCCGCGCGGTCGGCTCGTCGGCGCCGATCTACTGGCCGCAGACGGTGCTCAACACGGCGGTCGCCGATTCCCTCGCGCAGCTCGCCGACGCCCTGGACGACCTCGAGCCTTCGGATTTCGACGGCCTGACGACGATCCTGTCCGGCATCGTCAAGGAGAACAAGCAGGTCCTCTTCGGCGGCAACGGCTACTCCGAGGAGTGGCATGCCGAGGCCGAACGACGCGGGCTGCCGAACAACCGCACGACCGTCGATGCGCTGCCGGCCCTGGAGTCGGCGAAGGCCAAGGAGCTGTTCGCGAAGTTCGGCGTCCTGTCGGAGCGCGAGCTGTCCGCGCGGTTGGAGATCTACTGGGAGCGCTACGTCAAGGTCCAGAACATCGAGGCGAACTGCGCCGTGGATATCGCCTCGACGATGATCCTGCCGGCCACCGCCCGCTACCTCGGCGAGCTGAACAAGGCACCATCGTCGCGCGGGATCAACGCGACCTGCGAGAAGGTGACCGGCCTGGCCGATTCGCTCGTCGACGCGATCGCGGCCCTCGAGCATGCCCAGCACAAGGCCCACGAGGCCGGCTCCGTGCAGGCTGAGGCGGGCGTCTTCGTCAAGAGCGTGATCCCCGCCCAGGAGGCGCTGCGGACGGTCGTCGACGAGCTGGAGACGGTCGTGGCCGACGACCTCTGGCCGCTGCCGAAGTACCGGGAGCTGCTCTTCCAGTACTGAGGCTCCGCCCGACCCGCCCAGGAGGCATCGTCCACGTGGCCAGCAGTCCCGAGTCCAGCGCCAAGATCGAAGCGGCAACCGTCGTCCGGCATCCGCTTCGTCCAGCTCCAGTTCACCGACATCATCGGCCATGTGAAGGCGGTCCACGATCCCCATCCACCGGCTCGAGGAGTCGGTCAAGAACGGGACGTGGTTCGACGGCTCGTCCATCGAGGGCTTCACCCGGATCGCCGAATCCGACCAGTACCTGATGCCCGACATGGAGACGTTCGCGGAGATCCCCTGGCAGCGTGGCTCCGGTCCGCGCGGGACGGCCCGCGTCATCTGCGACGTCTTCACGCCCAACGGCGAGCCCTTCGTCGGTGACCCGCGCTACGTGCTGCGCCGCCAGGTCGAGAAGGCCAAGGGGATGGGCTACGTCGTCAACTTCGGTCCGGAGCTGGAGTTCTTCCTGTTCCGCCGTTCCGAGGACGGCTCGATCGAGCCGCTGCCGCACGACGGGGCCGGCTACTTCGACTTCTCGACCGACCTCGCGCAGGAGATCCGCCAGGACATGGTGGACGCGCTCGAGGCGCTCGGGATCAAGGTCGAGGCGGCCCACCACGAGGTCGCCGTCGGGCAGCACGAGATCGACTTCGAGTACTCGGACGCGCTCACGACCGCCGACAACGCGATCACGTTCAAGTTCGCGCTCAAGGCCATCGCCCAGCAGCACGGGCTATACGCCACGTTCATGCCCAAGCCGATCCACGGGATCAACGGCTCCGGCATGCATGCCCACCAGTCGCTGTGGTCGATCGCGGAGCAGCGCAACGCCTTCGCCGATGCCACCAATCCGTACGGGTTGTCGGACGTGGCCCGCTCGTACATGGCCGGGATCCTCGCTCACGCCCGCGGCATGATCGCGGTCCTGGCGCCGCTCGTGAACTCGTACAAGCGGCTCGTGCCCGGCTATGAAGCGCCGACCTACCTGACCTGGGGCCGCACCAACCGGTCGGCCCTCATCCGCGTGCCGATGGTGTCCCCGGGACGATCCGTGGAGGGCACCCGGGCCGAGGTGCGCTGCCCGGACCCGTCCTCGAACACGTACCTGGCGTTCGCCGCGATGATCGCGGCCGGGCTCGACGGGGTCGAGAAGAACATGGTGCTGTCCGACCCGGTCGAGGAATCGTTGTTCGAGATGGACGCGACGCGCATCGCCGAAAAGGGGATCCGCGAGCTACCCGGGACCCTCGGCGAGGCGCTTGACGAACTCGAGCGCGACGACGTCATCCGCGGAGCCCTGGGCGACCACGTCTTCAGCCACTACATGGCGGCCAAGCGCGCCGAATGGGACGAATACCGCACCCAGGTCAGCGACTGGGAGGTCGAGCGCTACCTCGACCAGTTCTAGGCACGGCGGCGGCGCCGTCGAAGTGCTGGACCTGCGCTGACCCGGCAAGATGGCCAGGTGCACGCCCTGCCGACGATCCACCCGATGCGCTCGCTCGGGCTCTTGTCCGTGGCGCACGCGGTCAACCACGCCTATGCCGTGCTGCTGCCACCGATCTTTCTCGCGATCATCGACGAGTTCGGCGTCACGGTGTCGGCCGTGGCGATCCTCGCCGCCGTGGGCGCCTTCGCGTCGGGGATGGTCCAGCTCAGCTACGCGGAGCTGACCCGGCGCGTGTCCCGCCGCCGGCTGCTGGGCCTGGGCGGCCTCGTGTTCGGTGGCGGCTTCGCGGCCACGGCCCTGGCCGGCAACTTCGTCACGTTCGCGATCCCGACGATCCTCGCCCGGATCGGCGGCTCGCCGCAGCACCCGGTCGGGAACGGCCTCCTCGCCGAGCAGTTCCCGCCGGCACGACGCGGGTTTGCGATCAGCGCCCACATCGCCGGCGGGAACCTGGGCACGGTCGTCATCGCGGTCGTCGGGACCACGATGCTCGCCGCGATCGGTTGGCGCGGGGTCTCGGTCGTGTTCGGCGTGGCCGCGGCCTTGATCGGCCTGGGCATCCTGGCGCTCGTCCGCGAACGCGGCACGGACCGGGCCGCGGCCGTGGCGGGCGGCAGCAGCCGCGACGCCCTGCGCCGGGTCGTCGCCGATCGCGACCTGCGCTGGCTGTTCCTGACCTCGGTCCTCGGGGGTGGCGGACGCGGCCTCGGGGTGGTCAACCTGTTCGCGCTCATCTACCTGACGCGGGTCCTCGGGTTCGATGACGCGACGTCCGGACTGATGTACGGCGCGCTCATCGTGTTCAGCGTCCCGATGCCGCTTGCTCGCCGGCTGGCTCTCCGACCGGGTCGGGCCGCAAGCCGCTGATCATCGGGGCGTACCTCGGCGGCGCCTTCGGCTTCGTCGTGTTCATCCTCGCCGGGTCCTCGCTCGTGTGGCTGTGGGCCGGGATCGTACTGATGGGCCTCTTCTCGTTCGCCGAATCGCCGCAGTTGCAGGCCCTCCTCGCCGACATCGCGCCGCCGGCCACCCGGGACGCCTCGTACGCCCTGTATTTCACGCTGGCGTTCGGCGTCGGGTCGTTGTGGACGGCGCTCTACGGCATCGTCATCGAGGGCGCTGGGCGAGCCGACCGGCGTCCCGGTCGTCTTCGGGCTGATGGCGGCCGCGTTCGTGGCCGCGGCCGTGGCCACCCTGCCGATCCGGACCGACGACGCGGGCACGACGACACCGGCTGGCATACTGCCGCCGAACGGGCCCTGACCGACGGGCCGCACGAGGAGTGGCTTGGACGCGAGGATCCTGCTCGTCGAGGATGACCCATCGATCCGCGAGGTGACGGCGATCGGCCTGCGCAACGCCGGCTTCACGGTGGAGACCGCCAGCGACGGACGGGAGGGTCTCGACCGCTTCGAGCGAGAGCCGTTCGACCTCGTCCTGCTGGACGTCATGTTGCCGCGGATCGACGGCCTGGAGGTCGCGCGGGCGATCCGCCGGACCTCGACGATCCCCGTGGTCATGCTGACGGCCCGCGCCGACACGCTCGATGTCGTGGTCGGGCTCGAGGCCGGTGCCGACGACTACGTGCGCAAGCCGTTCGAGGTACCCGAGCTCGTCGCCCGCGTGCGCGCGGCCCTGCGACGGATGGGCCGCGAACCGGACGACGACGCCGCTCAGCTGCGGCTGGGACCGCTCCTCATCGACATCGCCGGGCGAACCGTGGCCCGTGATGGCCGGGACATCCCCCTCACCCGCACGGAGTTCGACCTGCTGGTCGATCTCGCACGCCATGCCGGCCAGGTGCTCGCGCGCGACACCCTCCTCGACCGGATCTGGGGCTACGACTACCTGGGGGATTCGCGGCTCGTGGACGTCGCGGTGGGCCGGCTGCGGGCGAAGATCGAGACCGATCCGACGGTGCCGGAGCTGATCCTCACGGTCCGGGGCGCCGGTTACAAGGCCAGCCGGTAGGGCGGGGGCCGACTGTGTCGCGGCTGGGTGGGGTCCGGGCGCGACTGACGGTGTCGCTCGTCGCGCTCGTGGCGCTCACGGCGATCGTGCTGGGCGTCGGCGCGTCGGTCTTCGTGGACCTGCGGCTGCACGACCAAGCCCTCCAGGCAGCCGCCGAGCAGGCGCATTTCGACCTGTCCGTGGTCGTCCCGGAGCGCCAGCTCCCGGATCGGCCGACGCCGGAAGACGTCCGCCGCAGCGGTCTCGCCGAGACGTTCCGGCGGGGCGCGGTGGGGCGCGGCGCCGTCGAGACCTTCGTCGACCTGGGCGGCGACGAACGGTTCCAGTCCCACCAGAGCCTGGCGGGGCTGCTGACGTTGCTGCCGGCGGACATGCGGGTGCGCATCGACCGGGGCGAGATCGCCTACGGCTGGCTCGATGTCGCGGGGATCCCGTCGCTCGTCGTGGGCGGTCGCCCGGCCGGCGGCGGCCCGACGTTCTACTTCGTCCGCGATGTCAGCGGCATCAGCGGGGCCATCGACCAGCTGCGCCTGGCGTTGGCAGTCGGCGCGCTCGTGCTGCTCCTGCTCGCGCTCGTGATCGCGCGGAGAGTGGCCCGCAGCATCCTGGCCCCGGTCGAGGAGGCGGGGCAGGTCGCCGAACGGATCGAGCGCGGCGACCTCTCGGCACGGGTCCCGGTGATGTCGCGCGACGAATTCGGGACCTGGGCCGAGCGGTTCAACCGCATGACCGGCGTCCTTGCGGAAACGATCCGCCGCCTCGAGGCGGCACAGCACCAGAACCGTCGGTTCGTCGCCGACGTGTCGCACGAGCTGCGGACACCGCTCGCGGCGCTCGTCGCGGAGGCGTCGATCGTGGGGGACCATCTGGACGAGTTGCCGCCCGAAACCCGGCGAGCCGCCGAGCTGCTCGTGGCCGACGTCGGACGGATGCGGGGGCTTGTCGAGGAGCTCATGGAGCTGTCGCGCTTCGACGCCTCGGCCGAGGTGGTGGCGCTCGAACCGGTCGATGTCGTCCGGCTCGTGCGGGCCGTGATCGCCGCGCGCCAGCCGACCGCCACGTTCGACCCGCCCGCGTCGCCGGTCGTCGTGGACACGGATCCGCGGCGGTTGGAACGGATCCTCGCCAACTTCCTCGACAACGCCCGCGAGCACGCGGGGGCGACCGACGTCACGGTCGACCTCGAGGCCGCGGGCGAGGACCTCGTGCTGGCCGTGTCCGACCGAGGACCCGGGGTGCCCGAGGATCGGTTGGAGCGCATCTTCGAGCGGTTCACGAAGCTCGATCCCTCGCGCAGCGGGCGGCAGCAGCGGCCTCGGCCTGGCGATCGCCGCCGAGCACGCCGCCCTTCTTGGCGGGTACCTGCAGGCGATGAACCGCGACGGCGGCGGCCTGCGCCTGGAACTCGTCCTCCCACTTCCTGTGACCCGTTCGTTACACGCCAGCCATAGCCCCGTGACCCGCGGATTCGAGAGTGGGACTCCAACGAGCACCACGAGGGAGTCCGATCCATGAGCCGCACCCGTCACCACATCCTGTCCGTTCCTGGCCCTGTCGGTCGTCACGATCACCGTCGTCGCCTGTGGGCCGACCGGCGGTCTCGGCACGGTTCCCCCCATCGTCCGCACACCCGCCCCATCCGTGGATCCGGGCCCGCCGGACATGACCCCGGCGCCGTCCGACGGCGCCACTCCCTCTGCCCCACCCAGCCCGTCGCCGAGCGGCAGCCCGGGCCCGACGGGGGGGCCAACGCCGACCCCCACCCGGACGCCAGTCGACACCATGGTCATCCGCGCGTACTTCGTTCTCGACGGCGACGTCGGCGTCGAAGGGCTCGTGCCCACCCTGCGTGAGGTGCCCGAGACCACCGGCGTCGCCCGGGCCGCGATGGAGGTCGTGCTCGATCATGGCGACGATCCCAGACGCTTATCAGACGATCTCGACCGCGATCCCGCCCGGCACGCGCCTGCTAGGCCTGGCGATCCGCGACGGGATCGCGACCGTCGACCTGTCGCGCGAGTTCGAGGCGGGAGGCGGTAGCGCCTCCGCATTCCGCCGGCTCGGCCAGGTCGTCTACACGCTGACCCAGTTCCCGACCGTGCGGGCCGTGCTCTTCCAGGTGGAGGGCAAGACCGTGACGACCTTCGGCAGCGAGGGCATCGTGCTCGAAGGCCCGCAGGCGCGTGACGACTTCGAGGACCTCCTGCCGTCGATCTTCGTGGACCGGCCGGCGTACGGCGCCGCGATCGGCAATCCCGCGCGGGTCACCGGCAACGCCAACGTCTTCGAGGCGAGCTTCCGGATCGCGATCCTCGACGGGTCCGGCCGGACGCTCGTGGACGAGCACGCGATGGCAACGTGCGGCACCGGCTGCCGCGGGACCTTCGACGTGACGATCCCCTATACGGTCTCGAAGGCGCAGTGGGGCACGCTGCGGGTGTTCTACGGCTCGGCCCAGGACGGATCGTCGCAGGACATCCGCGACTACCCGGTCTGGCTCACGCCTTCACACTGAACTTCCCTGGGGACCGGGGCCCGGTGGGGCGGCATGGCCGTTTCGCCGGGCCGTGGTGTATCATCCGCAGGCTCTGTCGAACGAGCACCCTCGGTCGGGGCGTGGCGCAGCTTGGTAGCGCGTATCGTTCGGGACGATAAGGTCGGAGGTTCAAATCCTCTCGCCCCGACCATCTCCGTCCTCGCTTCGAACGCTTGGATGTGCCGCGGTGAACGCCATGGAAGACACCGCCGCCGACCTTCGCGCCACCTCGGACGCGCTCATGCGCGACTCGAGGTCCTGGCGGCGATCGAGGACGAGAAGCGGACCCTCGCACCGGGTGATCCGCGCCTGGTGGAGCTCGCCCAGCGCGTCGAGGATGTCGCCCGTCGCGTGCTCTCGTCCACGGTCCGCCAGCGACAGCTCACCGAGGTCGGCAGCGAGCAGGTCGAGGCCGCCGAACCGGGAACGCCGGTCACGTCCATCGACGAGACACCCCGGGCGATCGCCGACATCCTCGCGG
Organism: uncultured Chloroflexia bacterium; assembly: GCA_963810725.1. Lineage (GTDB taxonomy): Bacteria > Chloroflexota > Limnocylindria > Limnocylindrales > CSP1-4 > SPCO01. The sequence continues at coordinate 1,545,442 of CAWEOO010000008.1, forward strand.
CGTGGCGTGCGGCTGAGCGGCGGGCCGCGCCGCGGAACCCGGCTCGGCCGAGGCGGCCGAAGCGCGGCGCGCTCGCCGATCATCATCGCGAGGAGTATCGACGAGCCCTCGAGGAGCGCGAAACCGACGCGCTGAGCGGCTCCGATCAGCAGGCGAGTACGTTCCGAGGCTCACCCCGCGCCTCGTTGATGCGTCTGCAACGCTCGCCGCGGCTACCGTCGCGGTGATGTCCCCGACGCTGTGGTCTCCAGGTGGGACGTGCGCCCGATCGTGATCCTGAATCCGCGCAGCGATGCCCGGTTCGTCGAGCTCGTCTCCGAGCTGATGGCCGATGCCGTCGGCGAGCCTGCGGATCTGCAGTCCGGGCTGCGCGCCGAGTTCCCCGAAGCGGTCGTGCGTCGCCGCGAGCTGAGCTCCGAGTCGACCGAGGTATGGTACGTGTATCGGGATGGCCGCTGGACGCCGGACTGATCCATCAACGGCTGGAGGGGAATGCATGCCGGACGAGCTCGAGAGCGACATCCAGGCAACCGCCGAGGACATCGCCGCCGACGCCGACGTCCTCCAGGCGATCGAGGCCGAGAAGGCGAAGATCGATCCGGCCGACCCGCGCGCCCTCGATCTCGCCGCCAAGGCCGAACGACTGGCGCGCGACATCGTCACCAAGACGGTCGCGGAGCGTGAGATCGTCATCGATGCCGCGGAGGGCCCGGCTCCGGAATCCAGCGGGTCGTAGCGCGGTCACGCTCCGCGCCGCGGGCGGTGACCCGGACCGCCTGACGGTTGGATCCGGGAGGGTCTCGCCGCGCTGCTAGCATCGCGGCCACCATGGCGGACCAGGCTTACGACTACGTCATCGTCGGCGGCGGCTCGGCGGGCTGCGCGCTCGGCAACCGGCTGTCCGCGGACCCGTCGACCCGCGTGCTCGTGCTCGAGGCCGGCCGCTCGGACTGGCGCATCGACCCGTTCATCCACATGCCGGCGGCGCTGACGTTCCCGATCGGCAGCCGGTTCTACGACTGGAAGTACGAGTCCGAGCCCGAGCCGTTCATGCACGGCCGCCGGATCTACCACGCCCGGGGCAAGGTCCTCGGCGGGAGCAGCAGCATCAACGGCCAGATCTTCCAGCGCGGCAACCCGCTCGACTACGAGCGCTGGGCCGCCGATCCCGGGCATGGCGACGTGGGACTACGCCCACTGCCTGCCGTACTTCAAGCGGATGGAGACTGCCTGGCGGCCGCGCCCGACGACCCGTGGCGCGGCCACGACGGCCCGCTGGTCCTGGAGCGCGGCCCGGCGACGAACCCGCTGTTCACCGCGTTCTTCGAGAGCGTCCAGGAGGCCGGCTACCCGCTGACCGAGGACGTCAACGGCTACCGACAGGAGGGGTTCGCGCCGTTCGACCGGAACATCCACCGGGGCCGCCGGCTTGTCGCGCGGCGCGGGCCTACCTGCATCCGGTCATGGGCAAGCGCAAGAACCTGGAGGTCCGGACCCGGACGTTCGTCACGAAGGTGCTCTTCGACGGCGCGCGCGCGATCGGCGTCGAGGTCGCGAACGGCCGGCGGCACGGAGCGGATCCTGGCCGGCGAGGTGATCCTCGCGGGCGGCGCGATCAACACGCCCGCAACTGCTGATGCTGTCGGGCGTCGGCGCCGGCGGACGACCTGCGAGCGCCTCGGGATCCCGGTCGTGGCCGACCTGCCGGGCGTCGGGCAGCACCTCCAGGACCACCTCGAGGTCTACATCCAGTTCAGGAGCCTCCAGCCCGTGTCGATGCAGCCGTCCGCGACGCAGCTGTGGCGCCGGCCGTTCATCGGGGCGCAGTGGCTGTTCCTGCGCAGCGGGCCCGGCGCGACGAACCACTTCGAGGGCGGCGGCTTCGTCCGTTCGAACGACGACGTCGCCTACCCGAACCTGATGTTCCACTTCCTGCCGCTCGCGATCCGCTACGACGGCACCGCCGGGACGCCCGGGCACGGCTACCAGGTCCACGTCGGGCCGATGTACTCGGATGCCCGCGGCTCGATCACGCTCAAGAGCACCGACCCGCGCGAGCACCCGGCCCTGCGCTTCAACTACCTCTCGACCGACCAGGACCGGCGCGAGTGGGTCGAGGCGGTCCGCGTCGCGCGGCGCATCCTCAGCCAGCCGGCGATGGCGCCCTACAACGGCGGCGAGACGTCACCCGGCCCGGCCGTCGAGACGCGACGACGAGATCCTCGACTGGGTCCGGCGCGACGCCGAGACCGCGCTCCACCCGTCGTGCACCGCGCGGATGGGCGTCGACGAGCGCTCCGTGATCGATCCGCTGACGATGCGGGTCCACGGCGTCGACGGCCTGCGGGTCGTGGACGCCTCGGCGATGCCGTACGTCACCAACGGCAACATCTACGCGCCGGTGATGATGCTCGCCGAGAAGGCCGCGGACCTGATCGCCGGCAACACGCCGCTGCCGCCCGAGCCGCTGCCGTTCTACCGCCACGGGGTGTCGCCACCGCCCGACTGAGTCCGGGAAGGGCCGCTCGCACGCGGTGCCCGGACTACGACGTGATGGCGACCGCCGACCGGCGTACCACGAGTCGCGGGGCCAGGACCACGTCCGCGACCTCAGATCGATGGCGGGCGTTGTCGACCATGTCGAACAGGAGCTCGGCGGCCGTCCGCCCCATCTCGATGCCGTCCTGGCTGATCGTGGTCAGGGGAGGGATCGTGAACGCGGCGACGTCGATGTCGTCGAAGCCGACCATCGAGAGCTCGTCGGGCATCCGGATGCCCGCCTCGTAGGCGGCCTGCATCAACCCGAGCGCGATCGTGTCCGAGGTGGCATAGATGGCGGTCGGATGGTCGTGCCCGGCCCAATCCGCGAAGATGCGCCGCCCGATCTCAAGGCTGGGGCCTGGATCCTGGTCCGTGATGAAGACCCCGATCTGATCGGCCACCTCGCGCTCGCGCATGAACCGCTCGTACAGGTCGATGCGCTGGCGCCCGTCGTAGGTGCGCGCGTCCGACACGCACAGGATCGAGCGATGACCGAGCTCCCAGAGATGCTCGAGCGCCAGGCGCGTACCGGCCACGCCGTCGGCGTAGACGCCCGGGATCTGGCGGCGGGTCGTGCGATCCGTGACGCCGATGACGTAGCGGTGCTGGTTGGCGAGCTGGTCGAGCGTCTCGTCGCCGCCGTCGATGTCGCCGATGACGATGATGCCATCCGCGTGGGAGCTCTCGAACATGGAGCTGTACGAGAGCGCGACATCAGGCCGGTAGTCGACGTGCCCGAGGAACAGCCGGTAATCGCGCACGCGCGACGCCTCGTTGATGCCGCGCAGGATCTGGATGTGGAAGGGGTCCGAGATGTCGCGCGCGATGACGCCCAGGAGTGAGCTCCGGCTGCCGCGCAGGCCGCGGGCCAGGAGATTGGGCTTGTATCCGAGCTCCGCGGCGACCGCCAGCACGCGCTGGCGCGTCTCGTCACGGATCGGGACGCCGCTCTCGCGGCCGTTCAGGATGCGCGACACGGTCGTGATGGAGACGCCGGATCCGTGCGCCACGTCGCGCAGGGTGATCGTCGCCTGGGCCGATCTGGGCGTCTCCACGCGCTGGTCCGATCCCTCCAAAAACCTCTTGACGTCGTCGCTCGGCCGAGTATATCCTGCGCACGCTTAGCGTCAAGCGCAAACGTTAAGCGTTGGCGATAAGCCTAAGCGTTAAGCCTAGCCGGCAGCCGAGGAGGATTGGTGCCCGACTACCCGAGCTTTACGCTCACCGGCCAGACGGCCCTCGTGACCGGGGCCGCCCGCGGCCTGGGCCGCGCGATCGCCCTCGCCCTCGCCGACGCCGGCGCCGACGTGGCCCTTGGCCTGCGCGCGGCGGGCACGGCCGACGACCTGGTGGCGGACATCGGGGCCATGGGCCGACGCGCCCTCGCGGTCCCGATGGACGTCACGGACATCGCCCAGATCGGACCGGCCGTCGACGCCGTCGTAGCGGAGTTCGGACGCCTCGACATCCTCGTCAACAACGCCGGCCTCGGTCCGGCCAATCCCGCCGAGGACGTGACGGAGGCCGACTTCGACCTCACCATCGACGTCAACGTCAAAGGCCTGTTCTTTGCGAGCCAGGCGGCCGGCCGCGTGATGATCCGCCAGGGCGGTGGGCGGATCGTCAATCTCAGCTCGCAGGCGGGCTTCGTGGCGCTGCCGACCGAGGCGATCTACTGCGCGAGCAAGGCAGCCGTCTCGCACCTGACCAAGTGCCTCGCCGTGGAATGGGGCCGGCACGGCATCACCGTCAACGCCGTCGCGCCGACCTTCATCCGGACGGACGGCACCGCCCCCGACCTCGCCGACCCCGCCTTCGAGGCGGATGTCCGCGAGCGGATCGCCGGGCTGCACCGGATCGGCGAGCCGATGGACGTGGCCGGCGGGGTCGTGTTCCTCGTGTCGCCCGCGGCGAGCCTGATCACGGGCACGACGCTGCTCATCGACGGCGGCTGGACGGCGAGGTAGATGACGTCCGATGGCCAGGAATCTCCCGTGACCGACCTCCAGACCGCGACGCCACCACCGGACCGCGCCGAGCGGCTCCGGGGCGTCGCGCGCTGGGCGCGCGGGGGCGGCGTCGTCGGCCTGATCCGCGGCCACGGGATCCTGCTGGCGCTGATCATCCTGATCGCGGTCGGCGCGGCGTTGTCGCCGCACTTCCTGACGATCGCGAACGCCACGAACGTCGCCCGCCAGGCATCCATCGTCGGGATTCTCGGGGTCGGAATGACGTTCGTGATCCTGACGGCCGGCATCGACCTGTCCGTGGGCTCCGTGCTCGGCCTGGTCGCCATCTCGTTCGCCGCAGCGATGGGAGGCGGCCTTCCGTGGCCGCTCGCCATCGGCCTCGCGCTGCTGGTCGGCAGTGGGGCCGGCGCGATCAACGGGCTGGGCATCACGAAGGGCGGGCTCCAGCCGTTCATCATGACCCTGGGGATGCTGGTGATCGCCCGCGGCGTGACGCTGACGATCGCCGACGGCAAGCCCATCCGCGCCGGGGACAACGCCGCCGACATCGCCTGGATCGGCAGTGGCGACGTCCTGGGCGTGCCGGTTCCCTTGCTGCTGTTCGCCGGCATCGCGCTGCTGTCCTGGTTCGTCCTGCGGTTCACCCCGTTCGGGCGACGGATCTACGCCGTGGGTGACAACCGCGAGGCCGCGCGCCTGTCGGGCATCGATACGGACCGCGCGGTCTTCAGCGCGTACGTCATCAGCGGCCTGTGCGCTGCGGTTGCCGCCCTGATCGTCGTCTCGCGGCTGGCCGCGGCCGAGCCCACCCAGGGCACCGGCTTCGAGCTCGATGCCATCGCGATCGTCGTCATCGGCGGCACGAGCCTGTTCGGCGGCGAGGGCGGGGTCGGCGGCACGGTCGTGGGTGCGGCCGTGGTCGCGGCGATGAACAACCTCCTGAACCTCCTTGGGGTCTCGCCCTTCTCGCAACAGATCGTGAAGGGCTTGATCATCCTCGGCGCCGTCCTCCTGGAGCGGCGGACCAGGACCCGGGAGGAAGGCAGGTGAGCCCGTGACCGAGTGCGGCGAAGGAGGACCGCGGTTACGTGGCGCCGCCGGAGACGGCGTCGAAGCACCAGTCGCAGCACCAATGGTGTATCGAGCACGAGCATGGAGGGCAAGGCACATGTCCCGGATCTTGAGAGTCAGCCTGGTCGCGGGGACGATCGCAGTCCTGGTCGGCTGCAGCACGCCGGCTGCACCGACGACGGCCCCATCGGTCGCGGCACCGTCCGTCGCGCCCAGTGACGCGGCGCCCAGCGCGGCGGGTGGCGGCGTGATCGGCTTCTCGCAGGCCAACGGCGGCGACGAGTGGCGCACCAACCAGAACAACAACGTCCGCGACTACTGCAAGGAGTTCAACCCCGGAGCGGAGACGATCATCTCCGACGCGCAGGGTGACGACGCCGTGCAGTCCGGTCATGTCGATGAATTCATCGCCCGGCCGGTCGACGTCCTGCTGCTGACGCCGAACACCGACGTCGGCTTGAACGAGGCGGCCAAACGCGCGATGGCGGCGAACATCCCGGTCATCACCCTCGACCGCGGCGTCATCGACCCGGTCACGCAGCACATCGGCGCCGACAACAAGCTCATCGGGCGAACCGCCGCGGAGTACGTCTCCAAGACGATCCTGGGCGGCAACGGCGGCAAGGTCATCGAGATCCAGGGGACCCAGGGCTCGTCGGCCACGACCGACCGCCACGATGACTTCGTCAAGTGGCTGGCCGAAAACGACACCACGGTCGAGATCGTCGACAGCGTCGATGGCGACTACAAGCGCGAGAAGGCGCTGACCGCGATGAACGACCTGCTGCAGAAGTACGGCCCGGGTGAGGTCGATGTCATCTACACGCACAACGACGCGATGGCGCTCGGCGTCGTCGCGGCGCTCGAGACCGCCGGCCGGGCCGACGAGTTCAAGGTCGTCGGCATCGACGGCCAGAACGAGGCGATCCAGGCCATCGCGGACGGCAAGATCGTCGTGACCTTCACGTACGACAACGCCGGCAAGGAAGGCTGCGAGTCCGCCAAGAAGCTGCTCGCCGGCGAGACCATCGACCCGCAGTGGGTCCTGCCGACCAACACGATCGACTCCGCCAACGTCGCCGACTGGATCGGCAAGGGCTTCTAGCCACCCATCGGCCGTCCCACAGGGACCGAGCCAACGTCGAGGACGCGGCGATCTCCTCCGCCGCGCCCTCGACGCACCCCTCTCAGACTGAGGATCCATGACCATGTCGATCCCAGGACCGACCGCCGGACCGGCCGCCAGCGACGCCGTCGCCACCGTCCTCGAGATGCGGGCCATCGACAAGTCGTTCCCGGGCGTCCACGCCCTCAAGTCGGTCGACCTGACGGTCCGGCCGGGCGAGATCGTCGGGCTGGTCGGCGAGAATGGCGCGGGCAAGTCCACCTTGGTGAAGATCCTGTCGGGGGCGTACACGCGCGACACGGGCGAGATCCTGGTCGACGGTGAACTGGTGGGGGCCGGCGGACCGCAGGACATGATCCGGCGTGGCCTGGCCGTGATCTACCAGGAGCCGGCGCTCGCGCCACACCTGAGCGTGGCCGAGAACATCTACATGGGTCGCCTGCCGACCACCGCGCGCGGTCTCGTGGACCAGCGTCGCCTGACGGAGGACACCCTCGTCGTCGCCGAGCGGCTCGGCCTGGACCTGGACCCGCGAGCGCGCGTGGCGTCGCTGAGCGTGGCGCGCCGCCAGATGGTGGAGATCGCCAAGGCGCTCTCCCGCGACGCGCGTCTCATCGTGCTCGACGAACCGTCCGCGGTGCTCGCCGACGCCGAGCTCGACGGCCTGTTCCGGGTCATGCGCCGCCTGACCGAGAAGGGCGTGGCCTTCGTCTACATCTCGCACCGGCTCAACGAGGTGTTCCGGATCACGGACCGGGTGGTCGTCATGAAGGACGGCCGGGTGGTCGCGTCCGAGCCCACCGCCGACGTCACGCCCGAGCGCCTGATCCGGCTGATGGTCGGTCGCGAGATCGATGCGATCTATGGGGCGAGAGCGGCGGATGCGCCGGCCCCGACCGGAAAGCCGATCCTGGCCGTACGGGGCCTTCGTCGCGACGGCGCATTCCGCGACATCGACTTCTCGGTCGCGCCCGGCGAGATCCTGGGCATTGCCGGGCTCGCGGGATCCGGCCGGACCGAGGTCCTGCGCGCGATCCACGGCGCCGACCCGATCGACGCGGGCAGCATCGCGGTCGATGGCGCCACGGTCCGCATCCGGTCGCCGCGCGATGCGATCGCGCTCGGCATCGGCCTGCTGACCGAGGACCGCAAGGCCGACGGGCTGCTCCTGGGCCAGTCCGTCGCGACGAATGTCACGATCTCGCGGATGAACGACATCGCGCCGAACGGAGTCATCGACACGCGCCGCGAGCGGCGCACCGTGATGCAGCACATCACGAGACTCTCCATTCGTGCGCGGAGCCCCGGCGCGCCGGTCCGCAACCTGTCGGGCGGCAACCAGCAGAAGGTCATCTTCGCCAAATGGCTGCACGCCCGCTGCCGGGTCCTGCTCATCGATGAGCCGACGCGCGGGGTCGACGTCGGGGCAAAGCGCGAGATCTACGCGCTGCTGCGCGGGCTGGCGGCGACCGGGGTCGGGATCGTCATGGTCTCGTCCGAGCTGCCGGAGGTGCTCGGCATGAGCGATCGGATCCTGGTCATGCGCGAGGGCCGGATCATGGCCGAGCTCGATGCCGATGAGGCGACCGAGGAGCGGATCATGGCCCACGCGACCCGGGCCGTCGCATGAGCGTCCCGAAGGCGGGCGACCGGTGAGCGGCGAGTTCCCGACCGTCTACGGGCGCAACCTCGTGGCCGAGCTGCCCGCGTTCGTGCACCAGCCGTACCTCGTCGTGACGATGGAGGATCTGTGGCCGCGGTTCGCGGACACGCTCGAGGGGGACGGACTCGCCGGCGTGCACCTTGTCCGGACCTTGGAGTTGTCCGAGCTCGAATTGATCGTCGACGGGTTGCCCCAAGCGGCCAGCGTCATCGGGCTCGGCGGTGGGCAGGCCGTGGACGTGGCGAAGTACGTCGCCTGGCGACGTCGGCTGCCACTGTTCCAGGTACCGACCGCGATGACGGTCAACGCCCCGTTCGGCCACCGCTCGGGCCTGCGCCGCGACGGCATCGTCCGCTACCTCGGGTTCGCGATCCCGGAGGCGGTCTACGTCGACTTCGACGTCATCGCCAGCGCACCGGCCGGGCTCAACCGGGCCGGGGTCGGCGACATCCTGTGCTACCACACCGCCCACCTCGATTGGCGCCTGACCCGCGACCTCGGTCGCGAGGAGGCACGATGGCCCTACGACGAGTCGCTCGTGGCCGCCGCCAGGGAGCGCCTGGACGCCGTCCTCGGCGCGCTCGACGACATCCACGACGTGACCGATCACGGGATCCGGACGCTCATGGAGGCACATCGCTGGGGTGGCAACACGTTCCACGCCTCGGGCTGGAACCCGCGCCACATCGAGGGCGTGGAGCACTTCCTCTTCTACAACCTCGAGAAGCGCACCGGGCGGCACTTCATCCACGGCCAGCCGGTCGGCCTGGGCGTGGTCTTCGGGTCAATGCTCCACGAACAGGGCGTCGACGAGATGGTGGCGGCGCTGCATCGCGCGGGGGTCGATATCCGCCCCGAGGCCATGGGCGTCACTTGGGCCGACGTGGAGGGGGCGATGCGAACGCTCGCGACGTTCGTGCGTGAGGCGGGGTTGTGGCACTCCATCGCCGCCGAGCGGCCGGTCGATGACGCGGTCGTGGCGGCCGTGCGCGACCGCGTGGTGGCGGCCTACGGCGCCTGGGAGGGCCCGTCGTGAAGGTCGGGCTCACGCTGCCGCAGGGCTGTGACCGGGAGTTCCTGGGCTTGGACGGCGCCACCGCCTGGGAGCGGACCGCGGCGGCCGCGCGGCAGGCCGAGGCGCTCGGCTTCGAGTCACTCTGGCTGTACGACCACTTCCAGGTGGACCCGCCGCCCGAGGACGCGCCGATCTTCGAGCCGTTCGTGGAGCTCACGGCGATCGCCGGCGTGACGTCACGGGCGCGCCTCGGTCATCTCGTGCTGGCGGCTGCGTATCGGCCGGCGGCGCTGACGGCCAAAATGGCCTCCACGCTGGATGTCATCGCCGGCGGCCGCTTCGAGCTGGGGATCGGCGCGGGCTGGAAGGAAGACGAGTGGCGCGCCTACGGGTACGGCTTCCCCGACGTCCCCGAACGGCTGGCCATCCTGGAGGACCACCTCGAGATCATCACCCGGATGCTGGCCCCCGGCCACGCCACGTACCACGGTCGCCATGCGCAGGTCGAGGACGCCATCCACGAACCGAAGGCGTTCGGGGCGCGGATGCCCATCCTCATCGGAGGCAACGGCCCGAAGGTGACCTGGCGGTTGGCCGCCCGCTTCGCCGACGAGCTGAACCTGGATGCGCTGATGCCCGGCGAGATCGAGGCGGCCCTGCCGGTGATCGCGTCGCGCTGCGAGGAGCTCGGCCGCGACCCGGCATCGCTCGGCGTGTCCGTCCATGTCTGGGGGCGACCCGACGCGGCTGCCGGCGCGGCGCGCCGCGACCGGCTGCGGGCGTACCGCGACCTCGGTCTGCGGCGGGTCATGCTCCAGGGGTTCGGGGCCGTCTCCGATCCCGCATTGCTGGAGCGCATGGCCGAGGACTGCGCCGCGGTCGGGCTGTTGGAGACAGCAGCGTCCGTCTAGCTGCAGTGGGGCGGCCCGGAGCGGGGCGGCGCGTGCCAGCGGAGGCCCGACATCGTCATCCGTCGCATCCCGGGCCGCCATGCGTCGCCGTGCCGCCGCGGGCGGTTGTCCGCTGGCAGCGGCCCGCCGAGCCGCGAGGATCGGGTCATCGGCTCCGCCCCCTGACGACCCCGACCTCGACGCCCCGAAAGGAATCCCCGCAGATGGCCCTGGCCCGCATCCCTGCGCGCGACCCCTCGACCCCGCTCGACCTCGCCGCCTTCGCCGCCAGCCTTGTCGGGACCATCATCCGCCCCGGTGACCCGGCGTACGACACGGCCCGCCTCGTCCACGACCGGGCGTTCGACCGCCACCCGTCGCTGATCGTCAAGGCGGCGAGCGCCGCCGACGTGGCGCGGACGGTGGTGTTCGCGCGAGATGCTGGCCTCGAGCTGGCGGTCCGCGGCGGCTCGCACAGCCTGGCCGGTTTCGGCACGAGCGAAGGCGGCATCGTCCTCGATCTGAGCGGCATGAAGGGCCTGCACATCGACCCCGAGCGGCGTCTCGCATGGGCCCAGGCTGGACTGACCGCGGGCGAGTACACGGCCGCGGCCGATGCGCACGGGCTCGCGACGCCGTTCGGCGACACCGGCAGCGTCGGCCTCTCGGGCGTGACGCTCGGTGGCGGCATCGGCTGGCTCGTCCGCAAGCATGGCCTGGCCATCGATGCGCTGGTCTCCGTCGAGATCGTGACCGCCGACGGTCGCCTCATCACGGCGAGCGAGCAGGAGCATCCCGAGCTGTTCTGGGCCGTTCGCGGCGGCGGCGGCAACGTCGGCGTCGTGACGCGCTTCCAGTTTCGCCTCTATCCGGTCGGGACGATCTTCGTGCCAGCGGCCGCGAGCTGATCCGCGCCGGCCCCGCTCAGGGGTCCTGCGACAGGACGACGACCCCATACGGCCCGACCGAGACGAGCGCGCTCTGGCCGAAGCCGTCCCTGGGGTCGTCGCTCGTCTCGGTGTCGAACGCCTCGTGGCCGCCGAAATCCGGCTGCGTAATCGGGCGAATCGGAGTTCAGGCGGACCCGCCAGCGGCCCGGCCTCGGCAGCCCCAGGCGCAGGTCGTCGACGACCCGGTCCGCGAGGTTGGCGACGACGATCACGTCATCGCCGCGGACCGCCCTCGTGCCAGCGGTGGAAGGCGATCAGCTTTGCTTCCTGGTCGGCGCGCAGGATCGCGATGTGCTCGCCGCGCAGTCCGCGCGTCGTGCCGCCCCCGCCCCGGCGCAGCGCGATGAGGTCGTGGTGGAGCCGCAGGATGCCGGCGTGGCTGCTGGCCTTCGTCCAGTCGAGCGCGACCGTGTCGTCGAACCAGCGATCCTCGAGCAGCTCCTGTCCCTGGAACAGCATGGGGATGCCTGGCGACGTCAGGACGAGGGCCGAACCCAGGGTGGCCCGCTTCTCCGACCACCAGCTTCCGGCGTCACCCGGTTTGATCGCCTCGGGCAGGCGGACCCGGTCGTTGGCGACGTCGTCGTGGGACTCCGTGTAGATCACCCGGGTCAGCGGGGCGCCGCGGTCCTTGCCGGTGATGGCCGCAACCACGTCCGCGACCGATCGCTCCCGGTCGTCACCCGTCTCGAGGGATGGCCGCACCCCACGGATGAACCGGATGTCCCACTGCGCCCCGAACCCGGCGCCGCCCTTCGCGGTGGGCTCCACGAGCTTCGTATCGTCCTGGATGTCCTCGGCGATCGTGAGCTTCCAAGGCTGGCGCGCCCGGATCTCGTCGTTGATCCAGGCCATGAACGACCAGCCGTCGGGCAGCGCCGAGGCCGGGTCGCCCGGGATCCCGTCGACCGTGCGGATGAACAGCGTCGCGTCGAAGCGCAGGCCGTCGCACTGGAATTCCTCAAGCCAGGTGAGGGCGCTGTCGCGGAGGAACGTGCGGACCTCGCCGCGGCCGTAGTCCGGCCGGGTCGAGCCCCACGGGGTGATCGCCCGCTCGTCGTTGTAGAAGTAGATCCCGCCGCCGCCGTTCGCGCTCCAGCCGTCGTACTGCCACACATCGAGGTCGCTCGGCCCGAGGTGGTTGAAGACGACGTCGACGATGACGGCGATGCCGTGTCCGTGGGCCGCCTTGATGAAGCGCTTGAACGCGTCGGGCCCGCCGTATCCGGACTCGATGGCGAAGAGGTGGGAGGGGTTGTAGCCCCAGGACACGTCGCCGGCGAACTCGAAGGGCGGCATGACCTGCACGGCGCTGACCCCCAGGTCGCGCAGGTACGGCAGGCGCCGGGCGGCCCGATCGAAATCGCCTTGCCGATCCGGCCCGGGGTTGAAGGTCCCGACATGCATCTCGTAGATGACGAGGTCGTCACGGGCGGGCATCTCGAAGGCGTGGTCGCCCCAGTCGAAGGCCGCCGGGTCGTAGACCACGGCATTGCCGATCGAGCTCGTCACCTGGCGGGCGTACGGGTCCATCCGCCAGGCCTCGTCACCGCTCGCGGTGCGCAGGCGAAACCGGTACTCGTCGCCCGGTCTGACGCCCTCGACATCCGCGGACCAGGTGCCGCTCGTGCCATCGCCGTCGCGCGCGAGCGCGGTCGCCTCCGGCGCCCAGCCGTCGAAGCTGCCGGTGACGACGACGGATCCGGCATGCGGCGCCCAGACACGGAACGTCGTCCCGCCGTCGTATGGCAGCGCCCCCATGCCGGGGCGCGGCGAGGGGGCGACGGCCCTCACTTGGCGGGCAGGGTCTTACCGAACTCGACCGCCCGCGTCAGCCATCCGTCGAGCGCCCCGTCGTCCGCCACGAGGTCGCGTGGCAGGGTCCCGTAGCCCTTCATCGTCCGGCCCGCCATCGGGCTGAAGGGCATGGCGCCGGGCAGGGCCAGGAGCTCGGCGAGGTCGTCCTCGGGGAGGCGGATCATCCAAAGATCGGCGAACAGCCCCGTGACGAGGTTGCCGCCGACGAACATCGCCGGGTACCCGAACATCTTCCGGCGTTGGGCGACCGGAAAATGCTCGGCCGCGGAATCGAACCGCGCGACGAGCTCTGGTGGTGATTTCTCGAACGACGGCATGAACGCTCCTCACGAGACCGTGGCGGCGTCCGGTGCCGCCCCCGTAGGGTAGGCCCCTCGGGTGGTCTAGCGAGCGGCGGACCACACCCCGAGATCGGTCTCGTACGGGAGCACGAGGACGTACTTCCCGCCCAGCGTGGTGGTCTGGCCGCCGAGCTGGTTCCGGTTGCGGCGCGGCACGAACTGCCGCCCGAGCTCACTGACGGTGATCGACTCGCCGGGTCTCGGGCTCCGTCCCCAGACCGCGTTCCCGTGCGGGTACAGCGGGTCGTGGACATTGGCCCGGGTGACCCGGAAGTCGTTCGTCGTGGCCGGATCCGCCGTGGCGGTGAACCCACTCATCACCCAGGCGTGTCGGCCACGCCAGACCAGCAGCCCGACCGGTCGGCCGGTCGCCGTGATGGCTTCGGCCGCGGTCTTCATCGCCTGCTGGAGCGTTCTCGTGCCGACGAGCCGGTACGGCCCGGCACCCAGGATGTTCAGACCGGCGGCCCAGCCGCGGACACTGGCGCCCTGGCGCTGCCGGCCATCAGGCCGCGACCCGCTCCACGCGCGGGCGAGCTGCTGGAGCTGGAGCTGCCGCGAGGCGGACCGGTCGCGCCCGGGCTCGATCATGTTGAGCATCATCTGCATGCTCGCGCCGACGCACTGGACGAAGTTGGTCTGGGCCACGAAGTCGCCCCGGTCCGAGATGTCGAGCGTGAAGCGAGTGGCGCCCTGGGCCGAGACCGGCGCAAGCGCCACGAGCAGGGCGCCGGCCAGTGCCAGCCCGGCGAGGTGACGGCGGGGTCTGCGGGCGACCGGCTCAAAAGTCGTCATCACGTCAACGATACGTCGGGATCGCAAGTCGGGTTCTCGCCGCCCTCAGATGCCCTCGATGCGGCGCGGTGCAAGCCTCGGGCCGCGGCGGGGCGCCATCGACCCGCTGAGCTCCAGCAGCCGGATGACGAGCGCGCGGCGTCCCTTGTATGGCTCGAGCAGCTCCAGCATGCGGGCGTCGTCCGCCCGGCGCTCGCCGGCGAGGACCCAGGCGACGAGGTTCGGGATGTGGAAATCGCCGACGCTCACCGCGTCGTCGTCGCCGAGCGCCCGCACGGCCACCTCCGCGGCCGTCCAGGGCCCGATCCCCGGCACGGCCAGCAGCCGGGCGTACGCCGCGGGCAGCGGCAGGTCCACGATCGCCTCGAACCACGCGGCGCGAGCCGCCACCGCGCGAATCAACTCCGCGCGCCGCCGCTCCAGCCCGAGCGGGTGGTAGGCGTAGTAGGGGAGCGCCGCGAGCGTCGCTGGAGCCGGCAGGAGCCGGAGGCCGGGATCGCGATCCGCCGGCGGCGGGGCCGCCTCGCCGTGGCGGCGGACCAGCCCGTGCCACACCCGATGCGCTTCGGTGCCGGTGACCTTCTGCTCCAGGATGGCGGCCACGAGTGCCTCGAAGACCGCCTCCGTGCGCAGGGTGCGGACCCCGGGACGGCGCCGGGCCAGCCCGGAGATCCGGGCGTCCGCGATCCCGGCGAGTGCTCCGGTCGGCTGCCTCGTGGGCTCCAGCCCGACCAGCCGGCCGGCTCGCTCCACGAGCAGCTCCGCGCCCGGCCCCCATGCGTCCGCCGTGAGCGTCCCGGGCCCCAACGAGAGGTGCAGGGTCGCGGGGCCGGCGGCCGTCCGGGTCGCCCACCAGGCCTCGCGCGAGGCGATCCGGATCGTCCGGTCGCCACGGCCACGCACGAGCGGGCCCAGCGTGCCGGCCAGGTCGAATGGGCCGTCAAGCGGGAGGACACGCCGGGTCATGATCCGAGTCTGGCATGGTTTCGAAATGCCCTGCCAGCCTGACGCAATCCCTGCTTCGCGGCGATCGATGGTAGGGTTGACCAGACGTGCGACGCCCCAAGGTCGTCGTGATCGCTGCGCTCATCGCCGCGTTCGCCACGGTCGCCGTCCCCGGATCGGTGGGTTCGCGAGCCCCCAGCTCGCTCTCAACCCCCTCCGCTGATCTCTTCGCGTCTGTCGAGATCGCGTCTGTCCGCGGGCCGGCGATGACGCCCTCGCCCCTCGATCCGGGGGCCCGTTCTGACGGGAACCTGGACGAAAGCTCGACATTGTTCGAGCCAGCTCTCAGCAATGAGCCGCCACAGGCTCGGCCGTCGGCTGCCCAACCCAGGGCGCAGGCCGGGACGATCAGGAAGAACAACTGGCGCCTCGACCCCAACGTGTCGTGGTACGGCCCTGGCTTCTACGGCAACCGGACGGCGTGCGGCAAGGCGATGACCGAGTCCCTCGTCGGCGTCGCGCACCGCACGCTCCCGTGCGGCACGATGATCACCTTCAAGAACCCGTCGAACGGCCGCATCGTCACCGCCCCGGTGGTCGATCGGGGGCCGTACGTGAGCGGCCGCCAGTGGGATCTCACGGGCGGGCTATGCCTGAAGCTCGGCCATTGCTACACGGGCTCGCTGTACTGGAAGTTCGCGCGTCGCTGATCCACCTCGGGCGCCCGCATGGCGTGAGGTGATCCCGCGCGGCGTCAGGTGATCCCGCCCGGCGTCAGGTGATCCCCCGCCGTGTCAGGTGGTCGGCGCCCACGCGACAACGTGCCGGGTCGCATCGGGCTCGATGAACCGGACCAGTCGTTCTCCCTCCGCCTCCAGCTCCTGCTTCGTCGGTCGCGTCAGCTTCGTGAACGGCGTGATCGTGAGCGCGGCCTCGCCCTTGGCCGCGACCACCGTCCACAGGCCGGCGACGAGGCCATCGACCAGCACGGTCGGCAGGAAGTCGCCGTTCTTCTTGATCACGGCCGCGCGGTACGCGTCGGGCAGGATGCGATCACGCACGTCGTAGGCGATGAGCACGCTGTCCCAGCGGGCGAGGAAGCGGGCCGGGGCTGGCTGATCGCCATCCGGCACGGACATCTCGGCGAGGTCGACGAGATCCCGCTCGTCCGGACCGCGCACCGACACGATTCGTTCGCCCAGGGCTTCGACCGCAGCCCGCACGCGGCTGATCCGCGGCTGGCCGACCCATTTCCCGATGTCGCCGAGCGACGCCGGTCCGTACGCGGTCAGGTAGCGCTGCACGGCGACTCGGAGTCCCTCGTCTCCGTCCGGACGGCGCTCGCGAGGCAACCACACGCCCGCGTCGAGGTAGCGCGGCTTGCCGTGTGAACGCCACAGGCCGCTGGGTGGCACGTGGACCAGTCCCCCGCCGGCACTCGCGATGCGAAACGCGGCATGGCCGACGCCCGCGGGCATGACCTTCGCGAGCCGGGAGTCGGGCGCGATCTCGTCGAGGTGGGCCTCCATCTCCGCCACCGTGCGCGGCTCGTGGCAGTAGGCGAGGAGACCCCGGTTGAGCGCGGCCGCGTCGAGACCGGCCCCTTCGGCCGTCGGTGCCCAGCTCGCGATCCGTCTATCGGTCGCCGCGGCGTCGAGGGCGTGGTAGTCGGTCGCGGCGACCACGTGGAGCGTCGTGCGCATGACCGTGGCCTTGACGACGGATCGGTCCTCGAGGGCGGCCTCCAGGTCGGCGATCGCGAAGTCGCGCACCCTTGGCCAGAGCGCGATGTACGGCGAGTTCGCGTGCTGCGCCTGGAGGCCCGCCAGTGTGCCGACAGCCTCGGCCGGGGTCGCCCGATGGCGCTCGAGCAGCCACTGTCGCTGGAGCGTCGCCCGGTTCAGTTCCCGCAGCGTCAAGCGGCGCGGACCCGTCACGCCTCCGGCCCGGGCGGTTCCCAGCCGTCCGGCGCGAGCTCGAAGCCAGCGAACTCGAAGGCCGGGCTGACGATGCAGCCCACGAGCGTCCAGGCGCCGAGCGGACGCGCCGCCTGCCAGGCGCCGGCCGGTACGACGATCTGCGGCACGCCGCCCTCGACCGTCGTCCCGTCGCCAAGGTGATGGGTCTCGACGGCGGAGCCCTGGCCCACCCAGATGCGTAGCTCGAGCGGGTCGCCGGCCGAGTACTGCCAGATCTCGGCGGCATCGACCCGATGCCAGTGCGAACGCTCCCCGGCCGCGAGCAGGTAGAGGATCGCACTGGCGCTGGGCCGCTGGCCGCCCTCGGGCGCTGCGCGCCAGGTCTCGGCGTACCAACCGCCCTCCGGGTGCTGGGCCAGGCGGAAGCGGTCGATGACGGCCGAGGCCGCGGTAGTGGTCAAGGGCGATCTCCGCGCGGTGGGTCGAGAGCCTAGGCTACCGGCTCACGGCGCGTGCGGCCTCGACCAGCCGACGGGTCGCCGCGATCACGAGATCGGGTCGGTCGATCTGGATCAGGTGGCCGGCGCCCCACGCGAGCTCGAAATGCATGCGGCCCGGCGACAGCGACTCGTACGCGGCGATCATGGCCCCGGCGAGGGCCTCGTTCGTTGCAGCGTCCACGCGGGGCTCGCCGCGGGGCGCCCGGAGGACCTCGATCGGGATGCCGCTGAGCGAGGCCGAGCGCAGCTCCTGCTCCGATGCGGCCCAGTCGAGGTCCTCGACCTGTGCGACCAGGGCACGCAGTCCGTCCAGGTTCGCGTCGTACTCGGGGCGTAAGGCCGCGCCAAGGAGTGGATGGACCCAATCGGTGTGGAGGTCGGCGTCGAACGAATCGACGAGGACCAGGCCGACCACCTCGTCCCGGTATCGACCGCCGAAGACCCGGACGTAGTCGCCGCCGTGCGAATGACCGACCAGCACGAACGGTGCCACCTCCCCGGCGTTCGTGAGGGCCGTCCGAAGATCGTCCGTCGTGTCAGCGAGCGTGTGCCGCCCGCGCGCATCGCTCGAGCCGAGCCCCGGCCGGTCGTAGGCGCACGTGCGCGTCGTCGACGCCAGCTCGCCGAACACCGTGCTCCAGGAACCCGCACCGCCGCCCATCCCGGATTCGAGCACGACCGTCGGAGAGCCCTCGCCCCGACAGTCCAGGTACAGCGACCGACCACCGATGTCGACACGCTCGCCGAGCGGCACGTATGGGGCGGGCAGGCCCCGGAGCGCGAGCCACGTGCCGGGCCCACCGCTCCGCACCACGTCGACGGCCAGCGCGAGGGCGAGACCGGTGAGGACGGCCAACGCCAGCCGGACGATCCGGGCGCGCCTTGTGCTGGGCTGGCGGTCTCGGCGCATGCGCCTTACCGTAACGGCATGTGCCGAAGCATCAAGACCCTCCGTCGCCCGGGCGAAACGGCGACGACGGGCGAACTGGAGGCCGCCGCCCGCCAGTACGTCCGCAAGCTCAGCGGCTTCCGCGAGCCCAGCGCTCGCAACCAGGAGGCGTTCGAGGCCGCGGTCGCCGAGATCGCGCACGCGTCCCGGCATCTCGTCGAGTCGATCGGCGTACCCGTGGAGGAGGGACCGAACCGCTGGACGCCCGGGAGCGGAGGGGCCCGTACGCGACCGCGCGTCCTGGCGTGACCAGTCCGGCTGAGGCGACCAGCCCGGTCGTGGCGACAAGCACCATCTCAGCGCCGTGGTGGGTGCGCCCCGGCTTGGACGTGGCCCCGGACGGGCGGCTGCGGATCGCGGGTGCGGACCCAGAGGCTTTCGCCCGCGAGCACGGCACGCCGCTATTCGTCTACGACCGCGCCCGCTTCGCCGAGCACGCGCGGCGGATCCAGGCCGCGTTCGCGGCAACCGGGGTGCCGTTCCGCCTGCGCTTCGCACTCAAGGCGAATCCACTCCCCGAGGTCCTCGAGGTGTTTCGAGGGCTCGGCGCACCCGGGACGCCGCAGAGCGTGGGCATCGATGCGTGCTCGCCCGGCGAGGTCCTGCGCGCGCTCGAGTGCGGATGGACGCCGGCGGAGATCAGCTACACGGGCACGAATGTCTCGGAGCGCGACCTGGACGTGCTGCTCGCCCACGGCATCCATTGCAACCTGGACGCGCTCAGCCAGATCGATCGCTACGGGCGGCGGGCGCCCGGGTCGCGGATCGGGATCCGCATCGATCCGGCGGCGGGCGCCGGTTATAACGAACATCTCGAGTACAGCGGCGAGCGGCCGATGAAGTTCGGGATCGGGCTCGAGCGGCTCGATGAGGCGATCGAGATCGGCGCTCGCCACGACCTCGCCATCGATACCGTCCATTTCCACGCCGGCTCCGGCTGGCTGCGCGACGGCCTGTCCGGCTTCGAGCGGGCGCTCCCGGCGGCGGTCCAGGCCGTCGAACGGCTGCGCGCCGCGGGCCACGAGGTCGTCGAGGTCAACGTTGGCGGCGGGCTCGGAATGCCCGCCCGCGCCGACGAGCACGCGATCGACCTGGATGCGTATGCCGCGGTCGTGGCCCGGCACCTCGGGCCGCTGGGCGTGGTGGTGAGCGCCGAGCCCGGCGACCACCTGTCGAAGGACGCCGCGATCCTGCTCGGCGAGGTGGTCACGGTCGAGGCCCGCCGCGGAGTCACGTTCGTCGGGCTCGACATCGGCTGGAACGTGAACTGCGCCTACTTCATCTACGGCTTCGCCCAGGAGCTCGTGCTGTGCCGAGACGCGGCCGCGGCCCGGACTGAGACCGTGACGGTCGCCGGGCACATCAACGAGGCGAGCGATGTGTTCGCCGAGCACTACCCGATGCCGCCGGTCCGAGAGGGCGACATGGTCGCGCTGCTCAACGCCGGCGGCTACCTCCAGGCGATGAGCTCGACCCACTGCCTGCGCCCGATGGGTGAGGCCGTCTTCCTGGACCGCTAGGCCAGATCGAGGGCGCCCCAATTGGTCGCGCGCTCGATGTCGATCGCGATCATCGGGCTCGACTCCAAGTCGTGGGTGGCGTACTGCGGGTACTTGGATCGCAGGCGCTCGACGGCGTCGGGCGGCACGTCGGCCGGGTCCAGGAGGGTCGCCCGGCCGTTGAAGCGCAACCAGCCAAGCCTGGACCAATCCTCGTCCCACCGGTCGACGAGCACGCTCACGTCGGGCCGTGCCTGGATGTCGCGGACGCGGGCGAGGGTCCGCTTGTCGTCGGTGGCTTTCGGCTTGTCGTCGAGCGGAGTCAGCAGGCGGACTCTGGCGGGATCCGCGGCGTCGACGATGAAGCAGATCGGGACGGGTCGCGGCCGGCCGTCCGGGTCGATCGTCGCGAGGATCGCCCGCCGAGCGGCAACGAGGAAGGCGACCTCGCGGGCGTCGAGCTGATCGTTCGGCATCGGCCTCATGATGCGCGCCCGAAGGCCGCCCGGTCCTACACTCCGAACGTGCACGACACGAGCGTTCCCCCCACCCGCCACGTCACGACCCGCTCGGTCGTGTCCGTGCGTGGCGAGACGCTCGAGGTCCGCCCGGATCGGGTCGTCGGTGAGGCGCCGCTCGAGATCCGTGCCGCCGGTCCGGACGAGGAGCCGGTGGCGGTCGCGGTCACGATGCGGACGCCCGGCCACGAGGCCGAGCTCGCGGTCGGGTTCCTGCGGACGGAAGGCCTGATCGACGGCCGCGAGGACGTCGCGGGTACGGAAGGCGGCGACCCGGCCACGCTCAACCAGCCCGACGACACGATCGTCGTGCGGCTGTCGCGCCCCTTCGATGCGTCCGCCGTGGCCGAACGGCATTTCGTGGCCACCGCGTCGTGCGGGATCTGCGGAAAGGCCTCGATCGACGAAGTCGCGATCCGCTGCGAGACGCTCCCGGACGGGCCGGTCGTGGCTCGGACGGTGATCCTTGCCCTGCCGGACCTGCTGCGCGCGGCCCAGCGGGCGTTCGACCAGACCGGCGGCCTGCACGCGGCCGCGCTGTTCACGCCGCGCGGTGAGCTCATCGACATCCGTGAGGACGTCGGCCGGCACAACGCGCTCGACAAGGTCGTCGGGTCGCAGCTGCTCGCCGGTGCGCTGCCGCTGCACGACCGGATCCTGATGGTCAGTGGGCGAGTCAGCTTCGAGATCGTGCAGAAGGCCGCGGTGGCGGGCGTGCCGATCGTCTGTGCAGTGTCGGCGCCGTCGGACCTGGCGATCGAGACCGCGGAACGGATCGGGGTCACCCTCGTCGGCTTCCTCCGCGGCGACGGCTTCAACGTCTACAGCCACGACCGCCGCATCGACCTGCACGACCTGACCGGCTGGGGCTGAGGCCCAGCGGGTCTGATCCGGGTCAACGAGGAGCGACCGCAGGTCCGGCAGGAGACTGTGCTTCCCCACGTTCGTCCGTCGAGCGCCGCGGGAAGCGGGCCGGCAGACGCGCGAGGACCGCGAACAGCACGGCGGTCACGCCGAGGACCACACTGAACCCCGAAGTATCGCCTGACGACTGCGTCAGCTGCCACCAGACCATCGGGGCGCACGCGACCATGGCGGTCAGGACACGTGCATACGGAGCGCGGCGGGCGACGAATTCGATGACGACGAGAACCGGCAGCAAGCCGGGCAGGACGAAGATCCAGCGGACCAGGAGGAAGACGACCAGCAGCAGCACCAGTTGGAGCGGCGACAAATTCGGGGGCGGCCCCGTGGCGATCACCTGTGCCACCCCGATCACCAGGGATACGACCTCGTACGCCAGCAGCACCAACACGGCATTGGTGAGGACCCGGACCGTCCCGGCGCGCCAGCCATATGGATCGGGATCCGTGGCGGCACGGACCAGCTGCTTCGACATCGTCATCTCCCTGTCTGTCGAGCAGTCGTCCCCGAATGCCCCTTCCTCCGCTGACGCCCCGGGCCCCTCGGAAGTGTCGTTCGCGGCGGTTGCCGGCCGCGGTCAGGCCTGCGGCTTCGGCGGGCGCTCGTTCACGAATTCGAAGCCGAAGCGGCCCTTCACGCACAGGTGGCCATCGGTCACGGACGAGTCCAGCGGCGAGGTGACCTTCAGGATCGTGTCGTCCTGGACGTGGAGGTCGAGCACGCAGCCCACCCCGCAGTACGGGCAGATGGTGGATGTGACGGTCTGCGCCGACTCGTCCCACGTTCCGGCCGCGCGCATGTCGTACTCGGGCTTGGCCATCAGGGCGCCGGTCGGGCAGACCCCGATGCAGTTGCCGCAGTACACGCACGCCGACTCCGGCAAGGGGACGGCCTGCTCGGTCGAGATCCTGGCATCGAAGCCGCGTCCCGCCACCGCGATCGCGAACGTGTTCTGGGCGTCCTCGCCGCACGCCTCGACGCATTTGTAGCAGAGGATGCATTTGGAGTAATCGCGGACGTAGAGGTCGTTGTCGATCTTCGTCGGCTGGGCGACCGTGGCGGCCGCCGCGTTGCCCTCGGCGGCGTGGTGATGACCGGGCGTGCGGTCGTCGCGCTCGCCCGCGGACGCCGGAGGGGCTTGCGGTCCGTAGCGACCCGGGTCCGCCCCGTAGCGGGCCATGTACGAGTGGATCGTGCCGTCCGGCACGGCCGGGCCGGCCAGCGACACGTCCACCGATGAGCCGAGGAATTCCAGCACGACCTTGCGCGACAGGCGCACTCGCTCGGAATCGGTCTGGACGTCCATCCCTGCCTCGACCGTTCGCGAGCAGGCGGGCACCAGCACCCGGGCGCCCGTGACCTCGACGACGCAGACGCGGCAGACGTTCACCGGCGTCAGGTTGTCGGCGTAGCACAGGGTCGGCGTGTCGATGCCCTGCTGGCGACAGGCGCCCAGGATGGTCGTCCCCTCCGGCACCGTCACGGTCGCGCCGTCGATGGTCAGCTCGACGTCCGGGGGCGCTTGGACCGGCGGCGCCGTCGGTGGCCGCGATGGGCGAGCGGGCGGGCTAAGGATGATCTCGGTGAGTGGCTGCGCGGCCGGCGCCTGTCCGCCGTGCGGCGTGTGCGGATCGGGCGCGGGGTCGCGGCTCATCGACAGGCCCCGGGTGTCCTCGCTCACAGCGCCACGAGCTCCGGTTGCCGCAGGGCGGACTCGATGGCGGACGACGCCGTCTGGCCCAGCCCGCAGATGGAGGCGTCACGCATGGCCTGGCCGATGTCCCGCAGCAGGACGAGCTCCTCATCCCGGGAGCGGACCGTCGAGCCCGCCGCGAGACGCGCGAGCAATTCCTCCTGGCGAACGCTGCCCACGCGACACGGCACGCACTGGCCGCACGACTCGTCGCGGAAGAACTGGGCGATGCGCCGGAGGGTGTCGACGAGGTCGACCGTCTCGTCGAACACCATGATCACGCCCGAGCCCAGGGTCGCCCCGGCAGCCCGCGTCCCCTCGAAGGTGAGTGGCATGTCGAGCGCGTCCGGCCCCACGAAGACGCCGGCCGCCCCGCCCAGCAGGATCGCTCGGATATCGCGGTGGCTGCTGACACCGCCGGCGAGTTCGATCAGGTCGCGCAGCGTCGCGCCGAACTCGACCTCGTAGACGCCGGGTTCGTTGACGTGCCCGGACAGGCAGAACAGCTTCGGGCCGGTGGAGCCCTCCGTGCCGATCTGGGCGTAGGCCTCGCCACCGATCTCGAGGATGAGCGGGATGTTGGCGAGCGTCTCGACGTTGTTGACGACCGTCGGCTTGCCGAACAGCCCGACCTCGACCGGAAATGGGGGCTTGTTGCGCGGCTCGCCGCGCTTTCCCTCGATCGATTCGAAGAGCGCCGTCTCCTCGCCGCAGATGTAGGCGCCGGCGCCGCGCCGGAGCTCGATGTCGAAGGCGAAGCCCGAGCCGAGGATGTCCGGGCCGAGCAGGCCGGCCTGCCGCGCTGCGGTGACCGCGCCGCGGACTCGAGCCTCCGCCTCCGGGTACTCGCCGCGGATGTAGAGGTAGCCGAGGCTGGCGCCGGTGGCGAAGGCGGCGATCGTCATCGACTCGACGATGGCGAACGGGTCGCCCTCGAGCAGCACGCGGTCCTTGAACGTGCCCGGCTCCGACTCATCCGCGTTGCAGACGAGGTAGTGCGGCTGGGCGGGCTGGGAGGCGACCGCGGCCCACTTGCGTCCGGTGGGGAAGGCCGCGCCGCCACGGCCCATGAGCTTGGAGGCGGTCACTTCGGCGATGACAGCGTCCGGGCCGATCTCAATAGCCTTGGCGAGGGCCGTGTAGCCGCCGCTGGCGCGATAGTCGTCGAGCGAGGCGGGGTCGACGACGCCGATCCGGCGCAGCAGGCGGAGGGCGTCCGCTCCGGCCTGCGGTGGCGGGAGTGCCGGACGTGCCACCGTGCTGCCGTCCAGTCGCGCCAGGATCCCGGCCGCGTCGACCGGCGCGGCGCTCGCCACCGTGGCCGGGTCACCAGCGGTCGTCACCATCGCCGCCGGCGCAAGGTCGCACAGGCCGAGGCACGGCGACCGCAACCAGCCGACGTGTCCGTCCCGAGCCGCCTCACCCGCTGGCCCCACCGATCGCGTGAGGTCCTCGCAGATCCGTTCCGCCCCGGCGATCCGGCAGGCGATGTCGTCGCAGACATGGGCTACGACCGGCGGCCGAGGCTTCGTCGAGTAGAGGGCGTAGAACGTCGCCACGCCATAGGCCTCGGCGGGCGGCACTGCCAGCCGTCGCGAGATGTAGTTCAGGGCGGGCTGGCTGATCCAGCCGATCCGGTCCTGGACGGCGTGGAGGGCCGGCAGCAGCTGCGAACGCTTCGCCCGGATCTCGTGACCGCCGCGCGCCGCGTGACCGTCGACCCCCGGTCGCCGCGTGCCGCCCACCCAGCCCGATTCGGGCGGCCCCAGGACGCGGTCGACCGCCGCGCGCTCGGCTGGAGACGCGAGCGGTCCGATGACGTGCAGGTCCATCGCGTTCGAGTGTAGCGGTGACGAGACGCGGGCCGCGCGGGATGCCGCTGGCGACCGCTTCCCCGGTCAGCCGTGCAGGACGCGGACATCGAGCGGCTGTTGCCGTCCCCGCAGGGAGAGGTGTCGTGTTTCGAGATCGCTGGGCAGGCCTGCTCGCGCGCAGGCATCGACGCTCACCAGGATCTCGCCGGCAGCGGCCGCGGAAGCCAGCCGCGCCGTCACGTTGACAGTGTCCCCGAGCGCGGTGAAATCGGTCACGGTGTCGCCGACCGTGCCGACATACGCCGGCCCCGTATGGATCCCGATCCCGAGTGGCGCCCACGGACGAGCGCCGCCCCCATGTCCGGTGGCCCTGAGCATCTCGCGCGCCGTCTCGACAGCGCGAGCCGCGTGGTCGGGTCCGGCCAACGCCGGGATGAAGAGCGCGACGACCTCATCACCGACGAACTTGTCGACCACGGCATCGTTGGCCACGAGGACCTTGGTCATCTCCTGGTAGAACCGCCCCAGCAGCTGGTGGAAGGCTCCCGCCCCCATCGACTCGCCCAGACCGGTCGAGCCACGGATGTCGGCAAACAGCAACGTCAGGTCGATCTCGGCGCCGCCTCGACCGCGCTCGAGTTCCTTGAAGCAGAATCCACAGATCGTCGGGTTCTTCGCCCACGGGCCCCGATCGAACATCCGCATCAGGGGCGCACCGAGACCGGCGAACGGCGCGGCGCACATCTTGCAGCGCGGTGAGCTCGGGATGTGTCGGAGGTAGCGGCGACCAGAACCGAATTCGCCGGAGGTGCCTTCGAGGAGCGCGCGCCATTGGGGATCCGAGACGGGCACGGCGGGGTCGTGGGGAGTCGCGTCCTCGCCTTCCGGCGTCGGCACAGGTCGCGGTGTTGGATCCATCAGCGAGCTCCTCATCGCGTGATCGGCGGAACTGTACGCCTGCTCAGGGTTCCGCCGCGATGCCGCTCAGGGGATCTCGATACGCCCATCCGATGCGATCGGGAACGACGGGTTGTAGCAGACCTCCCAGGGATGGCCGTCTGGGTCGGCGAAGTAGCCCGCGTATCCGAACGGGAGTTCCGTCCCGGGCTT
Source organism: uncultured Chloroflexia bacterium (assembly GCA_963810725.1). Classification (GTDB taxonomy): domain Bacteria; phylum Chloroflexota; class Limnocylindria; order Limnocylindrales; family CSP1-4; genus SPCO01. The sequence goes on from CAWEOO010000008.1 coordinate 1,571,493, forward strand.
GAGCAATGATCCGCCAGCCGCGACGGCCTCTGCAAGGGCGGCATCGACGGCCTCGATCGTCTCGACATTGATCGCAAGGGTGATCCCGCCGAAGGCATCGCGCGTGGCGGCGCTCGGCAGGTTCGCGTCGGCCGCGAGGTCGCCGCGACCGAAGATCCCGAGCCACGAATCGGCCGTGCGGAACCAGGCGATCTCGTCCATCGATGAGCTGGCTCGCTGCCAGCCGATGGCCTCGTAGAACGCCGCGGACCGCGCGAGGTCCTCGACCCCGAGCGTGACGATGCTGATGCGGGCGGGGATCGTCATGTCAGGCCGGGACCGGCGCCTCGAGCTTCTCGATGCGGATGGCCGTGGCCTTGAACTCGGCGGTGCCGGACTTCGGGTCCGTCGCGTCGATCGTCAGCAGGTTCGTCGCCACGTCGTCCTGGAAATGGAGGGTCATGAACGTCGAGCCCGGGCCGGAGCGACTCGTCGACGCGGACCGGCACATCCACCTGGCCGCGGCGCGACACGACCCGCACCCGCTCGCCGTCGGTCAGGCCGTAGGCCGTCAGGTCCTCCGGGGAGATGTCGAGCGACTCGCCGCGACGCAGCGGCGACGTGTAGCCCGCGCTCTGGACGCCGGTGTTGTACGAGTCCAGCCGGCGACCCGTCGTGAGGCGGATCGGGTACTCCGACGTGAGCTTGTCGACCGGCGGGTCGTGGTCCACCGGCACGAACGGCACGCGGTTGCCCGGAACGGGGTCCTCCCACAGCCGCGAGTGCAGGAACAGCTCGCCCGGGTGGTCCTCGTCGTAGCACGGCCACTGGATCCCGCCGAGCTCCTCGAGCCGTCGGTAGCTCATCCCCGCGTGGACCGGCGAGAGGCTCCGGACCTCGTCCCAGACCCGCTCGGCGTTCGCCTCGCCCCACGCGGCGCCCATCCGGTTCGCGAGCTCGAAGATGATCGCGAGGTCGTCGCGGGCGCCGGGCGGCGGCGCCACGGCAGCCCGCACGCGCTGGACCCGGCGCTCGGAGTTCGTGACCGTCCCTTCGGCCTCCGCCCAGGCAGCGCTGGCCGGCAGGACGACGTCCGCGAACTCGGCGGTCTTGGTGAGGAACAGGTCCTGGACCACGAGCAGGTCCAGCCCCTCGATCAGCCGGATCGCGCGTTTCTGGTCCGCCTCGGACTGGACCGGGTTCTCGCCGATGCAGTAGACCGCGGTCAGGTCGCCCCGCTCCATCGCATCGAACATCCCGGACAGGTGCCAGCCGCGCTGCGGCGGGACCTGCACGCCCCAGGCCGCATCGAACTTCGCCCGCAGCTCGTCGTTCTCGACGTGCTGGAACCCCGGCAACCGGTCGGGCAGGGCGCCCATGTCGCCGCCGCCCTGGACGTTGTTCTGGCCACGCAACGGGTTCACGCCACTGCCGTAGCGGCCCACGTGCCCGGTCAGCAGCACGAGCGAGATGAGCGCGAGCACGTTGTCGACGGCGTTGTGGTGCTCGGTGATGCCGAGGGTCCAGCAGATCATCGCCCGGGGCGCCTTCGCGAACGCGTGCGCCAGCTCGCGGATCGCCTCGGCCGGGACGCCGGTCTCCTGCTCGGCGTAGTCGAGCGTGTAGCTCTCGACCTTGGCCTTGTAGGCGTCGAAGTCGACCGTGGCACGCTCGATGAACTCGCGGTTCTCGAGGCCGGCGGCGATGATCTCGCGCGCCATCGCGTTGGCGAGGGCGATGTCCGAGCCGACGTCCAGCCCGAGCCAGCTGTCGGCCCACTCCGCCGACGAGGTCCGGCGGGGATCGATCGCGTACAGGCGCGCGCCCTTGTGGACGGCCTTGAGCACGTGGTGGAAGAAGATCGGATGCGTCTCCCGGGCGTTGCTGCCCCAGAGGACGATCAGATCGGTGTCCTCGGCCTCACGGTATGAACTTGTGCCGCCACCGGCACCGAACACGGTCGCCAGACCGGCGACGCTCGGGGCGTGTCAGGTCCGGTTGCAGCTGTCGATGTTGTTGCTGCCCAGGACCGCCCGGCTGAACTTCTGCGCCGCGAAGTTGACCTCGTTGGTCGCCTTGCTGCAGCTGAAGGTGCCGAAGGTCGTCGGGCCGTGAGCCGCTTTCGCGGCCCGGAATCCGTCGACCACGCGATCCAGCGCCTCGTCCCAGGTCGCGGGACGGAGCTCGCCGCCCTTCGTGTCGCGCACGAGGGGCTGGGTCAGTCGCACGTAGGGCTTCGCCACGGGCGATGGCCTCCTGCGGGGGTTGACCTCCGGAGTGTAGCGCGGGCGAGCGGCGGGTCGGCGGGTCGGCGGATCGGCGGATCAGGGCGCCGACGGTGCCGCGGTGATCGCCGGCACCGGGTCCGCAGGGTCGAGGCTTCGCCCGAAGTCGGTGTTCAACGCGGCGCTGTACGCCAGCCAGACGAAGATGACGCCGGCGAGGCTCAGCACGAGCATGAAGAGGGCGCCGCGGTAGGACGACGGCGTGTAGGGATCGGGGGAGCTCATCGGCGAGGTATGCGCTGCACCCCTCGGCCTGTCAAGGCGACGTCACTACGCCGGACGGTGCCGGCCGCCCGCTGTCTGGGCCGCGTCGAGGAAGGCTCGCACCTGTGGCACCACCAGGTCGGGACGCTGTACCTGGGCTGCGTGGGTCGCGCCCGGCACCATGAGATTCGTCGCGTCGAGCTCCCGCACGAGCACATCGGCCACGGCTCCGAATGCGGCGCCGCCGATGGCCGCAGCCGGCGGGTCCGGTGACCAGTCGCCGCGGATCACGAGCGTTGGCACGCCGACCGATCGGATCCTTGCCAGGTCCACGGTCGCTTCCCACGGCGGCCGCTCCGTCATCGAGGCGCGGACGTCGGCGACCTCGTCGGCCCCGACCGGCAGCTCGGCTGGCACGCGACTTCCGATCCCGCCCACGAACAGCGAGAGCCAACGCCCGGGTGGCATGTCGGTGGGAGCCGGGCAAACGCCGGCGAGCCGCTCCCACAACCCCCGGACGGCCGGATCGTCCGCGGCGAGAGCAAAGAACGGCGGCTCGATCACGGTGAGCGACCGGACGGCGTCCGGTCGCCGGGCGGTGGCCAGGATCGAGACGACCCCGCCATACGAGTGGCCGATCAGGTGGGCTCCGTCGCCCAGCAGGTCGGCCACGTCGATGGCGTCGAGATCGAAGTCGACGCCGCGCTCGCGTGGGGCGCTGCGCCCGAATCCGCGCCGATCGACGAATTCGAGCGTGTAGCGGTCGGCCAGCTCACGCAGCGGCTCGAACGAGACCGAGCCGTGGCCCATGCTGCCGTGAACGAAGATGACTCGCGGCCCCGAACCGACGCGTTCGATGTGGACGGGCGAGCTGTCCAGCGGATCCTCCTTGCCGCGTCCCCGACGACGCGGTGGCGGCACCGTAACACTCGCGGACGCCCCGAACGGCCGCGTGATCCTCAGGCTTGGGCCGCGAAGACGTCGGGCGGTCCGAACGCGAGACCACCGCCGTCCTGCTTCGCCTCGTACATGAGGCGATCGGTCAGGTCGTGCAACCGACCGGTCGTCGGCGGCCGGTCGCTCGGAGCGATGAAGTACACGCCGATGGACGCGCCGACGGAGGCGAGCCCGGTGTCGATCTCGATCGGCTCCCGGATGCGGGCCAGGATGCGTTCGGCGGACTTCGCCGCCGTCGCCACATCGGGCAGATCGGTCAGCAGGACGCTGAACTCGTCACCTCCGCGCCGGACCGCCGAGTCCGTCAGCCGGATCTGCTCGCGCAGCCGGGCGCCCACGGCGCGGATGACGTCGTCCCCGGCGGCGTGGCCGTGCTTGTCGTTGATCGTCTTGAAGCCATCGAGATCGATCGCGAGGAGCGCGGCGTACTGGCCGCGGTTCTGTCCGGCTTCGATCGCGTCGGCAAGGCGCACGTCGAAGCCCGCCCGTGTCAGCAGCCCGGTCATCGCGTCGTGACGGGAGATCTCCAGAGCGTCGTGGCCGCGCCAGACCACCAGCACGAGCGTGGCGCAGATGAGCGTGGCCCACCAGCCGATCGACACGTAGGTGAACGTCAGCATCCAGCCAAGCACGACCTCACTCGAGGCCGAGATGCGATACGACGTGTCGAACACGCGGACGGCCTCGGGGAACGTCAGGTGGTCGCGCAGGATGACGGTGCCCGCGACCAGGCCGGTACCGACGATCGTCAGCACGAAGCTCGCGAGGACGATCGCGATGAGGTTGCCGGCCTGCGCGTCCACGCCGACGGCGCCCATATCGAGGATGGTCCCGACCGCGTGGTACACCAGCCCGCCGGCGATCGCCGAGAGCGCCAGGGATGCGTGGTTGGACAGGACGCCGTACCACGGCGCTTCACGGAACTCGCGCGCCTCGAAGGTCGAGACCACGGCCACCACCGCGCCGGCCGCGGGGCCGCCGAGGGCCATCGCGGCGACGATGAACGGCAGGTGGAACGTCAGGACGCCGTGGCCGTGCAGGCGTTCGACGCGGGTCCCGCCGAGCAGGCCGATGACCACCCAGAACACGAGTCCGAGGAGGATCCCTTCGCGACCTCCGCTCGCCGTGAGAGAGATCTCCGGGGTCATCGGGAATGAGACGGCGACCCAGGCGAAGGCGGTCGCCGCGGCGACGACCTGGATGCCCGTGTAGGCCAGGAGCGCCGGACTGTGGTCGGTTCGGCGGCGGCGGTTCACCGAGCGACCCGGCAGGCGTCGCCGCCTGATATCCGGGTACGCCAACACACGGGGACGAGAACGGGATCCATCAGGGGGCACTCCCAAGGATCGGATGTACCGGCCGGGGGACAGATGGCCGGTCTGGACGTCTGCAGCGGTCCGACCCTGTCCCTCCATGACCTGACGGGACCAGACCCAACTGCATACGGCATATCTACGTGATTCTGCGCAAGCCGCCATGGGCCAAAAGTCCCGGGTGGTCCGAAACGAGTGGTGTCGCTAGCGGAGTCGGAGCCCGGATCCCTGCGTGACGTGGCCGATGCTCCACGCCTGCACGCCGGCGTCCTGGAGCGCCGTCAGGACCGGCTCCACGAGGTCCGGAGGGACGGCCGCCAGCAGGCCGCCGCTGGTCTGCGGGTCGTGCGCGAGCGTGATGAGCGCCGGGTCCAGCCCGTCCGCGACCTCGAGGGCCGCCGCCACGTACCGTCGGTTGTGCGCGGCGCCGCCGGTCTCGACGCCGGCCGCGGCCAGCTCCAGCGCGCCCGGCAGGGCCGGCAGGGACGCCGCGTCGAACACGAAGCGCGCCCCGGAGGCGCGGGCCATCTCGAGGCCGTGCCCCAGCAACCCGAAGCCCGTGACGTCCGTGGCCGCCCGGACACCGTGGGCGACGAGCACCTCGGACGCCGCCCGGTTGAGGGTCCGCATCCCCTCGATGGCCGTCGTCAGGTCGGCCTCGCTCGTCCGTCCTTGGCGCGCCCCCGAGACGAGGAGGCCCGTTCCGAGACGCTTGGTCAGGACGAGGACGTCGCCCGGCGTCGCTCCGCCCTTGCGCAGCAGCCTGTCCGGGTGAGCCGCCCCGATGACCGCGAGCCCGTACTTGGGCTCCGGGTCGCGGATCGTGTGGCCGCCGGCGAGCGTGCCGCCACCCTCGCGCACCTTCGAAGACGCGCCCTCGAAGATCGCGGCCAGCACGTCCCGCGGCAGCTCCTCGGGGAAGGCCGCGATCGACAGGGCGAACAGCACCCGGCCACCCATCGCGAACACGTCGCTCAGGGCGTTGGCCGCGGCGATCTCGCCGAACGTCCGCGGGTCGTCGACGAGCGGCGGGAAGAAGTCGAGCGTGCCGATGATCGCGAGGTCGTCGCTGACCCGGTACGCGGCGGCGTCGTCGGGCGGATCGAGCCCGGCGATGAGCGCCGGGTCGGGCGAGGCGAGGGCCTCGGCGCCGAGGCCGCTGAGCGCGTCGGCCAGCAGGTCCGCACCGAGCTTCGCGGCGCAGCCGCCGCAGTCGGTCAGGGTCGTCAGGCGCACGGGCGGCAGCGCGTCGAGCGTGGTCACCCGCCGATGATAGGTCCGAAGACACCGAGCGACGGCCGTTGGCCTCCCGCGCGCTACCATCGACCACGGGAGCGGAGGGGTCCCGGTGGGTCCCCCGGTCTTCAAAACCGGTGGCGCCGCGCTCGGCGTGGCGCGGTGGGTTCGACTCCCACGCGCTCCCGCCACGCGCCGCGATGGAGATCCGATGGCATCGAAGCCGGCCGACCGGCCGCGTCCGCCCAGCGTCGAGCACGTCCTCGCCCGCGTCCGTGCGCGTCTGGACGGCCCGCGCGACGCCGCGCCCGTGCTCGCGGTGACGCGCGCGGTGGTGGACGACGAGCGGATGCGTCTCGCGGCCGATGGCGCGGCGCCGGCCGATCCCGATGCCCTCGCGGCGATCGTCGTCGACCGCCTCGACGGGTTCGCGCGGTCCGGTCGTCCTGGCGCCGACCGCGGTGATCAACGCGACGGGCGTCATCGTGCACACGAACCTCGGGCGGGCGCCCTGGCCGGCGGCGGCGTCGAGGCGGCCGGCGCGCTCGCGGCCCGCTACCTGCTCCTCGAGCTGGACCGCGACACCGGTCGCCGCGGCGCGCGGGCGCGCGTCGCGGAGGACCACCTCGTCGCGCTCACCGGGGCCGAGGACGCGCTCGTCACGAACAACAACGCCGCGGCGCTGGCCCTCGCCGTCGGGCTGGCCGGGCGGGGCGGTGTGGTCGTGTCGCGCGGCGAGCTGGTCGAGATCGGCGGTGGCGTGCGGATCCCGGACATCGTCCGTCGGGCCGGGCGCAAAGCTGATCGAGGTGGGGACCACGAACCGGACCCGGGCCGACGACTTCGAGGCGCCGCTGGCCGAGGGCCGTGCCCGCGCCGTCCTGCGCGTCCACCCCTCGAACTTCACGATGTCCGGGTTCACCGAGACGCCCGACCCGGCCGCGGTCGCCGAGCTCGCCCATCGCCACGGCGCGATCGTCATCGACGACCTGGGGTCCGGCGCGCTCCTCGACACGGCCGCGTACGGGCTGACGCACGAGCCGATGCCGTACGAGCGGCTGGCGGCCGGCTCGGACGTCGTGACGTTCAGCGGCGACAAGCTCGTCGGTGGACCGCAGGCGGGCCTCGTCGTCGGTCGTGCGGACCTCGTCGCGAAGATGCGCCGCGACCCACTGGCCCGGGCGATGCGACCGGACAAGGTCACGATGGCCGGGGTGGCGGCGACGCTCGGCCTGTACCGGGCGGGCCGGGCCACGCCGACATCCCCGTCTGGCGGATGATCGCGACGCCGCTCTCGGCGCTTCGTGCGCGCGCGGAAGCGCTCGGGTCGCGACTCGGCGACGCCGTCGAGCTGGTGGACCTGCGCTCGACGGTCGGCGGTGGCTCGCTGCCCGGGGAGACGCTCCCGTCGGTCGGATTGGCGCTCGGCGCCGCCTCGGCGACCCGCGACGCTCGGCGCGCTGCGGCGCGGCGACCCGCCGGTCATCGGACGCATCGAGGACGGCCGGGTCGTGCTGGACCTGCGGACCGTGGAGCCGGAACGGGACGGCGAGCTCGCCGCCGCCGTCGAGCCGCGCTCGCTGAGCGCCGGGCCGATGACCCTCGTCGTCGGCACGGCCGGGCACATCGATCACGGCAAGACGACGCTGCTGCGCGCCCTGACCGGCATCGACGCCGACCGGCTGCCCGAGGAGCGCCGGCGCGGGATGACGATCGACGTCGGCTACGCCCATCTGGACGCTCGAGGACGGGACGTCGATCGACTTCGTCGACGTGCCGGGGCACGACAAGCTGGTCGGCAACATGCTCGTGGGCGCCGGTGAGGTCGACGTCGCGATGCTGGTCGTGGCCGCCGACGACGGTCCGCGTGCCCAGACGCTCGAACACGTGGCCCTGCTCGACGCGCTCGGGGTCGCGCCCGGGATCGCGGTCGTCACGAAGATCGATGCGGTCGAGCCGGCGCGGGCCGCCGCGGTCGTCGCGGCCGTGGCCGACCTCCTCGCGCCCACGTCGCTTGCCGGCTCACCGGTCCTCGCCGCGTCCGGCGTCACGGGGGAGGGGCTGGAAGCCGTCCGTGCCGCCCTCGACGGCCTGCGTGCGCGCCCACCGGCCCGGCTGCGCCGCCCGCCGACGCTCGCGATCGATCGCGTCTTCTCGGTCAAAGGTCGTGGCGCGGTGGTGACCGGCACGCTCCGGGGAGGGCCACTCGCCCGTGGCGACACGCTCCGGCTCGTGCCCGGCGATCGGCGAGGTGCGGATCCGCGAGATCCAGGTCCACGGCGCGGCCGTCGACCGCGTGGAGGATGGTGGACGAGCAGCGCTGAACCTCGCCGGGATCGCGGCGGAGGACCTCCATCGCGGGATGGTGCTGACGGCGGACCCGCTGGTCCGTGCCACGGATCGGGTGCTCGTGACGTTCCGCGGCCCGATCGCGGACCGGACCGCGCGCGAGGCTCCACGCGGGGACGGTGGCGGTGGATGCGGCCGTCGGGCGCGGTGGACGCGATGCCCTGGACCTGCCCGACGGGACCACGGCCGGGATCATTCGCCTCGCGGAGCCGATCGCGCTCGCCCCCGGTGATCGCTTCGTCCTCCGGCGCGGGCCGGCAGGGACCGATCGGCGGCGCGATCCTCGACGTCGCGCCGCCGCGTGGCATCTCGCGTCGGCGCCAGACCGCGGCGGCGCGTCGCGGTCCTGGCCGCCACGGGCCCCAGGCCGAGCGCGCGGCTCGAGCTCCACGGAGCCGTACCTGACGGCGGGCGGACCGTCCTGGCCCCGGATGTGCGGGCGATGCGGACATGGCCAGCGCGGTTGCCGCGGTGACAGGACGAGGCCGGTCTCGGGCGCCGTTCGCGCCGCCGTGGCCCAGACGCTGCGCCGCTCGGTGACGATCGCCCGGGAGGGGGCGCTGGCCGCCGCGACGCCGATCATCGAGGGCCTCGTCGCCGACGGCCGCCTGGTCCGGGATGGCGACGTCCTCCGGCGCCCGGGAGCGGTCGGGCGGATCGCGGACCCGGGCCTGGCCGCGGCGATGGACCGTCTCGAGAACCTGCTGGCCGTGCCGGCCCCGCCGTCGCTCGCCGACGCGGCCGGGTCGCCGGCTGCCCGGCCGACGGGGTGCGAGCCCTGGAGCGCGCGGCCCGGATCGTCGTCCTGGAGCCCGACCTGGCCTACGCGATGTCGACATATCGCGAGCTCGCCGCCCGCGCCATCGCCATGGCCGCGCATGAGCCCCTCACGCCGGCCGCCTACCGCGACGCGACCGGGACGAGCCGCAAATACGTGATGGCGATCCTCGAGGACCTGGATCGCCGAGGCGTCCTGCGGCGCACACCGAGCGGCCACGTGCCAGGACCGAAGGCTCCGCGCCCGACCGAGCCGGTGCCGTGAGCCGATCGGGTCGGCGCGATCGTGCTCGCGGGCGGCCGATCGTCGCGCTTCGGCAGGGACAAGCTGGCTGAGTTGATCGACGGCCGGTCGCTGCTCGACCACGCCATCGCCGCCGTCCGCGCCGTGGCGACCGACATCGTCGTCGTCGCCGCGCCCGGCGCGAACCCCGTCGTGCCTGATCGACGTCCGCGTGGCCCACGATCCGATCGCCTTCGAGGGCCCGCTCGCGGGCCTCGCGGCAGGTCTTGCCGCGCTGGATCCGGCCGTCGATCAGGTGGTGGTCGTCGCGGGCGACATGCCGAGCCTCATGCCGGCCGTGCTCCGGCGGCTGCTCGACACGGTGGCGTCGGGGCCGGATGCCGCCATCCTCGGCCGCGACGGCGACACGCCGCCGCTGCCCCTTGCCTTGCGGCGACGCCGCGCGCTGGCGGCCGTCGGGACGCTTCTGGACGCCGGCGAGCGCCGACTACGCGCCGTGTCGCAGGTCCTCCACGCTGAGGTCATCCCCGAGGCCATGTGGCGAGCTCGACGACCCGACCGCGGCGACCCTGCGCGACATCGACACGCCCGGGGACCTCGCCGTCGGCGTAGTACGGTGCGTCTCGACGGCCACTTCCCCCCAAGGTGATGCCATGACGACTGGACCCGACGACGACCTGCGCTCACGAGCCGAGGCCCGGGTCAAGGCCCGCGAGGACTTCCGGATCCATCTCCTGATCTACGTGCTCGTGAACGGCTTCCTCTGGGCGATCTGGTTGACGACCGATCGAACCCCGGGCGTGCCGTGGCCCGCCTTCGCAACGATCGGCTGGGGGATCGGGCTCGTCGCGCACTGGTGGACGGTCTACGGCGTCAACGACGCGCGCCGCGAGGCGGAGATCCAGAAGGAGATGCGGCGCCTGCGCGGCGATCGCGACTGACCGGGTCGCGGAACGGCAGACACACGACGACCCCTGGCGGAGGAACCAGGGGCCGTTCGTGTATGGGAGGGAGGTCTGGCGAAACCGAGGGGAGGAGGCCTCAGCTCCGGTACGGGTAGTCGTTGAGCGACGGGAGGACCGGCTGGCCGTAGTCGGAGGGGGCCACGATGGCCTTGACCGAGGCTGCGGCGGAGGCGATCCGCTTGAACAGTCCGGGCGTGTTCGCGGTGTGTGCGCGGCGAGCCGCGGCTTCGGCGAGCAGGTAGTCCAGGTGCTCGTTGACCACGAGGATCGAGTACGAGTTCATTGCTTGATCGCTCCTTTCTGCGTTTCCGGTCCATCCGGCTGCGCAACAGGAGCATCGCCTCACCGAGCCTCAGCGCACCACCGACGTTCGATGCCATTCGGACATCGTCATCTGTCCATGGGACTCGTGCTCCCGGCGCCTTCGCCGGCACCGCCATGTGGCGCGCGAGGCAGACCGTCAGCCGCCGAGGGCTGCGTCTTCGTAGACGGGCGCGCCGTCCACGAAGGTGCCGACCACCTGGGCCTCGCCGATGGCTCCGGCGCCGCGGTCGAACAGGTCGCGATCGAGGATCGGCGAGATCGGCCGCCTTGCCGACCTCGAGCGTGCCGGTGTCCTCGTCCAGGTGGTTCGCGTACGCCGACCCGGCGGTGAACGCGGCCAGCGCGTCGACCAGGTCCAGGCGCTCGTCCGGCAGGAACGGCTCGCGGACGCCGCGGCTCTCGTCGGCGATGCGCTCGACGGCGACCTCCATCTCGAGCAGCGGGTTCGCGGTCGAGACGCTCCAGTCCGAGCCCATCGCCAGGACCGCGCCCGCGGCCCGCAGCGATCGGAACGGGTATTGCCAGCGCCACCGGTCGCCGAGGAACGGGATCGTCAGGTTGTCCATCTGGCCCTCGTGGCAGGCCCAATAGGGCTGCGCGTTGGCGATCGACCCCGAGCGTCGCGGAAGCGACCGATGTCGTCGGGATGGATGACCTGGATGTGGGCGATGTGCGGCCGGGTGTCGGATGGGCCGTTCCGCGCTCGTGCCGCCGCTACCGCGTCGAGCGAGGCCCGGACCGCCCCGTCGCCGATGGCGTGGAAATGCGGCTGGAACCCGAGGGCATCAAGCCGCGGCACCCAGTCCGCGAGACCCGCGGGGTCGATCTGCAGAAGGCCGCGGTTGTCCGTCGTGCCGCCGTGGCCGTCGCCATAGGGCTCGAGCAGGGCGCCCGTGAAATTCTCCAGCACCCCGTCCATCATGAGTTTCACGCTCGTCGCCCGGTAGCGACCGATCGAAGTCGCGCGGCGACGCTCGACGAACTCCTCGATCTGCTCGGCGCCGCGATCGCGTTCCCACCACATCGCCCCGACCACTCGCCCCGTGAGCTCGCCCCGCGACGCCAGCGCGACGTAGGCGCGCTCCTCGGCCTCGGGTCGGACGATGGCGTCTTGCCATGCTGTGATCCCCAGGGAGTGCAGATAGGCCTGGCCCAGGCGCAGCGCCTCCTCGAGGTCGGCCGGCGTGTCGTCCGGCTCGAACCGCTCGACGAGGTCCATGGCGCCCTCGTGGAGCGTGCCGCTCGGGCGGCCGTCGGCATCGCGTTCGATGCGGCCATCGGCCGGGTCCGTGGTGTCTGCCGTGACGCCGGCGAGCTCGAGGGCGCGCGTGTTGACCCAAACGCCGTGGCCGTCGCGATTGCCCAGGATGACCGGTCGATCGGGCACGATGGCGTCGAGATCCTCGCGCGTCGGCGTCCCGCCGGGGAAGTCGTCCATGTACCAGCCACCGCCCCGGATCCACGCCTCGTCGGGATGGCTCCGCGCGTACTCGGCGATGACGGCGAGGTAGGCCTCGCGCCCGCGGGCGTCGTGCAGCCAGCAGCGGAGGCGGGCGAGGCCGCCGTGGACCGGATGCACGTGGGCATCCTGGAAGCCCGGGCGTGACGGTCCGACCGCGGAGCTCGATGACACGCGTCGAGGGGCCCGACGAACGGGGCGATGTCGCGGTCCGAGCCCACGCCCACGATCCTGCCGTCGCGCACCGCCAGGGCGCTCGCCCAGCTCCGCGCGGCGTCCATCGTGGCGATCCGCCCGCCACTGAGGACGAGGTCGGCTGGTTGCTCGGGCGTCGCGGACACGGCGGGCTCCGGTTCGGGGGTTCGACCGGCGGAGTGTGCCAGCGTCGTCGCGGACCTGCCCGCCCATCCCATCGGCCGCGACACGGCGGCGTGCCGCCTGCCCCGGCCGTACACTGCCACGCCATGACGTCGGTGCACCTGCTCCACGCCGGCTACGTCGGCCCCCACACGGCCTCGACCGTCGTGCTGGTGCGGGACGGCGATGCGCTGATCGTCCACGACCCGGGCATGGTCGCCAGGCGTTCGCTCATCCTCGATCCGCTCGCCGCGCTGGGCGTCGAGCCAGAGGCGGTCACGCACGTCTCGCTGTCGCATCACCACCCGGACCACACGATGAACGTGGCGCTCTTCCCGAACGCCGAGGTGGTCGACTTCTGGGCGCGCTATCGCGATGACCTGTGGCTCGACCACGACGGCGACGGCTACCACCTCGCGCCGCACACCCAGCTCTGGCTGACGCCCGGCCACTCGGAGGAGGACATCACGCTCCTCGTCGAGGCGGACGATGCCGTCTACGCGATGACGCACCTGTGGCAGGGCGCCGACCGGACGCCCGAGATCGACCCGGACGCCTCGGACCAGGCGGCGCTCGAGCGTGGTCGGGTGCGTGTCCTCGCGGCAGCCGACATCGTCATCCCGGGCCACGGCGGCGCGTTCTCCGTCCGCGGCTGACGGAACCGGGCCGTAAGGCCTCGCGTCGGGGGCCCCATCAGCCATCCACGATCTGCGTTCCGGAGACTACCGATGCCCGCTCGTTCCCCTCGTCGGCCCATGGCCGCACTCTGGCTCGTTGCCATCCTCTCGATCCTGGTCACGGCCTGCGCGGGCCCGGCCGCCGCACCGTCCGGCGGGCCGACCTCCGGACCAACGTCGGACCCGGGCGCTGCCGTCGACGTCGACGCGCTGCTCGCCGCTGCCGCGGCCAAGGACGGCCAGGTCGTCCGGGTCACCGGCAACTTCCTCGCGGACGAGGGGTCCGCCCAGCTCTGCGCACTGCTGATGGAGTCGTATCCGCCCCAATGCGGTGGTGGCGTCCGGCTGACCGGCGAGGTGCCGGGCGACACGCTGGCCTTGCTCGACACCACGACGGAACCCGACCTCAAGAAGATGTGGTGGGGCTACGTCACGGTCACCGGCACGTTCCGGGCGTCAGGCGCCGGACGGCCGCCCGGTCATCGAGCTCGGCGAGATCAGCCTGGTCGAGGGCTGAGCGCTCGGCGGGCGACGATGTTCAGGCGGACGTAGTCGATCAGCGGCTCACCGACGCCCTCGGCGACCTGCTGGACGAACGCGTCACGCTCCGCCGGCGGCAGTCGTTCGAGGTGCGCACCCAGGACGACGGTCCGCAGGTACGTCTCGAATGGCTCGCCGGGTTCGAAGCGGGTCGGCTCCTCGGTCAGCCAGCACTCGATGGCCTCGTAGCCGGCCGCCTCGAGGCGCCGCGCCGTCGCGTCCGGGCGTCTCGAAATGGACCGCCCCCAGCCAGCCGTCGCCGATCCCCGCCAGCACCCGCTGGATGGACGCGATATTGCCCACGCCACCGCACTGGGCCACCAGCCAGCCGCCCGGAGCCGTGACGGCGGCCAGGTTCGCGAAGAGCGCATCGTGATCGGGCACCCAGTGGAACGTGGCGGTGGAGAGGACCGCGTCGACGTCGCCGGCGATCGGCAGCGGGGCGCCCAGGTCCGCCACGACGTACTCGATGCGGTCGCCGAACCGGGCGAGGCGCCCGCGCGCCGCCTCGACCATCGACGCCGAGCCATCGAGCGCGACGACCCGACCGTGCGGCAGTCGATCGGCCAGCTGCTCCGTGACCCGGCCGGATCCGCAACCGGCGTCGAGCACCCGCTCGTCGCCACGAAGCGGGAGGCGGTCGAGGACCATCGAGCCCCAGCGCGCCATCGGGTCGGCGACCCGGTCGTATGTCCGGGCGTCCCAGTCGCGCGACATCGATCGTTCGCCGCGGACCGTCACGCCGCCAGGGCCGGATCTTCCGCGGGCGTCCGCCGCCCGACCGGGCTGCTCGTCTCGCAGCCCGTAGGCGGAGATGCCGGCCCCGATGACGAGCAGGCCGGTGCCGACCAGCATCGCCTGGTGGAACGCCTCGATGGAGGCGCGCCGCGACGCCTCCACCTGCTCCGCAGGCGGATCGTCCTTGGGCGGATTCAGCGGCGAGAACGTGGCGCGGACCTGCGGCGCGCGTCCGTCCAAGTCCGGCGCGAGCGCCGTCAGGGTGGAGTAGAACGTCGCACTGATCGCGAGGAAGACGACGGCGCCGAGCAGCGGCTGGCCGACCCGCGCGATGGCGTTGTTGATCGCCGAGGCCAGACCCGAGTGCCGCTCGGGGATCGAGCCCATGAGCGTGTTCGTCAGCGGCGCGACGATGCACGAGATGCCAAGGCCGAAGAGGAGGATCGACGGCAGGATGTCGACGAGCAGGTCGACCGGCGGGATCAGCGTCGCCGGCTGCGCGAGCGACGCCAGCCAGGGATCGGAATCCACCGGAACACGGGCGTACCACAGGAGGGCGCAGGCCATGAGCAGTGGCCCGGCCACGAGGAACCGCCGAGCGCCGAGCCGTCCGGCGATGGCCCCGACGCGCGTCGACAGGAGCATCAGGCAGATCCCCACGGGGATGCCGACCGCGCCCGCGGCAAGGGCCGTGTAGCCCAGCACGTTCTGGAGCAGGATGCCCTGGTAGCTGAACGTGACGTACAGGGCGCCGTAGATGAAGAACGTGGCCAGATTGAGCGCCGTGAAGGTCCTGGAGCGGAACAGGTCGAGCGGCACGAGCGGATCGCGGCGCCTGGCCATGAGGATCGGGAAAGCGACCAAGGCGACGGTCCCGACCGCGATCGAGACCCACGCCAGGCTGTCCCCCAGTCGTGCTCGGCGCCGCGGACGAGGCCGAACGACAGGCCGCCGACCGCGAGGGCCGCCACGGCGGAGCCGAGCCAGTCGAACCGGCGCGCCTTCGTGTCTCGCAATTCCCCGACGTGCCGGAGCACCACCCACAGGGCAACGGCGAGCACCGGGACGTTGATGAGGAAGACGACCCGCCAGCCGACGGTGTCGACGAGCAGCCCGCCCACCAGCGGCCCCAGCAGGCCCAGTCCGGACGTAGCCGAGGCCCAGATGCCGAACGCCCGACCACGTTCGACCCCCGCGTCGAAGGTCTGCGTGATGATCGACAGGGCCCCGGGAACGAGCAGGGCACCGGCCGCACCCTGGAGCAGCCGGAAGAGCACGAGCCACTCGAGCGTCGGCGCCATGCCGCACAGCGCCGAGGTTGCGGCGAAGCTGGCGAGCCCCACTGCGTAGACGCGGCGCCGGCCGTAGTGATCGGACAGGGCCCCGGCAAGGATGAGCAGGGCCGCCAGGACCGCGAGGTACCCGCTGACGACGTAGGTCTGGCCCTCGAGGACGCCGAAGACGGTCGAGGGCAGCTCGCGCCCGATGCTCGGCAACGCGAGGTTCACGACGGTGCCGTCGAGGAAGACCGACCCGGACCCGATGATGGTGGCGACGAGGGTCCATCGCTGGCGTGGCGTCATCTTCGCAGTCTCGCAGATAGACTCTCGCGGTATGCCCGGACCCGTGGCGCTGGTGGGCGCCGGTGAGTTCCTTCCGGCGATGGCCGATGTCGATGCGGGTCTCCTGGCGTCGACCGGCGTGGCGCGCCCGCGGGTGGTCGTGCTGCCGACCGCATCCTTCCCCGACGGCGCGGACGTCTTCGAGCGCTGGGCGTCGATGGGCGTGGCGCATTTCGCCGCTCTGGGCGCGGAGGTGGAGCCGGTCCTCGTCCGAGACCGCGCGGACGCGGACGATCCCGCGGCTGCCCAGGCGCTCGGCGAGGCGGACCTGATCTACCTCTCGGGCGGGAAGCCCGGATACCTGCGGCGTGCGCTGGAGGGAACGGCCGTCGGGGCCGCCCTGCGAGACGCGCACCTGCGGGGCGCAGTGCTAGCCGGCTGCTCGGCCGGGGCGATGATCCTGGCCGGTCATGCCTTCGAATTTCGGGTGCGGGTCATGCCCTGGCCGCTGCGCTGGGGGCGCGGCCTGGACGTCGCGCCGGGGATCTCGGTCGTGCCGCATTACGACGCGTGGCCGGAAGCGCTCTCGGCGCTGATCGCCTTCCAGGCGCCGCGCGGATCGGTCGTGCTGGGGATCGACGAGGAAACGGCGGCCGTGGGTCGCGACGGCTCGTGGCAAGTCCATGGCGCGGCCCGCGTCACGGTCTGGCGCGGACGCCACCGCGAGCGGTTCCGCGCCGGCGAGACGTTCCGGATCTAGGCGCGATTGTCGGGCTCTCAGCGAATGCGCGCTCGCGTCGCGGTTGCGGCGAGGGCGTCGAGTCGAGCACTCGAAGCGAGCGCACGCGCGCCCGGAGGTCGCGCATCGCGCTGACCGCGCTGCCCGATCGCGCATCGGCCCGACGCGACTGGCGTCGCGGCGACGGGCTGCTGGCGAGCTGACGTCGCGCCGCGCCGTCCGCCGTCGCGTGCGTTCAGTCCGGGCGGACCGTCCTGAAGCAGTCGGAGCAGTACACCGGCCGGTCCATCCGCGGCTTGAACGGGACCTGCGCCTGGTTGCCGCAGGACGAGCAGACCACCGCGAAGTACTCGCGATCGGGGCGATCGTCGCCGCGTTCGTAGCCGCGCGGCCCACCGATCTCGCGGACGTCGTAGCCGCCGTCGCGGGCCGCTCGCCGGCTGGCCCGGCAGCTCGTGCAGCGCTTGGGGTCGCTGGAGAAGCCCTTCTGGACGTAATACTCCTGGTCGGCCGCTGAGTGGATGAATTCCACGCCACAGTCCACGCAGTTCAGGGTCCGATCGACGTAGGTCACGATGCTCCTCCGGGACGCGTTGGTCGGGCGGAGCGCCACGGAGGCAGCCGCATCGGCGGACGGGAATTGCGTGGTCTGGCGAGAGAAGCCGGGCCCGCGCTGACCCAGGTGCCGATATGGAAGTCCCTGTCTGCGGGGCGCACCGGTTCTAGTGCGGCGCAGGATACAACGGGTCGAAAATTCGGACATCGCAGGGGTCCGACCGGGCTGGCGGTCGTGACAAGCGACCTGTCACAATGGCCGGCGAGGATCCGGGACGGCGAGCGGGGAGTCATGGGGGCGCCTCGCTCGCGCCAACTCACCGCCACTCAGGTGACCGGATCGTGATCGACCAAGACGCCGACCACGGAGGCCCTGCCCCAGCGGATGCTACGGATCATCCATACCGCCGATGTCCACCTCGGTGCACGCCACGACGACCTCGGCGAGCAGGCGAGCGCCCAGCGTGAACGGCAGTTCGCCGCCTTCACCGCCGCGATCGACCTCGCCCTCGCCGAGAAGGTCGATCTCTTCCTGATCGCCGGCGACCTGTTCGACAGCAACGTCCAGCCGCGACGTTCCGTCGAGCGTGTCGCGGCGCAGCTCAAGCGCCTGGCCAATTCGAAGATCCGGACGGTCATCATCCCGGGCACGCACGACACGTATGACCGGTCCTCGATCTACCGCGCCTACGACCTCAAGGCCCTCGCCGGCAGCCTCCCGGACGACGACCTCGTCACGGTCCTCTCGCCGGACCAGCCGAGCGTGCATCTCGCCGCCTGCGACGTGGTCGTCCACGGTCCCGTCTTCGCCACGAAGAAGGCGCCCCACAGCCCGCTGCGCGATCTGGCCGGGCAGGTGGGCGACCCACTAGCGACCTGGCGGGTCGGCATGGTCCACGGCTCGATCGCGATCCCGGGCAAGACCGAGCGCGACGACGTCGTCATCACGACCGACGAGATCGCGGCGACCGGCTTCGACTACCTGGCGCTGGGCCACTGGCATTCGGCCCAGCAATCCAGGGCGGGCGGGGTCACGTACGGGTACGCGGGCGCCCCGGAAGCCGTCGCGCTGGACCAGGACCGCGCGGGCAAGGTGCTCATCGTCGAGCTCGAGGAGACCGCCGGTCGTCGCTCGGTCACCGTCAACGAACGGCAGGTGGGCGCGACCCGGTTCGAGAAGGTCCAGATAGACGCCGCGAACATCGCCTCCCAGCCGGCGCTCATCGAGGCGCTCGCCAAGAAGGGCGATCCGAACCTCGTCCTGGACGCCCGGGTCGTCGGGGTCCGACCCGATGAGCTCGACCTGCAGCTCGACGAGATCGAGGCCGCCCTGGCCGGGTCGTTCCTCAAGGTGCGCGTCCGCGACGTCAGCCTGCCCGCGCTGACCGAGGGCGCCCTGCCGTCGCCGGACACGATCGCCGGTGCCTTCATCCGCGATCTCGAAGCGCGCATCGCGGAGCTGGAGGCTGCCACCGACTCCGCGGGTCAGGCCGGCCAGACCGAGGCCGCCGAACTGCGCGACGCCCTGCGCCTGGGCCGGCTGTTGCTGGCAGGCCACGAGGTGTCGCTGTGAGGATCCGGCGGCTCCAGATCCGCGATCTGCGACGATACCGCGAGCTCGATATCGACCTGGCACCCGGTGTGACGGTGGTGCGTGGGCCGAACGAGGCCGGCAAGACCACGATCCAGCGCGCCATCGAGCTCGCGATCACCCGGCGCGTGACCAGCTCGGCGGCGGACCTCGAGTCGCTCCGGCCATGGGACGCGGGCCCCGAGGCCAGGACGTGGATCGCCATCGATTTCGAGCAGGAAGAAGAGGACGGCCGCAAGGCGACCGGCACCCTGCAAAAGACCTTCGCCGGGCAGCGCGGCACCGTCGATCTCCAATATGACGGCGGCGAACCCATCACCGACCCCGCGCTCGCGGACCAGGTCATGGCCGAGCTCAGCGGCATCCCCACGGAACCGTTCTTCCGCTCCACGGCCTCGGTCCGCCACCACGAGCTGAGCGATCTCGCCCGTGACGAGACGGCCCTGCGCGACCGACTGCAGGCCAGCATCAGCGGCGCCGACCGCGGGACCGGCCGCGCCAAGAAGAAGCTCGAACGCGCGCTTCATGGTTTGGCCACCAAGGGGGACAAGAACCCCGGACGGCTCAAGGTCGCCGAGGACGCCGTGGCGTCGTCCACGATGTCGGTCGAGCAGGGCGAGCTGGCACTGGCCAAGCTCCAGCAGGATCGGGATGCGCTGTCTGGGGCACGCGAGCGACGCGCCGACACCGACCGCGGCCTGGTCGAACGCCGCGGCATGCTCGAGAAGGCACGCCAGGCCGAACGCCTCACGGCGGAACGGACCGCCGCCCAGGAGCGCTACGACCGGTTCCGCGAGGCGGTCGACGTCGCCACCGAGCTCGATTCGCTATCGACCACCCACCCGTCGCCAAATCCGCTCGCGGTCGTCCGCCAGAGCGTCGAGCGCCTGCGCGCGCTCGACCTGAAGATCCGCGAGTTGACGGCCGCCCTGTCGGGCGAGGTCGCCGTCCAATTCGAGGTCGCGCCCGAGCCGACCTGGCGCCCGCTGTCCCGCTGGGCGATCCTGATCGTCCTCGCCGGCGTGGTCGTGGCGGGCGGCACGTTCGCGGCCCGGTACGCTGGGGATCCTCGATCTCGGGATGGCGCCGCAGTATCTCGGCGCGGCCGCCGCCGGCATCGGACTGATCCTGGCCCTCGTTGCCTTCTACCTCCGGGGGCGTTCGCAGATGCAGGAACAGCTCCGCGACGTGGAGATCGATCGCCGTCTTCGCGGTCGCTCGGAGATGGAGGCGGAGCTGAAACAGGCGCAGGCCGACCATGTCAAGCAACTCGGATCCCTGGGTCTCGACGACCTGGCCGCGGCGGAGGACCTGCTCGGCCGTGAGGAGGCCCACGTCGCCCGGATGGACCAGCTGACCGCCCGGCTCGACGGGTTGGTCGGCAAGGAGCCGCGCGATACGCTCGTTGGCCAGCGCGACGAGGCGGCGCACGTCGTCGACCAGAAGACGAGCGCGCTCGAGCACCTGGGGCCGATCGCGAAGGAGCCGCGGGCCCGGGAGCGCCTGGAGGTCGAGGTGCGTGACCAGGAAGCGGCCCTGGAGCGCGCTCGCGACGACGAGGCCAATGCCCGCGCCCGCGTGGAGGCGAACGCGGTCGACGCCGAGGAGGTCGCGGCCGAGGCGGAGCGCCTCGCCGGTTGGCGGGAGCAGCTCGGCACCTTGCGCCGGCGGCATCGGGTGCTCGAGACGACCCTCAACGCGATCGAGCGAGCCGAGGTCGCCACGATGAAGACGGCAACCCGCTACCTCGAGGGCCACATGGTCCGTGACGTCGCGATGGTGACGGCGGGTCGGTACCGGCGCGTCCGGGTCGACGACAAGACCCTCGATATCGACGTCCACGCTCCCGAGCGTGGCGATTGGGTGCCGGTCAGCAGCCTGAGCCAGGGCACGCTGGATCTCGTCTACCTCGTCGCGCGGCTCGGGCTGGTGCGGCTCGTGACGGGCGACCGGCGACCACCGCTCGTCTTCGATGACCCGTTCGTCACGCTCGACGACACCCGCGCGGCCCGGGCACTGGCCCTGCTCAAGCGGGTCGCGTCCGACTTCCAGATCATCTACCTGACGACGTCGGATCGATACGACGGCGCAGCCGATGCGGTCGTGGAGCTGCCCGGTCCGACCGCCGTCGACGAGGGCGTCGAGGACCCGTCCCTTGCGCGGCCAGAGCCGACCGCGACCGGGGTCGGCGCCTGATCGAGGGGCTGCCCCCGGGGACCGCGACCGTCGTGCTCGGGCTGGCCGCCGCGGCCGCGTGGGGCGCCGGCGATTTCGGTGGTGGGCTGACCAGCCGCCGCGCACCGGTGTTCGGCGTGGTCCTGCTGTCGCAGGTCGTGGGCATGGCGATCGCCCTTGGTCTGGCGCTGTTTCGTGGCGAGTCCGTGCCAGTCGGGACTGATCTCGTGCTGTGTTTCGTGGCGGGCACCTTTGGTGGCATCGGGATCACGGCCCTGTACCGAGGTCTGGCGGTTGGTCGGATGGGCATCGTCGCGCCGGTCACCGGCGTCCTCGCCGCGGTGATCCCGGTCGTCGGTGGGATCATCCTCGAAGGCATCCCGCCGGCCATGGTCCTGATGGGGATCGGCCTGGCGATCCTTTCGGTCGTGCTCGTCTCGCGGGTCGCGGACGAGGGCGGTGGACGGGCCGGGCTGACGGAGGCGCTCGTCGCCGGCGTCGCGATCGGGTCGTTCGGCATCGTCATCTCGGGTCTCAGCGAGGGCGGCGTGTTCAGCTCGCTGACCGTCATCCGGCTCGTGCAGTCGGTGCTCGTGGTCCTCGCCGTGTTGGCAACCCGCTCGGCGTGGCGGTTGCCACGCGACGCGGTCCCGGCTGTCTTCGTGGTCGGTGTGCTCGACATGGCGGGCAACAGCTTCTACCTGCTGGCGGTCCAGACCGGAGCCCTGGCCGTGGCGTCAGTGCTGTCCGCGCTGTATCCGGTGGCGACGGTGATCCTCGCGGCGGTCGTCCTCCACGAGCGCGTGACGCGCGACCACACCGCGGGTATCGCGCTGGCCACCGCCGCGATCGTCCTCATCGGTCTGGGCTCCGCGTAGACTGACGGCCATGCCCGATCCGTCCGCTGACACCGTCCTCGAGCCCGTGTGGCTGGTCGAGGCGACGTATGCGCCCGACGCCGCCGAGACGCGGAAGCCGTTCCGCGCCGAGCACCTGGCGGGCATACGCAAGCGGCTCACTTCGGGTGACTACATCGAGGCGGGGGCGTTCGCGGACGTGTCGGCGTCGGTGGTCCTCGTGCGGGCGGACAGTGCCGAGGCGGCGATCGCGCTGGTTCGCGACGACGTGTACCTGCGCAACGGCGTGTGGGTCGAGGTGCGAGCGCGAGCGTTCGGGCGGGTGACTCGGGCGTAAGCCGGCTAGCAGCTCGGTCATGTTCCAACGGTCGGGATGAGCGGGGAGAAGTAAGGGTCGGGCACGTCCTCCAACCGCCCTCGAACCATTGCGCGAACCCGGTACGCGTTGTCGCCGACGTTGATCGGTTGCTCGTCGTCGTGCTCGTAAATGAGGCCGTGCGTACCCGGAAAGTTCTCCCCAAGCCACGTGATCAGTTCATCGACCTGCTCCGGCACTCCATAGGCGTGGTTGTGGCTGCTTTGCATGACAAGGTGGGTCGCGAAGTTGATGTCGTGGAAATCGATATGGGGTATTTGCCGGCCAGTCCATCGAGTCGATCTTGCGCCGCACCGTGGTCATGCCCACGGTCTGCGGCGGCGCGTCCAGTTCGCCGCCGTCCGGCCAGCTGCCGACATCGAACCACGCGAACATCGTGTACATGAGTGCCTTCCTCAGTCAGTGAGCGCCACCAGGCACTCCTAGGGCTCAGGCTCCCACTCGTCTTGGCCGAGGGTCCGCCGGGCTTCGCGCGTCAAGAAAGCTAGATCGTCTTCCCACGTTCCTGGCACCCGCGTCCAGCGGGCCATCTCGGTCCATCCGAACTTGACGCTACCGAGCCCAACGGCGGCATGAACAGGGGCCTCCCCGGCATACAACAGAATGAGGTCGGCGGCCGCCGTCCAGGTTTTCTGCAGCGCATCGGCCGAGTCGGCCACGGCGCGCAGGCCGTCGTCGACGAACGCGGCGGATTGACCCACCGCGACCGACCCGTGGCGACCAACTTTTATGCCGTAGCCAGCCTCCGACTGGAAGCCCGCGTTGAAGAGCGTGAAGCTACCTTGGTCGACCTCGCTGCCGACGCGGTTCTGCCGTAGGCCGCTGATTGCCGGAAAGGCCAGTTGGCCGTTCAGCATGTCGAGCGCGGCTTGATACGCCGACCGGCGGAACACAACGCTCGACACGTCACCGATCATTGCTGGCGATGCCATCGAGACGATGATCGGGCAGCGACGCCCCTGGGGGCGCCGCCATGAAGGCGTGCCGGCCCCCTTCAGCCACCCGCTTGGCCTCCGCCATGGCCTGCTCTCCGCGTCGCACGAGTTCGCGCATCTGCGCAGGGTCTTGGACCTGCTTGGACAGGCCTGACAGGCGTTCCCACACCTGCCCCTGGTTAGTGATGACAGGCGGCACGGCCACCGGCCGGATGCTGACGACTGCCAAGTGTCGTCCGTCATCAGTCGGCCAGGCTTCGACATCGAACGACGGCCGGGGCCGCACCGTCCCGGACATGAAGATCGTTGAGACCCACGTCTTCGGTTCGCCGGGGAATTGACAACCGTCGACCGTCCACGGCGCGCCCTTCTTCACCCGCGACGCCCCGAGGACGAGGTAGCCTCCGTCCAAGCTGTTGCCGAACGCCGATGCAGCCTGGATGACGTGCTCACGGCGGATCGCCGTGCCCTTCGCCTCCCAGGTCAGACCCTCGTCGCCGGCCTCCGCAAAGAACTTGCGCATCGTCTCGAGCGACAGGGTGTCCCAGGTTGCCCCGAACGGTGTGCGGAGGGCCGGTCGGGTCGGCATGCCAGGCAACACCTTCGCAGCATACGGCGCTTGGCATCGCCGGACGCCAGCCGCCGTATTGCTGCCTCGACCCAATGATCCGCCGCGGCGCCGGCTGCGTATCCGTCTCGTTCGGGTATCTGCCTGTCCTATGCCGGGGCCGGTTCGCGGGGGCGAGCCGGCCTTGGCCGTTCCAGGCGGAGGGCGGCGGCTTCGGCCGGGGAGCGGAGCAGGACAACGTGGTCGAAGCCTTCGGTCGTCAGCTGGCCCTGGTCGATCGTGCGGCGGATGGCTGCGATGTGGCGATCGACGACGGCGGGATCGACGATGCGGGCCGTCCTGCCGGCGTTCTGGGCCAGGATGGTCTCGGGTGGGAGGTCCAGGACCAGGGCGACGGTCGGGACGCCGGCCGTGCGCGCTCGCTGGAGGAGGGGTCGACGGTCTTCGGCCTTCGTGCTGGTGGCGTCGACCACGGTGGTCTCGCCCCTCGCCAGACGACGTTCGAGGGTCCTGTGGAGGATGCGGAAGGCCACGCCCGTGGCGCGCTGGTCGGCCGCGTTGCCGGACACCACCGCGCGCATGGCATCAGAGGAGAGGATCTCGTCTGCCGCGAATAACCGGGCTGCGAGTGTGGACTTGCCGGAGCCGGCCGCGCCGACGAGCACGACGAGGCTCGGGTCGGGGAGGATCAGGGTCGACACGTGGTGGGATCGCGGCCGGGCTAGGTAACGACGCGCCGGCGCACCTCGTAGCCGCCGCCCTCGGCGATGCGCAGCTCGTACGCCGGCTGGTCGTAGACCGAGGGCCCTTGCCGGACGAGCCCGTCGCTCAGCCGGAATTCGGGAGCCGTGCCAAGGGCACTCGACGCAGTCGTCGACGATCGTGCCCTCGGCGAGCGGGCCACCGGCGTGGGCGCACACCGCGTGCAGGACGTGGACCGTTTCCCCGAGGCGGACGACGACCAGGTCGTTGATCCCGGCGCGCATCTTCGTCGGCGTCGAGACTGGCATCGCGGCGAGGTCAGCGATGTCGCCCGTGTCGAGCCGGATCCACTTCGTGCCCGCGCCGCGGAACGCGTGGCGGCTGACCATGTTGCCGAAGACGTAGACGACATCGCCGCCGACGAAGGCGCCGGCCGTGACCAGCAGGAACCCGACGATCGACAACACGATCGGCACCGTGCGATCGGCGGGACCGCCAGCGCGCAGCACCGCCGAGACGATGAGCACCACCAGGGCGACGACCATGACGGTCGAGTGGATGGTCGCCCGCGTCAGGGCCGTCCCGTCCGTGTCGGCGTAATCGGCGAGACCGGAAAGCGCCGACAGCAGCATCGTCACGATCGTCGCGACCAGGACGATGTCGGCGGCGGCGGGCTGGCCCATGAGGTCGAGGATCACGACGCCGAGCACCAGGCCGATCGGGAGGTCGGTCGACGCGGCATGGAGCGGGTGGCCCAGCCAGCGGCCGCTGAGCAGGTCCTTGATCGGCCGGATGGGCCGGAAGAGGGCGGAGACCCAGCGGTGGTTGAAGTCGCCGAGGGGTCGCGCCCAGCCGTCGTTGAGGGCCACGAGGCGAGCGAGCAATCGAGCCACGGTTCACACCTCCCTGTGTGAAGACTCTACGCCGCGGTCGGCACCGGTGGATGCCGAGGGTGGCTTCTCCACAGGCCGTCCACATCGGTGGGAAACTCGGGGATAAGGTCGCGGCGGTTTCGGGCGATTTCGTGGATAAGGCCGTTGTGGCCCCATGGCGGCGGCGGCTACATTTCGTCTTGCCCGAAGGGGCAGGTGCGAACCGCCAGAACCGCACCGGGGAGCAATCCTCGGGACGGCCTCGGGAACCAGGTTCGAGGGTCGCAAGGCCAGCGGACGAGGTTCTCGGGCGGCACCCGGAGACTCCGGACTTGTTCGGAGCCAAAGGGAGGCCGATTGGCCGGTTTCCTACCAGTTCCTTCGGGCGTTTTCGTGCGCGCGGGTCGGTGCGGCGGCGCGTCACTCCGGGTGACGCGGCTCGAATAGGTCTGCGTGGGTGCAGCCGATTTCGGACGAAACCGAGCTGGATCTCCGCACGTTCGTGTGCCCCACGTCACTGGGAGAAGCACAAGGCATCCCGGTCGCGGTAGGCTCGCGGCCGTGACCCCTGAGATCCCACCCAGCCCCGCCCGACCACGTCCCGCGCAGGACTGGCGCGTCCTGGTCGCCGTGTTCTTTGTCACCTCGATGGTCGAAGGTGCCGGGGTCAGCCAGATCTTCGCGCTCGTCCCGTCCTACCTGCGCGAGATGGGTGTCCCCGAGGCGGACCGGCTGACCTTCGTCGGGCTCTTCAGCTCGCTGATCTTCGTCGTCGGGATGCCGCTGGTGCCGCTGTGGGGCGTGTGGGCCGACAAGTACAGCCGCAAGGCCGTCATCGTGCGCAGCGCGCTCGTGGAGGCGGTGGTGTTCGCGGGCGTGGCGCTGTCACGGGAGCCGTGGCAGCTGGCCCTCAGCATGCTGCTGATCGGGTTCCAGCTCGGGAACACCGGGGTCATGCTCGCGGGCATCCGCGACGTGACCCCGAATCGGCGGCTCGGGACGACGATCGCGATCTTCGGCGCCTCTGGGCCGATCGGGTTCGCGGTCGGTCCGGCGCTCGCGGGCCTCCTGATCGACGGCCTCGGTTGGTCGCTGCCGGCCGTGTTCTGGCTGTCGGCCGGCCTGTCGGTCGGGACGGCGCTGCTCGTCGCGCTCGGGTCGCGGGAGGTACGCCCGGACGTGATCCCCACCGGCCGCATCCTCGACCTGGCATTCGGTGCGGTGCGCGGCGTGCTGGCGGACAAGGTCGTCCGACGCATCTTCCTGATCTTCGGGGTCTCGTTCCTGGCGACCCAGATGACCCGGCCGTACCTCCCCGTGCTCGTCGAGGGGCTGGCCGGCACCGGTCCGGGCCTCGCCTCCGCGATCGCGCTCGTCATGGGCACGGCGGCGCTGGTCGGCGGCGTGATCTCGCCGCTCGGCGGCGTGCTCGGTGACCGGATCGGGTTCCGCTCGGTTCTGGTCGGCGCCCTGGCCGCCGGCGGTGTCGCGCTGGTCGCGATGCCGTTCGTTCCGAGCGTCGCCGCGCTGGCCGGGCTGGCCGTCGTCTCGGGCGTGGCGACGGCAACGGTGAGCGCCATGGTCTTCGGCCTGCTCGCGATCGATGTGCCGCCCGAGCGACGCTCGGCCACGCTGAACCTCGTGTACCTGCCCCTGTACGCGGCGGGCATCCTCGGCCCGGCGTTCGGAGCCGGCGTCGTCACGGTCACGGGGCTGACCGGGCCCTTCCTCGTGGCCGCCGCCATCTTCATCGCCGGCGCGGTCGTCATCGCGGCGCGCCCATCGCGCGACCCGGTCGCCGACGCGGTGGCCGATCGGGGCTGAGCGGATCCGACTTCCTGCGCCGGGAATACCTGACAAGTTCGAACGATGTACGCAACGTCCAGACTCATGCTGGTTGACGGCGCCACCCTGGCGCCGGCGGCAGGAGGGAGCGGATGCTCCGGACCCTCGTGGATCGAGCGAAACAGGGCGACGAGGAGGCCTTCGGCGCCCTGGTTCGTGCGGTCGGCGACCGCTGCATCTTCATCGCGCATCGGATCCTGCGCGACGTCGACCTCGCCGAAGACGCGGTCCAGGTAGCCCTCGTCCAGGTGTGGCGCGAGCTCCCAGCCCTGCGCGACCCCGATCGGTTCGAGGCGTGGCTCCATCGGATCCTCGTCCACGCCTGCTACGCCGAGGCCCGACGTAGCCGGCGCTTCGCGGCGAACGTCGTCCTGCTCGAGACGGACGAACCGACTGCCGGCGATGGGTACCTGACCGTCGACGATCACGACCAGCTCGACCGCGGGTTCCGGCGACTGCCGCCGGAGCAGCGGGCGATCCTCGTCTTCCATCACGCCCTCGGGTTGACGATGCCCGAGGTCGCAGATCACCTCGGTATTCCCCTCGGGACCGCGAAGTCCCGACTCTCGTACGCAACCGCGGCGATCCGGGCGGCGCTCGAAGCGGACGCTCGGACACCCGCCCTCGACCGGGAGAACCTGGCATGACGAAGACGCGAGATCCCGAAGCCCTCCTCGCCGCCTACCTGGCGGATGGGATGAGCGTCCTGCCCGACCGCGTCGTCGATGCCGTCCTGGACGAGGTCCACCGAACCCGTCAGCGGGCCGCGGTCGGCCCGTGGAGGACTTCACCCATGCTCAAGTTCGGTTTGGCCGCCACCGCGGTGGTGGCCGTCGTCATCGGAGGCGGCGCATTGCTTGGCGCGTTCAATGCGCCGCCAGGCCCGGGCACGCCATCACCCACACCCGTTGCCCTCGCAGGCAGCGACGCCCGCCCCGACAATGGCGCCATCCCCGACACCCGGTCCACCGGCGATTCCGGGACAGACGGTAGCTGACCTCACAGCCGGCATGACCTACCGGGCCACGTCGTTCAGCCAGCGGATGACGCTCACGATCCCCGACGCGCCCGTCGAGCTGGGACCGGACGCCGTGGCAGCGGGCAAGACCTGGGGCGGTGTGGGCGCCACAACATGCACATCAGATATCCGGACTACCTCACGTCGGGACTCACCATCCACGACGACTTCAAGATCGACACGAACTTCTGCCGACCCATATGGCTCAGACGCAGTGAGGTCCCGGCTCACGCCGGAGGCTGTTGGCGAGTGGCTGCATAGCCTTGCAAACCCCCGGCTTTGAGTCCAGAAGGACGTCCTTCCGAACGTCATAACGGACCAGCCCGACATGACCGTCGATGGGCGGGTCGCCAAGGTGTACACCGTCGAGTTCGGCACACTTCGTGCGGTAGCACAGGTCACCAGGTGGGATGTCTGGTCAGGCCGCTCGACACGGATTTCATCGGATGTATGCGATCCCGACGGGGACGGACACGATCGCTCGTCATCACCTGGAACGACAGTGACAATGTTGGGTGCCGCGAGACCTAGCGGGAACATGCCCGAGACCCCTGAACCCGGAGGTCGTGCCGCAGGAAAGCGTCAACGCGATCGCCGACCGATTGGTCGCGAGCTTCGAGTTCGACTGAGACGCCCCGACGACCGAGCGAACCGGGCACCGTGCCCGGCTCGCTTGGTTTCACCGTGGGCGTGGCTTGAGCGCCAGCTCGGTCAGGGCTGACGGAAGTCCCCGTACCCGCCACGGGCGACCTCGACGGTCGTGCCGTCAAGCAGGAGCAGGTCGATCCGCACGGCGCCATCCGCCGCGGTGCACGGGTCGCCCTCACAGCTCACGATGATCCGCTCGGCGTCGCTGACCTCGACGCCGGCGAGCATGCCCTCGACGGAACCGTGGCTCAGGCACCGCTCACGCGGCACGCCGCGACACTCGATCGGTGGCCCGGTCGCCGCAGGATCCTCCACGATCTCGCCGAGCGGCCCGGGCGGCACCGGCGAGCGTGCCGCCGGCCGCATCCCGAAGCCGATACAGCCGGCCACGGCCCCGGCCGTCAGCAGCGCGACGATGACCATCGCGACCGGATAAGGGAAGCGCCGACGGTCGGCCCCAAGTCGACGCGTCGGCGCAGGTGGATGGCGAGGTTCCGAGCTGATCACCGCGTCATCGTGGGCGGAGCGCCCGGCGCCGCCCAGCGGCGCGTTCCCGTAGGCACCTTCCGGGATTCCCCGGACGTGCTCGCCGATGGGCCTCTGCTACTGTCGAAGCCATGGACCAACGCACCATCGACCGGCTCGCGGCCGCCATCGTGGCGGTCGCCCTTGCTGCCGGCCTGGGGACCATCGTGTTCGGCACGTACGACAACGGGATCCGGCTCGGGGTCAGCAATCAGTACGTCGTCGTGACGGACGTACAGCCGCGAAGCATCCCCGCCCAGTACGGGCTGCAGCCCGGGATGATCCTCACGGAGCTCGATGGCGTGACGCTCATCCGGATGCCGCAGACGATCTATCCGAGCGTCGAGCCGTCCATGAACCCCGAAACCGGCGAGTACCCCGAGATGAAGCCGATCGGCGTTGAGCCCGCGCGGCCCACCGTCGTCGAGATGGATCCGGGCGCGCTGGCCCTCCTGGCGTCAAGGACGCCGAAGACGCTCGCCGCGATCGAGCCCGCGCTGCTCGAGCAGGCCACGCCGGACATGTGCTGCTCCGTGCAGCTGTACGACGACGGCCTCGACGGCATCCGGATGACGCTTCCGACCTACGTGCTCGGCGTCGCCCTGCTCCTGCTCGTCGGTTGGTGGCTCGCGACCGGTCGCGCCGGCGAGACCGTCCGCCCACTCGCGACGGCCCTGAGTGTGGCCACGGCCGTACCGTTCCTCGTCCAGCCGCTCGAGGCGAGCTGGTCCACGTGGATGTTCATGCTGGCCGGCGTGCTCACGGCGGCCGCGATGATCCCGTTGGCTGCAGCCCTGCTCGCTCGGATCGACGACGAGCAGGATCGCCGGTTCGCCGCCCTCGCCGCGACCGGGTCTGCTGTAGGGGCCATCGTCATCGCCCTGGTCGCGTCCGGCAGCCAGCCCTGGTACGGCGAGGGTTGGGCTCGCTGGGCGCTGGCGGCTGCCATCCCGTTCATCCCCGGTCTCGGCGCCGCCGGTCCGATCCGCCGGACCACCGACCCGGCGATGCCCGCCGCCAGCGGTCGGCTGCTCGAATCGGCCGAGTACGCCGTCATCGGCGCCACGCCGGGCATCGCGCTGGCGTCCCCGGGATCGGGGAACGGCGTCCCCCTGGCCCTGTGGTTCCTGCTGATCCTCGCCGCTGGGCGGTTCACGATCCGGCCGCTGGCGCGGCTGGCGACCCGCGCCGTCCTCCAGCGCGACCTCATCGTCGCGGCCACGGAGGCGGAACGTGCCCGGGTCGCGGCGGACATCCATGACGACGCCCTCCAGGAGCTGACGCTGCTCGTGCATCGACTCGACGCGGCCGGCGACACCGAGGGCGCCGAGATCGCGCGGACCGTGTCGGATCGGCTCCGTGCGATCTGTGGCGACCTGCGCTTGCCGATCCTCGACGACCTGGGCGTGGGACCGGCGCTCGACTGGCTCGTCGTGCGCATCGAGCGCCTGGCCGGCGGCGAAGTCCGCCTCGAGCGGTCGGACGGGACACGGCCGCCGGCGGACGTCGAACTCGCGTTCTTCCGGGTCGCCCAGGAGGCGCTGGCCAACGCGGTCAAGCACGGCAAGCCGCCGATCCTCGTGCGCTACGCGACGACGCCCGGCGGCGCGACCCTGTCGATCGATGACGCCGGACCCGGCATCGAGCCCGAGGCCGGCGCGGGCGCCGACCGTGCCGGCCACTTCGGGCTGCTCAACATGCAGCAGCGGGCCGAGGCCATCGGCGCCATCCTCGACGTCCGGCGCTGGCCGTCGGGCGGCACGCACGTGGCGCTCGACTGGCGGGCGCACTGATCCGGGTCGGCATCGTCGACGACCACCCGGTCGTTGGCGAAGGGACCGCGGCGATCCTGCGGGCGGAGCCGGACATTGACGTCGTGACGGTAGCGCCATCACTCGAGGCGGCCGACGCGGCCGGGCTGTTCGATGCCGAGCGCGTCGATGTCGTGCTGCTGGACATCCGGCTCGGGACGGATAGCGGGTTGCGGGCCTTGTCACCGGCTCGGGCCGCGGACGGGTCCGGCGAGCCGCCGACGTCTGCGCGTCCCGCGATCATCGTCTTGACCGCCTACGATTACCCGCAGTACGCGGAGGCCGCGCTCCGACTGGGAGCGGCCGGGTTCGTGCTCAAGACCGCGCCACTCCCCGAATTGGTCGACGCGATCCGGCGGGTGGCCGCCGGCGGCCTGGCCTTCTCGGTGCGCCCCACGTCCGCTGGTCTGGCCCGCCTTTCACCCCGCGAACACGACGTCGTGCGGCTCGTGGCCGACGGCCGCACGAACGACGAGATCGGGTCGGCCCTCAAGATCGGCTCGAAGACGGTCGAGACCCACCTCGCCCGCCTGTTCGAACGCCTCGGCGTCGCGTCACGCACGGAACTCGCGATGCGCGCGCTCCGCGAGGGCTGGCTCGATGTCCCGCCGGGCGACCGTTAGGCGATCGACTTTGCTGATCGATGCCGTGTCAATGGCCGCGGACCGTCCCAGCTTGCTCTAGCGCTGGCTGCCAGCCATCAATTCCGCCCTCAGCGGCCCCGACCACGGTCCGCATCGATGCCTGACTGGGCATACGGCCGATTCGATGGCCGGGAGTCATCGAATCGCGGCGAAGCGAGCGCCCAAGCGCGAATACCGGCGCACCCAAGCGAGTTCAGCCCCGAATCGATGGCTAAGAGCCAGCACCCGAGGGGGCCGGGACGGTGGCGCCGCCGCCCGGCGCGGGCGCCCGGCCCGCCGGCGGCGCGGGCTCCCGCAACGCGATCACCGCCAGCAGCATCGCGAGACCGCCGTACCACAGCGCAGGGAGGGCCAGCATCCCGGCCACCGGCACCGTCCAGCGGCGGTTCGTGCGCGCGCCCCAGACCACGAGCGCCACCGCGAACGGCAGCCGCACCAGGAACGGGATCGGCACCGCGGCCCACGTGCCGTCCCGGCCGGCGACGCGGGTCAGCACGCCCACCCACTGCACCCACGCGTCGGGCATCGTCACGAACGACACGCCCACGATGAGTGCCGTCGCCCCCAGCGCGATGGACAGCTGGCGCCATTCGCCACGAACCACGAACCAGAGCAGCCCGATCCCGGGCGTGATCTTCGTGAGCAGGACGAGCGCCCACGTCGCGGGCCAGCGGAAGCCCAGCACCATCGCGGCGGCAAGGAGCAGATGGATATTGCCGCCAGCGAGCTCCATCAACCCCAGCACGACCCCCACGGCGAACCACTTCCGGCCGGTGAGCACGAACACGGCCCCCAGCAGGATCGCCGTCCAGACCGCCACGTAGGCCTGCCACGGCAGGGCGCGGATCGGCTCGAGGAGCTGCAGGAATGCCGGCGAGTACACATACGCGATGGGATCGGTCCAATCGGAGCGAGCGTACGGATCGCTCAGCGAGGGGAACCAGTAGCAGTAGGCGTCCTGGCCGGTGCCCCACAGCCGGCCGAACGGCTCCGCGAACACGACGATCGCGACCCAAATCGCGCCAACCAGCGCGAAACCCACGATGTCGTAGCGATGGCGCCACGCGCGCTGGGCCAGCGGCGCGGGCTCGGTCGCGGCAGGACGGTCGATCGACAGGTCGGTCATGGGCTCCAATCCCGGGCCAGACAGGCGTCGGGCGAGCGGACTCTACGCCATGCGCGCGCACACGTCGCCTGCGGCCGGTGCCGTACGATGGGAACGTGCCGAACCTCGCGCTCCCACGCCCGCTGCCCCGTCCGCGCCGCCGTCCGAGCGGTCCGGAGGATCCCGTCATGCCCAACACGGTCGCGGATCCCGAGATCATCGAGGAAGCGGGCCTGCGCTGGATCCACATCGAGTCGCCGCGGACCGCGGACCGCGACTGGCTGGAAGACAACTTCCCCCACTTCCACCCCCTCGACCTCGAGGACGTCTACTCGCGCAACCAGCGCCCCAAGCTCGACCAGTACGACGACTACGTCTTCATCGTTCTTCACTTCCCGCTCTTCGACAAGGACACCGGCCGGATCCTCACCGCGGAACTCGACCTGTTCCTGGGTCCCGACTACCTCATCACGCTCCCGAACATCCCCCTGCCGCCACTGTCGGCGATGTTCGAGCGCTACCGCGAGAAGGCCGACCTGCGCCAGGAGGTCTTCTCGAAGGGCTCGGGCTACCTGCTCTACAAGATCGTCGACACCGGCGTCGACGCCTCGTTCCCGATGCTCCGCAAGACCAACCTTAAGCTCGAGCGCCTCGAGGACGACATCTTCGAGGGCCGCTCGTCGGAGATCGTCCGCGAGATCTCGGAGGTCAAGCAGGAGATCATCAACTTCCGCAAGATCGTGCGCCCGCAGCGCGCCGTGTTGCGCGACCTGGAGCGGACGAAGCAGCGCTATCTCCAGGACGAGCTCGAGATCTACTTCGACGACATCTCGGACGCGGCCGAGCGGATCTGGGACATGCTCGAGAACTACAAGGAGGTCATCGAAGGCCTCGAGTCGACGAACGAATTGGTGCTGTCGCACCGGCTGAACGATTCCTTCCGGATCCTGACCGCGGCGAGCGTCATCCTGCTGCCGCTGACGCTTATCGCGAGCATCTTCGGGATGAACGTGCATTTCCCGGGCGAGGGCGAAGCCGTCTCGTTCTTCGTGATCCTCGGCCTGATGGCGGTGGTGCTCCTCGGTCTCGTCGTGCTGTTCCGGCGGCGCGGCTGGCTCTGACCCGGAACCGGAACGGGTGAGCGGATGACCAGACGAGAGCCCTGCTGCGCGACCGATCTGGAGAGCGGGTTCGACGAACGCGTGGCCGCCCGGGACCTCGCCGCCTATCGTCGCGAGGGCCTTCCCGCCGACCAGCGGCGGCTGCTCGCCGGGCTCGTGGCCGAGGGCCTGGGCGACCAGACCGTGCTCGACATCGGCGGTGGGATCGGCGCGATCCACCACGACCTGCTGCGCGCCGGCGCCCGATCCGTGACGGACGTCGACGGTTCGACGGCCTATCTCCACGCTGCGCAGGAAGAGGCGCGGCGAGAGGGCGACATCGCGCGCATCGACTATCGCCACGGCGACTTCGTGCAGCTCGCCGACGAGATCGAGCCGGCCGACGTCGTCATCCTCCTCCGGGTCCTGTGCTGCTACCCGGACATGCCAGCGTTGGTCGCGGCGTCCGCCCGGCGGGCCCGTCGGTCGTACGGCGTGATCTATCCGCGCAGCACGTGGTGGATGCGCGCGGCGGCGGCCGCGTTCGATGCCGTCCGGCCGGTCGAGGGCTCCACCTCGGGTCCCGGCTACGTGCACGCCGAGCGCGATGTCGACCGTGCCGTTCGGGGCGAGGGCTTCGAGGCGGTTGTCAGCGACGCGACGTTCTTCTGGCGGATCGCGCTCTACCGGCGGGTCGAGGCGGCCGTCGCCTGACGCGCGCTCAGCCGGGGAGGTCGCGTTCCTCCGGACCGACGTAGTTGACGTCCGGGCGGATGAGCCGGTTGTTCGCGGCCTGCTCGAGCGCGTGGGCGGTCCAGCCGGCGGTCCGCGCCAGGGAGAACGTGGCCGGGAAGAGGTCCGGCGTGAGGCCCACGCCCATGAGCACCGGCGCCGCGTAGAACTCGACGTTCGTCTTGAGCGGGCGGTCGGGGTGCTTCTCGGCGAGCACGCGCAGCGCGACGTCTTCGACCTCGATCGCGAGCTGCAGCCAGTCGGGCTTGTGGGCCATGCCCTCGGCGACGGTGCGCAGCGCCTTCGCGCGTGGGTCGTATGCGCGATAGACGCGATGCCCGAAGCCCATCAGCCGCTCGCCCTTCGCGAGCGCCTCGCGAACCCATTGCTCGGCGTGATCCGCGGAGCCGACCTCGGCCAGCTGGTCGACCACCTCGGACGGCGCGCCACCGTGGAGCGGCCCCTTCATCGTCCCGATGGCCCCGGCGACTGCCGAGGCGAGGTCCGACCGGGTCGAGATGATGACCCGCGCGGTGAACGTCGAGGCGTTGAACCCGTGCTCGGAGCCGACGATGAAGTACGCATCGAGCGCCCGGGCCGTGCCCTCGTCCGGCCGAGTGCCGGTGAGCTGGTAGAGGAAGCCTGGCACGAGATCGAGTGACGGGTCGGGCTCGACCGGGTCCTGGCCGGCGCGCAATCGCGCGAACGCGGCGAGGGCCGACGGTGCGAAGGCCGTCAAGGCGCGTGCCTGCTCGACGGTCGGTGGCCAGGGCAGCTCCTGGGTCGCCCCCCACGCCGAGACGGCCGTGCGCAGCGCATCCATCGGCTTGGTGGAGGTCGGCAAGCGCGCGGAGCACCGCCAGGACCTCGGCCGGGACGGGCGCGGTCGGCAGGCGATGCGCCGGGTCCCACTCGCCCGTCCACAGCAGGTTCGCCACGGCGGGATACGTGCCGTGCTCCACGAGGTCACCGATCCGGTAGCCGCGGTAGAGCAGGCGGCCGCGCTCCCCGTCGACGTAGGAGAGGCTGGTCTCGCCGGCGATGACGCCCTCGAGGCCGGGGGAGAAGGGCCTGGTCGCCTGGGCGGACTCGGTCGAGGGGGCGTCGGCGGGCGGGGAATCCGTCATGGCCTGATGGTAGCCGTGGCCGCCCGGCGGCGCAGTGCGCCGGATGGTGGGACCGTGCCGGGTCGCCGGATCAGCCCGCCGGGTCGCCGGATCAGCGCGCCGGGTCGCGGGATCAGCGCGCCGGGTCGCGGGATCAGCGCGCCGGGTCGGGGGATCAACGCGCCGGGTCGCCGGGGCCGTCCTCCGGCTCGCCCGCTCAGCGGTCGTTGATGGCGTTGAGGACCAGGCGGACGACCAACGACCCGAGGATCGCCACGGCGATCGACGCGATCAGCCCGTTCGTCGGGCCGAACCCCATCTGCTGGGCCAGCCAGCCACCGACGATCCCACCGAGGATGCCAACGACGATGTTCGGGAGGCAGCCGCGGGCCGTGCGCCCACCGACGAGGGCGCCCGAGATGGCGCCGGCGATGAAGCCGACGACGATCCAGCCGAAGAGTCCCAGATCAGGCATGGCCGGAGTATCCCATGCGGCCATGGGCACCGTCCGGATCTCGTGGTTCTTGGCATCCAATCACGTGGTGCGTGGTATCGACCGGCCGACGGCCTGACCCAGCCCAACACCTGCCGATCCCTGGCAACCAATCATCCCATGCGTGATATGTGCCGATTCCGCGCCGGAAACGCGTCCGGGGTCGCTGCGCGCGCCGTAGCACTCACAGGGTGCGTGCATGCGAAGGAATCAGTACCCAAGGAACGTGGTGACGGCCTCCACGACGGCATCGGGGTGGGTGTGGTGCGCTGCATGCTTCGCCCCGGGGATCACCACGATCGTCCCATCTGCCAGGCGGTCGTCGAGGGCGGCCGTGGCCGCGTGGAACTCCCAGCGGCTGTCGCCGCCCAGGATCTGCAGCACCGGCTGCTCGACCGCGCCGAGCCGAACGAGTCCGGCCTCATCGCCCGACTCCACTGCGACCTCGCGGGCGATCGTCCCGGCGGCGGCGACCCGGCGCGGCCAGACCGGATCGGCGCGGTAGCGGTCCAGGTCCTCGGCGCTCATCCCGACGACCCGGGTCATGAAGGTCTCGAGGAGGGTCTCGTTCTGGCCGGCGGCGGCAAGCGCGGCGAGCTCCCCGGCGAGGGCCTCGTCCCCGTAGCGTTCGCCGGGCGGGGTCGGAGCGCCCTCGTACGAGATGACCCGCCCGATGGCGGCGGTCAGCAGCGCCGCCCCGAGGGCGCAGCGACCGCCGTACGAGTGCCCGAAAACGTCAACCGGGCCACCGGCCTCCGCCGCGAGCGCGGCCGCGACGGCCGCGAGGTCCTCGAACTCGCGCTCGATCGCGTAGGGCGGCGTGTCACCCGAGGCGCCGCGGCCGCGGCGGTCGATCGGGTGGACCGTGAACCGTTTCGCCAGCAACGGCCCGACGACCCGGAACGTCGTGTGATCGGCGGCCGCGCCGTGGACGAGGACCAGCGGTGGCCCGACCCCGGACGTGAACACAGCGATCTCCGTCCCGTCCGCCGAGCGCACGGCGCGGCTCGGCGTGCTGGCGGGCACGGTCCTGGTCGGCCCTCCGGCCATCACCGCTGCGGCAGGTTGGCCGCCGCCGCCTCGTCGAGGATCCACGTCGCGCCCGCCCGCCGCGTGAGCTGGGCTGGCCAACGCCTCGGGTCGACCTCCGCGCCGAAGATGTCACCCAGGATCGCGGCCTTGTCGGCCCCGTGCATCACCACGAGGACCTCCCGCGCGACGGCGAGGATCGCCGGGTTGAGCGTCACCCGCTCGACGTGCGGTTCGATGTGCGACGGTGCCGGGATCCCCAGCGCCCAGGCCTCCGACCCGAACGCCTCCGAGCCCGGGAACACCGAGAGCACGTGCCCGTCCCCGCCGACCCCGAGCAGGATGAGGTCGAACACCGGCCAGCCATCGACAAGCTCGAGGTCCGCGGCCCGCAGCTCTCGCTCGAGCTCCGCGGCGCATCCGGCGGCGCCCGAGCCCGCCCCGATGGCCTCGCTCGTCCGGAACGGGTGGATGTTTGCGACGGGCAGCGGGATGGCCGTGGCGTTGCTGCCGATCGCGCTGCCTGCCTGGTGGCCGGGCAGATCGAGCAGGATGTCATCGAAGGCCTTGACGTTCGAGAGCGCATGGTCACGTGGCACGAAGCGGTCGTCGCTCCACCAAACGTGGACGTCGGGCCACGGAATGTCATTCACGTGGGCGGGCATCGCCAGGTGGCGGTAGATGCCGACCGGGGTGGAGCCGCCGGTCGTGGCCCAGTCGGCCCGGCCGCGCGACTCGACCGCGCCTCGCAACGCCGCGCCGATCCGATCCCCGGCCACGGCCGACGCGGTGGCCGCATCGGCGACGACGACGATCTCTGGCTCGCTCATGCGTTCGGCCTCGCTCCGGCCGGCGGGATCGCGCCGCCCGCGAGCTCGGCCGCCGCGCGCAGGCTCCCGGTCGCGATGTCCTCGCGGCGGCCGGTCTCGATCGCCTCGGCCAGCAGGTCGACCTCGCCGCGTCGCGCGGCAAGGAACCGCCGTTCGAGCACCTCGACGCCGTCCTGCCAGACGCGGACATGCACCGCCTCGGCCTGGGCGGTCACATCGGCGCGTAGCTCGGACCCGCGCCGCTCGGCGAGCAGCTCGACGCGCAGGGTCGTGCCGGCCGGCACCGCGGAAACCACCGGGCGGACCACGACCGTGACCTCGCCGCGCCCGTCGCTCAGGACGGCCCCCATCCCGCGGCTGACCACCGGCTTGGCGCCGTGCGTCGGCTTCGAGCGCGATGCCCCGGCCTTCTCCGCCACGGCGGCCAGCGGCTTCACCACCGACAGCCCCAGCCGCGAGGCCAGCCAGGCCACGTGGTAGATGGGCTTGACGATGTTGGTCGAACCCGGCGCGCCGGACTCGTCGTGGGTCGCGTAGGTCACCGCGATCCTCCGCAGGGAACGCAGGTAGGGCACGAAATCGGGGTCGTCGAAGATCGAGGCGATCGCCTCCCGCCAGCGCGACTGGCGGATCAGGGCGAAGTCGCTGATCGCC
This sequence comes from uncultured Chloroflexia bacterium, assembly GCA_963810725.1. Taxonomy (GTDB): domain Bacteria; phylum Chloroflexota; class Limnocylindria; order Limnocylindrales; family CSP1-4; genus SPCO01. Next base: position 1,610,369 of record CAWEOO010000008.1, read on the forward strand.
AGGCGCGTCACGTCGAGGAGACCGGCCATCTCGCGCATCCGCTCGAGTCCGTCGCCATTCCACGACGACCCGTCCACCACCAACCGGTCTGCTCCGATCAGCAGGTCGTACGCGGCGCGGGACGTGAACGGCGGCTCGCCCGGCCACCACACCGTCACGGGCAGGTCGTGGACGATCAGCGGCGTCACGATCGCCGACAGGTGCCGGCCGGCCTCGCCGCCGCAGGTCAGGTGGATCGTCTCGGCGCAGGTCTCGGGCGCGTCCTCGCGCGGCAGCACGCAATGCGCCTCGACCCGCGCGTCGAGCCACGACGGCCCGTCCGGATCGGCCGGCTGGACCACGATGGTCCGTGACGGGTGGCGCCCGGTCAGCGCCTGGATCGTGGCGGCACCGCGCTCTGCGAGTTCGGGCCGGCGCGCGATGACCACGAGGTTCATCACGCTCGTTCGGGCCGCGATGTGGCGGGCCGGCTCGCCCTCGATCTCGGTCGTCAGGTCCTGCTTGGCCCAGATCCGGGCGAGCTCCGTTTCGATCTCGGCGATGCTGTGGGCGCGTGCCGACCAGCGCAGGACGGGTTCGTTGAGCGCGATCGCGGGTGCGACGGACGTCGTCATGGCGGCGGCCCGCTCAGATCCGTCGCCAGCGCTTGCCGTCGCGGGCGATCATCTCGTCGGCCGCGGCCGGTCCCCAGGTCCCGGCGTCGTAATTGGGGAGCTCGGGCGGCGGGCTCGACGCCCACTGGTCGATGATCGGGTCGACGATGCTCCACGCCTCCTCGACCTCGTCGGCGCGGGTGAACAGCGAGGCGTCGCCCTGGAGCGCATCGAGGATGAGCGTCTCGTAGGCGTCGGGCGAGTCGACGTTGAAGGCGGAGCCGTAGGTGAAGTCCATCGTGACCGGCCGGATCGCCATGCCGAGGCCCGGCACCTTGGCACCGAACCGCAGCATGATCCCCTCGTCGGGCTGGATGCGGATCGCGAGCAGGTTGGGGTCAGGCTCCGTGGCGGCATCGCGGAACAGGCGGTGCGGCACCTCGCGGAACTGGATCGCGATCTCCGTGGAGCGTTTCGGCAGGCGCTTGCCGGTGCGCACGTAGAACGGCACGCCGGACCAGCGCCAGTCATCGATCGTGAGGCGCGCCGCGACGTACGTCTCCGTCTCGGACTCGGCGTCGACGTCCTTCTCCTGGCGGTAGCCCGGTACCTGCGTGGCCGCGACCCAGCCGGGACCGTACTGCCCGCGGACGACGTTGCCGGGCGACTCGACGGGATTGGCGATCGCGCGCAGCACCTTGACCTTCTCGTCGCGCAGCGGATCGGCCTCGAACGTCGCCGGCGGCTCCATCGCGACGAGGCTGACGAGCTGGAGGAGGTGGTTCTGGAGGACGTCGCGGGACGCGCCGGTCTCCTCGTAGAACGCGCCGCGGTTCTCGATGCCGATCGACTCGGCCACCGTGATCTGCACGTGGTCCACGTAACGCCGGTTCCAGAGCGGCTCGAAGATGCCGTTGCCGAAGCGGAAGACCAGCAGGTTGCGGACCGTCTCCTTGCCCAGGTAGTGGTCGATGCGGTAGACCTGCGACTCGCGGAAGACCTTGCCGACCTCGCGGTTGAGCTTCTTGGCCGAGTCGAGGTCGTGGCCGAACGGCTTCTCGATCACGATCCGGCGCCAGCCACCGTCATGGTGCTCGTGGTCGAGGCCCACGCGGCCCAGCTGTGCGACGAGGTCCGCGAAGTACGACGGCTGGGTGGCGAGGTAGAACAGCCGGTTGCCGCGCGTGTTGTGCTCCGTGTCGAGCTCGTCAAGACGGCGCTTTCGAGACGATCGAACCCGGATGGGTCCGTGAAGTCGCACTTGTCGTACATGATCCGCTCGCTGAACGAGGACCAGGCCGCGTCGTCGAGCGGCAGCACGCGGCTGTACTGCTCGAGCGCGGTGCGAACCTCCGCACGGTAGTCGTCGTCGTGGTAGGCCCGCCGGCCCACGGCGAGCAGCAGGAACTCATGGGGCAGGAGATTGGTCCGCCACAGGTGGTACATGGCCGGGATGACCTTGCGGTAGGCGAGGTCGCCGGTGGCCCCGAACAGCACGAGGACCGACGGATCGGGCACCCGTTCCAGGTGGAGGCCCTCGCGCAGGACGTTCGTGGCGGCCTTGGCCCGCGATGGCCGCTTGGCCCCCCGGCTCTCGCGCAGCTCGCGCATGGTCTTGGGCGCGTCCTTGGGACGCGGGGCTGGTTGGGCCGGGATGGGTTGGTCCGGCGGCGCGTCGACGGGCGCGGGGTCCTTGACCGGAACCTCGACCTTGCCCTTGACTCGCGTCGACCATCGCCCTACTCCGTCTTAACGGCGTGACCGCCGAACTCGTTTCGGAGCGCAGCCAGCACCTTGCCCGTGTAGGAATCGTCCTGGCGGGAGCGGAAGCGGGTCAGCAGGGACAGGGTGATCACGGGCGCCGGCACGTCCTTGTCGATCGCCTCCTGGACGGTCCAGCGGCCCTCGCCGGAGTCGGCGACCCAGCCCTTGAGGTGCTCGAGGTCGCGGCCGTTGGCCTTGAACGCCCGTCCAGGCAGTTCGAGGAGCCACGAGCGGACGACCGAGCCTTGCATCCACAGCTCCGAGATGGCCGCGAGGTCGAGCTCATAGTCGCTCGCGTGCATGATCTCGAAGCCCTCGGCATAGGCTTGCATCAGGCCGTATTCGATGCCGTTGTGGACCATCTTCACGTAGTGCCCGGCGCCCGGGCCGCCGACGTGGAGGTACCCGCCTTTCGGGGCGAGCGACGTGAAGATGGGCTCGAGCGGCGTGACCGCGTCGGGGTCTCCACCGACCATCAGGCAGTAGCCAAGTTCCAGGCCCCAGATGCCACCCGACGTGCCCGCGTCGACGTAGGCGATGTCCTTGGCCTTGAGCGCCTCGTGCCGCCGGACGTCGTCGTGGAAGTTCGTGTTGCCGCCATCGATGATCGTGTCGCCGGGCTCCAGGTGCTCCAGCAGCTCCTCGATCTGGGCTTCGGTCGCGTCGCCGGCCGGGACCATGACCCACACCGCGCGCGGCTTCTCGAGCCTGGAGACGAGCTCCTTGATCGAATAGGACGGGGTGGCGCCTTCACCGGCGATCTCGGTGGTCTTTTCCGGCGTCCGGTTGTAGACCACGACCTCGTGGCCGTCGCGGATGAGCCGGCGGACCATGTTGGCCCCCATCCGGCCGAGACCGATGAACCCGATGCGCATGTGGATCAATCCTCCGAGGTCGTGCGAAGCGCGGCCTCGAGCGCGCGCTCCAGGGCGGCGAGGCCGGCGTCGGGATCGGCGCCGAGATGAACGCGCAGGATGGGCAGCTCGTGGCTTTCTAGCGCGGCGAAGTCGCCGGCAGCCTGGGCGTCGACGAGCTGGCCGAAGGTGTACGGCGAGCCCGGGATCTCGACGGTCGTCGGCGTGGTCGGCCGTCAACTGGAGGAACGTGCCGATCGTGGGGCCGCCTTTGTGCAGCTGGCCGGTGGAGTGGAGGAAGCGCGGGCCGTAGCCCGCGGTCGTCGCGACCCGCGTGGCGTCGCGGAGCAGGGCGCGGATGCGGGAGAAGGTTTCGTCGCGGGCCGGGGTGGGGGCGATAAACGCCTGGATCGCGATGTACGCGTTGGCCGCCGGTCGGCCGAGGTGGGAGGTGAGCATGGACGTCAACGTCGGGTCGGTGGCCGCGAGGCCGGTCGCCCCGGGTCCGCCGGTGCCGGCGCCGCCGCCCGCCTTGGCGAGCACTTTGCGGGTCAGCTCCTTGGCCTCCTCGACGTTGGGCTGGTCGAATGGGTCGATGCCGAGGACCGCACCGGCGATCGCCGTCGCGACCTCCCAGCGGACGAACTCGCCGCCGAGGTCGATCGGGTCGGCCAGCTCGATCCGGATGATGGGATGGCCCGCGGCTTCGAGCTGTCCGGCGAGCGCGTCGCGGCCGCCGTCTGTGCCATCGGCCAGCGACATGCGGACGAAGACACGATCGTCGCCGTAGGCGCTCGGGGCTCCGAGCGGCTCGAGGTCGACCGGGCACGATGCCGACGCCGTCCTTGCCGGTGCTCTCCGCGATCAGCTGCTCCGCCCACGCCCCGAATGCGGAGATCTCGTCGTCGACGAGGAAGGTCAGCTTGTCGCGCCCGGCCTTGGCCAGCGTGCCCATGGCGATCCCGAGTGACACGCCCGGGTTGTGGGCCGGGTCTGGCTCGTGGCAGGCGCCATGCATCGCCAGGGCGGAAGCCAGCAGTGCGTCGAGGTCCAGGCCGATGAGCGACGCCGGGACGAGCCCGACGTAGGTCAGCGCGCTGTACCGGCCGCCGATGTCCGGCGGGTTGAGGAACACCTCCCGGAAGTCGTCGTGGTGGGGAATCGCCTCGAGGCTCTTACCCGGGTCGGTGATGCCACGGCATCAGGTCGCCCGGGTTCTCGAACACGCGATGCCCGACGTTGTCGAGTGCCTCGTGGGCGATGTCCCAGAAATACGCGGCAGGAATGCGTTCGGCTCGGTCGTCGTGCCGGACTTGCTGGCGATGATGACCAGCGTCTTGAGCGGGTCGAGGTCGTCGAAGACGGCCGCCACGGCCGCGGGATCGGTCGAATCGAGGATGCGCAGGTCCAGGTAGCCCTCCTGCGACCCGAACGTCCGGTGGAGCACGTCCGGCGCGAGGCTGCTGCCGCCCATCCCGGCCACGACCACCGTCGTGAAGCCCGCCTCGACGATGCCGTCGCCGAAGCCTTCCAGGGCAGGGACGTTGTCGACGAACTCCACCGGCGCATCGAGCCATCCGAGGCGCTGAGCGATCGACTTCTGGACGTCCGAGTCGTCCGACCACAACGTGACGTCGCGATCGAAGAGCCGCGTGGCCCATGCGTCGTCCAGTGCCCACTCGACCGCCGCCTCGTAGGCGTCCATAGCGTCGCCGAGGGCGAAGGCCGGGGCACGGACGGAGGTCGACGTGGGATCGGTCATCGTGGCCTCCGAGCGAGCTTGGGCGGGCTGGGGTCGTCCATGGTACGACGCGCCGCCGGAACTCTGGCGGTTCTAACGGGCCGCTGCCGTCCCAGCCGGTATCCGCATCGCGGATGGCCAAAACGTCAGGCAAGTACTCTCGTGGGACCAGGAGGGGCCCTTGAGCCGCAGTCGCCTGATTCTGCTGGTGATAAGCGTCATCGTCATTGCGTCGTGTGGTCCCGCAGCGGACCCGGCCGTGACCGCGCCCCCGGAGCCGGTCGATGCTGTCCCTTGGCCGGAGCTCGTCTGGGCGACTGCCGATGTCCCCGTGGCCCAAGAGCCCGTGACCGAGCGCTTGGCCGCCGTGGCCGCGAACGAGCGCGGGTTCGTCGCCGTCGGCGTCCAGGAGATCGTCGGCCGGCGGGACGGCGTGATCGTCTTCTCGCCCGACGGCAAGTCCTGGGAGCGGGCCGGTGCAGCGGCCGTTCTCAGCGAGGTCGACCTGATGGACGTTGTGTCCGGTCCCGGCGGCTTCGTGGCCGTCGGCTCAACGTTGGTCGAGGGGGCGCCCCCGGTTACGGTCATGTTGCGATCGCTCGATGGGCGGTCCTGGGAGCGAATCGTCCCGCCGCGCGCGACCGACACCTATGCCTATGCCGCCGGCGGCGGGCCGCACGGGTATCTCGTTGCCGGCAGCGTTGGGGACAATGAGCCCGCGACCTGGCTGTCCGCCGACGGCGCGTCCTGGCGGCGCGTCCCGACCGATGCGCTGGATCCGGGCACGGGCGGCCTCATCGACCCTCGATCCGAGGGCGACGGGTGGATCGCCCTTGGGTCGATCGGGGACGCGCCTGCGTTCCTGCGCTCAGCGGACGGGATCAACTGGACAGCGACCGCGATCGGCCCTACCGACGATGCGTACGCAGACCGGTTGGTGGCCGGCCGATGGGGCTACGTCGTCCAAGGCGGGAAGAACAGTTGCGGGTTCTTCTCATGTGGCGAACCCATGACTTGGTGGTCCGGCGACGGCAGGACCTGGGGCCGTCTCCCGGCTGGGAACGCATCCGAGGGCGGTGTCCTCGCGCTGGCCGAGGCGGGCGACCGCGGGGTCATCGCTGTCAATCGGGAGGCCGCCTGGTCCAGCACGACCGGCTGGACGTGGACGGCGCTCCCGAAACCCGACGCGTCCGCAGACGACGGGTTGAACGCCGTGGTCGTCCGTGGCGACATCGTCGTGGCCGTTGGGGAGCGGTACCTCGCGGATGACCGGAGCGTGATTCGAATCCTCATTGCGGAGTAAGCGGCGGTACCGCGTCCAATGGGAACGGGCGTTCAGGCCCTGGCCCGACCCGCTTCTCCACGGACCCATGCTCGCGGGAAAGCAGGTTACTGGCGCGGACAGCCCGATCGCCGATCGGAGGCTCCTGCGCCAGCCACAAGCCCCGTCAGTCGCCGGTCGCCTCGATCGCTCGGACCTTTTCGAGCCGCCGTTGGTGGCGCCGCTCGCCACTGAACGTCGCCCCGAGGAACGCGATCGCGCACTCATAGGCTGGCTCCGGCCCGATGACCCTCGACCCGAGCGTCAGGACGTTCATGTCGTCGTGCTCGACGCCCTGGTGCGCGGAATAGGTGTCGTGGCAGACGGCCGAGCGGATGCCGCGCATCTTGTTCGCGGCCACGCTCGCGCCCACGCCTGAGCCGCAGATCAGGATGCCGCGATCGGCCTCGCCGTCCTGGATGGCGCGGCCCAGCCGCTGGGCGAAGTCCGGGTAGTCGTCCAGGGGGTCGGAGCCATCACCGCCCAGATCGATGAACTCGTGCTCCAGGCCGGCTTCGCCCAGCCGCCGAAGCAGCTCGTCCTTGAGTGCCGCCCCGGCATGGTCCGCGGCGAAGGCGATGCGCATGGGTCAAGGATAGCGGCGCGCGGAACCGGAACCGGAACGACGACACGAGGGGCCGGCTTCCGCCGCCTCGCCAGACTGCCGACGTGCACACCACGACGCTATCGACGGTCGGAGTCGATCGCGACGCCCGAATCGACCTCGCCGACCGCCTGGCCGTGCGTCTCGCGCACATACGGTGATCGAAACCGTCGCGCCCGTCGTTCGTTCGCGGATAGGGTCACCACATGCACGTCGAGTCAGTTTCCCAGGGCCGGAGCGCGGCTCCGCACAGCGCCTCACGCGTCCAGTGTCGCCCGGCCCTGAGCGATCAGCTGTGGCCGGGTCCGAGATCGTCGGCGCCAAGCCGGCAGCTTGCTCGTCCCTCATGGCGGCCCCGGCGCGGTCCGCCGCGAAGGCCATGCGCATGGCCCATGGATAGCGGCGGGCCAGCGGGTCGCGAGGATCTCGCGACGGTGCGAAACACGCCGCGGGTTAGTATCGGGCCGACAGGAGGGGCCACCGCCCTGATGACCGAGCAGACCGCCTTCGAGTCACTGCCCGATGACGTCGAGCGCGGCGTCATGGGCGCTCGCCTTGACGACGAGCGCCGCAAAGCCAGTCTGCTGGGCGACGTGCGCGAGGCGATCTTCGGCGCGCAGGATGGCCTGGTGAGCACGCTCGCGGTCGTGAGCACGATCAGCGGCGCCACCAACGATCGTTATCCGGTTCTCATCGCGGGGGTGGCGGCCGCCCTGGCCGGCATCTTCAGCATGGCGGCCGGCGAATACCTGTCGAGCAAGAGCCAACGCGAGATCGCCCTGGCTCAGATCGCCGACGAGCGCGAGAAGGTCGCGAATCGACCCGATCGGGCGCGCGTCGAGCTGGCGCACATCCTCGAAGATGACGGCCTGCCCGGCGAGGAGGCCGCGGTCGTCGCCGAGGTGATCGGTCGCCATCGCGACGTGCTGCTCAACACGAAGGTGCTACGCCAATACGGCGTGGCCGTCGAAGATGCCGGTGGCTCGCCCATCCAGGGCGCCGGGGTGATGGGTCTCGCATTCGCGCTCGGAGCGCTCGCTCCGATCCTGCCGTACCTGCTCCTGCCGTTCGATATCGCGATCTACGCATCGATCATCGCGACTGGAGCCGTCCTCTTCGGGATCGGCGTCGTCAAGACCCGCTGGACCCACGGCAACCCGATCTGGTCGGGCATCGAGATCCTCGCCATCGGCGCGTTGGCGGGTGTCGTCGGCTATTTCTTCGGAAGGATCCTTCCACCGTTGCTCGGCGCTCCGGCGGTCGGCTAGGAGATGCCGATCCATTGGGACAACAGCGTTGTGGTCGATCGCCCCATCGATGAGGTTTGGGCGGCGGTCATCGACTTCTTCAATGCGCCACGCATCGGCCGCCGCGAGGGCCTGCTGTCGATCCGCCAGACCTCTCCCGGCGCGCTCGGCCTCGGGTCGACTCTGACCGAACGCAGGGTGATCCTCGGGTTCGAGACACGGCTCGAGTATCGGATCACGGAGTGGGACCCACCGCACGCCGTTTCCTCGACCATGGAGGGTCGGCCGTTCCGGTCGTTCGTGTCTCGCTTCGCGCTCGAGGGCAGCCCACAAGGAACGAAGATGTGGTCCGCGATCGAGATGGAGTTGCAACCGGCGCTGAAGGTCCTGTGGCCCATCATCGGACCCGTCTTGACACGCCGCCGGCGCCACGCATTCCGCGACCTCGACACACTTCTTGCGATCCTCGACGCCAAGGCGCCCGAAGTGGAGGCTCCGATACGAACCAAGCCTGACTAGTCGCTCGCGACTTGGCCAGGGGTTGGCCAGAACGCAGGGTCGGTGATCCCTGCACGAATGGAGACCTGTTGCCGCACCTCGAACACATCGTCGTGATCGATCGCCCCGTCGATGAGGTCTGGGCGTACCTCACGGACTGGTTCAACACGCCACGTATGGGTGGTTACGCAGCCCTCGGCTTGCGCCAAACGTCGCCCGGCCCGACGGGACTCGGATCGACGCTCCAAGGTCGAAACGTCATCCTCGGGCTCGAGACACGACTGAACCACACGATCACGGCCTGGGATCCACCGCATACCTTCGAGGACACGATGCAGGGCCGGCCGTTCCGATCGCTCTGCCAACGCGGCACCCTCGAGGCGATAGGGGATCGGACTCGCATAACGGTCACGACCGACTTCGAGCTCCGACCAGCGTTGAGGATGCTCTGGCCGCTCTTGGGGCCCTTCGTGAAGCGGAAGATGGGCGCCGGAGTAACGAGCGCCAAGACGCTGATCGAGGCCGCTCCCCGATAGAAGCTCGAGTTGGCGTCGGTTCAGCTGTGGCCGGGGTCTGAGCTCTCGGTGCGGCCGACGCCGGCCTCACCCGCGTCCAGGGTCGGGTGCCCGCCCATATGCCCGAAGTGGCCACCCTCGACAGTCGGGATGCGGCCGCGCAGGCCGTCACGCACCACGCGCCGGCCGACGTCGGTGACGCGCTCCGCGGTGAACCCGAACTTCTCGAAGATCGTGCCAGCGGGCGCCGACGCGCCGAAATGATCGAGCCCGACGATCGCGCCCTCGTCGCCGACCCAGCGCTCCCAGCCGAGCGACACGCCGATCTCGACGCTGACGCGCTTCCGAACGGCCGGGGGCAGCACGGAGTCCCGGTACGCCTGGTCCTGGAGGTCGAACGTCTCCCAGCAGGGGAGTGACACGACCCGGGCTCGGATCCCGTCGCCCTCCAGCGCCTCCGCCGCCGCGAAGGCGAGCTGCAGCTCCGACCCCGTGGCCAGGAAGATCAACTCCGGATCGCCGTCGCCGGCTGCATCCCGCAGCACATACCCGCCGCGGCGCAGGCCTTCGCGCGCCCTCTCGGCCGTACCCGCGAGCACGGGGAGCTTCTGTCGGGTGAGCGCCAAGGCCACCGGCCCGTCCTGCCGCTCCACGGCGAGCGCCCAAGCCGCGGCCGTCTCGTTTGCGTCGCCCGGCCGAACGAACCACAGGTTCGGGATCGCGCGCAGCGCCGCGTAGTGCTCGACAGGCTGGTGGGTGGGCCCATCCTCGCCCAGGCCCACGAAATCGTGCGTCCAGACGTGGATCACGTGCAGCCCGGCCAGCGCACCGAGCCGGACCGCGCCGCGCATGTAGTCGCTGAAGGTCAGGAACGTCGCGTCGTAGGGGATGAACCCGCCGTGATAGGCGATGCCGTTCGCGACCCCGCCCATACCGTGCTCGCGCACGCCGAAACGCAGGTTCCGGCCCGGCTCGTCGGCGCTGAAGTTCGGCTCGCCCTTGACGTCGGTCAGGTTCGATTCGGACAGGTCCGCGGCACCGCCGAACAGCTCCGGGACCGGGCCGGCCAAGGCCTGGATCGCCTCCTGCGACGCGTTCCGCGTCGCGATCTCCTCGCCTGCCGCGTACGTCTTGAGGTCCGCGTCCCAGCCCTCGGCCAGCTCCCCGGCGAGGCGCCGTCGGAAGGTAGCGGCAAGCCTCGGATGGGCCGCCTCATACGCGTCGAGCCGCCCCTCCCACTCCTTGACGAGGTCCTTGCCGGCATCGACCGCCTTGCGGAACTCGCGAAGCGCGTCCTCGGGCACGTAAAACGTCTTGTCCGGGTCCCAGCCGTAGGCCTCCTTCGTGAGGCGGACCTCGTCGGGGCCGAGCGGCGCGCCGTGCGCCTTCTGCGAGTCCTGCTTGTTCGGGCTGCCGAAGCCGATGTGCGTCCGGACCGCGATGAGGCTCGGCCGGTCGTCGGCTCGCGCGGTCTCGATGGCCGCGGCGATCGCCGCGATGTCGTTGCCGTCCGCGACGCGCTGGGTGTGCCAGCCGTAAGCATCGAAGCGCTTGGGGACGTCCTCCGACCAGGCCATCGCCGTCGGCCCATCGAGCTGGATGTGGTTGTCGTCGTACAGGACGACGAGCTTGCCCAGGCGGAGGTGGCCGGCGAGGCTCGAAGCCTCGGACGCGATGCCCTCCTGCAGGTCGCCATCGGAGGCGATGACGTAAGTCCAGTGGTCGACGATCGCGTGCTCGTCGCGGTTGAACTCGTGGGCCAGCCGATGCTCGGCGATGGCCATGCCGACCGCGTTCGTGAGGCCCTGCCCGAGGGGCCCGGTCGTCGCCTCCACGCCCGGCGTCAGGCCGTGCTCCGGATGGCCCGGCGTGCGCGAGCCCCACTGGCGGAACGCCTTCAGGTCGTCGAGGGACAGGTCGTAGCCGGTCAGGTGAAGGAGCGAGTACAGCAGCATGCTCGCGTGGCCGGCGCTCAGCACGAATCGGTCGCGGTCCGGCCATGACGGGTCGGTCGGGGCGTGCCGCAGGAACCGCGTCCACAGCGTATAGGCCATCGGCGCCGCGCCCATCGGGGCGCCCGGGTGCCCGGAGTTGGCCTGCTGGACGGCGTCCATCGAGAGGGTTCGGATGGTGTCGATCGCGAGACGGTCGAGGTCGGGCGTCACGGCAGCGGTCATCGGGCGGGACTCCGGCTCGGGCTGGCAGGTGGAGCGCCATTGTAGGTCGGCCGGCGCCACGGGCCGAGCGAACCGGCGTGAGCGCGCCTATCCTCGAATCCCATGCCGAAGCTGCGCGCCCCGCGCCCCCGCCGACCCGGTCGCCCGTCGCGCCGCGCGACCCCCGGCCCGGCACGGATCGTCGTCCTGGGCGACCTCCTGCTCGATGTCGTCCTCGCGCCGACCCGCGCCCTCGAGCGCGCGACCGACGTGCCCGGCCGGATCTCGCTGGTGCAGGGCGGATCGGCGGCGAACGCGGCGCGCTGGCTCGGTCGCCTGGGCGCACGGACGACGCTGATCGCAGCGGTCGGCCGGGACGCGGTGGGTCGTGCCCTCGTCGACGCGGTGCGCGCCGATGGCGTACAGATTCGCGTCGTCCGCGTGGCCGGAGCGCGGACCGGTCGGATCGGCGTGATGGTCTCGACCGACGGGGAGCGCTCCTTCGTGGCCGACCGCGGCGCCGCCCTCGAGCTGCGACCCGAGGACCTGCGGCCCCAGTGGTTCACCCGGGCCGACGGGCTGCACCTGCCGATGTACTCGTTCCTTGGTGAGCCGCTGAGCCTCGCCGCGAGGCGAGCCGTGTCACTGGCGCGCGAGTCGGGCGCGTTCGTGAGCATCGACCTAGCCTCGATCGGCCCGCTCCTCGAACGCGGACGTCAGGCGGCCGTGGCCCTGATCGAGGATGTGGCGCCCGACCTGATCTTCGCGACCGCCGCCGAGGCGCAGGCCCTCCTGGGCGCCTACGTGGTCGATAGCCTGCTGGACCTCGCCCCCACGGTCGTCGTGAAGCGCGGCCCGCAAGGCGCCACCGTCCTGGCCCGCGACGGCGACCAGCGCCTCCGCTTCGAAGTGGCCACCGAACACCGCATCGCCGCCGACACGACCGGGGCCGGCGACGCCTTCGACGCAGGCTTCCTGGTCGGCTGGTTCGCCGCCCGCTCCGCCGGCCGATCCCTCCCAGCAGCCCTCCAACGAGCCGCCGTCACGGGCCACCGAGCGGCAGCCCGCCAGCTGTCGACGCCGCGCCCCGAATTGCCGCTGGCGTAGAAGTGAAGAGGAGCCGCCGTGCGACAACGCTCTGCCATCGGCCTCGCGATCGGCGGGTTGGCCGACTCGGCTCGTTCATGACCTGGAGCACGTGCTCTGATGGCCATGCGCGGCAGCGGCGGCCTTCTGAGCGTCTTCCCGATGTCGAGCATCGACTTCGGGCTGGGAGTCGTGACCGCCGTCCTTGGTGAGCTGGCGCTCGCCTGGCATGCCCATCGTCGCCGGGGTGCGATTCGTGCGGGCGTCAGCTCTGGAATCGGTGATCGTGCTGAGCGTAATCGGTGCTGCGATCACCGGCACGTCAGCCGGCGCATCCGCCTATGGGCCGGACATCGGGGCGATCGTCGTGATGATCGGCGCTGTCGTGGCAGGGGTCGAGCGCTCGGTTGCGGTAAATCCGCCGATGGTCTCGACTCGGTCCCAAAAGGGGTCGGCGGGTGGCACCGGGCGGCGTCCGGCGGAGGGAGCGTTAGGCGCTTGCGCCGCAGCGACCGGAGGCCGGGCGACCGCCCGGGGACAGGACCCGCCGAGCGCTACGACCCCCGCGTGACCCGCACGTCGTCGATCTCGACCTCGACCAGGCTGTTGCTCCCGCCATCGACCGCCTCGAAGTGGATGCGGATCGTCTGGCCCGCCCAGGCGTCGAGCGGGGCGGCGACCGATCGCCACACGCCATCGACATCGGCGGCCTTGCCGGTCAGGGTGATGACCGGGGTGCGGGTGCCGTCCGACGTCTCGATGCTCGCCACCAGTCGATCGGCCGACGACGAGTTCGAGCCGTGGGCCAGCACGTAGCGGAAGAACAGCCGCTGCCCCGTCGCCGATGACAGCTTGATCGCCGGGCTCCGGACCGTGGTCCGCCCGTCGAGGTCGTTCGCATTCGCCGAGGACCCGGCGGCGCCGCCCGTGACGAACGCCCGCGATCCCGAGGGCACATCGGTCAGCTGCTTCGGACCACTGGAGGACGTCGCGTACGGGTTGGCTCGCGAGAACTTGCCGGTCGTCGCCGTGTCGGTGCCGTCCGGGTCGTAGGTCCAGCCGCGGAACACCTCGAGGTCGTCATCGAAGGCGCCGCAGCGCGCCAGCCGGACCGCGTCGCCCAGGACGGCGAGCGGGCACGAGGCGCGCTCGGCAAGGTACAGGACGGCGTTCTTGTTCCGGCCGGTCTCGGTCGCGATCTTCGAGTCATCCGGGTAGTCCGTGATCGACAGCTCGAATGTGTACGAGAACGTCCGGTACATCCCGTACAGGAAGTCGCGTGTCGTGCCCGAGGTGATGTACAGGCTGCTCGCCTGGATCGGCCGGTAGCCGTTGCTGGCCGCCATCTTCTTGCCGATGTGCACGAGTGCCTGGTGGTCGGCGTGGGTCATGTCGCTCGGGATATCGGTGTACGTGTAGCCGTACGGCCACATGACGAGGCGGCCGGCCTCGTGGAACGAGATCGGCGACCCTGATCTGCTGCCGGCCGCCGACGACGCGGCTGGCCAGGAAGTCGCGGACGGCGCGGGCCTCCGGCGTCGAGAAGGCCTTCGTGCCGCGGTACGTGATGGCCTGCGGGTTCGTGCTCGTGCGACCGCCGCCGCCCCAGCGATAGCCGTAGTTGCGGTTGAGGTCCGTGCCGATGTACGGCGTTCCCGGCGTCGGCTGGCGGTTCTTGCGCCAGTAGTGGAACTTGCCGCCGGAGATGTCGTGCTCGGCGCCGTCCGGGTTCACGAGGAAGATGATCCAGATCTCGCGGCTGTTGACGATGTTCGTGATGCGGCGTCTCGGTGCCGTAGCCATCGGTCAGCCAGCGCATGATCTTCAGCGCCATCTCGACGCCCATGTGCTCGTCCGCGTGGTGGCCGCCCTCGTACAGGACCTCGGGCTCGGACTCGTCCGTCGCGACGTTGTCGGAGATCTTCATCGCCCAGATCTCGCGGCCCTGGTAGCTCTTGCCGATGCTGAACCGCTTCGCGATGTCCGGGTGGGCGGTCTCGACGGCCTTGGCGGAGGCCGCGACCTCCGCGTAGGTGTGGTAGCCCGAGAAGCCGGCGGGGAATTCGTCGGCGGCGAGCGCGGTCGACGGCGCGACAAGGAGGGCGGCGAGCGTGAGGGCCGACGCGGCGGCGCGGGGCGAGGTCAGGCGGGGGAAGGGCGACATGTCGCGCATCTTGCGCCCGGGAGGTGCATCCGGACACCGGCGAGTTGGGGCCATCGACCCCCCGGCGAACGTCCCGGTCGCGTCAGCGCAGGTGGCGGTCGAACCAGTCGATCATCCTGCGTCATCCGGTCGATGCGGCGGTCCGGCCGGCCGGCCGCGGCGTACACGTGCGACTCCTCCGGGTAGAGGACGTACTCGACCTCACGGCCGAGCTGGCGCAGCGCGACGAACAGCTGCTCGTTGTCCGCGGCCGGGCAGCGCAGGTCGGACTCGGCCTGGAGCATCAGCAGCGGCGTGCGGATCGAGGCGACGTTGCGCAGCGGCGACTGGCGCCAGAGCTTGTCGATGCCCTCGGGGCTGAGCGTGTCGCCCATGAGCGCCGCGCGGTCGAACTCCGGGCCGCTGTCGGCAATTCGCCCAGCTCGCGATCTGGTTCGTCACGCCGTTCTCCGACACGGCCGCCTTGAACCGGTCCGTCGTCCCGACCAGCCAGTTGACCATGAACCCGCCGTAGCTCAGGCCGAAGACCCCGAGCCGCTCGGGATCGGCGAGGCCAAGCTCGACGACGTGATCGACCGCGGCGTTGACATCGGCGGCATCGACGCCGCCCCAGTCGCCGAGCTGCGGCCGGATCCAGTCCCGGCCGTACGTGGCCGAGCCGCGGATGTTCGGCAGGATCACGCGGTAGCCGGCGGCGACGAGCAGGATGACCTCGACGTGCGGGGCCGGCGCCCACGCACCCTCCGGACCGCCGTGGACGTCGACGATCGTGGGGAGGGCTCGGTCGCCGGCACCGGGCGGGGAGGCGATCAGGGTGTCGATGGGGCCGCCTAGGCCCGGGACGTCGAGGCGGCGCATCTCCGGCATCGGGTGGAGGTCCTGCCACGTGGAGCCGAAGGTCGACCGGCGGCGCGGGTTGGCGGGGTCGGGGCCGTCGGTCGTGTAGAGGTCCATGGCCTGGACGCCGTTCGTGGCGAGGAAGGCGATGCGCGGTGGGCCGTCGGGTTCGGGGGTCGGGGCGACGGACAGCGTGTGCGTCGTCAGGTCGCCAGTCGCGGCGAGCGTTCGCTCCAGCAGGCGGCCCGTCTTCGGGTCGATCGTGTAGACGTGCGGGTGGGACCGCCCGCGGTCCGAGACGGTGGCGACGAGGCGCCGGTCATCGAGCCAGGCGGGGCCGTGGCGGCCATCGACCATCCAGCCGTTGAGGTCCGTGTCCGTCCAGTTGCCGATCGGCCGATCGAGCTCCGGGTCGAGGGCGTGCGGTGGGCTCGAGCCGTCCGCCGGGCCGACCAGGATGTCGGGCATGAGGTCGTCGAGGTGCTCGGGGTCGAGGACGCCGATGGCCGCGATCCAGCGACCGTCCGGGGACCATGCCGGGTGGTTGGCCCAGCCGGGGGCGGCGAGGATCTCGCGCGGCTCGGGGGTCGCGGCGCTGTGGCCGCGGCCGGCTCCCTTGCCTCGCTTCGCCGTCCCGTCGACGTCCACGGCCCAGATCGTGGTCCGGGGATGGAGGTCGGCGTCGGGGCCGCGGTCGGCGGTGAAGGCGATCGACCGGCCGTCCGGATGCCAGGCGATGTCCGACACGCCCCAATCGCCGCTCGTCACCTGGCGCGGCCGGCCGTCACCCCAGTCGACGACGAACAGGTGCGACCATCGATCGCGGTGGCCTTCGCCGTCCCAGCGCCAGTCGGTGCGGGTGATGTGTCGGGCTCGCGGGGCGGGCGTCTCGGCCGCTTGCCTTCGCATTTGGCCGGCGCCGGCGACCCACGGGCGTGGTCGGTCCGACGATGAACCTCGGCGGGTCGACCTCGGCCGTGAACGCGAGACGCCGGCCGTCAGGGCGACCAGGCGAGTTCCGTGACGGCCCCGTGATCGCCGGCCCGGACGAAGCGGACCGGCGTACCGGGCCTCGGGAGATCGAGCAGGGCAATTCGCGCCGGTGTCTCCTCGTCCCCGGGGTCCGTCCGGACGAAGGCGAGGGTCTGCCCATCGGAGCACAGCCGCGGCCAGGTGTCGCGCACCGCGCCGCGGGTGAGCTGGCGGGGCCGGGGGACCGCACCGCGATCCAGATCGATCACGAACAGGTGGCCGTGATACCGGTCGCCCTTGATCGAGCGACGCACGACGACCGCCACCCGACCGTCGGTCGACAGATCGAGCTCCTCGACCACGACGACGCGGCGGATGTCCTCGGGCGTCATCGGTCGGCGCTCCGGCATGTGCGCAGGGTAGCGGCGACGCTAGGCTTGCGGCATGCCCATCCCGCCTGCCGTGTCCGAGCGGATCGTCGTGGCCGCCGAAGTCGCCTCGGCCCTGGCGGACGGCCGGCCCGTGGTCGCGCTCGAGTCGACGCTGATCAGCCACGGGCTGCCGTACCCGCAGAATCTCGAGGTCGCGCTCGCCTCGGAGGCGGCGGTTCGCGAGACCGACGGTGCCGTGCCGGCGACGGTCGCGATCCGCGACGGGCGGCTGCTCGTTGGGCTGGACGCGGGGGCGCTCGAGGCGCTGGCGACCGCGCCGGCAGGCTCCGTCCGCAAGGCCGCGCGGCCGACGATGGCGGTCGCCTTGAGCGAGGGCGGCTGGGCGGCGACGACGGTCTCGGCCACGATGATCGCGGCGCACGCGGCGGGGATCCGGGTGTTCGCCACGGGCGGGATCGGCGGGGTGCATCGGGGGGCGCTGGGGGACTCGGCCGGCGGCACGTCGCCGTCGTTCGACATCTCGTCCGATCTGGAAGAGCTCGGTCGCACGCCCATGGCGGTCGTGTGTGCGGGGCCGAAGGCCATCCTCGACGTCCCCGCCACGCTGGAATACCTCGAGACGCGGGGCGTGCCGGTCATCTCGGTCGGCCAGGCGGAGCTCCCTGGGTTCTTCGCAAGGTCGGCGGGGATCGCCGCGCCCCATACGGTCCCAGACGTGGCGCGTGCAGCCGCGGTCGTCAGCGTGCACCTGGGGCTCGGGCTGGGGAGCAGCGTGTTGGTGTGCACGCCCGTCCCCCGGGAAGCGGCACTCCCCGATGACGTCGCCCGCGACGCGGTCGAGCACGCGGTAGCCGACGCCGAGGCGGCCGGCATCCGCGGGCCGGCGCTTACGCCCTGGCTCCTTGCCCGGATCGCCGAGCTGACCGCCGGCGCATCCATCCGCGCCAACACTGCGTTGATCGTGAACGACGCACGCCTGGCCGGAGAACTCGCGGCGCACCTCGTCGGAAACATCGCGAGGCCCTGAGCCCTCGGGTTGCGACCTGGCGCCGGACTGGTTCGGGCCGCTTGCGACCGCGCGACCCGCTCGGCGGGTCTACTGGAAGACGAGCTTGGCCGTTGACCCGCTCGGCGGGTCGATCGACGCCTAAAAGCGACGTTCTACGAGCATTTCACTCGCTCGGCGGGTCGGACGGCAGCGGACGGAGGGCCGGGGGGCGCAAGTCCGCCAGTAGACCCGCCTGGCGGGTCGTTCCAGCGTGGCGCACCTCCTCGAGGGCTGAGGTCCGCCGCCCCAGCCGCTGGCGAGTCTTGCTGGCAACGAGGGCGCTCGGTACACTCCCCGCCACGGCTCGGGCCGCTGGACACGACCACTCGTTCCTGAGGAGGACTCCTGCGCATGCGGATCTACGAGGGCAGCCCGCGCCAGGATTTCGAGGAGGTCTTTCGCTCGATCGGCGCGTTCCTCGACCAGCGCGGGATGAAGGACATCCTGCTCGTCGAGGCCCCCGACGGCTTCATCGTGCAGGGGCTCGTGACGTCTGGCCAGGCCGGCGGCACCTGGTCCGAGTCGCTCGGGACGCAGACCAAGGAGACGCTCACCTTCCTCGACGACGACATCGCCAGGTTCATGGAGGAGGCCACGGCCCGGCGCGGGCTCGGTCCCGAAGCCGCCCCACCGCCACCCCCGCATCAGGCGGGCTACTATGAGACCGCGTGCCGGGTGCTCGGCCGATACATCGACGAGCAGAAGCCACGCGACGTGTTCTTCTTCGAACAGGGCGGGGCGTTCGTCCTTCGCCTGCTGCTGAGCAGCCAGGCCGGCAACCGCCACGAGCTCGCCGAGTTCACGCGCGAAGACATCACCGAGATGGTCTCGCGCGGACCAAACCTCCGCCATCCGGTCACGACCCCCGGATCCGGCAGTACGACCAGCGCCTGACCCGACCGCCCATCAGCCCATCACCCGATCCCAGTCCGATATCCACCATCTGCAGCCCACAGGAGGTCCAGCCATGAAGGCTCTCAAGACCGTCGCCGTCGCGCTCGGCATCACCCTCGCTGCGCTGATCGTCATCCCGCTGGCCGTGCTCGCCGGGCTGTTCGTCTGGCTGAAGCTGACCGAGGAGGCGGACGAAGAGCTCCTCGAGCTCGACCGCGACGGCGCCTGAGCGAACCCCAGCCCGCCCCGGTGGCGGGCGACAGCGAGTCGCGCCCCAAGCCACCGACGCCCGCCGGCCGACCGGCGGGCGTTCGACTGTTCGCCGACCGCCGACTGACGGAAGTCGCCGTCATCGCGGTCATGGTGCTGTGGGCGGCGAACTTCATCGTCGTCAAGGACATCATCGACGTCCTGCCGCCGGTCGGGTTCACGTTCCTCCGCTACTTCCTTGCGTCCGTGGCGCTGCTGGCGATCCTGCGCTGGTCCGAGGGGGAGATCCGGCTGCCGCGGCCCGGCGCCGGCCGGATCCTGTTGCTCGGCGGCCTGGGGTTCGGCCTCTACCAGATGCTCTGGACGGTCGGCCTGCAGTCGATCCCGGCCGGTGACTCCGCCCTGCTGATCGCGGCGAGTCCGGTTCTTACGGCGGTGATCGCCGTGCTCATCGGGACAGACACGCTGAACCCGCGCAAGGCGGTCGGGGTGGTCCTGTCGTTCGCCGGGGTCGTGCTGGTGATCGCGGCCGGCGTCGGGATCGAGCTGACCGGCTCGCCGATCGGCTTCGCGCTGACGATGGCGGCGGCGTTGTGCTGGGCCACCTACACGGCGTTCGGTGCGAAGGTGCTCCGGCGGCACTCCCCGCTCGTGTTGACGACGTGGGCCACGATCGGCGGGACGCTCGTCCTCGCCCCGGTGGGGATCGGCCAGCTGCTGGCCCCGGGCGCGCTCGGGCCGGAGCAGGCTGCGGCCCTTCCCAGCATCGTTTTCGCGATCGCCTTTTCCGGGCTGCTGGCGGCGGCCCTGGCGAACGTCGTGGTGTTCCAGGGCGTCGGGCTCCTGGGCCCGACCGGGTCATGACACTGCAGTCGCTCGTGCCCGCGATGGCGGTCGTGCTCGCCTTCCTGTTCCTGCACGAGCCGATCCGGCCGGTCCAGATCGTGGGCGGCGGCATCATCATCCTGGGCGTCGCGTTGACGCGGCTGGCGTCCCGCGGGCCAGTCACGGCTCGCTCGTGACGGACCCGGTTCCGGCGGCTTCCCCCGCCCCGCAGCCCCCCGTCCCGCAGCGCGGCCGCCGACGGCGAGCCGCCGCTCGCCATCCTCATCGACTACGACGGCACGATCTCGCTGACCGACGTCACGGACATGGTCATGGCCGAGCACGTGCCCGGCGTCTGGGAGGAGGCCTCGGCGCTGTACGACGCGGGCGGCATGGGCTCCCGCCGGCTGATGGCCTGGGAGATGTCGCTGGTCGAGGCGGATCCGGCGGCCTTGCTCGAGACAGCGGCCCGTCAACCGCACGATCCTGGCTTCGTGCCGTTCGTCCGGCGGGCGCAGGCGGCCGGCATCCCGATCGAGATCGTGTCGGACGGCTTCGGCTTCTTCATCGAGCCGGCGCTGGCCGCGCTCGGCGTGCCGGAGCTCCCCGTGGTGACCGCCCGGACCGTGTTCCAGGGGCGCCGCCCATCGATCGAGTTCCCGAACGGCCACCCCGCCTGCTTCGTGTGCGGCACGTGCAAGCGCCAGCGCGTGCTGGCTCACCGCGCGGTCGGGCGCCGCGTCGTCTTCATCGGGGACGGCGAGAGCGATCGATACGCGGCCGGCTACAGCGACATCGTCTTCGCCAAGCGTTCCCTCGAGCGGATCTGCCTCGAGGCCGGCTGGCCCTTTCACCGCTGGACCGCCTTCAGCGAGATCGAGACCTGGCTGGCCGACCTGCTGGCAACGTGGCGGGCCGATCCCACGACCCTGACCCCGGTGCCGCCCGACGAGCCGCCACCGAACGGCTTCTTCTGCGGCCCCGAAGCCTGGGGCGAGGGCCTCGTCGACCCGCCACCCGGCTCGTGGCCGCCGCCGCGCTGAGGATCAGGCCCAGCGTTCCCACCGGGCGAATTCCTCGAATGGGACCCAGCCGCGCTTGAGGCTCGGCGATCGGACGTCCGAGAGCGCGCGTCCGACCGGCATCACTCCGATCGGAACGAACTCCTCGGGGATCCGTAGGTAGGCTCGCAGCGGCTCGATGTCCGGGCCGACGAACCCGCACCCGAGCCCTTCGTTCACGGCCGCCAGCATGATGTTCTGCATCGTGGCGCCGATATCGACCCACCAGAACGGCACCGGCCACTCGATCTCCGAGCCGTCCTCTTTGACCTTGTCCGGCTCCTGATACCGTCGGTGATAGATCGCTTCGCTGACACATGGGATGAACTGCGCGGCGCACTCGCTGATCCACGGCCCGAAGTCCGCCTCGTACTCCTCCTCGCCGCAGATCCGGGCGACCTCCCGCCGCGCTGCCGGATCCGTCACGACGATCAGCCGCTGACCCTGGCTGAACCCCGCCGACGGCGCGCGCTGGGCGAGCCGCGCGATGCGCTCGATGACCTCGCGGTCGACTCCGCCCTCTTCGAACCGGCGGACGGCCCGGCGCTTCGCGACGACCTCGGCGAACTCCATGGATCCGACCCTCGTGCGGTGTCGTTCGAACGATGCGATGAATCACTTGACCCGGTCGCGAGCATCTATGGTGCATGACCGTCCTGTCGACCCCGATCGATGACGTTCCCGGCAGCCTCGTCAGTCTGGCTGCGAGCGGCGACGAGGCGGCGTTCACGCGGATCGTGGCCGCGCATCACGGCGACATGATGCGGGTGAGCTTCGTCGTCTGCGGCGACCTGGACCTCGCGGATGAGGCCGTGGCCGCGGCCTTGCTCATCGCCTGGCGCAAGCTGCGCGACCTCCGGGAGCCCGATCGGATCCGTCCCTGGCTCGTATCGATCGCTGCGAACGAGGCACGCCAGGCGGTCCGCCGGCGACGTCGTCGCGGCGTGATGGAGCTGGCGATGGCCGATGCCGCGGTCACCTCGGGCGATCCCGCCGCGCGGGCCACCGACATCGATCTGGTCAACGCCCTGGCCCGGCTCGATGCCGATGACCGCACCCTCCTCGCGCTGCGCTACGTCGTCGGGTTCGACGCCTCGGAACTGGCCCGCGCCACCGGTCGCTCCGCGTCCGGGACCCGCGCCCGACTCGCCCGCCTACTCGGACGCCTTCGAACGGAGCTCCGCGATGAATGACCGCCCCGACTTCGAGGCGATGCTGGAGCGGCGCCTGCTCGCCCACGCGGCCACGGCGGTCCGCCCCGTCCCCGCGACGAGATCGTCCGTTCGACCATGTGGGCCGCGACGACGCCGGTCGTCCGGACGTCGGCCGCGACCGGTCGGCGGCGACCCGCGCTCCTGGTCGGGCTGGCCGCGAATCCTCCTCCTCGCGGCGGTGGCCGGAGCGGCGATCGTCGGCCGGTTGCCGGCGCCGATCCAGGGTGTCTTCGTCGACGGCCCGAGCCTGGCTGGCCGTCAGATCAGGAGCGCCCTCGCCCTCGCCGATGGACGGGTGCTCGTCGGGGTCGACTCGGACAAGTCGGTCATCCCCGGGACGACGACCCTGCGCTGTACCGCACCATGCGGGCCGCACTTGATGCTCCTCGATCCCCGGACGGAGACGTTCACCCAGTCGGCTCCGCCCCCGGCGTCGTTCTCCGCCCAGTCGATGGCGCTCCTGCGGGACGGTCGCGTGCTGATCGTCAACGGCGAACGGAGGGGCCTCGACACCCCCGCAGCGACCATCTACGACCCGGTCACCGACCGGTTCGATGAGGTCGGTGCGCCGCGCCGGGCGCGGATGTCGCCGTTCCTCGTGACGCTGGCCGACGGCCGCGTCCTCGTCGGCGGCGGCGATGGCGGGGCTCCGCTGGCCACCGCGGAGCTGTTCGAATCCGAGGACCGGGACGTTCTCGCGGACAGGCTCGATGGACCGACCGCGGGGCGCCGTGATCCGCGACGTTACTGCCCGACGGCCGCGTCCTTGTCGTCGGCAGCGGCCCGGAGGTCGGGGAGGTCCGCCGAGCTCTATGACCCGATCAGCGGGACGTTCGCCCACACCGGTGCGATGACGGTGGCGCGCGGAGGGTTCTTCACGGCAACGCTGCTGCCCGACGGGCGCGTCCTGGTCGCCGGAGGGCTCGATCTCTGCCCCGACCGAGGTGCCGACGATGCCCGTTGGCACCGCGACATCCGAGGTCTACGACCCGGCCACGGGGACGTTCTCCGCCGTCGGGCCGATGGCCGCGCCGCGATACATGCATACCGCCGCGATCCTGCCCGACGGGACCGTGCTCATCGCCGGGGGTGCCCATGAGCTCCCGCCGTCGGGGCAGCCAACCCGGGCATCGGATGCGGAGATCTTCGATCCGGCGACGGGCACCTTCCGGGCCACGGGCAGCCTCGTTCGGTCAAGGATCTCGCCGGCCGCCGTCTCAGTCGATGACCGGGTGCTCGTGCTCGGCGGTCTGGACGTATTCGGGAACGACCCGGACACGGCGGCCTCGACCGAGTGGTTCCAGTGACCGGCCGAAAACGTTCCGGCTGAGCCCGCCCCACCGGGGCGGCGGATTCGACGGTCAGGACGTCCTCCGGTAACATTCGAAAAACCCCCGGAGGACCCGACCCATGGCGAAGTATGTCTTTGTGACCGGAGGCGTGACCTCCTCTCTCGGCAAAGGCATCACCGCCGCCAGCGTCGGCCGCATCCTCAAGGCGCGTGGCCTGCGCGTCTCGATCCTGAAGCTCGACCCCTACATCAACGTGGACCCCGGGACGATGTCGCCGTACCAGCACGGCGAGGTGTTCGTCACCGACGACGGCGCCGAGACGGACCTCGACCTGGGTCATTACGAGCGCTTCATCGACGCGAACCTGTCCCAGCTCAGCAACGTCACGACGGGGCGCATCTACCAGGCGGTCATCGCCAAGGAACGCCGCGGCGACTACCTCGGCGGCACGGTCCAGGTCATCCCGCACATCACCAACGAGATCAAGGAGCGGATCGCGCGCGTGGCACGCGACGGCGACCCGGACGTCGTGATCGTCGAGGTCGGCGGGACCGTCGGCGACATCGAGAGCCTGCCGTTCCTCGAGGCCATCCGCCAGATGCGCAAGGACGTCGGTCGTGCGAACGTGCTGTACGTCCACGTCACGCTGCTGCCGGCCCTGGCCGCGACCGGCGAGCTCAAGACCAAGCCCACCCAGCACTCCGTCAAGGAGCTGCGCGGCATCGGCATCCAGCCCGACGTGATCGTGCTGCGCTCGGATCACCCGGTCAGCGACGAGATCCGCGACAAGATCGCGCTGTTCACGGACGTCGCCTCCGAGGCCGTCATCCCGGCCGAGACCGCCGACACGATCTACGAAGTCCCGCTGATGTTCGAGGAGGCCGGCCTCGGCCGGCTGATCGTTCGGGACCTCGGGCTCGTCGACGCCGACGTCGAGCCGGACCTCGACTCGTGGCGCGCGCTCGTCGCGCGGATCAAGGCGCCCAAGCCGGTCCTCGAGATCGCGCTCGTCGGCAAGTACATCGAGCTCCCGGATGCGTATCTCTCGGTCGCCGAGGCGCTCCGCCACGCGGCCTGGGCGCACGAGGTGGACGCGAGGATCCGGTGGGTCGACTCGGAGAAGTTGACGGCGGACAACGTCGCGGCGGCCCTCGACGGGGCGGCGGGCGTGCTGGTCCCCGGCGGCTTCGGCCACCGTGGCATCGAGGGCAAGGTCCTTGCCGCCCACTACGCCCGCGAACGGCGCGTGCCGTATCTCGGCCTGTGCCTGGGGCTCCAGTGTGCCGTCATCGAGTTCGCGCGCGAAGTCGTCGGGTCAGACGACGCGAATTCGACCGAGTTCGACATGTTCACCGACAACCCGGTCATCGACTTCATGGCCGACCAGCGCGACATGGAGGACAAGGGAGGGACGATGCGGCTGGGCCTCTATCCGGCCCGGCTGACCCCCGGTTCGAAGGCCGCTGCGGTGTATGGCCAGGAGGTCATCTACGAGCGACACCGCCACCGGTTCGAGGTGAACAACCGATATCGAGCGACGCTCGAGAGCGCCGGGATGCTGCTGTCTGGCCAGTCGCCGGACGGCCGGCTCGTCGAGATCGTCGAGCTGAAGGATCACCCGTGGTTCGTGGCCAGCCAGTTCCATCCGGAGTTCAAGTCGCGTCCCGAGCGGCCGCATCCGCTGTTCGACGGGTTCGTGGGCGCGTCGATCGCCGTGGCCGCCGGTCGGGAGCCGGAGTTCCGTGCCCGGCCCGAGCCGGCGGCCCCCGCGCCGATCGAGGCGACTCCGGCCGCGACCGCCGAGACCGCCGAGACCGAGGCACCTACACCGGCCTGACGGCGACGCGTTCGGCCGCCGCACCGGCCCGCCGCCGACGCACCCGCTTGACGCCGTACCGTCGGCCAGCGCTGCAAATTGGCATCCAATACTGCCGCGATTGCTATGCGCTGGATCTGGGCCATGGCGAGGTGCTTCGGGGCCGATTCCTTGGTATCCATTCACGTGAGCGACGGTTAGCCACGGATTTGGGGCCTGGCGCGGTAGTCGAGCTAGCGTAGTAGTCACCCTGGGCGTGGATGACAACGGGCCGATCGCCGCGGGCCGTGGCCGGGCGCCATCCATGGGCCGGTCGCCACGGGCCGTGGCCGGGCGCCGTCGACCGGCCGGGCGCCCTCCACCCGGCCTGATCTTGCAACGGGCCCGCCGCCGCTGACATGCGAGCGTCACGCTCGCCGGGGGTAGAATCCCTGCCCACACCGCCCGCTTGATCGGAGCCCGCCCGCCATGAAGATCTTCCTCGACACCGCCGACATCGAAGAGATCCGGACCGTCGCCCGCTGGGGCGTGCTCGATGGGGTCACCACGAACCCAACCCTGTTCGCAAAGACCAGCGGCAAGTCCTACGAGGAAGTCCTCAAGGAGATCTGCTCGATCACGAGCGGACCGGTGTCCGCCGAGGTCGTCGCCGAGGATGTCGACGGCATGCTCACCGAGGGCCGCGCGTTCGCCAAGCTCGCCCCGAACATCGTCGTCAAGGTCCCGATGAGCGAGGAAGGCCTCGAGGCGATGGCCCGCTTCGCCGACGAGGGGATCAAGACCAATTGCACGCTGATCTTCACGGCCAACCAGGGCCTCCTCGCCGCCAAGGCCGGCGCGAGCCTGCTGTCGCCGTTCGTCGGGCGGCTCGACGACATCAATCAGGACGGCATGATCGTCGTCCGGGAGCTGGCCGAGATCGTCGCGATCCACGAGCTGGACACCGAGGTGCTGGCGGCGTCGATCCGGAACCCGGTCCACATGACCCAGGCGGCGCTCGCCGGCGCCCACGTGGCGACCTTGCCGTTCAAGGTCCTCAAGCAGATGGTCCACCACCCGCTCACCGACAGCGGCATCACCCAGTTCCGCTCCGACTGGGAGAAGGCCCGCGAGGCGCTCGCGGCGCGGGACGGCGGTGAGAAGAAGGAAGTCGCCGCTACGGCCGCCAAGCCCGGCGAGTAACACGCCGCGGGCGGCTCGGTGCCGGGTCTCCGGCTGTGCCATCATCGATGATCGGTAAGGGTCAGCGGTGACCGCGCAGGACCGCTCGGAGGAGGAGGCCGTGGCAGTGACCGAGGAGATCCTCGGCCAGTTCCTGGGCGACGAAGCGTTCCCGGTGACCTGGGAATCGGACGTCGAGAAAGACTTCTTCTGGGTCTACGACGATCTGCATTGCCCGCACCCCGTCAGCCCGATGTTCTTCGACATCGGCGGTTGGTGGCTGAGCTGCGACCACATGTTCCGGCGGTTCGGCACGCCCTTCGCGGTCGACTGGCTGGCCAAGAACGTCAACGGCTACGTCTACACGACGGCCATCCCGGCCGATCCGGCGCTGCGCATCGAGGGCACCGAGTACAGCTCGCGCTATCAGGCTCGGGTGCCGCGCGACGCGTCATTCGCCGCGAACATGGGCGCCTATCTCGACACCGTGCTGCCCGTGTATGGCGAGCAGTTCGCCGACTGGTGGTACGACCGGCTCGTGCCCGAGATGCAGCGCAACTTCGCGTATCTCGAAGGTGAGCTCGATCGCGCGGACGCGATGACCCTGGCGGAGACCGCCGTGCTCCTCGAAGACGCGATCGACATGCACGATCGACACTGGAAGATCCACTGGATGCTCAACTTCGCCCAGCTGTCGGCGACGCTGAATCTCCGGGCGGTGATGGAGAAGCACCGTGGCGCGGTCGACGAGCAGTTGCTGGGACGGCTCCAGAATTCGGCCTCGGACCGCAATTGGGACTCGATCGAGGCGCTCTGGCGCATGAAGAACGAGGTGCGCGACGACGAGGAGTTGCGGACGGCGTTCGCCGCCGACGATGTCCCCCAGATCGTGGGGGACCTGCGGGCGACGGAACGCGGCCGGCGGTTCATCAGCGAGCGCGTCGAGCCGTACCAGCGCGAGTACGGCTGGCACGCCGTTTGGAGCCACGAATTCATCTTTCCGACCGTGCGCGAGCAGATGGAGCCAGCCATCGAGCTGGTTCGCGGCTATCTCCAGACGGACTACGACTTCCCGACGGCCATCGAGGCGATGCGCCTGGACATCGAAGCCGCGTCGCGCGGAGATCCTCGAGGGGCTGACCGGCGACGCCCTCGAGGAGATGCGCGCGGCGAACGCCGTCAACCTGCGGATGGCGCCCCTGACGCCGGACCATCACTTCTACATCGACCAGGGGGCGAACGCGCACGTCCGACTGGTCCTCATGGAAGTCGGCCGGAAGCTGGTCGACGCCGGCCGGCTCGACCAGCCGGACGACGTGATGTTCCTGCGCTACTACGAGCTGCGGACCCTCATCGGGAGCGCCAGCGCGCTCGACGCCCGGTCGATCGTCGCGACCCGTCGCCGGGAGCGCGAGGCCGCCGCCCGACTGCACCCGCGCGACTGGGTCGGCACGGTCACCCCGTCGCAGCTCGCGTTCCCGTACCTCGTCAACTGGGGCTACCCGGACCGGTTCTACCAGACGCAGTCGGACGACGAGCGGTTGATCACCGGCATCGGCGGGTCGCCCGGCGTGATCGAGGGGATCGCCCGGGTCGTTCGCACGGTCGACGAGTTCGACGAGGTCCGCGACGGCGACATCCTGGTCTGCCAGATGACGAACCCGGCCTGGGTCGTGCTGTTCACCAAGATCGCGGGCCTCGTGACCGACACGGGCGGCACCACCTCGCACCCGGCCGTGCTGGCGCGCGAATTCGGCATCCCGGCCGTGATCGGGACCTCGGTGGCGACCCAGCGGATCGTCACTGGGGACCGACCTGAAGATCGATGGGACGGCCGGGCGCGTCGAGATCCTCCGCGCGGAGGCGGGTCGGCCGGTGGACCGACCGGTCACCGCGGTGGGGCTGTAGAGCACCTTGGCCATCGCCGGACCGCGCTAGGCGCGGATGAGACCCTTCGCGTACGAGCGGCCGAGCGGGCCTCGACGAAGCCGATCGCGCTGCTGGCCTCGCCGGATGGTGACGCGCGCCTCCTGGCCGGCGGGACCGACCTGATCATCCGGCTCCGCGACGGAACGATCCGGCCGCGGACCGTCGTCGACGTCAAGGGGATCGCCGAGCTCGACGGCGACATCCGCGATGTCGACGGGTTCCTGCGGATCGGCGCCCGGACGGTGATGACCGATATCGCCGCGGACGAGCGCATCCGCCGCGATTACGAGGCACTCGCCGAGGGAGCGGCGGTCGTCGGGTCGGCACAGATCCGGAACCGCGCGACGCTGGCCGGCAACATCTGCAACGCGTCACCGGCGGCCGACACGGTGCCGGCCCTCCTCGTCTACGGCGCCGTGGTCAGCGCGGCTGGCCCGGCCGGCACGCGACGCGTCCCGATCGACGACTTCTTCGTTCGCTCGGGGGTCACGACGCTGGCCGCCGGGGAGCTCGTCACGGCGATCGATCTCCCGCTTCCCGAGATCCGGCGGGGATCGGTCCATGTGCGGCGCACCCGCCGTCGCGGCCACGACCTCGCGTCGGTCACGCTGGCCTGTGCGGTCCTCGCCGACGGCGTGACGCGGCTTGCCTACGGGAGCCTCGGCCCGCGACCGGTCCTGGTCGTCGACGAGACCGGCGTCCTGGCCGATCCCGCGGCGCCGGACGACGCGAAGATGCAGCGCCTCGAGGCCCTGTTCGCCGGGGCCAGCCCTTCCGCCCGATCGATGCGGGCCAGCCCCGAGTACCGCCTCGCGATGCTGCGCGTGCTGGGCCTTCGGGCGGTGGCCACCGCGATCGAGCGACTTGCCGACGCGAGCGGCCGCAGTCATGACCGCGCCGAGACGGATCGACGTCACCGTCAACGGCCGCGCCCGTTCGATCGAGGTCGCGCCCCACCACACGCTCCTCGAGGTGCTCCGCGACGACCTCGGGATGACCGGGACGAAGGAGTGCTGCCTCGTCGGCGAGTGCGGCGCCTGCACCGTCCTGATCGACGATGTCAGCGTCGACTCGTGCCTGGTCCTCGCGGTCGAGGCCGACGGCGCGAACGTGACCACCGTCGAGGGCCTCGCCACGGGCGACCGACTCCATCCTCTGCAGCAGGCCTTCCTGGACACCGGCGCAGTCCAGTGCGGGTTCTGCATCCCGGGCCAGCTGATCGCTGCGCAGGCGCTGCTGGCCCATACCCCGCGCCCGTCGCGCGCCGAGATCGAGGAAGGGCTTGCCGGGCAACCTGTGCCGCTGCGCGGGGTACGAGCAGATCATCGAGGCGGTGTCCGCTGCCGCGGCCGCCATCGACCGACGCGATGGGTCGGCGACCGTCGACGCACCCGCGCGTCCGCCGGCTACCGGTGATCGGGCGTCGACGCCGGACGCCGAGGTCGCGCCGCAATGACGGGGCGTGTCGGCACGTCGCCGTCGAGGGTCGGCGGCGCCGAGCGCGTGACCGGCCAGCAGGCGTACGTCGCGGACATCGACCTCGAGGACGTGCTCCACGTCAAGCTCGTCACGCTCGATGTCGCGCGCGCCCGGATCGGGGCGATCGATACCAGCGCCGCGATGGCCGTCCCGGGTGTTCGCCTCGTGATGACCGCCGCGGACCTGCCGCAGCCGATGCCGCGCTTCGGACCGCAGCGGCGCGACCGTCCCGTCCTCGCTGTCGGGGAGACCAAGTACCACGGTGAACCGGTGGCGGCGGTCGCGGCCGAGACCCGCGACGCGGCCGAGGAAGCGGCACGGCTGGTGCGCGTCGCCTGCGAGGAGCTGCCCGGCGTCCACACCCTCGCGGCCTCCCTGGCGGACGGGGCGCCGCTCGTGCAGGACCCGGCCATCCGCCCGGACGATCCCCACGCCGGGACCAACGTCCTGAGCGAGCACCGCTACGGCTGGGGCGACCTCGACGCCGCGACGCGCGAGGCGGACGTCGTCACCGACGGCACCTACACCTTCCCGATGGTGACCCAGTTCGCCATCGAGCCCCACGCGTTCATGGCCGCGCCCGATGGCGACGGCATCGCGATCTGGAGCGCGATCCAGCACCCGTACTGGCTGCAACGCGTCATCGCGGACCTGGTCGGGCTGCCGCTCGCGAAGGTGCGCGTGTACGCGCCCGACCCTGGCGGCGCGTTCGGTGGCAAGCAGCACGCCAAGTACGAGCCGTTGCTCGCGTTCATGGCGCTGGCGACCGGCCGGCCCGTCCGGCTCGTGCTGACCCTGGAGGAGACGTTCCAGGCGGTTCGACGGGGAGCGGCCCAGGTCCGCGTCCGATCGGGCTTCCGCCGCGACGGGACGCTCGTGTTCCGGGAGATCGACGCGGATTACCTGATCGGCGCCTATGCGGACATCGCCGACCGGACCGTCGCCAAGGGCAGCTACACGTCAGGCGGACCGTATCGATGCCCCGCCACCAGGATCGTGGCCCGCAGCGTGCTGTCCCATACCGTGCCGTCGACGGCGTTCCGGGGGTTCGGCAATCCCCAGCAGATCTGGGCGGTCGAATTGAGCATGGACGAGGCCGCTCGGGAGCTGGGGATGGATCCCCTGGCCCTGCGCCTCAAGAACCTGGCAGGCCCCGGTGAGGTCTTCCTGCCGGACGACCGCCCCGCCGACGGCGACTGGGCCCAGAGCGTGAACCGCGCCGCCGAGTTGATCGGATGGGGGACGCCGGTCCCTGCCGGCCGGGGCCGTGGCCTGGCGATCGGCATCAAATCCGGTCCAACCACAGGCCTCTCGTACTCCACCGTCCGGCTCCTCGCCGACGGGAGCGTGATCGTCAACGCCGGCACGTCGGACATGGGCCAGGGCGCGCGGACGATCTTCGCCCAGATCGCGGCGGGGGAGCTCGGCGCGCCGCTCGAGTGGGTGCGCGTCGTCATGGGCGACACGGCCGTGGTCCCGTACGACCAGCAGACGTCGGCGAGTCGATCGTCCGTCCTGATGGGCAACTCCGTCCTCCTGGCCTGCCAGGACGTCCAGGCCAAGATCCGGTCGATGGCCGCGAGACTCGAATCGGTCGAAGAAAACGCGTCGAGGTGTCAGGCGGCGAGGTCCGCATCGGTGACCGCGTCATGCCGATCCGCGACGTCCTGATGCGCGGACTGGGCAGGCTCGGCGGCGAGGTGATCGGCATCGGCGAGGCGCGCAAGGAGGCGAAGCCCGGACATCCGCTCGGCGGGACGGCGGCGTTCTACGAATTCAATTGCACGGCCGTCGAGGTGGAGGTCGATCGCGCGACCGGCGACATCGTCATCGCCCGGTACGTCACGGTTTCCGACGTCGGCAAGGCGCTCAACCCGGCGCAGGTCCGCGGGCAGGACGAAGGCGCGGCGATCATGGGCCTCGGTCACACCCTGATGGAGCACTACATCTACGACGACGCCGGCCGGATCCGCAACCTCGGCGCCATCGACTACCGGATCCCGACGAGCATGGACCTGCCCCTCGAGATGGAGAGCGACATCGTCGAGAACGAGGACGGGCCCGGGCCGTACGGCGCCAAGGGCATGAGCGAGGGTGCCCTGCTCCCGGTCGCGCCGGCGGTCGCTGCCGCCGTCCGGGACGCGACCGGCGTCGTGATCCGCGACCTGCCGCTCACACCAGAGCGGGTGTGGCAGGCGCTCCAGGAGTCGGAGTCCACCAAGGCGCCGACCACGTGACGTACGCCGTTGCGCTGGAGGAGCCCCACGGCCTCGAGCTCGCCGAGGCCAGGGCGCTCCTCGGCGGCAAGGCCGCTAACCTCGGGGTGATGGCGCGGGACCTCGGGCTCCCGGTGCCGCCAGGCTTCGCGATCACGACGGCGACCTGCCGAAGCTTCCTGGCCGATGGCTGGCCCGCCGGGCTCGACGACGAGATCCGGGCGCAGATGGCGAGGATCGAGAGCGCCGTCGGGCGCCGCTTCGGCGATCCGGCCGACCCGCTCGCTCGTCAGCGTTCGGTCGGGCGCGCCGGTCTCGATGCCCGGGATGATGGACACGATCCTGAACCTGGGCCTCAACGACGCGACGACCGCCGGGCTCGGCCGAGCCGCCGGCAGCGATGCCTTCGCGCGGGCGTGCCGTGAGCGGTTCGAGGCGAGCTTCCGCTCGATCGTCGGGGTGCGCGGACGTCCCGGAGGACCCGTGGACCCAGCTCCGCCTCGCGATCGAAGCCGTCTTCCGGTCCTGGAACAGCCCCCGGGCGCAGGCCTACCGGCGGAAGGAGGGGATCGCCGACGATCTCGGGACCGCGGTCACCGTACAGGCCATGGTCTTCGGCAACCGCGGACCGGATTCCGCCACGGGCGTCGTCTTCACGCGCAACCCTGCGACCGGCGAGCCCGACCTGTACGGCGACGTCATGTTCGAGGCCCAGGGTGAGGACGTCGTTGCCGGAACCCACCAGACCGAGCCGATCGGCGTCCTCGACGAGCGGATGCCCGCCGTCGCCGCCGACCTGCGGGCCTACGCGGCGCGGCTGGAGCGCCACTACGCCGACCTGTGCGACATCGAGTTCACGATCGAGGACGGCCGGCTGTGGCTGCTCCAGGTGCGGGTCGGGAAGCGGTCGCCGCAGGCGGCGTTGCGTATCGCGGTCGACATGGCGCAAGACGGGGATTTCCCGCTGACGCGCGCCGACGCCGTCCGGCGGGTGCTACCGCTCCTCGCCGAGCCGCCCCGGGTCGCGACCGCGCGAGCGACGGACGCCGCCCCGCTGACGACCGGGCTGGCCGCGTCGCCGGGCGTCGCCAGTGGACCGATCGTCACGAGCCCCGAAGCGGCCGTGGTGTCGGCGGAAGCCGGTGCCTCGCCCATCCTTGTTCGCGCCGAGACATCTCCCGACGACGTCCACGGGATGGCGCGAGCCGCGGGCATCCTGACCTCGCGCGGTGGGCTCGCGAGTCATGCCGCCGTCGTCGCCCGCGGCTGGGGCATCCCGGCGGTCGTCGGTGCCGAGAGCGTCGTGGTGGGGGACGGGGAGATCCGGGTCGACGGACGCACCCTTCGTGCGGGTGACGTCATCACGGTAGATGGGGGCACCGGCGAGGTCTTCGAGGGCGCGATCGACGGGGCCAGCGAGATCGCGGCCGAGGCCGGGACGCTCATCGACTGGGCGCGGGAAGCGGGCATCGACATCGGCGGTCTTCAGCCCGAGCCTGGCCTCCCCGGCGACGCCGCACCGGCCGACCCGGATCGGGTGCTTCGAGCGATCGCGATCAAGGGCTTCGCGTTGCTTGACGGCATCGCTGATGCGACCCTCGCCTCCCCGGACGGGGTCCGATCTGTCGTCGAGACCATGGTTACCGATGGCCTGGCCGAGTCGACCGCGGGTGCCTACCGGCTGACCGATGCCGGACGCGATCGCTCCAACGAGCGGCTCGCCGCAGAGCGAGACGCGTGGGGCGCCGACGCGGCCACCGTGGCGCTCGATACCTTCCTCGAGATCGACCACCGCGTGAAGGAAGTCGTCACGGCCTGGCAGCTGCGCGAGGAGGGGACCGTCAACGACCACACCGACGCCGACTACGACGCGGGCGTGCTCGACCGACTCACCGTGATCCATGCGGATGCCCTGGCCTGGTTCGCCCCGCTCGAACCAGCGCTCCCACGTCTCAGCGACTACCGCGCTCGACTCACCCGCGCACTCGAGGCGGCCCGGGCCGGCGACGGACGGTACGTGGCCTCACCGCGCGTGGACAGCTACCACAGCATCTGGTTCGAGCTACACGAGGACCTCATCCAGCTCGCCGGCCGTACACGCGACGAGGAATCCGCCGCCGGCCGCGCGTGATTGAGGGGCGTACCGGCGGTCGGTGACGGGTCGAGCGGCCGCCCCTAGCATGGTGGCCATGACGTCCCCGCCAGCCCGCCCGGTGATCACGGATGCGACGGCCCGCGACCGCTATGAAGCCTATCTCGACGGTGAGCTCGCGGGCGTCCTCGAATACATCGTCAAACGCGGGCGGATCGCCCTCATCCATACGGAGGTGTTGCCGGCCCACGAGGGCCGGGGCGTGGGGATCCGCGCTCGTCCGCTTCGCGCTCGATGACGCCCGCCGGCGCGAGCTGCGGGTCATCGCGACCTGTCCGTACGTCCAGCAGTACCTGGCACGACACCCCGAGGACGACGACATCGTCGTCGGGCGCGGTCGGGCGACCCCACCCTGACGACGCCGGCGCACGGCCTCCCCGTGGCCGCCGCTGTCGCGCGCTATCGCCAGGGTGACGGCAGGTGCGTCAGCGGCTCGCGGTCCGGGAGCACGTCCGTCTGGAGCGACGGGTCGGCCGCGGCGACGTAGCGCTCCTCGAGGCCGAGCTCCTTGAGGACGATGTTGCGAGCCTGCGCGATCGCCGTCGTCTTGTAGAACGCGACCGTCCGGTTGAACCCTTGCCGGCCGAACCCGCAGTCGCGTCGACAGGATCAGCTTGTCCGCCGGGATCACCTCCAGGGCGCGGCGCACTCGCTTGGCGACGACCGGCGGCATGTCGGCCTGCAGCGTTCGGTGGTTCACGATGCCTACGGCGACCTTCTTCTTCAGCGTACCGGCGTACGGCTTGAACAGGTCGATCTCGGCGAGCTCGTTCTCGGTCGCCTCGACCGTCCATACGTCGCCCTTGAGTCGATCGAGATAGATGTCGATCGACGGCTCGTATGACTCGCCGGTGTAGACCTTCTGCATGTTGGGGTTGCCCCAGCACGTATGGATCCACAGCTCGACGTCGTCGAGCCCGTCGACCTCGTGGTTGAACGCGTCGACGAGGAAGTCGAGCAGGTCCTTCTGATCGGGATAGAAGTTCGCGACGAAATGGATCGTCGGCTCTTCGATCTGGATCACCTTCGCGCCCGCCGCCGCGAGCTGCCGAAGCTCGGTGTTCATGGCGGTGGCCATGTCCCAGATCAGCTGCTTCTTGTCCTCGAGGTCGTACTCGCTCGTATGGCTGTCCAGGAAGATCGAGAGCACCTGCGACGAGCATGTCCCGAACTTGACGGGCTTGCCGGATGCCGCGCGCGCCTGGGCGATCCGCCAGAGCTTGGCGTACTCGAGCGGATTGCGGGGGTCGTGCTCGACCTTGCCGACCACGCGCGGCCACCGCCACGTCGTCTCGATCTCGTTCATCAGCGTGCCTGGTGCGAACTCGAGCAGCCGGTCACGCGAGCGCTCGTACTGCAGCTCCTCGTGCTCGAGCCCCGTCCAGCGCTGGAACGGGTAGTGATGCCACGAGCGGCCCGCGAAGTCCTCGTCGAGGTGGTAGTCGCCATTCGTGAGGATATCGAGCCCGGCACGCTCCTGGTCGGCGATGACCGTGGCGTGCGCATCGAGGAACTGCTCGCGGAAGCTGACGTCGAGCAACGCCGTGTCGAGCGGCCGGCCCCACAACCCGCCGTCGTACCAGCGTGGCCTCGGCCACGAGCCGGTGACGGTGGCCGGGAGCATCAGGTCCTTGGTCGCCGTGAGCATCGCGTGCGCCTCCTCGCCGTGATCCGAGTGATGCCGTTGCGGCGGGACGTCAGCGACCCTTCGAGTACCCCGTCGCCGTGAGCTTGTCCCAGAGCGATCCCGCGTTGTTGCTCTGGATGTGATCCATCATGTAACCCTGCCCGACGTCGACCGGGCCGAACGCGTCGTCGAACCGGACCCGCTGCTGGGTCTCCTCGCGGGTCCAGCCCTTGGCGACGGCGTCGGCCACCGCGGCCTTCCAGGCAAGGAGCACCGCCCGCTGGGTCTCCACGTAGCTGAGTGGCTGGACCGGCCCGTGCCCGGGCACGACCCGATCGACGTCCAGCTGCGCGGATCCGCTCGAGCGCCTCGAGCCACTGGTCGACGTCGGACGTCATCAGCCACGTCTGGACTCGCTGAAGATGGTGTCGCCGGTGAACACGGTGCGCTCCTCCGGCACGTGCACGGCCAGCTGGCCCGGCGTGTGGCCCGGCGTGTGGAGCAGGTGGAAGGTGTGGTCGCCGACGCGCAAGGTCAGGTCGCCCGGTGAAGACGACGGTGCCCTTGTTGGGGTCCTCGTAGTAGACGTCACGGTCGGGGATCAGCGGCGCCGCTTCGGGGTCGTCGGTCGGGATCGCCTCGAGCGCGTACGCGAATGGGT
The DNA here is from genome assembly GCA_963810725.1 of uncultured Chloroflexia bacterium. Classification (GTDB taxonomy): domain Bacteria; phylum Chloroflexota; class Limnocylindria; order Limnocylindrales; family CSP1-4; genus SPCO01. Next base: position 1,646,698 of record CAWEOO010000008.1, read on the forward strand.
CCAGGGCGGCGTTCGGGTCCATGAAGTTGTCGTACAGGCCCTGGTGGTTGACCACCGGCACGCCCTTGAACCAGTAGTTGCCGAAGATGTGGTCGACGTGGTGCTCCGTGTTGATGAGGTAGCGGATCGGACCGTGCGTCTCGGCCTCCGCCCGCATCGCGATCGCGCGCGTCGGGAGCTGCGGCGTGTCGATCGCGACCACCCCGTCGGAGGTCGTGACGAAGCTCGGGTTGCAGCCGCGCAGCTTGGTCGTCGTGTAGATGTTGGGCGTGACGCGCTCGAGCTCGATGGCGGCGGTCGCCATCGCTACTGGGTCGCCGTCAGGCCGCCGTCGATCCCGAGGATCTGGCCGGTCACGAACGAGGCGGCGTCGGAGCAGAGGAAGATCGCCGGCCCGACGATGTCGCGCGTCTCGCCGACGCGGCCGAGCGGGATCCGGCTGACGATGCCGGCCTTGAACTCCGGGTCCGCGAGCAGCGATCGCGACCTGCGGCGTGTCCACGAAGGTCGGCATGATCGCGTTGACCCGGATGCCGTGCTTGGCCCACTCGGTCGCCCACTGGCGGGTGAGGGAATTGATCGCGCCCTTGGCGGCCACGTACGCCGAGTAGCCGGCATTGATGCCGAGGTTGCCGCGGACCGATGAGATGTTCAGGATCCGGCCGCCACCGCCCTGGGCGATCATCTGGCGCGCCGCGGCCTGCGTCGGGACGACCGTGCTGCGCACGTTCAGGTCCATGATCCAGTCCCAGTCCGAGCGGGGATAGGACTCGGCGTTGTGGAGGGCCTTGCCGGCACCGCCGCCGACGGCATTGATCAGGATGTCGATGCCGACCGAACCTCTCGACCGCCGCGCTGACCATCCGCTCGCTGTCCGCCTCGTCCGTCGCGTCGGCGACGACGGCCAGGCCCTCACGGCCGGCTGCCTGGACCTGCGTGACCGTCGCGTCGAGCGACGCCTGCGTGCGGCCCCCGACGACGACGTTCGCTCCGGCCTCGGCGAGGGCGACCGCCAGCGCCGATCCGATGCCGCCGCCACCGCCCGGGATAAGGGCCACGAGGCCATCGAGGCTGAAATCGTCGAGTCCGGCCATCGTGCTCCTTCGTCGGATTTGATCGATTATCGCGCAGCGACGAGCGAGGGCACCGTCCACGACGGCATGTCGTCAGTCGAAGGTGACCGTGTAGGTGGCTGAGGCTTCACACGAGTGCCGGTCGAAGGCGACGTTGATGTTCACGGCCGACTGCTGGGATGACTTCGATGGCCACTTCGCATGTCGCAACGGTCGTCTCGTCCGCCGGCGCACCGACCTGCCGGTCGTCGGACACCGCAGCCAGCCGGAAGCGAACGGTGTAGGACCCTGGTGCGATGAGCGCCGGCAGGGCTTGTGCGTCGGGACCTGGTCCACCGATTTCGGTTTCGACCGCTTCCGTCTCGCCGGCCGAGATCAGGGCCACGTAGGCGGCACAGCCGCCGATGGATCCGCATCGCTCTCGATACTCCGTCGTCAAGCCGAGCCTCGTTGTCGGCGATGTGGTGGGCAACGGGGACGCCGACGGCACCGGCGACGGCTTGGGCGCGAGGGACACGGCCGGTGTGGGGGCATGGGAGGTGGTGACGGCAACGTTGGACGGGACGGGAGCTGGGCCGCACGCGGAAATCGCGAGCGCAATGGCCGTGCAGAGCAGCACGTCTCGTTTCATCACCACCCCGACGGCCGACCAACGGCGGGTGTTGTGCAGTCGATGTGATCGGGCGACATCGACGAGCCGGCGAGGGTAGGATAGTAAACGGTTGCTGTCTGCTGAGAATCCGTCCGACGGAGCGTGCCATGGCGCTGAACCTCGATGGCCTGATCCCCGCCACCGTCCTGCCGATGGACGCGGACGGCGGCATCGACGAGCCCGCCCTGCGCTCGTACATCGGCTGGGTCGTGGACCAGGGACCCGTCGCCCTGGCGATCAACGTTGACACCGGCGAGGGGCCGCACCTGACCCACGACGAGAAGGTCCGCGTCCTCAAGATCGTCCGTGACGTGACGGACATCCCGATCGTGGCGGGGCTGGCGGGCCCGTCGACCCGGGCAGCTGTGTCCCAGGCGCGCGACTTCCAGGCCGCCGGTGCGGATGCCCTTCTCGTGTTCCCGATCCCGGCCTACCTCAGCCAGCCGCTGGACCCGCGCGTCCCGGTCGCCTATCACGAGGCCGTCGCGGATGTCGGCCTGCCGCTGATCCTCTTCCAGCTCCAGCCCGCCCTCGGCGGCGTGAACTTCGAGATCGACACGCTCCAGGCGATGGCGGCGGTGGACGGCGTGGTCGCGATCAAGGAGGCGTCCTTCGACGCTCGCCGGTTCGTGGACACGGCGCGCCTGCTGGAGCAGCTGCCGCGCAAGATCACGCTGCTGACCGGCAACGACAACTTCATCCTCGAGTCGTTCCTGTTGGGTGCGACGGGCGCGCTGATCGGGTTCGGCGCCGTCATGACCCGCGAGCAGGTGGACATGATCGCCGCCTGGCAGGCCGGCGACACGGACACGGCGATGGGGCTGGGGCGCCGGGTCCAGCGCCTGGCCGATGTCGTGTTCGCGGCACCGGTCGGTGACTACCGGGTGCGGCTGAAGGAGTGCCTGCGGATCCTGGGCGTGCTGGAGAACGCCCACGTCCGCCGGCCGCTGCTGCCCATCGGCGAGGCGGAGCGCGCCTTCCTGGCCGGCGTCCTGGCCGAAGTCGGCCTGCGGGAGGACACCCCGGCGGTGCCGGTGCTCGCTCGATGAGCGCGGAACCGGCCGATGTCCTGATCGTCGGCGCCGGCGCATCGGGCGGCGTCGTGGCCCTGCGCCTGGCCGAGGCCGGCTTCTCCGTCGTGTGCCTGGAGCAGGGCGGCTGGCTCGATCGCGCGGACTACCCGGGCAACAAGCTCGACTGGGAGCTGAAGGCTCGCAAGGACTGGGCGACCAGCCCGAACATCCGCGGCCTCGCCCAGGACTACCCCATCGTCGAGGACGACACCCCCGTCTCGCCGCTGATGTACAACGCCGTCGGCGGGTCCACGATCATCTTCGCGGGTGCCTGGCCGCGGGCCCTCCCATCGGACTTCCGTGTCCGCTCACTCGACGGGGTGGCCGACGACTGGCCGATCGACTACTTCGAGCTCCTGCCGTACTTCTACCGGACCGATCGCCAGTTCGGCGTGTCGGGCCTGCCGGGCGATCCGGCCTACCCGCCGGACACGGAGGACGCGCCGATGCCGCCGCTCCCGATCGGGGCGGCCGGGATGAAGGTGGCCCGCGCCCAGACGAAGCTCGGCTGGCACTGGTGGCCGGAGTTCAACTCGATCAACTCGGTCGCCTACGACGGTCGCCGACCCTGCGTCCAGCGGAGCACCTGCCAGTCGGGCTGCAACGAGGGCGCCAAGGCGTCGACCGACCTGACCCACTGGCCCAAGGCGATCGCGCTGGGCGCGCGGCTCGTGACGGGCGCCCGCGTCCGCCTGATCGAGACGGACGCCCGCGGCCTGGCGACGGGCGCGACGTGGCTCGACCTGGACGGCGGCGAACACTTCGAACCGGCCCGCGTGGTCGTCGTCGCGGCCAACGCGATCGGCACGCCCCGGCTGCTCCTGAACTCCGCCGGGCCCGGGTTCCCGGACGGCCTGGCGAATTCGTCCGGCCTCGTCGGGAAGCGGCTGATGATGCATCCCTTCGCCAATGTCGCTGGCCTGTTCGAGGAGCCGCTGATGAGCTGGCAGGGCCAGTTCGGCGACCTCATCGAGTCGCTCGAGTTCTACGAAACGGACGAGAAGCGGGGCTTCGTCCGCGGCGCCCGCTGGGGCCTCGCGCCGACCGGCGGTCCGATCAACACGGCACTGCCCAGCCGGGCCGGCGAGCAGGCCTGGGGGCCCGACCACCATACCCACGTCAAGAGCCACCTCGGCCACGGCGCGAACTGGGGTCTGTTCGCCGAGGACCTGCCCGACGAGGCGAACCACATCACGATCTCGTCGACGGTCACCGACTCGTCGGGGATCCCGGCGCCCGAGGTCCACTACCGGATGTCCGACAACTCGCGCCGGATGCTCGACTTCCACATCGAGCGGGCGAAGGAGTCGATGGATGCCGCCGGCGCCTACAAGATCGAGGTCGATCGGCTGATGCGCTACTCGGGTTGGCATCTGCTGGGCACGGCGCGGATGGGCGACGACCCCACTACGTCCGTGCTTGACCGCTGGAACCGCGCGCACGACGTGGCGAACCTGTACGTCGTCGACGGCTCGTGCTTCGTCACTTCGACCGGCGTGAACCCGACGTCGACGATCGTTGCGATCGCCCTGCGTTCGGCGGATCACATGATCGAGACCCGCTTCGAGCAGCAGGTGCCGGTATGACGGAGACCGGAGCCCCGACCGACCTGACCGGCGGCATGCCAGCGACGGCCGCCGCCGACGCGCGCGACGGGACGGCGCTCAGCGACGACGAGCGCGCCACCTTCACGGCCCTCGCCGACCACCTCATCCCGGCGGCGCATGGGATGCCGTCGGCGGCCGAGATCGTGACCGACGAGCGGCTCCGGTTCGTGCTCCGCTCGCGACCGGACCTCGGCGAGCCGCTCCGGGCAGCACTCCGGCCGGAGCTCGGTGCCGACGTGGCGGACCGGCTGGCGGCGCTGGCCGCTGAGCCGACGAACCTCTCGGCCCTGCAGCTGACGATCGTCGCCGGCTACTACACCGACAAGCACGTTCGCGAGCTGATCGAGTATCCGGGGCAGATGGCGATCGAGCTCAGGTCATGGGAGTACCCCGGCTATCTCGAGGAAGGGCTGATCGATGCCGTCCTCGCTCGCGGACCGGCATGGCGGGACCCGGCGACCGGACAGCGGGCGGTCGCCACGGAGGCGCCTCGGACCTACGCCGAGCGCTGGGCGGACGCGAAGACGGACGCGACGTCGTCCGAAGGAGGACACGATGGCCGCGATCGCCCCTGACCCGACCGAATCCGCGGCCCCGCGCTGGCTTGGGTCCTTCGTCGAGACGTGGGAGCCCGGCACGGGCGCGCCGATCGAGGACCGTGAGCCGGCGACCGGCCGGCTCATCGCGACCGTCCCGCGTTCGACGCCGGATGACGTCGCGCGCGCTGCCGAGGCCGCAAAGGCCGCCCAGCCCGCCTGGGCCGCCACGAGCTACCAGGAACGGGCGCGCGTCCTGCGCCGCGCCGCCGAGATCTACGACGCGAACCGCGACGAGTTCGGCGCCTGGACGCAGCGCGAGACCGGGGCCTCCCACAGCAAGATGCACCACGAGTCGAACTTCGCCTACCACGAGATCCTCAACGCGGCGACCCTCCCATCGCAGGCCTACGGCTCGCTCATGCCGTCCGCGGTCAAGGGCCGCCTGTCGATGGTCCGCCGCGTGCCGGCGGGCGTCATCGGCGCGATCACGCCCTGGAACTCGCCGTCCGTGCTTGGCATGCGGGTCGTGGCGCCGGCACTCGCGCTCGGCAACGCCGTCGTTCTCAAGCCCGATCCGCAGACACCGGTCGTGGGCGGCGCGATGTTCGCGGCGGTCTTCCGCGAGGCGGGCCTGCCCGACGGCCTGCTGCAGGTCGTCGTCGGCGGCGCCGACGTCGGCGAGGCGCTCGTCACGGACCCGAACATCCCCGTCGTGTCTTTCACGGGCTCGACCGCCGTGGGCCGGCGAGTGGGTCAACTCGCCGGGGGCATGCTGAAGAAGGTCTCGCTGGAACTCGGAGGGAACAACGCGTTCATCGTCCTCGACGACGCCGACCTCGACGCGGCCGCGGCGGCCGGGGCGTTCGCCGCGTTCCAGTTCCAGGGCCAGGTCTGCTTCGCCGCAGGCCGGCATCTCGTCCACCGGAGCATGGCCGACGCCTACACCGGTGCGCTGACCGAGAAGGCGAAGCGCCTGCGCACCGGCGATCCGTTCCGCGAGGACGTGCAGCTCGGGCCGATCGTCAACGAGAAGCAGGTCGCCCGCGTCGACGACATCGTGCAGCGCTCGATCGCGGCGGGGGCGGTGGTGTCCGAGGGCGCCACCCGCGAGGGCCTGTTCTACCGACCCACGGTGCTGACCGCGATCACCCCGGACATGGCGGCGTTCACCGACGAGATCTTCGGGCCGGTGGCGCCGATCATGGCCTTCGACAGCGACGAGGAGGCGATCGAGCTGGCGAACGCGAGCTCGTACGGCCTCGTGGCGTCCATCTACACGCGCTCGCTGGCGCGTGGCCTCGCGTTCGCGGACCGCATGCGGACCGGCATGGTCCACATCAACGACGGCACGCTCAACGACGAGGCGATCATCCCGTTCGGCGGCATGGGCGATTCCGGCAACGGCAGCCGCTACGGCGGCGAAGCGAGCCTCGACACGTTCACCGAGTGGCAGTGGGTCACGGTGCGCGACGATCCGCCGACGTTCCCGTTCTGAGCGCTGACGACGTGGCATCCATCACCGACGTGGCCAGGCTGGCCGGGGTCTCAACGGCCACGGTCTCGCGCGTCGTCTCGTCCGCGCCGTACGCCGTCAGCCCTGCGACCCGCGCGCGAGTGCTCGATGCCGCCCGGGCGCTCGACTACGTCCCGAACGCCCTCGCCCGTGGGCTGCACAAGAGCCACGTGCCGGTCGTCGGCGTCATCGTCCACGACATCACCGACCCGTATTTCGCCGAGGTCGTGCGCGGCGTCGAGGACGCCGCGTCGGTCGGTGGCTTCCTGGTCGTCACCTGCAGCTCCGACCGGATCGCCGAGCGCGAGCTGTCGTACGTGCGCCTGCTCCGCTCGATGCGGGCCGCGACGCTCATCTTTGCCGGCAGCGGGCTCACGGATCCGGCCCTCAATGCGGAGGTCGCCAAGCACGTGGCGGCCATGCGGGCATATGGCGCGGCGGTCGTACACCTCTCCCCGCACGCAGCAGGCGACGCGGACATCGGCATCGACAATGCCGCTGCGATCGCGGGCATGGTGGCGGCCCTGGTCGAGCTGGGTCACCGCCGGATCGCGTTCCTTGCCGGCCCGAGCTCGCTGTATGTCTCCCACCAACGGCAGGAGGGCTACCGCCGCGGCCTCGCGGATGCCGGCATCGCCCATGACGACAGCCTCGTCGTGAGCACCGGTTTCAACCAGGACGCCGGCGCGCTCGGCATCGACGCGTTGCTCGCGGGCGAGGCGCCGTTCACGGCGGTGTGCGCCGCCAACGACCTCCTTGCGCTCGGGGCGTTGGAGCGACTCGCCTCCCTGGGCATCGACGTCCCGGGCGAGATCTCCGTTGCGGGGTTCGACGACATCGGCACCGCCGCGATGGCCACTCCCGGCCTGTCCACGGTCCGCCTTCCGCTGCACGAGATCGGTCGTCGGGCGTTCGGATTCGCAGAGGGCTTGCTCGCCGGGCGAGAGCCGGCCCGCGAGGTCCTCCCGACCGAGCTCGTCCTGCGCGGATCGACCGCCGCACCGCCGGTCGGTCAGGTCACCTTGCGCACAAACGACACCCCCGTGGGGGCCCGTTGATGGCGGGAGCGCTGGCGGGGCGGGTCGTCCTGATCACGGGCAGCAGCCGCGGCATCGGCGCCGAGGTGGCCGTCAAGGCGGCCGCGGAGGGAGCCACGGTGGCGATCCACTACCACCGGTCGGAGGAGGGCGCGCAGGCCACATTGGCGAAGGTCCGCGACGCCGGCGCCGACGGCGCGATCTTCGATGCCGACGTGGCCGACGGGCGGCAGGCGGGTCAGTTGGTCGGGCGGGTGATCACCCACTTCGGGCGGGTGGACGGCCTGGTCAACAACGCCGGCCTGACGCAGGTCGGCCCCTTCCTGGAGATCGAACCGGCGCAATGGGACGAGGTGATCCGGACCGACCTGACCGCCGCGTTCCACACCTGCCAGGCCGTGCTGCCGTCCATGGTCGAGCGGGGGAGCGGCACGATCGTCAACATCGCCTCCCGCCTGGGTCAGATGGGCGTCGCCGAGACCGCGGCCTACAGCGCCGCGAAGGCTGGCCTGATCGGACTCACCCGGGCCCTCGGCCGCGAATTCGGCCCGCGCGGGATCCGCGTGAATGCCGTCGCGCCCGGCGTGACGATCACGGAGATGACGACCGACCTCGTCGACAGCGAGGCGGGCCGGGAGCGGCTGCGTGACATGCCGCTGGGCCGGTTCGGCCGCGCGGACGAGGTGGCGGACACGGTCATCTTCCTGCTGTCCGACGCCTCGGGCCTGTTTTTGGGACAGACCCTCAATCCCAATGCCGGGGGCTACATGCCGTGAGCGACCTGCCGTGAGCAAGATCCTCGACGTCCGCGAGGCCATCGGGCTCGTCCGCGACGGCAGTACGGTCGTGATCGGCGGCTCGGGAGCCGGGCACGCGTTGCCGCAGCGCTTCATCGACGAGCTCGCCGCCGTCTACGCCGCCGAGGGCCGGCCGCGGGACCTCACGACCGTCCGCGTCGTCGGGATCGGCGATTTCGCCGACCGGGGGTTCTCGCAGCTGGGCCTGCCGGGCCTGATGCGCCGCACGATCGGCAGCAACATCGGGAACGAGCCGCGCCTAGGGGCGCTCGTCGAGGCCAACGAGATCGAGTCCTACTCGTTCCCGCAGGGCGTCCTGTCCCAGCTAATGCGCGAGATCGCCGGGGGCCGGCCGGGGCTCGTCACGCAGGTCGGATTGGGCACGTACGTCGATCCGCGCCAGACCGGCGGCAAGCAGAACGCCTCCACGACCGAGGATCTCGTCGAGGTCGTTACCCTGCGGGGCCGCGAGTGGCTCCTCTTTCACGCGTTCCCCATCGACGTGGCCGTCATCCGCGGCACGACCGCCGACGAGGACGGCAACATCACGATGGAAGGCGAGGCCGTCCAGGGCGAGATGCTGGCGATGGCCATGGCCGCACGCAACAGCGGTGGCATCGTCATCGCGCAGGTGCGCCAGCTCGCGACCCGCGGCAGCCTGGGGATGCGCGACGTGAAGGTGCCGGCCGCCCTGGTCGACCATGTCTACGTCGATCCCGGAGCAGTGGCAGACGTACATCACCCAAGACTCGCCCTATTACTCGGGGGCGCAGCGACGTCCGGTCCGCCCCGAGCCACCGCTGCCGCTCGACGTCCGCAAGATCATCGCGCGCCGCTCGCTGCTCGAGTTCCCGCCGGGCGCCATCTGCAATCTCGGCTTCGGGATCAGCCAGCTCATCGGGCGCGTGGCCTGGGAGGAGGGCATCACCGACCAGCTGGTGCTGACCGTCGAGCAGGGCATCTTCGGCGGCGTGCCCGGTGGCCGGCAACGAGGGCGGCGCGGGGTTCAACTACCAGGCCATGATCGATCAGCCGTACATGTTCGACTTCTACGACGGGGGCGGCCTCGACGTGGCCAGCCTGTCGTTCGCAGAGGTCGATGCCGAGGGCAACGTGAACGTCCACGCCTTCGAGGGCCGGGTCCGCGGCCCGGGCGGCTTCCCGAACATCAGCGCGCGGACGGGCCGGATCAACTTCGTCGGCACGCTGACCGCGCGGGGCCTGGAGCTCCTGATCGACGACGGCGGGGTGCGCATCGCCAGCGAAGGGAGCCTTGGCAAGTTCGTGCCGGAGGTGCGCGAGATCTCGTTCAACGGGCGACTGGCTCGAGAGCGAGGACAGCAGGTGCGCTACATCACCGAGCGCGCCGTCTTCGCGCTCGAGAACGACGGTCTGGTTCTGACCGAGGTCGCGCCCGGCATCGACGTCGAGCGCGACGTGCTGGGCCAGATGGGCTTCCGGCCGCGCGTGGCCGACGACGTCCGGACGATGGACCGGCGCCTCTACGCGACCGGGCCGATGGGCCTGGCGGCCGACTTCGCGGGACCACGGGGAGCGGCGTGACCGACGTGACCGCCTCGACCGACACCGAAGGCGCGCCCGCCGCGCGCATCGACCTCCAGCTCGGGCGCGTCGCGCGGCTGACGATCGTCAACCCGCCGCTCAATCTCGTGACGCGCGAGCTGCTCGAGGCGTTCGGGATCGCGCTGGACGCACTCGAGGCGGCCGCGCCCGGGGACGTCCGGGCCGTCGTCGTCAGCGGCAGCGGGGAGCGCGCGTTCTCAGCGGGCTCGCACGTCGGCGAGTTCGAGGCACAGCGTGGCCCCGCCGGGCGGGCGCGCCACGAGCTGGAGTCCGGTGTCGCGCGGCGACTGGCCGAGCTGCCGATGCCGACCATCGCAGCGATCGAGGGCAACGCGCTGGGCGGCGGACTCGAGCTGGCGCTGTGCTGCGACCTGCGAATCGCCTCGGAGCGGGCGCGCCTCGGGCTCCCGGAGGTGCGCCTCGCGGTCACGCCCGGCGCCGGCGGCACGCAACGCCTGCCGCGGGTCGTCGGGGCGGCCCGAGCCAAAGAGCTGATCCTGACCGGTCGGGTCCTGACCGCCGCGGAGGCGGAGCGCATCGGCCTCGTCCACGAGGTGGTGCCGGCCGGCGAGGCCGTGGCGCGCGCGACGGCTCTTGGCGAGGAGATCGCGCTGCGCGGTCCGCTCGCCGTCCGCGAGGCCAAGCGCCTCATCGACATGGCGACCGAGACCGACATCGACGCCGGCCTGGCGGCCGAGCTGGACGCCTCGGACCGGATCTTCGCGACGGACGACATGCTCGAAGGCGCCGACGCGTTCTTCGCCAAACGTGACCCGGACTATCACGGCCGATGAGGCCGCTCACCAGCACTCGGAGGTGGCTCGTTCATGGCTGACGTGGGCCAATTCGGCGTCTTCCTGCCGTCGTACATCTGGGAGGGCGACGGACCGGAGCGCGCCCGCGGCATCAAGTCGTTCGCGCGCGTGGTGGAGGACCTGGGCTTTGACTCGCTGTTCATCACCGACCACCTGCTCGCGGCCAAACGCTTCTACAGCGTCAACTGGCTCGAGCCGCTGACGACGCTTGCCGTCGCGGCCGGCGCCACGGAGCGCGTGCGCCTCGGGACGTCGATCCTGATCATGCCGCTGCGCAACCCGGTGATCCTGGCCAAGGAGCTCGCGACCCTCCAGTTCCTGTCCGAGAACCGCGTCATCCTGGGCGCGGGGGTGGGCTGGAACGAATCGGAGTACGAGGCGGTCGGCGTGCACAAGGCGGAACGCGGCAAGCGGACCGACGAGATGCTGGACATCATGATGCCGCTGCTCGAGGGCGAGCGGGTCACCTACCACGGCACGTACTACGACGTCGACGACGTGTTCATCGAGCCGCGGACGTCGCAGCGGCCGCTGCTATGGATCGGGGGCGGCTCGCAGCTGGCGGATCCCAAGTCGCCGGACGTGCCGAAGTTCGTCGAGTCAGTCAAGCGCCGGACCATCCGCTCCGATGGCTGGATCCCCCGGCCGACCTGCCCGCCGGCCGACATTGCCCGCGACTGGCAGGAGCTCCAGGCGGCCTTCCGCGAGGCCGGGCGGGACCCGTCCGACTGCCTCGTCGCCCACGAGAACTTCCTGCACCTGGTCATGACGGACGACCCGGTCAAGGCGCGCGAGGAGCAGCACGAGGCGTTCCTCAAGGTCATGAGCAACGAGCGCGGGCCGAAGTACCTCGAGACGGTCTACCTGTTCGGCACCCCGGACGAGGTCATCGCCTCGCTCCAGGCGCGGGTGGATGCGGGCGTCGAGTATTTCTTCCTGCACACCATGACGCCGGACCCGGCGCAACTGCAGCTATGGGTCGACCACATCATCCCGAACGTGACCTTCCCGCCGACGGCCGGACCGGTCCGCCGGCCGCCCCAGCCCGCGGTCGCGGCGGTCTCGTGATCGGCCGATGACCAGGCGGGTCGGCCTCATCGGCAAGCCGCTCAAGCGGCGCCACTCGCAGGTCATGCACGATGCCGCGTTCGACGCAGCCGGGATCGACGGGCGCTACGTCCTCCTCGAGCTGGAGGAGGACGACGTGGAGGCTGCCGTGCAGGAGGCGCGGGGACCCGGCTGGTTCGGCCTCGGCGTGACGGCGCCGTACAAGCGGCTGGTCGCCGGTCTGTGCGATGAGGTCGAGGGCGACGCCGCGACGATCGGTGCCGTCAACAACGTCGCGCGTACCGGATCGGGCAGGCTCGTCGGGTTCAATACCGATGCCCCCGGTTTTCAGGCGGGGGTGGAGCTCGCGATGGGCCGCCCGCTGTCTGGCGCGGACGTCGTGGTCGCCGGGGCGGGCGGAGCCGCCCACGCCGTCGTGTTCGCCTGTCTCCGTGCCGGCGCACGGCAGGTGACCGTGGGCAACCGCACGGAGGCGTCGGCGGTCGCGCTCGTCGATCGATTCACCGGGGTCGGGACGGGCTCCCGGTCCGCGGTGACCCTGACCGACCCAGCCTTTGCGGCCGCCCTGCGATCCGCGCACCTCGCGGTGAACGCCACGACCGTGGGGATGCTGGACTCGGGGGCGACGATCCCGGTCGAGCTGCTGCCGCCGTCGGCGACGGTCTTCGACCTGGTGTACGTGCCACAGGAGACCGCATTGCTGCAGGCGGCGCGAGCCCGCGGCCTGCGCGTGGCCAACGGGTCGGAGATGCTGATCGCCCAGGCCGCGATCGCGTTCGAGCGCTGGACCGGCGTGGCGGGCATGGCCGACGTCATGCGTCGCGCGGTCGCGCCGCTGCTCGCAGACCCCACGATCCGGGCCTGACGCGGTGCGCCTGGCCACGATCCTCGTCGACGGACGGCCGCACGCGGCTGTGGTGCGCGACGACGACCGGGTCCTCCCGATCGACAGGCAGGCGACGGGGCTCGCCGGCATCCGAGCCATCGCTGCCGGCGGACAGGCGGCCCTCGATCGCCTCGGGGCGTGGCTGGACGCACAGCCCGCCGAGGCCGGTCGGCCGCTGGACGCGGTCACGCTCGGGCCAGCCGTCCCGGACCCCGGCGCGATCTACACGGTCGGCCTCAACTACGACGGGCCGGGCGCCGCGCCACGTCCCGAGCGCCCGCTCATCTACGGCAAGGCGGCTGCCTCGGTCGCCGGTCATGGCGCCACGCTCGCGTGGGACCGCGACGTCACCGACGACGTCGATGCCGAGGTCGAGCTCGGCGTCGTCATCGGAGCGCCGGCGTTCCGGGTCACGCCCGCGGACGCTATGCACCACGTCTTCGGCTACACGTGCATCAACGACGTGTCGGCCCGCGACGAGCGCCTGGACGGGGACCAGTGGATGCTGGGCAAGTCGATGCCCGGGTTCTGCCCGGTCGGCCCCTGGATCGTCACGGCGGACGCCTTCGATCCCGCCAATGTCGCGTTGCGCTGCACGATCGATGGTGCGCCCATCCAGGACGGTCGCACCTCGTCGATACGCTTCGGTATCCCGGAGATCGTCGCCTACCTCAGCCGGCATCTCGAGCTGCGGCCGGGCGACCTCATCGCGACGGGCACGCCGGTCCGGCTGGCCACGCCGCCCGGACGCGGACGCCGGCTGCAGGTCGGCGATACCGTGACCGTCTCGATCGAGGGGATCGGGCGCCTGACGACCCACATCGCCTGACCGGGCACGAGGAGGATCACCGATGAAGCCGAAGACCGTGTTCCTGGGCGAGATGACCAACCCCGAGGTCGAGGCGTTCCTGAAGGAGCACGACACGGTGATCGTGCCGACCGGTTCGACCGAGCAGCATGGTCCGCACGGCCCGTTGCTGACCGACGCGATCGTCCCCACCGAGGTCGGCCGCCGCGTCGCCGAGCGGATCGGGGCGCTCGTCGGCCCGCCGATCAACTACGCGCTGTCGTACCCGCACGTCGGCTTCACGGGCGTCGTCCACATCCGGGTGGCGACGTTCATGTCGCTCATCGAGGACCTGTGCGCGTCGTATGCCTCGATCGGCTTCAAGCGGATCGTCTTCCTCAACGGTCACTACGACAACACCTACGCCATCGCGTACGCCTGCGCCACCGCCGCCGACCGGATGCCAGCCGGCGTGCGCGCCTTCCCGATCAACTACTGGGACGGGATGACGGCCGAGGAGGCGGGCGAGTTCTTCGGGCCGACCACGGGCCTGCACGCGAACCGCGGGGAGACGTCGGCCGTCATGGCCATCAACGCCGACCTCGTCGACCTCGACGCCGCGAACGCCGAGCTTCCGCCGTTCCCCGAGGTCACGAACCAGGCGCCCGTCCACACGGCGTTCTTCTTCTCGGCACCGGGCTCCGTGCATCGCGCGTCGACGTCGGGCACGTGGGGCGACGCCCGGGAGTCGTCGGTCGAGTATGGCCAGCGCTACCTCGCCGTCGTGACCGACGCGACCGTGCGCGTCCTCGACGACATCGAGCGCACGTTCGCGGCGATGCCGCCGCGCTAAGCCGCCACCTCGCTCAGGCGTCGCCGGCGACCACCCACCGACCGGCGCGCATGACGCGCCCGACGGCCAGATTCGCGTCCAGCTCGACGAGGTCGGCCCGCTGGCCGACGGCGATCCGGCCACGATCGGTGATGCCGAGCAGGGCGAGCGGGTTGCGGCTGGCGGCCGCGACTGCGGCGGGCAGCGGGACCCCGACTCCCACCAGGTTGCGGACCGCCGTGTCCAGGGCGATCACGGATCCGGCCAGCGTCGACGTCCCGGCCAGGGTGACCCGCGCCCCCACGACCTCGACCGCGAGGTCGCCGATCCGCCCGCGGCCATCGCCCGTCCCCGCGAGCGCGACCGCATCGCTCACGAGCAGCAGCCGATCCGGCGGCTTCAGGCGCGTGATGAGCGGCCACAACCCCGGATCGACATGGACCGCGTCGGCGATGAGCTCCACGTAGACCGCGTCGTCGAGCAGGGCCGCCACGGCGACGCCGGGCGATCGGTGGTCGACGCCGCTCATCGCGTTGAACAGGTGCGTCGTCGAGCGCGCCCCGGCCTCGTAGCCCGCCCGCGCCTCGGCGAGGGTCGCCGCCGAGTGACCGATCGAGACCGCGACGCCCCGATCGTGGAGCCAGCGGATGAGGTCCGTCGCGCCGGGCAGCTCCGGTGCGATGGTCACCAGCCGAAGCCCGTCGATGAGCGGCTCGAGCTCGGCGCGGGGCACGGCGGCCGGGGCATGGAGATGGGTCGCGTCGTGCGCCCCGCGCCGGGCGGCGGCGAGGAACGGTCCCTCCAGGTTGAAGCCCGAGCGGCTCGGCGCCGTCGGCCGGGGCGTCCGGCAGCCACGTCCGGACGCGGTCCGCGAAGGCGACCAGCTCCGCGAGCGGCGCCGTGACGGCGGTCGGCAGGAACGAGGTCACGCCCCGTCGCAGGAGCGCGCGGGCCATGCCATCCAGCGCCGCGCCATCGCCCATCGCGTCGTGGCCGCCCCAGCCGTGGACGTGGACGTCGACGAAGCCCGGAGCGATGAACGGGCCGTCCGCGTCAGCCGTCGCCCGGTCATCGTCGAGGTCGACCGCCGCGATCCGTCCGTCCTCGATCGTGATCCGGCCGTCGGCAACCCGATCGTCGAGCACCAGCCGGCCGCTGACGGAGTTGGCCGGTGCGCTGCGTCATCGCTCGGCCGTCGGGGCTGGGCTCGCCGGCGCGACGCATCGGCCGGCGGGACGTCCGGGCCCTCGATGTCGAACCCGACGACCAGCGCCGTAGCGGTCGGCCGGGTAGCGCGACTCGGTCGCCTCGATACGACGGCCGTGCCCGTCCGCGATGACCCGCCGCTCCACGAGCAGCGGATCGCCGATCCGGACGTCGAGCAGCCGGGCGTCGTCGGGCGTCGCGGCGGCGGCACCGATCGTGCTGGTCCCGCCGCGCAGCACGATGCCGGCGCGGCCGAGCGTTTCGTGCAGCGAGCCGTCCGCAAGGTCGGCCGTCATCACGGCGTCCGCCGAGAGCCCGATCAGGACCGTCGACTCGAGCGCGATCGGCTCGTCGTCGGCCAGGCGCAGGCGGCGCAGGTGGACGACCGGCTGGCCCGGGAGGATGCCCAGGCTCTCCGACTCGGCCGGCGAGGACGGGCGGATGACCCGGGTCAGCACGCGAGAGCTGGGAACCCGCCCGGCCCGGCGCATCTCCTGGGTGAACGTCATCAACCGGTTCGCGCGCCGGTGGGCGAGCGGTTCCGCGACGAAGCTCCCGCGCCCCGGCTTGCGCGTGATCAGGCCATCCTCGGCGAGACGCTGCATGGCGTTGCGAGCCGTCATGCGGCTGACCCCGAACTCCGCGCAGAGCTCCGCGTCGGACGGCAATCGCGCGCCCGGCAGCAGGGTCGCGATCCGCTCCCGCAATGCCTGCTCGATCTGGCGGTAGTGCGGCTGGGGCGGGAGACTCGCCCGCAATCATCGTGCCGCCGACCGGCTCGTGGGCCGTGGCCGGATCGTCACGCTCGGCCGCCTCGGCGCCGTGGAGGGCCGCGCCGATGGCCCCGGCCCACGTGCCCAGCTCCGCCGGCGCGAGCCGGACGCGATCCAGCGCGGTCGTGAACACCCGCGCGCGGAGCTCCGCTTCGATCGGTCCGCGCAAGAGGTCGAAGGCCGCCGAGATGCCGCCGCCGATGACGACGACGTCGGGGTTGATGACCACGATCATGTTGGCGATGCCGATGCCCAGGTAGCGCCCGACGACGAGCAGACCGGCGACCGCCGCCGGGTCCCCGGCCCGGGCCGCGACCATGGCCTCCTCGGCGGTCGCGGTCCCACAGGCGGCGGCGATCCGGTCGGCGCGGGCGAACGCCTCGAGGCAGCCGTGGTTGCCGCAGCCGCACGATGGTCCGTCGGGGTCGAGCGTCTGATGACCGAGCTCGCCGCCCGTGCCGTCATGCCCAAGGTGGACGCGGCCGTCGATGGCGATCACGCCGCCGATCCCGGTCCCAAGCGTCAACCCGACCATGGACGAGGCACCTCGCGCCGCACCCAGCCGCAGCTCGGCCAGGCCGAAGGCCCGCGCGTCATTGATCAGCGCGGCCGGCAGCCCCAGCGCCGTACCGACGGGGCCGGCGACGGGCCGGCCCGCCCACGCTCCCGGGATGTTGACGAGGAACCGCGTGGTCCCGGCTGCCGGGTCGTACAGGCCCGGGATCCCGATCCCGACCGTGGTGACGCCCGGGTTGCGCTCGATCGCCTCCACGCCGACCGCCGCAAGGCGGGCCACGACCGCCTCGGGGCCGCCGGCCGCCGGCGTCGAGACCTGGCCCCGGTCGAGTGGCTGCCAGTCGCCGGCGGTGTGCTCGACGACGACCCACTTGATGTTCGTCCCGCCAAGGTCGAGCCCGAGATGTCGACTCGTGGGCGGGCCGTCCCGCACGTCGATCAGGACTCCGCCGTGACCCGGGTGTACGCCGCCGCGACGACCACGATGATCGACCCGAAGAGGATCTGGCGCACGGCTTCCGGATATCCGAGCGACGAGAGCAGGGACGACAGCACGGTCAGGATCAGGGCGCCCACGACCGTCCCACCAAATCCGCCCCGACCGCCCATGATCGAGGTCCCGCCGATCACGGCGGCGGCCACCGACGGCAGGACGTACGAGTCGGCGAGGGTCACGCTCGTGACGTTGGTCAGGCCCGAGATCAGCAGTCCCGCGATGGCCGCGAAGACCGCGGAGATGACGTACAGGACGATGAGCACCTGCCAGGACCGGGCACCGGAAAGCCGCGCGGCGATGGGGTTGTCGCCGATCGCGTAGAGGAGCCGCCCGTAGCCCGTCCGTCGCAGGCCGACGAGGATCAGGGCCGCCACCGGGATGAAGACGACGAGGCTGTTGGGCAGGACCTCGAGGAATCGCCGGACCCGAGCGATCGCAGCTCGGGTGCGACCCCGGTGAACGTCTGGAGGGTCAGGATCTGCCACGCATTGGCCAGCCCGAGGACGACCAGGCTCATCCCGAGGGTCATGATCAGCGGGTGGACCCGGAAGACGCCTACGCCGATGCCGTTCAGGAGCCCGACCAGCACCGCGGCCGCCAGACCGACGGCGAGACCGACCTCCAATCCCTGGGCGTTGACCAACGTGGCCACGACGAAGCCCGTCATCGAGGCCACCGCGCCGACTGACAGGTCGATACCGCCGGTCAGCATGGTCAGGGTCTGGCAGCCGGCGAGGATCGCGAGAGGAACCGCGGCCCGCAGGACGGTACCCGCCCATTCCGCCTGGACGATGCCCGGCCGCGCGAGCTCGGACAGGACGACGAGGATGGCCAGGAGGATGATCAGCGGGACGAGGGGCCGGTCGCGGAACATCCGACGCCAGCCCGACGCCGTGAGCCAGGTCCTCGTGGCTGCGGCCGTGGTCATGCCCGACTCCGACGCAACTGGATGAGGCTGCCGACCATGACGACACCGATGAGGATGACGCCCTGGATGACGACCGCAAGGTTCGTGTCGAGTCTGAGGAACGTCATGTCCGACCGGATGAGGGACAGGATGAGGACCGCCACGATCGGTCCGAAGATGCCGCCCCGCCCGCCCGCCAGGCTCACGCCGCCAAGGACGATGGCCGCCACGCTCAACAGGGTGTACGGCCCAGGCACCGGTGTGCCGATCCCCGTGCTCGCCGTCAGGGACAGGCCGGCGAGCGCCGCGAACAGGCCCATGAGGGTGTATGCAACGATCTTCGTCCGGCCGATGGAGACGCCACTACGGAAGGCCGCCAGCTGGTTGCTGCCGATCGCATAGATCGACAGGCCCAGCGTGGAGCGCCGGATGGGGATCCAGATGACTGCGACCACGACGATCAGCACGACCGCAGCCTTCGGCACCCAGTCGATCCCAACGGAGCCGATGACCAGGTCCTTGAGCCATTTCACGGAAGCGCCGCCGGGGGTCTTGAGCACCAGCAGCGCGCACCCGGCCCAGACGAAGGACATCGCCAGCGTCACGACGATATCCGGGACGCGGGTGATGACCACGAGGCCCCCGTTGATCGCCCCGAGCGCCAAGCCGAGCAGGAGGACGACGAGGATCACGACGATCCCGAACTCCTCCGACTGGCCCTTCATCAGGACCGCGGCGACCACGCTGGTCAGCGCCATGATCGAGCCGATCGAGAGATCGATTCCGCCCGAGATGACGACGATCGCCTGGGCGACGGCGGCCAGGGCCAGCGGCAGCACCGAGATCGCCAGGCCCTGGATCCCGGCCACGCCGTAGGTCGGCTGGATCAGCTTGGTGAACACCAGCAACAGGCAGAAGAATCCGACGAGGCTGACCGTCCAGCCGTTGCGGCGCGCCCACCGGATGGCGGCGTCGGCGGGTTGGCTGCGGGCGGTCGCCATCGGAGGGGTCGCGACGCTCATGCTTCGGGATCCCGTTCGTCGACCGGCGACACCGGCACGCCCGGTGCAGCGTCCGCCGCGTCCGCGGGGTCCGCGGTGTCCGCCGAGCCGATCTCGGCCGCGACGACCTCTGCTGCGATCTCCTCGGGCATCTGCGCGTCCGACCGCAGGTTGTAGGCCGCTCGCAGGAGCGCCGGCTCGTCCGCGTCGGCGACCGCGATCTCCGCGACCACCCGGCCGCCGAAGATGACGATCGTCCGGTCGCAGGCGAGCTGGATCTCCTTCAGCTCCGAGGTGTAGAGGAGCACGGCGGCCCCGGCCTCCGCGAGGTCGCGCAGCAGCACGTAGATCTGCTGCTTGGTGCGGATGTCGATCCCGCGGGTCGGGTCGAAGCACAGCATCGCGTGTACGCCACCCGCGACCCAGCGGGCGATCGTGACCTTCTGCTGGTTGCCGCCCGACAGCCGACGGACCTCGCCTTGGGCGCGCGTATCGATCTGGAGGCGGGCGATCCCGCCGTCGACCTTCTTGCGCTCGTCACCGGTGTCGATCGGGCCCCAGCGTGGCAGCTGGGCGGTCCACGGCAGGGCGATGTTCTCGCGCACGGAGCGCTGCATGAGGAGCGCCTCGGCGCGGTCGGCGGGCACGTACACGAGGCCCGCCCGGATCGCGTCTGCTGGATGGCGGAAGTTGACGGGCGATCCGTCGACGAGCAGTTCGCCGCTGGTCGGACGCTCCGAGCCCGCGAGGATATCGAACAGCTCGTCCTGGCCCTGGCCCTCGAGCGCGACGACGCCGAGCACCTCGCCCGGGTAGAGCTCGAACGACACATCCTGCAGCTTCGTGCGCGCGGCGAGACCACGCGCTGCGATGCGCGGCGTGACGGTGGCCGCACGCACCGGCGGCGGGGTTCGATCGGCGACCGCCGCCATGTCCTCGACGATGTGGCCGAGCATCAGCTCGACGATCCGCTCCTCGGAGCCCTCGGTCACGTCGACGACGCCGACCGTCTCGCCTTCGCGCAGCACGGTGGCTCGATCGCAGACCGCCGCGATCTCGATCATGCGATGGGAGATGAAGATGACCGAACGGTCGCCCCCGCGCTGTCGACCGATGACCTCGAGGACGCGTTCCGTGAGGTTCGCGGGCAGGGCCGCGGTCATCTCGTCGAGCATGAGCACATCCGGCTCGATCGCGAGCGCACGGGCGAGATCGATGACCCGGAGCGAGGCCAGCGGCATTTGCCGCGCCAGGCTCGAGAGGTCGAGGGATTCGAGGCCGAGTTCGTTGATCCAGTGGCGGAACGGGTCGATCGGCGTGTCGGTCAGACGGAGGTTGGACCGGATATCCAGGTCCGGGATCAGCGCCGGCTCCTGGTAGACGGAGACGATGCCACCGCGGCGGGCCTCGGCCGGCGAATGGGCGATCCGCTCCTTGCCGCGGACGGAGATCGTCCCGCCATCCGGGCGCACGGCCCCGGTCAGGATCTTGACGAGCGTGCTCTTGCCGGCGCCGTTGGCGCCCATGAGCGCGTGGACCTCGCCAGGGCGGACCGCCAGGGAAGCATTCTTGAGCGCGACGACCGCGCCGTAGTGCTTCCTGATGCCCGTCGCTTCGAGCAGGAGATCCGTCGCAGTGAGGGTCATCGGTCCCCTCGATGGTGCGTTACGGGAGGTGCCGGACGAACCGGCACCTCCCGATGGGTGCTACGACTCGGGGAGTGTTACTCGCCCGGGCCCTTGCAGGCAACGGCCTGGTCTGGGGTGTACGTGGTCCAGCCTGGGATCTCCAGGCCGAGCGGCCAGGTCGGGGTCAGGCCCTCGACCGACTGCCAGGAATCCAGCGTCGCCTTGCCTGCATCGTCGAGGTTATGAGCCAGGACGGGATCCAGGAGGACGGTATTGCCCTGCGTGGCTGTCGGGTCGGTCTCGACCGGTCTCGCCCTTGAGGAGCTTGAGCGCCAGCGCGACGCCCGCGCCGCCGACGGCCGCGGTATTGGTCACGGCCGCGCCCTTGAGGCCGGCATAGCCCGCGTCGTCGAGCAGCTGCGCCGTGAACGAGCCACGGTCCGTACCGACGATCGGCACGAACGGCTTGTCCGCGGCCTTGATGGCGTCCACGACCTCGGAATCGATGCCGGAGGTCCAGATGCCCTGGATGTCGTCGTACTGGCCGCTGGAGATGAACTCATCCGCCAGCCGGGTGGCCTCCGCCGGGTCCCACTTGGTGTGGACGCCTTCAGCGCTCGGGACGACCTTGATGTTCGGGAAGTTCTTCAGCGCATTCTTGAAGCCGGTGTCACGGTCCGTGTCGGCCGGATGGCCGGCGATGCCGCGCATGTACCAGACGGTGCCCTCGCCGTTGAGCTGTTCGAACAGCCACGTGGCGCCGAGCTCCGCGTACTTGATCTGGTTGTTATAGAGGTTGTACGTGTCGGGGTCGGTCACGTACGCGTCGACCGCGACGGTCCGGATGCCCGCTGCCTTCGCCTCGGCAAGGGCCGGGTTCAGGGCGTCGGGGCTGCTCGGGTTGAAGACGATGGCCTGGACGCCGGCCGCGACGAGGTCGCGCAGGTCCTGGAGCTGGCCCGCGGCGTCGGTGTCATGGGTGATGACCGTCAGCTCGGACACTTCGCCCGAGGCGAGCGCCTGGGCCTTGGCCGTGCAGTTCTGCTCCTCGCGGAAGCCGTTGCCCGTGCCACCGGTATTCGAGAATCCGAGCTTGAAACTGCCTGCCGCGCTCGGGGCGGCGTCAGACGGGGCACCGGCGCTCGGGGCCACGCTGGGGGCGGCCACGCTCGGTGCCGTGCTGGCGGCGGGCGTGGAGCAGGCAGCCGCGAAGACCGCAGCCGCTGCGAGGACCGCGAGCAATCTTGCCCGGGTCGTTTTCGTTTCCGTCATGCGTACTCCTCCTCGATGAACGGGCCGCCATCTTGCGGCACCGTAGGACGACGACACCCCCACTCACGGGGGTTGTTGATCCTCATCAGCTCGGCTTCACCTCCTGGCCGGGGCTCGCCTCGCCGTCATCCGTGGTGCGGATGATGGCACGTGCGATGCGCCGTGCGTGCTCCTCATAGGCTCGCTCGAACAGCGACCGCGAGCGCTCGGCGCCTACGACCGATGCTCGGGTGATGACCGGTGGCATCGCGCCCCGCTCCACGAGGAGCTGGGCGGTGCGCACCTTGATGGAATTCACGATCGCGACGGCCGTGATGGTCGAGCCTGGGCCGACCGGGGTGTCGAGCCCGTCGATCGAGACGAGGGCGTCGGCGTGCGGCGTGCACAGGTCGATGACGAGGTCCGCCTCGTCGAGCAGGCGCGAGCCGATGAGCGGGTCCGGCTCGCTCGACATCGATTGATCGACCGAGGTCACGGCGATCACCCGCAGGCCGCGCCGGCGGGCGCCGCGGGCCATCTCGACGGGAACGGCCGATGTCCCCGACGCCGAGAAGACGATCATCACGTCGCGCGGCCCGAAGCTGAAGTTCTCGAGGATGACGTCGGCGAGCCCCGGCATCCGCTCGATGAACATCGCCTGGCGCTGGCCGTTGGCGCCGACGATCTGGGTGTGGAACGTCATCGACAGCTCGGCGATGGGGTTGAAGCCCGGGTACGAGCCGTAGCGCGGGAACATCTCCTCGAGCGGGATGCGCGAATGGCCCGTCCCGAAGAGGTGCACCAGGCCGTCGCCGCCGATCGCGTCGGCGCACCACTGGCTGGCCTCCTCCAACGCGTCGCCCTGGGTCGCGGCCAGCCGATCGAGGAGCGCCCGGGCCTCGGCCAGGAACGGGGGAGCGCTGGCTGGGGCCACGGCTCGCGCGCTCATCGGGCCCCCAGGCGTCGTGCACGATCAGTACCCGCCCTCGGCGCCCGCGCCGACGCGGGCCCCGCGTCTGCGCCCGCACTGGTGGGTGCCTGGCCGGCCTTGCGCGCCCGGAAGTCATCGATGATCGTCTTGGTCGCGGTGGCCCCGACGCGGGTCGTGCCGAGGGCCATGACCTCGAGCAGCGCGTCCAGCGTCCGTACGCCGCCAGCGGCCTTGACCCCGATGTGGGGCGACGTGTTCGCGCGCATGAGTCGCAGGTCGTCATGGGTGGCCCCACCCGGCGCGAAGCCCGTGGAGGTCTTGACGAAGTCGGCGCCAGCCGCCTCGGACAGCCCGCAAGCACGGACCTTCTCGTCGTCGGTCAGATAGGCGTTCTCGAAGATGACCTTGACGATCGCGCCGGCGGCGTGCGCGACCTCCACGATGGCGGCGATGTCGGCCAGGACCTCGGCGTCGCGCCCGGACTTCAGGGCGCCGATCTGGATGACCATGTCGAGCTCGGTCGCGCCGTCGGCGAGGGCCTGCTTCGCCTCGAACACCTTGGTCTCGGTCCGGTGGTTGCCGTGCGGGAAGCCGATCGTGGTCCCGACCGCCACCTCCGTGCCGGCGAGGATGGCCGCCGCGCGCAGGACGTCGGCAGGCCGGACGCACACGCTCGCGACGTCGTACTCGGCGGCCAGGCGGCAGCCTTCCTCGACGAAGGCGTCGTCGAGCTCCGGGCGCAGCAGCGAGTGGTCGATCGCCTTGGCGATGTCGCGCTCCGTCAGGGTCTCGATGTCGATGGTTGGCACGGCACTCACTTGATGTACGGACGCAGGACGTCGCGGGCCAGGAGGAAGCCGCGCTTGATGAGATCGTCGGTCTTCTCGAAATCGCGGTCCTCGTGCTCGATGATCACGTCCCCGTCGTAGCCGGCCCGCCACAGGCCCGCGAAGAGGACGGCCCAGTCCACGTCCCCGAGTCCGGGGAGGCGCGGGATCTGCCAGCCGATCCCGAGCGCGAACGCGCCGCGTTCGTAGAGGCCCTCCCGGTCGATCGTCAGGTCCTTGGCCTGGACATGGAGGATGTGCGGCCCGAACTCGCGGATGAACCGCGGGATGTCGATCATCTGGAGGATGAGGTGCGACGGGTCGAAGTTGAGCCCGATCGTGCCGCCCCATTGCTCCAGGATCCGGCGCCAGATGCGTGGCGTGGTCGCCAGGTTGTGCCCGCCGGGCCACTCGTCGTCGCTGAAGAGCATCGGGCAGTTCTCGATCGTGATCTGCCGGCCGTGGTCCTTCGCGAACGCCACGATGTCCGGCCAGACCTTGAGCGCCTCCTCCCAGTTCGCGTCCTGGGTCTTGGCGGCGTCGGCGCCTATAAAGGTGTTCACGAACGGGACGTTCATCTTCTCGGCGGCCGTGATCACGTGCTTGAGATGGCCGATCACGGTCTCGCGGTGCGCCGGATCCGGATGCAGCGGGTTCGGGTAGTACCCCAGGCCCGAGATCGTCAGGCCCTTGCCTCCGATCTCGTCGACGATCTCGCTCGCCTGCGTGTCGGTCAGGTTGGCGACGTCGATGTGGGACGTCCCCGCGTAGCGACGGGTGGGGCCGGTGGATCGGGGCCAGCAGGCGATCTCGATGCTTTCGAAGCCGTTGGCGGCCGTCCAGTCGACCACCTCTGTGAGCGGCGTCTCGGGGAAGGGCGCGGTCAGCAGACCGAGCCTCATCGGACGGGTTCCCGGGTGACGGGGTCTGGAGTGGCGGCCGTCCCGGTACGGTCAACCTCGATCCATCGACCCTCGCGGGCGCTGCGCGCGATCGCGTCGCCGACGAGCATCTCGTCGTGGCCGTCCGCGAACGTGGGATAGCTGGGGCAGGAGGAGGGCGCCCCGGCGACCACGTCCGCGTAGACGGCCCGGAAGTGGGCGCAGAAGGTGTCGAAGAACCCCTCGACGTGACCGGCCGGCAGCGACGAGGCGGCCTGTCCCGCCGCACCCATCAGGGCCGGGTTGCGGATCAGGACCTCGTTGGGGCGGTCGCGGTGTCCGGCCCACGCCTGGTCCGGCTGCTCCGAGTCCCATCCCCAGGCGCCGTCGGAGCCGTCGATCTCGTACACCAGTGAATTCTTCCGGCCAGGGCTGATCTGGCTGATGTTCACTGCGCCGCGAGCGCCGCCCTCGAAGCGGAGCAGGATGGACGCCGTGTCCTCGGTCGAGATCTCCCGCTCCAGCGACTCCGCGGAGCGGGCCGTCGAGAAGGTCTCGACCGGGCCCGTGGGCTCGTGACGCGTGCCGATGAACGTCGACAGATCGGCCATGACCTCGGTCACGTGCTGGCCGGTCACGAAGGTCATGAGGTCCAGCCAGTGCGACCCGATGTCGCCCACCGCGCGCAGCGCGCCCCCGCGGTCGGGCTGCAGCCGCCAGTTCCAATCGCTTTCGAGGAGCAGCCAGTCCTGGAAGTAGCGTCCGGTCACCAGGCGCACCTCACCCAGGCCACCGCCGGCGACGAGCTCATGCGCGTGCTGGTTGAGGGGGTAGTAGCGGATGTTGAAGTTCGTCGCGTTCACGAGACCGCTCGCCGCGGCGAGGCGGACGAGTTCCGCCGACTCGGTGGCCGTCATCGCGAGCGGCTTCTCGCACACGACGTGCTTGCCGGCCGCGAGGATCTCGCGGCTCTGGCTTACATGCAGATCGTTGGGCGAGGTGACATGGACGACGTCGATGGCTTCGTCCTGCAGGAGGGCATCGAGGGATTCGTACGCGTGCCTGACACCGAGCGCCGAGGCGCGTTCATTGCCACGGTCCGGGCTGCTGCCAAGCACACCGCGAACCTGCACACCGATTCGTCGCAGCGCCTCGACGTGGACCGTGCCGATGAACCCCGTCCCGATGACGGCCGCGCCGATGTCGGCGATCGTCTTCATCGCTGCTCAATCACCCACTGACTGGTGCGCCTAAACGTCTAGACATTCTAGGGCGGATTTGGGTTCGACCAACGGCGCCTGGGCTGACGGATGCCTGACGCGCGGCGGTCGCGGGCCGCCAAGGCCGTTGTCCGAGCCCATCCTAGTTTCTCCTGTCAAGTGCAAAAGCGTGGCGTCGCAGGATGCGACTGGGTTTCCCGCAGGTCGCCAGAGCGTCGCTCCTTCCGCGTGGTGTGTGTGGTCTTCTGCACGCAATTGAAAGACTTAAGGGCTTGACAGGGATAAGTATAGTGGCCGAGGACGCCAGGTTGCTAGCCCTGCGGAATGCGCGCCATGTGACGCCGCGGGCCGACTTGACCGTCGAAGGAGGCACGATGGTGTTCGACAGAACGCTCAGTCGACGGCAGCTGCTCAGGGCCGGCGCGGCGAGTGCCGCAGCGGCCGCTCTCCTCCCGCTCGGCCCTGCCGGCGTCTTCGCGGCTCCAGGCGCAGGACCCAAGGGCCGGCTCATCCCCGAGGACAAGGTCGGCACGATCACCTTTACGCAACGTGACGTGCCCGGCCGTTTGGCCATCTCGACCGGGAGCCCCCAGATGGGGTTCCTCGGCGGCACCAACTTCCCCCAGGATCCGACCGACCTGGGGCCGCTCGTTCCGCTGCCTGGCGGCTGGAAGGAGCTATTCGAGTACTTCGCCGCCGTGGGCATCGCCCAGGTCGAGTTCGCGGGATACGGACAGAACGCCGCGAACCCCGGTGGCGCACAGCCGAACCCGACCACCAATCGGGCGGGCTATCTCGCCTACGCGGCCACGTTACGAGGGTTCCTCGACGACAACGGCCTGGAAGCCATCGGCAACCACGGCTTCATCCCCGGTACGTGGCCCGGACCGAGCAGTCCCGGCGGCGCCATGTCCACGGCCGACTACGACCGGTTCCAGACGGAGCTCGAGTTCGCCTCGATCCTTGGCATGCCGTTCATGGGTACCGGCAACGACCCGGCGAACGCCAACAACCGGAACATCGAGCCCTGGACCGTCGCCGGCGAGAAGTGGGAGGCGCTCAATACGCTGAGCCTCGCGTGGGGCATCCACCTCTATCCGCACAACCATTCGCCGGCCTACAACTTCCTCCAGGACGGCCCGATGGTGTTGGTTGACGAGGACCGTCTGACCGGCGCGCCGATCACGCCGATCGAGGTTCGCGGCGAGTCCGGCAAGCGACTCATGCAGCACTATCTCGACATCACGAGTCCCGATCTCTGCCAGATCGAGATGGACATCTACTGGGCGCACGTCGCACAGCACCAGCATCGCTGGCGCTACGACTGGGAGGGCAACCGCGTCGAGGACATCTTCGACCCGCTCGCCACGGTCGCGCGGCAGACCCATCGATATCCGCTGTACCACGCCAAGGACGGCGACCGGACGGCACAGCCGGTCGGCGTCGGCGACGGCTACACGATGATCCCGTTCGGCGATCCTCGCAGCAACATCGACTTCGCGACCTTCTTCAAGGAGCACGGCGCCCGGGGTTTCCACAACCCCAACTACGAGCAGGACAACGCGCCCGGCGGCGGTGCCGATCCCGGCCGGTCCTTGCGGTTCACCCACATCAGCGCAGCGAACATGAACGCCCTTCGCGGGTAACGCCCACTCGACCCCGCGACCGGCGAGGCGCCCGGGGCCGTCACGGCTCCGGGCGCCTAACCGTTCATCCCGGCCCACGACCTCATGTCCGCACGCGCTCTTTCGCGCGCGCGAACTGTCCGATTCGCTCTGATTCAGGGACTGGAGGCAGGATTCGTTGCGTAAGGCCATCACGTTGTTGGGCCTGGTGGCCCTCCTCGGCTCGCTCGCCGCGCCCGCCGCGGCGCTGGCGGCGCCCGCCGAGAAGTACCGGGTCTTCGTGTTCACCAACGGTGCCCCGGCCTATGCTGAAAAAGGTGTCAAGGCGATCAAGGACCTCGGCAAAGCGAACGGGTTCGGGGTCCAGTCGAACGCCGACGCCGGCCTGTTCACGGCGGCAGACCTCACCCGGTTCCGGGCGGTGGTCTTCCTCGATACGACGGGCAGTCCCGCTGAACGCCGCTCAGGAAGCCGCCTTCGAGGCCTACTTCCGTGCCGGCGGCGGCTTCGTTGGCGTCGGGTCGGCGATCGAGACCGAGCCCGACTGGCAATTCCTGACCGAGATCCTCGGGACCAGGTCGACGGCCAAGCTCGGTGCTCAGACCGTCACGAACAAGGTCGCGGATCAGGGCCACGATGCGAGCAAGAACCTGCCCGAATACTGGAACCTGAATGACACCTACTACAACTGGGCGTCGAACGTCCGCGGGCTCAGTCACGTCCTGACCACCGTCAGCGGTGCGCCCTTCAACCGGACCGGCGACGGACCCACGATCAACGCCCTCACCGGCGGCACGATGGGCGCCGACCACCCGGTCACCTGGTGCAAGGACTACAAGGGCGGCCGTTCGTATTACACGAACCACGGCGCCTCCTCCGCGGCGTGGAACGACGCGAACCTCGCGAAGGAACTGCTCGGCGCGATCAAGTGGGCGGCCGGCGACGCCGATCCCATCTACAGCGACTGCGGCGCGACGGTCCGGGCCAACTACCAGCAGTCGTTCGTGGCGGCTCCGCCGAATCTGCAGCGAGCCGATCGGCTTCGACGTGCATGCCTGACGGCTCAGGCCGCGTGATCCAGACCGACCGCCGCGGTGGCGTGCGGCTGCACGACCCGGCCACGAACTCGACCACCCTCCTCGCGCAGATCCCGGTCTACATCGCGAATGAGGACGGGATGTACGGCCCGGAGATGGACAACGACTTCAAGGCCAATCACTGGGTCTACCTGTTCTACTCGCCGCCGACCGTCGAGGACGTACGGCTGGCGGATGGCGTCGCTCGTGACCCAGGCCACGCCGCTCAACGATCCGGCGACGCCGCAGAACGAGCAGAACGCGCCCAACTTCGCCGCGAACCTCAGCGCGTGGGACCCATACGTCGGGCTATTTCCAGCTCTCGCGCTTCAAGTTCGTCGAGGCAAGCGGTGGCAACCCCGCCCACCTTGATCTCGCGAGCGAGCAGCAGATCCTGCGGGTCGCCGAACAACCGCGGCGCGTGCTGCCACGTCGCCGGCGACATCGACTTCGATTCGCACAACAACCTGTGGCTCGTCACGGGTGACGACACGCCGTCCGGCGGTGGCAATTCCGGCGGTTTCAGCCCATTCAACGGTCAGCTCACGAATGAGAGCCAGACGATCGCCGTCTCGGGCGCGACCGGCGGCACGTTCACCCTGACGTTCGACGGCCAAACGACGGGTCCGATCCCGTTCCCGCTCGACAACGCCGCGATCGAGTCCGCCCTCGAAGGGTTGGCCAACCTCGACGATGTCGCGGTGACCGGGACCGGCACGCGAACGGTCAACTTCCGCGGCAACAGGGCCGAACAGAACGTCCCGCTGATGACGGGCGATGGCTCCGGTCTGACCGGGACGACCCCGACCCTCACGGTGGCGATGGCGACCGTGAACAACGGCCAGAACATCAACATCGCGGCCGACGGCGGCCTGTTCAACGCACCGCACGTGGACGCTCGCCGGACCGCGCAGAACACGGGGCACCTGGGCGGCAAGCTGCTCCGGATCACGGTCAAGTCGGGCGACATCACGGCCGGAGAGAAGAACGCCTTCGGCGGCGCCTACACTGTCCCGACGGGGAACCTCTTCCCGGTCGGCACGGACCGAACGCGCCCGGAGATCTATGCGATGGGCTTCCGGAACCCGTTCCGGGTCACGCTCGATGCGTCCGACGTCGCGTACGTGAGCGACTACTCGCCCGACTCGCAGGTGCCGCAGCAGTTCCGCGGTCCCGCGGGCACGGGCCGGTTCGAGATCGTGCGCGCGCCCGCGAACTATGGCTGGCCGCTCTGCTACAAGACCGACCTGCCGTACTACCAGTGGGACTTCAACACCTCGACACCGCTTCCAAGCGCCGCGGCACCGGAGACCCACGACTGCGACGACCCCACCCGCGGGCCGCAGAACACCTCGCGCTGGGTGGCGAGCGGCGGTCCGGCCGTCGACCCGGGCCTCGAGTACGGCCCACCCATCACGGATCCGGAGATCTGGTACTCGTATCGCGACAACCAGGCGGCCCCGAACGGACCGCAGGGCACCCAGTGCTTCGCGAGCTACGGGCCGGGCGCTCCGGCCAGCCCGGTCGGGGCGTGCCCGCAGCTCTTCCCCGAGCTCTTCACGGGCGGTGTCGGGCCGCACGGCACGGCACCCTATGACTACGACCCCGCCAACCCCAACCCGACGAAATTCCCGCCCTACTGGGACGGGGCGTGGATCGCCGGCGAGTTCACACAGGACACGCTGCGCGAGGTCCGGATGGACTCGAACAACGAGATCCTCAAGATCAACAACACGCTGCCGTGCGGCCCGGTGCCCGCGACGCCGACGCGGCCATGGCTGTGCGACAACCCCATGGACATGGAGTTCGGACCCGACGGGACGTTCTACCTGCTGACGTACGGCGACGGCTTCTTCGCCATCAACCCGGACGCCGGGATGATGCGTTGGGAGTACGTCAAGGGCCTGCGCGCTCCGGTCGCCGTGCTGTCGGCCACCCCGACCAACGGGCCCGTGCCGCTCACCGTGAGCCTTCTCGAGTGCGGGCTCCAACGACGCCGACCCTGGTGACTCGATCCGCTTCGAGTGGGACTTCGACGGCAACGGCACGGTCAATTCGATCGAGCCGAACCCGACCCACACCTACACGACGGCGGGACAGTTCACCGCCAAGCTCTCGGTGATCGACTCGAGCGGCAAGGTCGGGTCGGCGAACACGACCATCACGGTCGGGAACACCGCACCGGTCGTGACGATCACCGTGCCGGTCGAAGGCGGGACGTTCGCCTTCGGCGAGGACATCCCGTTCACGGTGAACGTCACCGACCCGGAGGACGGCGCGACCGACTGCGCCGATATCGAGGTGACATTCGTCCTTGGCCACGACACGCACGGCCACGCCGAGGCCTCGACGAACGGTTGCTCGGGCGTCCTGCCCACCGACGCGGAGGACGTCTCTCACGGCGGCAACGTCTTCGGCGTCATCAGCGCCTCGTATACCGACGGCGGAGGCAGCGGCGGTGTCCCCGCACTGACCACCGTCGCCCAGAACCAGATCCGGCAAAAGAAGCAGGAGGCCGAGATCGCGGTCAACCAGTCCGGCACCAATACAGCGCCGACGAGCGACGTCGGTGGCGGCCAGCAGCGCGGCAGCCTGAGCGCCGGGGACTGGCTCCAGCTGAACGGTCCGTTCAACCTGGTGAATATCGACTCGGTCACGTTCCGGGTCGCCGACGCAGCGGCCGGCCGGGTGGTCGGTTCGCCGCTCGCGGCGGTCGAGGTGCACCGCGACACCGTCGCTGGCCCGATCGTCGCCACCGCCAACCTGACATCGACCGGCGGTACCGCCGTCTGGTCGAGCCAGACCATCCCGCTCGGCGACACCGGCACGCACGAGTACTTCCTCGTGTTCCAGACGGTCGCCGGCGGCGCCACGGGCAACAACCTGTTCAACCTCAACTGGACCGAATTCGGAGGGGCGGGGGTCTCGACCCCCTGAGGCCCTCGAGCATGGGGACGATTCGGTCTTCGAATCGTCCCCACACCGATCAATCGAGCCGGCGGATCCGGACGTTCCGGAACCAGACCTCCTCGCCGTGATGCTGGATGACCACGCCGCCGGCGTCGGCCGACATGAATCCCGTCAGGTCCCGGAACTTGCTGGCATCGATCAACGGCCGCACGTCGGTGCCGTTCCAGTCGTAGACGACGACGCGGCTGCCGTTGAGCCAGTGCTCGACGTGGCCATCGTGGACGACGATCCGCCCCGTGTCGTAGGTCCCGACCGGCGCGAGTCGCTTGTCCGCGTTCGGCGCGATGAGGCCGTAGAGCGCGGCTGCCGAGGTCAGCGGATCCTGGCCGTCCAGGTGCCCGGCATCGTCGAGCACCTGGTATTCGGGCCCGCTCGTCCACGATGGCTCGCTGCCCTCGACCACCCGATAGAGGACCCCGCTGTTCCCCCCGGGACTGACCCGCCAGTCGAACTCGAGCTCGAAGTCGGCGAACATCTCGCTCGTGATGAGGTCGACGCCAGGGCCGGGCAGGGCATGCAACTCCCCGCCCTCCACGACCCAGCTGTCGGGGAAGGCCTCGCCGCCGTAGCCGCGCAGCGCGGCCGGGGACGAGCCATCGAACAGGGCGATCCAGGCGTGCTCCACGGGCGTACCCTCCGGCGTGCTGGCGATCGGGGCAGGGGAGTCGACCCTTCCGGCACAGGCCGCGAGCATCAGAGCCGCAACGATCAGCGCTGGACGCCAGGCTCCGGCGGCGCGCGTGGCCGACTCAGTCATCGCGCACATGGTCCCTCATGCGGGCACTTCGGGACGACGGGGCCCCCATGCCGCCGCGGTATCATCGCATGGTGACTGAGGGCCCAGCGGAGTTCACCCGTGCTCCGGTGGCCAAGCCGTACCAGCCACTTCCCGACGAAGTCCTCGATGCCCTCGTCACGGTCCTCGACGAGGTCCGGCTGGGACGCTCGCGGTCACGGTCCGAGCTCGTCGCCCGGACCGGCCTCGGCCGAGCGATCGTCGCTCGACGGATCCAGGAGCTGATCGATCGCGGGCTCGTGAGCGAGGGCGAGGTCGGGCCGAGCACCGGTGGCCGCCCACCGCGCCAGCTGGCCTTCCGCGCGGACGCCGGTCACGTCCTGGTTGCCGACCTCGGTGCGACGAGCATCGACGTGGCGGTCACGAGCCTCGATGGCCGGATCCTCGGGCACCACGATGAACCAGCCCGGATCGAGGATGGCCCCGAGCACGGTCTCGAGCGCGTGGACGCGCTGTTCGACTCCTTGCTGCGCACCACGCAGGACATCCCGGGCAAGCTATGGGGCGTGGGCATCGGCGTGCCCGGCCCCGTGGAGTTCGGCTCGGGCCGGCCCATCTCGCCGCCGATCATGCCCGGCTGGGATGGCTACCCCATCCGGGAGCGCTTCACCCAGCGCTACGGCGCGCCGGTATGGGTCGACAACGACGTCAACCTGCTCGCGCTCGGAGAGTGGCGATCCGGCGTCGCATCGGGTCACGACAACGTCGTGGTCGTCAAGATCGGAACGGGGATCGGCGCGGGGATCATCTCCGACGGCCGTCTCCATCGAGGAGCCCAGGGCAGTGCCGGGGACGTCGGCCACATCCAGGTCTCGGACGATCCCGCGGTCCTCTGCCGTTGCGGGAATGTCGGCTGCCTGGAAGCGCTGGCCGGTGGTGCGGCGCTCGGTCGGGCCGCAGAGGCCGCGGCGCGCGAGGGCAAGAGCCCCAGGTTGCAGGCCGCGCTCGACCAGCACGGCAGCCTGTCCGCAGAGGATCTCGCTCGAGCCGCCTCGTACGGTGATGCGGTCGCGGTCGCGACGCTCCAGACCGCGGGCCGGCTGGTCGGCTCGATGCTGGCCGGCATCGTGAACTTCTTCAACCCGTCGCTGATCGTCGTCGGAGGCGGCGTGGCCAACAGTCCGGACCAGCTCATGGCCGCGATCCGCGAGACCATCTATCGCCGGTCCTTGCCGCTCGCGACGCGCGACCTGTCGATCCAGCGCTCCTCGCTAGGTGCCCTGGCCGGCGTCATCGGCGCATCATCGATGGTCGTCGACCAGTTGTTCGCGCGGCAGACGATCGCCCGCTGGATCGAGGCCGGCGATCCGTCCTCGTCACCGAACCTTCCGCTGGCGCGCGCCGGCTAGGAGATGGGAGTCGCACGTACCCGCGTCGGGTTCATCGGCGCCGGCGTCATGGCCCGCACGCACCTCGAGGAGATCCTCGAGGGCGGGAAGACCGAGGTCGTCGCCATCTGCGAGCCGTCTGCGCCCGCGTACGCGGCGGCGGCTCAGCTGTTCGACCAGCACGGGTTGCCGGTCCCACCCAATGAGCCGGACTGGACCCGGTTCGTCGAACGCTACGCCGGCCAACTCGACGCCGCCTTCATCATCACGCCGCACGTCCTGCACTTCGCCCAGGCGACGGCCTGCCTCGAGGCCGGCTTCGACGTCCTGCTCGAGAAGCCGATGGTCATGACCGCCGACGAGGCCAGGGCCCTCATCGAGACACGCGACCGGACCGGGCGGCTGCTCGTCGTCGCGTTCCAGGGCAGCCTCTCGCCGCACGTCCGCGAGGCGGCCCGGATGCTCCGCTCCGGAGAGCTCGGGTCGATCCTGAGCATCAGCGCGGTGGTCTGGCAGGACTGGGCGACGCTGACCGAAGGCACGTGGCGCCAGCAACCGGAATTGTCCGGCGGTGGGTTCCTCTTCGATACCGGTGCCCACATGCTCAACACCGTGTCCGACCTCGCCGGCGAGGACTTCGCCGACGTCGCCGCCTGGCTCGAGGACGATGGACGCCCGGTCGATATCCGAGCCGCGGTGATGGGCCGGCTTGTCTCGGGTGCACTCGTGACGATGAACGCCATCGGCAGCGCGATCCCGTCCTGCCACTCGGACATCCGCGTGTTCACGAGCAAGGCCATCCTCCGAACGGGGATCTGGGGCGAGCGCCTCGAGCTGCAACGCGCCGGGTCGGCGCGCCTGCGCCGGGTCAGCTCCGTGGCGCCGCTCCAGATCTGGGACCAGTTCCTCAACGTTCGGGCGGGGCGCACGGTCAACCCGAGCCCGCCCGAAGTCGGGCTGCGGATGGCGCGCCTCTGGGACGCGATCCGCGAATCGACGGAGCGCGGCGGCGCCGTGATTTCCGTGCCGAGCCCGGAGACGCCGGCCGTGTCGGATCTTGCCGAGACCGTCGGTCGATGACCCGCGT
The DNA here is from genome assembly GCA_963810725.1 of uncultured Chloroflexia bacterium. Classification (GTDB taxonomy): domain Bacteria; phylum Chloroflexota; class Limnocylindria; order Limnocylindrales; family CSP1-4; genus SPCO01. Next base: position 1,681,480 of record CAWEOO010000008.1, read on the forward strand.
CACCGTCTGGAACGAGTACCGCCAGGAGCATTCCGACGCCCCCGTCGCAGCGATCTACCCCGACGGCATCCACGGCGCGATCGCCGACGGCCTCCGCGCGGCCGGCTTCGACGTCGGGACGGCCACGCTGGATGAGCCGGAGCACGGCCTGACCGACGACGTCCTCGACGCGACCGACGTCCTGACCTGGTGGGGCCATGTCGCGCACGACGAGGTCAGCGACGCCGTCGTCGAGCGCGTCCATCGGCGCGTCCTCGACGGGATGGGCCTGATCGTCCTGCACTCGGGCCATTTCTCGAAGATCTTCCAGCGGCTGATGGGCACCACCTGCAACCTCACCTGGCGCGAGGCCGGCGAGCGGGAGCGCCTGTGGGTCGTGGATCGTTCACACCCGATCGCCGAAGGACTTGGCGAGTCCTTCGTGATCGAGCACGAGGAGATGTACGGCGAGCCGTTCGACATCCCGGCACCTGACCGGTTGGTCCTGATCGGCTGGTTCCAGGGCGGCGAGGTGTTCCGCAGCGGGTGCTGCTACCAGCGCGGGCGCGGCCGGATCTTCTACTTCCAGCCGGGCCACGAGAGCCATCCGACCTATTTCCACCCCGACGTGCGCCACGTGATCGCGAACGCGGCCCGTTGGGCCGCCCAGTCCCGTGGCGCGGCACTGATCTTCGGGAATCGGAAGTCGCCCCCCGAAGGGCCATGAGCGGGCGGGCGGTCAGGACCCCGGTCGGCGCCTCGCGACGAATGCCTCCGCCTCGGTCGCGAGCTCGAGCCACGTATCGTCCGACACCGGCTCCGCGACCGAGAGCCACTCCTTCATGAGCCGGCCGTGGCCTGGATCGAAGCGCTCGCCGTCACCTGAATCGACCAGCCCATCGACGCGCCGACGGTCCAGTTTCACGACCAGCCGATCCCTGACGAGCATCGCGAAGATCTTGCCGTCGGTCTTGAGCGAGGTCGACCCGAACGCCCGCTGCGGCCCCGCGTCGGATCCGTACGTGGCGCGCCCGGCAGCGAGCATCGTGTCAACGAGTGCCGCCCATCGTTCTTCCGCGGTCATGCCCAGGCTTCCGTTCTCATGTCCGCGTCACTACCAGTGACGGAAACGGGACGAGCGTGCACCTGCCGTGAGCGATTTCGGCGTTCCGGGCCTCTTGCCACGCTCATTCGTTGGATCCCCGTCACTCACAGTGTCACGAGCTCGCCGTGGGTCAGGTTGCGGCACGCGGGACGGCGCCCGACGCGGGACGGCGCCCGACGCGGTAGGGCGGCCCGCCGCGGTACCGCGACCCGCCACGGTCGGCGGGATGCCGCCCGCGGAACGGCCACCCCTGGGTACCGCGACCGGCCACGTGCGGCGTGATGCCGGCGAGGTGCATCGCTCGGGACCCTTCGCCCGTGCAGCGCCGGACGTGCATCAGGCGCCAGCCACCACACGGTCCGTGAAATCGCCCGAAGCCTCGTCCTTGAGGATGAGCTTGTGGCGCCCGTCGGGCAGGATCTCGCGCTTGATGACGACGAGGCCTTCGTAGCGCTCGGGCGTGGTCGACATGCGCGGCGTGGACCCGCCCCGCCAATCCAGTTCGACGCCTTCCCACTGACCGGACTTCGCCGATCGATAGCAGGCGTCCATGATCGCGTTGACGACATACCCGTCGTAGAACGTCTCCTGGGGTGCGCCGCCCGCGTCGATCGCCCAGAACATGTCGCTGAACATGTCGACGTAACCCAGCTCCGACACCTCGTCGCCGACAGGGAAGAGCCAGCCGGCCGACGTCTCCGCCTTCTCCGCCACGTACCCGTCGCCGCCACCCGCGGTGAACATCTCGAACCCCGTCCGCAGGAAATGGTTCAACCAGATGGTGCCGTGCGTGCCGGCCACCTCGTCGCGCAGGTCCATGCCGCCACGGAAGGTCCAGCTGACCTCGAACTGCCCGATCGCCCCCGACTCGAACCGGATCAGCGCCACCGCGTTGTCCTCATCGGCGATCGGATGCACGAGCGTGTCCGTGTGGCACATGACGTCGACCGGCCAATTCCCCTTGCCGACGAAGTTGCGCACGATCTCGATGCAGTGGCAGCCAAGATCGATGATGGCCCCGCCACCGGTCAGCCGCCCGTCCCAGAACCAGGCGGAGTGCGGACCGGGATGGGTCTCGCGCGAGCGCACCCAGGTCACGTCGCCGAGCGCCCCGTCCTGGACGGCCTTGATCGCCTTGAGCGTCTTGGGCGTGTAACACAGATCCTCGAGGTAGCCGCCGAACACGCCAGCCGCCTCGACGACGTCGAGCATGCGCTTCGCCTCCTCGGCCGTCCGCCCGAGCGGCTTCGTGCAGAGCACCGCCTTGCCGGCCTTTGCCGCCAGCCCGACCGCCTCCTCGTGGAGGAAGTTCGGGAGCGCCACGATCACGACATCGGTGTCGGGATGGTTCACGGCGGCGGCGAGATCGGCCGTGGACTCCGGGATCGACCAGCGCTCGCGAAACGCCGATCCGCGCCCCTCGCTGCGCGAGTACACCACCTGGACCTGATCGCGGCCGCGCTGGCCGTGCAGCGTCATCGTGTAGAAGTCGCCGATGAGCCCGGTCCCGAGCATCGAGATTCGGTGGCCGTCCATGGTGGTCCTCCTCGATTTGGCGGTCAGGTGGGGCGCGCCGTCGCGGGCGCGAATGCGAAGGCGCGCGCCGGGTTGGTCACGAACAATCGATGACGGGCCGACTCATCCACGCCCGCGTCGGCGAGCAGCCGCGTGAACCCGTCGAGCAGCCAGACGAGCCCGGGCCCGCCGCCATGGACGCGGTAGTAGCGACGGCGCGCGGCGTCCATGCCGAGGACGATCCGTTCGCCGTGCCCATCCTCGACCATCCAGCGGATGAGCTGCACGGTCCCGTTCGGCTCGGCGTCCTTCCAGCGGAACGAGCCGTCGTATTCGCCGTACGCCCCGGACGCCAGCAGCTCCCGGTGATAGCCGCGATCGACGACCTTATCGACGTGGCTCAGCACGATGTGACGGGCCGCCACGCCGTGGTCACGCAGGACCCGGATCTGCTCGAGGGCGCCCGTGCCGTGCTCGCAGTGGGTGAGGATCGGCACGCCGGTCCGCCGGTGGGCCTCGGCGGCCGCCTCGAACACGCGCCGGTCGCGCGGCGACATCCCGCCCTCGGACCCGGCGACCTTCACGACTCCGGCACGGAACGTGGTCCGGCGCACGACCGGCCCCGCGTAGTCGTAGGCGTCGATACCGTCGGTGATGTCGGCGCTGAACAGGTCCGCGAGCTCCTCCACTGACACCCGATGGCTCCAATGGGCCGGTCCGTAATAGCGATCGTGGTGCAGGCCCGTGGGCGCGACGACCTGGACACCGGTCCGCTGCGAGATCTCGGCGAGCTTCGCGACATTGCGGCCCGCATCACACGGCATCGCATCGACCACGGAGCGCAACCCGAGCGCGGCCGCCTCGGCCACCTCGGTCGCCATCGCCGCCACGTCCCCGAGATCGAACTCCGGCTCGAGCTCGACCGGCCGCCCGCCGTCGATCACGAGGTGCTCGTGGGCGTACGTGACGCCGAGCTCCTCCGGCGAGATGTCCCCGAGCACCGTCCGGACGAACGTCATCGAGCGACGGCCCGGGGCGCGTCGGCGAGCTCCAGGATCGCGCCATCGGCGCGCAGTCGATCGCGCAGCGCGCCCGTGTCGACGTTGCGCGGATCGCGTCGGCCGGCCACCGACAGGGCGGCCGCCGTGCCCGCCGCCTGGCCCATCGCCATGCACTGGGCCATCGACCGGACGGACGCGTGCGCGTCGTGGGTCGCGCTGAAACAACGGCCCGCGACGAGCACGTTGGTGGCGTCGCGAACGACGAGCGTCCGATACGGGATCCCGACCGCCGCCCCGTCGGGCAGGTATTGCCAGACCGTGTCCGCGCCACCGTGATGGTCCTCGATGGGCGCCCCGCACAGCCCGATCCCGTCGTCGAAGGCGCGTGCGGCCAGGACATCGTCGCGAGTCAGCCGGTAGTCGCCGTACACGCGCCGCGTCTCGCGGACGCCGACCTGCGTCCCGAGCGCGACCAGCGAGGCGTGCTCGTAGCCCGGCACCCGGTCGACGAGGAACCGAACGTACTCGAGCGCCTGGCGACGGCCGGCGATCTCGGCATCGGTGAGGAACCACGGATCGGTCGCGTTGACGAGGCGACCGTCCTCCTCGTGCCGGACCGAATCGAGCCGGGTCATGATCGTCGCGATCACGCCATCGACCGGGGTGATGTGGTCGCTGCCCTCGCGCCGTGGCAGGTCGTAGTCGCCCGAGTCGGCGGCCTCGGCCATCAGCCGGTGGAACTCGGCCTTCGGGATCGCGCGGCGGCGGTCGAGGTCGACGTTGGCCATGCGGAACGTCGTCGTGAGCGTCTGGGCCGGATCGAGCTCACCGGCCGTCTCGTAGCCAAAGCCGGCGAACGCGCACAGGTCCGCGTCGCCCGACGCATCGATATAGGTCTTCGCGCGCACGCGCGCGAGGCCCGCCCGCGTCGCGACGATCAGCGTCTCGACCCGACCATCGCGGACTTCCGCCGCCTGGACGAGCGCATGGAGGAGGGGACGGGCACCGGATCGCGTGACAAGCCGCTCCCACGCGACCTTGAGGTGCTCGGCGAGGTAGGTCACGCCGGTCCCGGCGCCGTAGGTGTTCGGGCGCTCCACGACGGGGCCCAGTGCGCGCAGGGCCGCGACGACATCGTCACCGATGCCGCCGACCACTTTGCGCGCCGACGAACCCGGCGTGTAGAAGCCGTAGAACGTGTCGAGGACCGCGGTGCTCGTGCCGCCGAGGAACGGCAGTCGATCGATCAGGAGCACCGACGCGCCGCCCCTGGCCGCGGCGATGGCGGCCGTCGACCCGGCCGAGCCGGATCCGACGATGCAGACGTCGACCTCGGCGATGGTCGGGGTCTCGGTCGTGAAGGTCATGGGCCGGGCTCGGGATCCGGGGCTGGCTCCGGGGACACCGACGTCACCGACCAGCCACCGTCGACCTTGAGCATCTGCCCGGTGACGGCCCGCGACTCGTCCGACAGGAAGTACAGGGCCGCCTGCGCGACCTCGTCGGGGTCGAGCATCTCCCCGGCGAGCGGCTGCTTGCGGCGGGCGTAGGCGAGGATCATCGGGTCCGACGCCGCGCGCTGCGCCATCGGCGTCCTGGTCAGGGACGGCGCGACGATGTTGACCCGGATGCCGTCGGGCGCATAGGCGGCGGCCATCGTCGTCATGAGCGCCGTGAGGGCGCCCTTGGCCGCCGCGTAGGCGTGGGTCGCGAACAGCTCCGGCGCGGGGTCCGTGGTCGTGACGCTGCCCATGAGCAGGATCGAGCCGCGCGTCCCGGAGCCATTGGGCGGCTGCTGCAGCATCTGGCGGACGACCGCGGCGCAGACGAGCACCTGGGTCCGCAGGTTGAGCGCGGCCGTGGCCTCCCAGGCGTCGCCCGTCACGGTGTGGATCGGACCGTCACCGAACCGGCGGCCGCTGCCGCCGGCCACCGAGAACAGGCCATCGATCCTGCCGAACCGCTCGACCGCCGCCGTCACGGCGGCGGTCACCGCGGCCTCGTCGGTCAGCTCGGCCTCCGCCCACGCGGCACCCAGGGGCTCGGCAAGCTCGCGGGCGTGGTCGGCGGTGCGCGAGGTGACGAAGACGCTCGCCCCCTCCTCGACGCACCGTTCCGCGGCCGCGGCGGCGATGCCGGTGGAGCCCGTGATGAGGATCACGCGATCGCGCAGGCGGTCCATGCCCCAATGATGACGCGCGGCCCGCCGGCCCGGCGCGGCGGATGCGTCCACGCCCGTCATGGGCTAGCATCGCTGGCATCATGGCAGCACTCGCTGTACCCCTCGTCGAAGAGGCCACGGGCGGCCGGGACGTCCTCCTGGAGCTCGACCTGCGCCGCGGTCAGCTCCGTCGCAACCTGCGCTGCGCGATCCGAGAGGCCATCCAGGACGGCCGGCTCGCGACCGGCACCCGCCTGCCGTCGTCGCGGCGGCTGGCCACTGACCTGCGGGTGTCGCGCGGCGTCGTGGCGGACACCTACGACCAGCTCACCGCAGAGGGCTACCTCGAGACGCAGCCCCGCCAGGCCCCGCTCGTCGCGGGCGTGGGCGCCGCCCCGCCACTCCCCGACGAGCCCGTCCGCCCGACCTGGGCCGTGGACTTCATCGCCACCACCCCGGACGTGGAGCTGTTCCCGCGCCGGGCCTGGATCCGGGCCACGGAACGTGCGCTGCAAGAGGCCCCCAACGAGGCACTCGACTACGGCGATCACCGCGGCCGCATCGAATTGCGCCGGGCGCTCAGCGGCTACCTTGGCCGGGTCCGTGGCGTGCGCATCGAGCCGGAGCGGATGGTCATCACCCAGGGGTTCACCCAGGGTCTGGACCTCCTCTCGCGGGTCCTCCTGACGCGGGGCGCTACGACGATCGCGTTCGAGGCGCCGTCGCAGCCCACGGGCTGGGCCACGCCGGAGGGCGTCGGCTTGCGGGCGGTCGGCGTTCCCGTCGACGAGGACGGCGTCCGAACGGACGCGCTGGACGGGCTGACGGCGGCCGCCATCGTCGTGACGCCCGCGCACCAGTTCCCGACCGGTGCCGTCATGGCGCCGGAGCGACGGGCCGAGCTCGTCGCCTGGGCGAACGAGGCGGACCGGCTCATCGTCGAGGACGACTACGACGCCGAGTTCCGCTACGACCGCAACGGCATCGGGGCGATCCAGGGGCTGGACCCGTGTCGGGTCATCCACATCGGGACGGCGTCCAAGACGCTCGCGCCGGGGATCCGGCTCGGCTGGATGAGCCTGCCCGACACCCTCATCGACGAGATCCGTGCCGCGAAGGCGGCCCAGGACTCGGGTTCACCCTCGATCGGCCAGCTCGCGCTCGCCCAGCTCATCGAGAGCGGCGAGTACGACCGCCACGTGGCGCGCGCCCGCCACGTCTACCGGGCGCGTCGCGACGCCCTGATCGTCGCCCTCTCCCGGCACCTGCCCGGCGTGCCGGTCCACGGCGCGGCCGCGGGCCTGCACGTGCTGCTGCGCCTACCCGACGACGCGGACGATGTCGCGATCCAGGCGGCTGCCGCCCGACGCGGGATCGGCGTCAACCCGCTTTCGCCGATGATGCCCTCGGACGACCCGAAGCGCGGTCTCGTGCTCGGCTACAGCCGGTTGAGCGTGGAACGCATCGAGGAGGCGGTCGGCGCCCTCGCGGCGTGCCTCGCGGACGCGGGGCTGCCGGCGGCCCGACTCGCCGGCACGGCGTCGCGCCGCACCGTCACGACCCGCCTGGCTCAGGCCTCGTCCCCGTAGTCCCATGCGCGGATGACCCCGGGCTCGACGCGGATCACGACGCCCGGCGCGTAGGACGAGACCATCCGCTCAGCTGCCTCGGGGCCGTCGTAGCGCAGGGCCGTCCGCCGGAGCACCTTGTAGAAGTCCTCACCGGACACCGTCGCCTCGCCCCGCAGCTCGAAGCCCTTGTACGGCCACTCGCTGTTGGCCACCACGACCGTGACGCGCGGATCGCGCTGGATGTGGCCGACCTTGCCGCCCTCTGGCGTCGGGACCCAGATGTTGATGCCGCCGTCGCGCCACTCGAACCAGACCGGCGACAGCATCACGCTGTCGTCCTTGCGGCGTGTGGCCAGGATCGCGATGAGCGGCTGCTCGAGCAGGTCGCCCAGGTCCTCGGGGCGCAGGTCAGTTCGCATCGCTGGCGGCTCCTGTCGCGGGGCTCGGGATCGCGTTCGGCGTGCGCGTCGGCCGGAAGCGTGAAAGGCCGATGCGGCTGTTGACGAGCGCGATACCCCCGACGATCAGCGCGAGGCCGGCGACCAGGCGCGCATCGAGCGGCTCGCCCAGCACGATCACGCCGAGCGTGACCCCGAAGACCGGCAGCAGGTAGGCGACGACGGCCGTGCCCGCCGCGCCGCGCCGGGCCAGCAAGCCGAAGAAGACGAGGTACGCGACACCGGACCCCAGTAGCCCCAGCCAGACGACGGCGAGGAACGCCCCCGGCTCGAGGGTCAGCTCGAACGGCCGCTCGAGGACGAACGCCAGCACGCTCGTGATCAGCAGGCCGAATCCCACCTGGAACAGCGCCGGGATCATCGGCCGCAGACCGCGCACGTTCCGCCGCGCATAGACGGCACCGGCCGCGTAGGAGATCGTCGCGGCGATGACGGCCAGGGCCGCGAACAGGTCCACCCCGGCGGTCGCCGCGGGGTCGAAGCCCACGAGCACCGCCACGCCGACGAAGCCGAGCAGGACCCCCACCACGCGCCCGAGCGTCAGCGGCTCGTCCCGCAGGAAGATGGCGCCGATCGGGATCACGAAGATCGGGACCGCGGCGTTGAGGACAGAGGTCAGCGACGAGTCGACGTGCTGCTCGGCCCACGTGATGAGCGTGAACGGCAGCGCGACGTTGATCGCGCCCATGACGAAGAGGTGGCCGTAGATCCGCGCATCGCGGGGCAGGCGCTCGCGTGCGGCCGTCACGACGACGGCGAGGAGCCCAAAGCCGATGAGCAGCCGGAGCATCACCAGCGTGAACGGCGGAAGCCCGGCCTCGACGCCGATCTTGATGAACAGGAAGCTGCTGCCCCACAGGAAGCCCAGCAGGATGAAGAGGAGCCAGTCGGTGCGCGAGGTCGTAGCGGTCATGACACGCATGGTCGCTGCCGGCTGGCTTCATGCCTAGGACCACGGACGATGGCCTTGATGGGTCCAGTGGGCCGGACCATTCGATCGCGCTCGTGCCGTTGACGGCGCCCCCGCAGCGGTCTATGCTCCCCGTATCCCGACGGTATCTGCGCTGCGGCCACGCCTGCGCGCACCCCGCTCGGTCCCATGCGACCCGGAGCCTCTCCTGTAGGAAGAGTGCATCCGTCCCGCCCCCGCACCCACCACAAGGTGACCCCGTACAGATGCCCGGACCCGGCCCCGACCAGCGCGACCGTTCCCGAAACCGACGACCCCGCCGACGTGCACCCTTCGCCGGCGGCGGACGCGCACCCGTAACCGAATACGAAGAGCAGCAGGAGCTCGAAGCCGCCAAGGAGCGGAACGACCTCGAGGTCAGCGACCTCCGCGAGATGAGCGTCACCGAGCTCAAGGCGGTCGGGCGCGAGCTGGAGCTCGAGACCGGCACGGCGGATCGCAAGGACGAGCTCGTCGATCAGATCCTGCAGCGCCAGACGGAGCGCGCCGGCCACGCCTACGCGACCGGCATCCTCGACATCGTCGATGAGGGCTTCGGGTTCATGCGCCGCCACGGCCTGCTGCCCAGCCCGGAAGACGTATACGTCAGCTCCAGCCAGGTGCGCCGCTTCGGCCTGCGCATCGGTGACCGCATCTCCGGTGCCGTGCGCGCCCCGCGCGAGGCCGAGAAGTACTGGGGCATGCTGCGGGTCGACGCGGTCAACGGGGTCGATACGGACACGGCGCGCCGCCGGCCGGTCTTCGGCGACCTGACCCCTGTCCACCCCGACGTCCTCATCAACCTCGAGACGGACTCCAAGAACCTCAGCCAGCGGCTGATCAACCTCGTCAACCCGATCGGCAAGGGCCAGCGCGCCCTCATCGTCAGCCCGCCCAAGGCCGGCAAGACGATGCTCCTCAAGCAGATCGCCAACGGCGTCAGCGCCAACTACCCGGAGATCCTCCTCATGGTCGCGCTCATCGGCGAGCGCCCCGAGGAAGTGACGGACATGCGCCGCAGCGTCAAGGGCGAGGTCATCTCCTCGACCTTCGACGAGCCGACCGAGAACCACACGCACGTCGCCGAGATGGCGCTCGAGATCGCCAAGCGCCAGGTCGAGACCGGGCGCGACGTCGTGATCCTGCTCGACTCGATCACGCGCCTCGCCCGCGCCTACAACCTCGCATTGCCGCCTAGCGGCCGGACGCTGTCGGGTGGTATCGACCCGATCGCGCTCTACCCGCCCAAGCGCTTCTTCGGAGCCGCCCGCAACATCGAGGAAGGCGGCTCGCTCACGATCATCGGCACGTGCCTCGTCGATACCGGGTCGCGCATGGACGACGTCATCTACGAGGAGTTCAAGGGCACCGGCAACTCGGAGCTCATCCTCGACCGCAAGCTTGCCGAGAAGCGCATCTTCCCGTCCATCGACGTGCAGCGCTCCGGCACCCGCCGCGAGGAGCTGCTGCTCGAGGAAGGCACCCTCAAGATGGTCTGGACGATGCGCCGGATGCTGTCCGCTGTCGGGACCAACGAGGGCATCGAAATCCTCCTCAACCGCCTCTCCAAGACCCAGTCCAACGCCGATTTCCTGGCCTCGTTGACGAAGAACCTCGACGCCTGACCTTCGGAGGGTTTGCAACCTTCGTGATCAGCGTGTTACGGTTCCCAACGATGTCGTAAGCCCGTTGTGATGCGGGCGCGGCCGCGAAGAGAGACCCCCCAGCTCTAAAACGCGACCCCGGACGGACCCACTCACGAGTCCCCCCACCCCTGCTGCGCGTCCCCCAGCGCCTCGGGTTCGTCCAAATCGTCAGGAGACCGTATTGCTGAACGCTTCGGTCGGCGTCCAGCGCGTCATCGGACGCGTGCGTCGACCCTCGAGCCAAGAGTCCACGCGAGTGGTACGCACTCCCACTCGCATCCGGGTCAGTCACCCGACCCGCGACCCGATGGCATCGACCCATCTCCTCCTTCGATCCCAGCGACGCCGGCGCACCATCGCGCTGCCGACCCTGGTGATCCCGCGCCATCTTCCGATCCGTGCGGCCCTGCGCCAGCTCGGTCACGAGCGCACGGTGGCCATTGCGGTCGCCGGTATCGTCCTCGGCGCGTCCTTCCTGAGCGTCTCCCCCGGCCGAAGTGACGGCGCCACCGGTGGTCCCACCGGCGATGGGCCGTCCGCCCGACTCGGCATCGGCGGTCCGGTCGATGACGACGGCAGCGGCTACGGTCGCGTCGTCTCCTCGTATGCCGAGGATCCGCAGGACGAGACCACCGACGCGGCCGCCGCCGCTCCTGCAGCTGTCGTCGAGGTCCCCGTGCGACTCGAGCACGTCAAGGATGCCGTCGCGGCCGTCGAAGCCATCACCAGCCCCGCCACCGTCGAAGGGCCCTTCCTCGACGATGGGACCTTGCTCAAGCCGGTCGCGGTCAACACCTCCGTCCCGGACGGCAGCGCCCTCATCCGCACGTACAAGGTCAAGAACGGCGACACGCTCGCGGGCATCGCGGCGAAGTTCGACGTTTCCACGATGACCCTGTGGTGGGCGAACAAGCTCAAGGCCAAGAACGCCCTCGTGCGAGGCCAGGAGCTCCGGATCCCGCCGGTCACGGGACTCGTCGTCGAGGTCAAGTCGACCGACACGCTCGCCTCGCTCGCGCGCCGCTACAAGGTCGCCGAGACGGAGATCCTCGCGACGAACAAGATCGAGGATCGGAACCTCGTCGTCGGCCAGGTCCTGGTCCTGCCGGATGCCAAGGGCGCCCCGATCAAGACGCCGAAGCCGAAGGCCGACGTCGCGGCCAGCCGCGCGCAGCAGCGGTGGTTCCAGCAGCGGGCCCGTGCGGACGCCCAGGACCTACTCCGGCGGCAACTTCGCCTGGCCGACCTCGAGCCGACACATCAGCCAGTACTACCACTACGGCCACTACGGCATCGACATCGACGGCTCGACCGGCAACCCGATCTACGCCGCGGCAGGCGGCACGGTGACCTTCGCCGGCTGGAAGAGCAACGGCGGCGGCTACCAGGTGTGGATCTCGCACGGCAGTGGCCTGTACACGACGTACAACCACATGTCGAGCGTGTCCGTGGGCCGCGGCCAGAGCGTCGGGAAGGGCCAGCGCGTCGGGCGCATGGGCGCGACCGGCTTCGCCACCGGCTCGCACCTGCACTTCGAGGTCTGGAGAGGCCCGATCTGGAGTGGCGGCACGCGGGTCAACCCGCTGGCCTACCTCTAGAACCTCCCGCCGCACCGGGTCGCCGATCCCTCGGGTCGGCCGCGCCCAGGGTGCATGGGACAATGACCGCGATGTTCCTCGACCGCGTGAAGATCTGGGTCCGTGCCGGCGACGGCGGTGACGGGGCCGCGACCTTCCGCCAGGAGGCGCACGTCCCGCGCGGCGGCCCCGACGGTGGCGACGGCGGTCGGGGCGGCTCCATCCTCCTGCGGGTCGATCCCGGGCTGACCACGCTGCGCGACTTCCAGTACCGCCATCACTTCAAGGCCAAGCCGGGCGGCCGGGGCACGAAGGCGCGCCGCCACGGCAAGGCCGGCGACGACCTCGTCCTGGAGGTCCCGCCCGGAACCGCCATCGTCGATGACGAGACCGGTGCGCTCATCGCCGACCTCGTCGCTACGGGGCAGGAGACGACCATCGCGCGCGGCGGCCGCGGCGGCCTCGGCAACACGCATTTCAAGACGTCCACCCACCAGGCGCCCAAGCACGCCCAGAAGGGGGAGCCCGGCGAGGAGCACTGGCTGCGCCTCGAGCTGCGGCTCATCGCCGACATCGGGCTCGTCGGGCTGCCGAACGCCGGCAAGTCGACGCTCCTCGCCGCGCTCACCGCGGCGACGCCCAAGATCGCCGACTACCCGTTCACGACGCTCGAGCCGAACCTCGGCGTCATGGACCTCGGCGACGAGGATGAGCGCCGGCCCGACGATCGCCGACGTGCCGGGGCTGATCGAGGGCGCCAGCAGCGGGGCGGGTCTCGGTCACGCGTTCCTGCGCCACGTCGAGCGAACGCGGGTGCTCGTCCACCTCGTCGATGGCGCGTCGCGGGATCCGGCGTGGGACCACGAGGTCATCCGCGACGAGCTGCGGTTGCACGACCCGGCCCTCCTCGAGAAGCCGTTCCTCGATCGCCTTCAACAAGATCGACCTCGGCGCGGCACGCGAGGCGTGGCCGGCGTTCCGTGCGGCGCGCGAGGCCGAGGGGCTCGAGGCCGTCGCCATCGCCGCGTCGACGGGGGAGGGGCTGGACGCGCTCCGTGCCCGCGTCGCCGAGCTGCTCCCGTCCGCGGCGGAGCTCGCTGAACCGCCCGAGCCGGCCGGCGTCGTCGTCCACCGCATCGATGCGATGGGCGACGGCTTCGCGATCGAGCGCGAGGCCGACGGTGCCTTCCGGGTCCGCGGCAAGCGGATCGAGCGGACCGCCGCGCAGACCAACTTCGATGTCGAGGAGTCGGCCGAGCGGTTCCAGCGCGCCCTGGCGCGCCTCGGGATCGACACGGAGCTGCGCCGCGCCGGGGTCGCGGCGGGCGACCTCGTGCGCATCGGCGGCGCCGAGCTCGAGTGGGAGCCGCAGCCGTGGGAAGACGGAGTGACGGCTCCGGCACTCGGCGTCTTCGGTGGGACGTTCGACCCGATCCACATCGCCCACCTCGCGGTCGCGGAGGCGGCGCGCGATGCGCTGGGGCTGGAGCGGGTGCTGTTCGTCCCGAACCGGCAGCCGCCGCACAAGCCCGACCAGCGCGTGACCCGCGCGGCGGACCGACTGGCCATGGTCCGGGCGGCGATCGCCGGCAACCCGGCGTTCGACGTGAGCACCATCGAGATCGATCGCGACGGGCCTTCGTACACGTCCGACACGCTCGAGGCCCTGCGGGCGGAGCGGCTCGAGGCCGGCGACTCCGGCGAGCTCGCGCTCATCCTGTCCGCCGAGGCACTGGCCGGTCTCGCGACCTGGCACGAGCCGGCGCGCGTGCTCGAGCTGGCCACGCTCGTCGTGGCGCCGCGCGACGGCTTCCCGGACGTCGGGCCCGAGGCGATCGCCCGTCTCGTGCCGGGCGTCGCCGCCCGGGTCGTGACGCTGGACGGGCCGCGGATGCGCCTGTCGGCGTCCGAGATCCGGGCCCGCGCCGCGGCCGGGCGCTCGCTGCGCTACCTCGTCCCGGATGCGGTCGCCGCGTATATCGGCGACCATGACCTCTACACCGAACCCCGGAGGATGGATCGATCGTGACCGACCCCGCGCTTTCCGGCCCCGTGGCCACGGAGCCCCGTGCGCCGAGCCCCGATGGCCTGCCGCAGCGCGATACGCCCGCCGCCACGAGCGGCGATCGCGCCGCCCTGGACCTCGCCCGCCGCATCGTCGAGCTGGCCGAGGACAAGAAGGCCGCCGATATCGTGCTGCTCGAGCTCGCCCCGCTGACGACCCTGGCGGACTACTTCGTGATCTGCTCGGGAGGCTCGGAGCGACAGCTCGAGGCCATCGCCGACGGCATCATCTCTTCGCTGCGCGACGACAAGGTCAAGCCGATCGGTCGCGAGGGCACCGCCGCGTCGCACTGGGTGCTCATCGACTTCGGATCGGTCATCGTCCACATCTTCACGCCGCCCGAGCGCGACTACTACGGCCTCGAGAAGCACTGGTCCGAAGCCAGGACGATCCTGCGAGTCCAGTAGCGCGCCACAGGAACTCGCGGCGTGCCGTCGCCGCACCGATCGACGGCTGCCGTGGCCGAATCGACATCCGGGGACGCTTATGGCCGATCGCTCGCGGTTCGGCGGCAAGATCGTCATGGTCAGACGGTTACGTATGCGAATCGGCCCGTACAGCCCTCCAGTCGAGCCGTGACCGGCCATAACCGTCCGGGGGTGACGATCCTGCCAAGTGCGGAACGTGCCACTCTCCGAGGTCGCCACGGCGGGCCGGGCTCTCCGGGGCTGGGCCGTGGTCCTTGCGCTTGGCATCGCCCTTGCGTCGGGATGCGCCATGGCGAACACGCCCGAAGAGACCGCGGCGGGGGCGTTGCGTGCACGGTTGAACGCTTCGGTCGCGCCCGAGGGCTATCGCTCCGGCCGCTTGCCGATGGACCTCGCCGCAGTGTGGCGGGCCCGAGTGGCGACCGACCTCGTAGCCTGGTACACGGAGCGCCTCGCGGCGAGGCATCTGATGGGGACCGCGCACACGGCGCGCGACCTGATGGAGCGACCCGGTCCTATCGTGACGCTGATCGACTTCGGGCGGGTCGTCATCCCACCGGCGTCCATCGACGGCGACTCCACGAGGATCGACGGCGCCGCGATCGAGTACCGGACACACTTCGCGCCGGGTTCCTGGGACGAAGCGTTTCTCGACGGCGCCACGATGTGCCGGTTCGAGCTTCGACGGGTCGAAAGCCGCTGGCTCGTCGAGGAGGAGACCTGCAACGAGAGCGGTGGGTAGCGCGCCTGGCGCTAGCTCGGATTCGATCGCGGACTAGCCCTTTCTGCAGCGCACCCACCATCCCCCCGTACCAATAGGTGGAGTACCGTCGGGTCATGATGGGGTCCCGCGGTGCATGACAAAGTCCGGGCATGTCCGCACTTCGCGATCGTTGTCCCGCCTGTGATCACCGGCTCATCACGACCCGGTTCGACACGACCTTCCGGTTGCCCGACCGGTCGGAGCGGCTGTGCTTCGGCATCCCCGGCGGACTGTGCGAGGACTGCTCGCAGCTCTACATCGATCCCGAGCTGATCGAGTTGCTCGACCTCGGCGAGGGCCGCTGCGTCTTCGCTATCGAGAGCGACCTCGTGCTCCAGGAACAGGCCTGGTCGTCCGCCGACTGACGGTCTGAACGCGGTGTCCGGTCCCGGGGTCAGCCGGGGCCGGCGCGCCGCTCCCCGTTGCCGTTCCGGGTAGCGTGGTCGCCGACCCATATCGTGAACGCCAGCCGGCGCTGGGCGGTGTCCGCCTCGGAGCCCGGCGCTCCCTTGACCATCGCATCGAGCTCCACCAGGCCTTCGAGCGCGCGACCTAGCTCCTCGGTCGACCAATGGCGCGCCTGGCCCGCGAGGGTCTTGGCCCGATACTCGCTATTGATGCCCATCGCCCGGGCCGCCGCGGGCAGCGCGGTCCCGCCCGCCAGCCGATCGCCCAGCTCCAGCAGCTCCACCATCCGACGATGCAGCACCGCGAGCAATACCGGCTCGGGCGTGATGTCGATGAGGCGGTCGAGGGCCGTGAGCGCCGCATCCGCCCGCCGCTCCCCGACCGCGTCGGTGAGGGCCCACACCGAGCCCGGCGTCGACTCGGCGACCAGCGCCTCCACGTCCTCCGCGGTGATCGGGCCGCCATCGATGGCATGGCGCAGCGCCAGCTTGTCGAGCTCACCGGACGCGATGCGGCTGAGGTAGCGACGCTCGACGTCGCCCTGGGTCACGCGGCTGCCGAGCCGGTCGGCGAGCGCGCGGGCCGCCCCTGTCGCCAGCGACAGGCCGCGATCGCGCGCTTCGGTCTCGATCCAGGCACCGAGCGACGTCGGACGGGGCGCCATCGCCCCCGCGACTGACCCGCCGGCGGCCTTGACGGCGTCGACCAGCCGCTTCGAGCCCGGTCCCTTGGCGCCCGACTTGGCCGCCTCGACGAACGCCAGCGCGTTGCCGGCGGCCAGCATCGAGATGGCCTCGATGACACGGTCGCGGGTGTCGTTCCGTCGAACGAGCGCGCCCGGGTTCGTCACGACGGCCAGCGTGCCGCCGCCGAACAGCACCCCGGTCGCCAGGCGCTCGTGGAGCTGCGCCGCCCCGGTCGTGGCGGTCGCGAGGTCGCCGCGCAGGTCCCAGCGCTCGAGCGGCGTGCCCAGCTCACCGGCCAACGCGTTCGAGAATCGGCCGACGAGTCGCTCGGCGATGAGCTCGTCGTCGCCCCAGACGTACAGGAGGGGCGTGATCATCGGGCGGCCGCCTCGGGGCGTGCAGTGCGGGCCGCGCGGAAGGCCGTCGCGGTCCACGGCAATCGCCGGACCTCGGCCGGCGTGATGTCGGCGGCGCTGCAGACCTCGGCCTCCAGTCGCTCCGCCCGAGCCCAGACCGATCGCATCGTCGGTGCATCCCAGCCATCGGGATAGCGTCGGCGCCAGGACGCGAAGCGGGCCGCCATCGACTCGAGTCGCTGCCCCGCGCGCTTGTCCGCGTACGCGACGATCCGCTCCTCACGGCTGGCGAAGGCCGCCCAGCGCCGATGCGCCTCACCGTCGGCGAGGCGGGTCACCGGGTGCGCGGCGACCGCCCGGGCGAGCTCGGGATGGCCGCGCTCCGTGAGCCACGCGGCGGAGCCATGGCCGTGCCCCAGCCGCCGCAGCGGATCGGACGCCGGGAGCGCCTTGTCGACGTCATGGAGCAGGGCCGCCGCTTCCACGAGCGACCGATCGACGGCGATCCCGTTCGCCGCGATGCGCGCCGCGAGGAACCCCGCGACCTCGGCCACGGCGCGCGCGTGCGCGAGGAACCAGGGAGGCGGATCGAGGGAGGAGAGCAGGGCCGCGGCAGCCACGCGCCCGGGAACGGTCATCCACCCGATGGTAGCCGAGTCGGGCCGCCGCCCGACGTCACGACCATTGGCCGATCCAGTAGCGACACAACGGGCCGCCCCGGAGCGACTACGCCCCCTGCTGAGCCCGCACCTCGACACCAAAATATGGTTGTCCCGGGCAACGCTGCTTCACGTCCGTCGAAAGGCCCACATCAGACTCACCGCCGACGATCTCGACGCGATCTCCGACGCGTGCCACAACGCCGTTGTCGTCGACGATCTCCGGTGAGCCAGACGCGCCCAGGACGAGCCGAAGAGTGTCCGGCCACTGGACGAGATAGTCGATGCCTCTGGCCCCCCGGACGAAGATGCAGCCGTCGTCCTCAACGATGACCCCTTGTAGCAACCCTGTCGGGCCCCCGCTATCGACGTTGTGTACCGGGAAGATGTATCCGCTCGGTGCCGGCGCCACCTCGTTGCATGCCAAGAGCGCCAAGGCGGCCAACCAGGACAGCAGGGTCACTCTTCGCATTCGGCCCACCAGTACTGAATGATCGGCTCCCCCAATCTCTCAGAACACGCGGACGCCGAGCCAGTCGGTCACGTACCCCATGACGCCGAAAATGGACTGCTTCTTCTGGTTGCAAAAGTTATCGGAGTAGAGACCGGAGATGATTCCAGCCGCGGTCGATCCTTGGAAGACAGGCCCACCACTGTCACCGCCATTCGTGAGATCCGCGCTGCAATTGGTAACACGGCCAAAACTTCCTCCCTTGTTGATCCATGGGGGCGAGAAGCCTTTGTGGTCAATTCGCCGCATCCGCGTACGCGGCCACCTGGCGATCCGGGATCGGGGGCCGCGCCGTGGAGTCCGGCGACTCCGCCATCGCCGCCCGAGGGAACAGCGCGCCGAGGAGGACCAGTGTCGGGACAAGGGCTCGCGCGAGGCGTACGCGTCGACTAGGCATCATCCCCTCCAAATTGGCTAAGTCCACGCCCTTCGGGAGTGCGCCGCTGCCACCGTACCTGCGCACTGTCACGCCGGCCTCATGCCCGCGCACCACGGCGCCGGGCCTAAACCTAACGCCGGCCGCAGCGCCACCGGCGGTGTCGATGGGATCCGGGACCGGCACCGCCCTGGCCAAGACAGGTGCACCCGAGTCTGTGCTCAGGCGAGGCGGGGTGACGGCCCGTGAAGGCTGGGATGCGAGCGGGACGCGTTCTGAGCCCGACGGAGGCCCGACCTCGGGGATCGCGCACAAGAACGCGCGCTGCGGCCCTGCTTCCGTCGCAGCCGCCGTGACCGACCCCCAGCCGGCCGACACGGTTCGCGTTGCCGCCGCGGCCGCCCGCCGCGGGTCCGTCCGGACCACGGGACCCTCCGCCCCGAACGTCACCGAGACCGACCCGTCGACATCTGTCCGATACACCCGCGCACCGGAGGCGGCGAGGCGCTCCAGCGTGGGCCGCGCCGGATGACCATAGGGATTGTCCGCCCCGGCCGACGCCACCGCGACCCGCGGACGAACCGAGGCCAGAAATGCGTCGGTCGTTGCCGTCCGACTGCCGTGGTGGGCGACCTTGAGCAGGTCGACCCGCGGCAGCCCATCGGTGAGCAGCGACGGGTCCACATCCTGCTCCACATCGCCGGTCAGCAGGAACCGTCGCTCACCGATCAAGCCGAGCAGCACGACCGACACGTTGTTGATGCCGCTGCCGGCATCGGGAGGCTCGGCGGGGACCTGGCCGCGGACCGGCCACAGCACGCGCATCGCGACCTCGTCGACCGTCAGGCGGTCACCCGCGCCGATCGACATCCGAGCCGGCGCGCCCGGTCTGGCGAGGCGATCGAGCCACGCCTCGTACCCCGGCCCTGGCCCTCGCATCCCCGGCTCGAAGACACGGTCCACGCGGTACCGGTCGAGCAGTAGGGCCAGCCCCGCGACGTGATCCTCGTGCGGATGCGATAGCACGACCGCGTCGAGGCGCCGGTCCCACGGCGGGATCCGCCGATCGAGCTCGACGAGGAGCCGGTCCGGGTCGGGTCCCCCGTCGACCAGCATTCGACTGCCCCGCGAGCCTTCGATGAGGATCGCGTCACCCTGGCCGACGTCGAGGATCGTGATCCGCGCCAGACCCGCCGGTCGCGTGACGACGACGGCTCCGGCGACGGCCATGGCGACGACGAGGCTCATCGTGGCCAGGCGGCTCGCGATCGACGCGCCCTTGCCGGCCTGGTGCGATCTCATCGAGGCCGATCGGGCTTCATGCGCCGGATCCGTCCGGGCGCCGCCGGCCCGCCGCGGCCGTCGCTTCCGACGAAGCACGACCATGGCCAGTCCCACGCCCGCACTCGCGAGCCCAAGGGCGGCCCCGACGACAGGTTCGAAGGCGACGCTGCCGAACGGGATCCCTGCTGCCACCTCGACGATCCCGATGACCAGGCGCAGGGCGACCCAACCCGGGGCCGCGAGGACGGCGCCAAGCGCCACGGGCGCGCCGGCGCTCACGAGCGCACCGCCGACCAGCGCCACGAGACCGGCGGCCATGGCCGGCGTGACCAGCGGCACGACCAGGAGATTCACGGCCGGCGAGATGAGGGCGAGCCGGCCGAACGAGGCCAGCACGACGGGGAGGGTCGCCGCCTGCGCCGCGAGGGAGATGCCAAGGCTTTCCGTCAGCCAGCGCGGCAGTCGCCCGCGGGTCAGGCCATCCAGCCGATCGGTCAGCGGGGTCGCCCACGCCACGAGCCCGGCCGTGGCGAGCGTCGAGAGCTGGAACCCGGTGTCGCTGATCAGTGCCGGTTCCGCAAGGAGCAACAGGAAGGCCGCCAGCCCGAGGGCCGCGGCGGCACGGCCGCTCCGACCGGACTCCCGGGCGAGGAGCACCACGCCAGCCATCGCACCGGCACGAAGCACCGACGGCGATGCCCCGGCGAACACGATGTACGAGACGACCGCGATGGCGGTGACGATGGCCCGACGTCGACGCCCGAGCCGGCCGGCCATCGCCCCGACGGCCGCGGCCACGATCGCGATATTCCAGCCCGAGATCGCGACGACATGGCTGACGCCGGCCGTCGTGAAGTCGGCGGCGACCTCCCGATCCACGCGATCGCGCAGCCCGATGAGGATCCCGGCTGCGAGCCCCGCCTCGGGTTCCGGGAGGACCCGCGTCAGCGCGTCCCCGGCGTCGCGGCGCCAGCCCTCGAGGAGCGTGCCGGGATCGATCGGCCGCTCCAGCACGACCATGGACCGCGCGTCGAGGCTGCCCCACGCCCCGAGTCGCTCGAGGTATCGACCGTACGGGCTATCGGGACGCGTCCGCGCGCGTCCCTCCACGGTGATGCGATCACCGGGTTCGATCGGCGGATAGCGCGGCAGCGTCGCGGCGAGCCGGAATCCGCTCGAGCCGTCGGACACGGTCCGGACAGTCGCGACCTGGTGGCCCTCGCGCGGGGATCCGACGGCCTCGACGACCATCGTCCACGGCCCGCTACCGACCGGCGAACCCGAAAGAGCCGCCGCGGCTGGGCCGACTCCGACCCGCAACGCGATCGACAGGATCCCGACCGTCAGGGCAAGGAGCCCGACCCGTCGACCGCGGGGCAGCCATAGACCGACGAGGAGGAGGAGCCCTGCGGCGACGACCAGGACGGCCAGGATCCGTCGGTCCCCTGCCCCGACCGTCAGCGCCGCGACCGCGGCTCCGGCCGCCAGCCAGCCGGTCCGGGGCATCTCAGCGAACCGCGACGAGCTCGCGCAGCTTCTCGAACGTCTTCTCGCCGAGGACCCCGCGCGTGCGCAGCTCCTCGACGGCCGCGAACGGTGCCTCTTCGCGTGCGGCGATGATCTTCAGCGCCGTCGCCGGCCCGACGCCCGGGAGTGCCTCGAGCTCCGCCTGCGTGGCGCGATTCAGATCGACGGGCGCGCCGCCGGGCGTCGCCGGCTCGCCCGCTGCGGCCGACGCCCCGGGAAACGAGGCCGGCTCATCGTCGCGCGAGGGGACGCGCACCTGGTCGCCATCACGCAGCGTCGCCGCGAGGTTGAGCTCCCGCTCGGCCCTGGCCGTGTCGACCCGCGGGCCGTATCCGCCCGCGGCCGCAACGAGGTCGCCGACGCGCGAACCGGGCGGCAGGTGGAACACGCCGGGCTTCGGGACGGCGCCGACGATCTCGACGACGAGGTCGCCGCCGATCGAACCATCGACGCTCGCGCCGGACGCGCCCAATGGGTCCACGGCGCCCGACCCCCGGGCAGCGGCATGGCCGAACCGCCATCAACGATGACCGCGCCGTCCGATGGGTCCGAGAACGCCAGGACGAAGGCCACCACCGCACAGGCGACCGCCGCCCCGACCGTCGCGACGACCTTCAGGATCGTCGGCGTCAGCAGCGGTTGGACAGCCGGATTCGCTCCCGCGGCCGTTCCGGCGGGCGCACCCGCATCTCCGGGAGCATCGAGCACACGCCAGGGTGGCGTCGCGGTAGGTTCCACATCGGACTCCGCGGCGGGCGGTCGCGACGGACGACCGACACCGCGACGTCTCGCCACGTAGGGGGCACTTCCGACGCGGCGAGACGTCGTGACGACCTTACCCAGCGGCGCTTAGCTGCGACTTATCTCGCGACGGGCCGTCCTGCGACCAATCTGCAAGGTCAGGGCACGCCGGAGCGTAGAATCCGAGCACCTTCCCCGGCCAGACTCGTTTCCCGCACAGGAGGACTCCCCATGGCCGTTGCCAGAGTGACCGAGATCAGCTCGACGTCGTCGAAGAGCTTCGAGGACGCCATCCAGCAGGGCGTCGCGCGCGCCACGAAGACGCTGCGCAATGTCCGCAGCGCGTGGATCAAGGAACAGCGCGTCGACATCCGCGATGGGGCCATCGCCGAGTACCAGGTCAACATGATGGTCACCTTCATCCTGGACGACTGACGATGGACGTCGACACGGTTCGCCAGCACGCCGACGCCTACTGCGCGGCGCTCCTGGCCGGGGACATCGGGCTCGCGTCGGAGGAATTCAGCCAGCAGCTCAAGCAGAACATCGGCGAGGTGGTGTCGCAGCTGCCCCTGCCGCTGACGCAGGCCGCCGTCGATTCCGTCGAGGTCGCGGGCTCCGGCTACGTCGCCATCCTGCATCTGACCGGCGAGACCGACGACATCCGGATCGAGACGCGCTGGAAGGACCGCGACGGCCGCCCCACGATGGTGGAGGCGAGCCACGTCATCGAACGCGTGGCCGTCCCGCCGGGTGAGGAAGGCGCGGAAGCCGAGGCCGAGGCCTAGCTTCGCCGGGGGACCCCGGACAGAAAGAAACGGTGGACGAGGCCTGCATCCTCATCCACCGTGGAAGGTTCGAGTCGTTCGAGCGACGACATCCGTCGCATGGGGTTACTTGCCCGGAGCGAGTGCCCGACCGAGGTCGTCGGCGACGACATCGTCGAGACGCCGGACCGCAGCGGCGCTGCCGCGGCTGACCGCGGCAAGGCCGTGGGCGAGCGCACGACGCGTGAACGACGGTCGACCGCTATCGGCAGCCGAGAGCTCGGCGGCCTGGCGGGCCTCGATGGCCTCGCGCGTCTGCCGATATTCGAGGCTGAAGATGTCGGCGGTCCGCTGGTTGGCGAGATCGAGGGCGAGGAAGCTATACAGGTAGTTCATGATGAGGACTCCAGTCCGGCCGCAGCCAGAAGTTCAGAAACGGGTTTAGCGGGTGTGGTCGTCAGGCAGGATGTCGCGAGAATCAGTGCCCCAATTGAGGGCGGCGACGTCCAGACTCATCAGACCGGCGATGAGGATCGCGAACATGATGATGAATTCCATGACCGACCTCCTTTCCCGAGGTGTAACCCTTTTAGCATGTGTTATCGGTTACTCGTGAACCTTACCCTCTTGCGCGTAACCTGTCAAGTGATATAAGGTGGTTACTGACATGGTAACCAATCGTTTACAAGCGACCGACCCGAACCACGCTCACGACGTCTCGTTGGAAGGCACGTTCGACTTCCTGAACACCGACGACCTCGAGAATGGTTTCCCGGTTGATCGGCTGCCGACGCTCGATTCCGCCCTCGCCTGGTTCGTCGAGCGCGGCGTCATCCACTACGAAGGCGCGGCGCGCTGGCGCAAGCAGGCCTCCACCTCGCCCTCGGCCGGCGCTGACGAGCTCGCGCGCATCCATCGGGTGCGCGGCGCACTGCGCGAGGTGGCGAATTCGATCGCCGAGGAGCGCGCGCCGGACCCCGCCGCGCTCGACGTCGTCAACGGGGCCCTGCACGCGCGCCAGGTCATCGAGCTGATCCCAGCGTGGGACGGCGTGAACGTCGACCACCGCCATGTCGGCGACCCCATTGATGACGCCCTGGCCCGCCTGGCCGACCCGCTCGTGCGGGAGCTGACCGGCGGCCATCCCGAGCGGATCCGGATCTGCGACAACGACCGTTGCCGGTGGGTCTTCTACGACACCTCGCGGACCGGCCTCCGGCGCTGGTGCAGCATGGCGACGTGTGGCAACCAGGCCAAGGCGGCCCGCCACCGAGCCCGCGCGAAGGCGGGCGACGCGACGCCGAGCACCATCGGCGCCGAAGGGGCCGACGGCGCCGGCCAGCCCACCCAGGCCGCCGCGAACTAGCCCTTCAGCGCGCCGCTGACGCCGCTGCCCTGCAGGAACAGCCGCTGGAACACCAGGAACAGCGCTATCGGGATGATGCTGGAGATGGTCAGCGCGGCGATGAACACACCCAGGTCTGTCGTGGGCGCCAGGATCGGCAGGCGGACGGACAGCGGCTGGATGTCCGGGTCGCGCAGCACCAGCAACGGCCAGAGGTAGTCCTTCCACGTCGCGATGACCGCGAAGACCGACACGACGCCCAGGATCGGCCGCGACATCGGCAGCACGATCGACCAGAACAACCGGAAGGGGCCCGCGCCGTCGACACGCGCCGCCTCGAAGATCTCGCGTGGCAGATTCGCGAAGAAGCGCTGCATCAGGATGATGTTCAGGGCGCTGGCTCCGGCCGGGAGCCAGACTGCCCAGTAGGTGTCGATCATCCGCCACTGCACGATGGGGAGGTTGACGACCGTCAGGTAGAGCGGCACCAGGAGCACGATCGGCGGGACGAACAGGGTCGCGATGACGAGGCCGCTGAGCACCCGCGAGAAGCGCGGCCGGAGGACCGCCAGGGCGAACCCGGCCGTCGTCGCGACGACGATCTGGACGACCCATGACCCGAACGCGATGATCAACGTGTTGCCAACGTATCGGTCGATGTGGACGCGCTCCCACGCCGTCGCGAACTGCGACAGGTCGAAGCCGTTCGGCCACAGGGCCATCGGGAAGCGGAGGGTGTCGAGCGTGGGGGTGATCGACGCCTTGAGCATCCACAGCAGCGGCCCGAGTCCGACGACCAGCAGGAAGACGAGAGTCGCCACGTGGAGACCGCGCACGGTCCAGCGGATACGCCGCTGACGCCAGTCGGCGGCCGACAGGATCGACCGCTCCGTCGACGATGTCGACCCGGTCGCGCGGGACGAGCGCCGTCGCGGCAGGATCACGAGTCCGTGCTCCAGCGGCGGGTCAGCCAGTAGTAGCCCGCCGTGAACACCGCCAGGAACGCGGCCAGCATCAGGCTCAGCGCGGCCGCCATCCCGTAATCGCCGCCCAGGCTGTTCTGGAAGGCGTAGCGGTAGATGAGCAGCAGCACGGTGAGCGTCGAGTTGGCTGGTCCGCCGCCGGTGAACAGCAGCGGCTCGGTGAAGAGCTGCGCGGTGGCGATGAGCTGCAGGATCAACGTCACGAAGAGCACGTTGCGCAGGGACGGCAGCGTGATGTAGCGGATCTTCTGCCAGATCGAGGCGCCATCGACCTCGGCCGCGTCGTACAGCTCAGGCCGCACGCTCAGGAGCGCGGCGAGGTAGATGATCACCGTGCCGCCCGCGGCCGCCCAGGTCGCCTCGATGACGATCGAGGGCATGGCGGTGGTGGCGTCCTGCAGCCAGGGGATCGGCCCGAGGCCGACCCAGCCCAGGATCGTGTTGAACACGCCACGGGGCGACGCCTCGTAGAAGAACCGCCACAACAGCACGGACACCACGGGCGGCACGACGACCGGCAGATAGGCCAGGGCGCTGAACAGCCCGCGATAACGCCGGACCTCGCTCATCAGCACCGCCAGGATGATCGGCACCGGAAAGCCGAAGACGAGGGCGAGCAGCGAGAACCAGGCCGTGTTCCTGACCGCGATCCCGAACTGCGGATCGGCCAGGACGCGCGCGAAGTTATTGAGTCCGACGAACGACGGGTCGCCCGCGAAGTTCGTCTGCTGCACGCTCATGACGACGGCGCGGAGCATCGGGAACCACGCGAACAGGCCGAAGATGACCAGGAACGGCAGCAGGAAGGCCAGCGCGCCCAGGCCCTCGCGGTTCAGGCGCAGGCGGTTGAGGCGACGGCGAGCGTTCGTGTCGGTCGCGGCGGCGACGTCCGTCATGGAGCTCATGGCACCCGAATGGTCGCATCCCGGTCGGTGCCGGAGGGGAATGGTGCGGCACCGTCGCCGGCTGGGGGATCCGGTGACGGTGCCGCGGTCGGCCCGACGGAGCGGGTCCGACGGGAAGGGCGAGGCTACGGAGCCGGCGTGTCCAGGATGGCCTGGATCTGGGTGTTCGCCGCATCGAGCAGGGCGTCGATGTCGGCGTTCTGGTCGGTCAGCACGGCCTGCACGACGGGATCGAGGGCCGCGTAGGTCTCCTGGGTGTGGGCCACCGGCTCGTTGATGAGCGGCTGGTCGAAGATCTTCGAGGTGAACGGGGTCATCTGCGCGACCGGGACGTTGATGTAGTCCGCGATCCACTTCTGGGACTCGTCGTACGTGGCCTTGTCGAAGATCGGCAGGGCCGGCACGCCGACGGGCTGGTTGTTGGCGGTGAGGGCCTTCGCGTCGGCGACGGCGCCTTCTTCGGTGATGAGCTTCTGGATGTAGTAGAAGTCGATCCACTTGACCGCGGCGTCACGCTCGGCTGCCGTGGTCACGACGTTCACCGCGGCCAGGGTGCCACCGCCGAGGACCCCGGCGTCCGGCGAATCAGCGAGCGGGATGACGGTCACGCCGTAGTCGGCCGGCTGGAGGCTGGCGTTCTGGATCATCCAGGTGTACAGGTCGGAGCCGCCGGTGAACATGCCGACCTGTCCGGCGGCAAAGGCCTGGTTCATCGTGCCCCACGCATAGTCGAACGTGGAGCCCATCGCCTTGTCGTCCCAGCGCAACGCCTTGAGACGCTCGAGGACGGCCTTGGTCGCCGAGTTGTTGACGGTGGACTTGACCGTCCCGTCTTCCGCGACCTCCTGCATGCGCCCACCGTTCGCGTACGTCGAGGTCGTCAGCTGCCAGCCGCCGGTGTTCTCGGTGGCCATGGAGGCATAGCCCGCCACGCCGGTCTTCTCGGCGATGGTCTTGGCCGCCGCCTGGACTTCCTCCCAGGTCGTGGGGGGCGCATCCGGGTCCAGCCCGGCCTGCGTGAACAGCGTGCGGTTGTAGGTCAACGACATGGCGTAGGCCGCGGTCGGGACGGCGAAGATCTTGCCGGCGTCGTTCTGACCGTTGACGAGCACGTTCGGGTTGAACTTGTCGCCGTAGCCCAGGTCGCGCACGAGCGCATCGATGTCGACGATCTGCTCAGCGGCGATGAGCCCCTTGCCGTCCGTGAACGGGATCGTGAAGACGTCCGGCAGCGTCCCGGCCGCCAGGGCGGCGGTGAAGGTCGGAGCCGTCCAGTTGTACTCCTCGGGCTCGACCGTGATCCAGGGGTACTTGTCCTCGAACTGGCCGATCTGCTCGTAGAGCGCATCGACCGCGGCCTGGGTCACGCCCGGCCGCAGGGCCCCGACGACGATCGTGACGGGCTCGTTCTGGGACGCCGGCGGGGCGCTGGCTCCGGTCACGGGCGGCGCGGACGCGGCCGTGCTCGGAGCGGTGCTGGCGGTGCTGCCCCCGCAGGCGGCGAACACCAATGCCGTGATGGCGGCGAAAGCCGCCAGGACCGACGACGTACGTCGGGTCGTGGACCGCATCGCGTTTCTCCTCTCGCTGCTGTTCCCACCATGGGCGATGGCTCGGATCCGTGCCGAGTGACTCCTCCGATCAGCGTTCGTCAGCGGGCACCCTCCTGGCTGGCTCCGTCGGCTCGGCACGGTCCGGGCGAAGCCAGACCGTCGCGTCGGGCGGAAGGCGACCGTCCGAGACGTCCGCGCTGGCCAGCAGGACCGCCCCGTGGGGCGGTAGTGGCAGCGCGTCGCTGGACAGGTTGGTGACGGACATGAATCGATCGCCGCGCGCGAAGGCGAGCACGTCGGGCTCGGAGGGCAGCCATTCCATCTGGCCGTCCTGGAGACCCGCCTCCTCCCGGCGGATCCGCAGCGCCGCGCGATACAGATGGAGCATGGAGTCCGGATCCGCGGACTGCCGCTCGACGGTCAGCTCGGCCCAATGGGCGGGCTGCGTGAGCCACGGCCGGTTGGCCGCGTTCTCGGGGCTGAACCCGAACGGCCGGTCGTCGCCCCGCCACGGCAGCGGGACGCGGCAGCCATCGCGCCCCGGGTCGATGCCGCCCGAGCGAGCGTGCATCGGGTCCTGGATCTCGTCTGGCGGAACCTCCACCTCGTCCAGCCCGAGCTCGTCGCCCTGGTAGATATAGAGGGCGCCGGGCAGGGCCGCGGTGAGGAGGGCCGCCGCCCGTGCCCGACGCCGGCCGAGATCAGGATCCGTCGGGGTCCCCGACCGCTTGCGGCCGAAGGCGAACGACGAGTCCTCGCGGCCATAGCGAGTGACCGGCCGGGTGACGTCGTGATTCGACAGCACCCAGGTCGCGGGGGCGTCGACCGGGGCGTGTGCCGCCAGCGTCGCGTCGATCGAGTCGCGCAGGCTGGCGGCGTCCCACGGCCGGGCCATGAAATCGAAATTGAACGCGGCGTGCAGCTCGTCCGGCCGGAGGTAGCGGGCGAACCGGTCGACGTCCTGCAGCCAGACCTCGCCGACCAGGACACGGTGCCCGGATAGGAATCCGCCACGGAACGCCAGGACCGGTAGATGTCGTGGAGCTCGTCCCGGTCGTGGAGCGGGTGCGCCCCGGGCATCGGATCGTCGGGGACCTCGGGCATCGTCGGGTCCTTGGCCAGCAGCGCCGCCGAATCGATGCGGACGCCGCCCGCACCCCGGTCGAACCAGAAGCGCAGGATGTCCTCGTGCTCGGCGCGGACGTCGGGGTGGTCCCAGTGCAGGTCGGGCTGCTGCGGCGTGAACAGGTGCAGGTACCACTCGCCCGGGCGTCCGTCGGGGTCCGTGGTCCGGGTCCAGGTCTTGCCGCCACGGAACTCCGACGGCCAGCCGGTCGGCGGCTCGTCGCCCGCGGGACCGCGCCCGGGTCGGAACCAGAAGCGGTCGCGTTCCGGGGCGCCCGGGGCGGCGGCGAGCGCGGCCTGGAACCACTCGTGGCGGTCGGACACATGGTTGGGAACGATGTCGACGATGGTGCGGATGCCCATCGCCCGCGCCTCGGCGATGAGCGACTCGGCCTCCTCGAGCGTGCCGAAGGCCGGATCGATCGCTCGGTAGTCGGCGACGTCGTACCCGCCGTCGGCGAGTGGCGAGAGGTACCACGGCGTGAACCACACGGCGTCCACCCCGAGATCGCGCAGGTAGGGGAGTCGCGAGCGGACGCCCGCGAGGTCGCCGGTGCCATCGCCGTTGCCGTCCGCGAAGCTGCGGACGTAGATCTCGTAGATGACCGCGTTGCGCCACCACGTGGAGTCGTCGGTCGCGTGCGGCTGCGGGTCGCGGAGGATGGCGTCGCCGGCGATGGCCGAATGGGTCACGGCGGATCCTTCGAGTTCTGGGGGGTCCTCGGTCCACGGACGCAACGGGCGCGTGATGCGCGGCAACGTAGCGCATTCGACGGAACAATGCAAGAACTCGACAAAAGATTGTCGAACCATCGACTGTCGAGGCGAACGCGACGACCGAGCGTCACGCTCAGGGCTGGTCCGGGTGGCGTGCCCTCAGGCGGGGATCGACACCGGCGCCGTCGAGCCGCGGACCACGAGCTCCGGCTCGAAGAAGAACTCGTCGTGCGGGACGGAGGTCCCGGAGATCTGCCCGACCAGCAGCTCGATGACCATGCGACCCATCAGGTCGATGGGCTGGCGGACCGTCGTCAGCGGCGGATCCGTGCAGTTCATCAACGCCGAGTCATCGAACCCGACGACCGACACGTCGGTCGGCACGTTCATGCCCGCGCGCCGCACCGCGCGGATCGCGCCGAGGGCCATCGGGTCGCTCGCGCAGACGATCCCGGTCACGCCCTTGGCGAGCAGCCGGGTCGTCGCCGTCTGCCCCGCCTCGAGGGAGTACAGCGAATGGGCGATGTGGTCGGCGTCCAGCGCGATTCCGGCCTTGGCGGCAAGGAGCCGGGCGGCGGCGATCTTGCGTTGCGAGGGAACGTGATCGGCCGGACCGACCAGCAGCCCGATGTTCGTGTGGCCGAGCGAGATCAGGTGACCCATCGCCTGGTCGATGGCGACGGCGTCATCGCAGGACACGCGAGGGAAGCCAAGGCCTTCGATCGAGGCGTTCACGAGGACGGTGGGCAGGCCGCGTTCCGCGAGTCGCGCGTAATGAGCGTGCGGCGCATCCGCCTGGGCGTACAGGCCGCCGGCAAAGACGACGCCCGAGACCTGCTGCTGCAGCAGGAGATCGATGTAGTCCGCTTCCGACACGCCACCCACGGTCTGGGTGCACAGGACGGGCGTGAAACCCTGCTGTGCGAGGGCGTTGCTGACCACCTCCGCGAAGGCCGGGAAGATCGGGTTCTGGAGTTCGGGCAGCACGAGCCCGACCAGGCGGGCGCGCTCACCACGCAGCTTGGTGGGGCGCTCGTAGCCGAGCACGTCGAGCGCGGTCAGGACGGCCTGGCGCGTGGATTCCGAGACGCCGGCCTTCTCGTTGAGGACCCGGCTGACGGTGGCTTCACTGACGCCGACCTTGCGGGCGACCTCGGCGAGTCGTTTGGACATGTCGTGATATTACGATGAACGCACGACGAATTGCGGCGACTTTCTGCAAGGGATGCAAGGGAGGCTTTGCCAACCGTCGCGGCCGACCGATCGGGCCATCGACGCCCATGACCGCGTAGTCGTACCGTGCGGCCATGCGTCGTCTCCTCGCGTTCGGTCTGGCCATCGCCGTCGTGGGCGGGCTTGGCATGATCGCCGTCGCGGAGCTCACGAAGACAGCCCCGCCGGGCTGGTCGGACCCCGAGGCGCATGTCGTCGACGGACTATGGTTCGGCGCGGAGACGGCGTGCCCTCTCAACGGTGGGCACGAGTGCTCCCTGCCCGTCGACGCGGCGCTGGAGCGGGTCGCCGTCATCGAGCCCGGAACCACGGTGACGTCTGCATCGGTGGCCAGGCCGGTTGGCGCCTACCGCGATGGCCGGGGCGGGACGATCCTGGCCACGAACGGCGGCTGGGTCGAGTACCGGATCGCCCTCCTTGGCCTGGCGGACGGTCGGCGGCTCATGGTGGGTGTGTATTGCGAGCCGAAGGTCGAATCCGAGGTGGGCACGACTCCGGCACGCTGCCAGGCAGACGCCGGCGAGATCAGCGCGCCCCGGGTCGGCGAGGAACCCTGGCTCGAGCCCGATTGACCGCCATCCCGAAGGCGGGATCTATCAGGGGCAGGGTCCGGGAGCGACGCTCTCGGCGGGGGCGAGCGCGATGTCCGCCGCGAGCCGCCCGATGAGCACGGTGACGATGCCGCACGGCAGCCCGACCGAGGCGCCGTTGCCGTACCCGCCAGCAGCTCCCGCCGCCAGTTGGTCGTCATTGATCGGTAGCGACAGCAGCACGGCACCCGACGGTGACCGGACCTCGAGGATCTGCGGTCGGCCCTGTCCCGCGATCGACGCGTCGCCACTCGTTCCGGGCGCGTAGGTTCCTACCCAGCGGCCGTCCAGGTAGACGGCCAGCGCCGTGTCCGTCGCGTTGTCCACCTGGAGGGGCCCGCTCGCGCACCCGGCGGCGAGCGCCGCGACCAGAACGAGACTGACCCCGAGGATGACGCGTCGTCCCGGCCGCATCATCCCTCGCGGACGACGATGTTGATGAGCTTCCCGCCACCGGCCGAGATGATCTTGTCGGGCTGGCGGCCGGCCAGGATCGCGGCCACCCTGGGGCTGGCCAGCGCGGCCGCCTCCAGATCGGGGCCGCTGATGTCCGAGGCCACCGTCAACTTATCGCGGAGCTTGCCGTTGACCTGGACCGGCACCTCGCGCGTCGCCTCGGCCGTGGCGGCGACATCGACCTTCGGCCACGATTTGGTGTGGATCGACGACCACTCGCGGCCCGCCGCCGCGGCGCGGCGCGACCAGATCTCCTCGGTGATGTGGGGCGCGGCCGGGGCGAGCATCAGGAGCAGCAGCCGGATCGCCTCGTCCCACGCGGGGCCGCCGGCGATAGGCGTCCCGCGATAGCGGAACAGCGTATTCGAGAGCTCCATCAGCCTGGCGACCATCGTGTTG
The DNA here is from genome assembly GCA_963810725.1 of uncultured Chloroflexia bacterium. Taxonomy (GTDB): domain Bacteria; phylum Chloroflexota; class Limnocylindria; order Limnocylindrales; family CSP1-4; genus SPCO01. Next base: position 1,713,319 of record CAWEOO010000008.1, read on the forward strand.
AAGTGGAAGGCCTCGTAGTCGGTCGTGATGTCGCGCAGCGTGCGGTGCGCGGTGGCGCGCAGCTGCGTTTCCGCGGCGGCGGCATCCTCGCCCGCCGGCAGGTTGCCCGCGTCGGGATCGCCGGGCTCGCGCCCGTGGGGATCGATCGCCAGCGTCCAGACCCGATTGAGGAAGCGATGGGGACCGCCGATGCCCGTCGGGCTCCATGGACCGCCCTGGTCCCACGGGCCCATGAACATCAGGTACAGCCGGACCGTGTCGGCGCCGTACCGCCTGACCAGCTCGTCGGGGTCCTGGACGTTGCCGCGGGACTTCGACATACGCTCGCCGTCGGCGCCCAGGATCTGGCCCTGGTTGAACAGCCGCTTGAACGGCTCGTTCTGCTCGACCAGGCCGACATCGCGCATGGCTTTGGTCCAGAACCGGCTGTACAGCAGGTGCATCACCGCGTGCTCGGCACCGCCCGTGTACTGGTCGACCGGCGTCCAGGTATCGACCCGGGCGAATTCGACAGGCCCCTCGTCGTAGTCGGGCGACAGGTAGCGGAACCAGTACCACGACGAATCGACGAACGTGTCCATCGTGTCGGTCTCGCGTCGCGCGGGGCGCCCGCAGATCGGGCAGGCTACGCGCAGGAACGCCTCGTCATGGTTCAGCGGGTTGTCGCCGCGGCCCCGGTAGTCGACGTTCTCCGGCAGGCGGACCGGCAGGTCCGCATCGGGCACCGGCACGATGCCATCCGTGTCGCAATAGATGACCGGAATGGGCGTGCCCCAGTAGCGCTGCCGGCTGATGAGCCAGTCGCGCAGGCGGTAGGTGACCTTGGGCTCCGCCTTGCCCCGCCTCGGCCAGCTTCGCGACGATCGCCTTGCCGCCCTCGTCGGCCGGCATCCCGTCGAACGCGCCGCTGTTGACGAGGCGCTCATCGGCAGCATGCGCGACGTAGGCGTCCGCCATCGGGTCGTCGGCACCCGTTCCGGGGGCGGCGACCACGCGCCGGATCGGCAGCCCGAACTGCTGGGCGAAGGCGAAGTCGCGCTCGTCGTGGGCGGGCACCGCCATGATCGCGCCCGTGCCGTACCCGGACAGCACGTAGTCCGCGATGAAGATCGGGACGTGCTCGCCGTTGATGGGGTTGATCGCCTTGGCCCCGATGGCGACCCCGGTCTTCTCCCGGTCGGTCGACAGCCGGTCGATCTCCGTGCGCCGCCCGGCCTGCTCGACGTACGCATCGACTTCGGCTCGCTTCTCCGGGGCCGTCAGGACCGGCACGAGCGGATGCTCGGGCGCCAGGACCATGAACGTCGCCCCGAACAGCGTGTCGGGCCGCGTCGTGAACACGCGCAGCGTCTCGCCGCCGGGATGGTGCTCGGACGGGGCGGTGTCGAAGTCGATCTCCGCGCCCTCGGAGCGGCCGATCCAGTTCGTCTGCTGGATGCGGATCGGCTCGGGCCAGTCGATGCCGCCGAAGTCCAGCAGCTCGTCCGCGTAGGCGGTCGTGCGCAGGTACCACTGGTCCAGGTCACGCTTCTCCACGGGTGCACCGCAGCGCCAGCAATGCCGGTCCGCGCCTTCGACCTGTTCGCGCGCCAGCGTCCCGTCGTTGGGGCACCAATCGACCGGCGACTTCTTCCGGTAGGCGAGGCCCTTCTCCAGGAAGCGCAGGAACATCCACTGGTTCCAGCGGTAGTACGACGGGTCGGCCGTGACCACCTCGTGCTTCCAGGAGAACGTCGCGCCCATCGAGCGGAACTGGCGGCGCATGGTCTCCATGTTCTGCATCGTCCACGTGAACGGGTGGCCGCCGTCCTTGATCGCCGCGTTTTCTGCCGGCAGCCCGAAGGCATCGAAGCCGATCGGGAAGAAGACGTTGTAGCCGTGCATCCGCCGGTAGCGCGCGAGGGCGTCGCTCGGCGTGACGATGTACCAATGCCCGATGTGCAGGTCGCCCGACGGATACGGATACATCGTCAACAGGTAGTACTTGGGCCGGCTCGTGTCCGCGAGATCGGTGTCGTACAGGCCGAGCTCCGCCCAGCGCGCCTGCCAGCGTGGCTCGATCGCCGTCGGGTCGTAGCGCTCGACTCGCGAGCGCGGATCGACGGTCTCGGCGGTATCGGGCGTGTCCGGGGTCTCGGTCTCGGTCACGGGTGCGGGCTCCTGGTCGTCGCCGGAGACGGTTCACCCCCCGCCGAAGCGAGGGGTGAAGGTCGGCGGTTCCACGTTCATGGTGGAGCTACGGGGACTCGAACCCCGGACCCCCTGCATGCCATGCAGGTGCTCTTCCAGCTGAGCTATAGCCCCACGGAGGGCGGATTGTAGCAGAGGGTCCGCCCGCGGCCGGGTCGACGCAGCGGCTGGATGCATCCTCAGGTCCCCGATATCGCGCGACCTTGGGCGGCCGCGTCACAGGGTAGATGCATGGACCGTGGCTTTCGGGCTGGTGGCGGTGCGCGGTGGCATCATCAACGCGTGACCGTCTTCGACCTGCTTTTGCGCGGCGGCACCGTCGTCGATGGCACCGGGTCCCCGCCCCGGCGCGCGGACGTCGGGGCGCTGGGCGACCGGATCTTGGCGATCGACGACCTGTCGGCGGTCTCCGAACGCGACGTCGCGCAGGTGATCGACGCGACCGGGCTCGTCGTCGCGCCCGGGTTCATCGACCCGCACGGGCACTCGGACGGCTCGCTGTTCGTGGACGGTGGCCTCGTGAGCCATCTGCGCCAGGGGTACACGACCCAGCTGTCCGGCAATTGCGGCGAGACGCTCGCTCCGATCACCGATGCCGGTCGCGAACTCGTTGCGCTGTCGCTGCGCCCCAACCAGCTCGTCGCGCGCTGGCGCACGTTCGGGGAGTACCTGGATGCGGTGGCCGGCGAATCACTCGGGCTGAACGTCGCGTTCCTCGTCGGGCACGGCACGGTCCGCGGTTCCGTGAAAGGTGCCGAGCCCGGGGCCGCCACCGAACCCGAGCGGCAGGCGATGGTGCGTGAGGTCGAGGCGGCCCTCGATGCGGGGGCCTTCGGGTTGTCGTCCGGGCTGATCTACACGCCGGGGATCCATGCCGGGACGGACGAGATCGCGGCCCTGGTCACCGCCGCCGCGCGGCGCGGCGGCCTGTACGCCACGCACATGCGCAACGAAGGCGCCGGACTGTTCGCTTCGCTCGCCGAGTCGATCGCGACGATCCGGGCGGCTCGCGACGGGGGCGCCACCGGGCCGCGGCTCCAGGTCTCGCATCTCAAGTGCGGCGCCCGTGCCGCGTGGGGCCGCGCCCCGGAAGCCATCGCGGTCCTCGAGGCCGCGCGGGCAGAAGGGCCTCGACATCGCCGCGGACCAGTACCCGTACACGGCGGCGGCCACCACGCTCGCCACGATCCTCCCACCGAGCCTGCTCGCGCTCGGCGTCGAGGAATGTGTTGCCGCCCTGGGCGACCATGAGGCCCGGAACCGCGTCGCCGAGGAGATGAAGCGCGGCATCTCGGGCTGGGAGAACGTGGCCGCGGACCCCGGCTGGGCGGGGATCCGGATCTCGTTCGCCGCGAGCCATCCAGACTGGACCGGGCGATCGCTCGCCGAGCTCGGCGAGACCATGGGCGTGGAACCGGCCGAGCTGGCGATGGACGCGTTGATCGATGACCAGCTCGACGTGTCGGTCGTGATCGACTGCATGGACGACGACCGACGTCGAAGCGATCATGGCCGTGCCCTGGATCGCGGTCTGCACGGACGCCGAGGGGCGCCGCCCGGGCCATCCGATCCTCGACGCCGGCCGGCCGCACCCGCGGACGTACGGGAGCACCGCGCGCGTGCTAGGTACGTATGTCCGTGAGCGCGGGACGCTCGCCCTCGAGACGGCCGTCGCGAAGCTCAGCGGCGTGCCCGCGGCCCGCTTGGGCCTGCGCGACCGGGGCGTCCTGCGCGAGGGCGCCTTCGCCGATCTCGTGGTCTTCGACCCGACGACGGTCGCCGACGACGCGACGTACGAGCAGCCATCGCGCCACCCGATCGGGATCGAGCACGTGGTGGTGAACGGGCGCCTCGCCGTCCAGGCGGGCCGGGAGACCGGCGAGCGCGCCGGGCGGCTGCTGCGGCGGGCCGGATGACGGCCCGCGCTCGACCGACCCCGGTCCGGACCACCGAGGTGCCGGCGATCGCGCCACTCCCCGGCGGGGCGCTTCGCTACACGCTGCGCCATTCCAGCCGGGCTCGTGGCCTGCGCGTCGTGATCCATCCGGAACGTGGGGTCGTCGTCACCGTGCCGGCCACCCGTTCCGGGCGAGCCGACGGGGAGCGGCGGGCGGTCGAGTTCCTGGTGCAGCGTGAACCGTGGGTCCGTCGCCACCTCGCCAAGCACGACGACGTGCGGGCCGTGCTGGCCGCCCGCGGCGGCGCCCGCGATGGGGGATCGATCCGGTTGGAAGGGCGCGTCGTGCCGATCCGCGTCGTCCCGGCCGTGGCCGGCGCCCGCCGCTCGACGGTCGTCAGGTTCGACGACGAACTCGTCGTCCACCGAGCCGCCAGCGATGCGCGCCCCGATGTGGTCGTCGTGGAGGGGTGGCTGCGCGACCTCGCGCGCTCCAGGATCGACGAAGCCGTCGAACGGCACGCCGCGGATCTCGGCGTCACGCCGCACAAGATCACCATTCGCGATCCGCGCACCCGATGGGGGAGTGCCTCGCAGACGGGCCGGGTGTCACTGTCCTGGCGGCTCATCCTGGCGCCGTGCGAAGCCCTCGAGACCGTCGTCATCCACGAGCTGGCCCACCTCCGGATCTTCGGGCACGGGCCGCGCTTCTGGGCGCTCGTCGCGTCACGGCGGCCCGACCACCGCACGTGGCGGCGCTGGCTGCACGATCACGCCACGGAGTTGCACGGCGCCCTCGGCTAGCGGCTCGGCGCTAGTTCGGGAGCCCGAGGGCCTCGTCACCGTCGGCCACCACGGTCGTGCCGGTCCAGCGCAGCAAGTTGAGATCCAGCTCGTCGTGGCAGCCCTCCGCGATGGCCTCCCACATCCGGAACGCGAGATCCGGGTCGACGTCATCCGGAAGGGCCACGAGCGTGTTGCGGACCGGGGCGAGGAGCACCCGCGGTCGCTCGCCGAGGATGGGTCGCAGGACCTCCGGCACGAGGATGAGGGCCGACCCCCAGCCCTGGCCCTGGATCGCGATCGTCTCGACGCCTTCGGGATGGATCCGCTCGACCCGTGGCGGCTCGGCCACGGTCAGCGCGCGCAGATTCTCGAGGGCGGTCCCGAGCAGCGTCGCGTGATCGATGCCCCACTGCTCGACCTGGCCCGCGGTCACGTGCGTGAACGCCGGCCCGAAATCGACGCCGAAGCCGGTCCACACTCCGGGCGGCACGAAGACGTGCATCGGGGCGGCTTCCGGTGGATACGGGTGGTGGACGCGGCGCAGGATCGGCAGGACGAGCGAGGCGACCTCCGTCCACGGGGCGTCGAGGTCCAGGCTCTGGGCCGCCGCGAGGACCCGCGCGAACAGCTCCCGATCCATCGTGCCGCCGAGCACCTGCATCGCGACGTGGCCGTCCTGCCGGCGACGGTCCTTGGCTTTCCGGGTGCTTCGCCGTTCCGCCTTTGACGATCGGCCGTGCCGGTCGCCCTTCGTGGTCTTCATGGCGCGCATGGTGGCGGCGAGCGCTCACCCGCCGCGTATCGCCGCCTTCACCGCCGCTTATCCAGCGACCGCCCGGGCCGCCCGCGCCCCAGCGTCAGGCGTTCGGGCCGTCGCTCCGATACGCGATGGCATCGATCTCGACGAGCCCGTCGATCAACCTGGAGGCGACCGTCGTGCGGACCGGATACGGATCGCGGAAGTACTCCCCGTAGACTCGATCGAAGTCGCCGAAGTCGTCCACGTTGGCGAGGTGGGCCGTGACCTTGACGACGTCCTCGAGCGTGCAGCCGGCTTCGGCGAGGATGGCCCGGACGTTGCGGATGGCCTGGTGCGTCTGTCCGGCGATGTCGGTCGCGCTGCGGGAGGTCGAGGCGTCCACCGGCCCCTGACCGGCGACGAAGACGAGCGCTCCGACCACGATGCCCTGCGAGTAGCTCCCGGCCGGCGCCGGGCTCTCCGTCGTCCAAACCGCCTGCTTCACGCTCCGCCTCCGTACAGGGCCCTTGACAACTGATAGTCTAGGCTGATAGAAAAACTGTCAAGTCCGCGGAGGCGGGCCAAAACGAGGACACGAATGGCGGCCAGAGCCCGACCTCGACTCGCCGAGCCGATCGACCCCGACGCGATCGCCACGGATCCCGGCATGAACCGGCTGCCGATCGATGAGATGTCCGAGATGAAGGGCGCCCTGGTAGCGATCGCGCGGGCCATCGCCCGCACCATCGGTCCGCGCTGCGAGGTCGTCCTCCACGACTACCGGGAGTGGGATCGCTCGGGCAGCACGATCGTCTGGATCGAGAACGGCCACGTGACCGGCCGCCATGTCGGGGGCCCCACCACGAACCTGGGACTCGAGGCGATGCGCGCCGGGTACGCGAGTGCCGACCGCTTCAACTACCTGTCACGGGCGAAGGACGGTCGAACGCTGCGCTCGACGTCGATCTATTTCCAGAACCGAACGGGCAAGCTCATCGGCTCGCTCTGCATCAACGTCGACGTCGATGCCTTCGTCACGGCTCGCGCTGCGCTCGACGCCCTGCTCGGGGTCGAGGCCGAGCCCAGCGGCGATCCGGACGAGACCGAGACGTTCGGGACCGATATCGGTGAGGTGCTCGACGCCCAGATCCAGGCCGCGCTGTCGCGCACCGGCAAGCCGCTGCCGTCGCTCACCCGCGAAGACCGGGTCGCGGTCGTTCGCCATCTCGATGAGAAGGGGGCGTTCCTCGTGAAACGGGCCGCGGACCGGATCGCCCGCTCGCTGGGCATCTCCCGCGTGACCGTCTACGCGTACCTGGAGGAGGCGCGCGCCACGGGCGCGTCCAACGACGGCCGAAAGGGCTGAGCGGAGGGCCGCCGGCCACCCATCGGACAGAAGGAGAGAGGGCATGGACGAGACTCCCCGGATCGGGATGGACCGTCGGGCATTGCTCACGCGCGGCGTGGGCGCCGCGGTGGTCGGTGGCGCAGGACTCTTCCTGGCCGCCTGCCAGCAAACACCGAACCCGAGCGCCGAGGGTGCGACCGCGACCGGACGCCTCGCCGAGGTGCTCGGCCGCAAGAAGCTTCTGGTCGGCACCGGGACCGGCAACCCGCCCTGGCATTTCGATGACGGCGGCAAGCTCGCCGGCTTCGACGTCGACATGGCCAAGATCGTGGCGAACGGCCTGTTCAAGGACCCCGAGGCCGTCGAGTTCGTCCAGGAGGCGTCCGACGCGCGCATCCCGAACCTGCTCACGAACAAGGTCGACATCGTCTTTCAGTTCATGACCGTCAACCCGGCGCGCGCGCAGCAGATCCAGTTCACGATCCCGTACTACCGCGAGGGCATCGGCTTCCTGCTGTCAGCGTCGGGCCAGTACCCGGACTACGCCGCGCTGCAGGCGGGCGGCTCCGCGACGAGGGTCTCGATCCTGCAGAACCCCGACGTCGACAAGCTCATCCACTCGGTCCTGCCCGAGGCGCAGGTCCAGCCGCTCGACTCGCAGGCGAACGTGATCCAGGCGCTCGAATCCGGCCGCGTCGACGCCGCCGCAGTCGACCAGTCGACGGTGCGCTGGCTCGAGGTCCAGGATCCTGGCAAGTACAAGGACTCGGGCTTCGGGTTCCAGCCCCAAACCTACGCCGCCGGCGTGCGGCCCGGCGACGACGAGTGGCTCCGCTTCGTCGACACGGCCCTCCACGAAGCCTTGACCGGCGTCAGCTTCGGCGAGTACGCGACGTCCTTCAAGAAGTGGTTCGGCGTCGACCTGCCGAGCCCGGCCATCGGCTTCCCGCTCGAGTTCGCCTCCGGGTCGTGATGCGGCACGCCCCCAAGTGCCGCTCCTCGGTCGGCGGCGGGCCGGGTCCTGAGGGTCCGGCCCGGCGCTGATGGGCTACACGTTCAACTGGCCGATCGTCTTCACCTACCTGCCGCAGTTCGCCCAGGGCGTGCTGCTCGGGCTCGGGATCACGATCGTGTCCCTGGCGATCGGCTCGGTCATCGGCCTCGCCGCGGCCGGGCTGAGCCAGGCGCGGTGGCGCCCCGCTCGACTGGCGGTGCGCGGCTACGTCGAGGTGATGCGCAATGTGCCGATCCTGCTGTGGGCGTACCTGGTCTTCTACGGGCTCCCGCAGCTTGGGATCGGGTTCCTCGACAACCTCTCGTCCTTCGTCCTGGCCCTGTCGCTGTACGGCGGCGCATATCTGACCGAGATCTTCCGGGCGGGTCTGGCGGCGATCCCGAATCGCTACGGCGAGGCGGCGATGGCCATGGGCCTGCAGCGGGCCCAGCGCCTGCGTCTCGTGACCCTGCCGCTGATGTTCCGGATCGTGTTGCCGTCGCTCTCCAACACGTTCATCGGGCTGTTCAAGGACACGGCCGTCGCCGCCGCGCTCGCTGTCCACGAGGTGACCTTCGTCGCTCAGCGGGTGAACCAGGACACCTTCCGGGTCATCGAGGCGTGGACGATCGCGGCGATCGTGTATCTCGTCGTCGGTTACCTGCTGGCGATCGGCCTGCGACGCGTCGAACGCCGTCTCCAGGTCGTGCGGTAGTCATGGACGTCGTGCTGCCGTGGCTGCCGTCGATGGGCCGCGGGCTCGTGACGACCCTCTGGTTGTCAGGGCTTGTGCTCGTGATCTCGTCGGTCATCGGGGCCGTCGGGGGTCTCGCGATCGTCGGGGGTCCGCGGCCGGTGCGCGCGCTGCTGCGGGGCTACGTCGACGTAGTCCGCGGCATCCCGATCCTCGTCCTGCTATTCGCCGTGTACTTCGGCTCGAGCGCCTTCGGACGCGGGCTCGACAACGGACCGGCGGCCGTCGTGGCGCTGAGCATCTTCGCGGGCGCGCACATGACCGAGCTCGTGCGCGGCGGCATCGGGTCGCTCCCGCGGGCGACCCTCGAAGCGGCTGAGATGATCGGCCTGACCACGACCCAACGGATCCGGCTCGTCATCGCCCCGCTCGTGCTGCCACGGATCCTGCCACCGTGGGTGAACACGGCCGTCGAGATCGTCAAGGCCACGTCGCTCGCGTCCCTGATCGGGGTCATCGACCTGCTCTATGCGACCCAGTCGGCGGTCGGCACCGCCCGTCATCCGATCGAGTTCTACGTCGCCGCCGCCATGATCTACTTCGTGCTGGGCGCCGGGCTGTCACGGCTGGGCGCACTCGCCGAGCGGCGCTATCGCTACCAGGAGTATTAGCGGAGGACGCCGGTGATCCGGATCGAGCAGCTCCACAAGCGCTTCGGGACCCTGGAGGTCCTGCGCGGGATCGACCTCTCGGTGGAGCGCGACCAGGTGGTCGCGATCCTGGGTCCGTCCGGGTCGGGCAAGTCGACGCTCCTGCGTTGCGTCGCCGCGCTCGAGGAGTACGAGTCCGGACAGGTGCTCATCGACGGCGAGCTCATCGGGTACCGGGCCGGCGACGGGGGCGGAGGCCGGCGCCGCCTGCGCGACCACGACCTGGCGCGCCAGCGCGCGAACATCGGCATGGTCTTCCAGAGCTACAACCTGTTCCCGCACCTGTCGGCGCTGCAGAACGTGATGCTAGGCCTCGTGCACGTGCGGCGGATGCCGAAGGAACAGGCCCGCGAGACCGCGTTGTCGTGGCTGGATCGCGTCGGCCTCGGGGATCGCGGTGCCGCGTACCCCTATCAGCTGTCGGGCGGGCAACAGCAGCGGGTGGCCATCGCGCGGGCAGCTGCGACGCAACCCAAGGTGCTGTTGCTGGACGAGGTGACCTCGGCGCTCGACCCGGAGCTCGTCGGCGAGGTGCTGACGGTGATCAAGGACCTCGCGGAGACCGGCGTGACGATGATGATCGTGACGCACGAGGTCACCTTCGCGCGTGACGTCGCCAAGGAGGTCGTGTTCATGGACGAGGGGGTCGTGGTCGAGCGCGGTCTGCCCGCCGAGGTCCTCGGGGCTCCCAGCACCGAGCGGCTGCGCGCGTTCCTGCGGCGCTACGCGTCGACGTCCGCGACGACGTGACGGCGTGACGGGCGGGCGCGACCTCCGCGACGCCGGGTCCGAGGAGGGGCCCGCGCGGGGCGCCATCTATCGGCGGATCGGTGTCGAGCCGATCATCAACGGTGCCACGACGATGACCTATCTCGGTGGCTCGCTCATGCCGCCCGAGGTCGTCGAGGCGATGCGGCAGGCCGCGGAGTGCTTCGTCGACCTGTACGAGCTGCAGTCCGCCGTGGGCCGGCGGATCGCGGAGCTGACGCGGAACGAGGCGGCCTTCGTGTCCGGCGGGGCGGCCGCGGGGATGTTCCTGTCGGCGGCGGTGTGCATGGCGCGGGCCACGGGCGATGGCATCCTTCGGCCGGGGGAGATTGACGGCGTGCCGCGGGAGTTCCTGATCCAGCACGGTCACCGGATCCCGTACGACCCCGCGATCGAGCTCGCCGGCGGGCGGCTTGTCGAAGTCGGAGGCCCTCGCGGGACCTCCACGATCGATCTCGAGGGCGCGATCGGCCCGGGGACGGCCGGCATCCTGTTCGTGGCCGGGGCGCACCTGGCCGCCGGCTCACTCCCGCTCGATGTGGTCATCGGCCTCGCGCGCACCCTCGACGTCCCCGTGATCGTCGACGCGGCTGCCCAGCTGCCGCCGCCCGAGAACCTGTGGAGCTTCACCGAGGCGGGGGCGGACCTCGTGCTGTTCAGTGGCGGCAAGGGCCTGTGTGGGCCGGCCAGCACCGGCCTGGTCCTCGGCCGGCGTCGATACGTCGAGCGGTTCGCCGCCAACGCCGCCCCGCAACAGCGAATCGGCCGGCCGATGAAGGTCGGCAAGGAGGACCTTATCGGGATCCTGGCGGCCGTGGAGTGGTACCTCGCCCAGGATCACGCGGCCCTCGCGCGGCAGCACGAGGCGATCGTCGAGCACGTGGTCGCGTGGGCACGCGCGCGGCAGGACATCAGCGCGGTGCGCGAGACCCCGGGCCAGGCCGGGCAGCCGACGCCGCGCGCGCTGCTCACCCTCGCCCCCAAGCAGGCATCGCGGCGTGACCGGATCCTGGCGCGCCTGCGCGCAGGGTCGCCGCGCATCGAATTGCTGTCCGAAGGCGACGACGCGTTCTACCTCGCCCCGGAAACGATCGTGCCGGGAGAGGAAGTCGTCGTGACACAGCGGCTCACAGACGTCCTCGCGGAGCCCGATTGATACGGAGATGACGCCTCGCAGCGCGGGCGTTCGGGACCGAGGCGCTCGACGCGGTTGGTACGCTCGGCGCACGCGGCAGGCCCGCCGACAGGATCGGACCGCCGCGAGCCAGGAGGCGCCATGTCGGCAGCCGGTCCGCGCTTCTGCCCGCGTTGTGGCACCGAGCGTGTCGGCGAGATGCGGTTCTGTCCGAACTGCGGGATGGACCTCGAGCAGGTGGCGGCCGGCGATCGCCCCGCCGTCGATCGCCCCGCCGTCGACGCCGCGCCGCCCGCGAGCGACACGCCCGTCGTGCCCCGCACGACCATCGACCGAGGCGCCGTCGAGCGTTCGGCCTGGAGACCGCTGCTCGGCCCCGGGCTGCTCGTGCTCCTCGTCATCGCGGCCGTCTGGTTCGTGGGCATCGGTCCGTTCGCGCGCGACGCGGGCGATCCCGGTCCGCTGGCGGGCGCCGACAACCCAACGCCGACGTCACCCTTCCTGCCAGCCGTGACCGCGCAGCCGTCCTTTCTGGCGTCGCCCGGCATCACCGCGCCGCCGGTCGGCTTGACCATCCTGAGCCCGGCCGAGGGCGCGGTCGTCGGAGCCCGCGAAGTCACGATCATCGGCACGGCCCCGCCCGGCCTGCGCATCACCCAGGACATCAGCTTCGGTTTCGATCGGCATGCCACGGCCGACGGGACCGGCCACTGGGCGATCGGGATCGAACTCGCAGAAGGCGAGAACCAACTCAAGTTCCGGATCGGGGACGACCCCTCGACGACACAGACGCTCCGCGTCGTCTACCTGCCCCCGGCAACCTGAGGATCCGCGCCCCAGAGCATCGTTGGCCCACTTGCGCCACGGCGTCACCATGGACCGATGGGTGCGATCAGGCGAAAGAGCTTCGACGACACGGACGGGCTCCGGGAGTTCCCGCTCCTGACGGTCTCGCTGGCGCGAATCGGGTCGCACACGATCGGTCGCGGCGTGGTGCAACCCGGCTGGCACTGGTCGGAGCACCTGGGGCCGGTGATGCGGGCGGAGACGTGCCCGGTGCATCACGTCCAGGTGCTGCTCTCCGGGCGCTTCGCGGCGCGAATGGAGGATGGTGAGGAGGTGGTGTTCCAGCCTGGCGACGTGATGGACATCCCGCCCGGGCACGATGCCTGGGTGGTCGGCAATGAGCCGGCGGTGCTCATCGATTTCGCGGGCAACATCGAGGCCCTCGGCCTGCCGCGCGAGCACGAGCGGATGGTGACGACCCTGCTCATGACCGACATCGTCGACTCCACCCGTACCGCGCGCCGCCTCGGCGACGCCCCCTGGAAGCAGGTCCTGTCGGATCACAACCGGCTCGTTCGCGCTCAGCTGCTCCGCTTCGGCGGTTCGGAGGTCAACACCACCGGCGACGGCTTCCTCGCCACCTTCCGGAGCGCGGTCGCCGGGCTCCGATGCGCCGCCGCCATCCACGCCGCACTGCGGGACACCGACATCCAGGTGCGCATCGGCGTCCATACCGGGGAGGTCGAGCCCATCGGCAACGACATCGGCGGCGTGGCGGTTCACGCAGCCGCTCGGATCATGGCGCTCGCCGGCCCGTCGGAGGTCTTCGCCTCCGCGATCACCGTCGGCCTCGCCGATGGGAGCGGCCTCGCCTTCGAGAGCCGTGGTGCGAAGGAGGTCAAGGGACTGGATCGGCCGATCGAGGTGTACCGGCTCGAATGACTCCGCAGCCGCAGCTGGTCAGCCTGCGTTCGGCGTCGCCCCGGTGGGGATCAAAGATCGCGGCGTTCGAACCACCAGGTCGCGGCCCCCAAGGAGCTGCGACCCGGTTCGACGGCGTGGACGCGGCCATCCACGGACCTGCACGTATCGGGAGTTGGTGGAGATGAGGGGACTCGAACCCCTGACCCCCGCGATGCGAACGCGGTGCTCTTCCAGCTGAGCTACATCCCCACGGGCGACGGATTGTAGCATCGGGCCGTTCCGGCTCCCGCCGCCGGCCTCGTCCCGAGCCACAGGACGACGGTCCACCGAGCGCAACGCGCCACTAGGCTCCGCCGATGCCCATCGGCCTCCTGACCGGTCTCGGTGCCGCCTTGTCGTGGGGCACCTTGGACATCTTTTCGGCGCTCGCGAGCCGGCGGGTGGGCAGCCTGCGGGTCACGACCGGGATGCAGGTGGTCGGTGCGGCGCTGATCTGGCTGCTGGCCCTGGCCCGCGGCGTCGCATTCCCGTCCGACCCGGCGGTCCTCATCGGCGGGTCGCTGGTCGGCCTGGCCGGGGCCGGCGCCTATCTCGCCTACTTCACCGGCCTGCGGATCGGGCCGATCGCGGTCGTCAGCGGGATGGTGGCCGCATACGGCGGTCTCACGGTCGTCCTGGCCGTCCTGTTCCGGGGCGAATCGCTGACGCTCCTCCAGGCGCTCGGTGCCACGACCGCGACCGTCGGCGTGATCCTGACGGGCGTCGCGTTCGGCGGCGGGCTGCATGGGATCCGGTTCGCGGGCCCAGGGGTCGTGTTCGCCGTCGTGGCGCTGGTGCTGTTCGCGGTCATGACCATCGGCACCGACATCGTCATCGAGCGGACCGGCTGGATCGAGATCCTGCTGGTCTCGCGCTCCGCGAATGCCGTGATCTCGGTCCTCGTGCTGGTCGTCGCGATGACCGCATTGCGCCGGCCCGCGGCAGCACTGCTCCAGGGCGAGGAGGCCGACGGCGGCCGAGTCGACAAACGCGTCATCACCGCCGTCAGTCTCGCCGGCCTGCTCGACGTCATCGGCCTGATGTCGTTCGCCTACGGCCTCGAGGTCGCGGAGACGTGGCTGGTCGGGCTGGCGTCCTCGTTCGGCCCGGCTGTCACGATCGTGGTGGCTGTCGCGTTCCTCGGGGAGCGGCTGAAGCCCATCCAGTGGCTCGGGCTTGGCGGGGTCCTGGTCGGGATGATCCTGATCGGCCTGCCGTAGGGCAAGACCGAGCTGCTCGTCGCTCCCAGCGATGGATCATGGCCCGAGGCCCTTGAACCGGCACGGCTCCGGCGCTGGCGCGGGTCGTTTCATCGCTGCCAGCGATCGATATGCGTTCGATGGCGCCTGATCTGTCGCGGCGCGAGCCCCGCAAGGCCTTGGAGCCGATTTCCATCGCTCCCAGCGATGGCTCGCCCGTCAGCCCGGGAGGCTGAACCAGAACCTCGTCAGCCCCCCGACTGACTCGGCGCCCACCCGGCCGCCGCTGCTCTCCACGAGCTGCTTCACGATCGCGAGGCCGATGCCGGCGCCACCGCGCGCGCGATCGCGCGACTTCTCGACCCGGTAGAACCGTTCGAAGACGCGCTCGAGTTCGTCGGGCGGGATGCCCTCGCCCGTGTTCGAGATGGAGACGAGCAGATCGCCGGGCCGCCGCTCGGCGCGGACCGTGATCGAGCCTCCGGCCGGCGTGTACCGAACAGCATTCGAGAGCAGGTTGGCGAGCACCTGGGCGAGCCCATCGGGGTCGGCGCGGGCGGGCAACGTATCCGGGATCTCGGTGCGGAGCGCGAGCTCGGCTCGTTCGATCGAGGGGGCCGCGAGTTCCAGCGCGGACCGGACGGCGATCGCGAGATCGAGCTCGACGGCGTCGGGCCGGCTCGTCCCCGCGTCGCCCTCGGCGAGCGCGTCGAGGGAATGGGACAGCCGGACCAGTCGATCGGCTTCCTCGTGGAGCGACTCGTAGGTCGCGCGGTCTGCGGTGATCACTCCATCACGCAGCGCCTCGAGGTAGCCCTGCAGGTTCGTCAGCGGGGTGCGGAGCTCGTGGGCGGCGTTCGCGATGAAGTCGCGGCGCATTAGCTCCTGCCGCTCGAGCGAGGCGGCCATCTGGTTGAACGAGTCGGCGAGGCTGGCGAGCTCCTCCGGTCCATCCCGCGGCACCCGCGCCGCGTAGTCGCCGTCGGCGATCCGCCGTGCCGCACCACCGATCTCGGCCAGGGGCTTCGCGAGCATCCGGGCCAGCACGATCGCGAGACCCACGCTCGCGAGCACGGCTACGAGGGACGCGGCGATGACGACGGTCGTCACCGAATCGTCGTACATGTCCCGCGCATGCTCGGCCGAGTCGCCGGCCTCCATCATCAAGGCCGTGAACACGTCGGCCCCGACGACCGCCACGCCGACCGCCAGGATCACGAGTCCCACCGCCGCCGACGCGATGCCCGCCAGCGCGATCCGACCGGCGATCCCGCGCGCGATCACCGGATGCGCCCGCCCGTCACTGGAGGTGGCGCCGCGCGGATGAACCCGCACGGGTCCACGCCGATTCCGTCGTTTCTGGGCACCTCCCGCGCACCTCTGTTCGGGGCCGGTCACTGGCAGTGACGACCTGCGGGTCCATCACGTCCGAGCGGCCCGGTACCCCACGCCGCGGACCGTCTGCACGTAGCGCGGCGCGTCGGGATCGTCGTCGAGCTTGTCGCGCAACCGCCGGATGTGGACGTCGATCGTGCGATCGAGGACCTCGGCCGCGTCCTGGCCGTACACGGCATCGAGCAGCTGGTCGCGCGAAAGCACCCGCCCGTCGGCACCGAGGATCGCGCTGAGCAGCCGGAACTCGACACGGGTCAAGTCGATCGCCTCGTCGCCCCGACGGATCTCGTGGCGGGACGGGTCGATCGTCAGGTCGCCGTGGCGGATGATCGGACCGGCGATCGGGCTCGTCCCCGAACCCGCCGAGACGTCGGACGTCGGCGCCGCCCGCCGCAGGATCGACTTGACTCGCAACACGAGCTCGGCCGGCGAAAACGGCTTTGGCAGATAGTCGTCAGCACCATCTTCGAGCCCGGCGATCCGATCGATCGTCGAGCTCCGAGCCGACAGCACGAGGATCGGCGTGTGGGCCGCCTCCTCATCACGGCGCACGGCGCGGATGACGGCCCGCCCGTCCAGCTCGGGGAGCATCAGGTCGAGCACGACCAGCGCCGGCTGGTGCGTCTCGATCGCCTCGAGCGCTGCCGGTCCGTCGGCCGCAGTCACGACTGTGAAGCCGTCGCGCTCCAGGTACGTCCGCACGAGCCGGACGATCTTGGCGTCATCGTCGACGACGAGGATCGGCGCGGCCGGAACCGCGGGGTCGGTATCGGAAGTGTCGGGCATCGCCAGCATGGTAGGCCGAGCCTACTGGTCTGCCGTGTCGATCCAGTGACGGCAAGGCCCACCGGCCGCGGCGCGTGCACCCGGCGCTCCTATCGTCGATCGAAGTTCGACCAGCCGAAGTTCGTGCATCACACGCTCGTCGTGAGGAACGAGATATCAGATTTCGAGGTCGCGCGTCCGATTCCGGTGGTTCGTTCGCCGATAGGAGCGCGTCGTGCACAGACGGCGAACGACGAACGGCGGTCAGGGCCTCCAGGGCGGCGTCGATCGCTCATCGATCGCGGATCTCGGCGACCGCGAGGAGGCTGAGGAGCGGGGCTGCTCCGATGAGGGCGCCCGGCAACACGCCAAGAAACCCGCTGACGATCAACGCGATCGCGACGAACACGAACCCGATCCGGCGGTCGCGTCGAGTCATCGTGAAGGACCGGCCCTCCGGCGGCGGCGGCATCAACGGCTCCAGGCCGGCCTTCTCCCGCTCGATCTCCGTGCGGTGCCACGGAGCGAGGAGCCAGGATGGTCGGCGCCACGCGAGCACGGCGGAAACGAGCATCCCGAGCAGTCCGAGGAGTCCTAGCCATGCCCCGATGCGACTCTCCTTGTCGGCGCCGATGAGGAACCCGCAGACGCCCAGGAGGGCGAAGCTGAGGGCAAACGGCACGAAGGCCGGCTGGAGCCAGCTTCCTGAGATGCCGGGTCGCATCTGGTGCCAGTACACGCGGCGGCGGGTCGCCACCGCCCATGAGCTCGACCCGAAGAGCCAGCCTCGGTAGACGACGGCGCTCCAGATCGCGAACAGGACCCCGAACACGAAGATCCCGACCGACACGAGCTGCAGCTCAACGTCCTTCATCGTCGATCGATGATACAAATCGGCCCGAGCACGGAACCGGTCGCGGATCGCCGCCTGCTGTAGGTTTCTCGGGATGAACCGGGACGTCGATGGGCCGCGGCCGCCCGTGAGCCGGCAGCGTGCGGCCGCCGTGGGCCTGGTGGTCGTCGCGGCGGTGTCGCCGCAGGTCGGTGCGGCGTTCGCCGTGACCCTGTTCGACGAACTGGGTCCGGCGGGTGCGGCGTTCCTGCGGCTGGCGTTCGCGGCGATCGTGCTGTGGGTGATGTGGCGCCCCCGGCTGGAGGGCGACCTGCGGCTGGCCGGGGCGTTCGGCGCCGCGCTCGGGCTGATGAACTGGTCGTTCTACGAGGCGATCCACCGGATCCCGCTCGGCGTGGCGGTGACGATCGAGTTCACCGGCCCGCTGCTGGTGGCCGTGATCGGCTCGCGCCGGCTGCTCGACGGGGTGTGGGTCGCGCTCGCGGCCGCCGGCATCGTGGTGCTCGTCGACCCCGGCGGCGGGTCATTGGACCCGGCTGGGGTCGGCTTCGCGCTCGCCGCCGCCGTGTGCTGGATGGCCTACATCTACCTGAGCAAGCGCACCGGTGCGGCGTTTGCGGGCGGCTCGGGGCTCGCGCTGGCGATGGCCGTCGGCGCGCTGATCGTGCTGCCGGCGGGCGTGATCCAGGCGGGGGGCGCGCTCGCCAGGCCCGACCTGCTTGGCTCGGCACTCGTCGTGGCGCTCCTTTCCTCGGTGATCCCGTACTCGCTCGAGCTCGAGGCGCTGCGCCGGCTCCCGGAGTCGGTGTTCGGCGTGCTGATGTCGCTCGATCCGGCGATCGCCGCACTGGTCGGCTTCGTGGCGCTCCACCAGGATCTTGGTCCGCGCGAGCTGCTCGCGATCGCGATGGTGGTCGTGGCGAGCGCCGGGGCGGCAGGCCTCAGTCACCGATGACGACCTGCCCGGCAAGCCACCGCGGGCTGCGGGCGGCGGGCACAGAAGATCTAGGCTTGTCTAACTAGAACAAGTGTTCTAATCTAGTCGTCCGATGACGACCCCTCGTGGCGATGTGGATGCCGCAGTCGCGGGCCTGCGGGCCCGCTGGGGAGCGGCAACTCCCAGGGTCGTGGGGTCGCTGGCCATCGCGCCACTCCCGGACGAGGCGGCGGACCGGCCACCCCGCTACGAGCCCAGCCTCGACGACAGCCGGATCATCCACACCGGCTTCGCCGCGCTCGACGCGATCCTGGGCCCCGGCGGCCTCCCGAAGTCGGCCAGCGTCGCGATCCGCGGTGACGGGTCCAGCGGCCGCACGACCCTCTCCCTGCGGGTCGCGGCGGAGGCCCAGGCGGGGGGCTCGGTCGTGGCCTGGCTCGACCTGTCGCGCAGCTTCGACCCGGTCGAGGCCGTCGCCCGCGGCATCCGGCTCGAGTGGCTCGTCGTCATCACTCCGGCGAGCCTGGACGAGGGGCTCTCGATCGCCGGCAGCCTCCTGACCGGACGGTCGGTCGACATGCTCGTCCTCGACCTGCCGGGCGGTCGGCTGGCCAGGACGGACAAGCCGGCCAGGGTCGCCGATCGACTCCATCGACTCGCCGCGCTCGCCCGGCGCGCGGAGACCCTGCTCCTGATCCTCGATGCGCCCGGGCTCGCCGGCGGCCTCGCGACCGCGGTCGCCGAGTCGACCGGCATCCGGCTCGAGCTGGCTCGCCGGTCGTGGGTCCGCCTGGGCCGCGACGTCGTCGGCCAGCGCACCGAGGCGCTCGTCGCGCACAACCGTCACGGACCGCCGGGGCGTCGCGCGACGCTCCGGATCCTCTACGCCGAGGGCGGCGAGCGGGACGCCTGTCTCGCGCTCGACGCCCTCCTCATCGAGGGGGCGCCGGCCCAGGCAGCCATCCCGGCGCCCATCACGGCACCCATCCACATCCCGCACGAGGCCCCCGATCGAAAGACCCACGACCATGCGACGTCTCCACCTCTTCATCCCGCATCTGCCCCTCCACCTGGCGCGGGCCCGACGCTCCGAGCCCTTCCCGACCGGCCCGCTCGTGCTCGGCGGCCGGCCGTGGGACCCGGGGCCGGTCATCGACGCCGACCGGACCGCTCGAGCGCTGGGCGTCCGGCGCGGCATGCCGCTGGCGAGCGCCCATCGACTCGTCCCTGAGGCGACCTTCATCGAGCCCGATTCCGACGCGGACCGGGTAGCGGCCGAGGCCGCGTACGAGGCGCTCGGGGCGTTCAGCCCGAGCCTGGCCGGGAGCGGCGACCCGATGGACGCCGCATTCGGGCTGTTCGAGATGGGGATCGATGGCCTCGGGCCGTTGTGGGGTCCCGAGCCGGTGCTCGTCGAGCGGGTCGCGGCGGCGTTGCGGGGCGCGCTCCCGGGGGAGCTGGCGCCACGGGCCGGGGTGGCGGGCACGCACTTCGCGACGACCATCGCCGCGGTCCACGCCCGTGCCGGCTCCCCGGTCGCTGTCCCGCCCGGCGACGAAGCGGCGTTCCTCGCCCCGTATCCGTCCGGCCTCCTGACGACGGACCTCGACGTCCGCGCTCGATTGACCCGGTTCGGGCTGCGGGCGATCGGGGCGGTGGCGGAGCTGCCGCGGTCCGCGTTGATCGCCCGGTTCGGGGACGAGGGGGCCAGGCTCCACGCCCGGGCCCGTGGCGAGGAGACCGAGCCGTTCCGGGCGCGCCACGCCCCCGAGCGTCTGGCCCTCGGCCTGCCCATCGAGCCGCCGGTCGAGGATCTCGAGCCGCTGCGGTTCGTGCTCCACCGACTCGTGGCCGCGATCACGGCCCAGATCACCTCTCGGGGACTCGCCGCGGACCGAGCGGACCTGACCCTGGAGCTGGACCTGGCCTTCGCCGCGCGAGGGACGTCGCCGCGGATCGAGGTCGAACAGCGCTTCCCGGAACCCACCGCGGACCCCGAGGCCATCGAGCGGCTGCTCTTCGCGCGGCTGGAACGGGAGCCGCCACCGGCCGCGGTCCAACGGCTGGAGCTGGAGTTGCGCGGCACCACCCCGGCCGCGGGCCAGCAGCTGCCGTTGTTCGTGCCACAGGCCGCGCGCACGGCACGGCTCGGCTGGCAGCTCGCGAGGCTCGCGCTGACCTATGGGGAGGATCGCGTCCGGCGGGTGGCGATCACGGACCCCGAGGCGCCACTCCCCGAGACCCGCTGGGCATGGCGGCCGGTCGGGCTGGGCGAGGACGCGGCGTCGTGAGCCGGTCCCGCGCGGGACCCTGGTCTCGGCGGCCACCCCGCCCCGCCACGGGACCCTGGTCTCGGCGGCCACGCCGCCACGCCCGTCCCGCGCGCGGAACGCCGGCCGTGACCCGCCTCCTCCGCGAGCACCCCGCGATCGACGTCGAGCTCGACGCCGACGGGCGCCTGACGGCCATCCGCTGGAACGGCCGGCGCGAGGCGGTCGAGGTCTGCAATCGATGGCGCGTGGAGGAGTCCTGGTGGCGCGATCCGATCGCGCGCGACTACCTCAAGGTGGTGGGGGAACGGTGGCTGGCGCTCGTCTACCTGGACCGCATCGCCGGGACGTGGCACCTGGAGCGGCTCTACGACTGACCGCAGCGGCACCACCAGTGGCAGATCCACCACGAACGTGCACAGGTCCAAGCCCGGATCGCAGGATCGGGGCACCGGCCACGCTCATTCGTCCCGCGTCCGACACTCACGGTGACGCGGCTGCGTCGGGCTCGTCCTCGACCGGTCAGCGGAGCGGCGTGCCCACTGGTCAGGGTCACGACGAAGAGGATCAGGAACATGCCGATCACGAGGACCAGCACGCCGATATCACGTGGTTGCGCGGACTGCATGTGCGCCTCCCCCACGGCTGCGCGGGACCGAAGTCTTCCGCTCGAGCCGTTGTGAGCATAGACGCGCGAGCGTTTCCTTGTGTCGCGCGGATGCACCACGAATATCGCGCGAATGCACCAGATCGTTCGCGGCGTCGCCGATCGCTCAACCCGCCGGGCAGGCCGCCCCGTAGCGCACGATCACGAACGTCAGGCCGCCCATCGGCCGGACCGACGTCTGGATCCGGCACTGGCCCTCGCCGACCAATTCGATGACGAAGCCGCCGTCCTCCAGCGGCCCCGACAGCGACTCGGTGCCGAACGACGCGGTCTCGAGCGCGTTCTGCATCCAGCCCGCGATCTGGGCGGTGTCGTCGTTGACGACCGAGTACGTGCCGCTGACCGGGTCCGGCGCGACGGGATCGGCGACGATCGACCCCGGGAACCGCGGGAATCCCGTCGGGACGTTATCCCAGATGCGCCCCCACCCAGTCTCGGTCTGCGTCCCGCCCGGGCCGCCGGCGCTCGGCGACGCCGACCCGCCTGCAGCGAGCGTTGGCGCGCTGCTGGCAGTCGGCGGTTCTGGGCCGCAGGCGGCTACCAACAGGGAGGCGGCCAGCAGGGAGAGCACGAAGGGGCGACCGGGTCGGGTGCGCATCAACCCGAGTCTAGTCCGGGACGTGGCAGGACCCCGTCACCCCCGGCCCGGGGTCGGCGGCTCCATCTATCCGCACTCTCCTTCAGTCACGCGGCACAATGGTCCCGTGGACGCGGGGAGTAGGGACGCCGAGCACAGCCCCAGCCGGCGGCTGGTCGAGCAGCGGGTACGCAACCGGATCATCGAGTACCTCGAGCTCGTCAGCACGTATGAGGCTCAACGAGATTACGAGGCATCGGCTCCGCGTTTCGTGAATGTCGTCAACGAGATGATCGACCAATGGGGGGACTGGGTCTACAAGGACCCTCGCACGGAGGAATCTCTTCCGGACGTCTACTCGCCTAGCGAGGTACAGGCGCTCCGTGACTACCACGGCGTCTGGGACGCCACGGCACACGCTCTTCCAACGGGCTACTTGTCGTTGGAGGCCACTCAGGCGCTTCCGGCGTGGGTGCGACTCACCGAGGCGGCGAGATCAGCGCGAAGCGTCTTCGCGGAGCGGGGGAAGCTCCCAGAAGACCAAGAACTCGCCTGACGCCGACCCCGGACGAACAGCAGTCGGGAATGGCAGAACCCCGTCCGCTTGGGAGGTCCGTAACCGCCACCCCCAAGTGACGGATACTGACCTATTGACCCCAAGCGACGGGGTCCTGCAGGCCAGAGGTCGCTGCTCACCAGCGCTCCGGCGGGTCGGCGCCGACCATCGCAGTCGATCGCCGCCTAAATCGTCTCGTGCCCCCAGGCCCCGAGACGTTGTAAAAGTGCTAGATCGCCGCCGCCTGGACCGCGATGACCGCGGGCAGGAGGACGAGGATCAGAAGCATCGCAACCACCACGGCGACACCACTCCGGAGCGCGGTCACGAGGACCGGTCGGAGCGGGTGATCGAGGCGGATGGGTGCGTGCATGCCGGTGAGACGCCGAACCCCTCGATTGTGTTTCGTGATTTTTTCTAGAACGTTTGTTCTATACTAGCAAGCCCCTTCAAGCCCCGGCCCCCGACCGGAGAACCCGTGGCGACCATCCCGTACGCCGAGCTCCACGCGCACACCAATTTCTCGTTCCTCGATGGGGCGTCACCCCCGGACGAGCTGGTCGAGCGGGCCGCGGCGATCGGCCTGGCCGGCCTCGCCGTCACCGACCGCAACGGCCTCTACGGCGCCGTCCGGTTCATGGGCGCGGCCGAGGAGATCGGCCTCCACGGCGTCGTCGGGACGGAGATCGAGCTGCTCGATCCGGCCGTCCCCGACCCGGCCGGCGTCGTCGTCCCGCCACGGCGTCCGCGGCGACGCGGCCGAGCCGCGGATCGGGGCCACGGTGGCTTTCGAATCGATCGTCGCGGAAGGCCGTCCGTCCCGGCCACGCCCCGAGCGCACCCGTCTCCCCGGCCACCGTGACCCGGTCAAGGAGGACCTGCGCGGGATCGGCGAGCGGGCGCGTGGTCCGCATCTCGTGCTGCTCGCCCGATCCGCGGTCGGCTGGCGAAGCCTGTCGCGGCTCATCTCTCGCGCGAACCTGGCCGGGACCAAGGGCGTGCCACGCTTCCGCCAGACCCTGCTCGATGAGCATCACGAGGGCCTCGTCGCGCTGTCGGGCTGTCGCGACGGGGAGATCGCGCGTCGCCTGCGGGTGGGCGATCGGGCCGGGGCGCGGACGGTCGCGGAGCGCTACGCGACGCTGTTCGGGCGCGGCGATGACCCCGCCTCGAGCGGCTTCTTCATCGAGCTCTCGCACCACCTCCTGCCCGACGACGACTGGATCGTGGCGGAGTCGGTGGCGCTCGCCGCGGAGCTCGGGCTGCCGGTCGTCGTCACCAACGATGTCCACTACGCGACGCCCGACGATCGCGAGCTGCACGACGTCCTGACCGCGATCAAGCACGGCCGGACGCTCGAGACGCTCGCCGACCTGCGCCGGCCCGACGGCGAGTCGCACCTCAAGTCGGGCGACGAGCTGGTGGCGCTCGGTGGGTCGTTCGATCCGGCGACCGCGCGAGCGTGGCGCGAGGGGATCGCGACGTCGGTCGAGCTGGCGGCGTCGTGCGTGGTCGATCTCGGCTTCGAGCAGTACCGCTTCCCGGGCTTCCCGGTCCCGAAGGGCGAGACCCCGTTCTCGTATCTCGTCGAGCTGTGCCAGGCCGGCGCCCGGAAGCGCTATCACCCGCTGACCTCGGCCGTCGTCAAGCGGCTGGCCCACGAGCTCGATGTGATCGAGCGGGCCGGGCTCGCCGAGTTCTTCCTGATCTGCTGGGACCTGATGCGGTTCGCCAGGGAGCAGGGGATCCCGGCCCAGGGTCGCGGCAGCGCGGCCAGCTCGATCGTCGCCTACACCCTCGGGATCAGCCGGGTCGAGCCGATCGGGCACAACCTGCTCTTCGAGCGGTTCATCAACGAGGGCCGGACGACCTACCCCGATGTCGATATCGACTTCAGCTCGGCGCGGCGGGAGGAGGTGATCCAGTACGTCTACAACCGATACGGACCGGAGCACACGGGGATGGTCTGCAACCTCGTGACCTACCGGGCGCGCTCGGCGGTCCGTGAGGTCGGGGTGGCGCTCGGGTTCCCGCGGCCGCTCGTCGACCGGGTGGCCAAGGCGCTCGAGACCTACGACTCGGTCATGGTCCGGCGCGACCTGGAGGC
This sequence comes from uncultured Chloroflexia bacterium, assembly GCA_963810725.1. Taxonomy (GTDB): domain Bacteria; phylum Chloroflexota; class Limnocylindria; order Limnocylindrales; family CSP1-4; genus SPCO01. The sequence continues at coordinate 1,737,655 of CAWEOO010000008.1, forward strand.
GGACGGCGGGTTCGCCGAGTTCTTCAAGCGAACCGGCGAAGGCGAACCGGCCGAGGCGCTGGCGGCGACGGAGGCAGAAGGACACGGCCTCGTCGATGGCATGGGCCGGTTGCGCGCGTGGACCAGCGGTCAGCCCTCCGAGGACCGAGGCGACGCCCCTGCGAGCCATCGGTCCGAGGATCTCGTCGACAGCATGGGCCAGCTGAATACCCGGGTGCCGCTCGTCGGGAAGGTGCCGCCGTGGCGTCAGCCGCCGAAGCCGGTGGACCCGGATGCGCCGAAGCCGTTCGCCTGGCTGCGGCGACCCGAATCCCGCGTGACGGCGCGGCGGCCGGGGCCCGCGGGGGCGGCCAGGGCAGATCGGCGCGATCGGCGAGCACGTCGCACGGATCGAAGCGGCCCAGGATGACAGTGACGGGGCCGCGGCCGACGCCCGCTCGTTCGGATCTGAGCCAATCGGGAGTGGCGCGGCCGACGGTGTTCCGCGACGATCCGTTGGCGCCGCGGACGGCGATCCGGGGTGGTGGCACGTCCGGGGACGAGGGTGGGCCTGGCGACACGCCGGCGAGTGTCGCCTGGCTGCGGGCGGGGAAGGGGACGGGCTACGCGGCGGAGCGCGAGCGGCTGGTGCCGCCGGGGCTGGTCGGGAGGTCGGGCGATCGATCCCGAGAGTGGCCAGGTCGAGCCGCCGCCGCGCGCGGCCGATCGGCTGGGCAGGCCGGATCGCTGGGATCCGCCGCCGAACTCTCCGAGGTCCAAGGCGGAGCTCCGCGACGCCATTGGCCCGGTCGTGGCGGGTCGGCGGGCCAGTCGTCGGTCGCTCGCATCGAGCCGGAGGCGCCGCCGCAGGCCCGTGGCGGCTCGACGGTCGGGCTCAGCCACTGGGAGCGCTGGCTCGAGTTCTGCGCCCGGATCGATGGCTTTCCGCGCCACCTCTCCATCCACAGCGGCGGGATGCTCGTGACCGCCGCGCCGCTCATCGATATCGCGCCACTCGAGCGGGCGACGATGCCGGATCGGGTCGTCGTCCAGTTCGACAAGCGCGACGTCGAGACGCTCAAGCTGATCAAGCTCGACCTGCTCGGGCCTCGGGATGCTCGCCGCGATCGACGAGACGCTCCAGCTCATCGAGCACGACTGCGCCGTGTGCATCGATCTCGATCGGCTGCCGGAGGACGTGCCGGAGGTCTTCGAGATGCTCCAGGCCGCCGACACGGTCGGGGTCTTCCAGGTCGAGAGCCGGGCACAGATGCAGACGCTGCCGAAGTCACGCCCGGGGAACCTCGACGACCTCGTGGTCGAGGTCGCGATCATCCGCCCCGGGCCGATCCAGGGCAACGCCGTCCACCCGTTCCTGCGGCGCAAGCAGGGCCTCGAGCCCGTGACGTATCTCCACCCGAGCCTCGAGCCCGTGCTCAAGGACTCGATGGGCGTGATCCTCTACCAGGAGCAGGTCATGCGCATCGCCATCGAGGTCGCGGGGTTCAGCCCGGCCGAATCGGACGGGTTCCGCCGGGCGATGGGGACGTGGCGCTCGATCGCGGGAGATGGAGAAGCTCCATCGGCAGTTCGTGGAGGGCGCCCTCCGCCAGCCGGGCATGACCGAGGAGGACGCCGAGGAGCTCTTCCGCCAGGTCGCGGCGTTCGCGAGCTTCGGCTTCGCGAAGTCGCATGCCGCGGCCTTCGCGCGGACCGCGTACGAGTCCTCGTTCCTGAAGCTGTTCTACCCGGCCCAGTTCCTCGTCGGGCTCGATCAACGCGCAGCCGATGGGCTTCTACCCGGTCGAGGTCCTCGTCAACGACGCGAAGCGCCACGGCGTGGCTGTGCTGCCCGTGGACATCAACGGCTCGTCGTACAAGACCACGACCGAATGGGTGGGCCGGCCGGGCGAGCCGCTGCCGCCCGGTGTCGGGATCGAGGCACGGCCGGAGCCGGTCGTCTCGTCGTCGTGCGTGAACCCGTCCGTCGCCGCGCGCGAGCGCTGGACACCGGAGGTCACGGTGGGCTGGGGCGTGCGCCTCGGGCTGCATCTCGTGAAGGGCATCGGGGAGCAGCACGAGGCGCTGCTGGACGCCGAGCGCGAGCGCGGGCCGTACCGCAGCCTGGCCGACGTCGTGGAGCGGACCGGGCTGCCCGAGGAGGTGCTCGAGCGGCTCATCCGGAGCGGGGCGATGGACTCGCTCGGTCGACCGCGGCGGGAGCTGTTGTGGCAGCTGCGCGAGGTGGCGGGGGCGTCACGCGGTCGCGTGGATGGCCGGGCGCTGCGGGCGCTGGGGCGGGCGGCCGGGAAACGGGGAGCCGCCGCGGGCCGGCCGATGGACCTGCGATTGCCGGCGACGGACGCGCCGGCACTCCCCGCGATCACCGAGTCGGAGCGGATCGGCGATGCCTATGCGGTCCTGGGCGTGGATGCGCGACGGCAGGTCGTGGGGCTGTTCAGGCCGGCGCTGGACCGGCTGGGAGCGGTCACGAATGCGGCCCTGGCGGACCGCCGGCCGGGGCGCGTCCGGGTGGGTGGCCTCGTCGTGACCCGCCAGCACCCGATGACGGCCAAGGGCACGGTCTTCCTCGCGCTGGAGGACGAGACGGGGATGGTCAACGTGACCCTCTGGCCGAGCACGTGGGAGCGGCTGCGCGGGGTGGTCCGGCGGCACGCGCTGTTGCTCGTGGACGGGGAGCTGCAGCGCGAGGGCATGGTCGTGAACCTCGTCGCGCACGAGGTCCGGGCACTCCCCGAGGTGGCCGCCGAGGCCGGTGGTCCGGAGCGGCCGGGCGGTGTCCGCCAGATGGGTCACGCCGGGATGCGGCGGCTCGGGTGACTGGTCTGCGGAGACGCGGCGGGCCGGGCCGGTGCCGGATGCCCCACGGGATCAGCGGCGGACGCCCGCCTTCTGTCCGGAGGTCGAGCGGCTCCGGCCGTCGTTGCCACGTTTCGCTGGCGGTCGATTGCGCCCGCGGTTCGGGCTCGAAAGCTGCAGGAACCGGCGATACCAGGCCGCCGCCGATGCGAACAGCGAGCCCATGATCGGGGAGAAGATCACCGACGAGACGACGGCCGCGTTCGGCTCCGCGGCGAATACCTCGGCGAAACCCGCGGGCAGGAGCCCGTTGTAGCCGAGCACGGTGTAGCAGACCGCGCTCACCAGGCCGACGATCACGCCGAGGAGCCAGCTGGCCCGCGGCGCGAGGAAGCCCGCGATGAACACGCCGCCGATCGCCGGTGTCACGACGAAGTACTGGAAGGCGAACTGGCTCAGGACGTCCGTGCCCCGATTGATGCCCGTCAACACGGCGGCGGCGATCGTGAGCACGATCGGCAGCCACAACGCCGGGCTCCTGGTCGCGATGCGGGGCAGGGCTCGAAGGTCACCGGGGGCATCGAGCGGGCGGAACGCCTGCCGAGCCGCGCTGAAGATCCCGATCCGCCCCGTCTGATCCGCGCCCTGAGCGGGTGGCGCCCGGCCTCGCGGAGGTGGTCGCGTCCGCTTCCTCCGCCTCGTCGTCGATGCTCGTGTCGTCGAGGAGCCCGTGCTCGGCTCGGTAGCGCCGGCGTGCCTCGGCGCGGGTGGTTCTCTTGGCGCGAGCCACGGTCACTCCTGGGTTGATCTGGGTGGGGACGGGTGCGCGCCATCGTAGTCGATAAGTGCGGGGTAAGGGCCATCTGATATCACTGGTGAGGCGCCGCCGCTCGCCCATCCCCGCCCGATCTCCGCCCGTTCTCCGCCCGTCCCCCGCCGGGAGGTCACGCATGGATCGCGCCCGGCGCGCGGGGACCACCGCGCTCGTCACCGCCCTCATCCTGGTCTCGGTGGGGCTGCCCGCCGGTGCCCCACGGACCGCCGCCGCCGAGGTCCCGTGGCCCACATCGACGCTGGTCGCCTCGGAGGTGCAGACCGGCGGCGCAAGCGCGTCGGACGAGTTCGTCGAGATCGCCAACCAAGGAACGGGACCGGTGGACCTCGTCGGTTTGGAGCTCGTGTATGCGACCTCGTCCGGGTCGACGGTGACGCGCAAGGCGCTGTGGGACGCCTCGTTCGTCCTCGATGTCGGCAAGCGCGTGCTGGTCGTCAACAGCGCCGGCGTGTATGCCGCGATCGGGGACAAGGCCTACACCGGCGGATTCGCCGCGACCGGCGGCGCGGTGGCGCTGCGGGTGGTGGGCGGGTCCGTCCTGGACGCGATCGGTTGGGGCGACGCGACCAACGCCTTCGTGGAGGGTGGGCCGACGGTGGCGCCGGCGTCGGGTTCGAGCCTCGAGCGGTCGCCCGGTGGCGCGCTCGGGAACGGCGTGGATACGAACGACAACGCGCTGGACTGGTTCGTGAATCCGACGCCGAACCCGCAACGATCGACCGACCTGCCGGTGCCGACGCCTGGGCCGACGCCGACCGCCAGCCCGACGCCGAGCGCGTCCCCGACTGCGACTCCGACTCCGACGCCGACCCCGACGCCGACTGCGGCACCGACGCCGACGCCTACGCCGACGGCGACACCGACGCCGACACCGACCGCGGCACCAACCCCGACGCCGACTGCCGCACCAACCCCGACGCCGACCGCGACACCGATTCCGACGCCTACTCCGACGCCGACGCCGACGCCGTCGCCGACACCAACCGCAAGTCCGACGCCGTTCCCAACCTCCGCGCCGACGCCCTCACCGACTCCGACGATCGCGCCGGTCTCGATCGCGACGGCGCGCGCCCTCCCCGATGACACCACGGTGACGATCACGGGCACGCTCACGACCGAGCTCGGTGCCCTCGAGAGTGGCCGGACCGCCTTCGTCCAGGACGCGACCGCCGGGATCGCGCTGTACCTCGATGCGGCCGTCGTCGGGTCGATGCCCGCCGGGACGGCCGTTGTCGTCAGCGGGACCCTCGACACGCGGTACGCCCAGCGAACGCTGCGAGTCGCGGAGAGCGAGCTCGTGGTCACCGGCCAAGTCGCGGTCCCGTCGGCGACCCTGATCTCGACCGGCTCGGGTGGCGAGCCATTCGAGGGCTTCCGTGTGTCTGTGGCCGGCTCCGTCGTCGGCGGGGCGGATGCCCTCGCGGATGGTCTTGCGGTGTCCGTCGATGACGGGACCGGACCGGTTCGGATCGTCGTCACCCCCGACGCACTGGACGAGCGCGCGCTGCCGGACGGAACCGTGGTCACGGCCGCGGGATCGCTTGGCCAGCGCGACAGCAGTGGGACCGGCACGTCCGGCTACCGCCTCTATGTCAGCGCGGCTGCCGATCTCGTGATCGCGCAGCCGACTCCCACGCCGACACCGATCCCCACGCCGTCCCCGCCGTCGACACCCACGCCCACACCCACACCGGTGCCCACGGCGACCCCGGGTCCGACGTCCTCGCCGACACCGTCAGCATCGGCATCGCCGACGACGGATCCGACGGTCATGGACATCTCGACGGCTCGAGCCGCATCGATCGGCTCAGTCGTCACCGTTCGCGGTGTCGTCACTGCAGAAGCGGGTCGCCTCGGAACGCCTGCGCTGTTCGCCATCGCCGACGCGAGCGGTGGGATCATCGTCAAGCTGCCCGACGGCGCGACGGCCCCGCAGCGCGGCGCCCGGATCGAGATCCGCGGGCGGCTGGCCGACCCGTACGGCCAGCTCGAGATCCGGCCGGCCGCCGACGGGGTCGTGGGCGGGTCCGATACGGGGATCCTGCCGGCCCCGGTCGCCCTCGGCTCGTACGGCCCCGACGAGGCCACCGAAGCGAGGCTCGTCGGCCTCACCGGCACGGTCGTCGACAAGCCGACCAAATCCACCAGCGGCGATATCGGTCTGTCGGTCGAAACGTCCGCCGGAGCCCGGGTTCGGGTCATGGCCGATGCCTCCAGCGGCATAGCCGCGGGAACCCTGATGAAGAGTGCGACGTACCGGCTGACCGGCCTCGCCGGCCAGCGAGCCTCACGGAAGGGCGCGCTCGACGGATACCGAGTCTGGTTGCGCGACGCCGCCGACCTCGAGCTGATCGCCGCGCCCTCGCCGTCGCCGGCCTCGTCACCCGCACCGACGTCGACCCCGAAGCCAAGCGGGGGTGCGTCGCCTCGCCCGAGCGCGGGTTCGCCCGCAGGTGTGCGTACCATCTCGATCGCCGCGGCCCTCCGCGTGACCGATCGGGATGTGGCGATCACGGCGATCGTGTCGGCGCCCGCGGCGCTCCTTGACGCGACCGGCCGCCGGATCGTTGTCCAGGACGCGACCGGTGCGATCGAGATCCTGCTCCCGAAGGATGTGCCCGCCCCGGGCGTCGGCACCCGGATCCGAGCCGCCGGCCGGGTCGGCCAGGCGTACGGGGCACCTCGGCTTCGCGCGGAGTCGCTGGAGCGACTCGGATCAGGGAGCGTGCCGGCACCGCTGCGCGTCCGCGGGTCCCTCAGCGCCGCGCACACGTGGCGGCTCGTCGCGGTCACCGGCCGGATCGACGACGTCCGTAAGCTCGGGGACCGCTGGCGCGCCGAGGTCGTCGTCGGGGCGGCGCGCCTGGTCGTCGTCGGTCAGCCGGGTGCCAGGATCCCGGTCGAGGGCGTCGTCGAGGGACGGTCCATCGACGTGTTGGGCATCGTCCGTCCCGCCTACCCGAGCGCCGCCGACCGCCGGCCGACGGTCCTGCCGCGGTCGCCCGGCGACATCCGCGTCGGGAGCGGACCGATGGACGGGGGCCCGACCAGCGGCGCGCAGGCGGGAGGCTCGGCGTCGAGTGGCGGCCCGGGGGGCTCGTCAGCCTCGGCCGGTGCCGGGCCTGCGGGCGTCACGGCGACCGGCGAGCCCGTCCCCGATGCCGACCTCGCCGAGCTGGCATCTATCGTCGGGAAGACGGTCCGCGTCGGCGGCCTCGTCGTCGACATCCGACCGGACGGGTTCCTGCTCGACGACGGCACCGCGCAAGCGCCGGTCGTCCTGCGCGACGACGCCGCGGACTGGATCCCGCTCATCGAGCCAGAGGACGCGATCAACGTGATCGGTCGCGTCGAGCGGCTGGATGACGACACGCTGGCCGTGGTCGTGACCGATCCGGCCGCCATCGTCCTGGGCAGTGACCCGACGGCGGCCGGCGTCAGCGGCCACGCACCGCCGAGCCCGGCAAGTCCGGCTGGCAAGGAGATGGCCCCCGACGCGCGGCCGCGGTCCGCGGGGTTCGCCGACGACCTCGGTGCCCTCCCGGGTGCCGGCGCCGGCGTGGCGTCCCTCCTCGGGATCAGCCTGGCCTCCCTCGGCGTGACCCTCCTTCGGCGACGCCAGGCCCGTCGACTGCTGGCCGCCCGGGTGGCCGCGCGGCTGTCCGCCATCGGGGGCACGGAGCCTGCCAGCGAGCCCCTCGGCGGACCGCCAAACGGGGCCGTGGCAGCCGCCGGCGCCGGACCATGGCGGGTCTGAGCGTGGCCTGAGCGTGGGCCAAGCGTGGGCCGTGCGTGGCCCGAGCGTGGCCGGGCGGGCGTCATCCACGCTCAGCCACGCTTGACTCACGCACGAACGGGGGCCTATCCTCGGCCGAGTTTCGCGCCAGCGAAGCAGCCATGTGAGCGAGGGAGAGGTTTTGCCGAACGCGGAAACCCGCGTCGATAGCCCGAGAGATCGCCGGATTGCGATCCCTGAAGGGGAACGGCAGTACCACATCGGACTCGGACGGGGTGACCTGGCCGAGTACATCCTCCTCCCCGGCGACCCTGATCGAACATCCCGGATCGCGACGCGCCTCGATTCCATCGAGCTCGAGCACCAACACCGGGAGTTCGCCACGGTCACCGGGACGTTTCGAGGTCAGCGGGTCTCGGTCGTGTCGACCGGGATCGGCACCGACAACGTCGAGATCGTCGTGGCGGAGATCCTGGCGATCACGGAACGGCCCACCTTCATCCGTGTCGGGTCGTGTGGGGCGCTGCAGCCGGAGATGAACCTGGGAGACCTGGTCATCACCACGGGTGCGGTCCGCCTCGAATCGACCACCAGCTACTTCGTCCACGATGGGTATCCCGCGGTCGCCGATTACGAGGCGATCTCGGCACTCATCGAGGCCGCGGAGCGACTCGGTCACCGCTACCACGTCGGTGTGACGGCGACGGCACCGGGATTCTTCGGGGCGCAAGGGCGTCCCATCCCGCAGTTGCCCATCCGCTACCCCGATCTGGCTGAGGACATGGCGCGCCAGCGCGTCATGAACTTCGAGATGGAGGCATCGGCCCTCCTCGTCCTCGCGTCCCTCGCCCGGTGTCGAGCCGGTGTCGTCTGTGCGGTGTATGCCAATCGGACCACCGGCCAGTTCATCGAGGGAGCGGCCAAGGACGCGGCAGAGGCAGCCTGCGTCGACACGGGCTTGGAGGGCCTGATCGTGCTCGCCGAGATGGATGCACAGAAACGAACCGCTTCGACGGACCGCTGGCGCCCGTCGTTGTGGGCTACCGAAACCGCGCGAACCTGAGAGCGGATACGGGACGAAGGTTTCCGTGACGCTCGCGTTGCACCCGAGGAGGCAGACCGAATGGCCGAGGCCTATTGCGTCAAGGACAAGCAGAAGGTGGAAGTCCTGAACCCCCAGCGCATCACCATGAAGAACGGCAAGGCCGCCCTCCAGGGCACCTGTCCGATCTGTGGAGGCAAGGTCTTCAAGATCGGCGGCTGACCCCGTCCTTCTTTCGTACCGAACCAACGGCCCTCGCTGGCGACGGCGGGGGCCGTTCCATGTCCGGCCGAGCGCACCGCCCTCGAGGCGGCCGGCCGCGGTCGCTCCCGGCGATCGCTCCCAGCGATCGATTCCGGTCGCGACGGCGACCGAACCGACAACACGACCATCCTGGCGCGTGCCAGCTCGAGCGCTGATCACCGGCAGCGATCGATCCGGTCGCCGAGACCCCACCGAACGCAGATCCAACCACCGCTCGAGGGTCTTCGACGCAAAATCGATCACTGGCAGCGATTACGTGGCTGGTCCCGCGCACCGAGCGGAGCTTCGCGGGAACACTGTTGGCTCGGAGCCATCGATTCGAGCTCGAAGGCGCGGTCACCGGTCGCCGCCGCCTGCTTGGGGACCCGACGTTGGCTTGGAGCCATCATCGGCAGGCCGGAGCCTATGAATCTCCTGGGCGGGGGTGGTCGTGGCACGCCCCGACGCGATATCGATGGCTGAGAGCCAGCGATACCGGGATCCGGCTCGGCCGGGCGTTCGCGCCGCGCGCATGAATCGGTCGGCCAGATGCCCTTTGCTAGAATGGACTGCGTTCCCCCGAACCAGGCGTCATCCGCGGTCCGATCCCGACCGCCAGGAGGTCCCACGATGGCAGTCCGCGTCGGCATCAACGGCTTCGGCCGCATCGGCCGCCAGTCGCTCAAGGCGCTCATCGAGCGCGCGCCGGACGTGGAGGTCGTCGCGGTCAACGACCTCGTCGATGCCGAGATGAACGCCCTGCTCGTTCAAGCACGACTCGACCTACGGCGCCTACGACGGCGAGGTCAAGGCGGGCGACCACTCGATCATCATCGACGGCCGCGAGATCAAGATCCTGGCCGAGCGCGATCCGGCCGCCCTCCCGTGGGGCGACCTCGGCGTCGAGATCGTGCTCGAATCGACCGGCATCTTCACCGACGCCACCAAGGCGCGCGCCCACATCGACGCGGGCGCCCAGAAGGTGATCATCAGCGCGCCGGCCAAGAACGAGGACATCACGATCGTCCTCGGGGTCAACGAGGAGCGCTACGACCCGGCCAGCCACCACATCATCAGCAACGCCTCGTGCACGACGAACTGCCTCGCCCCGGCGGCCAAGGTCGTCAACGACCTGCTCGGCATCGAGAAGGGGCTGATGAACACGATCCACAGCTACACGAACGACCAGCGCATCCTCGACGTGGCCCACAGCGACCCGCGCCGCGCACGCAGCGCCGGCCAGAACATCATCCCGACGACGACCGGCGCCGCGAAGGCGCTCGCGCTCGTGATCCCCGACCTGAAGGGCAAGTTCGACGGGTTCAGCCTGCGCGTGCCGACCCCGACCGTGAGCGTCGTCGACTTCACCGCGACCGTCCGGCGCGAGACGAGCGTCGAGGAACTCAACGACGCGTTCCGGACCGCCGCCGCCGGCCCGATGCAGGGCATCCTCGGCGTCTCGGACGAGCCGCTCGTGTCCATGGACTTCAAGGGCGACAGCCGTTCGTCGATCATCGATGCCGATTCGACGATGGTCCTGGGCGGGGACATGGTCAAGGTCATCAGCTGGTACGACAACGAATGGGGCTACAGCTGCCGCGTCGCCGACCTCATCGCCTACGTGGCGGCCAGGCTGCCGGTCGGGGCCGCCTGATCTCGCCCACAGCGCCGGCGTCGGCTCGGCGATCCCCGTCGCCGATCGGCGGCGCCTCGCCGGCAAGGAGCTAAGACCGCATGGACAAACTCACCATCCGCGACGCGGACGTCGCCGGCAAGCGCGTGTTCGTGCGCGTGGACTTCAACGTGCCGTTGGCGGACGGCAAGGTCACCGACGATTCACGCATCCGGGCGGCGATCCCCACGATCATGGCCCTCGTCCAGGCGGGCGCCAAGGTCATCCTCGCGAGCCACCTGGGCCGGCCCAACGGCAAGGTCTCCGATAGCCTTCGATTGCGGCCCGTGGGACAGCGCCTGACCGAGCTGCTGCGACGCAACGTGCCCGTGACCGGCGACGCGCTTGGCCTCGGCACCGAGGACGCCCTCAAGCGGATGCGGCCCGGCGAGATCCTCCTGCTCGAGAACCTGCGCTTCCACGCCGAGGAGGAGGCCAACGACCCGGCCTTCGCGGCGACGCTCGCCTCCTACGCCGATATCTATGTGAACGACGCGTTTGGGTCGGCCCATCGGGCGCACGCGTCGACGGTCGGGGTCGCGAAGCTGCTTCCCGCGTACGCGGGGCTGCTGATGGAGCGCGAGCTGGCGATGCTTTCCAAGCTCCTTGAAGCCCCCGAGCGGCCGTTCGCGGCGATCCTCGGTGGCGCCAAGGTCAGTGACAAGATCAAGGTCATCGACCACCTGCTGACCAAGGTCGACATGCTCGTCCTTGGCGGCGGGATGGCCAACACGTTCCTGCTGGCCCAGGGCAAGGCGATCGGCAAGAGCCTGGCCGAGCCTGACCGGGTGCAGGATGCGCAGCGCATCCTCGCGACCGCCGAGAGGAACGGCGTGCGCGTCGTCCTGCCGGTCGACGTGATCGTGGCCAAGGAGGTCACGCGCGGTACCGAGTACAAGACGCTCCAGGCCGAGAAGATCCCGGCTTCGTGGCACATCGTCGACCTCGGGAAGGCCAGCCAGGACCTGATGGTCGAGGCGTTAGGGGATGTGAAGACGGTCTTCTGGAACGGCCCGCTCGGCGTCTTCGAGATCCCGTCGTTCGCGCACGGGACGAATGCGGTGGCGCGACTACTCGCTGATCGGGCCGACCATGGGGCCACGGTGGTGATCGGCGGCGGCGACTCGGTGGCGTCGATCACGCAGCAGGGCCTGGCCGACCGGATGACCCACATCTCGACGGGTGGTGGCGCGTCGCTGGAGTTCCTCGAGGGGCGCGAGCTTCCGGGCGTCACGGTGCTGCTGGATCGGCCGGAACCGCCCAAGCCGGCGACGAAACCGGCGGCCAGGCCGGCGCCATCGAAGGCGAAGCCGGCCGCGGCCACGAAGCCGGCGGCCAAGCCGGTCGCTTCGACGAAGGTGGCCCCGACGCGGGCGGCGGCTGCGAAGCCCGCGGGGAAGCCCGCCGCGACCGCAAAGGCCGCGGCGAAGCCAGCCGCGACCGCAAAGTCCGCGCCGAAACCCACCGCGAAGGCCGCGGCGAAGCGCGCCGCCAAGCCCGCCGCGACGAAGCCGACCGCGGCCGCGAAGGCCGCGGCGAGGCCGCCCGCGAAACCCGCACCGAAACCCGCACCGAAGCCCGCGCCGAAGGCAGCGGCCAAGTCGGGCGTGAAGGCCACCATAAAGCCCGCCGCCGCTGCGAAGCCGGCTGCCGCTGCGAAGCCAGCTTCGGCTGGCCCCAAGCCCGCGGCCAAGGCTACCGCGGCGAAGCCCGCGGCCAAGGTCGCGGCGAAGCCCGCGGCCAAGGCCCCGAAGAAGACCACGACGAGCAAGCCGACAGCAGCCAAGACCGGGACCACCAGGGCTGCGACACCCAAGCCCCGCGCCAGGACGGAGACGCACGCGTGACCACGATCGACTTCATCGACGCCCGCGAGATCCTCGACTCGCGCGGCAATCCCACGATCGAGGTCGACGTCGTCCTCGACGACGGCTCGGTCGGGCGAGCGGCGGTGCCGAGCGGCGCGTCGACCGGCGCCCACGAGGCGGTCGAACTCCGTGACGGCGACAAGGCCCGCTTCGGCGGCAAGGGCGTCCTCACGGCCGTTGCCAACGTCACCGACCGGATCGGCCCGGAGCTCCTCGGCCTGGACGCCTCCGACCAGGCCGGCATCGACGCGCTGCTCATCGACCTCGACGGGACGCCGAACAAAGGCGAGCTCGGCGCCAACGCGGTCCTTGGCGTCTCACTGGCCTGTGCCCACGCGGCCACGGCCTCCTACGACCTGCCGCTGTACCGCTATCTCGGGGGCGTCGGCGCGCGGATCCTGCCGGTCCCGATGTTCAACATCCTCAACGGCGGCAAGCACGCCCAGGACTCGACCGACTTCCAGGAGTTCATGGTCATGCCGGTCGGGCTCACGACGTACCGTGAGGGACTGCGGGCCGGTGCCGAGATCTTCGCGGCCCTGCGCTCGATCCTCCACGACGACGGATTCGCGACCGGGCAGGGCGACGAGGGCGGGTTCGCACCGTCGCTCGCCTCGAACGAGGCGGCCGTCGAAGTCATCCTTCGCGCCATCGAACTCGCCGGCTACCGACCGGGTGAGGACGTCGCGATCGCGCTCGACCCGGCCACGACCGAGCTCGTCGAGGAGGGGAGCGGTGGCGATGGCGCCCCCACACGGTACGTACTGGCGAAGGAGGGTCGGACTCTGGAGTCCGGTGAGCTCATCGACCTGTGGGCCGACTGGGTCGCGCGCTACCCGATCGTGTCGATCGAGGACGGCCTGGCCGAGGACGACTGGCTGGGCTGGCAGCAGCTGACCGAGCGGCTCGGCGACCGCGTCCAGCTCGTCGGCGACGACCTGTTCGTGACCGACACCAAGCGGATCGGCCGCGGCATCGAGTTGCGGGCGGCGAACTCGGTGCTCATCAAGCTCAATCAGATCGGGACGTTGACCGAGACGATCGAGGCGATCGAGCTCGCGCGCGGCGCGGGTTGGTCGGCGGTCGTGTCGCACCGATCGGGTGAGACCGAGGACACGACGATCGCCGACCTCGTCGTGGCGATGGGCACGGGCCAGATCAAGACGGGGGCCCCGTCGCGATCCGAGCGGGTGGCCAAGTACAACCGGCTGCTCCGGATCGAGGGCGAGCTCGGGGACGCGGCGCGCTACCCGGGACGGAGCGCACTGGCCGGCGCGTCGGCCCCGGCTCGGTCGGCCCCCGAGGGTGCGGGAGTCGGGTCCGGCTCGTGACGCGGTTCGTCGATCGCGGCGCCATCACCGCGGCGTATGTCGGGATCGGCATGGCGGTCACGGTCGCCATCAGCTTCCTGCTCATCATCCCGATCGAGCCGATCGTCTGGCTGCTGACGCTCCCCACGGGCCTGCTCATCGGGTATTACGCGAACCAGCGCTCCAACCGGCGCGCCGGGCCCTGGAGCCGTATCGTCGTGAACGGGATCTTTGCCGCGCTCGTCACCGGGGTGACCGCGGCCGTGCTGCTGCTCGGCGTCAAGGCCCTGTTCTTCTACGCCGACAACGGTTACCGCGACGCGAGCGCCGGTGGTCCCATCACGTGCGAGCCCGGGGCGGGCTGCGTCTACCAGCGCTACCTGCTCGTCGAAGGCGGGGCGCGGGCGGCCGGGCTCGAGGCGGCCGGGGTGACCGACGCGGCCACGTTCTCGGCCTTCTACTGGTCGCAACAGCTCACCGTCGCGGGCCTGATCGTGGCGGTCACGACGGCCGGTGGCCTGGGTGGCTCGCTGCTGTACGGGGTGTTTCGCCGAAGCCGACCGTCACGAGCAACGGAGTCCCCACAACGGTCTGAGCGGTCGCGGTACCGCCATTCTTGGCATGCACGCACCGGGTGCGTGCTATTGGGAGACCCGCCCCGTCGGAAATCGTGACCCGGCCCGAATCCGTTCGTAACCACGCACCTGGTTACTCAGTGCCAAGGATTTGGGTCAATCCCGTCCGGGCCAGGTGAGCGGAACGCGATACCAATCACCGTAGTCGTGGATGCCAAGTCGGGCGCTCGCGGGCTGCGAGCCAACGTTGCCCCGGCCTCACGAGGTTCGGAACATGACGACGCCCCGGGTGGAGCCCGGGGCGGTCAGGTCGGTCGAGCGCTCGCCAGCCGAGATCAGCTCTTGCTGGCGGCCTTCTTTGGAGTGGCCTTCTTGGCGCTGGTCTTGGTCGCGCTCTTGGTGGCCGTCGACTTCGTGGCCGAGGCCTTGGCCGCAGGCTTGGACGGCCTCGTCGCGGCGGCGGTCGAACCGCTCTCGGCGGCAGCCGCCTCAGCCGCCTTGGCCGCAGCCGCCTCGGCGCGGGCCGACTTGCTCAGTGCCGCGCGGGCCTTGCCGGCGGCGGTCTGGGCGCCCTTGGCCTTGACCGACTTGCCGGCCGCGATGCGCGCTTTGGCGGCCTTCGCGGCGGCGGTCTTGCCGGTGACCTTCGTGACACGGCCCGAGGTCGTCGCCTGCGTACCACCGAGGGCGGCGTTGATCTTGATCGTCAGGCGCGACTTGCGGCGCGCGGCGGCGTTCGGGTGGATGGCTCCGGCCTTGGCAGCGCGGTCGAGCGCCGACAGCGCATCGATCAGAGCGACCGTGGTGGCTTCGGCGTCGGTCGGGCCGGCGGCGACGCTCAGGGCCTTGGCGACATAGGTCTTCGCGGCGGTGCGCCGCGGGCCCAGGATGTCGTGACGGCGCGCCGCCTGGCGAACGCGCTTGAGTCCCGACGGCGTCCGGGCGCCGGACCAGGTGCGGGGCGTCTTGGCCAAGTGGAAGAACCTCGTGAATCGGTCGGATCTTGGTGGCTGGGCACCGCGACACGGGGTGAGTGCCGGGCGCGAACGCGGATGGTACCACAGGGACCGGTCCGGTCCCGGTAGCCGCGGCGCGCCAATCGTCGTCGGTCCGGGGAATCCCGCAACGGCCGCCGGGGCTTGCCCGTCTACGCCTCCGTCGGTGGCGTGGCCATGATCGGGCCACCACACGGGAGGACGAGCATGACCGACGGGTTCGAGGCGCATGGACTCGGCAAGCGCTACCGGCGCCGCCAGTGGGCGCTGCGCGACGTGGACGTCTCGGTGCCGGCCGGCAGCATCACGGCGCTCGTGGGCCCCAATGGCGCCGGCAAGTCCACGCTGATCAAGGCCGGGATCGGATTCGAGCGACCGACCGCCGGGCGCGTCTTCGTCGACGGCGTCGATCCGTGGAAGGAGCGCGGCCGCGCCATCCGCCGCGTGGGGTACGTGCCCCAGTCGCCGTCGCTCTACCGCGAGCTCACCGTCGACGACCACGTCCGGCTCGCGGCCACGTTACGCCGCGGCTTCGATGTCGACCTCGCCCGTCGCCGGCTCGACCAGCTCGCGATCCCGCTTACCTCGCGCGCCGACGAGCTCTCCGGTGGCCAGCAGGCGCAGGTCGGGCTCGCTCTCGCGTTAGGGACGCGGGCGCCGGTGCTGCTCCTCGACGAGCCGCTCGCCAGCCTCGACCCGCTCGCGCGGCGCGAGTTCCTGCACGTCCTCGTCGACGCGGTGCGGGCGGATGGCGCCACGGCGCTCCTCTCGTCGCACGTGATCACCGACATCGAGCAAGCCTGCGACCGGCTCCTCGTCCTTGGCGGTGGCCGCAAGCTCCTGGACCTGTCGATCGCCGATTCGATCGCGGCCCACCGGATCGTCGAGACGCGCATGCCCACCGACGACGTCGTCGGCACGTTCATGGATGTCACCGGAGGCCTGGTCTCGCTGGTGCGGATGACCCAGGGATCGGCGCCGCGCGGCCGGCCGGCGACGCTCGAGGAGGTCGTCCTGGGACACCTGGCCGCGGGTCGCGCGCCGCATCTGGTGGGAGTCGCGGCATGACCGCCTTGACGCCGGTCCGGATCACGTTTCGACTGCACCGTTTCGAGGTCGTCGCCTTCGCGCTGCTGACGGCGCTCGGGGTGATCGCCACGATCGTCGGTCGCGGCGAGGCTCGACGCCGTCGGATTCGGGGCGCATTGCACCGAGGCGATGCGGGTCGGCGTGATGCCGCCGGACTGCGAGTTCAAGATGAATGCGTTCTACGAGATCGTTTCGAGTGAGGCGGGCATCGTCTCGTCCCTCAGCCTGATCGTCCCGTTCGTGGGCGCGCTCCTGCTCGGTGTCGGTATCGTGGGCCGTGAGATCGAGCGCGGCACCACCCGCCTCGCCTGGGCGCTCACGCCGTCGCGGCTGCGCTGGTTCCTCCATCGCTTCGTTCCGGTCCTCCTGCTGGTCGCGGGCCTCACTTTCGTGCTCGGAATCGCCGCCGACCGGCTCCTCGCCTCCACCGAACCCGGTCTCGACCCCGCGAACGCCTTCGCCCAATTCGGGTTCCGCGGCGTGGTCCTGGCCGCCCGCGCCGTCTTCGTCCTGGTGCTTGCGGTCTTCGTCGGGACCTTGATGGGACGTGCCCTCCCCGCGCTCCTCGTCGGGGGGATCGTCGCCGCGGTCGGGATCGCGGGTGGGATGGAGGTCCACGGCCGGATCCTTCGGTCCGAGGCGGTGGTCATCGAGGAAGCGCAGGCAACGGCGGGCGACTACTACATCGATCAGCAGTTCCGGCTTCCCGATGGGCGGCTCATCGGCTGGGAAGAGGTCGAGGCGTACGATCCTCCGCCGACCGATCCGAATTTCACCGGCGAGTGGCCGACCCTGCCGACGGTGAATCTGGCCGTCCCGGGCTCGCGCTACCGCGAGGTCGAACTGCGCGAGGTCGGCGCCCTGGCCGGCGGCTCGCTCGTGATACTTCTCGCCACGTCCATGGTCATCCAGCGGCGGCGCCCGGGCTGAGTTCGGTCCGGAGGGCCTCGCTGCCCGACGCCGGAACGCCGCTCCCGCCACACTTCGCCGTGTGACCGCGATCCTTGGTGGCCTCGCCGCCGCCGTCCTGTGGGCGACCGCGACCCTGGCCTCCTCCCGGTCGAGCCGGATGCTGGGCTCCCGGGTCGTGCTCGCGTGGGTGATGATCGTCGGCACGATCGTCGGCCTGCCGCTTGGGCTCGCGACCGGCGTCCCGCGCGAGATCGAACCCGGGATCCTGGCGCTCGTCTTGCTCGCCGGCCTGTGCTACTCGGCCGGGCTTTACGTGACGTACAAGGCGCTCACGATCGGCAAGGTCTCGATCGTTGCGCCGATCGTCGCGACCGAGGGTGCGGTCGGGGCGCTCATCGCGGTCGCGCTCGGCGACACGCTGACGCTCGTCGCGTCCCTGCTGCTGGCGGTCATCGCCGGCGGCGTCGTCCTGTCCGCCATCGAGCCGGCTCGCCCCGACGTCCCGGCCGGCGACATCGAGCTGGCGGCCGACGCGCTCGACGGCCCGGCACGTGACGATGCGCGCGCGCGTATCGCCGACCACGCCGTACTACTCGCCGACGACGCCGCGCGCACCCGCCGGACCGTCATCTACTCGGTGG
The DNA here is from genome assembly GCA_963810725.1 of uncultured Chloroflexia bacterium. GTDB lineage: Bacteria > Chloroflexota > Limnocylindria > Limnocylindrales > CSP1-4 > SPCO01. The sequence continues at coordinate 1,755,372 of CAWEOO010000008.1, forward strand.
CCGGTGCGCTGATCTTCGGGGTCGGGCTCGTGGCGGCGGGCAAGGCCGCCGCGCACGTCGCGCCGATCTGGGTCTCGGTCGGTGCGCGGTTCATTGGCCTGGCGGTCGTCGCGCTGCCGCTCCTCCTGCAGCGGCGGCTCACGATCACCCGCCGGGCCTTGCCGCTCGTCGTCGTTGCCGGTGTCGGGCGAGATCATCGGCTCGACAGCGTCGGCGTGGGGATCAATCCACAGCATCCCGATCACCGCAGTCCTCGGCTCGCAGTTCGCGGCCATCGCCGCGGTCGTGGCGTTCCTCCTGTTCGGCGAGCGCCTGTCGCGCACGCAGGTCGCGGGCGTGATCCTTATCGTCGGGGGCGTGGCGGCCCTCGCGGCTTCCAGCGTCTGACGGAGGATCGAAACCATGAGCGAGCCACGCTGGCTGGACGGGTATTCGGGCCAGTCGACGGACGAGCTGATCGCGCTCAATGGTGCCTTCAGGACCGACTCGATCGTGCTGGCCTTCGAGGACGCGATCAACCGCAAGGCGGAACGCCTGGGTGACGGACACCTCACCGCGGCTGAGCGCGTGGTCCTCGACGTGGAGGCGCTGGAACGCGAGGTCAATAGCGACGGCTACCTCGGGTTGTTCACGTACTACTCCCGACACGTGCCCGGTCTCGTCTCGGCCCTGACCGCTATCGGTTCCGATGCCGTGGCCGAGTTAACACGCTCCGCCCTCGCGGAACTCGGGATCGATGGCCCGTTGACGCCCGAAGCCGTCGAGTCAGCCGCGAACGACGAGGACGACGACCGGGATGAGCGACTCGATGCGCTCGACCAGACCTACTACGAGACGGCCGGCGACCTCGCCGTCCCGCTCCTCGCCTACATCAGGGCGCACCGCGACGAGATCGTCCTGCCCTGAGTCCTCCGGGCGTGAGCCCCTGACCGGCTACACTCCCGCCTCGTGACCATCCCCCAGGATCGCCTATATCACTGTTCAGTCGCACCGGGAGGTCGACTGGCGGATTCGCTAGGTCACGCGCCCGTCCGACAGCCACTCGATGAATGTGCTCAAGTCCGGCGCGACCCAAGATCTGCTGTCGTCCTCGTGGTTCCAAGCGAACACGTCCTGATCTCGAGGTGGCGAGACGCGCGCGAAAGCGAACTGGTCACCGTTTCCAGCGTCGGCAAAGAAAATCAATGGCTCGAACGGCATCGACGTCCCGCGGAGAACGAAGCTCGGCGATCGGAACTCGAGGTTGGTCTTGACGATCCGATCCAATGGCCAAATGAGGCTCAACTGATACTCACTCCAGTCCACTCCGTCGGACTCCGCAAGAAGGACTCGGAGGTCAGCGGGCAGCGGGTGGCCGAGCGACCGCTCAGCCTCAGCGAGAGCCGCTTCGCCAGCGCCCGGCTGAAACTGATGGTCTGGCCAGAACCTCTCGACGAGTTCGCGCCACATAGATTTGAGCCTACCCCCGCACAGTCGTTACTCGTTCGTCGCGATGCCCGCATGACATCCAGTCAAGAGCGCCTGCGCTTGTGTTCAGTTCGATCATCGACGCCGCCCGTCCACGCCCGATACATCGATACAGTCCGTCCATGCTGACCGAGCGAGAGTCAGAGGTCATTCGCGCGGTCCTGCAGGCCGCGGTCGACGGACCGTTCTTTCCCGACTGGGAGTTCGCAACCTTGATGGGCGTCGAACGGTGGGAGACGCGGGCGGTTCCCGAGGCTTGGCCGGACTTCAAGGACACTAAGGACAACCGGCGTGCCATCCATAGCTCAGTCGTGAACTTGCTCGGCTACCCGCACGGCGAGTGGGACGCTTGGAAAGGTTTCAGCGACGCTGGTGAGGCCGAGGTCAAGGACACCTTCGGGCGATGGAGGCATGAAGCCAATGTGGGCTCGCCCCAGGGCTACTCGGGGGCGCTGACCTAGGCCGTGTCGATCAGTCAGGACCGCTTGCGCAATTTCTCGATCATCGCCCACATCGATCACGGCAAGTCCACCCTCGCCGATCGACTGCTGGAGCTGACGCACACGATCGACGCGCGGCAGATGACGAGCCAGGTCCTTGATTCGATGGACCTCGAGCGCGAGAAGGGCATCACGATCAAAGCCCGCGCCGTCCGCCTGGAGTACACCGCCAAGGACGGCAAGACCTACGGGCTCAACCTCATCGACACGCCCGGTCATGTCGACTTCGCCTACGAGGTCAGCCACAGCCTGCAAGCCTGCGAGGGCGCGATCCTCGTCGTCGACGCGACGCAGGGCATCGAGGCGCAGACCCTCGCCAACGTCCATCTCGCGCTGAAGGAAAACCTGACGCTCATCCCGGTCCTCAACAAGATCGACCTGCCGTCGGCGGACCCCGAAACGATCATGGACGAGCTCGAGAACGTGCTCGCGATCCCGCGCGAAGAGGTGATCCTGGCGAGCGCCAAGGACGGCACCGGCGTGCTCGATATCCTCGAGGCGATCGTCGCGCGCATCCCGGCGCCGAAGGGCGATCCGCACGCGCCGGTCCAGGGCCTGATCTTCGACAGCCACTACGACGCCTACAAGGGCGTGATCGTCTACGTCCGGCTGGCGGCCGGCACCCTCCGTTCCACGGAGCCCGTCAAGCTCATGGCCAGCGGCGCCCTCGCCGAACCGCTGGAACTGGGCGTGTTCCGGCCGCAGCTCGTGCCGGTCAAGCAGCTCGTGGCGGGCGAGGTCGGGTATGTCGCGACGGGCCTCAAGAACGTCCGCGAGGCGCAGGTCGGCGACACGCTCACGACCCAGGCACGGCCGGCGAGCGAGCCACTCCCCGGCTACCAGGAGGCGAAGAGCCTGGTCTTCGCCGGCATCTATCCGCTCAGCGGCGAGGACTACCCGTTGTTGCGCGAGGCGCTCGACAAGCTGCATCTCAACGACGCGAGCTTCACATTCGAGCCGGAGAGCTCCGTCGCGCTCGGGTTCGGGTTCCGCTGCGGCTTCCTCGGCATGCTGCACATGGAGATCGTCCAGGAGCGGCTCGAGCGGGAGCACTCGCTCGACCTCATCGCGTCGGCGCCGTCGGTCGAGTACCACGTCCAGCTGCAACACGGCCGCGGCATGGTCGTCGTTGACAACCCGGCCATGCTGCCGGGCCCGTCCGACATCGAGTCGATCGAGGAGCCGTGGGTCAAGCTCAGCGTGGTCACGCCGAGCCAGTACATCGGGGCGTTGATGGAGCTGTCAACCAACCGGCGCGGCACGTTCGCCAACATGGAGTATCTGGATCCGACCCGCGTCGTCCTCCACTTCGAGATGCCGCTCGCGGAGCTGATCGTCGACTACTTCGACCAACTCAAGAGCCGCAGCCAGGGCTACGCGTCGATGGACTACGAAGAGCTGGGGTACCGTCCCGCCAACCTGGCCAAGGTCGATATCCTCGTCAACGCCGAGCCAGTCGACGCCCTCTCGATCATCGTCCACCGCGATCGAGCGCAGACCACGGGGCGGCAGCTCGCCGAGCGGCTCAAGCAGCTCATCCCGCGCCAGATGTTCGAGATCCCGATCCAGGCGGCGATCGGCAGCAACGTGATCGCGCGCGAGACCGTCCGGGCGATGCGCAAGAACGTGCTGGCCAAGTGTTACGGTGGCGACATCTCCCGCAAGCGCAAGCTGCTCGAGAAACAGAAAGAGGGCAAGCAGCGGATGAAGCGGGTCGGCTCGGTCGAGATCCCGCAGGAGGCGTTCCTGGCGATGCTCCGTCTGGACGAGGGCTGAGGCGCGCGTGGAGGACCTGTTCGACATCTCGCGCGGCCTGATCGTGATCGGGCTGACGCTGCTGCTGGCGATGCTGCGCCTTGACGCCGAGCGGTTCGGGACCGCCGAGTACTACGAGACGACGCGGGACGGGGAGCGGCCACGCTTCCGGCGGCGGCTGGCGTGGTACGGCCTCGGTCTCGGGATCGTGATCGCGATGCTCTACATCAGTCCGGCCCCGCAGGCCGAGCTGTTCCTGGGGACCGGCGACCGCCTTGGGGCGGTGCTCGGCGGGCTCGTCTTCGCCGGGATCGGGGTGGCCCAGGCCGTGGCCTTTGCCACGATCCGGTACCACCGGATCCGTTTCCCGGACACGGCGTCGTACCCCGGGGCCCTCCTGAACTCGACGGCGACGGCGTTCCTTGACGAGGTCACGTTCCGTGGCGCGATCTTCGGCACGCTCATCGCCCTGGGGCTCGAGGCGAATGCGTCGAACCTCATCCAAACGCTGCTCTATGCCCTGGCGACGCGGCTCGGGGCGCCCGGGCGCGATCGCTATCTGCTCGCCACGACGCTGGGGATCGGGCTCATCGGTGGCTGGCTGACCGCCGTCACGGGCGGGATCGCGGCGGCGTTCCTGGGCCACGCGGTCACGCGCTTCGCGATCTTCCTGTGTACCGGCCACACGGGTCAGACCCTGCCGCGCGGCCGCGAGGTCGAGGAGATCGAGAAGCGCCGCCGGCCGCCCGACGGCTGGCGGGTCATCGGTACGCGGGAGTCGGCCTCGCGGGACCGGTGACCTTGGTCGCCGCCGCGCCGCTGGCCAGCTGACCGTTCGGCACGATGGCAACGCGCACGTCTGCGACCGAGTGCTGCGGTGATCGGGTCCGTCACCCATGCACGCTCGCATACGTGCGTCGCTGGTGGTGACGTCGAGCGGCGTCCCGCCTGATGTGGCAGTCGATACGGGGCTGGACGCGGTCGCGACGGCTTCCACGGTCGCGCCGACCCCGCCGGTCGCGCCGACCCCGCCGGTCGCGCTCTACGTCCACGTTCCGTTCTGCATCTCCCTCTGCCCCTACTGCGATTTCGTGGTCGTGGCCGGGGCGGCGGCGCGCGGACCGCGCAACCGGATCGGCGAGTTCCTCGAAGCGCTGCTGGCCGAGATCGACCTGCGCGCGGACGCGCTCGACGCCGCCTTCGGCGAGCCGGGCACGAACGGTCGGCCCGCCCTCGAGACGGTCTACCTCGGCGGGGGCACGCCGTCCCTCCTGCCCGCCGACGAGATCGAGCGGCTGCTCGCGCGGGTGCGTGACCGATTTGGAGTCGCTCCCGATGCCGAGATCACGCTCGAGGCGAACCCCGGGCCCGACGAGCGCGGCGACCCGGCGGCCCTGCGCCGCGCCGGCGTCACGCGGATCTCGTTCGGCGCCCAGTCGCTCGCCGACGGGGAGCTCCGCAAGCTGGGCCGTCGCCACCGGTCGAGCCACGTCGCCGAGGCCGTCGCCGGGGCACGGGCGGCCGGCATCCCGAGCGTCAACGTGGACCTGCTCTACGACGTCCCGGACACGGACCTGCCGACCTGGATGACGACGCTGGACGCGGCGCTGGCGCTGGAGCCGGATCACCTGTCGCTCTATGCGCTGACACTGGACGATCCAGATGCCGAGGGCATCACGGGCACCAACGGCGATCACCTCCCCACGACCGGCGGGGCACGCCGGTGGCGCGAGGCCGTCCGCCCGGGGCAGGACGAGGATCGTGCCGCCGCGCAGTACCACTTCGCGGCCGTCGCCCTCGCGGCCGCCGGGTTCCGCGGCTACGAGATCTCGAACTGGGCGCGGCCCGGACACGAGAGCCGGCACAACCTCGCGTACTGGCAGCGACGACCGCACGAGGCGGTGGGGCCCGGCGCACACGCGTTCGACGGCACCTCGCGTCGCTGGAATGCGGCCCGCCTCGATGGCTACGTGGCCGCGCTCAACGGCCCCCAGCCGGCCCTGCCGCCGGGTGGCACGACACCGGTCGACGACGGGACGGCGGCTATCGAAGTCCTGATCCTCGGTCTGCGGCTGGACACGGGCGTGCCGCTCACCGCCGCACATGAGCCGCCCCTCGCCGACTCGTTCGGGTGGGCGCTGGCCGCAGAACTCCTCGATGTGACCGGCGACGAGCGCATCGTCCTGACGACCCGCGGGCGCCTCCTGTCGAACGAGCTGTTCGCCAGGCTCGTCTAGGGGTTGCGGTGCGCCCGCGCACCGGTTTCGGCCATCGGACCGGACCGCCCCGCGCGCCAAGGTGCCCGGATGCGAGCGCGGCGAGACGTCGATGTCCATACTGACGGGACCGTTGCCTGAGGTCACCAGGGACGTTCCAGTGACCCCGCAGCGGCTGTCCCGGTCGAGCGTGAGCGGCTAGGTCGTGAGGGACGCGCCCAACCGGGGGAGGGAGGGATCGACCGTGCCATCGCGTCCTGCCCAGCACCCCCAAGTTCGCTCGCGACGGCCCAGGGCGCGCGCGCCCTTCCTGGCGGCGTTGCTCCTGGCAGCCCCGCTCGTCGCCATCCCCGCGACCGCGGCCGCCGACCCGGGTGCTCCGTGGGATGGGACACCGATCTCCGCGGGCCTCGGCCCGACCTACGGCGAGGACTGGTGCCAGCCGCCCGACCCGGGCACCGCCATCGCCGGCCTCCAGGGGTCGCCCCTGGCGATCATCCCGTACGAGGCCGTCCATTGCACGGTGGACCAGATCCTCGCCGAGGGCAGCGCGGCCGGCATCCCGCCGCGCGCCACGTACGAACTCAACACCCTCACGGACACCGGCCGCGAGCAGCTGGCCATCGTCGTGAACGCGCTCGAGACGCTGGAGCAGCAACGCGACTACGAGCGCTGGACCCAGATCCGGGCGCTGATGACGAGCGATCCCGGTGCGGCCCAGGCGCTGCTCGCGACGTTCGGGACGGACGTCAAGATGCCGATCTTCATCGAGGCCAACATCCATGGCGGCGAGCGCGAAGGCACCGACGCGATGCTCCAGGTCCTGCGCGACCTGGTCACGACGCCGTACGGCGACCACCCGGTCGTCGACGACGTCCTCGATCACGCGATCCTGATCATCATCCCGAGCCAGAACCCGGACGGCCGCTACCTCGGCACGCGGGCGAACTCCAACGGCTTCGACATGAACCGCGACCTGCTCGTGCAGTCGCAGCCCGAGATCCGGGCCAACATCCGCCTCCAGCTGGAGTGGCTGGCGCCGGTCATGTTCGCCATGCACGGCTACGTCAACCCGACCCTCATCGATGGCCTGACGAAGCCCCACAACCCCGGGTCTCGAGTACGACATCTTCGCCAACTGGAACCAGCGCCGGCTCGACGAGAACGAGCTGGACTTCGCCGTGATCGAGCAGAGCCTCACCCGGCCGGTCAACGACTACGGCGCGAACGGCGGCCAGCAGGCGAACATCGCGACGACGAACGGCGCCACGCAGGTCGGCACCACGGTCACGATCCAGACGACCGGCAGTCACGGGCTCAGCGTCGGCCAGGATGATCGAGGTCGCCGGGGTCGCCGAGTTCGCCTACAACGGCGAGGTCGTCGGTCACCTCGATGCCCGGCAGCGAACCGCTTCACGTACGAGCTCGACGTCAGCGGTCTGCCCGGCGTCGGGCCAGGGCGTCGTGTTCACCGGCAACCCGGCCGTGGCCGAGGGCTGGGATGACTGGGGCCCGTTCTACACCCAGACCTACAGCGCGTTCTTCGGGGTGGACGGCTCCACGCTCGAGATGTGCAGCAACGCCTCGTGCGGTGGCCGGCTGGGCTCCAAGACCGCCCAGTACGTCGGCTTCTATTCGTCGGCCGACTACTGGCTCGCGCACCGCGCGGACGATCCTCGCACGACCAGCTCACGGTCGCGCGCCGCAACGTCGGCAACGCCCCGCGCGTGCCGTGCTGCGACGACCCGTTCCTGGCCGAGCGCGGCTTCGACGCCGAGAACCACGACTGGATGGTCCCGTACCCCAAGGCCTTCGTCATCCCGAGCGGCATCAGCCCCGGCGGCAAGCCACTCGCGTTCGAAGACGGCCAGCGCAGCCAGGCGGAGTCGAACCGGCTGGCCCAGTGGCTCCTCGACAACGGCGTCGAGCTCCACCGCACGACGAAGGACTACGTCTACGCGGGCCAGACGATCGCCAAGCACTCCTACGTCGTGTACCCGGACCAGTTCATGCGCGGGTTCGCCTACACGTCCCTGGCCGCCGGCCAGGACATCTCCGAGCGGATCACCCAGCTCTACGCCCCTCCGGGCGCCTGGAGCCACGGTCAGCTGTGGGGCGCCGACACCATCGAGGTGCCGGCATCGGCCACGTTCGCCCCCAGCGTCGAGCCGATCACCGTCGCTGAACCCGCAGGTGGGCGGCGTCCGCGGCGGCGGCAAGGCGAACTGGTATGCGCTCGCCATCCGGGGCACGGCCGAAGCGCGCGCCGTCCTCGACCTCCTGCGCGACGGGATCGACGGTGAGATCGCCGACACGGCGTTCACCAGCGCCTCGGCGGGCGCCATGCCGGCCGGCTCCGTCCTCTTCGAGAACACGGCAGCCAACGTCGCGGCGCTGACGGCCGCGGGTCTCGAGGGCGGCGTGTGGTTCGAGCGCGTGCTCGCGGCGGCCAAGCCGCCGACGACCCAGCTCGACGAAGCGCCGCAGATCGCGGTCCTCGTCAACAGCGCGTCACCGACCATCAACGACACGCTCCACAGCCTCCAGCGCATCTTCGGATCGGATGCGCAGTTCATCTCGACGATCGCGGGGACCGGCTCGCTGCAGAACGCGGCCGCCGATCCGCTCGATGGCATCGACGTCATCTACAACACCGGCCAGAACTACCCGGCGTCGGTGAACATCTCGGCTGCCCCGGCCGGCGCTACGCAGAGCGGCAGTACGGCGACGATCCAGACCACGGCCGCGCACAACCTCGCGGTCGGCTCGACGGTGACGATCGCCGGTGTCGCGGAGGCCGGCTACAACGGCACGTTCAACGTGACCGCGGTCCCGGCCGCCAACCGGTTCTCGTACGAGCCCGGAACGTCCGGACTGGCCGCCTCCGGCGGTGGGACCGTGACGTACACCGGGTGCCCGCGACCGACTCGCCGCGTTCTTCGCGGATGGCGGTGGGTACATCGGTACGGGCGTGTCGGGAACCAACTTCACGTTCCTCACCAATGGCGGACTCACCTCCGGCACGTTCACGCAGGGCAGTGCCGGCGCCGGCGGCGGGATCGCCCGCTGGAACAACACCGGTGGGACCGCGAGCCCGATCACCGGGGCCTACCCGGCGACGGATTTCTGGTACCTCCCCTCCAACGTCACCTATTTCTCGGCGCTCCCGACCGGGCGTCGAGATCGATGGCCGCTATCCACCGGGTGCCAGCGCCGGCCCGACCGGACCTACCGAGCTGTTCGTCGCCGGTCTGTGGCGATCGCGCGACTCGGCGAACTCGGTCGCGGCGGTCGGCGCGCCGGTCGTGGTCCACGGCAACACCACGGCCGGCAGCCGGTACGTCGGCTATGCCACCAACCCGTTCTCGCGGGGCGACTTCGAGCGGTCCTGGCCGCTCATCGCGACCGCCGCGCTCTGGTCCAACCTCACCGACGAGCCGTAACCGCCGCCCTCCACGTGGCGTCGTACGATGAGCCGGCGCGATGCGCCGGCTCATCCGCTGCCAGGGAGATGAGGCATGACGAAGCCGCTCGCCGCCATGCTCGTCGCCGGCCTTCTCCTGGTCGCGTGCGGGGACCAGGTGGCGCCCGCCAGTTCGCCGCCCGCCTCCACGGTCGCCGGATCCGGGAACCCCGCCAGTCCGACGCCGGGGTCCACCGCTCCTGGCGGGACCGGCGCTCCGCCCTCGACCGGTCCCAGCGCGCCGCCCGCGACCCCATCGCCCGCACCCACACCGATTCCGCCCCCCGCCGCGACGCCGAGTCCCACACCGACCCCGCCCCCGCCGATCAGCGACTTCCCGCAGTCCTGGACGGGCACGTGGCAGGACCCCGTGACCGGCGGGTCGGGCAGCCTCGAGCTCACCCTGACCGGCAAGGACGCCGAATTCGGTGGCTCGATCACGATGGACGGGACCGCCTGCCTGTCCAGCGGGATCCTGAATGGGGCCTACGACGGCCGCGACATCGGGTTCGTGGTCGGGCAGCGCGCCGTCGAGCTGCGATTCGCGGGGACGGCCCAGGCCGGGACGATCAGCGGGACGTTCGCGACCGATTGTGACGGGATGGACGGGACGTGGACGGTCGTCCGCAGCTCGCGTTGAGAACGATCCGCCGGCCACTCCTCATGGTCCTGGCCATGGTCATGGGCGTCGCGTCCGGCGTCGTCCTGACGCCATCGGTCGCCCTCGGCGAGTGCGACGGCCCGTTCCCGTCCTTCCAGCACGCCGCCCCGAGCGCGCAACGCATCGTCATCGGGCAGGTGATCGCGACACTGCCGGCGCCCGCAGGCTTCGATGACGGCCGATCGAGCCGGTTCACGCTCCGCGGCTGGTCGGTCCTCGATGGCGATCGGCCGGTCGAGATCGACGTCGAGGATCTCCAGAGCCAGCCCTGCGCCGGCTACATCACGGCCCGAGCGGGAGATCGGATCGCGATCGCCTTCGAGGGTCACGATTTCACGCCTGCCGTGGTGGTCAACGCGGTGACCTGGCTCCAGGGTGACCCGCCGCCATTCGACGGCATCGAGTCGACGACCATCGGCGCGATCTATGCCCTCCTCGGGCGGATACCGCCCGTGCTCGCGCCGCCGGCCGCGGAGCCCGCGACTGGCCCGTCGATCGACTGGCCGATCGTCCTCGCCCTCGTCCTCGCCCTCGCCTCGGGGCTCGGCGCTCTGGTCCTACGTCACTTGCGCCACCGCCCGCGTTGACACTCGGACCGGCCCGCTGCTACGATGCCGGCACAGCTGTTAGCACTCTCACCTATCGAGTGCTAACGACAGCGGGAGAACGAGTTTGGCGCGTCGGAATCGTCGCCCCCTCGGCCCCCTGGACCTCCGCTCTCAAGCGATCCTTCGGGCCGTCATCGAGGAATACGTCACGACGGCACAGCCCGTCGGCAGCCAGGCGCTCGTCGAGCGCTACGGCCTCGGCGTGTCCAGTGCGACCGTCCGGAGCATCCTCGCGGAGCTCGAAGAAGCCGGGCTGCTGACGCACCCGCACACGAGTGCCGGGCGGATGCCGACGGACGCCGGCTACCGCTTCTACGTGGAGTCGATCGTCGACACCGTGCCGCTGCCCGCGGTCGAGCAGCTGATGATCCGCCACCAGTTCGGCCAGGTCGAGTTCGCGAGCGAGCACTGGTTCCGTCTCGCGGCCACCACGCTCGCCGGGCTCACCCGCTCCGCCGGATTGGCCACCCCCGCCAAGCCCCGGTCCGCCCACATCCGGCGCGTGGACCTGGTCAAGGTCAACGAGCGGATGGCGAGCCTGATCCTCGTCCTTCGTGAAGGCGGCATCAAGCAGGCGGTCGTGAGCCTCGACGAGGCCGACACCGTGGACCAGCCGACCCTCAACCGCGTCGCCGGGCTGCTCAACGATCGACTCACCGACGCCACGGGGAGTCGCGCGGCGACGATCCTGGCCCGGCTGCCAGACGACGAGCCGGTGCAGCGCCTCGCCCGGCGCGTCGGCGAGCGCATCGTGCGCATCCTGAACGAGTACGACGCCGCGTCGGTCGAGGAGGTCTTCAGCGACGGCCTCCTGAACGTCATGGAGGCCCCGGAGTTCGCCCAGAGCGACAAGCTCCGCCAGGTCTTCACGGCGCTCGAGAACCGCGCCTACCTGGGCGAGCTCGTGGGGAGCGTGGCGGGATCGGGGACCATCCATATCCTCATCGGCGCGGAGAACCCCCGGGCCGAGATGCACGACGTCTCGCTGGTGCTGGCCCCGTACGGCCGCCCGGGCCAGGCGATCGGCGTCGTCGGCGTGCTCGGGCCGACCCGGATGAGCTACTCCCAGGCCATCGGCACGGTCCGCTTCGTGTCCGGCCTCATGAACGAACTGGTGGATCACCTCTATGCCTAGCCATCGCACCCGGGCGCACGAGCGCGCCGACGAGATCGACATCAGCCCGACGAAGCTTCTCGCGGACATCGAGACGCTCAGGGGCCAGGCCGAGGCCTCGCGCGTCCAGGCGGAGGAGTACCTCGGCGCGCTCCAGCGCGAGCGGGCGGAGTTCCTGAACTACAAGCGGCGAACGGCCGAGGAGCGTCAGCGCGACCTCGGTCTCGCAGCCGAGGACCTCATCCGCAAGGTCTTGAACCTCGCGGACGATTTCGACCGCGCCATCGACGCCCGACCGGAGTCGATCGCCGCGGACCCCTGGTTCGAAGGCGTCAGCGCCATCGATCGCAAGCTCCGCCAGCTCCTCGAGAGCGAGGGCGTGACAGAGATCGACGGCGCGCCCGGCACCCGGTTCGATCCACGCGACCACGAGGCGATCGCGAACGTGCCCGGCACCGGCCGCCCTGAGGGCGAGATCGTCGAGCAGGTCCGGCGGGGCTATCGATTGCGCGATCGCGTCCTGCGCCCGGCCCTCGTGGCCGTCGCCGCGGGCTCCGGCCCGGACGCCTCCGACGGCTCCGACGGCTCCGGTCCGCCGGCATTCGACCCTGAACAACCCATTTCCTGAAAGCCACAAACCGAGCGAGGAGCACACACCACCTATGGGCAAGATCATCGGCATCGACCTTGGCACGACGAACTCCGTCGTCGCCGTCATGGAGGGCGGCGAGCCGACCGTCATCGCGTCGGCGGAAGGCGGTCGGACCATCCCGAGCGTCGTCGCCTTCACCAAGACCGGCGAGCGGCTGGTCGGCCAGCTGGCGAAGCGCCAGGCCGTCACCAATCCCGGCAACACCGTCTTCTCCATCAAGCGCTTCATGGGCCGTCGCTGGGACGACCCGGAGGTCAAGCGCAGCAAGGAGCTCGTCCCGTACACCGTCGAGAAGGACTCGAGCTCGGACGGCATCGCCGTCAAGCTCGCGGACGGGAAGAGCTACACGCCGCCCGAGATCAGCGCGATGATCCTCCAGAAGCTGCGCACCGACGCCGAGGCCTATCTCGGCGAGAAGGTGACCGAGGCGGTCATCACGGTCCCCGCCTACTTCGACGACACCCAGCGCCAGGCGACCAAGGACGCCGGCCGCATCGCAGGCCTCGAGGTCAAGCGCATCATCAACGAGCCGACCGCGTCGGCGCTGGCCTACGGCCTCGACAAGAAGGGCGACGAGAAGATCGCCGTCTACGACCTGGGCGGCGGCACATTCGACATCTCGATCCTCGAGCTCGGCGAGGGCGTCTTCGAGGTCAAGGCCACCAACGGTGACACGCACCTCGGCGGCGACGACTTCGATCAGCGCGTCATCGATTGGCTGCTGGCCGAGTTCAAGCGGGACCAAGGCATCGACCTCGGCAAGGACCAGCAGGCGCTCCAGCGCCTGAAGGAAGCCGCCGAGAAGGCGAAGATCGAGCTGTCCTCGACAGCCTCGACCGAGATCAACCTGCCGTACATCACCGCCGACGCTACCGGGCCCAAGCACCTCGTGGTCACGCTGACCCGGGCCAAGCTCGAGGATCTCGTCGACGACCTGGTCAAGAAGACCGAGGGGCCGGTCAAGGCGGCGATGAAGGACTCGGGCCTCAAGCCCGGTGACATCGACGAGGTCATCCTCGTCGGTGGCATGACCCGGATGCCGGCCGTCGTCGAGGCGGTCAAGGCGATGTTCGGGGGCAAGGAGCCGCACAAGGGCGTCAACCCCGACGAGGTCGTGGCCATCGGCGCCGCGATCCAGGCGGGCGTGCTGGCGGGCGACGTCAAGGACGTCCTGCTCCTGGACGTGACGCCACTGTCGCTCGGCATCGAGACGCTCGGTGGCGTCATGACCAAGCTGATCGAGCGGAACACGACCATCCCGACGTCGAAGTCGCAGGTGTTCTCGACGGCGTCCGACTCGCAGTCGCAGGTCGAGATCCACGTCCTCCAGGGCGAGCGCGACTTCGCGGCGGACAACAAGACGCTCGGGCGGTTCATCCTCGACGGGATCCCGCCGGCCCCGCGGGGCGTGCCCCAGATCGAGGTCACGTTCGACATCGACGCGAACGGCATCCTCGACGTCAAGGCCAAGGACCGGGCGACCGGCAAGGAGCAGCAGGTCCGCATCACCGCCTCGTCGATGCTCGACAAGAGCGCGGTGGACCAGATGGTCCGCGACGCCCAGGAGCACGCCGAGGAGGACAAGACCCGGCGCGAGGAGGTCGAGACCCGCAACCAGGCCGAGGCCCTCACGTTCCAGGCCGAGCGCACGCTCAAGGACCTGGGCGACAAGGTCTCGTCCGAGGACAAGCTCGAGGTCGAGAACCAGGTGGCGTCCATCCGCGAGGCGCTCAAGGGTTCCGACATCGAGGTGGTCCGCACGGGCATGACGGCGCTCGTGGAGACGCTCCAGCGCGTGTCGACGGCCGCCTACCAGGCCTCGGCCGCCGAAGGCGGCCCAACCGATGGATCCGGCGACGAGTCGTCGAACGGTGCCGGCGACGGCACCGGCGCCGCGGGCGAGGCCGGCGAGGCGGCGCCCGAAGGCGAGGAAGCCGTCGAGGGCGAATTCAAGGAGGTCTGAGCCTCCTAGGGTCGTCGCAGATCAGAGCCGCCCGGGCCATCCGGCCCGGGCGGCTCTTCGTGTCCGACGCGGATTACTAGACTGCGTGGGTGCCGCGCCGCGACCGACCTCGACTTAGCCGCCGATGACGCTCAGGGGGCGCCGGCCGGGGGACCGCCGCGTCCGGATGGAGCGGGCGCGACCCATGGAGTTCCGGATCGCGCCGCCGCGGCGGGTGCGGCGGCCGCGGTCGCCATCGGCCGTGCTCGTCTCCGGTTTCGCCATCGTGATCCTGGTCGGCGCCGTCATGTTGGCGTTGCCGATCTCGTCGGCAGCCGGGATCTGGACGCCGCCGATGGACGCGCTGTTCACCTCCACCTCCGCGGTCTGCGTGACGGGGCTCGCCCTGGTGGACACGGGTACCTACTGGTCGCCGTTCGGTCAGGTCGTCCTGCTGGTGCTGATGCAGCTCGGCGGGTTCGGGTTCATGACCGGCTCGACGCTCCTCCTCCTGCTCCTCGTGGGCAGACGGACGGCGCTACGTGACCGGATCCTGGCGCAGGCGTCGACCGGTGTCCCGGAGCTCGGTAGCGTTACCAGCGTCATCCGGCGCGTTGCGATCTTCACCCTCATCGCCGAGATCGCGGGGACCATCGTCCTGACCGTCGCGTTCCTGGTTGGCGACCACGCGGCCGACCCGATCCAGGCCGCCTGGTGGGGGATCTTCCACGCCATCTCCGCCTTCAACAATGGGGGCCTCGACCTGTTCGGCGGTTACCGCAGCCTGGCGGACTTCGTCGGCGACCCTCTTGTCCTCTCGACGCTCGGCGTGCTCATCCTCCTGGGCAGTTTCGGCTTCGCCATCGTCGGCGACATCGCGGCCAAGCGGCGCTGGCGGCGGCTCGCGCTCGAGACGCGGGTCGTCGTGCTGACGACGCTGGCCATCCTCGCGATCGGGACCGCATCGCTGGCCGTTTTCGAGTGGTCCAATCCCGCCACCCTCGGCGCCCTGCCCGAGAGCGCTCGGCCGTTCAATGCGCTGTTCGAAACGACGACGCTCCGGACGGCCGGGCTTCAGCACGTTCCCGACGGTCGAGCTGCGCGACCCGACCCTGTTCATCGTCATGGCGATGATGTTCATCGGTGGCGCGTCGGGTTCCACGGCCGGCGGCATCAAGGTGAACACCTTCAGCGTGCTCCTCATCGCCATCGTCTCGACGGTCCGCGGACGGCCGTCGGCCGAGGCGCTCGGTCGGCGGATCCCGCACGACGTCGTGTACCGGGCGTTGTCGGTCGCGCTCCTGTCGATCGCGTTCATCTTCATCGTGGCCTTGAGCCTGGAGCTCACGACGCCGGTGGGCATCCCGTTCGTCGCCATCGTGTTCGAGTCGATCTCGGCGTTCGCGACCGTCGGCGCCTCCACCGGCCTGACTCCCGAGCTTCCGCCCCTCGCTCGGGCCCTGCTGATCCCGGCGATGTTCGCCGGCCGCCTGGGGCCACTCACGCTGGTCCTGGCGTTGGCGGCGCGGGCACGGCCGGTGCCATACCGCCCGGCGGTCGAGACGATGCGCATCGGATGAGCCACGCTACGACCCATCACCGGGAGGAAGGTCTGTCATGAAGCCATCGGTCCTCGTCGTCGGTCTCGGGCGGTTCGGGACGGCCGCCGCCCTCGAGCTCATGGCCCTCGGCCACGAGGTCCTCGCGCTCGATCGGGACGAGGCGACCGTCAACGAGATCGCGCCCGAAGTCACGCACGCGGCGCAGCTCGATGCCACCGACGAAGGTGCGCTCAAGTCGGTCGGCGCTGGCGATTTCGAGTTCGCGATCGTCGCCATCAGCAGCGCGACTGATGCGAGCATCTTCGCGACGATGGCGCTCAAGAACCTGGGCGTGTCCCAGGTCATCGCCAAGGCCGCGACCAGGTTGCACGGCGCGATCCTCGAGCGCATCGGCGCTGACCGGGTCATCTATGCCGAGAAGGAGATGGGCGAGCGGGTCGCGCACTCGCTGACCATCGCGGGTGTCCTGGATTACCTCGATGTGGCTCCGCGCTTCGGGATCATCAAGATCCGCCCGCCCGCCGCCTGGGTGGGCCGGTCGTTGAAGGAGCTTGACCTCGGGGCTGCCCAGATCAGCCCGGTCGCGCTGCGTCGCGGCGCGGACGTGACCGTCAACCCGTCACGCGACGTCGTGATCGATGGCAAGGACGAACTGATCCTCCTCGGCCGCGACGAGCAGCTGGAGCGGATCGGACGCTGAGCCGGGGCCGCCGGGGCCGCCCGAGTGTCAGCCCAGGAAGAGATCCAACCCCGGCGCGACGACCCCGGCGACGAGCACGACGACATAGCCCGCGAGCAGCAGCAGCCCCGCCATGAGGTGGAGCTGGACGTTCGTGCCCATGATCGCCATGAGCCCGTACGGGTTGTCGTAGTTCGGGGCCAGGCCGCGCGAGACGCGGACGCGCGGTCGGGATGGTGAGAAGCATCAGGAGCGTCGGGACCGGCAGGATCCCGGCGGCGACGCCGCCGACCAGGGCGACATACGCCGCCGCGACCGCGACGTTGTACCCGCCGATGACCGCTTGCCGCGAGAACCGCACCGGCAGCGTCCGCTTGCCGGCTTGCGCGTCACCACGCCGATCCGGGATCTCGTTGACGTACAGGATCAGCGCGACGAGGAGAGCCACCGGGATCGACGCCACGAACGGCTCCCACGCTAGCGCTCCGCGCGTCTGGACCACGTAGGCGCCCAGCAGCATCATCGGCCCGAAGCCGAGCGCGACGGCGATCTCGCCGAGCCCGCGGTACACGAACTTCAGCGGCGGCGCCGTGTAGCCAAGGCTGACGATGAACCCGACGACGCCGATGACGAGCAACGCCGTCGAGCCGCGGGTCGCGAGCAGGACGAGGCCGATCACCCCGGCCAGGACGTAGAACACCGTCGCGAGGCCCGCCATCTGGCGGAGCGACACGAGCCCGTACTGGATGACCCGCGAACCGCCGCTGAACTTGGTCGGCGTCACGTTCGCGTCGTCGGCGCCCTGGACGGTATCGAACACATCGTTCGCGACGTTGAGCCCGAGCTGCACGAACGCGGCCCCGATGACCGTGAGCGCCGCGGACACGAGATCGAACGCGCCGTGGCTGACGGCGATCAGGATGCCGAGGACGACGGGGATGATCGTTGCGGTCAGGAACGGCAGGCGGGTCGTCCGGATGGTCAGGAACCCGAACGAGAGCTTCGGCTTGACCGGCGTCCCGCGCTCCGCGGAGAGCGCATCGAAGTACTTGCGCGACTGGGCCAGCGACCGCTCGGAGTATTCGAAGAACGGCACCTCGGCCTCGTCCCAGCCCCAAGCCGTGGAGCCCGCGAGCGTCACGCCCTGGGCCGTGCTCGTTGCGCGGCCCCACACCGTCACGTGGCGGCGCTCATCGTAGCCATAGCCCGGTTGCGGGTGGATGTGGGAGCCGGTGAGGGAGACCGGGCGATCGGCGGGGACGGCCAGGCCGGCCGGCGGCGCGAACGTGGCCGTCAGTCCGGCCGCGTCGATGTTCGCCTCGACCGCGACGCTGACCGGATACCCGGCGTCGTCGACCCAGGTCGCGATCTGGTAGGGATACGTGGCGAGCTTTTCCAGCCCGGCGCGGGCATCTAGATCCGGCGTGCTGCGATCAGCGGCGATGGCGGTCATGACACGACCGCCCGGCTCAGCGTCGTGATCTCCGGCGGACGTTGAGCGTCACCGTCCGACCAGTACAGGACGCGACGCGGCTCGATCTCGATGAGGGCGCGTTCGAAGAACAACGGCAGGGCAACGCGCTGCTTGAGGAACGCGACGATCGCCGGTTCCTTCGCCGACCAGATCGGCAGGAGCCGCTCCCAGCCGCCATGCGGGTCGTCCGCGATGATCCTGGCGTCCCCCTGGATGGTCGCGCGATCGGTCCGGCCGCCGACGCTGATGGGGTCCGTGATCGAGACCGCGACCCTGGCGTTGGCATCGATGTGCTGGAGCTTGCGGCTGAACAGCGTCGACGAGGTCATGTACACACGCTCTCCGTCATAGAGCGGGATGAGCGGGTAGGTGACCGGGCGCCCCTTGGCGTCGATGACGGTGAGCTCTCCGACGAGCGCGCGATCGAGCAACTCGGCGACGGGGGTGGGCATGGTGGCCATGGCTGGCTCCTGGGTAAGGCGCTACGTTGGCCACATCATACCGCATCTGCTACTTGCGCGTAGCAGGTTTTACCGAGGCGACCGCCCGGACCTGCGCCCGAGGCGCTCGTTGGATCGACAACGACGGGTCCTTCGGGAACATCAGCATCCACCAAAGAAGTGGAAGTGACCCCGCTCGAATGCCACCCGGACCACGCCGTCAGTGACGGTCAGGCGCTCGACGATATGGAACGTCGCCCGGGACAGGAACGCGCCGTCGGCCGAGTAGGTGTTCCCGGAGTCCTGGTGCGCGACCGTCGAGACGGTCGTGCCCGCCAGCGGTGTCGACGAACGACAACGTGGCTGGTCGCCTCGATGATGGTGTACGTGCCGTCGCTCCAGGCGATCTGGCCGGTGTCGACGACCGTGAACACGATGTGGAAGCCCTGCGCGGTCTCGACGCTCTGGTAGCTGACCACGTCCGTGCCGACGAGGACCCCCGTGATGCCCGGCCGACAGTCGTCGGGAAGGTCCGTTTCGAAGATGGGCGTCGTGATCGTGTCGCGAATCACGATCGCGGCGGCCGAGGCGGGCGCGGTCAGAGCGAGCGATAGCAGAGCGGCACCGAGTACCACGGGAAGTCGGCTTCGCCGCGCGGAGGTCGCTGCCGATCTGAACCGCCTCGCTACCAGGACCAGTCGGGCCGTCCGAATGAACGATGTGCGCATGCTCCGCTCCTTGTGGATCTGCTGTCACCGGCACAAGACCGGCCTACTCATGAAGGCGAGAGCCACCGACCGAACCGTTCCGAATTCGGCACGAGCGGAGTACCATGCGGCCCCATGCCTGAAACGCCCGCACCGGCGGGCGCGCCCGTTGTCGGCGCGCCAGCGGTGGTCATCGCCTTCAACGGCGTCTTCGCGTTCAACTACGTCTTCACCCAGACCCTGCTCGCGACGCACCCAGAGATCCAGGTGATCCGTTAGATGGGATGGATGTCCGTACCCCGCGACTGGCTGGCCTCCTTCGGGGAGATCGCCAAGTTCTGCGGCAAGGTCATGGGGCAGGTCTACAGCCTGCGCGTCCTGAAGTTCTTCGGGGAGGCGCTGCGCCAGGCCGGCATCCTCATCCTCACCTCGACGCTCGTCATCCGGGCCTGGTGTTCATCATCGGCCTGCAGTGCGGCATCGAGGGCGCGTACTTCAACCGCGCCGTCGGCTCGCCCGCGTACGCCGGCGTCTTCGCCGCGTGGTGCGACCTGCGCGAGCTCGTGCCCTACGCCTTCGGCTACATGATGTCCGCCAAGGTCGGCACCGGCATCGTCGCCGAGCTCGGCTCGATGCGGATCTCCGACGAGATCGACGCGCTCGAGGTCATGGGCATCGACTCGGTCCTGTTCCTGTGCGCGACGAAGCTCGTCGCCGCGTGGCTCGTGCTGCCCTTCGTCTACATCGCCGGCGTCGGCGCCGGGTTCTTCGCGAGCTACCTGGCGGTGGTCGAGCAAGTCGGGGAGGTGTCCTCCGGCGGGTTCTTCCTCATCTTCTGGATGTTCCAGAACCCACCCGACCTCTTGTACTCCGTGATCAAGGGCATGGCGATGGCGACCGCGGTCGTGCTCGTCGGCTGTTACTACGGCTACCACGCGAGCGGCGGACCGGTGGGAGTCGGTACCGCGACGGCGAAGTCGATGGTCCTGAACATCGTGCTGGTGCATCTCATCGGGATGCTCGGAACACAGCTCTTCTGGGGTGCCAATCCCCGCGCGCCAATCGGAGGTTGACCATGCCCGAGAACCCGAAGAGATCCCCGCGACGACGACGACGCGCGACGACCACGAGGCGCGCGCCGGACCGACGAGGCGCGCGCGGACGAGTCGCGCGACGACGACGGGCGCGACCAGCCGCGGACGCCGACCAGGAGACCGCCGACACGGAGCGCGAGCAGTCGCGCGTGTCGGTGGTCAACGAGCAGGACGGCGACGAGGACGACGAGTACAAGTGGCACACCGGCAAGAAGCGCCCCGCCGGCGCGCCGGACGCCGTCGAGTTCATCGACGTCCACAAGGCGTTCGGGCGCAACAAGATCCTCCGCGGCCTGAACATGGGGCTGCCCGAGGGCAAGATCTCGATGATCCTCGGGCCGTCGGGCACCGGCAAGTCGGTGTGCATCAAGCACATGGTCGGCCTGCTCTACCCCGACGACGGCGACGTCCTGGTCCACGGCGAGTCCGTGCCGAACATGGCGGACGACGACCTGTTCGACATGCGCAAGAAGTTCGGCGTCCTGTTCCAGGACGGCGCGCTCTTCGGCTCGATGAACGTGTTCGACAACACCGCGTTCCCGCTGCGCCAGCACACGGACAAGGGCGAGGACGAGATCACGGAGATCGTCTCGCGCCGCCTGCAGGAGGTCGGCCTCCAGGACGCCGGCGACAAGATGCCCAACGAGCTGTCGGGCGGCATGCGCAAGCGCGCGGGCTTCGCGCGGGCGCTCGTGCTCGACCCCGACATCGTCCTCTTCGACGAGCCGGACTCCGGCCTGGACCCCGTCCGCACCGCCCTCCTCGGCGAGCTGATCATGGAGATCCACGAGGAGATGATGGGGGACGCGGAGAAGTCCGGGCAGGAGCACCCGCCCGCCTTCTCGATCATCACCCACGACATCATGACCGCGCGCCGTGTCGCGCAGCACATCTCCGTCCTCTGGAAGGGCCGCATCGTCGAGTCCGGCCCCGCGGAGGAGCTCTTCCAGTCAGAGAACCCGTTCGTCCGGCAGTTCCTGTCGGGCGAGTCGCAGGGTCCTCTCGGCATGGAGTGACGCGCGCGCGGTTACCCGACCGCCGCCCTAGCCTGTGTGAGCCGTATAACACGGGCTGAACATCTCTGCCGCACAATCCCCCGGTCCGCAGTCCCCCTGATCGGCCCCCACCCCTGACCTGCCATCCGCATAGCGACTGGAGCCGCGCGTGAAGACCGCGCGCATCGTCGCGCTGGGCGCGCTCGTGGTCGCGGCCGTGCTGGTGGCGGTCGTCTTCCTCGGCGGCGACGGGACCACGCCGTACACGATCCGCTTCCAGAACGCGGGGCAGCTCGTCAAGGACGACGACGTGCAGATCGGCGGCCGGCGCATCGGCTCCATCAAGGACATCCGCCTCACGTCGGACAACCAGGCGGACATCGACGTGGAGATCACGAAGGAGTTCGCGCCGCTGCGCGAAGGCACGCGCGCGGTCATCCGCGCGACCTCGCTGTCGGGCATCGCGAACCGCTACATCGCGCTGAACCCGGCCCCGAACAACGCGAAGGCGCTCGATGACGGCGCGCTGCTCGCGTCGACCGAGACGACGTCGATCGTCGACCTCGACCAGCTCTTCAACACCCTCGATCCGCGCTCGCGGAAGGGACTGCAGCGATTCGTGCAGGGCTCGGCCGCGCAGTTCGACGGGCGCGGCGAGGAGGCCAACGAGGCGGCGAAGTACTTCAACCCCGCGCTCTCGACGACGGCCGACCTCGTCAACGAGCTCACGCGCGACTCGGGCACGCTCCAGCGGTTCATCGTCGACGGCGCGAAGGCGATGACCGCGCTGCAGGAGCGGCGCACCGAGCTCACCGAGCTCGTCTCCAACGCCAACGAGACCTCCGGCGCGATCGCCGCCGAGAACGACGGCGTTCGAACGCGTGCTCGCCGGCCTGCCGACGACGCTGCGGCGCGCGAACACCACCTTCGTGAACCTGCGCGCGACGCTCGGCGACCTCGACGTGCTCGTGAACGAGTCCAAGCCCGCGACGAAGCGCCTCGCGCCGTTCCTGCGCGAGCTGCGCCCGCTCGTCGCCGGCGCGCGCCCGACGATCCGCGACCTGCGCCGCGCGGTCCGCGAGCCGGGGAAGAACAACGACCTCACCGAGCTCATGCGCAAGGCGCCGAAGCTCGCGCAGGTCGCGCGCCCGGCGCTGCGGAACACGACGACGGCGCTGCGCGACTCGACGCCGGTGCTCGACTTCATCCGGCCGTACACGTCCGAGCTGACCGGCTGGTTCCGCGACTTCGGCCAGGCCTCGGCGAACTACGACGCCAACGGCCACTACGCGCGCATCCAGCCGATCTTCAACACGTTCCAGTTCACCGACACCCCCGCGGGCGGCAACCTCATCCCGCAGGACGTCGACGACCGCCTCGACGGCATCGGGACGGGCTTCATGAAGCGGTGCCCCGGCGCGGCGTCGCAGCCCGCCGCGGACGGCTCCTCGCCGTACACGGACAACGGCCTCGACTGCGACACGCGGCAGGTGCTGCCCGGGCCATGAGGCGCATCGCAGGCATCCTCGTCCTCGTCCTCGCCGTCACCGGTGTCGTCGTGCTGGGCTCCGGCGCCGGCGACGACTTCGGCGACGACTACCGCGTCCGCGCGATCTTCGACAACGCCTTCTCGATCATCGAGGGCGAGGACGTCCGCGTCGCCGGCGTGAACGTCGGCAAGATCGAGAAGCTCGACGTCACCAGCGACAACCGCGCCGCGGTCACGATGCGGATCGACGAGCCGGGCTTCCAGGACTTCCGCAGCGACGCGAAGTGCTCGATCCGCCCGCAGTCGCTCATCGGCGAGAAGTACGTCGAGTGCTCGCTGACCGAGCCGCGCCGGCCGGGCGAGGAGCCGCCGGCCGCGCTGGCGAAGATCCCCGAGGGCGAGGAGGGCGAGGGCGAGCGCCTGCTGCCGGTCGACCGCACCTCCAAGCCGGTCGACGTCGACCTGATCAACAACGTCATGCGCCTGCCCCAGCGCCAGCGCCTGGCGATCATCCTGAACGAGTTCGGCGCCGCCGTCGGCGGCCGCGGCCGTGACCTCAACGAGACGATCCGGCGCGCCAACCCCGCGCTCGGCGCGACGAACGAGGTGCTCGAGGTCATCGGCAAGCAGAACCGCGTCCTGCGGCGCCTGGCCTCCGACTCGGACACCGTCCTCGCCCCGCTGGCGCGCGACCGCGAGCGCGTGGCGAGCTTCATCGAGAACGCCAACGACGTCTCCCGCGCGACGGCCGAGCGCCGGGCCGACCTCGAGGCGAACTTCGAGCGGCTGCCGCGCTTCCTCGGCGAGCTGAAGCCGACGATGACGCGCCTCGGCGGTCTGGCCGACGAGATGACGCCGGTGCTCGGCGACCTCCAGGCGGCCGCCCCGGACATCAACCGCCTCTTCCGCGAGCTCGGCCCGTTCAGCACGGCCGGCATCCCGGCGCTGACGTCGCTCGGCGACGCCCTCGAGGTCGGTCGCCCGGCGCTCGTCGCCTCCAAGCCGATCATCGACGACCTGCGCCGCCTGACCGACGAGGCGCGGCCGCTCGCCAAGGACCTCCGCGGCCTCACCGTGAGCCTGCGCGACTCGAGCTTCACCGAGCGGCTGATGGACTACCTCTTCTACCAAGTGGCCGCGATCAACGGCTTCGACCAGTACGGCCACTACCTGCGTGCCGGCCTGCTCGTCAACACGTGCACGACGTTCGCCACGACGCCCGGCCCCGGCTGCTCGGCGCGCTTCAAGGACGAGAACGACGGCGACAACAGCGGCGCGGCCCGCGCCGCGGCGAACGACCCGGCCAAGGTCCGCGCGCACTTCGCCCGCCTCGCACGCGCGGCGGGCACGCGACCGCTCCGCCCAGGCCCAGCGCGCCGGCGACGGGCTCACCCAGCCGAGCCTCCAGACCCGCCAGGGCTCGCGGCCGGCGCTCAAGCTCCCGGACGCGGTCCTCCCGGGCCAGGCCGCAGAACGCCGCGCCGCAGCCGGCCGCGCCCGCCGAGCCGCAGCCGGGCACCGACGCCGAGCGCAAGGCCCAGGAAGGCCTGCTCGACTACCTGCTGGGGGAGGGCGCATGAGGCGGCGCAGCGGCTCCTCCATCGCCGCCAACCCGGTCCTCATCGGCGCGGCGACCACCCTCGTGGTGATCGTCGGCGTGTTCCTCGCGTACAACGCGAACAACGGCCTGCCGTTCGTCCCGACGTACGACCTCAAGGCCGAGGTGCCCAACGCGGCCAACCTCGTGCGCGGCAACGAGGTGCGCATCGGCGGCTCGCGCGTCGGCGTGGTCAGCGACATCAAGCCGCAGCGCCGCGCCAACGGCACGGTGACCGCGATCCTCGAGATGAAGCTCGAGACCGCGGTCGACCCGCTCCCGCGCGACTCGCACATCATCGTCCGCCCGCGCTCGGCCCTCGGCCTCAAGTACGTCCAGATCACCAAGGGGCAGTCCCGCGACGGCTTCGACAGCGGCGACACCGTCCCGGTGCGCGAACGCGGTGCCGCGGCCGGTCGAGATCGACGAGGTCTTCGCGACGTTCGACGAGCCGACGCGCGCGTCCTCGCGCACCAACCTCGACGAGTTCGGCGGCGCCCTCGCGGGCCGCGGCGCCTCGCTGAACAACGCCATCGGCTTCCTCCCCTCGCTGTTCCAGAACCTCGAGCCGGTGATGGAGAACCTCGCCGAGCCCGAGACCGACCTGCGCGGGTTCTTCCGCGGGCTCGGTCAGGCCGCCGCGGAGGCCGCCCCGGTCGCCGAGGAGCAGGCCAGCCTCTTCCGCAACCTCGACACGACGTTCGCCGCGCTGTCCGACGTGCGCCCCCAGATCCAGGAGTCGATCTCCACCGGACCCGCCGCGCTCGATGCGGCCATCGAGGGCTTCCCGCGCCAGCGGCCCTTCCTGCGCAACACCGAGCTCTTCTTCTCCGAGCTGCGGCCCGGCGTCCGCGCGCTGCGCTCCGGCGCCAAGCCGCTCGCCGACGCGTTCGAGATCGGCCAGCCGGTGCTGCGCCGCTCCGTCGAGCTCAACGAGCGCCTCCCGGCGGTGTTCACCGCGCTGCAGCGCTTCGCCGACGACCCGATGACCGAGCTCGGCCTCAACGGCCTGCGCACCACGGTGTCGATCCTGCGCCCGACGGTGGCCGACCTCGCGCCGACCCAGACCGTCTGCAACTACCCGACGCTCTTCTTCCGCAACATCGCGAGCCTGCTGTCCGAGGGCGACAAGAACGGCACGTGGCAGCGGTTCATCATCGTCAGCGCGCCGTTCGGCGAGAACAACGAGGGCGGCCCGTCCAACGCCCCGGCCAACGGCACCGGCGACCCCGGCAACTTCCTGCACACGAACCCGCTGCCGAACTCCCCGGGCGGCGGCCGCACGAACGAGTGCGAGGCCGGCAACGAGCCCTGGCTCCAGGGCCGCAAGGTCATCGGCAACGTGCCGGGCAACCAGGGCACCGACACGGTGACCACCAGGATCACCCGCGACAGCGAGGGTTCGCTGCCGTCCCAGGAGCGCCCTGACGACCAGGGCGGTCCCGACGCGGAGCCGACGCGCTGATGCTCGGCTTCCTCAGGCGCAACCGCTCCGGCGACGAGGAGACGCGGATCCCGCGCAAGGACCGCACGGGCGCGAGCCCGCTGGTGGTCGGCGTCGTCGTGCTCGCGCTCGTCGCGGTCGGGACCTACCTCGGCTTCAAGAAGGACATCCCGTTCACGAAGGGCTACCGCGTGAGCGCCGTCTTCGAGTCCTCGAACTCGATCAGGAAGAACTCGCCCGTCCGCATCGCCGGCGTGAACGTCGGCAAGGTCCAGAAGATCACGCAGTACGAGGACACGGACATGGCCAAGGTCGAGATGGAGATCACCGAGGCCGGCCTCCCGCTGCACACGGACGCGACCGCGAAGGTCCGCCCGCGCATCTTCCTCGAGGGCAACTTCTTCATCGACCTCTCGCCGGGCACGCCCGGGGCGCCGACGCTCCGTGACGGCGAGACGATCAACTTCTCGCGCACGTCGTCGCCGGTCCAGCTCGACGAGGTGCTCACCGCGCTCCAGGACGACACGCGCGAGGACCTCCAGACCGTGCTCGTCCAGCTCGGCAAGGCCTTCAACGGCGTCCCCGCGGCGTCGGACGACGACCAGGACGAGTCGGTGAAGGGGGAGACCGCCGGCGAGTCGCTCAACGACACCTACCGCGACGCCGGCCCGGCCCTGCGCACCACCGCGATCGTCAACGAGGCGTTCCTCGGCACCGAGCCGCACGATCTCTCGAAGGCGATCAAGGGCCTGCAGCGCGTCACCGTCCGCGCTCGGCCGCAACGAGCGCGTGCTCCAGGACTTCGTCGTCAACTTCAACGGGACGCTCGCGATCTTCGCCGACGAGAAGGAGAACCTGCGGTCGACGATCCGCCTGCTCGGCACCACGATCCCGACCGCCAACCGCGCCCTCGCCTCGCTGAACCGCTCCTTCCCGCCGACGCGCGCCTTCGCCCGCGAGATCCTCCCCGGCGTGCGCGAGACGGCGTCGACGATCGACGCCTCCTTCCCGTGGGTCGCGCCAGGTGCGCGGGCTCATGTCGCCGGCGGAGCTCCAGGGGCTCGCGAAGGACCTGCGCCCGACGACGCGCAACCTCGCGCATCGCCACCGACGCCTCGGTCAAGTTCTTCCCGCAGCAGGACCTGCTCGCCAAGTGCCTGTCGCGGGTCGTCCTCCCGACGGGCGACATCAAGATCAGCGACGGCCCGTTCACGACCGGCTCGGAGAACTACAAGTCCTTCTGGTACACGATGGTCGGGCTCGCGGGCGAGAGCCAGAACTTCGACGGCAACGGCCAGTACGTCCGCTTCCAGACCGGCGGCGGCAGCCAGACGTTCGCCACCGGCCCGTCGAACTTCACCCAGCAGCCCAGCTTCTTCCGGCCGGCGAGCCCGCCGATCGGCGTGCGCCCCGTGTATCCCGGCAAGCGCCCGCCGTACCGCCCGGACAAGGCGTGTTACAAGCAGCAGATCCCGAACCTCAACTCGGCGCGCTCCGGCCCGCCGGACGGCGGCAACGGCCCCGCCGCCGGCGGCGCGCCCTCCGAGGAGACCGGGGACCCGACCGCCGGGATCCCGAACGTCGAGCTCCCCTCGATCGAGATCCCGCTGCCGCTCGCCCGCAAGGCGAAGCGACAGGCCGCCGCGTCCGAGGCGCGCCGCCAAGGCCGCTGACACCGGCGAGAGCCTCAGCGCCGAGCTCGTCGGCCGCCTGAACCCGTGGCGGACGAAGGAGGGCGGTCGATGAAGCGCGCGATCCGCAAGCACTGGATCGACTTCGCCGCGATCATCGGGCTGATCGTCATCTCGGCGGGCGTCGCGTCGTACATCCTCTCCAACCAGCGCTTCTACCTGCCCGCCTGGGTGCCGGTGATCGGCACGGACTTCTTCACGATCAACGGCGAGTTCCGCAGCGCGAAGTCGGTCACGCCGGGCCAGGGCCAGACGGTCACGATGGCCGGCGTCAACGTCGGCGACATCACGAAGGTCACGCTCGTCGACGGGCGCGCCCGCATCGAGATGAAGGTCCGCCGGCGCTACGCCGACCGCATCCGCAAGGACGCGACGATGCTGCTGCGCCCGAAGACCGGCCTGGAGGACATGGTCGTCGAGCTCGACGCCGGGCACGACGAACGCGCCCAAGGCGCCGGAGAACTGGACCGTGCCGGTCCAGAACACGCTGCCCGACGTCAAGTTCGACGAGATCCTCGCGTCGCTGGACCGCGACACCCGCGACTACCTGCGCCTGCTGGTCGACGGCGCGGGCGACGGCCTGCGCGGGACGGGCGACGACCTCGCGGCCACGTTCAAGCGCTTCGAGCCGGGCGCGCGCGAACCTGCGGCGCATCGGCGAGGCGCTCGAGGACCGGCGCGGCAACATCCGGCGCTCGATCCACAACCTGCGGCTCCTCGTCGAGACCGTCGGCGAGAAGGACACCGAGCTCACGCAGCTGATCGACTCCTCGAACGCGGTCTTCCGCTCGTTCGTCGCGCAGGACCAGAACCTGCGCTCGGCGCTCCAGCAGCTGCCGCCCACGCTGCGCACGACGAACGCCACGCTCGACAAGCTCGACACGCTCGGGACGACCGCCGCGGGCGGCGTTCTCGGACCTGCGCCCGGCCGCCCGCGCGCTCGGGCCGACGCTGCGCCAGGTCCGGCCGTTCGTGCTCCAGACCGTCGGCCCGGTCCGCGACCAGATCCGGCCGTTCGCCCGCGACGTGCGCCCGACGGTCCGCAGCCTGCGCCCGGCGGCCAAGGGCCTGTCGGAGGTCATCCCCGACCTGCTCCAGACGTTCAAGGTCGTCAACTACTTCCTCAACACGCTCGCCTACAACCCGCCCGGCGACGGCGAGGAGGGCTACCTGTTCTGGGCCTCCTGGGCGAACCACCTCGGCTCGAACATCTTCTCCAACCAGGACGCGCACGGCCCGATCCGCCGCGGCACGCATCGTGCTGTCCTGCTCGACGGCCGGCGTCCTGGACTCGATCATCGCGGGCGACCCGCGCCTCGGCCAGCTCGCGCAGCTCTCCGGCGTCCCGATCAACCAGCAGGTCTGCCCGCAGTCCACGCAGGCCGCGCCGGCACGACGACCCCTCCGGCAGCCCGCCGCGGCGCCGAGGGGCGCTAGATGCAGAAGCAGGCACCGACCGTCGGCCGGCTCCTGATCATGGTGGGCTTCGCGCTCTCCTGCTTCGGCCTGCTGCTGTTCCTGTGGCTCGCCTTCGGCGGCCCGATCCCGCTCAAGCCGAAGGGCTACCGGTTCGAGATCCCGTTCAAGCGAGGCCACCCAGCTCGCCGTCGAGGCCGACGTGCGCATCTCCGGCGTCCCCGTCGGCAAGCGTGAAGACCGTCGAGCCCGACGCGGAGACCGGCCGCAGCACGGCGACCATCGAGCTCGAGCAGCGGTACGCGCCGCTGCCCCAGGACTCCAAGGCGATCCTGCGCCAGAAGACGCTGCTCGGCGAGACCTACGTCGAGCTGACGCCCGGCGACCCCGACGACGGGACGATCCCCGAGGGCGGCTCGCTGGCGGAGGGGCAGGTCTCCCCGACGGTCGAGCTCGACGAGATCTTCCGCGCGTTCGACACGAAGACCCGCGAGGCGTTCCAGACCTGGATGCAGGGCCAGTCGCAGGCGGTCGACGGGCGCGGCCCGCGACATCTCACGACGCGCTGGGCAACCTCGCGCCGTTCGCCCGCGACGCCGACGAGCTGCTGAAGATCCTCAACTCGCAGGAGGGCGCGGTCACCCGCTCGTGCGCAACACCGGCGAGGTGTTCGACGCGCTCAGCGAGCGGCGCGGCCAGCTCCGGGCGCTGATCAGCAACTCCAACAGGGTCTTCGAGACGACCGCGCGGCGCGACGAGGAGCTCGAGCGAGCTCTTCACGGTCCTGCCGACGTTCAACCGCGAGTCGGCGGTGACCGTGCGCCGCCTGACGCGCTTCGCGGACAACACCAACCCGCTGATCACCCAGCTGCGCCCGGCCGCGCGCGAGCTGAGCCCGACGCTCGCAGCACCTCAGCGCGCTCGCGCCCGACCTCAAGGCCCTGTTCCAGGACCTCGACCCGCTCATCACGGCGTCGGAGGCCGGCCTGCCGGCCTTCGAGCGCTTCCTCGACGACCTGCGCCCCGCGCTCGGCGAGTTCGATCCCGCGCTCAAGCAGCTCAACCCGATCCTGAGCTGGATCGGCGAGTACCGCAACGAGGTGCGGGCCTTCTTCGCCAACGCCCCGGCCGCGACCCAGGCGACCGACGCCGGACGGCGTGCACTACCTGCGCACGACTCAACCCGCTGAACCCCGAGAACCTCGCGGTCTATCCGCGGCGGATCGGCTCGAACCGGCCGAACCCGTACATGCGCCACGCGCGGCTACGACAACCTCAACGACGGCCTGCTCAGCTTCGAGACCCGGCAGTGCGGCAGCGGCAACCCGGTCCGGTGCCGACAACTTCGCCGAGCTGCTGCAGCAGACCCAGCCGATCCTCAGACCTGCCGCCGCGTGCCGCCGGACTCGATCAGCCTGCCGCCGCCGACGCCGACCAGCTCGCGGCAACATCCAGACGTTCGTCTTCGGCCGGCCGGGCGCAACGTCGCCGGCGACGCGGTGCGTCGAGCAGCCGCCGTTCTCGGTCAACGACGGCGACATCCAGCCGGGCGGCGAGGTCACGCAGTACCCGCACGTGCGCGAGGCCGCCTCGAGCACCAGCCGTCCGTGACGAAGGGCTGACCGGTGCCCGGCATGGCCGGACAGCTCCGCCGCATCGTCGCTGTTCGCCGCGCGCCGCCCCGTGCCGGTGCTGGCCGCGACGGTCGTGGTCTGCGCTGGCCGGCGGCGGTGCTCGCGCTCCGGCTGCAGCCGAGCAGCCGGCACCGACACGCTGGTCGGCGCGGACGCGCGGGCCGTACCAGGCGACGCGAGCGCTGCACGAGCGCTTCGGCGACGACGCGGTCATCGTGCTCGTCGCGCGAGCGAGCTCACCGAGCTCGTCGCTCACCGCCGACCTCGCGCGGCTGCATCGGCCTGGAGGGCTGCATCGCCGGCAACGTCCCGGCGGGCGTCGACGCCGCGCGGCGGCGCGAGCGGGCCGTGCGCGCAGCTCGCACGCGACCAAGCCGGCGAAGGTCGTGTTCGGCCCCGGCACGTTCATCAACGAGTCGGTGCGCCAGCTCACGAAGGAGTTCGCCGACCAGAACCGCGGCGCGTCGCGCAGCGCGCCGAGCGCGCCGCGGCGGCCGCCCGCAAGCTCGCGCCGGGCGCAGGGGCGCTCGCAGCGCGAGACCGACCAGCTCGGCCAAGGCCGCGCGAGCTCGTCAACGCCGAGTTCACCGCGAGCTCCTGCGTCTCGCGCTGCGCTACGGCCTGCGCAGCGAGCCGCGGATCGACGACCCGAACTTCGTCTCCAGCTCGTCTTCGACGCCGTCCAAGCCGCGCGGGGACGCCCAAGGCGCGCTTCGCCTACCTGTTCCCGAACAAGGACTCCGCGCTGATCCAGGTGCGCCTGCGCCCGACCTCACGGACGCGCAGCGCACGCGCGCGATCGAGCAGATCCGCGCGCGCGGTGCGCGATGCCCGACTGGAAGCTCGAGGAGGGCGGCGACGTACACCGTCACCGGCGCGCCGGTCGTCGTCGACGACCTCGCCGACACGATCTGGCGCTCGATCGCGCTGCTGCTCGTCGCCGCGCTGCTCGTCGATGGCCGCGACGCTCGCGCTCGTCTTCCGCGCGCCGGCTGCGGCTGCTGCCGCTCGGCGATCGCGCTGGCGGCGGCCGGCGCTGACCTTCGGCGGCGCTGGCGCTCGCCGGGCGCGTCGCTGACGATGGCCTCGATCGCCGTGCTGCCGGTGCTGCATCGGCCTGGCGGTCGACTACGCGATCCAGCTCCAGTCGCGCGTGCAGGAGGCGCGGCGGCGGCCGGCCGACGGCGACCGTGGCCGCCGCCGAGGCCGTGGCCGCGCCGGCGCGCCCACGGTCGCGACCGCGGCCGCCGCGACCGCCGCCGGCTTCCTCGTCCTGCTGCTGTCGCCGGTGCCGATGGTGCGCGGCTTCGGCCTGCTGCTCGTCGCGGGCATCGTCCTCGCGTTCGCGCTCGCGCTCACCGCGGGCACCGCGGCGACGGTGCTCGCCGCGCGCGGCGCGGCGCGGCGGCCCGCTGCCCGGCCCGCTCGCGGCGGTGGCCTCGGCGTGGCGCGGCGCCGGCGACCTCCGGGCGCCGCGCGGCGCGCGGCCGCCGCGGCCGCCCCGGCGGCGCGCGCGGCGCGCGCCGGGTGGCGCCCGCGGCCGCGGGCCGGGCGCGCCGGCCTCGCGCTCGCGCGCGGCGCCCGGCCGCGTGCTCGGCGATCGGCGCGGCGCTCGCGCTCGCCGGCTGGGTGCTCGACACCCAGACGCGCGTGGAGTCCGACATCCAGCAGCTCGTCCCGCAGGACCTCGCGGCGCTCCAGCGACCTCGCAGCAGCTGCAGCGCTCGACCGGC
Organism: uncultured Chloroflexia bacterium; assembly: GCA_963810725.1. Classification (GTDB taxonomy): domain Bacteria; phylum Chloroflexota; class Limnocylindria; order Limnocylindrales; family CSP1-4; genus SPCO01. Next base: position 1,787,705 of record CAWEOO010000008.1, read on the forward strand.
GTGGGCGGCCAGATCGACGTCGCTCGTCGAGGCCGACGACCTCGCCGACCCCGAGGTCATCGCCTGGATGGCCGACTACCAGCAGCGCGTCGCTCGAGCGCTTCGGCTACAGCGCCGAGCGCGGCTGCGGCAAGGCCGAGCTCTGCCCGGCGTTCTCGCTGCCCGACCTGTTCCGCCGGCCGCCGACGAGCGACCGCGCAGGTCAGCGCGCTGCTCGACGCCGTGCCCGCCGTACTTCTCCCAGAGCGTGGTCACCGCCGACCGGCGCGACCGCGACGCTGGCGTTCGGCATCCGGCTGATGCCGCTCGAGCGAGCAGAAGGAGGTCATCGACGTGATGCGCGCGGAGCTGACGACCCGCCGCCGAGGGCGTCCGCGCGCCAGCTCGCCGGCCTGCCGGTGCTCGCCGCCGAGGCCAACGCGAAGGTCTCCTCGCACGGGCGGCGCCTGCTGACGCTCGTCGCCGGCCTGCTCGCCGTGCTCGCCGTGCTGCTGCGCGATCTTCCGCGACGTGCGCCGCGCGCTCGTGCCGCTCGTCCCGATCGCGCTGGCGACCGGCTGGTCGGCGCTCGTGCTGTTCGTGCTGCGCATCCCGCTCAACCCGATGTCGGTGACGCTCGGCGCGCTGGTCATCGCGATCTCGACGGAGTTCAGCGTCCTGCTGTCCGAGCGCTACCGCCACGAGCGCGCCGCCGGCCACGCGCCCGCGCGAGGCGCTCGACGCGCACGTACCGCTCGACGGGCGCCGCGGTGCTCGCCTCCGGCGCGACCGCGATCGCGGGCTTCGCCGTGCTCGTCGTCTCGGACATCCGGATGCTGCGCGACTTCGGCTTCGTGACGGTCGTCGACCTCACGGTCGTCGCTGCTCGGCGTGCTCGTCGTGCTGCCGGCGGTGCTCGTGCTCGCCGAGCGGTGGGACGCCGCTCCGGCGCGCGCGGGCGCCTGCGGCTGCCGGCGCGCCCCGGGTCGCGCCGCGAGAAGATCGCCGCGTGAGCGGCCCGCTCGACTTCGACGACGAGCCGCGCGACGAGCCCGGCGAGGCGCGCCGCGCCGAAGGCACCGCCGCCCGCGCGCCCCTCCGGCGCGAGCCGGTACAGCTGGTTCGTCGGCGTGGCCGCGCTCATCCTCCTCGGGCTCGTGCTCGTCAACACGCTGCGCACCGAGGGCGTGCAGTCCGGCGGCCCGGCGGCGGGCGACCCGCTCGCCGTTCGCCGTGCCGCTGGCGACCGTCAGACCTCGAAGGCGACGCGAACCTGCTGCGCAGGCGCAGCGAGGACGGCGGCGCCGGCCGGCCTGCGACGTCCGCGGCGCCGACGTGCTCAACGTCTGCGCGCTCGCGGCGCGAGGGCCGGTCGTGCTCGCGTTCTTCCCGACGAGCGCCGGGAGTGCCGCGGCGAGCTCGACGCGCTCGAGCGCGTCGCGCCGCGCCATCCCGACGTCGCGTTCGCCGCCGTCGGCGATCCGCGGGGACCGCGAGGACCTGCGCGAGCCGCGCGCGGCTGGCGCTTCCCGGTCGGGTAGGACCCCGACGGCGGCGTGTTCAACGTCTACGGCGTCGTCGGTGTGCCCGCAGATCACGTTCGCCGAGCGCGGCGGGCAAGTCGGTCGAGACGACGCGCTCGGCGCGCTGACCGACGCCGGGCTCGAGCGCGCGCGGTGCGAGCGGCTCGCGGTGATCGGCGAGCCGCGAGGCCGGGCTGGGTCGACCCGGGCGGTCGCCGAGGAGTTCCCGGAGCTGCGGCCTGTGGACTGACCGTGCCCGCGCCGTGCGCGGCCGCAGCCCGGAGGGCCTGCGCGAGCGGCTGCGCGCGCTGTCGGACCGGCTGCGCGGCGGCGAGGCGGTCGAAGCTGCGCCGCGAGCCGATCCCGCACGCCTACCGCGTGCTTCTTCCGCCACATCGGCCTCGACCCCGACGAGCGGCCGCACGCCGGTCGAGGCGGCCGTGCTCGGGCGGCTCGTCCACGGCGGCTTCCGCTCGCAGGGCCTCGCTCGACGACGCGCTGCTGCTCGCGCTGGTCGAGACCGGCGTGCCGGTCTGGGCGCTGGACGACGGACGCGCGTCGACGGGCCCGCTCGGGATCCGCCCGGCGCCGCGGGCGAGCGGCTCGGCCGGGGCGACGTCGCCCGACGCCGCGCCCGGGGCGCCTCGTCGTGGCCGACGCGGCGTCGCCCGTCGCCGAGCTGTTCGGGGACGTCGCCGGACGCCCACGCGCCGACGCGCGGCACACCAGACGCTGCGCCTGTTCGCCGTGCAGGTCGCCGGCGTGCCGCGCGATGCACGTCGAGGAGGCGTTGTGGACGTGCGCCGAGGCGCTCGACAGGCCCGTGCCTGACCGCGCTACGCTCCGAGGCCGATGGTCAGGTCGTCACCGACGACGCCCGCGGCTCGCTCCCCCGGTCGCGGTCGAGGTCGACGAGGCCGCCGCCCGGCGCTCGCTGCGCGACGCAGATCGCCCGGCTCGAGCGCGAGCTCGCCGACGCGCTTCGCCACCGCCTTCCCGCACGCCGACGTCGACGTCGCGCGTCGCGCGGCCCGCCGCCGGCGGCCCGCGGCTGCTGGCGCTCGGCGAGCTCGAGGCCCTGCGCGACGACCTCGCCGAGCGCCTGCGCGAGGCGCGCGCGGCGCTCGAGGAGCGCGGCGCGCGCGAGGAGCGCGGCCGCGTCCTGCTCGAGCGCATGCTGCTCGAGCCCGCGCAAGCACAAGTTCGTGCGCGCTGCACCGCGCCGACGTCGGCGCAGGGCGGCTGCGGCGCCTGGCAGGTGCGCCCGCGCCTCGGCCTGATCGGCATGCTCGCCGGCTGGTGGCACGTCAAGCTCTCCTCCGGCTGCCCGTTAGCCACCTGACAGCCCTGGCGCCGCCGCGTGACGCGCGGAGCCCTGATGGGCCGCCGCTCCCGCAAGCGCGCCGGCGCGAGCGCCGGCGCCCGCCCGCCGCGCGCCGCGCGCCGCGCGCCGGCCGCGCCCGCGCCGCGGCCGCGCGCGCGCCCGCATGGACGAGGCGCCCAAGGCGCCGTGGCACCCGTTCCCGCTCGCCGAGCTGTGCGTCCTCGTCGGCGATCATCGTGCTCGTCGTCGGGCTTCCTCGGCGGCGGCGACGCGCAGGCTGACGCTGCTCGTCGCCGGCCTGGCGCTCGTCTCCCTCGCCGGCGCTCGAGCTCGCGGTCCGCGAGCACTTCGCCGGCTACCGCTCGCACTCGTCGCTGCTGGCGGCGGCCTGGCGGCCGTCGTGGTCGCCGTCCCGATCTTCCTGCTCACCGGCGTGCCGCGGCGAGATCATCCTGCGTCGTGCTCGCGTCCTCGTCGGCGCGCTCGTCTTCCAGCGCGCTGCGCGGCGGCGTTCGCCCGCCGCGCGGGCGGCCTCGCGGTTCCGCGCATGACGCGAGCGAGCGGCGCGATGCGGCTGACCGGGCTGCACCACGTGACGGCGATCTGCCGCGACCTGGAGCGCACGACCGCGTTCTACCGCGACGTGCTCGGCCTCGCGCTCGTCCGCGAGGGCGACGAACGACGACGACCCGGACGCGCGCCACTTCTGGTTCGGCGACGGCGCCGGCGACGGCCCGGCACGCTGCTGTCGTTCCTCGAGTACCCGCGATGCTCGAGCCGGCGACGGTCGGCGTCGGCTCGATGCACCACTTCGCCTTCGACGGTCGAGCTCGGCCGAGGAGCAGCGACGCGTGGCGCGACTAGCTGCGCTCGCGCGGCGTGGAGTGCACGGACGTGCTCGAGCGCGGCGGCTTCCGCTCGATCTACCTCCGCGATCCCGACGGCCACATCGTCGAGATCGCCACGCGCGGGCTCGGGGTCGAGGCCGTCGCCCGGCCTCGCCCGCGGCCGCGTCCTAGACCCCTAGCGCCTGCGAGCTCGCGCTCGCGCGCGGGCGGCCTGCGGTGCCTCGAGCAGCGCGGCCGAGGCCTGGCGCTGGCGGTCGGTGACGATGCCGATCGTCTTGGTCTCGGCCACCGGGATCTGCGCGAGGAACTTCCGGCAGCGCGTGCTGCCCCACCGCCGCTGGCTCATCAGCAGGTCGGCGACCGCCATGCTCTCGGCCTCCCAGGGCGACTCCAGGATCACCTCGGCGGCGCTGATCTCCCCGTCGCGACACGCGGCGCTTGAGCTCGGCACGGGCCAGGCGTACCTCGTTCGCGCGCTCAGGGCCTGCAGGTGCTGTGGCCCAGGGGCGATCGTCGCTGTCGCGTCCATTCCTGCCCTCCCCGCCGCCGCCCGCTGTCGGCGGCGTCCGTCGATTGTGCGTGTTCGATCGCTCGCCAGCGGCCGGCCGGGCTCCCTCGGACTTCGACGGATCTGCGGGCTGCCCCTCCCGTCCCGCTCCGACCGTCGAAGTCCTCCCGGCGACTCGTGACGCGCTGCGCGAAGCTACGGCAGAGCATCGCGCAGCGGTCAACGTCTGTCACCGACACGTCGCTAAGAGCGGCCTTTTCTATCGGCCGTCTGGACCGGTGCGTCGCCGGTGCGTCAGGCCGAGGGGAGCGGCCCGTGCTCGGCCTCGAACGCCGCTTGACCGCCGAGAAGGTGTCGAGCGCGCGGTCGAGCGTCGCCTCGTCGTGGGTCGCCATGACGCTCGTGCGCAGCAGCGCGCCGCCCGGGCGGGACGGCGGGGTGGATGGCGACGTTGACGAAGACGCCGGCCTCGTAGAGCGCCTTCCACAGCAGCGCGGCCTTCCAGTCGTCCTCGACGAGGACGGGGACGATCGGGCGTGACGACGTCGACGCCCTCGTGCTCGACGACCTTGAAGCCGAGCTCGCGCAGGCCGTCGCGCAGGTAGCGCGCGTTCGCGAGCACGCGTGGCCATCAGCTGCGGGCCCTCGGCGGAGCGGACGATCCGCAGCGCCGCGAGCGCGGCGCCGACGGCGGCCGGGACGCGCGGAGGCGGTGAACAGGAAGGCGCGGCACTGGATGCGCAGGAACTCGACGACCTCGGCCGGGCCGGCGATGAAGCCGCCGCAGGAGGCCAGCGACTTCGAGAACGTCCCCATCCGCAGGTCGACGCGGTCCTCGACGCCGAGCAGCTCGGCTGGCGCCGGCGCCGCGCGCGCCGAGCACGCCGGCGCCGTGGGCCTCGTCGACCATCAGCCGCGCGCCGAAGCGCTCGGCAGAGGTCGGCGATCTCCGGCAGCGGCGCGACGTCGCCCTCCATCGAGAAGACGCCGTCGACGACGACGAGGACGCCGCCGCCGTCGCCCGCGGCGCGCTCGAGCTGGCGCTCGAGCTTGTCGAGGCGGTTGTGGCGGAAGGCGCGCAGCTTGGCCCGCGAGAGCAGGCAGCCGTCGAGGATCGAGGCGTGGTCGGCCGAGTCGGCGACGACGGTGTCGCCCGGGCGCGAGGAGCGTGCCGAGCGTCCCGACGTTCGCCTGGTGGCCGGTGGTGAAGACGATGCGCGTCCTCGGTGCCCATCCAGTCGGCGAGCTCGCGCCTCGAGCTCGAGGTGCAGCGGGATCGTCCCGTTGAGCAGGCGCGAGCCGGTCAGGCCGGTCCCGTAGCGCTCGAGCGCGTCGCGCGCGCCCTGCATGACGCGCTCGTCGCCGGTCAGCCCGAGGTAGTTGTTGGAGCCGAGCATGATCCGCTGCGGCGCCCTCCATCTCGACGACGGGCCGCGCCGGGCCGGTCATGCAGGCGGAAGTAGGGCAGCGCGTCGTGCTCGCGGGCGGCGCGCAGCGCTCGCGCGCGCTCGTGGTCGCGGACCTTGGCGAAGACGTCGACGGTGGTGGGCATGGATAGGGTGCGCCGCCGTGAGCCGTCGAGGTCAGGCCGGTGACGGCGCGCCGGGATCGGCGCGCGTTCGTCGAGCTGCCGTTCCGCCTGCACTCTACCCACGAGCAGTGGGTCCCGCCGCTCGAGCTCGAGCGCCGCACGTTCCTGCATCCGCGGACCAACGCGTTCTTCCAGCACGGCGAGGCGCAGCTGTTCCTCGCCCGGCGCGACGGGCGGGTGGTCGGGCGGATCAGCGCCCAGGTCGACCGCACGCTTCAACGAGCTCCACGGGCACCCGCTGGGGCATGTTCGGCTTCCTCGAGTTCGAGGACGACCCCGAGGTCCTGCGCGCGCTGCTGGACGCCGCGGAGGGCTGGCTGCGCGAGCGCGGGCTGCGACCGGATGGTCGGCCCGATGGACTTCACGCATGAACGACGAGTGCGGCGTGCTCGTCGAGGGCTACGAGCTGCGCGCCGATGATCCGCCAGCCGTGGCACCCGCCGTACTACGCCAGCGCGCTGCGAGGAGGTCGGGCCTGGCGAAGGCGATGGACCTCTACATGTGGGCGCTCGACGTCGAGGACCGCGAGAACATGCTGCCGATCATGTTCGAGCTCGCCGACCAGGCGCGCGACGAGCACGGCGTGACGATCCGGCGGATGTCGCGGCGCACGCTGCGCAAGGACCTCGACGTCTTCGCCGAGATCTACAACCGGCGCGTGGCGGAAGAACTGGGGCTTCGTCCCGTTCACGCCAGGCCGACCTCGACGCCTACGCGCAGGAGCTCCAGCTCGTCTTCGACGAGCGACTGGTTCATGGTCGCCGAGATCGACGGCGAGCCGGTCGGCGCGGCGATCACCGTCCCCGACGTCAACCAGGCGCTGCGCCGGATGGACGGGCGGCTGCTGCCGCTGGGCTGGTGGCACTTCCTGCGCAAGGGCAGCTACATCGACCGGGTGCGGGTCGGCTTCCTCGGCGTCAAGCCCGAGCACCAGCACACCGGCGTCGCGGCGCTGCTCTACGTCGAGCACTTCGACACGGCCGCGCGCGCACCCGATCCTCAAGGGCGGCGAGACCGGCTGGATCCTCGAGACGAACACCGACATGAACCGCGGGATGGAGGCCATGAACGGCCGCATCGTCAAGAAGTACCGGGTCTACGAGCGGGCGCTCGAACCCCGCTAGGGTTCGCCCGGCATGGAGGAACAGACCATCGACGCCGAGCTGGTCGCCGCCCCGACGCGGGCCGTCGAGCCGGCGCGCCCCGTGGGCCAGGTCGCCGTGCAGGCCGCCGCCGTCGCCGCGACGAGCTTCGTCGCCGGCGCGGGCATCGCCGCGGTCGTCCGTGGCCGCAAGGGCCGCGGGCTCCTCGGACGCCGCCGCGGGCGCCGCAACCTCCCCGTGGTCGCGACGAGGTCGTTCCTCGTCGACGTCCACATGCTCGACCCCCGGCGCTAGCCCTCCGGCGCTGTGGGCGCGCGGCTGGGCTTCGTGACGCCGATGAAGGCGGTGCTGACCGCCGACCGGCCCGCGGGCGACGGCTGGGTGTTCGAGCGCAAGCTCGACGGGATCCGCTGCCTGGCCGTCAAGGACGGCGGGAGGACGCGGCTGTACTCGCGCAACGAGCTGCCGCTCGACGGCCGCTACCCGGCGGTGGCCGCGGCGCTCGACGCCGACCCCGCCGACGGCTTCGTGATCGACGGCGAGGCGGTGACGTTCGTCGGCGGTCGCGACCGCTTCGGCGGCGGCGCCGGGCGGCGAGCTGTTCCTCTACGTCTTCGACGTCCTGTTCGCCGGCGGGCGGGACGTGCGCTCGCTCCCGCTGGAGGAGCGGCGCGCCGTCCTCGAGGGCCTGCTCGGCTGGCAGGGCCCGCTGCGGATGACCGAGCAGGTGCGCGGCGACGGTGCGGCGCTGCTCGCCGACGCGTGCGACGAGGGCTGGGAGGGGCTGATCGCCAAGCGCCTCGGCACGCCCTACGTCTCGACCCGGTCGCGCGACTGGCTGAAGCTGAAGTGCACCCGCGCGCAGGAGCTCGTGATCGGGGGCTTCACGGCGCCGCGCGGGTCGCGCACCGAGCTGGGAGCGCTGCTCGTCGGCCACTTCGACGGACGGGCGCCTGCGCTACGCCGGGAAGGTCGGCACCGGCTTCACCCGCGAGACGCTGCGGGACCTGTCCGAGCGGCTCGCGCCGCTCGTGCGCGACACGTCCCCGTTCGTGCCCGAGAAGGGCATCCCGCGCGCCGCGACCTGGGTCGAGCCCGAGCTCGTCGCCCAGCTCGCCTTCATGGAGTGGACCCCCGACGGCCGCCTGCGCCACCCGTCGTTCCTGGGCCTGCGCTTCGACAAGCCCGCGCGCGAGGTGGTCCGGGAGGAGCCCGCGGGCTAGGGCGCCGCGGCCAGGGCCCGGCGCTTACGGCGGCGGAGTGAGGGAGTGAGGGTCGAAGGTTCGCGTTCTCCCGGTGCGCCGAGTGCTCGTGGCATCAAGTGTCGCTAGCGACCGTTTCGTGCCACATCGCCGCGCACGACCGATCCTGGCGGGGTGGACGTGCACACGGCTCGCCTACCTGCCACGCGAAGCGCGCGCGCGCCACGCACGCCCTAGTGCGCCGCCGCCAGCGCCCCGACGACCTCGCGCCCACCACGCCCGCTCGGCGTCGGTCGCGGCGCGGCGGAGGCGGTCGCGGGCGGCCTGCTGGACGTGGCCGGCGCCGCCGAGGGCGAAGGTCGGGCCCGAGAACGCGTAGCGGCCGTCGACGAGCGCCACGAGCGCGCCGGCGGTCGCCGTCGCGCCGCGTCCTGAGCTGCTCGGCGACCTCGATGCCGCCGACGTGCGGACGGGCGGCCCGGCGTCGCCGTCCTTGGCGCGCCACGGGCCGGTGCGCAGCGGGCGTGGAGGTCGTGATCGCGCCCGGGCGGCGGCGCTTCGGGACCTCGAGCGGCCCGTTGCGCCAGCGGTCGAGCAGCGCGCGTGAGCTCGACGCGACGCCTCCTGGCGGACGAGCACGTTGAGCCGGTCGCCGGCCTCGATCGCGCGTCGAGCCGCGCGGCAGGATCGCCTGGTCGCCGCGCACGAGGATGTTCGAGCAGCGCCTCGCGGGGGAGGCCGAGCTCGCGCACGCGCGGCGCCGACGATCGCGTCGTCGCTCCTGACGGGGAACTCGACCACCTCCGCGCCGAGCCGCCGCACGGCGCCGACGTCGGCGAGCGGCGCGCGGGAGCGCGGCCTCCGTCGTGGTGACGCCCAGGAGCTTGCGCGAGCGGCTCGAACGTCGCGCCCTGCACCACGGTCGAGAGCGAGCACGGCGAAGAACACGACGTTGAAGAACTCGGTGCTGCTCGGGACGTCGGCGATCACCGGGAACGTCGCGAGCACCACCGGCACGGCGCCGCGCAGGCCGGCCCAGCCGAGGACGGTGCTGCTCGCGCCACGCTGAAGCCCAGCGCCGAGCGTCGCCGAGGAAGACGCCGACCGGCCGGGCGACGAGGACCACGACGATCGCGAGCATCGTGCCCTCCAGCGCGACCTCGCCGAGATCGCTGGGGAACACGAGCAGGCCGAGCGCGAGGAACATGACGACCTGGGCGAGCCAGCCCATGCCCGTCGTGGAAGGTGGTCGATCGTCGCGCTTCGCGGGGATCTGCGCGCCGTGCCGAGCGCGAGGCCCGCGAGGTAGACGGCGAGGAAGCCGGAGCCGTGGAGCGACGTCGGCGCCGCCGAACGCGAGCGCCGCGATCGCCAGCGAGGCGACCGGGTACAGGCCGGCGGAGGCCAGGCGCGTGCGCTTCAGCGCCTGGACGGCGAGCCAGCCGACGGCGACGCCCGACCGCGGCGCCGATGCCGAGCTCGCCGACGAACAGCGACGACCATGTCGGCGATCGCCGTAGTCCGGCTCCTGGATCCAGTCGATGAAGCCGAGCACGAGCAGGACGGCGACCGGGTCGTTGAAGCCGGCCTCGCCCTCGAGCGTGCGCGCGAGCCGGCGGCGCAGGGTCGAGCCGCGCAGGACCGCGAACACGGCGGCGCCGTCGGTCGAGGCGAGGATCGAGCCGAGCAGCATGCCCTCGAGCAGCGTGAGGTCGAACAGCCAGCGCCGCGGCCAGCGCCGGCGATCACGCGCGGTCACGAGCGTCCCGACGATCGCGAGCGCCGATCGCCGGGCAGCAGCACCGGGCGGATCTCGGCGAAGCCGGCGCGTCAGGCCGCCCTCGAACAGGATCAGCGCCAGGGCGACGATCCCGACCGCCTGCGCGCGCAGCTCGTAGTCGTCGAAGGCGATCCAGCCCGCGCCGTCGGAGCCGAGCGCCATCCCGACGCGCGAGGAACAGCACGAGGCCCGGCACGCGGAGGCGCCCGGCGAGCAGCGAGGCGCCGAGGCCCGCGGCGAGCAGCGCGCCCGCCGGCGAGGATCAGATGCCCGTCGACCATCGCTGCACCTTGCCGGAAACCGCAGTTTGCGGGGTGGCCGGTCGCCGGGGCGCCCACCCGCCGACGGCAGGCGTAGGGTGCCGCCGGTGATCGAGCGTCGCGCCGAGATCCGGCCGCCGTGGCCGTTCCGCCTGCCGCGCCACGGCGGCGATGGACGGGACCATGCGCTGCCGCAACGGGGTGCTCGAGCGGCTGCATCCACGTCGAGGGCGAGCCGGTCGTGGTCGCGGGCGGCCCAGCCGGCGCACGCGCGGGTGGTCCTCGGCGCGCGCGGCGGCGCGGGCGGACGCTGTGCGAGGAGGGGATCGCGCGGATGCGCTTCGCGCTCGGCGTCGACGACGACCTGCGGCCGTTCCACGAGCGCTTCCGCTTCGACCCGCTCATCGGCGCCGACGCGTGCGCGCGCGCGCCGTGGCTGCGCCCGCTGCGCCGGCCCGAGCCCGTTCGAGGCGCTGGCCTGGGCGGTCACCGAGCAGCTCATCGACTACCCGCGCGCCGCGGCGATCCAGCGCCGCATCGTCTGCGCGCTCGGGCCGCCGCTGCGCGCGCACCGGCCTGCGCGACCTGCCGTCGGCCGCCGACGGTCGCCGGGCAGGCGCCCGGCGCAGCTCGAGTCGTTCGACCTCGCCGCCGCGCCGCGCGCATCGCGCTGGTCGCGCGCCGCGCGCGAGGTCGCCGCGGGCCGCGTCGACCTCCGCGCGCGCCGACCACGAGCGCGGCTGGCGGCGCCTGCGGGCGATCCCCGGCATCGGCCGCTGGACGATCGAGATCCTCGCGCTGCACGGCCAGGGCCGCTACGACCAGCATGCCGGCCGGCGACCTCGGCTACATCAAGCTCGTCGGGCGATCCTGCGCGGGCGGCGACCCGCTACGCCCGGGCGACCGAGGACGAGGTCCGCGAGCTTCTTCGCGCCCTACGCGCCGTGGGCGGGGCTGGCCGGCGGTCCACGCGCCTCGGGCTGTCGCGGCGAGCGGTCGCTCCGTCGCGAGTCCCTCGCCGGGCAGGAACTCGTTCGTCAGCGCCGCGCCGGCGTCGTCGCGGCCGCTTGAGCAGCTCGTTGCTCGGCCATCCAGCTCGCCGTAGCGCTGCCACGGCGCGCGGGCTCCTGCCAGCCGAACGGCTGCTCGTGTCGCTCGGGGAAGAAGACCGGCAGCGTCGCTTCGACCACGGCGCGCTGGAGGCCGCGGTCGAGGTCGGGGTTGGCCCGCAGCAGCGCGTCGACGGCCGGCGCCGGGTCCTCGCGCAGCGCCTCGTGGCCGCGCGCGAGCGCCTGCATGAAGCGGCGCAGCAGCGTCGCCGCGGTCGCGCGCGTCGTCCTCGCGGCGCGACGAGGATCAGCTCGTTGTAGGTCGGCACGCCGAGCCTCGTCGACCCGGATGATCGTCGGGTCTTGCGCTCGGCGCTCGAGCTCGACGCCCTCGTAGTTCCAGAACGCGCCGAGCGTCGCGTCGACGCGCTTGGAGAGCATCGCCGGCGACGAGGTTGAAGCCGACGTTGACCTCCTTGACGCTCGTCGTCGGGCGACGCCGGCCTCGCTCGAGGATCGTCTTCAGGTAGGCCGCCTGGTAGGGGATCCCGGCCGTGCCGACCGTCTTGCCCTCGAGGTCGGCGCGGGTCGATCGGCCTTGCGTGCCGAGCGACATGATCGACGTCAGCGGCTTCTGCACGAGCGCGCCGATCGACGACGAGCGTCGGCGCCCTTGTCGCGCGCGAGCAGCAGCTCGGGCTCGTAGGAGATCGCGAGGTCGACCTTGCCCGGCCGCGAGCAGCTTGAGCGGCGCGGCCGGGTCGGTCGGCGTCTGCGACCTGCACGTCGAGGCCCGCGTCGCGGAACGCCGCCGTCGCCTGCGCCGCGTAGATGCCCGCGTGGTCGGCGTTGGGGAAGTAGTCGAGCATCAGGTCGACGCGCGCTGCGGCGCCGCCGGGCGCCGGCGGTCCTCGCTTCTCGCCGCAGGCGGCCAGCGCGAGCGGCGGCGGCGAGCGACGGCGAGCGGCGAGGAGCGGCGGATCATCGGGGGCGGTCCTCCTGGGTGGTGTGCGGCCCACGGCAGCGAGCGCCGCTCGGCGAGGCGCGAGCGGCGCGAAGAGGGCGACCGCGAACGCCGCGAGCAGCGACGACGGCGGCGTAGGCGCGCGCGGTCTCGAGCTGGGGGATGGCCTGCGAGCATGAGGTGGCCGAGGCCCTCGCTCGAGCCGGCGTGCTCGGCGAACACGGCGCCGATGACGGCGACGGCGACGGCGATCTTCGCGCCGCGACAGCGCGCCGGGCAGCGCGGCCGGCAGCTCGACGCAGCGGAACGTCTGCCAGCGCGAGGCGTCGAGCGTGCGCATCAGCTTGAGCAGCTCGGGGTCGACGCGGCGCAGCCCGTCGAGCGTCGTGACGACGATCGGGAAGAAGCAGACGAGCGCGATGATCGCGAGCTTCGGCGCGATGCCGAAGCCGAGCCAGCACGACGAGCAGCGGCGCGATGATCGACGATCGGGATCGCCTGCGAGCCGACGAGCAGCGGGTACAGCGCGCGCCGCAGCGGCGCGCGAGAGGTGCAGCGCGACGGCGAGCGCCGAGCCCGAGCGACGCAGCGCGACGAGCGATCCCGAGCACGACCTCCTGCGCGGTGACGAGCGAGGTTCGTCCCACAGCAGCGCGCGGTCGTCCCACAGCGCCTCGGCGATCTGCGATCGGGGCGGCGGCAGCAGCGAGCTCGTCGACGCCGCCGAGCGCGACGTAGAGCTCCCAGCGCGCCGAGCAGGGCGCACGAGCAGCAGCGGAGCGGAGCGCGCCGCGATCGCCGCAGCGCCTCCAGCGCCTGCTCGCGCAGCGCGACGAGCGCCGGCGTCGGTGCGCCGGCGCGGGCGCGGCAGCGTCGACGGCGAGCTCGGCGACGACGCGGCCGGGGCGCGGCGACAGCACGACGATGCGGTCGGCGAGCACGACCGCCTCCTCGACGTCGTGCGTGACGAGCAGCGACCGTGCGCGGCTCGCGCGCGAGCGCGCCGGCGAGCCAGCCCTGCATGTCGCGCGCGCGTGAGCGCGTCGAGCGCGCCGAACGGCTCGTCGAGGCACAGCACCGGCTTGCCCGCCAGCAGCGTGCGCACGAAGGCGACGCGCTGGCGCATGCCGCCCGACAGCTCGTGCGGCCGCGCGTCCTCGAAGCCCTCCAGGCCGAAGCGCGCGAACAGCGGGCGCGCCGCTGCGCGCGCCTCGCTCGCGCGCCGCGCCGGCGACGCGCAGCGCGCAGCGCCGCGTTGTCGAGCGCGGTCAGCCACGGCAGCAGCAGGTCGCGCTGGGGCATCAGCACCGCCGGCGTCGGCGCGCGACCGTCCCGGCGTCGGGCGCCTGCAGGCCGCAGACGAGCTCGAGCAGCGTCGACTTGCCGCAGCCGCTGGGCCCGACGACGGCGACGACCTCGCCGGCGCGCGACGCGCAGGTCGACGCCGTCGAGCGCGCCACGTCGCCGAGCCGCGGCGGCCGCGGTCGAGCGCGACGGCTCCGGCAGCGTCGCGCTCCGGCGCGACGCTCGGTGCGCTCGTCGGTCGCATCGCTCCCTCCGCGGGCATTACCCCACAGGTTCGAAGGGTCAGCGCCGGTGCGATGGGCGCTATCTCAGCCGGCTCCCCGCCAGCCCCCCTGGTTTGTCGCTCGCTGGACGCTGATGCCGAGTCGCGGCGGCGCCGTGGAGCGCCGCCGTGCCGGGCTCGAGCGCCTTGACGAAGTCCTCGAGCTGCTGCGTCGTCCAGCACTCGAACGCCGGCAGTGCTCGCTCGTAGGCGGAGATCACCGAGTCGCCGTAGTTCCAGTACAGCCGCGGCTCGGGGTTGAGCCAGAACGTGCGGCCCGGCCTTCGCGGCGATCTGCGGCGAAGACGTCGGCGCGCGGGTCGCGGCCGTTCGTGCGCGCGTCGCCGAGCACGATCACCGTCGCGCGCGGGTGCAGGTCGTCCTCGACGAGCTGCGCGGAACTCCGTCCACACGCGCCCGTAGTCGGTGTAGCCGGAGATGTCGGCGACGCCGGCGTCGCGCGCCGATCGCCTCGCGACGACCGCGCGCGAAGTCGCGCTCGCGCTCGAAGACGTCGGTGACCTCGCAGATCCGCTCGATGAAGACGAACGAGCGCATCTTGCGGAACGAGTCGTGCAGCGCGTGCAGGACGCGACAGGAAGAACACCGACGCGCTCGTCGACCGAGGTCGAGACGTCGCACAGCACGAAGATCTCCGGCCGCCGCGGGCGCACCGGCTTGGTACTTGATGCACGACCGGCACGCCGCCGGTCTCCAGCGAGGCGCGCATCGTGCGGCGCACGTCGACGTGGGCGCGGCGCCGCTGGCCGCGGCTGCTCCTGGCCCTGGGTCTTCAGCCGGCGCTTGAGCTGCGCGACGACGCGGTGCACGGCGGCGAGGTCCTGCAGCGGCCCGGACGGCAGCGCGCGGTCGAGCTCGTTCAGCGGCGCGCGCGGGCGGCAGCTGCTCGGTGCGCTCGATCTGCGCGCGCTCGAGCTCGCGGCGCAGCAGCGCCTCGAAGCGCCGCAGCTGCTCGCGCGGCAGGCCTCGCGGCGCGGGTCGCTCGGGCGGCAGGTCCGGCTGGGGCTCGGCGCGCAGGCCGAGCGCGCGGCGGATGCGCTGCACGTCGACGCCGATGACGCCCGAGCCCTCGCCCTGGCGGCCGAAGGCGGCGATCGCCAGCCGCGCGAGGTCGCGCATCGCGCCCTCGTCGCCGTCGCGCAGCGCCGCGGCGATCTGCTCGCGCAGCGCGTCGAGGTCGATGCTCGGCCTCGGCGCCGTCCTCGACGCCGCCGGCGTCGCCCTCGGCGCACGCCCTCGCGACCGCCGCCGGCCTCGGCCGCGCGGAAGAAGAAGCGGTCGAAGACGAGCTCGAAGACGCGGCGGTCGTCGGGCGACTTGGCGAGCGTCGCGGCGAGCGCCTCGCGGAAGTCGTCGGGCTCGGTCCACGCCGACCTCGCTCGAGCGCCGCGAACGCGTCGAGCAGCTCGCGACGTGCCCGACCGGCGACGCCCTCGCCGCGCAGCTCCTCGCCGAGCTCGAGCGATCCGGCGGCCGGCGAAGCCCTGCGGGCCCGGCTCAGGCGCCGGCGGGCCGCCAGCTTGCACCCCGACGCGCTCGGCGACGATGTCGAGGTCGGTGCGGTGCTTGACGATCACCGACATCGTGTCGCTGAACATCCGCGCGTCGATGTCCTCGGCGCCGAGCAGCAGCAGCGCGCGCGCCCAGTCGATCGACTCGGCGATCGACGGCGGCTTCTTGAGGTCGAGGTCGCGGACCATCGCCGACGACCTCGACGAGCTTGGCGCGCGATCGTGCTCGTCGAGCTCGGGCGTGTGGAGGCGCACGATCTCCAGCTCGTGCTCGAGCGACGGGTAGTCGAGCCAGAGGTACAGGCAGCGGCGCTTGAGCGCCTCGGTCAGCTCGCGCGTGTTGTTCGAGGTCAGCAGCACGACCGGGCTGCGTGCGCGCCTCGATGCGGCCCAGCTCGGGGATCGAGATCTGGAAGTCGGACAGGACCTCGAGCAGCATCGCCTCGAACTCCTGGTCGGTCTTGTCGATCTCGTCGATCAGCAGCACGACCGGCTCGCTCGGAGGCGATCGCCGTCATCAGCGGGCGCTCGAGCAGGAACTCCTCGCCGAAGATGTCCTCCTGGACGTCGTCCCAGCCGGTGCCCGTCGGCCTCGGCCTGGATGCGCAGCAGCTGCTTGCGGTAGTTCCACTCGTACAGCGCCTTGGCCTCGTCGAGGCCCTCGTAGCACTGCAGGCGCACGAGCGTCGCGGCCGAGGTAGCGCGACGAGCGCCTTGGCCAGCTCGGTCTTGCCGACGCCGGCGGGGCCCTCGACGAGCACGGGCTTGCCGAGCCTGGCGGCGAGGAAGGAGACGAGCGCGGTCGACGCGCTCGGGCAGGTAGCCGACCGAGCGCAGGCCCTCCTCGACGGCGGCGACGGTCTCGGGAGCGGTGGTGGGAGCGGCGGCCATGGCGTGGATGATAGAGGCGCATGGCCTCGACCTTCTCCTCGCCGACATCACCGCCGGCCGCCGTCCTGCTGCTCATGGCCTCGGGGTCGTCGTCGCCATCGCCGGCCACCTCTTCGGCTCGCGGGCCGTCGTGGCCACCGGATCGCGATCCTCTTCCTCGCGACCGTCGCGATGGTGATCGGCGGCTTCGTCGCCTTCCAGGGCGACGAGATCGACCCGCGGGACCAGAAGGACCCGCGGGACTCGGGCTTCTAGGCGCTCACGCGCACGGCGCGTTCGGGCACGACCTCGAACTGGTTCGTGCCGATCTCGGGGTGCACGACGGTCGCGGCGGCGCCGGTCCAGTCGATCCGGATGTCCTGGACCTTGCCGATCTCCTCGTCGAAGTTCGCGTTTGCCTGGGTGTAGCGGATCGTGCCGTACCCGCGGGTGTTGTCGCCGTTGACGAAGCCCTCGACGACCTCCCACGGGCCGCTCGTGTTGTAGATGTACGAGATCCCCTCGTAGGAGTGCACCGCGCCGTTGGGGCAGAAGGCGTAGGCCTCGTCGTGGTAGTTGAAGCCGATGCCGTGGTTGGGCTTCGGGACGGCGTACTGGCGGTAGAGGCCGCGGCCGGTGACCGCCGCGCGGAACTTCGCGTCGTCGCGGACCGGGTCGACGATCGGGGCCTCGGGGGCTCGGGCGACCTTCGGGTCGGCCGGATCCACCGTGCTTCTTGCGCGGCCCGAACCGCGCGCGGCACTTCCTCGACGCCTTGCGTCGCGCGGTCGCGGAGCTGCGCTTCTTGGCCTTCTTCAGGCAGGTCTTGAGCTTCTGCGCCCGGGTCTTCTTCGCCGCGTCGTGCGCGACGGGACCCGCCGCGACGGCCGAGCCGGTCAGGGCGCCGCACAGCAGCGCGACGAGGGCGAGGAGGATGGTGGCGTGCCGTCTCATACGGACGACCATCGGCATCCGCGCACGGCCGCGCATCGGGGGCCGACCCCAACATCGACCACAACATGGTGCTTCGAGGTGCGCTCAGGCCCGGCCGTAGGCGCGCTTGGCGCGGCGCACGCGGCGGTTCTTCACCCGCACGCAGCGCTTGACGGCGCGGCGGCGCGCCGACCGGCGATCGATCCTCCGGGCCTTCCGGACGCAGCGCCGGTGCGCGCGGCGGATACGGGCCAGCCGGCGCCGGTAGGCGCGGCGCCGGGACGCGGTCGTCCCGCTCGTCGCGGTCGGGGCCGACGCCGCGACGGTCCCGCCGGCGCCGGTCGACGGGAGCCGTGCGGCGAGCCACGAGTAGAGCTCGGTGTCGGCGACGCGCGAGTACACGCCGTACTGGGTCGGATAGCCGCAGCCGAAGCCCCACGAGACGACGCCCGCCTGCACGAGGGCCCCGGTCGCGTCCGGGACGACCAGCGGGCCGCCCGAGTCGCCCTGGCAGGCGTCCTTCGTGCCGTACAGCTCGCCGGCGCAGACCATCGTGCGCGGCTCGAACTTGCCGTTGAGCGCGTCGCTCGGGTAGGAGCGCGCGCAGTCGGCGTCGGCGACCATCGGGAGGCCGACCTCCTGGAGCTGGTCCTGGAAGGTCACGCCGAGGACGTCGCCGAACGCCTGGACGCCCCAGCCGGTGACCGTGGCGCCCTTGCCGGGCGCCCAGATCGCGCGCTCGGACGGCGCGGGGATGCGGACGGGCGCGCCCTTGGCCGCGGGCCGGGCCAGGCGGACGAGCGCGACGTCGTAGCTCGCCGCGGCCTCGTTGTCGGGGTGGCCGTAGCGCTCGTGGACGATGACCTCGGCGGCGGGCACGGTGTCGCCGTCCTGCGGGCGGTCGAGCCGCTGCGTGCCGACGAGGAACGCGAGCGTGGAGGCCGGGACGGCCTTGCCCTCGTCGTCGACGACGCAGTGCGCCGCGGTGAGGATCCAGTCCTGCCGGACGAGGCTCGAACCGCAGATCGCGTCGTCGGGCGCGGCCGGGCGGTTGTTGTCGTTCGCCAGCAGCGCCGCCATGTACGGGTACGGGCGCGTGGCGTCCTGCCCGCCGACCACGGCGGATGCCGTGGAGGGAAGGACCGCCGCCGCGAGCAGCGCGGCGGCGACCGTCAGGACGCGGAGCCGGCGCACGCGGCTACTGGCCGGCCTGCGTGCGGACCCAGCTGTTGAGCGCGGTGTCGCCGATGCGGCTGTAGACGCCATACTGCGTCGGGTACCCACAACCGAAGCCCCATGACACAACGCCCATCTGGACGAGCGCTCCGGTGGCGTCGGGGACCATCAGCGGGCCGCCCGAGTCGCCCTGGCAGGAGTCCTTGGTGCCGTGGAGCTCGCCGGCGCAGACCATCGTGGCCGCGTCGATGCCGCCCATGAGGCGTGTAGTTGCGGTTGCAGTCGGCGTCGGCGACGACCGGGACCTGGACCTCCTGGAGGCGGTCGGTGATCGTCAGCGCCGAGGACGTCGAAGCCGGCGCGGGTGCCCCAGCCGGTGACCGTGGCCTGCTTGCCCGGTGCCCAGAGGGCCTTCTCGGAGGTGGTCGCGATGCGGATCGGCGCGCCCTTGGTGGCGGCGCGCGTCGAGGCGGATGACGGCGACGTCGTAGGCCTGCGTGTCGGCGTCGTACTGCGGGTGCACGGTGACGGACGCGGCGGGGATCTCCTCGCCGGACGCGGTGTCGCTGCGCGTCGTGCGGCCGAGGACGAAGGAGAGCTTGGAGGCGGAGGTGCCGTCGACGCAGTGGGCGGCGGTGAGGATCCGGTCGGCGCCGACGAGGCTGGCGCCGCAGATGTAGTCCCCGCCGGAGCGCAGCTCGGCCATGTTCGGGTACGGCCGGGTCGCGTCCTGACCGCCGACGACGGCGGAGGCGCTGGGGGCGGAGACGAGCACCGCGACGAGCGCCGCGGCGGCGATGAGGAGGCGATGCAGTCGGGTGGGCATACCTCTTTCCAACGCAACAGCGCGCCGGAACTTGCGGTCCTTGCGCCGACCTGCACTAGCATCGCGCCGTGGTCCGGTCCTTCTTTCTTGCTGTTGTCGCCGTCCTCGCGCTCCCCGCTGCGCTGGCCTCTGCCGCCACGGACCGCGTGACCGTCCGCGATCCGGCCGGAGGCGGCGCGTGGCTCGGTGAGCTGCGCTCGACCTCGACGACCTCGTGCATGGTCGTCCGCCGGCGCGGCGACGAGGGCGCCCGCGGGCGCTTCTGCGGGCGCGTCAACCGCGACGCCGCCTACCTCTACGGCGTCTACCACCGCACCACGACGAACCGGCCCGAGCCGCTGGCGCACGGTGTACCTCGTCGCCTTCGACCGGTCGGTCGTGCGCGCGCGGCTGTCGGTCCCGGGGCGGACGGTCCGCTACCGCCGCGGCCGCAACCGGCCGCGGATCCTGATGGTCGTCGTGCGCGGCTTCACCGAGCGCGGCGCGCTGCGCGCCGACGTGCGGGTCGGCGGGCGCACCGTCCGGCTGGTCACCCGGCCGCTCGGCGCCCAGACGTCCGACCCGGAGGGCGGCCCCGCGTGGCGCGTCGTCCCCGACCGCGCCGAGCGCGGGGCGGCCGGCTGCCTGCGCTGGGAGCGCGTGCCGCCGCGGTTCGCGCCGGTCCCCGAGCCCGAGCGCGGGTCGGAGTCCTGCGGGGCCGGGAGCGACCGGCTGGGCATCGCCGTGGCCGACTCGCTCGGCGGCCCGGACCGGACGATCGTGACCGGGCTCGTCGGCGACGACGTGCGCGCGGTGCGGGTGCGCTCGGGCGGCCTGGAGCGCTCGGCGGCCATCGATTCGGCCAGCGGCGCGTTCATCGCGGTGCTGCCGAGCGCGGTCGATCCCGACACCGTCGAGGTCGTGCTGACGCTGGCCGACGGCACGGAGTTCGTGCAAGCCGTCGGCAGTTCCCGTTAGGTTCCGGCGCATGGCCGCTCGCAAGATCGACACCGCCGCCGTCTTCGAACGGCTCTTCGACGTCTACAAGGCGCAGTTCGGGCTCTTCGTGCCCGCCGCGCTCATCCTCTTCGCCATCCCGGCGTTGCTGCAGGGGATCGCCGTGGAGGCCGGCTCGGTGGGGCTCGCGTTCGTCGGCGCGGCCATCTCCGTGATCGCGACCATCTGGTTCCAGGGGATGATCGTCGAGGCCGTGCGCGACATCCGCGACGGCAAGCGCGACTTCACCGTCGGCGAGCTCCTCCGCGCGGTCGTGCCGGTGATCCTCCCGCTCTTCCTCGCCGGCCTGCTCGCGGGCATCCTGATCATGCTCGGGTTCATCCTGCTGATCATCCCGGGCCTGATCCTGCTGACCCTGTTCGCGGTGGTCGCGCCGGCCGTGGTCATCGAGCGCCGCTCGCCCGTCAAGGCGCTGAGCCGGTCCCGCGAGCTCGTGAGCGGCAACGGCTGGCGCGTCTTCGGCGTGATCGTCGTGGCGTTCCTGCTCCAGGCGATCGTCGGCCAGATCCTCGGCGCGATCATCCGCGCGATCGACGACGGCGTCGTCGGGATCACCCTCGCGACGCTCCTGTCCAACGCCCTCATCGCGCCGGTCACCGGCATCGCCGCCGCGCTCCTGTACTTCGCGCTGCGTGAGGCGCACGGCGAGTCCGAGGTCCCCGCCGGCGCCACGCCGGCGTACGCCGCGCAGCCGACGGCGCCCACGCAGACGTCCGAGGCCCCGGCGCAGAGCTACGAGCCCCCGGCGCCGGCCGCACCGCAGCCCTCCGGCGCCGGCCGCACCGCAGCCCCCGCGCCGCCGCCTCCGGCCGCGCCCGAGTCGCCCGCGCCGCCCGCGAGCGACCCGCCGCCGTCGGGGACCGAGCCGGCCGCCGATCCCCTAGCCGCCGGGGGGCCGCGCCGCGCGCGCGCAGCCGCAGGCCCGCTGCGCACAGCGCGCCGGCGGCCAGGAAGGCGATGAACAGGCCCCACTGGATCCCGATCGTCACCTGGATCTGGGTGGTGCCGGTGCCGTCCGGCTTGTCGAACAGCCGGATGAAGAGCAGGAGGGCGACCCAGACGCCGGCGCCGGCGATGACCGTGCCGTCCCCGCCGGGGAGGTCGAACGTCGCGCCGCGGGCGCGCAGGACCAGCAGGGCGATGACGCCGAGCGCGACGAGCAGCACGGCGGCCTCGATGAACGAGAAGACCTCGAAGGGGGCGAGGTTGTCGCTGCGGGCGCGGATCTGGCCCTCGACGACGCCGGTCGTCCGCTCCTCGTACCAGGGCAGGAACATCGTGACGAACAGGGCCGCGGCGGCGCCCGCCGCGAGCCGCTGGGTCTCGTCGAGCCGCTCGAGCACGGCTCATGCCTCGAGCTCCCCGAGCGCGGCGAGGCGGCGGTCGACGAGCTCGGCCACCTGCGGCGGCGACGCCGGGGTGCTTGGCCAGCTCCTGCGCCTCCTCGAGCGCCCCGCGCGCACGCCGCGCGCGATCCGCGGGATCGCCGGCGTTCTTGAGCACGTTGTCCGCGCGCAGCAGCAGCGTGCGGATGCGATCGCCGGGTGACTCCACGGGGCGGAGCGTACTGCCACGATCCGCGCGTGCCGGTGACCTGCGCGCTACGGCTCCGACCCCGAGCAGGTCGCCGATCTGTGGCTGCCCGCGGACGCGAGCGCGCCGCCGGTGGTCGTCCTGCTGCACGGCGGGTTCTGGCGCGCGCGCTACGGCCGGGATCTCATGACCCCGCTGGCCGCCGATCTCGCCGGGCGCGGGCTTCGCGGCGTGGAACGTCGAGTACCGCCGCCTGGACTCGCGCGGCGGCTGGCCGGCGACGTGCG
Source organism: uncultured Chloroflexia bacterium (assembly GCA_963810725.1). GTDB lineage: Bacteria > Chloroflexota > Limnocylindria > Limnocylindrales > CSP1-4 > SPCO01. Next base: position 1,809,556 of record CAWEOO010000008.1, read on the forward strand.
AGGACGTCGCGGCGGCGATCGACCACCTGCGCGACGCTCGACGCGGACCTCGACCTCGGCCGCGTCGTCGCGGTCGGCCACTCCGCGGGCGGGCACCTCGCGCTCTGGGCCGCGGGCCGTCGCGACGCCGCGTGCCGCTGACGGGCGCCGTCGGGCAGGCGGCCGTCGCCGACCTCGAGGAGGGCGCGCGGCTCGGGCTCGGCGACGGGGTCGTCTCGCGGTTCGCCGGCGCGTCGCCGACTGGGCCGCGGCGTCGCCGGTCCGCCGCGCGCCGACCGGCCATGCCCACGCTGCTCGTCCACGGCACGGCCGACGACACCGTGCCCGCGTCGCTCAGCGAGCGCTACGCGGCGGCCGCCGGGGACGAGGCCGAGCTGCGCCTGCGCCGCGGCGAGGGGCACTTCGAGCACATCGACCCGGCCTCGGCGCGCGTGGGAGGATGTCGTGCGGTGGCTGGCGCGCTGACCCGGGAGGACGCGGAGGCGCTCGACGAGGCGGATCCGCTCGCCGGGTTCCGCGACCGCTTCGCGTCGACGACGACGGGCCGCTGTACGTCGACGGCAACTCGCTCGGGCGGCTGCCGCACGCCACCGGCGAGCGGCTCCGGCGCTCGTCGGCGACTGGGGCGCGCCGGCTCGTGTCGCGGGTGGGCGGACTGGATCGACGCGCCGTCCCGCGTCGGCGACCTGCTCGCCGGGCCGCGCTCGGCGCACGGCCGGGCGAGGTCCTCGCGTGCGACTCGCCACGGTGAACCTCTTCAAGCTCGCGGGGGCGGTGCTGGCCGCCGTCCGGGGCCGATCGTCGCGGCTCGCCGGCGACTTCCCGACCGACCGCTACGTGCTCCAGGGGCTCGCCGAGCGCCACGGCGTCGCCGCTCCGGCTCGTCGAGGCGCGAGGACGTCGTCGACGCCGCGGCGGGTGCACGGCTCGTCTGCCTCTCGCTGGTCGACTACCGCTCGGGCGCGCTGCACGACCTCGGCGAGGTCACGACCGCGGTGCAGGAGCCGGCGCGGTCGTCCTGTGGGACCTCAGCCACGCCGCCGGGGCGGTCGAGCTCGCGCTCGACGCGAGCGGCGCGGACCTCGCCGTCGGCTGCACCTACAAGTACCTCAACGGCGGGCCGGGGGCGCCGGCGTTCCTCTACGTGCGCTCCGAGCACCAGCGGGAGCTGGTCTCGCCGATCCAGGGCTGGTTCGGGCAGGCCGACCAGTTCGCCATGGGCCGCGACTACGACCCGGTCGACGGCATCGGGCGGTTCGCGGCCGGCACGCCGCCGATCCTCGGCCTCGCGGCGGTCGAGGCCGGCGCCGAGCTGGTGGAGGAGGCGGGCATCGCGCGCATCGCCGCCAAGGGCCGCGCGCTCACCGACGCGTTCGTGGCGCTCGCGGAGGAGCACCTCACCCCGCACGGCTTCACCGTCGCCTCGCCGCGCGACGCCCGGCGCGCGGCGGGCATGTCGCGCTGCGCCACCCGGAGGCCTGGCGGGTCTGCCGCGCGCTCATCGAGCGGGCGGGCGTCGTCCCGGACTTCCGGAGCCCGGACGTCATCCGCTTCGCCTTCCCCGCCCTCTACACGCGCTTCGCCGACGTCGTCGAGGCCGCGGAGCGCACGCGCGACGTCGTCGCGTCCGGCGCGCACCGCGAGGTCGACGCGTCGATGCGGCGCGTGACCTAGGCCGCCCGAGACGGTCGAAGCGCGTCTCGATGCGCAGGCCGCCCGAGACCTCGACGCCGAACCGCGCGCGTAGCGCTCGACGACGTCGGCGCGTGAACCGACAGGCGCCCGGCCTCGGGGTCGCCCTCCGCGAGCACCGCGGGGCTCCCGTCGACCGTCCCGCTGACCGTCTGCCGCGCGCCCGCCGTGCTCACGCTGAACCCGGCCAGCGCGAACGCCGCCTTCGTGGACGAGGTCGATCCCGCCGCCGAGCCCGAAGGCGCCGCCGCCCGGCACGACACTCGGTGCCGACGAAGCAGCGCAGGGGCACGGGCAGCCCGTCGTCATCGGCATGAGGAAGCCGTTGCCCTCGGGCGTCGCCCCGCCCGTCGGCTCCGCGGTCAGCGGGTCGATCAGCGACGGCGTGACGACCGTCGCGCCGGTGAGGCCCGACGCCCGGTCGGGCCGCAGCTCGGCGAAGAACCGGCCGAGCGCGCGGCCGGCGGGCAGCCGTCGCGACGCCCGGTTCCGCGGGCCGCGGCAGCGGGTGCGCTCGAGCGCACGGCTCATCGCCGGGAGCATCGTCAGCCGGCCGGTCACGAGCGACGAGAACGTGCCGGCCACCGGCCGGTTGCGCCGGTCGAGCGACGGCCGTGCGTCATCTTCGCGCCGCGCGACCTGCGCGATCCGCGCCCGGCGCGTGGCTGCGAGCATCGAGCGGCCGCGGGTCACGCGAGCGGTCAGGAAGACCTTGCGGCCGGCCAGCCGGATGCCGAGGTCGGCGAACCGGACCGGGCGCGCGCCGTTCGACGGAAACGCCTCCGACCTGCCAGTGGCGCCCGCGGAGGCGGGCCTCGCCGCGCCGGGCGCCGAAGTCGAGCGCGCCGACCGGGGTGTCCTTCATCTGCGCGTACACCCAGCGCGCGCCGTTCGGCACCTGGCCGTCGGAGAAGAACATGGTGCAGTTGAGCTGCAGGTCGGCGAGGAAGTCCGGCTGCTGCCCGGCGTTGGCGAGCCGCAGCGACAGCGTCAGCGTCGCGTCGTCCTCCTGCGCAGCGGCCGCGGCCGGGAAAACGCCGCCGAGCACCGCCGCCACCGTCACGGCGGTGAGAACGGTCCTTCGGACTCGTCGAGCGCGCGTGTCGTCATGCGGATCTCCTCACGCGACCATACGCCGGTCGCGCGGCCGTGGCTAGCCGAGCGGGATGTCCTCGACCTCGACGGTCGGCGGCTCGGGGCGCTCCTCGTCCTCGAGCCGCTCGATCCACCAGTCGAGGACCGCGCGGACGAAGACGAGCAGCTGCCGCGACCAGCTCGGCGAGCTGGGCGCGCAGCTCGGGCGGGAGCACGTCGCGCAGGGACGCGAGCAGGCGGACGAGCGCGTCGAGCTCCTCGTTGGCCTCGTCGGCGCGGCGCGGCACGTCCCAGCCCGTCGACGGGGTGCGGTCGCGGTCGGCCGCGGCCTCGTCGGCCAGCTTCGCTGGGCGGCCTCCTGCGTCGCCTGCAGGCGCTCGCGCAGCGCCTCGAGGCGCTCGGCGTCAGACGGCGGCGACGGGGCCATCGAACGCGACACGAGGGCGCCGTCCTCGAACGACGCGCCGGAGGGGCGGTAGCCGGCGAGGCGGCGGGCAGCAGCAAGGTGCGCTTGTGGTCGCCGACCCGGACGATCAGCTCGGGGCCGATCTTCTTGAGCTGGAGGTCGCCCTTGTCGGCGAACGGGAGGGCGAGGCGCAGCGTCGCGCCGTCTCGCGCCGACGACGAGCTCCTGCGTGAACGCGCTGTGCAGCACCGCCGCGGCGTCCCGGCCCGTCGAACAGCGCGTCGCCGAGCCGGTCGAGCATCGCCTCGCCGCGCACCTCGCTGCTCGAAGAACGGCGCGCGCAGGACGGGCACGGGCGCGAACGCGGCGCTCGACCTCGGCGATCGCCTCGCTGCTGGGTCTCGCGCCACGCCGTCGAAGTACTCGCCGACGTCGTCGGGGAACACGCGGTTGACGATCACCGCGTCGGTCAGGAAGCCGTAGAGGTTCAGGTACGTGAACGTGCGCCGCGCCTCGTCGATGACCATGCGGTCGGGGTTCATCACCAGGCGCAGCGACACGTGCTCGCGGTCGCGGAGCGATCTCGTGCATCGCGATCAGGTTCGCGACGAGCTTCTGCACGTCGTCGAGCACCGCCTCGCCGGGCAGCGTGCACGTCGAGCACCGCGCGCGCGAAGGGGCGCGCCGCGTCGAGGATCCGGCCCTGCTGCGGGAAGACCTTCTCCAGCCACCAGCGCGCGACGTCGGGGAACGAGAGCAGCCGCAGCGTCTCGCCGGTCGGCGCGCAGTCGACGACGACGACGTCGTACTCGCCGGACTCGTGAGTGGCGCTTGATCGCAGCAGCGCGAACAGCTCGTCGGCGCCGGGCGGGACGGTGAGCTCCTCGGCGCTGATCCGGTCCACGCCGCGCTCGATGAGCATCTGGCCCATCCAGTCCTGCACCGCCGCCCAGTTGCGCTCGATCTCGTCCTGCGCGGTGATCTGCTGGCCCCACAGCCGCTCGCCGACCGCGCGCGGGCTCGGAGCCGAGCGCGCGCGCCGAGCACGTCGCCGAGCGAGTGCGCCGGGTCGGTGGAGACGACGAGCGGTGCGCAGCCCCTGCGGCCGCGCACCGCCGGGCGGTCGCGGCGGCGACCGACGTCTTGCCGACGCCGCCCTTGCCCGTGTACAGGATCATGCGGCAGGGCATGAGCGGCGCGAGTGTACGCTGGTCGGCCGCATGACCCGCCGGACCATGCTCGCTCATCGTCCGCCGCTGCGGCCCTCGTCCTCATCGTCGTCGCGGCCGTCACGCAGACCGGCGGCGACGAGACCGTCGACGAGGTCCTCGCGCAGACGTTCGGCGAGGGCAAGAGCGTCAAGAGCGGCCGGCTCGACGCCAGCCTGCGCATCAACGCGAAGGGCATCGTCCAGAACCTCCAGGGCCCGGTCGCGCTGCGCCTCTACGGGCCCGTTCCAGTCGACCGAGCGCCGACCAGCTGCCGCAGTTCGACTTCGAGGTCGGCATCGACGCGGCGGCCAGCGGCTGCACGGCCGGCGCCGTGTCGACCGGCGACAAGGGCTTCCTGCGGTTCCAGGACCAGGCCTACGCGGTCGGCGACGAGCTCTTCAAGCAGTTCAAGAACGGCTACGCCGAGCAGGCCAAGTGCAACGAGGCGACAAGGAGGAGCGGCGTCGAGCTTCCGCACGCTCGGCATCGACCCGCGCCGCTGGCTGAGCGACCCGAAGAACGAGGGGACCGAGGAGGTCGGCGGCGACGAGACGATCCACATCACCTCCGGCGATCGACGTCCCGAAGTTCCTCGAGGACGTCAACCGCGTCCTCGGCCGCACCGACCGTCCAGGCAGGACCCGTGCGCGAAGGAGGACGCCGACGGACGCAGCCCAAGCCGGGCCGCCCGCCAGCTCACCGACGAGCAGCGCAAGCAGATCGCCGAGGCGGTCAAGGACGCGCGCGTCGACATCTGGACCGGCGAGGACGACAAGATCCTGCGCCGCATCAACGTCGACCTGCGCCTCGACGTGCCCGAGGCGGCGAGGCCAACGGCGAGAGCGGCGACGTGCAGCTTCGACCTCAGCTCGGCGGGCTCAACGAGGAGCAGGAGATCAAGGCGCCCGACGGACGCCAAGCCGCTCGACGAGCTGCTCGAGCGCCTCGGCGGCGCAGGTCCCCGGCCTCGGCGGCGCGGGCGCGGCGCGCGCCGGACGGCGCGCGGCGCCGACGCCCGCGGCCGGCGCGGCGAGCAGTCCTCGGAGTACCAGCAGTGCGCTCGCCGAGGCGGGCAGCGACGTCAAGAAGCTCCAGGAGTGCGCGGACCTCGTCGGCGAGTAGCCGTGGCCGCGCCGACCCACACCGCGCTCGGCACCTGGAGCGGCGGGCGGTTCATGCACTTCGGCGAGCCGCTCGACGACGAGCGGCTCGCCGCGCTGCTGCGCCCGGGCGACGACGTGCGGACGGTCATCACCGCCGACGCGTACGGCGCGGGCGAGGCCGACCGCGCTGCTCGGCCGCGCGCTCGAGGGCGTCGACCGCGACGACGTACGCGCTCGTCGGCGCGGTCGGCCACGACTTCTACGAGGGCGAGCGCGAGGGGGCCAAGGGCTTCCCGCGCTTCACCGACCCGCGCCTGCGCGGCCCCGACGAGTACGCCGACTACCTGCGCATGGCCGCCGAGCGCAGCCTCGAGCGCCTCGGCGCTCGACGCGTTCGACCTGCTGCTGCTGCACAACCCCGACCGCGCCGGCTACACGAGCGAGGCGGTGTGGGACGGGATGGCCGCGCTGCGCGAGGCCGGCCTGACCGCGGCGATCGGCGTCGCGCCCGGGCCCGCCAACGGCTTCACGCTCGACCTCATCGACTGCTTCGAGCGCTTCGGCGAGCGCATCGACTGGGCGATGGTGATCCTCAGCCCGATGGAGCCGTGGCCCGGCGAGCTGTGCCTCGACGCCGCGCGCGCGCCACGACGTGCGGGTCATCACGCGCGTCGTCGACTACGGCGGCCTGTTCTGGGACGACGTGCGAGCCCGGGCACGCGTTCGCCGAGCGCGACCACCGGCTGTTCCGGCCCGCGGGCTGGGTCGAGGCCGGCCGCGAGAAGCTCGACGCGGATGCGGCCGATCGCCGAGCGCCACGGCCTGACCCCGCTGCAGCTCGCGTGCGCGTGGAACCTCGCCCACGAGCGCGGTGGCCTGCGTCGTGCCGACGCTGATCCAGGAGCCCGGCGGCCGCCCGGTCGAGGCCAAGCGCGCCGAGCTCGCCGCCGTCCCCGAGCGCTCGCCGCTCAGCGACGACGAGGTCGCCGAGCTGCGCGCGCATCGGCGACAACACGGGCTCGATGCTGCTCAAGGGCGCGCACGCCGGACCACGACGGGCCGGCCGCTCGACCGACCGCTGGCCGCTCGACGACGAGCTGCGCGACCGTCGCGGCGCGGTGGGGGATCGACCCCGCCGTGACCTCGCGCAAGGCCGCCTGATACCGCGGTCCCTATCCTCCCGCGCGTGACGAAGCTCCGGAGGTTCCTCCTCAGCGGGTCCGGCTGGCCGTACCTGCTCGTCCCGTTCATCGTCGATCGCGGTCGTGCTCGAGCTCGCGCACGCCGACGCGAAGCTGATCTTCGTCGCCGCCGCGCTGGGCGTCATCCCGACCGCCGCGCTCATGGGCCGCTCCACCGAGGAGCTCGCCGATGCGCACCGGCCCGGGCATCGGCGGCTTCCTGAACGTCACGTTCGGCAACTTCCCCGAGCTCGTCATCGCGTTCTTCGCGCTGAACGCCGGCCTGCAGGAGGTCGTCAAGGCGTCGATCATCGGCTCGATCCTCGGCAACATCCTGCTCGTCATGGGCCTCGCGATGTTCGTCGGCGGCCGCAAGCGCGAGCGCCAGTTCTTCGACCGCACCGCCGCCAACGTCCAGGTGCTCATGCTCCTGCTCGCCGCCGCCGCGCTGGTGCTGCCGGCGGTCTTCGAGCTCATCGACGGCGGCCGGCTGCCGAGCGTGGGCGAGGAGGAGGTCAACTTCCGCAACGACGTCGAGACGATGTCGTTCATCGTCGCGATCGTCCTGCTCGGCACCTACGCGGCCGGCCTGCTCTTCTCGCTGAAGACCCACCGCTCGCTGTTCAACCCCGAGCACGCCGAGGAGGACCACGCCGGCGAGGCGTGGCCGATCAAGCGCTCGGTCATCACGCTGGCGGTCGCCGGCGTCGCCGTCGGCCTCATGTCGGAGATCCTCGTCGGCTCGATCATCGAGGCGTCCGAGGGCATCGGCATCAGCGAGTTCTTCGTCGGCCTCATCGTCGTCGCGATCGTCGGCAACGCGGCCGAGCACTGGGTCGCCATCTACTTCGCCGCCAAGGACAAGATGGACCTCGCGGTCAACATCGCGATCGGCTCGAGCGCGCAGATCGCGCTGTTCGTCGCGCCGGTGCTCGTCCTGCTCTCGTTCGTGCCCGGCATCGGCGACCACCCGATGGCGCTCGTGTTCAACGGCTACGAGCTGGTGGCCGTGCTGCTGGCGATCCTCGTGGCGAACTTCGTCGTCAACGAGGGCGAGTCGACCTGGTTCGAGGGGCTCCAGCTCCTCGCGCTGTACGCCGCTGCTCGGCGTCGTCTTCTTCTACGCATGAGCGGAGCTCCTCCCGTGGGTCGTGCTCGTCGCGGCCCTGCTGTTCTTCCTGTGGCTCGACCTGCACTTCTTCGCGCGCGGGCGCGAGCCGCGGCTTCCGCGAGGGCGTGATCTGGAGCATCGGCTGGCTCGTGCGTCAGCCTGCTCGCCGGCGTCGTGCTGCTCGTGCTCGACGGCCCCGAGCGGGCGATCGACTACACGACCGTCTACCTCATCGAGCGCTCGCTCTCGCTCGACAACCTCTTCGTCTTCCTGCTGCTGTTCACGTACTTCGGGACGCCGCAGGAGCTGCGGGCGCGGCTGCTGTTCTTCGGCATCGTCTTCGCGCTGGTCGCTGCGCGGCCTGGCGATCCTCGGCGGCGTCGCGCTCATCGAGCAGTTCCACTTCGTCATCTACATCCTCGGCGTGCTGCTGCTCGTGCTCGCCTACCGGATCCTCAAGGGGGTCGCCGAGAACGTCGACCCGGACAAGAACCTCATCGTGCGCGCCGTGCGCAGGTGTTCCCGGTCACGGGCGAGTACCACGGCAACACGTGGTTCGTGCAGGAGGGCTCGCCGGCCAAGCGCCACGCGACGCCGCTGTTCGTGTGCCTCGCGGCGATCGTCGCGGCCGACATCGCGTTCGCGGTCGACTCGATCCCGGCCGCGTTCGCGATCACGCGCGACGAGTTCGTCATCTGGATGGGCAACGTCTTCGCGCTGCTGGGCCTGCGCGCGCTGTTCGTGCTCGTCGAGGGGCTGATCCGGCGCTTCCGCTACCTCGACGAGACGATCGCCGTCGTGCTCGCGCTCGTCGGCGTCAAGCTCCTCATCGAGGAGTGGGTGAAGATCGGGCCGGTGGTCGAGCCTGCTGATCGTGCTCGCCGCGTTCGCGATCGGCATCGTCGCGTCGCTCATCGGCGACGCCGGGACCCGGACCGCGAGGAGCACGCCGCGGAGCGCGCCGCCCGAGCTCCTCGAGGCCGGCGGCTCGACTAGGCGCTCGTCCTCTTCGGGGTCCGGCTCGATGTCGTCGACCTCGTCGAGGTCCTCGGGAGGTCGTCGGTCGCCGGGCGCTGCGTGACCTGGAAGCGCTCGATCAGCGCGTCGCGGCGCGACTCGTCGACCGGGACCTCGTCGGCGATCAGCACCCAGTCGGCGCCCTCGTAGTCCTCCATGTTGAAGATCTCGGTGTCGACGTCGGACGGTGTCGTCGACGATGAGCACCACGTCGGTCTGCGGGTTGAAGTAGGTCCCGGGGCGGTTGACGAGCTCGTCGAGCTCGAAGGTTCGGGGATCAGCCATGGGCCGTTCTCACCCGGATGGTGCGGATCAACGGTCTCGGGCGTCAGAGCTCGCGAAGCTGGCGCTCGACCTCGGCCTCGACGTCGAGCGGCGCCTTGCCCTGGCGCATCCGGCGCGCGTTCTGGGCCTCGACGAGCGCGCGGATCTCGGCCCGCAGACCAGCGCGGGATCGCGCGCCGGCGCGGTGAGCCGCGCGATCTCGTCGTCGACGTCGAGCGGCGCCTCGCCGCGGGCCTCGCGGCGCGCGTTGCGGGCCCCGAGCATCTGGCGGATCTCCTCGTCGCGCTCGGCCGAGGTCCGACGGCGCGCGCGGGGGCCGGGCGCGCGGGCTCGTCGTCGTCGAACAGCCCGCCGCGGCCGATGTGGTCGTAGCGCTCGCCCCGCAGGCTGACCAGCGCGACGATCGCCGCCGACGATCACGACGCCGAACAGCACGTAGCCGAAGGCGTCCTCCACACGTCAGATTGTGCGGCATCGGGCGGGGTAGAGGTCGAGCCTGTGTGGAAACGCTTCCGACGCAGGATCATCGGCCCGCGGCGCCCGGCCGTCTTCCCGGAGCAGTGGGGCGCTGGCGATCCTCGTGATCGCTCACGCTCGTTGCGGCATCGCGGTGGTCGTCGTCCGTGCTCGTCTCGTAGCGCGCAGTACCATTCCGGGTGCCGGAAGTTGACTCGCGAGTCAACTTCGTCCGGCATCGATCCCGCCCTTTTCCGCTCTGCGTCCCTCGTCAAGGAGAACCACTCAACACATGGTCGACTTCACGCTCACCGACGAGCAGAAGAACCTGCGCGACATGGCGCACGACTTCGCCGAGAAGGAGATCCGTCCCGTCGCTTGGGAGTACGACAAGGACGGCACCTGGCCCCAGGACATCATCGACAAGGCCTGGGAGGTCGGGCTGATGAACACCCACGTCCCCGAGGAGTACGGCGGGGTCGGCCTCTCCCACCTCGACGGCTGCACTGATCGAGGAGGAGCTCTCCTGGGGCTGCTCGGGCATCCAGACGTCGCTCGGCGCCAACGGCCTGGCCTCCGCGCCGGTCACCATCGCCGGCTCCGACGAGGTCAAGAAGGAGTACTTCGAGGACCTCACCGAGTCGCCCGAAGCTCGCCTCGTTCTGCCTGACCGAGCCGGGCGCCGGCTCCGACGTGTCGGGCATGCGCACGCGCGCCGTCAAGAAGGGCGACAAGTACGTCATCAACGGCTCGAAGTGCTTCATCACCAACGGCCAGTACGCCGACTGGTACACGGTCTACGCCAAGACCGACCCGGAGGCCGGCCACCGCGGCATCTCGGCCTTCCTCGTCCCCCGCGATGACACGATCGTCATCGACAAGAAGGAGGACAAGATGGGTCAGCGGGCGTCGAACACGGCGACCGTGACCTTCAACGACACCGAGATCGACGCCAAGTACCTCCTCGGCGAGGAGAACAAGGGCTTCAAGGTCGCGATGCAGACGCTCGACTACACGCGCCCCGGCGTCGCGGCCATGGCCGTCGGCATCGGCCGCGCCGCGTTCGAGTTCGCCTGCGACTACTCGAAGGAGCGCGTCCAGTTCGGCGTGCCGATCGCGATGCACCAGGCGATCCAGTTCATGCTCGCCGACATGGGCACGAAGGTCCACGCCGGCGCGCCTGATGACCTGGAACGCGGCGGCGCTGCTCGACCAGGGCAAGCGCAACACGCTCGAGTCCTCGCACGCCAAGCGCTTCGCCGCCGACTCCGCGATGGAGATCGCCACCGACGCCGTGCAGGTCTACGGCGGCTACGGCTTCATCAAGGAGTACCCCGTCGAGAAGCTGATGCGCGACGCGAAGATCATGCAGCTCTACGAGGGCACGTCGCAGATCCAGCGCCTCGTCATCGCCCGCGAGACGCTGCTGCCGCGCCGCGCGCCGGAGCGCGGCCGCGCAGCGCCTAGCGCGTCGGGGGACAGTCCCCTCTCTCTTCGCCCCGGCTTCGTGGCCAGGGTGGAGGGCGAGCTGTCCCCCAGTCGCCGCGGCTCAATGGTGGGCCGGCGCGCGCCCATCCCTTCGTCGGCGGTCTGCCGGATCATCATCTGCTCGACGTCGTAGATCCGCCAGTCCGACGGCGGGGCGAGGCCGTTCGCCTCGGCCACCGGCCGTACGCGGGCGACCATCTCGTCGCTCGCCGAGGGATCGGCGAAGACGTTGATGATGAGGATCCCGTCGCCGTCGTTGCAGACGATGTGGGCGAGCGCGCCCACGTCCTCCGCCGCCTCCCGGGCGACAGGGTCGACGTGTTCACGCTTCATCGCGAGCACGTCCGCGGGATCGCCGGAGACCCTGAACATCGTGACGCAGGCCATTCGCGCCTCCTTCCGGTCGGTCGCTCCGGTCCCCCGACTCTCTGCCTCCTGACGGCCGGAGTCAACGCAAGAAACGGGTCCGACGCGAACAGGGGACAGTCCCCTGTCCCTGGCTGCGATCTCGTCGTCAGGGTGGAGGGGAGCTGCCCTCC
>CAWEOO010000009.1:0-67317 GCA_963810725.1 uncultured Chloroflexia bacterium
CCTGCTACCATCCGCCGGTCATAGATGGAAGAACATCAAGCACAGATCGTGTCGGAGGACCGAGTGCCGCTCGCGCGGGAACAGAAGCAGGAGATCATCACCGGGTATGCCACCAAGGAAGGTGACACCGGTTCGCCCGAAGTCCAGGTCGCGCTCCTAACCGAGCGGATCGCGGAACTGACCGGGCATCTTCGCAGCTTCCCCAAGGACAACCATTCGCGCCGCGGCCTCCTCAAGCTCGTCGGCCAGCGCCGTCGCCTTCTCGCCTACCTGATGAAGAAGGACAGCGCGCGCTACCGGACCGTCATCGGACGGCTCGGACTCCGCCGCTAGCACCCGCCGTTCCGGACCTCGGGCGTTACCCCGAGGTTCGCGCATATCTCGGGGCCAGCAGCGCAGCAGGCCGACCCGCCCACGGGTCGTCTCCCTCCTCCACGACAAGGAGGATCGTTTCCCTTGTCTCAAACATTCGAGACACAGATCGGTGGTCGAACGCTGACCATCGAGACCGGCAAGCTCGCAACGCTCGCCGGCGGTTCCGTCACCGTCCGATACGGTGACACCATGGTGCTCGGGACGGCCAACCGCTCCGAGCCGCGCCCCGGCCTCGACTTCTTCCCGCTCACGGTCGACTTCGAGGAGCGCATGTACGCCGCGGGCAAGATCCCGGGCGGCTTCATCAAGCGCGAGGCGCGCCCGTCCGAGAACGCGATCCTGGCCGCCCGCCAGACGGACCGGCCGATCCGCCCGCTGTTCCCGAAGGGCTACAAGGACGATGTCCAGCTCGTGATCACGGTCCTCTCGACCGATCAGGAGAACCTTCCGGACGTCGTCGGCACGATCGCGGCATCCGCGGCGCTCACGATCAGTGAGATCCCGTTCAACGGCCCGATCGCGTCCGTGCGCGTCGGCCGGATCGACGGCGAGTTCGTCGTCAACCCGACCTTCAGCCAGATGAAGGACTCCGAGCTCGACCTGATCGTCGCCGGCACCCGCGACGCGATCATGATGGTCGAGGCCGGCGCGAACCTGCTGCCCGAGGCCGTCATGGCCGAGGCGATCCTGTTCGGCCATCGGGCGCTCCAGCCCATCGTCGACCTGCAGGAGCAGCTCCAGAAGGCCGTCGGCAAGGCCAAGCGGATCCCGTACATCGAGCCGCTGACCGACTCCGTCCTGGACTTCGCGTCCGCGACGGACGCCAAGCGCGAGCTCGTCGTCATCGACGTCGAGACGACCGGCACCGATCCCAAGATGTCGGACCTCGTCGAGGTCGCCGCGGTCAAGATCAAGGGCACCAAGATCGTCGACCGCTGGTCGACGTTCGTGAACCCCGGTCGACCGATCGTCGGGAACCAGATGCACGGCATCACCGACAAGGACGTCCAGGGCGCGCCCAGCCCCAAGGAGGCGGCCGACAAGCTGCTGGCCTTCGTCGGGGACGCGCTGATCGTCGGCCACAACGTCGGCTTCGACCTCGGCTTCATCGAAGAGGCCAGGGGCGAGGGCTTCCGGTTCCAGACCGGCAGCTACCTCGACACGCTGGTCATCGCCCGCGAGGGCTACCCCGGCGCCGAGTCGTACAAGCTCGGTGACCTGGCGCGCTTCTTCGGCGTCGAGCTGTCGCAGAGCCATCGCGCCCTGCCGGACGCCGAGGCGACCGCGGAGCTCCTGCTCTGGTTCGCCAACGACCTGCCGGGTCGGATCACGACGCTTCGTGAGTCGATCGGCAACGCGGTCCGCGCTCAGCGCAGCGGTGGCGACACGCCCGCGCTGCTCGAGGCGGCCCGTCGCGAGGCCCGCGTCAGCAAGAACCTGTTCAGCCTGGTCCAGAAGAAGACCGTCCGCCAGATCGTCCTCGACGAGGGCATCCGGATCGACGGTCGCGGCCTGACGGACATCCGTCCGATCTCGGTCGAGGTGGGCCTGGTCCCGCGCGCGCACGGCTCCGGCCTGTTCACGCGCGGCGAGACCCAGGCGCTGACCGTCGCCACGCTCGGCTCGTCCTCGGACGTCCAGCGGATCGACACGATCAGCCCGGAGACCGAGAAGCGCTACCTCCACCACTACAACTTCCCGCCCTACAGCACCGGCGAGAACAAGATGATGCGCGGGCCCAGCCGGCGCGACATCGGCCACGGCCACCTCGCCGAGCGGGCGCTCGTGCCCGTCCTGCCGAGCCACGATGAGTTCCCGTACGTCATCCGCCTCGTCAGCGAGTGCGTGACGTCGAACGGGTCCACGTCGATGGCCTCGACCTGCGGCTCGACGCTCGCGCTCATGGATGCCGGCGTGCCGATCAAGGCACCCGTCGCCGGAGCGGCGATGGGCCTGATCAGCGAGCCCGACGGCCGGTTCGTCGTCCTGACCGACATCCTCGGCAAGGAAGACTCGATCGGCGACATGGACTTCAAGGTGACCGGCACGCGGGACGGTGTGACCGCCCTGCAGATGGACATCAAGGTCCAGGGCATCAGCGAGGCGATCATCCGCGACGGCCTGGCGCAGGCCCTGAACGCGCGACTGACGATCCTCGACAAGATGGCCGAGGTCCTCCCCGAGGCCCGCGCCGACATGAGCGACTTCGCTCCTCGCATCATCACGATCAAGATCAACCCCGAGAAGATCCGCGAGATCATCGGCAAGGGTGGATCGATGATCCGCAAGATCCAGGAAGAGACCCAGACCGAGATCAACGTCGAGGACGACGGCACCGTGGAGATCGCGGCCGTCTCCGGCGAGAACTCGCGCAAGGCGATCCAGTGGATCGAGTCACTGACCCGCGACGTCGAGGTCGGTGCCCTGTACATGGGCAAGGTCACCCGGATCATGGGCTTCGGCGCCTTCGTCGAGATCCTGCCCGGCAAGGAAGGCCTCGTGCGGATCGGCGAGCTCGCCGACTACCACGTGCCGACCGTCGAGGACGTCGTGTCCGTCGGTGACGAGATCATGGTCGTCGTGCTCGAGGTGGACCGGCAGGGCCGCGTCAACCTCTCGCGCAAGGCCGCGATGCAGCGCCACCTGGCCAAGGAAACCGTCTAGGGTCCGAACCCGCCGGGCGGTCGCGCCCGGCCCCTCAGCTGCCCAAGACGACCGGTCGGTTCCCTCGGGAGCCGGCCGGTCGTCACGTTCGGAGCACGCGGCGGCGCGCACGGGCCAGTTCGAACCGGCGCCCGTGCTGGAGGTCGGGCGAGGCCTCGCTGGTATACTCCCGCCGTGCCCGACCAGACCCAGTCCATAGCCGAGCCATGCCCACGATGAACTCGAAACCCCTCAACGTCGCGGTCGTCGGCGCCACCGGCGCCGTCGGCGGAACGATGATCCGGATGCTCCGCGAGCGCCGTTTCCCGATCGGGGAGCTGCGACTCCTGGCCTCTGCGCGCTCGGCCGGCCGGATCGTCGACATCGATGGCACGGAGCATCCGGTCGGCGAGGCGACGGCCGAGTCCTTCGAGGGCGTCGATATCGCGCTCTTCAGCGCCGGCGGCGATACCTCGAAGGCGTTGGCGCCGCTCGCGGCGGAGCGTGGCGCGACCGTCATCGACAACTCGTCGGCCTGGCGCATGGACCCGAACGTCCCGCTCGTCGTCTCGCAGGTCAATCCGGACGACCTGGAGCGGCACGAGGGCATCATCGCCAACCCCAACTGCTCGACGATGCAGCTCGTGCCCGTGCTCATGGCCCTGCGCGACGCCGTCGGCCTCGAGCGGGTCGTGGTCGATACCTACCAGGCCGTCAGCGGCACCGGCGGCAAGGCGATCAAGGAGCTCCAGGCCCAGCTCGAGGCGCACGTCGGCGGCCAGCCGCTCGAAGCCAGCGTGTATCCGCACCAGATCGCGCTCAACGCCCTCCCGCAGGTCGATGTCTTCCTCGACAACGGCTACACCAAGGAAGAGTGGAAGGTCGTGACCGAGAGCCGCAAGATCCTGCACCTGCCGGACCTGCGCGTCTCGTGCACCGCCGTCCGCGTCCCGGTCTTCGTGGCGCACAGCGAAGCGGTCCACGTCGAGACCCGCGAGCCGATCACGCCGGACCGCGCCCGCACGCTGTTCGCGGCCGTGCCCGGCGTCGTCGTCCAGGACGACCCCTCGACCTCGACCTACCCGCTCGCGACCGAGGCCGCCGGCTCCGACGAGATCTACGTCGGGCGCGTCCGGCAGGACCCGTCCATCGACGATGGGCGCGGGCTCGCCTTCTGGGTCGTGAGCGACAACCTGCGCAAGGGCGCGGCCACCAACGCCGTCCAGCTCGCCGAGATCCTGGTCGAGCGGGGCTGGGTCAAGGCCGCCGCGGCACGAAACGCGGCCGGAACCCCGGCGTGACCGACGCCGAGCGCCGTGCGGCGCTCGAGGCGATCGCCGACGAGGTTCGCGTCTGCACGCGATGCCGCCTCCACGAGACCCGCACGAAGGCCGTACCCGGTGAAGGCGACGCCTCCACGGAGGTCGTCTTCGTGGGCGAGGGCCCGGGCATGAACGAGGACCGCGAGGGCCGACCGTTCGTCGGCCGCGCCGGCGGCCTGCTCGTGAACCTGCTCGGCCACATCGGCTGGGGGCGAGACGACGTGTTCATCACGAACATCGTCAAGTGCCGGCCGCCCGGCAACCGCGATCCCGAACCGGACGAGATCGCGGCGTGCGCGCCGTACCTGCAGCGCCAGCTCCAGACGCTCGATCCGTCCGTGGTCGTGACCCTGGGCCGCCACTCGATGGGCCGGTTCATGCCGGGCGCCCGGATCTCGCAGGCCCACGGCACGACCCGCATCGCCGACCCGGCGACCGGCGCGCGCGACGCCACGGTCTTCGCGATGTATCACCCGGCCGCCGCGCTCCGGACGCCCGCCATCGAGCGCGAGAGCTACCAGGACGTGGCGCTCATCCCGACCGTCCTGACCGACGCCCGGGCCCGCCGGGCCGAGGCTCGCCGCGCGGCGAACGCCGCGCAGGCGGCGGCCATGGCACCGAGCCAGGGCGTCACCAAGCCCGACGCCGTGCCAGGCGCCGAGCCCGTCGTCCCAACGGCCGGCCCCGGGCCCGCCGCGCTGCCGACGGCCGCCGCCGAACCCACCACGGCCCACGCCCGCACGACGGGCGCCACCGTCCCCGACCCGCAGCCAGCCTCGGCCCCCACATCGGCCGACGAGCCGGCCGCCGACCAACTCAGCCTCTTCTGATCCCGCAATAGGAACCCCATGACCCTCAACCAGACCACCGATACCGACCAGCCACTCCGCATCATCCCGCTCGGCGGGGTGGGGGAGATCGGCAAGAACATGTACGTGTTCGAGTACGGCGACGACATCGTCGTCATCGACTGCGGCCTCATGTTCCCCGACGAGGAGATGTTCGGCATCGACCTCGTCATCCCCGACATCAGCTACCTCAAAGAGAACCGCGCACAAGGTGCGCGCGTTCCTCATCACCCATGCCCACGAGGACCACGTCGGCGCCCTGCCGTACGTCCTGCCCGAGTTCCCGGGCGTGCCCGTCTACGCGAGCACCCTCGCGCGCGGCCTCCTCGGCAACAAGATCAAGGAGCACAAGCTCCACAACAATCCGCTCATCGCGCTCGAGCCGGGCGACGAGACCGACATCGGACCGTTCCGCGTCGTCCCGTTCCGCGTCGGCCACTCGATCCCCGACGCGATGGGCATCGCCCTCAAGACCCCGGTCGGCACGATCGTCCACACCGGCGACTTCAAGTTCGATCACACCCCGGTGGACGGCAAGCTGTCCGACTTCGCGATCCTGGCCAAGCTCGGCGCGGAAGGCGTCATCTGCCTCCTGTCCGACTCCACGCGCGCCGAGAACCCCGGCTACACGCCCTCAGAGCGGACCGTCGGCGAGGCGTTCCGCGAGATCATGGAGCCCCTCGACGGCCGCGTGATCGTCGCCACCTTCGCCAGCAACATCGCCCGCGTCCAGCAGGTGCTCGATGCCGCAGCCTCGATGGATCGCAAGGTCGCGGTCATCGGCCGCTCGATGGAGCAGAACTTCCGGATCGCCACGGACCTCGGCTACCTGAAGTACGACCCCTCGCAGATCGTGTCGAAGGACAAGATCAAGGACCACCCGGACAGCAAGCTCGTCATCGCCACGACCGGCGCCCAGGGCGAGCCCATGGCCGGTCTCGCGCGCATGGCCAACCGCGACCATCGCTTCGTGGAGATCCAGCCGGGCGACACGGTCATCGTCAGCGCGAGCCCGATCCCCGGGAACGAGGAGTACGTCTCCCGGACCATCGACAATCTGTTCAAGGCCGGCGCGAACGTGTACTACCACACGATCAAGCGCGCGCACGTCTCGGGGCACGCCAGCCAGGAGGAGCTCAAGCTGATGCTCGGGCTGACCAAGCCGAAGTACTTCATCCCGATCCACGGCGAGTTCCGGATGCAGGTCCAGCACGGCCGCCTGGCCACCGAGACGGGCGTCGAGCCGGAGAACGTGTTCATCATCGAGAACGGCATGCCGATCGAGCTGTACGCCGACGGTTCGGCCCGCCGCGGCGCTCCCGTGACCGCGGGCTACGTCTTCGTCGACGGGCTGTCGGTCGGCGATGTCGGCGACATCGTCCTGCGCGATCGTCGCTCGCTCGCGAACGACGGCATGTTCATGATCGTCGTCACCGTCGACAAGCAGACGGGCTCGGTCGTCGGGCGGCCGGAGATCGTCACGCGCGGGTTCGTCAAGCTCAACGAGCAGGATCCGCTCATGGAAGGCGCCGTCGAGCGCGTGATCAAGGCGATCGACACGCCGGGCGACCACATCGCCGAGCACGCGCTCCTCAAGTCCCAGATCAAGGAAGGCGTCTCGCGCTACCTGTACGAGCAGACCAAGCGCCGGCCGATGGTCTTTCCCGTCGTGGTCGAGGTCTAGGCTTGGCCACGCGACGACGGTCCAGCGCGACCCGATCCAGCACCGCGAAACCCGCCACCCGGGCGACCCGGCGACGCCGATCGAGCGGCTTCGCCGGCCGGCTCAACCCGGAGGTCGTGCGCTCGATCCTGGGGACCGTGATGATGGCCCTGGGCGCGATCACGCTCATCGCCCTGGTCCTCCCCGGTAGGGGCGCCCTGACCGACCTGTGGCGCGACTCGATCGCGCCCTGGTTCGAGACCGGCCGCTGGCTGCTGCCGTTCCTGCTGCTCGCCGGTGGCTGGTGGATCGCGGCCGGACCGGGCAAGAAGGCGGGCTCCGGCTGGGGGATGACCCTTGGCGGGCTCGCGATCGCGTACATCGCCGGGCTTGGCGCCTTCGAGATCATCGCGTTCAACCTGTTCGATGACGAGCGCCAGCCCGGTGGCGGCCGGATCGGTCGCTTCCTCGCATCGACGCTGGAGCCCCTGCTCACCGGGCCCGGGGCGATCGTCCTCCTGGTAGCCATCGGCCTGCTCGGGATCATGCTCGCGTTCAACCTCCAGCTGCGCCAGCTGGTCGCACCGTTCACCGGCACGGCCCGCTGGGTCGGCTCGACCACGGCCGAATCACTCCGCCGCGCGAAGGACGCCCGCCCCGCGGACGTGAAGGGCCCCGCGACGAACGGCACGGCCAAGGCCAAGGCCGCGACCAAGGAACCGGTGGCCATCCCGGTGACGGCGCTCGACGACCCGGCCCGCAGCATCCTCGACGAGCCGGCACCCCGGTCCGGCCAGTCGCCGATGAGCCAGACGGTCTGGACGGGTCCGTCCGACGGCGGCAGCGGCTCCGCGTCCGCGCGCCCCGCTCGCGCCGCGACCGCCCTCGCGAGCGACGCGCCGACGGCCCTGGAGTCCCTCAACGCGATCGACTGGACCCTGCCGTCCATCGACCTGCTGGAGCCGCGACCCGTGGCCCTCGTCGGCGGCACGCTGGACCATGCCTCGAACTCCCGGCGGATCGAGGAGAAGCTGCTGAGCTTCGCGATCCCGGCGAAGGTGGTGAAGGTCAATTCCGGGCCGGTCGTGACCCAGTACGAGGTCCGCCCGGAGCACCACATCAAGGTCTCGCGGATCGAGGCCCTGGCCGACGATCTGGCGATGGCCCTCGCCGCGCGCTCGATCCGGATCGAAGCGCCGATCCCGGGCAAGGACGTCGTCGGCATCGAGATCCCGAACTCGGTCAGCGAGGTCGTGGGCTTCCAGCCGCTGGTCGATGAGAGCCAGATGCTCGACTCGACGAGCCCGTTGACGTTCGCGCTGGGCCGCGACGTGTCGGGCAAGGCCTACGCCGTGGATCTCGCCAAGATGCCCCACCTGCTCGTCGCCGGGGCTACGGGATCGGGCAAGAGCGTGTGTGTGAACGCGCTCATCACGAGCCTGCTGATGCGCGCCCGCCCGGACGAGGTCCGGATGATCCTCGTCGACCTCAAGCGGGTGGAGCTCGCCCCCTACAACGGCCTGCCGCACCTGCTCCAGCACGTGATCGTCGAGCCGGGCGAGGCGAAGGCCGTCCTGAACTGGGCCGTCCGCGAGATGGAGGATCGCTACAAGCTGCTGGCGGCGCACAGCGTCCGCAATATCGCGGCCTTCAACGCCAGGCCGGAAGCCAACGTGGCCGGCGCGACGGTGGCTGGCGCGGGCTCACAGGGTGTCGGCACGGTCGCGGTCGACAGCGAGACCGCGGCCGAGCGGATGCCCTACATCGTCCTGATCATCGACGAGCTCGCCGACCTGATCATGCGCGAGGGTCGCAAGGTCGAGGACCCGGTCGTCAAGATCGCGCAGAAGGCGCGCGCGGTCGGCATCCACCTCGTCCTCGCGACCCAGCGGCCATCGGTGAACGTCGTGACCGGCCTCATCAAGGCGAACGTCCCGTCCCGGATCGCGTTCGCGATGGCCTCCAACATCGACTCGCGGACGGTGCTCGATTCGCCCGGCGCCGAGGACCTCATCGGTCGGGGCGACATGCTCTACCAGCCGGTCGACCTGCCGCGGCCCGTACGCATGCAGGGCGTGTTCGTGAGCGATCACGATGTCGGCGCCGTGACGAAGCACTGGCTCGACCAGACGGGCGGTCGGACCTTCTACGACGAGGACATCCTCGCGTTCGCCGACCCGGAGGACGGCGGCGGCGGTGACAACGGGCAGTTCGCCTGGTTGCGCAAGCTCGGTGTGGACGAGATGACCGTGCCGGCCGCCGAGCTCGTGACGAGCCTGCAGAAGGCGTCGACCTCGATGCTCCAGACCAAGCTCAAGCTCGGCTTCTCGCGGGCCAGCCGGGTCATGGACGAGCTGGAGCGCTACGGGGTCGTCGGGCCGCAGGATCCGCGCAATCCCGCCACACCGCGCCACATCTACGGACCCGACAACTGGTTTCGGACGCAAGAAGACATCGATGACCCCGGTGAGTGACACGAGCCGCCCGAAACGGCCGGCGACATGGTTCACGACGCGGCTGGGGTATCCTGTGGCCTCGGTGGTCGTCGGGGTGGCGCGGAACCAGGACGATCGGGTCACGACCGGGCGCCATGAGGACAGGGCTGCGCGATGACGACACGGGACCAGGTCCGGCGAGCCGTCAGGGCCGATCGGGGCGAGGCGCGCCCGATCACCGCAGAACCCGCCCCCGGCCTCCCTGAACGCCTGCTCGCCGCCCGCGAGCGCAAGGGCGTCGACCTGTACCGCGCCGAGCGTGACACCAAGATCCGCGTCCGCTATCTGGCCGCGCTCGAGCGGGGCGATTACCGCGAACTGCCGGGCGCCGTCTACACGAAGGGGTTCCTGCGCAACTACGCGCTGTATCTCGGCCTGGACCCGGACGACGTCCTGCTGCAGTGGCGTCGCGAGCGCGGCGACCCGCGCGAGCCCCAGGCCGTCATCACCGTCCCGCGGCCGATCGCGACGCCCCGCAAGGGCCTGACCTTCTCGCCAAGCCTCGTCGTCTTCGCGCTGCTGACCGTCGCGGTCCTCGCGTTCGCGGCGTATCTCGGCGTCCAGCTGCTGCGCTTCGCCAAGCCCCCGACGATCGCGGTGACGACGCCGGCGGCGGCCGTGATCGAGGTCGACGAATCGGCGACCGAGTACGTCCTGCGCGGCACGTCGAGCGCGGGCGCCACGATCTCGATCGCCACCCCGGGGCGCGACCCGTACAGCGTGACCGCCGACGCGGACGGGGACTGGAGCGCGAGCGTGGAGCTGCGTCGCGGGCGCAACCAGTTCGAGGTGACCGCGGTCGACCCGGAGACCCAGAAGGAGTCCGAGGGCTCGGTCAGCCTGTTCATCGAGGTGCCGTTCCTGGTGATCGAAGCGCCGACACTGACGGTCGACCAACCCGCGGACGGCGCGACCTTCGAGAACGGCGCCATCCCAGTGCAGGGTCGCACCACCAACGCCGACTCGGTCGTCGTGAGCGCGGCCTACTCGGGTCCCGCGACGCCCGTGAAGGCGGGTGCCGCGACGCCGGCCCCGCCGGCCGTGCCCGCCCCGGTCACGGTCCCGGTCGCCGAGGACGGCACCTTCACGACGCCGTTCGAGCTCACGGCCGGCCGCTGGGCGATCACCGTCACTGCTTCGAGCCCAGAAGGCAAGACGGCCTCACTCCCGCGCGCCGTGACGGTGGCCTTCAAGGGCGTCAACCTCGTCGTCTCGTCGATGGCGGGCGTGCCTGGATCAAGGTCTGGATCGACGGCAAGATCCACCCGGATATCGGCGCCGCTGGCCGGGTCTACAACGATGGCAAGACCCTGACCTTCACCGCCAAGAAGTCGATCGAGGTCCGCACGGGCTCGTCGGGCGTGACCAAGTTCGCGCTCAACGGGACCTCGCTGGGCGCTCTTGGTCGGAGCGGAACGCCCGAGACGTGGCTGTTCGAGCCACCCGCCAAGCCTGAGCTGACCCAGCGCCGCTGACGGACGTGCCACCGACCGACGAGGAGCTCCTGGACCTCGCCGAGCGCGTCGGAGCGTCCTTTCGCGCCAGCCAGCGCACCCTGGCGACGGCTGAATCGTGCACGGGTGGGTTGGTCGCCCACCTCATCACCGAGATCCCGGGCTCGAGCGCGTATTTCCTGGGTGGGCTCGTCACGTACGACGATGCGGTCAAGACGGCCCTGGCCGGCGTGCCGCCGAGCGTGCTCGCGGCGCATGGCGCCGTCTCGGCCCAGGTCGCCGTCGCGATGGCCGAAGGCGCGCGCAGCCGGCTGGCGGTCGACGTGGCGGTCGCGGTGACGGGCATCGCCGGGCCGGACGGTGGCACCGACACGAAGCCGGTCGGCCTGACCTACGTGGCCATCGCCGACGCCGACGGCGACGACGTTCGCCGGCACGTGTGGTCGGACGACCGGAGTGGCAACAAACGGGCGAGCGCGGCGGCCGCGCTGTCGCTCGTGCTCGAGCGCCTCACCGCCACCGACTCGTGACGCGCGACGCGGCCGCCATCGGTGCGGGCCTCGCACCGGCCCGTCGTGCACGGCCGATCCCAGCGGGGGAGCGGCTGCACGTCATCGGCGTCGCGGGGGCGGGAGCGAGCGCGGCCGCCCTGCTCGCGCACCACACGGGGGCGCTCGTGACCGGGTGCGACGCGGGCGGCGCGTCGCCGTACACGCCGGCGCTCGAAGCGGCCGGGCTCTCGCTGGCGTGGCAGCACAGCACGGGCCACGTCACGTCGGAGCCCGTCCCGGATCGCGTCGCGGTCACGAAAGCGCTGACCGCGGTCGACCCCGATCACCCGGAGCTGCGGGCGGCGGTCGCCTCCGGCATCCCGCTCGAGTCGTGGCAGCAGGTCGTCGCCGACTCCGCGGTCGGGCGCACCCTCGTCGGCGTCGCGGGGACGCACGGCAAGAGCACGACGGCGGGCTGGCTCGTGCACGTGCTCGTGCACGCCGGCCTGGATCCGGGCGCCTTCGTGGGGGCGTTGCTCCCGAGCGCGATCACGGGCGGGCTGCCGTCCACCGCGCGCTGGGGCCAGGGCGCACCCTTCATCGTCGAGGCCGATGAGTACGCCGGCAACTTCGACGCCTATCGGCCCGACATCGCCGTGGTGACGAGCGCGGAATGGGATCACCCGGACGTGTTCGCCGACCAGGCCGCCGTGGCCGCGTCGTTCGAGGCGTGGCTGCGGCGGATGCCCGACGGCGGCATCATCGTCGCCAACGCAGGCGATCCCGGCGTCGAAGCGATCCTCGATCATCTCCTGCCGGATCCTCCGCGCAAGGTGGTCGCCTACGCGCTCACCGAAGCCGACCCGCGGCGGGGCGGGTACCTGCGCGGCCTCGCCGACCGGTTCGCCACCTCGGGAACGCCGGCGACGCCGCTCATCGGACGGATCACGAGCGCGGACCCCGACGGGACGACGCTCGAGGTCCATGGTCTGGACGCATCGGCCGGAGCGCTGGTCGCCAGGCTCCGAACGGCCGGGCGACACAACGCCGCCAACGCGCTCGCGGTCGCCGGCGCGGCCATGGAGCTGGGCGTGCCCGCGGCGGACATCGTCGCGGCGCTCGGGTCGTTCGAGGGCGTCGGTCGACGCCTCGAGCGGAAGGGCGAGGCGGCCGGCGTCGTGGTCTACGACGACTACGGCCATCACCCGACCGCCATCCGGGAGACGCTGGCCGCGATCCGCCAGCGCGAACCGGGCCGCCGAGTGTGGGCGGTCTACGAGCCGTTGACGTACCATCGAACGGCCGCGCTCCTGCCCGCGTTCGCCGACGCGCTCGCATCAGCCGATGCGGTCGTCATCGCGGACATCTGGGCCGGTCGAGACCCGGACACCACCGTCGCCTCCGCAACCGGCCTCGCGGAGGCCGTCGCCAGGGCCCGGCCGGACATCCGGGTCGAAGCCACGGGCTCGGTGGAGGCCACCGCGGATTGGCTCGCACAGGAGGTGCGCGCCGGCGACGCCGTCCTCGTGATGGGCGGTGGACACAGCTACCGCATCGCCGAGGACCTGCTGCGACACCTGGGAACGGAGGACTGACCGTGGATCACGCTTCGGCCGGCGACCTCCTGGATCGATACAAGCACGCCTGGGAGACGTTCGACGGCGATGCCTGGACGGACCTGTTCACCGAAGATGCCGAGTACCACGAGGATCCCTTCGAGCCGCCACTGGTCGGATCGAACGCGCTGCGGGCATACTTGCTGGAGGCAGCCCAGCGCCAGGACCAGGTCGAGATGACCGTGGAGCGGCACTGGGCCGCGGGCGACACGGTCCTCGCCGCGTGGCACGCCAGCTACATCCAGGTGGCGGACTCACGCGAGAGTCCGCCTCGCCGGCTTCATGACACTCGACGTCGCCGAGGACGGCCGGATCCGCCGCTTTCGCGAGTGGTGGCACCGGCGTGAGACCCCGGCGAGCGGATAGGGAAGAGGAGGACCATGGCAGGCGATGCCTCATTCGACGTCGTGAGCGACTTCGACGAACAGGAACTGCGCAACGCGCTCGACCAGGTCCGGCGCGAGGTCGGCCAGCGCTTCGACTTCAAGGGCGTCACGGTCGACCTGACGCAGGCCAAGGAGGAGCTCGTGCTCGTCACGGACGACGAGCACCGCGCGGGCGCGGTCAAGGACCTCATCGAATCGAAGGCGATCCGTCGCAACCTCTCGCTCAAGATCTTCGATTGGGGCAAGGTCGAGCCTGCCGGCGGCAACAAGGTGCGCCAGGAGATCAAGCTGCGACGCGGACTGCCCGAGGACCTCGCGAAGCGCCTCACGAAGCTGATCCGCGACGAGTTTCCCAAGGCCAAGTCGCAGATCCAGGGCGATGCCGTGCGCGTCACCAGCAAGAGCAAGGACGAGCTGCAGAAGGTCATCACCCGCCTGCGCGAGCTCGATGAGGTCGTCCCCTTGCAATTCCAGAACTACCGCTGAGGTGATCGGTGTTGCCCGGAGCTCGCTTCGCTCGGATCGCCATGATCATCGTGACGGTCATCATCGTCCTCGGCCTGATCGCGTCGGCCGTGGCCTATCCGGTCGCGGTCTGAGTCGGGTCGCACGGACACGGGACGCCTGATGACGGAACCCCTGACCGAGGCCGGCGCGCCCGCGGACGACCCCCGTTCGGAGGTGCCCTCCGCGCCGCCGATGGAGGCGCCCGGCTTACCGACCGACGAGCCGGAGCCGCCGACCGACCCGCAGGAGCCGCCCACGGACCAGCCGCCGGGCGAATGGCCGCCGGTCGAAGAGCCACCCGGTCGAGCCGCCGCCCGAGCCGCCCCCGCCGAGCAGCCCCCGTCCGAGCCGCCGTCCGAACCGTCCCAGCGACCGATGGAGGCGCCGGGCGCGCCCGGTCAGCCGCCATCGATCCAGGCGAGCGACGCGTCAACCGAAGCGGTGACGGCCGACGAGGCATCCATCGACGACAAGCCGCGCACGGTCGGGCGCCTCATCGCCGACGCGCTGCGCAGCGCCGGCGTTCGCTACGCCTTCACCGTGCCCGGCGAATCGTTCCTGGGCCTGCTCGACGCGCTCGGTGAGGTCGGCATCCGCGTGGTTGCCACGCGCCACGAGGGCGGTGCCGCGTTCATGGCCGAGGCCCACGGCCAGCTCACGGGTCGTCCGGCGGCCTGCCTCGGCACCCGGGGCGTGGGCGCCGCGAACCTCGCCATCGGCATCCACACCGCCCGGCAGGACTCGACGCCGATGTTCGCGCTCGTCGGCCAGGTCGAACGGTCGCATCGCGGACACGAGGCGTTCCAGGAGATCGACCAGGTCGCGACGATCGGTGGCCTCGCGAAATGGGCCGCCGAGCCGGGCGAACCTGAGGACGTCGCCCCGGCGCTGTCCGAGGCTATCCGCCAAGCCCTCGGTGGGCGGCCAGGCCCCGTCCTCCTGTCGTTCGCTGAGGATCTCCTCGATCAGCCGGCGCCGACCGACGCGCGCGTGGACGCCGGCCGGCCGGGCCCGGCGCGCCCCGCCGACGACGACCTGCGGGCCGTGATCGAGCTGCTCGCCTCGGCTGAACGGCCGGTCATCCTTGCCGGCGGCGGCATCCTGCGCGCCCGCACCTCGACCGAGCTACTGCGCTTCGCCGAGCTGCTCCAGGTCCCGGTCGTCGCCGCCTGGCGGCGAGGCGACGTCATCTCGAACGAGCACCCGCTGTACCTGGGGATGGCCGGCTTCGGCGCGGCCGCGTCCGTGCGCGAGCGCCTCATGAACGCCGACGCGATGCTGGTCATCGGCTGCCGCCTCAACGAACCGACCTCGTACGACGACACGATCCCCGGAGAGACGACCCGCTGGGCCCACGTCGACCTCGAGCCCGCACGAGCCGACGGGCTGCGCCTCGCCGACGTGATCGTGGCGGCCGACGCCCGGGCATTCCTGCGCGCCGCCAACGAGCGGTTGCTCGGCCGGGCGGTGCTCGATGCCGCCCTCGTCGCGCGCCGGCAGGAGCACAACGTCGCTGACCGCGCCGCCTGGGAGGGCGCCACGATCGTCGACGCCGATGCCGACACCTGGACCGGCCCCGGCGTCCACCCTGGACGGGTCATCGCCACGCTGCGACGGGTGCTACCGGACGACGCGATCCTGACCACGGACGCCGGCAATTTCGCCGGCTGGGCCGGTCGCGGCTTCCGGTTCCGCAAACCCGGCACGTTTCTCGGACCGACGTCGGGAGCGATGGGCTACGGCGTACCGGCGGCGATCGCGGCGGCGCTGGTCCATCGCGACCGTCCGGTCGTGGCGGTCGTCGGGGACGGCGGCATGGCGATGACGATGGCGGAGCTCGAGACCGCGGTGCGCGAGGGGGCCCGGATCATCGTCCTCGTCTTCGACAACGAGCGGTTCGGGACCATCCGGATGTGGCAGGAAACGCGTGGGACCGGCGAAGGCGTGGCCACCGAGCTCGGGCCGGTCGACTTCGCGGGGATCGGCCGAGCGGTGGGCGCTCGCGGCGTGCGCGTGGAGCGCGATGCCGACCTGGAGCCAGCGCTTCGCCAGGCCCTCGTCGAGGAGCGCACGACGGTCATCCATCTCATCCTCGATCGCGCCTGGGTGTCCGTCGACCAGCCGGCGAGCCCGACCGCTTAGCCGTCGCGTCGGGCCAGCACGGAAAAGGACAGCGGGATCCGGCCGCGTTCGTCGGGGCGAACGTCCGCGTGGCCGTTCCACCAGTCGGTCGGATGCTCGGCGAGGCGCTCGACGCGCAGCCCTGAGCCGAGGAGCGCCGTGACGATCTCCCCCAGGGTCCAGGCACGGGCGTACTTCCAGCTCTGGTCGTCGTCGTCGATCGAGAGCTGGTCGATGTATTCGGGCGCCCAGCCCTTCGACGCCTCGGTACCCGCGAAGTAGTCGTAGTCGGTCGCCACCCAGGCCCCGTCCGCATCGACGTCGAACAGCCACTCGGCCGGGTGCCCTTCGAACAGGACGAGGCGGCCACCGGGCGCCAGCAGGCGATAGAGCACGGCCGCCCACGCGTCGAGGTCCTGCAGCCACATCAGCGAGCCGCGGCCCGTGTACACGAGGTCGGCCGTCTCGTCGAGCTCGTGGGGCGTGTCGAGGACGTCCGACTCGATCCAGCGGGCCGGTGCTCCAACCGCGGCCGACAGGCGCTCCGCCAGCGCCAGCATGCGCGGGCTGAAGTCGACGCCCACGACCTCGTCCGCACCCAGGTTCCAGAGCGACAGCGTGTCGCGTCCGCCGGCGCATTGCAGGTGGATCGCGCGCCGGCAGCGCCCGTGGAGGTCGCCGATCAGCTCGAGCTCGGGTGCGAGGAGGTTGGTGCCACCGGATGAGATGATCTCGACGGCCTCGGTGAACCAGCCCTCGTACCGCTCGGCGGCCTCGTCCCAGGCGCGGCGGTTGGCCGCGTGCATGCCGCGGACATCGCCACGCTCATCGGTCGTGGCGGGGCGGATGTGGGACGTCGGTCCTTGGTCGGGCATGACCACGAGTCTACGGCGGTCGTTGTCACGACACGGTAGTTGACGTAGCAACTACCTTGCCATAGGATGGTGAAGCACAAAGGAGCTGACCCCATGCCCGCCGTCGTCGTCGATGACATCACTGTCCTGCCGCGGATCCCGGAACCGGATCCGGCCGTAGCGCGCGTCCGCGCCGTGCGCAGCATCACCAACGCCCCGCACGGGTTCGAAGGGGAGGGGTTCCCTGTCCGCCGCGCCTTCGCCGGCGTCGCGCTCGAAGATCTCGATCCGTTCGTGCACCTCGACCAGATGGGCGAGGTCGAGTACGCGCCCGGTGAGCCGAAGGGCACGCCCTGGCACCCACATCGTGGTTTCGAGACGGTCACCTACATGATCGACGGCACGTTCGAGCACCAGGACTCGAACGGCGGCGGCGGGCTCATCACGAACGGCGACACGCAATGGATGACCGCCGGCTCCGGGATCCTGCACATCGAGAAGCCGCCGGAGGCGCTCGTCCTGAGCGGCGGGCTGTTTCACGGCTTCCAGCTCTGGGTCAACCTGCCGGCGGATCAGAAGTGGTCGCCGCCCCGGTACCAGGACATCCGGGCACAGGAAGTGGCGCTCGTCTCATCGCCCGATGGCGGCGCCCTGGTCCGGGTCATCGCGGGCGACGTCGCCGGTCATGCCGGCCCGGGCTCCACGTACAGTCCGATGACGCTCGTCCACGCCACGCTCAGCCCCGGCGCGCGAGCTGGCGCTGCCGTGGCGTCCGGACTACAACGCGCTCGTGTACGTCATGGCGGGGCAGGGAAGTGTCGGCAGCGACGGGCGGCCGATCGGCACGGGCCAGCTGGCCGTGCTGGGCCCGGGCGATGCCCTGGTCGTCGCAGCGTCCACGCAGCAGGAGCGGCGCAGCCCGAACCTCGACGTGCTGATCCTGGGCGGCCGACCGATCCGCGAGCCCGTCGCCTGGATGGGCCCGTTCGTCATGAACACGCGCGAGGAGGTGCTGCAGGCCGTCGCCGACTACCAGGCCGGTCGACTCGGCAGCATCCCGGCCGTCCACAACGCCCCCGCCACGCTCATCCAGACGGACGGCCCCGCCGCGAGCGACCCCAGCTGACGGGGGCACGGTCCCTCAGCCGGACGCCGTTACGACGGTTGCCTCGCCCGGGCCGAGCACCCGGAGCTCCGTGGCCGGTGCCAGGGTGGCGCAGGCCGTCCTGAAGCGGACCGCAGGCCGTTCCTGCGGTCCTCCCCACACCCGGGCCAGCCCGGCCGGGTAGAGCGTGCCCCAGTGGATGGGCACGACGACGCGCGCGCCGATCATGTCGGCCAGCCTCGCGGCGCCCCGCGGCCCGAGGTGCCACGGCGCCGAGTGCGGCCCCCAGCTGCCGATCGGGAGCAGCGCGACATCGACACGCCCCGCGAGCACCCGCAGGCCGGCGAAGGCCGACGTGTCGCCGGCGAAGTAGACGCTCGGTGCGCCGCCCTCCACGAGGTAGCCGAGCGCGCGGGCCGACGGATAGCGCGGCCACCGCCCGTGATGGGCAGGGACGGCCGTGACGCCCACGCCTCCGATGTCCGCCCGCTCGTGTTCAGCGAGCTCCCGGGCGCGAAAGCCCATGCGCTTCGTCACCTTGCCGAGACCCGCGGGCACGATCATCAGCGGGTCTCCGTCAAGTCCCGCCAGTGACCTCCGGTCGAAATGGTCGGGATGGGCATGCGACAGCAGGACGACGTCGACCCGTCCGATGGCGGCCGCATCCACGGATCGGCCTCGGCGACGCAACGGCCCCAACCGGTCGCGCAGGAACGGATCGGTCAGGATGCGGAGCCGGCCGAGCTCGAGAAGCACGGTCGAGTGCCCGATCCAGGTGAGCCGCAGGGGGTCAGGCACCCAGGATGGCGCGCCAGCCACGCCGTTGGCGCGTCGCCTTGCGGCGGGGCGCCCGGGTCGCGATGTACAGGGCGCCGGCGATGGCGCCGATCCAGGTACCGACGATGTCGTCCATGGTGTCCTCGTACGTGAGGTCCATGCCCGCCTGGCCGGTTCGCCAGGCCAGGTACTCGAGCGTTTCCCACAGCGTCTCTCCGGCGATCGCGATCGCGCCGCCGGCCAGGGCCGCCTGCCAGCGCTCATCGACGTGTGGCGCGATCAGCGAGCCGCTAACGCCCGCGAGGAGCGCGGCATTGGCCACGTGCACGGCATCATCGATCCGCACGCGCTCGTACACACCAAAGGCGTTGCCGGCAGCGTCCGCGAGCAGTGGCAGCGTGACGGCGAGATCGAGGGCCCGTGGGTATGGATCCCGAGGACCCGGCAGCACCCGCCACGCGATCGGGACGAGGAGCAGGGCCGCCGTGTAGCCGATCGCCCGCGTTCGGATCGCCTTGCCGCGCAGGCGCGGCGATGCGTGATTGATGAGCGCATCGATCCCGAATCCAACCGTGGCCACCTTGGCGACGAGCGTCACGGCGTCGAGGGCACGCTCGGCGCGGGTGGTGGCTCGGTCATCGACGGTCAGCTTCACGGCCGGGTCAGCCTGCGTCGTGCCGGCTCACATCGGTGATCCATGCCGATACCGTACCCTTGCACGCGCGAACCAGGTTCCCGACCCGGCCCGCCAGATCCGACGGACCCTCACGGTACGACCTGTTTTCGCGCGTCGACGCCCTCGATACCCCGCTCGGTAAGGGCGGCGGCGAACGCTTCGAGATCGTCCACGGTGACGTACAGCGCCGACACCCGGAACGGCCCCACCCGGACCCGCGCGACGAAGTCCAGCCTGACGCCGCCGTGGTGCGATCCCCCGAACGTGATGTCCCGGTGGCGCACGCTCATCCGCACGCCGATCGCCGTGATCCAGAGCCAGGGTCCCTCGATGCGCCAGCCGGCAACGTTCGCTAGAGGCGTCACAGCGCGCGACCACCCGAACCGTGCCTCCAGATCGTCGTCGCGAAGCTCGACCCACGCATCGTTAGGCCCCCCGACGCCGAAGAGGCGCAGCAAGGATCGGGATCGTGCCCCGAGCCGGATCGGAAAGCGTTGCGACACCATGTCCCGAGCCTAGCCCAATGGCAAAGGATCGGATAGCCGCGACGCCCCCGCAGCCGAAATCCGGGGCGCGCACCCGGACCACCGCTTGATACCCGTGGCGCCCGGACACGCGCATGCTCTGGCCGATGAATCTCATCGACACCCGGGATCGACATCCCGATATCGCCGAATTGCGGCGCCTGCTCCACATCCTCGTCGTGCTGGCGATCGGCTTCGGCGCGTTCAGCCTGATCGTCGGTCTCGAGGCGTCCGACCCCGGCGCCACGCGGGCGGGGATGCTGCTCGTGGCCATCGGCCTCTTGTACGCGCTCATCCTCCTGAGGATCGATCGGGTCCGCGTCGGCGTCACGGTCGGCGCTACGACTTCGACCCTCGTTGCGGCCGGGATCGCCCTGACCGTGGTCGAGCCGATCTACTCCGTCTTCGCGATCGTGCCGCTCCTGGCGGTCGGCGTCGCGTTGCCGTACCTCCGGGGCCGGGTCCTCGGCACGATCATGATCGTGGCCTGGGTCGTGGCATTCGGCATCAATGTCCTGCTCGAGACGAGCACGACGGTGAGCCTTCTCTCGCCGGAGGCCCAGGCGGTCTTCCGCTTCGGTGGATTCCTCGGGGCGATCGGGGTGTTCCTCCTCCAGTTGTGGCGCTTCAGCAGCCGCCTGCACGCGGCGCTTGACCAGGCCACATCCGCCGAGCGCTCGCGGGCGGACAGCGAGACCCGCTACGGCGCCCTGGTGGACCGGCTTGCCGGCGTCGTCTACATGTCGTCGCGCGGGGCGGACACACCGACCTATTACGTGAGCCCGCAGATCGAGGCGATGATGGGCTATACCCCCGATGAATGGCTCGCGGGCTCCGAGGAATGGACCCCAGGCTATGGGCTGTGGGCCTCGCGCATCCACCCGCAGGATCGCGAACGAGTCCTCGCGGAGCGAGCGGACCGGCTCACCGTCGCCAATTCCCATACCTGGGAGTACCGACTGCTCACGAGGGATGGCCGCGAACTCTGGGTCCGCGATGACAAGACGGTCGTGCAGCGCCACGCGGACGGCACACCGAAGCTCGTCCAGGGGTTGATGGTCGACATCACCGCGCAGAAGCGCCTCGAGGCGCAGCTTTCGCACCAGGCCTTCCACGACGCGCTGACCGGTCTCCCCAATCGAACCTACTTCACCGAGCAGGTGACCGCCGCCATCGCCCGGGCCCGCCGTTCAGGCCAGGGTCTCGTCGTCGTCTACCTCGATCTCGACGACTTCAAGGTCGTCAACGACACCTTCGGCCACGGCGTCGGCGATCGCCTCCTCGTCGAAGTCGCGCGGCGGCTCCGCGCGACGATCCGCGCGAGCGATCTCGCGGCGCGCGTGGGCGGCGACGAGTTCAACCTGCTTCTGGAAGGGTTCACCGACGAGATCGCTGCCGACGACATGGTGCGACGCCTCCTCGTGGTCCTGTCCGAGCCATACATATTTGAGAACGATGACGTGCGCATCCGCGCGACGGCCGGCATCGCCGGCCTCGGCAGCGCCGACTACACGGTCGAGGATCTCCAGCGCAATGCCGACGCAGCGTTGTACGAGGCCAAGGCCGAGGGCAAGTCGCGACAGGCATGGTTCGATCCGGCCGTGGGCGCCCGCGCCGCCGCCCGCCTCGAGATCGGTAATGGCCTGCGCCGGGCGCTCGAGCTGGGGGAGATCGAGGTCGCGTACCAGCCCGTCGTCGAACTCAGGACCGGCGCCGTCGCGGGGGTCGAGGCTCTCGCGCGTTGGCGGCACCCGGAGCGCGGCGCGATCCCGCCGTCGGAGTTCATCCCTGTCGCCGAGCGTGCCGGACTCATCGTCGAGCTCGGGCGCTTCGTGCTCCGGGAGGCGTGCCTCGCGAGCGTCCGGCTCGCGGCCGCGGCTGGACACCAGCCGGTGCCGGTCAGCGTGAACGTATCCGCGCGTCAGATCGTCGACGCCGACTTCGTGACCGACGTCCGTTCCGCGCTCGAGACAGCCGGACTTGCCCCAGGACACCTGACACTCGAATTGACCGAGAGCGTATTGATCCTCGAGGGCGAGCGCACGGACCAGGTGGTCGCGGCGCTCAAGGGGCTCGGCGTACACCTCGCGATCGATGACTTCGGGACGGGCCATTCGTCGCTCAGCTACGCCCGGCAATTCCCCGTGGACGAGCTCAAGATCGACCGCTCGTTCGTCGACGGCCTGGGCCGCAGCCGCGAGGACGCGGCGATCGTCACGGCGGCCATCGCGTTCGCCCGGGCGCTCCACCTGGCCGTCACCGCCGAGGGGGTCGAGACCCCGGATCAGGCGATCCGCCTCCGGGCGCTCGGCTGTGACCGGGCCCAGGGCTATCTCTTCGCACGGCCCATGGACGAGGCCGCCCTCACGACCATCCTGGCCGATGGCGGCCTGTTCGCCGTTACGGATCTCGCACCCCGACTGCGGGCGATTTGATCGAGGCATCCGGTATCGTGGACCCGATGGCATCGCCGACGCCCGCGGTCCGACTCCGACCCTATGCCGACGCGGACCGCTGGCTGACCGAGGCGATCGAGACGAGCGCCGTAATGATGGCCGACCTGGGCGGCCCGCTCGCGGCGGGCGATGTCCCGGGCATCCATGCCCGCCGGCTCGAAGGGATGGCCGCGGATCGGCTGTGGTATTTCACGGTCGAGCTGGAGCCCGACGGCACGGCGGTCGGCACGATCTGCCTGTGGTCGGACGTCGTCTCGGGGGAGCTTCGCAGCGAAGCCGGTTGGGCGATCCTCCACGAATACCAGGGTCGTGGCCTGGCGACTGAGGCGCTGCGACTCCTGCTCGAACGAGCGCGCGACGATGGACGGTGGGGCGACATCCACGCGTTCCCGGGAGTCTCGAACGGCCCGTCCAATGCGGTCTGTCGGAAGGCCGGCTTCGAGGAGATCGGCGAGGAGACCGTCGCGTACGCAGGCCGCCAGTTGCGCTGCAACCACTGGGTGCTCGAGGCCGACGACGAACAAGCCGGCGGAAACGCCAGTGCCCGCTCGCGCCCGGCCCGGTCACCCTGAGAGAGCGCCGGCATCCACCCGCCGAGAACGGGGGCTTGTCAGGAGGCGGCGCGGATGGCACACTCCGCGGACGATGGACCGTCACGCGAACGCCATGTGCCGCTGTCTGTGTCCCACCCTCGCCGAGCAGGGCAGGTGGTGTATCTAGGCGTGCGACCCGAGCACAACGCACGCCGCTCACCCACCGGACCCCTGCCAGGCAGGGGTTTTTTGTTTGGCTCCAGCGCTACGAATCACCAGATGAGGGACACACCGACATGACCAGCCTCCACGAGATCGCGAACGCGAGTCCGACGATCTCGACCACCGAGCTCCGTGACCGCCTGGGCGATCCCGGCCTCACCGTCATCGATGCGCGTCCGCTGAACGCCTACAACGGCTGGCGTCTCGGCGACGACGCGCGCGGCGGGCATCTCCCGGGCGCGGTCGCCTTCCCGAGCGCCTGGCTCACCAGCGTCGATGGGCCAGAGATCCGCCGCATCCTCGACGAGAAGGGTGTCGTCGCGGGACGGGACGTCGTCGTATACGGGGCCGTGGGCGACGACGCCCTGGCGGTCGCGGCTGGCCTGACCGGCCTCGGGATCGAGAACGTCCGCGTCTACGCCGACGGCTTCGCGACGTGGGCCGCGGACCCGGATCTGCCGCTCGAGCGCCTGGCGAAGTACGACCGGCTCGTCCATATCGACTGGCTCCGTGACGTGCTCGCGGGCGGACGCCCCGAGGCCGCGCCCGAGGGCAAGTTCCTGCTCTTCCACGTGAACTTCGGCGTGCCCGAGGAATACGCGGAGGGCCACATCCCGGGCGCCCACTACCTCGACACGAACTGGCTCGAGGATCCGGCCGACTGGAACCGCCGGTCGCCCGAAGCGCTCGAGACGGCGCTGCGTGCCCTGGGCATCACCCACGACACGACCGTCGTGGTCTACGGCCGCGACACCGAGGGCCAGGCCAACGAGAAGTGGCCCGGCCGTCGGGCCGGCCAGATCGCGGCCACCCGGGCGTTGATGATCCTGCGCTACGCGGGCGTCGACGACGTCCGGCTGCTCGACGGCGGCTACGACTGGTGGGTCCGGACGGGGAATCCGCTCCAGACCGAGCCGGTCGAGCCGACGGCCGTGCCCGCCTTCGGGGTGCAGATCCCGCTTCGCCCGGAGGTCATCGTCGACATCGACGAGGCCAAGCAGATCATCGCCGATCCCGAGGGCGCGGCGCTGGTCAGCATCCGGACCTGGCGCGAGCACATCGGCAACGTCAGCGGCTACAACTACATCGGCCCGGCGGGCCGGATCAAGGGCGACGTCTGGGGCAACTGCGGCACCGACGCGTACCACATGCAGCACTACCGCAACGTCGACAACACGATGCGCGCCTACCCCGAGATCGCGGCCAACTGGGCCGAGGCCGGGATCACTGCCGATAAGTGGGTCGCGTTCTACTGCGGCACCGGCTGGCGCGCCAGCGAGACCTGGTTCTACGCGTATCTCCAGGACTGGCCGCGGGTCGCCGTCTACGACGGTGGCTGGTTCGAGTGGAGCCAGGATCCCCTCAACAACCCCATCGAGATCGGCGAGCCCGTGGCGGAATCCGCCGCGTAGCCGCCACTCCCCAGCGACGCGCCGGGCCGCCCGGCGACCGGGGTTCGGCGGCAGGTAGGCTCCGTCCATGCCTGCCGCCGACTCCAAGCTCCGGCTCGCGATCGTCGGCGCCGGCGACGTCGCGTACCGCCACTACCTGCCGGCCCTCGAGGACCTGGCCGAGGGGGTCGCCATCACCGCGTTCGTGGACCCGCGACCGGGGGCCGCGGAACGCGCGGCGGCGAGCGTGGTCGCCTGGTCGCCGGGGGCGGCGGCCTACACGGACCTCGAGGCGATGCTGGCGGACGGCGTCGCCGACGCGGCCATCAACCTGGCCCCGGCTCCTCAGCATGGATCGGTCAACGCGGCCATCCTCGAGGCCGGCCTGCACCTGTACTCCGAAAAGCCGCTGGCGGGCAGCGTCGCCGAGGCGGATCGCCTGATCGCCACGGCCGCGGAGCGCGGCGTCCGGTTCCTGTGCGCGCCGGGTGTCGCCGCGACCGCCCGCTTTCGCTGGCTGGCCGAGCTCATCGCCTCGGGGCGGTTCGGACGGCCCACGCTGGCGGTCACCCACCACGCGGATCCCGGCCCGGCCGCGTGGCGCGAGTACACGGGTGACCCGACGCCGTTCTATCGCGAAGGCGTGGGCCCGGTCTTCGACCACGGCGTGTACCGCCTGCACGCGCTGACGATGCTGCTCGGCCCGGTCGCGCGGGTCCAGGCGATGGGCACGATCGCGACGCCGACCCGGGTGGTCCGCGGCGGTCCGCTCACCGGCCAGACGATCGAGGTCACGACGCCTGACCACGTCCTGATCAACCTCCAGTTCGTGAACGGGGCCCTCGGCCAGGTGCTGGCGAGCTTCGGGACACCCAGCTCGCTCGCGCCATGGCTCGAGCTGCACTTCCCGATGGCCACCCTGAGCTTCAGCGGCCCGGGCTACGACGACGATGATCCGGTCAGCCTGTACGTCGACGACGACGGTCCGGACGCGCGGGAGGGCTGGCAGCACGGAATCGAGATCCCGAAGGACGGCGACGGGGTCGGCGTCGTCGAGGCTGGCGCGCGCCACTTCATCGCCTGCCTGCGCGACGGGGTGGAGCCCGTCCTGACCGCCGAGCACGCCCGCCACGTCCTCGAGGTCACGCTCGCGGCCTACGCCTCGATCGCCGACGGCCGCTCCCACGCGATCGAAACGACGTTCTGACGCCCTGGGGCGCGGGTGCTTGCGATGCGGTCGCAACCCGGACGGTCGGGGATTTGACCCGGGGATGACGAGTGCGGGTCATCATCGAACGATGAACGATCGCGACCGTCAGCCCGGTCCGGACAGGAGCCCGTCCGGTCCACGCGAAGCCAACGACCCGGGCTCGACCCGCTACGGCACGAATCCCGGTTCCGGGGCCAACGAGCCAAAGCACCGTGAGCGCAAGGAGGTCGATCGCGGCTTCGAGCCGCGGCAAGGCGGCGACCAGACCCGCACCCAGCCGAGCCAGGCCGATGAGGGAGACGAGCGATGAAGGATAAGCGGGCCTCTGAGAGCCGCGAACGCGAGATGCCCGCTCCGAAGTCGGACCCAGGCATGCGCGAGACCGACGATCACGTCATGGGTCAGGCGCCGCGCGGTGACACCCAGCCGGTCGGCGAGCTCGATCCCGGCGTCGACGAGGAGCACCTCGACTCACCGTCGCAGGGCGTTCGACCGGAGCGCTGAGGGCGGGCCTACGCCGCTCGAGCCGCCTCCAGGATCGCTGCGAGGGAGCGGTCGATGTCGTCCTCGGTCGTCGACCAGTTGACGATCGAGATGCGCATCGCCGCCATGCCGTGCCACGTCGTTCCCGACAGCCAGCACGTCCCATCCGCCTGGACGCGCGCGACGACCTGCCGAGTGAACGCATCTGCGTCGCCGCCATCGGTCGGGTGGAACCGTGCGAGGATCTGGTCCAGGACGACGTCGTTGAGGATCTCGACCCCGCTGCCGCGCAGGCCATCGGCCATCCGCGTGGCGAGCCGGCAGCAGCGCTCGACCATCTCGCGGACGCCGTCCCGACCCAACGACCGCAGCACAGCGTACGTCGGGAACCCGCGAGCGCGCCGCGAATACTCCGGGACCCAGCGGAACTCGTCGCGTTCCGCCGACCCGTACACGATGTACGCCGCGCCCGGTGGCGACAGTGCGGCGGCATGGGCGACCGGGTCGCGCACGAAGGCGAAGCCGCAGTCGTACGGCACGTTGAGCCACTTGTGGCCGTCGGTGGCCCACGAGTCGGCGCCGTCGAGGCCGTCGAGCAGCGGACGATAGTCGGGGCTGGCGGCCGCCCACATCCCGAACGCCCCGTCGATGTGGATCCAGGCGCCGGGATGCCGGTCGCGGATCAGCGCGATGGCGGGTCCCATCGGATCGAAGGCGCCCGTGTTCACGTTGCCGGCCTGCAGCGACACCATCAGCGGACCGTCTCTGGTCGGCAGGGCCGCCTCGAGGGCATCCAAGCGCATGCGACCCTGCTCGTCGGACGCGACCGTGATCACCCGGGAACGGCCCATCCCGAGGTACTGCAACGCCGTCGGGATCGTGGCGTGCGCCTCGGAGCCGACCACGACCGAGATCTCCGGAGCGCCGAACAGCCCCCGCTCCTCCACGTCCCAGCCGGCCCGCTCGAGCACCCGGTGCCGTGCCGCGGCCAGGCACGTGACGTGGGCCATCTGGCAGCCCGTCGTGAGCCCGATGCTCGTGCCCTCGGGGCAGGCCCAGCAGGTCCACGAGCCAGTCTCCGACCACCTCCTCGACGACCGAGGCCGAGGGACCAGCGGCGAAGAGCCCGGCATTCTGGTCCCAGGTCGACGTCAGCCAGTCCGCGGCGAGCGCCGCCGGCAACGACCCGCCGATCACGAACCCGAAGTAGCGCGGCCCGGCCATGCCCACGACGCCGGGCTCGGCGTTGCGAGCCAGGTCCTCGATCACCTCCGTCGCCGGCGTAGCCCGCCTCGGGCAGGGGACCACCGAGAGCTGGCCAGGAGCGCGTCACGTCCGGCTCGCGGCACCACCGGCCGCTCGTCCAGCGACTCCAGGAAATCGGCGGCCAGGTCGGCCGTCCGCTGCAGCAAGGCCCGGTCCGTGGATCGCCTCGTCGAGCCCATCACCCCATCCGTCATTCTCGGCCCCTCCGTCGCGGTTCGTCGGTCGCTTCGATGACCCATCTTGCCCCAAGCGCGGACGTGTCGGGCTGCGGTAGCGTGCGCACGATGCCCGAACGACCCGACGCTGGACCCGCGCATCCCGCTCGGGGTCGTCGCCGGGCTCTTCATCGCATCGGTTGCCCTGCGTCCGCAGCTGCTCGCGATCGGGCCGCTGCTGCCCCTGATCCGCGAGGATCTCGACCTGCCGGCGAGCCTGGCAGGCCTCCTGACGACGATCCCGGTGTTGTGCATGGGGATCTTCGCCCCGATCGGCCCGCGCTTCGC
Organism: uncultured Chloroflexia bacterium; assembly: GCA_963810725.1. Classification (GTDB taxonomy): domain Bacteria; phylum Chloroflexota; class Limnocylindria; order Limnocylindrales; family CSP1-4; genus SPCO01. The sequence goes on from CAWEOO010000009.1 coordinate 27,922, forward strand.
GGCGCGACTCGGGCCGCGGACGGCCTTCGCGGTGTGTCTCGGGCTCATCGTCGCGTTCGGGTTGCTGCGGGCCGTGGCGCCGAACTTCCCGCTCATCCTGCTGGCCACGCTCGGGCTCGGGATCGGCGTCGGGATCGCCGGGGCCATCCCGTCGATGATCGTATCGCAGCGGATGCCGGAGCGGCCGGCGCTCGGTACGGGAGCCTACGCCGGCGGCATCGTGGCCGGCTCGACGATCGCCGCCGCCGTCGCCGTGCCCCTGGCGGTGGGCGGTGACTGGCGGCTCTCCCTGCTCCTGCTGTCGGCCGCGTCGCCTGATCTCGATCGCCGCCTGGCTCCTGCTCGTTCGCGGAGAGGGCAGGATCCCGAGGTTGGATCCCAAGGCGAGACGGCTGCCGTGGCGCAGCGGCACCGGCTGGCTGCTCGTGCTGCTGTTCGGGCTCCAGTCCCTCATGTACTACGGGATCGTCGCGTGGTTGCCCAATGCGTTCGTCGAGCGGGGCTGGTCGACCGGCGCCGCGGGCTCGCTCATCGCCGTGTTCAACGGCGTGGGCTTCGTGACCACGATCGGCGTGCCACTCGTGGCCGACCGGCTCGGGGCCCGGCGACCGCAGCTGCTCGCCTCGTCCGCCGTCGCGACCGTGGCGCTCGTGGGCATCATCGTCGCGCCGACGCTGGCCTACGGCTGGATCGCCATCCTGGGGCTCGCGCTCGGCGCGGTCTTCCCCCTCGTCCTGACGCTGCCACTGGACGTGACCGACGATCCCGGCCAGGTGGGCTCGGTCGCGGCATTGATGCTGTTCGGAGGCTACATCCTGTCGTCCCTGGGGCCGTTCATCCTCGGGGCGGCGCGAGACGTGACCGGCGATTTCGAGACGAGCCTGTGGTTGCTTGTCGTGATCGGCGTCGTGCTCGTCGGATGCTGCACGATGCTCTCGCCCGAGCGACTGCGCCGCGGCATCCGCCGACCCGTCCTGCATGGGGCATGATTCAGCGGATGTACCTGGTGATCCTTGCGGACGGCCGGACCCGGCAGCGACCCCCCACCGGCGGTGAGTTGCCGGTCGCGTTCGGCGAGGGGGCCGATGGGCGCACCCTGCTCGAACGGACGGTCGACCGGCTCGCGCCACTCATCGACCGGTACGACGTGGTGGTCGTCACCGACCGCCGGCACGGGCAGACGGTGCGAAGCCTGGTCCCGGATGCCCTCGTGCTGGCCGAGCCGATCCATCGCAACACCGCGGCCTCGATCACGCTGGCGACGGTCGCCGTCGACCGACCCGGGGACGAGCCGATGCTCGTGGTCATCGCCGATCACGACATCGAGGACGACGAGGCCTTCCGCGAGCGCCGTGAGCACCATGGCGGACGTCGCTCGCTGCCGCCGATGACTCTGTCGTCGCCGCTGGTCGCCTTCGGCGTGACGCCGACCGACGCGGACCCGGGCTAGCAGCTATATCCGGCCACGGTTCGGCGACGCCGTTCCGTGCCGGGGCGCTGCGGGGCTTCCCGGTGGAGGGCTACGAGGCGCACCCGACTGCGGCGCGCGCCCGCGAGCTGTTCGACTCGGGGACGACGTACTGGAGCGCCGGGGTCTTCCTCTGGCGGCGCGATGACATCCACGCCGCCATCGAGCGCTACACGCCGCTGCTCACCCTGATCGAGCCGGCCTACCGCTCCGAGCTCGCGCTCGCCGCCGCCTACGACCGGATGCAGCCGCTCTCGATCGACGAGACCGTGCTGGCCGGGGCGGCCGGCGACGGAGCCGTGGTCACGATCCCGCTCGACGTCGGCTGGCGGGCGAGCGGCGAGTAGCGAGCATGCGACCGGGGGGCGGGAGGTCGGATGACCGAAGCGACGGGCACGGTCGAGGAGACCGGGGGCACGGCGGACCGGTTCGATGAACTCGACGGTGGGATCAAGCTCTCCCATGCGTCGGGAACCCAGACCTTCAGCGGCGACATCTCCGGAGACGGCGCGGTCCACTGGCTGATGCTGTACCGGACCGACAAGACCGCCCACTCGTCGGCCTGCGACGCATCACCGGGACGGTCGGTGGCCGGCAGGGCTCCTTCGTCCTCGCGGCCCACGGCGATCACGAGGCCGGCTCGTCGCGCATCCGATGGACCGTCGTCAGCGGGTCAGGCACCGGCGGCCTTCGCCGGGATCACGGGGAGCGGCGACCATGATCGCGCCCGGTGGCCGCAGGCACCTACGAGGCTGCTGTACGCTTTCAGACATGATCCGGGCTCGCCGCGGAGGCTACCGGCACGGCTCCGCAACAGCAGGTGGCGATACCCCCAGCCGTCCTCCTGGTCGTAGCCCTCGTCGACGACGTCCAGCCCTTCGGCGTCCAAGCCAGGCCGAGACCTGCTCGGGTGGCGGGTAGAAGTGGTAGCCGGCGGTGTCGCCCTCGATGACCTCGCCGTGCACGGCCGGCAGGCCTGGCCGTGGTCGCCTCGGCGAACGCCGCGTCGATCTCGCCGTCGTCCACCACCTCGACCGTCAGGTAGAGGTGGCCGCCGGGGCGGATCGCCCGATGGAGGTTCGCCAGGACGACCGGCCAATCCTCGGGCGGGACGTTCTCCATGGCATCGATGGTCATCGCGCCATCGAACTCGGCGTCGAACGTCCAGCTCCTGCAGCCCGACGTGCTCCAGCGCTCGCAGCGATCTCCTTGGCCCGGGCCTGCGCGAGCATGCCGGCTGACTGGTCGATCCCGACCACGTGCCGGCCGGACGCCCGGACGAGCTCGAAATACGCGCCCGTGCCGCACGGAGCATCGAGCACGGTGCCGCCGGCCGGACACGTCTCGAGCAACCGCCGAACGAAGGTGGCGTGCGACGTCGCCGGGTAGGGATCGTCGTCGTACCCCTCCGCCTCCGCGTCGTACTGGGCCTCGACGGCCGCGCGTCGTTCCTTGAGCCACGCAGCTGCGGTCCTCGCTCGGCCGTCATGCCACGATCTCCACGATGTCGTTGTCGGCGACCACGTGGTCGCGCCCGACCCGCTGTCCGTCGAACCGGGCCGACGTCGCCCCAGACCCGAGCCGCCGCTGAAGCTCGCGCCGAGGTCGTGATGGACCCAGTCGGCCACATCGGTGACGGTCGCACCCGGCTGGAGCGCGAGCGGCTCCTCGTCGACGGTGCCGTCCTTTCGCAGCCGGACGCGGAGGAGGCCGGTCAGGCGCCAGACCGCTGTCCGGAAGGCATCGAGCGATGCCTCGTCGATGATCGAGACCGGGACGACGTCGAGGTCCGGGAAGGCCGCCGCGCAGACGTCGAGAGGGCGTCCGGGCCGGCTTCGTCGGACCGCGTGGCGGCAAGGAACGCCGGCTTCTCGATGTCAGCGGCAGCGATCTCGGCGAGGACGACCTCGAGCTCGGCCGGGTCGGCGTCGCCGCGACTGCAGTAGACGATCGCATCGGCCGAGCGCAGGACGCCGAGCAGCGCCCGACCGCCGCCACGGTCCTCCGAGGCGCCCTCGATCAGTCCCGGGATCTCGACGAGCTGGACGAGCACGCCGCCGATGCGAGTCAGGGCCGGGACCGGCCGGAGCGTCGTGAACGGGTAGTCCCCGGTCTTGATCTGGATCTCGGAGAGCGCCTGGAGCAGCGACGATTGCCCGACGTTGGGCGGCCCGACGAGGGCGATCTGCGCCGCGCCCTCGCGGCGGACGGCGATCGAGTCGCGGTGGACGGCGCTCGCCCGGACCCGCGTGTCCTCGATCTCCGCCATGAGCCACTTGCGCAGGTCCGCGTACGGTCCGTTCCGATAATCCGGTAGCTCGCCGAGGAGCGTTTGGACCTCGCGGATCCGCTCCCGACCTTCTTTGCCTGTCAGTCGACGTTTCGCCACCTGCGCGAACGTCCTGTGCGGCATCGGCATGCCGATCCTCCTTAGCCTCACCGGCGGGGACATGACGCGGCGCGCGCAGCCCGATATGGCTGCGACGGCGGCACGCGTCGTCCCGCCCCTTCCACTGACGCTGGTTCTGGAAGGGGCGGCTCAGCCGGTGATGTCGAAGAGGGAGGCGAGCCAGGCGTTCTGCGCCGCCGCGCCGATCGGTGCGGTCATCGTGCGCGCAGCGTACACCGCTCCCCGCGCAGGTTCGGCAGCAAGGGGCATACCTACAGGACGAGGCCGCCACGATCGCAAGGAGCGGCGGCCCGGCCTGGATCGCCGCCGCCGTGAGGAAGCGCCGGTCGGTCGCGAACAGCACGATGCCGGCACCCACCATGCAGGCGCAGGCGAACATGACGATGGCCCGCCCCGCGTCCCGCTGCCCGGCAGCCACGAGCACGAGGCCCACCACGATCCCCGCCGCGAGGAACAGGTTGTAGAAGCCCTGGTTGAACGCCATCGGCCGCACGATCGCCGCGTCCTCCGCTGAGCTGAGCCCGAACCGCCGAAAGACGGTCGGCCGCGAGAACAGCAAGCTCTCGAGCGCGAAGAACCAGAGATGGATGAGCGCCGCGGCGACGGCGGCCACGACCGTGACGATCGGCATGCCCGCCATTGTGGACATTCCGCCGCTCGCCGGTGCGACAGATGTCCATTCGAGTCCGCCACCGATGCCGGTCGATGCCTGGTCGGTCGGCCGCGATGCTGCGCGGACCGCATCGGCCCGGCGGGTGCCCGGGCCACGCCAAGGAGCCCACTCGATGACACCATCCCAGGTCACCCTGATCCGCGAGAGCTGGAGCGCCGTCGAGCCGATCGCCGACACGGCCGCGGGCCTGTTCTACGGACGCCTGTTCGAACTCGACCCCGCGATCGAGCGCCTTTTCCGCCGGACTGACATGGCGGCCCAGCGCAAGGTCCTGATGCAGACGCTCACGGTCGTCGTCAAGAGCCTCGACAAGCTCGACCAGCTCGTGCCCGCCGTCCAGGCCCTCGGTCGCCGGCATGCCGGCTACGGGGTCCGCGAGGGGCACTACGCGACGGTCGGCTCGGCCCTGCTGTGGACACTCGAACAGGGTCTCGGCGCCGGGTTCACCCCCGAGGTCCGCGAGGCGTGGACCGAGGCGTACGGGACGCTCGCCTCGGTGATGATCGAAGCCGCCAAGGCCGAGTTGCCCGGTGCCGAGGTTGCCGCCTGATCATCCGCGGCCCGGAACGGGTCAGCGCCCAGACGACGGGGACCCTGATGTCGTAGCTGCGATGCCGCGTGCACATCCCACCGCGGATGGTTGACGCCGTCGTGGCCACGAGACGGCTACGTTCGGGGCATGAAGACCATGAAGGGCCTCGTGCTCATTTCCACGCTCGTCGCGGGCGGCGTGCTGTCGGCCTGCAGCAACACCGCCAGCCCGTCGGTGCCCGCCGTGTCCCTGCCGGCCGTATCGATCGACCCATCCGCGGCCACCGCCACGGTGCTCGGCGTGCTGGATCAACTTGAGACCGAGATCGCGGCCAACGAGAGTGCCACGGGCCTGACGGCCGAAGAAGGCGATGCGCTCGAAGGCATCGTCGCGAAGGTCAAGACCGCCGTGCAGACCGGTGACCTGTCGGCGGCCACCCCCGCGGTCGACGAGCTGAAGGCGAAGGTCGCCGAGCTCGACGCGAAGCTCGGCACCGATGCCGGAGCCCGCCTCAAGGCAGCGCTCACCCAGCTCGAGGCGTTGCTCGCCGGCTGACCCGCCGCACGTCGCGGGCGCACGACCGCGGGACGCACGTCGGGCAAGATTGCCCGACACGCCGGCCGCTGGTCGGCCGAACCTGGTGGTCCTGCCCATGTTCGAGCGGCTCGACTACATCTACCAGCCCAGCCGTGACGTGGCGGCCGACGTCGCCCACTACACGGATACGCTCGGCGGCAGGCTCGTCTTCGCGATCGAGGCGATGGGCACCCGGGTCGCGATGATCGAATTGACCGATGGGCCGCCGCAGATCGTCCTGGCCGGGCACCTCGATGGCGACCAGCCGATCCTCGTCTACCGGGTGCCCGACATCGAAGCGGCCGCGCGAGAGCTCGACGCGAGCGGCGCGGACCCGGGCCACGCGCTCGAGATCCCGCAGGGTCCCGTCCGCTCCTTCGTCGCGCCGGGCGGCCGGCGGCTCGCGATCTATCAGCTGACCCGGCCCGGCGTCGCCGAATCCTTCGCCGGCCGGCGTGACTTCTAGGTTGGGACGGGCGGCACACGGCGCCCCAGCGCTCGTGCTCGCGGTTCTGACAATGGCCGCGTGCGCCCGCCCCGTGATCACGCCGGCCCCACCGACCGAGCCTGCGCCGGCGGCGTTCGCCTCGCTGGCCATGGAGGCCACCGGGACCGAGCCGTGCGGGATCGTCCCGGACTGGGGCTGCATGTACGTCATCCAGGTCCAGGGCCCCGACGGCGCCACCCACGAGGGCTGGTTCGACGACGGGGTCATCGTCGGCGATGTCCCGACGCAGCTCGGCGAGGGCGGCTACCGCATCACGTTCCTGAAGCAGCGGGTGTCCGACGTTTCGAGTCTGGTGCCCGTCCCGGGCGGCACCCCGCGCCTGTCGAACCGGAGCGACGTGTTCGCCACCTGCGCGACGTCGGTGGATGTGACCGGTCCCGCCCGCATTCGCATCGAGGTCGCGTTTGCCGAGTCCTCCTGCACGGCGACCACCACCTCGACCGGCGGTTGACGCACCATGGCGACCACAGCATCACCACGTTGAGCCACAAGCCCATCAGGAGATATCCATGGATTGGAAGATCGAGCTCGTGGTCGTACCCGTGTCGGATGTCGACCGGGCGAAGCAGTTCTACGCCGAGCAGCTGGGGTTCGTCGTCGACGTGGACGACAGCCCGATGGAGGGGTTTCGCGTCGTCCAGCTGACGCCGCCCGGGTCCGCTTGCTCCATCTCGATCGGCCAGGGGCTCACCGAGGCGGTGCCGGGCACCCTCCAGGGCATGCAGATGTGCGTCGGGGACATCGACGCGGCCTACGCGCAACTGGTCGAGCGCGGCGTCGACGTGTCGCCGATCCGCCACGTCGATCAGGAGCAGGGGGGCTGGGCGGACGGCAAGGGCGGGCGCTACAACTCGTTCATCTTCTTCAAGGACCCCGATGGCAATGGCTGGGCCATCCAGGAAAGCCCGCTGCTGGGAGGCGCGGGCGCAGAGAGCTGATGACGGACACCGCCCGGATCGATGCCATCCTTGCCGGACTCCCGCCGGACCAGCGGGCGGCCCTGCAGCACCTCCGCGAGCAGATCGCGGAGGTCGCGCCGGATGCCGTCGAGGCCATGAGCTACGGCGCGCCCGCCTATCGCTACCGCGGCCATCCGCTGGTCTCGTACGCGGCCGCCAAAGCCCATTGCGCGTTCTACGTCATGAGTCCAGACGTCATCGTCAAGCACGAAGCGGACCTGCAGGGATTCGACACCTCGAAGGGCACGATCCGGTTCATCCCGGAGGAGCCGCTTCCGCCGGAGCTCATCGAGAAGCTTGTCCGGGCCCGGATGGCCGAGTCGGACGAGCGCTGGGGCAGCTCGAGCTGACGGTGGCCGAACCGGCCCGCGTGCGCAGGCTTGCGACCGAGGATCTGACCACATCCGAGATCGCGGCGATCCGCGCGCTCCTCGTGGCGGCCTTCGGGTCGGACGAGGAAGAGGCCTTCACTGACGACGACTGGGAGCACGCCATCGGCGGCGTCCATTTCGTCCTGGAGGTCGATGGGGAGATCGGCGCCCACGCGTCCGTCGTGGAGCGGGATCTGCACGTCGACGGCCGCCCGTTGCGAACCGGCTATGTCGAGGCCGTCGCCACCGACCCGGAGCGCCAGGGCGCAGGCCTCGGCTCGCTCCTCATGGGCGAAGTGAGCGAGTACATCCGCGACGGGTTCGAGCTGGGTGCGCTCGGCACCGGGCGTCAGCGCTTCTACGAGCGGATGGGCTGGCGGACCTGGACCGGCCCATCGGCGGTTCGAACGGCCAAGGGCGAGCGCCCGACGCCTGACGACGACGGCTACATCATGGTCCTGGCCACCCCGACCTCGCCGCCGCTCGACCTGAGTGCGGCCATCAGCTGCGAGTGGCGCCCAGGCGACGTCTGGTAGGTGCTCGAGGGGCACGAGACCGCTCTGGCGGCGGTCGCCCGGGCGCATCCACCGCGCTGTACGTCCCTGGTCGTCCTAAGGCGCGGTCCTGAACGTCCACGACGTCGCGATGATCGCGTTGCCGGCCAGATCGCGGACACCGGAGCGCACGTACACCCGATACGTCCGCCCGCGTACGAGGTCCCTCGTCGGATTCAACGCGGCTCGGTAGATCGTGGGATCGTAGGTCAGGGTTCCGCCGAGATACGAGCCGGTCACGGTGTCACGGAGCTGGAACGATGACGTGGTCACGCCCTTGACGGCGCTCGAGAAACGGACGACGACGTTAGCCGCGCGATTCACGCCAGTAGCCCCGCTGGCCGGCAGCCGCCCGACGATCGTCGGTCGCGTCGCATCCGTCGTCACCCGGAAGCTCCAGTTGGTGGCAAGGAGCGCTCGACCGTTCGAGGCCTTGATCGCTGACGTCAGATACACGCGATATGTCCGGCCGGCGGTCAGCAAGGAGGATGGTTTCAGCGTCGCCTTGCGAGTCGCCGCATCGTAGGTCACGGTCGCGGTCCGGTAGGCCTTGGTGACTTCGTCGCGGAGCCGGAACGACGATGCCGACACGCCGCTGACGGCGACATCGAACGTGACGCTCGGCCGCTTGTCGCGCGCGACGCCGGTCGAGCCCTTGGCGGGGGTCCACGTCTTGAGACGCGGTCTCGGCGCCAGGACGGTGAACGTCCGGGTGCTGGCGCTGGCCGTCCCGGATACATCGACCATCCGAGCGGTCGCCTTGTACCGCCCGGGTGGCAACGGGCAACTGGCGTCGAGCCGCGGGATCGAGCCCCCGTTCTCGACGTTCGGCGAAAAGGCACGGTCGGTGCAGGCGACGGCCGCCGCTGTGGCACCCGCGAGGTCGGTCGATGCCGTCGCCAGGGGATCGGCGGCGACTGCCATGTCGACCACGAGACCCTGGCCGGCGCCGGGCTCGACGCCGATCCCGGTCTCGCCATCGGTCTCCTCGATCGGCGGTTCGATGATCGGTGGCGCGGGCGGTTCGATGGCAGTGATCGAGCCGCCGTACGTGACGTCGGGATCGGTCGCGAAGCCGTCGATGGGCGCCGTCACGAACACCTGGTGCGACTCGTTCGCGACGAACGGCGGGATATCGAAGGTGCAGATCCCGTCCGCGTCGGGGACGACGGTGTAGTTCTCGTCGCGGGGGTCCGGATAGTGCACCGCGAGGCGGCAGGCGGCCGTCTCGCCGCCACTGACCTGATAGCTCGGCCGCCAGCGCTCGCCGGCGACCACGAACCTGGTCTTGGCCAGATCCGTCGGGAAGATCGCCGGTCGGCTGCTCTGGAAGATCCCGTCGCTGTCGACGACCGGCACGTTCCGGATCGTCGAAATGGTGATGCCCTGCATCGGGGTCGTGGGATCGATTCGGTACTCACTGACGAGCTCGAAGTTCCAGACCGCGTTCCCGGCCCAGTCGATCCCTTGCGGCAGGACGCCCGGCACGCGCAGGTCCCATGGCGCGCAATCATCCTGATGACGTGGCGAGATGACCGTCGTCCACTCGCCATTGAGGTACGGGTGGCACTGCGCGATGCCTGCCGGCAACTCCCAGTGCCACGCTTCGCCGAACCGAAGCGGCTGCATCCCGGTCCCCCAGTCGGCCGGGTCCCAACTGACCATCTGCGGATCGCTGACGAACGGCCGCGGCGTGGCGCCGTCCGGATCGATACGGAAGTCGAGGACCTGGTCGTAGTTCGCCGTGGAGCCGTTGTTGCAGACACGGCCGGCGGGTTGTTTCCGGGTTGGGGTCACCATGGTTCGCGTGAGACCGTCCGCGAACTGCAGGAGCAGTGGGTAGACGCACAGGTCGGCCTGGACGTCGTCGGGATCGAGCAGGCTGCGATCGCCGGGGAAGTCGGGCAGTCGAACCGTCAGGCGACAGACGCCATCCTCGATCCGGCCCTGGGTCTCCATGAGCCACCCGCCGACAGCCATGAGGTGGACCCGGCACTGGGTGGCCGCCGTGCCATCGACCGCGAAGACCGAGAGGTCCAGGTCGTCCCCGACGGCGATCTTGTCGTCCGTCCGGACGTCGCCGCCCGGCTCCGTCACCGTCCACGTTGCGGTCCAGCCAGCGGCGGGGTCCGACGCGGCGGCCACGGTGGCCGGGGCGGCGAGGGCGCCCAGCAGCGCCACGCAAGCAAGCACGCGGACGAATGGCGACGTCAAGTGATCCCCCCATGCGGTTCGAGCCGCGAGCATACCCTCCGGCGCCGCCCGGCTCACCACCCAAAGGTCCACTCGTCGCGGTCCGTGTCCCTGCGCGACGTCAGGACTCGGCCGGGCGAACGCCCTCCCAGCCGCGCGTGTCCCAGGACGCGGCGATCGCCTGCTGGACGCGGGCGACGGCCGCCGCGTCCTCGAAGCTCGGCGCGCCCTGAATGCCGGATACGACCGACTGGAGGAACTCGGCGGCCTCGATGACCTTCAGGTCGTCGAACCCGAGGCCGACGGCCCAGCCCGGGTTGAACGAGCGGTGGAAGGGATGGGCAGGCCCGCTGAGCTCGATCGTCCAGCCCGTGTCCGCCGGCGACACGGCGTCGCGCCGGAAGTAGCGCAGCTCGTTCATCCGCTCGAACGACCAGGCGAGCGCGCCCTTCGTCCCGTGGACCTCGAAGGCGAGATCGCACTGGGAGCCCGTGATGACCCGGCAGGCCTCGAGGGTGCCGCGGGCACCACCACGGAAGCGCACCAGCGCGCCGACGTAGTCCTCGTTGGTGACGTCGCCGCGCGGGTCGTCGGGGCCCGCCGTGTCGTAATGGGTCCCGCCGGGGCGGGGGAGGGGGCGGCTCCGGACGAAGGTCTCACGGTTGCCGACGACCTCGTCGATCGGTCCCGCCAGCAGGTGCGCCATGTCGATGGCGTGCGAGAGCAGGTCGGACAGCGTGCCGAACCCCTGCTCTGCCACGAACCGCCACGACAGGACGCCGTCCGGGTCGCTGGCGTAGCCGTTGAGGAATCGGCCGCGGTAGTGGGTCAGCTCGCCGATCGCGCCTGCGGCGATGAGCTCGGCCGCGTGCTGGACGACCGGCGCCCAGCGGTAGTTGTAGCCAACGAACGTGATCAGGCCGGTGCCGGCGGCGAGCCGCGCGGCCTCGAGGGTCTCGTCGGGCGTGCGACCCACCGGCTTCTCGCACAGGACGTGCTTGCCCTGCTCCAGGGCCGCCGCGATGACCGCAAGATGCGTGTCGTTGGGGGCCGTGATGCTGATGGCCTCGATCGCCGGGTCGGCCACGATGTCGCGCCAGTCCGTCGTCGAGCGCTCGAAGCCGAAGCGGGTTCGGGCAGCCTCCGCGCGACCCGCATCGGCGTCGGCGCAGGCGACCAGGCGCGCCTCGATGCCGCGCTCGACGAACCGATCGCTCACGAGCCGGTAGGCCCGGCTGTGGGCCTCGCCCATCCAACCCATCCCGACGACGCCGATCCCGACCATTCGACCCATCGATCTCGCCTCCTGCGCGCGGCATGATACGGCGGCGTCGGTCACCGCGGTGACTCGGCCGACCGGCACTGAGCGGCGACCGCTCATCTCCCGTCGGGGCTATCGTGCCCCCTGCAGGAGGTTTCGCATGAATCAGCTCATCGTCGTCGCCTTCGATCACCTGGATGACGCGCGCGACGCCATGAAGCGGCTGCGCGACCTGGAAGCAGCGGGCCGGGTCGCCTTCGAGGACACCGCGCTCGTCGAGCGCGATGCCCGACGGCAAGGCCCACGTCAGGAACGAGGTCAGCGGGACCACCGAGAGGGCGGCCGCGATCGGGGCCGATCGTCGGTGGGGTCCTGTGAGTTCGCGTTCCCGCTTGCCGGGATCGCCCTCGGGGCGGCGCTCGGCGCGGCCGTCGGCTGCATTCCTCGACAAGGGCGTGAGCGGCGACTTCATCGACGACATCAAGGGCACGCTGACGCCCGGCAAGTCCGCGCTATTCCTGGTCGTGAAGCAGGCCGATGCCGACGCCGTGATCGCGGCGTTGCGCGACTTCCGCGGCGAGGTCATCCAGACGACGCTCGATAGCGAAGCCGAGGAAGCGCTCCGTCAGGCGCTCGACTGACGAACGCGGGCGGCCGGGTCAGCCGGCCTCGGCTTCCACCGCCGGACCGACCGAGCCCAGCGGCCCACGGCAGCAGGGTCGGCGGGGCGAAGGTCGAGGTGATCTCGATCGGCCGGCCGCCGTCGGCCATGGAGCGCGCGGCGGCGTCGAGGATCTCGACGACGTGGGCGGCCTGCTCGGCGCTCGCTCGGTGCGGTCGCTCCTGGGCGATGGCCTCGGCCATGTCAGCGACGCCGCGGGCCCACGCCGTTCCGCGATACCCCGGCCGAACGAGCTCCACGGGCTCGTAGTCCTCGCCGTACGCTCCGACCTCCACGGTCGCGTCGAAGTCCTGGAAGCTGCCGAGCGCCAGTGACGCGTCGTCGCCGTGGAATTCGAGGCTGCCGGTGAGCTTCGCCGGGCGGCCGACATAGAAGCTGGTCGTGAGCCGGACGACCGCGCCACCGTCGAGCTCGATCGCCGCGACGATCAGGTCCGGGCTGCCGATCCGGAACGGCGTCCCGTCCACCGTCACCCGGTCCGGTTGCAGCTCCCAGCCCCATGCCCGCACGGAGCGGGCTCGCCCCAGCATCGCGGTCACGAGCGTGAGCGGATAGACACCGACGTCGACCATGACGCCGACGTCGAAGAACGGCGCCGGTGCCGGGTGCCAGGTCTCGATGCGTCCCCAGTTCACCTCGGCGTAGACGGCCCGAACGGTGCCGAGGCGGCCGCTCTCGATCCAGGCCGCGGTCGTCTGCTGCGCCTCACCGAGGAAGGTCGATGGAGAGCAGCCGAGCCGGAGACCACGCCCCGCGGCCAGTTCGACCAGTTCGCGCGCCTCTCCGGCACGCAGCGCGAGCGGTTTCTCGCTGTAGACGTGGCGCCCAGCCAGGAGTGCGCGCTTCGTGATCTCGTAGTGGGCGTGGTGAACGGTCAGATTCACGACGATGTCGACGGCGGGATCGGCCAGGAGGTCGTCGATCGTGGCGTGCGCACGGCCGCCGTGCGTCTTCGCGAACGCGACCGCCCGCTCGGGGTCCAGGTCCGTCGAGGCGACGAGCCGGATGGAGGGGTGGGTCAGCGCATCGCGCGCATAGCCGCCCGCGATGTTGCCGGTGCCGATGATGCCGATACCAAGTGGTGTCATGAACGGAGAGGCTACGTCAGTTCGATGCCGTATCGTGCGCGGATGCGACACGACCAGATCGCGCTCCAGCTGTACACGGTTCGCAGGCTCATGGCCGACGACCTCCCCGGTACGCTGCGAGCCGTCGCCGCGGCTGGCTACCGGGCGGTCGAGCTCGCGGGATTGCCCGAGACGGCGCCGGGGGCGCTCGCGGGGCTGCTCGATGGGGCGGGACTGCGGGTCGTCGCCTCCCACGAGGGCATCGAGCGGCTGCGTGACGACGTGACGGCCGTCGCGGATCGCCTCGCGGCGGTCGGATGTCCGCGGGTGATCGTGCCGTGGATGCCGGAGGAGGACCGGCGGACCGTGGACGACGTCCGCCGCTTCGCGTCGGAGCTCGGCGGGTTCGCGGGGGACCTGGCGCCGCGCGGGATCGCGCTCGGGTACCACAACCACGCCTTCGAGTTCGCGGCGCTGGACGGCACGACGATCTGGGACGTCTTCCTGGCCGAGCTCCCGCCCGAGGTCGAGATCGAGCTGGATGTCTACTGGGCCGCGTCCGGCGGTCGCGACCCCGTGGCGCTCATCCGAGCGACGGCCGACCGCGTTCGGCTCCTGCACATGAAGGACCGCGCCGCGGGTCCAGAGCCGCATGACGCCCCGCCAGGGGACGGCACGCTGCCATTCGAGGCGATCGTCGCGGCGGCCAGGATCGCCGGCGTCGAGTGGTACGTCGTCGAGCAGGACGAACCGGCCGCCCCGCTCGACGATGTCGCCCGCGGCCTGCGCTACCTCGAGTCGCTGGCCGGCTGAATCAGCGCAGCGGGCGGGGCTCAGCCGACGATGATCAGTGTGCCCGTGTAGACGTCGACGATCCCGGTGTCCGTGCCCGTCCCGACGAGCGAGCCCGCACCGTGCAGGCCCACGTAGTCACCGGTGCCACGACCAGCCGCGAAGCCACCGAGGGTGCCAGGCGAAGACGGTGTCGCCGCGGCGTCGACAAGCAGCTTGAACGTTCCCGATCCGTCGTCACAGGTCAACGTCTTGACCAGGTGGAAGGTCCCGACGCCCCGTCCAATCCGGCCGAAGCCGGCCACGAACACCGGATCGGTCACGGCCGTGCCGGATTCGCAGACGACGCCGCCGGTGGCGGTGAACGTCTCCGCTCCCCCGAACGTGACGTCGATGGTGATGACCGTGGTCGGGGGCGCGGCGGCGCTCGCCATCGGCGCCACCAAGAGCGCAAGCAGCACACCGAGGGCCGACCCGAACCGAAGAATGCGCATGTGGTGTCCCCTCCTGTCAGGCTTCGGAGCATTCCACGGCCCCGTTGCTCCTACACCATAGGCGCTGGAACCACCGCGCAACGTTCAATCTGGTCACGCGGACATGGGACCTGTGGGTGGCACAATGCCCGCCATGAGCGAATCCACGCCCCCGACCAGTGCCCTCACCGCAGATCCGGTGGTGGTCGGCCGGGACGCGCTCGCCCGCCACGCCTGGCAGGAAGCCTTCGAGCACCTATCGCAGGCGGACCGTGACGGCCAGCTGTCGGGCGCGGACCTGGAGGGTCTCGCCCTGGCCGCCTTCTTCGGTGCGCATGCCGAAGGGGAGCTCGGGGTCAAGGAGCGTGCGTTCAAGGCGTACGAAGCGGAGGGCAACGAGCTTCGCGCCGCGTACCTTGCGCTCGACATCGCGCGCTCGTACGGCTACGAGGGCAAGTACTCCATCGCCTCGGCGTGGAAGCGTCGTGCGGAGCGCATCATCGGGACGGAAGGCGAGACGTACGCCCACGGCTACCTTGCGTTGATCGGGAGCGAGGCCGCCGGGGCGATGGGCGACCCCGACGCCGCGCTCGCCCTGGCTGAGCGAGCGGTCGAGATCGGCAAGGCCGCGGCCGATGCCGACCTCACGGCGTACGGTCTGACGAACCTCGGCGCGTTGAAGATCGCGTCGGGCGCGACGTCGGACGGGTTGGCGCTGATGGAGGAGGCGTCGATCGCTGCGGTCAACGGCGATCTGTCGCCATTCACCAGCGGCGTCACGGCGTGCCGGATGATCGGGGCCTGCCGCGACCTGACCGATTACCGTCGCGCCAGCGAGTGGATCGAGGCCACCGAGAAGTACTGCGACCGACAGTCGGTCTCGGGCTTTCCCGGGATCTGCCGGGTCCATCGGGCCGAGGTGTCCGTTATCGGCGGAGCCTGGGACCAGGCCGAGCAGGACCTCGAACGGGCGACGGTCGAGCTTGGCGCGTACCGGGCGACGCCGCCCCAAGCCGATGGCTTCTACGCGATCGGCGACATCCGCCGGCTGAAGGGCGATTTCGAAGGGGCCGAGGTCGCCCTCCGCGAGGCGCATGCCCGCGGTCGGTCGCCGCAACCCGCGCTCGCGCTCGTCAGGCTGGCCGAGGGCAAGGTAAAGGCCGCGGCGGCCGCCATCAACGCCGCCCTCGACGAGGAGACCTGGGACCGCTGGGCTCGGGCGCGGCTGCTGCCGGCCCAGGTGGAGATCTCGATCGCGGCCGGCGATGTCGTGCGGGCCCGGGCCGCGGTCGATGAGCTCGGCAGCGTCGTCTTCGGGATACCCCTCGCCCGCGCTCGAGGCGAGCCGGCGGGTGGCGCTGGGCCGCGTGCTCATCGCAGAGGGTGATGCGCCGGCGGCGACTCGAGAGCTCCGCGCCGCGATCAAGGGCTGGCGCGAGGTCGGTGCGCCGTATGAGGTGGCCAGGGCACGCGCCGTCCTGTCCCGGGCGCTTCGCGCCGCCACCAACGAGGACGAGGCGGAGCTCGAGCTGCAGGCGGCGCTCGATGCGTTTCGCCGGCTCGGCGCCCCGGTCGATGTGGAGGCCGCCGAACGTGAGCTGCGCGACGCCGAGGATCGTCGGAGCGGCCCGCGTGAGTGTGAGAAAGACCTTCATGTTCACGGACATCGTCGGCTCCACCAACCTTGCCGAGGCCCTGGGCGACCAGGCCTGGGAGCGGCTCCTGCGCTGGCACGACGACATGCTCCGAAAGCTCGTGGCGAGCGGGGGAGGGGAGATCGTCAACTCCACCGGCGATGGCTTCTTCGTGGCGTTCGATTCGGCGCGCTCGGGAGTCGACTGCGCGAGATCCATCCAGCGGGCCTTGGTGGACCACCGGGACAGCTCGGGCTTCGCCTTGTCCGTTCGCATCGGCCTCCACACGCGCCGAAGCGAACCGGCGCGGGACGGACTACAGCGGCACGGCGGTCCACGTCGCCGCCCGGGTCGCGGCGCTCGCCGGGGGCGGGGAGATCCTCGCGACCGCCGAGACCCTCGCCGAGGCCGCCGACGTTCCGACCTCGGGGGCGCGAGCGGCCCTGGTGAAGGGCGTGACCGCACCGGTGAATGTCGCGGCGGTCACCTGGACCTAGCGCTCGCCTGACCACATCAAACACGGATCGGGACCCCGGGCGGGCAGGGGGGCTCGTGCGCGGCACGCTCCTATCAGCGAACGAACCGCCGGAGTCGGGCGCGCGACACCGAAATCGGGAGTTTCGTTCCTCGCGATGTGCGCGTGATGCCCGGATCACGGCTGGACATGCCCCCGTTCGACGATAGGAGCGCCAGGCGCACACGCAGCGATCAGAAGGCCCGGCGCACAGGACCGGGTGCGCTTTGCGGAAACCTCTGGCGCCCTCGGTGGGGGACCGATGGGTCACCGACACGCCCTCGTGAGAACGCCACGATGTGCGGCGGACGGATGGCAACCACCCTGCGGATCCTGCTCATCGCCACGGCCGCCATCGCGCTGACGACGGCTGGTTTCGTCGCGGCCGACGGAGCGCAGGCGAACGAGGTCTTGCGACCCCGTCGCGATGCAGCCGCCATGGACGCCGTCGTCGGGCTGCCCTCCTCGGGCTCCATCAAGCTCCAGGCGAAGCCGTCGCAAAAGCCGAGGGCCACAGCGAAGTCGAAGCCGACTCCGACCCCGACTCCGGCACCGGCACCGACCCCCAAGCCCACCGCGAAACCCACCCCGAAACCGACACCACGCCCCACGCGTGCACCGGTCCGCACGACACCAGCGCCGACCGCTCGGCCGACCGTTGCGCAGGTCGCGGCGGCCACGCCAAGACCCACGTCGACCCCGGTCGTTGGTGCGTTCGTCGCGCCCAGCGGCGGCACGGTGGCTGGAGCAGGCCTGACGAGTGGGTCAGCGCTTGGATCGACAAGCGGGATGCCCGTGGCTCCCTTCCTGCTCGTGCCCGGGCTGTTGGCCTTGCTCGTCGTCGTGGCGATCGCCCGTCGGCGTCGCCCGGAGGAGATCGCCGTGGCCCCGGCGGCCTCCGCCGGGGCCAGCGCGACGATGCAGCCCGATGCCCTCCCCAGGGTGGTGACACCGAGCGTGGTGCCGGCCGGTGAGGCCGACGTCCCGCGCTGGCGCCGGCCGTCGGTCGTGGCCGCCCGGTTCGAGACCGATAGCACCGTCATCCTGCGGGCGGCGACCGTCCACGCGGCCGTCGGACGGCATGCCCCGTCGGTCTTCACCGACTGGAGCACGGACGCGGGTGAGCGGATGCGGCTTCGATATGACGCCGTCCCGCTCCTCGACCGTCCGGATGACGTCCTCGCGCGGACGCTGATCGAGCTGGATGCCGGGGACGAGGTCCTCGTGCTCGAACGGAGCGACGTCTGGGCCAATGTCAGCACACCGGCCGGTGCGGTGGGCTGGGTTCCATCGATGGTGCTCGTGGAGGTATCCCAAACGGCCGACGAGGATGAGCCGACCGCCGTCGCGAACGATGCCGCGACGGTCGAACCGGCGGAGGACCCTCCGTCGCTCGAGATGCTCCTCGAAGCGGCTGCGCTGCGGCGCCGGGCGCAAGAGGAACGGCTCCAGGCCATCCACGCGGCGCAGGACCAGCCGCCCGAGCCGGCGACCGCCCGACCGCGCGCCAAGCGCAAGAAGTCGCCCGACGCCCCATCGAAGACCAGCGCTCGAGCGTCGGGCGGAACGCCCTCCCGGGCAGGGGGCACGTAGGCTCGCCTCGGGCGTATCGTTGCCGCCATGGCCAAGGCGGCGGACAAGGACGAATCCCTCAAGCGCCTGGGCGGCGGGCGCTGGCAGACCCGCGACGAGCGATTCACGATCGAGCCGCAGTCGGGCACGTGGGTCGTGGTCGATGCGGAGCAGACGGACGACCTCGGACTGCCGCTCGTTCGCGGGCCGTTCGGTAGCCTCGGTGCCGCCAAGACGGCGATCGAAGGGGCCCGCGGCGCGGAACCGGCCGCATCGCCGCTGGCCGCGAAGCTGCGTGATCGACCAGCCAGCCGATCGGGCACGACGGACGACCCGACCGCGCAAGGACGGCGGCGCCAGGATCCAAGCGCGCGACCACCGAACCGCCGGTCGCCCGCCCCCACCGCCAAGGCGACCAAGGCGGCCAAGCGCGCCACGCCCGAACCGCCCGCCGAGCCGCGCTGGATGGCGGCCCTGGAGCCAGCCGACCGCCGGCGGGCGAAGCGGCTGATCGATCGGCTCGGACGAGGCCGGGGCGCCCGACCCGGAGGGGATCGCGCGTCGCGACATCGTCGGCGAGATCCCGGCCGCGGCCGCGTTCGCCATCGCCCGCGCAGATCCAGGCACTGGGCGACGACGCCTCGCCGGCGAAGGTCGCCCGGCTGCTCGCGGGCGGCCGCGACGAGGACCTCGGCGTCCGCTGGCACCTGGTCGACGGTGATGGCCGCCCGATCACGCTCGATCTCGACGGCTGACCGGGATGGACGACTTCCTGTCGACCAGAGAGATGGCCTGGGTCCTCGGCAGGTCGCCGGGCACCATCCGCGACATGATCCGCGACGGCGAGATCGAGGGGGTCCGCCTGCCCGACGGCTTCCGGGTGCCCAAGGCCGAGGCCCTGCGCCTCGCGCGCGAGCGGATCGAGGCCGAGGCGGGCCGCAAGCTGTCCGACCGCGAGCTCGAGCGGCTCATCGACGAGGTCATCACGACGAACGAGCAGCGTGCCTGACACCGGCAACGGCGCGGCGACGTACCGCGTCCCGGGTGCCGTGCTCACGGAGCGCGAGCACGCCGTCCCGCTCGATCACGCCCACGCGGACGGGCCGCGGATCACCGTCTTCACCCGCGAGGTGGCCGCCCCGGACGGCGCCGACCGGCCGTACCTGCTGTTCCTCCAGGGCGGCCCGGGATTCGAGGCCGACTCGGCCCACGAGCCCGCCGACCGGCTGGATGAAGCGCGCCCTCGCCGACTACCGCGTGCTGCTGCTCGACCAGCGAGGGACCGGACGCTCGACGCCGGTCGGTCGCCGACATCCCCGGCGACACACCCGAGGATCAGGCCGTCGTACCTGACGCATTTCCGGGCCGACTCGATCGTGCGCGACGCCGAGCACGTCCGCCAGGAGCTCGGCGTCGACCGCTGGAGCGTGCTCGGCCAGAGCTTCGGTGGGTTCACCGTCGATGACCTACCTGTCGATCGCGCCCGAGGGTCTCCGCGAGGCATTCATCACCGGCGGCCTGTCGCCGATCGGCCGGCCCGTCGACGACATCTACGGCGCGACGTACCGGCGGCTGATCGTGGCGAACCGGCGCTATTTCGAGCGCTACCCGGACGACCGGAGCGCGGGTCGGCGAGATCCTCCGCCGGCTCGAGGGCGAAGACGTCCGCCTGCCGTCGGGCGACCGACTCACCGCGCGACGGTTCCGCCAGCTCGGGCTGTGGCTCGGCGACAGCGCCGGCTTCGAGCTCCTGCACCACGTCATCGAGCTGCCGTTCGGGTCGGCGGCGTTCCTGCACGACGCCGAGGCCCGCGTCCGGTTCGGCCGCAATCCGCTCTACGCGACGCTGCACGAGTCGTCCTACGCCGACGGCGTGGCGACGCGCTGGTCGTCGGAGCGACTGCTGCCGGACGAGATCGCGGCGGAGGGCTCTTCACGGCCGAGCACGTCTTCCCCTGGATGTGGGAGGACTACGCGGAGCTTCGGCCCCACCGCGCCGCCGCCGAGCTGCTCGCCGAGCATCCCTGGCCGGCCCTCTACGACGCCGACCGGCTGCGCCACAACGAGGTCCCGGTCGCCGCCACGATCTACGTCAACGACCTGTACGTGGAGCGCGACTTCGCCGAGGAGACGGCCGCGACCATCCGCGGCCTGCGGACCTGGCAGACCGACGAGTTCGAGCACAACGGCCTGCGCGCCGACGGGGAGCGGGTGCTCGGCCGGTTGATCGACCTGGTGCGCGGCCGGGCCTGACGGCGCCACCTCACGCCGCGCGAGATCACGCCGGACATGGAAAGGCCGGGCGATCGGTTGATCGCCCGGCCTCGACGAGGGGTGTGCTAATTCGAGATCGGATACATCTGGCGCTGGCGCGCCTCCCACTCCCGGGCCGCCTCGAGGACGGCCTGGTCGTGGGCGGACAGATAGCGGCTCGCGCTGTTCGCGGTGCAACCGCTCCCATTCGGCGCCGTAGGCATCCCACTTGGCCTGCTCGGCGGCTGCCGCGCGGGCCTGCTCGGCTGTGGCACGTTCGACGAGCGTCTGCACGCCGGTGCCGACGAGACCGCCGACGATGCCGCCGAGCATCGATGCCGCGAGCGCGACCCCGATGAGCGCGGTCGATGGGCTTCTTCGCTGGGTCTGGGTGAGTTCAGTCATGTTGGGTTCCCTTCTTCGTGGCGCTTCGTCGTCGAGCGCCTTCGATGAACCCATCCTCGATGCCGCAAGGCCCCCGGGAAATCACGGAAGTCCCTATATCTGTCGCGCAGACGGGCCCCACGAACCCCGGATCGCGGGCCGCCCGAGACGTCAGTCCGCGGCGACCTTGTCGAGGTCGACGCGTGCCAGCTCGGTGCGCGACTGGACCCCCAGCGTGCGGTACACCCGCGTCAGGTGCGCCTCGACCGTGTGGACGCTGATGAACAGCGCGTCGGCGATCTCCCGGTTGGTCTGCCCGGACCCGGCCAGCTCGGCGACCCGTCGCTCGGTCTCCGTGAGCGGGGATCCAGCCGGTCGGCGCATGGCGACCCGGCCGAGCTCGGCCTCGTCCGCTCGACCCAGACCTTGGCCCGCAGGCGCGTGAATAGGTCCAGCGCAGACCCGAATGCCGCCCGCGACGCGCCCTTCTGGCGAGACCGCCGGAGCACCTCGCCATGCGTGAACCAGGCGCGCGCAGTCCGGAATGGGACCTGCAGGCCGCCGTGGATCCGGACGGCTTCCTCGGAGGCACGGACCGCTTCCGCGTGGTCACCCTCCGCGGCGAGGACCAGCGCTTGTACCCGCGCCACCTCGGCGATCGCGGCCGGCCACGGACGACGACGAGCCCGTCGCTCCACGGGATCCAGGAGCCGTCGAGCCTCATCGGGTCGTCCGAGACTGATGAGGGACTCGGCTGTGTACGCCACGATCGTCTCCCAGTGCAGCGGAGCCAGTCGGCCGAGTCCCGGTTCGGACATGACCTTCGAAAGCCGCCCATAGGCCGACGCGGCGTCGCCAAGCGAGTGGTCCAGCATCGCGAGGGACACCTGGACCGTCGATCGGAACCACCGGTGCGCCGAAGCCTGAGCGACCAACTCCACCTCCGCCCCGAGCGCCCGCGCGGCCTCGACGTCGCCGCGCACGACATGGAGATGCAGGCGCGTGGCAAGGATGTCCTGGTGGTACGCGCCCTCACCGGTCTGCAGGAGGCCGGCGTACGCCTCGCTCGCGATCCGTCTCGGCCGCTTCGAGGTCACCAGCATCGACCTCGATCTCGGCCAGCACGGCAAGGAGCCGCGGGATGCTGGCCCAGTCGCCGCTCGCCGGGCGTGCTCGACCAATCGCTCGACCCGGCGGCGCCCCTCGGCTGCGTCGCCGTGGTAGCTGAGGATCCGGCCGAATTGCAGGTCGGGGTGCTCGAGGAGCGGCACGTCGTCCAGCGGCAGGTCGAGGACGTCTGCGCGCTCCAGGAGGTGCCGCCACGGTCGGCCGAGGGAGCTCAGCCACGAAGCGGTGTGGCCGAGCGCCTGGAGCTCGAGAGCGCGGTCGCCGAGCTCCTGCGCCAGGCGCAGCGCCAGGAACATGTCGAGACGGGCGCGGCGCCAGCCACGCCACGACAGGTAGCCGATCCCGGCAAGGCCGGAATGGATCGCGATCCGGAGCCGCGGATCGTCGACGGCCATCGGCATGGCCCGGCGGAACAGGGCATCCGCGGCATCCAGGTCCGCGAACATCAAGGCAAAGATCGCCCGCCGGGCGAGTACGTGACCGAGGGGCGGACCCGGCGACAGCTCTGTGGCGACGAGCGCGAGGATCGCGTCGGCGCGCTCCGCGTCGCCGGCACTGAACAGGTACTCGGCGTCAGCGATGCGTCGGCGTCGACGGTCTTCGGCCGTCGTCCGACGGCGTCAGCCTGACGGCCTCCTCGGCGAGCGACGCCGCGACCTCCGGCGCACCACGGCCGGCGGCCGCTGCCGCACCGTCGTCGAGGGCGGCCGCGATCGACCCGTCAGGACCGACGGCGGTCCGGGCGAGATGCCGCGCCCGCTCCTCCGGTTCGGTCGCGAACCCGGCCAGACGCTCATGGACCTCGCGGCGGCGGCTCGGCGTCGCGCGGCTGTAGGTGGCGGCGGCGAGCAGCGGGTGGGCGAACCGGATGCCATCGTCCGCCGACTCCAGGACGCCCGCGGCGACGGCCCCCTCCAGGCCCGCAGCGAAGCGTTCGGGGCCGAGCGCGGCTTCGAGGACGCGGAGCGGTCGGCTGGGCGAGCGCCGCGGCGTACAGCGCCACGTCGTCGGCCGCCGGATCGAGCGCCGCGACGCGGGCTCCGACGAGCCCCTCGAGGCTGCGCGGGACCGCGAGGGACTCCGGCGTCGCTCGACCCCCGCGGCGCTGCAGGTCCCGGCCGAGCTCGAGCGCGTAGAACGGCGTGCCTCCGGAGATGGCATGGAGGCGGGTCAGCACCGGACGTGACAGGTTGAGACCCAGGTGCTCGCGCAAGCAGGGCGGCCGTCTCGTCGACGGAGAGGGGCGGGACGTCCTGCCGCGTCATGCGGTCCGGCGGCAGCGTGGTCAGCCACGCGGGCAGCGGCTCGTCGGGAGCGGCCGCACGACGCGCGAGGAGGAAGCCGACTCGATCCGCGTCGAGGCGACGGATCGAGAAGTCGAGGACCCGGGCCGATGCGTCGTCCAGCCATGGCACGTCGTCGATGGCGAGGAGCAGCGGCGCATCCTGGGCGGCGGCTCGCAGGAGATGCAGGGCACCGAGGGAGACGCCGAGCGGCTGCGGCGGCGAGGCAGCCGACGCGCGCAGGAGCGCCGCGTCGAGAGCCTCCCGCTGCGGTCCGGGGAGGTCGGGCGGCGGGCGTGTCCAGCAGCGGCGTCAGCAGGTCGCCCAGCGAGGCGAACGCAAGACCGGTCTCGACCTCCGTCGGTCGGGCCGTCACGACTCGATAATCGGCGGTCCTTCGCGGAACCGACGCCGGCGTTCCAGAGCGTCGTCTTGCCGATGCCGGCCATCCCCGACAGCAGCATGACCGGCGCACGACCGGCTCGAGGTCGACGTCGAGGAATCCGTCGATCGCGTCCAGCTCATCCCTGCGACCGACGACCGAAGGCATGGTCGAGCGGTCAGGCCGCTCCGGCCTCGCAGCATCAACCACGCCCGCGTCGATCGAACGCATGCCCGCACTCCCTCCAGATCTGCCGCCGAACCGAACCGCGGGTGTCCCGGCCATCAGGATGCCCGAGTCGCGTCACGACCGTCCAGCGTTGGCGCGTGAAGGCCGGCCTCGCGCCCGCCTGACGAGTTGACAGGCAAGTGCCCGCTTGCCTATCATCCCGGCGTGGGTGATGTGTTCAAGGCCCTGGCCGACCCGACCCGACGGGCGATCCTGGACGAACTGCAGGACCGCAACGGGCAGACCCTGTTCGAGCTCTGCGTTCGCTTGACCTCGAAGCACGGACTCGGCTCGTCGAGACAGGCCATATCCCAGCATCTCGACGTTCTTGAGGCCGCCGGTCTCGTCATCGCGCGACGGGAAGGCCGCTACAAGTTCCACGACCTGGACACATCGCCGCTGCGCGAGATCAACCAACGATGGGCAGTGGATGAGAGGAGATCACCATGAGGATCGTCGTCACGAGCGTGCTGGTTGACGACCAGGAGAAGGCCTTGCGGTTCTACACGGATGTGCTCGGCTTCGTGAAGAAGAACGACATCCCCATGGGGGAGGCCCGCTGGCTCACCGTCGTCTCGCCGCAGGACCCCGATGGCACGGAGCTGCTGCTCGAGCCGGACGATCACCCCGCGGCGGGTCCGTTCAAGGACGCGCTGGTCGCGGACGGGATCCCGGCGACCTCGTTCGGGGTCGATGATGTCAACGCCGAATTCCGCCGACTCCAGGCCCTCGGCGTACGGTTCTCACAGGAGCCCACCGAGATGGGCCCGGTGACGACGGCCGTGCTCGACGACACCTGCGGCAACCTGATCCAGATCGCCCAGCAGGCGTAGGTCGCGACGCGGGCCTTCACCTTACGTCGCCAGACGAGGGATACGAGGATGGGTGCTGGGTGCTGGAGGCAGATCCGCACGCGGATCGCCGTCGGCGTGCTCTGCGTCGTCGCGGTCGCGCCGGTCGGCTGCGGACGGGGCCAGACGCCGATCCCATACGGGGCGCAACAGCTGCATGTCCAGGTCATCGAGTCCGAGGTGCATTTGGACCCGAACACGGTCTCGGCTGGCGAGGTCTACGTCGTGCTCGACACCCCGCGGTCCAGCGTCGGCTTCGCCCAAGGGCAAGCAACGGCTGGGGCGACGCCTGGTCCGTTGCGTGACGAGGACCTGGAGCGTCTCGCTCGCGGCGATACGGAAAGCACGGCCATCGGCGGGTTCGACCTCCTCGGATGCTCAGAAGAACAGCGCGCCGAGGGTCGCGGCCAGATGGGTCCGTGCGGGAACGTCTTCAGGGTGGTCCTGACCCCAGGGAAGTACGCGTTCTTCAGCGGCAATCTCGACGGCGGGGCGACGGGTGATGGCCCGCGATCGATCGCGGTCCTCGAGGTCGTGCCGTAACAGGGAGCGCGCTTGAGGTGACGCCCGTTACTTCTTCTTGTCGGTCTTCGGCTGCTTCGGCTTCTTGGGCGTCTTCGCCTTCTTGTCCATCTCAAACCTCCGGCGATTCGCTTCGCCCGGATGCGCCGGGCGGCCGCCCATAAGCCTACCGCCCGGCGACCCAGCGCAGGCGCGACCGTCGCACCTCCCTGGAAGCCACGCCCCAGCCTGGCGTCGCGATGACCCTTCCCGGCGGGCTACCCTGCACGTGTGACGACCTCCAGCAAGACCGCGAAGATGGCCAGGGCGGCCCTGCCGACCTTCATCCCGCCGATGCTCGCCACGCTCGTGGCCGCCCCCTTCGACGACCCGGACTGGCAGTTCGAGGTCAAATGGGACGGGTTCCGGGTGGAGGCCATCGTCGACGGCGCCACCGTCCGCCTCAGGACGCGCAAGGAGCAGGACGCCGCCCGCTACTTCGGGCCGTTCCTGGAGCCGCCGACCTGGATCGCGGCCCGCCACGCGATCGTCGACGGCGAGGTCATCGCGCTCGACGACCGCGGGGAGCCCGATTTCGCCCTGCTCCAGGCCCGGATCAAGGGGCAGGGCAGGGGAGGCGCGGCCACGCCGTTCGTGTACGAGGTGTTCGATCTCCTGTTCCTCGACGGGCGCTCGCTGCTGGACGAGCCGCTCGAGGAGCGCCGGCGGCTGCTCGGCGATGTCCTTGGGGCCGATCCACGTGTCCGTCTCAGCGAGGACGTCGCGGGCGATGGCATCGCGTTCTTCGAGGCGGCCAGGGTGCGCGGGCTCGAGGGCATCATGGCCAAGGACCGCCGCTCGCCGTACCTGCCCGGGAAGCGGTCGATGGCCTGGCAGAAGATCAAGATCCGACCCGAGCAGGAACTCGTGGTGGGCGGGTTCGCCCGCGGCACCGGTTCCGCGGTGGATCTCGGGGCCCTCCTCGTCGGCGTGTACGAGGGCGGCGCGCTCCGCTACGCGGGCAAGGTCGGTGCGGGCTTCACGGCCGGCGTCCGGGCGGAGCTGCTGGCCGCCATCGAGCCGCTGACCACGGACGAGTCGCCGTTCGCGCCGCCGCCACCACGCCCGGTGGCCCGCACGGCGATCTGGCTCCGCCCGGAGCTCGTCATCCGCGCCGAATTCGCCGGCTGGACCGGCGACGGGATGGTCCGCCAGGCGGCCTACAAGGGCATCGACCTGGGCAAGGACCCACGGGTCGTCGTTCGCGAGGTACCGGCCTAGGCGTCGGCCGCGCTACGGCTCGGCGAACTCGAGCGGCTCGGGGTGGCCATGGGTGAAGCTCTCGTCGGGCAGCAGCGGCAGGTCCGTGTCGAAATAGGCGTTGAACAGCAGTCGGAACGTGTTCACAGAGCTGATCTCCGGGTAGAGGCCGATGTCGCGGCCCCCCGGCACGTACCAGGCGTTGAGGATCCCGAACTTGATCTCGCGTTCCTCGAGGGTCGCGGTCGTCCAGTCGTGGCCGGTCTGGTCCTCCAGGTGGCTCGGATAGGGTCCTTCGTCTGCCTGGACGATGATGACCGGGCGTTCCGCCTCGGGCACGGCGAGCAGGTCATCGAGGATCGCGAGCAGCTTCGCGTTCGTGAACGTCAGCTGCTCGGAGAACCGCTCCAACGCGGTACGCCCTCTACTCTCCTCGACGTCCACGAAGCTGCCGTCGGCGGCGAACATGTACGGGGTGTGCGGGAGCATGACGTGGCCGAACACGAACTTCGGGCTGGGGGCGGAGGGCAGGTTCGCGAGCAGGTCGACCTGCCACGTCGTCCAACGATACCGACGAGCCCACGGCGAGACCTCCAACCCGAGGCGTTTGGCGAGCGCCGGCAGGGCCGTCGAGTCGACGAAAGCGACGCCGAAGTCGGACTCCTTGTCGTAGACGTGATTGACATCCGCGACGACATTGAGCCGGGTCGGGCTGAAGTCGGAGCTGACATGCACGTGGTAGTAGCCCTGGGTCTTGAGGAAGCGCGCGACATTGCTGTTCGTGATTCGGGTGTACGTGCCGCTCACGTCGGTCGGCCCGAAGATCTCGGCGTGGCCGCGCCCGTCGAGGAACTCGGCGCTGAACGTCCCCATCAGGGAGAAGGTCGTGCGCTGGTAATTCGCATGGCTGTTCTCCGCGATGTAGAACCCGCGCGCCCTGAGCTCGTCGTAGATCGGGTTCTCGATGCCATAGGCCAGCCGGCCCGAACGCTCCGACGGGTAGCGGTCGAAGATGAGCCAGACGATGTCGGGCCCGCCGCCTGAGGGGGCGACGACGGGCGGCGCCGCCGGCGCCTGACCGATCGACACGCGACCCAGGTCGTACGGCACGATCGAGATGAGTGACACGATCACGAGGGCGAGCGAGGCCACATTCAGGCCCCGCGTGACGTCGGCGAGGTAGCGCCGGCCGCGCCAGGCCACGAGGACCGCCAGGACGATGAGCGCGAGCCAGCCCGCCTGGTGGACAGTCGGCCCGAGCCCGGTGGGCCGCAGCAACCGCGCCGTGTGACCGTAGGCCAGCACCGCGACGACGATCGGGGTCAGGACCAAAGCGGCGCGACGGGCATCGCCCACGACGAGGCCGGCGAGGACGAGCATGACGGCCATGCCGCCGCCGACGAGGGCCAGCACCGGCAGCACGTCACCGAGCTCCACCTCCGCGAGGTTGACCGAGTACAGGAACAGGACGAAGTAGGCCGCGAACAGGACCGGATGGAACGGCCACGGCCGGGCACGCCCGACGGCCCGAAGGCGGTCGGGCAGCCGCACGCGTAGCCCGGACGAGATCGTCACCTGCCAGAGGGTACCCGCCCGACTCCCAACCTCACCCGGCATCCACGCCCTATCCTGTGCTCCCCGAGCAGAGGGAGCGATGCAAGCTGCGGTCCAGGAGCGCTACGGCCCGCCCGAGGTCGTCCGCGTCGCAGAGATCGAACGTCCCGTGCCCGCGGACGGCGAGGTGCTGGTCCGCGTCCAGGCTGCGTCGGTCAACCGCGCCGACCTCGACGGCCTCGGTCCGCGGCCGGGTTTCGTGCGCCCGATCATCGGCCTGCGCGCCCCGAGGCAGACCCGCATGGGCATCGATGTCGCCGGCGTCGTCGAGTCCGTCGGGTCGGGGGCGACCCGGTTCAAACCCGGCGACCGGGTCTTCGCGGACCTGTTCTCGCACGGCCAGGGCGCCTTCGCGGAGTTCGTCGCTGCGAAGGAGAAGGCCTTCGAGCTGATGCCAGACGACCTGTCGTTCGAGGACGCCGCCACCCTGCCGCACTCGGCGATCCTCGCGCTCCAGGGTTTGCGTCGGCGTAACGGCCGGACGTTCGAGCCGGGCGACAAGGTGCTGATCGTTGGAGCATCGGGGAATGTGGGCCCGTTCGCCGTCCAGATCGCGAAATCGCGCGGCGCGGAGGTGACCGGCGTCTGCAGCACCGCGAAGCTGGACTTCGTGCGCTCGCTCGGCGCCGATCACGTGATCGACTACCAGCAGGTCGACTACCTGACGACCGGCGAGCGGTATGACTGGATCCTCGATACCGACTCCCATCATCCGGTCCTGCGAGTCCGCCGCGCCCTGCGCCCGAATGGGGTCTACCTCTCGCTCGGCGGGTCTCTCCTTCCGCCAGTCGTCGGCCGGCAGCGCCGCGAGCGCTCGCGGGTCATCGCCCCGGTGAGCAGCCCGGACGCCATCGGCGAGTACGCGATCACGCCGATGTTGTTCGCCAGGCAGTACGGCAGGATCGCTCGCTTCCACCTCGCGGCGGATCATCGAGTACGGCGGCTGGAGCGACGTGATCGGGCCGAACTTCGCGACGCGGGCCATCTGCTCGGCGCGAGAAGTTCGACACGCCGATCCAGCGGACCTTGCCCTCCTCCTTCAGCTTCACCACCGTCTGCCAGCCCTCCTCGATGTCCTCGTCCGGCTCCGGCCAGTGGATCTGGTACAGGTCGATCACGTCGACCTTCAGCCGCTTCAGGCTCGCCTCGCACTCGGCGCGGATGCTGGCGGCCTTCAGCCGCTTGCCGATCTGCCGGTTCTCGTCCCACACGCGGCCGCACTTGGTGAACACGTACGGCCGCTTCGCCACGCCCTCGAGCGCCTTCGCGACGACCTCTTCCGAGTGGCCGAGGCCGTACACCGCGGCGGTGTCGATCCAGTTGATGCCGAGGTCGAGCGCCTCGCGGATCGTCGGCGACGCTGTCGGCGTCGTCCTGTGCGCCCCAGGCGAACGCCCAGCCGCCGCCGCCGATGGCCCACGCCCCGAACCCGATCGGCGGTGATGTGCAGGTCCGAGTTGCCGAGCCGCCGCGTCTGCATCGGCTGCTCCTTCCGTTCACCGGCCGGCTGACGGCGGCGCGTTCGCCGCTCATACCGTGTCCGTATGCAACCCATCGTACTGATCAACGCGGTCGGCCTCACGCCCCGGCTTCTGGAACACGCCCCGCGCCTGAAGGCGGTCGCCGCGGCCGGCTGGGTCGGCGGACATGCCCGAGGTGCTGCCGGCCGTCACCTGCACCGCCCAGGCGACGCTCCTCACCGGCGAGCTGCCGAACGAGCACGGCGTGGTCGCGAACGGCTGGCTGTTCCGCGACACGAACGAGGTGCGGTTCTGGCAGCAGTCGAACCGGCTCATCCAGGCCGAACCGCTGTACGCGACCGCCCGGCAGCGGGCGAAGGAGCGCGGGCAGGCCGTTCAAGAGCGCGAAGCTGTTCTGGTGGTTCAACCAGGGCGCGGCGGTGGACATCTCGGTGACGCCGAAGCCGCACTACGCGGTCGACGGGAACAAGGCGTTCGGCATCACCGGCGACCGCCGGACCTGTCCGACGATCTGGAGAGCGAACTCGGGCCGTTCCCGTTCCCGGCGTTCTGGGGGCCGATGGCCGGGCGACGAGCACGCAGTGGATCGCCGCCGCGGCCGCTCGCGTCGTCCGAGCACCACAGGCCCGACCTCACGCTCGTCTACCTGCCGCACCTCGACTACGACCCGCAGCGGTTCGGGCCGAAGGGCACGCGACATGGCGAAGTGCGTGAAGGAACTCGACGACGCCTGCGAGCCGCTGCTCGACGCCGCGCAGGGAACTCGGCGCGAAGGTGTGGGTGGTGAGCGAGTACGGCCACTGCGACGTGACGCGGCCGGTGTACCCGAACCGCGGCGCTGCGAGGCCGGGCCTGCTGGACGTGCGGCGAGGGCCGTTCGGCGAGCAACTCGACCTGTACGGCTCGCGGGCGTTCGCGGTGTGCGACCACCAACTCGCCCACGTCTACGTCCGCGACCCGGAGGACGTCCCGCGAGTTCGCGACGTGCTGGCCGCGCTGCCCGGCGTCGCGCAGGTGCTGGCCGGCGAAGAGCGCGCGGCGATTCACCTCGACCACGAGCGCAGCGGCGAGATCGTCCTGCTCTCGGAACCGGACGCGTGGTTCGCGTACCCGTTCTGGCTCGACGACGCGCTCGCCCCGGACTACGCCCGGGCGGTGGCGATCCACCACAAGCCCGGGTTCGACCCGTGCGAGCTGTTCTTCGACCCGAGACTGCGGTTCCCGAAGCTCCACGCCGCCCGGCGGCTGCTTCAGAAGAAGCTCGGCTTCCGCATGACGATGGACGTGGTGCCGCTCGACGCGGCGATCGTCCGCGGCAGCCACGGCCTGGCCGCCGCCGACCCGCTCGACCGGCCGATCCTGATCGGCCACGGCCCGAACCCCGGCGCGAGCGTGCCGATGACGTGCGTGCGCGACTTGCTCCTTGCCGCACTGGAGCTGGGATCGGACTAAGCAGCGAGCCGTAGTTCGTTGTCACATTTGGCCTGGAGCCGTCGTCGGTAGGCATCGAAGCCGTCCTCGACGGCCTTGCGGAGGTCGGCCCGGGTGGTGAAACTGCGGGTCGGCATCTCGTGGTGCTTGACCTGCTTGAACACCGGCTCGATCCGGTTCAACTCCGGCAGTACGGCGGCAGGTAGTACAGGTAGATGCCGAGCTTCGCCAACCCCGGCCGGGCCGCCTTGACCACCTTGCTGGTGTGGATGCCCGCGTTGTCCAGCACCACCACGCGCGGCACGTCCGCCGCCGGCAACCGGTCCCGCAGGTACGCCAGCAGGTCGTCGCGGGTGAGCGTCCGCTCGAACGGCACCGCGTCCAAGCACCGGGCCGCACGGCTCGTAGGTCGCCAGGGCGTTCACCCGCCGGCCCTGCGGGTACTCGTACTTCACCCGCTTCCGCTGCCTCGGGAGGCACCACGAGTACCCGGTCGGCAGCGACGGGCTGAACCCGCACTCGTCCAGGTAGAACAGCCTCACCCGGCCCGCCGCAACTTTTTTTTCAAGCCCGCGAGGACCGCCTCGGCCCGCTCGACCTTCTTGGGGTCTTGCTTGTGGCCGACGGTCTGGGCGGTGCGCCGGTAGCCGGCCTTCAGGAGGGCCAGATACCGGCGGGTCTGGCGGTGCCCGATGCCGATGTCGGGGCCGAGTGCGTCGGCCAACTGGCGGGCGGTCCAGGTCCGCTCCTGGCCGAGGAGTTCGGACAACTTCCCGGTCACCGTCGCCCGGCGGTCGTGGTCCGGGTCGGGGCCGGGGGCGTCGGGGTAGAACGCCTCGGTGCCCCGGTCGGCGAATCCCTTGAGGGCCGCCCGGACGGTGTGCGGGTGGCGGCCCAAGTGCTCGGCGATCTTGGGCGGGGACCACCCGGCGGCCGACATCAGGACCATCTCCAGGCGGTCGCGGGCCACGGCCGGCAGGTCGGTCCGGCGAAGGGCCTGGAGTTCGGAGCGTTGCGAGTCAGTGAGGGAGGTGCGGAGCATGAAACATTCTACGCATCCACGGCGACGTGCTTAGTAGTACAGCGCGGGTATTCTTGTGATCCGTAAATTGAGTCATCGGGAGGCTTACCGATGACGGAGCAAGAAATCACGGCCCTCGGGCCGGCGTTCGCGTCGTACCTGCGGCGGTTCCGGGGTAGCTTCGGCCAGGACCGGACGGCCAAGCACTTCGACACCTACTGCCGCGGGTTGCTGTCGGACCTGCCGCGCAAGAGCATCGAGCCGATCGCACTCGAAGCCGGGACCGCGGTGCGCACCCTTCAGGAGTTCCTGGTCACCGCCCGCTGGGATCAGGGTTCGGCTCGCGACGCCTTGCAGGAGTACATCGGTGCGGTGGTCGCGGACCTCCCGAGCGATCCCCTGGGCACGGTCGGGGTAATCGACGAGACCAGTTGCCGCAAGTGGGGCGACCACACGCCGGGGGTCCAGCGCCAGTACCTGGGGTGCGTCGGGAAGATCGACAACGGCATCGTGACGGTCCACATCGGGGTCACCAAGGGCACGTTCCAGGCCCTGCTCGACGCCGACCTGTTCCTCCCCAAGTCGTGGGCCGCGGACCGGGACCGGTGCCAAGAGGCGGGCATCCCCGACGATGTCAAGCACCGAACCAAGTGGCGGTTGGCCGTGGACCAGTGGCTCCGGTTGAGCGGCA
The DNA here is from genome assembly GCA_963810725.1 of uncultured Chloroflexia bacterium. GTDB lineage: Bacteria > Chloroflexota > Limnocylindria > Limnocylindrales > CSP1-4 > SPCO01. The sequence goes on from CAWEOO010000009.1 coordinate 60,669, forward strand.
ACGGGTGGTCGTTCGATTGGCTCACGTTCGACGAGGGGTACGGGGCCGCGGTCCCATTCCTCCGGTTCCTGAACTTGGTGAGTCAGCGGTTCGTGGCCGAAGTGCCGGTCAACTTTAGCGTCCGGGAGAAGGCCGGTGCGAAAGCCCGGCGCGCGGACTCGCGGTTGAGCCCGGGGGACGCCCGGGGCGGGGCGCGACACCGGGTCGCGCACCGGGCCGTGCGGGCCTCGTTCTGGCGGGCGGTGACCGCGACCGTGTGGGTCGCGGACCGGGAGCACACCCTGGTCGCGGCCGCCAACGAAGCGACGGGAGAGGTCAAGTACTTCCTGACCAACGCGACGACCGCGCCGCTGGCGCGGGTACTGGCCGTGGCCTTCCGCCGGTGGGCGGTGGAACACGCGTTCCGCCTCGGGAAGCAGGAAGCGGGGCTGATGGATTACGAGGGCCGGCACTACACCGGGTTGGTTCGGCACCTGACCCTGGCGCTGGTGGTGCTGGGGTTCGTGGTCACCCACACCGAGCGGCTGCGGGGGGAAAAACCCGGCGGTGACGGCGGAACAGGTGTGCCGGGCGCTGAATCAGCGGTGCGGGGCCGTGTTCCGACGACGGCGCGGGATCCCCGAGGTACGACACACCAGCAACGTCATCTGCTACCACCAGAAACGCAACACCCAGGCCGCCAAATCCCACAAGAAACAGAGGCATAAACGTATCATCTAGACCCGCGCTGTACTGCTAGTGGTTCATTGCCTTTGAAAGTAGGTCACTCGCTCCGCGAGTGACGCCAGCGAGCGACACGAAGAAACGAGTAGCAAACGGCGCAACTCGCGGAGCGAGTTGCCTACTTTGAAAGTAGGTCACTCGCTCCGCGAGTGACACCGGCCACCTACTCGAAGAAACGCACAGCACCGGGCGCGACTCGCGGAGCGAGTCGCCTACTTTCAAAGGTAACGAACTCCGAACACCCTCAGGAAAACCCACGCCGCTATGACCGACTCAATCAGTCCCCCCGTCTTGCCCGGTCGCCGCCCCACCCGCAGCCGAACCACCGCGTCCGCTCGCGGGGGAAATGCTACTGGCCTTTCGCCGACCGGGTCGATGAGTGGGCCAGAAGAAGCTGCACCGTTGAGTGGAGGCCGGAAATGCGCCAGGTCGAACTCGGAGTAGCGGTTGTCGCGGTCGCTCTGTCGTGCGGAGTTGCAACGGCCCAGCCGCCCGTGTGGGTCGGCGGCCCGGTTCCGCCCGGTCAACTGTACGGCTATTCCCCGCTCGTCCCCTCGATCGATCCGTTCCCGACCAAGACGTCGGGCTACGGTCCGTCGATGTTTCACCCCAACGGACACAGACGGGTCTACCCGTCGCTGGTCGTGAACCCGCGCCGTCATTCTCGCGTCGGTATTGAGGTGGTGGACGCCCCCCGCATCATCATCGAGGTGGTGGACGCGCCCCGCGGTGCCCCGGGCCTGCTGCCGGTCGCCGCGTTCGAGCCGGTGGGGCCGGTCGTGCGACCGCTGCCGGTGCAGGGGGTGCACCGCTTCCGCGGTTGAGCCTTCCGTCACCCGGAGATCAGCTTCCGCAGTTCCTTGACGTACTTCGGCACGGCGACCTTCGGGTCTTCCTTCGCCTCATATTCCAGCGCGACGTAGCCGTGGAAGTTCGTGTCCTTCAGGATCTTCACCACCTTCGCGAGGTCCGCTTCCTCCGCTTGTTGCCGGGGAACACTTCCGTCTTCACCTGCGCCACGACCCCGTAAGGGGCGATCTTGGCGATGTCCGCGTACGGGTCGGCGGTGTGGAAGTTTCCCGTGTCGATGTTGACCCCGAGCCACTTACTTTTCACCGGCTTGACCAGTTCGAGCAGGTGTTCGGGCGTGTCGGTGATGCCGCCGTGATTTTCCAGCGCGAGCATCACATTGTGTTGTTCCGCCACCTCGCAGCACTCGTTCATCGCCGCGACCACGCGCTTCTGGGCCTCTTCGAGCGTGTCGCCCTTCGGCACACTGCCCGCGAAGATACGAACGGTCTTCGCGCCGGCCTTCGCGGCCCGCGCGGTCCAGTCCTTCACGTCCTGAATTTGCTTCTTGTAGGCGGTCCCGTCCTTCACGCAGAAGTTGTTGCCGACCGGCACGCCGGAGATCGCGAGCTTCTTCTTGGCGGCGTGGGCCTTCAGCTTCTCCGCGTAGGCGTCGGTTTGTTCGGCCCAGAAGTACGACGTGAGTTCGACCGCGTCGAGCGGCAGCTCCGCCGCCAGGTCGATGAACTCGAACAGCGTCATCGTCGGCTTCTTGAGGTCGAGGAACTGCCGCATGCTGTACGCGGCGAGCGACAACTTCAGGTCGGGTTTGTCCGACGGCCGCTTGATGGGGTCGATGGCCGCTGCGAGCCCGCCCGATGCGAGCGCGGCGGATGTGGCGAGAAACTGACGGCGTGAGAGCGACATCTGTGAGGCTCCGTGAGTGGGAGGGCCGCCACATTGTGCCAGAGCGGTGATGCGAAGAGAAGAACCTAACCCCCAACCCCCTTCCCTGAAGGGAAGGGGGTGAGCTCGGGTCAAGCCTCCTTGACGACTGCGAACGTTCGGATTGAACCTCTGATCGTCCGTTCCCTTCGCAGAGCACAAGGACGCGACACGCGCGTTCACCCCCTTCCCTTCAGGGAAGAGGGGGTGGGGGTTCGGTTTCTTTGCGACGTGCTCTTCCAGGGAAGGGGGTGGGGTTCGCGGTTTCTTCGCCTTCGCGCGTGAAATCCCAACACCGTTCTCATCGGCAGGGAAAAATCGATGAGAGCCGGGCTCGAACGGCCGTTTCTGGGTTCAATTGGTGTGTGGGGTTCCGCCATACTCGCTGAATCGGGTTTCCCCCGGAGCTGCTAACATGACACGTCTGTTGACCGCGACCGCCCTCCTCGCCGGTGTGGTTGCGTTCGCCGCCGAGTCGCCGGCGCAGCCCACCAAGGGCGGCGGCTACGCCGACAAGCCGACGCAGGAGCAGGTCGCGTTCTTCGAGAAGAAGATCCGCCCGGTGCTGGTGGAGCAGTGCTACAAGTGCCACTCCGCCGAAGCCGAGAAGATCAAGGGCGGGCTGACGCTCGACACCCGCGACGGCACCCGCAAGGGCGGCGACACCGGGCCGATCATCGTGCCCGGCAACCCGGACCGGAGCAAGCTCATCGCGCGCTGCAGTCACAAGAACCCCGACACCGCGATGCCGCCGAAGGGCAAGCTCTCGGACAGCGTCGTCGCGGACTTCGAGGCGTGGGTGAAGATGGGCGCGCCCGACCCGCGCGACGGCAAGGCCGCGGCCGCGCCAGAAGTACGAGATCGACCTCGAGAAGGGCCGCGAGTTCTGGGCGTTCCAGCCGCCGAAGAAGGCCCGCGCGCCGGCGGTGAAGAACGCCGCGTGGGTCGCAGTCCGACCGATCGACGCGTTCCTCCTCGCCGGAACTCGACAAGAAGGGGCTGAAGCCCGTCGGCGACGCCGACAAGCGCACGCTCATCCGCCGCGTCTACCTCGACCTCACCGGCCTGCCGCCGACGCGCCGAGGAAGTCGAAGCGTTCGTCGCGGACACGCGCCCGAACGCGTTCGAGAAGGTGGTCGACGGCTGCTCGCGTCGCCGCGGTTCGGCGAGCGGTGGGGCCGGCACTGGCTCGACGTCGCCCGCTACGCGGAGAGTAGCGGCAAGACCGTGAACATGAACTACCCGCACGCGTGGCGGTACCGCGACTACGTCATCGCGGCGTTCAACGCGACAAGCCGTACGACCAGTTCATCAGGGAGCAACTCGCCGGCGACCTGATGCCGGACGGCGACCCGAAGGTGAAGGCCGAGCGGATCGTCGCGACCGGGTTCCTCGCGATCGGCCCGAAGACGCTCAACGAGCAGCAACGGGCTGCAGTTCGAACTCGACGTCGCGGACGAGCAGATCGACGTGACGACGCAGGCGTTCCTCGGCATCACCGCCGCGTGCGCCCGGTGCCACGACCACAAGTTCGACCCGATCCCGCAGAAGGACTACTACGCCCTCGCGGGCATCTTCCGCAGCACCGAAACGTGCTACGGCACGGTGCGGTTCATCCAGAGCAACCGGCCGTCGCCGACGCTCACGCTGCCGAAGGACTGCGGCCTGCCCGCGGGCACGACCGACACGCTGACCGCCGCCGAGAAGGCGCGCATCGAGAAGCAGATCGAGGACCTGAACAAGCAGATTGCGGAAGCGACCGACCCGATCCGCACGATCTTCCCGCGCGGGCAGGTGTCGCTGCTGCGGGCCGGCTCGACGCGTTCGACGCGGACGGCAACCCGAAGCTGCTGGCGATGGGCGTCCGCGACAAGCCGCGGGCCGGCGGGCGGCGGGTTCGGTCCCGGCGGGTTCGGCCCGAAGGGCGGGTTCGGCGGTCGCGGCGGCATCACCACCATCGCCGACAGCCCGGTGTACGATCGCGGCGAACCGGACAAGCCCGGCGACCGATCGCGTTCCCCGCGGCACGCTTCAAGTGATGACGAAGACGCCGCTGAAGATCCCCGAGCGGCAGAGCGGCCGGCTGGACCTGGCGAACTGGATCGCTTCGAAAGACAACCCGCTGACCGCCCGCGTGATGGCGAACCGCGTGTGGCTGCACCTGTTCGGCCGCGGGCTCGTGCCGACCGCCGACAACTTCGGCGCCGCCGGGCAGCCGCCGACGCACCCCGAGTTGCTCGACCACCTCGCGCGTCTCTTCATGGAGAACGGCTGGAGCGTGAAGAAGCTCATCAAGCGCGTCGTGATGAGCCACGCGTACCAACTCGATTCGAAGAACGACGCGACGAACTACGAGGTGGACCCGGACAACGCGCTGGTGTGGCGGATGACGCCCGCGCCGGCTCGACGCCGAGGCGATGCGCGACTCGATGCTGGCGGTGAGCGGGCAGCTCGACGCGAAGCCGCCGGTCGGGTCGGCGGTGGCGCGGGCGGGCGAGGGTCCGGCGGGCGGGCGGCGGCCGTTCGGCGGCGGGCGCGTCGCGGCAGGCGATCAACGACCCGCGGAACACGCACCGCTCCGTGTATCTGCCGATCGTCCGCGACAACCTGCCCGAAGCGCTGGCGCTGTTCGACGCCGCCGGACCCGAGCCTGATCGTCGCCGACCGGCCGACGACGACCGTTCCGGCGCAGGGGCTGTTCCTGCTGAACAACCCGTTCGTGATCCGCTCCGCCGAGGCCGCGGCCGACAAGCTGCTGAAGGCCACGACGACCGACACCGAGCGCGTCCGGCAGGCGTACCTGGCGTTCTACGGCCGCCCGCCGAACGAGAAGGAACTGGCGAACGCCGAGAAGTTCCTGGCGGCGTACACGGGGCAGCTGGCGAAGGACCGCGTGCCGGCGATCCGGCGCGAGCGCGAGACGTGGGCGGCGTTCTGCCAGGCGCTGTTCGCCAGCGCCGAGTTCCAGTACCGGAAGTGATCTCAGTGTGGTCCGCTCGCTCCGCGAGCGGTGCCACTGCGCGGATGCAGACGAAGAAACGCTTCGCACTCCGCCGCGAAGCGACCGCTCGCTCACGCGAGCGGACCACCCTAAGACACCAAACACCCCACAGGAACCTTCCCATGCTGTCTCGTCGCACGATGCTGAAGGGCACGTCGGCCGGGTTCGGGTACCTCGCGTTCGCGGCAATGGCGAACGAGCAGGCCGCCCGCGCCGCGGCCGAGCCGCACGACCAACCCGCTGGCGCCCAAGAAGCCGCACTTCCCCGCGAAGGCCAAGCGGGTCATCTTCCTCTGCATGGACGGCGGGCCGAGCCACGTCGACACCTTCGACTACAAGCCGAAGCTCACCGCCGACGACGGCAAGCCGCGCCGCGCGGCGGCGGCGGGTTCGGCCGGCGGCAAGCTGCTCGGCTCCCCGTTCAAGTTCAAGCAGCACGGCAAGAGCGGGCTGTACATCTCCGAAGTGTTTCCGGAGCTGGCGAAGCAGGCCGACGAGCTGTGCCTCGCTCAACGGGATGTACTGCGACCTGCCGAACCACCCGCAGGCGTTCATCCAGATGCACTGCGGCATCTTCCAGTTCCCGCGGCCGAGCATGGCGCGTGGGTCGTGTACGGCCTCGGCACCGAGAACGCGAACCTGCCCGGCTTCGTCACGCTGTCGCCGTCCGGCGGCAACGGCGGCCCGGTGAACTACGGCAGCTCGTTCCTCCGGCCGTGTACCAGGGCACGCGGATCGGCCGCGGCGGGTCGGCGGCGGCCGCCGGCGGCGCGGCAGCAGGTGCGCAACCTCAAGAACCCGAAGCAGACGGCGGCCGCAGCAGCGCGTCGAACTCGACTTCCTCCAGGGCTGAACCAGAACGCGCTGGAGCAGCCGGCGGCGAGGAACCCGGCATCGAGGGGCTGATCGGCTCGTACGAACTCGCGTTCCGGATGCAGGCCGAAATGCCGAAGCTCATGGACCTGAGCAAGGAAACCGCCGCGACGATGCGGCTCTACGGCATCGAAGGCGGCGGCGGCGGGGCGGCGGGCGGGCGGCGGTCCGGGTGGCGGCGGCGGCGGGTTCGGTCGGCAGTGCTTGCTCGCGCGGCGGTTCTTGGAAGCCGGGGTGCGGTTCGTGGAAGTGACGATGGGCGGGTGGGACCACCACCGCACCATCAAGGACTCGCTGACGAACAGTTGCACCGCGATC
>CAWEOO010000010.1:0-13869 GCA_963810725.1 uncultured Chloroflexia bacterium
TGCCCGAAGCTCTCGCTGAAGCCGCCTCCGTGTCGTTCGAGGAGGGGACCGCTCTGCGCACCGAAGCCGTGACGCTGGCCGACGCGCGCGCGGCGTTCGACGCGATCCTGCCGGCGGGAGCCGACGTGACCCTGTATCCCGTCGATGACTGACGCCGCGCGCCCCCGCCTGGTCGAGCGCTACCGCGACTTCCTGCCGATCTCCGACGCGACGCCCCGGATCAGCCTGGGGGAGGGGTTCACCCCGCTCGTCCGGCTGGGGCGGCTGGGCGCCGAGCTCGGGCTGCGCAACCTCTACGCCAAGGTGGAGGGCACCAACCCGACCGGGTCGTTCAAGGACCGCGGCATGGTCGTGGCGGTCTCCAAGGCGGTCGAAGAGGGTGCCTCGGCCATCATCTGCGCCTCGACCGGCAACACCTCGGCGTCGGCGGCGGCCTATGCCGCTGCGGCGGGGATCGACGCGGTCGTCGTGCTGCCGCGCGGCCAGATCGCGCTCGGCAAGCTGTTACAGGCCCTCGTCGCCGGCGCGCGGGTTGTGGCCATCGACGGCAATTTCGACCAGGCACTGGCGATCGTGCGGGCGCTCGCCGAGCAGGACGACAACCCGGTCACGCTGGTCAACTCGGTCAACCCGCATCGCATTGCCGGGCAGCGGACCGCGGCGTTCGAAGTCTGCGACGACCTTGGGCGCGCGCCGGACATCCTCGCGATCCCCGTCGGCAACGCGGGCAACATCAGCGCCTACTGGGCGGGGTTCCGCGACTACGCGTCCGCGGGCCGCATCAGCTCCCTGCCCCGGATGTGGGGGTTCCAGGCCGCGGGTGCCGCGCCGCTCGTCACAGGGCAACGCGTGGACCACCCGGAAACGGTCGCCACCGCGATCCGGATCGGCGATCCGGCTTCCGGCACGACCGCGCTGGCCGCGCGGGACGAGTCCGGCGGTGTGATCGAAGCGGTGACGGACGACGAGATTCTGGCGGCCTATCGCGACCTCGCTCGGCTCGAAGGCATCTTCTGCGAACCGTCGTCGGCGGCCGGCGTGGCCGGTGTCCGGCGTGCCGCGACCACCGGGCGGCTCGATCCCGATGCCGTCATCGTGTGCGTGCTGACCGGTCACGGGCTCAAGGACCCGACGACCGCCGAGGCACAGGCCGGGGGTTGGATCGAGGCCGAGGCCACGGTCGGCTCCGTCGCCGTCGCGCTCGGCTGGTAGGGAGGACCCATGGTCACGCACTGGCTGGCCGAGCTCGACGGGCGTCGTGCCACGGTGGAGGTCCCGGCCACGTCAGCCAACCTCGGGGCCGGGTTCGACTGCCTCGCCGTTGCGCTGGCGCTCACGAACAAGATCACGCTCGAGGTGCGCAGCTGGAGCCGCGGCCAGATCGAGCTCACGGTCGACGGCGAAGGCAGCGGCGAGCTGACCGAGGACCGCGAGAACCGGTTCGTGCAGGGCGTCGAGGCGGCAATGCGCGAGGCGCGTGGCGAGCTGCCCGAGGGGGTCGGCTGGCGGGTGGAGATGCGCAACGAGATCCCGTTGGCGCGGGGTCTCGGCTCGTCGGCAGCGGCCACGGTCGGTGGTCTGATCGCCGCCAACGCGCTGCTGGGCGGGCCGCTCGCCTCGCACGACGTGCTCCGCCTTGCTGCCGAGATCGAGGGTCACCCGGACAACGCCGCCGCCGCGCTCCTCGGCGGGTTCGTGGTGTCGGCCGCGGCCAACGGAGGCATCGAGGCCGTGCGCTTCGACGCGCCGCGCGACCTGCGCGCCGTCCTCTTCATCCCGGAGCTGCGCTTGTCCACGACCGAAATGCGCGAGGTGCTCCCCGACGTCGTCCCGCGGGCCGACGCCGTGGCCAACCTGGCGTCGGTCGCGATCGGCGTCGCCGGCCTGGCCACGCGCCGCTATGACCTGCTCCGCTTGCTGACTGTCGATCGCCTCCACGAGTCGTACCGCGCGGCGCTGTATCCGGCGCTCCCACGGTTGATCGAGGCCGCGCTCGACGGAGGCGCGCTCGGGGCCAGCCTGTCCGGCGCCGGATCGGCCGTCATCGCGTTCTCTGACCAGCTCGCGACGATCTCGCAGATCGAGGCCGGATTCCTGGCCGTAGCCGCCGACATGGACCTGCCGGGACGCGTCCTCGTGCTGGCTCCGCGCAACGCCGGAGCGACGGTCGTCTCGACCGGCTAGGGTCGCTCCCGGTCGTCGGTCAACCGCCCTGTTCGGCGATCGACACCAGCACGCCGAGGTCGGTACCGACCACGACTCGTCCGCCGACGACGACCGGGATCGTCGGACTGCCCATGACCTCGACCCGCCAGAGCTCCGCGCCGCTCTCTGTGTCGACGGCATAGACTCGGCGGTCGCCGCTGGCGACATACAGGGTGCCGCCGACGACCGTCCCGAGACTGCCGATCGGGCCTTCAGTCACGAGGAACGGCCCACCCGCCCCCGTCGCCCGATCGATGCGGTAGACCGTGCCGTCCTCCCCGTGGACAAATACCCACCGGCCCGCGACGGCGCCGATGAAGATCCGCTGCGCGGTCGGGGATGCCCAACGCCAGCGGATCGCGCCGTCCGCTACATTCAGGGCGACTGCCTCGTAGGGAGCCGACAGATCCGGCGGCCCGTGGGCCACGTACACGTTCCCGTCGGCGGCCGCCGGGGTCATCACCTCGCCTGGACCCAGTTCAACTCGCCATGGAATCGCCCCGGTCGCAACGTCCCACGCTGTCACGCGGCCGCCGATGGCGCCCGTGTACGCGACGCCGCCATCGACCGCCGGGCTGCGCTCCACCGGGCCCCCCGCGTTCACCTTGTCCAGCTCGGTCCCGGTCTCGAGGTCCAGCACATGGAGGAACCCGTCGCCGCTTCCGACGAGCAACACGTCGCCCGTCGCGGCGAGCGATGCCCGGATCGGCGCGTCTATCTCGTGCCGCCACAATTCCTCACCGGTGGAGACGTCGAGCGCCAGTACGGTCCCCTCGATCGACCCCACGATGAGCCGTGGCCCGGCCAGAACGGGTGTCGCGCCAATCGAATCCAGATCCTGCGTCACACGGACCACCGCGCCGGTACCGGCGTCGAGCGTCGTCACCGATCCGTTGCTGTCGGCAGCATGGATCCGACCGTCCTGGACGAGTGGCATGAGGAACGCCGTCATAGGCCCTGGGAGCGTGTGCTCCCACTCGACGCCGACCCGTCCCTCCGGCCCCGGCCCGGGCATGACGCCGGTCAAGCCGGCGCCGCCGTGGTAGCCCGTGACCCCGGGCGGAAGGGGCGGCGCGGGCCTGGACAGGAGCACGATGACCGCTGCTGCAAGGAGCAGGGCCAGCACGATGAGCGGTGCCAGGCCAGCCATCGTTCGCGGCAGCACCTGCCACCCGGCACGTGGTACGAATCCCCGCGGACGCTGTGGTGTCGACGAGACGGCCCGGGAAATGTCCTCCGCGAGGCCAGCCGGGACGATCAGGTCATCGGCCGGGGTCAGCGCGGCCTTGATGAGGGCGTCACGATCCATCATCAGCGTCGCTCCAGCTCGAGCGCGCGATCAAGCGCGCGGCGCGCGTTCGACAGTCGCCACTTGACCGTGCCGACCGGGCTGCCGAGGATGCGCGCAATCTCCCGCAATGGCCGCTCCTCGACGTAATGCAGGACGAGCAGCGCCCGCACCGTCGGGTCGAGGCGCTCGAATGCGCGCCGGATGAGGTCGGTTTCGGGAAGGGTCTCCACCTCAGCGTCCCTGGTGCCATGTTCGGCGCCGCCGGAATCGGCACCGTCGATCTCGAGCTCCTGGACGTCGATGCGTCGGGTGCGGCGGAGCAGCGACCGGCATGCGTTGACCAGGATCTGCGAGAGCCAGGCGTCGAAACGGTCGCGATCGCGCAGGCGAGGCAGCTCGCGCCATGCGTGGATGCTCGCCTCCTGGACAGCATCGCGTGCGTTCGCCTCGCTCCGGGTGATCGCGACGGCCATCCGAAACAGGCGCGGCAGTCGCGGTCGAAGGAGGATGTCGAAGGCATCGGCGTTTCCCTCGGCTGCAAGCTCGAGGAGACGCGCCTCGGGGAGCTGGGCGTGGACCGAGTCGACCGCGGTCCCGAGCCTGCTGGCCTCCGTCATCGCCACATGATCCACGTCCCTCGTCCCGCGCCCGGCCGCATGGGTCAGGATCCCGGCAGCTCGACCGCGCGGATCGCAGGATTCAAGTTACTGAAGGTGAGGTAAGCACGGTCGCCGGCTGGATCGAGCGCTATCCCCTCGGCGCCGTCTGGCCAAACATGAGCGACGTCACCGTCGGACGTCAGTTCGACGAGGTGCTCGTATTCGAAGATGTTGCCGCCGCCGGTCGAGCTCGCCACGAAGATCCCGCCGTCGGGCCCGATGGCGATATCCGTCGCAAAAGTGCTCAGTGCACCGATGTCGAGCGCCATGGTGCGCGACCCATCGGGTGCCATCCGCACCAGTGCCTGGGTCAGGTGGTCGAAGGCCACGATCGTGCCGTCGGGCGCAACCCCCATGTACGGCCCGACCGCCGATGCGGCGATCCGCCGGAACGTACCATCGGGCCCGAACTGCTTGAGCTCGCCGCGACCGTTGTCGTCGTAGACGTAGACCTCGCCGGCGCCGTCGAGCTCGATCCCGATCGGCGAGATGAAGGATTCGGGCTCCGTCCCGAAGGCGCCCCAGGTCCGGATGTGCTTCCTGTCAGCGGCGAACTGCTGGACACGCGAGTTGCCGGAGTCGGCGACGTAGAATCCGCCGTCCGGGCGGAACGCGATCGCGCCGTATCCGTTGGTCCCGTCATTGAGCCGGAACTCACCCTCGCCTCGCCCAGGCGTTCCCCACGCCTCCAGGAACGTGCCTTCTCGGTCGAAGATCCAGAACACGTCGTCGAACGACGAGGCGGCCCACACACGGCCTTCTGGATCCACCGCCGGCGTCGACGTCCAGGATCGTTCGGCGGACGGCCCGGCCTGCTCCCACGCCACGGGCAACGCCGCCTCGGTCGCCATGCTCGGGAGGGCCACGGGCGAGGGGGCAGCCGGTGACGTCGGAGCCGGCGACGCCATCGGTGGCGGCTTGAGAGCCGTCGGCTGCGTCGACGCATCAACATCAGAAGCGGACGGTTGCACCGCGCCCCCGCAGGCCGCAAGGAGGATCGTCGTGACGAGGAGCGTGGCGCGATTCACGTTACGCCCAGAGGAGATTGCACTGTGCTCCATGGAGGGTTGACGCGTTCCGGAAGCCTGCGGTTGGGTCGAATTGCCGCCGATCATCGAGCCGTCCCCCCAATCGCGTACAGCAGGCCAACGTTGGTGCCGACGAGCAGATAGCCGTCAACGACGGCCGGCGCAAATGGCACGCCACTGATCGGGACGCTCCAGATGGCGTCGCCCGAGTCCGCGTCGATCGCCTCGGCCGGGCCGTCGTTGCCCACGATGTAGATGACGTCGCCGACGACAGCCGCAAGCGCCTCGAGCTCCGATGGTCGCTCGGACTGCCACACTACCGTGCCCGTTGCGGTGTCGAGTGCGACCAGCAGGCGATCGTGGCCCACGACGTAGGCGCGGTCGCCCGCTACGGCAGGGGTATACAGCTGAGCCTGCTCGGTGCTGGCGTATCGCCAGCCGAGTTCGCCCGTGACGGCGTCAACGGTCGCCACCCCGCGCGCACCCGTATCGTCGCCGTCGAGCCCGGTCGCCGCATAGACGATTCCGTCCGCCACCGTGGGCGTGCCCACCACGCCGTCCGTGGAGACCGTGCAACGCCACCGGACGGATCCGTCTCCGATGCTCAGCGCGACGATCTCGTCTCCGAGCCCGAGGTAGATGGAGTTCGTATCCGCGGCGACCGACCGATAGACGCCGGCTCCGACGTTTACCCGCCACGTGATCGCGCCCGTCGCGGGATCGAGCGCGTAGACGTCGCCCGACTGGTTCGCTGCGACGACGATTTTCCCGACCAGCGCCGGCGACCCGCTCACGGCGCCGCCCAGGTCGGCCGTCCAGGTACGCGAACCGTCGTCCTTCGCGAGGCCGTACACCGCCCCGGCGTCATCAACCACGAGCACCAGGTCGCGGACGAGGAGCGGCGATGCGCTGCCCGTGGAATCGAGGGTCGCCGCCCAGCGTTCGGCTCCCGACTGGAGATCGAGCGCGTGGACGACGCCGTCACCCGACAGGGCGTAGACGACGCCCGCGTCGACGACCGGCGAGGAGCCGAAAAGCCCGCCGGCCGAGAACTCCCAGGCGACTGCGGCAGAGTCGGTCGGACCGGGACCGGGCATCAGCCCCCGGCGGCTGGCGTCGCCACGGTAGGTTGTCACCTGGCCCTCGAAGCGAACGGTCTGCTCGGGCATTGCCGTCGGTGCGGCTGGCGACGTGCGCTGCGGCGAGGGCGCGGACTCAGATGGCAGCGCATCGGATGGCTCGCGGGCCGCCTGCGCGGCACACCCCGCCATGGTCAGCACGGTAAGAAGTACAACGAACCCACGCATCGATCACACCCCATCCAGTGGTTGCCTGTCGGATGGGTGACGCCGGCCGCCGGCGCTGGGTTGGCCTGATTTGAGTCCGTGCTGTCAGACCTCTGCCGCGCGATCCTCGTCGTCCGACCGGCTAACGGATGGGCGGAACTCAAGTGGTTCGTGACCGCCGCTGACTCAGGCCGCCACGCGATCCTGACCGCCAACGAAGGCGAGGACTTCCGTCCAGGCGGCTGCGTTCTGCTCGGCGAACTCGGCGAACTTCCGGTCGAAGAATGAGTGCGGGGCGCCCGCAAAGCTCACGAATTGGTGCTCGACCCCGGCCGCGCTGAGGGCCCGGTCGAAATCGGTGATCGCCTCGGGCGGGATCGACGGATCCGCGCCGCCGAAGAGGCCGAGGACGGGTGAGCGGAAGTCGGCAGCGTGGTCCACCGGCGGCGGGACGTCATTCCGCGGGCCGAGGCCGGCGTGGAGGCCGATGACCCCAGCAAGGTCGAGGCCGAACGTGGCCGACAGGAACGACATCTTTCCGCCGAAGCAGAAGCCGATCGTGTAGATCGCGTCATCGGACCCAGTCGCGCGCACATGGGCGACAGCCGCGCTGACGTCAGCGCGCACCTGGTCGTACGCGACGCGCTCCATGTGTTCCTGGTACGAGAAGTCCTCGGACCGGCCGCCGGACGAGCCGGCGGTGCGCCCGAACCAGTCGATGGCCAGCGCGCGGAAGCCGTGCTGGGCGAACCGGCACGTCAGCTCCTCGTAGTAGGGGTGCAGGCCGCGGACGTCCGGCAGGACCAGCACGGTCGACGACGCATCACCTTCCGGGGCGGCCTCGAACGCGGCGAACCGCGTGCCGTCGGCGGACTCAAGGACGAGCGGGCCTGACGTGGCGATCGGCCGGTCGCCAGCGAGGATCGGCGGGCTGCTTCCTCGGTCGAAGCACATCAGGGCTCGTCCTTGGCGGCGTCCTCGTCGTCGGCGCGGCGAGCCCCGCCCTGTGCGGGCGGCTCCCACGCGTAATCCGCGTACCTGAGCTGGCGTTGCTGCAGGTCGCTCAGCCGGTCCTGTTCGCCACGCGCGAGCTCCAGCTCGTGGGCGCGCTCCTCGGCCTCGACCTCGGCAGGCGTTGCCGGCGGCGCGGGCGGCTCGTCCGGACCTGCCTCGGAGCCGCCGCCGAACAGCCGCTTCAGGAAGCCCATGGTCGGCTCATCGTGCCACAGGCGCTCGAGGCCGGCCGCCGCGAGGTTGCCAAATTTCAGGCATGCCCAGGCTGGCACCGTAGGCTGCCTGCGTGGAAGGTCCGCCATCCGGACACGACCCAGACCTTGCTCCACCGAAGACCGCCCTCGATGACACAGGGACGACATACGCAGCGCTTTTCGGTGGGTGGCTCCCAGGCGGCATCGCGGCGCTCGTCGGTGCGTCGGTCGTGTGGATCATCACCCGCGATTGGGCGGCCGTCTGGGTGGCCCTCCTCGGTGGGACATTGGCAGGCTATGTGGTCTGTCTGACGCTTGTGTTCGTGGTCGGATCGCGGCTGTCGAACAGCGGCATCAGCGCTCAGTCGGCGGACCGCTTTCTGACGCTGGCACTTTTGTCTGGGGTCCCCACGGCGCTCGCGATTGCAGCGCTCGCCTTGATCGCCGTACCGCTGGCGATCCTGGTATCGGCGCTGGCCATTGGCTGGGTTGTCCTGGGCATCGCCTACTTGTCCATCAGCGACGCGATCGCCAGTCGAGACGCTCCTCCTCCGCCCTTTTCGCTCGAGCTTCCCGACGAATGGGTCGGCGGCTATGGAGACACTGGCTGGATCGACGCGCTGGTCAAGCACGCCCGGGCGTACCCCGAGGATCACGATCGCGCATTCGAGTTGCTTGGGATCCTAAAAGGCACGGAGGCCCTCTTCGTGGCTTGCGCAGTCCGCGGGCCCGATGCCGATCTGGAGGTGACCGCGGACGACATGGATCCGGACGGTGCGCTGAGCCTTGACGAAGAGCTTCAGACGTGGGTGGACGACCATCTGGACATGCTGGCTACGGACAAGCAGCTTGTCGGCGATCCAATCGTGTCGATCGTCGATGAGCCATACGCCGGACGGGAGCTCCGTTGGAGCTTAAGCGCCTCGGAGCATCCGCAATTCATCGTCGCTTACGACTCTTACTGCTTTGCCACCGCTGGGCGTTTATGGACGCTGGAGTTCAGCTCAGTCGGTTTCTCGCCATCCACTGAAGCATCGATCCAGGCGATCGCCACGTCCTTCCACGTTCCGTCCAGGGACATTCCTGCAACCCTGGGCGACGACAATGTCGGTTCGCCCGCGGCCTAGGGTTCGGACGACCGGCGCCACGAGCTGACGATCACCAGTCCGGCCCGCAATGGCGGGACGACGATCAGGAACGGCACCTGGAAGAGCAGCCCAAGGCCAATGTTGACCGGAGTCGTTGCGAGACCCACCACGCTGCCGCGTCGGCGGTCCTGCCACAGCCATCTGCCAGCCGCCGCGTCAACCGCGGACACGCCGATCAGTAGCCACGCCAGCGCCGTGCCCACTGGCGTCAGTTGGTCGGCGCCCATCCCCGGCACGGTGCTCCCCATGAGGCGCCACCCGAACGGGGTCATCGGGAGCTCACCGCGCCGCTCCTGGTACGCCAGGATCATGAGCGTCGAAATGGCGATGCCGAGTCCGGGCACAAAATAGAGGATCGCAGCGATCCGACGAGCCATTGCTCATCTCCGGGCGCCGGTGAGGTCAGGCCCAGTGTAGGCCCATGGTGTTGGGCGCGGATGTTGCAGGATGAACGAGTTCGGCCCGATCTAGACGCTGACGATCACCATCGGCATTGCCGCCGGATCTCGGGGGAGATTCGGAACGCTCGCTGACTAACTCATCCGGCGCGGGTGACATTCGCGAACGCCGAGTGACGTGGACGTCACGATCCCTTGGGGCACTGCGTCACGGAAGGCAATGAGAAGTGCGGCACGCATCAGCGTCAGCGTCGTCGGAGGGGCACTGGTCGTTCTGGCGCTCGTCGGTCTTGGCTACACCTGCTGGGCACGCATGACGCCGATGTTCGCCATCTTCCATCCGCTCCCCGTTGGCTTGACCTCGGTCGCCGCGTTGTTGTCCGGCGCGGGCATCGCGGCCATGCGTAGCCGCTTCTCAAGGGATCCCACCTCGGGTCTCACGCGCTAGGTGACGGGCCGGCCGCCGCTCGGGACTGTGCGGTCACTAGACTCCGGCCAAAGGAGGAGACGTGTTGGACCGTCGTCCCGTCGAACTCATGCCCGTCGACGGGGGACCTGGCTGGGTCGATCAAGCCGAGTGCGGATCGTGCCGGACGGTCGCCGTCCTGTCGTTCGGCCTGTTCGTTGGGTCGTTTGGGGAGCCGTGCGGACTGATCGAACTCTGCGCGAATTGCGCACCGCTCGCGGATCGGCTCGCGGCGCGGATTGCCGAGCTAGCGGACGGGCAAGCGACGATCCTCTTCAACGACGAGGCGCGGAGCAACTAGCCAGCCGTCAGCCCAGCCGCTCGACAATCCGGAACCGCTGGAGGACGACCAACGTGTCGTCATCGAGCTTGAACTCGGGGTCACCGAGCCTGTCCCGCAGCTCGTCGATGTAGCCGTTCCAGAACCGCTCGTGGGCGATGCGGAACTCGTGGGCATCCGCGTAGCCTTCGCCCTCATCGATCGCGTGCCGATCGTCGACATCGGCGAGACGCACGACGCGGCAGTCCACGGTCTCAACGAGGGCGACCGGACGCTCTTCCGAGTCGAGCAGGACCTCCCGCGCGCCGATCACCGGCAGGGCGTCGTCGCCCAGCTCGACCTCGACATGGAGGCCGGCCGTGGTCGTCTTCGTCCCTTCGAGGGCGAGCCGCGTGAGCTCGTCGCGAAGCAGACCCGGGAACGCGAAGCCCCACGCAGGAAGACGTTCCAGATCCGGTGGGAGTGGCACATGCCTCCTGCTTCGCGTATTCGCTGGGCGGATGTATCGACCCGGAATTGTCTCCGCGCGGCCGAAATCATGCGCCCAGCGAATGGAACCGCGTCGTACGACGGTCAATGCGGTCGATCGATGCGCTCGATGAATGGCTTGCCCGCGCAAGGACCCCGCGGCGGTCGTTACATCCGCTGGGCGAATGGCCAGGCCGCCAGGGCCCGGTCACCACGTTCGGGAGGCCGAAGACCCACTGCTAAAATCCGCCGGATATGGCTGCCCCCCTCGTCGTGCAGAAGTTCGGCGGTTCGTCGTTGGCCGGTGCCGACCGCATCAAGCGTGTCGCCCGGCGGATCGCGCGCGAACGCGCGGCCGGCAACGACCTCGTCGTCGCGGTGTCGGCGATGGGCGACACCACCGACGAGCTCATGGGACTCGCCTCGGCCATCACCGAGGAGCCCGACCTGCGCGAGCTCGACATGCTGCTCGCCACCGGCGAGCATCAGAGCGCCACGCTCGTTTCGATGGCGCTGCACGCGCTCGGGGTCGCGGCGATCAGCCTCACTGGCCCGCAGGCAGGCATCACCACCGACGGCCGTTACGGCAAGGCGCGCATCGCGAACATCGAGCCGCGCCGCGTCCACCAGGAGCTCGAGCAGGGCAAGGTCGTCATCGTCGCCGGCTTCCAGGGGCTCAGCACCCAGGCAATCGGCGACGACGAGATCACGACGCTCGGGCGCGGCGGCACCGATACGACGGCGGTCGCCCTGGCCGCCCGGCTCGGTGCGAACCGCTGCCAGATCTTCACCGACGTTCGCGGCATCTACACCGCCGATCCCCGGCTCGTCCCGAGCGCACGACAACTGCCGGTCATCGGCTACGAGGAGATGCTCGAGCTCGCCCACCAGGGCGCGCAGGTGATGCAGACCCGGGCGGTCGAGCTCGGCTGGGTCAACGACGTCGTCATCGAGGTCCTCAGCTCGTTCGAGGACGCCCCCGGAACGCTCATCACGGAGGACCCGCTCGTGGAGCAGCGCAACAAGGTCCGCGGTCTGGCTCATGATCGGAACGTCGCCAAGATGACGCTGGTCGAGGTGCCGGACCGGCCGGGCGTGGCGGCGCTCGTGTTCGAGCCGCTCGCCGAGGCCGGCATCAACGTCGACATGATCGTCCAGAACGTCGGCCATCACGGCGCGACCGACCTGTCGTTCACGATCCAGCAGGTGGAGCTCGCCCGCGCGAAGCGCCTGCTCGAGCCGATCATCCGCGACCTCGGCTTCCGCGAGATCACCACCGACACCGCGGTCGCGAAGGTGTCGATCGTCGGTGCCGGGATCCAGAACGCCCCGGGCTACGCCGCGCGGATGTTCCGGACGCTGGCCGATGCCGGGGTCAACATCGAGATGATCTCCACCTCGGAGATCCGGATCACCACGATCATCGCCGAGGACGCGCTCGAGACCGCCCTGCGGGCGCTGCACGACGCGTTCGAACTGGAACGCCCCGAGACGATCGAAGCCGCGGCGGCCGGCTGACGTCGTGGCGCCGCCCTTCGTCTCGCGCCAGGAGCGCTTCGCCGTCGTCGGATCGACGAACGACGTGGTGCGCGGCTGGCTCGCGGAGGGAACGCCCGAGGTGTGCCTCGCCGTCGCCGACCGGCAGACCGCGGGTCGCGGGCGCAACGGTCGCCCGTGGCTGGCGCCGGCGGGTTCGGCCTTGCTGGTATCGCTCGGATTTCGTCCGGCCTGGCTCCGTCCGGAGCGCGTGTGGCGCCTTGCTGCGACCGCCTCGCTCGCGATGGCCGACGCCGCCGAGCAGTTGGCCGGCCTGCCGGATCGCGCGATCGCCCTGAAGTGGCCGAACGACCTGTACACGAATGAACAGCCGCGGAAGGTGGCCGGCGTGCTTGGCGAGACCGACGGGCTGGGCGGCCCCGACCCGCGCGCCGTCATCGGGATCGGCGTCAACGCGGACTGGTCCGCAGACGCCTTCCCGCCGGAGCTGGCCGCCACGATGACCTCGCTACGCGAACTGGCCCACGGCCGCCCGGTCGATCCGGCCCTGCTGCTTGATGCCTTCCTGACGCGCCTCGAGGTCCGGATTGACGCCCTTCGCAGCGGCCGCTTCGACGTGGCGGGCTGGTCCGACCGGCAACTGACGACGGGCCGGGAGATCGAGCTCGAGCAGCCCGATGGCCGCCGCCGGCAGCACATGGCGCTGGGCGTCGACGCCGAGAGTGGCGGGCTCGTCGTCGACGACGCGACGGCCAATTCGGGCGAGCGGATTCTCCACGTCGGCGAGGTGCGCCAGGTTCGCCTCGCGCATGGCGCGCAGGTCGGGGTGTAACGGAATGGCGCGCCGCGCGATTTGGAAGGCAGGCCAGCCGGAGGAGGCGGGTCGTTCGCGGGTTACCCACCTCGATCGCGATCGCGCGCTCGTGGAGGCCGCCCGGATCGAACCCGCTCGGTTCGAGGCCCTGTACCGGAAGTACCTCGCCCAGGTGTACAGCTACGCCTTCTATGAGCTCGGTGACCACCACGACGCCGAGGACGCAACCGAGCGCACATTCGTTGCCGCGCTCACGAACCTCCAGCGGTTCGAAGAGCGAGCACGGCCCGAGGACGGCAACGGCTCGTCCACGTTCCGGGTGTGGCTGTTCCGCATCGCACGCAACGTCGTCGCCGACCGCCAGCGGGCCCGCTTCCGGCGACCCGAAGAGGCGCTCGAGGTCGCGTCCGCGGTTGCGAGCACGGCCGACCCGGCCGCCGAGGTCGCCCGGCGCGAGGAGGCAAGCGCCGCCTGGCAGGCCGTGGCGCGGCTGACCGGCGATCGGCGGCGTGCAGTCGTGCTGCGTTTCGTCGACGAGATGTCGACCGCCGAGATCGCCGGCGTCCTGGGCCGCTCCGAAGGTGCCGTTCGCGTGCTGATCCATCGCGCGCTGCGGACCGTCGCGCGAGACCTCGACGGGGAACGCCGGTGACCGCCGGTGCGCGGGACGGCGGTGAGATCGAGGCACTCGTCACCGATCGGTACCTGGAGTCGCTGCTGACCCTCGGGCTCGACCAGACCACGCCCGCGTCGCTCGGCGAGACGATCGCCGCCCGCCTCCAGCCCCAGGTTCGGCTCGCGTCGGCGCGCCTGGCCCGCGATGCCCCGCGCTACCACCCGTCGTTCCGGTTCGAGGAGCGGGTGGCGCTGAACCTGGCCGAGATTGCTGCGTCGATGCGCGTCCAGCATGCGGCCGGCGGCGAGGGCGCGGTCGTCCCGTTCGTGCTCCGGCCGAACGCCGACGGCGAAACCTTCAACCCCCGCGATGATCTCCTGTTCGACGGGTCGCTCGACGAGCGTCCCGACCGCCGGCCGTTGCTGATCGGCGGAGCGCTGACGTCCGCCGCCCTGTCGCTCGCTGGCGCGGCGTTCGTGGCCTGGTGGCGGACCCGGCCGGACAC